>OZ220702.1:1620000-4569088 GCA_965116645.1 Longimicrobiales bacterium | reverse complement strand
CGCCCCGTTGGTCATCCTCGCTTCCGGGAGACCCATGTGGAGTCGGGAGATAGGGAGACGCGCGCTCAGCTGCCCCAGGTGAGTACGATCTTCCCGAAGTTACCGTTCTCCTCCATGCGCCGGTGTGCGTCCGCCGCCCGTACCACGGAGAAGACGCTGTCGATCACCGGCTCCAGAGAGCCGTCCGTGAAGCCCGGCAGCACCGCTTCGCTGAACTCCGCCGCCAGCGCGGCCTTCTCCCCGACACTCCGCGCCCTCAGCACGGTTCCGAACAGGCGCGCCCGGCGGACCATCAGGCGCCGCAGGTCGATCCCCGCACGGCTACCTCCCGGCACGCCCACCACCACCTGGCGTCCCCCCACCGCAATCGCGGCCTGGTTCCCCGCCAGATAGGGAGCCCCCACAAGGTCGAGGATCACGTCGGCCCCACGGCCACCGGTCGCGTCCATCACTCCCGCCTCCCACCCCTCCCCACCCGGCAGCCCCACCCCCAGCCCCTCCCCCGCGGCCCGCTCCAGCTTCGCCGCCGTGCGCGATGTCCCGATCGTCCGTGCCCCCGCCCGGCGCGCCAGCTGCAGGGCCGCGGTCCCCACCCCGCTGCCGACTGCATGGATCAGGAGCACCTCGCCCTGTTGCAGCCCGGCCTGCCGGAACACGGCGTCGTACGCGGTCATGTACACCTCCGGGATCGCCCCGGCCACCGTCATCTCCATCCCCTCGGGCACGGCAACCGCCACCCGCTCGTCCACCACCACCCGCTCGGCATAGCCCCCGCCCCCCACGATCCCCATCACCCGGTCGCCCACACGCCACCGCGTCACCGCATCACCGAGTTCCTGCACCACCCCCGCAAACTCCAGCCCCGGCACCTCGGACTCGCCCGGCGGCGGCGGATACAGCCCCCGGCGCTGGAGCAGGTCGGCCCGGTTGACGCCGGACGCGTGCACCCGCACGAGCAACTCCCGGGGACCGGGCCGCGGCGCCGGCACCGTGCCGAGCCTCAGGACCTCGGGCCCGCCGAACTCGGGGATCGTGACGGCTCTCATCGGGAGGGCGGCACTAGTAGCCCGTGGACAAAGTCCCCCCGGCATTCGAGAGGCGATGCATCCGGGCTGGTCCGCGGTGCTCACGCATCCGAAATGTCAAGAGAACGTTACGAATTGTCATGTTTACTTCACTTTTTGGGTTCGTGAAGCACCGCTCTGCGTTGCTCCTCGGGCGAATAGCTCCGCTATGCGCCCTTCGTCGCGCCTTGCCAGCCCGGCGCCTCGCCCCTCTCGGTGCTCGGGCGGATTCATCCACGGACTAGCCTCCTGCCCGCGACGTACTCCACACCGAGTTCGTCCCTGCGTACGCCCCACACATGGGTGTCCGTTGCATCCATGGGCCTGAAGCCGGGCGGCACCAGCACCCGGCGCAGTCCGACTCCGTCCCTCCCTGCCGCGTACCAGACGGCCAGGGTGTCCTGGCGCTGGTAGCCCCGAAACCAGATCTCCCCGGAGGCGGTTCCGAACATGCGCGTCGCGCCGGGCATTGGATTGGGAATGAAGAGCGCGTCTTCGAGTGCGTCCCGCATCGCGTCGACGGAGCCACCCGGTGAGGCACCCGCGAGATTCCTGGCTGCGGCGTCGATCGCCGCGGTCACCTGATCGGGCTCGAACGGGATCGCCGGAGGCGACAGTCGGCGGTGCCACAGCGTGTCCCCGCCGGCCGCGATCTCCAGGACTTCGACTTCGCCGCCCCCCAGGTTCCGGCGCAGCACTACCACGGTGCCCGCCCCGGGGTCATACCAGGTCAGGTCATGGTCTCCGTAGAACTGTCCCGTGTGGATCCCCGATGGCGAGTCGAGCCCCTCGGGCGTGAGGATCATGGACTGGTTGCGAATGTCCAGGGTTGCGATCGGGGTCATTTCCCACCGGTCGTCCTCCCCTTGCAGGTGCAGGACCCGAATCGACTCGATGGGATCGATTCCCCCGAAGCCGGTCTGAGCCCTGGCGCCGACGCTTGGAGCGGCAAGGAACGACCCGTCGGCCAGGAGTGCCTGCGGCCGCAGCCGCTGTCCGTCAAAGCGCAATCCCCGTGGCGGGAACGGGGTGCTCCCGATCAGCTCGCCATCGCTGGAGAAGGATGAGTACCGCTGGGAATCGCGCGTGCGAAAACCGCCCGGATGGACCTCGACAAAGAGCGGCCCCCGGAACTCGCCGGGGCCTTCGCCCGGACCGCCGACTTCCCGGACCAGGGATCCGTCCGGCCGCCAGACGGTGATCCGCAGGTGAGCGGGTTCCACAACCAGGATGCGTTCCCCGCCTTCCAGCGCCCGGACGGCGCTGATCAGGCTGAAGGAGGCAGCCCCGCCGCCGCTGATGCCCTCGCCGAATTCGAACTCGGCCTCGGTGAGCCAGGGGGCGCCGAAGTCCCGGGCCGCCTGGGCGGCAGCGAGCGTGGTGGAGCCGCCCACGCCCCAGCAGATGAGCAAGGCCGCGGCGGCTACCGGAAGCCGGGCCGCCAGGGTTTGTGAGCGGAATCCGGGAGCCGTTGCCCAATTGATTGCTATCGCCACTTCAGGATCTCCTCGGTGAACGTGTCACACACATCGCTACACTGCATACCATTGCGGGATCGCGGCTGTTCCGCGCCGCCTCTCGCCCGCTCCGCCCGTGGCCGCCCCATCCCCTCCTCATTACACTATACCCCCCATGGAACTCCCCTTCGACCTCGACCGCCCGGTCGCGTTCTTCGACCTCGAGACGACCGGCCTAAGCCTGTCGAGCGATCGGATCGTGGAGCTGGCGGTGATCCGGGTCTCGCCCCGCGGGGACGTCTTCGAGCGGGTGCGGCGCTACAACCCCGAGATGCCCATTCCGGCCGAGGCGTCGGCCATCCACCAGATCACCGACGAAATGGTCGTGGACGAACCCACCTTCAAGGCGACATCCAGGTCTCTCGCGAAGCTGCTGCGACCGTGCGACCTGGCCGGGTTCAACATCCGGCGCTTCGACCTCCCCATCCTCATCGCCGAGTTCGCCCGCGCGGGCATCGACTTCGACGTGAAGGACCGGCGGCTCATCGACATGAAGATGATCTTCCACCGCGAGGAGCCGCGCGACCTCTCGGCCGCCGCACGCTTCTACCTGGGCCGCGACCACCAGGATGCCCATACGGCGCTGGGGGACATCCGCACCACAGCCGCGGTGCTGACCGCCCAGCTCGCCCGCTACCGGCACCTGCCGCGCGACATGGAGGGGCTGCACGCCTACTGCGACGAGATGGGCCCCTACGTCACCGAGTTCGAGCGGTGGTTCTCGCAGGGCGAGCAGGGGCTGGTGTTCAACCGCGGGAAGCACAAGGGGGCCGCGCTGGCGGATGTTGCCGAGACGGCCCCCGACTACCTGGAGTGGATGTTGCGTGCGGACGACATGCCGGGCGATGTGGTGGAGGCCGCGCGTGGGGCGCTCGCCGCGCGTGGGTAGTCCGGCGTGAGCGGCGAGGCGCGCGTTGGGATGCTCACGGGCGCGGACGGGTCCGTGACGTCGTGCGACCAGGGCGGCGGCGCCGCGTCCACCTTCACGGCGCTCGTCCCGCTGCTGATGTGCAGCGATGTCCCCGCGCAGATCCGTTTCTACACCAGGGTGCTCGGCTTCGCGGTGGTGGACCGGATGGACGATGTGGGAGCCTCCGGCTTCGCGGCGTTGCAGAGCGGCGGAGCGCAGATCATGCTCGCCAGCCCCGGCTATGTGCCGAAGGCGCCGCTGGTCGGAGACCGGCATCCCCAGTCGGCCTACTACATCTACGTCCGTGATGTCGAGGCCCTGCGCCGCCACGTCGTCAACGCCGGCTGGCCCGCCACCGAATGCGTCGACCGGTTCTACGGGCTCCGCGAATTCGAGGTCGTCGACCCGGAGGGTCATGTGCTACTCTTCGGTCAGGAAATCGAGTAAGTCCCACCCTGGAGAACCCCCACGATGACCCCTCAAAGTCCTGCGATCCACCCGATTCCGCGTTTGTCCGGACCAGCGCCTTCCACTCGCACCCGGTCGTTGCCGTCGGCGCGGTGCGCTCGGCGAGCCGCACAGGCCACGCCGGCGGCCCCCGCCCTCGCTGCCCTGGCCGCGTTCGCGACAGGCGCCCTTTTCCAGGCGCCAGGCCATCTGGCCGCCCAGCAGGCCAT
Source organism: Longimicrobiales bacterium (assembly GCA_965116645.1). Taxonomy (GTDB): domain Bacteria; phylum Gemmatimonadota; class Gemmatimonadetes; order Longimicrobiales; family Gaopeijiaceae; genus Bin94. The sequence goes on along the minus strand of OZ220702.1, from coordinate 4,564,920 downwards.
CACCTCCGACGACCTGGCCGCCTTCGCCGCGCGCCACGTCGGCCCAGCGGCGGCCGGCGGCCGCATCCACGATGTCGAGGCGCTGCCGGAAGACCCCTCCACCATCTACGTCGCGACGGCTTCCGGGGGGCTGTGGAAGAGCGTCAACCGGGGCATCACCTGGACGAACCTGTGGGAGCACATGCCGGTCAGCACCTTCGGCGACCTGGCCATCGCGCCCTCCGACCCGAACATCCTCTACGCCGGAACCGGCGAGCAGCAGAACCGGCAGAGCACGTCTTGGGGCAGCGGCGTCTACCGTTCCGACGACGCCGGGGCCACCTGGCGGCACCTCGGCCTCGAGGAGACGCGTCACACGGGGCGGGTGCAGGTCCATCCGGCGAATCCCGACATCGTCTATGTGGCGGCTCTGGGGAACCTGTGGCGCTCCACCCCCGACAGGGGCGTCTACCGTTCCCGCGACGGGGGCCGGAGCTGGGAGAAGGTCCTCCATATCGACGAGCACACCGGCGCCGTCGACCTCGCCATTGACCCGTCGAATCCGGATGTCCTCTATGCCGCGATGTACCAGCGGCAGCGCCGCGCCTGGGGCTTCAACGGGGGCGGGCCGGGAAGCGGCATCTACAAGACGACCGACGGTGGCGACAGTTGGCGGGAGCTCACCAACGGCCTGCCGCCGGGCCACAAGGGCCGGATCGGGATCGCGGTTTCGGCGTCGAATCCGCAGATCCTGAATGCCCTCGTCCAGCACGCGGATGAATCCGGCGGCTACCGCAGCACCGATGGCGGCGAAAGCTGGGAGAAGGTCAGCAACCAGAACATCCGGCCGATGTACTACTCGCACGTCTTCATCGACCCGACCACCGAGGACCGCGTCTACACCCTGGCCACCTCCGCCCACCGCAGCGAGGACGGCGGCCGCACCTTCACCGAGATCGCCGAGCGGCCCACCTACGACGTGGGCGTTCACGCCGACCATCACAGCATGTGGATCGACCCCGGCGACCCCGACCATTTCTACCTCGCCGGCGACGCCGGGCTGCACGAGACGTACGACCGCGGCGTGACCTTCCGGCGCATCAACAACCTGCCGATCGGGCAGTTCTACGGGATCACCGTGGACAACCGCGACCCCTACTGGATCTACGGAGGCATGCAGGACAACCACTCGTGGATGGGGCCGTCGGCGACGCGGTCCTGGGACGGGATCGTGGACGACGAGTGGCGCCAGAGCGGATTCGGGGACGGGATGTACCAGCAGGCCGACCCGGATGGCCGCACGATCTACATCAATTCGCAGAACGGGGGCTGGACGCGCTTCGACAACGTCACGGGCGACATGATGAGCCTGCGCCTGACCGCGCCCGAGGGCGAGGAGCCGTACCGGTGGGACTGGGTGTCGCCGAGCCTGATTTCGCGCCACGACCCCAACGTGGTCTACCTGGGCGGGAACCGCCTCTTCATCTCGCGCGACCGGGGGGACAGCTTCACCCGCACCGGGGACCTCACCCGTCAGCAGGACCGCGACGAGCTCGAGATCATGGGCGTGCGCGGCGCCGACATCACCCTGTCGCGCAACGACGGCACCTCCTCGTACGGCGAGATCGTCACCATCTCCGAATCCCCCCTCGACCCGGCGGTGCTCTGGGTGGGCACCGACGACGGCAACGTCCAGGTCTCCCGGGACGGAGGCCGCAGCTGGAACGAGGTCTCGGGCGGCGCGACCGGCCTGCCGGACGGCACCTATGTCAGCCGCGTCCTCGCGTCGGCGGAGGCGCCCGGCACCGCATACCTCACCTTCGACGCCCACCGGGATGGCGACTTCAGCCCCTACGTCTACCGCGCCGAAGACTTCGGCCAGCGCTGGACCGCGCTTCACGGCGGCCTTCCCAGCGGCTCCGTCAACGTGATCGTCGAGCACCCGGACAACCCCGCGGTGCTCTTCCTCGGTACCGAGCACCACGTCTTCGCCAGCACGGACCGGGGCACGTCCTGGGCCCGCTTCCCCAACCTGCCGACCACCGCCTACGACGACATGGTGATCCACCCCCGCGAGAAGGACCTGGTGCTCGGCACCCACGGCCGCTCGATCATCATCGTCGACGATGTCGGCCCGTTGGCGCGGTACGGTGACGCCGCGACCGACGCCGTCGCCCTGGTCGGCACCGGCGGCGGCACCGTCATGAACTACTGGAAGGACACCTCCTACCGCGCCCAGGCCACGTTCATGGGCGACAACCCGGTCGACGGCGCCCTGGTCACCTACCGGCTCGCCCCCGGTTCCGGTCCCGCCCGTCTCACCATCCGCAACGCCGACGGCGATGTCGTCCGCGCTCTGAACGTGCCCTCCGGCCCCGGCCTCCACCGCGTCAACTGGGACCTCCGCCACGGCTTCCAGGGCCCGGAAGCGACCCCGTGGGCGGCTCACGACCCCGCGGAGGTCGCGCGCACGCTGAACACGCGCGGCCCCTTCGTCTCGCCCGGCGTTTACACGGTGGAGCTGGAAGCCCGGGGCGAGTTCCGCACCGGCCGCATCTCCGTACTGGGCGACCCCGATCTCCCCCTCACGGCCGAGGACTATCGGGAGCGGGAGGCCTTCCTGCTGGAGATTCTGGAGCTGAGCCGGCAGCTCTCGGGCGGTCCGGGTGGCCCCGGCGGCCCCGGCCCGGCCGGCCGCTACCGCCGCGATCTGATGCAGCTCTACAACGCCATCAACGGCGGTGGCGTGCGGCAGGGCACCCTGCACCCCCCGACCGCGACCCAGCGGGAGCAACTGGAAAACGTCAAACAGGCGCTGCGTCGGATGGGGCTGGTGGCTTAGCCGGCTCGTGGCGTAAACGGCTGGTGCCATCGCGGCACGCGGCGCGCCTTCCCGGCGCCGTGGCGGTCCCGCCCAGGCCATGCCGGTGACAAGCTCTCAGCGCACCACCTGAAAGGCCCGGGACAGTCCCGCGCCAAAACGGTAGATGGCGAAGTCGTTGTCCAGGGAAGCAGCTCTGTGCACGCCCAGCCGTTCCATCACGGCAAAGCTCGTGCGGTCCACCAGCGAGAAGTCCTGATCGGCGAACGCGCGACCGATGGCCCACGCCGCGTGCAGATCCGCGGTGCCCACGGGCTCAATCGTGGCAACGCCGCTCCGGAGTCCGTCGAAGAAGGCTTCAGCGGCATCCCGGTGAATGCGGTGGCGCAGCAGCATCCAGCTCTCGACAAGCACGTGATCCGTGGTGAGCAGCCGGGTCTCGGCGGCAAGGATCTCCTGAGCACGGGCGTTGCCGCGGTCGGAGCGGTCGGCTGCGGCGTACCATACCGAGGTATCGACGAACAGGCTCACCGCCGCGGTTCGCCAAACGCCTCGGCCAGCATCCGATCCTTGTCGCGCGCTACGTCCGATCCGCCTGAACATCCGAGATCGAACACCACTCCGGGGTCGACCGATCGCGTGGTCCCCTGAAGGTCGGCCGACACCAGCCGCCGCACATACTCGGCCAGGGACACCCCCATCTCCCGGGCTCGTTCCCTTGCGTCCCGGAGCATGTCGTGCTCAAAGGACAATTGTGTTCGTGTCATCATGATGTATACATCATAATGTATATGGCCGCACCACGCCAGCCCGGCATCCTTCCCACTACCGCCACCAATTCTCCCTGAACCGGTTGTTGACCACGTTGTTGTAGACCGACCCGAACTGGAACGAAAAGCCGACCTGGAACTCGTAGTTGAAGTCCTGGGCGCGCTGCCGGAGGTTGAGGAGCGCTTCGGCGTCGGTTGCTCCCTGGGCGGACAGATAGATCTGGTCGTGGACCCAGCCGATTCCTCCCTCGGCATTGAGGTTCAGGCCCCGGAAGACGCGGAAACTCAGATCGCCCCGGAGGGATACCGCGTAGAGTTCGGTGTTGTACATGAAGTGCGACCCGTTGATCCGGACCGAGGCGTTGCCCCACGGCTGGCGCTGAGAGAACTCGATCTCCAGCGACTCCTCCCAACGGGTCTCGGAGAGCCACCCGTAGACGGTCTCTTCCAGGTACTCCCGATAGGCCGGACCGATCCTGTATTGGAGGGTGAGCGCCCGTCGCGTGGCCTCTTCGTAGGGAAAGAAGCTGTACTCCAGAGCGGGCGTGATCTCCCAGCGGAAATTCTGGTTGAAGCGGGTGATCTTGCGGACTTCTCCCCGGACGCCGACCGACCAGTGGTCGGCGAGGGCATAGGCGATCAGCTCGCTGACGCCCCAGTCGGTTCGCTCGTCGGTGAAGGTGCCGTCGTCGGGGAGGTCGATTTCCCGCCGGTTGATGTTGAAGTCGCCCCGGAAGTTCATCTTCCAGGTGCTGGTCACCCGTGAGGCGCTCGCGTTCCCTCTGATCTGGGTGGTTCGGCGGGTCTGCTCCCCGTTCACCTCGGTGTTCCCGCCCAGGCGAAAGACCCAGAAGTTCCAGGGGTCTTCCACCTCCTCGCCGGTGACCACGCGCTCCGTCGGGTCCAGCTCCTCGCCCTCGCTCTCCACTTGCTCGATGGTCTCCCGGAAGGCGTTGACATCCTCGAAGAACCCGTGGATGGTCGCGAAGTGGAGCACGCCGACCCCGATCGCCTGGGTGATCCCGTCGAGAGTTTCGCGCTGCGTGTTGGTGGGCGGTGCCTGGTACGCCAGCTGGTTCTCGTACTCGTATTCCTGGGATCCGATGAAGTCCAGCCTGTACTCGCTGCCGCCCGCGCCGGTGGCCTGGCTGGTCATGATCAGGTGGACGTGCGCGTCCTGGGGCTGCCGCGCCCAGTTGATCCACGGCAGTTCGGTGCGGAAGTAGGTCTGGTTGCAGTTGCGGGCCGCGCAATCGATGAAGACGGTGGGGCGATCCCCATCGGCCACCTCCTGGGCGGACAGGGGTCCCGAGGGCGCCGGCAGCGCCGAGAGGGCCGCGAGAAGCGCTGCCGTGACACAGGGAGGCGTCCTCCAAAGCGTTTTCATCAAGAGAGAGTTCCTTGTCGTGCGAATTCAGGACGGTGCGGAGAGACGACATGTTGCTCCACTCCCAAACAGACACCCCCGGACCGTGCATCGTTGAAGCCCGGCACGCCGCCGCTCCGAACCCGCCGCGATTGCCCCCCGGGCGCCCATCCGCCAGACTTCGGTCATTCAAACCCAAGCCCGAAGGGAGTCCCAGCTCATGCTCTTCGCCGCCCACTCCGGTCTTCGCTTTCTGGTCCTCGTCGGAGGGCTGTTCGTGGTCCTCTACGCCGCCGTCGGCTTCTTCGGGAAGCGGGAATACTCGTCGGCCATGGCAAGACTGGCGGCCGTCTTCACCGGGCTCATCCACCTCCAGCTCCTGACCGGCTTCATCGTTCTCTTCACCCGGCCCTTCTACACGGCGATCATCGGCCATCTCTTCACGATGCTGCTGGCGGCGGCGGCGGCGCAGTTCACCACATCGGTGGTCAGGCGGCGCCCCCAGGAGGCGAAGAGCTACGGGCCGCACCTGGTGGGAGCGATCCTGGCCATGGTCTTCATGGCCGCCGGGATCCTGGCGATCGGAAGGGGTGTCCTGGAGAGTACGATGTGAAGCGGGGCGGCGGTCCCAAAGACGGCGTTCTTCTCCAGGTTGACGGGGCGTGCGGGCGCCCAAGATTACTACGGGCACGCCCCCTTGCCCAGCTACCGCCGTCCACGCACTCCCAGGAACCGATGTCAGGAGACTCCAGAGAAGGCCGGCACGGCGACCTCGCGTTCGTGATGGGTGGCGGGGGAGCGCGGGCCGCCTACCAGGCAGGGGTTCTGCGTTACCTGTCGCGCCGGTTCCCGAGTCTGGAGATCCCCATCGTCACCGGAGTGAGCGCGGGCGCGATCAACGCCGCCCACCTCGCGGCCCACCACGGCACCTTCGAGCAGGCCACCGAAGAGCTCTACCACATGTGGTCCAACCTGAACGTGGACAACGTCTTTCGCACCGATGTCGGGTCGCTGGGCTGGCATGTGCTGCGGTGGGCGCGCCAGCTCGTTTCCGGCGGCGCCAGGACGTCACCGCGTGTCCGCGGACTACTCGACACCGAACCGCTGCGTGCCTACCTCACTGACGCCATGCACGCGATCAACGGCGAGCTTACGGGGATCAACTATAACCTCCGCATGGGCAGGCTGAAGGCCGTCGCGCTCAGCACCACCAACTACTCCACGGGACAGTCCGTCCTCTGGGTTCAGGGCCAGGGCGTTACCGAGTGGGAGCGCCCCACCCGCCGTTCCCGGCTCACGACCCTGACCGTCGAGCACGTGATGGCCTCCTCGGCGCTCCCGCTTGTCTTCCCTGCCGTCCAGATCGGGCCGCACTGGTTCGGGGACGGCGGCATCCGGCTGGCCGCTCCGCTGTCCCCCGCCCTGCACCTGGGCGCAGGCCGCCTTCTTGCGATCAGCACGCGCCACTCCCCGACCGCACGTCAGGCGAACCGGCCCACAGTCACCGGCTACCCGCCGCCGGCACAGGTTGCCGGGGTGATGATGAACTCGGTCTTCCTCGACCTTCTCGACGACGACGCCCACCGGCTGGAGACGATCAACCGGCTCTTGGCCGGTCTTCCGATGGAAGCGCGCGGCGGCATGCGTCCGGTTCGCCTTCTGACGGTGCGGCCGTCGGTCGACCTGGCCCGGCTCGCCAACCGTTACGAGCCCCAGCTGCCGAAGGCCTTCCGCTTCCTGACTCGCGGTCTGGGCACCCGCCAGATCGAGGCGCCGGATTTTTTGAGCATGATCATGTTCCAGCCCGACTACCTCGCCGAGCTCATCCGGGTGGGCGAGGAGGACGCGGAGGCGCGCGAAGGGGAGCTCGCGGCCCTTCTGGAACCGGACGGAACAACCGAGATTCCAAGGGGTCCCCCGGGAGCAGTGGCCGGTTCCACCGCCACAACCGGGAGCCCTATCGCCACCGACCGCAGGAAGGCAACGTGAGCACAAACGCCGGCAGGACCACCGGAGTCCCAAGCGACGCCCGGGAATCGCGCGAAGTCGCCGAAAGCGCCCGCGAGGCGCGCTGGGAGAAACGAAGCTTCATGAAGGAACTTTTCGGTGGCCGGCTTTCGCTGGAACTCATCCACCCCCACCCCGCCCAGGACCCCGAGGAGGCCGCGCGGGCGGCTCCCTTCCTGAAGGCCCTGGAGCGATTCACCGTCGAGAACATCGACGGCGACGCCGTGGATCGCGACGCCTGGGTCCCGGAGTCGGTGCTGCAAGGACTCGCCGAGCTGGGCGCGTTCGGCATCAAGATCCCGCGGGAGTACGGGGGTCTCGGCCTCTCGCAGACCTCGTACAACCGGGCGCTCGCGCTGGTGGCCTGCCGGTGCGCCTCCACCGCGGCCTTCCTCTCGGCGCACCAGTCCATCGGCGTGCCGACCCCGCTGGTCCTCTTCGGCACCGAGGAGCAGAAGCGGAAATACCTGCCGCGGGCGGCGGGCGGAGCGCTTTCGGCCTTCGCCCTTACCGAGCCTGAAGTGGGGTCGGACCCCGCCAACATGTCCACCTTCGCAGAGCCCTCCGAAGATGGCCGGCACTACATCCTCAACGGCGAGAAGCTGTGGACGACGAACGGCCCGCGTGCCGAGCTTCTCGTGGTCATGGCCCGTACCCCCGCCCGTCCCGGCGTCAGGGGGAAGCGCCCCATCAGCGCCTTCATCGTCGAGACCGACTGGCCCGGCGTGGAGGTCGGCCACATCTGCAGCTTTATGGGGCTCAAGGGGATCTCGAACGGGGTGCTCCACTTTCGCGACGTGAAGGTGCCCCGGGAGAACCTCCTCTGGGGCGAGGGGCTGGGGCTGAAACTCGCGCTGATCACCCTGAATACGGGGCGGCTCGCCCTGCCGGCCTTCTGCGCGGCCGGCGCGAAGGCCCTGTTGCGCCTGTGCCGCGCATGGGCGGCGAAACGGGAACAGTGGGGCGCGCCGATCGGCAAGCACGACGCGGTCGCGCAGATGCTGGGGAGGATGACGGCGGATACCTACGCGATGGACGCCTCGGTCGAACTCGCGGCGGCGATGTCCGGCCTCGGCACCCTCGACATCCGGCTCGAGGCGGCCACCGCCAAGCTGTGGCACAGCGAGAGGCTGTGGAAGCTGGTGGACGACGCCGTGCAGATCCGCGGCGGCCGGGGCTACGAGACCGCCGACTCGCTGCGCACCCGGGGCGAGGATCCCGCGCCCGTGGAGCGCTGCATGCGTGACGCGCGCATCAACCTGATCTTCGAGGGCTCCAGTGAGATCATGCGGCTATTCATCGCCCGCGAGGCGGTCGACGCTCATCTTTCCGTCGCCGGCAAGGTGATCGATCCGCGACTTTCGACCCCCACCCGGCTCGCGGCGCTGGCCAGAGCGGGGGCGCACTACGCGCTGTGGTACCCGTCGAGGTGGCTGGGCTGGGGACGCTGGCCCCGCTACGTCGATTTCGGTCCTCTCGCCGGGCACATGCGCTACGCGAACCGCAAGTCCCGCAAGCTGGCCCGCACGATCTTCCACGCCATGATCCGCTTCGGGCCGAAGCTCGAGCTTCGCCAGGCCATCCTCGGCCGCCTGGTCGACATCGGCTGCGACCTCTTCGTGATGACGGCCGCGTGCGTGCGCGCCATGAAGATCGCCGCTGACCAGGCCGGTGACGACACCGCCTTCGAGCTGGCAGACGCGGCGTGCAGGCTGGCCCGGCGCAGGATCGACGCGGCTTTCCGGCAGGTCTTCCGCAACGATGACACCCGCATCTACCGCGTCGCGCAGCGTGCCATGGCCGACCGGTACGGCTGGCTGGAGCAGGGGATCTGCGACTGATGGCACGTGCGCTGCTCATGGCGGTGCTCATCTGGACCCTGGCGCTGCTCCTGCTCGGAAGCATCGTGCACGCGACCGGCTCCAGCCTCGCCTGTCCCGACTGGCCCACCTGCTTCGGCACGATGATGCCCGAGATGAAGGGCGGCGTCTTCTGGGAGCACCTGCACCGCCTCTGGGCGGGGGCGCTCGTGCTCCTCTTCGCGGCTGCGGTGATCGCGCTGCGCCTCACCCCTGCCACCACCCTTCCCGGGCGCACGGCCCTGCTCCGGATGGGCTACCTCGGGCTCGGCCTCCTCATCGTGCAGTCCGTCCTCGGCGGCCTGACCGTCATCTACCGGCTCCCCGACGCCATCTCCACCTCCCACCTGGCGCTGGCCTTCCTCTTCCTGGCCCTTGTCACCGTGATGCTGGTGCGAACCGGGCGCAATGTCGGCGCGGCCGGTGCAGAGTCGGACGACGACCAGGCCGGCGCGGCCGGTGCAGGCCCGGACGGGACGGGAGACGGCGGCGTCGCCCGGCGCGCGGGACTGTGGGCGGCCACCGTGATCTTCGCCCAATCGATCGTCGGCGCGCTGGTGCGACACACCGACGCCGGTATGGCGTGCCCGGACGTGCCCCTGTGCCTCGGCCGGGTGATCCCGCCCCTCGTCCACCCCATGGTGCAACTCCACTTCCTGCACCGGGTCCTCGGTCTGGCCGTCGCCATCGTGGTGTTGCGGGGGAGCTGGCTGGTGTTCACCCGCACGGCCGATGCGGTGCAGCGGCGGCTGGCAGCGGGCCTCGCGGCCGGGGTGGTGGCGCAGGTGCTGCTGGGCTTCCTTTCCGTCGCGTTCCGCCTCGAGCCGCCGTATGTGTCCTCGCACACCCTGCTTGCCGCGATCCTCCTCAGTCTCGCGGTGGCGATGACCGTGCGGGACCGCGGTCCCGCCCCCACGACCGCCACCCCGTGACCGCCGAAGCCTTCGCCCGCGCCCTCGCCACGGTAAACGCCGGCCTGAACCTCACGAGCGCGTTGCTGCTGCTGGCCGGCCTCCGCTTCATCCTGCGGCGGGACATCGCGCGGCACCGGCTCTGCATGCTGGGCGCAGTCACCTCCGGCGCCCTGTTCCTCGTCTTCTATGTGACGCGCTTCTCGCTGACCGGCAGCCACCCCTTCCCGGGCCCCGACCCGGTGCGCCCCTGGTACCTGGCCATCCTCTTCAGCCACATGGTGCTGGCCATCGTCGTCGTGCCGCTGGTCCTGCGCCTTCTCTTCCTGGCCAGCCGACAGCGCTTTGGCGCCCACAGGCGCCTGGCACGCTGGACCTTCCCCGTCTGGCTGTACGTGTCGCTCACAGGTCTCGTGGTCTACCTGATGCTCTATCACCTGTGGGATGGCAGGACTTAGCTTAGCTTAGCCAACCAAACGCCCGAGATCACGGACCGAATTCCGCCACCCAACGGCATACCCCATCGCCCCGGTTCTCGCAGCGGCGCTTGGTCACCTTCATCCTGGAATCGACGGCCTTCTCCAACGCCTGCCGACAGTAGCCGGTGACGATTTCACAGGCATCTCCGGAAGGATCCACCTGTACGAACGGAGACGCTGACACCTCGAAGATGAACGTCCCGGAGGCGAAGCCGCCAATCCGGCGGCCGAAGAGCCGGCGAAGCGAATTGCGAACCCTCTTCTTCGTCCGGCGGAGGCGCAGGAATCGCGGGAGCAACCACGCCCGGCGCGGAATCTGCCGCATCGCCAGGGCAGCCCCCATTTCGCGGAAGATCTCAGCCGAATCGGGCCGCCGGATCACCAGTTGCATGAATTCCGCAAGTTCGGCGCTGGTGAGGCGGACTCCCTTTCGGGCACGCTGCCGATATAGCTCGATTTGCCGCTCGATTACGGCGCTCAGCCCGAACCGGCGCGGCATCGTACGGTAGATGTCGTCGTCATCCAGGAACTCGTGGGGCCGGTCCCTGGTCTTGATCGCCTCCAGGAGGGCAAGCGTCACTTCGGCTGCGATCCCCGCCTGCGCTTCCGCCAACTCTCAGTCCCCGGTAATGAGAAACCTGCCAATACGCGGAGCCTCACGGCCCCGGAAGAGCCTCCATGGAGCCCCAAAAGGCGCCAGGAAGCGCCCCAAGTTTACGGTCGATCCACCTGTGTCGCAACTTGGCCCCAAGGGGGACTTATCCGCTACGCGCCAGGACACTGGGCGCCAGGTGGCCCTGCGCCGGAACGCTGTGCGCCGACGCTGGAGTCGTATCCGCCCAAATCCGCAGTCAGCCAGTCCGGCGTTTGCTCGCCGGGTCCGATGGCTGGTAGCTTACCGTCGTCTCTCACAGGGCTTCTGCCAGCGCGGCGCCTCCCCGTTCCCTGTGCCCGCGCGGATTCACCTACAAACGCCAGACCTTGAAGCGTCACCCCGTCTTCGATCCCCCGGAATACCGGAACTGGACAGCAGATCCAGTGCTCGTGCGGGCATATCGCGACCGGATCGAACTCGGTAGCGCCGAACGCGCCGAGCACGCCTCCAGGCTTGCGCACACCGATCTCCTGCGGATCTACCGCGACCTCGTCGTCACCCGTCTGCAGGACATCGGGCTGAAGCGGTGGGTTCGGCAGGGCGTGATCAGCAAGGCGTGGCTGGGCGTCGGAGAGGAAGGCGTCACCGTCGGCTGCGTAGCGGCTCTCGACCGGGAGCGGGATGTCGTAATCCCGATGATCCGCAACGCCGGTGCCTGTCACATGATGGGCCTGCCGCTGGAGGACGGGTTCACCTGCTACCTCGCCACCGCGGACAGCCCGAGCGGGGGGCGGGACTTCCACTACGGAGACATCGCCAGGGGAGTGATCCAGCCGGTAAGCCACATGGGTACCAGCGTTCCGGTCGCAGCGGGCGCCGCCCTCGCCTTCAGGAACCTGGGCGAGGGGCGCGTGGCGCTCACATGGACCGGCGACGGGGCCACCCGCACCGCCGCCTTCCACGAGGGAATGGTCTTCGCGGCGCGGGCCGGAGTGCCGCTGATTGTCGTAATCCAGAACAACCAGGTGGCGCTCGGGACACGGCTCGACCAGCATGGCGCCGGTGCGATGGCCGACATTCCCGCCGTCTACGGACTCACCGGGCTGGAGTGCGACGGCAACAACGTGATCGACGTCTACGCGGCGGCTGCGACGGCAAGGGAGCAGTGCCTGCGGGGAGAGGGGCCGGTGATCATGGTCGCCGAGACCTTCCGCATGGGCGGACATGCCACCCACGACGAGCGTGAAGCGCGCGAGACCTTCGCACCCGAACTCTTCGAGCACTGGGGGCGTCGCGACCCGGTGGGCCTGTTCGAGGCCTACCTGATCGACCGGGGCATCGCGGTGGAGGTAATCGAGGCGGCCGAGGAGGAGGCGCGGAAAGCGGTCGAGGAGGCGGCGGATCTGGCGCTGGCCTCGCGTGATCACCTGCCGCGCCCCGAGAGCGCGCGCTTCCCCGGTTTCTCCGAGGGCGGGGTGCTGCACGGGCTCTCGACGCGCCTGGCCGCTGAGCGCACGGACGGCCATGAACACGCCCCCAGCCCCGTCAATGGACACCCGCCGCCCGGTGCCGGTGCGGGCTTCCCACCGTCTGATTAGGATTATTGCCATGTTCGAGAACTTGAAGAACGCGTTCCGGGAAGCGGTGGACAACTTCAACCGCGAACTCAGGCGCGAAGGGGTAACCGAAACGGTCGACGGACTCCTGAAGGGGATGGAAAAGGAGACCGTGGCCGCAAAGGCGGGACTCGAGTCGTTGAAGGAACAGCTCAACGTCGCGCGCAAGCGGGCGGCCGCCGAGGGCCGGGAAGCCGAGGTGTGCCGGCGCCGGGAAGAGTTGGCGCGCAAGATCGGCGACACGGAGACTGCCGACATCGCCGCGCAGTTCGCCGGGAAGCACGACAATCGGCAGCGCGTGCTCTCCGACAAGGCAAAGGCCATCGAGGCCGAGATCCGCCTGCGCGAATCCGAATATGCAGAGATGATCCAGCAGATCAGGAAGGCGCGCGCCAACCGCGACTCGATGGCCGCAACGGCCGGGCGGACGCAGGCGCGGGGCTCGATCAACCGTTCCGACGACCTCTTCGGCGAGCTGGACCGCATGGCCGACCGGATCACGGGCAACCAGGACCGCGCCGGGGCGGCGGACGACCTCTTCGATGACGGTCCCGAATTCGACGAGACGCTGCGGCGGGCGCGGCGGGAGGAGGTCGCCGACGCCCGGCTCGAGGAGTTGAAGCGGCGCATGGGAAGGAAGTAGATTGCGGTCATGGAAAACTGGATCGGTGTAGCTATCTGGATCGTGCTGGGCGGATGCATCGGCCTGGCGATGAAGGCGGTCATCAAGCTCCCCAGGACGACGCCCGGACACTCGCGCCTGCTCTTCACGCTGGGCGCCTTCGCCGCATGCATCGGCGGGATGCTGGGCGTCGGGCTCGCCGAGTTCGACGACCCGGTGGCCCTGAGCCTGGGCGGGATGGCGGGCGCGGTCGTCTTCGCCGCCCTGATGACGGGGATCTACCGCTGGGGGATCAAGGGGCTCACCTAGCGGCCCGTGGACAGAATCCCCCCGGCATTCGACCAGCGATGCATCCGGCCTGGACGCTTCGCCTCCTCGTCGCGCCTTGCCAGCCCGGCGCCTCGCCGCTCTCGGTGCTTGCGGGGCTCTATCCAGGGACCGCTGAGCGCGCCAACCCCGTTCCCTCTCACGCAATGAGCAACCCCATCGACTTCGCGCGCGGTCAGCGTGACAGGTTTTACGCCGAACTCCGGGACTTCCTGCGCATCCCCTCCGTCTCGGCCAAGTCCGAGCACGACGCCGACACCGAGCGCGCGGCCGAGTGGGTCCGCCGGCAGCTGGAGGCCGCGGGCCTGGAGGCGCGGACATTCCCCACGCCGGGGCACCCGGTGGTAGTGGGCGAGTGGCGTGGGGCCGGGCCGGACGCACCCACCATCCTCATCTACGGTCACTACGACGTGCAGCCCCCGGAGCCGCTGGACCTCTGGCACTCGCCACCATTCGAACCCGAGATCCGCGACGGGCGGATCTACGCCCGGGGCTCCGCCGACGACAAGGGACAGCTCTTCCTGCACGTCAAGGCGCTGGAGTCCCACCTCGGCACCCGGGGGACGCTGCCGGTGAACGTCGTCGTACTCGCCGAGGGCGAGGAGGAAGTGGGATCGCCCAACCTGGTCCCCTTCGTCAAAGCGCACCGCGACCGCCTGGCGGCCGACACCGTGGTCATCTCCGACTCGGCCATGTTCGCACCCGGTCTACCCTCCCTGCTCTTCTCGCTGCGCGGCCTGGCCTACTTCGAGATCCACGCCTCCGGCCCTTCGACCGACCTCCATTCGGGCGCCTACGGGGGCGCGATCCGCAACCCCGCCAATGCGCTCGCCAGGGTCCTCGGCGACCTCCACGACGAAGACGGCAGGATCACCATCCCGGGATTCTACGACGACATCATCGACCCGTCCCCGGAGACCCTGGAAGGCTTTGCCCGGCTGCCCTTCGACGCCGCCGCCTACACCGGCGAAGTGGGCGCGCCCCCCGAGGGCGGCGAGTCCGCCTATTCCGCGCTGGAACGGATGTGGACGCGCCCCACCTGCGACGTCAACGGCCTCCTATCCGGCTACACCGGCGAAGGCGCCAAGACCGTCCTCCCGGCAAAGGCGATGGCCAAGCTCAGCTTCCGCCTGGTCCCCGGCCAGTCCCCGGAGCGGGTGAAGGAGCTTCTGGCAGCGCACCTCGAGCGCGCGGCACCCCCCGGCGTGGAGCTGACCCTCGTCGAACTGCACGGCGGCCGCCCCTGGCTTGCGAGCCTCGAAGGCCCGCTCTTCGAGGCGGCGTCCCGCGCACTCGAACAGTCGTTCGGGGCCCGTCCCGTCCTCACCGGCGAAGGCGGCACCATCCCGATCGTGGTGGAACTTGAGGAGATCCTCGGCGCCAACTCGCTCCTCATCGGCTTCGCGCTCCCCGGCGCCAACATGCACGCCCCCAACGAGTGGTTCGCCACGGACTGCTTCGAGCGGGGCATCGACACGCTTATCCGCCTGTACGACGAGCTGGCGGGGCTTTAGCCCGTGGACAAAAGCCCCCCGGCGGCGTTCGAGCGGTGCTTCACCCGCGGCCCGCCGACGTCACCATCGCGACCGCGCCCAGCAGAGCCTTCGCCTTGTTGACCGTCTCCTCGTACTCCGATTCCGGGTCCGAATCCGCGACGATCCCGGCACCAGCCTGTACGTGGGCCTGGCCGTCCCTCACGACCATCGTGCGGATGGCGATCGCGGTGTCCATCTGGGCACCGCCCCAGCCGATGTACCCCACCGCGCCGGCGTAAGGGCCCCGTGCAGTGGGCTCCAGTTCGTCGATAATCTCCATGGCGCGGATCTTGGGCGCCCCGGAGACGGTGCCGGCGGGGAAGCAGGCGGCCAGAACGTCCAGCGCCGAAAGTCCCCCGCGGGCGCGCCCCTCGACCTGGCTGCACAGATGCATCACGTGCGAGTAGCGCTCCACCTTCATCAGCTCCGGGACGGTGACGGTGCCGTACTCCGAGACCCGGCCCACATCGTTGCGGCCCAGGTCCACCAGCATCCGGTGCTCTGCCAGCTCCTTCTCGTCGGCAGCGAGCTCCTCGGCGAGTGCGCGGTCCTCGGCCCGGGTGTGCCCCCGCCGACGCGTCCCCGCGATCGGCCGCACCGTAACGACCCCGTCTTCCAGACGGACCAGCACTTCGGGCGAAGACCCGACCA
Source organism: Longimicrobiales bacterium (assembly GCA_965116645.1). Taxonomy (GTDB): domain Bacteria; phylum Gemmatimonadota; class Gemmatimonadetes; order Longimicrobiales; family Gaopeijiaceae; genus Bin94. The sequence continues at coordinate 4,549,382 of OZ220702.1, read as the reverse complement.
GATGGAAATCCCCCAGGTCCAGGTTGAAGAGGTAGGGAGACGGATTGATGGTGCGGATGGCGCGGTAGAGCTGGAACGGGTGTTCCTCGAAGGGGGTCGTCAGGCGCTGGCTGAGGACCACCTGAAAGGCGTCGCCGGCTGCGATGTATTCCTTGATGCGGCGCACGCCGTCGATGAAGTCATCCCGCTCGAAGTTGGTGGTGACCATGGGATCGAGCGTGCTCGGGGGCGCCAGGTCCAGCGGCTCGGGATCAGCGCGGGACCGCAGCCGGCCGACCGTCTCCGCCAGCCTGGCGACCGCCGAATCGTAGCCGTGCCGCAGCGCGTCCGGGGACGCACCGGCGCCGGTCTCGATTGTGGTGATGGCCTTGGCCCGGCCGTGCAGGTTGTCGATCGCGACCACCACGTCGGAGAACATGAAGACCGCCCCGGGCAGTCCCTGGTCGTCCGGCGGCCCCGTCCCGAGGCGCTCGATACGGCGCACCAGATCGTATCCGAAGTAGCCGACGGCGCCCCCCCAGAAGCGCGGGAGACGGGGATCGGGGCGCGGTTCGCCCCGCTTGAGGCGTTCCCGCAGGTCCGCCAGCGGTTCCTTGACGGTGACCGGACGCCACCCGCGGCGGGAGCTCCACAGAGACACGTCGTCCCCCTCGAGGAGCCACACTTCCCGCGGACGGCTTCCCAAGAAGCTGTAACGGGCCCATTGTTCACCACCGACCACACTCTCCAGGAGAAAGCCGAAGGGCCCTTCCCGGAGCTTGTGGTAGGCCGTGACGGCCGTGTCGGAATCGAAGAGGAATTCGCACCACACCGGGATCCGCTGTTCCGGCGCGGCGTCGCGAAGCAACGATTCGAATGAGGGTTTGACGTCCAATCTGCAGTCTGTCGCTGAAGGCGCGCGGGCCCAAGGGGGCCTGCCGGGAATCGAGGATTCTGGGGAACAAATGGACCTGAAAGCTATACTACAGCGCCGCAACGCGAACCCGGACGGAGCCGAGGAAGGTCCTCCCTACCTCTGGGCGAGTGTGACCGCGCTGGCGATCGGCATACTCTACGCCGTGACGCTCGCGCCGGAAACCGCCTTCTGGGACACAAGCGAATACATCGCGACCGCGCACATCATGGGCATCCCCCACCAGCCGGGGAACCCGCTCTTCGTGGTCCTGGCCCGAACCTGGGAGATCCTTCTTTCCCCGCTCGGGCTTTCCGTCGGCGTGCGCATAAACCTCTTCTCCGCCCTGATGGGCTCGCTGGCGCACGGACTGTGGTTCCTGGTGGTCCACCACATCCTGGGGCACTTCTCCACCGACCGGCGCTTCCGCCTCGTCGGCGCCGCGGCCGCCGCCCTCGTCAGCGCCACCGCCTTCACGGTCTGGAACCAGTCCAACGTCAACGAGAAGGTCTACACGGTCTCCCTCTTCACCATCGCGCTCCTGTCCTGGCTGGCCTTCCGCTGGCGGGAGCGGCTCGGGCGCGGCAAGGACGACAACCTCCTCATCCTGATGGCCTTCATCCTGGCCCTGTCGGTCGGCAACCACCTGATGGCCTTCCTGGCGGCGCCGGCGCTGGCCATCTTCATCTTTCTGGTGCGCCCCGCCACGCTGCTGAACTACCGCATCTACCTGTTAGGCATTCCGGCGGTCGTACTGGGGCTGAGCATCCACCTCTACCTGCCGATCCGCTCCGAACTGGGGCCCGTGATCAACGAGGCCGAGCCGACCTGCGAGAACGTCGGGGAGGCGCTCGCCAGCATCGTCACCTACGGAAACGCCGGATGCGAGGACCTCTCCGCGGCGCTCAAGCGCCAGCAGTACCCCACACTCCCCATCTCCGTACGGCAGGCATCTCTCACGCAGCAGTACAAGAACTGGATGCAGTACTTCGACTGGCAGTGGTCCCGGGGTCTCTCTTCGGCCGATGTGCTCTTCGGCAGGCTCCGTGCGCCCTTCACGGCGCTTTTCATCGCGCTGGGCATCTTCGGCGCCATGGAGCACTACCGGCGGGATCGGGCGAGCTGGTACTACATGGTGATCCTCTTCGCCGTGCTCTCGGTGGCCCTGGTCTTCTACCTGAACTTCAAGCCCGGCCACTCGGACCCGAGCGTCGCGCGCGATTTTCGCGAGGTCCGGGAGCGGGACTACTTCTTCACGATCGGCTTCTCCGTTTGGGGGCTGCTGGCCGGACTAGGGATCGCGGGCCTGTGGGACTGGGTCCGGCGCAGGTCCGGCCGCTCGCTCGCATTCGGAGCGCCGGTTCTGGCGCTGGCCTTCATCCCCCTCGTCCTCAACTTCAACTGGGCCAGCCGCGCGAACGACCATTCGGCGCGCGACTGGGCCTACAACCTGCTGATGAGCGTCGAGCCGTACGGCGTGATCTTCACCAACGGCGACAACGACACCTTCCCGCTCTGGTACCTGCAGGAGGTCGAGGGGATCCGGCGGGACGTAACCGTCGCGGTGACCTCGTACTTCAACACACCCTGGTACGTCGGGCAGCTCCGGGACCTCACGAGTCCCTGCGGGCCCGGCGAGGACCCTGACGCGGACCCGACCCTCATCATCTGCCAGCGCCCCTACACGGCCGAAAACACCGACGCCATGTACACGCACGATCCGGCGGAGGCGGAGGCGCTCGGCAAGGTCCCCCTCCTCCTGCGCGAGCCGATTCGGATGCCGACCCGCTCGATCGTCGACGAGTCGCAATTCACCGACGAAGCCATCGAACGGATAGCGAGAACACCGGCGCCGGTCGACAGCATCCAGGCCGTCTCGCTCGGTCCGATCTCGGGAGTCATCGTCGGAAAGGCCGGACTTGCTCCCTGGGAGGTATTCGCCCTGTGGACCATCAGGAATTCGATCGGCGACCGGCCCATCTACTTTGCCTCCAGCACAAGCGCGCCCAACGATCTCGGGGTGCGCCCCTACCTCATTCGCCAGGGGCTGGCGTTCCGGCTGTGGCCGGGGAATCCCGCGGAACTGGCCGACTCGGGGGTGATTCGGAATCAGACCGTCGATATGTATACCGGGGTTGTGGGACCCTGGGTGGACGTGGAGCGCACCCGGACGCTGGCCTACGACGTGTTCATCCATCGGAGCGGCCTGCCGGAGTGGGCGGAGTGGAAGGACAAGTCCACGATCGGCATCCCCAACTACTACTCCTGGGTGTTCAGGTCGCTGATGGAGTATGCGAAGCAGATCGGCGACCAGGAGGCGATCGAGGAATACCGCGCGCGCGCCGATGCATGGGCCCGCCTGGGGGACGATGTGGACGAAGAGGACGAGGAAGAGCCCCCCTTGGATGAACCGGAGTGAAGCACCGGGCGCGGCCGGACCGGCCAGGGCGGAGGAAGCTGAACCTGCGTCGCCGAGCGGTCGCCCTGCTCAATCCCCCTGCAACCGGATTGTCGCCAGGCCGAGACGCTGCCGCTTGACGCGGCTGCCCTTGCCGGTGGCTTCGAACCGGTAAACGAGGTCGAAGCACTCCGGGGCCTGGGCCACGACCTGCGGTGTGGCCTTCGCCAGCACCAGCGGCACGCCCTTCGCCAGGCGGACCAGCTCCGTGAGCGCCCGGGGGAGGTCCTGAGCACCCAGGCGTTCCAGTCCTGACGGGAGAATGATCGATCCCAGCCGCATTCCCGCCCGTTCGGCCATCTCCGCCAAGGTGATTCGGGCTGCCAGCTCCAGCGCCGCCTCCGCCTCTCCACCCCTGCGGTTTCCCGCAATCCAGTCCGCGTACAGCTCCGGAAACACGGACGCGCACCGCCCGCCGGTGAGGGCGACGAGCCTGGCATGAATCGCCGCCCGGCAGCGCCGACGGGCTCCGTCGCCGGGCGCCGTACTCCTTTCTGCCACGGTCGGCTCCCCGGACAGCCTCGCTTCCAGCGCCAGTAGCCGCTCCAGCCGCCCGGTGGCCGCTTCAAGCTCCCGAGCCGCCGCCTCGCGCTTCTGCAGCTCCTGCGCAACGTCCTCGATCTCGGCATTCAGTGCCAGCGCGCGTGTCTCCAACTCCGTCAGCCCCTCGGGCTTGAGCTCCAGCTGGGACCGCCGCCGCCGCCACCACTTGCCGTCCTGAACCACCGCTTCCCACTCCTCCCGGCGCGCGTGCCGCACCGCGTCCGTGCGCTTGCCCAGGACCCGTTCGCAGTTCGCGCAGGCCGCTTCCGCGCCCGCCTTGCGGATGTACTCCAGCCGGCCCCTCAGCTCCTTTTCCCGGTCCCGGTAGAGGAGCAGACGGGTCTCGGCGTCCTGGCGCTCACGCACCCAGGCCATCGCGGCGGCCTCCGCATCGCCCTGCACGATCGCAAGCTCCTCGCGCAGCTCCCGCAGGCGGGCCCCCGCCCCCCCCACCCCCTCGCGCGCCCGAGTCAGCCGCTCCACATCTTCCCTGGCCTCGCGGGCCAGTCCCCCCACCCACCCGGCTTCCATCCCCGCGCCGGACGGCGGCCCTCCCTGGCCCGGCTCCCCGCGCGCGGCCCCCTCCCGAACGCCGCGGGCGGTCTCCGGGCCCTGCAGCAACGCCACCCCCGCCCCCACCCAGACCCGGGGCGGCCCCGCACCGAGCCACACGGCCGCGTACTCCTCGCGCCGCAGCCCGTGCCTCGCGAGCACCTTGCCCAACCGGGCCTCGAAGGCGGCCGTACCCACCGTGGCGGCCGCGGCCTTGCCCCGCACCACCGATCCCGGCCCGCGCAACCGCCCCCGCGCGGCGAAGGCCGCCCGGAGCGCGGCCACGTACCCGCCCCAGGCGGCATCGCCCTCCGACACGAAGGCCACCAGCCCGTGCGCGTCCCTCAGGTCGATCGCCGCGGTGGGGGTCGCGGCCCGCAATACCTCCAGCTTCATCGTCGCCTGGCAGCCCGTGGAGCAAGTGCCCGCTGCATTCGGCCGCCGATGCATCCGGGCTGGCTGCGGCGCTCACGTTCTTGCTCCGTCATGAAAACCATACAAAATGTCACGTTTTCTTTACCTTTCCGGCACCTGAAGCACCGCCCTGCGTTGCTCCTCGGGCAAATAGCTCCGCTATTCACCTTTCGTCGCGCCTTGTCAGCCCGGCGCCTCGCCGCCCTCGGTGCGACGCGGGGATTGTCCACGGACTGCCGGCAGCCAGCGCGTCCACGCGCAGCTCCGCCACGCGGCCCCGCACCCGGGCCAGAAGCTCGCGGTCGAGGGCGGCCAGATCCTCCGGGCCAAGCCCCCGCACCGGTACGCGCAGGAGCTTGCCGTCGATGCCGCCGGGGACGCCGGCCAGCGCCTCGCTCAGGCGCCGGGCGGCGGTCGCGGTGCCGCCGTCCGCCGCGTCCACGGGGGCGAGGCTCACTGCCGCGCGCGCCTCCACGGGGCGGAAGCGCACCGCCCCCGTGTCCAGGTGGGCGGTGAGGAATCCCTTGTCCACGGCAGCCTCCTCCCAGGGATCGGGGCCGATTCTCTCCAGCGAGCCGGAATAATGGGCCCGCGCGGTGACCTTCGCACGGGTGTGGCGGGAGCCGAGCGCGACGTAGTCCCAGCCGGGCAGTGCGATGGCGGCCGCGGAACCGGTGGCAGGCGAGCTCCCGGCCGCGGCCGCGGACCCCCTTGCGGCATCGCTTGCCACCGCTCCATGCAGCACCAGCACATTCCAGCTGGCGCCCGTGTCCGGCTTCACCTTCAGGGCCCGACCCCTCCGTGCGGCGAGGTGCGGCACCAGGGTGACCGTCACCCTCCCTCCCGCCAGCCCGACCCGGCGGACCGCGGTGGTTGCCGTCTCCACACCCTCAAGCGCACCGATCACCGCCACCGGTCCCTGTTGCGCCGGGTTGAGCGGAGTGTCGCGGGCCCCGGCCGCCACCGCCACCACCACCCCCGGCAGGCGCTCGCGCAACCGCCGCACCGACTTCGAAAAGGCCGCGATCGGGGGTGCGGTGACGTTCGGGTGGTCGAAGACATCCCCCGCGATCACGACCAGCCCCACCTCCAGCCCCGCGATCCGGGCCATTGCCGTGTCGAAGACCCGCAGGACATCCTCGGACCGGCCGCGCCCTCCCGACCCGCCATCGTAGCCCAGGTGGAGGTCGGACAGGTGGGCCACAGTCATCAGGGCGCCTCGTCGCTGGCGTCCTCCGAAGGCAGCGGCAAGTCCTCGGACGGGCTCGGGTCCGCCAGGCGCGCCTCCGTGCTTTCGTCGGCCGGTTCGTGCGGCAGCGGCGCCGTCACCATCCCGGCGACCGACTCCGGCGGCTCCCCGCCAGGCTCCAGGCACCACAGGCCGTCCGCCCGTGGCGCCACATGCGGCGGGCCGGGAACGCCCGCTACCGCGCTCCGATATCGCCCCACAGCGATCCCGGCCTCCCGCGCTTCCGCCAGAAGCCCTTCCGGGACTTCTCCCGCTGTTCCTCCGATCCACACCCGCTGCACACCGGCCTCCCGGAGCGAATCCAGCCGGACGGACGACGCGGCCATCGCGTCGGCTATCACCACCCAGCCCACGTCCTCCGGGACCGGCGTCGCTGCCACCACTCCATCCTCCCAGTCAAGTCCCTCCACAGCCAGATTCAGCACGTCCTCGTCCGCCTCGTAGACCTGCCATGCCCTGCCGTCGGCCGGGTCGAACCAGCTTCCCGCCCCCACGAAGAGGATCGGCCGGCCGTCGTGAAGCGTGGAGGCCGCCGCCTCGCGCCAGTCTCCCTGCGGAGCCGGGTCCAGCAAGCGAGTCACTTCGCCATCGCGCACCACCCGCGTCCGGTTCTCCGGGACCGCCGTGCGCCACTCCTCGAACCGCAGGGCCGGCCGCTCGGGCCGGCTCGCGGACCGGACGAGCCGCGGCACGCGATCGAGGATCCAGACGTGAAGACGAGCTCCTGCCGAGGCCAGCACCATCGCCAGCAGAAAGGCGGTCACCGCCCATACCGGCCTGCCCAGGAAGGCCCTGGCCAGCGTGGCCGCCAGGACCGCTCCGGCCGCCGCGCCGAAGATCGTCTGACGGCGCTTTCCGGCGTTCACCAGCTTCTCCAGTGAAGTCAGGCGCGCCCAGGTCCCGGCCGCGAAGTACGCGGGAAGCGCCGAGGTCAGCGCCAGACCCACGCCCTGCGCCGCCGGGGCTGCCGCGAAGCCGTGCATCGCTTCCCATGCGACCGCGAAACCGGCGGCGCTCATGAGGGCGATCAGGAGGGCGAGCCACCACCCCCCGGCGTGCGGGTTGGAATCCGGCTGGCGTTCTCCCGCGCCGACCAGACCGACGCCGATCGCACCGAGGTTGACACCCGCCAGAGCAAGTCCGGCACGAAACAGTCCCTGGTCGTCGTAGAGCAGGAGCCCGGCCCCCGTCGCCAGGGCCGTGCACGTTGCCGCCCCCAACAGAAAGGACGGGATCCACAAGGTCTTCCTGGCCGGCATCATGGATCGATCATATCCCCGCGCGAGCCCCGCCACCAACATCCGCCGCGCCAGGGAGCATCTCCGCTACAACTCCTCCAGGATCGTCCGGTAGCTCGCGTGGCGCTCCTGCTGGATGTGTCCCGAGGCAACCGCCGCGGCGACCGCGCACCCGGGCTCGTGGATGTGGGTGCAGTCGTTGAAGTGACAGCGACCCAGGAACGGACGGAACTCGGGGAAGCATCCTCCCAGGGCCGCAGCTTCCACATCGCCCACCCCGATGTCCGAGAATCCCGGCGTGTCGGCCACCCGGCCACCGCCGGAGAGCGCGATGAGTCGGCTCGACACCGTGGTGTGCCTACCGGCCCGGGAGCGCCGCCCAACCGGACGGGTGCGCAGGTCGAGCCCCGGTTCGACCCGGTTCAGCAGCGAGGACTTCCCCGCCCCCGACGGCCCCGCCAGCGCCGACGACCCGGCTTCGATCACCGCCCGAAATGCCTCGATCCCCGCGCCCGTCACCGCCGACGTCGGCAGCACCTGGTAGCCCGCCGTGCGATACGCCCTCGTCAGCTCCGCCACCACCGCACTGCTCCCCGGCAGGTCCACCTTGTTGAGGACCAACTGGCAGGCCATGCCGCCCGACTCACCCATCACCAGCATCCGGTCGATCGCGAACCGTGACGGCGGCGGGTCCCCAACCGACACCACCACCAGCAGGCGGTCCAGGTTGGCCGCCACCACCCGGTCCACGCGGCTCCACGACGGCCGCCGAGCCAGCCACGTCCGCCTGGGACGCACGGCTTCAATCACCCGCGCCCCACCGGACCCGGCCCCCACCGTCACCAGGTCACCGATGACGATCTGGTCGCCTTGGCGCTGCCCCCGTCTACGCTGCGCCTTCTTGAGTCTGCCGCGCAGAGAGGCCTCGATCGTTCCGTCGGCGGTGCGAACGCGGTACACCCCCCCCACCGCCTCGACGACCTGGCCTTCGAGCGCGATGGGGCGTCCTCAGCCCGTGGAACGAATCGCCGCTGCAAATGGGCGGCAATTGTCCACGGGCTGCCTACGCCGCGAAGGACTTGAGGGCCTTGCCCTTGTCCCCTTCGCGCAGGCGCCGGAGCGCGCGGTCCCTGAGCTGGCGAATCCGCTCCCGGGTCACGCCCAGGAGGTTGCCGATCTCTTCCAGGGTGTGCTCGCGCTCGCCCTGGAGGCCGAAGTACAGCCTCAGCACGCGTGCGTCGCGCGGCTCGAGGGTCCCGAGCGCGTTCGACACGGCCTCGGTGAGAAGCCGGTTCTCGACCTCCACCTCGGGCTCGGCAGCCTCTTCGGTGATGAAGCGCTCCACGAGCTGAGAGTCCTCGCTGTCGCCGATCGGGGCATCCAGGCGGATCTCCGCCGCGTTGAGCGTCTGCAGCGACTCCACGAGCTGCGGCGTCAGGAACGTCGCCTTGCCCAGCTCCTCGCTGGTCGGATCGCGTCCGAGCTCCTGCTTGAGGCGCTCCTTCTCGCGAAAGATCCGGGCGAGATCCGAAGCCCGGTTGAGCGGCACCCGCACCGGGCGGCCGTGGTTCGCCAGCGAGGCCAGAATGGCCTGCCGGATCCACCACACCGCGTAGGAGATGAACTTCACCCCCTGCTCGGGATCGAATTTCCGCGCCGCTGTGACGAGGCCCACGTTCCCTTCCTGGATCAGGTCCGTGAGGGAAACACCACGGTTCTGGTACTTCTTCGCCACGCTGATCACGAAGCGCAGGTTCGCCTTGGCTAGTGCCTGGATCGCTTCCTCGTCGCCCTTCTGGGCCCGCGCCCCCAGGATCTTCTCCATCTCGGGGGTGATCAGCTCGTGGCGGCTGACATCTCGCAGGTACTGGTCCAACGCGGTCTGCTCGTCCAGGCTGGCGTCGAACCCGGTGAGCGGGTTCACCCGCTTCCTTCCGCGCCTTTTCTTCCTGGCCATTTTCTCTTCTCGATTCTCCGTTACGGACCGGATAAACATCCGGCGGACGCGCTATACATACAGCCGTTAACGGTACGGCTGGGTGCGTCGCTTGTCAATCATTTTCTTGTCATCTGCTGTGAATGGCGCGTTTGGGCGTCATTCGTTGCGGCAACTGCGGCTCCTTTCGCCCCCTTCATGGTCCATACGCACTCCAACGTCAGACGTTTCCACTTCGGCGCGGGGTTGCACTGAGGGATCGGTCGCTCGCCCGATGCCGTGGACAGTGCCACCACCGCCATCACCACCACCTCCTCGCGACCCTGGTCCCTCCGCGAGCCGCTCCAGCACCCAGTTCGGGTCCAGCGACCGTCTCTCGAAGGTGAACAATCGCAATACCCTTGCAGTGCGGTATAGTTCCTCCGCAAGCTTCGGCAGGTCGATGAGCCCCGGGATGCCTCTCCGCCCCAGGCGGCGCACCGGCCGGCCGGGGCGGTCCACGAGCACGTCGAGCTGGAACATCGCCCTCTTGACGGGGAAGTCGAGGATCACCTCGCCGGGCTCGAGGTCCAACTCCACCGCAAGCGCGTCCTCCCAGCGACGCTTCTCCTCCGTGTCGGTTCCGACCCAGGCGGGAAGCGGCCTCCCTTCGAGCTGCCACGCGGGAATCTCGACCGCCCGCTTCGGGAGTCGCCGGTTCCTGAGCGCGGGGAGCCAGCGGCCGGCCAGCCTGTCCGCCACGGTGCCGGCTCGGGCGCACGCCGTCTCGTCGCCGGACCGGGCGCGCGCGACCCGGTCGAGTTCGTGGAGCAACTGCTCGTCGGTCGGGCCGATGAGGTCCGGCGGATCCAGCAGACCGGCCGCCAGGGCGTCTTCCACAATGCGCTTGTAGAGACAGGTGGCGGCTCGCACGCCATGGTGCCAGTACACGTTCCGGAACATCTGGTACTTCGAGAAAAGGAGCGACTCCAGCGTGCTGATCGCCTTCGCGCGGATGCCCACTTCCCAGCGGCCGGTGACGGGGTCCTCCAGCAGCACCAATCCCTGGAGGAGGCGCTCCACGTCCACTTCGCCGTAGGGGACGCCGCAGAAGCGCGCGTCGCGCCGCAGGTACTCCATCTTGTCGAGATCGAGGCTGCCGCTCACGAGTCCGCTCAGCGCGATCTCGCCCCGGCCCGTGATGATCCGGGAGATCTCCGCCTCGGCGCCACTTCCCAGCGGGGCCAGCGCCGCCCTCATCTCCGGTGACTCGAAGAAGCGCGCGCCGGCCTCCTCGTGGCTGGCGGCGATCGTCGCGGTGTCGAGTTCCTCGATGGCGTGCGAGAAGGGGTAGTGGCCGATGTCGTGCAGCAGCGCGGCGTAGGGAATCAGCCGGGCCCCGTCCCACGCCTGCGGGGGAGCCGGACGCCCACCCTTCAGGATGCGGATGGCGCGCTCGGTGAGATGGTAGACCCCGAGGGCATGATCGAATCGGGTGTGGGTCGCGCCGGGGTAGACGAGATGCGCCAGCCCCAGTTGCCGGATGTACCGCAGCCGCTGGAAGGCAGGCGTGTCGACGATCGCCGCGGCGATCGGATCCAGGCGGATAGCATTCCACACCGGATCGCGGATGACGAACGACCGTCCATGGTTGACCATGGAACACGACATTAGGGGCCGCGGCGGGTCATCGCAATAGCGCGATGGGACTGGCAGCCCGTGGACAGGGCCCCCGCAGTTGTGAACGGGCCGCTTCCGTTGACGGAACCCGAAGAAATGGCGAAGTTGGTTGCCCATGGCTGCGTCGATTCCCCCGGGGTCCTCCGCAGGGACCGCACCGTCCCTGGCTCCCCGCAGGCCAGGGACCGCGTCAGCGTTGCGGGAAGAGGTGCGCGCCGGGGCCGAGGACCGTCCCGGGGTCTACCGCTGGCTGGGCGCGGGCGGGCGCATCCTCTATGTGGGGAAGTCGGTGCGGCTTCGCACGCGGCTGCTGTCGTACTTCCGGCAGGATACGGGCAAGGCTGCGCGGATGGTCGCGGAGGCCGAGGCGGTGAAGTGGGACCACATCCCGAACGAATTCGCCGCGCTCTTCCGCGAGATGCGCCTGATCCGCGCGTGGCAGCCCGAATACAACGTGCAGCACAAGCGCGACCGCCGGTACGGGTTCATCAAGGTCACGCGCGAGCCGGCGCCGCGCCTCATCCCGGTGTCGCGGCCCGTGAGCGACGGGGCCAGGTACTACGGGCCCTTCTCGCGGACCGGCTGGATGGCACGCGCGGTGCACGAGCTGTCGCTGGCGACGGGACTGCGGGACTGCGCGTCCCACACGCCGGTGCACTTCGGCGACCAGATCGAAATGTTCTCCGCAGGCCGGACCCCGCTATGCATCCGTGCGGAGACCGGGACCTGCCTCGCGCCGTGTGCGGGGCGGTGCACGGTGGCGGAGTACGACCGGCGCGTCGGGATGGCACAAGCGTTCCTGGAGGCGCGCAGCCGCAGGCCGCTGGAGGAGCTGTCGGAGGCGGTCAGGGAGGCCGCAGAGCGGCTCGACTTCGAATACGCGGGGCGGCTGCATGAACGGATGACGACTCTGGAGGGCCTCTGGGACCACCTCTCCGGCTTCCGCGGGCAGATCGAGAAGCTGAACCTGGTGTACCCCGTGTCGGGGTTCGGGGGGGAGGACCGCGTCTACCTGATCCGCCGCGGCCGGCTGCACGGCGAGATGCCCTGGCCGAAGAGCGACGGGGCGCGGCGGCGGGCGAACCGCGTGGTGGAGGAGGCGTTTCGGCCGACGCTGGCGGACCGGGAGTTCAGCCTGGAGGGTGCGGCGGCGGCCGAGGTGCTTCTGACGGTGACGTGGTTCAACCGGCGGCCGAAGGAGCGGAAGCGGGCGGTCGCGCCGGAGCGGTGGCTGGGGGGTGGAATCAGTCACCGCGGATCAACGGTGTAGAGTCTGCCGTTCGCGTCAAGGGAAACCAGGATGACCTCCCGCGGACCAGCCACCACGCGGGTGTTCAGCGTCGTGGCGAGGTCCAGGACGGAATCCACCGAATCCGATGCCGGGTTCGCCATCGCCGCGTCGAGGACGCCGCCCTCCGAATCCGGCGGCAGTTCGGGAAGGAAGGACACGTCCAGAGCGTAGCTGCCGGGAGCCACCGGAAAGCTGCTGAAGATGGTGAGTGTGCGGGCTCGCGGGCCGGACCTTTCGACCGGTTCGGAGTGAAGCGTGTCTTCGTTCAGCCGAACCGTCAGCCGGAAGGGGATCGCCACGTCCGTGCAGACCTCCGAGGGGCGCATGTGGGGAAGGACGCCGGCAAGTTCGGCTTCGGTGGGCGGCCGGCAATGCCGGTACGAAGGGGCGGGCATGCGCCAGGTGAGCCTCAACTCCGCATGGTCCGGATCGGAAGCTCGCCATGTGAGCCGGGATAGGAGCACGAGGGCCACCAGGGCGGCAATCGCGAGGGCCGCGGCCGGCAACTGCAGCGCGCGAGCCATCATGCACCCCCGGCCGGAGGTTGCGGGAATTCGCACTCGGTGTCGACCTCGATGCCGGCCTCCCCGGCGGGAGCCTCGAGCCGCGCGAGCGTCCGCTTGAAGTCGTCCAGGGCCGCCTGCAGCGCTGGCCGGTCATGGAACGACGCGTATGCGACCCGCACCCGCCTCCGGTCGACGCGTTCTTTCAGTTCGGCCTCCCGTCCGTTGAACAGCCGTTCCACCAGCCATCCGGGTCCTTCCCGGCCCCAGCAGTCGCGCGGCGGGCAGGCCACGACCAGAACGCCACGGGCCCCGGCCCGCACCAGGTACTCCACGACAGAGCTGTGCAGGTTCCCCGCGCAGGATACCGGAAACCGCGGCGCCCTGCTTTCCGCGTGCGGGGCACCGGCCGAGCTGCGGCCGCACGCGACGAGGACGATGTCTGCGTCCGCAAGCGACCGCTGTGCGACGAACTCCCGCACCCGGGCGAGCTGGTCCCGGCCCGTGCGGCCGGGCGGTCCGACCCCCATCGGTGCGCACGAACCGGCGCAGATGCCGCAGCTGACACACGATGCGGGGTTGACGCGCGCGACCAGTCCGTCGCGGCCGTCGGTGCGCTCGACCATCCGGATGGCGTCGTAGGGACAGTCCACGTAGCACTGCTCGCACGACGTGCATAGCCGGGCCGACACCACCGAGGGGGCCGGCCGCCGGGCCTCGCGGGGACGCGTCACGAAGGGAACGGCGGCGAGCGCGATCGCAACGGCGCCGGCGGCGACCCAGACCAGTGCGGGGGACGCGGAGGTGGCCGCGGGCAGCCAGAAGGTGTAGAAGATGTCCAGCGTCACGTCGCCGGGGATGCGCAGGAGATCGGCGCCCTGTCCGAGCGGGGCGGGGAGCAGGATGGCCGCGGCGGCCAGCAGTCCCACGCTTGTCCAGAGCAGAGGGAGCGGCGGCAGGATGACCGGCCGGGCGATGCGGGCCACATGCAGCCAGAGAAGGATTACCAGGCCGACGGGGATCGCGATGTGGAGGAAGAGGTTCATGAAGAAGAACGCCGACGGCAGCGGGCTGTCGCCTGCGAAGGTCCGGGACACCGGCTCGGAGAAAAGGGGCAGTGCGTCCAGCAGACGCGCCCCCTCGGTCGCGAGAAGCTGCCCGTGTGTGTCCCAGACCATCACGTAGCCGGTCCAGCCGCAGACGTACAGCAGGAAGACCAGGAAGGCGCCCGAGATCCAGGCCAGCGCCCTCGGCCCCCAGGAGCGTCCCTGGCAGAACATGCGGAGCGCGTGCACTACCACCGCGACCACGGCCGCGTCGGCGGCGTACCCGTGCAGCGAGCGGATCCAGCGTCCTCCCCAGACCTGGCCGTCGATGCGCACCACCGACTCGTAGGGTGCGCCGATCCGGTAGAAGAAGATCAGGTAGAGGCCGGTCGTGAGCACCACGGCGAGGCAGGCGATTGCCAGCGCCCCGGACTGGTAGAGCGGATTCCAACGCCAGCCGTACAGCCGGTCGGCCCAGCCGTCCAGCCGGGTCAGTGCCCGTCCGAGAAGTCGCTTGAGCATTGGCGATGCGCACCGAAGGTGTCGTTGGGTGGTTGGCAGCCGTGCGGGGCCTCGTCCGTCTCCCACGTCTTGCGGCACCGAATCCAGTATATCATCATGATGTTATCTACAATAGAGGGACGAGCCCCATGAACCGCCGGTCGCGATGATCTCCAAGACGGCCTCGAACGCGCTTCGCGCACTGCTGCTGATCGCCAGGCAGAAGGCGTCGGGCCCGGTCTCGGCCAAGGTGCTGGCACGGGAACTCGGCCTGCCCCGGAACTACCTGTCGAAAACGCTCTACCGGCTGGTGCAGGGCGGCCTCCTCGAAGCCACCCCCGGACCCGGTGGGGGCTACCTCCTCTCCGCCCCCGCCGACGAAGTTCCGCTGGGTCGCGTTGTGGATGTCATCGATCCGGACGGATCCCAGCGGCGCTGCCTGCTGGGGCGCCCCGAATGCGCCGATTCCAACCCCTGCGCGATGCACGGGCGCTGGTGCGAGGTGCGCGAGGCCATCGACCGCTTCTTCGCCGAGACGACGGTGGGCGATCTGCTCCCTGCGCCGCCCCCCGATCATCGCAGGCGTCCTTCAACCCGTACGTAGCACGGAGGAACGAACCCATGACCGACTCCCCATCCGCTTCCCCTCAACCGCCCCGCACGTCCGGCGAGGAAACGCCGGTCCCGCTCATGCAGCGGTTGTACGACAGCCCGTTTCTGCTGCTCACGGCGTGCATCGTGGTGATGTTCGTCTTCTTCACGGCCTGGGGCTTGCTCGAAATCATGTCGCTCGAACCCGCGCCGCTGCCATAGGAGGGGAGGAAACCGATGTACCGAACCGGAATCGAACCTCCGGAGCGCATCTGGTGGAAGAAGGTGGGGCGGCACGAGAAGGTCTGGGTGTGGATCGCCTTCGCCTGGTGCATGGTCCTCTTCGCGATGATGCCGCTCTGGCACGTGCGCGGCGGCCAGAACCCGTCGGGCATCCGGCACCGGGTGGACCCGGCCGACTACCAGGCCCGCGTGGCGGAGTTCGTGCAGGAATACCAGGTGGGGACCCACAACGGCTTTCCGCTGGTGGAACCGCCGCCGGGGAGCGACGTCTACCTGCAGGCGTCGCAGTTCGCATGGATGCCCGTGGTCCGTCTCAGGCAGGGGGCCGAGTACACGCTCCACCTTTCGTCGCTCGACGTGAACCACGGATTCGGCCTGTACCCGCTCAACATCAACTTCCAGGTGGTTCCCGGGTACGACTACGGCCTTCGCATCGTTCCCAACGAGCCGGGCGAGTTCCACGTCCTGTGCAACGAGTTCTGCGGCATCGGCCACCATCTCATGGTCGGCAAGATCATCGTGGTGCCGGCTGACGAGGTGGCCGACGGTGACGCCGGCCCGGGAGGTGACCGATGAACCCGTTCCGCAGCTGCCCCACTACCGGCCTTCAGGTGCACCGCACCGCCGACCAGCTCATCAAGGCCAACGCCATCGTGGCGACGGTGGCGCTCCTCGTCGGCGGGGTCGCGGCCCTGCTCGTACTGCTGACGCGCTGGGAGGCGGTCCTCCTCCTCGAGGCCGACATGTTCTACCGCATGCTGACCGTGCACGGCATGAACATGCTCATCTTCTTCGTCATCTTCTTCGAGATGGCGGTGCTCTACTTCGCGTCCGCCGTGCTGCTCAACTGCAGGGTCCCCGCGCCGACGACCGGGTGGATCGCCTTCGTGCTCATGGTGGTGGGCGCGCTCATGGTCGAGTGGACGATGTGGACCGGTCGCGCCGATGTGCTCTTCACCTCGTACGTGCCGCTCCGGGCGCATCCGCTCTTCTACCTGGGGGTGATCCTCTTCGCGGTCGGCGCGCTGACGGTGGTCGGGCACTTCTTCGCCATTCTGGTGGTGGCCAGGCGGGAGAAGACCTACGAGGGGTCGGTGCCGCTCGTCACCTATGGGGCGCTGACGGCCGCGGCGATCGCGGCGGTCACCCTGCTGCACGGGGCGATCATCTACATCCCCACCTTCCTGTGGTCGCTCGACATGATGAACGTCGATCCCCAGATGTACCGGCTGGTCTGGTGGGGGCTCGGCCATTCGTCGCAGCAGATCAACGTGGCCGCGATGGTGTCGATCTGGTATCTGCTCGGGGCGCTTACGGTCGGGGCGGTCGTGCTCAATGAGAAAGTGAGCCGCACGGCCTTCGTGCTCTACGTCCTCTTCATCTCGATGGCCTCGGCGCACCACCTGCTGGTGGATCCCGGCATGGGACCGGCGTGGAAGGTGTGGAACACCAGCTACTTCATGTACATGGCCGTGCTGGCCTCGATGATCCACGGATTCACCGTTCCGGCGGGGACGGAGCTGGGGATGCGGCTGCGGGGGGCCACGCAGGGGCTCTTCGGGTGGCTGAAACGGGCGCCGTGGGGCGATCCCGGATTCAGTTCGCTGGCGTTCTCGATCGTCGTGTTCGGGTTCGTGGGCGGCATCACCGGGGTGACCTTCGGGACCGAGCAGATCAACATCATCGCGCACAACACCCTGCGCATTCCCGGTCACTTTCACGCCACCGTGGTGTCCGGCACCGCGATGGCCTTCATGGGGATCACCTACTACGTGATTCCGCTCATCTTCCGGCGCGAGATCGCCTTCTACCGGCTGGCGAAGATCCAGCCGTACCTCTTCGCCATCGGCATGCTCATCTTCTCGATGGCGATGACCTTCGCCGGCACCTTCGGAGTGCCGCGCAGGCACTGGGACATCGGGTTCAGCCAGGCGCTCTTCCAGCCCGGGTTCTCACCGGCCGTCAACCTGATCATCGGGGTGATGGCGGTCGGCGGGCTGATCGCGATCGTGGGCGGCGCGATCTACATCGTCGTGACGGTGGTGTCGGTCTTCTTCGGCCGGAAGATGGCCGCGGACGACTCGGGACTGGGTGCAACCGGCCGCGGTCTGCCGCCGGGGATCACGAATCCGCCGCGCGCCCTCAAGCCGGAGGACAAGGAGGCGCTGGGACCGTCCGGCCGGCTGGGTCCGGTCCCGGGCACGATGGTGCTGGTGCTGATCTTCCTGGCCGCCTTCATCCTCTACTACTTCGTGAACTGGGCGCTGCTGTCGTTCCTGTGGGAGGTGGGATGAGGGCGAACGCGCCGGTGCCCGAAGGCGAGCACGCCCCCTCGGAGGCGGCCGTGCGGGGCGCGATGATCGGGGTGCTGGGGCTGCTCGCGATCACGGTCGCGTGGTGGGCCCTGGCCCTTTGGCCCGTCGAGGGGGTCCCCCCGGCGTGGCTGGAGCGCGCCCGCGCGGTGTGCTTCAACGCGGGGGCGTCGGGGCTCCCTGACGCGTCCGGTTGGCTGCTGCTGGTCGGCCAGCCGATCGGGATGCTGGCGGTGCTGATGGTGATCGCGGGCGACGCGGTGCGGGCGGGGGTGGGTCGGGCGTTCGCCTCGCCCGCGGGGCTGCTCGGGGTTGCGGGGGTGGCCGGCGTGCTGCTGGCCGGGGTGGTGCTGGCCGCCGTGCGCGTGGTGGGCGCGCCCCGCGACGCCGAGTGGCTGGAGGTGGCGAACGCGCGGGTGCCCGCGTCGTACCCGCGTCTCGACCGGCCGCTCCCGAACGTGGCTGGACTGGTGGACCAGCACGGCGAAGCGTTCGGCTGGGACCGTGTCGCGGGACGGGCGTCGCTCCTCACCTTCGGGTTCGGCCACTGCGCGACGGTATGCCCCATGACGGTCATGGCCGCGCGGGAGGTCCAGGACAGGTTCCGGGCCGAGGGGCGCGAGATGGACCTCGTGGTGATCACGCTGGATCCGTGGCGGGACACCCCCGCGCGGCTTCCCGCGCTGGCGCGGCAGTTCCACCTGGCGGGGGATGGGGGTGGGGAGGAGGCGGGCACCGGCCGTGGCGGATCGTACCTGCTCTCCGGCACCGTGGAAGATGTCAACGCCGCGCTCGATGCCCTCCAGGTGGCGCGGCGGCGGGTGCCGGACACGGGAGACATCGTTCACCCCGCGCTGGTCTACCTGCTGGACGGTGAAGGGGCGATCGCCTATGCCGCCAGCGGGCACGCCGACCTGATCGAGGAGCTGGCGCGCAGGGGCACGAAACGGCAGTGACCGGCAGCGGGAACACCCGCGGGCCGGCACGCGCGGGGGCTACGGCGGGCGCCCGGCAAGCTCCTTCAGCGCTTCCGGCCCCGGGGCCCCGGGTAGGCCGCGAGCCCCGCCTCGGCGACCTGTCCAGCCTCAATCAGCGCCTCCATGCGCCTCAGGTTGCGCTCGCTCCAGCGGCTCCGGCGGCGGCGCGGTGTGAAGCGCACCTTGTAGCTCTTCTCGTCCACCGACCGCTTCAGCCCGTCGATCCAGCCGAAGCAGAGCGCCTGGTCGATCGACTCGCCGATCGAGACGGTGGGCAGTCCCGTCCCTTTCTTGTAGTAGCCGACCCAGAGTTCGTCGAAGCGGTCGTGGTTCTCCTCGTACCAGGCGCGCAGGTGGGCGGGGGTGGGGAAGAAGTGCAGGCCCGCGGAGGAGAGCGAGGACTTCGACTGCCTGCTCATCGCCGGCCCGGCTTCCCGGCTCGTACAGGCTCGCCGCGGGGCGCAGCGCCCGCTTGCGTCCCCCCGCTCATCCGGGCGTCAGCGTCCAGCGCTCGGCCGCCACCGACTCGACCCGCTCGCGCGAGTAGAAGACGGGGAAGAAGCGGTCGTTGGCCCAGAGCTCGAAGAGGTTGTCGTAGAAAGGGGAATCCGGGTCGCCGGACTGGCCGGGTGTGTTGCTGCCGACTGCGCGGTCCCAGTCGCCCGTGTCGACGATGAGGCGGAAGGACGCGCCGGAAAACTGGTTGTCGCCGCCGCCGGTGTTGTTGAGGGTGTAGCTGTTGCCGCCGCGCGGGAGCGGGCCGACGGTGAAGCGGGCCGCGATCTCGGTCGGGGCGGCGCGGGAGAGGGGGTGGAAGATCCTGGCGTGCTTGTAGTCGGGCTGGCCGTACTGCCACCCGTCCATGTCGCCGCCGAGCTTCGCGCGCAGTGCGGCGACCGCTTCCTCCAGGCTGCGGAGCAGCACCGCGTCCCGCCCGGCGACCGGATCGTCGCCGAACTCCCCTCCGGGCGCGTTGAGATGGTCGATCACCTTCGTCATTGCGAGCCCGCCGAGTACGCTCCGCTGGGCCGCCGGAACGACGGCGTTGCGCACGTTGCCGCGCACCCGGCCCTCGAAGGCGACGTAGATCCCGGCCGCGACGGAGGTGGGGTCCAGCACGAAGTCCCACGCCAGGAGCAGCTCGCGGGCCCGTTCGGTGGCGGGGTCGGGGGAGGGGCCGACGTGCCGCAGCATGGGGACGATCGTGCGCGCCGGGATCGAGAGGTAGTCGGTCTGCAGCGCCATCATGTCGGCCATGGAATGGAGCCGTCCCGAGCCGAGGACCTCGGCGGCGCGCGCCCAGCGGTACGGATCCGACCACTCGAAGCCTATCGCGTCCATGTGCGGGTAGTCGTCCGGCGTGAGGTGGTTGTTGGCGGTGGCGAAGTAGCCCTCCGGCGGGTTGTAGACGCTGGGCTTGGCCCGGATCGGCAGGTAGCCGTCCCACTCGTAGCGCCCGTCGCCGGGGACCGGGACCAGCCCCGACCAGTTGCGGCGGATCGGCGCGATCCCGACCGCCTGCCAGCCGATGTTCCCCTCCCTGTCCGCCCAGACCATGTTCTCGCCCGGGATGTTCGAGTAGTTGCACGCCTCGACGAACTCCTCCCAGGTCCTGGCCTGGTCCATGCGCAGGCTGGCCAGGTAGGGGGCGCCGCCCGGCTCCAGCCACGCCGCGCGCACCGCGTACGCGACGTTGTTCCCGGTATCCTCGAAGACCACCGGCCCGTGCCGGGTGTACTTGAACTCGGCCGTGTGGGGGGCCTGGCCCTTCACCGGGATCTCCTCGGTGATGACCGTCATCTCCTCCCAGCCGTCGCGGTAGCGGTAGCGGTTGGGGTTGTCCGGGTCGGTCTCGTAGACGTACAGGTCCTCGCCGTCGGTACGGAAGACCGTCAGCCCCCACGCCCCGTACCCGTTGTGCCCGATGCTCACCCCCGGAATCTCCGGCTCGCCGCCCCCGATCACATTCCACCCCGGGCCCACCAGGTGCACCCAGTAGCGCAGCGACGGCGCCGACTGCGCGCGATGCGGGTCGTTGGCCATGAGGGGGTAGCCGCTCTCGCTCAGACGCCCGCTCACGACCCAGTTGTTGGAACCGAGGCTCTCCTGGTCGGGCCAGTCGAGGGGGTCGGGCCAGTCCGGGGCGTCTACATGCCGTCCCGGGACAGCCCCGGTGGCTCCCGCCGGTCCGGCCGGGTCCGCCGTGGCGCCGCGGACGTCCCGCATCGCCGACTCCAACCTCGCGAACGCCTCCTCGTCCCCCCGGTACTCCGGGACCAGATGTTCGCGCCGGAACCGCACCGAACCGCGAAACGCGTTGTAGAGCCCGAGGATGTTCTGGCTGAGCAGCGCGCCGTCGATGGCCGGATCCAGCTCGATGTCCGGGTCACCCGGATGGAAGTTTGCGACACGCTTGACCGCGTCGGCGCCCACCGCCGCCACCGCCCGTCCGTAGCGCAGCTCCGAGCCGATGTTCCCCAGCAGCCCCTGGTGGCGGGAGATCACGACCTCCGGCGTCCAGCGCTTGGGGCGAACTCCGAGTAAGTCAAACTCAATCGGAAGTAACTCCGGATTTGTTTCGGTCTCCGCAATGTACGCGTTAACTCCGTCAACGTAAGCGGGAATGATCAGCGAGCCGCGGTCGTGGTAGTGGTTCATCTCGGCCGTCATGTCGCCGCGGTACTTGAAGAGGCGGAAGCCGATGTCGCGCTCGAGTTCGTCCGGGCCCAGCATCTCCGCTACGGTGCCGGTGGCCTGTGCGCGCCAGACCTCGAACTGGAAGAGGCGGTCGCGGGCGGCCGCGTACCCCTGCGCGAAGAAGAGGTCGTACTCGGTCTCGGCGTAGATGTGGTTGATCCCCCACCGGTCGCGGATGATCTCGACGGGGGCCTGGAGGCCGGGGAGGGTGAGAGTGGTGGCTGTCGGCCGGGATGGTGCGGCCAGGAAGGCGGCGGAAGCGAGAAACGTGACAGCGGCTGCGACCGTGAGAAGGGCCCGGGGGCGGTGAGGTGCCGGCATCTTCGAGGGATCTCCGGTGTTTGAGGTGCTGGGTTTGAACCCATGGGAATGTACGGCGTATTATTGCAGAGAACGACTCCCGGCCTGTTCGATCGCACCTGTCGGCGTCCACTCGGAGGAGGCCCCATTACCAGCAAGAAGCCCGCCGGACCGCGACGCTACGGGGACGCCGAGGTACGTCAACTCCTCGAACGTGCCACCGAACTGCATCAAGCCGCCGAGCGCGACAACCCCGCAGACGGGGTGACGCTGGCCGATCTCGAGGAGGCGGCTGCGGAGGCGGGCATCCCATCGAAGTTCGTCCGGCAGGCGGCTGCGACTCTGGGCGACCGAGGGCGACGGCCCGGCACCGGCTTCTTCAGATCGGCGGGCTTCAAGTCGCACCGGATCATCAAGGCTGAAGTCGATGAAGATGACCTGAAATCGCTGGTTGCCGATCTCGAACATATCCTTGGGATCGGCGATACCTTCAGCACCGGGAAGATTCGGACCCAGGACTGGTTCGGGCGCCCGATGAAGACCCTGTATTGGCACTCCAGCGAGTCTTTCGGGCATTGGGTGTATGTGTGGGCAGTAGATGGAAAAGTCACATTCTGGGCGGGCGACTACCTCGACGCGCTTGCGGCAATCGGCGTCGGCGTCCTGGCATCCGCCGCCTTCACCCTCTCGATGTTCGACGCCGGGTTTCTGGGTGCTGTTCCGAACCTGATGCTTGGGGGTGTCGTCGGTCTGGGAGTGACGGCTGCAGCCTGGCGCGCGCGGATCTTTCGCCGGTTCGCGCCCTCGGAGATCGATCACAGTGAGATTGTGGAAGCCCTGGTCGAACGTCTTGAGGGCCGGGTGGGGCGGGTCGCCGGCTACGCCCGACCGGAGTATGAGCTGCCCGGCGAATGACGACCGCGCCGGCCGAAACGAATCCCCTTCAACCCCCCCGCGGCGGCAGCGGAATCAACGCCGAAGTCGTCGACTGGTAGTCGCGGTAGGCGGGGTACTTGGCGGCCGACAGCTGCTCGGTCAGGCGCACCGAAGGGATGAACAGCAGGATCAGCCCGACGCAGCCGAGCCCGGTCCAGTGCAGCCACTCACCGGATGCCGCGACCGCGAACAGGTAGAAGACGCACCACATCGCAATCTCGCAGAAATAGTTCGGGTGGCGGCTGTAGCGGAAGAGCCCGGTGGTGAGGAACGGGTGTTCGACATCTTCGCCGGCCCCGATGCGCCGCTTCTTGTCCTGCTGGAAGTCCCACTGCTGGCGGTCGGCGACAGTCTGGCCTGCGAGTAGCACGAAGAAGAGTCCGGCGGCCACGAAGTCAAGCCGGTTGAGCGGCAGATCGCCGAACGCCCACGCCCGGTGAATCGGCGAAGTGAACAGCCAGATGAGGGCCATCTGTCCGGGGTGGACGAAGGTGATGCTGAGCAGCTGGAATCCCACCGGACCCGCCCTTTCGCGGACGTGCGCCCAGCGGTAGTCCTCGCCGCCCGGCCAGTAGCCACCCTTGCGCGCGAAGTTGAAGGTCAGGCGCGCGCCCCACAGGACGACGAGCAGCGTCATCACGTTGACCCGCGCCCACTGGAAGTCGGTCGCGAAGGCCACGATCAGGCAGTAGACCGGCGGACAGATGGACCAGAGGCGATCGATCCAGGAGGCCTCGCGCGTGATCACGGAGAGGAGCCAGGCCACGAAGGCGAGGACGAGGCATACCTGGAGCGCGGTCCCGTACGGCGTGCCCGCCAGCGGGATGGTCACTTCTTCCTCTCCGCCCACCGCATCGGCGGGATGACTTCCCCTTTCGCCGATGATTCGATCAGTATGCCGAGGCGGCGCAGCCGGGTCTCCTCGCGCTTGGCGCTGATGACCCACCAGGTCACCTGCTTGCGGTAGGACGGGCGGGCTCGCTGGAAATGGTCCCATGCGTCGGCATCTGCCTGCAGCTGCCGTTCGTACTCGGGTGGTAACGCCACATTCTTCTGTTCGTGCGCCGCCTGCTTCTCCCTGGCCGGATTGCGCTTGCGGTAGGCGGCCATCCCCGGCTCCTTGACCAGCCCCTCGGCGATGAGGTGCTTCATGCGGCCGAGGTTGCGGGCGCTCCAGTGGCTGCCGGGGCGGCGGGGCGTGAACCGGATCTTGTAGCTCTTGTCGTCGAGGGACTTGCGGATCCCGTCGATCCAGCCGAAGCAGAGAGCCTCGTCGACCGACTCCGGCCAGGTGATGCTCGGCAGGCCGGTCGCCTTCTTGTAGTAGCCGACCCAGAGTTCGTCGCGCTGGTCGTGGTGCTCGGCGAGCCAGGCGCGGAAGTGGGCGGGGGTGGGGAAGAAGAGGAGGGGGTCGGCGCCAGCGGGATCAGCGGCCGGGGTCGGGGACGGTGTCGGCGTGGGTGGCATGGCTGGTTGGGATCGGAGCGGATCGGGTTGGCTACGTCCCCAAGGTAGCGCGCGAAGGGCGACCCGGACGAGCAGCTGGATCACCCGCGACCGCATCCCCATAGTGCCGAAATTTCGGCAAAGTGTTGAAATATCGGCACACAGGTGTTACCGTGGGGGGTAGATCAACCGGTCCACGGAGGAGAGGAGCCCCTCATGCGTACGAGATACCCGGTTGCCGGCTTGGCGACTTCCCTGCTGCTCTGCCTCGGGTGGACGGTATCATGCACGCCCTCGAATGCACCCTCAAATGACGCCCCGGACCACCCGACCGTGCGGCTGCCTCCCGCCGACCAGACGCTGGAAGGGAAGCAGTTCTCACGGATCCGGGGCGTTTCCGAACTGGCCGACGGGAGGATCCTGGTGTCTGACCTGCTCGAGGAGTCCCTCTACGTTGTGGACATGCGGTCGGGAGGCGTGCGCAGCCTGGGGAGCGTAGGAGATGGCCCCGGCGAGTACCGGTCTCCGGGATTCCTCTACCCGATCGGTGCCGATTCCACCCTGCTGACCGATCAGACCACGCACCGCGCGTTCCTTGTGGTGGGCGACGGCTACCCGGAAGACTTGAGTGCAGCCACCGAGCTCATTGGTCTGCTCAGCAGCGAGGCCCCCTGGGGGATCGATCGCGCCGGCCGGGTCCTCGGGGTTGAGGGGTTCGGGTATTCAGGAAACAGACTACCCCTGTCCCGTGTCGAGGCCGACTCGCTCAGGATTCTCCTCACCACAGGCAGCGTATTCAGTTGGGAGCCGGGAGAGCACGAAACGATCGCCGAGGTCGGAGGACAGGGACGGCTGGGCGCTTGGGGGCGGACACAGTTCGGAGGACGCCGCTACTACACCAGCGCCCTCGCTGTCGAAGGCCAGGCATGGCTCTTCCGGGACGGTTGGATCGCGCTGGCGCATCCTGAACCCTACCGGGTCGATTGGCGCAGGCCGGACGGCGATTGGTTGAGAGGCGATCCGCTCCCGTTCGACTCCGTGCCGGTAACCCCGCGCGAGCGGTGCTTCGCATGGACCGGGAACAGGGATCCCGGCGCCTGTGAGGAAAGTCGCAGAATTGGTGAGGTGCCCTGGCCGGACTACCTGCCTCCCTTCGTGATGGCGCGGCGCAACCGCACGACCCCGGGGGGCGTTGCGCTTCAGCCCGGGCCTGACGGCGTGCTGCTGATTCAGCGTACGCTGATGGCCGATGCTCCGGGGAGGCGCTACGATGTGGTGGACCGGACCGGTTCGCTGAGGGGCACCATTGTCATGCCGGAGAACCAGACCATCGTCGGCTCCAGTTCCGGGTCGCTTTACGTCGTGACGAAGGACGAAGTCGACCTGCTGACGCTGAGCCGGCATCCGTGGCCGGATCTCCCCAGGGAAGGACGGTAGACCATCATGCCGATGATGCCCGGATCCGATATCCTGCTTCAGGTGGCCGCCAGGGCCACGGTCCTTTTGTCGGTTGCGCTGGTTCTGGCGTGGCTCGCCCGGCGCCAGCCTGCCGGGGTGCGCCATCTGTTGTGGACGACGGCATTTGCCCTCCTGGTTGCGCTGCCGCTGCTGAACCTCTTTGCACCTGCCTGGGAGGTGCCGCTACTGCCTGCCCTCAGCGGTAGCCCGGCCATCGAGCCGTCAGTCATTGTTGCTCCGGCCCCCGGTGCCTCAGCCGAGTCTGTCTCCCTGTCGGCGACGGACCCGCCGTCGCTCGGCGCCAGGCCGGCGGCAACGCCTCCTGCGGCAGCTCCCACGTCAAGGCAGATGATTCACTTCCCCCTTCTCCTCTGGGGCCTCGGGTGCACTGTCTCCTTGGTCTCGCTTGCGGTCGGCAGGGCTCGTTTCCGGAGACTCGTCCGCCTGGCGCACCCGGTTCGCGACCCGGTCTGGCTCCGGCAGGTCGACGCGATCCGCGAGCGAGTCGGACTCCGTAGCCGGGTCAGGCTCTACCTCACCGGGCGGGCCAGCACTCCGATGACTGGCGGGTTGTGGAGGCCGGCCATCCTGCTCCCGGCATCCGCCGTCAACTGGCCCCTTGTGCGACTGCGGGCCGTGCTCATGCATGAGATCATTCACGTTCGTCGCCGCGACACCCTCCGGCAGCTGCTGGTTCGGGCCGCGCTCGCGATATACTGGTTCCACCCGCTCGCCTGGCTGGCTTCACGCCTCGCCGCATCCGCCCGGGAAGTGGCCTGCGACGAAGAGGTGCTGGCTCGCGGAACCCGCGCATCGGAATACGCCGGCCATCTGCTTGCCGCATCAGCACGTGTGAGTCCTAGTCCATCTGTGCTGTCGCTGCCTCTGGTTCGGCACTCACGGTCCCAACTGGAGCGGCGGATCCTGTCCGTCCTCGATCCGCGGCGGCCGCGCAGAAGCGCCGCCGTCACCGCTGTCCTGTTCGCCACGATCGGCTGTGTGGGGGTCTCCGCGGCCGTCACCCATCCGGTTCGAGGCTCTTCGCAGGACGACCCGATCGAAGGCCTGCCCCCCGCCGACCAGACGCTGGCAGGAAGGCAGTTCGGCAACATCATTAGCGTGAGAGAACTCTCGGACGGCAGGATTTTGTTGTCCGACATGGGCGAGCGCGAACGGTACCTCTATCTGGCGGACCTTCGCACCGACGAGGTACGGAGCCTGGGTCGCATCGGCGACGGGCCCGGCGAGTTCCTGTATCCGGGGTTCCTCTATCCACTCGGTCCCGATTCCACGCTCTTCACCGATCAGAATACGCATCGAGCGTTTCTCGTGGCAGGTGGCAACCACCCCGAGACTCTGGACGCAGGCACCCTGCTGATCGCCCGGCTCGGCGCAGAACCACCCTGGGGTGCCGATCGCTTCGGCCGCGTCCTGGGGGTCGAGGGATTCGGCTATCCGGAGGACCGGCTGGCGTTGTCTCGGGTCGAAGCGGACTCGCTTCGCATCCTCCTCACGACCGGCACCCTCTTGGACTGGGAGCCGGGGAGCCAGGAGACGATTGCCGAGGTCGGAGGCCAGGGACGATTCGGCGGGTCGCGGCAGTTGCAGCACGGCGAAAGGTACTACACCAGCCCGCTGGCTACCGAGGGACAGGCCTGGCTCTTTTGGGACGGGTGGGTCGCGGTCGCGCATCCCGACCCCTACCGTGTGGATTGGCGTCGGCCGGACGGCGAATGGGTGAGGGGCGGCGCGCTGCCGTTCGACCGCTTGCAGGCTACCGACTGGCAGAAGTGCTTTGCGGCGACGGGAGACAGAAACCGTGACACTTGCGATAGCCCCGGCCTGGCCAAGTACGTGAACTTGCCTTCGCCGGACCACATTCCGCCCTTCGTGATGGCGCGGCATGACAGGACGACCCCCGGAGGAATTGCGCTTCAACCGGCCCCGAACGACATGTTGCTGCTCCAGCGGACGCTGGTGGCCGACGCTCCCGGGAGGCGCTACGATGTGATCGACCGGACCGGCTCGCTGCGGGGGACGATTCGCCTGCCGGAGAACCGGACCATCGTCGGCTCGGGTTCCTCATCCGTGTACGTCGTCACGAAGGACGATTCCAATGGGCTGACCCTCAGCCGGCACCCGTGGCCGGATCACTACGGTGCACGCCAATGACCGACATGCCGCCGCTCAGCAGACGAGAGCGTCAAGTTATGGACATCGTCCATGAGTCGGGCAGCGCCACTGCCGCCCGAATCCGGGAGCGTATGACCGACCCGCCCAGCTACTCGGCGGTGCGCTCCGTGCTGCGGATCCTCGTCGACAAGGGACACCTGGCAGCCGAATACGACGGGCCTCGCCTAGTCTATTCACCAACGGTGCCGGTGCAGCGGGCGCGGCGCTCGGTCATGCGGCATGTTCTCAGGACGTTCTTCGACGGCTCGGTGGAGGGCGCGGTCAACACCCTCCTCGAGCTGGAGGACACCCAACTCACCCCGGAGGAGCGCGCCCGCATGAAGAAGCTGATCGATCGGGCGTCCGGGGAAGGGCGGTAACCGGAACGGTTCACCCGGATCGGTCCGCA
Source organism: Longimicrobiales bacterium (assembly GCA_965116645.1). Taxonomy (GTDB): domain Bacteria; phylum Gemmatimonadota; class Gemmatimonadetes; order Longimicrobiales; family Gaopeijiaceae; genus Bin94. Next base: position 4,521,559 of record OZ220702.1, on the reverse strand, counting down.
GTCCAACTCGGGGCGCTCGGCCGCAGGCCGGGTTTGTAGCCGGGTCCCGCAGCTCGTGCACGGGGCTCGCCGATCGGTTCGGGCCATGTGATGCTCCGGGCCTTCGTCATCCTTCTTGTGACGGTTCTTGCCGGACTCCTCTGGGGCCATCGGTGATTTTTCACCGTACCGTTGATTTTTCAACGATTGCGTCGTACTCTTCTGGTTCACCGGTCCCTTCGCCCCTCGAAGCGGCCGACAGCTTCCGCGCCGGGATCCCTCGCAACCGGCGCGGCCAGACAACCAGAAGGAGGTACCTGGCAATGACGCGCCTCAACACGACACGGCAGAGATGGACCCCAACATGGCTGCTCTGCAGCCTCCCCCTCGCCCTCGCGGCCTGCGACACGGCCGGCGGCCCCGCGACCACCATGGAGGTCGACTCCGCAGGCATCCCGATCACCACCGCGCTCGCGCCCGTCTGGGGCCCCGGCGAAGAGTGGACCATTTCGGAGGAGCCGGTGGTGCAGATCGGGCGAGTCGACGGGCCTGCCGAATACCTGCTGGGGAGCGTTTCGCGCGCGGTGCGCCTGAGCAACGGGGACATCGTGCTCGGGGACTGGTCGAACAACGTGCTGCGCCGCTACGACGGGAACGGCGTCTTCGTGTGGGAGGCGTCGCGACAGGGGGAAGGGCCCGGCGAACACCTGCGGCTCCTCTGGGTAGGCGCCCTGGCAAGCGATTCGATCGTGACCTGGGACGGCGTACTGCGCCGCGTCCAGATCTTCGGACCTGACGGTGTGGTCGGGCGGACGTTTCGGGTGGAAGCTCCGTGGTCCGATTTCGCACCGAGCGCGGTTCAGGGCACCTGGGGGCGCAATCTGGTGATGTCCTTCCACGACTACCGGGGTGAGATGCCGGAGGGGGTGGTGCGGTGGCCGGGGGTTCGGTACGCGACCGTCTCTCTGGACGATGGAAAGGTGGCCCGCCTGATCGATGTCGCGGGCGGAGAACAGGAGATCACCTCGTATCCGGGGGGTCAAGTGGCCTACACCGGCTACCAGTACGGCAAGGGACCGCTTTCCACGGTCAAGGCCGGTACCCTCGCCGTGGTCGACACGGAGGCGTTCTCGATCCGGTCGATCTCGCTGCGCGACGGATCCACATCACGGATTATCCGGCGCGACGAGCCGCTCGTGCCGGTCACCGAAGAGCACGTCGAGGCCTTCCTGGACTGGATGGTCTGGCGAAACCAGGTGTGGGGCGGGATGTCGGAGGCGCAGGCGGAGGCACGGAGGCCGGCCTGGCGCGATCTGCCCATGGCTCCGACGCTGCCCTTGCTGAGCGCGATCCATCTGGACATGGCGGGCAACCTGTGGGTGCGTCCGTATTCGCTTCCCCTCGCCGAGACCCTCCCGTACGAGGTGTACGCGCCGGACGGGACGTGGCTGGGCCACATGACCACCCCGCCCGGGCTGCGGCTGGGCGATGGCGAAATCGGCGAAGACTATTTGCTTGGGGTGTGGATGGACGAGCAGGACGTGGAGTATGTGCGGATGTACCGGTTGGAGAAGTGACGGGGGGGCGGACACCCCTTGGGACATCCACGCTTGACATCAATCCTACCAGGAGGAGACGAAAGAACATGAAAGGGACCATCGGAGTGATTCTGGTTGCCGGCGTAGCCGTCGCCGTGGCCGACCCTGTGGACTGTGACGCACAGGCCAATGACCAGTCGCTGCTGCAGCGCGAGGACAGCGCGGGCGTGCAGATCGTGGAGGCCCTGCGCCCGCTGTGGGGCGATTCGAGCCTGTGGCGGATCGATCCGGCGCCGCTGCTGGATCTGGCTGCGAGCGGAAGCGTTCCGAACCACGAGTTCGGCCATGTGGGAGGGATGGTGCGGCTTGCGGACGGATCGCTGGTGGTCGCGGACGCTACCTGGCTGCAGCTCCGCCTCTACTCGGCCGAAGGAAGCTTCGTGAGAGCCACCGGCCGGGACGGTGAGGGCCCGGGCGAGTTCAGCGGAGGGATCGAGCAGATGGTTGGCGCCGCCGGCGATAGCGTGTGGGTTCTGGACTGGGATGGTCGAGTGTCCGTGTTCGGCCCCGATCTGGCGCTGGCCCGGACCTTCAGCCTGCTGTCCAACGCCAGCTCGATTCACGATCTCGGCGACGGCTCCATGGCGGTGCAGTACGTGTCCCCGTTCTGGGCCCGGGATGCGATCGGGGCGATTCGCAACCCGACCGTCCTTTGGCGCTTTAATGTCGAGGGTACGCGTCTCGACAGCATCGCCACCACCGAGGGCTACGACGAGTACGTGGCTCAGTTTCGGGATGGCACCACGGCGAGTGTGTCGCCCCTCTTTCGCAAGGAGGCGCAGGTCGCTACTAACACGGGGCGCCTCTTTGTGGGCAACGCGGAGTTCATGGAAGTGGAGGAACGCACGCGCGCGGGCGATCTGGTTCGCATCCTCAGGGTCCCCGACTATCCGCTGAACCTCTCCCGATCGGCGCTGAGGGCTGAGCGCGAGGCGTACCTCGGCGGGAGATCTTCGTCTCTCCTGCGTGAGGCCGCCGAGAGGACCCCGGCGTCGGGGACACGCCCGGCGTACAGCAGAATGATCGTGGATCCGTCGGGGGCAGTGTGGCTGCAACTATACCGTGGCGAGAGCGAAGCGGAAGAACCGGTGCGCTGGCTGGTGCTTGCGGCCGACGGAACGTGGCTTGGGACGGTGGGCTTGCCCGACAGGTTCCGCATCGTGGACATCGAGATGGACGCGGTGCTGGGGGTCTGGTACGACGAACTCGATGTTCAGCATCCGCAGGTGTTGAGGCTGGAAGGGCGGTGAGGAGCTCGCGCGGCACCGGTCGAGGTGATCGTGGTGCGGTTGAAGGGGGTGGGCGGCTTGTGACTCGGGTTGCTCAGCCGTTGCCCGCCCAATCGAACTGGACGTTCAGCGCCCGAAGCATGGCAAACGTGTTGTCCCGCGGTACTGTGAACTGATCGCATACATCGGGTAGCTTGACTTCCCTCCGGGAATCGGGCGCACTCTGTTCGTTCGTTACGACTGTGGCTCCGTGAACCAGTGCGTAGGCGACGAGCCAGCCGTCCGCTCCCGTCGCGAACTTTGCCTTCGCATGGTCGAAATACCTGGGATGACGCTGAACCCACATCATGATGTCCGTGTAGGTACTCACCACAGCGTCAGTATCTACCGGAAGAAAAAACCCATCCGGAACTTCGTCCCTGACCCAACGAACCAGATCCTCGGTCTCGTGACCCGCAAGGAGTTCGCCGCGAACACGGTCAACGCTGAACACCCGTCCCTCGCGATGGTGATGAACCACGCTCTCCCAGAAGCCAGGGCAGAGGTCGAACGAGTAGTAGAGGTTCTTCGCCGTGATGAAGACATCCGAATCCACCAGGTAGATTGGACCCGCCATCACGGGAGATCCACGCCCAACCGTCTCGCGTACCTCTGAAAGGTTCCTCCGCGCAGCCCAGTCAGGTCATAGGCCTTCTTGAACCCGATCCGGCCTTCCATCGCTGCGCGCAGCACCTGGGTGGCAAAGAGCTCGCCGACACGGGTGTTCTGATTGTTGTAGAAATCGCCCCCGCTCGGCCTGGTGCCACTCCTGCGTTCCCGATTCACATAGTCCTCGTAGAAATCGAAGAAGGTGCCGCGATCGACGAGACCCAGGTCAAGGATTCGGCGGGCGGCAACCACGGGGCTCACCTTGAATGTCCGGGCTAGCGTCTCGAAAGGACCCGTCTGTCGCTTGACTTCTCGCCAACGTGCTCTGATCTCTCGTTCCGGCGCGAGGAGTTCCGCCGCCGCCTGGTTGCACCAATCTTCCACGTCGATGCCGCCAGGGAGTAGGGTCTCGAAGCCGGAAAGCCCCTCTTCTCCGAGCCAGATGTGCGCCAGCTCGTGAGCGAGCGTGAACATCTGCGCCGACTTCGCATCCGCACCGTTCACGAATACCAGCGGCGCGTAGGAGTCGGTGAGTGCAAAGCCGCGGAATTCCTTGACGCTCAAGCGGCGATGGGTGTTGTTCCCCACCACTCCATTGATCACCGCCATCACGCCGATCTGCTCGATCGCCCGGCGCAACTCGCTCACGGCGTCTTGCCATGTTCGGACTCGCGCCGCCCATCCGCCATCGAGGCCGAGCGCGCGTCGCATCTCCCGACCCACAGCCCCCGGCTCGTCGGCAAGTCGAGCGCTTGCCACAAAGGCCAAGGGTTCCGCCTCGCTCTCGATCAAGGACTCCCGCAGCCACTGCTGTCGGCGTCTCATCGTGTAAAGCGTGTCGAGCAGGTCGGGGCTCGGCCGACTTCGCGCAGCCCCCGCCAAGGTGCGATAGTCAGGAACCGGAAGGCGTTCTTCGGGAGGCTCAGGGAGCATCAGGTAGCCGAGCGGCGTATGCGTGACCTTGGCCAGCTTCTCCAGCTGCTTGAGCGTCGGCTGCCGCTCGCGTCGCACCCAGGCCGGGAGTTGTGGCAGGCGCGTCTCAATGTGCGCCATGTCGTAGCCGGCACGTTCGCACGCCCAGGCAATCATCTCGGGGGACACTGGTATGCGGGTCATGTCCTCATCCTCGCGATGCTGGGCCGGCTGGGCCGGACAGGGGGTGGCGGTAGGTGGCACCCCCAGTCTTGACCGATTTGACCGATCGTCGCAAGCCGGAATCGGCATCCGCCGTCAAGCCGACACCCCTGTTCGGAACCACCCGAATCGGTCCCGGATACCGCCCAACCACCTCATCCATCGTCACCAGCGTGATGCCCTCGATCTGCGCCTGCGCCACCAGGATCCGGTCGAACGGATCGCGGTGGATCCCCGGGAGCAGGTCCACGGCGGCCGCATGGGCACCGGTAACCGGCAGTTCCCTGTAGCCGTTTTCAAGCAGTCCACGCCGGAGGAGACGCGGGTCGACTCGGAAGTCGGCACGGCCCAGCCCGCTCTTGATGGCTACTTCCCACAGCGAAGCCGCGCTGTACACCAGCTCGGTGTCCGGGTCCTCCAGGGATTCGACGACATCCGCAGGCAAGCGGTCGGGAAACCCCGCGGCCCGGAGCAGGACGTGCGTGTCCAGGAGCAGGGTCATCGTCCGCCCTCGAAGAGCGCTTCGATTTCCCGGCTGCCCATGGTGTCGAAGTCGTCGGGCACGGCGATCCGGCCAACCATGAAGCCCGTGCGGAGGGTCGCTTCCGGCTCGGGTGCCTCGACCGCGACAACCTTCACCATCGGCTTGCCCGAACGCGCGATGATGAAGGGATCTCCGTCGACGGCCTCGCGGACCAGGCGGGACAGGTGGGTTTTGGCTTCGTGCATGTTGTAGGTGCGCATTGGCCCTCCAGAATAAACTTAGTTTAGTAAACCTAGTTGATCAATCAACGCATGCCCAGAGAACCTCGGGGACGAACTGCCGACGAGCACCAGCGGTTCAGCCCCGGCGGCGATCCGCCTGAAGCTCTTCCGGCGTGATCAGGGCGGCGCAGGTCCCGGCAAACCTGGCGAGGCTCGCGGGCTTCGACATGTAGATGTCGGGTCTGCCGGGCCCGTTGGCGTCCGGCATGACGCCTGTGACGACGTAGCCCAGACGCTGATAGAAGAGGAAGGGGTGGCGGTTTCCCAGGTCCTTCAATTCGGCGATATGGCGCGGCAAGTCGTCGTAGAGGTCGACCTCGGAGAGCGACGTATGGCCGCCGTCGTCATCGGTGCCGAGAGTGAAGGTGAGGGCGCCGCGGCGTCGCGCCTCGTCTTCGAAGGCGGCGACGAGAGCCCGGCCGATGCCGCCGAGTCGCCGGTCCCGCCGCACGACGAGCGGGTGCAGTTCCCAGACGCGTCCGTCGTACTGCGCGAGTCCGCCGATCCAGCCGAGAAGGAGTTCGTCCTCCAACCCGGCGATCGCGAACCCCTGGCGGAGCACGTCCTCCACTTCCCGGGTCGCGGCCTCGATGGTCGGCCAGCCCTGGGGGTGGTTGAAGGCTTCCACGAGCAGCTCGGCGGCCTGTCGGCGGATGGCCTTGGACAGGGACCCGAGGTCGGTCAGCTGCACGACGGGCGGTCGCACATGCTTCGTTCGGCCGGATGTGGAGCGGACTCGTCCCACGGCTTGCGCAGACCCCCTCACGCCTCGTGCGTCACCCGCCCCCCCGCCACCGTCCTCAACACCGGGATCTCCTTGATCGCGTCCGGGTCCGCGTCGTGCGGGTCGGACTCCAGCACCACGAAGTCGGCCAGCTTGCCGGCCGTTACCGAGCCCTTGAGGTCTTCCTCGAAGGAGGCGTAGGCGCCGCCCATGGTGCAGATCCGGATTGCCTCCGGCACGGTGATCCGCTGGCTCGGTCCCCAGACGCGGCCGTCGAAGTCCTTGCGCGTGACCATGCTCTGGATGGCCATCAGCGGCTCGTAGGGGCCGGGGGTGTAGTCGGACGCCGGGGCGACCGGGATGTCGTAGTCGAGGAACGACCGGTGGGCGAACATCCACTCCATCTTCTCGGGGCCGTACTCGACCCACTTGTTGCCGTGGTAGTGGGCGTAGGTGTAGAAGGGGGTGGGGACGGCGCCTGCGGCCTTGATGCGCTCAAGGAGCTGAGGGTTCACCAGGGAGCAGTGCTCGATGCGGTGCCTCGGGTCGGACCGCGGCCACAGCTCCTGCACGCGCTCGTAGGCGTCCAGCACCATGCCGATGGTGACGTCGCCGTTGGCGTGGATGCCGACCTGCCAGCCCGAGCGGTGCGCGACCTCGACGACGTCGTGGATGGCCTCCCGCGTCATGGTGAGGATGCCGTAGTCGTCGGGACGGCCGACGTACGGGGTGCTCATGCGCATGGTACGCTCCGACGCCGACCCGTCCGCACCGTACTTGACGCCGCCGACGCGCAGCCACTCGTCGCCGAACCCGGTGGAGACGCCGGCCCGGCGCAGTTCCTCGTAGGGGCCGCGCATCATCATGTACACGCGGCAGCTCAGCTCGCCGTTGCGGTAGGCGGCGCTGTATGCCTCGACGCTGTTCGACGAGGTGCCCGCGTCGTGGAAGGAGGTCAGCCCGGCCTGCGCCATCAGCTCGGTGATGAGCTTGACCCCGGCGCGGCGGTCGTCGTCGGTGTGCGTGCTGGGGATCAGCCCCGAAAAGACGTAGTTGGCGCGTTCCGCGACCAGGCCGGTGAGCTCGCCGTCTTCGCGGTAGAACCTGCCGCCCTGCGGATCGGGCGTTTCCGCGGTCACGCCCGCCAGCGCGAAAGCGCGAGAATTGTAGACGCTGGTGTGGCCGCCCCTGTGGCCGACGACCGCGGGGTGCTCCGGGAGCGCCTCGTCCAGGTCGAGCCGGTTCAGCGGACGGCCCTCGGCGAGCTTGGTGTCGTCGTACTTGAAGCCGCGGATCCACTCGCCGGGCGGCGTCTCGCGGGCGCGCGCGGCCATGAGCTCCTTGATCTCTGCGATCGAGCGCACGTCGACGTTCACGTCCTTCAGTTCGCGGACTCCGGCGCCGGCCGGGTGGGTGTGCGCGTCGATGAAGCCGGGGGTGATGACGGCGTCGCCGTGGTCGAAGACCTGGGTGCCGGTGCCGCGGAGCGCGTCGATCTCACCGCGGGACCCGACCGCCATGAAGCGGCCGTCCTTCACGGCGAGCGACTCGGCGGTGGGGTTCTCGTCGTCCATGGTGTGGATGACGCGGCCGTGCGCGATCATGTCGGCTGTGGTGGCGTCCGAGGCGTCGGTGCGCAGGATTACGCCCGGGCTTTCGCAACCAGCCAGGACTCCGGCGCCGACGGTGCCCGCGGCTGCTCCCAGGAACTGGCCTCTTGTCAGTGACTTCATCGTGTCCTCCTGTGTCGCTGTTCCCCGCAGGGGGATCGCTGTCCTTTCCGCCCTGTGGGGCTACGCGCCTGTCCCCTCTCCCGCGGAGAACGGCCCGCCCACCACCCGCTTCACATCATCCACCATCGAGCCGCCGTCCGGTGGCGGTTTCGTGTAGAGGCTGACCCCGATCGTCACGGCGAAGCCCGCCGCGAAGCCGGGGATCATCTCATAGAGATCGTAGAAGTGGTCCTTGACGAATACCACCCAGAGCATCGCGGCCGCGAAGCCGGCGATCATCCCCCAGACTGCGCCCGCCAGTGTGGTGCGCCGCCAGAACAGGGAGCAGAGGACCACCGGCGTGAAGGCCGACGCCAGCCCCGACCAGGCGAAGAGGACGAACCAGAAGATCATGCGGGGTTCGCTGAGCGCGACCCCGAGTCCGGCCAGGCCGAGGACGATCGTGAGACCCCGCCCGATCATCGCCAGCCCCCAGTCGGAGAAGTTCGGCCGGAAGATCTTCTGCATGACGTCGCGCACGATCGACGAGGAAGCGAGGATCAGCAGCGAATCCACCGTGGACATGATGGCGGCGAGGACCACCACCAGAATCACCCCTGCGATGACCGCCGGGAAGAGTTCCGTCGACATCACCGGGAGGACCGTCTCGGGGTCGGCGAGCCCGGGGAAGAGGTAGCGGCCCGCCACACCCGTCAGCACTGCGCCGATGTCGAAGACCACGATGCAAACGACCGCGAGCACCCCGCCCTGCGAGATCTGGCCCCGGTTCCGGGCCGACATGAAGCGCGTCAGGAGCTGCGGCGCGCCCAGGAAGGCCAGCCCGATCCCCACGTAGCTGATGGCGCTCATCACCCCCGTGACCGTCAGGCCGTGTTCGCCCATCGGGCGCAACAGCGCGGGGTCCGCCTCGCCGATGCCCGCCAGCATCTCGCCCCAGCCGCCGGCGTGCCAGATCCCGACGATCGGCAGGATCAGCAGACAGAGGAACATGAGGACGCCCTGCAGCACGTCGCTGTAGGCGACCGCCTTGAAGCCGCCGATGCTCGTGTACAGGAGGATGACGGCGAGCCCGATGTAGACGCCGGCCTCGTAGCTGGTCCCGATGAAGGACGAGAAGGCCTTGCCGGTCGCGGTGAGCTGCGCGGCGGTGTAGGCGCCCACCATCGTGAAGATTATGACGGCGCTGACGATGCGGATGAGGTTGAGCCTGTCGGCGAAGCGGTCCGTGAGGTAGTCGGGGACCGTGATCGCGTCGTAGCGGTCGGTGAACTCCTTGAAGGGGCGCGCGACGACGGCCCACGCGAGCGCGACCCCGAGCACTTCGCCGAGGACGACCCAGAGCGCGTGGAAGCCGACCAGGTAGCCCATCCCCGTCAGCCCCAGGAGCAGCCAGCCGCTCTCGCCGGTGGTGTTGGACGAGAACGCGATCACCCACGACGGCAGCTTCTTGCCGGCGACGTAGAACCCCTTGACCGAGCGGCTCTCCCGGCTGGCCCACCAGCCGATCCCGACGAGGATCAGAAAGTAGCCGACAACGACGGCGATGATGGCGGCGCTGGGGCTGGCGGCTTCAGGCATTGTCGGGGCCCCGCGGGGGCCGGCGGTCGTCGGGGGGCGCGCCGCCCAGATCCCCCCGGTGCGCCCGGTGCGCCATCACCACCAGCACGATCCCCGGCACGACGGACACCGCCATCAGCACCCAGGTCGCGACGGGGAGGCCGGCGATCACGCCGCGGCCCCCTTCGCTTCCACAGCGGCGCACGCCCGGCCAAGCCGCCCCAGCGCCTCCGCCACCTCGCCCTCCGTGATCAGCAGCGACGGCCCGATGCGGATCACGTGGCCGTGCAGCCCGCCGATCCCGATCAGCAGGCCCTCGTCCTTCGCGGCGTTGAGGAGTGCGCCGGCCAGGCGGGGCGCAGGCTCCTTCGTGGCGGGGTCCTCGACCAGCTCGAGCGCCTGCATGAGGCCCATCCCGCGCACTTCGCCGATCCAGGGGTGGGCGCGCTGGAGGGCTTCGAGGCCGCGCCGTAGCTGCGCGCCACGTTCAAGCGCCCGCGCCGGGACGTTCTCCGTCCGCATCGTGTCGAGGGTCGCGACCATCGCCGCCATGCAGACCGGGTTGCCGCCGAAGGTCGAGATGGTCTTGCCGCGCCAGTTCCCGGCGATCTCGTCGGTGGTTATCGTCGCGGCCGCGGGCATCCCCCCCGCGATCCCCTTCGCCATCACCATGATGTCGGGCACCACGTCCCAGTGCTCGATCCCGAACCACCTGCCGCCGGTGCGCCCGAACCCGGCCTGCACCTCGTCGCAGATGAAGACGCCGCCGTACGACCGGATGATCTCGGCCATCCGCTGGAAGTACCCGCGCGGCGGCACGATGTAGCCGCCCACCCCCTGGATGGTCTCGGCGATGAAGGCTGCGGGGCGGCCGTTGGTGGTCGTCTCGATGACCTCGACCAGGTCACGGGCGTAGATCTCGACCAGCTCCTCGTCGGACGCGGCGCCGAAGGGGGCTCGGTAGGGGTAGGGCGAGAGCGCATGCGTGATCCCGCTCACCGTCGCGGGGAGCACGCGCCACTCCGCGTGCGCGGTGATCGCCGACGCCATGCTGGTGCGGCCGTGGTACGCCTGGCGCAGCGCGATGATCTCGGTGCGGCCCGTGTGGAGCCGCGCCGCCGCGAGGGCGGTCTCGATCGCCTCCGTGCCGCTGTTGAGGAAGAAGGTGCGGGAAAGGTCGCCGGGCGAGATGGTGGCCAGCGCGCGCGCCGCTTCGACCTGGCGGTCGTTGACGTAGAGGGTGGAGAGATGGCCGACCCGGGCCGCTTGTTCCTGGACGGCCGAGACCACCGCCGGGTGGCAGTGTCCCAGCGAGGTCGTGAGGATGCCGGCGAAGGCGTCAAGGTATTCGCGGCCGTCGTAGTCCTTCACCCAGCAGCCGGAGCCCTCGGCGATCGCCACCGGCTGCTCGTAGAGGGGTTTGACGCACTGGAAGATGTGTTTCTGCTGCTCGGCGAAGATGTCCGCGCCGAGGCTGGCCGTAGTTCGCATCTCGCTTGGTCCATGTTGGAGGATCGGTCTCTTTCGACCAATTTCCGGCACGCGGGGCGGCGGCGCAACGACCCGCCCAGGCAGGCCTCCGTCCTTCGGCGTACACCGTTGCACGCAGCAACCGGCGGCGGCACGGTCGAGAGTCCCATCCTGCTATGTATGCGCATCGCGCGTCATGCGATCTTCGGTGGAGATGAGTGGTGGCGACCTCCGCCGGGCCTTGGCTAGCTTAGCTTCGGTGGGGTCGCATCCGGGCACCGACTACGGAGCGAGGGGAAGCATGGATTGGTGGCAGACGATTGGCCTGATGGCGACGCTGGTGCTCACGGGCACGGCCGTGGCGACGTTTGGCTGGCGCGTCCTGCGCAGGGAGACGGACAAGCTGCGCCGGGAGAGCCGAGAGGCTCATGAGAGGATCGGCGGCACGATTCTTCAGCTCCGCGACGACCTGCGTGGCGAGATCGGGCAGGTCCGCGACGACCTGCGCGGCGAGATCGGACAGTTCCGCGACGACCTGCGCGGCGAGATCGGCCAGGTCCGCGACGACCTATGCGGCGAGATCGTCCATCTCCGCGAGGGTCAGGCGAGCCTCCGCGAGGGTCAGGCGAGCCTTCGCGAGGGACTGGGGGAGGTCCGGGGTGAATTGCGGGGCCTGACCCAGGCAATGCAGACACTGCGCGAGGACTTCCGCGCACATGTCCTGGCGGGGGCTGACTGAGCTCCCCGTCGGAGGCGGCGCCGAAGTGGGCGCGGTAGGGGTAGGGCGAGAGCGCATGCGTGATCCCGCTCACCGTCGCGGGGAGCACGCGCCGCTCGGCACTACCGACCGAGCCGGCTCCGCGAGATCACGGCGTCGCCACCGCCCGAATGCCCGTAGCTACCCCGAACGGCGCCCGGGTCGGACAGCCGAACAGCATCAAGTACGTCAAGGATGTTCTCCAGTGGCATAGCGGCCAAGTTCTCTTCTGTCTCCGTGTCTTCCGCAGTCGGCTGCGAATCGCATGCGGTACCGGCGGTGAACATGATGATGGCGGGCACCAGGCCGTTGGTGGTCAGCGTGGATTTGGTCATTCGCTGTCTCCGTTCTCCCATCCAGAGTCTTCTGAGGTCGCATCCAGCACCCTGGCGATGTAGTGGCCTTCGACCTCGGCCGGTGTGTGGGCCGGCGCTGGGCCTCAGTAGGCTTCCGTCAAAGCGTGAATGCGGACTTCCTCGAGGCCATCGTCATTGCGCATGACCGCCACCACCGACTCGTCTCCGAAAGCCAACACATGCCAATCCGACGGGATGGCAAGGCGAGCCGCCAATTCCCCGGACGGGCCAACAACGAGCCACTCATGGCCCGGAACGGGCCGATCCCCGCGCACGTTCCACCGTTGCATGTAGATCAGGCCATTCGAGCCGAGCATGAGTCTGGAGGCTGCCGGAAAACGCTCCGCACCCTCCCGCACGACATGGGGCGGCCCCGACGGAACATCGTGGGGCTCCACCTCCCATTCGATCTTCGTGACAACGTCTCCCGAACGATCCAAAGCCATGAGTTCCGATCTCTCCGAGGGCACGATCCAGATCGTGTCGCCTGCAGCAACTGCCGTTCGGACGGCGCGACGGGCCCAAGATACCGGATATCCGCGGGCGAGATCACCGGACACGGCAGTCCTGGAATACGCAATGTGATTCTCCGCCCAGAAAGGCTCGCGACCGCTCCTTGCAAGCCGCAACGACACGACCGCAGAGACAATGGCCGCATCAGTCGATCCAAGGTCGGTCACCATCACCAACGATCCGTCCGGATAGATACCGAAGACCTCTCCTGTGGTCATAGAGGATGGCTGTTTACGGAGTCGGCCGTCCCGGTCGACGAGCCAGACCGCCCGTTCCGATCGGCGTGCAGTCGGATCGCCACTCGCAACTCGGCCGTTCCCGATCAGTACGATCCCCTCCGCACCGGAAACCATGGCTAGCCCGGTCCAACTTGACACTTCTCCACTTTCGTCCTTCGGGGCCAGGATGATGGCTTCGGGGCCACGCGCCGGATGTAGGTAGCGGAGCAACACGGAATCCGGCGGAGCGATTCCATAAAGCAATACCACTCTGCCGTCGGCCAGAAACTCTGCATCGACGACGTGGCGTTGTCGCCGCAGGACCTCGCCCGTCCGCGAGTCCGTGACCTCGTCCGTGACCTCGGGTACCCACGCGAACATGGGCTCCGCCGATACGACCCATCGCGGCGCCAACGCCAAGGTTTCATGGAGCCACCTTATCCTCAGGCGTGCGTAGTCTGGGAGCGTATCTTTCCCCGAAGGTCCACGGTCCGATAGCGAGGCGTCGAATCCGTTTTCCGGGTCCCACGGCGGCGCCTCCTTGTCGATCTGGTGGTATGTCCGGGAACCATCTGGAAAATACCGCGTCTCACCTGGTGCCAAGGGCTCCGTTCCTACCGTTATCCAACCGCCACCGGGAACCGCATCGAGGTACGGCGACGGCTGACCGGGTACGACGACAGGTTTTCCGTCAAGGACCATTTGCCACATTTCGGCCACATCGTAGGGCGGACCCGTGGACACTTGGTCATTACCTTCATGGCCTTCCGCAGTCGGCAATGCGTCGCAAGCGGCGGCGATCATTGGCACGAATACGCTCACCACCCACAATGGGGCAGTTTTCCGCTCTCTCATCGTTCTGCGAACCTAGTCAGTATGGGACTATAACCGGGTCTGGGCCGGGGTTGACTCCGACGGCTACGCAGTATCCGGGATCCAGGAAGCCCCACCTAGGGTCGTATCCTTTCTCGGTCCATATCTCTTTCTCGTCGTCCTCTGTGCGCGCCTCATGAAGGGTACTAGACCCAGCGCAGAAAATGGCCCCAGGCAGTTGCGAGCCGGTGTAGTGAACGATACCGTTGTCCACATCTATCATCCTGCGTTCACAAGTATTATCTTCATCCGACTTTGGAGAGGTAGGGCTTACCTGCCTGCTTCCAGCGGATGTGATCTCAAACAGCCACACGTGGTTAGTGATGGTGTGTCTGGCAGATTCCTCCGTATAGTGCTCCCCCGAACTCTCTACATGCACAACGTACTCGTCCAGGCCAGGTCTCCACTCCGCCCTAATGCGCAATGTGGTCTCGTTGCGGCCGAATTTCCACCTCGCCGTCGCAAGGATTGTCTGCCTGACCGGGTCGCTGAGTGCCGACTCGAACTGGAATTGGCAGGGGCTTGATGCCTACCGTCATCCACCCTCCACCGGGAAGCGCCTTCATGTGCGGAGGCGATTGAGCGGGAACGGTTACGGTCTTTCCTTGAAGGACCATCTCCCATAGAGCGGACACGTCGTACGGCGGGCTGTCCTCAAGGCTGACTGTCTCAGAGGTCGGCAGCGAATCGCAAGCGGTTGCGACAGTGAGCGCGAGAACGCAAACCAGCAGATTATGGGCGATCGTCAACTTACTCATGAGCTTGCCTCCGTCGTTCGTCCATGTAGGGGCGGGTTGCCCTTTGGGAGCGCTTGGCCGCTATTGGCGCATGAAACATGCCAGTTCCTTGCCGAAGATTGCGTCCCGGTAAGTGTAAGTTGTTTCTGGTCCTCGGGTTGTGAATTCCACAGCAACCTGCGGGAACCCGATCACGAACTCACGACTATGGGGCATATTGCGTCGTTTGGGGTGCAATACGCTCCGTGCAGTGTCGATGAAATAGGAAGAAGTCGCCGTCCGTGGAGGAGAATCCGCCGCGCGGATGTGTCCGTCCGCCCCTACGACTTACACATGCTCCTTCCTTCGCCGCCTCCGCACCGTGCTCCGGTGAATCCCGAGAATCCGCGCTGACTCGGTCACACGCCCGCCGGTCGCATCCAGCACCCTGGCGATGTAGCGGTCTTCGACCTCGGCCAGCGTGGGCCATTCGTCGAGTGCGGCGGGCACGGAAACGCTCCCGGGCTGCGCTGCCTCGTGCGACAGCGACAGCAATCGCTCCTCGCGCTGGACTTCCGCAACCATCTTCCGTCCAACGAAGGCGTCCCCGTCCCGGGAACGTACAATCGCCCGACTCACCACGTTGAACAGCTGGCGGACATTCCCGGGCCATTCGAAACGGATCAACGTCTCACAGGCCTTGGCCGAGAACTTCTTTCGACCGAATCCCAGTCTTCGTGACATCAGCTCGCCGGCCCGGGTGGCCAACAGCAGGATGTCCGCGCCCCGGTCTCGAAGCGGCGGTAGCCACAGGGGCAAGGCGCTCAACCGGTCGCGCAGGTCCGCACGAAGCTTGCCGAGCGACGCGGGATGGCAAGACGACATCACCCTGAAGCGTCGCTTGAGACCGGACCCAATCGCGTACTCCCTGTCCGAGCCCACCGGTCGTACGACACCCTCCTCGAGCGCCGTCAGCAGCTTGGCCTGCAACGATGCCGAACACTCCGCCACATCGTCCAGGTACACGATGCTCTCTCTCCGGCTCGCGGTCCGCAGAATGCCCTCGCGGTCACGGTCCGCGCCTGTAAACGCGCCTTTTCGGTGTCCGAACAACTCGGACTCCGCCAGCGAGTCGGGTATCCCCGCCAGGGGTACCGTGAAGAGCTCCTTCTTGTCGAGCCCGCGGACCGCTGCCCGAACCAGCGCGCCCTTGCCGGTTCCCCGGCCACCGATGAGCAGTATCGGCAACGGAAGGCCAAGGTACCGCACAAACGTGCGGCGCAGCTCGGCTATCCCGGGGTGGAAGCCGAGGAACCTGGACCTGACGCGCGCCTCCAGCAGCATATCGGGCGCGTCCCGTTCCGCCCGGCCGGTCAGAGCGGCGGCCAGGAACTCCGCGGCGTACGCCTCCAACTCCGCCACCTGTTCATCGAATGAACCTCCCCGCTCAAGATCCTCGGGGGTCAGGCCGCATAGTTCCGGCGCGCAGGTCGCTATGAACTCCCGCACCTCCGCGGCGGGTAGGCTTCCGCACTTCCGCGCAATCCCGTTCAGCCGCTCGTGCAGCTGCACCCATTCCTCGGCGCTCGGCTGCGCTTGCGCCCGAACACCCGAATCCCGCCCGCTACCGTCTACCATCTCGAAATCACCACCCTCTGGTCCGTGAAGAACGACACCGCGTCCCTCCCCTGCGCCTTCAAGTCCCCGTAAAACGAGTTCCGCGTCCCCCCGAACGGGAAGAAGGCCATCGGCGCGGCCACCCCGATGTTGACGCCGATCATCGAGATCTCCGCGCGGTAACGGAACTCGCGCGCGGCGCGGCCCGAGTTCGTGAAGATCGACGCGGCGTTGCCGTAGGGGCTCTTCGCCAGCAGATCGAGCGCGGCCTCGAGGCTCGGCGCCCTGGCCAGCCCGGCCACCGGACCGAAGACCTCTTTGCGGCCAATCGGCATCTCCGGCGTCACGTCCTCGAAGACGGTGGGACCGACCCAATGGCCGCGCGGGTACCCGGGCACGCGCGGCCGCCGCCCATCCATCACCAGGCGCGCCCCGTCGCGCTCCCCCTCGTCGATGAACCCGTTCACGCGGTCCCTGTGGGCGCCCGAGATCACGGGCCCCATGTCCACGCCGTCGTCGAGCCCCCGCCCGATCCTGAGCGACGCCGCCCCGTCGAGGATCCCCTCGCGCACCGGGTCGTAGGCGTCCCCCACCCCCACCACCACCGACCCCGCCAGGCAGCGCTGCCCTGCGGACCCGAACACGGACGCGACCACCGCATCGGCCACCATCGCGGGATCGGCGTCCGGCAGCACGATCATGTGGTTCTTGGCGCCGCCCAGCGCCTGCACCCGCTTCCCCACCGCCCCCGCTCGCGCATACAGGCTCTTCGCCACGGCGCTCGACCCCACGAACGACACGCCCGCCACATCCGGGTGGTCGATCAGCGCCTCCACGGCCTGGCGGCGGCCGTGCACCACGTTCAGCACGCCCGGGGGGAGCCCCGCCCGCACCGCGAGCTCGACCACGCGCTGGTGCGTGAGCGGATCCTGCTCGCTCGGCTTGAGCACCACCGTGTTGCCAGCGGCCACCGCATAGGGCCAGAACCAGAGCGGGATCATCACGGGGAAGTTGTACGGGGTGATCACCGCGAAGACCCCGACGGGCTGGCGCACCGTCTCGCAGTCGACGCCGCGCGCGATGTCTTCCAGGGTGTCGCCCATCATCAGGGTGGGCATCCCGGCGGCGTGCTCCACGTTCTCGATGCCGCGCTGCACCTCGCCCCACGTCTCCGCGACGTTCTTGCCGTGTTCGCGCGAGAGGCTCGCCGCGAGGTCGTCGTGGTGCTCGTCGAGGAGCGACTTGAGGCGGAAGAGGACGCGGGCGCGCTCAGGCACCGGGGTGCGGCGCCAGGCGGGGAAGGCGGCGTGGGCGGCCGCGACGGCGTGGTCGATATCGGCGGGGCCCGAGAGGGGGACGGTGCCAAGCGTTTCGGCGGTGGCCGGGTCGGTGATGGCGAGCCTCTCGCAGGCGTCACCGGGTAGCCACTCACCGGCTATGTAGTTGCCGGCGTGGGTGCGTGGGGTGGTCGTCATTCTTCCAACTCTCCTCCAGGACTCGCGCCAGGGTGCCGAATCACCCGGTAGCGAACCACGCTTGCGAGATCCAGCGGGTCGTGTTCGGTCACCCACACGTGCGTCATGCTGGCCTGTTGGATGCGCGATCGCGGCGGCAGTAGCAGAGAACCGATCTGGTCGCCCGTCTCACTGAGTACGTGGACGGGCGTTCCGCGGTCGGTGCGGCGCAACTCCACCCAGACCGTCCCGTCGAGGCCGAGCGTGACGGCAGTCGGAGGGTAGACGACGGGCGCGCGTTCGCGGGCCAGGGCTCGGAAGCGGCGGGCAAGATCGCTCTCCGGCACAAATCCGGCGATGCCCCGGTCCATTGCCGAATCGGGAATCTGCTCTCCGGGGTACGGATAGGACCGCGAAAACACCGTGTCGTCGGTCGGGCGGACCATCGTCAGGTTGTAGGTGGGGTCGAGGGTCGACTGATCGGCCGTCGCGAAGAGGAACAGGCTTCCATCCGGTGTGATTTCGGGCCATGGACGGAATGTGAAGGGAACCGGGTTGGTGAGGCCGGATATGGTGACGTACCAACGTTCGTCGTCGGGTTGCGGAGGCGTAGCGACAACACGCGGTTTACCATCACGCGGCACCCGCAGAACGACGAACTCCGACGACTCCCGCAGACTCAGATAGGCCAGCCCGAGCATCGCACCCTCGTCATTGATGGCTTGGGGACCGAAAGCGAAGAAGGTGCTGTCCGGTCTTCCGGCACCAAGGTTTGGGCTCCAGAATCGATTCGCTTCTGTGCGAACCACAGTCCCATCCACCAGGAAGTACGTCGTGCGCGCCAGTTCCCCATCCAGCACACCCAACGTGTCCGCGGTCCAATAGACGTAACCCAGGTGCTGGAATTCCCCAGGGCCCTCTCCCCTGTTGCCGATCATGCTCACCAGCGTTCCGTTCGGGTCATAGATCCGCAACCGCATGTCCTGCGGCTCAGGCACGAGAACCTCACCTTGCGGCCCGACAAAGACCCACCGGACCACGGAAAAGTCCTCGGCGTTCGCATCGAGGCGCAGATCCTCGACGAGCTCCCACTCTCCGGCTTCCGATTGGGGGGACTCGTCCGGCGCGCCCGTGCAGGCAAGGCAAAGGGTCACGCCGCCGATCAGGGCGAGCAGTCCCCGGATAGAGCCGGGATTCTGTCCACGGGCTGCCGGGGAAGGTCGCCGGAAGATCACGACCGGTTCCCGGCCATCGCGACGATGTGCTCGAATTCCGACTCCGTCACCGGCTGCACCGAAAGCCGGCTGCGGTTCACAAGTACCATCTTCGACAACTCCGGCCTCGCCCGGATCTCCGGCAACGACACCTCCTGCTCGAACTTCTCCACGAAGCGGACGTCGACCATGAACCAGCGGGGATTCTCCTCGGTCGCCTTCGGGTCGAAGTACTTGCTCGACGGGTCGAACTGGGTGTGGTCGGGGTAGGACTCGCGGCACACCTCGGCGATGCCCGCGACACCCGGCGGCTTGGCGTTGGAGTGGTAGTAGAGCACCCGGTCACCGATCCGCATCCTGTCTCGCATGAGGTTGCGGGCGGCGTAGTTGCGGACGCCGTCCCAGTAGGTGGTGCCGTCGCGCTGCAGGTCGTCGATCGAGTAGACGTAGGGCTCGCTCTTCATGAGCCAGTACTGGCGGGCCATGGGGGTTCTCCGGGGGGTTGGGGGGACTTCCAACATCGTACCACTCAACGTGGCGCTTCGGTAGAGCTTCCCGTGCAGGCGTAGAACACCCCACGCTCGAGCATCGGTTGACATATTGTCATCAGTAATATATGACTTTATGTCATGCGAACCACGATTCGGTTGGACGACCATCTCATGCGGGCGGTGAAGCGTCACGCACTCGAGTCGGGAACGACCGTGACCGCCGTCATTACCGAAGCGTTGCGGGAACGGCTGGAGCGACACAGGGGCCGGACCTCGAAACCGCCTGCGCCGCTGGATCTTGTCACCACGGGGAAGGGTGGCCTGCTACCCGGCGTCGACCTTGACGATTCCGCAACCCTCATGGATCTGATGGAGGGCGGCGGTTGATTCTCCCCGACGTCAACGTCCTCGTGTACGCCCATCGCCAGGACGCTCGGGATCACGACCGATACCTCGAATGGCTGGTCGCCGAGGTTGACTCCGACGCGGCCTTCGGGCTGAGTCCGCTGGTGCTCAGTGGATTCATCCGCGTGGTCACGCACCCCAGGGTGTTCAAGGTGCCGAGCACTCTTTCCGATGCGACAACTTTTGCGGAGCAACTCCGCGCGCGGCCCAACTGCATCGAAGTGACACCGGGCGCTCGCCATTGGTCCATCTTCGTGCGGCTGTGCCAACAGGCTGCCGCGAGGGGCAACCTCGTCCCCGACGCGTACTTCGCCGCCATGGCGATCGAGAGCGGGTGCGAGTGGGTGACCACCGATCGCGATTTCAGCCGCTTCGAGGGACTGAAATGGCGCCATCCCCTCCCATCGGGTCCGGCGTAGTCGCCGAACGGGGTGCTCTTGCCCGTCCCGGACCGGCCGACGATCACGACGAACTCGCCCGGCCTGGCCTCGATGGTCACGCCGTCCAGAACCATCGGCCCGGCGTTGCCGTAGCGGAAGCTCACATCCTCCAGGCGGACCGGCGATGCGCTCGCGAACCGTCTGAAACGCCAGCGCCCTCATCGCCGTTTCGCCCGACGCGTACCTGCGGTGGAACCGGGTCGGGAGCCGCAGCAGCCGGTCCCACAGGGCGGCGGTGGCGCGGGCGGCGAATGTAAAGTAAACACGACAACATGTCATGTGGTGATTACATTCGTCTGGGCGTTTTACTGGCGAAGCCCGTCAGTCCCCTCAGGGCTCCCGCACCAGCGTCAGCAACACCACCCGCTCGACATCCATCTCGTCGCTGGTAATCCCGAGCACATGCCCTGCCCCGATTTCCACCACCTCAACGCCGCCCGGCACCGTCACGCGGGCCAGGAATCGCCCTTCCGGGTCATACACGTGATACAATCGCGGCGCGGCAGGAGTCGTGTACGACCCGACCCAAACCATACCCAGGTCGTCGACTACCAGATGATCGACGTTGGGGATCGAGTCCGGTGCCGGAAGGTGCTCCCGGAGGTACTCCGGTGAAAATAAGCTCCGCGCGGCTGCAGCCTCCCAGGCCGCGGCCACTTCGTCGCCGGTTGCACGTCGCCGAGAATGCCTGATCGGCATGGTCACACCAGAGAGCGAACTGTCCGCAGTCAGATCGAATGTGCGCACCGAATCCCCCCAGCTGTCCGCCACCGCAAGCCTCCGCGGCCATCCGCCCACCGCAAACAACCCCTTTCGCGACACCGGCGGCGAGGCGTATCCCAAGATCGGTCCGGCACGGAGCACCGTGATCCCTTCGGGCACGACCAGAGGCTCCTCAGGGGGAAGTGCCCAGGCATCCTCCCTCAGGAACACGCCCAAACGGTTGATCGAGTCCAGATCCCACGGCAGCAGTGCCAGCTCGGTCTCACCTCGCCACGGCCCCGCCTGGCGGGGCACCTGCCTAGCGTCGAAGCCACCCGAACACGCGAGCACCGCGTCGCCGACGAACGAGGGGGTGTGACACTCCGCCGCATAGTACCGGCCGAACTTCGACAGCTCGGCCACCGCCAGCTGCTCGTCCGCGATAAACCTGCCGTCGGACCCGTATCGAATCCTGGAGAGCCAGTCCTGCACCTGCAGGATGTCGTCCGGAAGCCTTTCGAGGTGTGTGGGGCCGCGCATCTCGCCAGGGCCGTCGCCGGGCCCGCCTGCGGTCCACAGATGCGTCCCGTCAGGAGAAAACGCGCGCAATTCCTGGGAAGCACCGTCCAGCACGACGACCACCCCGGTGGATAGACGGGTGGCTCCCCGAATCAGGTAGAACTGTTGTTCCTGCTGCTCCTCGGCCTGCCCGAGAACGAGGGCTGGTTGAGGTTCGATCCGCCAGATCGTGTCGGCCGATGGCGGCCGCTGGCCGGCTTCGTCGTCGTTGCGGATGCCGGCGCTGCCGGGGTCGCGGTCCGGTGAACAGCCAAGGGCAGTGAGGGTGGCTAGGACGGAAACGGAGCCCCGGTATCTCACGTCAACCCTCCCATCCGTCGACTTCCCGCACCTCAATCCGTGGATACGGATCGGCGAATGCTGCAATGTAGCTGTCGGGGCCGATGAACTTGATGGACGGCAGATCGCGGCTCACAAGCGCCCCGGATCCGGTTGCCGCATCGACCAGATAGGTGCGCAAGTGGGAATCGTTCCCGGCTCGGCGATGGGCGTACTGGAGGATGAGGTGGCCCGACGGCGTGCCATGGATCGACACCAGCAGATCATAGTCATCAGTAAGGCTCATCGACACCGACCCGGGGCTCGTCGAGATCTCGATTGGCGTGTAGTCAGTCAGAGCTGCGTTCCACAAGAGCGACCCTTCCAACTCGAACAATCGCACTTGCGGAGCGTACCGGAAGGCATAAGCCAGTCTGGCAGGATGGTCCATACAGGCGACGGAGACTCTCACCGCCTGCCGGTCAAGGACCAGGATATTGCCGGCTCCGTCGATCGCAGCGTCCGTGATCTCTCCGAAAACCGCCGGACCCTCCTCGTGGTCGCCGATGCCCAGCAGGGAACTGGCACCGACAAGTGCGTCCCGCGCTGCCCGCCACTGCGCCAACGCGTCCGCAGTCAGCCCGGCCGGGATGGAATCCGTGGAGATCACGGCAGTGTCCGCCGGGCGAGCATCGATCGTATCGGGTCGGCCCACCGCGTTCGGCTCATCGTCACCGCACCCAAACGCCAGCGGGACGGCCGGCAGCAGTCCTGCACGCCATCGGGCACTCCGCAACCCGATCACGATTCCGGCAGCCCCGCTCTCAGGGCATACCCGATCGCACCCACCTTCACAAGACGCTCTATGTCGGCAGGTGTTCTGCTGGTGCATGTCCACATGGGCCGGTCCGGGGCCACGTCAAAGCCGATGCACCCACCGTTGGGCCCCCGGGGCACTCCTTGCGCGTCCATCCTGTCCGCCCACGCCATCATGCATTCGATGTGCTCATCACGGCGATCGTGGGCCCACTGGAGGTCCCGGTCATTCCGCTCCACCGAGTCGAGGTAACAGTTCGGCGGGGCTTGGACCCCCAGGCCGGAAGGACGGGGACCTGAAGCGACACTCGCCACATCCCATGCGACGAACCAGTCCCGCTGCGTGCCGGAAAGGAACGCGATCAGGCCGGGTTCGACGCCCTGGCCCTCAGCGTGTGCAACCGGCGTAGCGGTCGGTGACATCTCTTCGACCTCGGGAACCATTACCGCGTCGGGCGCCGCCACCTGCTCGGCCGCATCGCAATAGACCAGTCCAACGCACATGCCACACACCAGCGCAGCCCTACCCGTCCCGCGAAGCCACCTTGGCGCGTCCGACGCCGGAGCGGCCGCCAGAATCGCGCGGAGCCTCTTCTCGAGCTGCTTCGAATCCCGGCCGCCGTCCGCCGCACTCGCCAGCGCCGGCGTCCGCCGGACCGGCGCAGAGGACATGACTTCGATCACACGCAGCAGAGATCGGGCGTACCGCGCATGCGTCGATTTCATCGCCGACAATGCGAGGATGTCGCAACACGACTCCTCCGCCGACCGCAGCTCGCGCCTTGCCCACCAGACAATGGGGTTCCACCAGTAGGCCGAGCACGCCAGCCATTCCACTATTCATACCAGGTAGTCCCGGCGCGTTACATGGGCCAGTTCATGCGCCAGCACCGCGCGAAGCTCGATCTCATCGAGTTCGGCGAGGAACATCAAGGGGATCAGAACGCGGACACGGCCACCAGCCCACCACACCATCGGGCGCAAGCGTGCACCCGTCGTATGGACTTGCGGTACTCGAGTCAGGCCGAGCGCGGTGCCGATCTTGTCCGCGAGATGCTGCAACTGTGGGGCCGGCCGGGCTGCCCTGGCGAGCGTTCGCTGAAATCGCACCGTCCGCACCAGCGTCCACCCGAAGAACGCGGAGGAACCCAGAAGCCACACGAGCGCGACCAGCGGCTCTGCGTCCTCCTTGAACCAGCCCGCAGGGGCCATGACCTCCCCACTGACCGCCGGGTTCGCGACCAGCGGCGGGCCGAATTCCGGCGCCACCGCTTCCACCACCCCCTGCTCCGGCAGCACGCGAAGCGGAACGACCGCGGGAACCAACATCGCGGCGAGCACCAGCAGCCACAGGGCATGTACAACGCCTGGCCGCTTCACGCGCCGCTGAGCCACCCAGACCAGCCCGCCCAGGGCGACCGCCAGGGCCAGCTTCGTAGCGCCGATCTGCAACAGGACCTCGGTCATTCCCACTCCTCCAGAATCCTGCGCAGCCTCTCGATCTCCTCCCTGGGCAGCCTGTCCGCTTCCAGCAGTTGCGTGATGATCGGAACCACCGAGCCCCCGGTAAGCCGGCCAGCGAGCGCATCGAGCCGGTCGCTCGCGTATTCCTCGCGGCTCGGGACGGCGGAAAACCGGTAGACGCCCACGTCACGGTCCCGGACCACGAAGCCCTTGCTCATGAGCCGTTGCAGCAAGCTCTGGACGGCGCCGTGCTGGGACCGCCGCGAATCCGGGTAGAGTTGTTCGAGGATCTGGCGTGCGGACAACTGGCCCTTCCGCCAAAGCAGTTCCATCACGGCCAGTTCGGAGTTGGGTATTCTCGGCAAGCCCATTGGCGGCGTTCTCCCCGGGTTCCCTGGATCGGCTCTACGGCAATCTGCATTAATGCTACTACAGAATGAAGTATAATGTCAAGTGAAGCGTGGAAGCTCCGGCTCCTCTGCATGAAGGTCCGGCGCCTGTGTGCGCGCACCCCGCTTGACAGGTCAGCCGTCTTCTTCACCACCCCGCTCTGGGTAGTCAGACTTGCGATATAAAGACAGTCTATATATCATCCAGGCACCAAGGACTCGGAGGAGAATGCAGCCGCGGGAGGAGTTCCATTAAGCCGGACACTGTCGGAAGACTCATCGCCGCCGCCGGAGTCCTTACCGTCGCGTCCGCCTGTCAGACCGAGGCGGTGCCGGTGCCGGACATCCCCTACGCAACCCGGGATTCCGCCGGTATCCTGATCGCCGAGAACACCGGCTTTCCGTCCCCGGAGGACAGTTGGGTGGTGGAAACGGAGCCGTTCCTGACGATCGGCGGCGTCTCGGCGGCCCCTCCGGCCCAGTTCACCGTCGTCGCTCAGGCCGCCCGGTTCGGTGACGGCCGCCTCGTCGTCCTCGAAACCGAGACGTCCGAACTACGCTTCTTCGACGCGGAGGGCGGGCACCTGCGCACCGCGGGAGGCAGGGGTGAGGGGCCGGGCGAATTCCAGTACGCCTCGACCTTCGCGCGCCTGCCGGGAGACACTCTGCTCGTCGAAGCGATAGACCGCTACATCTCGTTCGCCTCCAATGGAGACTACGTAGGCGAGTGGAGGATCGACTCAGCGGACTTGGTCGCCAGGAAACGTGCCGCGTGCGGGCCCAGCGCACTGCTTGCGGATGGTTCGCTGCTCCATTGCGCGCTTGACCGGCCCGAGGCCGGCGGCCGCTGGGGATCCCGGCTGGTCGCACAGCTCCTGCGCGCGACCCCCGATGGGCCGGAGGTGCCGTTGGGATTCTACGTGGGCGCGGATGAGGGTGTCCTGTTCTCCAGCGGTACCTGGGTCGCGTCCGGCGGATCGCCAATGATCGTCGCGATCGTCAACAATCCCGAGTATTCGGTTGATGTGTGGAGCCCCGAGGGACGGTTGATGCGCATCATTCGCCGTCTGGACGGCCGGCGCGCCCCGACGGGGCACGAGGTCGAGGCGGCGATGGCACTGGCGATGCGGCCCCCACCGATGGGACCGGCCCCGGCCAGGCCCGAGATCCCCGATCTGGCGCCGACCTCGTTCGGCCTGACCGTGGGTAGCCGGGGAGACATCTGGGTCCGGCGGGCGCCCCTGCGGGGGATGCAGGACGAATCGGTCTTCGACGCCTTCGACCTGGAAGGCCGGTTCCGTGCGCAAGTCCGGTTCGACGGGTACTTCTGGCTCTACGAGGTGGGGGATGACTACCTGCTCGGAGCCCGGCTGGATGAATTGGGGGTTCCCCACATCCAGCTGCACAGGCTGGTCCGGAGGTCGCCGTAGGATGCCACAAATCACACTTTCCAAGCGGATCAACGAACTGATGGTGCTCGCGGTGCTGGAGCACGGCCCCGCGCACGGCTACCAGATCGCGCTTTCGGTCGAGGAGCGGACCGGGGGAGCGTTCTCCTTCCAGCACGGCACGCTCTATCCCATCCTGCACCGGCTTGAGAACGAGGGGCGCGTGAGCGGCACCTGGCGCGGTGAGGGCCGCCGCCGCAAGACGTACCGGATCACGCGCGCGGGGCGGGCCGAACTCCAGGCCGGGGCGGACGAACTGGAACGGCAGTTCCGGGCGCTCCTTGGACTTCTGCGAGGCACCCATGCCGCGTGAGCATCCGCTGGCGAGCGTGGAACGCGAGCTGAAGGTGGCACCGCAACACAGGCTCGATCTGATCGAAGAGGTTGACGCCGATGTGAGGTCGCTGCAGGCCGAACTGGAGCGTCGCGGTCACAGCCCCGCCCGGGCACAGCGGGCGGCGTTGCAGCAACTCCTGCCCGGCCCGGAGGCGCTTGGCCAACTCGAAGAGCGGCATGCCCCGCTCCCCCGGAGATGGGCGCGCGGCGCCGGATGGCTCGACCACACAGTCAGGCTGGGAGTGGGCGCCGTCGCGACGGTCGCCGGAGCCGCAGCGTTCAGGATTGCAGCGTCAGGGTCAACGGGCCCGACGGCACTCCTGTTGTGGTCGCAGGTACTCCTGACCGCCTTATTGGCCGCCAACCTGGCCAGGGCCGGAGCCTGGCTGTGGATCCACGGGGATCTGCGACCTGTGGAGCGCCGTGTCCTCTGGGCCCGACAGATTGGCGTGATCGTCGCCGCAGTAGCTCTGGGAGCGCTGGGGGCTGCATGGAAGGGCCACCTGCTGCTCACCGCACCCGATGTCGACACCATCTCGCCACTCTCCGCATGGGGCCCGGTCCAGGAGATAGCCGGCGTCGCGGCTGCCGGACTCGGGACGGCCGTCTTCGGCCTATTCGGATGGCTCGCCATCACGCCGCGCCTGATCACCGACGAAGAGGTCGAGCGGCGCATCGCGCGCTTCTTCGCCCGGACCTCGCCACCGGTAACACCGGAATTACAGATCCCACCCATCCACAACTCCGATGGAGGAAGACAATGGCATTGCTCGATTCACTAGGACTCTTCGCGTATCCCCTGTTTCTCGTCCTCTTTCTCACGCTCGTTCAGATCGTGCGGTGCACAATTGAGGTGTTTGGCCACGACAATTCCGGCGGTCAGCTGAGGATCCATTCGGTTCTCGTGCTGGGAGCGCTCGGCTCGTGCGTGGGGCTCCTTGGAAGCCTGTTCGGCGTCCAGGAAATGGCCGACGCCATCGTCATGCACGGGGATCCGGTCGACGCACCGACCGTCCTGTCAGGTGTAGGAATTACCCTCGGGTCGTCCATCTTCGGGTTTGTGATCCTCGGTGTGGCCGCGCTCGCGTGGCTCGCGCTGCAGTGGGGCGCGGGGCGAAGATCCCGTCCAGAGTCACACATGTACACTTAACATGACATTCGGTAAGGTTCTCTTTACAGTGAACAGTGGTGCGCGGGGTGCGCTAACTCCCCGGGGCGCCCCCACCGCCGTCCTCGGCCACCGCGGCCTCGGCCTCCATCAGCCGCGCAGCCACATACCCGCCCTGGCCATCGGGTAGCCGCACCCGGAACCAATCGCCGGAGGCCCCGAGCACGCGCAGACTGGCGCCGGTATCCAGCTCCATCAGCACGTCGGCCCGCATGCCCGGCGAAGCCCGCAGCCGGATCCCTTCGTTGCCCGGCTGGACCCACGTCCCGAGCAGCGCGAGATCCGCCGTCATCTCCGACAGGCTGCGGCGGGGGGGATCCAGGAACGGATAGGGGTCGAACGGCCCGCCGGGGCGGCGGTAGACGCCGAAATGCAGGTGCGGGTGTGTGGTGCGCGCGTTGCCCGTGTTGCCGACGAAGCCGATCGTGTCGCCCACCTCGACGCGCACGCCGTTGCCGACGTACTGGCTGTCCAGATGCGCATAGTAGAAGCGGGCTTCCCGCTCCTCGTCGCGCACCCAGACCACCTTGCCGCCGATGCTCGTGTCGCCTACCCGGTAGGTGGTTCCGGCGGTGGCGGCCAGTACGGGGGTCCCCCGGCGCGCGAAGATGTCGACGCCGTGGTGCACTCGTCGCCCGCCGTCGCGGGGCGCACCGAAGACGCTCAGGATTGCGCTCATGCTGGACCCCTCGACCGGGAAGGCGAACTGCGCTTCCTGGGTGAGGACGACCCGGTAGGTCCCGCCGCGCAGCAGTTCGGGCTGCAGGCGCAGGATGTAGTCGCCCGCCCGCCAGGGGTCCTCGTGCTCGAAGATTCCCCCAACGGAGTCGGAGGAAAAGACTGGCCGCAGAGGATCGTCCTCGTCGTTGGGCACGCGGAAGAGGTCGACGAAGAGACGGGTGCCCTCTTCCGTCTCCAGGTAGATGCCGAACGTCAACTTGCGTCCCCGGGGAATGTGGACCCGGTAGCCCACCGCCGCGGGATCCTCTGCCGTGATGTAGCCCTCTTCCTCGAAGGGCAGGTCGACGGTGATCGGTCCCTCCACCGCTTCCCGCCCGGCCGCCGCCCAATCCAGCGCCAGTGCCGTACTGTCCAGCCCGGCCGCGGCCAGCCTCTCCTGATACGCCTCGTAGGGCGTCAGGTCGCGGAAACGGTCCTCCAGCTTCTCGGCCTGCTCGCACGTGCCCAACGCCGCGATCGCCAGCAGAATGCCGAACCGTCGCCGTAGCCGGGCCATATGCGCCGTGTCCCCGCTAGCGCAGCTCGAATGCCGAGGGGCGTTGTTCCACGGGTCGCCGGTAATCTTCCATCGGCCGCTACGCCGGCCCGGCCGCGCGCACCGCCTCGCTGGCCCCGCCCGCAAAGCGCTCGAAGTTGCGCTTGAACATGGCGGCCAGTTCGGCGGCGGCGGCGTCATAGGCGGCGCCGTCGGCCCAGGTGCCGCGGGGCAGCAGCACGCTGTCCGGAACGCCGGGGACGCGGGTGGGAATTCGTAATCCGAACACCGGATCCAACGTAAGCGGCGCGTCCTCCAGGTCGCCGTTCAGCGCGGCTTCCAGCATCGCGCGGGTGTGGGCCAGCTCCATCCGGCTGCCGACCCCGTAGCGGCCCCCCGTCCACCCGGTGTTCACGAGCCACACACGGGCCCCGTGCCGCGGGATCTTCTCGCCCAGGAGCTTGGCGTAGACGGCGGGGTGCTGGGGCAGGAAGGGGGCCCCGAAGCAGGCGCTGAACGCCGCCCGGGGCTCGGTGACTCCCCGTTCGGTGCCGGCCACCTTGGCCGTGTAGCCGGAGAGAAAGTGGTACATCGCCTGTTCGGGGGTGAGGCGCGCAATCGGGGGCAGCACGCCGAAGGCATCGGCCGTGAGGAAGACGACGTTGTTCGGGTGGCCGCCCCGGCCGGTGGGCACCGCGTTGTCGATGTAGTGGATCGGGTAGGACGCGCGGGTGTTCTCGGTGATGCGCGCCGAGTCGTAGTCGATCTCGCGCGTGCGCTCGTCCATGATCACGTTCTCGAGGATGGTGCCGAACATGCGGGTCGCGCGGTAGATGTCCGGCTCGCCCTCCGGCGAGAGGCGGATCGTCTTGGCGTAGCAGCCGCCCTCGAAGTTGAAGACGCCGTTGTCGCTCCAGCCGTGCTCGTCGTCGCCGATGAGCCCGCGCGCGGGATCGGCGGACAGGGTGGTCTTGCCGGTGCCGGAGAGGCCGAAGAAGAGCGCGGTGTCGCCGGCGGCACCGATGTTGGCCGAGCAGTGCATTGGGAGCACGCCCCGGGCCGGGAGGGTATAGTTGAGCGCGGCAAAGATCGACTTCTTGATCTCGCCTGCGTACGCGGTGCCGCCGACCAGCACCACCCGTTCCGTGAAGTGGACCACGATGAAGGCGCCGGAGTTGGTGCCGTGGCGCCGCGGATCCGCCTGCATGGAGGGAGCGTGGTAGACGATGAAGTCCGGCACGAACCCGGCTTCCTCGCCGGGCCCGAGCCGCAGGAACATGTTGCGGGCGAAGAGGTCGTGCCAGGGACTCTCCGAAATCACCCGCACGTTGACGGAGTAGCGCGGATCGGCGCCGGCGCGCGCGTCCCGCACGTATAGTTCGCACCCGTTGAGGCGAGCGATGATCTCGGCCTTGAGGGTGCGGTAGTGGCTGTCGTCGATGGGGACGTTCACATCTCCCCAGTCGATCAGATGACTGGAGCCGGCTTCGTCAACGATGAAGCGGTCGTTGGGGGAGCGGCCCGTGTGGGGGGCTGTCACGGTGACCAGGCCGCCGCCGTGCGCGAGTCTGCCGGTCCCCAGCCGAAGGGTTTCTTCATAGAGCTCCGCGGGAGAGAGGTTGCGGTTGACGCGTCTTCTCGGGTTCAGTCCCTCTTCATGCAGAGCCGTCGTAGGCGCTTCTGCTACAAGCATATTTCTGTCCGTGGTTTCCTGGTTGTTCATTCTGGAGGGTCAGTCGGTGTTATCCAACCTAGAAATGTGATCCCGCGGCGTCCGTGCGTCCACCGAAGCAATCCCGATAAGATGGACCACCTCCAGAACGGAGCTGCCACGCTGCAGAATGTGGACGGGTTTGTTCATCCCCAGGAGGATGGGACCGATGACCTCGGCGTTGCCGAGCTGGCTGATCAGCTTGTAACAGGCGTTGGAGGCGCTGAGGGTGGGGAACACCAGAACGTTCGCGGGTCCGGTCAGGTCGCTGAATGGATACGTCTCGGCGATGATGTGCTCGTCGACCGCCACGTCGGCCTGCATTTCGCCGTCCACGGCGATCCCCGGCGCCAGGAACTTCACCCAGGTGACCGCCTCGCGGACCTTCTCGGCCTCGGGGTGCCGCACCGATCCGAAGTTGGAGAACGAGAGCATGGCGATCCTCGGCTCGATCCCCAGGTCGCGCACGAACCCGGCGGCCGAGATTGCGATCTCGGCGAGCGTCACCGGATCGGGGTCGATGTTCACCGTGGTGTCGGCGAAGAAGAGCGGGTCGCGGTCCCGGAAGGCGACCATGTGCAGTCCCGAGACGCGCCGCACGGTCGGCGACGTGCCGATGACCTCCAGCGCGGGACGAAGGATTTCCGGGTAGTTCGAGTCGATCCCGGCCACCATGGCGTCCGCGTCCCCCGCCCGCACCATCATCGACGCGAAGTAGACGGGCTGGTAGGCGCGGGCGCGGGCCTCCGCCAGGGTGAGGCCCTTGCGTTCGCGGCGCCGGTAGAAGTCGTCGGCGTAGGAGTACCGGGTGTCTTCGACCGCGGCGGGATGGATGCACTCCACGCCGTCCAGGTCGATCCCCAGCTCGGCGCCGAAACGGTGGACTTTCTCGGCCTTGCCGATCAGCACGATGCGCGCGGTGCCTTCCCGCACGACCTGGGCGGCCGCGCGCAGCACCCGCTCGTTGTAGCCGTCGGCCATCACGATCCGGGCAGGCTCCTTGCGCGCCCGCCCCAGGATGCGCCGCATCGCCTCGCGCCCCGGGCCCAGGCTGGCTTCCAGCTTTTGGCGGTACTCCTCGAGTTCGAGCTCCACCCGGGCGGCGCCCGATTCCATCGCCGCCTTCGCTACCGCCGGCGCCACATGCAGCAGGACGCGCGGGTCGAAGGGTTTCGGGATCAGGTAGTCGGGCCCGAATTCGAAGGCGTCGTCGCCGTACGCCTTCAGCACCGATTCCGGCACGTCGTCGCGGGCCAGTTCCGCGAGCGCGCGTGTGGCGGCCAGCATCATGCCCTCGTCGATCCCGCGCGCCCGCACATCCAGCGCCCCACGGAAGATGAACGGGAAGCCCAGCACGTTGTTGACCTGGTTGGGATAGTCGGAGCGGCCGGTAGCGATGATCGCGTCGTCCCGGATTCTCGCCACCTCCTCCGGGGAGATCTCGGGGTCGGGGTTCGCCAGCGCGAAGATGATTGGCCGCGGCGCCATGGAGGCGACCATCGCGGGCGTGATCACCCCCTTCGCGGAGAGGCCCACGACCACATCCGCGCCCACCATCGCCTCCTCCAGCGTGCGCACCGGGCGCTCGGTGGCGAAGGGCGCCTTGTATTCGTTCATCCCGTTCTCGCGTCCCGCGTGGATCACGCCGGAGCGGTCGACCATTACGAGGTTCTCCGGGCGCACCCCGAGGCGCAGGCAGTGGCGCGCGGTGGCCAGCGCGGACGCCCCGGCACCGGTGAAGACCACGGTCGCCTCGCCGATGTCCCGGCCCGAAATCTCCAGCGCGTTGAGGAGCGCCGCGCCCCCGATGATGGCCGTGCCGTGCTGGTCGTCGTGGAAGACGGGGATGCGCAGCGTCTTCTGCAGCGTCTCCTCGATCAGGAAGCATTCCGGCGCGCGGATATCTTCCAGGTTGATCCCGCC
The DNA here is from genome assembly GCA_965116645.1 of Longimicrobiales bacterium. GTDB lineage: Bacteria > Gemmatimonadota > Gemmatimonadetes > Longimicrobiales > Gaopeijiaceae > Bin94. The sequence goes on along the minus strand of OZ220702.1, from coordinate 4,489,658 downwards.
TACCGTCGGCTCCAGCAGCTGGCAGAAGCGGACGACCTCGTGCGGGTCCTCGGTGTCGATCTCGATGTCGAAGACGTCGATCCCGGCGAACTTCTTGAAGAGGACGCCCTTCCCCTCCATGACCGGCTTTGCCGCCATCGCGCCGATGTTCCCCAGCCCCAGCACCGCGGTCCCGTTCGAGACGACGGCAACCAGGTTGCCGCGGCCGGTGTACAGGAACGCCGCCTCCGCGTCCCGGTGGATCTCCATGCAGGGCTCGGCGACCCCCGGCGTGTAGGCAAGCGACAGGTCCCTCTGGGTCGCCACCGGCTTGGTGGGAACGACCTCGATCTTCCCCGGACGACCATCGGCGTGATACTCCAGCGCGTCACTTCGCATTTAACGACAAGTCCCCGTCCTGTTAGTATTCTCCGCGAGCTCCGGCCCGTCGCGGGCAACGGCCATGGCCGGGGAGTGATCCTACCGGACTGCACGGAGCGCCGTCAATCACGAACCCCACCTCTGATGACTCCATGACCGGCTCCGCCGTCCGCCCGGCAGTCACACTAATCGTGCTCGGGCTGCTCGGTGCCGCGCATCCGGCTTCGGCCCAGGAAACCCCCGAGGGCCGGCCGGAATGCCCCGCGGGCGTGATTGTGAATGTTTTCACAAGCAACCAGTCCATCTATGAGGAGAACGGACCGGAGGACGGGCAGTCGCATGGCTGGGTTCAACGATCGGCCGCCTGGCTGGCCAACCGGGTGCATATCCGAACCCGGAAGGGTGTGATCGAAAGCGAGCTCCTCTTCCGTGCCGGGGATTGTTTTGACCAGCTACTCCTCGACGAGTCCGAGCGTTCTCTCAGATCGCTGTCTTTCCTTGCCCAGGCGGACATCCGCCACGCGCCCGCCGGCGAGGGCGAAGTTGACGTATTCGTGACCACGCGCGACGACTGGACGCTGAAGCTGGACGTACGGCCCGAACTGGATCAGGGTCTCCGCTTCGCGTACCTCGGCGCTGCGGAGGAGAACTTCCTCGGCACTGGAACGCTGCTCGGAGCCTACGTGCGGGACCAGGTGGAACAGCGCGACATCGGCGTGCACCTGCGCAATCCGCGACTCGCCCGCACCCGGTTCGACGCGGCGATCTCCGGGGGCAGGACCCGCACCGGAACGTTCTTCACGGAGTCGCTCTCGTATCCCTTCGTCGGAGAGGTCGGCCGCTGGGCATTCGTGGAGTCCTACTGGCTCCGCGAGGACATCTTCCCCTACGCGACTTCGGAGGCCGGCACATCCACCTACCTGAGCCTTCCGGTGCAGACCCGCCGGGCCGAAGTCACGGTGGGGCGGCGGTTCGGCGTCCCCGGGAACCTCACCGTGCTCGCGGTCGGCGTTTCCTGGGAGGGACTTCGCTTCGACGCCTTTCCCGAGGGGGTCGAAGTGGTTCCAGGGTTCGATTACTCCGCGCGCGAGAGCGCGGGTGCGGAGATGATCGAGGCCGTGGCCCACCAGGCCGTCGCACGGAGGATTCCGCGCTTCCACGCCGTCGTCGGGAAGCGAAACATCCGCTTCATCACGCGGCGCGGACTCGACGCGGTGCGGGCCGAGCAGGACGTGCGGGTGGGCACGCAGGTGCTGGTTTCGGCCGGTACCACGCTGGGCAGGCCGAACCTCGGCGCCCATGGCTCCGACCGGGAGTTGCGCGGCTCTCTCTCCCTCTTCGGTGGCTCCGCCGGTGACAGGTGGTTTTTCAATTCGGAGGTGCATCTGGAGGGCGCCTGGCTGCCGGGCGCCCAGCGGCCCGAGAGGTCATATCGCGACGTCTTGGCCGAGTTCGATGCCTACCTCTACTGGCATCCGGGGGGCGGCCGGCGGCATACCGTCGTCTTGGGGATCAGCGGTGCCGGGGGCTGGGACAACGCGAGGCCGTTCCAGCTTACCCTGGGGGGTCCGCTCGGCATCCGGGGGTATGGCCGGCTCGACTTTCCGGTCGCGCGCCGGCTGGTTGTGAACCTCGAAGACCGGATCACGCTGGATGCGCCGTTCAGCGACGTATTCGACCTTGGGCTGGCGTTCTTCGTCGATGTCGGCGCGGGTTGGAAGGGAGACGCGCCGTTCAGTGCCGACTCGGGGATCCGCGGGGCGGCCGGAGCCGGACTTCGCTTCGCCTTCCCGGACGGCAACCGGCAGGTTTTCCGCCTGGATCTGGCCATTCCGCTCCAGACGGGAGGCCTCCGCGACTACCACCTGCGCGTCGGATACGACGTAACCAGCCTCCTGACCACGCTCAGGGACCGCCAGATGCAGCGGAGTCGTGGCGCCGGCCCTTCGGGAGTGTTCCTGGGTGGCCGGTAGCCCGCGCCGGCGCCTCGTGACCAGCCCCCTCTTCCCCCTGCCGGCCCGTCGCTTCAAGAAAACATTTGACTTGGAGGGCCCCGGAGCATAAACTATGTCTCCCTTCACCGCACGTCGGAGTCGCCGCCAGGTATCTCCCGCCGTCTCTGGTCGGCAGCAGTCTCCGGCGCGTGCAGGGAACACCGCTTCGATTCCCCTTTCAGGAGGACGGCATTGTTCGCAGACTCGCGCGGTCTCGATTCCTTCGATCAGTATCTGCAGGATGTGGAGCGATATCCCCTAATCTCGGACCCGGAGGAGGAACGAGCGCTGGCGCGAAGAGCTCGAACGGGTGACAAGGAGGCGGCGGAGCGCCTCGTCACCGCGAACCTGCGGTTCGTCATCTCCTATGTGAAGAAGTACCAGGGGCGGGGCCTCGGGCTCGCCGAGCTGGTTTGCATCGGCAACGAGGGGCTCCTGAAGGCGGTGAAGAAGTTCGACCCCGACAAGGGCGTGAAGTTCATCTCCTACGCCGTCTGGTGGATCCGGCAGACGGTCCTGCAGGCACTCGCCGAGCAGACCCGTTCCGTCCGCATCCCGCTCAACCAGAACTCCAACCTGGCTCGCCTGGCGCGCACCAACACCAGCCTGACACAGCAGCTCGGCCGTTCCCCGACCGACCAGGAACTCGCCCGCGAGATGGGTGAGCCTCTGGAGACGGTTAGGGCACTCCGGCGGGTCTCCGCCGCCGAACTCAGCCTGGACGCGCCCCTGGACAGGGGTGACCGCGACAGCGCCAGCTTCGGCGAACGTTTCGCCGGCGTGGACGGCACCGAAATCGAGGAGGACGTGGAGGCGGTCGCGCGCCGCTCCTATCTGGAGAACATGTTCGACAGCTACCTGACCGAGCGCGAGCGCAAGATCCTCTACCTCTACTACGGCCTCGACGATGGCGAAGAGCGCACCCTGGAGGAGATCGGCTCGCTGCTGGGCGTGACTCGCGAGCGCATCCGCCAGATCCGCAACCGAGCCTTCGAAAAGCTCCGCGAAAGCCCCCAGGGCGACTCCCTCTCCGGCTTCTGGACCGCCAACTGACGGATCCCCTCAGGCATCACCCGCGCGAGCGGTGAGCATCACCATCTCACGGGCACGGATTTCGGCCGTCGGAATCGTGACGCCGTCACGTTCGTAGGAATCGTACTGCAGGTATCCCTCCACGAATAGCTTGTCGCCCTTGGACACGTAGTCCTCGGCAACCTGCGCCAGCCGGCCCCACAGGTTGACGCGGTGCCAGTCGGTACGCTCCTCCGGATCCTCTCCCCCTGTCCTCCAGTTGGTCGCCAGGGAGATGCGGGCCACCTTTACGCCCGCGCTGGTGATGCGCACTTCGGGGTCGCTACCCACATTTCCCACGAGAATGATCTTGTTTACCGAACGGCTCACGGGACGGTCCTCCCCTTCCAGAATGTGATGGTTGCCGGGCCGGGGCCGGCGCGGAGGCCGTGTGAGGCGACGCCACGCCGCCGGAAGACCCGGTCGAGTGTTGTGGCAACAAGGTGTGGGGGATCGGGGGGCGCATACATGGCTGGATGGGCGGTATTTTTGTAAGCTGTTGGTATTGATTGATTTACGTTACTCATGGTGAGGGTCGTTCCCCTATCAGTTCATGTTTGCTGGCCGGGATGTGGATCGACGGTAGCGAACGGCATTGGATGTTCGAGCCGAGTGTGCTTAGGTTGAAGGGACGGACTCGCGAGGAGTACTCTCCCGGATCCACTCGTCGAAGGCGGAGGGGAACGCCTGACCAAGTACCTTGCCCAGCACCTGAAAGCTCGGTCTCTAGGTCGAGGTGCGCGATCCCACAGAGAACTCAGAACGTTCCCGACACGCACCCGTTGGGCCGACGACGACAATAGCTGTGAGTCTCTGGCTGCACGCAGTTCTCGACGCTCGCAAGGCCCATCCGCGGAGTCCTTCGCCAGCCCCCCCGAATCCGGCAATCTTGGTCGGCGGAATCTCCAAGCGCGCACGCGTCGCGTGGCTACCGACCTCCTTGTCTCACCGACCCACCTTCCTTGCTCCAAGTAGCCGAGACCGCCATCGTCTTCACACTGCTGGCTGTGGAGTCCACCTTCCGCGCAGCTCCGCCAGCGTCAAATGGAAAATGTCACCTAACGAGTCGGAGCAAGTCGATTGGCTGAGCAAGACCTGATGATGGTGCGGGAAATCGCGCACGATCTTGGCCGGAGCAAGGGCTACATCCACAGAGTGGTAGCGCGACTTGGAATCGAGGTCGTGAAGCAGAAGAGTGAGCGCACAAGGGGCCAGATCGCCCATTACATCAGGGCCGAGGACTATCCGAAGATCTTGAGAGACCTGACCCCTTCCTCCAACGAAGAGTCGGATCACGATGCCGTGCAAGGCACCGGCAGCTTCTATGTGATTTCTCTTGAACCGGAGCTAGATCCAGGCCGCATCAAGCTGGGGTTTGGAGCGGATGTGAAGGAGAGGTTGCGCCGACACAAGACCTCCGCACCGTTTGCCCGAGTCATCAAGACATGGCCATGTAGGGGGCTTTGGGAGAAGACGGCCATAGACTGCGTATCTCAGGGTTGCGAGCGTCTACACACAGAAGTGTTTCGAGCCCAGGACATCGGTGAGGTGCTTCGGAGGGGAGACTCGTTCTTTGGGTTGATGCCGGAACTCGCGGATTCCGAACCGGAGGGCAGTTAGAGGCATCCCGAACTGCGGACGGTGGAGCGATGCCGTCCCATATCCTGGGAGCCAACCGGGGGTAGGTGGATGCTTGGAGGCGGGACTTGACCGCCGGTAGCAGAGGCCGAGGCGTATTTCGGTCTGGATGGGGGGAGACTAGGTTGCTCGGGAAAGTCGTGGAGGTCCTACGAACGTACCGCGTCCGTGCCGACACCGGACCAAGACGGGGGTCTATACCGTGATCGACAGCGGAATCATCGGGCAAGCCTACGGTCGGAAGATCCACGCCCGCGAAGTGGTCGCCATTGACGAAGCCGGGGACGGGTTGTGCTGGGTCCGCCTGACGCGGTTCGGCGACGACTGGCTCCTAATCCGCTCCGACGCCCGCGATGTGTCGCGCGCGGTGCGGGAGCTCCGCCAGATACCGGCGGGTGAGCAGTCGGACCGGTTCCCGGAGTTCGGGCCATGAGCCTGTTCCTCTACCTCGCCCTCGGAGCGCTGGGTGTCGCTCTGATCTTCGGACTGTCCACGGACGTGCGGGCCGCCGTGCGCCGCCTGTGTCGCCTCCGTCGTCAGTAGCCCGCGAACCTTCGCCAGACGTCGCGCTTCGAACCGCTGTGCGACGCTTGCGTTTCCGTTGCCGGTTCTGGGTTACAGTGGCTCAAGCCAGCCGGGTCGCCGTGCGAATGCGTGGAAGCAGCGACCGAGGCACTGCGGAGATCGCTCAGCGGCTCGGGCCGGAATCGCGATCCGGCGTTGGGAGACGCGTCAGATAGGTAGGCCGCGCGGTCTCGCGACGGCGGATGTCCCGAAGTACTCGGCCAAGCGTGTCACTTGCTCGTCGAGCCGCTCGACTTGCCGCCTCAAGGTGTCGTTCTCCTCGCTCAGCCGCTCGACGCGCTGCCGCAAGGCTTCGACCTGCCCGGAGTGCCGCCGCTGTTCCCTTTCGTACTGCGCGGACAATCTTCCCAAGGCCGCCGTCAGCTGGCGTTCCAAGTCGGTCATACAGATCCCTCACTCTCTCGACAGCTTCACGTAGGGCCGCCCGTCCACGCTGAACGCCGGGCGGACCATCGTCCCGGCCGGGAGCGTCACGTATCGTTCCCCGTTCACCTCCCGCAGCGTCACGCCCCAGGTCGTCTCCTCGATCTCCGCCAGCATACCGCGCGCGTCCTCGATCCGCAGGTTCTCCATCTCCAGCGTCTCGATCCGGCGCTGGATGCTCGCCGACAACCAGTGCATCGTCGCCCAGCTCCCGGCGCTGAACCCGAGAAAAAGGCTCAGGCCGACCATCAGGGGCCGGAGCCAGGCCCGCAGCAGCAGTGCGCGCATCCGCCCGGTCGCCTTCGCCGTATCGCTCTCGATGGAGCGTAGCGCGGCGCTTGCGACGCCGCTCAAGCTCTCGCCAAGCCGCTCCAGCTCGCGCTTGGTCGACTCCTCGATCCGCTTCCGGTCGGTCTCCAGCCGGCTTTGCACCCGCAAGGTCAAGTCGCCCGGGCTCGAAGTCCTGCTCATACAGCTCTCCCTTCAGCCGCCACCGCTTCCCGCTGCCGGGATCGCGGGCGGTGACGTAGTCCTTGCCCCGGCGCGTCACATCGAGGCCGATTTGCTCCAGGGAGGACACCAAGTCGGCACGGCACCTGATCGCGCCGTGCTCGACGCGCTGCACCAGGTAGTCCCGGATCAGGTCGCGGGGATTGGCCTCATGCTCCAGCCCGGCCCGCAGCGTTGACGCCTCGATGTAGGCGCGGTGGCCCGGCTGCTGCGCCCTTGCGCGCGCCGGGTCGTCCGGGCGGCTCCAGCCGTGCTCGTGGTTGAAGGCGTCGCGGAGCGGATCGAAGGTCCTCTGCCAGCCGGGGGGCGCGATATTGAGGCTTCGGCCCGTCTGGAGATCGCACTGCGCGGCGAGGATATGCACATGGACGCCTCCGCCGCGTTCTCGGTGCAGGACCGCCGTCCAGGAGTAGCGGTCCGGCCCCAGCCCCGCCCACGCCGTCTTCTCGAACGCGTCGAGGACGGCTCCGATCTGCTTGCCGGTTGGCCGGTCCTCCGGCGCCCACGCGATCACGGCCGACCTGTACTTGCGCTCGAAGTCCAGCGAGTCGGCGACGGCGGCCACCATGTCCGGGTTCCCGCGCACGACCTCGACGCCCTCGCGCTCGTTCCCCTCGGCGTCCCGCTCTCCTACGAGATAGTCGACCGCCGCCTTGGCCGAGCCCTTGCCGTGCGGGAGGAACTTAAGGTGCATCGCCGGCGTCCTCGCCGACGCGTGCCACGGAGAGCAGCGACCGCTCGAACGACACGAGGTGGGCGATCACCGAGACGGCCTCGGCGGCCGAGGCGTGGGTGTTCGCCCAGCGGATCGCCAGAGGCCTGAATCACGGCAGGAAATCGTCTAAACTCATACAGGGCTGCACGATCTGCGTTTCCTGCCATTGGACTGGACCCCGCTGGACCGTACCGCGTAAGCGGGAAAAACAGTTCGATTGGCGGGAAACGTCGCCGCCGTTGCAGGTCCCATCAGCACGGCGGGAGTCATGAGGCTTGGGACGGGCGGCCGGAGCTCTCGGCGTAACCGGGGAGCGCGCGGGTCGGCGGTGCAGTCTGGTTCCGAGTCGCCGTCTTTCCGCCCGTATTATCTTGGGATCATCGGAAATGGTCCGCTGTTCTGAGGAAGGAGTCCGAGAGACGGAAATGAACGCATGCCAAACGTGAGGATTGACGGGCAAGAGTACTGGGCGGGCCGTCATTCCAAGCTCGGCGTCGTAGTGCATGCTGGTCGCTGGCAGAAGAGCCTTCCGTCCGATAGGGTCCGCCTGCTTGTCGTGGCAGAGCTACGAATGGGAACGTTCGAGCGAGGAGCCGTGCGTCGAGCCATGGAATCGAAGCCCTTCGAGCTACGTAACGGTGACAAGGAAGACATCAGGAGGGCCCTCCGCGCCGTGGCCCGGAGCCAACCGGTGTCCTACAGCCCGCCGCGAGCGCTTGAACTCTTGCAGGCGGGCGCCGGCATTGCAGACGCTACCTTCCGCACCGGCCAGGAGGAGGCGGTCCGGCATGTGGTCGAGGGTCGAGGGCGGCTTCTGGTTGTGGAGAGGACGGGGTGGGGAAAGAGCTTCGTCTATTTCATCGCGACCAGGTTGCTACGGGAAGGAGGAAGAGGTCCGGCGCTGCTCGTTTCTCCCCTGCTATCACTGATGCGCAACCAGATCGAGGCCGCGAGACGGATGGGTGTCCGTGCAGCGATGATCACGTCGGCCAACAGCGACGACTGGCCGAAAGTGGAAGCGGCGTTGGACCGCGACGAAGTGGACATCCTCCTTATCGCGCCGGAACGATTCGCCAACGAGCATTTTCGAACCAAGGTGCTCTTGGAGATCGCCGACCGCGTCGCCCTCCTCGTAATCGACGAGTGCCATTGCATTTCCGACTGGGGACATGACTTCCGGCCGGATTATCAACTGATCGAGCGCGCCGCCCGTATGCTTCCGCCGAACGTGCGCCTGCTGGCGACAACCGCCACAGCCAACAATCGTGTGATGAACGACCTCCGCGAGGTCCTCGGACCTCAATTGGAGGTCCAGCGGGGGCCCCTAGCGCGCCCGTCGCTAACCCTCCAGACCATTCGTTTGCCGCGACAGTCACAGCGGCTCGCATGGCTTGCCGAACAACTCCCCCGGATTCCCGGCCACGGAATCATCTACGCGCTGACAGTGCGCGACGCCCAACTGGTGGCGAACTGGCTCCAGTCACGAGGCATCGATGTCAAGGCATATACCGGGCGAATGATCACGGAGGAGCGGGAGCGGCTGGAGCAGGAACTACTGGAAAACCGCGTGAAGGCCCTCGTGGCCACGGTTGCGCTGGGGATGGGGTTCGACAAGCCGGACCTCGGCTTCGTCGTTCACTATCACACCCCGGGGTCCGTAGTGGCCTACTATCAACAAGTGGGTCGTGCTGGCCGGGCGCTGGAGCATGCGTACGGCGTCCTGCTAAGCGGCGTCGAGGAAACCGACATCACCAGCCACTTCATCGAACGGGCGTTTCCCACGCCCGAAGAGGCGGATCAGGTGGTCGCAGCTCTCGCAGCGGCTTCCAAGGGGCTGTCGCACTACGAACTCCGTCAGCAGGTGAACTTGTCCCAGGGTCGCCTCAGTCTCACCCTGAAGCTGCTCTCGCTGGAGCGGCCGGCACCCATTGTGACGGATGGTGCGAAGTGGTTGCTGACTGCCGCCGAGCTGAGCGATTCCTTCTGGGACCGAGTGAAGCGCCTGACCGATCTGCGGGTTGAGGAACAGCGTCAGATGCAGGACTATGTGCGTCTGGAACGCGGTCACATGGAGTTTCTGATTCGGGCACTAGACGGTGATCCGGAGGGGATCGGCCCCCCGGCGCTTCCACCGCTTCCTACAGAGGTGAGCCGGGAGGCCGAGACCGAAGCGCTGGCCTTCCTGCGTCGGCTCGACTTGCCGATCATGCCGCGGAAGAAGTGGCCCGGAGGCGGGTTACCGGGCTACGACATCAAGGGCTGGATTCCAGACGAACTCCGGGGAGAAGAGGGACGAGCGCTGTGCCTTTGGGGCGACGGAGGATGGGGAGAGATGGTGCGTGCCGGGAAACAGAGAGACCGCCGATTCGCCGACGAACTGGTTGACGCGTGCGCCTCGCTCTTCAAGCGATGGAAATCGAACCCGCGGCCCGAGTGGGTGACATGCATACCATCGCGCCGGAATCCGCATCTCGTGCCCGATTTCGCAGAGCGACTGGCGGACGTGCTTGACTTGCCGTTTCGTCCGGTTCTAGTCAAGACAAGGGATTGTCCTCCACAGAAGAAAATGCAGAACTCCGTGCATCAGGCGAGGAACGTCGACGGTTCGATCGTAGTCTCCGACCGAAGCGTTCCTGCGGACCCAGTACTGCTTGTCGACGACATCGTCGGGTCGCGCTGGACCTTCACGGTGGCGGCTTGGTTGTTGCGCAAGCACGGTAGCGGCAGGGTCTGGCCCCTTGCGCTCTCGACGTTGGGGCGCAGCTGATGAGCGGCGATCTCAGTCCCAACGCGCAGGCGATCCTGCTGCTGACGGCGCCGCTCCTGGTGGGGAGGTCCCGGACCTCCGTAGCACCCCTGCCCCTTGGCGACTACAACAAGCTGGCCCGGCACCTTCACCACAACGACCTACAGCCCGAGGATCTCTTTCGTTCGGCTGGATTGGGGGAACTGGATCGCGCTTGGTCCGATTTGAAAACCAGGCGAACGTTGGCAGACATTCATCAGCTTCTTGATCGGGGGTTTCTTCTGGCCCAGGCGCTGGAGCGTTGGGGCGCTCGCGCAATCTGGGTGGTTACGAGAGCGGACAAGCAATACCCAACGCGGCTCAAGAAGAAGATGCGGGAGAAGGCCCCGCCGGTCCTGTACGGCTGTGGCGACTGGAGCCTTCTGGACGGTGGCGGACTGGCAGTGGTTGGTTCGAGGAAGGTGAACGAAGAGGTCATCGAATACACAGAGCGCGTTGGACGCCTCGCTGCTGAAGCGGATGTGGCTATCGTCTCAGGGGGTGCCCGTGGCGTCGATCAGGCGGCGATGCGCGGATCTATGGAGGAGGGTGGCCGGGCGATTGGCGTTCTGGGTAACGGTCTCGAACGGGCTGCGCTCAACCGTGGAAACCGGGAACCGCTCATGGATGGACGGCTGGTCCTGGTCTCTTCCTACGATCCCTCGGTGCGGTTCCGGGCGTTCCAGGCCATGGAACGCAACAAACAAATCTACGCGCTGGCAAACGGGGCGCTGGTGGTGAATTCCGATCACGGGCATGGCGGTACCTGGGCGGGGGCGACCGAGCAGCTGGAAAAACTTCGCTACGTGCCAGTGTATGTCCGGCGTCCCGAAGAGCCGTGCGCGGGGCTTGACGCGCTGGTCGAGCGGGATGCCCGCCTTTGGCCGGAGCCAAAGGACGCAGTTGACCTCCGGGCGCTCCTGTCCGACGACGAATCAGAGTTCTCGAAGTCCACCGGGGCGACCCAAGGGTCGCTCTTCCCTTCCGAGCGCGAGGCTCGTCCAGAAGTATCCCCCGTCCGAGAGGGCGAGCCGACAGAATCCGACCAATACACGATCTCGGAACTTGGTTCTGTATCCCCTTCAGACGGACCGGTCCCTGGGGAATTGCCCATGCGACTGCTGAATGCCATGTCCGGGGAGATGACGCGAAAGGAGATTCTTGCCGCTTTGGATCGTAAGGACTGGGGGAGCGTAAAGAAACGGTACGTAGATCCGTGCCTAGTCGGAGGTTGGATTGAAATGACGATCCCCAAAACGCCGCGTAGCCCGAAGCAACGATTCCGCATCACCGCTGCTGGGGCGGACCAAGTGAACCCATCCGAAGACGGGTAGGCGCCCTCCCCGCGCTATCCAGCCTCTGCGCAATCCACACCGTGCGGAACACCGCGGTTCCCGAGATGGCTAGGGCGGCTGCCCGTACCGAGCCCGGCGTGCGGAAGCGTTTCGAGGCGTCCGCGCGGGCTGGCTCCGGCACGCTAGGGCCGGGGGGAGGCAAGGGCTGGCTTGAGCCACGGTAATCTGGTCAAGCCAGCATACTCGCTGGGGCCACACTCCGCGTGTGTCCCCGAGCGAGGCTGGCGGGGGGCCGCGCCCCCTCTGACCCCGGCGTTTCTGGCCCGCCACGGGAGCGGCGGGCGGCGAGGTGCTCCAACCCCGAACCCCGTCGCGGGGGCCACGGCCGAGCGTAGCCCCGTCGTGGCCGACGAGCCGGTCGGCGTGATCCTCAGCGTACCGTCCAGCCGGGAGCTTGGTCGCGGTCGGCGACGGCACGAGGATCCGGCCGTAGGCAAGTTTCTGGCCGACTGGGTTGGCAGCTTTCCAAGCCAATCCCCCCAAAGGCCCTGTATCGAGCCCGGAAAACCGCTCTCCGGCGATTCTGGGCGTATCGGGGGCGGTTTGGCGTGGAGATGTTTCGGCTCGCCCGCCGCCGTCCGAGCACGGTGGCGGCACCGGGCAGAGGGTCCGGTTACGCTGAAGGCGGCTGGACGATAGCCCGCGCCACGGCTTGGAGCCGTACTGGAACGCGGAAACGACACGAGGGGTCGATGCGCACTTAGGCGCTCCGGCGATGCGCACCAGGGTTCCCGGCCATCCGTAGGCGCGGCAACGTCTTTCGGCCTCGCCGCCCGGTTCGGCGTGGCGCACGGGACGCTCGGGCCGAGCCGCTAGCAATCCGTCCCGGAAGGGTGTTGAGCGCCGCTTCGAAGCAGCGGAGGACCCGTTGGTCGACCGGCTGGCCGGTGGGCTGTACGGCATAGCCGACCGCAACCGAGATGGGACCCATCTCGGCTCGCCGTTTCGCCTTCCCGCAAGGGAATGCTGGTCCGGAGCGACCTCCCGCGGAGGGTTGGGATGGCGTGCACATCCCAACCCTCCCCCGTGGCACGCCAAGCGTCCAGGGAGGGGGGTCGCTCCGGCCACGGCCGCAGGTTCCGGCGCGGCGCAGCCGTCCCGGAGGCCGTGGAGCAACCGCAATCCTGACAACGGCTTGTGCCGTCGCGGGCGTGCACGTGCGGACCGCGTGTCCGCGCACATGGACCCCGATGTCGATGTGCGCCGGCCGCCCGGCCCCGGGACCCAGGAATCCGGCATTCAAGGCGCGCCTCCTCGAAGCCGTCTGGAACGCTATGCTGTGAAGCCGGCGATCGCCGTTCCGGGGCACGCGGACCGAACCTGTTTCTTCAGTTCGGCGATCCTCAGCAAGCAGCTCTGGAGCCCGCCGAGCCTCTCGACCTCGGCGTCGTCCATGCCGAGGATCGCCTGTTCGATCCGCGCGATCTCGCGGGGACCGGGGCATTCGCCTCAGCAGAAGCGCGCCCTGGAGCATCGTTCCGAGTCCGCAGTGCTGTCGCGCGGGCCGTGGCGGCCGCCCGATGCCGGTGATCGTGGTAAGTCCTGCGTGTCCGGTTCACTCTGGGGGTCGCCGGACACGAAATCGCCGTCCGACCGGACAAGGCCCCGGCCGTCCATGTCGCTGGCGCGGCTACAGTTGGGCCACGACCGGTGGAGCGCCGCTTCGAGGCAGGCAGCTACCTGCTCGACGACCGAGGCCGTGGTGCCCTCTTGGCCGAGCCCAAGGTCGGGTCGGATGCGTCCGGGCAGCGGGCGTCAAGCATGTCCGGATTGGCCTTCCCGCGAGGGACCGATGGTCTGGGAGCGACCCCCAGGGAGGGTGGGACGGGCGTGTTCGTCCCAGCCCTCGCCGATGCCCGCACTGGGCATTGAGACAGGGGGGTCGCTCCCAGCCACGGCCGAGGAGCGCGGATCGGCATCGGCGCTGCGCTGGCCGTGGCACAACCACAAGCGCGCCAGCGACATGCGGAACCGGCGTCGTGCACGTCAGGAGCGCGATTGCCATGCACAAGCACCCCGACGTGGGATGTACACTCGCGGATCGGCATCGGGAACGTCGAAAACCGCCTCCGAATCATGGCCTCCCGCTCAAAAATCGACCGGCTCCGGGACGGCGGTCGGACGCATCGCCGCCGACGCGGTTTTCCGGCAGGATCCCGCCGCCCCGTGGTAGCGTCCATCTGGCGGAGACGCCTTCTCTCCGCGAGCTTTCGTTTGCGCAGATCGTGCGGTCCATCACCGAGAGGAATCGAATGATGGCACGCACGAAACGAAGTCGGCGGAGCTACAGCGCCGGCGAATGGGGCCGGAACCGGGTGAGGGTGTTCGCCGATCCCAAGACCGGCTTGTACCAGATCGAGTGGCGCGACAACGGTAGAAGGCTCACCCGGTCGCTCAAACACCGCGACTGGACCCGAGCCAAGCGGCAGGCCGACGAGTTCGCCGCCGGGGTCGGGAAGCCGGAGCCGAACGGCCAGAAGGAGGCCGAGGCCGAGCCGCTCACGCTGGGAAGGCTTTTTGAAATCTACGGCGAAGAGGTGACGCCCACGAAGGCCGTGGGGACGCAGCAGACCGACAGGACCGCGATCTGGATGTTCCTCCAGTTCTTCGGCAGGGACCGCGATCCGTCCACGCTCTCCCAGCGCGATTGGGACCGGTTCATCCGGGAGCGCCGCGCGGGAAGGATCGGCTACTCTGGCAGGCCCGTGTCCAACCGGACGATCGCCTGCGACCTGACGTTCCTGATGGCCGTGCTCAACTGGGCCGCACGGTCCCGGGACGAGGAGGGAAATCTCCTGCTCGACTCCAATCCGCTCAAGGGTCTCAGAAAGCCCGTCGAGAAGAACCCGACACGGGTGGTGCTCACCGAAGACGAGTACGAGGCGTTGTTGAAGGTGTCCCGGGATGTGGACTGGCGGTTCCACGTCGCCCTCGTGCTCGCGCACGAGACCGGGCACCGAATCGGCGCCATCCGCAAGCTCAAGTGGACCGATATCGACTTCGAGGCCGGCGAGGTGCGGTGGCGAGCTAAGCACGAGAAGACGGGCTATGAGCACGTCACGCCCGTGACCGACGAGGCGTTGGCCGCCTTGGAGGAAGCGCGAGCGATGAGCGCCGGGACCGGGGACACTCCGGTGCTGCCCGCGCCGACCGACGCCTCGCGGTGCGTGGGCCGGTCGCTGCCGAGCTTCTGGTGGCAGAGAGCCCAGACGCTCGCGGCTCTGGAACCGAAGCCGGGCCGAGGCTGGCACTCGCTGAGGCGGAAGTTCGCGTCCGATCTCATGGATCAGCCGCTCAAGGTCCTCTGCGAACTCGGAGGCTGGAAAACGGCCAAGACCGTCCTTCAGTGCTATCAGCATGCCGATGCGGGACAGTTGAGGCAGGCGCTGGCGAACCGGCGGCGAGTTCGGGCCTGATCCAATCAGCGGGAATCAATCGGCGGGAACTCGCCCGCCGAATCCCGTAAGTCCAATCATCACAAACAGATCCGCGCGGGAATGTACATGCTCGCCCATCGCGCGAGCTGGTTCAGGTTGTTGCCGATGCGAGCGAGCTGCCGGGTGCGTTCGCGCTCGACGGCCCTTGCAGGCGCGGTCCACGTTCGCGTCTGCGCCATCGCCCGACGCAACAACTCGGACGGCGACACACCGGTCGCCGCCGCCTTCTCCCGCCAAGCGGCGTGCTCCGCAGGAGTGACGCGCGCCGCGACCATCACGGTTCGGCGCTCAGTCACGGGCGCCCCGGGGGCGGGGTTCGGGGCGCGGCCTCCCGCGCCCACCCGCTGACCTCTCAGCGGCGCGCGAAGCTGGGGGTTCTAGGGGGGCGCAGCGTCCCCCTTGCCAGGCCGCAGTGTTCAACACTGCGTCGGCTGGCTTACGCACCTTAGGAGCGACCGGAGAACTGTTCCCCGGCGGCCGCGAAGCGCGCCGACTCATCGCGCCGGGCCAGCCGCTGTCGCCCGATGGCTGGCCTCGGGGATCCCCGGCGCGGTTTCGCCGCGCTCCGGCCGGCTTTCGGCGATCCGGTCGCGGACCCATTCGTCCACCTCGGCCTCGATCCAGCCCACGGCGCGTCCGCCCAGGGCGACCGGCCGGGGGAAGCGCCCCTCGGCCAGCCGGACATAGATCGTACTCCGCGACAGGCCCGTGCGCTCCAGCACGTCCGGCAGCCGCAGGAAGCGGATCGGCGGGTTCGTTCTCTCACTATTCGGGTTCTCGGTCATCGTATTCCTCCTCGTTGTGCTCGGCTTGCTGGTCGGTCTCCGGTGTTTCGGGCGTCGTGGAGGATCGCGCCCGCCGTCCGAAATCCCGTCCTGCTCCGAGAAGAACGCCAGAACCCGATTTGCGGTCCTCAGCGACGACGAGCGGGCACGCTGGATCCGGCGCATCAGGTACCGCTTGCCCAGCGCCTTCATGCCGGACGCCTTCGGGCCCGCACCGGAGCGCCCGAGAACGCGCCGACGCGCGAAATGAACTGTCCTTCCAGGGTCGCCATACCCGAACGCTGAACGATCCTTCACAGGGTCGTCAACCCTTGGGAAATAGGCTAAGTGTCTATGGCGTCTCTAGTTGTCCCACATGCCCCGGAGGTGGCGGAGGCCGTCGCCAGCGGCGCGCCAAGACGCCTCCCTCGGCCGCTCAGGGAATGCAGCGTCAAGAGGCGTGGGAAGTGACTCGGCGGGATCGGTCCGCCGCTCTGTCGACGGCTGGGGGTAACAAGACCGCTTCCTACCCTACGAGGGGGGGAGAGGCTGTGACTGTTGTCACGGTAGGAGTCGTCGTACCCGTCGCTGTACTCCAGTAGCACCTCGAAGTGGATATCGCTGTCGGCAACGTCTGTTCTGCGGATACGCCGACGGCAGCAAGTTGCAGGATGCCGGTCCACGCTTCGATGCGGTGGCCTTCTGGCCCGGTCGCATCACATGCGGCGCTTGCGAGGATGTCGAATCAGAAGTGCTCTGACGGTCATGGCGGGCTTCCCGACGGGTCAATTCCCTCGAGGATCCGATCGAGCTTTGCTTGCACTGTGGCAAGCTCTGTCTGTATCTCCGCTATGCGATCCGGTCCCACAGCCATTGCCCGTTCTTCCATGCGACCTTCCAGCTCAGCGATGGTGAGATGGATTTCCGAGAGCTCAGATCGCAGTACCCATGTGGCGGTAACCGCCGCCACAAGGATTGCAACCATCGCACCCCAAGACTCCAGCCAGTTCTTCATGGGTTGGCTTCCTTTATCTTCTAGGGGTCAGGGAACGACGGATACTCGCAGTTCTCGTCGGTGTAGCAGTACGTGACGTTGGGAACGGCACCGAATGCGCTAGTGGTGCTGTAGTCGAGTGAGCACGCTGCATACGTCTCCCCGTTGCCGCAGAGCCACGCCACGCCGTTGCCTGGCACCACCGTCTCGAACCGTTTCCGATTGACCACCGTGCGCGCAGGTAGGAGGTAGAGGGTGACTGAAGCGCGAATCCGGATGCGCGCAGAACAGTCGTTCTGCCACTGGGCATTGTAGACCGCAAGGTTGTTCCCAGCCCGCCGCACGTATCCATCCAGTGCCGTTATGCAGGTAGTTGCCGACGGACGGGAGGGCGGCTCGGGAACGATGGGGTCATCGATGAGTTCGTCGCAAGCCACGATAGCCAGTAGCGCGATAGGGAGTGCGGATCTGCCAGTCATCTGTCTGCCTTCCGTATTTCGTCGTCATCGCATCTGGTTCAGAATACCGAAGCTGTCAGGATGGTGCGCCTCCCAAAAAGGGGGGCTTGTCCGATTGTGCTGTTTGGCTCTTGATGGCGGCGTGGGAGCGTCTCCTATCCGGATCTCGGCGCCGTGGGACGGTTCATGAGGTCAGACCCTCGGGAGGCCGCTTCCGCTTGCGCTTCCGCCCCCGGCTCTAGGTTACAGTGGCTAAAGGCAGCCCGGCGGAGGCGCCGAAACGCTCCTCCGGGCAACCGAGCGGCCACCCCACGGTCGCCGCTCGGATTGTGTGACACTCCCAGCCCCATTGCCACACGCTGGCCTTTCGGGGATGATCCCTCGCCTCAGTTCGCTCAAGGCCGGCGCGACTCCAGAGGATAGTGTACTGCTCCGGTCTCGGCCGTGTGTCGGACCTCAGAATACGAACCATCGTCACGGCCCACTGCTGGGAACCAGGCGCGAAGCGACCCAGAACAGGACTAGCAACGTCAGCAACGCCACCAGCTGTCTTGGCCGAGAGCGAATCAGCTCTGACTTCACGAGCCACGAGAACCCGAAAGCCACGACAGCTACTGCTTCCAACCACCAGACAATCGTGGGACACCACTCCTGAAGGTGTTCCCCCGTCAAGAAATCACCGAGAATCACCAATACCGCCGCCAGGATGAGTCCGGCGCATACGCTGTACAGCGTGTGGTTCTCCCCGCCCAAGGTAAACTGGCAGTGCGACATCACGGCTGTCGCCAGCAGGAACGCTCCGGCCAAGACCCAATGAGCTTTGTTTACCAAATCGGGTTCCTGACCGCAGGCAGCGGCGGGCAGGACGGCGACCAAGATGGCGAGCAATCCAGCCACAGAAGTGAGGCCGTCGTCCCGTATCCAAGGACACCACTTCCGTATGCCGGCACACCGCTTGCTCTCAGGACACTTGGGCGCGGATTCTGGATAACCTCGATAGCAGATTAGAAAGGCTCCTGTCACGAGCAGGATACCGACAAATAGGTACCCGACGGCTGTGTAGTAGTATGCGCTGATGGACTTCCGCATCAGGAGGCCACTCGGAGACAGGTGGCCCCCGAACAGGAGAACGAAGGGTAAGAGGGTCCCGAGCAGGCCGATCATTCGCCGCAGCGTCAGGTCGGGTGCCTCGGCTGGAACCTGCTGCGGCTTCGGGTCGCACTCCGCTCCTTTTGCTTGGGCTGTTTCTCGTGATCCGGTGCTCATCGTTGCTCCCTTGCTGGGGCTAGACTGAATCGGTTTTTGTCCTGTGGGCGGGAGTAATGAAACTGTGGCATGATACGGAGTTCTACATCGCCGCGCGCCCACCAAATAAGTGGGGCGGTGGTGGTCGGAACTCCGACCGATCCCGGTGAATGGATGCGGGCGTGCGACCGGCGCGACACCCCGGCGGCCAACTCCAGGGACAACGACTTGGTTGCGCGCAGCCACCTGCTGCTGGGCCGGGACGAGAGCAGCGAGCCTCCCGTCCGGGATACGCGTGACTGGCCCGTGTTTGCGTGGCCCATTCGTCCATGAGCCGCGTATGAATCCAACGGCTCGACGCCGTCGGCCACCGCTTAGCCCACCAAGTCGGCGGACTCTCCGGCTCGCGGACGGACGGCAACGATGACCGGCGGCGTCTAGCCACCGGGATGCGCCGCCCCCCGCCCTCGAACTCGACCGGAGTATTCCGGGGTTCGAAGGGGCGGAGCCCCAGGCTGCCCCTCCTGGGGGAGCGCCGGAGTGTAGGCCATGGGGTAAGGTCGGCCTAGACACCCTGTCGTGGCCCAAGCCACCGCTGCGGGCGCTTGCGAAGACGCTCCCGCGCGCCCACCGGGACGGTGGTGGCCGGGCCATCGTGAAGCAAGCTCCTCGACCTCGTGATTGTAGCCTTCACCGACCGCGAGGACGACGGAGTCAGCCCCGCCGTCGCACCTTTGCGACGGCGGCGTCTCTGCCGTGCGACCCTGTTTCCGCCTGCCCGGGACCCCCTCGGGAACCTGAGATCGTCGCTCCTGGGCGATTCCACGGCCCGTAGAATACCCGAAATGCCTCCAGATAACCCGAATACGCCCGCCGAGCTGCGTTTTTGAGGCGTGCACGCCTCGTTGCTGTGACCTCAGCCCGCGAGGTACTCGGCCCAATCCTCCATGAGCCGACGACGCCGCTCGAACAGATCGGTCCGCATGTACGCGGCCTCGACCTTGTTCTGAACGACATGGGCCAGCGCCGCCTCGACGACCTCCCTCGGATGATCGGTCTTCTCGGCGGCCCAGTCACGGAAGCTGGACCGGAACCCGTGAGGCACCGCCGAGATACCGCAGCTCAGGAGCAACCGCCCCGGCCGCTTTCTGGTCAACGGCTTGCCGCGCTCGTTGACGAACACGAATCGGACTGGACCCATCGCCCAGCTGCCGCGCCCCGTCAAGCACCTCCAGCGCCCGCCCGGACAGCGGCACCCGGTGCTCCTTCGCCGTCTTCGTCCGGCTTGCCGGAATCGTCCACACGCCCGCATCCTGATCGATCTCGCTCCACACCGCCCCGCGGACCTCACCGCCCCGAGCCGCCGTCAGCACCAGAAACTCGAATGCCAAGGTGTCCACCTTCCCCGGCTTCGCCGCCCGCACCTTCGCGATGGCCGCCGATACCTCGCCGTGAGGCAGGGCCTTCCGGTGGGTGACGACATCGTTCTGGGGGCCGAGCACCGGCAGGAGCCGGTCGCACGGGTTGTCCTTCCGCCAGTCCATGGCGACGGCCCACTCCAGCACGGTCCGGATGCGCAGGCGGACGGAGCGGGCGACCTTCGGCCTCGCGTGCCAGATCGGAGAGAGCGTTTCCAGCACGTCGGCGCTGGTGATCTCCGAGACCGGCAGCTTCCCAAGGCGTGGGAAGGCATACATTTCCAGCGAGCGAATCCAGAGCCTCGGGGTCTTCGGGCTGCGCCATCCGCCGCGTTTCTGCTCGATGACCCGCACGGCGGCCTCGGCGAAGGTGGGGACGCCCACAGACCGGCGCTTCTCGGCCATCGGATCGCCGCCCGCGCGGGCCAGTTTCCGGTTGGCCAGCGCCTGCTCGCGGGCCTCGGCCAGCGAGACGAGGACGACGCTGCCCAGGCCGATCTCGCGCTTTCTGCCCCGGACTACGAGCCGTTGGATCCAGCTTCGGGTGCCGGTCTTCTTGACGTAGAGGTACAGCCCGTTGCCGTCGCAGTGCCGGCCGGGCGGCGCGGAGCGCACTAAGGCTGCGGACAGCCGGTTGTGGGGATGGCGGCCCTTGGGCTTGCCTCGGCGGCGCTGGGTGCGGGTGTTGGTGACATTATTCATTCCCTAATCGTAGCGCGGATGGCAGTAGATCGCAAGGGACACCGCCGGTGGAGGAGAGTAGGAGATATTTGATATAACATGTTGATATCAAGTGTGTTATGGAACTCTACGGACGCCAATGAATGATGCTGGATTTCAGTTGTCCGCTTCCATGGCTGGATGGGACTACTTTGGCCGCGGTCGGCAATGAAGCCGGTTTTCGGGGCGTCCGCATGGCCAGCCGGGACCGGACTCACCCCTTGCAGTCGTACCAGGTCCTCCCTGATCCCACATCCACCTTCAGCGGCACACTCAGCTCCATCGCCGACTCCATCACCTCCACCACCGCAGCGCCCACCTCGTCCACCCGGCCCTCGGCCACCTCGAAGACGAGCTCGTCGTGCACCTGGAGGACCATGCGGACTTCCGGGTCGCCGCCCAGAAGCTCCCGGATCCGGATCATCGCCACCTTGATGAGGTCGGCCGCGGTCCCCTGGATCGGCGTGTTCTGCGCCACCCGCTCGCCGAACTGGCGCACGTTCCACGCCCGCGCTCGCAACTCGGGGATCCGGCGGCGGCGGCCCAGCAGCGTGGCCACGTACCCCAGTTCCTTCGCCTGCGCGACCTGTTCGTCGAGGAAGCGCCGCACACCGGCAAAGCGCTCGAAGTACTGCGAAATGAACTGCTTCGCGTCCTCCATCGAGATGTCGAGCTGCCGGGCCAGGCTGAAGGGTCCCTGACCGTAGAGCGTGGCGAAGTTCACCGTCTTGGCCTGGTCGCGCATCCCGCCGCTGACCTCGCCGGCGGGGACGTCGAAGATCACCGCCGCGGTCTCCCGGTGGACATCCTTTCCCTCCCGGAATGCTCTCACGAACACTTCGTCGCCGGAGAAGTGCGCCAGGATGCGCAGCTCGATCTGCGAGTAGTCGGCGGTGAGAAGGAGAGCGCCGTCGGGGGCGATGAACCCCCTGCGGATCTCGCGGCCGACCGGGGTGCGGATGGGAATGTTCTGCAGATTGGGGTCGGAGGATGACAGACGGCCGGTGGCGGCGACCGCCTGGTTGAAGGTCGTGTGAATCCGCCGCGTTTCGGGATTCACCAGCGCCGGAAGCGCGTCGACGTAGGTGTTGCGCAGCTTCTCCAGCTGCCGGTAGTCCATCATCAGGCGTGGCAGCTCGTGGCCCTGCACCGCAAGCTGCTCAAGCACGGACGAATCCGTGGACGGGCCGGTCTTGGTGCGCTTGATGACGGGCAGTCCCAGCCGCTCGAAGAGCACGTCACGCAGCTGTGGGGTCGAGTTGATGTTGAACTCGGTGCCTGCGACCCGGTGGATGTCCTCGCGGATGAGGCGCAGTTCGTCGGCGAGCCGCGCGCTCATGGACGCGAAGAAACCGGGGTCGATCCCCACTCCGTTCATCTCCATGTCGGCTAGCACGGGGATCAGGGGCGTCTCCAGCTCGTCGAACAGCTCGTCGAGTCCCTCCGCGGCCAGTTGGCCCGAGAAAAGCTCCCAGAGCTGCAGCGGCAACTCGGCCTGCTCGCAGGCGAGGGACAGCGCCTCGGCAGCGGCGATCTCGCCGAACGCCCGCCGCTTCTTGCCGGTCCCCAGCACCTTCGCGGGCGCGGTGGTCTCGCGGCCCAGGAAGTCGGTGGCCAGAGCGGCGAGATCCCGGTGCCGCCGCCCCGGATCCAGCACGTATGACGCCACCATCACGTCCTTGAACGGACCGGCAAGCTCCAGTCCCGCGCGTCGGCACGCGATCAGCGACCGCTTCAGGTCGTGCCCCACCTTGGGGACCGCGGGATCCGCCAGCACGGCACGAAGCGGCGCCATCGCCTCGCTGTCCAGCGCGGGGAGATTGTCCCCCCCACCCCCATCCCCCCCACCCAACCCCAGCGACATCGCGCTCTCGTGCCCGACGGGGAGGTAGTGGCACGCCGGAGGTGGCGCGGCCCCCGCCGCCTCGTCCTTCGACCGCGGCGCCCCCGCTCCGCCCCCCGCCGCCACCGCCACCCCCGCCACCCCACCCCGGGTCGGCACCAGCGTACGGTTCAGCACAGCCACGCCCACTACCCCCGCTTCCCGGCAGGCCCGCGCCACGCCCTCCACCTCTTCCGCATCGGCCACGAGCACGTACTCCGGTCCCCCGTCGCCCGTGGCCACACCGCCCGCTCCGCCTGCATCACCCGCCCTGCGTGCTTCGCCCCCCCGGCCCACTTCACCCGCGGCCGCTTCAGCCGCGGCCGACGCCGCGCCCGGCCCACCCGCCCCAACCCCCTCCAGCCGGCCCAACAGCGTCCGAAACTCAAGCTCCACGAACAGCTTCCGCAGCCGCTCGTTGTCCGGCGCCGACACCTTCAGATCCTCCAGTTCGGCTTCCACCCCCACATCGGTGCGGATCGTCACCAGCTCCTTCGACAGCAGCACCTGCTCGCGGTTCGCAATCAGCGACTCCCGCGCCCGCTTCGCCTTGATCTCACCCGCATGCTCGAGCACCTCCTCGACCGTCGCGTAGCTCTCCAGCAGCTTCGCCGCCGTCTTCGGCCCGATCCCCGGCGCTCCGGGCACATTGTCCGAGCTGTCCCCCACCAGCGCCAGGTAGTCCACCACCTGCCCCGGCGCCACGCCCAGCTTCGCGCTCGCGCTCTCCTCGTCCACCCACTCCGCCGCCACCCCCTGCGGGCCGCCCCGTCCCGGGTTCAGCAGCTGCACACGGTCGCCCACCAGCTGCAGGAAGTCCTTGTCCCCCGACACGATCACGGCCTCGAGCCCGCCGGCCACCGCCCGCGCGGCCAGCGTCCCGATCACGTCGTCCGCCTCCCACCCGTCCACGGCGATCACGCGGTCCCCGAACGCCTCCACCAGCTCCCGCACCCGCGGCAGGCTGTCGCGCAGCTCCCGCGGCATCTTTTCGCGGGTCGCCTTGTACTCGGGGTACAGCTCCTCCCGGTGGCTCCGCCCCGAATCGAAGACGACCGCGATGTAGTCCGGCCGGTGGTTCTCGCGGATCTGGAAGAGGAAGTTGGCGAAGCCGAAGGGTGCCGACGTGTTCTCGCCGCGCGCGTTCGTGAGGGGGCGGTGGATGAAGGCGAAGAACGACCGGTAGATCAGCGCGTAGGCGTCGATCAGGAAGAGCCGGGGTGCGTTTTTCGGAGGCGTGTCCATGGTCTGGCGCCGCCGCCTGCGACCCCGGTTGCGGCGCCCGGCGGACGGGACGGTGGGATCAGGCGCGCATCACGTTGGCGGCCTGCGGGCCCCGGTCCGTTTCCAGGATCTCGAACTCCACCTCGTCGCCCTCGGCCAGGGTTCGGAATCCCTCACCCTGAATCGAACTGAAGTGAACGAAAATGTCGCCGCCCGACGGACGGGCGATGAAGCCGTAGCCCTTGGAATCGTTGAACCACTTGACCGTCCCTCTCGTCATGCCCGCTGCCCTCCGAATGTTGGGGGATTTCATCTCGGCACGGCCCGCTCCGGGGGACCGCGCGATGCCTCTTATGGGGTCCCATCATGGGAAGGAAGGAGGGGGGCGTCAAGCGTGGTGGCGCGCCGTGGGCGGGCAGGCGCGGACGGATGACCGCGAGCCGGCAAGCCCCCACTAATCTCGTGCCAACGCCAGGAACCTCACCGCGGTCGCGTTGGCCACGATGAGCCGGTCCGCGAGCACGATCACGTCCACGATCTCCGATCCAAACCCCTGCCTGGCGAGACGGTACGAAATCGTGCCCCCATCCAGGGGGATACTGAACGCCAAGCCCCTCCTTCCATCCCGTGCAAAGGCATCCGGCGCACCCGGCGGGCTTTCCACGTCCAGCACCTCGCCCGAACCGCGGTAATAGGACAGAAGCCGGTCCGGATTCAGCTCCTCCGTGTGGATCGCCAATCGCGGGCTGTCCGAAGCAACCGCGCCTTCAACCGGCACCCTGGGCTTCCGAACGGCCAGCATGATCCCGCGAACGTTGTCCAGGGAGAGCCGGCCGAAGCCGCCGAAGCTCGCGATCAGCCTGCCCGGGGTTACCGGGACAGTCGTGAGCCCGTCGGCCCGGCCGATCCGGCACCCGCGAGGTCACGCCAACACCGATTGCCCTACTCGCGCACGACCGACAGGAACAGTACCTGGATCTGCGTGGCCACGATGAGCCGGTCCGGGAGGACGATTGCGTCAATGACATCCAGTCCGGAATCCAGCGGCTCGCGGTCCAGGCGAAGGGAAGTCGCCCCGCCGTCGAGGGGGATGGTGAACGTCAGCGGCTTGCCTGGTCCTGGTCCCAGGCCCGCGGCAACCGCCCATAACCTCCCGTCAACCACCCTCGCCAGCCTGATTGTCATCGCGAAGACATCCGGTCCGCCGAATTCGTGCGCCTCCTGGACCAGCCGCCGCACATCCGCGGGCACCGGAAGCTCGGTGATGGAATCGATCCGATCTCCGTCTTCACCGAGCACCAGGCGCCAGGCACTCAGACCGCTGCCGCTGACGACGATGGCGATCTCGTTCTGCGACACCGCGGCGATGCTCCAGCCGATTGTCCGACTCTCCATCTGACTCTGAACAAACGCCGCTGGTACTTCGGGCGGGCTTTCCACCTCCAGCATCTCGCCGGAGCCGAAGTGATAGGACAGCAACCGCTCCCCGGTGGCCTCGCGCGGGGTGGACACAACGTTCCTGCCGGAGACCGACACCTCAGGCATTGGTACGACCGTTAGCAGGATGCCCTCGCCAAATGGCACGAACGGGGCTCCCGCCCCCTCAATCCCGGTGATCTGATCTTCCACCACGGAACCGTGGCCGTAGAGCGTCGCCCGGCCATTGCCCGAGTCGAAAACCCACGCACCGCCGCCGGTGGCCGGCTGGATTCTCCACGGCCGCTTCAACTCTCCCGGGCCCTCGCCGTCGCCCCCCATGGACCCCAGGAGGTTGCCGTCCACGTCGAGGTGGTGCACCGCGTGAGCGTCCAGGACATGGACACTCCTGCCGTCCTCCGCCAACGCCATCCCGCGCACGCTCTCCAGGAACAGGGGACCGTCCGGTGGAGGGAAGACCGCGATGGTATCCCCGGGTGTCACGCGCACCGTGGTGAGTTGCACGGCGGTATCGCGATCGGGGGCATCCGGGGGCGCGGGGGAGCATGCCAGGAGGAACGGGGCGGCTATGGCGAAAAACCGGCGGCCATGGGCGGCTAGCTCCGCACGCGTGAATTGATATGGGGAACATGACATATTGTAAAGTCCTCCTTACATGTCGTGGGCGGACTTACTCAAGCGCGACCAGAAACGCTTCCCGGGATCACGACGGACAGCTCGCCCTCGGTCGGTCGAAACCAGGAGACCGCCGGGCACGATTCCTTCCGCAATGTCTTCCTCTGTAACCGGCTCGTCAAGGCCAGGAAGTCGCCGCGGCGGCGCATCGGGATCCGGCGCGAGGAGAGGCAGGTGGAGCCGGATGCGCGGGTCTGCATCAGTGCGCATCCGGCCCACCATAGCCCTCTTTGGAGGTTCAGCCGGGCCCGGTGACCGACGGCACCATCCCGGCGCACGGCTCGCCGCTTACCCTGCGAAGCGGATTGAGGGTCACGCGGCCGGCGTGGGAACCCAGGTCAACGCCGCCACGGTCGTTCGGAACGGCTTCCTTGTGAAAGACCACTGCACTGTCGGCGTAGACTGCCACGACCCTCGACCCCGGCTGCGGACGGTGACGAAGAATTGCATGGCATCCGCTCCGCGGATCGATGATGACACCGGTCAGTGGCAGTCGGATGCCTCTCGTGCTGACCAGTACGAGGTTCCCGTTGTCGTCCAGGGACGGCTGCATGCTCTCGTTCCATTCAGGGCAGGGTCGTCTCATCCGCACACCCCCAAGCGTCACGGTACAACGCCTCCACCACCGCCTTGTCGATTCGGCGGGGATCGCCACACGACCGTCCTCCCTTCCGTCCAGGTAGTACACGTATACCGAATCGGGTTCATTCTCTAACGACTTCACGACGAACGCCGCCTCTTCATTGCAGGCCACCCGGGCAAGCCACGTTCTCTCGGCTATGGCCCGCCCTTCTTCGAAGCTGGCCGCTGCGACGCTCTCGCCGACCAGAGCGTCTGATCCGACACCCTGATCGGGGCCGCCGGGGTTTCGGCGAACGACGCCGCCCACCGTGGGAACCACAGGTTCTCCTCCGAGGTTGCAGATACCCAAACGCGTCGGCGCACGCGGCAGCCAATAGCTGACCACTTCGCCACGCGGGTCGAGTTCAAGCACTTTCGAAGGATCGGCAACGAACAGGTTCCCGCCGGGAGCGAGCGCAAATCCGGACTTGTTCTGCGGAAGCTCGTTCGGCCCGCCACCCTTCGCAAACCGCACGACGTTCAACATCTCCCCGGTAAGCAGCGAAAAACTCATCACCCCCTCCAGCTCCTCCAGGTCTTCCACGTACAGGATGCCCCTGGCGTGGTCGATGGCCAGCATATCAGTGGCAAGTGCCCGCTGGTAGGGGTCGTCGATCACCACCCGCTCGGTCTCGTAGTCGACCTCGAGGACCTGCTGGGCCAACGCTCGAGGAGCACCGATGAGTGCGGCCGTGGTCATCACGGCAAGGACCATGCACAGCGCTGGCAGCGAATCAGTCCGTCGCGTTGTCATGTCAGGCGCTACCCGGGCCCGGTGACCGAGGGGACCATCCCGGCGCACGGCTCGCCGCTTACCCTGCGAAGTGGATTGAGGGTCACGCGGCCGGCGTTGGCACCTATGCTAACGCCACCATCGGTGGTAGTGGTTTCCCTGTGAAAGACCACAGCACTGTCGGCGTAGGTTGCCACCACCCTCGACCCCGGCTGCGGACGGTGGCGAAGAAGAGCAT
Source organism: Longimicrobiales bacterium (assembly GCA_965116645.1). Lineage (GTDB taxonomy): Bacteria > Gemmatimonadota > Gemmatimonadetes > Longimicrobiales > Gaopeijiaceae > Bin94. The sequence goes on along the minus strand of OZ220702.1, from coordinate 4,462,376 downwards.
GGCATCCGCTCTCCGGATCGATGATGACACCGGTCAGCGGCAGTCCGAAACCTATCGTGCTAACCAGTAACAGGTTACCGTTCTCGTCCAGAGACGGCCGCAAGCTCTCGTTCCATTCCGGACACCGACCACCCTTTATGATGCGCACACCCAGTACCGTGAGGCCACAACTGATCCCCCACCGCCGTGTTGACACGGCGGGGATCGCCACCCGGCCGTCCTCCCTTCCGTCCAGGTAGTACACGTATACCGAATCGGCCTCATTCTCAAACGACTCCACGACGAATGCCGCCTCTTCGTTGCAGGCCACCCGGGCTCGCATGGTTCTGTGGGCTATGGCTCGCGCTTCTTCGCGGTTATCCGCTGTTACGGTTTCGCCGACCAGAGTGTTGGATCCGATGCCCCGATCGGGTCCGTCGGGATTCCGGCGAACGACGCCGCCCACAGTGGGTACGGCGGGTTCTCCTGCGAAGCTGCAGAAGCCCAAACGCATCGGCGCGCGCGGCACCCAGTAGCTGACCACCTCTCCTAGCGGATCGAGTTCAAGCACCTTCGAGGGATCGGCAACGAACAGGTTCCCACCCTTACCGAGCGCAAGCCCTGCTTTGTTCTGCGGAAGCTCGTTCGGCCCGCCACCCTTCGCATACCGCACCAAGTTCAACCTCTCCCCGGTAAGCAGCGAGAAGCTCATCACCCCTTCCGGCTCCTCCCGGTCCTCCACGTACAGAATGCCCCTGGAGTGATCGATGACCAGCTTGTTTAAGGAAAGTGACCGATGGAAGGGGTCGTCGATCACCACCCGTCCGGTGTCGTAGTCAACTTCGAGGACCTGTTGGGGTGACGCTTGGGGGGCGCCGACGAGTCCGAGGCTCAGGAGAGAAACGAAGAGGCACCAACCGACCTGCCGTTCCCGGTCTATCCTTGTCCCGTGTACGCGCATGCTATTTCGGAACCCCCGCGATGTTGAAATCACCACAGTCTCCATAGCCACACATATCTTGCGTTACGGTTCTCTCACGTTCGAACCCCTCGTGTGACACTGTCGTTGATTCTGACAGCTGATACACTTCTTCGAGATGACACTTCAACTCGAACTTACATCGACGATTGTCGCCGAAGATATTGAGAAAGCAGCCGAAAAGATCGCGTTTTTGTACTATGACCGAATCGGGGCATTCGCGGTCCTGCGGCGGTGTCGCGTACGTAGATTCTCCCAGCCCAGTGGTCGGAGCTACGGAACCGCAACCTCCGGGACTCAGGGCGTGAGATAACTCGGGAACATCGAGCACTCCGTCCGCAAGCCACGCAGTCGCAGACTCGGGCCCAAGGTCGGCTGAGTGCGCCGCCTCCGTCGGGTACGGTACCTCCAACTCCAAATCACCGGCCCAATGAGCGACTGCACCGACCTGGCCAGCATGCATGAGGGCGACGATGGTGAGAGCGATCGTGGCCGCGCAAGCGAACGCCGTGGTCGTGCGAGGGCTTCCGATTCGACCGCCCGGGCCGCGTCCGTGCCGGTCTTCGCGAACGTTCGAATCCCTCTGGCGACTGTACTTCATCTTGCTTCCTCCCCCTGTCGGGATGGGTGTCTACCCGGCGGCATTTCCACCGGGTGCCGCAAGATGAAGCCCCCCACAGCAGTACCGAAATGTCATTTCCGCCCCTTTTGTTGTCATTTCCGCACCTTCGTTCCCCCACCACGTGGCTCACGGCTCGCCGGCACCCCGAAAAACAGTCGTCCACCGCCTTGCGTACCCAGATCTCCAGCGGAACCGCCGCCAGTTGCCTCGGGCTTCGTCCCACCAGTCGTTTCGTGAATCGGCTCCAGCCCGCAATGTCGCTGAAGCCGAGCCGGTACGCCACCGTCTCCACCCGGCATCCCTCGGCCAGCAGCGCCATCGCATGGAGGAACCGGATCCAGCGCAACGCTCTGGCGAAGGAGTACCCGTGCTTCCCGGCGGCTCTGGTCAGGTATTCCGCACTACTGTTCAGGCGGTCCCCGATCTGTCGGGCCGACCACAGGTACGAACCGGCATCCGATTCACCCCGTTCCGGCGTGCCGGGCGCTTTCGGGTCGAGTCCCGAAATCCCCTTGACCGCCTGAAGCGCCGCCATGTGCAACCCTGCCTGGGCCAAGGGAGGGCCTGGACACGCGGTCAGGAAGGACTTGATCGCTTCGGCGAAGCTCATTTGCACGTCCCCGCGTCGCAGCCCCTGTACGGGCTTTCGCCAGGGCTGCGATGGTCTGGAGGGCTGCCCCGGGAGTCAGGACATTCTTCTCCTCTTACCTATACAGACACTTCCCGGAGCAAAACCGTGCAATTCTCACCCCGCGAACTCCAGCCGCTCCACGCGCGAACGCACCCCTCGCCGCACAGCGGCCGGCATCAGCACGGCAGCCAGCGCCAGCACCGCTATGTACGCGATCGTGAACGCGGTGCGCGAGTAGGCCACCCACAGGGCCAGCGGCAGGAACAGCGCGATCACCATGCCGACCACGATCATCCCGACGATGGTGCCCATCCTGCCGCCCTTCTTCGTGGGCAGCGAGAACGGCAGGCGCGGAGCGGCCAGAAGCATGAACTGAATGGCGAGATGCGCGATCAGGCCCAGGACGAGTGCGTGCGCCGCCGCGTGCCAAAGGTCCCCGAAGGACCAGGCGAAGATCCCCAGGAAGAGGACCATGAAGGGGACGATCATGAACAGCGTCACGCACAGGCCCGCGTTCATCACGAGGTTGGCCCGGTCGGCCGGGGTCGAGAAGAAGATCCAGGACGCGGGAAACGACTCGCTGCGAAAGAGGGTCTCCAGGGTTGCCAGGGGGAAGCCGATCGCCGCGAAGTGGAGCAGCCACAGTCCCATCGCCGAGAATCCGAGTTCGACGAAGGGGTCGGGCAGCGGTCCGTCGCGCACCGCCATGAAGAAGTACAGGAGCGTCGCGGGCAGCATGCCCAGGACGCCGAGCCTGAAGGTCATGTCGTCGCGGAACTGGCCGCGCACCAGTGTGGCGATGACGCTCAGTTCGGGCGGGAGGCGCAGTCGGCTCGGGCGCCTGGCGGAGGCTGACCGGGCGCGTGGCCGGCTCACCGTGGCCGCTTGCGCAAGGTTCTCGGCATAGGCCAGGGAGAGCCGGGCGCGCGCATAGTGAAGCAGGACGGCGATGCTTCCGGCGGCGGCCAGGGCCGCGACCGGGTACGTCACGTTCCACTCTCCGGCGGCGAGCGCAAGAAGGCTCGCGAACCACGCCGGAGGAGCCACGATGAGCCACGGCGGCGCCGGGATGCCCCCCCGGTCCTGCGCAATGTCGAACAGCGGCTCGAGCATCTCGGTCATGAAGACGGGCGCCCCGAACATGGCCATGATGAGAACGACGTGGACGTAGGACAGGGCCCGCCGCAGCCGGTCGGGATTCACCAGCCGCAGCAAGGTCGCGTACACGCAGATTATCGCGAGCGTCGTCGCCACCGTGACGCCGGCCACCGCCCCCAACCATCCCAGCGCGGCCAGGGGCCCGGCCATGAACAGGACCGGGAACGTTGCGACTCCCCCCACGAGCCCGCCGATGATCAGGGTGTACACCAGCACGTTGGTCAGCTTGACGAGGAAGTAGGTGCGCGACGACAGGGGTTGGTGGGCGAGGATTTCGTAGTCGTCGGGGGAGATCACCACCGACTGGAAGTCGATGAGGACGGCCATGCCGACGATCATCCCCACCATGGTCAGCCCGACGGTGCCGCCGAGCAGCGTGCCGCGGTGGACGATTTCCGCCGAGTCGGACCCCGACATCCAGACGGTGAAGCCCACGATCATGGCCACGTACACTCCCATGAGGAAGTACATGATCATCGCGCCCACCAGCACGCCCTTGTTGCTGCCGCCCGACGACGACGCGCCCATGCTCACCCCGGTCGCCCCCCGGAAGTCGGACTTGAGCATCACGCGGGTGAGGACCCGCCACTGCACGTGGTCGGCGCCGAAGGCCTCGACCAGCCGGCGGATGATCATCGCGTCGTCACTGCCGGGAGGCCTGGCCGCCCGTGGGCGCCCCGGAGGTCTCGGGCTCGCCGCCCGACGACCCCAGCGCGGCGAGCAGGTCGCGCGTCACCTCCGCCGCGTCGCGCACGCCGGTGAGCTCGGCGAAGGCGGCTTCCAGCGTCGAGGTGCCGGTCCGGGCGGCGATCTCCGCCGCGGTGCCGTCGACGATCGTGCGCCCTTCGTTGATGATCACGATGCGGGTGCAGATCCGCTCCACCACCTCCAGGATGTGGGAGCAGAAGAGGATCGTGCGCCCCTGCGAAGCCAGTTCGCGCAGCAGCTGCTTCATCACCAGCGCCGCGTTCGCGTCCAGGCCGTTCAGCGGCTCGTCGAGGAAGAGCACCTCCGGGTTGCTGATGAGGGCGGCGCTGATCAGCACCTTCTGCTTCATCCCCTTCGAGTACTCCGAAATCCGCTGGTCACGCGCCTCGATGATCCCGAAAAGGCCGAGCAGCTCGTTGATCTTCGTCTCGGCCTGCTTCCCCACCATGCCGCGCAGGTTGGCCACCATCCCCAGGTATTCGCCCGCGGTCAGCGTCTCGTAGAGCGCGCCCGCCTCCGGCACGTACCCCAGCCGGCGCTTCACCTCCATCGGATCCTGCTCCACGTCGAAGCCGGCCACGCGCGCCGACCCGCTCGTCGGCTTGATCATGCACGTGAGGATCTTCACGGTGGTCGACTTGCCGGCACCGTTCGGCCCCAGGAACCCGAGGATCTCCCCCGGTTGCACCCGCAGGTCAAGGTCCTTGACCGCCACCGTCGCGCCGAAGGTCCGGGTCAGGCCTTCCGTCTCGATCATTCGTCAATCTCCTCCTCGGAGGGGGTCCCCGGACGCACCGCCTGTCGAATGCAGCGGGATCCCGATCCCGTGCTACCCGGGGGGTGTGCCGCCGCCCCCATACAGCCAGCGGTACAGCGCCCTGTTCCTTGTTACGTTCTTGACGTAGCCTCTCGTCTCCGCAAAGGGAATCCGTTCGGTGAAGCGCTCCGGGTCGGCGGCCTCGGGCATGCGCCGCCAGCGGTTGGCGCGGCTGGGGCCGGCGTTGTAGGCCGACAGGAAGAGGATGACGTCGCCGTCGTAGCGCTCGAACAGCTCCGCCAGGAAGCGCGTGCCCAGATGGACGTTGATCTCGGCGTTGCGCAGCGTCCGGGCGGTGAAGTCGCGCACCCCGGTCGCGCGCGCCAGCTGTCTGCCCGTGGCCGGCATGACCTGCATGAGGCCGATGGCGCCGGCGGGCGATACGATCGTCGGGTGGAAGGCGCTCTCCTGGCGCACCAGGCCCGCGACCAGCCAGGGGTCAAGTCCCAGCTCCTCGGCGCGCGACGTGAGCAGATCCCGGTAGGGGAAGGGGTAGACGACGCGCAGCAGTGCGCAGTCCCAATCGCGCCCGCGGTCCCGCAGCGCCCGTCCCAGGCGGATGCCGTCGATGGTGTAGCCGGCCTCGTTGAGGGAGGCGCCCAGGCGGAGTACGAGTCCGTCGGAGTCCCACACGGCGGTTCGCATGGCGTCGACATGGGCAGCGGCGCCGTCGTCAAGGCCTGCGTCCCGCAGCGTCGCCAGCACCTCCAGCTGACGTGCCAGCCAGTCGGGAAGGGGAGGCATTTCGCAACCCTGGGGCGGAGGGCCGAACGGGGACTCGGCATCGCCGACCAGGAAGGCGTAGTAGGAATACGGGCTTTCCCGGCGCAGACGGTCCTGCCACCCGGTGGCCCGCGCGGTGTCCCCCGCTGCCAACGCTGCGCGCGCCCCCCAGTAGCTTGCCTCCTCCCAGCGGCGTCCGTTCGGGAATTCCTCCAGGTAGGCACCGTAGACGTCGGCGGCGGGTCCGTGTTCGCCGCGTCCCAGGTGGATCTGCGCCCAGCGCATCCGCGACAACCCGGCGCGGTCCGCCCCGGAGGACATCGACACCACCTGCCCGTAGTGCTCGATGGCGTCGTCGAGGCGGCCCGCGTCCTGGTGGTCGTCCGCCCGGAAGAAGACGACGTCCAGCGCCCCGCCGCTTTCAGGGTAGCGCTCCACGAGCCACCCCTGCACGGTGCGGGCGTCGCCGTGCCGCCCCTGACGGGCCCGGACGCCCGCCCACTCCTGCAGAGCGGTGGCCGCGATCGCCGGGTCGCCGGATTCGGCCAGCGGCCGATAGGCCGTGATGGCGGCGGCGAGGGCGCCGCTGCCGCTGAGGGCGCGGGCCTCGGCGAGGCGGTCGCGCTCCGAGAGGACGCCGCCCCGCTCCTTCACGAGGCGCCACCCCACCACCGCCGTGCCGAATTCCCCGCCGGCCGCATGGGCGCGCGCAACGAGGCGCAGGATCTCCGGCCCGGAGTTCTCCGCGACCCTCCAGTGGGCCCTGGCGGCGGCGAGCGCCGCGCTTCCGCTGGTGGTTTCGCGCAACAGCTCCTCCATCCCGTCCACAGCACCCGCGGAGTCCTCCAGCGCCAGCCTGTAGCGCCACTGCCTGGCGAGAGAGGCGACGCGTGGGGGCGCTTCCGCCCCCTCTCGGGATACGGCCCGTCCCAGGGCCTCCAGGGCCTTCGCCGTGTCTCCGGCGACCGCCCAGGCGTCCGATTCCAACGACCACCCGCGCCGGCGCACCGCCGGGTCCGTGATCAGCGCGAGCGCCTCGGGCACCGCTTGCGCCCGGCCCTGCGCCGCATGCCCCTCGGCTACGGCCAGTGCGGTCCAGCCGGCCACCACCGGAGAGCGGGCGCGCAACTCCTCCAGCACGGCTATGGCTTCCCCGGGCAAGCCGTCATCTGCCATCAGCCCGGCCAGGCGCGCGCGCGCCACCAGCGTTTCGCGGGAATCGTTGTCCGCGGCGGCCAGGAAGCGCTGCAGGTCGGCCGCGGCCCCCTCCTCGTCGCCGGCGGCCTGGCGTGAGGTCCCCAGCAGGTACCAGACCCGGGCCGGTGCCTGGACGCTGTCCACCCCCCCGGCCGTGAGGGCCGCAATCGCACCGTTCCAGTTCTTCCACCCGGCCTCGGCCTCCGCCAGCACCAGGCGCGCGGCGAGCGGGGCGGAAGCGAGCGGCTCCAGGTAGGCCCGCAACGCCAGGCTGGCCTTCCAGTAGCGGCCATCCGCAAGGTGCCGGCGGACCGAGTCCGGCAGAGCGAGATCCCCCGCTCCCGGCAATGGATTCTGCCCCGCGAGGGTGAGGGGCAGGGAGAAGGCAGCGAGAGCGGCCGCAATCGCAAACCGCGCGGCCGCTCTCGCCATTTTCGTGGTTTTGTTCAGGCTGTGGTGGTCAGCCCACGGAAATCAGGCGCCACTCTGACCCGTCTGCATGGCAAACAGCGCGTCGATCATCTTCTGGGCCGACTCCTCCATGTCGATCACGAGGTGATCGATCCGGGAGACGAAGAAGTTGTGCGCGATGCTCACCGGGATGGCGATGGCCAGCCCTGCCGCGGTCGTGGTAAGGGCGATCTTGATCCCCCTCGCGACCGTGATGGCGTCCACCTCGCCCGCCAGCTCGATGGCCTGGAAAGCCTCGATCATGCCCATCACCGTCCCGAGGAAGCCCAGCAGCGGGGCCACGTTGGTCAGTGTGGCGAGAACCACCAGCCCGCTTTCCAGCTTGGAGAGCTCGATCAGGCCCTGGTTCTCGATCGCCTTCATGACGCGGTCGGCACCTTCGTCGCGCCGCTCCAGACCGGCATACAGGATGTTGGCGGCGGGAGCGTTGGACTCGCGTGTTACCTCCAGCGACTCCTTGATCTGCTGCTGGGCGAGAAGCTCGTCGACTTCGCGCAGGATCCTCTTGGTCGCCCCACCCTTCCGGAAGATGTCGATCAACTTCCAGATGATCACGATGACACCCACGATGACGCAGGCAAGCAGGGGCCAGCGCATGGGGTCGCCGGCATCCTCCCAGGTCTGCATTACCCACTCTGTGAAGGTCTGGTCCGGGGTTTCCATACCCGGGAGCTGAAGGATTGCAGCGTACACGTTCATCAAGCTGGCCAAGGAAACCTCCCGATTTCGATCCTGTGCTGATGGTTGTTGATGGCCGCGCAACTTCGCGCGACCTCGGATTCTGGGGTCTGCCGCCCCGTATCGCAACGGCTTGCCATAATGTGGCGCATCCGTGGCACTGTCAACCCTGTCGTGTGCGCCGCCAGGTCCATACCGCCGAGCCGTACCTTTCTTCCAGTTCGGTCGCCAGCCGTTCCTCCTCGTCCGTCAAGGCACCCCGCACCCAACTTCCGCCCAGCACGCGGGCGAATCCATGGCTGAACGCGTCAACGAGCCGTTCCCAGGCGGGCACCTCCTCCAGCGCCTCTGCCAGGGTGATCGCGCCAACCGCGGCTTCACGGCGGCTGCCGCGGTCGCCGTTGCCGGGGGCGGTCGTTCCGTTCCCCTGCATACCCCCCAGCAGCGGGATTTGGTCCGACCCCAGCAGTACGGAACCGTGCTGGAGCACCGCGCCGCCGATGCGCACCTGCGCGCTTCCCACCAGCTTGCGGCCCCCCACCACCACCTCCCCTTCGGCCGGTTCCAGAAAGCAGGGACCCGCATCGGGCGTCAGCACCTTTCCCGCAGCCGTCACTGCGGCAACCCCCAGGTGCCGCAGTCCCGCCACGAGTCCCTCATTCACCTTGCGGTAGACCCTGCGCGGCCCCCCCCAGGCGCGCGCCGGCAGCGCCACCGCGTAGGTCAGCTCGCGGTCGTGGATCACCGCGCGGCCTCCGGTCGGGCGGCGCACCACTCCGGTCTCGGGGTGGAGGCGCAGAAAGTCCCGGTACTCCGGGGTGAAGGGCTCGTTGCGCCCGAGCGAGAGCGTCGCGGGCGACCAGCGGTAGAAGCGGACGGTCCCCATGCCGGGCCGCAACGCCTGCGCGAGGGCGTGGTCCCGCGCCATGTTGGCCGCGCCCGGGAGCGCTCCGTCGGTGACGATCCGCCAGGACAGCCCGGGCCCCATCAGCCGTTCGCGCGCGGGATCAACCGCGGCTACAGCCCCGGCCCCGGCCCCGGCCCCCGCTTCCACCTCCAGTTCCCCGTCAGGGCGTATAGCTGTCGCCCGGCTGCATCACCTCGACCCGGGCGCCCTCGCCCACAAGATTGGCGAAGTGCTCCGGATCCTGCTCGATCAGCGGCCACGTGTTGTAGTGCACCGGAATCACCACCCTCGGCTCGATGAACCCGACCGCCTCGACCGCATCCTCCGGTCCCATCGTGAAGTTGTCGCCTATGGGCAGGATCGCCACGTCCACCTTGCCGCGCAGGAGCTGCATGTCCAGCGTCAGCGCCGTGTCGCCGGCGTGGTAGATCCGCTTCCCGTCCAGGTGCATCAGAAAGCCTCCCGGGATGGTCGTGAACTGGCCGGTCGTGTCCCCGTGGACCTGCCCGCCGTGCACCGCCGGGGTCATCTTCACCCGCCCGAAGGGGAAGTCGTAGCCGCCGCCGATGTGCAGCGGGTGCCCGTTGGCGATCCCCTGGGTCTCCGCGAAGGAGACGATCTCGAAGGTGGCGATCAGGGTGGCCCCGGTCTCCTGGAGGAGGGGAATCGCGTCAGCGAAGTGGTCGAAGTGCCCGTGGGTGCATAGCACGTAGTCGACCGCACCCACGTCGGCGCGCTTGATGTCCGACAGCGGGTTGTCGTCGAAGAACGGGTCGATTACGAGCCGGGTGCCGTCGTCCGTCTCGACGGTGAAGGTCGATTGCCCATGAAATGTCAGCTTTGCCACCTGCGTCGCCTCCTGGGGGTTGGAATGACTATTTCGCCTCGCTGTCCGCGGTCTCGGCGTCCATGTACGCCTCGATGGGTTCGCAGGCGCAGATCAGGTTGCGGTCGCCGTGGGCGTTGTTCACGCGTCCCACATGCGGCCAGAACTTGTGTTCCCGCAGCCACGGGGCGGGAAACGCCGCCTGGCTGCGCGTGTATCCGTGTTCCCAGCGGTCGGCCGTCACCGCGGCGGCAGTGTGCGGGGCGTTCTTGAGCGCGTTGTCCTGCCGGTCCTGGAGACCCAGCTCGATCTGCTCGATCTCGGCGCGGATGGAGATCAGCGCGGCACAGAAGCGGTCGAGTTCGGCCTTGGATTCACTCTCCGTCGGCTCGATCATCATCGTGCCGGGGACGGGGAAGGCGACGGTCGGCGCGTGGAATCCGTAGTCCATCAGGCGCTTGGCCACATCCTCCTCGGTAATGCCGGTGGCCTTCTTCAGCGGACGCAGGTCGATGATGAATTCGTGGGCGACGCGGCCCATCCCGCTCCCCCACCAGAAGAGGACATCGAAGTGCTCCTCAAGGCGGGTGGCCATGTAGTTTGCGCTGAGGATCGCCGTGCGGGTCGCCTCCGTCGTGCCCTCGCGGCCGAGCAGGGCGATGTAGGCCCACGAGATGAGCAGGATGCTGGCGCTGCCCCAGGGCGCGGCCGAAACGGGTGTGATCGGAGATGCGCCGCCGGTTGGGACGACCGGATGGCCGGGCAGGTACGGGGCCAGTTCCGCGGTCGCGCAGATGGGGCCCATTCCCGGGCCGCCGCCGCCGTGCGGGATCGCGAAGGTCTTGTGGAGGTTGATGTGAATGACGTCCGCGCCGTAGTCGCCGGGGCGGCAGAGGCCGACCTGAGCGTTGAGGTTGGCGCCGTCCAGGTAGACGTACCCCCCGTGCTCGTGGACGATGTCGCAGATCTTGCGGATCTCTTCCTCGAAGACGCCGTGGGTCGACGGGTAGGTGACCATGACCGCCGCCAGCCGGTGGCTGTGCGCCTTCGCCTTTGCGGCCAGATCGGCCACGTCGACGTTCCCGCGTTCGTCGCACCGCACCACCACCACCTTCATCCCCGCCAGTACGGCGCTCGCGGGATTGGTGCCGTGGGCCGACGACGGGATCAGGCAGATGTCGCGGTGCGCCTGCCCCCGGGCCCGCTGGCGCGCGCGGATGACCAGGAGGCCGGTGTACTCCCCCTGCGCGCCCGAGTTGGGCTGCAGCGACACGGCCGGAAGCCCGCTGATCTCGGCGAGCCAGTTCTCGAGGTCGGAGATGATGGCGCTGTACCCCCTGGCCTGGGCGACCGGCGCGAACGGGTGCAGCGCACCGAATTCGGGCCAGGTGACCGGGGTCATCTGGGTGGTGGCGTTCAGCTTCATCGTGCACGAACCCAGCGGGATCATGCTCGTGTTCAGCGACAGGTCGCGCGACTCCAGGCGGTGAATGTACCGCAGCATCTCCGTTTCCGAATGGTGGGTATTGAAGACGGGATGGGTCAGGTAGCCGCTGGTGCGGGCGAAGGGTGCCGGGTAGGGAGCCGGCTCGAAGGAGGCGGCCAGCTTCGCGGCGCCGCGAGCCGCGCCGAAGACGGCGAGCAGGTCGTCCAGGTCCGCGGCGGTGACGGTCTCGTCGAGCGCGACCCCGACGGTGCCGTCCCGGAAGTCGCGCAGGTTGATGCGCCGGGCTCCGGCGTTCGCGAACACCTCCTTGACGGAGGACGCCGGGCGGACGCGCAGCGTGTCGAAGTACACGTCGTGCAGGATCCTGTTGCCGGCTTCTTCCAGGCCGCGCGCCAGTGTGGCCGTCTGCTTGCGGATGCGCTCCGCGATGCGGCGCAGTCCCCCGGGGCCGTGATAGACGGCATACATCCCCGCCATCACCGCCAGCAGGACCTGCGCGGTGCAGATGTTCGAGGTGGCCTTCTCGCGCCGGATGTGCTGCTCGCGCGTCTGGAGCGCCATGCGCAGGGCCCGGTTGCCGTGCCGGTCCACCGACACCCCGATGATGCGCCCGGGGAGCTGCCGCTTGAACTTCTCGCGGCACGCGATGTAGGCGGCGTGCGGCCCTCCGTACCCCATCGGGACCCCGAACCGCTGGGCGCTCCCCACCGCCACATCCGCCCCGAAGTCACCCGGCGGCGTGAGCAGCAGGAGCGACATGAGGTCCGCGGCGGCGACCACCCGGCTGCCGGCCGCGTGCGCCGCCTCGCAGAGGGCGCCGTAGTCGTGCACGCCCCCATCCGTCGCAGGGTATTGGACCAGGGCGCCGAAAACCCCCTCGCCGAAGACGAAGTCCCTCGCCGGCCCGACCTTGACTTCGATCCCCAGGGGCTCGGCACGGGTCCTCACCACCCCGATCGTCTGCGGATGGCAGTCCTCGGCCACCAGGAAGACGCGCCCACCCCGCCGCCGCGCCATCCCGTAGAGCATGAACATGGCCTCGGCGGCGGCCGTGGCCTCGTCGAGCAGCGAGGCGTTCGCGATCTCCAGCCCCGTGAGGTCGATCACCGTGGTCTGGAAGTTGAGGAGGGCCTCCAGCCGTCCCTGCGCGATCTCGGCCTGATACGGTGTGTACTGTGTGTACCAGCCCGGATTCTCCAGGATGTTCCGCTGGATGACCCCCGGCGTGATGGTGCCGGAATACCCCATCCCCAGGTAGCTCCGCCAGATCTCGTTATCGGCCGCGATCTCCCGCAGCCGCCGGATCAGCTCGGCCTCCGGAACCGCCTCCGGGATGCGCAGCGGGGCGCGGAGCCGTATCGAGGACGGCACCGTCTCTTCCATGAGGTCGTCGAGGGTCTCGCACCCGACAGTCGCCAGCATTTCGCGAATGTCCCCGGACGCAGGGCCCAGGTGCCGGGCGAGAAAGTCCGGGGGGTGGTGGATTGGAGTGGACACGGGCGGCTACTCGTCTATCAGGACCCCGTACGCCGCACCGTCCATCAGCATCTCCAGTTCGGCGGGGTCATCAACGCGCAGCTGGATCATCCATCCCTCCCCATAGGGATCGCTGTTGACGAGAGCGGGATCTTCGTCGAGGACCTCGTTCACGCCCACGATCTCTCCCGCCACGGGGCAGTAGAGGTCGCTCACCGCCTTGACGGCCTCGATGGTACCGAAGGTCTCCATCGGCGCGAAGGTGTCGCCGGGTTCCGGCAGTTCCACGTACACCACATCCCCCAGCTCGCCCTGGGCGTAGTCTGTGATTCCGACGTAGAACACGCCGGGCTCGTCGGTTTCCTTGAGGTATTCGTGTTCAGCGGTGTACCTGAGTCCGTCAGGGACTTCCGACATGGCCGTCTCCGGTTGGTTTCGGTCTGCGTGGAAATGGGGGCGAGACAATAAAAGCCGCACCCGGCGAAGGCGTCAAGCACCGGAGGATCCGCGGATGCCCAAAGGCGGAGTGGCGACGCGCAGGCCCGTACCCCGGGCTGCGCCGCCCGAATGCAACGGGGACTTGCTCCACGGGCGGCCATGCCCTCGCGGAGACCTGCGTCCCGGCGCCAGCGGCGGAACAATCCGCGGCCGATTAGATTACAAGTCTGCGAGAAACCGACCGTGCACCGCGCCGTCAAAGGGAGGACGCGCATCCGGCATGACTACTCTGGCCCATCCTCCGGCGCTCACCACGCTCGGCGAAGACGAGGCGATGTTTCGCGACGCGGTTCGCGAGTTCGCGGAGTCGGAGGTGGCCCCGCGCGTGCCGCGAATGGAGACGGCGGGGGAGATCGACTCCGATCTGATCTCCATGCTCTTCGAACTCGGCGTGATGGGGATCGAGATTCCGGAGCACTTCGGTGGCCTCGAAAGCAGCCTGTTCACCACGACCCTGGTGGTCGAGGAACTGTCGCGGGTCGATCCCTCCGTGGGCGTGCTCGTGGATGTGCAGAACACCCTGGTGAACAACGCGCTCCTCCGCTGGGGCACAACCGGGCAACACGGCCGCTACCTCCCGCGGCTCGCGGCAGGGACCGTCGGTGCCTACGCCCTGTCCGAGGCGGGTAGCGGATCCGACGCGTTCGCCCTCTCGTTGCGGGCAGTTTCGGAAGGTGACGACTGGGTGCTCAACGGCCGGAAACTGTGGATCACCAGCGGGGCCGAAGCGGGCCTCTACATCGTCTTCGGCAACGTGCAGCCGGAACTGCGCCACAAGGGGATCACGGCCTTTCTGGTAGAGAGGGACATGCCGGGACTCACGGTGGGGAAGAAGGAGGACAAGCTCGGCATCCGGGCCTCTTCGACCACCGAACTCATCCTCGACGACGTGCGGGTTCCGGCGGAGAACGTGCTGGGCGAGGTGGGCACGGGCTACAAGGTCGCGATCGAGACGCTCAACGAGGGACGGATCGGGATTGGCGCGCAGATGGTGGGGCTCGCGCAGGGGGCCTTCGACCACACGCTCCGCTACGTACAGGAGAGGGAGCAGTTCGGACGCCCCGTGGCCGAGTTCCAGGGTGTGCAGTTCCAGCTCGCCCAGATGGCCACGGAGATCGAGGCGGCCCGCCTCATGGTGTACAACGCGGCGCGGCTCAAGGACCACGGTGCGCGCTTTCTGCGCGAGGCCGCCATGGCCAAGCTGTTCGCGTCCCGCATGGCACAGAGGGTATCTTCCCAGTGCATCGATCTGCACGGAGGGTACGGGTTCACCCGGGAATACCCCGTCGAGAAGCTCTACCGCGACTCCAAGATCGGCACGATCTACGAAGGAACCGACAACATGCAGCTTCAGACAATCGCCAAGGATCTGCTCCGCTAGCAGCCCGTGAACAGAATCCCTCCGGCATTCGACCGGCGATGCATCCGGCCTGGACGCTTCGCCCCAGGGCTGCGCTCTGCGTTGCTCCTCAGCGCAATAGCGCCGCTATTGGCCCCTCGTCGCGCCTTGCCAGCCCGGCGCCTCGCCGCTCTCGGTGCTCGCAGGGCTCTATCCACGGACCGCTAGGAAGAAGACATGTCCCTGGGCCTACGCGAAATCCTCTTCATCGTCCTCGCCGTGATCCTCATCTTCGGGGCCAGGCGGATCCCGGCGATCGCCAAGGGCATCGGCAGCGGCATCCGCAACTTCAAGGGGTCGCTCAAGGCCGGAGCGGAGGGCGACACCGGCCAGGGCGACGATCGGCAAGGGTAGACGCGCGCTGACGATGCGGGGGCGGGGCACGGGCGGAGGCGGACCCCGTCTGGGAATCCTCTTCGTGACGGTCCTGGTCGATCTTGTCGGATTCGGGATCGTCCTTCCCATCCTTCCCCTCTACGCGGCCGACTTCGGCGCCCAGGGGTTCGAGACCGGCCTTCTGATCTCCGTCTACTCACTGGTCCAGCTCGTGATGGCCCCGCTGTGGGGAAGGCTTTCCGACCGGGTGGGCCGCCGTCCGATCCTCATCCTCGGGCTGTTGGGAAGCGCGGTCGCCTACTTCATCTTCGCGCGGGCCGATTCGCTCGCCGCGCTGTTCCTGTCGAGGATCATCGGCGGAATCGGCGGCTCCACCATCCCCGTCGCGCAGGCTTACATCGCCGACGTCACTCCCCCGGAGCGGAGGGCCGGCAACATGGGCCTGATCGGAGCCGCCTTCGGCATCGGCTTCGTGATCGGCCCGCTTCTGGGCGGCCCCATCCTCTCGCCCCTCTCGCCCGGCGAGCCCACCGTCCCGGGCTACACCGCCGCTGCACTCTGCCTGGCCAACGCGGCCGCCGCCATTCTGTGGCTTCCCGAGTCCCGCCGCGGCGGCGCCCCCGCCTCCTCGCGGTTCGATCTCCGCGCGGCCCTCGCCCGCGTCGCCACCTCGCGCCAGATCCTCCTCACGCTGGCCACCTATCTGTGCATCACCATCGCCTTCTCGACCCTGCAACCCACCCTGTCGCAGCTGGCATCCGAGCGCTTCGACATGGACACCCTCGAGGCCAGCCGCAAAGCCGGCTACCTCTTCGGCCTCCTCGGCGCGGTGTCGGCGATCGTGCAGGGCGGGATCGTGCGCCGAGTCGTCCCCCGCACCGGAGAACTGGTGCTCCTGCGCACCAGCGCACTCCCCTTCGCGGCGGGCCTCACGTTCATCGGCCTGGCCTCGGATACTCCCCTGCTGATCACCGGGCTGGTCCTTCTGGGGATCGGCTACGGCGGCGCGATCCCGAGCATCCTCGGGCTCCTTTCGCGCGCGGTGGAGCCCGAGCGGCAGGGCGCCGTCCTCGGCGTGGGTCAAAGCGTGGGCTCGCTGGCGCGGGTGGTCGGGCCGTCCATGGCCGGCTTTCTCTTCGACGTGCGCCTCTTCCTGCCCTACCTGGCCGGAGCCGCACTGATCGCCGTCGGGACGGCCATCGGCGCCGGACTGCGGCAACCCGGAAAGCCCGCAGGTTGAACATCACGGTCGTGCTCCACCAGCCGCAGGACCTCGTCAACATCGGCGGCGTGGTGCGCGCGATGGCCAACATGGGGCTGGAGCGCCTCACGGTCGTCGATCCGGCGGAGTTCGATCCCTGGCGAATCACGGGCATCGCGCATCGCACCGAGCACATCGTCGAGGACGCGCGGGTCGCCGCATCGCTGGAAGAAGCTCTTGCCAACGCCACCTACGTCGTCGGCACCTCCGCCCGTCCCCGCACCGCCCAGCGCAACTACCGCCGCCCGCGCGACCTCGCACCGCGGATCCTGCGCCGCGCCCACGACGGCGAGGTCGCCATCGTCTTCGGCCGCGAGGACCGCGGGCTCTCCAATGAAGCCCTCGACCGCTGCCACGAGGTCCTCGTCATCCCGACCAGCCCGTCGCACGCCTCGCTGAACCTGGCCCAGGCGGTCCTTCTGGTCGCCTACGAGCTCTTCCTCGCGGGCGCCGCCGCACCCACCGAACTCCCCACGGGCAAGCGCTCGCTCGGGCCCGCGACGGCCGCCGAGCTGGAAGAGACGTACCGCGCACTCGCAGCCGGCCTCGCGAGCATCGACTTCTTCAAGGCGCGCAAGCCCGAGAGCGTGATGCGCGTACTGCGCACGATCTTCGGCCGCACCACCCTGGACGCCCACGAAGCCCGCCTGGTGCGCGCCATAGGCTACGAGACGCGAAACCGGGTCGAGCGCGGTGACGCGGCCGCCACAGACGATACGGCCAGCCCGCGCGGGCCCCTCCCGCCGGACTGACTCCGCGCCGCCGACCAACGCGCGTCCCCGATTGCCGCAGACCTGCCGCCTGGCGCCGACCCGCCCGCTCCTACTGTCCCTCCGCCTCCATCGGCTCGGGGTCCACCGGAGGCTGCCAAATCTGCACGAGCGGGAAGGTCGCAAGGAACCACCGCACCGCCAG
The DNA here is from genome assembly GCA_965116645.1 of Longimicrobiales bacterium. Classification (GTDB taxonomy): domain Bacteria; phylum Gemmatimonadota; class Gemmatimonadetes; order Longimicrobiales; family Gaopeijiaceae; genus Bin94. The sequence goes on along the minus strand of OZ220702.1, from coordinate 4,445,348 downwards.
CAGGAACAGACCCAGGAACATCAGCCCGATCAGAGGGGTCTCGATCGAAAACGTGGGGTCGCCCTCATGGTGCAGTGACGGGAAGAAGAGCATGTAGTGCCAGAGCCAGATCCCGCAGAGCACCGCCGTGGCGATGGTCACGAGCTGCGACGGCTCCTTCTTGGGACGCACGCCGAGGAGTCCGAAGAACGGCACCACGAAGCAGAGCACGATCACGGCCAGCGAGAATCCGCCCCACGGTTCACCCAGCCGCGTAGCGACCCAGGCCTGTTCCCAGGGCAGCTTGCCGTACCAGATGACGATGTACTGCGACCAGAACAGGTAGGTCCAGAAGACCGCAAAAGCGAACACGAGCTTGCCGAGATCCCACCGCACCTTCGGTCCCACATAGTCCCGGAAGGTGGAGTCGCAACGCCTGATGATGATCGACGCTACGGCCGTCGCCGCAAAGCCGCCCCAGAACGCCCCCATGAAGTACCACCCGCCGTACAGCGTCGAGAACCAGTGCGGCTCCAGCGACATCGACCAGTCGAAGACCAGCATCGTCATCACGGCCGCGTATACGAGCACGTAGGCCGGCGCCAGCCGGGTCATGAGTTGGTAGCTGCGCTCCTCCTCGGCCTCCTGTCCGATCCACCCGCGGGTGAAGCGCTCGCGCCACCACGCGCCCGCCCGGTCGTCACGCTCCGCGGCGGTCCGCGCCTGCCCGACCCGACCCAGGTCCGGACGCAGCGCCAGGTACACGAAACCGAACGCCATCGAGAACAGGACCAGAACCCCCACCAGGTTGCGGCTGAGCAGGAAGGGGATGTTCAGCCAGGCCGCCTTCTTCTGCACGATCGGATCGTACTCCATCATCTCGATCCACGGGAAGTAGTCCTCGCGCAGGCTGAACAGCATCGGGATGAAGAGCACGAAGGCGATGGGCAGGTAGGCCGCGAACGACTGGTGGACGCGGCGCAGGGGCCAGTTCCACTTCGCCTTCACGATCCAGGTCACCACCGCGACCAGGATCCCGCCCAGCGCGATCGAGGCGAAGTAGCTCCAGTTCACCACGTACGACTTCCAGGCCAGCGCCGGGTCGCTGACGAGCGTGTAGAAGAAGGTGACCGCGCCGACCAGCACCATGAGGCGCAGAACCGTCGTTCCGGTCCGGCCCCGCTCGAGGTGGCGAAGTTCGACTTCCCGGGGAATCGGCTGGTGCATCATGGTTTCACCTGGCCGTCCCGTTCGCGTCCGGCGGCTCAGCCTGGGCCGCGCCCGCCGACTCGCCCGGCTCCTCCTGGCCCGCTTCCGGAAGCAGACCCTGGAGCTGGCGGACGTAGTTCACGACGTGCCAGCGGTCGTAGTGGCCGATCTGGTGGCCGTAGGGCGGCATCAGCGTCCTGCCGACGCGGATGATCCCGTAGATGTAGCCGTCGCTCCGCTCAAGCGAGATCTCGTTCCGCAGGTTCTGGGCCACAAGCGCCGGATGGACGGAGACGATGTACGCGTTCGCCCCGTTGCCGTCCGGCCCATGGCAGACAATGCACACGCGCTCGTAGATCTGCTCGCCGCGCGCCAGCGACTCGGGGGTCGGCGGGACAGGGTTGGTGAGACTGTCCACCACCTCCGGCCGCTGGGTCATGTCGAGCTGCGTGAAGGGCGGCGGCACGTCCGTGGCCCCCTCCGGCTGTCCCACATTCACATCGAAGTGCCCGGCCGCGTAGTTCCCCGCCGACATCGGCACCGATCCCTCCGGCGGCATCAGCGTGTTCTCGTAGGGATCGAAGGACCGCTGGTCGCGCATGCTCCGCCCGAAGATCGCCGCCATGGCGTCGTCAAGGGGCGTGCACGCGCCGCTGGAGACGGCGGTGAGCGCAAGCATCAGCGCCAGCATCCTGTGCGGCGTGGCACCCCGCCGGCCCGAGCGTCCGTTCCTCGCCGACAAGGCGCCTCGCCGCTCCCGGCGCTCCCGCCTGCTCATCCAACGTCCCCTACACATCGAACCCCTCCGGATCCTCCCGCAGCTCGGCGGGCTCGAAGCCGCTCAGCAGATCCTTCACGGCTTCGGCCTCGGCGGGCGGCGCCGTCACGTACACCCCGAAGCTGCCGTCCGAGCAAGCGGGGTGATAGGCCACCATCGGGCGGAAGTTGGGCAGCCCCGCGTTGATGAACAGGCCGATCACGGTCGACAGAGCGCCGAAGAGGATCGCGCACTCGAAGGCGATCACAACGTACGCGGGGATCGACATCAGCGGCTTTCCACCCGTGATGAGCGGCCAGTCGAGCGAGGTCCACGTCGTGAATGCGAAGCCGGTCGCCGCACCCGTCATCGCGCCCGCCAGGGTGAACACCCGCACCGGACTGTGCTTCTTCGCGAGCCCTTCCTCGAGGAGGTGGTGTTCCGGGAGGGGCGCGTAGGCGCGGAACCGCTTGTGACCCGCTTTCCGCAGCGCCTTGCAGGCCTCGATGGTCGAGTCCAGGTGCTCGAAGAGCGCGAAGAATCCGCTATGCCCCTGCCGCCTTTTGGCTCCAATCATGATACGACCTCATGAATCATGATTCGGTCTCCCTACCGCGCATCGGCGGTGGCACGACTTCCTTCATCTCGGCGATCGCCACCGGCGGCAGCAGCCGGGTGAAGAGCAGGAACCAGAAACCGAACCAGCAGAAGCTCCCGATCAGGATCCCCATCTCAAAGATCGAGGGCCGGTAGAGACCCCACGCCCACGGCTCGTACTCATGGGACAGCGACGTCACGATGATGACGTAGCGTTCGAACCACATCCCGATGTTGATGAAGATCGAGATCACGAAGAGCGCCGAGATCGATCTTCGCACCCGCCGGAACCACAGCATGAGCGGCACCAGGCCGTTGCAGGTGAGCATGATCCAGTTGGCCCACCAGTAGTGGCCGAAGACGCGGTTCCAGAAAGACCCGCGTTCGGGCGGCTCACCCGAATACCACGCCAGGAAGTACTCCGTCATGTACGCGTACAGCACGATCGCGCTGGTCAGCATGCACAGCTTGGCCATGGCCTCGAAGTGCTTCACCGTGAGGTACTTCTCCAGCCCGAAGAACTTCCGCATCGGCACGGCGAGCGTAATCACCAGAGCGACGCCGGAGAAGATCGCGCCGGCCACGAAGTACGGCGCGAAGATCGTCGTGTGCCACCCCGGCACGATCGCCATCGCGAAGTCCCACGACACCACCGAGTGGACCGAGAGGACCAGCGGCGTCGCGAGCGCGGCCAGGTAGATGTACGCCTTCGAGAAGTGGTGCCACTCGCGGTCCGTCCCCCGCCACCCCAGCGAGATGAGCTGGTAGAACCGCTTGCGCAGGCCGCGCGCGTGGTCGCGGGCCGCGGCGAGGTCGGGGATCGTGCCCAGGTAGAAGAAGACGGCCGACACGGTGAAATAGGTCGTGATCGCGAAGACGTCCCACACCAGCGGCGAGCGGAAGTTCGGCCACAGGAAGCGGTCGTTGGGGTACGGAATCAGCCAGTAGGCGTGCCAGACGCGCCCCACGTGAATCAGCGGGAAGAGCCCGGCGGTCATCACCGCGAAGACCGTCATCGCCTCCGACGCGCGGTAGATCGCCTGCCGCCACGGCGCGCGGAAGAGGAAGAGGATCGCCGAGATCAGCGTGCCCGAGTGCGCAATACCCACCCAGAACACGAAGGTGGTGATATAGACCCCCCACCCCACCGGCGCATTCAGCCCCGAGACGCCGATGCCCTTGTAGATCTGCCAGAACCAGCACGCCAGGAAGAGCCCCACCCCGGCGGCGGCGATCCCGAAGAGCATCCACCACCCCTTCCCGGGCCGCCCCAGCACCTTGAGGATGTCCCGGTTGACCTCCTCGTAGGTGCCCACGTCGGGGTTGGGCAGCGCCCCCCGGTTCGTCACGTCCACGGTCGCCATCGCCTAGTGCCCCGCATCCTCCACATCGTGGTGCGTCACCTTCTTCAGGTAGTGAACCGCCGGCTGCGTATTGATCAGGGCATCGAGCACCCGGTAGGTGCGTTCGTCGCCGGCACGCGCCGCCACCTGCGAGTCATGGTCGCGGATGTTCCCGAAGGTGATCACGTCCGCGGGGCAGACGCTCTGACAGGCGGTGTGGATCTCCCCGTCGCGCACCTCGCGCCCTTCGACCGCCGCGCGGTTCTGGGCCTCGCGGATCCGCTGCACGCAGAAGGTGCACTTCTCCATGACGCCGTTGTTGCGCACAGTGACGTCGGGGTTGAACTGCCAGTTCATCGGTTCCGGGATGTTCCCCCCCTTGGAGGGATCCTGCGTGTACCGGTACCAATTGAAGACGCGAACCTTGTAGGGGCAGTTGTTGGCGCAGTAGCGCGTGCCCACGCAGCGGTTGTACGCCTGCGCGTTCAGCCCGTCGGGGGTGTGGTATGCCGCGAAGACGGGGCAGACCGGCTCGCAGGGGGCGTTGTTGCAGTGCTGGCAGAGCATCGGCAGGAAGCGGATGTCCACCGGGCCCGAATGCGAGGCGTCGACCGTCTCGTAGTAGCGCTCCAGCCTCAGCCAGTGCATCTCGCGGCCGATCGCGGCCTGGTGCTCGTGGACCCAGGGGATGTTGTTCTCGGCCTGGCAGGCGGTCACGCAAGCGCTGCACCCGGTGCACTTGTCCAGGTCCATCGCCATGGCCCAGCGCGGCTGGTCCCGGTCGTACTGTCCGAAGTCGGAGCCGGGCAGCGGGAAGTCCTCCGCGCGGCCCTCGGTGTCGACCGGCCGGAAGCCGCCCATCTCCTGGAGCTCCCGCAGCTGGCCGTGCTCACCCTCGGCGTGCTCCTCCTCCTCCGGGGCGTGGCCGAGCGCCGACAGCGCGATTGCCGGGGCGACGTTGCGGTCGTCCTGGTCGCTCGATCCCTCGTTCGTGACCAGCCGCTGCCAGGCTCCGGTCGCCGTGATCGTCACGCCCGCGGTCAGCAGGGACAGCGCGCCCGAGGCGCCGTCCATGTCACCCGGCAGGAGCGCCATCGGGTTGACACCCTTGCCGGTGGCGAACTGCCCGTAGTCCGTGTGGCCCCCGCCCATGGCGATCGCCACCGCGTCCTCGCGGATGCCGGGATAGGCCCACACCGGAACCTCGACCGAGCCCTCCGCGGTGGCCACGCTCACGATGTCCCCCTGGCGCAGGCCGAGCCGCTCGGCGGTGGCCGGGTTCATCTCCACCCAGGAGTGCCACATCACCTTGGAGACGGGATCGGGCAGCTCCTGGAGCCAGGGCCGGTTGGCGTGGGTGCCGTCGCCGAACCTGGAGGACGGGTAGACCAGCAGCGTCAGGCCGCTGTCGCCCTCCATGCCGCCTCCCACCACGTCCGGCGCGTCGAAGTCCACCGCGGTGACCGGCGGCTGAAGCGCCGTGATCTTGTCCGACAGGTCGACGTGCGACACCGACCCTGTTCTGAGCATGGTACGCCACAGCCGGTTCGGGTCCCCCGCGAGCCCGGCGCGCATCCCGTCCTCAGCGAGCCAGCGGTCGAAGGCGCCGCGCAGGTAGTCGCGGAAGGTCGTGGCGCCGAAGTCGTGGCCCAGCCGCCGTCCCGCATCCAGGAGCACGTCCGCCATCGGGCGCGAGTCGAAGAGCGGCATCGCCATCTCGTCGACGGTCCGGTCACCCCAGCCTGGGCGCATGGCGGGCTGTCTCACCGCGTAGGTCCCCGGTGCGGGGCGGCTGTCGCCCCACGACTCGAGGGGGTGGGCGTCGGGCAGCACCAGGTCGGCCATCGAGGCCGTTTCGTCCAGGGTCGTGGCGAAGGCCACCTTGAAGGGCACCGCGCCAAAGGCGTCTCCGAACCCGGCGGCGGCAGGCAGCGAGTAGGCGGGGTTCGTGCCCGCGACCACCGCCACGCCGAAGCTCCCCGCGCGCATCTGTGCAATCGCGCTGGCCACGTTGCCGTACGACGAGGCCTCCCCGTCCGGGACGTCGTCGATGTGCAGCGTGTCGCCCAGGCTGCCTGCGGCCGCGTTGAGGATCAGCACGGCAAGGTTGGCCGCCGTCGCCGCGCGGTGGTTCCCTGCGAGGCCCGGTCCGAGGGCCAGCGCGCCGCCCTCCGCGAAGTGGTCGGCAAGCGAAGACAGCGCCTCGGCCTCCACCCCGGCCGCCGCCGCCGCGTCCTCCAGGCTGTAGCCGGAGACGAAATCGCCGTACGGCCCCGCGTCGCCGCCGCGCCGCACCAGCTCCCCCGCCACCGCCAGCGCAATCGCGGTTTCGGAACCCGGCCGCGCCGGGATCCACTCGTCGGCGTTCTGCCCGGTGAGGGACAGGCGCGGACCCACGAAGACGAACCGGCCCTTCGCTCCGCCCTCGACCCCGTGCATCCGCGCGAAATCGGCTGCGAACCGGACCGGCGACAGCCAGGTCTCGAGGAAGTCGGCGCCGAACGACACCAGGTAGCGCGCCCCGGCCATCTCGTAGCGCGGCAGCGCGTTCACCCCGAAGGCGATGCTGACGGCCGCCCGGAGCGCCGAGTCGTCGAGCCCGTCGTGGACCACGCGCCTTCCCCCCACCGCTTCCACGAAGTCATTCAGAAGCACCGACTCGGTGGGCCCCTTGCGCCCGGTCAGGAAGAGGGACCGCCCTCCGCCCCCCAGCCGGTTGGCCAGGAGTTCCAGCGCCTCATCCCACCCGATCGCCTCGAAGCCGTCGGCTCCGGCGCGGAGCGGCGTCGCGATCCTGTCCGCGTTGTAGAGTCCCTGCAGCGCCGAGACACCTCGCGAGCAGAGGCCGCCGCCGGACACCGGATGATCCGGGTTCCCCTCCACCATCACCACCCGGCCTTCCCGCGTCCGCACCCGGACACCGCACCCGCTCGCGCACTCCCCGCAGGTCGACGCGTACCAGGTCGCCACCCCCGGGGTGATCTCCTCAGGAGGCGTCACGTACGGCATCAGCCGCTCGACCTTGTCGGTGGAACAGCCCGTGAGGGCCGCACCGGCGCCCCCCACACCGAGCACCTTGAGGAAATCGCGCCGCTCGAAACCGCCGCTCATCCGCGCACGCCGTCTAGTAGTGACATACCGTGCAGTCGCGGGAAGCCCCACGCTCCAGGTGACAGGAAATGCACCATCCCATCTTCAGATTCCCGGCTTCCGGCGCCACCTCTTCCAGCACGCCCATCTCCTGCACTTCACCGTGGCAGGTCTGGCACTCGATTCCGGCCGCCACATGGCGCATGTGCGGGAAGTGGACATGGTCCGAGACCTTGTAGATGCGCCGCCACGGGATCGGCTCGCCGCGGGCATGGAAATCCCGAACCTTCGCAATCTCCTCCGGGTTGTTCCTCCCCTCGACCCTGCCCTCGTAGTGGCATCCCATGCAGGTCTCCACCGGAGGGATCCCCGCGTCCACCGAGCGCTCCGCCGAGTAGTGGCAGTACTGGCAGTCGATAAGGAACTGGCCCGCGTGGGTGTCGTGGGGGAACTGGATGGGCTGCGACTGTGCCAGGGGGTCAGCGGCCTGCACGCCATCCGCCTCGCCCGGAGCCTGCCGGCCACCGATCAGGGCGATTCCAAGGAGGACGGAGATCGCTCCCGCCCCGGCCACCAGCCACAATTTTTTCATTAGTGCGGTAGGCATCAAGAACCCGTCGCCGGGCCCGGTTGAACTTTGGATCGAAGGTTCGCGAAGGTTGGCAGAAAAAGCCGAAGCAAGGTAGGAACCGCCTCCGGCGATGTCAACGCGACGCCCCGCGGATGAAGCTGCGCGGGGTGCGCCTGCAACCGCGCTCTGCTAGACTAATATGACCATGGAGCCGAGGTCACAGTCCCCTGACCGTCCGCCGCCGGACAGTCCCCCCAAGGGCCACGAATACGGCCCTGACCAGGGCATGCACCTCACCACCCTCACCCATGAGGGGCGCTTCTGGGAGGTGTTCCTCGAGTTCGTGGACGAGCCCGGCGACCCGGAATCGAGCAGGGCCCGCCTCTGCTACGTCCCCACCGACCGGGCCGAGCACGAAGAGCCGGTCCGCACCGCCGTGATCATTATCGAGGCCAGCCCGCACGAGGCATGCGAGGCCGCGCAGGCCCTGGACCGCTACCACCTCACCGCCTTGTTGCGCTCGGTGACCTGAGCCCCCCATCCTTCCGGGCTCGCCAACCACGTCCGGAGACGCCCCGACGGCCCCATGAATCGCCCCGCCGAGCCCCTGCGCTGCCTGCTCCTCCAGGTTCGCGACCCCGGCGACCCCATGGGACCCCACGAGATCACCTCCTTTCTGCGCGTTCTCCAGCCGCTGGTCGTGGACATCTCCGTCTTCGACCTGCTCGGCCGGGCGCTCGTCCGGCGGGACCTGGCCGGCGTCGACTTCGTCCTCATGGGCGGCAGCGGCGACTATTCGGCCGCGAGTACCGATCCCTGGCTCGAACGGGCACTCGATTCCCTGCGCGAGGTGCACGCTTCGGGCGTCCCCTCCTTCGCCTCGTGCTGGGGCTTTCAGGGAATGGCGGCCGCGATGGGGGGTGAGGTGATCAACGACCGGGGCCGGGCCGAGCTGGGCACCCATGATCTCATGCTCACCCCCGCCGGTCGGGCCGATCCGCTCTTCCGCACGCTGGGCAGCGCCTTCAAGGCACAGCTCGGCCACGAGGACCTCGTGGCAACGCTGCCTCCCCGGACCACCCTGCTCGCTTCCTCGGCGAGGGTTCCCAACCAGGCGTACCGCTTCGACGACGCCCCCATCTACTGCACCCAGTTCCACCCCGAACTCGACGTGGCCGGGATCCACACGCGCTTCGCGGCCTACCCGCGGTACGTGGAGGTGGTCGCCGGGGCCACCCTGGATGAAGTGAGCTCCGGCATGGAGGAGACCCCCCTGGCAAACGGGCTGATCCGCAGGTTTGTGGACCTCCATGTGACCGGAAAAGCCGGCCAATGATATACTAATGTATAAATCCAGCTCGCGAATATATAAAATCCTATATCATGCCTCCCTCACCCACCGCACCAGCTCGCGCAGCGTGGGCCTTTTCCCCTGCATGAGGATCCCCACGCGGTAGATCCTGCCCGCCACCCAGGACGTGCCCACCAGGGCGGCCGCCATGAAGACGAGGGACAGCCCCGTCATCCACCAGGGCACTGCTCCCTCCACCGCCCGCGGGAACATCATGACCGGGCTGAAGAACGGAAAGAGCGCCACCCAGTCCATCCACTTCACCGAGCCTCCCCCGAGGGTGGCCGACTGCAGGACGAACGGGACTATGAGGAGCATGATGATCGGGAACTGCGCCTGGCCCGCCTCCTCCTCGGTGGCGCACATGGCTCCGACCGCCGCAAAGAGGGACGCGTACAGGAAGTAGCCCAGGAGGAAGAAGGCCGTGAGGAGCAGCAGGACGCCCGGCCCGGGCACGAACTCCGCCAGGCGCGCGAGGTCCGCCCCGGGGATCTGCGGCGCGATCATCGGCGCCGCGACGAGAAGCAGCAGTCCCGCGCAAGCCGCCCAGATTCCCATCTGGGTCAGCCCCATCGATCCCACGCCGAGCACCTTGCCCAGCAGGAGGCGCCACGGCGTGATCGACGAAATCACCACTTCCACCACCCGGTTCCGCTTCTCGTCCAGGACCGAACGGAGCACGAAGGCCCCGTATAGCAGCATCGTGATGTAGAGGAACATGGCTCCGCCGAAACCGAACGCGATCCCCGACCTCCGGGCCGCTTCGGCCTCCGCCGGGTCCTCCACCTCCAGCACGGACTCGAACTCCAGCCGGCCGCCTTCGATGAGCGACCGCAGGGCTTCCCCGGTGCTGATCGTCGCCAGGTAGGAGTCCAGCGCGATCTCGTTGACCGCCGACTCGAAGAGCGCCACCCGGGTACCGCCGGGGGAGTTCTTCGCCCGGTAGCTGAACACGCCCTCCGACAGTGTAAGGTCGTCGAGCACCAGGTAGCCCTCCAGTTCGTCTTCGATGACCCGGCGGTCCAGCTCGTCCAGGCTCGCCTCCCGGTCCATCAGCTCCATGTCGTAGCCGAGTTCGCCGAGGCGGCCGGCCACCTCCTCGCCGATCCGGCCCGTGAAGTCCACCAGCGCCAGCTCCCGGTCCGAGCTCGCAACCTGCACCGCGATGAAGATGTTGACCGCCATCAGCCCGATCATGAGCAGCGGAATGGCGATCGTGCCGAAGATGAACCCCTTCGTCTTGACCCTTTCCAGGTATTCCCGCCGCAGCACTACCCACACCTGCCTCATCGCGCGCCTCCCTTCGGCCGCATCGGCGGTTCGGCCGATTCCTCGGCTGCGTCCTCTCCCGCGTGACGCACGAAGATCTCGTGGAGCCGCGGCTCCAGCACCTCGAAGCGCCGCAGCATGACCCCGTCCCGCACGGCGGCGGCAAGCAGTTCGTCGGGCCGGACCCGGCTCGGAGGGATGTGCCAGGCGTCGCCGGCCCGCTCGCGCTCGACGACGCCCGCCCGGTCGAGCCAGCCCGGGTCGCCTTCGAATTCGACCGCCACCGCGCCGGTCCGTTCCCGCCGCTTGAGCTCCTTGAGGTCGCCATCGATCACCTTGCGCGACCTGGAGATCATGCAGACGCGCTCGCAGAGCCGCTCCGCCTGTTCCATCAGGTGGGTGGAGAAGAGGATGGTCTTGCCCCGCGCGCTCTCCTCGCGGACGATCGACTCCAGTACGTCCTGGTTGATCGGGTCGAGCCCGCTGAAGGGCTCGTCGAGGATCAGGAGGTCGGGGTCGTGAAGGATCGTGCCGATGAACTGGACCTTCTGCTGCATCCCCTTCGACAGATCCTGCACCTTCTTCGCCGCCCAGTCCTTGAGACCCAGCCGGTCCAGCCACTCTGCCGCCCGCTGCCGCGCGTTACCGCGGGCCAGACCCCGCAGTTCGCCGAGGAAGACGAGCTGTTCGATGACCTTCATCTTCGGGTACACACCCCGCTCCTCCGGGAGATACCCCACCCGGCTCCTGCGACTCATATCGGGGGAGCCGCCGAGGAGTTCCACGGAGCCCGCGTCCGGCAGAAGAATGGCCATGATCATGCGGATCGTGGTCGTCTTGCCAGATCCGTTCGGTCCCAGCAGGCCCAGAATCGTGCCCTTGGGAATCTCCAGGTCGAAGTCCGAAACCGCCGTGTGCGCCCCGAAGGACTTGGTGACGCCCGACAGCCGGACTGCCATTTCGTTCACTGATGTTCTCCCATGTGCGAGTCTGTGCCCCGTCGTGCGAGTCTGTGCCCCGTCGTGCGAGTCTCAGCCTCCCCGTGCGAGTCGCGAGGGCCCGCGCGTGCAGCGTGGATGGTGATCCCGAAACCCTTGGAACGTACGAATGGTGAAGGGATAGTGTTCAAGGTAATGGACCGGACCAGTTCGCCCGGATGGCCCGCGGGAACCACGCAGAGCCCCTGCTGTTACATTTCGGTGGGGCACTTTGACTATTTTTTTGGGTCGCAGGGCCCCATGGGACGTGACCAACAAGGAGCTTGAGTGGCAATTTATCGAACGCTCTACTACGGCGACGTAACGGTCGGAACCGGCGGGCGGCTGACGATCCCGCTGGGCATCCGCTCCGACTGCGGAATCCGCAAGGGTGACACACTGACAGTTCGCGTGGAGGAGACGCCGAGAGGGACCCGCCAGCTGGTCATGTGGCGGAACAATCCCGAACCGGACGACTGAGCCGGCCTGAAGCGGCCGCCACTGGCTGCTTTACCGCAGTTCGCTCCAGCGGGCCAGTTCCCGCAACGGCCGGGCGCCGTCGTGAAGCCAGTCGGCGGCGGGGAAGGGAACCTGGTCCAGGGGGACGATTCTGGTCGCGCCGATGGCAAAGAGGTCGTCGGCCAGCGCCGTCGCGCGGTCGCCGTCGATCCCGGCCAGGCCGATCGTCTGCAGGACGGGGGACAGGGGGGCGAGCAGTTCCCGGCAGCGCTCCAGGCCGTCGACCGGTACCACCCAGACGCTTCTGCCGTCCATGGGCTCGAACGCCTCGGCGGAGGCCAGGATGACGGTCCAGCTCCCTGTCGCCGCGGTCCGGAGGGCCGCTCCCTTCATCGCCAGGCGACCGCGGATCTGATGCAGCGATGACATTTCCGCCGGGGTGCGCGGGCCGGGAGGCAGTTCGGTCTCGAGGGCAGCCAGGCCATCGGCCAGTTTCGAGCAGAACGCACTGGCCGCCGCTTCCCCGCCCACCAGAAGTACGAGGTGGGTGCTGACGCACCCGCGCTGTTCGAAGAGTGCGGCAGCGCGAGCCGTGGCCTGGGCCGCTCGGGCCAGGAGCTTGGACCCGGGAACGCTTGCATCGCCCGGCGGGGCGTCACCGTCAGTCGGGCCGGACGCCGCCTGCGCGTCGACGATCGCGGCGCCGATCCGGTGGGGGTGCTCGATCATGCGGGTTGAGGCGGGGGCGCGGGCGCGCACGGACTCGATCGCGGCGTCGCCGCCGTACACGACGACCTGGTCGGCGGCGCGCAACAGGTCGCGCTCCCACCCGTCCCATTCGGGTGCGCCCCCCGGCCAGTACTGGACCGCCACCGCGCGGGCCAGACGGGGGTCGGCACGGTGAAGGAGCCGCGCGAACCGCACGGTGAGCGCGATGTCGCCGGCCCCGGGCTTGACGAGCACCGTCGAGCGCACCAGCAGCGCCCTGATCATGGACGTCACCGTCACGCCCGGGACGGACCCCGCGCCGAAGTGCAGGGTCACGGCCGGGGCCGCCGCGCGGACGCGCCGCCTGGGTGCGGCTGCGGCGGCCGCGCGGCCCGCCCGCCGCGTTTCGGCTTCGCCGCCAGCATCCTCGCGCCCACCCGGTTCGGCCACGAAGCCGTCGAGCACGCGCGGGTCGGGGAACTCGGCGCGCACCAGGTGGTCGAGCGCGGCGGTGGTCCACGACGGGGCCATGCCTTCGATCACCGCGCGCGCCATCGCGGCCGAGAGGCGGCCGTTGGCGGCGATGTCGCGGAGGTCCGCGCGATCGAGTTCCCGGGTGAGGGCCTCGGCCGCGCCGCCCAGGATGCGCACCATCCCGGCCGTCGGGATCGCCGCGAGGCCGCGGTGGGCGTCGCGCAGCGCGGAGATCAGCGCGTCCGCGTCGAGGGCGTCCCGTGTGGGGTGGCGGACGGGCAGGTCGCCCGCGCGCAGTCTGTCGTACGCGTCGGGGGCGGGGATCCCTGGCGGCAGAACCCAGGCGTCGGTCAAGCGGCCGGCCAGCGCCTCGCCCGCGCCACTCGGCTCGCGCCCGGCTCCGGGTTCATCGCCGGCTCCGGGGTCACGCCCGCCCCCCGGCTCACGCCCGGCTCCGGACGGGGTCACGCCGCCCCCGTCATCCGCAGGAAGGCCTCCGCGGCCAGTGAGCAGCCCCGCAACGCGGCGCCCGGCGCCCGACCGAGGAGGCGCACGCCGCCATCGGCGGTCACGGATCCGTAGTCTTCCGTGAGCAGGTGGCAGACCGAGGCTGCGTTGGCCAGGTCGAAGTGGGCAAGCAGCCCGGGGCGTCCCGGCGGCAGCGGGGAGAGATCGGCGGGGTCGAGCGCGCGGGTGCGCACCCAGGGAGGGAACCGGTGAACGCGCTCGCCGGCCGGCGGGCCCTGCCCCGCGACGCAGTCATAGGCCTGTGACAGCATCTCGGTCATGCCGTACTCGTTGACGATGTGCGACTCGGGGACGCCGAGCGTGCCGTGAACGCGCCGGTAGAGGGTGGAACGGTCGACCTCGGCCGTGCGGCCCTTGAAGCCGCCCGTTTCCATGATGCGCGAGCCGTGCGGGAGGGGGAGGGGCGAGTGCGCCAGCGCGTCGAGGAGCTGGACGAGCGCGAAGGCGGTGGTCAGGAGGAGGATGGGTGGGGGCGGGGGCGACGCGACCGCCTCGCGCACTGCGGCGACATCGACGCCGCTCTCCGGGTCGAAGGCCCACACCGTGCGCGCGACTTCCTTCTCCCGGGAGATGAAGCCGGCCATGGTGGCCAGCGAGGAATCCGGGACGGCCGCGGGGTTCGGGACCAGTGAGATGAGGCGGAGAGCGGGCGCTCCCGCGAAGAGGTGGCGGCGGTAGTTGTCCCGGGCCGCCGCGCGGTAGAGCTCCAGACTCGCGACGTGATGCTCGCCGCGACGGGCGTTGCCGCCGCCGCGGCCCGCCCCACCCCCCGTCGTGCCGCTGGTGCGGAAGACGACCTCGGCCGTGCCCGTGACAATCGGCATATCCCGGAACGCACGAACCGGCACCGGGGGGATCTCGGCCCAGGCGGCGCGTTGCCCGTCCGAGACGGCATCCCAGTACCGGCGCAGGACGGGGTTGTTGGCGCGCTGGACGGCGTGGACCCTCAGGGCGAGGCGGTTGAAGGCGGCGGCCGGCGGCCCCGCGCCGGTCACCGGCCAGCCCCCACCCCCCGCACCGCCCGCCCCCCCATCCGCCCCGTCTGCTCCTCGTCCCGGATCGTGTGCACGCCCCCCACCACCACATGCGCGATCCCCTCCGGGTACTGGTGCGGGTCGTCGAAGGTGGCCCGGTCCCCCACGCGGTCCGGATCGAAGACCACCACGTCCGCCGCGGCGCCCTCGCGGAGCACTCCCCGGTCCGCGAGCCCGAGCTTGCGCGCCGGCAGCCCGGACATCTTGTGCACGGCCGTCTCCAGCGGCATAGCCCGCCGCTCGCGCACGTAGTGTCCCAGCACCCGCGGGAAGCTGCCGTAGCCGCGCGGGTGCGGCGACGAGCGGGAGAGCGGCCCGTACGGCGCGTAGGCGCCCCCGTCCGAGCACACCATGCCGAGCGGGTGGGCGAGCATCCGCTCCGTGTTCTCCTCGGACATGCCGAACCCGATCATCCCCACGCTCCCGTTGGCTTCCCGCAGCAGCCGCACGGTAAGCGCGTAGGGATCCTCGCCGAGTTCTGCCGCCAGCTCGCCGAGCCGCCGCCCCCGCGCGGCCGCGTTGGCGCCGCCAATCCGCGTGATCTGGACCGCGTCCCACGACCCCAGCAGCGCGATCTTGTCGCGGCACGCCCGCTCCAGCGCCGGGGCGGTCTCCGGATCGGCGAGGCGCGCGAGGAACCTCGCCGTGCCGCCGGCCCGCGCCGACGCGGGGAAGAGGTTCGAGAGCCCCGTCGCGTAGGCCACGTAGGGGTAGCGGTCGAAGTGCACGTCCACCCCGCCGGCCCGCGCGGCCTCGATCGCCGCGAAGGCAGCCTCGGCCTTCCAGTGGTTGCGCTCGCCCTGCGCCTTGAGGTGCGAGACCTGCACCGCCACCCCGGCAACGCGCCCCACGTGCAGCGCCTCCTCGAGCGCGGCGAGGAGCCGGTCATCCTCGTTGCGCATGTGCGACGCGTACGGATAGATCGTCCCGCGCAGCTCCGACGCCAGGGCGACCAGTTCGTCCCGGGTGGCGAAGCTGCCCGGCGTGTATTCGAGCCCGGTAGAGAGGCCCACCGCCCCCTGCGCGAGCGCTTCGCGGACCAGCGCGCGCATCCGCGCCACCTCGGGCTCGGTCGCGGGCCGGTCCGTGCCGCCCACAACGTACCCCCGGACGGCGCCGTGCCCGATCATCGACGCGACATTCACCGCCGGGCGCTCCCGGTCGATCCGGTCGAGGAACCCCCCGATGTCGCGGAAGTCGATCTCCACGTCGAAGTCGCTACGGTAGCGGTCCCGCGTGTAAGCGAAGTTGCCGTCGCTCCAGGGTCCGATCGACGAGCCGTCCTGGCCGACCACCTCCAGCGTGACGCCCTGCCGCACCCGGCTCTCAGCGCGGGGATTCACCAGCAGGGAGAGATCCGCGTGGGAGTGGATGTCGATGAAGCCGGGCGCGACCGCCATTCCCCGCGCGTCGATCTCGGTGGTGCCCGCCTCGAGGCCGCGCCCGATCCGCGTGATGCGGTTGCCGACGATGGCGATGTCGCCGTCGCGCGGGGGGCCTCCCGTGCCGTCGTAGATCGTGCCGCCGCGGACGACGAGGTCGTTGCGCCGGGTGGTGGCCGCGACGAAGGGCGTGGCGGGCCTCGCTCCGAGGCCCGCCAGCCCCGCCAGCCCGACGAACACACCCTTCGTGCCGCCGGCTACGAAATCGCGCCGCTTCACGATCGGCGCCCTCCCTCCCCATCCCCCCCGGCCCGGAAAACGGGCTCCGCCGATCGCTGCAACCGGCCGGGACCGATTCCGCCCGCCCTAAGAACCTTCGCCTGCTGGCGCGCCTGCTCGCGGTTCACGAGATCCGTCACCGCTCCCAGGTGTTCTGCCATTTCGGCGTAGTCGTCCCCGGGATAGCCGTCCGCCTCGGATTCATCCAACCCCTCGCGCAACCCCCGCACCTCGCGCTTCGCCTTCTCGAGCGCCCTGCGCAGCCTGGCGAGCGCGCGGCGGGTCTCTGCCTCCGGAGTCTTCATGCCTTGAAGGATGGGCACGGGCCGGGGGCGGATCAATGGCGAAATGGGACCTATTACATTGGGAGGCGCCGCAAATGCGCGAGATCAAGGGGGCAGCCAGCCACTATGAGCAAATCCGACATCGATTCCGCCCTCCGGCGGTGGCGGGACAGCGGGCTCATCTCCGCCGAGTTGGCCGAACGCCTGCTAGCCGAGCACGACAGTAGCCGGCAAGCCGGGCGCCGCCGGTTCCTGCAGTATGCCGTCTCTGGAACAGCCGGCATCATCCTGGTCATCGCCGCGGTCACCTTCTTCGCCTGGTCGTGGCCGAATCTGGGACCCGGGGTGCGCACTTGCGTGATTGCGGGCGCCGGCACCGGGACCCTGCTGCTGGGGATGCGCCTCGAAACCGCGCGGCGCTTTGTGCCGGTGACCTACGCGCTTCAGACCACCGGGCTGATCCTGCTCCTCGCCGCCTTCATGTACTCCACCGAGGCCTGGGAAAACACGACGGCGGGAGGCGTGGTGGTCGGCCTGCTCGCCCTGGCCACTCCTGCCGCGACCATTCCGGTCTTCGTGCGCCGCAACGCGGTCATGCCCGCGGTGTCGGCGGCTCTCGCCTACGTCTTCCTGGCGGCGTTTCTCTTTCGGGCCTTCGATCTGGACGCAGACATCGTCATCTGGATCCTCGACGGGGCACTGGTGGCCACGCTGGCGGTATTGGGCTTCCTGCTGCACCCCGGGCGCGCCGAGTCCGTCTCGCGCCGAGCCCTCTACGCCTTCGCGGTCAGTCTCTACGCGGGCTATCCGATGGTCGGCATGACGGCGGTCGGGCCCCTCGAACTCGACGACAACGCCCTGCTGGCCCTGGACGTCTGGCTGCTGGTGGTCACGGCGCTGGCGCTGTGGGGCATCCACCGGGCCCCGGCGGCGCTGCGCAGCGCACGGTACGTCTATCACATCGCGGCGTCGGTCCTGCTCGCGATCCCGCTCGGGTTCGGAACCACGCTCGGGGTGTATGAACTGCCTCCCCTGGGCGCGGCGGCCGTGATTGCGGCGGCCGGGGCGGCCGGGCTCTGGTACGGGCTGGCCAGGGACGCCCGGGTGCTGGTGCTCTGTTCGTGCGCGACCATCCTGAGCGCGGCGTGGTATCTGGGGGTCGACGAGGGAGAACGGCTCGGCACGGTGCTCGCGCTGGCCTTCACCGCGATCCTGTTTTTCTGGGTCTCCACCCGGCTGGGGAGAACGCGGGAATCATGACGCCGGCGGGGAAGCCGGCTCTGGCTGGGAATCCGGTGCCGGCGGGGATTCCGGCGCCGGCGGGGAAGCCTGCGCCGACGTGGGTTCCGCTGCCGACCTGGGTTCCGGTGCCGACGGGTCCAGAACCGGGACGCCAGCCGCGGCGAAGTGCCGGGTGTTGCGCGTCACGACCGTCAGTCCGTGTTCCAGCGCCGTGGCCGCGATCAGGAGGTCGGCCCCCTTGTTGCCGATCTCATCCGACAGCCGCCCCCAACGCCTCGCCACGGACAGGTCGACCGTGAGGATGCGGTCGCCGTAGATCCGGAGCAGAGCGTCCAGCCACTCCTCCAGCCGCGCGGCGAAGGCGGGATCGCTGAACGTGACCCCGGCGATCCCCCGCTCGATCTCCCCGATGGAGACTACGCTCAAGTACAGGTCCGTGGTGCGCTGGCCGGCGAGCCAGCGGGCGATTTCCGGATTGCGTTCGCGCCTTCGAAGAGCGGAGAGCACGTCGGTGTCGATGAGGAACACGGTCAGCGGTCCGGGTAAATTTAGGAGCCGTGCGTACCGCCGAACCCGACCGGCCGCAGCTCGGGATCCAGGCGTTCGAACTCCCGGTGGTCACGTGGAATTGCCAACAGCATATCCGCGAAGGTGGGGGCGTTCGCGGCATCGAGTTGGCTGAGGCGTTCGTATTCCTCGGTCGACAGCACTACGACCGCCGGCTTCCCCCGCCGGGTGACGTGTTGCGGGTATCCGGCGACCGCCTCTCGCACCACCGCGCTGAACCGGTTCTTCGCGTCCTGCAGCTTCCATGCGGTCATGGGTGGGTCCTCTGACATGATTGGCTAGTTGAACTGGCTAGCCGAATGTAATGGCTAGATAGGAAGGCATCAACGGTGGGGAGGTCCTCGAAATCCCTGTTGCGTACGGCCAACTGCCGCCAAAGGGCGCACCGCCAATAACGATTGGACGGCACCATGATCGACAATTGGACGCTCTTCGAATAACGATTGGACGGTGCTACAATCGACAACTGGCCGCCGCTCCTCGGGAGCCGGCTCGGCCTGAACCGCGCGACCGCCGGGAAGTATCTGGCTCTCCTGGAACAGCTGTTCCTCGTGGAGCGAGTTTCCCCGTGGCACGCGGTCGGGATTCACCCGGATGGTCAGGACTCCGAAGATGCATTCGGTCGACACCGGCCTGATGTGCGCGCTACGCGGCATCACACGGCACAGGCTGGTCGGGAATCCCGCCCTGCTGGGCTCGCTCCTGGAATCATTCGTCTACAACGAACTGCGGAAGCAGGCGCTCTGGGTGGACGAGGCCGTGACCTTCCACCACTACCGCGACAAGGACAAGGTCGAGGTGGACATCGTGATGGAGACCGCGTCGGGTGGCTGTTACGGGGTCGAGGTCAAGGTGGCGGCCTCCCTGTGGTCCAGGGACTTTGCCGGTCTGCGGCAATTCCGGCGCGTGGCCGGGAAGCGGTTCCGGATCGGGGTGCTCCTCTACGACGGCGATCACACGACCTCGTTCGGCGACGGGCTGTTCGCGGTGCCGATCGGGGCGCTGTGGGGGTGAAGGGGTGAGGAGGCCGGTTGTCCCCTCTCCGTCGGCCAGGAGCAATTGTACGTACGCGGCGGTTGCTGAGGGTCCGCTGTCTCGTCCCCGGCATCTCTCACATGGGCCAACGAACAAGTCATCGGCATGGACCGGTGTTTCGCCTCGAACTCGACGAGCTCCACGATAGGCGGTGCGGTACAGTTGCGGTCGGCCAGTTCGGCCAATCTGAACCTGTCGCTGCCATGCGTCGTGGGCCTGTTGGTGAACAGACAGTCGCCCACCGTGAACTCCAAATCACCTGCCGCCTGGTCCGAACTGAAGGGCTGGGTCTCCCCCGGATCACTCCACTCGAACGCCACCGCCATGTCGTACCGGCCCGGCGATCTCTCGTTGTAGGCGACGATCACTACGGGCGCGGCGACGTTGCTGCTGTAGGGCCTGACCTGGATGTAGAAACTGGGGTCGGGCTTATTGTAGCAGCCCGAGGCGACCAGAAGTATGATGAGCAGCGCTCCAGGCGTCGTGTGCTTCGGCCCGATCGGATCGCCGACCGTCTGGTCGTAGCGCCGGGCCGTCTCATAGGGGTCGTACATCGCATACTCCTGCGTAGGAGAATCGGTGACCCCGAAAGTTAGCGCGGCAGAATCCCCGCCACCTCCCGCAACGTCGCGCGCCGAGTAGCCAACCCATGTTAGACTGCCTACCCCAAATGCCTTGATCAAGACGACCCCCTATCAGCGACTCAGCCGATAGCCCTCCACCACCTCCACACCTGTATCAGGATCCTCGCTGATTCCGAGAATCAAATCCTCCCCGATCCACTCGACGCGCTGCAGCGGGAGCTCGAGGTTGCCGAGCCAGCGCCCAGTCGCGCCAAAGACGCTCCATTCGCTCGTCGTGGCGTCTTTTCGGTCCGCCACCCAAAGGTAGCCTTTCGAGTCCACGAGAAGCCCTACCACGGCAGGCCGGAACTCTCGGGGTGGGAGCTCCGCCATCACCGCGTCCCAAGGCTCCCAGCTGTACTCAGCGTTCCGGCGCTCCCAACCCCCCTTCCACCTCTCGATGTCGCCAGCCGTTATTGGAATCGGATCCGCGTTCCGGCGGATGATTCTGCGGAGCGCGCCCGTCTCGGAGAATTGGCGGACTTCGTAGTCGTCGCCGTTGGTGATGTACACAGAGACCGGGCTTCCGCCCGCCACCAGATGCGCTTCTGGGGGGAATGGTACGGACGCGGGAATCCCTGGCTCGTAGATGTGCTCACGCCCCTCCCATTGGCCTAGAGAGTGAGCCCCGTAGTTGGAATCGATTCTGAAGTACTCGATCGGTGACCTGTAAGGCGACGGAGGGTAGAATCCAAGGGGAGTAAGGTAGGCTGCCACAATGAAAGAGCCATCTGTCAAAGGCAGGGCAACGCGTTCGGGCAATCGCCGGTTCCACTTCGCCAACGAGGTCATCAGCGCACCAATATCGACGCGCCATTCCCTGAGCAGCTTTCCCGACGTGTTGAAGTAGGCGATCGCGCCGAACATGTAGTCCCATACCACGAGCGTGTCGCCCGGCAGAATCAGAAGGTGTTCCGGATGGCCGAACTCTCCGGGTCCACGTCCTCCCCGGCCGATCGATCCGACAAACTCGCCGGGGAGCTCGAAGAGAAAGAGTTTCTTCTCCGCGCTGGACAGCACGGCGATCCTACCATCCGAAAGGGGAGCAACATCGGCGACCGACCACACCAGGTGACTCGAATCTGGTGGTTCGCCCGCCCCCCTGTGGCCGCCAATCACGACCGCGGGCTCGGTGGACACGGTCCACGAGTCAGCCTCGTCCCACTCGGGCGCGTGGCTCTCGACGATTTCGATGCCGGCCGAGTCGCGGATGGTGACGGCGGGAGGGGCGGCAGCATCCTCTTGGGGGCGATCGCAGGATGCAGTGGCAGCGAGCAACGTCACAGCGGGAAGCAATGGGCTCCGTGGCTTCAGTCGCATCATGGATTCACTCCGCAATCGATGGTCGGGATGGTGGTCGGACGGGTCGCGGCAATGTCAGCTGGGCACGTGGATGCGCGGACAAACTAGGATCATAAGAGACGTGCGGGTACAGGGGCAACACCTCCGTCGGTCCCGGTTGCGGCACCACCCCGTCCCGTTTACCTCTAGTCTCCACACTCTCACCCCCATACGGAGGACATTCCCTTTGAACGCACTGCAGGAGAACCGTCGGTCGCACTGTAAAGCCGACTTTACGAAATGTCATGTTCTCCATACAATCGGTCGCCGCGGGTGGTCACGCGGCCTTGTCCACGCACTGCTGGCCATCGCCCTCGCCGCCCCCGCCGCCCCGCTCGCCCCCACCCCCCTCACCGCGCAGGACACCCACGACATCGTCCTGTCGGGAGGGCGCGTCATGGACCCCGAAACGGGCCTCGACGCGGTCCGCAACGTGGGGATTCGCGGGGGCGAGATCGTCGCGGTCTCGGAGGACCCCCTCACGGGCGAGATCGTGGTGGACGTCACGGGGTTGGTGGTCGCGCCGGGCTTCATCGATCTGCACGCGCACGGGCAGACGAACCGCGCGAACGAGTTCCAGGCCCGGGACGGGGTCACCACCGCGCTCGAGATGGAGAGCGGCGCGGCGAGCCCGGCGGCGTTTCTCGCGCGCAGGGGCGAGGGCGCGATCCTGAACTACGGCGCGACCGTTTCGCACATGTCGAACCGGGCCTGGGCCATGCCGGGACGGGTCGCGGCGCTGGAGGAGGCCCGCGCGCTGCTCGACAGCGACCCGGACGCCGGGTTGCGCGAGCTTGCCTCGGCCGGGTCGGGCGGCCGCTACGATCCGGTCGCCCGCGAGGACTACCCCGCGCTCCGGGACGCGCTCGCCCGCGGCCTCTCCGAAGGCGCACTCGGAATCGGGATGGCGCACCAGTACTACCCGGGCGCCTCGCTGGAGGAGATCCTCGATGTCTTCAAGTTCGCGGCGGAAGCCAACACGACCATCTACACGCACGTGCGCGACATGAAGATCAGCGCCATACAGGAGGTGCTCGCCAACGCCGTCGCCACCGGCGCATCGCTCCACATCGTGCACGTCAACAGCTCCAGCCTCTGGAACATCGCGCCCATCCTCGACCTCATCGGCGGCGTCCAGAGCCGCGGTTTCGACGTCACCACCGAGGCCTACCCCTACACGGCCGCCTCGACGGGTCTGGCATCGGCCCTCTTTGACGCCGGATGGACGGAGAACCTCCGGATCGGCTACGGGGATCTGCAGCGGCAGGACACCGGGGAGCGGCTGACCGAGGAGACGTTCCGCACCTACCGGGAGCAGGGCGGCACGGTGATCATTCACATGATGAAGGACGAGTGGATACGCGAGGCGCTCGGGCGGGACATCGTGATGGTCGCATCGGACGGGATGCCGTACGCTCCGGGCGCGCATCCCCGCAGCGCGGGCACCTTCTCGCGCTTCCTGGGGCGCTACGTGCGCGACGAGGGGCTGATGCCCCTGATGGACGGGCTCGCGAAGATCACGATCATGCCCGCGCGGCGGCTGGAGGGTATGACCGACCAGGTGGCGCGCAAGGGACGACTGCAGGTCGGGATGGACGCCGACATCACCGTGTTCGACCCGGACACCATCATCGACACCGCCACCTTCGAGGACAACCTGTCCTACTCCATCGGGGTGGTCCACGTCCTGGTGAACGGCGAGTTTGTCGTCCGCGACAGCGAGAACGTGGACGGCGCGATGCCCGGACGGGCCATCGTGGGAAGGATGATCGAGAGATGACAAACGTAAAGCAGACACGACATTTGGTAAGGGCAGCTTTACATCACGTTGGCTCGTACGCGCCTGCGGTCCGATTGGCAGCCGCCTGGGTTGCTGTCGCTCGCGGCCTGTCAACTAGCAGGACACCGCTGGCCCGCTCGGCCCTGCTCACCGCCGTCCTCCTTGCCGCAGCCGTCCCCACCCCCGCCGCCACCCAGGACTACGACGTCATCATCCGCAACGGACGCGTCATCGACGGCACCGGCAACGACTGGTTCCGCGCCGACATCGCCATCGACGGCGACCGGATCGTCCGCATCGGCCGCATGCCCGCCGCCACCGCCCGGCGAGTCATCGACGCAACCGGCATGTACGTCAGCCCCGGCTTCATCGACCTCCACTCGCACGCCGACCGGGCCCTGACGTCGATGTACCTCGAGCCGCGGCGGGCCAGGAGCCTGAACAGCCAGGGCCTCACCACGGTGATCGGGGGCGCCGACGGCCGCAACGCCCGCTGGCCGATCACCGCAGAGATCTCGGCGCTCCGGTCCCAGGGCCACGCGATGAACTTCGTCCCCATGGTCGGCCACAGCACGGTGCGAGGCTACGTCATGGGCAGCGACCACGAGCGGCCAGCCACCGAGCGCGAGATCGCGCGGATGCAGGAGATGGTACGGCAGGGGATGGAGGCGGGGGCGTGGGGACTCGGCGGCGGGATCGAGTACCGTCCGGCCCGCTTCAGCACCCCGGACGAGCTCGTCGCGCTCGCATCGGTGGTGGCGCCCTACGACGGATTCTACGTCGCGCACCAGCGCAGCGAGGCAATCATGCCGCTCTGGCAGCTTCCCAGCATGGTCGACGACTGGCCGGTGGACGGCCTGCAGGGGCTGGAGGAGACGATCAACATCGCGCGCGAGACCGGGATCCGCGTCGTCGCGAGCCATCACAAGTCCCGCGGCCGCTCCAGCTTCGGGCGCTCCGCCCACGACACGGTGGTCGTGAACGCGGCCCGCGCCGAGGGACTGGAGGTCTACCTCGACGTCTACCCGTACGAGACCTTCGGCGGCGGCGCGCGCCCGATGATCCCGCGGTGGAGCCTCGTGCACGACAGCGTGGACACCAGCGGCGGCCGCGACAGCCCCGTCTACGGCACGGACGGAATCTTCGACGACGCGCGCGAGCACCTTACCCGCCGCTGGAACGACCCCGCCGCCCGCGCTCTCATCGAGCGGGACATCGCCTGGATCGTGGACCACAACGGTGGGGCGGGCCGGGTGGTGGTGGTGGACTATCCGGACCGCGACTTCGTGGGCAGGACGCTCGCCGAATTGGGTGCCGAGATGGGCATGACCTACCAGGAGGTGGTCGTGCACATGGCGCTCAACGGCTACCCGGGTCTGCTCGGCGGGGCCCGGACCCGCGGCTACGGGATGCATGACATGGATGTCGTCAACTACTACCGGCAGGAGTATACCGCGACGGCGTCGGACGCCGGGGTGAGCGGGATCGACGGCGTTCCCGGGTTCGCGTCGGTTCCGGGGGCGCACCCCAGGCACTTCGGCGCCTTCACCCGCAAGATCGCGCGCTATGTGAAGGAGTTGAACGCGATTTCGCTGCCCTTCGCGATCCGCTCGATGACGGGGCTGCCGGCGCGCATCATCGGACTGGAGGACCGCGGCCTGCTGCGCGCAGGGTACAAGGCCGACATCGTCATCTTCGACTACGACCGCATTCAGGACCGCGCGACCGTGCTCGAGCCAGCGCTCTACAGCGAAGGGGTGGACTACGTGATGGTGAACGGGGTGCTGACGATCGACGGCGGCGAGTTCACGGACGCGCTGCCCGGCGAGGTGGTGCTGCGGCAGGGGCGGCCGATCAGCTGATGGTGTGGACCCTCGCAGACCCGAGGCGTCCCTTCGCGCACCGCAGAGCACGATGAGCGCGGGCGCTGCCAAGGCTGACTCCGACCCCCTGGACCTGGCGATCGTCGGCGCCGGCCCCTGCGGGCTGGCCGCGGCGGTGGCCGCGAAGGGGCGCGGACTCACGCACGCCGTCTTCGACCGCGGCTGCATCACCGAATCGCTGACCCACTACCCGTACTACATGACCTTCTTCTCCACGGCGGAGCGGCTGGAGATCGGCGGCGTGCCGTTCACGATTCCCGAGGCGAAGCCGACGAGGCAGCAGGCGCTCGCGTACTACAGGCGTGTGGTCGGGCATCACGCGCTGAATGTGCGGCAGTATGAGGAGGTGACGGAGATTGAGCGACTTCCGGGCGGCGAATTCGTCCTGCACACCCACGTCCGCGAGGGCCACGAGGACCGCATCCACGCCCGGGCCGTCGTCATCGCCACCGGCGGATTCGGCGAGCCCAACCGCCTTGACCTGGAGGACGGACAGCCGCACGACCGCGTCATCCACTACTACAGGGAGCCCTACCCGTTCTTCGGCCAGGACGTGATCGTCGTGGGCGGCGGCAACTCGGCCGTCGAGGCGGCGCTGGAGCTCTACCGGAACGGGGTGCGCGTGCGGATGGTGCACTTCCTGGACGCCTTCGACCGGGGCGTCAAGCCATGGGTCCGCCCGGACATCGACAACCGCGTCGCGAGCGGCGAGATCCCCATGCACTGGGGGTCGAGGGTTGCGCGGCTAGGCCCCGGCACGGCCACGATCGTGAGCGACGAGGGCGGCGCGGCCACCGAAGTCCCCTGCGACTGGGTGCTCGCCATGACCGGCTGGCGCCCCGACCGCACACTCCTGCACGGTCTCGGCGTCCACACCGATCCCCGCACCGGCATCCCCAACCACGACCGCGCCACCATGGAGACGAACGTGCCGGGCGTCTACATCGCGGGCGTCATCGCGGCCGGGTTCAACGCGAACAAGATCTTCATCGAGAACGGGCGCGAGCACGGGGGGTCGATTGCGGCGGCGGTGGCGGGGAAAGCGTAGGCTCCCCGGTCAGGACGGCCTCCTGGCCAAGGCATCAAGCCGGCATCGGTATCCGCTCGACATGGATCCGGCCGGCGTTCTTCATGGCCTGCGCAAGCTCATAGGCCGATTGCAGGCGATACCAGGTATCCGCGCCGCCTCCAAAAGCCTTGTCCAGGCGGATCGCCATTTCGGGAGAGATGCCCGAACGGCCGTTGACAAGTTCCGAAAGCTGCTTTCGGCTAACGCCGAGTCTCCGCGCTGCCTCCGTCACGGTGAGCCCCAGCGGCTCCAGACAATCATGGCGCACGGACAGGCCCGGATGCGGGGGGTTCTTCATCGGCACGTCGCAGACCTCCTAGTGGTAGTCGACCAAGTCCACATCTCTGACATCGCGCCCGTCAAAGCGGAAGACCACGCGCCAGTTGGCGGACACCTTCACGGCCCAATAGCCGGCGCGGTCACCTTTCAGCCGGTGAAGACCGAGACCCGGCAGGTTCATGTTCTCCGGTCTGGCCGCCACGTCCAGGCGGGCAAGGACCCGCTCGACCTTGGCAACCAGGCCCGGGGAAACCCGCCTCCGGTCTCCCTTCTCGAACAAACGCTCGAGGCCTCGATGGCGAAAGCCAAGAATCATTGGATGAGAACTGTAACGTATCACTAGTCAGATGGCAACCGGGTTTGCTGGTGAGCGAGGAGCAAGAGGCCGAAACGACGTGCCTTCGGGATTCCCTGGAGTACCCGGCACCTTGGAGCCTGGTGCCGACAACCGATTCCCACTTCAAGCGGATCACAGGTATGGGATGCATCGTGTTGCGACAGGATCGGTGAGCCAATGACCCCTTCCATAGACATCGCCCGACCATGGGCCAGGAATGCTCCAGGAACTCTCGTTCTCCTGCTCATCATCCTCATTCCGGCCGCCTGTGCCGACCCGCCCGTCGACCTGCCGCCGTCCAGCCCCTTTCCATACAACGTGCAGCTGGGCATGACCTTCCAGGACCTTCGCCTCGCGCGCTCCGGCATCTGGTTGGAACCGGACAGCGGGTGGGTATTGGAAGAGCACACCCGGGGCCAGTACCAGTACGAGCTCACGGGCGACCAATGGCCACCCGCCCGACAGTCGAAGCTGATCTACGTCCATCGGATCGACGAGGAGCTTTCCGGCGACTACGCCGCGGACCGATGGGAAACAATCGCGGACAGCATGGCCGTTGACCTCGGCGCCGAGCCCGGGTGCGCTACCCTCGCACACGGTCGCCTGTTCTGGCGAAGAGCGATGTTTCGGGAGCCCGACGGGCGGCTTGAGGCTGCGGTTGAACTTCAGATCACAACGATCGGAGACGCCGGGCCCGGGTTGGCCACGCTCACCACTCGGATTTGGCTGGCCGAATACGCTGCTCCGGTCGCACGCTTTCTTGAAGCGGCGCAAGCGACTGCTCGCGGTCAGCTGCCCGCTTGGGGTCCGTGCGAGGAGCCTGCGGCGATGGAGCCACGGGTGTGACCGCGCTATGGGCCTATCCCGGACGCACAATCTCCAACCGCACCACGTAGTCGACCCCCAGCTCGTCCGTATCGATCACGTACATCCGGTCTCCCCGAATCAGCCTCACCGACATCGAGCCGAACCCGGCGGGCAGTTCGGGCTGCCCGAGATAGCGACCCTCGGCGTCGAAGATGTCGAAGTTCTCGACACCCTCCGCGATGTAGCGACGCACCCACAACGTGCCGTCGCGGGATCGGTAGAACCTCTGGAAGGGCGGATACTCGTGGGGGACGACCCGCATCGCTCTTTCGGATGGCCGTCGGGCGGACCGAACCCCGCGGTCGACCCGAACGTTCTGCAGGGTCCTCTCCACGGCGGCGACGCGCTCGGCATCCGAAACCGCTACGGACTCGTATTGCCGGACGATCGTCCGCAGCGTGTCGCCGCTGGCCAAGTCGATGTGACGAACCTCGTAGCGCCCTCCCTGGTCCCGCCCGTCCGACCACCAGAAGTCGAAGTCCGGACCGAGGGCCCAGTCATAGTTGGGCGTGAACGGGGCCGGAAAGATCCAGCTGACGGTACCATCCGAGTACTCGATCTCCGGCGGATCCGGCGGCGGGTCCAGGAGTTCGAAGACCCTTCCATCCGGCTCCAGCGTGCCGTTTGCCGTCAGGCGATGGATCCTGTACGCGCGTCTATCCGTATCCTCGTCCGAGTAGTCGACCTGGAAGAACAGCCCGCTCATCCAGAAGCCGCCGAATCGGAGCGGCATCCGATGCCCCCCGATCCTCGTGCCGGCCGTGTCGAAGACCTCGTAGCGTCCCAGGTCGGAGTCCGTGATCCAGATGTGGCCCTCCGGACCGAGCCGCACACTCCTCACGCTCCCGAATTCCCCCGGTCCCTCGCCCGGCTGGCCGACCGTGCGGACGAACCGCCCATCGGCGTCGAACACCCGTGCGTCCTTGGCCTGCGAGTCCCCGATCCAGAGGCGACCCAGCCCGTCGAGCGTGAACGAGACGACGTTGCCGAACGCATCCGGCTCCTCGGCGACCGCGCTCCCGATCCGAAGACTCTCGACGAGGCGCCAGCGTGCGCCTGGATCCGCATCCCAAAGTCCGTTTACGGGATTCGAGACCAGCAGGGACCGGTCAGCGAGCGTGTCGATGGAGAGTTCGGTGATTGGGGGCGGGGGTTCGTCGGCGCAGGCGGCAACGGCGGACAGCGCAAGCAACAGCAAGACCCTTGCGCCTGCCATGGCGAATCTCCCAAGTTCGTAGTTGTTGGGCTGGGGGGCCCGGCCCCACCGGTGACGTCCACAACGAGATACCGGGACTACCGGTTTCGCGGCGTTGAGCATAGAGAGGTGGCTTGTTGCTCAGAATACCGTTCTCCTCACGGATCGTTACCGCGCTGGCCCTCGCCGCGGCAGCTTGCGACCCCCCTCCACCCGAACCCGAGGCCCCGCGCGTCACGGTGTGGGACTCCGCCGGCATCGAAATCGTCGAGAATCATGCCCCTGAATGGCGCGACTCCGCCCGATGGACCATGGACACGGAACCCGCTTTCGTCATCGGCGGCTCGGCCGTGGTCGAATCTCCGGACGATCCGTCGCATCTGATATGGGGGATACAGGGCGTTGCCCGTCTTTCCAACGGGAACATTCTGGTCCACTCGGGCGGCGAGGAGGCGGTCTTCCTCTTCGTGCCGTCGGGCGAACTCGTGGCGAGGATCGGGCGCAAGGGCCAGGGCCCGGGCGAGTTCGTCCGCCCGCAGCATATTCAGGTCCTGCCGGGAGACACCATTCGGGTGTGGGACTACATGTTCACGGGTGTCAGCTACTTCGACGCAACGGGGAACTTCCTGCGCAAGCGCCCGATCGACGTGGCAACCGTTCTCGCCAGAACACGATCCGCCAGGGAAAACTCGCCGGAGTCGGTGATGATTCCCCTCGCGGACGGTTCCTTCATTGTGCAGCGCGGGCTGCGGGACTATCCCCGGTCCCAACCCGGCACAATCCTGCGGCGGCCCGTGGAGTACCTGCGGATCGATACCGCGTACGCTGTTCATTCGTTTGGGTGGTGGCGGTACTTTGAACGACTCTGGACGACAAACCAGCTTTCCTACCCATGGCCACCCTTCCCGGTGCACCCTCGTGTCGCGGCCGGCGGACGCCCGCAGTCGATCTACGTGGCGGACGGCGCCCGGCACGAGATTCACCAGTTCGCGCCGGATGGTGGCCTCCGGCGGATCATCAGGCGGGACGCCGAGCCCGTTCCCATCACTCCGGAGGAGCTGGACGAATGGAAGCGCGCCGCGATTGACGGTTACCCCGACATTGGCTGGCCGGAATGGGAGCGCGCGCTGGCCTCGGCACCGCCGCGCAAGCTCCATCCGGCGATCCAGTGGCTCGTCGTGGACACCGAGGGCTACCTGTGGGTCTGGGAGCCGGGCACGTCGGGACCCGGCGTCTTCGGCCCCGGTGGACGATGGCTGGGCAGGGTGGCGGGTGTTCCGGCCGGCGGTGTACGCTGGATTGATGGCGATATGATCCTCGTGACCCTTACCGACCCGGATACCGATGTTCAGCGGATCGTTGGGTACCGGTTACGGAGGCGCTGACAGGGATGACACGCCATCCCCTTGACGGCAGATTCCCAAAGGAGGCGTCCATGTTAAGAATGCGGATCTCTTTCAGAGTGCCGATCGCCCTGGCCATAGCCGGGACAGCCTGCGACAGCCCGCCACCCGAGCCCGAAGCCCCGCGCGTCACGGTGTGGGACTCGGCCGGCATCGAGATCGTCGAGAATCATGCGCCTGAGTGGGGTGACTCCGCCCTCTGGCGCGTGGATCCGGAACCCGAGTTCGTGATCGGCGGCACCAACGTGATTGAATCGCCCGACGATCCCTCACAACTGATCTGGCAGGTGCAGGGGCTGGCCCGTCTCTCTGACGGGAGGGTGCTGGTCCACTCGGGCGGTGAGGAGGCAGTCTTCCTCTTCGAAACGTCCGGCGAACTGGTGACGAGGATCGGGCGCAGGGGCCAGGGCCCCGGCGAGTTCGTCCGCCCGCAGCACATTCAGGTTCTTCCGGCGGATACCATAGCCGTCTGGGACTACGGCTTCACGCGGGTCAACTACTTCGATTCAATGGGGACTTTCATCGGCGCGCGGCGTCTCGATGTCGCGACCGTGCTCGAAAACACTCGGACAGCCGCGGAGTACTCTCCGGAGTCGATTGACATCCCGCTTCTGGACGGCTCATTCGTGGTTCAGCGCGGGCTGCGGGACTATCCGCTGCCCCAGCCGGGCGAGATTCAGCGACGTCCCGTTGAATACCTCCGGATCGATACCGCCTACGCTCTTCATTCGTTTGGGTGGTGGAGGTGGGACGAGATCATCGGCATGAGGAGCAAGTGGGGCAGTTACCCGTGGCCGCCCTTCCCCAGCCAATCCATCGTCGCCGCAGGTGGGAATCCCCCTTCGGTGTACATTACCGATGGCGACAGATTCGAAATCCATCAGTTTGCGGCGGATGGTGCTCTCAAGCGGATCCTGCGGCGCGACGCCACCCCGCTACCCATCACAGGCGAGGAGATCGCGGAGTGGAAGGCGAGGGCCGCGGAAGTGAGCCGCCCCGGCGTCGACTGGGCGGACTGGGAGCGGTCGCTCGCCGCCGCACCGCCCCGTGAGTTTCACGCGGCGATCCTGTGGCTCCACGTGGACACCGAGGGGTATCTGTGGGTTTGGGGGCGGGATACCGAGGGGCCCCGTGTCTTCGACCCGGAAGGGCGGTGGCTGGGCATAGTGGACACCCCTCTGGGCGTGTGGATCGACGAGGAGATGATGCTGGTGCTCAGGTCGGACCCGGATACCGATGTGCAGAGGATCGAGGGGTATCGGTTGCGGAGGCACTGAGGCGCGTTGAGCCTTGCAGGCCGGCACCAGAAGCTGGCCGGGGCTGCCTCGTTAGTGTCTCCTCTGTCCTAGAGACCAAGCTCGGAGTGTGATCCGAGGCGTATCAGGCGCAGGATGTCGGCGCCGGACTTCTGGCAGATCAGCACCAGATCCGGCTTCACATGGCAGTCGCGGAAATCTCCCCACTTGCCGCTTAGCGCTGCTGAACTGCCGGAGGTTGCCCCGGCGTGCCTCTCTCATCGCCTCGATGGTTTCCTCATTCGGGACCAGCGGCGCGAAAGGCAGGGTTTTCTCGTGCGCCACCTTGGTCAGCAGCAACCGGACCGCGCCGGACACGGTCAGGCCCATGGCCGCGAGCACCGCCGCCGCTTCCTCCTTAACGGCCGTATCAACGCGACATGCTCAGTCTCCCACCAGCACCTGAAACGATTCCCGCGAAAACCGCCGCACCCGAACATCCGTATGGGTTCGAGTACCACGCTACCCACCACACCCCAACGGCCACCAGGCGGTTTCATGACCATCGTGAAAGCGACCTTCCGGCAACTCTTACGCCGCAAGTGGAAGCTCCCCGCGGCCGCTCAAGCTGTAGCGGCATCCAACCCATCCAGGAGGAATCCACAGTGAGCCTGCTGCTGACCGTAACCGCCGCGACCCAGCTCTGCGCCGGGTGCACCGTGGAATTCGAACCGACGGATACACTCGGCTCGACCGCCGATCCCGCAGGCGGGGGATTGATGGCGGAGCTTCTGAAGATGGGGGACCGTGGGTACTTGATGAGCTCCGATCTCCTCGGTCCCGTGGTAATCGTCTACGACTCGGACGGGCGCTACCAACGAGAGCTGACGCGCGAGGGTGACGGGCCGGGGGAGTTCCGCGGGTTCCCGGAGTTCGCCATGGGCCCCGGAGGCATCCTCATGCGTGAGCAGTTCGCGGCCTCGCTGCATCTGTACTCGAGCGACCTCGAATTCACCAGGACATTCCGCGTTCCCGGAGTTGCCGGCTCGATTCAACCGGATCCGCTGACCGGGGGCTGGCTGGTCACCTACATGGGTGCGGGCGACGGGACCGAAGCGGGAGTGCTGCTCCTCGATCAGGACGCCGAGGTGGTCCGCACCATGCCGGTCGGCGAGGAGGCTTCCAGTCTGAACTTCATGGTGGGGGACGCGATCCGCGGCAGGGACGGCAGAATCTGGATCGCCTCGGTGCTGGGGGTGGTCGAGGTGTTCGACGAGGACCTCGCACTCCTGGGCTCCCTGGAACTGGACTGCCCGGGCTCGACGCGTGGGATCCCAACGGGCCCGAGCTACCGCCGGCCATGGTCCTCGGCATGCGCCCCGCGCCCGACGGATCGGGCGTGTGGGTCTTCGCCTTCGCACCGGTCATCGACCCCAACGAGATTCGGCGCCTGCAGGGCCCCCGGCCATCGTTGGAGGAGTTGTTCGACACCTTCATCTACTCGGTTCGGCTGGACCCGAGCGGCCTGATCCTGGTGGGAAGGGATCAGCTGGACACGATGGTGCGCCCGCTGGGTGACGGGGACCTGGCCTACGATCTGGTCGATACGCCGGACGGAAACCGGGTGGTGCGGGTGGGAAGGCTGCAGTACAGTGATGGGAGCCGCTGAGGGCCCAGTTCAGGAGGCAACACCATGAGCGTTCTCCTAACCGTCACCGCAGCAACCCAGCTGTGTGCCGGGTGCACCGTGGAATTCGTCCCCACGGATACGCTGGGTGCGAGGGAGGACCCCGCCGGCGTGGGGTTCTTCGCCGAGGTTCTCGACATGGGAGACCGAGGATACCTCGTCAGTTCCGACGTCCTCGGCGGCGTGGTGATCGTCTACGACTCGGAAGGGCGCTACCAGCGGGAGCTGACCCGCGAGGGAGACGGCCCCGGCGAGCTCCGCGCGGAGCCGAAATTCGCCATCGGGCCCGGCGGAATCGGCCTGTTCGAGCCGAACGGGCCCCGGGTGCACCTGTATTCGAACGATCTCGGCCTCGCGAGGACGGTCCAGGTTGGCGCGCGGGTGAACTCGGTCCTCTGGGATCCGGTGACCGACGCCTGGCTGGTCAGCTCCATCGGCGTCGGCGCAGGGTCGGAGCCGGGCACCGTACGACTCGATCCGCGCATCCTGTTCCTCGGCCCGGGTGGAGACTCGCTCCGTTCAGCTCAGGTCGACCGGGAATCCTCGTGGCACAACGTCGTGGACGTGATCCGAGGCGCGGACAACACGCTTTGGGCGGCATCGATGGACGGGATGGTGGAGGTCTTCGATCAGGATCTTGCGCTCCTGGGCAGCCTTGAACTGCAACTGCCCGGGATGGATGAATGGAATCGAGCCGGCCAAGGCGGCGTTTCGGCCTTCGTCAGCGATCTCCACCCCGCACCCGACGGGTCGGGTGTCTGGGTGTTCGCATACGGAATAGCCATGAGCGTCAGCGATGTCCTTGACGAACTGGAAAGACTGGATGCAGCAGGTGAAGAACCCAGCTTTGAACGGCTGGGCGACACCTTCATCTACTCGCTGCGCCTGGGCCCGGGCGGCCTCACCCTCGTCGGCACGGACCGGCTGGACACCATCGTGCGCCCGCTGGGCGACGGGGACCGGGCCTTCGACCTGGTCGATACTCCGGACGGAAACCGGCGAGTTCGGGTGGGCAGACTGCTATTCAGTGACGGAAGCCGCTGAGGGGCACTGGGCGCACGGAGCAGGCGCCAGGATAAACTCAAGATCACCCCGGCCCGAAGACCAGCTTCACAATCTCGGGAACATCGAACTCGTCTGTCGCGAACCCGATCGCCACATCTCCGCGCATCGCCCCGTTCTGCAGCGACACGTCCCGCGGCCACGCAGCAAGGAACAGGAACTCGCCCTCGGCGCTGTAGACGTGCGCTCGCGCGAGCGAATCGCCGTCCGTGCCCCAGAGGCTGACCCACAGTCTGCCGTCCTCGTCGAACCACAGGTTGTCGATCGGCGGCTTTTGCTCCGGGATTTCGCCCGGCTCGTACTCAGCCCTGAATGGCTGCTGCTCGTAGAAGGCAGCCGTGCTGTCGATCACGAATTCCTCGTGCTGCCGCTCGGCGCCGGACACCACGGGCCCCGAATGGTCGCGGCGGATCGTTTGAATCAGAACCCCGTCCGCACCATACAGGTCGATTTCGTAGCGTGACGTGACAGCTCTTGCGTACCCACCGGTACGGGCATGCGCCAACCGGTCGCGGGGGCCGAACGGGGCAAGGACTGTAAGGTAGCTCTCCCTGCCACCACGCTGTTCAATGGTGACGAGACCATGCCCCAGGTGCTCGTCCGTGCGAGCCGGCAACGTGTCCACACTCAGAACGCTCCATGCGGAATCGACCCAGACGCGGGCGCCGAAATGGCCACGCACATCCAGATCCGTAAGGCCGATTAGACCGTCGGCGGCGAACATGGGCCTGCCGCTGTACGTCCCCCGGCTCGGCATCGACCCGACGTACTCGGCACCGGTCGGCACCAGTGCAAAGATCAGGTGTTTCCTGGTTGTGTTCAGCCAGACATCGCCGTCCGGGTGGACGGCCACGCTGGACGGCCTGTCGAACCCTCCCGCAAACTCTCCCGGACCCTCGCCGAGCCCGCCGAGTTCACCGATGTGCCGCCCGTCGGCATCAAACCACGCGGCGCGCCCCCCTGTCCTGTCGGCTACGACGAATCCGTGGTCGGCCAGTATCGCGATATCCCGCACTTCGGTGAATTGGTAGTCGGGGTCGTTCGTGTGGCCGCCGATGCGGAATTCGATTGTCGCCACCTGTCGTACGCCGTCACGGGAGTCTTCGGATCCTGCGTCCCCGGAATTGGCCCCTGAATCGCATCCCGCCAAGGTAACGACCGTCAGTGCGACGACGAGCGCGGTGCCTGTGCCTTCGCTGATCCTTCTGTCCATCGTCCGATCCTCCGCTGAAATCAGCCCCCCCTCAACTCACCCCCGCCACCCGGTATTTCTCGAACCACGCCACGATATTGGCGATCTTCGCCATCAGCTGGCTGGGCCGCCGGCTCATGTCGTGCGACGCGCCGGGAAGCCGGATCACGGCCGTCTCGATCCCGCGCATCTTGAGCGCGTGGTACATCTGGTAGGACTCCGAGAGCGGGGTGCGCAGGTCCTCCTCGCCGGTGATGATCATCGTGGGCGTCTCGACGTTCCCGACCAGCGAGATCGGTGAGAAATCCCAGTACGGGTCCGGATTCTCCCACGG
Organism: Longimicrobiales bacterium; assembly: GCA_965116645.1. GTDB lineage: Bacteria > Gemmatimonadota > Gemmatimonadetes > Longimicrobiales > Gaopeijiaceae > Bin94. The sequence continues at coordinate 4,409,926 of OZ220702.1, read as the reverse complement.
CAACCCCTCGTAGCGGCTGTGATAGTAGCCGTACCAGTTGTCCGCGGTGAGCGTCTTGCTGATCCAGTTGATGACGGGCTTCTGCGCCGCCGCGGCCCGGAAGCGGTCCGTCTTGCCGACGATCCACGCGGTCATGATCCCGCCCGCGCTGCCGCCGGTGACGAACAGGTTGTTCTCGTCGATGTACCCCAGCGCGATCACAGCGTCGACTCCGGACATGAGGTCGTCGTAGTCCTCGCCGGGGTAGTTGCGGTAGAGGAGGTCGCCGAACTCCTCGCCGTAGCTGGTGCTCCCCCGCGGGTTGGCGTAGAGCACGACGTAGCCCGCGGACGCGAGAAGCTGAACCTCGGCCGAGAACCGGTCGCCGTAGTTCGAGATGGGCCCGCCGTGGATCTCAAGCACCAGCGGGTAGCGGCGCCGCGGATCGAAGTCCGGCGGCTTGACGATCCACCCCTGGATCCGCCGGCCGTCGAAGGACGACTCCCACCAGATCTCCTCCACCTCGCCGAGGGTTTTCGTGGCCAGGAGGTCCGCGTTGAGTGACGTGATGGTGTAGGCCCGGCCGCCGCTCGTCCACGCGACTTCGCCCGGCATGTCGGGGCGGGTCCGGTTGAACGCGACGCGCCCGTCGAACGAGACCGAGAAGGAGCCGCCTCCGTAGGGCCGCCCATAGGACGTGCCACCGACATCTTCCGCCACGACCTGCAGCTCGCCGTCGGTTGAAACGAACCCCACCTTGGTGTTGCCTTCGTCGTCGTACTGGAAGTAGATGCCGCTGCCGTCCGCCGCCCACACGGGGTTGGAGACGCTGCGGTCGAGGTCGGCCGTGAGCACGCGGTGACCGCTGCCGTCCAGGTTCATGACCTGCAGCTGGCTGACCTGGTAGGTGCGGGTGCGGTCCTCGTAGCCGACGAAGGCGATCCGGCCGCCCTCCCGGGAGATGGCCGGGCTGTGGTCGGGGCCGGGGCGGTCGGTGAGGGCGCGGATCTCGCCGGCGGGCACCGCGTTCGCTCCAGGCTCGCCGCCCTCGGTTCCCCCATCCAACCCGGGCACCGCCGCGATGTACAGCTCTGAGTTGCGGAAGTCCCGCTCCCAGTCCGGATTGCGGTTGGCCGAGAAGACGAGGTGCCGGCTGTCGGAAGTCCACGCCGCAGCCGAGGGGTGGTTGAAGTCGCCCGAGGTGACCTGGGTCGGCGTCCCCCCGTCGGCCGAAACCACGAAGATGTGGGTGTAGCCGAAGTCGAGGTACCCGACCCCGTCCTGCGTGCTCTTGAAGCGGTCCTCCATGATCGGCGGATCCGCCCACTCGGCCCCGGCAGGCGGCTTCGGCGGCGCGGCCAGAGTCGGCGGTGCGTACGGCACCAGCATGTTGAAGGCGATGTAGCGCCCGTCCGGCGACCAGCGGATCCCGCTCGGTGACTCGGTCAGCTGCGTCAGGGTCGTGGTCTCACCGCTGTCCATCCAACGGAGATGGATCTGCCCGTCCGCGAGGTAGGCGACGCGCATGCCATCGGGGGACCAGCGCGGGGAACTCCCCGCAGCCAGCCGCCGATGGTAGGACCCGGCCAGGTTCACGGTCCATATCTCGGAGCGCTTGCGATCCTTCATGATGTCCATGGAGGTGCGCACGTAGACGACCGTGTTTCCACGAGGGGCGATCTGCGGGTCCGCCGCGTACTCGAGCTGGAAGACGTCCATGGGCTCGAAGCGGGACTGTGCGGCGGTGGGGGCGGCGATCGCCGCGAGGGCGGCGAGGATGGCGACGATGCCCAGGGAGGCTGACGCGGCGGAGAGGGCCGTCAGGCGGGCAGCGAGGACGGACAGGGCGATTCGGTGCATTTCATCACTCGTGGAAGTCGTGGGTGGGTGGACGACTTGAAACTTTCGCAGGCCGCGCGCGGCGGGCAACTTGGTATCCACCCTGATTCCGCCCATGCACACCCAGGAGCCTCCGGACTTGACCCACGGACGCATCGTCTCGGCACCAATCACCCGCGAGGATCTTCTGGAGCTGGCGGAAGAGCAGTTCGGTGATTGGATCAAGGCCGTGGTCGACGTGTCGCGCGGCGTCATGGCCGCAGGCGGCGGCCTGCACGCGGACGACGAAGCGTTGCTCCTCGCCGGAGGGTCGCGCCAGCAGGATCTCTGGGGAATCAATCTCTACCCGGAGGAGCAGGGCGACGATTGGATCGAGTTCGACTCGATGATCAACATCCGCCCCCGGGACGGCAACCGTTCTCGCGGAGTGGACGACGAAGGGACGCGCGCCCGCATCCGGGCGATTGTGGAACGGTCGTCCTGGGAGAGGGCAGCTGACGTGGCACGCATCCTCCACAAGGAAGCCGCCGGTGGTGACTGGACCCGCCTGGAGCTGGTCGAGCAACTGGGCAACATCGGCAGCGAGGTGGAACGCGCCATTCGCGCCCACCAGGCCGGTCGCACCAGCCGGTTCGAGGGTGCCTTCGAACGAGCGCTTGAGCTCTTCGACCTTACGGCGGAGGATCCCCGCTGGCACGGGCACCAATGCCAGGAGGTCCGGCGCGCCCGCGAGGAGTTCTGCCGCCTCTTCTTCGACCCCGAGGTTCCGCCAGACTCCGCGGAAGGACTTCGCAAGTACTTCTTCGGCTTCGGCTACGCTGCCCGCATGCTGCACCACCGGCGCCAGGCGGAGGCTGGAGGGTGAGCACCTACCGCGACCGATAGGCTTCCCGCCGGTGGGACACGTGTATCACGAGGACGACCAACTCTTCGTCCAGCACTTCATACAACACCCGGTAGCGACCAACTCGGACTCTCCTGAGGCCGCGCAATCCCCCCTTCAGCACACTCCCCGCCAGCGGCTGTTCCGCCAGCCGGTCGATGGCGCGAATGATGCGCATCCGGTCATCGCGGGGAATCCGCCCGAGCTCCCTCGCGGCGCTTCCGCGCCGAAGGAAGGGTCGCCGGACCGTCGGCAAAACGCCGTCGAATACGAACCCAGGTGTCAGCGAGTGACCACCAAACCGCCGGCGCCTACCTCGCCTCTTCCCCCCGCAATTCCTCCAGCAACCCACGCACCACCTCCACCACGAACTCCGGCGCTTCGTACGGGAAGTTGTGGCCCGTCCCCGGGGGCGAGTGGATGAGCCGCGCGTCGCTCGACACCGCAAGGTACCGCACCCGTGCGCGCTCGAAGAAGTTCCGTGCGCGCGCCGCCGCGGCCTCGTCCAGCCCCAGCGGCTCGATGATCCCTGCCGCGCCCTCGCCGGGGATGACCACCAGGACGGGAAGATCGCCCAGCTCGCCGTCGTAGACGACCAGGCCGGAAGCGGTTTCCGTGACGTTGCCCGCGCCGAATTCCCGGAAGATCGAGGCCTCCGCGAAGGAGGTCGCCGGGCGCCGCCGGTTCGCGGCCATGGCGTCACCCACACCGGCCAGCAGGCTGCGCTGGCGCTTCAGCACCTCGCCCGACTCGGTGTCCGATTCCGCTATTGCGTCGTCCCGGTTCCGCCACACGCCGACCAGCTTGGCGAGACCCTCCCGCTCCGCTTGCCCGGCCAGTTCGCGCAACTCGCCCGCCCCGTACACCGGTGCGTAGACAAACGCGTCAGGGGGTGATGCATCCAGCAGCACCACTGCCGCAATCTGCTCCGGGTAGCGCCGCGCGAAGTTCGCCGCCAGCAGTCCGCCGTAGGAGTGTCCCACCACGACGAACGGCCCCTTCTCGTCCGCCCGCCGCAGCAGCCTGGCAAGCTCGACCGCCTCAACCGCCGTCCGCCGCGGAAACGGCCCGGGATCGCTCCACCCGGTGCCCGGGCGGTCAAAGAGGATCGACCGCGCCTCTCCCCGCAGCGCGCCGTGCAGGTGATACATCGCGAGCCCCTGGCTGTGCGCCCCCGGAATCCAGACCACCGTCGGCCCGCCCCGGCCATCCCCCTCGGCGAGGATGTGCATCCGGTATCCGCCGACATCGATCAACTCCCCCGGCGGCGGGTGCTTCGACCCCTGGTAAGCGACGATCGCCAGCGACACGACAGCGCCCGCAAGCACGAGTCCCGCACCCCCGCACACGATCCACGCGAGCAGCTTGCCCAACCCCTTGTGAGGCGACTTCGACCGCCGCGCCCACGACAGCAGAAAGACCCCGGCCAACACCAGGAAGCCTGCAACAATCACCCCGCCCCAGCGGTGGGCGAGGAGCGGATAGAGGACCTCGATCATCGGTTGAGGATCCCGGTCATCGGTGGAGGATCCCGACCTCGGGCCCCGACCCGCTCCCGAGCCGCAGCGCCGCTGGCGGCTCCACCTCGCGCCGCACGTACCCGAGCCCGACCGCCTGCCCGAACCGGGGCGACTGCGCCACCGAGGTCACCCGCCCGCGCGCCTTCTCGCCGCCCGCCTCGAAGAGCTCATCACCGGGCCTGGCCGCCGCCTCGCCGAAGCGCAGCGCGCGCAAATGCCAATTGACTCGCCCGCGATGCCGAATCCGCACGATCACCTCCTGCCCCGTATAGCACCCCTTGCCGTGGTCGAACGCCCGGTCCAGCAGACCCGCCTCCACCGGAATCGTCGTCTCGTCCATGTCCACCCCGTACGCCGGGTACCCCGCCTCGACCCGCAGCGTGTCCCAGACTCCCCGGCCCACCGGCACCGCACCCGCCTGCCCGAGCCTATCCCACGCCGCCTCCATCCCGGCTGCCGGCAGCCACACGTCCCAGGACGGCACCTGCTCGACCGCCCTCGCGACCAGCACTCCGGCCGGCGAGCCGCGGCCAGCCTCGCTCCCGTCACTCCACGGCCCGCCGTCCGCGAGCACGAACCCGTCCGCAGGCGCCACGCCAAAGGCCGCCGCGACCGCGTCCCCCGCCTCCGAACCCAACACGGTGAGCAGTCCCGTCCGGTCCCCCAGGTTTTCGACCCGGGCAAGCCGTGGGGGGAGGAAGCGGGAAAAGTGCCTCAACACGGCCTCCACCCCGCACGTGGCGACACTCAGCCCCAGCCCCTCCTCCCCGCCAGCCCCCAACCAGAGGGTCACCAGATCGGTGACCATCCGGCCCTTGGGCGTCAGGATCGTCCCGTAGACGGCGTCCCCGACCAGCGCCCCACGCGGCTCCGGCCCTCTCGCGTCCCCCGCCACCTCACCCGGCTCCCGCCCCCCCTCACCACCCCCCCCAACCCCCACCGGCGGCTCCGGCACCCGGCACGTCAGGATTCCGTTCAGCATCTGGGCCGGCGCGCGCCCGTACACCCTGAGCAGCCGCCGGTCCTCCCGCCACACCACCCCACACCCCTGCACGGCGGCCCGGTACTCCCGCGCAGGATCCCCGTAGTGGCGCCGGGGTCCCGGCTGCGTCCCCATCGCGCGGCCCGGTCCCTGCCCCGCCCCCGCACGCCGCGCCCCACCCGCTTCACCCCGCCACGACCCCTCCCCGCGCCGCGGCGCCCGCCCGCGGCCACCCGGCTTCACGGCGAGCTGCTGGCCCGCCCGTTGGCCTTCAGCTCGCGCACCAGCGCCTCGACGCGGCCCACGTCCCGCGCGGCCGGAGCGAAGGTCAGGTACGTCTCCAGCTCGGTGACCGCCTCGTCGGGGCGGCCGAGCCTGGCGAGCAGATAGCCGCGGTCGCGGATCTGCGACGGCGCGGTCGGCCGTACGATCAGGATGCGCTCCACCACGGACAGGGCGCGCGAGTTGTCTTCCGCACGGTGGTAGATCCCCTTCAGGTTGAGGAGCAGCCGCACGACCATGTCGCGCTTCGTGGCCGTCTTGAGGTGGTGCTCCTCGAGCCGGACGATACCCCCGTGCTGCCGGTCGAGGATCTTCTGCGCATCTTCGCGCAACCGGATCCTGCCGCCGTGGAACGGGTCGATCAGGAACTCCACCGCCTCGCCCGGATAGCGCACCAGGAAGTGGCCCGGAAAGTTGACCCCCTCCATCGGCAGCCCGAGCCGCCACCCAACCTCCAGCAGCACGACAGCCAGGGTGAGAGGAATGCCCAGCCCGCGGTCCAGCACGTCGTTCAGGAACGAGTTGCGCGGGTCGTGATAGTGGTCGCGGTTGCCGCGCAGCTTCCTGACCACGAAGAGGTGCCGGATCAGCTCGGCGAGCACCACGGGAGGCGCGCTCTCCGACCCGAGCCGGTCCCGCGTCTCCTCGGCGAGCACGTCGAGGCGCATGAGGTAGCGGTCGATCGGCAGCTGGGGGTATTCCTCCCGGGCGATCAGGAGCGCCGCCCGGGCGAGGTTGAGCTCCTCATCGGGATGCTCCAGCTCACGGGCGAACTCGCGGCGCGACGACCAGGCGGGCGCGCTCACGGCAAGATTCCGGACCTCATTTGCACCGTCTCCATGCTACGATCCTGCGTCAGACCACCCGGAATGTAAACCCCGGAGTCCGGCGGGCACGCGCCACCCGGCCACTCCGACGCGCCGTCATCCGCACCACGCGGCGGCGATGCCCGCACTCGGTTAGCTTTCCCCCATGACCACCGACCCCCAGGACCAGCGACCGAGGATCCGGCTGACGCAGCTCTCCCACGGCGCCGGGTGAGCCTGCAAGCTCGGCCAAGCCGAGCTGGCGCAGGTGCTGCGTCACCTTCTTCCCTCCGAGGATCCCCGCGTTCTCGTCGACGCCGGGGACGACGCCGCAGTGTACCATCTCGACGGGGGGCGGGCGCTGGTCGTGACCCTGGACTTCTTCACTCCGATCGTCGACGACCCGTACGACTTCGGCCGGATCGCCGCCGCGAACGCGCTTTCGGACGTGTACGCGATGGGCGGACGGCCTCTCTTCGCCCTCAACCTCCTCTCCTTTCCGCGGAAGCTGCTCCCCGAGGGGATCGCCGAGGAGATCATCCGCGGCGGGGCGGAGAAGGCGCGCGAGGCCGGCATCCCCGTGGTCGGGGGGCACTCGATCGACGACGCCGAGCCCAAGTACGGGATGGTCGCCGTCGGCGAGGTCGATCCCGGGCGGATGCTCGCCATCGACCGCGCCCGCCCCGGCGACGACCTCGTCCTCACCAAGCCGCTCGGCAGCGGGATCGTGGCCACCGCGGTCAAGGCGGGGGCCTGCCCGGACGACGTGCTCGCCGGTGCGGTCCGCACCATGGCCCGCCTCAACCGCGCCGCCGCACAGGCCGCCCAAGCTGCCGGTGCCCGCGCAGCCACCGACGTCACCGGCTACGGCCTGAGCGGGCACCTCGGCAACATGTTGCGCGCCTCCGGTGCATCCGCCCGCATCGACGCTGCCAGAGTCCCGCTGCTCCCCGGCGTCCGCGCGCTCGCCGAAGCCGGCCACGTCCCTGGAGGCACCCGCCGCAACCGGACGGATTCGGCTGAGACCGTAAGCTACGAAGGCGATATCGACGATACCACCAGAGTCCTTCTGGCCGACGCACAGACCTCCGGCGGACTACTTGTCGCCTGCCCCCGGAGCCGGACGCCCGCGCTCATGGGCGAATTGGAGGCCAGGGGGGAGCCGGGCCACGTGGTGGGCGAGGTGATTGACGGGCCTGCCGGGCGGATCGTAGTTTCGTAGCCCGACGGCAGGCGCGCGCGGGCGGCCAACGTAGCTGAAGCCCAGGCGAATGTTGAGGTACACTATGCAGTCAAGACCTTGTTTCCGTCTCAACGGTGGTCTGGCAGCCCGTGGACAAGACACCGGCGGCATTCGAGCGGCGATGCATCAGCGGGGCTCGCGGGGCTTTGTCCACGGACTGCTTGGAGCGTGCGCCATCGCCCTCGCGGCATGCGAAGGCGCGGAACCTCCCAGCTCCTGCGGCTCCATACCACAGGTCAGGATCCACACCGGCGAGTCTTCCATCGTGACCGCCTGCTTCAACGACCCCAACGGCGACAGGCTGACCTACGCCGCGAATTCGTCGGTCCGGAGAGTGGCAACGGCCACCGCATCGGGGCCGGACATCACGGTCACGGCGGTAGGCCCCGGCAGCGCTACGATTTCAGTCACGGCCACCGATCCAGGCGGGCTGGAGGCCACAGTGAGCTTCCGGGTCCTGGTGCCCAACCGCCCGCCGGTGGCGCGGGGAGTCATCCCGGCCTTCAACACGACCGTCGGCGGGACCGGCTCCCTGGACGTGTCGCCGTTCTTCCACGAGCCGGATGAACAGCCGCTGACCTATGAGGCCGTCTCCCCCGATCCTGCGGTGGTCACCGCGTCGCTTGACGGGAGCGTGGTCACCCTTGAGGCGAGGGGAGCCGGAACTGCCGTCGTCGTGATCACCGCCACGGACCCCGAAGGCCTCCGCGGCGTCCAGCCCGTCACGGTTACGGTGCGGCCGCCGGAAGACCGCTACCGCGACGACTTCGAAACGCCGGCGAGTCTCGACAACTGGCTGTTGAACGATGCCACGGCCCTGGTGACCCAGGGGCGGCTGGAGCTCACCAACACCACCGAGGCCGGCCTGGCCGAGCGGTCCGTTGCCGCGCCGCTTTCTCCCTGGACGATCAACGTGAGCATGGGGCGCAACCAGGACGACTCTCAAGTCGGCGTGTGGTGGCTTACCGGACACCCGATCTACACGATCGCCTCCTTCGAGATCGGTTCCGTCCTCACCAACAACTACAGCTTCTACCTCTTCGATTCGCAGAGCGAAACGGTGTATCGGATTCCCGGTCTATCGGGTTTCTCGGACATCATCAACGAAGGGACTGGCGAACTGACGGAGATCGAACTGAGCTTCAGCGGAGGCAGGCTCCGGGCCGTCGCGGGACAAACCGAACTCCTCAATTGGCCGGGGTCCCGTTTCTATTCGGGGCAAGTCACGTCGGTTGCGCTGGTCAGCCGGGGACCGCCCGGCAGAACGGCCCTCTTCGACTGGATCGAGGTGGACGGAACGCCGGCAGACGCTCCGGCTCTTGACCGCGTTGCGCCGGAGACCTCCGGCTTCGACGTGATCCGGCGTCTCCTGGCGGACGGGGAACTGAAGGTGGTGGAGAAAGAGCTCGGCGAGCTGTTCGGGCCCGGGAGGTAGGAAAGCCCCCGGTGCAATCCGGGGAGCAATCCCGCTCGGGTGGTCCGCCGTCCCGACGCCAGCCGGGTCCTGGCCATGGGCGGGCTACGCCTGGATCGGCGTGACCTCCTCCGTCGGTGTCGCCGCCCTTGTCGGCCGGCCCTGGCGCCTGGGGCTCCGGATCGACAGCTCCACCACCCGGTGCAGGTCCTCCACCAGATGGACCGTCAGGTCGTTGCGCACGGCATCCGGGAGATCCTCCAGGTGGGCCTCGTTCTCCTGCGGCAGAATGATCTCGGTGATCCCGGCCCGCACCGCGCCCAGCACCTTCTCCTTCACGCCGCCGATCGGCAGCACTCGTCCCGTCAGGGTCAGCTCCCCGGTCATCGCCAGGTCGGCGCGCACCCTGCGTCCCGACACGGCGGAGATCAGCGCGGTGGCCATCGTGATCCCGGCCGACGGTCCGTCCTTGGGGACCGCGCCGGCGGGCACATGGATGTGGATTTCGCGCTTTTCCAGCGCGTCCTTGTCGATTCCGAGCGCAGAGTAATGGCTCTTGGCGTAGCTGAGCGCCGCCCGCGCCGACTCCTTCATCACGTCGCCGAGCTGACCGGTGAGCACCAGCCCGCCCTCGCCGGGCATCACGCTGGCCTCCACGAACATGATGTCTCCCCCCATCGGGGTGTAGAACATGCCCGTAGCGACCCCCACCGTGTCCTCCGTCGCCCTCCGCTCCGGGTGGACGCGCGGCCGGCCGAGGAGATCCTGTCCGACAGCCGGAGTAATCTCCAGCCCTTCGCTCTCGCCCGACGCGATCTTGCGCGCCACCTTGCGGCCGAGCTTGCCCAACTCCCGTTCCAGCTGACGCACACCTGCCTCGTGCGTGTAGTTCTGGATTACGCTCAGGATGGCGTCGTCGCCGATCTCGAGTTCCTCGTCGTGGAGCCCCGACTGCCGCATCTGGCGCGGAAGCAGGTAGCGCCGCGCGATCTCCAGCTTCTCGTTCTCCGTATACCCGCGGAATTCGACCGTCTCCATCCGGTCGCGGAGCGGTCCGGGGATCCGGTCCTCGTAGTTCGCGGTCGCGATGAAGAGCACCTCGGAGAGGTCGAAGGGCACGCCCAGGTAGTGGTCGATGAAGGTCGAGTTCTGCGCGGGGTCGAGCACTTCGAGGAGCGCCGCGCTCGGGTCGCCCTGGAAGGACACGCCGAGCTTGTCCACTTCGTCGAGGAGAAAGACCGGGTTCTTGCTGCCGGCTTCCTTCATCCCCTGGACGATGCGGCCCGGCATGGCGCCCACGTAGGTGCGCCGGTGCCCCCGGATGTCGGCCTCGTCGCGGGCGCCGCCGAGCGAGATGCGGACGTACTTCCGTCCCACCGAACGGGCGATCGACCGCGCGATGCTCGTCTTGCCCACGCCGGGCGGGCCGGCGAAGAGCAGGATGGGCCCCTTGCCGCCGGCGGTGTCGAGAAGGTCGTCCGGGTGGGGAAGCGGGTCGGAGTCCGGGTCGCCGGCGCCCGGTCCGGTGGCGTCTTCCGATGCGGGGTCACGCGCCGGGTCCGCGGCGTCAACACTTTCGTCCGGTTCGTCCCCGTTTTTTGCGGCCGATGCCGCTGTCGCGCCCGCCGGATCCGCGTCCTCGTCGTCCTCGTCGTCCACCGCGAACCGTTCCTGCTGCAGCTTCCGCACGGCCAGGAACTCCAGCACCCGGTCCTTCACGTCCTCGAGGCCGTAGTGGTCCTCCTCCAGGATGTCCTCGGCGCGCTGAAGGTCGATCTTGTCGTCGGTCCGCTCTCCCCAGGGCAGCTCGGTGATCCACTCCAGGTAGGTGCGGATGACCTGGTACTCGGCGGACTGCGGAGAGGTGCGATTGAGCCGCCGAAGCTCGCGCTTGACTTCGTTGCGGGCGGTCTCGGTGAGCGGCAGCGCCTCGATCCGCTCCCGCAGTTCGTCGGCGTCCTCCCGCTCGCCCTCCTCACCCAACTCCTTGCGGATCTGCTTCATCTGCTCTCGCAGCAGCATCTCGCGCTGGCGTTCCCCCAACTCCTCCTGGACCTTGGCCTGGATGTCCTCCTGGGCATCGATGCGCACCAGCTCGCGCTCGACCGAGATCAGTGCCGCCCTCATCCGCTCCTCGTCGTCGAGGGTTTCCAGAAGTCGCTGCTTCTCCGCGGTGGGAAGTTCCAGGTAGAAGACCACCAGATCGGCGAACGCGCCGGGCTCGTCGACCCCCTGGATCACCTGGTTGAGGGCTTCCGCCGACTGGCCGCGCCGCGTCCCCAGCTCGGCCGCGCGCTGCCTCAGCTCGGAGTCGAGGGCCTTGAAGCCGGGGTCGGCTCTGTCGACCGGGCAATGGCGCTGCTGGGGCACCAGCGTGGCTCGCAGCATCGACTCCCCGTAGCGGGAATACTGCAGAGCCCGCGCCCGCGACTCGCCCTGAACCAGGAGCTGGATCCCACCGCGCGCCCGGTGGGTCTGAATGATGCGGACCACCGTGCCGACCGCGTAGAGGATCTGGGGGTCGGGGTCGTCCTGATTTTCGTGTTGGGCCACCGCGAAGAGTCGCCGGTCCCCGTCCAGCGCCTCCTGAACGGCTTCGACCGTACCCGCCCTGCCGGCCGAAATCGGCACGGCCACGCCGGGAAAAACCACCGTCTCCCGCAGGGGGAGCACCGGCAGGGAAAACCGTCTGCTCATCTTGTCGTCACCTCCTCGTCCACTCATGCCTCATCGTCCGCCTGTTGACTCGTTCCACATCTGAGCGACGGCGTCAATACCACCGGTCGCAGGGGTGAAGATGCGATACATGCACGATCCTTGCCAGACCTGGTGTCGGAGTGCGACAGGGGTTGGCGAGGGCGCCAGGGAGTCCGGATTCGGCCATTTTGGCAGGGAATCAGGGCCTGGCTGCCATTTTGGCAGGAATGGTGCGCGGAGGTATGCCATTTTGGCATGACTTGGGAATGTGGCGGGCTGCCGTTCTGGCAGAGAGCGCGGACGGACTGCCATTCTGGAAGGACAGGGGTGTCGCCGATCACGGCACGGAGGGAGCCGCTGCCTGGCCGCGGATAGTCCGCGCATGGTCCAGTGCCAGGGCTCCTTTCCTGTTTCAGCCCATGGCGCCTTTTGGGCAGACTGTCGTTGGATCCTATAGGTGGGCGATGGGCCTTCGGTGCGTGCGAGTTTGACTTGGCGGTTTGCTATGACCTGCTGGGTTCCACGCTGGCCGTACTGGTGGAGCGGCTCCCGGATGATCCGGCCGGGATCCCCGGGCGGGGGGTCGACTGGTACCGGTTCGAGCCCCCGGGTCGCAACTGACCGGCTCGAGGACCGTCCGGTCGACACGGGCGGTCGTAGACCTCTTCACTCGGCGGTCGTCAGGGGTAACCGGGTCCCCCAAACAGGGTATTTCGCTTCGTGTCAATCCTCCCCTACACTCGTCCACCGCTGGGGCAACTTCGGCACGCGCGACAACTGCTCGGAGCCGCGCATCGCCTGAAACACCGACGAAACATCCAGAGGAGCACGATCGTGAATCGTCATCGAATCCTCGCGATGGCCGCCGTGGGGCTGTCAGCGACGGTGTGGGCGTATGCATGCGGCGACGGCGCGACCGAACCCCCGCCCCCCGACCCACCCCGGCCAACAACAGTGACGGTCACGCCGGCGACCGCCGAACTCGCGGCGCTGGGCGCCACCGTGCAGTTGACGGTCGAGGTGCGCGACCAGAACGGACAGGTGATGGCGGGAGCCACCGTGAACTGGGCCAGCAGCGCCACCGCGGTGGCGGCGGTGGACGTGAACGGGCTCGTGACGGCGGCGGGAAACGGTTCGGCGACGATCACGGCAGCTGCGGGCGCGGCTTCGGGAAGCGCGACGTTGACCGTGGCCCAAGTCGTGAGCGCGGTCACGGTGTCGCCGCCCGCCGACACGCTGGTAGTGGGCGACACGCTGCGGTTTTCCGCCGAGGCCGCGGACGCGAACGGCCATCCGGTGGAGGGGACCGAATTGCAATGGGCGTCCAGCGACACGGCCGTGGCGGTCGTGGACGACTCGGGGCTGGCGAGGGGAGTGTCCGCTGGCGACGGGGAGATCACCGCGACCGCCTCCGGCGTGGCGGGCGGCGCGGCGCTCACCGTCGTGGCTCCGGTGCCGGCGGCGGTCGAGGTGACGCCTGACACGGTTGAGTTGACGGCGCTCGGGGCGACCTGGCAGCTCGCCGCGGAGGTGCGCGACCAGATCGGACGCGTGATGACCGCGACGGTGTCGTGGTCGAGCGGGGACACGCTGGTGGCGGTGGTGGACTCGGCGGGGCTGGTCACGGCGGTGGGCAGCGGATCGACGGCGGTCGCAGCGACTGCGGGCACGTCAAGGGGCGAGGCGGTGGTGAGGGTTATGCAGTCGGCCGGCTCCGTCGTGGTGTCGCCTTCGGCCGACACGATCGCGCTTGGCGACACGCTGCGCCTGGTCGCGGAGGCGTTTGACAGGAACGGCCACGCGGTCGAGGGTGCGGAGCACGCCTGGTCGTCGAGCGACGTTTCCGTCGCCAATGTGGATGCGACGGGGCTGGTCACGGGCCACGCGGAGGGGACGGCGACGATCACGGCCACGGCCGGGGACGCCTCCGGAACATCCGAGATCACGGTCGAGAACCCGGACCGCGCCGTGCTGGTGGCGCTCTACAACGCAACCGATGGCCAGAACTGGGCCAACAACGAGAATTGGCTGTCCGACGCGCCGCTGGGAGAGTGGTACGGGGTGGAGACGGATGCGTCGGGGAGAGTCGTGGGCCTCAGACTGGTGCATGCCGAAGCCGAATCCGTGGCGTCGCTTGGCCTCATCGGCCCGATCCCGCCCGAGCTCGGGAGTCTCACCAATCTGCGAACGCTGAATCTGAATGCCAGCCAGCTGAGGGGCCGCATCCCCCGAGAACTCGGGAACCTGACCAACCTCCAGCGCCTTGATCTGGCACGGAGCACGCTGGTGGGCCCGATTCCCGGAGAACTCGGGAACCTGACCAACCTTGAAGTACTGAACCTGTCTTCGAACGGACTGAGCGGCCCGATCCCGCCGCAACTCGGCAATCTCGCAAACCTGCGTTCTTTGGATCTGTTCGAGAACGCGCTCACGGGCGCGATTCCGCCCGAATTCGGCAACCTCTCCAATCTGACAAGATTCAGGGCTTGGAGGAACGAACTGAGCGGCCCGATCCCGCCGGAACTCGGCAATCTCACCAACCTGGAGGAATTGAGCCTGGCGCAGAATATGCTCACGGGCTCGATCCCGCCCGAACTGGGCCAACTCGCCGGGTTGGAGGAGCTATGGCTGTCGGAGAACGTCCTTACGGGTCCGATCCCGTCCGAGCTGGGCAACTTGACCAATCTGATCGGCCTTCACCTTTGGGGCAACAACCTGACGGGCCCGATCCCGCCCGAACTTGGGAACCTCAGCAAGATGGAGTGGTTGGTTTTGGCGCGCAACAACCTCACGGGCTCGATTCCGGCGGAGTTGGGAAGCCTCCATGCACTGGAGTTTCTCAGCCTCGGCGACAACCGTTTGAGCGGACGGATTCCGTCGGCGCTTGGCAACCTCGCAGAACTCCGATCTCTTTTCATGCACAGCAATTCGCTGACAGGTTCCCTGCCACTAAGCTTTCTTGGGCTGAAGAACTTGTCCACGCTGGGTTGCCGGGGCGCTGTTTCCGGCGCATGCGTGCCGGCCACGGACGAGTTCAGGGTGTGGGTGCTCGAGGTGCAGGCTCGCGGAGACGTGCAAATCGCCGTGGACATGCCTTTCTGCGACGAGATTGACGCGGAGGCACTCGAGCGCCTCTACGATGCTGCGAATGGTGCCGGGTGGACTCGATCCGACGGCTGGCTCGAAGATGAGAATCTGGATCGGTGGTACGGCATTCGCACCGACTCCATCGGCCGGGTCGCCAGCATCGATCTGAGCGGCAACGGGCTTTCGGGGCACCTGCCGGACGCGCTTGGACACCTTTCCGGCATGACGGAACTCCGGATTTCGGACAACGACCTTTCAGGCCGGATGCCCTTGTCGCTTACCGAGATACCGCTGGAGGAATTCAACCACGGAGGCACGTCACTGTGCGCGCCGGACGATGCCGGATTCCGGAGTTGGCTGAACGGAATCCCGCGCCACAGCGGGACACCGGTGCGGTGTCCTCCTTTGACCGATCGTGAGATTCTCGAACGGTTTCATGAGAACACCACCGAGGATTCAAGGGTGATTCCAGGGTGGCTTACGTCGGCCCCCCTGTCAGACTGGCAGGGCGTGGAGACCGATGCGGCTGGACGCGTTGTCGAGTTGCGGCTCCCTTTCAGAGGGCTGCGCGGCTCGCTTACGAGGGAACTCGCGCAGTTGTCGGAGCTGACGGTCCTCGATCTCGCTCGCAACGCGTTTGTGGGCCCGATCCCACCGGAGTTCGGTGACCTCCATCGCCTCGAAAGGCTCCACCTCGGATCAAATCAACTGCGCGGCGGAATCCCGAGCGAACTTGGGCGCCTGTCGGAACTGCGGACCCTGGATCTCGGGTGGAATACGCTGTCCGGTCCGATCCCGCCGGAGCTGGGCGACCTGCATCGACTTGAGGGGCTCGATGTTCGGTGGAATCAGCTACACGGCGGGATCCCGAGCGAACTTGGGCGCCTGTCGGAACTGCGGACCCTGGATCTTCAGGGCAACACGCTCTCCGGCCCGATTCCGCCCGAGCTGGGTGACCTGAGCCGTCTGACACGCCTTCAGGCTCAGCGCAATCAACTCAGCGGCAGCATACCCTCCGCGTTCGGCAGGCTTGCCGAGGCCGAGGTTATCGATCTCTCCGACAACCAGCTGAACGGCCGTATCCCGGATCTTGGCGAGCTGAGCCGGCTTTTGCAGTTGAACCTGTCGGGCAACCGCCTGAGCGGAGCAATTCCCGTGGGAATCGGTGGCCTTGACAATCTCCACGTGCTCCGCCTGTCCGGCAACGATCTCACGGGCTCGGTCCCCGCGGAGCTTGGCAGCCTCGCCAATCTGACCATCCTGAATCTGGGCGGCAACCAACTGGCGGGCTCGATTCCTGCGGAGCTCGGGAATCTCGCGGACCTGGCCACGCTGAATCTGAGAAGCAATGAGCTGTCGGGGCCATTGCCGGTCGAACTGGGGGACGCTGGCAAACTCGAAGATCTCAACCTGCAGTCCAACGAACTCACCGGTTCGGTGCCGCCCGAATTCGACAACCTCGTCCTGCTGAGGTCGTTGATTCTTGCCGACAATTCCGGCTTGTCCGGACCGCTTCCTCCCGGCATCACGGCACTGGACCGGCTGGAGCGGTTGATGGCTGGAGGCACCGGGCTTTGCCGTCCCGCGAACGCCGATTTCGACGTGTGGTTCCGCACCATAGCCGACCGCCGTCTGGTGGCGTGCGAGCGCGGAGCCGGAGTGTATCTGACCCAGGCCGTGCAGTCGTGGGACGATCCCGTGCCCCTGCTGGCCGCAAAGCCGGCTCTGCTTCGCGTGTTTGTGGCGGCGCCCAATGGCGGCACGGCCATGATGCCGGATGTCAGGGCCACGTTCTTTGTGGGCGGCACGCAGCGGCACACCGTCACCATCGCTTCGAATGGCCAGTCCATTCCCGCAGCGGTCGCGGACGCGGAAGGCGATCTGGCGCTGTCGGCCAACGCCCGGATTCCGGCGGAAGTCATCGTGCCCGGTCTGGAGATGGTGATCGAAGTGGACCCGGAAGGCACACTGGACGCGGCGCTTGGGGTGACGCGGCGCATTCCCGAGTCCGGCCGGCTGGCCGTTGATGTGCGGCGGGTTCCGTCCTTTCACCTGACCCTGGTCCCGCTTCTCTGGGAAGACGACCCGGATTCATCCCTGGTGGAGACCGTGTCGGAAATGGCCGCGGACCCGGGTGGTCACGAGCTGCTTCGCGGCGTGCGGACGGTGCTGCCGCTGGCGGGAATCGATGTTGCCGGGCGGGAGCCCGTCCTCACCTCCTGGGTCGATATGAGCAGACTCATAAGCCAGGTTGACGCGGTGCGCCTCATGGAGGGCGGCTCCGGACACTGGATGGGCATTTTTTCACATGGGGGTCCTATAGGAAGGGCCCAAGGGTCAGGTTGGACGAGCGTGTCGTTTCCCGACGCCAGAATCATCGCCCATGAACTGGGACACAATCTTGCGCTTGCGCACGCGCCGTGTAGCAATCCCTTTGGCGTTGACCCGTGGTTCCCGCACGTCAGTGGTTCCATTGGGGCCTGGGGCTACGACTTCGAGCGGAACGCGCTGGTGGACCCGGGCGCAACCGATGTCATGTCCTATTGCACGCATGTCGACTACTGGATCAGCGATTACTTCTTCAACAAGGCGCTCCGCCACCGCCTCGCCGGCGCCAATGCCGAGATGACAGCCGTCTCCCGGCTTACACGGACGCTCCTGGTGTGGGGCGGACGGGACGAAGCGGGCGTACCATATCTGGATCCGGCGTTCGTGGTTGACGCGGTCCCCTCGCTGCCGGGCGGAGGTGACGGTTACACCATCCAGGGGGAGACCGCCGACGGGGATGCACTCTTTTCGTTCACATTCGATATGCCGGTAAGCGCGGACGCCGAGGGCGACGAGGCGAGCTTCGTGTTTGCGCTGCCGCTGCAAGCGACGTGGGCGGAAGACCTGGCCAGCATCACGCTGTCCGGGCCCGGTGGGTCGGCCGTCCTGGACGAGATGACGGATCAGCCGATGGCCATCCTGCGCGATCCTCGGACCGGTCGGGTGCGCGCGTTCCTGCGGGATCCGGCTCCTCCGAACCGGACCGCCGCGGACGCTGCGGGGCAGGGCGCCGGGCCGCGGTTGGAGATGCTGTTCAGCCGGGGCATCCCTGGCGTCGAGGCCTGGAGGCGGTAAGGTCGCTACGACCCTGCCGTTTTGGCAGGGTTCAGGTGGCGTGAATCACGGCAAGAGATCACATAAGTTCATACGGGACTGCACGATCTGCGCTCGTTGCCGTTGCCTTGCACTCGGTTCTGCCGTACCGAAACAGCGAGTAAATCGTCGCGAATGGCGGGAGTTCGCTGACTGGCCGCACGGCAGCTTCGCAAAGTGCGGCCGGTCCTTCTTCTCCGTACTATTGTGCCCCCGGTTTCTCTGGACAGTAGTTTAGCAACCGTTCCGGGGTCCAAGAGAAGACTTTCCGGCCAACTCGGCGGGATCGATGCGCGGGTGCGGGAGTCCCGCCATTCACGTCCGGTTTTTACGCTTTCGCGGCACGTTCCAGCAGAGTGCACCCGCCATCGGGAGTCCCACCGCAAAGCTCCCTAGCGCTCTTCGGGACGCACGCTCCCGGATCGTTGTAGATTGGTGCTGACCGAAATCCGGCGCACTGGCCCGCACCGCCTGGTTGCGGACGCTGTCGCGAACATAGGGGGTCGATTGGTGTTTGGCCGACCGCAAGCCATCGTGCCGCTGCTTGCCTTGCTGGCGGGGGCCGCGTGGGCCGCCGCATGCGGCGACGGCGGCACGGAACCGCCGCCGCCCGATCCGCCGCGCGCGACCACCTTGACCGTCACCCCCGCGACCGTTGAACTGACGGCGTTGGGCGAGACCGTCCGGCTCGCAGCAGAGGTGCGTGACCAGTACGGCCAGGCGATGGCGGGAGCCACGGTGACCTGGACGAGCGGGAATGCCTCCGTCGCGACGGTGGACACCTCCGGGCTGGTGGCTGCGATCGCCAACGGGACGGCGACCGTCTCGGCGAGCGCAGGTGCGGCTTCGGGGAGCGCGACGGTCACCGTGAGCAGCAATCGGTCTCCCACGGCGTTGGCGACGATCCCAGGCCAGACGCTCGTTGAGGACGACGGTGTGGCCACCATTCGTCTGGCCGCCGCGTTCAGCGACTCGGACGGTGATACCCTTGCCTACTCGGTCACCACCGCCGATGAGAGCGTGGTCCGGGTCGGGTTGTCCGGCGCGACCCTCAGCATCACCCCCGTCGCCGACGGAGCCACGACCGTGACCGTCACCGCAACCGATCCAGGGGGCTTGGAGGCTACCCTCGCCTTTCCCGTGACGGTCGAGCGCCTCCCGCCCCGGCAGCACAACGTGATCTTGCGGGTCGTGCACGTCACGACGGACTGGATGCGCCTGGCCGATTGGGGTGGCTGGCCCGCGGCCGCGGAACCCAAGGAGAGTGCAGCCCTGAAGTACTTCGAGGCGGCCATCTGGGACGAGACGTCGTCCGTACACCTGTACGAATTCGACGGCGATTTCAACCCACACCATGATGCGGGTACGGACTCCGCGCGAATCGCATATCGCGAACAGTATGTGGTGCGCAAGCACACCGGGATGCCTTCCGATTTGATCGCTCGACAGGACTTCGTGAAGTCTGCCTTCGTGGATTTCGCCGGATACATCACAGAACGGTACCCCGAATCGGATCATCACCTGATGTACTCCGGTCACGGCGGACCGGGCGGGAGGCTCTTCGCAGGCCACTTGACCCCGGAGGGGGCGGCGGAGTTCCTGGGGGCCTGGCGTGAGCATCTCGGGAGAAGGCTGGGCGTAATCGACATGGGAGGGCCGTGCAACAAAGGCGGCTTTTCGGACCTGGAAAACTTCTGCACTCATGCTCGGTATTACATCGCGTCCGACATCCCGAACGGCGGATACGCCATGGACGATTGGACGATTGAGAAGTGGAACGAGGTCAACGTGGAGCGCCAGTATCACGCTCTGTTCCAAACACACGGCTCGCTGGAGGAAGCTCTGGCGGCGCGCATCGACCTGAGACGCAGGCGGTACGAGTACTCGCGGCAGGACATGATCGCGAACACGGTAGAGCAGGCGAACTACCTGTACTCGTGCACGAGCATGAAGTCGGAACTCGGGTGGAACGCGCGGTTGTTCGTCGAGCAGTCAGGCGGAAGCTATGGCTACGGCAAAGATCTGTGGCAATACCTGACAGACAGCGACGCGCCGCGCGCGTTACTGGACATGTTCGACCGAACGATCGTCCACCGGGCTCACAACCGGGACTTCTTCGCATGGGAGGAGGTCGCCAACGGCATCATGCTGTGCTGCGCGCACTAACAAGCCCGTGGACAGAATCCCCCCGGCATTCGAGCGGCGATGCATTCGTGCTGGCCGCTTCGCCTCACTTGGCAACGCTGTAAAGTACACATTACATTTTGGCAGGAAGAGAAGCGGGCAGGTCTGCCGTTTTGGCAGGACTTGAGGATGTGCGGGGCTGCCGTTCTGGCAGAGAGCGCGAACGGACTGCCATTCTGGCAGGACAGGGGGCGTCGCAAATAGCGCGTCCGCCCCGGTTACCTGTCGGAATCCGCGCTCCGGAGGGGCTACCAGTACTCGAGGGCGCTTCGGTGGATTCGCTTCCTCCACGGAAAGGCGCTCTATGAGCAGGGCATCCGCAGCGACAACTTGGCACGCCGACTGGGCTTCACCGACCCTGCGGGCTGGACCCGGTTTGTCAAAGCGCTGAACGGCGCCACTCCCCGTGATCTGCCGCCGCTGCCGCTGGGCGCGTGGGTCGAGCGGGCGATTCAGGATGTCTACGGGAGATGCTAGCATGCGTTCACGAACCTCTTCGGCACCTCTCGATCGACCAGCACTTGGTCCATATGCGAGACGGCGGCGATACGTTGCAGGCGAAGAGGCAAATTACGCCATCATATGACAACGCGAACCAGCGTCCGATGCCATATCTTCAGCGCATCGCGAGGAGTTGGCCCCATCGCCATCGCCCTATCACCTGAAGAAGGAAGCTGTGAAGAACACCCGGACGCGCTGGACCAAGAAGTGGACCCGGGGGCTGGTCGCCCTGATGGTTGCCATCGGACTCACGCCGTGGGCCCCAATCGGTCTCGCTGCGCAGGATCCCGACGACCCGCTGGACACCTGCCGGAACAACTGCGGACTCTGGGCCAGTCTGTGAATGTACGAGCACGGCAAGACGGAGGCAGAGGAGGAGGAGGAGTTCTACAGGTGCCTTGAGCGCTGCGAAGAAGAGGAGGAAGGGTCTTCCACCTGCTGACGGGATCGCGTCAACTGTCCGGCTCGGCCTCGTATCGCGGTTCCCGGCTCGGAGTGCGGTCCCCGAACCGAGGAACTGTCAAGAACGCAGTGGTCGCCCTGCCCGTCGTCCTTGCGTTCGGCGGCGCGGCTTGCTCGACCACCGAGGCCGAGCCGGGCAGCATCACCCTCCTCGCGGCCGAACTCATTGCCTCAGTCGAGGTTCCCCTCAGCGAGAATGTCTCCGTGGCATTGGTCGACAGCTCCACTGTCTGTGTGGTCGACTCGTACGAGGTCCGGGTCGTCTGCGTGCACAGCGATGGATCGACCGTCGGGGCGTTCGGGAGGGAGGGAGAGGGACCTGGGGAGTTCGACGGGGCCCTTTCACTGATCCGCGGACCCAGTGGAGCGTTAGGGGTGTTCGACGGCGGGGGACGTCGCATGACGGTATTCGAGCCGACGGGAACAATCCTGTCCAGTGCCAGGGCTCCTTTCCTGTTTCAGCCCATGGCGCCTTTTGGGCAGACTGTCGTTGGATCCTATACGGTGCGAACCGCCGGAGTTCCTTCTGGCGTGCTGGCTGCCACGCTGAACGTAAGATCCGGCGAGCAACTGTGGGAGCGGGCCTTGCCCCACCCCAGCGAGTTGGGTGTGGCTCTGGATTGCGAAAGAGGCTATAGCGATGGTGCGGCTGCGCCAGGTGGGCGATGGGCCTTCGGTACGTGCGAGTTTGACTTGGCGGTTTGGGACGGTGATGCCGTCACCACCTTCAAGGATCCGACGTATGTACCCGAACTGCCCTCCGCGGTGGAGATCGAGAGGTACCGTGAGGACATGCGGTACATCTTCGGTGCGGCCCCTCCAGAGGCCCAGGTCCTTCAGTTTGCCGAGACGCCCAAGCGGGGGAGGATTCCCGGCCGCTCGCTCATCTACGACGACTGGGGCCGGCTCTGGGGATCCAGCGCGACAGGCACGCGTTTTCGTACTTCAGCATCTTCTCCGACACCACCTATGTAGGCAGCCTTCGGGTCCGGGATCGGGTGGAGGGCTATGACCTGCTGGGTTCCACGCTGGCCGTACTGGTGGAGCGGCTCCCGGATGATCCGGCCGGGATCCCCGGGCGGGGGGTCGACTGGTACCGGTTCGAGCCCCCGGGTCGCAAC
Organism: Longimicrobiales bacterium; assembly: GCA_965116645.1. Lineage (GTDB taxonomy): Bacteria > Gemmatimonadota > Gemmatimonadetes > Longimicrobiales > Gaopeijiaceae > Bin94. The sequence goes on along the minus strand of OZ220702.1, from coordinate 4,387,785 downwards.
TGACCGGCTCGAGGGCCGGAGCCTGAGGTCACCCATCACCCTATTGGGGTGTTCTTGCAAACCACCATTACCCTGTCGGTCCCGGCACGGGTGGCATGACGAATGGTCCAACGGCAAAGAGTGCAGATCGTGCAGTCCTCGTTAGACTTGGACGATTCACTGCCGTGATTCAGGCCATCGCGACCCTGCCATTCTGGCAGGACAGGGGGCGTCGCAAATAGCTTACGGGTGAAGCCACTCCCCGACCCCGAACCTTCCAGCGAGCCCGATCCAGGAAACAAGGACGCATGCGATGTCGACCCGATCCCTCCCCTTCGCCCTTGCCGCTCTGGCGGTCCTCCCCGTGAGCACGCAGTCGCAGCTTCCCGACATGGGGCGGCGCTCCACCGTGTACGCGCCGCGCGCGGCCGCCGCAACCAGCCAGCCGCTGGCCACCGCCGCCGCCCTCGAGGTGATGCAGCTGGGCGGCAACGCCATCGACGGCGCGGTGGCCGCAGCCGCGGTGCTGAACGTGGTGGAACCCCACATGACCGGGATGGGGGGCGACGCCTTCTCGATTGTGTGGTGGGAGGAGACCGGAGAACTCTTCGGGATCGACGCGAGCGGGAGGAGTGGGAGCGGGATGAGCGCCGAGGCGTTACGGGCGCGGGGGCACGAGCGGATGCCGGGGAGCGGGCCGGAGGCGGTGACCGTGCCGGGTGCGGTGTCGGGGTGGAGTGCACTGGTCGAGCGGTTCGGGAAGCTGACGCTGGCCGAGGTGCTGGCGCCGGCGATCCGGATTGCGCGCGAGGGGTTCCCCGTGACACCGGTGATCGCGCGGCAGTGGGGGGGCGCCGCGGAGAGGCTGGCCCGCGACGAGGGAGCCCGCGCGACCTACCTGGTCGACGGGGAGAGGGCTCCCCGGGCGGGGGAGTGGATGGCGAACCCGGACCTGGCGCGCACCTTCCAGCGGATCGCCGACGAGGGGCCGGGCGTGCTCTACGGCGGGTCGCTGGGGCGCGAGCTGGTGGACGGGCTCGCGGCGCTGGGCGGGTTCCTGACGCTCGAGGACCTCGTCGCGCACGAGGTCCGCTGGGTCGAGCCGCTCAGCACCGACTTCCGCGGTTACACGGTGTGGGAGCTGCCCCCGGCCGGCCAGGGGATCGCGGCGCTGGAGATGCTGGAGATCCTCGAGCCCTTCGACCTCGCCGCCATGGGGCATAACTCCGCCGACTACCTCCACCACCTCATCGAGGCGAAGAAGCTCGCGTTCGCGGACCTGCACCGGTACGTCTCGGACCCGGCGACGATGGAGATCGACCCGGCGTCGCTGCTGAACCCGGCCTACGTGGACGCGCGGCGCGCCCTGCTCGACCCCGACGTCGCGGCCGACCGCGTGAACCCGGGGCGCGCGATCACCGACTCCGAGACGATCTACCTGAGCGTCGCCGACGCCGACGGCAACATGGTGTCGTTCATCAACTCGGTGTACTCGTCGTTCGGGTCGGGCATCGTGATCCCGGGGCTGGGCTTCGCGCTGCAGAACCGCGGCGCCGGCTTCACGCTGGAAGACGGCCACCCGAACCAGGTCGCCCCGCGCAAGCGCCCCTTCCACACGATCATCCCGGGGTTCGTCACGCAGGACGGCGAGCCCGTCATGGCCTTCGGCGTGATGGGCGGCTCGATGCAGCCGCAGGGCCACACACAGCTCCTCCTGAACATGCTCATCTTCGGGATGGACCCGCAGGAGGCGGTCGATGCGGCGCGGTTCCGGCACCTGTCGGGGCGGCGGGTGGCGATCGAGCGGGTGAGTGATGAGGTAGCGGCGGAGCTGGAGGCGCGGGGGCATGAGATTGCGGACTGGAGGCGGACGGACTTTGGCGGGGCGCAGGTGATTCTCCGGCTGGCGAAGGGGTGGGCGGCTGCGTCGGAGCCCAGGAAGGACGGGCATGCAGCGGGGAACTGAGGGGGAGGGCGAGGTGCCTCCCGACTACGAGATTCCCGAGGAGCGGCTGCCGGAGGGCTTTGTGGATACCGTGCTCGAGGTGCCGAGGGTGCCGGCGGTGCCGCGGGCGTCGGCGACGGTGGTGGTGGTGCGGGAGGGGATGGGTGGGGCGGGGGCGGCGCGGGGTGGGGGCAGGCGGCGCGCACCGGGCGTGGGCTCGACGCCGGGTGAGCCCGAGGTGTTGCTGCTCCGCCGTAACCGCGCGACCGGCTTCGTGCCGGGGGCGTGGGTGTTCCCGGGCGGGAGGGTGGATGCCGCCGACGGGGAAGCGGCGCTGGCCGACCGCTGGACGGGGTTGACGCCGGAAGGGGCGGCGGGGCGGCTGGGGTTGGGGATGGATGCGGATCCGCCCGCGATCGCGTACTACGGGGCGGCTTTGCGTGAGGTGTTCGAGGAGACGGGGTTGCTGGCGGGGATGGTGGGGGGCGGGGGGGGTGATGGGCGCGATCCTGTGAGCACCGGGGAAGGCGGCGCGGACATGGCGGCGGGACGGGCCAGGGGCGCGGTGGTGGCCGACTTGGACGCGGCCCGCGAGGCGCTGCTCGGCCGGGGAGTCCCGTTCTCCCGGGTGCTGGCGCAGCTGAACGCCCGGCTGGACGGGACCGCCATCGAGTACATCGCCCACTGGGTGACGCCGGTGGCCGAGCCGCGCCGCTACGACACCCGCTTCTTCGCGGCCCGCGTCCCGGCCGGCGCGACCGCCGTCCATGATGAGCGCGAGATGACGGGGGCGGTGTGGCTCACTCCGGCTGCGGCGCTCGCGCGGCATCGGCGCGGCGAGCTCCCCATGATCTTCCCCACCATCCGCACCCTGGAAGATCTGTGCGGCTTTGCGACCGTCGAGGACCTCCTCGCCCACTACCGCAACCGCACGATCCCGCGGGTGCAGCCCGAGATCGTGCGTACGGCGACGGGGGTGGCGCTGCGGGTGCCGTGACCCCTCAGCTCCCCCCTATCGCCCCCCGTACCGTATTCACCACCTCGTTGAACGCACCCCCCCGGATCCACCTGCACACGATCACCAGGTCGTTCGCCGGGTCGACGTAGATCAGGTTCGAGCCCGCGCCGACGTGCGTCCAAGTGCCGGGCCGGGCGTCGCTCAGCGAGAAGTTCATGAAGCCGAAGCCGGTGTTCACCTCGCCCGCGGTCGTCGCCATCGCGAACCAGTCCTCCGACACGAGCTGCTCGCCGTCCCACTTTCCCCGGTGCAGGGTGAAGAGCCCGAAGCGGGCCTGGTCGAAGGCGCTGAGGATCATCCCTCCGCCCCAGTGCGCGCCGCCGCTGGGCGACTGGATCATCCGCCCGTCGAAGTTGACCCACGAGTTCTCGTAGCCGTGCCAGCCCCAGGTGGTCGAGGCGCCGATGGGGTCCATGACGTGCTCGCGAAGCACTTCCGGGAGCGGACGGCGCCACACCGCCGTGGCCGCCAGCGCCAGCAGGTTCACGCGCGTGTCGTTGTACTCGTAGACGGTGCCCGGTTCGTTGCGCGGGCGGGTGCCCCAGGTGCTCGCGTCCCGGTCGGGACGGTCGGCCCACTCGGGCTTGCCCCAGAGCGTCCCCTCCCAGTCGCTCGTCTGCCGCAGCAGGTGGTTCCAGGTGATCTTGCGGTTGTGCTCGGAGTCGAAGAGGAGCTTGGGGCGGCGGCCGTTCTCGTCACCGGGCTCGCCGTCGCCGTCGTCCAGCACGATCGGCGGCATGTAGTCGCGTACCAGGTCGTGTACGTCGCCGATCAGGCCATGGTCGTACGCCAGCCCCACCGAAGTGGAGAGGAAGCTCTTGGAGACGCTGAAGGTGTTGTCGGCCTTCGCCGGTTCGCCCCACTCGGCGACGATGTACCCCCGGTAGACGATGAGCCCCGTTTGCGGAGCGCGCACCGTGAAGGGTCCCACCGCGTCGCCGAGCGGCTCGCGCCCGAACGACGAGAGGTGGTTGAAGGCCAGGTCGCGCGGGGACTGGGACTCGCCCGCGATCGCGATGTTGACGGCGCGCTGGATGGCCGCCGGGTCGAGGCCGAGCTGCTCCGGTGTGCGGCGCTCCCAGTCCGGGTGGCGTCCGGGGAAGTACGACTGCGCCGTGAGGAGGTACGGGGTGGTGAGGAGGAGGGCGGCCGCGCTGAGTGCGAGGACCGCGGGCCGCGAAGCGGTGTGGCGTGACATGACGGATCTCCCGGGTGGGTATTTCCCGTGGCTGGGCGTTTGCGACTCCTGGCGAGCCATGGTAGGCCCTGCCACGCCCGGAGTCCAGCGACGCGCGGCCCGGACTCAACCTGGGCCGCCGCGACTCAGCGCACGTCGGCAGGCAGCCTTCTCACCACCACCCTTGGTACATCCCTCTCGTCGAACTCTATGAACGCGGCCAGTCCGTGGGGACCGAATGCGTCGGGGAACCTGGTCGCGCCGGTGCGAAAAGTGCCGACGTACTCGCCCGCACCCGTCACGACATCAACGGGTCCGTCGCTCTCGGGCAGCTCGCCCCGGCGTTGCACCCAGATACGCCCGCCCCATGTGGCGGCAAGGCCGCGGACCACGGGGACCTCGGGAAAGTAGATCGGTTCGTACACGGTCACCGTGGTGTTGAGATTGTCTCCTCCCCGGAGCCCCAAACGCCCGACCATTGCACGCATTCGTTCCTGTGCCGCCTCCACTCCTCCTGGTTCTTCGCGTTCAGCCGCTCTCCTCTCCTCGTACTCGCGCCGAACCGCGGGCGTCACGGGTTCCGGCAGCAGGGGCCGCCGAATGATGCGCGCAACTTCTCCCGAACCCGGCGAAGTCACCTTGAGCACGTACGCGGACGAATCGGAGTGTACGATGCCGCCATCCGGAAGAATGCCCACCAGGAGCTTGGGCTCGAACACCGTGGGCAGGCTCATCCCCATCATGGCTCGGATCTCGGCCGGCGCGTTGTCGGGGATGGGCTCCGCACCGGTGCGTGGTGGCAGCCAAGCCCGTAACACCGTGTCCGTTTGCGCGACATCGCCGCCGAGTGCGACGCGCATGACCGGCCGCGAAGTGGGCGGAGCTCCCCCGCCTCCGAATCTCATGCTCAGTCCTGCCTCGGCGAATTCTCCCGCGAAGACGGCTCCGCCCCGCGGGTCGGCGTGGATGCCCCGGGGAAACGACCCACCACCGGCGCGGACCTGCCGTTGAAAGACACCCGATGCGTCATATAGCTGGTAGGCGCGGTGGCCAGCGTCGCCGACGACCGTGGTTCCGTCCCGCAGCACCGCGAACCCGACCGGCCGGCTGAATTCGCCGGGACCTCCCCCCCAGGAGCCGAATTCACGGATGAACCCGCCTGCGGAGTCGAACATCAGGACCCGCAAGTCCTCCGGACCCGCCAAACCCATGGTCCCTTCGAACACATACAGATTGCCGTCGGCGTCGAACGCCACCTTGTTCACCTTGCCGAACATCTCCCAGGGCTCGCCGTCAAGCACTCCGACGCGGTAGACCTCTTCGAAGGCAGGTTCGATCAGGCGGTCCCGGCCTGACAGTTCGAGCACCTCTTGAGCTCGCGATGCCGGGGCACCGAACAACGCGGCGGCGAGGATGAGGGAACAGGCAACCGGCGAGGGCCCGCGGCGCTGAATCCAATGACCCGGATCCGAAGGACAGGCGGCCATCATTCCTGGCCCTCAGGTACGCGGATGGCTTCACGGAGCCTCGTCCTCAGCTCCCGGAACCGACCACTCCACTCCCCGAACCGTTCCTGCGCGTCGGGATCTTGTACGTATTCCTGCATGAGCTCCCGCATCTCGGCCAGCATGGCCTTCACTTCGGGACTCCGTGGCTCCGCGGTCGAAATGCGGGACGTATAGTCGCCGGCCCAGAGCCCGCGATTGCGTTCCACCATTCCGGCCATGAGCAATTCCCTGAGCGGCTCGATAATCTCATCGGGGGTTGCGTTGTCCAGGGCGTACACCTCAAGGCGCCCCGAGGCTGCTCCGCTCAGGTATGCGCTCAGTTCCCGGCCGCGTTGCTCGGTGAGGTCCCCGGATTCCATCGCCTCCCGGATGAGATCCTGCAACACCGCTTCCCGCCGAGCGAAAGCCCCTGCGGCCGCTTCTGCGGCGGCACGCAACTCGTCCACGTCAACCGGTGCCGATTCTTCCACCGGATCCACTCCTGCCTTGTCGTCGACCGCCATCGGCGCTGTCGCCCAATCGCAGTAGATGAGCCCGAGCGGAAGCGCGCACAACAACGCCACACGCCCGGTGGTCCGCACCCAGCGTGGAGCGGGAGGACGGGTGTCGGTTGAAACGATCATTCTGATTCTCCTTTCGAGTGCTTTGGTGTCCCCGGCCCCGCCGATCGCCCTCGCGGGCAGCGGTGGATGAAAGCCGGGCGGTCTTGACGCGCTGGCGGCGACTCGCAGCAGCGCTCTGGCATAGATCTTCGGACACGCCTTCCCCGTGCCCACCGCGATCTGGTCACAGCACGACTCCTCGGCGATCTGGAGCTGGTGGCGGGCCCACCACGCCACCGGGTTCCACCAGAAGACGGAGCAGGCCAGCCATTCCAGCCAGCGCACCAGGTGGTCGCGGCGGCGGACATGCGCCAGTTCGTGGGCCAGGATCGCGCGGAGTTCCTCGCTGCCGGGATCGGCCAGAAGGAACGACGGCACCAGCATCCGGACCTTCGCTCCACTCCACCAGACCATGGGCGTGACGTGGGCGTTCGTGGTGCACAGTTCGGGGATCCGGGACAGGCCGAGGTCTCGGCCGACCGCCGCGGCTTGCCGGTGCAGCCATGTGGGTGCCGGCTGCACGGCCCTCTTCAGCGTGCGCCGCAAGCGGATCGTTCGCACCGCCGTCCACCCCAGCAGCCCCGCGGTGCCCACAAGCCACAGGATCGCGAGACCGGGTAGCAGGAATGCGTCGAGGCGGGATCCCGCCGCAGGATCGGCGGCCACCGCACCGAACCGGGCGCCAGGGGCAGCGGACCCCGGCGTGGATTGCGCGGACCCCGGCGTGGCTGGCGTTGCCCCCGGCTCCGCGGGCGCAGCCGCCACCTCCCCCGGCAGCACGGGGAGCGAAATGACTGCCGGCACCAGCAAGGTCACCAGCACCAGCAGCCACAGCGGATAGGAGATCGCGGGCCGGTCCATGTGCCGGTGCACCATCCACACCGCACCGGCAAGAAGGACCGAGACTGCCAGCTTGGTGGCGCCGATCTGAAGCAGCAGGCCCGTCATATCTCTTCCTCCAGAATGCGGTGCAGCTTCTCGATATCGTCCTGCGACAGCTTGTTGTCCGCGACCAGGCGGGTGATCATCGGCACAAGCGAGCCCTGGGTGAGTCGTTTCGCGAGCGATTCGAGCTGGGCGCTGGATAGGTATCGCGGCTGATTGCGGGAGAGAACACGCTGATGCCCAGACTTCTGTCGCGGACCACAAAGCTCTTGTCGGCAAGGCGCTGCAGGAGCCGCTGCACGGTGCCGTGCTGGGGCTTGGGCGCGTCCGCGTAGAGCCGATCGATGATCTGGCGGCCGGTGAGGCGGCCTTTCGTCCAGAGGAGTTCCATGACCGCAAGTTCGGCGTTCGGCAGGGCGGGTATCGTCATGGCAAGGATCCTCGTTGACAGAGATTACACGACATCACGTCGTCATGTTAAGACATGTAGTCGTGTCTGTCAAGTCGGAGGTCCGCGATCGGTGGGCCTCCCAACTGTTTCGAGCCGCGTCTCCCGCTCCCGCTGCGCTCGGCCGGTTAGCGCCCCCCCTCGCTCACCTCACCTCGGCCGGCAGCCTCCGCACCACCACGCTGGCCACGCCGAGGTCATCGAACTCGATGAACGCGGCCATTCCGTCCGGGCCGAAGGCGTCTGGCATCTTCGTTGCGCCGGTCCGGTAGGTGCCGACGTATTCGCCATCGGCGGTCAGCACGTCGATGGGGCCGTCTTCGAGCAGTTCGTCACCTTGGCGCATGACCCAGATCCGGCCCTCCCAGGTGGTGATCAACTCCTGGATGACCGGGATGACAGGGAAGAACGGAGCCTCCCCGATGGAGATGGAGAGGTTCCCGCCGGACAGCGAAACGCCACCGCCCGCTCCACTCGCAGCCCCCGACGACGACACCGCGGCGCCCGAGACCTGCATCATGCGCACCCCGCTGCCTGACGGGGGCCCGGCACTCTGAGCCCGCCTCTCCGCCATCTTCCGCTGGTATTCCTCCTCGATGCTCTCGGTTACCGGCTCCGGGTCAAATGGACGTGTAATCGTGCGGACCAGACCGCCGCCATCGGGCGCGGCAATCTTGAGCGCGTAGGTCGAGGAATCGGCGTAGACGATGCGGCCGTCCGGCAACAGGCCCATCCGTACTGTGGGTTCGAAGATCGCGGGCCGGGTCACGCCGCGGAACGCGTCCCGCAAGTTCACCGTTTGGCTGCCCGACCCCGTGACCACCGAGACGTTGCCGGAGCCGGACACCTGGATCGCGTCCTCCTGGGATTCGCGCGGGGGCCGCCAGGCCTGGACGACCGTCTCGGTCCGGGCTTCGTCTCCGTCCAGGGAATGGCGGTCGATGGCGCGGTGGGCGGGAGGCGGCTCCGAACCGCTCAGACCGAATGTCAGGTTCCGCCGTCCTTCCGTCGTGTACAGCGCCCCGCCACGCGGGTCCATGTTCATCGGCTCCATCAGCTTCCGCCGACCGGTCAGCGGGTCGCCGCCGCTGCGCACCATGCGCACGAACTCGCCCGAGGGGTCGAAGACCTGGTAGGCCTGATGGCCCATGTCGGCCACGATCGTGGTCCCGTCGCGCATGACCCCGTAGCTGGAGGGGCTGCTGAACTCGCCGGGCCCGCCGCCCGCAGATCCGAACATGCGAACGAACGCCCCCGTGCGGTCCACGACCACGACGCGCAGGTCGTTGTTGCTCCCCGAATCGAACACGTAAAGGTTGCCCTCGGCGTCGAAGGCCACCTTCGGGATCGTCGCGAACATCTCCCAGTCCGCACCGTCGTAGACCCCGACGCGGAAGACCTCCTCGAAGTCGGGGTCGAGCCGCTGGTCGCGGCCGGGCAATTCGACGACCTGTTGGGCGCCGGCGGCCGGAGCCGCGCCGAGCGCGGCGGCGAGAGGGATAAGGACGATGGCGTTACGGGTTGCGGTGGTCATTCTCCTGCGCCTCCATTTGATTCCTGTTCCAGACGATCCCTGGCGATGCGTTCCCCTTGACGATCACTCACCTCACCTTGGGCGGCAGCCTTCGCACCACCACACTGGCCACGTCAAGTTCGTCCAACTCAATGAACGCCGCCAGCCCGTCCGGGCCGAAGGCGTCGGGCATCTTCGTCGCGCCGGTCGCGAACGTGCCGACGTACTCGCCACCGGCGGTCAGGACATCGATGGGTCCGTCCTCAAGGACTTCGTCGCCGTCTCTCATGACCCAGATCCGGCCCTCCCAGGTGGTGGACAATTCCCGGATCACGGGGATGACGGGGTAGTAGGAGGCCTCGGCGGCGATAATGGAAAGAGGCCCTGAACCGACCCCCGGCAGCGGCAACCCACCCCCGCTTCCACCCGCAGGCACCCACGTGGTGGTGGTGATCTGGAACCTGGCCGCCTGGCCCGCCGTGGGCATCGGCCCCGAGGCCCGCAGCTCTTCCTGCCTCTCCTCCTGTTTCCGCTTGTGCTCCTCCTCGATCCTGGCTGTCACCGGTCGCGGAGCAATCGGCCGCGTGATCGTCCTGAGCGGGCCTCCGCCGTCCGGAGCAACCACCTTGAGCGCGTAGGCCGAAGAGTCGGCGTACACGATACCGCCATCCGGCAGCAAGCTCATCTGGAGGAGCGGTTCAAAGTGAGGAGGCCGGGTAAAGCCCTTCAGCAAATCCCGCAGTTCCCTGGAGCCGCTGCCGGAGACCTCGAGCACCTCCTCCTCCTCTTCGCGGGGGGGCAGCCACGCCTCGACTACGGTCTCTTCCCGAGTCTCCTCTCCGTCGAGCGTGTGCCGGGTGATCGCCCGGTGGTCAGGCGCTGGTTCCGTGCTCCCCGGCAATGTCATGGCCATGGCGTCCCACGTGTACACGGCCCCGCCGCGGGGGTCCACCTGTATAGGGCGCGAGACCGTGGTAGTGGTCGTCGTGCCGCCGCCTGCCGCGAGAGGCAGCATCCCGCCAGAGGGCCGAAACGTCACCCCCCCACCGCCCCCGGCGACCGAAGGCTGTCCCCGTCCGTAGCGGACCATCCGTACGAACTCGCCGGTGGGATCGAAGATCTGGTAGGCCTGGTGCCCCATGTCGCCCACGATCGTCGTGCCGTCGCGAGTGACTCCGTATGCCGTAGGCACATTGAACTCGCCCGGCCCTTCTCCGGCGGAGCCGAACTCGCGCAGGAACGCCCCGGTGCGGTCGACGACCACGACGCGCAAGTCCGGATCCAGCGTTTCCCCCCCGGCGTCGAACACGTAGAGGTTGCCCTCGGCGTCAAAGGCCACCCTGGGAACCGTTGCGAACATCTCCCAGTCCGCGCCGTCGAAGACCCCGACGCGGAAGACTTCCTCGAAGTCGGCATCGAGCCGCTGGTCGCGGCCGGGCATCTCGACGACCTGCTGTACACCGGCGGCCGGGGATGCGGCGAGCACGGCGGCGATGGGGATGAGGACGATGGCGTTGCGGGTTGCGGTGGTCATTCTCCTGCGCCTCCATTTCGGTGGTACGGCATCATTCGTAGCGACGTTGGATTGGATCAACACAATGGCCGGAAGTGTTGCCCCATCCTCGCGCAGTGATTCGTCCGCCACCCGGGCAGGAAAAGACGAACAACCGCCGGGAACGCACCGGAGACCATCCCCCGCATCTTGCGGTTTCCGTCTCCCGCGCCAAGGATACCCGTGCCCCCGACACCTGCAACCCGGAGGAACCCGTGACCGACGTCAACGATGGACCGCGCCCGCACATCCGCCGGCATCTCGTCCGCTCTTTCGCCAGATCCCGCCTGCCCATCGCCGCCGCCTCCGTCCTGGCGGCCACCCAGTTAATCGCCTGCGACGCCGGAGGCCCGGACCACTCCATGCTTCTCACCCCCGATTCCCTCACCGCCACGGCCCCCGACATCTTCCAGGCCCGCTTCGAGACCTCCAAGGGGGACTTCGTGATCGAGGTCCACCGGGAGTGGTCCCCCAACGGTGCCGACCGGTTCTACAACCTGGTGGCGAACGGCTTCTACGACGACGTGCGCTTCTTCCGGGTGGTCGCGGGGTTCATGGCCCAGTTCGGGATTCACGGGGACCCCGAGGTGGCCGCTGCCTGGCGCGGTCAGAGCATTCCGGACGACCCCGTGATGCAGAGCAACACACGCGGGTTCGTGACCTACGCGAAGTCCGGCCCCGACACCCGCACGACCCAGATCTACATCAACTACGGTGACAACAGCCGGCTCGACGAAATGGGCTTTGCGCCCTTTGGGCAGGTGGTCGAGGGGATGGATGTGGTGGACGCGATCTACTCCGGATATGGCGATTTCCAACCCAGGGCGTCGATGCAGTCCCGCGGCAACGAATACCTCCGCGCCGACTACCCCAACCTCGATTTCGTGATTCGGGCGACGATCGTCTCGCAGTGAGCGGGGCGAGGCCCGGACTCTAGCAGCCCGTGGACATAATCCCCCCGGCATTCGAGCGGCGATGCATCCGCGCTGGCCGCTTCACCACACCTGTCCGCGCTGTAAGGTAAACATTACATTATGTCATGTCCACTGTACATTTTGCCACTCCAAGGCTCCGCTCTGCGTTGCTCCTCGGTTGAATAGCTCTGCTATTCCCCTCTCGTCGCGCCTTGCCAGCCCGGCGCCTCGCCGCTCTCGGTGCTCGCGGGGCTTTATCCACGGACTGCTAGCGCACGGCGGGCGGCAGCCTCCGCACCACCACCCTGGCCACATCCATTTCGTCCCTTTCGATGAATGCGGCCAGACCATCGGGGCCGAATGCGTCCGGCATCGCGGTCTCACCCGGCGGGAACGTGCCGATGTACCCTCCTTCGGGGGTCAGTACATCGATCGGTCCGGCACCCTCCAGGCGGTCCCCCCGGCGTTCCACCCAGATTCGGCCTTCCCAGGTGGTGAAGAGGTCGCGCAGGACCGAGACCTCCGGGTAGAAGGTGAATTCGGGCATCTCGCTCACCCGTCCCGGATCTGCGAAGTTCGTAACCCTCATGGCCGCCCCCACGGCGCTGCCCTCCGCCCGAGCGCGCAGCATGCCAGCCTCCGCCCCTTCGTTGAACTCCTCCCTGATTGCCCGCGTAACCGGACCGGGCTCGATCGGTCGCGTGATGACGCGCACAGCCTCGGGTGAGTCGCTCGACGTGACCTGGAGGACGTACGTTGACGAATCCGAATACACGACTGCGCCGTCCGGCAGGATGCCGGCCAGAAGGGGCGGTGAGAGGGCTCGAGGCATTGCCGTGTTCCCGTAGGCGGACGTGAGGTCCACCGTGCCGCCTTCGACCTGAATGCTCCTCGGCAGGCCCTCTCCGGGCTCCCCGAGAGGAGGGAGCCAGGCGTGAACTACCGTGTCGGCATCAAGGAGTTCGTCGTCCAATCCCAGTCGCATTAGCGGGCGGGAAGTCGGCCGGGGCCGGTTCCCTCCGGGCGGCCCGTCGCTTGTGCCGAAATCCCCGGCGAAGACCGCGCCGCCGCGTGGGTCCGGGAGGATCTTGAGCGCGAGCAGGTCCCGCTGGGGTGTCGTGGTCGGCCGGACCTGGCGCAGGAACTTTCCGTTCTCGTCGAAGACGTGGTAGGTCCTCACGTCGCTGATGATCGTTTGGCCGTCCCGATTCACCGCGTACCTGCGAGGCATCCTGAACTCTCCCGGTCCATCTCCGGCCGATCCGAACCCGCGCAGGAACCGGCCCGACCGGTCGAATACCAGGACCCTCAGGTCCGAACTCAGGAATGCCCCCATGTCGAAGATGTAGAGGTTGGAGTGGGCGTCGAAGGCGACATGGACCACCGTGCTCAGCGTCTCCCACGATTCGCCGGCGAGGACACCGACGCTGAAGACCTCGGTGAAGTCCGCTTCAAGCAGCCGGTCGGGAAGGGGAACCTCCACGACCTGCTGGCCGCTGAGCGACGGGTCGACGAACGGTGACGACGACAAGGCCACCGCCGCAGCGGCGACAGTCGTGCGAGAGAAAGTGGTGGCGAAAGCCACTATTCTGGAGCCGGCGAGCTACCCGCCCTCCAGCGCCTCCAGCTCCGCCAGCAGGCGCTCCTGGACGAGTCTGTCGTAAGCATCGCCCAGCGGTAATTCCGCCGCCCTCGTCATCATTTCGCGCTGCAGTTCCCTGCCCTCCCGGCCCCTGAGCAGCGGCATGCGGAGCGCGTATTCGAGCAGCGTGATTCTGGAATCCGGCATCAGCTCCATCGCACGCTCGAAGTGGGTGGTGGCCTCGCCCCGGTTCGCCCCGTAGGTGATGCGGGCCACCATCCGCCCGGCGCGATCGACGACATCGGCGTGCCAGCCGCCGAGCGCGAGGTGGGCCTCGGCGTGGAGGGAGTCGCGAGCGAGCGTCGCCTCCAGGAGGTCGCGGATCCTTCCCCCGTATCCGCGCCGCAGCGCGGTCATCGCGCCGATCGTCTGTGAATAGCGGCCGAGGGCATGGGCCGACTGATAGTGCGTCTCCGGGTTGCTCGAATCGGCCTGGACGGCCATCTCGCCCAGCTCCATCGCGCGCTCGAAAATCCCCTGCTTGTCGTCCTCCGGGGCCAGGTAGTAGCCGTAGACGGCCAGCGATTTCGTCGCCAGGGCAAGGGCTTCGGCGGTGCCGAGGGCCTCGCCGATCTCAACTGCCTCGAGAAACCGGCCCTCGGTGTAGGCGGTCCTTGCGTCGTCCATCGATTGTGCCTCGGCGTCGTTGGCGAAGAGAGCGCCCGCCGCCAGGAGCAACGCTGCCGCCGCCGTGAGCCGGAGGAATCTGAGAAAGGTCATCGGGGCCTCCCTGGGGTCGTGCGTAACGCACGCGGATGTCGTATACGTCGCACACAAGATTCGCGGCGGGCGGGGGCTTTGCAAGGGGCCGGGCACCGGTGTCGGCATCGCCTGGGGGACGGCTGCCAGTTGCGATGGCGTCTTCGGTGCGGCACCGTAGCAGGATGACCAGATTCACGCTCCTCAAGGCTGCGGTCGTGGGCATGGCGGCGCTCGCGTCCGCCCCGGTCCGGGTGGATGCGCCCCCGGTGCGGGCGGACGCGCACCCTTTGGCTGTCATCGCCGGCGGTGCCCCCGCCCCTCCCCGGTCCTGCGGCGACCTCGCCTCCATGTCCTTCAGCGGCTTCGTCCTGGAGGATGTTGCGGAGATGCCCGCGACCCCCGCCGACCCCGCGCACTGCCGCGTCCGCGGCACCATCGACACCGAGATCCACTTCGAGCTCCTGCTCCCGACGCCCGACCACTGGAACGGGAGGTTCCTTATGGGTGGCGGGGGCGGGTACGTCGGCAGCGTACAGAACCAGGCGCTGCAGTTTGCGGGCCCGCGGTCGGTGCTCACCCGGGGATTCGCGACGGTCGGCACCGACACCGGACATCGCGGCTTCGGCACAGACGCAAGCTGGGCGCTGAACCGGCCCGACCGCGAGGTCAATTTCGGACACCGCGCCGTCCACGTGACCGCGGAAACCGCGAAGACCATCATCCGGCTCCACTACGGGCGCGACATCGACTACTCGTACTTCTTGGGGTGTTCCCGGGGCGGCGGCCAGGGGATGATGTCGTCGCAGCGCTACCCGGACGACTTCGACGGGATCGTGGCGGGCGCACCGGCCTACAACTGGACTGCGTTGGGGGCCCTCTTCCTGCAGACCCAGCAGGTTCTCTACCCCGATCCGGCCGACCTCTCGGTCCCGGTGATCGATGCCGAGGCGGCGCGCCTGATCGAGACGGCTATTCTCGAGGCCTGCGACGAGAACGACGGCGTCGAGGACGGCTTCATGACCGACCCGCTCGCCTGCGACATGGACATAGCGGCGATCCCCGGGCTCACTGACGAACAGCGCCGGGCGGCGGAGGTCATCTACGGAGGAGCGCGCGTGGGAGGCCGCCCGGTCTACCCCGGTTTTCCGTTCGGTGGCGAGGCCGCGGCCGGTGGGTGGCAGCGGTGGATCACGGGCGGTGCACGGGGCGGGCCCGGCATCCCCAACCTGCACTACGCCTTCGGCACGGAGATGCACAAGTACATCATCTTCGACGACCCGGAGTTCGACTATTCGACCTTCCCCTTCGACGACCACGACGTCTGGGAGGAACAGGTCCGCCGCGCGGCGAAGCTGCTCAACGCGGCCGACACCGACCTGAGCGCCTTCCGGACGGGGGGCGGCAAGCTGATCCTGTGGAACGGCTGGTCCGACCCGGCAATACCGGCCACCGGCACCATTCGCTACTACGAGGGCGTGGCGGCGGGCGACCAGGATGTGGACGACTACCTGCGGATGTTCATGATGCCGGGGGTGTTGCACTGCGGCGGCGGACCCGGACCCGACCAGGTCGACTGGATCGACGCCATCCGGGCATGGGTCGAGGAGGGCCGGGCGCCCGAGCGGCTCGTCGCAACGCGGATGAACCAGGGCGAAGTCGAGATGCAGCGGCCGCTATGCCCGTGGCCGAAGCAGGCGGTCTACAACGGCTCCGGTGATCCGAAGCGGGAGGAGAGCTTCGAGTGCGAGGAGGTGCGGTAGCAGCCCGTGGAGACAACACTGGGAGGTCGCGAAGCTGGTGCAGCTGGAAGTCGGCGCTGGTTCCGCTGGCTGGGTAGGTGTCGGGGTCGTCGCGGGCCGGGGTTCTGGTGCTGACGATCCTCGACGAGTACCATGCTGATCCAGGAATACCGCTGTGCCCACGCATCGTGAGGAGTTTTCCAATGCGCCGCTGCCGGATGCTCGTCCCCGCCCTGCTGTTCACCCCGGCCGTGCTGGCCGCCGTCGCCCTCCCGGCCACCGGCCAGCAGCGGCAGAACCCCGATGGCGAGTGGCGCTACCAGAGCGCCGACGCGTGGGGCACGCGGTACTCGCCGGTGAGCCAGATCAACGCCGGGAACTTCAACGATCTCGAGGTCGCCTGGGTCTGGCGCGCCGACAACTTCGGCCCCGGGGTCGACCCGCAGATGAAGTCCACGCCCACGTACATTGACGGGATCCTGTACACGGTGGCGGGGGCGCGGCGCACGGTGGCGGCCATCGATCCCGCCACCGGCGAGACGATCTGGACCTACCGCGAGCCGCACACGACCCGCTGGGAGCGCTCGATGCGCCAGAACTACGGGAAGGGAGTGGCCTACGGCGAACTCGACGGGCGCGGTGTCATCTACTACACGTCGCCGGCCTTCTTCCTGCACGCGCTGGACGCGAAGACCGGGCGGCACATCGAAGGATTCGGGCACCCGGTACCGATTGAAGGGTTTCCCGAAACGGGCGTTGTGGACATGCTGCCGCCCCTCCTGGACGGGTGGGGCCCGTGGATGGCGACGGAACGGGACTACAATCCCGACTACGGGATACCGCGTGAAATGGGCTACATCACGACGTCGTCGCCGCCGATCGTGATCGACGGGGTGGTCGTGGTCGGCAACTCCGCCGAGCAGGGGTACATGCAAACGCGCATCGAAAATGTGCCGGGCGACATTCTGGGCTTTGACGCGCGAACAGGCGAGTTCCGGTGGAAGTTCCACGTCATCCCGCGCCCCGGCGAGTTCGGTCACGACACCTGGGAGAACGACGCCTGGGAGTACACGGGGGACGTGTCGTCGTGGGCACCGATGTCGGCCGACTATGAGCGCGGGATCGTCTACATCCCCACCAACCCGCCGACGATCGACTACTTCGGGGGCTTCCGCCCGGGGAACAACCTCTACTCCACGAGTGTGATCGCCCTCGATGCTTCCAGCGGCGAGCGCGTCTGGCACTACCAGATCGTTCACAACGACCAGTGGAACTACGACCTGCCCAACGTGCCGATCGTCGTGGACCTGACGGTGGACGGGCAGGCGGTTCCGGCGGTGATCCAGACTACCAAGACAGGCCTCATCTTCGCCTTCAACCGGGCGACGGGCGAGCCGGTGTGGCCGATCGACGAGGTCGAGGTGGTGCAGACCGAGGTGCCCGGGAACTGGACGGCGGCGACGCAGCCCGTTCCGACGCGGCCGGAGCCGATGGAGCCGATGGGACTGCCGCCCGGGGAGGTGATCGACTTCACTCCGGAGCTGCACGCCGAGGCGATGGAGATCCTTGCCAACTACCGGGTCGGAGGACCGTTCGTGCCGCGGCTGCACGTCGGGTACGACGGACCCTTCACGCAGAACATCCGCTGCTACGGCGGGCTCAACATCACCCACCCGGCAACGCTCGATCCCACGACGGGGATCCTCTACGCGTCCCACCGCCGGAGCTGCAGCGGTGGGAGGATCATGGCGGGCGCGGACGCGGACGACCCCGATGATCCCGCAACCACGGGCCTCACGATATCGCAATGGGTCGCGGGGCCGGGGGGTGGGCTGCCGCGGGTGCAGGGCCTGCCGATTCCGAAGCCCCCGTACAACCGGCTGTCGGCCTACGACATGAACACCGGCGAGCGCCTCTGGTGGATCCCCATCGGCGAGGTATCGGAAGCGATCCGCGAGCATCCGGCAGCGACAGGCGTGGACCTTTCGCGTGCCGGCGGCGGCGGCCTGTCGATCCAGATGGTGGCCGGCGACCTGCTCTACGCGACCCGCGGGTCGGGCGGACCGCCCGTGCTGGACGCCTACGACAAGCTTACCGGCGAGCAGGTCGGCACCGTGGAGATGCCGGGCGCCGGCCAGTACGGCATGATGACGTACAGCCACGAGGGGCAGCAGCACATCGTGGTGCAGGTGGGGCGGCCGGGGAGGCTGGTGGCGCTGAGGTTGCCGGAGTGAAGGAGCCGGCCCGGCAGGAATCCGGTACCCGGCCTGGCGCCCCCCTTGGGCCGCGCGCTGCTACCGGATCGGACGACCGTTCCGGTCTGGAGATGGACCGTGAAGAGATGCTCCAGCTGGCGAATCAGGTCGCCGAGTTGCTGGTCGGCAGGATCGAAGACCTGCCGGAAGACGTTGCCTGGGAGGGAGACTTCAAGGAGTCGCTCGAAGACCAGCTGTTGGAGGCTCCTCCGGAGGACGGCCGGCCGGCCGGGGAAGTGCTGCACCGGGCCGCGCGGGAGATCATGCCGCTCGCGGCGCGCATCGACCACCCCCGCTTTTTCGGCTTTATTCCTGCGTCCCCCACCTGGCCCGGAGTGCTTGCCGACTTCCTGGTTGCCGGACACCAGGTCAACCAGTGCACCTGGCTCACGTCGAGCGGTCCAAGCCAGCTCGAGCTGGTGGTCATCGACTGGATACGGCAGTGGGTCGGCTATCCGGAGGGTGCGGGAGGGCTCCTTGCAAGTGGCGGATCGGTGGCCACGATCACCGCCCTGGTCGCGGCGAGGGAGGCCGCGGGAAGTGGCGGCCCGATGACCATGTACATGAGCGACCAGAGCCACAGCGCCCAGATCCGCGCGGCCAGGATCGTAGGCGCCAAGAGGGAGCATGTGCGACTGATCGCAAGCGACCGGCGCTTCCGGCTGGACATGGAGGCACTAGCCGACGCGGTCGCCAGAGACCGGGCGGCCGGACTCCATCCCATCGCGGTGTGCGCGAACGCCGGGGCGGGCAGCACCGGTTCGATCGATCCGTTGCCGGAGCTTGCCGACTTCTGCAATGCGGAGGGGATCTGGCTGCACGTCGACGCCGCGTACGGCGGCTTCGCGGTGGTCACGGAGCGGGGACGGGAACTGCTGCGCGGCATGGAACGCGCGGACTCGATCGGACTCGACGCCCACAAGTGGTTCTTCCAGCCCTACGAGGCCGGCTGTCTCATGGTCAAGGATGTGAACACGCTGGAGGATGCGTTCGCCGTACCGCACGACATGCTGCAGGACACGATCTGGGGCGCCGGTCATCCCAACTTCTCCGATCGCGGGCCCCAACTGAGCCGTTCGGTACGGGCACTCAAGATCTGGGCGTCGGTCCAGACCTTCGGGATGAGTGCGTTCCGCACGGCGATAGCAAAGGGAATGGAGCTGGCCGCCCGGGCCGAAGAATACGTCCACAGCAGCCCAATGCTGGAAATGCTGAACCCCACTTCCCTGGGGATCGTCTGTTTCCGGATCAACCCGGCGGAGTCCGGTCTCGACGAGCCGGCCCTCGAACAGATCAACCGGGAGGTCCTCGCCAGGATCTTCTGGGGGGGCCGCGCATTCATCTCTTCCACGATGCTGCACGGGACGTTCTCGCTGAGGCTCTGCATCCTCAACTACACGACGACCTGGGACGACGTGCGCGAGACGCTTGAAGCGATCGAGAGCGGTGGGAAAGCGGCGGTGGAGCGGCAGCGGGGCTAGCCCGTGGAATGAGTCCCCGCTGCATTCGAGCGGCGATTATCCACGGGATGCTGGGACTTCAGGTTTGACCCGTTCCGCGTTCAACTGTCTGGCGGCCGGGGCACGTGCAGGTCCTTGCAGATCTTTCTGGCGAGGTCCCGGTTGATCTCGTTGTGCCGCGGAATCGTTGAGACCTTCCTGGCCGCCCGGTTGACGTAGAGGGTGTGGTTCCCGCCCTCGCGCAGGAAGGCGCACCCGTGGCGTGCCAAGTGCCGCAGCAAGTCCCGGCGCTTTACGCCGTGACGGTGATGGGCTCTCTGATGACGGCGCCGCCGTGGGCGTCCTCGCGGGCCATTTCCCGGTTGGCTTCGACTACCAGGGCGACGGCTTCCCGCAGGTTCGTGCGCGCTTCTTCGAGGGAAGCGCCTTGTGTGTTGGCCCCGGGAAACTCCTCGATGAAGGCGATGTAGCCTTCAGGAACCTTCCGGAACACCGCCATGCATTGCAGGTCCACAATCGTGCTCCTTGCTTCTGTTCAGGATGCATTGACGCTAGCAGGCACCCGGCGCCAGCGGTAGCCGCACCCTCGCCTGGCTTTGGCAGCGAGACCGTTCTAAGCTCCGGACGGCGAACGAATGGCGGCGCATTCCCGACGACAGCGGCAGCGGGGTTGGCGTTAGCCTCCCACCTCCACCTTCTCGCTCAACCCCCGCGCTTTCCACAGGTAGAACGCCACCGGGAAGAGCAGCAGCACGACCGCTCCCGACGTCACCACACCGCCCACCAGCGGCGCCGCGATCCTTTTCATCACGTCGGCCCCGGCCCCCGCGCTCCACATGATCGGCAGCAGCCCGAACACGTCCGTCGCGATCGTCATCATGATGGGGCGGACGCGCTGGACGGAACCGCGCCGGATGGCGTGGGCGAGCGCGGCCCGGTCGGTGAGGAGGCCACGGTCGCGGTAGTCGCGCACCGAGACGTTCAGGTAGAGCAGGAAGACGATCGCGGTTTCGGCGTAGAGGCCCGCCAGCGCGATGATCCCGACCCACACCGCGATGCTCAGGTCGTAGTCCAGGATGTGCAGCAGCCAGAACGATCCGGCGACCGCGAAGGGGACTCCCAGGAGCACCAGGAAGGTCTCCGTGACGGACCGGGTGGTGAGCTGGATCAGGACGAAGATCAGCAGCAGCGTGAGCGGGACGACGAACATCAGGCGCCCCTGCGCGCGCTCAAGGTACTCGTACTGGCCGCTCCACGAGAGCGTGTAGCCGGGGGGCAGCGCGACCGCGGCCGCGACCGCTTCGCGCGCCGACTCGACGTAGCTGCCGATGTCGATGTCGCGGATGTCGATGTAGACCCAGGCGTTCGGCTTCGCGCCCTCGCTCTTGATGCTGGGCGGGCCGATCACGTACTCCATGCTGGCCAGGCGGCCCAGCGGCACCTGGTGGCCCTCGGCGGTGGCGACCAGCACCGACCTCAGCGCGGGGAGATCGTCGCGCAGCTCACGGCTGTAGCGCAGGTTGACCGGGTAGCGCTCCAGCCCCTCCACCGTGGTTGTCACGTTCATGCCGCCGATCGCGGTCTGGATCACCTCCTGGACATCGCGCACCGTCAGCCCGTGGCGCGCGATCGCTTCGCGGTCGATCCCGAAGTCGAGGTAGTTGCCGCCCATGACCCGGTCCGCGTAGACGCTCGCCGTGCCGGGAACGCCCCGCACCACGGCCTCGACCTCGCGCCCCAGCCGTTCCAGCTCCGCCAGATCGGGCCCGGCGATCTTGATCCCCACCGGCGTGCGGATCCCGGTCGAGAGCATGTCGATGCGGCTCCGGATCGGCATGGTCCAGGCGTTGGTGAGCCCCGGAATGCGCAGCGCCGCGTCCAGCTCCTGGATCAGCCTGTCCGGCGTCATTCCGGACCGCCACTCGCTGCGCGGCTTGAGCGCGATCGTGGTCTCGATCATCGACAGCGGCGCGGGATCGGTGGCGGAATCGGCTCGCCCCACCTTCCCGAAGACGTGCCGGACTTCGGGGAAGGTGTAGATGATGCGGTCCGTCTGCTGCAGGATCTCGCGCGCCTCGGTGATCGACACGCCCGGCAGCGTCGTGGGCATGTAGAGCAGGTCGCCCTCCCAGAGCGGCGGCATGAACTCGGAGCCGAGGCGGGAAAGTGGCACGACGGTCGCGGCGAGGGCGGCCACGGCGGCCACGATCACCCACGCGCGCCGCTTGAGCACGAACCCCAGCACCGGCCAGTACGTCCCGGCCAGCAGCCGTCCCACCGGCGTCCTCCCCGCCGGGCGGACCTTCCCCCGCACCCAATACCCCACCAGCACGGGCACCAGCGTCACCGATAGCAGCGCCGCGGCGGCCATGGCGTACGTTTTCGTGAACGCTAGCGGCTTGAAGAGCCGTCCCTCCTGCGCCTCCAGGGTGAAGACCGGCAGGAACGACACCGTGATCACCAGGAGCGCGAAGAAGAGCGACGGGCCGACTTCCCTGGCCGCGCGCGCGATGATCTCCCAGTGCGGCCTCTTCCCGCCGTCCTGCGCCAGGTGCTTGTGCGCGTTCTCGACCATCACGATCCCGGCGTCGACCATCGTCCCGATCGCGACCGCAATCCCCCCCAGCGACATGATGTTCAGCGTCAGCCCCTGCACCCGCACCACGATCATCGCCAGCAGGATCCCCACCGGCAGCGCGATCACGGCCACCAGTCCGCTCCGCAGGTGGAACAGGAAGACCAGGCACACCAGTCCCACGATCAGCAGCTGCTGGAAGAGACTCGTGCGGATGCTTCCCACCGCGCGGTCGATCAGCGAGGTGCGGTCGTAGGCGACTTCGATCTCGACTCCCTCCGGCAATCCCGGCCCGATCTCGTCCAGCCGGGCGCGCACATCCCGGATCACGCGCCGCGTGTCCGCGCCGGGTCGCACCACGACGATGCCGCCCACCGTCTCCCCCTCGCCGTTCCACTCCGCCAGCCCGCGACGGCTCTCCGGCCCCAGCGTAACCCGCGCCACGTCCTCCACCAGAATCGGCGTGCCGTCCGGCCCCACCCCCAGGCCGATCCGCCGGATGTCGTCCACCGAACGGATGTACCCGAGCCCGCGGATCATGAATTCCTTCTCGGCAACCTCGATCAGGCCGCCGCCCACGTCGCTGTTGCTCTCCTGGATTGCGGTTCGGATTGCGGAGATCGGCAGTCCATACGCGCGCAGCCGGTTCGGGTCGACCGTGATCTGGTACTGGCGCACGAACCCCCCGACGCTGGCGACTTCGGAGACGCCCGGGATCGCCGTCAGTTCGTACTTCAGGAACCAGTCCTGGATCGAGCGGAGTTCGCCGAGGTCGTGGCGGTCGGATCTGAGCGCGTACATGTAGGCCCAGCCGACGCCGGTCGCGTCGGGCCCGAGCTCCGGCGTCACCCCCGGCGGGAGCTGCCCGGCGATGGAGCTGAGGTACTCGAGGACGCGGCTTCGCGCCCAGTAGAGGTCCGTCCCGTCCTCGAAGATGACGTACACGAAGGACACGCCGAAGAACGAATAGCCGCGCACCACCTGCGCGAAGGGCGCCGCCAGCATCTGCGTGGTAAGGGGATAGGTGACCTGGTCCTCGACGATGCGCGGGGCCTGGCCCGGATACTCCGTCTGGATGATGACCTGGACGTCGGAAAGGTCGGGGATCGCGTCGATGGGCGTGCGGGTGAGGGAGAAGGTGCCCGTGGCGATGATCGCGACGGTGCCGAGGATGACGAGAAGCCGGTTCCGGATCGACCAGTCGATGATGCGCGCGAACATTGGCGGGCTCCCTTGCTAGCTGCGGCCCGCGGGCGCGGGTTCGCGATCGTGGTGCCGCATGGCGTCTGCGGTATCGGGCGGCGCCGCATGCATATCGTGTCCCGTCCCTTCCGCGGCGGGGCCGGCCCCCTCTTCCGCACTGCCCAGCAGCTGCGAAATCGCCGCCCGCAGATTCGCGTCGGAGTCGATCAGGAATTGCGACGAGATGACGATCATCTCGCCCTCGGCGAGCCCCGACGCCACCTCCTGCATCCCCCCGCTCTCCGTCCCCAGCACCACCTCGCGCGGCTCGAAGACCCCGCCGCCCCTCGCCACCACCACCACCGCGCGCGTCCCGCTGTGCAGGATCGCCTCCGACGGCACCATCACCGCATCCATTGCCCCGCTCGTCCGCACCGTCACGTTGACGTACATCATCGGCCTCAGCCGCAGGTCGGGGTTGGCGACCTCGACGAACGCGGTCAGCGTCCTTGTCTGCGGGTTCACCGCGGGCCGGAAGAAGAGGATCCTGCCGCTCCACTCGCGCCCCGGGAAGGCGTCGGCCTCGATCACCACCGCCTGGCCTTCTCGGACGTGCCGCAGGTCATCCTCGTAGAACTCGGTCTCGGCCCAGAGGGTCGAGTGATCGGCGATCTTGAGGATCGTCATGCCCGGGGCAAGATTCATCCCCTCCATCGAGTCGCCCATCTTCTCGACGATGAAGCCGGACGCGGGCGCGAAGACCCGCACCGTGCGCGTGACTTCACCCGACTCGGCGAGTTCGTCGATCTGCTCGGGGGTCATGTCCCAGTACAGCAGGCGTTCCCGGGACGCCTCGAGCAGGGACTCGGCGCGCTCGACGGCCTCCGGATAGGCCCCGCCGTCGCGCAGTCGCCCCACGTACTCCATCGCGCCGAGAAACTCGCGTTGTGTCGTGACCAGCTGCGGGCTGTAGATCTCGAAGAGCACGTCGCCCTGCTCGACCGTCTCGCCGACGTTGTTGACGGTGGCGCGCTCGATCCAGCCCTCGTACTTGGTCTGCACCGAGACGACCCGCTCCTCGTTGTGGGCGAGGATGCCGACCGTGCGGATCGAGACCGGCAGAGCGCCACGGTGCACCATGGCCGTCCGCACCGCGAAGTTCTGCAGGAAGGCCTGGCTGACCCGGATTCCGGTGCCGGTCCCGTCCCCGGGGTCGCCAGCGGCCAGCGCTTCGTCCGCGTAGACGGGCACCAGGTCCATCCCCATGGGCGACTTGCCCGGCCGGTCCGAGGTGTAGTTCGGGTCCATCGGGGCCCGCCAGTAAAGGATTTCGCGTTCGCCCGGTTCGCGATCGGGGGCGGCTCCCTCGGGGGCGG
Organism: Longimicrobiales bacterium; assembly: GCA_965116645.1. Taxonomy (GTDB): domain Bacteria; phylum Gemmatimonadota; class Gemmatimonadetes; order Longimicrobiales; family Gaopeijiaceae; genus Bin94. The sequence goes on along the minus strand of OZ220702.1, from coordinate 4,363,313 downwards.
CTCCCTCGCCAGCGGCTCCCTCGCCGGCGACCCCCTCGCCGCGGGGCGCATCCATGCCCGGATCGGTCATGCCGCCCATCTCCATGCCCGCGTGTTCCCCGGCCATCCCTTCGTGATCCATCCCCATCTTTCGACCGCCGCTCCTGTCCCGCATGAGCCACGCGGTCGCGCCCACGCCAATCAGGACGCCGATCACAACCAGCGCCGCCCCTCGCATTCCGGTCCTGTTCCTCATGATCCTTCCTCCGGGAAAGCCGAGCCGATGGCCCGTTCCATCTCTGCCAGAGCCTTCATGTAGTCGGCCTGCAGGCGTGCAAGTCCCAGACGCACGTCCAGGAGCATCTCCTCGCTGTCCAGCAGCTCGAGAACGCCCGTGACTCCCGCCGAATACGCCTCCTCGGTCGCGCTGAGCGCCTGCTCGGCCTGCGGGAGGAGCGCGTCCTCGAAGAGCGCCAGCTGCCCCTCGATCGTCGTCAGCCGGAAAGCCGTCGAGCGGACGGCGAACGCCACCCCGTTGACCGCGTCCCGGTAGGCCTCTTCGGCGGCGGACAGTCGCGCGCCCGCCTCCCGAACCCCCGCGTCGTAGCTGGACCTGAAGACCGGGATGCTCGCCCCGAAGGTGAGGCTGTACGTGTCCCGGCCGTTGCCCGGCGGCGGGTTCAGGCGCCCCGGCTCGTCCCGGCGCCCAAGCACGTTCCCCCACGCGACGCCGACGGTGAAGTCCGGCCGGTAGCGGCGCCGCGCCAGCCGCACTTCGTGTCCCCCGCTCTCGATCCGCAGACGCGCCGTCCTCACTTCGGGTCTCGCGCCGAGCCCGGTGCCGCGCAGGGCCTCCTCGTCGATGCCCACCGCCGGACGCGCACCGATCTCGACCGGCGGGACCGGGGTGTCCACCGGCCGGTTGGCCAGCACGTTCAGCGCCGCCTCGAAGTCCGTGCGTTGCCGCAGCAGCTCCTGCCGGCGGTTCAGAACGCGCGTGACCTCCGCCTGCAGCTTCACGACCTCCTGCTGCTGGCCGAACCCCTGCGAGTAGCGGGCCTGGGCCAGCGCCTCGTAGTGGAGTAGGAGCTGTTCCTCCTCGCCGGTGATCCGCAGCGCCTGATCGAGGTAGGCGAGGTCGTAGTACGCGAGCTTGACCTGCCGGATGACCTCGGCCCTCTGCTCCGCGTAGGACTGGCTGCGGATGTCTGACTGGGCCGCGGCGATCTCCCGGCGGTCCGAGAGCGTGCCGAACCACGGCAGTGCCTGGCTGACGGAGATGTTCGACAGTTGAGGCCCGACCCGCGTCTGGGCACCCGCCAGGTGCTGGGTGAACGACAGCGCCGGGTTCGGCAGCGTCGACGCCTGGGGGATGCGGGCGCGGGCCGCCTGATACTCCAGGAACGCCCCGAGCACGCGGGGGTTGCCCTCCAGCGCGTCGGCGATCAGCGCGGCGAGCGCCGGGTCACCGTTGGAGGTGTAGGACGGTGTCTGCGCGGCGGCGGGCGCCGCGCCGGTGTATAGCGGGACGGCGATCGCGAACGCGACCGCCATGGTTCGCGTGATGTACATGGTTGCCTCGCCATGGATGGGTCGGGGTAACCGGTTCCGCCCAGCGGGAAAGCCCGTGCGGAACCGTAGCCCGGCACTGTGAAGCGTGTGCGCCCCGTGCGGGGGCGCGCCCGGTCATGCCAGTGCGGTGAAGCGAGGCGGGGGAGTTTCGACCGCCAGGTCGGCGGCGACGGGGATGGCGGCCGCGAAGGAGGCCGCGCGAACGAAGGGGGTGGGAATGCGCGCGACCGCCACCGTGCGGACGGCGCGGATCGAGGCCGTGCCGCACGCCATCATCATCTGGCAGGCGTCGCGGTCGCCGTGGTGGGGGGCGGGGTGGTGGGGGTTGGGGGCGGGTTCGTGGGCCGGAGCAGCCTTGCCGTGCGTGGCGATCCCGTGCCCGGGTGGGGGAATGTCGGTAGCGGTCCCGTGTGCGGAGGCTGCGTGCGCAGCGGTCCCGTGCGCGGAAGCGGATTCGTGCGCGTCAGCCTGAAGCGCCGCGACCGCCTGGTGCGTAGACGCACCCATGTCGCAATGGAGCGCGACCAGCTGTGACGAAGTCAGGGCCGCGAAGACCAGGAAGGCTACGGTGCGGCGCATCGAGGGAATCTGTGTCGAAGTGTGGCCGGCCGTCAATCAGCGGGCGTTCTGCGGATCTGCGAAAGCAACTCTTGCCCGGGTAACCCGGAAAGGCTGATCAATCAGGAAACGGGCCACCACGCTCCACCACCAGCACCCGCCACGCGATCCCGTCGCGCAGATAGCTCCGTGACATCCCGTGCCGCGCCAGCACCGCCTCTACCTCGGCCGGATCGTGCACGTACACGCGGAACGGGTGGCGGCGTACGCGCTGGAAGAAGTTCACCACCGCGACTCCGAAGCGTATGAATCGGGTGCCGCGCGGGAAGATCAGCCCGAGGGAGCGGCGGGCGCGCTCGGCCGCGGCGCCGAGGAGCGCGGGCATGTCCGGGTAGCAGCAGACGACGCGGTCCAGCGTCACGATGTCCGCCTCCCCCACTTTGTTCGCTTCCCGAACAAAGTCCCCCTCCACGTACTCCATCCGATCGGCGTAACCGCGGTCCTCGGCCTCGGAACGTGCCGCCGCCAGGTAGGCGGGAGAGGCGTCGGCGCTGGTGCCGCGCGCGGCGCCCCGCGCGATCAGCTCGTGCTGTATGGCTCCCACGCCGCCGCCGATGTCGATGAAGGTGCCGCCCGCGACGCTCGCGTCCGGTATCGCGTCGAGGAGGAGCCGCGTGGCCCGGGCCGGCCCCTTGCGGCGATACTGCCGCAATTGCCGCCGCGCCATCCTGTCACCGAACATGTCCTCGATTCCTCGGCAATGTGCACAGGCCATGAGAATCTCCCGCCAGGTTGACGTGAACCCCGCGACTCGCAAACGTCGAATGCCCCTCAACGTACAAGGAGCAGCAGGCATCGGCATGCCAAGTACCCCCCCGATCGACGACACCATCACCCTGACGCTGCCCGACGGCTCCCAACGCACCGTCGCGCGCGGCACGCCCGCCGGCGAAGTCGTCCGCGAGATCGGCGAAGGGCTCTTGCGCGCGGCCCTCGTGGTCGAACTGAACGGAGAGCTCCTGGACCTCGTCACGCCACTGCGGGAAGGGGGCTCATTCCGGGTGCTGACCGCAAGAGACACCGAGGCGCTGGAAGTGCTGCGCCACTCCGCGGCCCATATCCTGGCGACCGCCGTCCGCAGACTACGCCCGGACGCGAAGATCGGCTTCGGCCCCGCGATCGACGACGGCTTCTACTACGACTTCGAGGTCGACGAGCCCTTCACCCCGGCAGACCTCGAGGCCTTCGAGGAGGAGATGCGCCGAGTCGCCGCCGAGTCGGTTCCCTTCGAGCGCGAGGAGATCAGCCTCGACCAGGCCCGCGACCGCATGGCCGACGACCCGCTCAAGATGGAGCGCATCGCCGACTTCGACGAGGACGAAGTCATCTCGACCTACACGAACGGGGACTTCGTCGACCTTTGCCGCGGCCCGCATGTCCCGGACACCTCGCACATCCGTCACTTCCGCCTGCTCAGCACCGCCGGCGCCTACTGGCGGGGCGACAGCGACCGGCAGATGCTGCAGCGGATCTACGGCACGGCCTTCTTCAAGGCGAAGGACCTCAAGGCCCACCTCCACCGGCTGCAGGAAGCGAAGCGGCGCGATCACCGCGTCGTCGGCAGGCGCCTCGACCTGTTCCGCTTTCACCCGTCCGCGCCCGGCGCCGTCTTCTGGACGCCCCGCGGCACGATCCTCTACAACGAGCTGCTCGCCTTCGAGCGCGCGCTGCAGAAGGACGACTTCCTCGAGGTCATGACGCCGCTGATGTACAACAAGTCGCTCTGGGAGACCTCGGGGCACTGGGGCAAGTACCGCGACGACATGTTCCTGATCCGCAACAGCGAAACCGGCACGCACGACTCGTCGCTGAAGCCGATGAACTGCCCGTCGCACTACCTGCTCTACCAGGCGAAGCGGCGCTCCTACCGCGAGCTGCCCATCCGCTACACCACGTTCGACGTTCTGCACCGCAACGAGGTTACGGGCGCGTTGTCTGGACTTACGCGCGTGCGACAGTTTCAGCAGGACGACTGCCACTGCTTCATCGCCGAGGACCAGATCGCCGGCGAAGTCGCGTTTCTCGTGCGCTACATCCTGGACTTCTACGCGGCCTTCGGGCTCAGCGCGACGATCAACTTCGCCACCCGCCCCGAGGTCCGGATCGGTGACGACGACCTCTGGGACCGGGCCGAGGGGGGGCTGCTCGCCGCGCTGGAGGAGACCGGACGCCCCTACGAGCTCAAGGAGGGAGACGGCGCCTTCTACGGCCCCAAGATCGACTTCGACATCACCGATTCGATCGGCCGCGCGTGGCAGTGCGGCACGATCCAGCTCGACTACAACGCGCCGGAGCGGTTCGGGCTGGAGTACGTGGGCCAGGACAACCGCATGCACCGGCCCGTGGTGATCCACCGCGCGGTGAGCGGGTCGCTGGAGCGCTTCATCGCGATCCTGATCGAGCACTACGCGGGCGACTTCCCGCTCTGGCTCGCGCCGGAACAGGTGCGGGTGATCGCGATCGGGGCGCACGCGCTCGAGGCCGCGACGGCCGTTCGCGACCGCATGGCCGAGGCGGGGCTGCGCGCGCATCTGAGCCCCCGCGCCGCCGAGATCGACTTCCGCGAGCAGATCAAGGACGCGTCCAACCTCAAGGTCCCGTACATGGCGATCATCGGGAGCCGCGAGGCCGAGGCCGGGACGGTGTCGCTGCGGGCGCGCGGCGCGAAGAAGAAGCAGGTGACGCTGCCGCTGGAGGAGGCGGTGGGGCGGCTGCGGGTGGAGGCGGAGGGGCGGGAGCTGTGGGGCGCGGGCGGAACCATGGAGCCCGGCCACGGGTAAGCTAGGAAGCGCTTGAGACGCTGAGCAACCTATCCAGGAGCGGAGGTACCGTGAAGCCTGCCCGGCGAGCCCAGGCCCGTGGAACAGGTCCGCGCAGCATTCGACCGGCGACGCGTCCGAGCTTGACCGCGCCCCACTGCGCAAAGGCCCTCTCCGCGGCCGCCCTCCTCGCGGCCGCCCTCCTCGCCACCTGCGACAGCGCACCCGGCGGCGAGCCCCTCGCTCCGATCGAGTTCAGCGCGTCTGATATCCAAGTGATCGGCAGTTCCGACTCCCTCGCCGTTGTCCAGGACATGGAGGTCCTGAGCGACGGTTCCGTCTGGGTTCTGAACTCCCAGGCGCCGTTCTTCGCGGGATTCGGGCCGGGTGGCGAATCGCTCGGCGTGCATGGACGCTCCGGCGGCGGACCCGGCGAATTCCAGATGCCCTCCGGTTTCGTGACCGGAGGATGGGATGGCGGTGCATGGGTCTTCGACTTTGTGCGCCACGCGATCATTCGGGTCTCGCAACCGGGCGAAGAGCCGGCGGCGATCCCTCTGCGATCGGACGCCCTGCCGCCCGGGAGCGTGAGAGGCGGCATGAACATGCTGGGCAACCTGGTGCGCACCGCCAGAATGGGCAGCGAGATCATTCTGCCCCGCTCGACCGCGACCATGGAGTCGGGGCCGCTGCAGTTCCGCTTCTCGCTCCTGCTGGCCGACCTGGTAGCCATCGATCCGGAAACCGGAGCAGTGCGGGACCTGGTAGCGCTCGGCGAGGTGCTGGACGACCCATCGGGCGACTTCATCCCGAGCGAGGGCGCATTCCCGCTCTGGTATCGGCTGTGGGCCCCCTGCGGCGATGATGTCGTCCGAGTCCACGACCGGGTCAGAAACCAGCTTCGCGGATTCGACGGATCGGGAGTCGAGGTGGACCCCATCGACCTTCCGCCGGTTCCCTTCAGCGAGGTCACGCCGCACCAGTTTGCCGCGGCGGTGTTCGGGATGCGGCAGGCCCAGGTGACCGGCGATGTCGCCGCCCGGCTGACGGAAGAGGACAGCCTTCGCGTCCTGGACCGGATCGCCCGGACCGTTCGCGGGAGACCGGACGAGCTCGCGACCTATCTTCCGCGCTATGTGGACCTGCGCTGCACCGAAGGCGGGACGATCTGGATGCATCCGCTCGATCCGGACATCGGTGGGCTGGGCGGGGGTCGGCGCTGGCTGCGGATCTCGCCCGACGCCGCCACCGCTCCCACCGGAGCCGTTCAGGAGGTGTACCTGCCCGACCGGTTCGATGCGTTCCGCTTCACGGAGTCACGGATCTGGGGGATACGCCGGGACGGGAACGACATCCCGTCTGTCGCGTTCATTGCGCTTCCGGGGGGCTGAGCGCAGAATCCCTTCATGTCGGTCTTGCTGTCCAGCTTTGCGCGGCTTCGGTGTAAGCTATTTCATGGGAGGTAAGGAATGTCGCGGCGATGGAAGATGGGGTTGACCCTCGGGCTGTTGTTCATGTCGCCGGGATGTACGGATGACGCCGGCACTGGCGAAGAGGAAGTGGCAACGGTCGGGGCCTGCGCTCGGGTTGGCGAGCGGGGTTTCGAGGCGGGGGACACGGTCGTTCTGGACCGGGAGGACGGTTATCCGTGTCGCATTGAGTTAATCGAGACGGGGCCTTTCCTGGTATCGGATCTGGACGGCTCAGTGCCGGACCCCGGGACGATGGTCGTGGTAGACAGCCGCGGTCGAATCTACACCGATGTCCTGGGCATGAGTCGCACCATCGCTGTCTGGGATTCGGCCGGGGGATTCGAGCGGAGTTTCGGCCAAACCGGCGAGGGCCCGCGGGAATTCGAGAACTTCGGAATGTTTGATCTGTTTGTGGACCGCGACGACAATCTGCACGTACTCAGCGGTCTCGGGCAGTGGACGGTGGTGTCGCGGGAAATGGAGTGGCTTTCCCGGGTGCAGAGAATGCCGCAAATCATGATGCATAGGGTGGCGAGGAACCTATTGATGCCGCGCGGCGAGATCGTCACCTCGCCCGGCAACCTCCGGGACCAACTTCCCCTCCAGGGCTTTGCCGTGCTGACCACGGAGGGTGAGGTTCTACATACCTTCGGCAGGTATCCGGAGTACGGGGGATTGACGAACTGGGCCAGCCATGCGCGTCTGCCACTGACCGTGGCGGACGAGGATCACTTCTGGGCCGGACCGAGTGTGATTCGGAGTCAGTATCTTGTGGAGAAGCGGGGACTGGACGGTCGGCTGCAGCTGGTGCTCCGTCGGCAGGTACCGTGGTTCCCCGACGACGAAGAGCCGCCGGTCGTGTTGGAAGATCTGTCGGAGGAGCCAGTGGAAGCTCCTACGGAACCGCCGCACCCTTCCTTAAGGGCTATGGCTGCAGACACGACAGGCCTGTTGGTGACGTACACTCGGGTTCCCACCGACGAGTGGGTTGAAATCATCGGGCGCTGGAGAGATCCACCTAGAATACCTGACGACTATGGCAATGCGTACTCAGCCTACATCGAGGTGATCGACACTCGTGCGGGTGTCGTTCTGGCATCCAGGCATTTGGCAAGCTGGTTCGATATCGAAGGCTTTCTGCCCGGGCGGATGAAGGGGTTTCGCAGGGTGGAACTGCCAAATGGGCTGATTGAGATTCGCTTCATTGACATCGTTTTGACCGACGCCGAACAAGAGGGGTAGTCAAGCTACGCGCCTTCCCGGCGGCCCCACACCCCCAGCACCACCCCCACCCCTACCACGGTCCCGGCCCCGATCACGTTGAGCCACAGGTACGCCACGTCCGTGCGAAACTCGATGACGCCCACCGCCACCATCCCCAGAATCAGCCCCACCAGCGCGCCCCGCCCCCGCGCCCGCGGCACCATCGCCAGCAGGAAGACGCCCAGGATCGACCCGTAAAAGAACGACCCGAAGCGGTTCACCACCTCGATGAGCGAGCCCAGGCTGACCGCGTACACCGCGACAGTGCAGGCGAACACCCCCCAGAACGCGGTCGCGACCTTCGACACCTTGAGGTAGTGGGCGTCGCTGGCCTCCGGGCGGAACCAGCGCCGGTAGAAGTCGATGATGCTGGTGGTCGAGAGCGAGTTCAGCTCGGACGAGATGCTCGACATGGCGGCCGCGATGATCGCCGCGATGAATATGCCCGCCAGGCCGATCGGCAGTTCGCCGAGGACGAAGCGGGGGATGATGTAGTTGACGTCGCGCGACGGCTCGCCGGTGACCTCTTCCGCCATCGACAGGGCCTCGGCGCGAATCTCCTCGACCGTGGCCTCCCGGGAGAGGAAGTCGTCCATGGCGCCGCGGCGGGTCGCGTCCTGGCCGGCGGCGTCCGCCACAGCCCGCGCCGCGCCCTCCCTCTCCACCAGCGCCTCGCCATAGCGGCCCTGCAGCGCCCCGTACTCCGCCCCCCGCGCCTCCACCACCGCGTTCTCGTGCGCGGGGTTGTACAGCAGCGGCGGCGGCTGGAACTGGTAGTAGACGAAGACCATCACGCCGACGAGGAGGACCAGCGCCTGGAGCGGGATCTTCCAGTACGCGCTCATCAGGAGCGAGGTGCGCGCCGCATTCACCGACTTCGCGGCGAGGTAGCGCTGCACCTGCGACTGATCCGTGCCGAAATACGACAGCATCAGGAAGGTGCCGCCGATCAGCCCCGACCAGAATGTGTAGGTCTCGTTTATGTCGAAGGAGAAGTCGAAGACCCTGAGACGGCCCGTCGCGCCAGCGATGTGGAGCGCCTCGCCCGGCGACACCGGCATCTGCACGACCAGCACCACCACGACGGCGAGCAGCGCGACTACGATCAGGATCATCTGCTTGACGTCGGCCCACGTCACCGCCTGGATGCCGCCCAGCATCGTGTACGCAACGGTCGGCACGCCGATCAGCGCCACGGACCACATGAGCGGCCACCCGAACACCGCCGAGAAGACCACCGCCGGCGCGGCGATGATCACCCCGCACGACATCCCGCGCGACAGTAGGAAGAGGAACGCGGTGAGCGTGCGCGTCTCCGGCCCGAAACGCCGCTCCAGGTACTCGTACGCGGTGTAGACGCCGGCGCCGCGCAGGAAGGGCACGAGCGTCACCCCCAGGATCACCATCGCGAGCGGCAGCCCGAAGTAGAACTGCACGAAGCGCAGCCCGTCGGTGGCCCCCTGCCCGGTCGTGCCGATCATGGTGACCGCCGACAGCTGGGTGGCCATCACCGACAGGCCGACGGCCCACCAGGGGAGCGAGCGGTTGGCGAGGAAGTAGCCCTCGACCTCGTTGGTGCCGCGCGCGCGGCGGATACCGTCGACGAGGACGTAGGCGACGTAGGCTCCGACGATCAGCCAGTTGATGGGGTGCATGGGCGGGCCGTTAGTAGTGGAAGGTGGCCTGCAGGAGCCAGAGCAGGATCAGGGCGGCGATCTGGACCAGGAGGACAGCGGCGAGGGTGGTGCGGAAGGGGGCGGATTCGCGACCGCCATCGCCCTTCATCGGCGAACCCTCCACCGGGCCGCGTTGGCTTTGATCGCGTCGCGAACAAAGTCCGCCAGCCCTGCCGCCCGCTTCTCGAAGTACGCCGTGAAGCGCGGGTCGGCCGTGTACATCTCGGCGAGCCCGCCGTGCATCCTGTGGCTGCACGGGTAGAACCACCGGTCGATGTGGCACCGGTGCTCCTCGGCCAGATCCATGGCGGCGCGGCCGGCCGCGTGGTCGCCCGCCGACATCAGCTCCGCGAGCCGGGCGTAGACGGTCTCGCTCTCCTCCTTGATCCGGGCCCAGTCCTCCTTGCCGTAGCGTCGGGTGCGGCGCATCGATTCGCGGTACGCGTCGGTGTCGCCCCAGCGCTCGCGCACCTCGTCCTCATACTGCGTGTGGTCGAACTCCTCGAGTCCTTCGAACATCGTTGCCTTTTCCATTTCACGTTCCTCGTCCAGTGCCGCCAGGGCCCGGTCGACCCCGCGGATGATTCTCAGTGTCCTCTCCTGCCGTGCCCGAAGCAACTCCCGCTGCGCGACGAGCGCCCCCCGCCGGTCGTAGGCCGGGGCATCGAGCACCTGCTCGATCGCGTCCAGGCTGAAGCGCAGTTCGCGCAGCAGCCGGATCTGCCTGAGCCGCTCCAGGTCGCCGTAGTCGTAGAGGCGGTAGCCGTGACCTGAGCGCTCCGAAGGGACCAGCAGGCCGATCCGGTCGTAGTGGTGCAGCGTCCGGACGGTGACGCCCGCCAGTGCGGCGACCTCGCCGACGGTGTGGTGGGTGGTGGGTTCGCTGTCCATGCGGGTCAAGGTACACCCTAACGTTACGTCAGGGTCAAGGGGGACTTGTATGTTGTGTGATTCTTGGACTTACGGGATTCGGTGGCTGGATTCCCGCTATTCTGTTCCCGCCAAAACGGATCAGACGGGAACTCTGCGGCGGCTTTCGAGCGCTTCCCTCAGCTGTGCCTCGTCGGCGCGCTGGTAACACTGGAGCACCGTTTTGGCCGTCTTCCAGCCACCAAGCTCGCAGAGCACCTTGAGGGGCTGGTCCATGAGGTCGGAGGCGAACTTCCGCCTCAGCGAGTGCCAGCCTCTACCGCGCTGGGGTTCCAGACCCGCGAGCTTCTCGGCTCGGGACCACCAGTAGCGGACCATCGACCGGCCAGCGCACCTTGAGGCATCCGTTGACGCGGGTAGCACCGGACTGTTTCCAGCCCCGGGATTCCGCCTTCGTGCCCATTCCAGAGCGGCGAGGGCCTCGGCAGTGACCGGCGTGCAGTGCTCGTATCCGGTCTTCTCGTGCTCCGCGCGCCACCGAACCACTCCGCCGTCGAGGTCGATGTCAGACCACCTGAGTTGCCGGATGGCTCCGATTCGGTGTCCCGTCTCGTGCGCGAGCACGAGCGCTACATGGAACCGCCAGTCGAACTGACGGGACACGTCGAGTAGCGCTTGGTATTCCGCCTCGGACAACACCACCCGCGTGGGGTTCTTCTCCGTCGGAGTCCTGAGACCCTTCAAGGGATTCGACGGGAGCAGGAGCTTGCCCCGCTCGTCCCTTGACTTGGCGGCCCAGTTGAGCACGGCGATCAGGAACTTCAGGTCGTGCTCGATGGTCCGGTCGGACACCGGCCTTCCGCTCGGGCCAACCTTGCCCGCGCGCCGCGCCCGTATGAACCGGTCCCAGTCGCGCTGGGAAAGGGTTTCGGGCCTTCGGTCTCCGCCGAAGAACTGGAGGAACATCCTCGCCGCCGCCCGGTCGGACCGCTGGGAGGTCTCCGCCTTGGTGGGCGTCACCTCTTCCCTGTAGATGTCAAGAAGCCGTCCCAGGGTAAGCGGCTCGCACTCGGACTCGGCTTCGCCGTTAGGCTCATGGACCGCCAAGCCAGCGGCAACCTCATCCGCCTGCCTCTTGGCCGTCATCCAGTCGCGGTGTTTGAGCGACCTCGTGAGCCTGCGCCCGTTCTCGCGCCACTCGATCTGGAACATGCCGGTTTTCGGGTCGGGGAAGATCCTCACCCGGTTCCGGCCCCATTCGCCGGCGCCGTACGAGCGCCGACTTCGTTTCGTGCGTGCCATCGTTCGATTCCTCTCTCGATGGACTGCACGATCTGCGCGCCCCAAACTTCGCGCCGGGAAGGCTTCTCCGCTAGACGGGCGGTCGGCGGTGCGACGGGACGCCATCAGCGGCTCGGACCCTGATCCCGGTCCGGTCCCGGTCGCCGCATCAGATACGGAGGCCGCGCGGTCTCGCGACGGCGGATGTCCCGAAATACTCGGCCAAGCGTGTCGCCAGCACGTCGAGCCGCTCGATTCGCCGCTGCAAGACTTCGTTCTCCCCGCTCAGCCGCTCGACGCGCTGCTGCAAGGCTTCGTTCTCCGCGCTCAGCTGCTCGACGCGCCGCTGCAAGGCTTCGTTCTCCGCGCTCAGCTGCTCGACGCGCCGCCGCAAGGCTTCGACCTGCTCGGATTGCCGCCGCCGTTCCCTCCCGGACTGCGCGGACAACGTCTTCAAAGCCTCCATCAACTGCCTCTCCAACTCGGTCATATAGCTCCTTCACTCTCTCCGCAGCTCTACGTAGGGCCGCCCGTCCACGGTGAAGGCCGTCAGGACCGGCGTGCCGCGCGGCAGCGTCACGTACCGCACCCCGTTCACTTCCCGCAGCCCCACGCCCCACGTCGTCTCCTCGATCTCGGCGATCATCTCGCGTCCACCCTCGATCTCGATCTTCGCCAGTTCGATGTCCTCGATCCGGTCCTGAACGCTCCTCGACAACCACCGCATCGTCGCCCAGCTTCCGACGAAGATGCCGAGCCAGAGAGCCATGCCGACGATCAGCGGCCGGAGCCACGCCTTGACCAGCAACTCGCGCATCTTCCCGACCGCCTCCGCCGTATCGCGCTCGATGGAACGCAGCGCGCTCCTCGCGACGCGCCGCGAGTTCTCGCCGAGCCGCTCCAGCTCGTTCGCGGTCAACTCCTCGATCTCCCTGCGTTCGGTCTCCAGCCGCCTCCCCAGCCGGGCGGTCAAGTCGTTCGCGGTCGAAGTTCTCTCCATACAGTTCTCCTTTCAGCCGCCAGCGATCTCCGCTCGCGGGGTCCAGCGCAGTGATGTAGTCCTTGCCTTGGCGCGGCACTTCAAGGCCCGCCTCGCGTAGCGCGTCAACGACTTCGTCACGATTCCGCACGGTCCCGTGCTCGACGCGCTGGAGCAGGTAGTCGCGGATCAGGTCGCGGGGTGAGGATTCGAGCCGCAGGCCCGCCCGCAGCCGCTCCGCCTCGATGTAGGCGCGGTGGCCCGGTTGCTGCACTCTGGCCCGCGCCGGATCGTCCGGGCGAGCCCAGCCGTGTTCATGGTTGAAGGCGTCCCGGAGCGGGCCGAAGGTCTTCTCCCAGCCCGGAGGCGCGATGTTCAAGCTCCGTCCGGTCTCCAGATCGCAGCGCGCCGCCAGAACGTGGACGTGGGCACCGCCGCCCTCCTCCCGGTGCACCACCGCCGTCCATGCGTAGCGGTCGAAATCCAGCCCCGCCCAGGCGGTCTTCTCGAAGGCGTCCACAACCCCCTCGATCTGTTCGTCGGTCGGTTGGTCCTCCGGCGCCCACGCGATCACGCCGGACGTGTACCTGTGCTCGAAGGGAAGCGCATCGGCCACGGCGGCCACCTGGTGGGGATCTCCCCTGAGCACCTCGACGCCTTCGCGCGGCTTCCCGGCCGCGTCAAGCTCGCCGAGGAGGTACTTGGCCGCCTTGCGGGCCGATCCGGTTCCGTGCGCCAGGAACTTAAGGTGCATCCGCGTCCGGGTCTTCGGCGGGCTCCAAGGCGCTGAGCGCCCGTCTGATGGCGATCAGGTGGCCGATCACCTCGACGGCCTCGACGCCCTCCTTGTTGGAATTCGCCCAGCGGGCGATCTGGTTGAGGTTGTTCCCGACGCGAGCCACCTGTTGGGTGCGTTCGCGCTCGACCTCGGCGTGGGCAACGGTCCACGTATGCGTCCGGCCGACCGCCCGGCGCACCAGATCCGACAGCGTCAGGCCTGCCGAGCGCGCCTTGGCGTGCCACTCGGCACGCTCCGCCTCGCTGGCGCGAACCTTCACCCAAACGGCGCGTCCACGGCTCATGGCGCGCCGTGTCCGGTTCGGGGGTCAGAGGGGGCACAGCCCCCCGCCAGCCTCCGCAGGGGACTCACGGAGTGTGGCCCCAAGGGGTATGCGGATCCTCCGAGGCTCAAATCACGGCAGGAAACGACGTAAGTCTAATCAGGACTGCACGATCCGCCATTCTTGCCAGTGGACGAGACCCCACCTCATCGGGTCACTATGGCCGGAAAAGCTGAATCATTAAGCGGGAAATCTGTCTTGCCTAGCGGAGTCTCAGCGGGCGGACCAAGCTAAACTGGACCAACCGTTCTCTGACCCGTCGCGCGGTGATCGCTCGCTACCGCAACTGCGACGGGACAAAGTCCCCCAGGGCCGTCACCTTCACCTCGTCAACCGCACTCTTCAGCGCGGCCTTCACCCTCTCCTTCTCCTCGTCCACGAGCACCGTCAGCGCCTGTTCGAGTTCGTCCCGGTTCAGCAACTCGTCCAGCTTCCGAAGCGCGATGTCGATACCGACTCCCGCAGCGGCGGCCACGATGAACCCCGCCGCACGACCCATGAGGGGACCTGCCGCCCGGAGCGCCGCTCCCCCTGCCAGCTTCTCGGCCAGCCCTCTTGTGACGGTCTTCACACCGACCGAGGTTCTAACGCCAGCCATCGCTGCCCCGACAGCCGTTGGACCGATGGCCACGACGAAATGATGTCTGGCGTCTTCCAAGAGCATCTCCAGCGCGCGCGCCCCCCGACCTCTCAACCCGGGTGGAAGCGCCGCCACTTCCCGCCCGAACCAACGCTCGATCTCAGCGAGTACCTCCTCCTCCATTACGCGGCCGACATCGGCAACGACGAGACTCATGCCATCCTCCAACTCACCGAACAGCCGCGCCTCGATCTCTCCTTCCAGTCTTCCGGTCAGCGCCAAGCCCAACTCGGCATACTGTCCGATGAACGAGTAGTGCCAATCCAGGAGCGACGGGATCGCGGCGTAAACCGGGACGAAGACCTCTTCGACCCCCTCGTCGATAGCTTGGCCCGTTTCCGGCAACGGCGCCTGGCGAAGCCGCTCGGAGAACTCCTGCCAGCGTTCCTCGGCTCTCAGCGCCAGCATCTGATTGCCGGTCGCTACCAATACCGCCAACGGGACCAGTGCGAGCATCACCCGCCCGCCCCATGCCCTCCGTCCCGCCCGGGAGGTCTCCCGACCCCCTTCGCTGTCATTGGCTTGCTTGTTCGACATCTGTCACTCCCGTTCGATTCCGGGCGGCACCTTCACGATTCCCGGCGCCGATTCGCCACGCCGCCAGCATGCAGCCCTCAAGCCCACGGACGAACCCTGCGATCGCCAGCGCGGCGTTCAGGAAGAATGCGATCCAAACGACCGCCCTGACTCCGTTGGGCGTCCACGACGCGGTCGCCGCGCTGGTCACTACGTACCACGAGGAGCCTTCGAGCGCGGCCGCCGCTCGCAGCCCACCGTCCACCACCGGACACGCCGATTGGACGCCCGCCGTGAAGGCCTCCACCGTCCGCTGGAGCGAATCGGGATAGATGTACGGCGGACCGCCAATCACCATGTAGTTGAAGTAGACGTAGGCGATGGCAATCAGCGCCAGGAGGACCCAGCCCGCAAGGCGCGCGCTGAGGATGTCCGCGACCGCAATACGCCGGTCGCTCGCGCTGGCCTCGCGCCTGAAGTGACGTCCCGGCCACCGCGAGATGCGGTCGAACAGGAAGGGCGCCACCACCGCCGCCGCCGCCAGAAACAGCCAGTCGGTGGGCCGCGAGAGGGCCGCGAAGACGACCAGAAAGACGGTCAGCGGCAGTGCCGCGACCATGCTGATCACCACCGGCAGCCACATGCCCCGCAACCGCCTCCGCCAAGAGGACCCTCGATCCAAGTAGTAGTCTACCGCGAATCGTTTTCGCTCCAGCCGGTACTCCAGCAGCCCGTAGAGTATCGCGACGTAGACAAGTGCCGGAGTCGCCAGTACCACGCACGAGTGGTCGTAGGTGCGTTGCCAGAGGAGCAGAAGCCCCAAGAGGAGCGTGGTGCCGACGAGGGGCTGCAGGAACCGGTCGACCGTGGCGATGGCGGGGAGATTCACGAGTCCGGGTCCGGGTCCACCACGCCGCGCTCGCGGGACTTGCGCTCCAGCCGTCGAACCTCGGTCATTCGGCGGTCTTCCAGTGGTTAGAATCGAAGTCTCTGACGAACGGGGAGGGCGAGGATTGATCCACTACGACCAGCAGTCTCCACATCGCTCGACTGCAAGCCACGAAGAACGCACGCTGCAACTTGTCCGTTTCCTCCCGTTGTGTGGGATCGTCCGGGTCGGTCCAGGGCATGCGACCGCGCGCGAGTCCGACCACGGCGACGATGGGAAACTCCAGCCCCTTCGCGTTATGCATGGTCAAGACCTTGATTCCGTCAAACGAGAGATCCACGCCACCTCGCTTCATTGCGGTTGCCTTCAGACGGAGGTCCCGAAGTTCCTTCGCAAGCCTCTCACAGTCCTGGTTCGTCGGACAAAGAACAGCGACGTTTCCGAGACCGAAGTCATGCTTTCCGCAGATGTGTTTCACCCACTTCCCTACGATCTGTCCTTCGTTCGCTTTGGATCCCCAGCGCAGCTGCGGTAACGGTCCCCGCCGCAATGGCTCGGAAAACCGCGTATCCTCGTCGGCCTCCTCATCATCGCGAAGGAGCGGGCGGAGGCCATTCACGATCTCGCGCGTCGTCCGGTAGTTCCGGCGGAGAATCCTCGCGCGTCCTCCGAAGACCAGAGTGTCTTCCACCCTCTTCCAGGAAAAGCCTGAGGTATAGATCGACTGGTTCCTGTCAGCGGTCAAGAAGGCGTTTTGCCTGTCCTTCGCTAGCGCCAAACACATCCTGATTGCGACCGGCAAGAGATCTTGGGCCTCGTCAATGAAGACGTAATCGTAGGTGGGTCGTGCGCGCTTCAGCGCGCTTCCAAAGACGTGGCCCGGAAGGCCGCGACGTAGGCCATGGGCTTCCCGATCCACAGCTTCGAAGAACGCCCAGACCCGCTCCCGCTGCCGTTGACCGAGAGGCCTGCCCCGACCGATACGCGCGAAGCCCCTGTATTGCTCCAAGGATGTGATTTGGTTCCCGAGGATCACTTGGTTCACCTCGTTGTACAGGAACCTCAGGTCTCTCACACCGAAAGGGAACGAGGGGAACATCGAGTGACATTGGTCGATCGCGGCTTCGGCAATCGGTGTCCAGTAGTCTACCCTTCCAGGGTAGAAGATACGGCTATCCCAATCAGGATCGGCGTGGCTCCAAGCCAGTTCGTCCACATTGACGATCTCGATACCTGCGGTATCACACTCCAGAGCCTTGAGGAGATGAGCAGACACCGCCACCAGCGACTTCGTGAAGGTCGTGAACAAGATCCGTGGTGGCTCCTGCACGATGGGCAAGGTGGGCGTGTCCGGACGAAGGAGGTTCCGAAGACAGTACAGCGCCACAGTGGACTTTCCCGTCCCAGGTCCTCCCTTGACCAGCCACGGCCCGCTGGGACGCCGCAGGAAAGATGCAACTAGCGGCTCCTGCTTCTCGTCCAGGTCGAGCAGGAATGACTCCAGAGTCCGACTGCCGTCAATCGCTGCCAAGAGATCCTCGGCCGAATCCACCACGCGCTTAGGAACGTCGAGCAACTCGTCGATCGGACTGGGCCACAGTCTCTCAAAGACCCGTTCCAGGAGATCTTCGGGCACGTCGGCGTCTTCCAGCTCCTCTTCGGTGGTACATTCCAACAGCACCGACCGAAGGGGTTCCTGGATTCCCATATCCTCGACATGGCTGCGGAAGTCGTGTGGTAGCGGATTGCGGAGAGGACGAGGTGGCGGCGGCGATGTCGGGGGTTGCCCTTGGGGGGTGGCCTCTGATGGCTGATGGGGGGCGGACGCATCGTCAGTTACGACAACGCCATCTGGAGGGCTGGGCTCAAGCGGCAGGCCCTCGTACACGCTCCTGCGATGCCCGATGCGTAGCAGCGTGACCTGTCGGGGATCGTCCTTGACCCCGTAGACCACACGATAGTCCCCGATCCGAAGCCGGTAGAGACCCCGGGGGCCGCCCTTGACCCTCTTCGCCCCGTGGCGCGGCACGACTCGGAGCCGGTCCCACTTTCCGGGCAGCTTCTTCGAGATCGCCCTGGGTACCTTGTGGGACTGCGAGAAGAAGTCCTCGGTGAACTTGATCTGATAGGGCTGCGGCACCTGTCCAGTGTTCTCAGTGCGGGTCGACCACGGAGCCCGCCAAGTTGTCGGCATGGACGATCAGGTCGTCGCGCAGGCTCGCCTTCTCGCTCAGCCCCTTCTTCCGCACCGCCAGGAGTAACCGGGATCGTTCGCGCGAGGCCGCCGGACGAGGAATCGGCGGAGAGGGGAGGGTAGCGGTTTGAGACGCCCGATTGGCGGACGCATGGCAGGGGGGGAAGCCCGCCCCTACTCGATTCAGGGAGTGACCGATAGGTCCTTCACGGTCCGTTCGCGAAGCCTGATACGCTCCAGTTCAGTGAGTGGTTCACTGTCACGGAGTCGCTTCTCCTTCAGTTTCGCCAACTCCTCTCGCGTGGCTGGGATCACCGTGTGACTCTCCGGCAATACCATCGCCGCCTTCGTGTCGACATTTCTCCACATGGCTCAGGCCTTTCCATTCGTCGTCCGTACTTCGTGGACGATTCTCTTACCGATTCTGAAGGTAGTAGTCGATACCCGGTCGGAACAAGGCGACGGGGAGAACCTGCGCCAAGCCCGCCCGGACGCCGCGAACCTCCATCATGCTGACTACTACACCCATAGCATCGCCGGTGTTCGCAGTGAACACAGCTCCTCCGCTGTTTCCGGGGTTCACCGGCATCTGGACCAGATAGGCCATTCGCTCATCAGGACTAGACTCGGGGTGAGGCTTGATGTTGCTGACCGTGCCCCAGGTGAACGAAGGCGAGACGGGCTCGCTACCCTGTTGAACGGTGGTACCGTACGGCCACCCGCAGGTCGCCACCCGATCTCCTAGGTGGATATAGCTGGGGTCCGCCAACCGCAGTCCGCTTGGCGGTGGCTCTCCTTGCTCTGGCAACCTGACGACGGCGACATCAGCACCTTGGCGTGTACGGAAATCGAAACCCGTGGCGAGTGAATAATGCGACGTGATGCTGTCGGCCTCGTCTTCGAAGGAACTCTCCCATAGAATCCCCGGTCTATGAGGTTGGCCTGACAATACAGACAGTTCGCTCGATCTCCCGAACGCACCGGCCACGACATGGGCGGCTGTAACGACAATCCGAGGGTCTTCTTCGAGAGCGAAGCCTGTTCCGACAATCTCTGGGAGCGACCCGTCCGTTTTGGGTGGCCCATCTACCTCGGTTTCCGGCAACGCTACGAATGCTACCGTGGCTTTCCTGGCTCGCTCGAGGACTCCTCGTGGCGGAAGTCCTCTTTCCGGTGACTGATTGCGGGGATTTGTTGCTGGCATCGCCTTCTTCTTGCTGTCCTTTCCAAGCCGTAACTGAGGATCACCCCACCATGGGGCGCTAGAAGCTACTGAAGGATGGACGCGCTGTCGATACTTACCCACCACCTGACCCCAACTCAGCCGTTGCCGGACCGGCGTCCCCGGAGTACGCTACGCACCGCGAAAACGGCGGGGCACCCCGAACCACCGGAACGCCCCGCCCTCACCCGAAACCGAAAGGAGCCTTCAGTGTCAGGCGAACCTACCAAGCCCACCAACGGGCAAGATCGCATCTCGCCCGAAGACCTGTTCGAGGGTTTCATTGAGCCCCCGAAGCTCCCCACCGAGCTCAACCGTGGTCACTTCGCCTCACTCACCGGTCACTGGACCACATTGCGGATGTGTCTCCCCTTGCTGGTGATGAGCAACCTGACAGACGGACAACGCCATTTCTTCCGCGAACGGATCAGGAGAATGAAGAAACTCACTATAGTCGCACTCGCCGAGAGGAAGCGCCGAGGGAAGGATCGCGAAGTCATCCTCTACACCCAAGGGTGCCTCGATGGGCTCAATCGCCTCTTGGAGAGCCTTGGATAGCGACACCTGGGAGGATCGTCCCCCCTCCCCTCGGCTAGCCTATACAGGCCTCACTCAGGTCACCTCAATCAGCTACCGGCCTGCCTTCGCCAACTCCTGGCGCGCCGTCCGGTCGGTCCGTAACACGAGCGAATCTTGCCCTGCGCGCAGTCCGGCGAGCGCGTTAGGGGCGACATCCGTGTGGAGGGCTTCCCGCATCCAGGCGCGCACGGTGGACCTCAACCGTGACCAGCGGGAGATTCATCGAGAGATGCTGACGATAACTCGACCCGCCATCCAGCAATCCCCTCGCCTCGCCAAGTGAGGTTCGGTCGAACATCTGACCCCGATGGAGGTGTCTTTCCACGCCACTGGCGGTGGCATCCGCCGAGTTCGGGACGTTCTGACACGACTTGGAACGGTGTGGAATAGTAGGAGATTCCCTACGGGTTGACTCGCCTGCTAGCGGCTCTTCAGCGTTCGGGCATGAAGACTCTGAAGCGCCGGTTCAACACGGGGGTTTGCTATTCCCTCGGGAGCGCGGCCGCACCGTCACCGAAGGCCGGATTGAAACCCATGAGGGATGAGACTCGTAGAATGTCGCCCTTCGGGTCACCGAAGGGTGAAGGGCGGCACGACCAAGCACCGAAGCGAAGAACCGGAGGAGTCGCAAGTAGTCAGGTTGATCCACCCCGAGGCGGAACCGGTGCCCGTGCCCAGCGACATGGGCGCTGGGGAGATCGTTCGCCGATCCGGCTTCCGGAGTGCTTGGACGGCCCGGCACCGCCGGCCTTCGTCCGACCGCCAGACGCGCCTCGCGAGGTGCGTCTGAACGGGTTCCCCGGAGCGCTCGCGGAGGTGCTTGGCCACCGCTTCGGCGGCGGCGGGTGCCGGGTCCGGGGCACGGCGCCCACGGGGGTGTTTGTCGCGTCTAAGGTCGTTCAGCCAGCCTACCCATTGTCATACAATGGGGCTGGCGAGGGGTGGCCTCCGCCCCCCCTTCGATCCCCCCGCTCTTCGCGCTCCCGTGGAGGTCGCGGACGGGGGCTCCGCCCCCCTTCCCCCGTGCCGGTGCGGCGTGATGCCTGAGCGCCGCACCGCCGTCGTCACCGCCCGCGTGTCGGCGACCGAGTCCGCCGACTGGCGGGCCAAGGCGAAGGCCGCCGGCGTGCCCCTGTCGGCGCTGATCCGGCGGGCGATGGCCCGCACGCGGACGTGGACCGCCCGCGCGGCCGAGGTCGAGCGCGAGCGCACCCGGCAGGTCTCGCGGATCGGGAACAACCTGAACCAGATCGCGCGGTGGGCCAATCGCCACAAGGGGGCGGCCGAGGCCGTCGAGGTCCTCGCCCGCCTCGTCTCCATCGAGCGGGCGCTTACGGCGCTGGCCCGCTTCGAGAGCCCGGAGGACGACGATGCACGTTAAGTTCCTCGCGCACGGGACCGGCTCGGCGCGGGCTGCGGCCAAGTACCTCCTCGGGGAGCAGGACGCGGCCGGGAAGCCGCGCGAGGGCGTCGAGGTGCTGCGGGGGAACCCGGAGATGGTGGCCGCGGTCGCCGACTCGCTCGACTTCGAGCACAGGTACACGTCCGGCGTGATCGCATGGGCGCCGGACGACCAGCCCACCGACGAGCAGATCGAGCGTGTCCTCGACGAGTTCGAGAAGACGGCTTGGGCGGGGCTGGAGCCCGACCGCTACGCATGGGCGGCGGTGCTGCACCGTGAGGAGGGCGGCGGCGCCCATGTCCATGTCCTCGCGGCCCGATGCGACCTTGAGACCGGCCGGAGTCTCAACATTGCTCCTCCGGGTTGGCGGAAGACGTTCGATCCGCTCCGGGACGCCTTCAACCACGAGCACGGCTGGGGCCGTCCCGACGATCCGGCCAGAGCCAGAGTGCAGCAGCCCGGCCACCGCGCCTACGTCGAGGCGGCGCAGCTACGGACGGGGCTCCGGCTCGAAGCCTCACCCCGCGACCTGCTCCGGGACTACCTGCTTCAGCGCGTCGAGCACGGCATGGTGAGCAACCGTGCCGAGGTCGTCTCCGCGTTGCAGGACGCGGGTCTTGAAGTGCCGCGCCAGGGCAAGGACTACCTCACCGCGCTGGACCCGGCGACCGGAGACCGATGGCGGCTGAAAGGAGGACTGTATGGAGAGAACTTCGACCGCGAACGACTTGAGCGACCGGCTAAGGAGACGGCTGGAGAGCGAACGGAGGGAGATCGAGGAGTTGACCGCGGGCGAGCTGAAGCGGCTCGCCGAGAACTCGCGGCGCGTCGCGAGGAACGCGCTCAGTACCATCGAGCGCGATACGGAGGAGGCGACCGGGAGGATGCGCGAGTTGCTGGCCAAGGCGTGGCAACGGCCCCTGATCGTCGGCCTGAGCCTCTGGCTCGGTTTCTTCGGCGGAAGCTGGGCGACGATGCGCTGGTTGGCGGGGAGCATTCAGGACCGGATCGAGAGGCTCGCCGAACTGGACTACGACATCCAAGACGCGCGACAGACGCTCGCGCAACTGGAGGTGGACACCTGGGGGGTCGCGCTGCTGGAGATCGAGGGAGAGCGCGTCGTGGTGCTGCCGATGGGGACGCTGGCCAACACGGGCTGGACGTGGCGCGATCGGCCTGCCGTGAAGCTGTCGAACAGGTAAAGGAGGTCTATGACCGCGTTAGAGGAGCAGTTGACGAGGGCCTTGCGGAGGTTGTCCGTGCAGTACGAGCGGGAACAGCGGCGGCACTCCGGGCAGATCGAAGCCTTGCACGAGTACGCCGAAGTCTTGCGAGAATACGTCGAAGCCTTGAGGCAGCACGCCGAGCGGCAGAGCGGGGAGAACGAAGCCTTGCAGCGGCGAATCGAGCGGCTCGACGGGCAAGTAACACGCTTGGCCGAGTACTACGGGACATCCACCGCCGCGAGACCGCGCGGTCGCGGCTGGTGATAAGGCCCCCGACGCGCGGGCCGGACCGCGACGCCGGACCGAGCCGCTGATGGTCGCTTTCGCAGACGGGAGCCGTGAGTCTGGCGCGGGCGCACTCGCCCCGCGAGCTTCCGGGCAGGCGGATCGTGCAGTCCATCGAATCGAGAGGAATCGAACGATGGCACGCACGAAACGAGTCCGGCGCTCCTACAGCGCCGGAGAATGGGGCCGGAACCGGGTCAGGGTCTTTCCGGATCCGAAGACCGGCCTGCTTCAGATCGAGTGGCGGGAGAACGGGCGCAGGCTGAGCCGGTCGCTGAAACACCGCGATTGGGCGCGCGCGAAGCGGCAGGCCGACGAGGCCGCCGCGGGCTTCGCGGTGCATGAGCCCAACGGCAAGGCGGAGGCCGAGCCCGAGCCGCTCACGCTGGGACGGCTTTTTGAAATCTACGGGGAAGAGGTGACGCCCACGAAGGGCGAGAGGACGCGGAAGCGCGACCGAGTCGCGTCCGCGATGTTCCTCGACTTCTTCGGCAGGGACCGGAGACCCGAGACGCTTTCACAGCGCGATTGGGACCGGTTCATTCAGGCGCGGAGAGCGGGCAGGGCCGGACGCTCGGGCCAGCCCGTCGGCAACCGGACCATCGCATGGGACCTGACGTTCCTGATGACGGTGCTCAACTGGGCCGCGAGGTCGCGGGACGAGGAGGGGACTCTCCTTCTCGACTCCAACCCGCTCAAGGGCCTCAGGAAGCCCAGGGAGAAGAACCCCAACCGGGTCGTTCTCACCGAGGACGAGTACCGGGCGCTCCTGAGGGTGTCGCGGCAGGTCGGATGGCGGTTCCATGTCGCCTTCGTGCTCGCGCACGAGACCGGGCACAGGATCGGAGCCATCCGCAAGCTCCGCTGGCCTGACATCGACTTCGAGGAGAAGACCATCCGGTGGAGGGCGGAGCACGAGAAGACGGGCTACGAACACGTCACGCCCTTGACCGCCGAGGCGCTCGCCGTCTTGGAGGAAGCGCGAAGGATGGCCCGGGGAACCGGCAATGCCCCGGTGCTGCCGTCGCCGGTGGATGCCAGGAGGGGCATTGGTCGCGTGTCCACGCACAAATGGTGGACAAAGGCCCAGAACCTCGCGGGACTGGAGCCGAAGCCGGGCCGGGGTTGGCACTCGCTGCGCCGGAAGTTCGCCACGGACCTGATGGATCTTCCGCTCAAGGTCCTGTGTGAGCTTGGCGGTTGGAAGAGTCCGCAGACGGTGCTGCGTTGCTATCAGCAGGCCGACGCTGGACAGCTTCGGACGGCCTTGGAGAGCCGCCCAAGGGCTCGCACCTGAGATCCCAATCGGAGGGAGTCAAACGGAGGGAATCGGGCCGCCAAATCCCGTAAACTCAAAGAACACAGGACGATGCGAATCTGTGTGAGTGTGCGGGGTATGCTGGCTGAACCACGAAACGGGCGTCAGACGAGCCCGTCGGGGGCCGCGTCCGGGCCCCGGCGCCTGCTCTGGGGAACCCGTTCAGACGGACCTCGCGAAGCGCGGCTGGCGGTGGCACAGAGGCTGGCGATGCCGGGGCGTCCATGCGCGCTGGAAGCCGGGGCGGCGAATGATCCCGCCAGCGCCGATGCCCTTTATGGGCGTCGGCACCACCTTCGCCTTGGGTTGGATCAACCTGACTACGCTTCTCCTCCGGCGTTTCGCCTCGTTCGGTTCGTGCTGCCCTTCCAGTCTCGGTGACCCGAAGGGAGGCGCATTACGGATTCCGTCCGCAACTGGTTTCAATCCGGCTCCTCCGCGTTCGCGGACAATCGCCCACCGCCGCGTGGAACCGTGGGCCGCCTGAATCGTCACAATGTACAGTCAGGGCACTGTCTCGAGCGGTGTCAGCGCCCCGGGTATGGTGGTCGGCGTTTTCCTTTCCTCGTCCGACGTCCCCGGGCCCCGCGATGATGGGCGGGCCAGGCGGACGCAGAAGGACCCGACCCCCTGCAAGTGTCTACTATGTCGGTAGTTACCAGCATTTTGGCAGACTACTGCTATCGCAGGATTCCACCGTTGCTACGCGGTTTGAGAGTCATGATTCTTCAGTCTCCGAATGGAGACACGGCGTCCACCGCGCCCGGCGGACGAATCTCCGGGCGATAGGTCTTCCCCGCAGGCGGCAAACAAGCGAGCAATCGATGAGACGACGGTCGTGCGGCGAGAACGCGTGGGCCAACAACGACAACTGGCTGAAGCGAGCCGGGGTGTTGTGTGTCGTGGCGGGGTTGGCGGGATGCGCGGACGGCGCGGTGGAGCCCGTACGGGAGCCGGAGCCCCCGCCGCCCGCGGCCACCGGCACGGTGCGCGGCCGGGTGGCGGTGACCACGGAGCAGGAACACGGCTACGGTCCGGACATGTTCGCGTTCGTGGCCGGAGCGAACGACGCGTGCGAGCCGAGGTCGTGCGAGTCGCTGGCCGTGGCGATGGGAGCCGACACGGCGTACACGGACCGTACGGGCCGTTTTGTGTTCGACGAGGTGTCGGTGGGGGAGCACCGGCTACACGTAGTCGAAGAGGATCACCCGCGGCGCACCGCGTCCGCGACCCCCTCGACGTACTGGCACGCCGCGGTGTTCGCCGACACCGCGCGGGCCAACGTGTCCGCGGCCGGCGCGAGCGTCGAGGTCGTCCTCGAGGCCAGGACGGTGCCGGTCGTGGTCCAGCGGGTCTTTCGGTGGGTCGGGGGCGTGGCGGACAGGCCGCTGCCGGGGCTTGTGGTAGCGCTGTCCTCATCGGACGGCGCGACCGAACTGGATCGCGGGACCACGGACGCGCACGGTGAAGTCGTGTTCCGCCCGCTTTCGCTCACGGACGTTGGAGACTACCGGATTCGAGGTGATTCCTGGGTAGTCGGCTCCGATTCAAGCGACGTCCGCTACCGCTGCGACAGCGACAGCACGCGCGGCGGCGCTTACGGCTGGGGGACTCTGCGCTGTGAGGACTGGCGCGAGTCGGTCCGTCACCCCGTCCTCATGGCGCTGTATGAGGTGACGGATGGCGCGAACTGGCAAAACGCCGAGGGGTGGTTGACGGTCGCGCCCCAGTCGGAATGGCACGGAGTCAGCATCGACGCGGCGACGGGCAGGCTGACGGGGCTGAACCTCTCCGCAAACGACTTGTCCGGGCGACTCCCGCCGGGCCTCGCGGCACTGGACCGGCTGACCTCGTTGCTCGTCGGGAACAACGCGGGCCTGACCGGCAGCTTGCCGTTGTCGCTGGCCGGGCTCGAACTCCGCGAACTCAACTATGCGGGCACGGATCTGTGCGCCCCGGCGATCGCCGCGTTCCGGGCGTGGCTGGCGGCCATCCCGTCCCACGAGGGCACTGGCGTCGATTGCGACGCCGCTTCGACTCAGCGCGGCATTCTGTGGGTGCTGTACGAGGCGACGGACGGGCCGAACTGGCTCAGCTCCGACGGCTGGCTGACGGACGCGCCGCTGGAGGCGTGGTACGGGATCAGCGTCGACTCCGCGGAGGCGGTGACGGCGCTGACGCTTCCGGCCAACGGCCTGTCGGGTCCGATCCCCGCGGAGTTGGCCGAGTTGACCCGCATGGAATACCTGGACCTGTACGGCAACGGGCTGACGGGCCCGATCCCCCCGGGGCTCGGCAGCCTCGCCAGGCTGCGAGTGGCGCTGGACCTTGCCGACAACGCGCTAACGGGGCCGGTTCCTGCCGAGCTGGGCAACCTCGCCGTGCTCGAATACCTGGACCTGTCGGGCAACGAATTGACGGGCCCCGTCCCCGCCGAACTGGGCAAGCTCGCCAGCGTCAGGCATCTGGATCTGTCGCGCAATGAGCTGACGAGCCCTGTCCCGGTGGCCCTCGGGGAGCTCGACCGACTCGCGATACTGAACCTGTCCGACAATCTGTTCACGGGCTCGATTCCTCCCGAAGTGGCCGGCTTCGGAAGCCGGGCGGACTCCGTGCCGCCCGTGACTCTGGACCTGTCGGGCAACGATCTTTCGGGGCCGATTCCGCCGGGGCTCGGGAACCACGGCCACTTGGCCAACCTGTATCTGGCCGACAACTTGCTGTCCGGTTCCGTGCCCGGCGAGCTTGGGCGGATGGCGGGCCTGCGGAGCCTTGTCCTCGTGGACAATCGCGCACTCTCGGGCGCGCTCCCTTCCGGCCTCACGAGGCTAGCCCGGCTGGAGGCGCTCCATACGGCAGGCACCGAGCTGTGCGCGCCGTCGGACCCCGGCTTCCTCGCATGGCTGGAGGGAGTGCCCAGCCAACGCGTCCGCCCGTGCGATGCCGTGGCCGCACCGGCCGCGTATCTGACCCAGGCGGTGCAGTCGCGTGAGTGGCCGGTGCCGCTGGTTGCGGGCGAGGAGGCGCTGCTGCGCGTGTTCCCGACGGCCTCACGGGCGGGCGGGACCATGCCGGCGGCCCGGGCGCGGTTCTACCTGGGCGGTCGAGAGGTCCACGTAGAGGACATCCCGGCCACGGGCGCGGCGCTCCCGGTCGAGGTGGACGAGGGCGACCTTGCGGCCTCCCTCAACGCGCGCGTCCCCGGCGACGTGGTTCGGCCCGGGCTCGAACTCGTGGTCGAGGTCGATCCGGACGAGACGCTGGACCGGTCACTGGGCGTCGCAAGGCGGATTCCCGACGACGGCCGGCTGGCGGTCGACGTGCGGTCGATGCCGGCCTTCGACCTGACGCTGATCCCATTCCTGAGCCAGGACGCACCGGACTCCTCGATCGTGGAGCTGGTCGCCGCCATGGCGACCGATCCGGCGGGCCACGAGCTGCTCCAGGAGACGCGCACGCTGCTGCCGATCGCCGATCTGGCCGTGCGGGCGCACGAACCGGTGATGACCGACTCGCGAAGTGCTTACGCCCAGTTCGAGGCGACCGGGGCGATCCGCGCGATGGAGGGCGGAACCGGCCACTACATGGGCATGATGCCGGACCCCGACGGTCCCGCCGGGTTGGCCGACCAACCCGGACGGGTAAGCTTTGCCGCACCTCAGGGGACTACGGTGGCGCACGAACTCGGGCACAACCTGAACTTGGGACACACGCCGTGCGGCGATCCCGCGTGGCAGGATCCGGCCTACCCCTACGCGGATGGCTCGATCGGAGCGTGGGGCTGGGACGCGCGCGAGGGCGGAGGGCTGACGCCTCCGGACAGACCCGACCTGATGGGGTACTGCGATCCGCCCTGGATCAGCGACTACCAGTTCACCAACGCGCTGCGCTTCCGGCTGCGCGACGAGGCCCGCCCGGAGGCGGCGGAGGCGGCGAGAGCGCTGCTCGTGTGGGGCGGCGTCGGAGCCGACGGGTTGCCTTATCTGCGGCCCGCCTTTGCGATCGAAGCCCCGCCGGCGCTGCCCATCTCGACGGGCGAATATCGACTCACGGGTCGGAGCGCCGCCGGCACCGAATTGTTCTCGCTCGCCTTCGCCATGCCCGGCCTCGCCGATGGCGGTGGACGGGCGAGCTTCGCCTACGCGCTCCCGGTCGCGCCGGAGTGGGAGAGCTTGGCCGTCCTCGTGCTTACCGGGCCGCGTGGACCGGCCACGTTGGACGGCGACAGCGATCAGCCCATAGCCATCCTGCGCAATCCGCGCAACGGGCAGGTGCGCGCCATCCTGCGGGATCCTCCACTACCGACCCGGGCCGCCGCGAAGACGGCGGCGGTCGCCGCCGGACCGGGCCTCGAAGTGTTGTTCAGCCGAGGGATCCCGGACGCGGCGGCCTGGCGCCGGCGATGAACCCGTGGCTTGCCAAGCGAGGAAGTCGACGCGCCGCCACAACCCGAGGTCTTCGGCGGGACCACTGAAAACCCCAAGCCCGAAGGAGGACGATCCAATGATTCGGTTCACACTTTCGCCGCCACAGCCGGGACACCGGGGGATTCCTGCTGCCCTGCTGGTCGGATTCGCCATCTGCGCCGTCCTGCCCCACCCCCTGATGGGACAGGGCAGGTGGTACCTGGGAATGGACCTAGGACCGTCATTGGTCCCCCAGGCCGCCCTGTCCGCCTCGGACAATGACTGGAGCACGAAATGCGACCTGCTGAGCAACCCGGACCGGATCGAGACGGCAGGAGAGTGCTCTGAGCGACCCCCGCCCGCGATGTGGGAGAACGAGGTGGACGGCGGAGCCGGGATGCTGGCCGGCCTTGTTCTCGGCTACGGCTGGCGATCGTTCAGGGTCGAGGCCGAGTACGTGCATCGGACTGCCATGTACGGCAACGGCACGCCGGTGCGCATCGGCGATGTCGTAACGCTGGCCAAAGCCGACCAGGAACTCGAAGCGGTGGACAGCCGGATCGATGGCCTGATCGCACACAACATGTTCGTCAATGCGTATCTTGACCTCTCCCCGGACTCGGAATACTCGCCCTATCTGGGCCTCGGAGTCGGCATCGCCGCCGTCTCCGTGGACTATTTCAACCGCTGGAAGCGCAACGACGACCCGAACCGGATCGACACGTTCGACGATCCGGGCATGAAGGCGCGGATAGCCGGTACCACCAGCATTGGCGCCGGCCGGAAGTCCGATGTCGTCTTCGGCTATCAGGCCCTGGCCGGCGTGGATCGGCGTCTGAGCGAAGCCGTGACGCTGGGCGTCAAGCTCCGCTGGACCATGCTGGCGGAGTTCGCAGCCGAGGACGAATACGTCCAGCTGCGGAGTCACGAGTCGAGCGTCGGGCGGGGCGATCGGATTCTCTACCGGCTGGCCGCCAATGATCTTTCCGCGCTGGGAGCGGTGCTCAGCCTGAAGTACACGTTTCGACTCGGACAGCGTGACACAGACGGTCGCCCTCGCGTTCAAAGAGGATCGCGGTGATGTCGTTCCGTCGACCCCCTGTGCGGTTTGACGAGGTTGCTCACCGGAAGAAGAGCCAACGACACATTCAGGCCGCCCTGCGGGTCCTTGCAACGAGAGGACGAGACGCACGCCCCCACGGATGATCGATCCTGTAAGTGTCTACCATAGCATTAGTTACCAGTACGCATCCGACTACTGGAACAATCGCTAATCCACCGTTGCTCGCGCCTCACAAAGTCGCAACTATGGGTCCACGATTGCGGATACGGCGTCCACCGCTCCCCGCATGTGAGCGTTCGGACGAAGGTTCTTCCCTGAGACGACAGGACAGGAGCAATGGAGGAGACCACGGACCTTTGCAGCGACAACTCGATGGATCGAATCCGGGACCGGGGAGTTTCCGGAAGTGGCCGGAAGCGGTCGCCCGCTATGACGCGGATCGCCGCCGCCCTTGCCCTCGCCTTGCCGTTGGTGGTCTGTGCCGACGAGCCCATCGGACCCTTGGCGTCGCTCACCGTATCAGTCACCGTGCCGCCGGCCGAGCCGTTCAGCGTGGGCGACACACTCCGGCTCGAGCCGGAGGTCCGGGACCATCGAGGTGAGGCGCTGCGTGGCGTTGCCGTCGCGTGGTCGAGCAGCGATGCGCGGGTGGCGTCGGTTGCCCCGTCCGGGGTCGTCACCGCGCTCGGGCCGGGGATCGCGACGATCACGGCGACCTCGGGCGGTGGTTCGGGCACGGTTCGACTTTCGGTGGCCGATCCCACTTACGCGGCGCTCGCGGCGCTCTACAAAAAGACAAACGGCGACACCTGGACCAACAACGACAACTGGCTGAGCGACGCGAACCTGGACAGCTGGTACGGCGTCGATGCCGATAATGCGGGGCGGGTCGTGGGGCTGGACCTCGAGGACAACAACCTGACGGGCCACATCCCGCTCGAGTTGGGCGATCTGAGCGACCTCCGCCGCCTCGCCCTCGCCGAAAACCGCCTGACCGGCCCGATCCCACCGGAACTGGCGAAACTGGTCCACCTACAGGCCCTCGAGCTGCACACGAACCGCTTGACGGGCGAGATTCCGCCGGAGCTGGCCAAGCTGGCGAACCTACAGGCCCTCGAGCTGCACACGAACGGCTTGACGGGCGAGATTTCGCCAGCGCTGGGCAACCTCGAAGACCTGGGCCTCCTCAAACTCCATTCCAACGCCCTGACCGGCCACATTCCGCCGAACTTGGGCAACCTGGGCACATTGCGCGAGCTGAACCTCAGCGACAACGCCCTGACCGGCCTGGTCCCTCCGGAACTCGGGGAACTCGATAGCCTCCGAGTCCTGTGGCTTGCCCACAACGAACTCTCCGGATCGATTCCAGCGGGCCTCGGGAAGCTTGCGAATCTCGAAGTCCTTTGGCTGAGCCACAACGAACTCTCCGGATCCGTGCCCGCCAGTTTGGGCGGCCTCGGCGACCTGGAGTGGCTGCTGATCGGCAACAACCCCCTGTCGGGGCCTCTGCCGATCACGCTTAGGGGGTTGGCATTGGAGGTGTTCGGCTTTGCTGACACCCAGTTGTGCGTGCCGAGACAAGGCTCGTTCCGAGCGTGGCTGGCGGCGATTCCATCGCGCGAGGGAACAGGTGTCGATTGCAGCGACCGTGCCGTGCTTGAGGCCCTTTACGACTCGACGGCCGGGCCGAACTGGACGGACGACACCAACTGGAAGTCGGAAAGGCCGTTGAGCGACTGGTTCGGTGTTGGGGCGACGCCGACGGACATGGCTACGGAAGTTGGCCTGGACAGAAACAACTTGGTCGGAGTGCTGCCACGGCAACTGGGCGACCTCGCCGGCCTGAGATACCTGAGTCTGAACCACAATCGGCTGAGTGGACCAATTCCGTCCGAATCGGGTGACCTTGCCAATCTGCAAATCCTGCGGCTGCGCGACAATCGGTTGACCGGGGCCATCCCGCCCGAACTCGGTGAACTTGGGAACCTGCTCCAACTGATGTTGGACGGTAATCGGCTCAGCGGAGCCATCCCTCCGGAGCTAGGCAAACTCTCCAGTCTGGGACCCCTATGGCTCCACGACAACCAATTGAGCGGGCGCATCCCGCCCGAACTCGGCAGCCTCGACAACCTGACCTCGCTGGTCCTGAGCGACAATCAACTAAGCGGGATCATTCCGGCCGAACTGGGCGGCCTTGCCAACCTGGAGGCGCTTGTCCTGCGCTACAATCGGTTGAGCGGGCCCATTCCGGCCGGCCTCGATGGCCTGGCCAACCTGGGCCAACTGTACCTGAACAACAACCGGTTGACCGGGCCCATTCCGGCCGAAATCGGCAGCCTCGCAAACCTGTTCCAACTGGGGTTGGACGACAACCGGCTAAGTGGGGCGATCCCGGCGGAACTCGGCGGCCTTGCCAACCTGCAGTATCTGTTCCTGGACAACAATCAGTTCACCGGGCCCATCCCGCTGGAATTCGGCAACCTGTCAAGCCTGACATGGCTGACCCTGGACAACAATGAGTTGACCGGCGCCATCCCTGTGGAGTTGGCGAGGCTGGTCAGCTTGGACACTCTACGCGTCGCCGGCAACGACCTCTGCGTGCCACGGCGCGATTCCGTGTTTGCGGCTTGGCTCGAAGGCGTGAACCACGACACGCACGGCCTGCCCTCGTGCTCAGGCGGGTTCCGGGACGATTTCACGGCCGGCGCCAGCCTGACCGACTGGACGATCCACAACGCCGACGCCGATGTCGGCGGTGGCGTCCTGAGACTGACTAACCGCGTTGAGGACAGGTTGGGACTCGCGGAGCGCCGCGCGCCGCCGTTACTGACCGGCTGGACGATTACCACGAGAATGGGCCGGCTTGCAAGGGAGGCAAGCCCTGGGGTGATCTCGGTCACTGGCCACGATCGGTTCGCCGCCATTTGGTTCGCGCTCGCGACCAGGGACTCGACGAACTACGAGGTCGCCCTGTTCGACGCGGAGGCGGAGCGTTGGGTGTCGGTGACGAACATGTCCGGCCACTCGGAAGCCGTGATGGAAGACACGGCCGCATTCACCGATGTGACGCTTGGCTCGGAAGGCGATGACTTTGTCGCATACGCGGACAACGACTCGCGCGACGAGCCCGCGGAACTGTTCAGGTTCGACATGGACGACGCGGCATTGGACGGCGTCCCGTTACGTGAGTTCCTGCACCTACTGACCGGGACTTGGCTGATCAATTCAGGGCCGGTGGGCCTAACCTCGTTACACGATTGGGTCGAGGTAACCGGCACGGTGAGCGGGACTGCGACGGCCGCTGCCGCTGCCGAGAGCGGCGTCGATCCGGCTTGGGCGAACCGTGGTTCGAGCGTGGATCGAGTCCGCGTGGAGAGCGGTAAGACGCCCCCGCGGCCCGGAGGCACGTTCGGTGGCCGCGTCCGGTTTTCGCGTTCGGTTCCGCGCCGATGGCGGTCGCGTGTCCCACCAGAGCGGGCCGTGCGCTCTGTGCCGCAGGCCGTTCTCAAAGGGATTGGCCGCCCAGTTGTTGCGTGCCCCGTGGTGCGCGAGCTACCCAGGGATTCGCGCGGGGCCTACCGGCCGCGGTCTTGGGACCACCCACCGGAAAGCCCGGTCGGCCTGCAGCCCCTTCGATGCTTCACCGCACCGCAGCCTCTACGCACCTGTCGCACCCGGATCGGATTTCCCGCCTCGGTGCGCAAGACGGAAAGATGCAAACGATGAGACCACGGACTTGCAGCGAAAACACGATGATTGGATCCGCCGCCGGGTACGGTGGGGGCCGGGGTGACCGGAGGCGGTTGCGCATCAGGACGCGGGTCGCCGCCGCGCTCGCATTCGCCTCGGCGTTCGCCTGTGCCGACGAGCCGACCGGACCACCGGGTCCTTTTACCGTGTCGGTCGCCGCGCCGCACGGAGCACACCCATTCACCGTGGGCGATACGC
Organism: Longimicrobiales bacterium; assembly: GCA_965116645.1. Taxonomy (GTDB): domain Bacteria; phylum Gemmatimonadota; class Gemmatimonadetes; order Longimicrobiales; family Gaopeijiaceae; genus Bin94. The sequence continues at coordinate 4,330,035 of OZ220702.1, read as the reverse complement.
TCCGACTTGAGGCGGATGTCCGGGACGCGGGGAGGGAGGTGATCCCCGGAGCAGCCGTCTCGTGGTCGAGCAGCGATGCGCGGGTGGCGTCGGTCGGTCCATCGGGGGTCGTCACGGCCGTCGGCCCGGGGACCGCGACCATCACGGCTGCGTCGGGCGGTACTACAGGCTCGGTTCAACTTTCGGTCGGTGATCCCGCGATCGCCGTGCTCTGGGCGCTCTACGCGAAGACGGGCGGCGGCGACTGGACCAACAACGACAACTGGTTGAGCGACGCGGACCTGGACAACTGGTACGGAGTCGACACCGACAGCGCGGGCCGAGTCGTGGGGCTGGACCTCCGGGACAACAACCTGATGGGCCACATCCCGCCCGAACTGGGCGACTTGGGCAACCTCCGGCGCCTCGTCCTCGACCGAAACCGCCTTACCGGTCCGATCCCCAACGAGTTGGGGACTCTGTCAAACCTGACCTATCTGGCTCTGTGGAGCAACGAACTGACGGGTGATGTCCCGATCGAACTCGGCAACCTCCAATCGCTTGACACCCTGTTTCTCCGCGGTAACGAACTGACGGGTGATATCCCGGTCGAACTCGGCAACCTCCAATCGCTGAGGAATCTGGACCTGGGCGAGAACGGGCTGACCGGCAAAATCCCCCCGGAACTCGGCGGGCTCGGATCGCTGAGGAATCTGGAATTGGGCGAGAACGGGCTGACCGGCAAAATCCCCCCGGAACTCGGCGGGCTCGGATCGTTGAGGAGTCTGAGGCTGAACGAGAACGGGCTGACCGGCAAAATCCCGCCAGAACTCGGCGGGCTCGGATCGCTGGAGTCGCTATGGCTTGGGAACAACGAGCTGACTGGCTCGATCCCGCCGGAACTCGGCGGGCTCGTATCGTTGAGGAATCTGGAATTGGGCGAGAACGGGCTGACCGGCAAAATCCCCCCGGAACTCGGCAACCTCCTAGCACTCTCGTGGCTGGGGCTCAGCGGCAACGAGCTGACCGGCGAAATCCCCCCCGAACTCGGCAACCTAGCCAACCTGTGGCTCTTGAACCTGGACGACAATCGGTTGCGCGGGGCCATCCCAGTGGCACTCGCAAGATTAGGTAGATTGCACCACTTGCGGGTCAGCGGCAACGACATCTGCCTCCCCACGAGCAATTCCGTGTTGGTAGCGTGGCTCGAGGGGGTGGACCACCACGACGCGAACGGCCTGCCTTCCTGTGGTGACCGCTATGTCTTGGAGGCGCTGTACGACTCGACGGGCGGCGCGAGCTGGACTGACAACACGAATTGGAAGTCGCACAGCCTGCTGAACGACTGGTTCGGCGTCACGGCGACTGCAGCGGACACGGTGACCGAAGTTGGCTTAGCCCGCAACAACTTGGTTGGCGTCCTGCCAACCGATTTGGGCGACCTCGGTCGTCTGAGACGTCTGATCGTGAGCGACAATCGGTTGAGCGGGGCCATCCCGCCCGCACTCGGCAACCTCGCTCACCTGACACTCCTGGACATGAGCGACAATCAGCTGAGCGGGGGCGTCCCGCCCGCACTTGGCAACCTTGCCAACCTGACGCTCCTGGACATGAGCGACAATCAGCTGAGCGGGGTCATCCCGGTGGCGCTCGCAAGATTGGGAAGCTTGGAATACTTGCTCGTCGGCGGCAACGACGCCTGCTTGCCCCGGGGCGATTCGGCGTTCGTCGGGTGGTTGAACGGTCTCGTCGACCACGACACGGACGGCCTGCCCTCGTGCACCGACCGCCATGTTCTGGAGGCGCTGTACGACAACACGACCGGGCCGAACTGGGAGAAGGACACGAACTGGAAGTCGGACAGGCCGCTTGACGACTGGTACGGCGTAACGGCGGACACCCGGGACAGAGTCTTGAGGTTGGACCTCAGATCTAATGGCCTGACCGGCACGATACCCGCAGCCCTCGGCAGCCTCGAATCGCTTATGGAGCTGAACCTTGACGCCAACGGCCTGACCGGCTCGATACCCCCGGAACTCGGCAACCTCGAGGCGCTGCAAGTGCTGGGCCTCTGGGCCAACGAATTGACCGGCTCGATACCCCCGGAACTCGGCAGCCTCGAATCGCTTATGGAGCTGAACCTCGACGGCAACGAGCTAACTGGTCCGATACCCCCGGAACTCGGCAACCTCGAGGCGCTGCAAGTGCTGGGCCTCTGGGCCAACGAATTGACCGGCTCGATACCCCCGGAACTCGGCAACCTCGAATCGCTTAGGGAGCTGAACCTCTACAACAACGAATTGACCGGCCCGATCCCCCCCGAACTCGGCAACCTCGAATCGCTTAGGGAGCTGATCCTCCGCTCCAACGATCTGACCGGCTCGATACCCCCGGAACTCGGCAACCTCCGCGCTCTTCAGAATCTGAGCCTCGTCGGCAACGACCTGACCGGCCCGATACCCCCGGAACTCGGCAACCTCGAGGCGCTGCAAGTGCTGGGCCTCTGGGCCAACGAATTGACCGGCTCGATACCCCCGGAACTCGGCAATCTCCACACGCTGGAGTATCTGACGCTCAACCATAACGAATTGACCGGCCCGATCCCCCCTGAACTCGGCAATCTCCACGCTCTCGAGTGGCTTAAGCTGGACAACAACAATCTGACCGGTTCTCTCCCGCCGGAACTCGGCAAACTCTCGACCGTCGAGTATCTGTGGCTGCAGGACAACGACCTGGCGGGTCCCGTGCCGCCGGAGATTGGCGGGATGTCGAGCCTGAAACGACTGATTCTGACAAACAACACCGGCATGACGGGCCCTCTTCCCGCAGGGCTGACCACACTGCGCCAGCTCGAGAGGCTCCTGGCGGGAGGCACGCAGCTGTGCGCGCCGTCCGATTCGGGCTTTCAGGAGTGGCTGAATCGGGTCCACAAGCGCCGCATCAGGACCTGCGCGACGCCGCCGGCCGTATATCTGAGCCAAGCGGTTCAGTCCCGAGAGTTCCCCGTCCCGCTGGTGGCCGGCGAGCGGGCGCTCCTGCGCGTGTTCGTGACTGCCCGGCAGACAAACTTCGCTGGCATTCCGCCGGTTCGCGCTCGCTTCTACCGCAACGGCCGGGAGACGCATGTTGAGGAGATTCCTGGCAAGTCCGGCCCGATTCCTACGGAGGTGGACGAGAGCAGTCTCTCGAAGTCGGCCAACGCCGAGATACCTGCGGAGATCATCCAGCCGGGGCTCGAGATGGTGATCGACGTGGACCCGAACGGCACGTTGGACGCCTCGTTGGGGGTCGCGCGGCGAATCCCACGAGAGGGCCGGCTGGCCGTGGACGTGCAGCCAATGCCCGTCTTGGACCTCACCTTGGTCCCGTTTGTCTGGGCCCAGACCCATGACTCGTCGATCGTGAATCTAGTCGGCGCCATGGCCGCGGATTCCGACAGCCACGAGATGCTGGAGGACACGCGCACACTTCTGCCCGTTGGCGATCTGAATGTGACGGCGCATGAGCCGGTGCTGAGTTCGAGCAACCATTCCAATGCAATATTCGCCGAGACCAGGGCGATTCGGGCTCTCGAGGGAGGAAAGGGCCACTACATGGGAATGATGTCCGATCCGGTCAGGGGGGCGAGGGGCACGGCAGAGCGGCCCGGTCGCGTGAGCTTTTCGGGGCCGTACGGATCGACCATCGCGCACGAACTCGGCCATAACATGAGCCTCATGCACGCGCCGTGCAACGGTCCGCGCAACGTCGATCCTTCCTTTCCCTATCCGGACGGCTCCGTCGGAGCCTGGGGCTACTCCTTCCGCGACGGCGGCAGGCTTGTGCGTCCCTCCGAACCGGACCTGATGTCCTATTGTCACCCGCGCTGGATCAGCGACTACGGCTTCACCAACGCGCTGGGTTATCGTTTGTTCGACGAGGGTTCCTCGACGGCTGTGGGCGGCAGTGTGCGGTCGCTCCTCCTATGGGGTGGAGTGAGCGCCGAAGCCGTGCCCCACCTCGAACCAGTCTTTGTGGTCGAAGCGGCAGCAGCGCTTCCGGACTCCGCAGGCGAGTACCAGATCATCGGGCGGACGGAAACGGGCGCGCAACTCTTCGCCCTCCGCTTCGCCATGGCCGAGACGGCAGACGGCGACGGGAGTGCGTCCTTCGCGTTCGTTCTTCCGGTGCGGACCGGCTGGGCCGGCAACCTGGCCAGAATCACGCTGACCGGCCCCGGCGGCTCGTTCACACTGGACGGCGATAGCGACATTCCGATGGCCATCCTGCGCAACGCGCAAACCGGGCAGATTCGGGGAATCCTGCGCGATCCGCCACCTGCGGCCCAAGCCGCTGCGGGGGGACAAGGCACCGGAACTCGTCTGGAGGTGCTGTTCAGCCGCGGAATCCCCGGTGTAGAGGCCTGGCGGCGATGACGAGCCTCTTCTCCGAGGACGATGCAATGAGCCGAACGCAAGCCATCTCGCTGGCGCTTGTCCTGGTGGCCGGGGCCGCCTGGGCCGCCGCTTGCGGCGACGGCGCCACGGAACCGCCGGCACCGACGCCCGATCCGCCCCGCGCCACGACGCTGACGGTTACGCCCGCGATCCTCCAGCTCGTTGCGTTGGGCGCGACCGAGCAGTTGACGACCGAGGTGCGGGACCAGAACGGCAACGCGATGGCGGGAGTGACCGCGGTGAGTTGGGCGAGCAGCGCCGCGGGCGTTGCGGCCGTGAACGCTTCCGGGCTGGTGACGGCTGCGGGCAACGGGACGGCGACGATCACGGCGACCTCGGGCTCGGCCTCGGGGAGCGCGGCGGTGACGGTGGAGCAGGCCGTGCGCGCGGTCGCGGTCACGCCCGCCGCCGACACGCTGCTGGCGGCGGGCGACACGTTGCGCCTGACGGCCGAGGCGTCCGACGCGAACGGGCACGCCATCGCCGGTGCGGAGTTCTCGTGGGCGTCCGGCGACACGGGGGTCGCGACGGTGGACGCGGCAGGGCTGGTCACTGGGGTCGCGGCCGGAGAAGTCGAGATCGCCGCCACGTCATCCGGGGTGACGGGCAGCGCGGCGCTCGTGGTCGTGGACCCGGCCCCGACGGCCATCGCGGTCACTCCCGACACGGTGGTGCTGACCGCGTTGGGACAGACGGCGCAACTGGCCGCCGAGGTGCACGATCAGATCGGGCGCGTCATGGAGGGCGTACCGGTCTTCTGGTCCAGCGCGGACACGGCCGTTGCGGCGGTGGACTCGGCTGGATTGGCGACGGCCATCGGTGGTGGCTCGGCGACCATCGTCGCGACGGCGGGCGAGGCCTCGGGCGCGGCGCTTGTGACGGTCATGCAGTCGGCGGGTTCGGTCGTCGTGTCGCCGACCGCGGACACGGTCGCGCCCGGCGGTACGGTCCAGCTGGTCGCGGAGGCGTTCGACGAGAACGGGCATAGGGTCGAAGGCTCGGAGTTTGACTGGTCGTCGAGCGACCCCTCCCTGGCGACGGTGGACGACTCGGGGCTCGTGCGGGGCCGGGCCGAGGGCAAGGCCACGATCACGGCGGCGGCGGGAGATATCGAGGGAACGTCCGAGATCACGGTGGCCAACCCGGACCGGGCGGCGCTGGTGGCGCTCTACGAGGCGACCGACGGCCCGAACTGGGTCGACAACAGCGGCTGGTTGACGGACGCGCCGCTGGGCGAATGGTACGGGGTGAGCGTAGACGCTTCCGGCCGCGTCGTCGGCCTCGATCTCAGCGGCCGGTGGGACTCTGACCGGAGGGAGTACGTCCATCACGGCCTCGCCGGTCCGATCCCGTCCGAGCTTGGGCAACTCGCCGGTCTGACGCACATGAACCTCTCCAACAACAGCCTGACCGATTCGATGCCCGCATCGCTCGGCGAACTCACCCAATTGATCGATCTGCGCCTTGCTGCGAATGGGCTCTCGGGCAGCATCCCGCCCGAGCTGGGCAAGCTCGCGAATCTGAAGAGTCTTCGCTTGTGCTGCAACAAATTGACCGGCCCGATCCCGACCGCGTTAACGAACCTGAAGGCACTCGAGAGCTTCGTGCTCAACAGTAATGGGCTGACGGGCGCGATCCCTGCCTGGCTCGGCGAGTTGTCCGGGCTCCGGACCATCGATCTTGAACTCAATGAACTGACGGGTCCGATCCCGGCCGAGATCGGCGGTCTCCAGAACCTGCGCTATCTCACCTTGGGTTGGAACCAGTTGTCCGGTCCGATCCCGCTGGAGTTGGGTCAGCTAGGCCAACTGAGGGTCCTCAACCTCTCGGTTAACGAACTTGCCGGCGCGATTCCTCGGGAACTCGGTAACCTCACCAAGCTGGAAACGCTGCGGCTGTCGTGGAACAATCTCACAGAAATACAGCCGGGGGCGCTAGTTGGCCTTACGAGACTGATCCAGCTCGACCTGCGTGGGAATCCCGGTGCTCCTTTCCGGCTTACGATCCAACCCGTGCGCCTAGACGAAGAGAATCTCCTGGCCCCTGGCCCCGCCCAGGTCGCCGTGCGGATCCCCGAGGGTGCTCCCTTCCCGATTCGGATTCCGCTTTCCGCGCAGGGGGGCGATGTGTCGGTCGACACGCTCATGATCGGCACAGGCGGTGCGCAAAGCACACCAGCTACGCTGACTCGGAACGCCGCAGGTCGGGCCGGTGCACAGGTGGCCGTGGGTCCGGCGCCCGCCGTGATCGGGGATATTCGGGGCATCGAGATTGCTGAGGGCGATCCGATCATTGTCTTGCCGCCGCTGTTGCCGACGGTGTCGCTTGCGACCGATGGCGGGTCTGCCCCGGAAGGCGGGACGGTGGTGCTCGAACTCGCGCTCAGCACACCCGCGAGCGCTCCGGTCACCATCAGTTACACAGTCGGAACCGACGACGATCCCGCGACCGCCGACGCCGACTCTGCGGACCTCGCCCAGGGTGCGGGGGGCACCGTCCGGTTTGCGGCGGGCGAGAGTAGCGCCGGGATCGAGATCGCGATCGACGACGACGACGATATCGAACCCACGCAAGAAGTCTTCACGGTAGCGCTTGACGAGGTGGACGAAGAGAGCGGATACATCCGGGGCATCCAGCATGTGGCCATCGCGACGATCGAAGAAGGTGTGTGCGACCGCACGCCGCGCATTCGCGACGAGATCATGGCGGTGGCCGGTACCGTCGACTGCGCCGTGACGGACGACGAGGATCTGGCCAGTATCGTCCGGTTGGACATAATGGGCCAGGAGTCCCGGGACCTCAGCGAGCAAAGCGTCGTCTGGACCCAGGAACTCGCCGACCGGATTCGGAGGGGGGAGTGCCAGCTCGGGAGTACGAAGCTTGCGGGATGCGCACCGCCGACCGTTCGGCAGCGAAGTCGTCGAACTTCAGATGCTGCGCACAATGGCCCCGTCACTGCCCTGCGCGAAGGCGACTTCGGGGGTCTCTCGAACCTTGAGGTATTGTACTTACGGCACCTAGGCTTGGCCGAACTGCCACCGGGCGTTTTCGCCGACTTGCGGAAGCTGTACTGGCTGTCACTGCAGTACAACGAACTGACTTCGCTCCCTGACGGCATCTTCTCGGACCTCACCGGTCTGTGGCAAGGCCTGATCCTCGCCGATAACCGCCTCGCGAGTCTCCCGGTAGAGGTGTTCAGCGGCCCGTTTGCGGACTCCCCTGGGACATCTGGCCGTGCGCATTGGGGGGCCCTCATTCTTGAAAGGAACGAACTGAGCGATTTACCGCCCCGTGTTTTCGAGGGCCTCAGGGGCGTGACTTGGCTGTACTTGAACGAAAACCGTCTGACCGGCCTGCCATCTGACGTGTTCTCGGATCTGTCCGGCATGAATACACTGAATCTCGCAAGAAATCAGTTGGCGGCCGTTCCGGATGAGGCGTTCGCGCGACTGTCCAGCGTGACATCGCTGGATCTATCGTGGAACCCGCTACGTACGCTGCAACATGGCAACTTCGCGGGCACGCCCAATCTCGAAAACCTCAGGCTGGCCTCCACCCAGCTTGCCAATGTGCCGCCGGGCGTGTTCTCGCATCTGGCGAGTCTGGCGCGGCTCGATCTACGCGACAATCGCCTGAGCACGCTTACGCCGGGTGCCTTCGTCGGCGTTACCGGCCTGGAGGCACTTACGCTGGACGGGAACCCGGGAGCCCCTTTCTCGTTCGTCTTGGAGCCGCGACGCACCGACAGCGGCGACGCTCTGGCGCCCGGGCCCGCCACGGTGAGCGTGACGCTTGAGCCGGGCGCGCCGTTCGACATGACGATTCCCTTGTCTGTTCACGCGGGCACCAGTTCAGCGACTACGTTTCTACTAACCGGAGGAAGCGACCGGAGCACGGAGGTCACTGTGACCCGGGGTACCAGCGGGGACGAGGGCACACAGCTCGTGGCAGGACCGGCTCCCAGACTTCCGACACGCGTAACCGGTATCGAATTGAAGACGGCCGATCCGCTGATCCTCTTCGCGGCCGTATCCAATCGCACACCCGTGGCCGAGCGCGCGATGCCCACGCTGCGAATGCGTGAGGAGGGCGAGGCGAGCCGGGTCACGGTTTCCGGGTATTTCCGCGATCCCGACGGTGAAGAACTTGAATACACCGTAGCCTCCAATGACCCCGGTGTCGCGACGGCGTCAGTCACGGACAGCCTGGTGACGGTGATCCCGGTGGCCGGTGGATCCACGTCCGTGACCGTCAACGCCACCGATCCTGGCGGCTTGAGCGCGGAGCTGTTCCTACCAGTGTCGGTGAGAGGATCCAGCCCGGGACACTATGATATCGACCTGATTTTGATCGACAATGTCAGCGAGTCCATTCAAGCAGCCTTCGACGATGCCGTTGAATACTGGTCGTCCATCTTGGCTCCCACAGAGTTGGCCGACATTAATGTCGGGGGAGCGTTCGAGTTGGGTTGCGACGACATAACGACCGACGAGCGCATCCATACTATCGACGATGTGGTGATCGTGGCCTCGGTGAAGGAGATCGATGGCAGGGGCGGTATCCTCGCCAGCGCGGGGCCATGCGGGATTCGCAATGACGAGACACAGCTGCCTTTCATGGGTGCCATGCGGTTTGACGTGGACGACCTGGGATGGCTGGAAGAGAACGGCGACATGGAGGAAGTGATCCTCCATGAGATGGGTCATGTCTTCGGACTCGGAACGTTATGGAAAGCGTTCGACCTGCTCGTCAATCCGTCGCTGGCCGTGACCGGCAACCCGGACACATACTTCCCCGGCCCCTTGGCCATCGCCGCATTCGACGAGGCCGGCGGAGCGAGCTACGCAGGCGCAAAGGTGCCGGTAGAGAACCGTGCGGGTGCGGGATCCGGCGATTCCCATTGGCGGGAATCCGTGCTCGACCACGAACTGATGACTCCGTTCCAGAACGGTGGCGTGGTCGATCCGCTGAGCGCCATCACGATCCAGTCGCTGGCCGATCTGGGCTACAAGGTGAACCCCGTCCTCGCCGAGCCGTACAGCCTGCCCGGCACCGCCGCGGCTGCCGAGAAGGACCCGTCGCGGCAGATCGGATATGGAGACGACATCCTCAGGGGACCGATCATCGTGGTCGACAACGACGGCAACGTGGTGCGCGTGATTCCGAACTAAGCTGCACACCGCCGGTTCACGGGTTTCGCCAGCCGGGCCGGACGTGCCGCGCTCTCGGCTCACCTGGAGAGGATGTTAAGAAGATTATGCCGCCGCCTCACAGCCTCCATGACGGGAAGATGCCGAACAGGAACGCGGCTACGATCCCCGGCGACGATCCCGGGCGCGCCCGTCGTCGCCTGTCCCGCCAGCATCAGCCGTCGTGAACAGCCGCGGGCCGCGGATGGCCGCTTTTTGGAGGACCACGCTGGAAGATGGTCGCCGCCGAGTTCAGCATCGGCCTCGGAGCCTCCGGGCGCCAAGGAGGTCGTGCTGTCGGGACTCCCGCTATTAAGGTCCGTTCTTACCGCTGTCGTGGCTCGACGAAGTCAGGTATCTTCAAACGGCAAGAAACGCAGATCGTGCAGTCCTAGTTGACTTTACGTGACTCCCTGCCGGGATTCGGGCCTCTGTCGATCCGCCGTTACGTCAGGGTCAAGGGGGGAGTGAATCAAGGCAAGGAATCGTCCAAAGTCAACTGGGACTGCACGATCTGCCATCCTTGCCGTTGGGGCGGGTCTGACGCCACCCTCACGGAATAGCGGGAGAATCGTACCTGAATGGCGGGAATCCTGACCTCCGTTAGTGGCCATCCCAACGGGGGCTCTATTCCGGGCCGACCGGCCATCCGAGCTAAGGAGGAAGGTAGTGGCACTGTTCCTGTGGTGACTGCCCCGCCCGCTCGCCATCGCGCCGGGGCGGATTGACCACCCGGCGCCGCCGACCCAGGTTGGGATACCCCGTCGTTCCGGGCGCGGATCGGCCGCGGGCGACGACGGGCGCACAGGGCCGACACCGGTCGGGAAGCACGACACCGCCCGGGCAGGCCACCCAACCACCGTCCACGACGAATCTCAAGACCCAGCCATGAAGGCAAAGGCAACCCGCTTCCTCGACCTCATCGAGGATAAGGTCCAGTATCTCGTGCCGCGGTGGCAGCGCCGCTACGTGTGGGGCGAGACGGAGATCCATCGCCTGATCGACGACATGCTGGCGATCGCGGAAGCCCAGAATCAAGAGCGACCCCATTACGGCGGTACGATGATCACGGTGCAGGAGAGCAGCGCCGGGGGGATGAAGGTCCATCGCGTCGTGGACGGTCAGCAGCGCCTCACCACCGTGAGCATACTGCTCGCCTGCATCGCCGAGACCCTGAACGCCAACGGGATAGGCGGCGAGTTGACCGGCGAAGACATCCGGGACGACCTGCTGATCAATCCGAGGAGGCAGGAGGGAAGGCGCCGCAAGCTCCGGCTACAGGACGGCGACGAGGATGAATACCGGCGGATCATCGAGAGCGACTCCGCCGGATCCGGAGACGGGCATGTGGCCAGCGCGTGGCGGATCGTCAGGAAGCGCGTGAACGCCGAGAATGTCCAGTCCCTCATCAACGGCCTCCATCGCCTTCGCGTGATCACAATCGGGCTGGACGACCGCGACGACGCGCAGCAGATCTTTGAGAGCCTAAACGCCACCGGCAAGCCGCTGACGGAAGGCGAGAAGGTCAAGAACTGGCTGCTGATGGGCTTGCCGGAGGGAGTCCAGGACACGTTGCACGACGACCACTGGTTGCCCATCGAGGAAGAGCTGGGAGCGCGCCACGATGCGGAGCGGATCGACTTGTTCCTGCGCGACGTGATGCGGTGGTGGACCGGCAGGCTGGTCGCGGGGAACCGGACGTACGATGAATTCCGCAGGTGGGCCATTCGCGAGGGGCTCGACAACGAGGCACGACGTCCTGAATTGTGTAGCAGGCTCGCCAGCCTGGCCGCCCTTTATGGACAGATGACCGGCACCGCCGCCGCTCAGCCCTCGCAAGGAGTCAAGCGCAAGCTCGACCACCTGCGTGCGATGGGGATCGATTCGCACCGTCCCTTCACTCTGCGCCTTCTCTCGGACGCGCAGGAAGCGGGAGAATCCGGTCGAGACCCGACGTGGCTCGTGCATGTCCTCGGTTCGGTCAGCAATTGGATCACCCGCCTATGGCTCGCCGGCCACTCGTTCACCGGGTTGGGCAAGGCGTTCGTCCAACTAGCCAGCCAGAGCAGCCCGGCCGACGAGCCGGACCGCGCCCGGTCCTGGCAGCGGCGAATGGCGGAAGTGAGCGATCAGCGGCGTTCAGTGCCGAGCGACTCCGAAGTGACCGAGGGGATCCGGCGAACGTCCAAGTACGGGGGCAAGGACACCAGGGCCACAAGGGCCGTGCTGTGTGCGATGATGTACTATGAGCAGTGGGACGAGGCACCGTCCTGTGGGAAGCTCACGGTCGAGCACATCATGCCGCAGTCGCTGAGCGAGGCCTGGCGCAACGACCTCGGCGATCAGGCGGAGGGAACTCACGGACGACATCTCCACCGCCTCGGGAATCTTACTCTCTGCGGCGGCAGATGGGGTTCCGCGCTGAGCAACCATTCGTTCGAGAAGAAAAAGGAATTGTACGAGAACAGCGCGGTCAAGATGACCCGCGAACTAGCCAAACTTCCCAAGTGGGACGAAGCCGCCATCAGGGAACGCGCCGAGGAGTTGGCGAAGAAAGCGCTCACCCTATGGCCTTGGACCGGAGGCTCGTAGTGCAGGCCGATGAAATGGGATTCTTGGAGCTGCTGGGCGGCAAGGTCCAGTACCACGTTCCCAAGTGGCAGCGTCGCTACTGCTGGAGCGCGGCGGACGTGAGGCGGCTGGTCGAAGACTTGGTGTCGATCGCGGCCGCCGCCAACTCGAAGAGGGCGCACTACGGTGGCTCCCTGATCACCTTTTGCCCGCCTGGACAGCCCGCTGGGGTGCCCACTACCGAGCGCGTCGTGGACGGCCAACAGCGGCTAACCACCGTGAGTCTACTCCTCGCCTGCGTGGCCGACCAGATGGATGACGGCGACCAGTACGGCGAATGGACCAGGGAAGGTATCCGCGATCTGCTGAGGAACCGGAAGAAGAGAGAGTCCGGGAGGCTGCGGAAGCTCCGTCTTCAGGACGGCGACGAGGACGAGTACGTCCGCATTCTGCGAGGCGAGCCGAAGGGCAAGGGAGCGGTCACGAAAGCTTGGCGAGTGGTACGCGAGTTGGTCGGTGACTACGGCGCCGACACGGTGATGGCCGGACTGGAGCGCTTCCGGATCGTCAGTCTCGGCGTGGTCGAAAACGACGATCCCCAGCAGATATTCGAGAGCCTGAACGCGACCGGAAAGGCTCTGGAGGAGAGCGAGAAGGTCAAGAACTGGCTGCTCATGGGCTTCTCGGACACCGAGCAGCAGGAGTTGTACGAGAAGTACTGGCTGAAGATCGAGAAAGAGCTCAAGGCCCAGTATTCCTCGAAACCGGTCGATCTCTTCCTGCGAGATCTGATGCGCTGGCGCACCGGTACGATCACCGCGATCCACCAGACCTACGACGTATTCCGCCGATGGGCGCGTGAGACGGAGTGGGACGACCAAGAGCGTCGCCCGAAATTGTTCCGTGAACTCGCGCACCTCGCCCGCCTCTATGGCATGCTCACCGGCACTGCGGGACCACATCCCGAGAACGCCATCGAGTCCTCGCTTCGGCACCTGCGCGCGATGGGGCTACACACCCACCGACCCTTCACCCTGCGCCTGCTCCATGAGTTGAGCCCTGCGGACGGCGACGCGATCTCGACCGTGGATCAGACCGGACGGATATTCGAAACGGTCGCCACGTGGATCACCCGTCTCTGGCTCACCGACAGGACGGCCGGCCTCAACACCGCCTTCGCCCGTCTGGCCGCCCGCGGTCCCGTCGATCGGGAGGCCTACTTGGACGACTGGATGAAGCGCATCCGCAAGCTCGGTCGACAGGATGTGGGCGTGCCCAGCGACGAAGACCTCGTCCGCGGGATCCACACCAAGCACATGTACTACGGCAAGCAAGCTCGGCTAGCGGTGCTATACGCACTGATGGAGGACGAGGACGGGGATGACGCGCCGAGCCGCGCAGCCCTTTGGACCGAGCGCGTGATGCCGTATTGGCTGACCGATGATTGGCGCGAAATGCTCGGTGCCGACGCCGAGGAAAAACACTGGGCATGGCGCTACCGGCTCGCCAACCTGGTTCTCGTCGGCAGTGCCAACGACGCGCCGGGGGAGCACCAGTCGTTCGACGTGAAGAAGGAATGCTACCGGAGGAGCCCGGTCAGCCTGACCAAGCGAGTGGCAAAGCAGCCCTCATGGGACGAGGCTACGCTGGTGCGCAGATCCCGGGAGCTGGCGGAGCGGGCCGTCCGTGTATGGCCGTGGGAACACGGACGAGCGGATCGGCAGAGGCCCGAATCACGGGAGACGATCACGTAAGTCTACCCGGAGGCGGTCAGACATTACGTGCATCCCTTGGCGGACAATCAGTCTACACCCCCCTGGTGCTTCCTTCGGTAGTCCCGCCGGTCGATGCACAGGTCGTAGAGCGCTCGGTCTATCCTGATCCAGTCGGTCTTGTTTATCCCCCTGCGGTTCCGGGTTGCAGGGCTTTGGGGGAACGCGCTCGCGATCTTGATCCAGCGTCGCTGTTCCCGCGCTATGGCCCGGATCTCCTCCGCGACCTCCGAAAGATCCTGATCCTGGCTGAAGACGAGCGCCACGTCGTATTCGCGTCGGTGGGCAAGCGCGATCACATCGAGCGCGATCCGCACGTCGATCCCCTTCTCTTCGCCCGTCAGAACGTAGTGTCGCGTGCCATCGGGCAGATCCACACGGCGGTTCCGGTATCGGAGGGATCTGGTGTACACGACCACGCCCCGCCGCCCCATGGCCGCGAGTTTGTGGGTCCAGAAGGAGTGCCACCTGGGGTTGTCGCCGACATCGGGGATTCCGGTGTAGAAGCGGACCTGCTTCAGTTCCCATCCCTGCCGCGCGCAAACCTGCTCGGCGAGCGCGGCAACGTCATAGTTGGGGTAGGTATAGCCGAACGCCTCGCGGGCGGCATGGAACAGGTTCTGGCCGTCCACGAAGGCGACCGCGCGCTTGATGGGAGGCTCGCCGCTCATTGACCGATCTGGAAAAAATAACCCCGCCCGAGGCCTCTCGGCGTGTCGGGCGGGGAGCAAGTATACGGAACGATACTACACCGTTGCGGGCAGCCGTCAACCCCGACCATGCCGTGCCGTGGCTGCGGACCCGACCTCCCGACCGAGCCGGCGAGCCGGAAGGGCGCACGAAATCGTGTCAGACCGCGTTGCGTCCCCGGCGTCCGTTCGGCTATGATTACGCTCCGTGTCCACCATCCTCCCCACCCTCGCGAATCTGCCGCGTCCGCTCCCGGAGATTCCCTCCAGGGGGAGCGACCACGAGCACCTCCCGCATGTGCTCAAGTTCTCCGGTGGCCGGTCCTCAGCGGCGTTGGCCTTCCTGCTTGCCGAAAGCGGCCTCCTCCGCCCGGAGCGCGGCGACGTGATCCTGTTCGCGAACACTTCGGCCGAACATCCGGCGACCTACGACTTCGCAAGGGAATGCAAGGAACGGCTGGAAAGAGACTTCGGGCTTCCCTTTCTCTGGTTCGAGTTCTGCACGGTGGAGGACGCCAGACGCGGTGTTTACGTTCGGCGTCCCTCCTACCGACTCGTGACGTCCAATCCGGTCGAGAGCGACCCGCGCGGCTACCGGTCACACGGCGAAGTCTTCGAGGAGATGCTCTCATACCAAGGGATGCTTCCCAACCCTCATTCGAGGTCCTGCACGGCCAAGCTGAAGCTCTATCCTTCCCATCAACTGCTCGCCGAGTGGTTTGGCGTGGGTTGGGGTGCGAGGCATGCTGGTCACCATTCGACGCAGCGCTACGTGACGCCTGAACTGGCCTTGGTTCGGTATCGCCGCAGCCGTGGAACCGCATCGGATGAAGCCTACCTACGAAGAATCGAGTGCTTGACTCGCCAACCTTCCTCTCGACCGGCCCAGCGGTGGCAGGACTACACCGCAGGTCGCGTCACTCGTCCGGTCGGTACGCCTTGCTTGGCCCCGATGTGGGGGAGCGACGCAACGCTCCATGTGACGCTCCTTGGACTGCGTGCGGACGAAGAGGGAAGGGTTCGGAGAATCCTTGAGCGGTCGCTGTTCGCCGAGGGCGCCGGCAGCCGAAGGTGTTCCATTCGCACTCAACCTCCGGGGGAGCGTCCGTGCTTCCCGCTCGTCGATTGGGGATTCGACGAAGGGGCCGTTAGGCGGTTTTGGCACCGACGTGGCTTCGATCTTGAGCTGCCTGCCATGGCGGGCAACTGTGTCTTCTGCTTCATGAAGGGAACCAAGGCGATCGGTGTTGGCGCGAGAGAGGCTGATTCCATGCGAGTGCCCGGTGCTCCCTCCGACATTGCGTGGTGGGTGCGGATGGAGCAGAAATACCGACGTGAGGTTCCGGCCCGGAACGGAGGAGGAATGACCAGATTCGGCTTCTTCGGTCTTCGCGGCCCGACGTTCGCAGAACTCGCCGCTGCAGGGGGCAGCGATCGCGACCGCTACGCTCGTGGTGTCCCAGCATGCGACTGCACCGACTAATCGGAGAGCGAGCCCGCTGACGATGGACGGAAACCTGATCTTTGGTTCGGCCAACCAGCCCCAGGGGTTCCTGAACCTGGCCATGGCCAAGTGGGATGGGAACCCCGAGCCCATTGTCCGAGAGATGCTTCAGAACTGCCTCGACGCCGCAGTGGAAGCCAATCGCGCGACGGCCGAAGTGTGGTTTACGATACGGCGAGTCGCGGTTGAGGCGATACCGGGCATCGAGGCGTACCGCGAGCAATTCGAAGGTGCAGTCCGCGAACGGGAGAAGGGTAAACAGGGAGGCGCCGAACGCCGGGTCGTCAAGCGCATTCAGCGGGTCCTCGCGGGACCGGACACCCAGGTCCTGTTTTGCAGGGACAACGGCATAGGGCTCAACGCCGACCGGATGAAGAGGATCCTCACGGAGGGTAACACCGACAAGAGCGAAGCTGGGGCCGGAGCTTTCGGAATCGGTCACCTGACCGCCTTTGCAGCCTCCGACCTCCGCTTCATCCATTACGTCGGTCGCAGCCGCGCCAACGGTAGCCTGCTGGACGTAGCGAGCGCGCACGCGGTGCTGGCCTCCCGAACCGTCGACAGAAACAGCGGCCGGGGCGCGCACGGTTTCTGGCTACTGGGTGACGATCGAACCCTGTTCCATCCGCATCCGTACCCCAACGCGGTACCCGATCTGCTGCGTTCCGAGATCGAATGCCTGGAGGATACCGGAAGCGTTGTGGGCGTGATCGGATTCAATGGATTCCGCAGCGATGAGAAGTCAGTCGATGCGATCTCGCGGGTGGCCGCGAAGAACTTCCTGGTTGCGATATGGAACGGAAGCATGGTCGTTCACATCCGCGACGAGACAACCGAGTCCGAGGAAACGGTTGATCGCGAGAGGCTGGAACTGATCCTCGACCGCGAACGCACCCGCAAACGCGCCGAACAGGGCGGCGGGTGGCTTTCCGGTGAGCAGGCCCATCGGGCATGGCAGACCTTGGAAACGGGACGCAAGCTTCGTTTCGAAGAGGAGGGCGTGGGCGGCTGTTTCCGGTCTTTGAGTGACGGTGCAAAGCACCGTGCTCGCTCGCGCGTTCAGGTCTTCCGGAACGGCATGTGGATCACGAACGAGGCCGACCGCCTGTTGCCGAGGGACTTCAACGGGTTCAAGCCATTTGACGCGATCCTGGAGATTGACAGCGGCGCGGTCGGCGATCTGCTTCGCGGGGCCGAGGGCCCCGAGCATCGGGGTCTAGAACGGAGGCGGCTCGGTAGACAGGGTAGCCGCAAACTGCTGGACAAGCTCAAGGAACTCGCCGCTCGGCTCCGGGAAGAGGCGGGCCGGGTGGAGCAGTCCGAGGAATTCACTCCCACGGGATTCGCGATGTTTCGTGGCGACGCCGAGAGGGAAGCGGAGAAGGTGCCCCCCTATCGCCCGAGGCGAAGTCCAGTTGAGGTGTCGGCCGCCGAAGGGGGGCAAGGAGGCGAAAGCACGCCCCAACCGGACAATGAAGAGGGCGGGTCGGTTGATCGAGAACCCGGACCCGGGCCAAGGCCAACGAGGCCACGACGGTTTACTCCCAAGCCCGGAAGGAGCATTCGCGGCCGTTGCTCGGTTCGGGCCGTCGCAGACGCGGATGGCCAACTTAGCCAACTCCGAGTGATGTGGCGGCCCGCACGGGGAGCCGATAGGCGGTTGAGGGACCATCTGGTGGTCCGGGTCCGAGTTCCGTCCGGATCGGACGAGACCTGCGTTCATCCGATCGGTCCCCGATGGCTGCGCATCAGCGAGCTTCACTGCAACGGCGAAGTATCCGATCCGCAGGACGGCGGGTTCGAGGTCGAGCTTCCGCGGGGCGAAGAGCCCTTCACCATCAAGTTGGCGGATCGCATTCCGGATGCGAACGCGGTCGAGGTCGATGTCGTCGGTCGCCGCCCGGCGGCAAGCGGGGGCGGGCAACCATGACGCATGTGTCGTTGCCGTTGCTGTTGGAGGACGAGTCTCGTCTCGACTGGCCTGACGGTAGATATGAGCCGAAGGTGCGCGTCGCTCTGGATAGGGCGAGGATCCGTCACTCTATCGCTGGAGCGCCCTCTCTTGAGCGGGCCGTCAATGATGGCCTCGCCAAGTGGGCTGTGGAGATCCGGTGTCCGAAGACCCTGTTGTCACGACTCACACTGTCCGCCGAGCCGCAGCATTCCGTGACTTGGCGCCCGGACGAGCTGGACGGGGTTTCTTGGATCATACCGGGGTTGCTGGCTGTTCGGGAGTTCGACCTTCGGGCTCAGGAACTCGACCCGTTTTGGCAGGACGTTGCCCTGCGGGTGCCTCCCGGCTGGTGGTTGGCACGGGGCACCAAACGCAAGGTCAACACGTTGGCGCAGTCCCTGCTTCGGTTCGTGAGGGATGAGAAGCTGGACGACGGCCGAATGCACGTACAACCCGAGAGCGGAACCGGCCAACTCCGGTTCGTAGCCCATATCGCGCCCGATATCTGGCCCGAAACCCAAACCAGCAGAACTATCCAGGTCGCGGCGTTGATCGGTGCCTGCGGTCACTTGCCCACCATTCTCGGCAACGGTGGCGAGGAGGAGTACGACGTGGCCCGAGAGATTCGGGACCTCCTGGAGATGGCCAAAGTGCCGGTGTGGACGGAGGAGGGCTACGACCCCGCGCTGGCAGCTACGGTCATCGAGAGACTCTATCGAACACCCGAAAGCGGCGGCCAAGAGGGTTGACGAAGTGAACCGTAACCTGATCAGACGGGCGGACGCCTCCTTCACCGCATGGCAGAGGGGCATGATCTTCGAGAAGAAGATCCACCGCGTCAAGTGGGAAGAGGCACCTGAAGAGATCAAAGCGCCGATTCGGCGGCGGCAAACCGAGCTTATCGAAGCCGTTAGGGATGGACCAGCCGAGTTGGTGCGATACCTCCAGTCGCGGTTGAAGCTCGAAAGCGATGACATGATCGAAGCGCCATCGTTTCCTCGCAAAGAACTCACGCCGGACGAGTACAAGGATCCTCCGGTGGAGTTGGAGGAGGAATTGGGCGCGGCTTGGAAGGACGTTTTGGAACACCGGGCGGCGCTCGCGTCGAGCCCCCTGTTTTGGCTCCTCTGCCACATCGTGTGGATCCAAGATGGTCGGCTCGGCACCGATGGTCTGGCGCTTGAGGAAGCACTGCTGTCTGGAGCCGAGAAGAGAGAGGGTCGAATCAGGAACTTCCTTCGGCGTACCGGGGGTCTGCCGCGCGTCCGTGGCAACACGTCCGTGTTCTCCGACTGCCGGCTGGCGCGAGCTTGGTGGCGCTTCCACTTGGCCGATCAGGTGAACCGGACCACGGAGGGTCGCATCGAGGCGGGGGCGGCACACTGGCTCTTTCACCTCCATCGCCCGAGTTGGGAGACGTTGGTCACGCTGTCCCTGAAGAGGGTAACGACCATCAACCAACCGAGTGCCCGAGCCGCCATCGCGTATCACCTTGGGGAAAGGGTCCGTACCACCGGTCGGTTCAACCAGAAGGATGTTGAGGCTATCGCGACGGGGTTGGCTCGCGTATCGTTGCGCCGCTCGCTGGATCATACGCCGTTGGACGAGCTATATGAAATGGCGGTTGCGCGGTAGGGGACATCTTGGACCGGCAGCCAGGGGGATGACACTCGTTCCGCCCTCCACGGGCCGGAGAGCGGGTACCGAGACCCTGTCCCCTCCGTGACGGGTTCAGAGGCCGTTTCGGGTCGGTCCGGGTTTTCGGGTAATCTACGGGCCGTCAGATTGAGAATGGCGCGAATCAAGGCAGGAATCGTCTAACTACTTACAGGACTATCCGAAAGGAATTGTAGAACCGCGTGACCACAATAAGTCACGGAACAACACAATGATCCCCGTATCACTTCGGAGACCCGATTCTGTGCTGGAATCCATGCGACCGTATCGGATGTCGCCGGACGGGTTTCTTGCGATTTCGAGCGCGCCATGGCGGACCCTGGGCCGCCATCGAGACGGCGTGGGCCGCTGGCTCGTAGGACCGTCAGGTGCTCAAGCCGGTGGGTGTGGGTCCGCCCTGGGTTGGGAAGGGAACTCGATCCCGGCGGGAGGGACCGGACGCAGTCCGTCCCAGAGGCCGGGAGGACCGGCGCCAAAGAGGTGGCAACGCCGACCACGCCGACCGCCGGTCACTCCGCGGACTCACCCGAGGCCGACGGCCTCGACGGGCGGTGATCGGTGGGGCTGACGAGAGAACATCCGGCAGCTGGCCGCGTGGGAGGCAAGGACCAAGCGGAAGCAGGTGGAACCCCAACCGCGAACGGTGCCGGAGCGGGTTTTCCGGGGGGATCGAAGGGGGGGGAGCACCCCTTCGCCAGAGCTTCCATGTTATACACGGGGTATGCTGCCTACCCACCCTAACGTTGAGTCAAGCCAGCCCGGCGGAGCCGCCGAAAACGCCTCCCCGGCACGGCCCAGAACAGCCTCGATTCGCGCGGGCGCGGGCAAGCTCCTAGGCCTCTGGTCACCATCCCCGCAAATGGCGAGGAGCGACCAGCACCCGATCACGCTTCGGTGACGACGGTGCTCTCTGCCGCGCTCCGGTTTCCCCCTACCCCGAACCTCTCGGGAACCCGAGATCGTCGATCCAAGGGCGATTCCACGGACCGTAGCTTTCCCGAAACGCCCTTTTGCGGGCCGAACCGACCCCAAAGCGGCCAGAGAATCGCGTTAAGTCGCCCTTTGGCCCTACGAACGGCTCCCCCTGCAGGGTCCGTCAGTGCCCGAGCTTCGGGTCTCTAGGAGTGTTGGGCTCCCTGCTCCACCTGGGCTTTTTCTTTCCCGACATCAGCCACTCCTTGGCCGAGGATATATGCCAGAACAGGGGAAAGTACGGCAGTTAAGTCCTCGGTGGGAAGGTCGAGGCCGACTTTCCCGGCAACGCTGACGACGAGGCCGACGATCATGGCGATCGCCTTCTTCGATCCGAGCATGTCCTTGATGGCTTTGCTCATTCGGGGCTCCTTGGAGAGACGGTTGAGGAAAGGCACCACCCCGGCGGCGGTGCTTTTCCGGGCTAACCATCGTGAAAATGTTGAGGATGCGGTTCAAGCGGCGATCCCGACGGTGTCGAGGAGGCTTCGCATCTCGTGATGAAAACCGGCGTAGCGTTGGTCCAGGACGCTGCTGACACGGGGCTTGGGACTCCACAGAAACTAGGCCCAAGTCGGCGGTTCGGCAAGATCTGAGGGCGCCTCTGGAGCGACGGCCTATTTAGCTATTGGCGACCCTTGGGGCGTCATGCCCCTGGCCTTCATCCAGTCGACAAAGCATGCAGCGTACCCCCTTCGCGGGGGAGGCTTCATCTCCGTAGAATCACACCCGTACAGGATGGAACGCAGGATGCCGGCCTCGGCCGAGTCTACCGTCAAGTCGTATCTGTGCTTTACCCTGACGACCTTTTCCGCGAACCAACACAGGTTGCATGGCGGTGCCCACTTCGCGATGTCCCAATGGAACTTCTCGTCCCTGCCATTCACATATTTGGCCGCGAACGTCAGGTTCAGCGGATCGGATCCGAACACCATCTTCTCCCCTTTGGAGCGCCCACACATGCCAGAGGCGTGGGCTTCCGACAGGGCCACGATGTGCTCGACCTCGACGGTGTCAGTGGCGTCGGGGATGTCCACTTCCGGGAACACGCGGCGGGTGTATGGTCCATAGGCACCCCCCATTTCCCTTTCGATAGGCAGCAGCACATTCGCTCTTACGTAGCCGTAGTCGTAGCGGTCGTACCGGTCTTCGCCGCAATCGTCTGGTTCGACGATTCGTAGTTCGCGCAGCAAGTCCAGCACATTTCTGTCGCTGGCCAGGGTCTGACCCACGGCCGATCCCGGCAGCACAGCGAGCGCGAAAACGCTTCCTACGAAGGCACGGGACAGGTTGAGGGGTGCGGCAAGTGCGTTCATGTGTGTTGGACCTTTCTGTTGCTGGAACCGGTACAAATGGGGCTTTTCGTCCTTGCTGAGAGTATGGTAGCGAGGTTGCTCTGGGCAAGAGGGGGGTCCGGGAAGAACCACCCTGGCGGTCGCACTCGCAGGGGCTCACGCCGACCTCGATTCCCCAAGGCTCGTCGGTTGCCCGGAACCACGAGATGCCCGCCCCGGTTCGCGGACCGGCCTTCCCGCAGGGGATTGATGGTGCGGGAGCAACCCCAGGCATGGGGGCGAGGGTGTGCAAGCACGCTCGCCGCTATGCCGTACCGAGCCTTCGGCGAGGGGGGTTGCTCCCGCCACGGTCGATGCGGCCCGTCCGGCAACGGGCGGGCGGGCCGCGAGGCCGCAAGACGCCACCGCGCAAGCGGATGGACGGGAAGGTCCGGTGTGAATCGCGGAAGGGCCGATTCGTGAAACGACCCCCCGCGTCGTTTTCACACTCCGGTACGGCTCCAAGCGGGGCGCAGGCTACGGGCGAATCCGCCTCCGGCGAACTGAACCGGCTTGACTGGGGGATTATAAGGTTGTCTTGACGGGCCGGGTTTCAGGCTCCGGTGCGCCAGCGGGGGGGGCGTGGTCAGCAGGTTTGCAAGATCGCTTCGGACGATCCTGTCAGGTCCCACTTGAACCGAGCCCTGCCGCCATACCAGGGCAGGTTTACCTCGAACACCGATCCCCCAGCCAAGGCGCCTCTCGCTGCTGATGGCAGGTACAGCAGGTGCCCGCCCCAGTTCTGGGTGACCCGCCACACGGCGCTGACCCCGTCAATTCGCACGCTGACGTGGTGGACCGTGTAGCCGTCCTCGATGTCGCCGCCCACGAGGTTCGGCTCCTCGGTGAAGTACAGGTACGAACGGCCGCACTCGACACTGATGCTGCCCTTGACGTCGTGGTACGGGAAGTCCATGGGATGGACCGGAGCCACCCGCTCGGAGGTGGCTCGGCGGCCACCGGTAGGATCCCCCACTCGTCCGTGAGGCTGACAGTTCTCCAAGTCGTCTTCGGCTCAGGTTTTCGGGCGATGGGTGTTGTTGGGGGAGCGTCGGTCTGGCCGGGCCGGGTACCCGGGCGGCGTCACGTCCGGCTTGGCGCGGGGGTGTCGGCGGCGCGGTCACCGCAGATAGGCGTTAGATTGGTAGCCGGAAACGAGAAAGGGGGGCTTTACGCTGCTTCGCGCGAACTGGCCGACGGTCCCGCCCAACAGAGGAGGGCGTGATGCCAAGGCGAAAACGACCACCGCGGACGAGCAGGAAAGCAGTGTTCCAGAAAGCCCGTCGCTCAATGGTGGCCTTCGCAGTAGAGCAAGGGGAGGGCCAATTCAAGGTGGTCGGCTCAGGGTTCGCGATTGCCGGAAGCCAAGGACTGGTTGCGACGGCCGCACATGTCTTGAACCCCACCAATAATCAGTCACCTACCCATGCTCTCGTAGTCTCGCCGCTCAGCATTGAGAAAGATGGCGTATCTCACGTTCCTTTCTCGCAGGTCCCGTTGGACGATGAAGTCAGCGCGACCCATTCTGCTGGGGCAATCGACCTAGCGATTACCCGGCTGAATCACTCCTTCCCGCCTGAGCGAACGCTGCCGCTAGCAACCGAAGGGCCGTATCTCGGCCAAGAGGTGGCAACCTGCGGATGGCCAGAAGTTGACAATCTGCTGATGGGGGGATTCGTCACCACCCCGTCCTTTCTGACCGGAATCATCAGTAGCATCGTACCGCATCCTCGGGCTCCGGTCGAATCCCACTTCGCCTATCTCGCTCAGCTGCCCGTCCATGCTGGGAACAGTGGCGGACCAGTGTTCAACATGGCAACCGGGAAAGTGTTCGGGGTGGCGTCGGGCAGGCTGCCAGCAGCCGCGACCCCTTCCAAGAACGGTCAATCAAGAAAACCCAAGCCTGCTCCTGATATCCGGGTTGGCTTGACGAAGGTGACCCCTATCGTTCATCTTACGCCGATTCGGAAGGGCTTACTCACCAAAGCGAAAGAGGGGGTTCGTGGCTGAAGAGCGTATCAACAAGCCCACGAAAAAGACTTTCGTCGTCAGTTTTCGGACAGACCGTCCCGACACCGAATATGGTGAGCGGATGGTACGAGCTATGTGTTCACCGCCTTGCCACCCCAAACCGGTAGTGCCTCCGGCGACCGAACGCAAACCAAGTTCTCCTCGCTAACCCGCCACCGCCGACCGTCCGTTGTCGGCCACCAGATCCCGGTACATCAGCCGTTTCCCGACCATGCCCATGACCACGGCCTGTAGCTGGGCCAGCGTGTCCAGCTCCCGGACGTTCTGCCGGCCTGCGAACATCGAGACGTACGGCTGGAGGTGCTTCGGGCTGAGCCGGTGGTAGACGCCCTTGTGAGCCCGCTTGAGCATGGACCCGGGCTGCCACCTGCTTGGTGGCCCGGTCCTTCATGCCGACAACCGCCGTCATGGTCACCGGCCCCCGGCCCGCGCCCTCCAGCTCCTTCCGCTTGGCGGTGCTCATGTTCTTCCGCAGCCCGCCAACGTAGGTCTCGTCCACCTCGACCGGCCCCTCGAAGGTGGCGGACACGCCCTTGAACGCCTCCCGTATCCGGTGGAGCATGAACCACGCGGCGGGCTGGCTGATCTCCAGATCCCGGTGCAGCTTGAGGCTGGACAGGCCCTTGAGGCTCGTCATTTCCAGGTAGATCGCCCACGCCCACTTCTGGAGCGGCAGCTTGCTGTCCTCCATAGCGGTCCCGGTCTTCAGGCTGAAGTACTTCCGGCACGCCTTGCACCGGTACGGCTGGGGTTTCCCGCTCTTGACCCGGTAGGCTCCCTCGGTGTCCCCGCACCGCAGGCACGTCAGGTTTCCGTCCGGCCAGTACCATGTCTCGAACCAGTCAACGGCGTCCTGCTCGGTGGCGAACATCCGCGCCATGTCCAGCACGCTGATCCCCTTCCGGTGCGCCTTGCCGGGCAGGCCAACCGGCCGCAGCGATTCCACGGCAGGCGTTTACGACGGCCGACGCGATCGGGTTTCAACGGGTCGGCCGAGGCTCTTCCGAGCCCGACCGCCGCGTCAGGGTTCTCGGTGGACCTGGTCGTCGACCGTGCCGTTGTAACCAAGTCCCAACCGTCCTGGACTCACCCGCGAAGGAACGCCCGCGGGCTATCTTCGGCGGTCGCTTCGAGCGCGTCCGCCGCGCTGGCTGAGCCACTGTTATATGGTTCAGCCAGCCTACCCCCCGTGGCCACACTCCGTGTGTCTCCCGGAGGGGCTGGCGGGGGGCTGCGCCCCCTCTGACCCCCGCAACGGAAACGGCGCGGCGTGAGCGCCGGACGCCCCGTTTGGGTGAAGGTCCGCGCCAGCGAAGCGGAGCGCGCCGAGTGGCACGCCAAGGCGCGCTCCGCAGGCTTGACGCTGTCGGACTTGGTGCGCCGGTCGCTCGACCGGGCGCGTACCTGGACCGTGCCGCACGCGGAGGTCGAGCGCGAGCGCACCCGGGAGGCGGCGCGCATCGGGAACAACCTCAACCAGGTCGCGCGGTGGGCCAACACCCACAAGGGAGCGGTCGAGGCCGTCGAGGTGATCGGCCACCTCATCGCGATCAAGCGGGAGGTCGCCTCGCTGACTCTCACGGAGCGCACGGACACGGATGCTGGTTAGGTTCCTCGCCCACGGGACCGGATCGGCGCGGAGCGCGGCCAAGTACCTCCTCGGGGAGCGGGACGCGGCCGGGAAGCCGCGCGAAGGCGTCGAGGTTCTGAGGGGAGATCCGAACGAAGTGGCCGCCCTGGCCGACACGCTGGAGTTCGAGCACAGGTACACCTCCGGCCTGATTGCGTGGGCGCCGGAGGACCAGCCGACCGACGAACAGATCGGCGCGGTGCTGGACGCCTTCGAGAAGACGGCTTGGGCCGGGCTCGAACCCGACCGCTACGCATGGTCGGCGGTGCTCCACCGCGAGGAGGGCGGTGGCGCTCACGTCCATGTTCTCGCCGCGCGCTGCGACTTGGAGACCGGGCGGAGCTTGAACATCGCGCCTCCGGGCTGGGAGAAGACGTTCGGCCCGCTCCGGGACGCCTTCAACCACGAACACGGCTGGGCTCGCCCGGACGACCCGGCGCGGGCCAGGGTGGAGCAGCCCGGCCACCGCGCCTACATCGAGGCTGCACGGCTGCGGGCCGGGCTCCGGCTCGAAGCCTCACCGCGCGACCTGATCCGGGACTACCTGCTCCAGCGCGTCGAGCACGGCGTCGTGCGCAATCGTGCCGATGTCGTCTCCGCGTTGCGGGAGGCGGGTCTCGAAGTGCCGCGCCAAGGCGAACACTACCTCACCGCGCTCGATCCCGAGACCGGGGACCGGTGGCGGCTGAAAGGAGGACTGTATGGAGAGAACTTCGACCGCGAACGACTTGACCGACCGGCTCCGGAAGAGGCTGGAGAGCGAACGCAGGGAGATCGAGGAGCTGACCGCGAGCGAGCTGAAGCGGCTCGCCGAGAACTCGCGGCGCGTCGCGAGGAACGCGCTGCGTACAATCGAGCGCGATACGGAGGAGGCGACCGGGCGGATGCGCGAGTTGCTCGTCAAGGCGTGGCTCCGGCCCCTGATCGTCGGCCTGAGCGTTTGGCTCGGTTTCTTCGGCGGAAGCTGGGCGACGATGCGGTGGATGGCAGGGAGCATCCAGGACCGGATCGAGACGCTGGCGACGGCAAGCGCGCGGATCGAGGAGGCGCACGAGACGCTGACGGAACTGGAGGCGGACACCTGGGGGATCGCGCTCCGGGACATCGAGGGGGAACGATACGTGGTGCTGCCGTTCGGGACACTGGCGGACCCGGGCTGGGAGGTGCGGGACCGTCCGGCCGTGAAGCTGTCGAGAGAGTGAGGGATCTGAATGAGCGAGTTGGAACGGCAGTTGACGGAGGCCTTGAAGAGGTTGTCCGCGCAGTACGAGCGGGAACAGCGGCGGCACTCCGGGCAGATCGAAGCCTTGCACGAGTACGCCGAAGTCTTGCGAGAATACGTCGAAGCCTTGACGCAGCACGCCGAGCGGCAGAGCGGGGAGAGCGAAGCCTTGCGGACGCGGATCGAGTGGCTCGACGGGCAAGTGGAACGCTTGGCCGAGTGCCATCGAACGCTCGCCGCGACCTTGTGAGGATGGTGGCGGTGCTGAGTCGGCGCGGCCGGGACCGCGATCCCGACCGCGATCTCGGTCCGAGCCGATAAGCTGGTCCTCGCCAGCCGAATCGGCTCTTCCACCCTGCGGTCACGGATCAACGGGCACCGGGAGAAGGCCAGGCGCGTTACACTTCGGGCAGACGACGTGGAACTTGTGGCCACACGACAGACAGCGCATCTGGCTGGCCCACCAAGCTGGCAAACCTCGGAGCCGCTCGTCACGAATCTGCTTCACGACGGCTCTCGCGCACTCGTCGCAATAGAACGTTTGCTCGCCGACAGACGACACGAGACGGTCGCAGTCGGAATTGTAGCACGGAAGACGTGCGCCCCTCCTGATTGCACCCAACCGACGCTTGTGGAGCCACGAGTTGAGGCGGCGCTGAGCGTTTGCGACCCGAGTGGACAGCGGCATGAGCAGTTTGGGCCAGACCCACTTCCAAAATGCGGCAGCGCCAGCCAATAGTGTTACTCCGGTCCCAATCAAGGTCAGAAGATCCATGAGGTGTATCCTTACTTCGGCGGTTCGGTTGTGAGGCTCCACACACGCCCCGACGCCCGTCCAGCGCCACGCTCGATGGACGCGCAGTGGCGAGGTTTCGGGGAGGTCGCGGCCGGAGCGCATTCCCTAGTCTTCTCATACTATACCGTCGGCCCGCCCACTTTTCTTTAGCGCCTCCAACTGGTGCTCGATGAAGTCGGGCTGGAAGCCCAGCACCTCGTCCAGAATCGTGCGCGCCATGGCCCGGTCCCCGTGCATCGTCATCCTCTCCTTCGGGATGTCCAACGCCCGGAACGCGCTCCGGAGCGTGCCACAGCTCATCGGCAGTTCCCGGTACGGAAAACGCGGGTTCGGAAGACCTCTAGGAGTCTGCGCCGCAGAAAACCGCAGCCGCTATCTTTAGGAGAGTCGAAGGCATCGTGAAAGGTTGACGGCCTGCCGAGGGGGGTCAATGGGAACGACGTTCCGACCGTACCAGCCGGACCAGATGCAGCTGCTGCCGCAGGATTTTTTGCCCTGCGCGGCCCTCCCGTCCTGTCAGCGGCCGTGATCCACTAACTCCCTCTCTCCGAAGCCGCGGCGCAAGCTCCTAGCGGTGGTGTGCCGTCATGGGATGAACCTCCCGCAGGATAGCGACCGCCTGACAGCGTGTAGTCCTGGCTGCCGCTTTCAGTGGCCTCACGCCCGCGGTCTTCGACGGGGGGAGTGTGCTGCGGACGGTCCCAGCAGATCTCTCGGTTTCCGCGCACTGCTCCCGTAAGGCCAGCTAAGACGACTTACGACCTTCGGACACACCAAGTGATACACGCCTATCGTAAGACATCGTCAAGTCATTGTCCCATTGCGACTTGCGTGGATTGAGCGCTGCTTCGGCCACCAGGCCTGCCAACTCGGCATCTCGACCCGGTACTTCCGCGTCTCCCGCCTCCTGGACCAACTCGCCCTGGCCCGCGCCGACGGTTCCTACCCGAAGCTCGTTCAGCGCCTCGCCAAGACCTGGCTCCTCGTCCTCGACGACTGGGGCCTCGCTTCCCTGTCAGGCCAGGGCCGCCACGATCTGCTCGAAGTCCTCGACGATCGCTATGCCCGGCGCGGCACCATCCTCGCCTCCCAACTCCCCGTCAAGCACTGGCACGATGCCGTTGGCGACCCCACCTTCGGGGACGCCATCCTCGACCGGCTGCTCAACAACGCCCACCGCATCACCATCAAGGGCGGCTCGATGAGACGGCTGTACGACTCAAGGAGACCCCCACCACCCCCAACCACACCTGATCCATCCATGTCCAGCACCCCTTCCCGATCACCGCTCAACCCCGGACGGCTGGACGGCTTCGCTCGGAACGGGTGGACGACTTCGCCGGAATGCGCAAGAGCCTCTGGGGCATCCCATCAGCGGTCGGGCTACAGACCGATTGGCCCGGACACGCGGAGGCTGGGCGACGCCTCACTGCCGAACATTTACCAAGCTGTCTGGGAGAACACTCACATGGGCAAAGCGACCACGGAAGAGAAACCGAGAGAGGTCTTGGGGATCTTCTACCAACAACGCGACCCGTTTCTCTACGGGTGCATCGCGTTCGTCAAGTACCGCCCAGGTGGGCCACCGACCAAGGCCTACGATCAAAGCGCGCCCTTCATCATCGCGCAGACCCTCGGCCCGGACGATGTCATCGTGCACGGGAGCCTCGACTACTTGATCCGTGACATTCGACGCCTCGTCCGAAGCGTCGACGAGCAGGTTGCCGAGCTTGACGCAGCGTTGAGCGGGCAAGCGACGACGCAGAAACACCAAGGCGAGAGAGGTGTCCTGCGCCAAGTGCCAGACGACCACCAAGCGCGGCGCGCGTATTTCGAATTCACGAGGCGCCTCGCCGGCACGCTCATCCTGATATCGACGCAGGCTCGCAACCTGTTCCAGCTGTTGCCACGGCTCGACCGTAAGATCGGCCTTTTCGACAACCACGGGCATCGAACGGGTGACATCGCACTCACGAAGCTGTTCACTCACTTCGTGCATAACCAGTACCTGTTCCTCGATGGCGAGCACGTTTCCGACCTCTTCCCCGCCAACCCGCGCCGAGGGGCACCCATCTCTCGGACATTCATGGGCTACAGGTTCAACTGGATCGAGTACATTCAGTCCATCAAAGCTGCGGTTGAAGAGGTCAAGCTGACGGACCTCACGGGCCTGCTGCGTGGCCGGCTCAAGAGGCTGTCGCTGGAATCCCCCTACAGCGACATCGTGTTCCTGGTCCAGAACCTCGACTCGTTCTCAAGGCTGTTCGAAGCGATGCCGAAGAGCGTCAAGCGGTACTGGCCCATGCTGGACCCTCTGCTCGAAGAGGAGACCAAGGCGCGCCTGGCCACCCTGCGCAGAACAGGGCGGATCGGCAAGCGAGCGCACCTGACGGTTGTCTACGGCGCACCCAACCTCAGGATTCACGAGGAGCTGAGCGAGAGGAAGTTCAAGGTAACTGTGCCCTGCAAATGGACGATCCGCAACGGCAAGGGGCGTCCGGTCTACAGGGACGAGCGGTTCAGAGACCTCGCCGTCGAACTGGACTACGAGACGCTCTTAAACCGCGTAGACCGCGTCTTCGGGGATGATCCGCTGTTGGACTTCCGCCCCTGAGTTCTTGTGTGGAGCGTTGGCGATTCCGCCCGTTGGACGATCTACCGGCTCGGTCCCTGATCCCGATCCGGCCCGCGCGGCCTAATCCTCTCCACCAGCCACCGCCAGCGGGTTGATAAGGGTCTGAATCCCGGCAGGAAATCGGCTAAAGTCTTACAGGATTGCACGATCTGCGCTTCCTGCCATTGGACTGGATCTTGCTGGACCGAGCCGCGAAAGCGGGAAAACCGGACTTGATTGGCGGGAATCCAATCGGCTGGTTTGGACGCCGTTACGAGGTCCGTGGCGACGCTCGCTAAAGCCGTGCGGTACGATCTGCCCACGACTCCGTACCCCATCCATCGTCCCGACAGCGAAGGAGCGCCGTTCTCACCATCAAGGCTGGCAGCGCTGGACCCACGCGCTGCCTTGAGACGATTCGTCCGGGACTCGAAGTCGATTCGTGCACGGGTACTTTGCGGACGCCGGAGCCCGGTGTCCAATTCCATGGCGCGTCGAGGAGATCGACCTCCTTCACCACCCCAGCCTCCCAGCCGGAGCGAGAGGAGGGTTCGGGACGCCGCAGGGGCGGGCTGTCCCAGGTAACTGGCGGGCGGGGATCGCCGGATGGACGCGGCGAACGAGTTCCTGAGAGCGTTTCTGGCCACGCTTCAACGCCTCGTTCGCGATGGAGCCGATGGAGCCCGAGAGCGCGTTTTCGCCACTGTTACCGTCGTGAAGACGAAGCTGCCCGACAGTCCTCCGGTCGGCAACGACAACTGCGTCGCCTATCGGTGCCGGAGGCTCCAGATCCCGCCGCAGCGTCACCGCTGCCACTACGTGCGGGCCAAGGTCTCCGTCCACGAGCACGAGGACGGCGGCCTTGCGGTCTTCCACGGGACCCTGAGGCTGGTGCGCTACGATGCCGCCGGTCGGCGGCTGGACAAGGCCGGGGCGGCCGCGTGAGGGGTTCCGCCATCCTCCTCGGCTCGCTTCGCTCGCCTTGTCGGGCTGCGGAACCCCTGGACATTTCACTTCACGCGCTCCAAGACCGGCCATTCTATTTGCTCCCAACAGCGGGGTCATAGGAGGTTGCGCGCCCTGGTGCGAATCGGTACTTATATGAATGCAGTGCTGAACACCCCTTTTTCACCTGCCGTAAGGAGGAATCATGAACACGCTGTTTGGCATCATCGCGCTAGCGACCGCCACCGTCTGGCCCGGGCCCGAAGCCTATGTCGATCAATTCCCGGGCGCCTCGGCATTCACCCCAGAGTGTGTGTTGGCAGAGGAATGGGTCGAGGCCAACCTCGACGCATTGCCGACGACGCTCGAAGCTTATAGTGACTACTCCATCCCCTACCGCAACGCGATCTACAACGCGCTTGATGTAGAAGCTCGCATTTCGCTTTGGACGGAACACCTTGCCGCCGTGGCCCATGAGGTCACGTCCCCCGAGCAGCGCCTTTTCCTGCAGATGGTGCCGCTGGAACTATATCTTGGAGGGACCGCGTCGGAATCGGAAGTGGCCGCCTTTGAAGAGGACGCGATTGCGATCCTCGGCGAGGAACTGACCCACACCGCCCTTTATAGGTTGGGCGGCCCGGCCCCGGTGCAGGACGGCAAGAATCAGCTAATTGACTGCTCGTGTCGAGTGGGCAAGTCCGACTGCAGTGATGGCTCCACATGCTATTCGCATATCTGGATATTCGATCTCTGTCGCGATGTCCGCAACTGTGGTATTCTTGATTTGTTCACGTGTAACGGCCTGTGCATTCAGACTCCCGCTTGACTTCACTTCCATCTTCCGCACCTCTAACGCGGATGACCACGCTGCGATGGCTTCAACCCGGCCTTCTGACCCTACTCCGCAGTCTTCGGCTTGCTGGTGGCAGGGTCAGGAGGTGGCGCGGTGCCCGTAGGGTCCGGTGCGTGTTTCCCCTCGTTTTACGGTGGCGCAAGGCGACGCGCTCCCATTGGCCGTGGAGCGGTCAAGAGGGTCAGCCCGTCCGGTCGACGACCGCGCCGAACCCCGTCCGCTGGCCGGATTCGGCCGTGCCGGCTGTCCACTTCCTCCCTCCCCACTTAACTCCGTACACGACACGTCGCTTGCGACGGCCGTCAGCCCACGCTATGGTTCAGTTTCCACGATCCGCGCCATCCCTCATGAGAGGTCAAGAAGCCGTATGAGCATGCTATTGAGCGTTGTTAGCGCCACGCAGCTATGTGCCGGATGCACTCTAGAATTCGAACCCGTGGTGACGTTGGGCGCGGCGGACGATCCTGTAGGCATCGGGATTCTCGCCGAGGTTCGGAGCATACGGGACCTGGGCTACCTTGTGAGTTCCGATGCCCTTGGCGGTACGGTGATTGTCTACGATTCAGCGGGACGGTTCCAGCGCGAGCTTACGCGCGAGGGCGAAGGTCCAGGAGAGTTCCTCGTCCCTCCAAAGTTCGCTATGGGTGCAGACGGCATCCTCATGCTAGAACCGGGATCACCCAAGCTGAGTTTTTTCTCGAACGACCTTGACTTCGTAAGGACCTTCCAAGCGCCAGAGATCGCATCCCTGTGGACGATTCATTCGGATTCGGCGACCGGGGGTTGGCTGCTCAGCTACAGCAATCCCACCAAGAAGGGAGTCCTGCTCCTTGATCAGGGTGGAGATGTGATTCGTTCAACGCAGGCCAGTGAGGAGTACTCTCGTCTGGACTGGGCGTGGGTGGACGTGATCCGTGGCTCGAACGGCTTGATTTGGGGCACGTCGTTATTTGGGCGAGTGGAGCTCTATGACGACGATCTGAAGGTCCTGGGCTCTTTGCAACTCGAACTGCCCGGGATGGACGAGTGGGAACCTACTGGTGATAGGTTCAGCGGTTGGCCGGCCGAGGTTACTGACATCTACCCGGCGCCCGACGGCTCGGGAGTATGGGTCTTCGCATTCGGTGTGGCAACGGATGACGAAGACGTCATCAAAGGACTCCAAGACGGCATGTTTACGTTGGAGCAGGTCGTAGACGCTTTCGTCTATTCGGTTCGCCTAGGTCCACTGGGTCTCGAACTCGTGGGAATGGATCGCCTCGACACCGTGGTGCGGCCGCTGCGCGATGGGCCGCTACGCGATGGGGCTTTGGCCTACGACCTTGTCGAGACGCCGGACGGAAACCGACGGGTCCGAGTGGGACGGCTGCGCTTCGGCAACGGGCCTGTCGGACGCCGCTAAATTCGGGGAGCAGCAGCCAGCCTTTCCCTGGCCACGCTCCCCGCGTGTCCCCGGAGGGACTGGTTGCACCTCCGTGACCCCCGTAACGATAACGGCATGAAGTCCGCACCAGCGACAGGGAGCGTGCCGAGTGGCACGTCAACGCGCGCTCCGCAGGTGGCGTCGTTGGTGGATCGTGTGTGGGTCGGCCACAGACCGGGCACCCGTCTCGCGCAGACTCCGCGCTGAGGTGCGGTGTGGGAACCGAGGGCCGTGTCATGGCCCCGGCGGCCAGACTTGGCTCGCGGACGGTCTCCAAGGCTGCTTCCACCCACAGACGCGCAGAGCCTCGGTCCACCCGGCTGCGGACGTGCCTCGTAGGTTTGAAGACCGGCACATTGCGGGGTGGAACGTCAACCGCTTCTCCCGTCCGGGGGTTGCGGCCCGCGCGGGCCTTGCGGTGCCGCACCTTGACGGGTGCCGGAAGCCCCGGAGTTCGATACGGATCGCACCCTGGGCGAGCACGTACCTCACCGCGTCGAGGAAGGCGTCAGCGACCAGCCCGCATTCCCTTGGTGACTCGCGGTCCGACTGCATCGGCGACCTGCTCAATTCTGGCCCCGGCTGCGCCGAGCCGTAGAATCGCCCAGGATTGACGATCTCGGGTACGGGTAGGGCAAGAAAACGGGCGAACGCAGGACAGCGCCGCCGTCGCCAAGGAGCGGGTAATCCCCGTCGCCCTTGCCGTCCATGAGGCCAGCGGCCAAGGGGCCGAAGAGCGTGCGTGCGGCGGTCCGGTGGACGCGGTTCCGGGCGCGGCCCGGAGAGGTGTTTTGGGAGGCGCCCCAAGGCTGGCTTGAGGCAGGCTAAGGGCGTCAAGCCAGCCTACCCTCCGTGGCCACACTCCGTGTGTCTCCCGGAGGGGCTGGCGGGGGGCTCTGCCCCCTGTGACCCCCGCAACGGAAACGGCGCGCCGTGAGCGCCGGACGCCCCGTTTGGGTGAAGGTCCGCGCCAGCGACGCGGAGCGTGCCGAGTGGCACGCCAAGGCGCGCTCCGCAGGCTTGACGCTGTCGGATCTGGTGCGCCGGTCGCTCGACCGGGCGCGCACCTGGACCGTGCCGCACGCGGAGGTCGAGCGCGAGCGCACCCGGGAGGCGGCGCGCATCGGGAACAACCTGAACCAGATCGCGCGGTGGGCCAATACCCACAAGGGGGCGGCCGAGGCCGTCGAGGTCCTCGCCCGCCTCGTCTCCATCGAGCGGGCGCTTACGGCGCTGGCCCGCTTCGAGAGATCGGATCGCGATGCACATTAAGTTTCTCGCGCACGGGACCGGATCGGCGCGGGCTGCGGCCAAATACCTCCTCGGGGAGCAGGACGCGGCCGGGAAGCCACGCGAGGGCGTCGAGGTCCTACGCGGGAACCCGGAGATGGTGGCCGCGGTGGCCGACTCGCTGGAGTTCGAGCACAGGTACACGTCCGGCGTGATCGCCTGGGCGCCGGACGACCATCCCACCGACGAGCAGATCGAGCGCGTCCTCGACGACTTCGAGAAGACGGCGTGGGTGGGTCTGGCGCCCGACCGCTACGCATGGGCGGCGGTGCTGCCACCGTGAGGAAGGCGGCGGCGCCCATGTCCACGTCCTCGCGGCGCGATGCGACCTTGAGACCGGCCGCAGCCTGAACATTGCTCCCCCGGGATGGCAGCGAACGTTCGATCCGCTCCGCGACGCCTTCAACCACGAGCACGGCTGGGGCCGTCCCGACGATCCGGCCAGGGCCAGAGTGCAGCAGCCCGGACACCGCGCCTACATCGAGGCGGCGCAGCTGCGAACCGGGCTCCGGCTCGAAGCCTCCCCCCGAGACCTGATCCGGGACTACCTGATCCAGCGCGTCGAGCACGGCATGGTGAGCAACCGTGCCGAGGTCGTCTCCGCGTTGCACGACGCGGGTCTTGAAGTGCCGCGCCAGGGCAAGGACTACATCACCGCGCTGGACCCCGAGAGCGGGGGCCGGTGGCGGCTGAAAGGAGAACTGTATGGAGAGAACTTCGACCGCGAACGATTTGACCGGTCGGCTACGGAAGCGGCTGGAGAGCGAACGCAGGGAGATCGAGGAGTTGACCGCGAACGAGCTGAAGCGGCTCGCCGAGAACTCGCGGCGCGTTGCGAGGAACGCGCTCAGTACCATCGAGCGCGATACGGAGGAGGCGACCGGTCGGATGCGCGAGTTGCTGGCCAAGGCGTGGCAACGGCCCCTGATCGTCGGCCTGAGTCTCTGGCTCGGTTTCTTCGGAGGAAGCTGGGCGACGGTGCGCTGGTTGGCGGGGAGCATTCAGGACCGGATCGAGACCCGCGCCGAACTGGGCCGGGACATCGAGGACGCCCGGAGGACGCTCGCCCAACTGGAGGTGGACACCTGGGGGCTCGTGTTCCACGAGATCGAGGGCGGGCGGTTCGTGGTGGTGCCGGACGGGGCGTTGGACGATCCGCCCTGGAGGGTGGATGGTCGCCCGGCGTTGAAGCTGTCGAACGAGTGAAGGAGGTCTATGACCGCGTTAGAGGAGCAGTTGACGAGGGCCTTGCGGAGGTTGTCCGCGCAGTACGAGACGGAACAGCGGCGGCAATCCGGGCAGGTCGAAGCCTTGCGGCGGCACGTCGAGCGGCAAGGAGGAGAGAACGAAGCCTTGCAGCAGCGCGTCGAGCGGTTGAGCGAGGAGAACGAAGCCTTGCAGCGGCAAATCGAGCGGCTCGACGGGCAAGTGACACGCTTGGCCGAGTACTATGGGACATCCGCCGTCGCGAGACCGCGCGGCCCGCGGCTGGTGATAAGGCCGCCCAAGCGCGGGCCGGACCGCGATGCCGGACCGAGCCGCTGATGGTCGCGTTCGCAAACGGGAGCCGCGAGTCTGGCGCGGGCGCACTCTCTCCGCGAGCTTCCGGGCAGGCGGATCGTGCAGTCCATCGAATCGAGAGGAATCGAACGATGGCACGCACGAAACGAGGCCGGCGCAGCTACGGCGCTGGCGAATGGGGCCGGAACCGGGTGAGGGTGTTCCCTGATCCCAAGACCGGCTTGTACCAGATCGAGTGGCGCGAGAACGGGCGCAGGCTCACCCGGTCGCTCAAGCACCGCGACTGGTCACGGGCCAAGAGGCAGGCCGACGAGGCCGCCGCTGGCCTTGCGGGGCTGGGGCTGAACGGTCGGAAGGACGCCGAGCCCGAGCCGCTCACGCTGGGAACGCTTCTTGAAATCTACGGTGAGGAGGTGACGCCCACGAAGGCGGAGACTTCTCAGAGGTCCGACCGGGCCGCGACGAAGATGTTTGTC
The DNA here is from genome assembly GCA_965116645.1 of Longimicrobiales bacterium. GTDB lineage: Bacteria > Gemmatimonadota > Gemmatimonadetes > Longimicrobiales > Gaopeijiaceae > Bin94. Next base: position 4,293,157 of record OZ220702.1, on the reverse strand, counting down.
GGGTTCTTCGGTCGAGACCGGAAGCCGGAGACGCTGTCGCGGAGGGACTGGGACCGGTTCATCCGGGCGCGGCGCGCGGGCAGGATCGGCCCAAGCGGCAGGCCCGTGTCCGACCGGACCATCGAACACGACCTCAAGTTCCTGATCGCAGTCTTCAACTGGGCTGCCAAGTCGAGGGACGAGGCGGGACGTTTGCTTCTCGGCTCGAACCCGCTGAAGGGCTTGAAGACACCCACGGAGAAGAACCCGGTCCGGGTCGTCCTTCTGAAGGAGGAATACGACGCGCTGCTCGGAGCCTCCCGGAAGGTGGACTGGCGGTTCCATGTCGCCTTGGTGCTCGCCCACGAGACCGGACACCGTATCGGGGCCATCCGAAAGCTCCGGTGGACGGACATCGACCTTGAAGGCGGAGTGGTGCGGTGGCGGGCGGAACACGAGAAGACTGGCTACGAGCACAGCACGCCGGTGACCGCCGAGGCCCTGGACGCCTTGGAAGAGGCGCGAAGGGAGAATCCCGGAAACGGAGATGCTCCGGTGCTGCCGGCATCCACGGACGCCTCAAGGTGCGTGGGCCGTTCGCTCGTCCGCTACTGGTGGAACCGAGCCGAGAAGCTCGCCGGGTTGGAACCGCAACGGGGCAGAGGCTGGCACTCGCTGAGGCGGAAGTTCGCCAGCGACCTGATGGACCAGCCCCTCAAGGTGCTCTGCGAGCTGGGAGGCTGGAAGACGGCCAAGACGGTCCTTCAGTGCTACCAGAGAGCCGACGAGGACCGGCTTCGGAAGGCGCTCGCGAGCCGCCGCAATGGCGCAGCCGATTCCATTTAGCGGGAACGAATCGGCGGGAATCCTGACCTCCAATCCCGTAACCTCAACCATCGCAACGCGATGAAAATCTGTGACCTCCCGCCGTTACGTCAGGGTCAAGGGGCACCCACCGATTCCTCCACCGACACGCATTCCCGCTCGACGCCCGGCCCGCCCGCATCGCCGATGATCGTGAAGGGGATCACTTGATTGCCGCGCCGGATCCGGTATGTGGCGAAATCCCTCCCGTTCAGGGTGAACACCTTGTCGGATCGTGTCTGCTCGGCAGCGGCGACGATCGAAGCGTCTGCGAAGTCCATGGGCAGGTCGGCGTATCGCACCATGAGTTCGAAGCAACGGCCCAGACCCCGGTCATCCAGCGGGCGTACCCCGAGGCCACCGTGTCTGATGAATTCCATCAGCTTCGGCGGACCGGGGCTTCCAGGCCTGAGCAGATGAAAGGCTTCGCCCAGAACCGGTGTAGTGGTGAGAAGCTCGTCGTCCAGCTCGTACAGGATCCGGCGACACTGGTCGTGCTGGTGGTCGTTCGCATCAAACAGGGCCACCAGGGGGCCGGCGTCGACCAGGATCACCGGGAGTGCTTCTTGCGAATAATCTCCGTCACGGCCTCCCTGGCGCGAACCGCCGGGGCAAGCGCGTATCCCCCTTCGCCGGGCAGGCCGAGCTTTTCGTAAACCTCGCCGGGCCGAAGCCGGACGTCCGCGTCGAGTTCGGCCGAGTACGCCCGCAGGGCGCTTCGCATGACATTCGAAATCGACTTGCCGGTGCGCCGCTGCAGGTCACGCAGCGTGGCCTCGGCAGCGTCGTCCAGTCTTACGGTTCTCGTGGCCATGGCCGTCCGGTCCGATCTGTCCCCCGGGATCGAGTGTAATACGATAGTAATACAGCCCGAGGCTAGCAAGCAAGGGAAGCGGTCGCCCCCATAGTCAGCTCGCGCCCCCCGGCAGATACCGCGCTGGGATCGGGTGGTCGGGGCTCTCCCCCAGCCAGTAGATGGACACGACCCACCAGCGGGTGCCGTCGTTCAGCAGCTGGAAGGAGTTGATGCCGCGGGCGAAGGGCTCCGGGTCGGTCTCCTGCCTGCGCGACTCGTAGGTGCTGAAGGCGTGCGCGATGACCCCGTACTGCTCGGTGACGCGGTTGATCTCGACCTCGTGGAAGCCGTTCTGTTCGAGCCAGGCGGCCGAGTTCTCGGCGTACTCGTCCGGGGTCATGATGCGCCGTCCGTAGGTGCCGCCGGGCGAGCGACCGACCGGGCTCAGGGTGGCGCCGGGAGCGAAGAGCGAGCGGAAGCGGTCCCAGTCGCGGGCCACGCCGGCGTCGCCGGAGATGACGTCGTAGACGGCCTTCATGATCGCGTCGATGGACTCGACGTCGGCGGGGTCGGCGGGTGGTGGGGCGGGGGCTTCCTGTGCGGCGGCGGCGGCCTCCTGGGCCGAGGCGGTGGCCGGGGCGAGGGTGGCCGGGGCGGTCAGGGCTGCTGCCGCGAGGAGGAGGGCGAGGGGGATGGGACGTGCCATTGGTCTGCCTTGGAAGTGGGAGATTGAGGGGCCGAAATGTACCACCGGGACGTCAGAGAGGGGAGTCGCTGTTCAGCTGAAGGGTCACGTGCGCTATATTCCACTCCAATCTGTACTTGGAGTGTCGTGTCCCCAGGCTCCGCCACCCCGATCCCCAGGCCCCGCCGCCCATGCCTACGACAGCCAGCAGGCCGCGCCCAACTCGCATCGACGTGTTGCCGCCTTTCCCTGAGGGATGGTATCTGATCGCGACTCGCGAGTCGATCGAGAAGAAGGGGCTGATCGAAAAGACGTGGATGGGTGAAGAAATCGTCGCATGGTGCGACGATACGGGTGCGATCTGCGTCGCCGACGCTTTCTGTCCCCATCTGGGCTCCCACATGGGCCCGACGGTCGGCGGGCGCGTGCGCGACGGTTGCCTCGTCTGTCCCTTCCACGGCTTCACCTTCGACACGACCGGCCAGTGCGTCGCCACTCCCAACGCCCCGGCCCCCAGGGCCGCGCGGCTCAAGGTCTACCACACCAGGGAGATCCTCGGCCTGATCTTCGCCTGGTGGGGCGCCGGCGGACGGCCGCCACAGTGGGACCTCCCGGAGGAGCCGGCCACCGGCCCGAAGTGGAGCAGGGTGCTGACCACCACGCTCCGGTTCCGTGGCCACCCGCAGGAGACGGCGGAGAACTCCGTCGACGTGGAGCATCTGGAGTACACGCACGGCTACAGCAACGTGCGGCCGACGGAAATGCTGATCGACGGTGCCTACCTCAGGAGCGCCTTCGACTTCACGAGCGTGCGACGGACCGCGGGTCTGTTCGATGTGGTGGCGGAGGTGTCGGCGGTCGCCCACCTCCACGGGCTGGGCTATTCGTTCGTCGAAATCCATGAGAAGGGCATCGGCATGCACTCGCGCATGTGGGTGCTCTCATCGCCGGTTGACGGCACGTTCGTCGAGTTGACGCTGGCCACCCAGGTGCATGAGATCCGCAAGCCGGGGCAGTTCTTCAAGGGTCTCGGGTTCCTCCCGGTGAGCCTCCGCCACAGGGTGATGGCCCGCCTCTTCATCAAGGAGGAGAGGCGGTATGTGGAGCAGGACGTGGTCATCTGGGACCGGAAGCGCTACCAGTCTCCCCCGCGCCTTTGCCGGGCCGACGGTCCGATCGGGAAGTACCGGCTCTATTGCCGTCAGTTCTATCCGGACTTGCAGCTGCGGGTCGCTTCGGCGGGCCGAACCGGCTCGGCGGAAACTGCCGAGCGCCCGGCAAGGCAGGGCCAGGGATGAGACCCGGAGGCCAACCCGGCAGGCGGGACTGATGGCGGTGACGGCAGAAGGAGCAGCGACCCAATGCCGCGCCGCATCGCCATCGTAGGCGGAGGCATATCGGGGCTGGGCGCCGCCTGGGCGCTGCACCACCACCCGGACCGGTTCGACTTCGAGCTGTTCGAGGCCCGCGACACCGTTGGCGGAAACGCGGTCACGGCCGACATGCCGCAGAACGGCGGCGGCTCCATTCCCTTCGACATCTCCGTCACCGCGTGCATTCCATCGGTCTACCGACACATGCTCCTGCTGATGGAGAGGTTCGGCATCGACCTGGTCGACACCCGTTTCAGCTACAGCGTGCGGTATCGTGGCGGCGTCTATGCCCACGACTTCGACTCCGACATCAGGGCACAGCTGCAACCCGAGATCGCGAAGTTCCAGCGCATCCTGCGCCGCCTGCACCGTTTCGGCTTCCTGACCCGCGCCAGGTCGAAGCTGCTGAATTCCCTCAATCCCTTCAACTACATCAGCATGGGGACCCTGCTCAACCTGGCCGGCCTTTCCGCGGACTTCAGGTACAAGGTATTGAAGCCCATGTTCGTCAACTTTCTCTTGGCGACAAACGTCTTCGACATGCCCGCGGCTCTCTTTGCCAGGTATCTCGAGTTCTTCGACATCGAGTCGGCCACACCCATGCAAACGTGGGACCAGGGAACGAGACGCATCTACGAAAACCTCATCGCCGGGTTCCGGGACAGGATCCATCTGAACCGTCCCGTGCGGAAGGTCCATCGCCGGAGGTCGCACGTCGTGGTCGAGGACGAGAACGGTGTGCGGAAGACCTTCGACGAGGTCATCCTTGCGTGCAACGCGAACCAGACACTGATGCTGCTGGACCGGCCCACCATGCTGGAGCGCTACATCCTGTCGTCAATACGGTACGAGAGCGAACTCCACAACCACGCTATCGTACATTCTGACGCGTCGGTGCTTCCCGACAACGAAGTGAAGCCGCTCAAGACGCGCAGCAATCACATTGAACAATACGGCGCCAGGCCGGACAATTATGAAATCACCTACATCATGCACAACCAGCAGCCCTGGGCGACCCGGTCGGACAGGCCCTGTCTTGTAACCTACAACCCGGTCAGCCGGATCGACGAGCGGAAGATCGTCGGGAGGTGGTGGTTCCAGCACGTCGTTCACGACGTTCGCCACGTCGCGTTATTGGTCCCGCTCTTCCGCTTCATCCAGGGCAGGAGACGGACGTGGCACTGCGGCGCCCATACGCTGGTCAACAGCCAGGAAACATGCTTCGTCAGCGGGCTTGCCGCTGCCACCCGGATCGGCGCCGACTACCCCTTCGACGACGACGAAGCGCGCCGCACGTTCAACCACTATGGGAGCATCCTGCACGGCTGGCGGTTCAGGAGGGCGCGGGGGTGAGAGTGTTCTGCCGGGGTTTGCGGGCCAGGAAACAGTACAGCGGCGTGAAGATGCCGGTCTTGCCGCCCGCGACGTAGGCCTCCGCGGTTCGATCAAGGAGTCGAACCACCTCCGCGGAGCCCTTCGGAAGGAGCCGCAGCAACTCGGCCAGCTTCGACCCCGCGATGACCGCCTTGCGGCCCCAGGGAAGCCTGCGCACCGCGCTCCCCAACGCCCCGTGGCGACTCTCCATGGGTTGATACCAGGGCGTGGATGGTCCTTCCCGGACGTCCCGGTCGCTCCCCTCGATGACTTCGAATCCCGCGCCTTCGAGAGCGCGATCCACTTCGCCGAAGGTGGCGATGTCGTGCAGCGCAATGCCGCGCATGAGGTTCCGCTTGATGGTCCGGTGCCTTTCGTCCCGCGGATCGTACCGGTCCGTCAGGCACATTTCCTGACCCCAGAACAGGGCGCCGGGCTTCAGTACGCGGAATATCTCCGCAAAAGCGCGTTGCTTGTTCTGCGCATGGCACGTCGACTCCATGGCGTAGCCCGCGTCGAAGGTGTCGGCCTCGATGGCGCTCATGTCCTCGAAGCTGCACTTCCTGAAACCGGCCATGTCTTCCAGCCCCGCCTCGGCGTTCAACTTCTTCGCCTCCGCCAGCTGGATCTCATTGATGTTGATTCCCACGACCCCGACACCCGCTTCGCGGACGACGCGGCGCATGGGGCCGCCGATTCCACAACCGACATCGACCACCTTCATGCCCTGTCGCAGCTCCAACCGGGAAATCATCGCCCGCTGGTGCCGGACCTTGGACTCCTCCAGACTTTCATCAGGCGAGAGGGGAGCAAAATGCAGGGATTCGCCCCAGCCCCACACCATGAAGGCGTTGCAAAGCTCGTAGTAGACTCTGACCGTGTCCGTGTGGTCGTAGGCGGCCGCGCCCGCTGCCTCCGATGCCGCCCGGTCAAGCCAGCCGTCAAAGTGCCGGACCCGACGCGCGACGCCCGGTCCCGGGTCCGCATCTCGCAGCGCTCTCGACAGTTCGCCCAGTCGCATTTGTGGTGGGGATCAGCCGTGCGTGGTCCGGAAGCGCGGATGCATCGGTGCTCGAATAGCCGCGAGATTTCCGGGACAGGCCACTAGCCGGGCAGCTCCCGCCTCTGCTCGGAGATGCGGAATTTCAGCTTCTTGCTCGGCTTCAGCGACGGGAACGGATTGAATCGGAGCTTCTCGGCGAACTTCGCCGGCGTCACCTCGATCGTGAAATAGTGCGCCAGCATCAGCAGGTTGACCGCCAGGTGCATCTCCATCCACCGGGTGCCGAGACACCGGTGCGTACCCAGCCCGTACGGGGCGAACCCCAGGCTGTGATGCTCCCGGCGCGACGGCAGGAAGCGGTCGATGTCGAACTTGTAGGGTTCGGAAAAGACATCGCTCATGTAGTGCGTGGCGGTGATGGCGATGTGGATACGTTCCCCCACGGGCAGCTCGTAGTCCTCGACCGTGCAGGTGTTCATCACGTTCCGAACCGACATGGGCACGATCGGGTACATGCGCAGGCACTCCATGAGGAAGCGGTGCGTCACGTCGAGATTGGCGGGGGTCAGGTCCTCCTTCTCGGGGTCACCGTTGGCAAACAGGGCATCCGCTTCGGCCCGGATCCTGTCGTAGAGGGCCGGCTGCGAAGCCATGGCGTAGACCAGGAGGCTGAACGTATCGCCGAGGTATACGCTGGCAATCAGGGCCGCGGAAAAAGCGAATAGCAGGTTGGACTCCGGGAGAAACTGCGGGTCGCTGGCGTGCAGGCTGAGGTAGTCGTCCACCAGGTTCCGCGGACGGTCGGCCCGCTGGGCGGGAGTATGGACGCTCAGGACCCGCTCCATCAGCGTGTCCAGGACTGCCGCACGGCGTTTCATACCCGGGGTGTTCAGCGTGAACCTGGGCAGGGTCTTGGCGATGTGCACGCTGAGGGCCCGTTCCTTGTAGACCATCAGGTCGTCCATGATATCCTGCGTGTCGACGCCGATGAACAGAGGCGACAGCTGGGCGTTCACCATTGCCCGGCTCATGGACGTGGCGCGGTAGGAATCCCCGACCTGCAGGGTCGACATGTACGCACGCCCCTTGTCGTAGAGCTGGTCCAGCTGACCTCCGAGCCTCCCGCGGGAATAGGACGGCGACAGGAACTTGCGAAGCCGGAAGTGGTCGGCCCCGTCCAGGGCGGGGAGAACACCGGCCGCGCCGTAGACCTTCTCGAAGTCGGCGAAGTAGTCCCTGGTTCTCAGGTACCTGCGCCCGCGCTTCTGCACCCATTCATTCGTCTTGAGCCCGGCCAGGAAGATCATGCGCCCCGAGAAGGGAGGACGGATCTGGAACACCGGGCCGTACTCCTCCGCGAGGGTCCCGAAGAGCGCGTTCAGGTTGCCGTCCCGCACATGCGGGTTGCGCAGCAGCCTGCGCAGCGGAACCGTCGGGATCTGCTTGGCGAAGGCGGCATGACCACGGATCGGGCCGACGAGGCTCTCGGAGACCGCCTCGGCGATGGACCGGCCGATCAAATCCAGCCGACAGATGAACTTTATCCGCTCCTCCGCCGCTTCATCGATTTCGAAAATCAACCGAAAGACATCGCAGGTATTGACGAGGCACACGATGACCACGTCTCTCGGTTCGGGAACCTCGTCGGTGAAGATCACATTGCCTATGCGCGCCCTGACGAACTGGTCGGCCGCGCCTTCCCCGGACATCCCGTACCGTTGCCCATGCATGACCGAGGGAGCCAGCGTCCAGAATTCGCCTTCGTGGTGCTGGAGGATCTCCCGTTCAACCAGCCGGTCCAGAGTCAGGTCGACGATCGACTCCGCGTGGGGGGCGAGCCGCTCGATCCAGTACCGGGCATTGTGCTGGCCCGGTTCGTCCGCGATCTCCTTCAGGATGGGGTCCAGAACGGGGTCGCCCGTCTCGGCCCGGTCCACCACGAACAGGGAGGTCAAATCCGAGTCGAGCCGCGACAGGAAGGAGAGCTCCGCCAGCACTCCGCCCACGACGGCGCAGTTCAGCCGCCAGCCGGGGACCTGATGGAAATACCCTCCCTTCTCGTCGATGAGCATCAGGATGAGCTCGTCGACGAGGCTCAGGTATTCCGTCTTCAGGCTCTCCGCCGTGTCATTCATCGGTTCCCGCCTTGCCGCAGCCGGCCTCTACCCGGCGCTCGCCGCCGAAGGACGCCGCGACGGCGTCAAATGCAGATGCAGCGCGCACAGCGCCGGAACAACCATCATGAGTATAGCCGTGGTGAAGAGAATGCCACAACCGAGCGAAGCGGCGAACGGTATCAGGAACTGGGCCTGAATGGCATCCTCCAGAATCAGCGGCGTGAAGCCCAGGAACGTGGTCAGGGAAGTGAGCATGATCGGACGAAAACGCCCCTTGGCCCCCTCGACGATCGCGGTTCTCGCCGGGACGCCTTCCCTGAGCTTCTGATCGATGAAATCAATCATGACCAGGGAGTCGTTCACCACCACCCCGCTGAGCCCGAAGATCCCCATGAAGGATATGGCGCTCAGGGCCACCCCCAGGATCCAGTGGCCCAGGATCACGCCGATGAACCCGAAGGGGATCACGGCCATGATGATGAACGGCTTGGTGTATGAACGGAGGGGGATGGCGAGGAGCGCAAAGATCAGGATCAGGGCGACCGCGAACCCGCGGTACAGCGCGTCGATGGACTCCAGTTGCTGCTGCTGTTCGCCCCCGAAGGTGTATGTCAGCTCCGGGTGCTCCGCGGTCAGGTCCGCGAGGATCGAACCGGCCAGGATCTCGTTGGCTTCGTTGCCGGAAATCACCGAGGCGTCCACGTCGGCGGTGACGGTGACGACGCGCTGGCCGTCCCTGCGCCGCACGGCCGACGGCGACTCGCCCATGCCCAGCGAGGCCACACTGATGATCGGCACCTTGTCCCCGCCCGGCGTACGTAGCAGGTAGCCTTCGATATCGGTAATCGAGTTCCGCTCTTCCGTGGGCAGCCGAACATAGGCTCGCACCTCTTCGCGGCCGCGCTGCACCCGGACGGCCTCCGCGCCGAAGAACGCGGCTCTAGCCTGTCCGGCCAGCTCCTGCACGGTGAGGCCGAGGGTCCGCGCTTCGGGCCGCAACTCCAGCTGAACCTCCGGGATGCCCGGGACGTGATCCGAGCGTATGTCGTAGACGCCTCCCACGCGGCGGAGTCCGTCGACCACCGAGTCGGCGATCAGGCCGAGGCGCTCGGGGTCCGGATGGGACAGTACGACCTCGACCGGGTTCCCCAGGGTGAAGATTTCGCCGCTGAAGGTGATGCCGCGCACGTACGGCAGCACACCCACCTCCTCGCGCCACGCCTGCACGACGTCTCCGGTGGAGATCCGTCTCTGCTGCGCAGCGAGGAGCTTGAATTCGACGGTGGCGATATTGGCCTGCGGATTGAGGGTGGGCAGCGGGTTGAGCCCGCCCGCGATTCTCGATCCCAGTCCGACGGTCACCGTGACGCCCGTCAGCAGCGGTGGCGCGTCTTCAGGCCGGCCGAGGGAGAGGCGTTCGATGGCCCGGCCGCCCGCCGCCTCCAGCTCCCGCGCCACTTCGTACGTCCTCGGAGCGGTGGTCCCATCGGGCATCTCCAGCACGGCCGTCGCGAGATCGCCCTCCACGTCGTCGGCCAGCGTGGTGGGGACGATTCCCGCAGGCAACAGGGAGATGCTCAGCACGAGCAACCCGACGGCTCCCGACATCGTCACCCCGGGCCGGGCCGTGGCAAACCGCAGGGCCCGGTGCAGGGGCCCCTGCACGAACCGCTGCAACTGGACGTCGACACGACTCTGGAGTCCCGAGAAGAATCGGTCGAAGGCATTGCGCGGCACCCAATCCGGACCGGGAAGGTGGGACAGGTGGTTGGGCAGAACGAACAGCGATTCCACCAGCGAAACCAGCAGCATGGCGATCATGATGATCGGCAGGGCCCGCCACACGTCACCGACGCCGCCCGGGATGAACAGCAGCGGGACGAAGGCCACCGCCGAAGTCAGGACCGCGAAGGTCAACGGCACCTTGATCCGCCGGACGCCGCGTATCGCGGCCGCGACCCCGGGGGTTCCCCGATTGCGTTCGCTCTGAATGCACTCGGCTACCACGATGGCGTCGTCAACGATGATCCCGATGGCGAGGATAAAGGAGAAGAGGCTGATGGTGTTGATCGCCACGTCGAGTGCCATCATGACGGCGAGGGCGCCTATGCCCGAAACGGCGAGGCCCACCGCAACCCAAATGGCAAGCCGAACCTGGAGAAACAGGCTGAGTGCGATCAGGACCAGCAACAGACCCAGAATTCCGTTCTTCAGGAGCAGATCGGCGCGTTCCTGGTAGGCCTGGGATTCGTCGTTCCACATGGTGACGCCCACACCGTCCGGCAAGGCCGGGACCACCTCGTTCGCCAGGTGCTCGCGGACCGTCGTGGCCACCTCCATCACGTGCTCGCCACCGGCCCGGTAGACCTCGACGAATGCGGCGGGCCGGCCCTGGTAACGGACGATCAGGTCTGCCTCCTGGAACCCGTCGCGGACCTCGGCGATGTCTCCGAGGCGCACGAGCGTGCCGTCGGGGCCGGCGAGTAGGACGATCTCCTCGAAGTCCTGCTGGTCGTAGTTCTGCCCGAGGGTCCGCACTCGAACCTGGGACTGCCGGGTGTCGATGCTGCCGGCCGACAGGTCGAGCGAACTGCGGCGGATCGCGCCGGCAACGTCGGTCAGCGTGAGTCCCAGGGCACTCAGCCGGTGAAGCGGCACCTCGATCGAGATCTCGTAGTTCCGGACCCCGCTGACCTCGACCTGGGAGACGGAGGGCAGCGCGGTAAGGTCGTCCTCGATCCGGTGCGCCAGTTCCTTCAGCGAGCGTTCGGAGATGTCGCCGTGGACGATGAGCCGCATCGTGCTGAAGCGGTTGTCCATCTCCTGGAACCGGGGACGTTCGGCACCGGCCGGGAAGGACTGGATAAGATTGACGGCAGATTCAATGTCGTCCAGTGCCTGGTCCATGTCCGTACGGGAATCCATCTGGACCCGCACTGAGGCGATTCCCGGAGCCGCCACGGACTTGACCGCCTTCACGTCATCGAGCCCGCTGACCTGGTCCTCGATCTTGACGACGATCGACTCCTCGATCTCCTCCGGCGTGGCGCCGGGATAGGCCATCGAGACTTCGATGTGGTAGAAGGGGGTGATGGGCCAGGCTTCCCGCTCGAGGCCGGTCAGGGACACGAGTCCGGCCGCAACGATGCCCATCATCAGGAGATTGGCCGCGATGCCGTTGTCGGCCATATAGGCCAGCGGGCCGGATCGCTCGCGGCGGCCGCCTGTCTCGGTACCCGCGTCAGGATTCATCGCACCGGGCCGGTTTCGTTCTGGACGCGCACCCCTTCAGTGGCGCACTGAAGTCCATCGGTGATCACCGCCTGACCGTCTCGCAAGGCACCAAAACGGGGCGCGAGAGGCACCGCCGCCGCGGTCCCGAGATCGATAGCGCCGATAACGGCGAGTCTCCTGTTGCGCATGACACTGATTGTGAGGGACGCGCCGTGCGGGGTCAACGTACGGGCTCCGGCGAGGGTGCCCGGCTCGGGCAAGTGGACCATGATCGGCCTGCCGCAGGAATCGCCCCGAAGGATAGTCGGTGCGGTTCCCGCATGCCATATTGTACCATCGCGATACGAGGATCACCCCGGGCAACGAGGAAAGCATGGCCAAGTACATGTTCCGCACCAACTACACGCAATCCGGTCTGAAAGGACTGCTCGCCGAGGGCGGCACAGGCCGGGAGGCTGCTCTGCGCCAGACGGTCGAGGGCGTCGGCGGCACGCTGGAGGGGTTCTACTACGCCTTCGGCGACTGCGACCTGTACCTCATCACCGACCTGCCCGACGAGGCGGCCGCGACGGCGCTCTCGCTGAACATCGCGGCCGCGGGCGCACTCACGGTGTCCGTGACCGTTCTGCTCACGGCGGAGGATGTGGACGAGGCAGTCGCCAGGAAAGTGGGGTACAGGCTGCCCGGCGCCTGAAGTCTCCATTGACAGCATTGACATCGCGATATAATGTGTGATGTCAATGCATGCACTCCAACGACAGCAGTGGACAATGGCTCAACTCACGGTCCGTCGGCTCTCCCGTCAGATCATCGACGGTCTCAAGCAGCGCGCCGCGGCCAACGGCAGGTCCGCCGAAGCGGAACACCGGGAGATCCTGCGGCAAACCCTGCTCCCCGCCGAGGGGACGTTCGCCGAGCGGGCCCGGGCAATGCGGCAGCGTCTCGCATCCTGCATCGACAGCACCGACACGATTCGCGCCGACCGGGACCGGGACACGTTGCCGTGACCGGGTACGTCGTCGACGCGAGCGTGGCCGTGAAGTGGCTGGTCGCCGAATCCCTCTCCGAAGAGTCGGCGACGCTGCTTGACTCGGGTGTGACCCTGCTGGCGCCCGATCTGCTCTTCGCCGAAGCGACAAGCGCGCTGGCCGCCAAGCACCGGCAGGGTGAGATGAGCCCTGAACAGCTCGCCGAAGCGGTCGACCTGCTGCGTACCGCCCCGGTGGCCACACCGCTTTCAATGCGCCGGCTCGCCGCCTCCAGCGCACGTCTCGCGAGCGACCTGGGGCATCCCGTGTACGATTGCTTCTACCTCGCGCTGGCGATTCACGAGAACTACCCGGTCGTAACGGCGGACGCCCGCTTCCATGACAAGGTGCGCAAGCACCCGTACCTCGCCGACCGGGTGGTTCATGTCGCCGAGCTGGCCGGCGGCGAGCCCACTGGATGAGCCCGCCGCGCACAGCCGGGCGCGTGTCAGCCCGCCGACTCCCGCGCACCTCGCGGCAGCGTTGCGGTATCCGGTCCGGGATCCCCCGCCGCCCGCGGCAGCGTGTCGACCTCGAAGTCGGCTGCGGCTGCGGCGCGGGGTAGCGCGGCTCGCGCCTCCAGCTTCCTGATCGTGTCCGTGACCGCCCGCTCCACCACCTCCGGCACGCGGTAGCTCCGCAGGACTTCGCGAAGCCGGGGGAGCGCTTCCATCGCATGGATCTCGGCAAGCGCCCTCGCGGCATCCACGCCGGCCGCCCCCTCGATTGCGCCCGCGAGCGCCGCGATGATCTCCGCCCGGTACTCGCCGCCCCGTGCCCTGAGGCGCGCGAAATCGCCCTCGAGCGCGGCGAGCAGGGTCTCGGCCAGCTCCTCCTCGCCCAGTCGCCCCAGAGCTTCGGCGACCCGGCCCTGAATCGCCCGGCCTTCCGCCTCCCGCATGTCGCCGAGCAGGGGGATGAGGTGGCCGACCGCGTCCCGGTCCCCGATCTCGGCGAGTGCCTCGATGGCCAGCGCCCTGAGCGGAGCGTCCTCGTCCCAGAGAACCGACGCAAGGGCCCCAACCGCCGCGGCGTCCCCCAGCCCGCCCAGCGCGGCGGCTGCGTCGCGTCGCGGTTTGTTGCCATCCCAGAGGACGTATGTGTCCTCGATCCGGCCCCCGGGCGCACGCAGGCGCCGCATGTGGATCCGCACATCGTCCTCATACCCGCTGCCGTCGTGACAGAGCTCCTGCAGGACCTCGGCGAAGAGATCGAAGAGGCTCCGGAGCTGGGCGAGATCCTTGATCACCTCCTGGGCCCGGAAGTGAAGCTCGTCCATCCCGGCGGGGAACTTGCTGAACCAGCCTTCGTGCCCCTGAACGGACAGGTGAATCCGGGGCTGGGCGTCGATGAGCTCACGGATCCTCGGATTGTCGAAGAGCCGCCACACGCGCTCCGGCGCGTTTGCCTTGATTACGAATTCGTCGTCGAAGCGCGGGTGGCCGACGTGGATATCCTGCATGCCCAGCGCCTTGCCGAGCTCCGTAAAGAGGCTGGCCCGGTAGATTTCGAACCTGAAGCCCTCCGGGTTGAAATAGGGAGCGCGGAGCCTCGTGAAGGTCTGGTGCACATTGCCGGTGCTTTGCGTGTGCGTGTCGAGCGTGATGATCCAGTCGCCCGTGCGGGCCTGGACGGCCGACTGGCCGAAGAAGCCGCCTTCGTGAAACTGCCCGTCCACCTCGCGGGAGAGTTGCCGCCAGATTTCGTCGCGGCTCGGCCCGAAGAGGGCTTTGAGAAAGCTCATCGCAGTCGCACCACCGGGTGATTGACCTTCAGGTCGGTCTTGCGTTGCAGGTCGTATACGGTAACACAGAGCCAGCGGTTCTCGTCAACCGAGTAGGTTACGCGAAGCCGGGGTGCCGTCCCCCGCCCGGGCGGGCTCAGCGGCAGAGCCGGGTCGGCCTCGTTGAGGCACAGGCAGAACGCCCGTTCGCCGACGGTCCGGGGAACGAAGTAGCTGGAGCCGTTGGCCCGCTCGTCCCATGCGACCGGACGCCCCGCAACCCGCCCCACCTCGCAGATGAAGAGGTTGATCTGCTGCTGGCCATCGAAGCCGGGGGCGTAGTACCGGGTCACGAAGTCGTCCGCAGTCGGGAAGGACGTGCCGCCGGGGATGAGCAGCTCGTACTCGGGCTCGCCGACATCGTCGGGCAGGAGGCGAATGGCGTAGTCGTGGTAGATGAAGTCCTCGACGTGCGCGCCTCCCGCAAACAGGCACGCTCCCCGGGCCACCGCCTCGAAGGGGAGCCACTCCCGCACCTTCTCCCGCCCGAGAACATCGCTCACGACGTTGCGCACCTCGGGAAGCAGGGTGGATCCCCCTTCGAGAATCACGTCGTCGATGTCGGCCGGCGGCACGCCGTGCCGGGTCTGCATTTCGGTGAGCAGGGCGTCCAGCAGCTCCCTGATCCGCCCGTACAGGCCGTTTTCGGCGAGAATGTCGCGCAGAACATGGTAGTCCAGCCTCCCGTAGGATTCGTTGCGGAAGGTGAAGTCTCCCTCGTTTCCCGCACTCGCGAGCAGTTTCACCCGTTCCGCCTCCCACCTCAGCGCGACCTCCCATTCCGGCCAGTCGTGCAGCGCGGCCGGAACGAAGCGCTCCAGAATCCACCCGTCGACGTTGTCCCCGCCGATCTCGACCGCCTGCTTCGCCAGCACCTCCGCCCGCCCGGTCTCCATCGTTCTCGCACCGCGGGTGCGCACGACCGCGGCCTCCATCGATCCGCCGCCGAAGTCGAAGGCCACGAGGGTGGTGGGGCGCCCGACATCCACGCCGTAGCCAAGCGCAGCCGCGACCGGCTCGTCGAGGGTGCGGAACGTGATCCCGGCCGGCTTCCCAAGGAGCCGCGCCAAGATCCGTTCCCACCACCCACGCTGCTTCACACCCCTGAGGATCCCCAGCAGCTCCGCCCGGTACGTCTCGTAGAACCCGCTCGGGGTGGCGATGGTCACATCGGCGACCTCCTCGCCGAATCGCGTCTCAAGGGCCCGGATCACCTCGCGCAGGAAGAGGGTCGCGACATCCTGCGCGGTGAACATCCTCCCGCCCGCCCGCGCCATCGCCCGGCCGCTCTCCATCCCCAGGTGCCGCTTGAATCCGCGCGCGAACCCCGTCGCCCGCCCGTCCCAGTTGTAGGTGACCGCCTTCTGCCCGATCAGGACGTCCTCGCCCTTCGTGTCCATCACGCAAACACACGACGGGATGACCGGGGTCTGCGTCAGGGGCTCCATCTTCGCCAGCTCCGGCAGGTTCACGACGTGCGCCCGGCCGGACCGGTCTTCGCAGACCGTCGTGTTGGATGTCCCGAGGTCGATGGCCCAGTGGGTTGGCATGAGGGGGAAGGTAGCTGTCCGTGGATGAATCCGCGCGAGCGCCGAAAGCGGCGTTGCGCAGCGCCGGCAAGGTGAAACCCGGTCACTTCGGGTCGCGTAGCTGAATACGAACCCGCCTTCAATGTGCGTCCGCAGGCCCGCCGAATTCCAGGGAGCAACCCGACATGAAATGTCACGAACACCTCGTCGCAACTGCCATGGGCGCAGTGCTCACCGTTGCCTCGGCACAGGCGCAGGCCCAGGACCGGCCGCTGACCGCCGACTTCCCCGAGGTCTACCGCGTGGGCGGGCTGATGGCGGAGGACTGGGCCCAGTTCACCCGCCCCGGACCGATGGGCTTCGACGGAGCGGGGAACCTGTACCTCCTCGACGAGGCAGCCTTTCGGGTGATCGTCGTCGATACGAACGGGAAGCTGGTGAGGACGGTCGGGCGCCAGGGGAAGGGACCCGGAGAGTTTCAGCGGCCCGGCGACCTGGTGGTCTGGCGCGATGGGACCTTCGCCGTTCCCGACGCCGGCCACAACGCCTTCCAGATCTTCGGCACGGACGGCGCGCTTGAGCACTTCGTCAGGATGAGCGCCGAGCAGTCGCCCCTCGCGATGGACCCGGCGGGTCTTTCCCTGCGGCCCGGCCCGCGGACAGGCAAAGTGTACCGCCAGGGCCAGCCCGATGTCCTTGGGCAGATGTTCGGTGTCCTGGGGCAGCTGTTGGGCGGTGAGGTGGGCACCTCGGGAGTCGATCACCGCGGGCTCGAGCGACTGGAACTGGGCGGAGAAGTGGCGGTTGCGGAGCCGGTCGTGGAAGCCTGGCGAGTACCCCGCGAGAAGAGCACCGAGGAACTCACCCTGAACGACCTCGCGAACGAGTCCCGAGCTACGGATGCGCTCGTCGGAATGATGACCGACGCCGCGATGTACTTTGAGCCCGACCTGCACTGGGACGCTCTGCCCGATGGCTCGATCGCCTACTCCGACTCCTCGGCCTATCAGGTCAAGCTTGTCGCGACGGACGGTTCCCCGAGCGGCGTGCTGCGGCGGCCGCACGAGCCCGAGCCGGTCACCGGGCAAATCCGATCCCGCATGATCGAGCGGGCCCTTCGCGACTTCGAGGGCCAACTCGATGGAGCGGACGAGGAGGACCTGGCCCTCGCGCCCAACCTGCCTGACGCATTCCGCGAGGGATTGGAGAGCCGCGAGTTCTTCCACGAGGTGCCGGTCGTTCGCCAGGTGCGGGCCGGCTGGAGCGGCACCCTCTGGGTCCAGCGGCGCGGTGACGAGCCGTGGGATGACGACGGCCCCATCGACATCTTCGGCGCGGATCGCGAGTACCTGGGCACCTTCCCCGCCGGCGCCACGGAGATCCCGGCCGCCTTCGGACCCGACGGCCTGGTGGCCTTCTGGGAGCTGGATGAACTCGACGTTCCCAGCATCGTCGTGAAGAGGTTGCCCGAGGCGCTGAGGTAGCGCCACACTCATAGCCGGAGCCCCCGGTCCGGGCCCGGGTCGAGGAGTCGCCTCGGCCGGCGAAAACGGCCGCGGAACGGGCGGCTCCCGTCAAAGAGGACCACCGGCAATGGGTGACGACAACCACGATCGTGCGGCTTCGCGCCGCGACGCAAACAACAGCGGGCGCGGGATTTCGGCCGGGTTGCTAGCGGCGCTGATCGTCGCGCTACTGGCGCTCTTCGGCATCGGTACCCGCTACCACCTCTCCGGGGACGTCAACGTCATCCATTGCCTGTTCAGCCTGTTCTTCTCTCTGAACCTGCTGATCTGCTACTGGGAGGCGTGTCTCTTCTTCCGCCACGACTACATCGAGGCGCGCGCCGGGTATTGGAGGACGCGACAGAGCGAAACCGGCCGCACGCCAGCCGTCGAATTCCTTGCCACCCGGGTGCCGCTGCGTCGGATCCTTTCGCCCACGGTATGGGCGGACGCCTGGGCGACTTACTCGATGATCGATCCGTCGTACACAGATCGCCGGACCCTCGGTTTCACCGTCGACATCGGCAACGGATTCGTCACGCCCATCCCGACACTGATCCTGTACGCGGCGTATACCGTCGGTTTCCTGCCGGCCATCGTCGCCGGGATTATCGGGGCCATGCTGTTCTGGCAGTGGGTGTACGTGTCTTCGCTGTACTGGGTGAGTTTCTTCGTGGCGGGGAGGCAGGCACACATCACCCGGGGCGAGCTGTACACGTACGTCATTGCCCCGAACGCGGTCTGGATCCTGATACCGGCGTTCGGATTGTACGTCTCCGTTCGCTTGATCCTGGACGGCAACTACGGCATTCTGGGATAGCAACCGGCAGACGATGGTCCTCGTCCAACGGGTGGGCCATTCGAATCCCCCTCGACCCGGAGGCAGGCCGATGAAGACTCGCAGCCTGGCGACCATCGCCGCACTCACGGCGATGGCCTGTGCAGGAGACCGGGAGACCGACAGCCCGGCCGGAATCCAGACCGAGTTCCGGGACAGCGCCGGGATCCGCATCGTCGAGAACGCCAGCCCGCCCGATGGCTCGCGGCTGGACTGGCGGCTGGGGCTGGAACCGCTCGTTTCGATCGGGAGAATGGAGGGCGAGGAGCCCTACCTGTTTACGCGCATCTTCGGTGCCACGATGCTCTCCGACGGGCGGATCGTGATCGGGGACGACGGTACGAAGGAGTTGCGGGTATTCGACCGGCAGGGAAACCACCTGGAGACCTGGGCCGGGGAGGGACAGGGGCCTGGAGAGTTCGGTCCCGTCCAGCTGTGGGGGTTGTCACCGCTGCCCGGCGATTCGATCATCATCCTCCAATACGGTTTTGCGGAGTTGAGCGTCTACGGCCCGGACGGAGAATTCCTGCGCCGCTTCGTACCGGAAAGGAGCCAGCGGGATATCCAGGACTGGACCAGGAGCCTCTGGCCGCGCGATGTGTCGCGCGATGGCCTGCTCCTCGCGGTCCAGGACCTTCTCAACAACGACCCCGCGGATGTGGAAGTCTGGGACGCGGCGGGCGAACTTCGGGGGTCGCTGGGCATGCATCCCGGCCAGGAGGCGATCCGCGACGGCGGCGGGACTCCCCTGGAGCCACTGATGTTCTCCCGCAACACGTTCCTGCAGGCATGGGGCGGCCTGTTCTTCATCAGTACGAACCGCCGCTACGAGCTGCGGGGGTTCGCGCTGGACGGCTCGCTGGCCCGAATCGTCCGCCTCGACCGTCCGCCGCGCGCGCCGGGTGACGCCCACATCGAGGCGTTCATCGAAGACAGGCTGTCCTCGATTCCGAGCGACCAGGCAGGGCGCCGGGCGGAGCGCCGCAGCGAATTGCTCGACATGCCGGTCGCCGAACACCTGCCGGCCTTCGCCACGTACTGGCCCGATGTCCTGGATCACCTCTGGGTCTGGGAATACGAGGCCCCCGGAGAGGAAATCCCCGGCACGCTCTTCACCATCTTCGAACCCGACGGCCGGGTCATGGGGTACTTCGAGATTCCGGAAGGGATGTCCGTCCTGGAGGCCGGCGCGGACTACATTCTCTTCCGCGTGCGCGACGAACTCGGAGTGGAGACCGTGCAGTTGTGGCCGCTGGAGCGCTGATCTGTAAACTCGGCTTGGCGCACTGTAAGGTTCAGTTTACATTCGGCGGATCGGCCTCGGGTTTGGTCACAGGGATGACGTCGGGTCCGGGCGTGAACCCGTCCTCCCCCAGCAACTCAACCCGTGCCTCTTCGTCGGCCCCCGTTGCCTGCAGGATCACGTCGTAGAGCGATTCCACGCTGTGCGACCTGCCGCGCACCACCCCGTCGCGATCCACCGCGATGTAGGTGGGCACGCCCTGGATCGACCAGTCGTCGTACAGCCTGGACCGCTCCCCGACGAACCAGTTGACGTAGGGCAGTTCCATGCGCTCCTCCATGAACTGGTCAACCAGCTCCACGTTCTCGTCGATGCTGATCGTGATGACCTGGAAGTCCCGGTCGGCCAGCAGCTCCTGGAGCTTTTCGACCTCCGGCAGGCTCGCGATGCACGGCGCGCACCAGGTCGCCCAGAAATCGAGGAGCAGCACGTTGCCGTGGTAATCGCTCAGCGACTCCTGGCCCCCGCCGACGCGTAGCGCAGTGGCCTCGGGGAGAACGGCGCCGACGGTCACGTTTTCCAGTGCGTACAGGACCGGCTTTATCGCCTCGCCGCCGTTGTCGCCCGCAAAGACCTCCACATCGCTGTACTCGTCGGCCACGAGCTGCGCCATGCGGGTGACTTCCTCACGCACCCGCGCACGCTCGTCCGGGGTGGACCGGAGGTTGTCCACATCCATCAACCGTTCCGTGGCGGACCAGAAGGCGCCCCGGGCGCGGAGTACGCGGTGGTCGCTGTTGGCGACGACGTTGTCGACCAGATCCACGCCGCGCTCCCCGCCGAAGCGGACCAACCCCAGGAGCATCCGATTGAGCCTCAGGTCGTCAATGTAGTGCGCCTCGAGAAGTTCATAGACGGTGTCCTCGTACTGCCGGCGCTCGGCAGCGTCGACGGATCGGAGTTCGTAGAATGCGAAGTGCAACGCCAGGAAGCCCAGGTCGTCCGCAGGATTCGCCCTGGCGATCCGCATCGCCGCTTCCATGGCCGGGCCAGGGTCCAGCTCCCGTAGTCCCAGTGCCGCCTCGGCTTCCGCCATCGACTTGCCCTCGTGGCCCGGCTGTCTCATCCACTCCCCGGCCCGCAGCCGGTTCATCCGCTGGTCGATCTTGTAGCTCTCGATCGTCTGCCAGGCCTCGACCCGTTCGGGACCTCCTTCGCCCCCTGAATCGGCTCCGGTGTTCGTGCAGCCCGCGAGCAGCAGCCCGGCGCACAGTGCCGTCATGATCCTGTTCACTTCCTTGCCTCCAACCGATTGGGCACGTTTCCTCCACAGCGCGGAGACTAGTGCGTGGGTCCGCTGGGGGAAAGGGGAACGCTACCGCCCAGTCGTGGAATGGTCACCGCATCAAGGCGTCCCGCCCGCCCGCAGCGCGTCGATCCGGATCGCGGTCTGGTGCTCGTACCCGTCCTCGTAGAATCCCTCTCGTCTGTACTGAATGAGGCCGTCCGGGTCCAGGTATAAGGTCGTCGGATAGCCGAGGATCCTGAAGTCGACCGCCTTCCCCTGGTCGTCGAGAAGGACCGGGAAGGTGTAGCCGTTCTCCGAAAGGAGTTGCGCCACGCCGTCACGGGATGAGCCCGCGGTGGCCACGGTCAGGAAGACGACCTCGTCATCGCCCTGGTACTTCTCCAGCAGCTCGACGAAGTGCGGGAACTCCTCGATGCAGGGCCCGCACCAGGTGGCCCAGAATTTGAGGACGACCACCTTGCCGTTCAGGTCGCGGAGCGCCCATTGGACGCCGTGCTGGTCGGGCAGGGCCAGGTCCGGAGGCGCGATTTCGAGACGGTTGCCGAGGGCCCGTGCCTCCGCCTCCGCTTCCACGATGGGTTGCCGCACGGCAAGGCGTTCATCGACGGTTTCGACCGGCATCCCGGCGGCCTCGGCAGCCTCTTCGGCGGTCCGGCGCCAGCCTCCACCGTGAGCCAGCGCTTCCACCAGCATGTCGAGCCCCCGCCCGGGCTCGCCGGTGCGCATGAGGTGGCGTCCGAACTGGGCAAGCGTCTGGCTGCCCGGGGATTCCGTCGCAAGCTCCTCGAACAGGTCTCCCGCAGCCCCGGTCTCGCCGAGCTGGGCCAGCGCGCGAGCCTGGAGGACGCGTGCGGAGATGATCAGCGACTGCCTCGAACGCTCCCGGGCCTCGCCCAGGCTTCCGGCATAGATGTAGCCCGGGCGGTCGGCGCGCAGTGCCTCCTCGAAGTCGATGGCCTCCTCCAGGACCCGCTGCGGCCGGATTCCGTAGTGCAGCAGGCGGCTAAGCGACGAGACGGGCGACTGGTACTGCCATTGAATCAGGTCCATAGTGGCGTCAAACAGGCGTTCGGCGTGCTCTGGAGCGAGGCCGGGACCGCGGGGCTCGGCCGCCATGGAGACGGGTTGGTTGGCTTCCGCCGATTCATCGGCCACGGATTCATCCACCATATCGGTGACGGTCATGAGGCGGCGGCTGGCAAAGGCCGCACGACCCCCCAGCGCGGGCAACCGCATTCCCTCGTCGATGACTTCGAAGACCTCGTCCATCGACTCCGGCGGGCCGGACAGCAGACTCTGCCATTTGACGACCAGGTCCCAGTAGCGCAGATCGTCCGCGAGGATGCCGCGGTCCGGGGCCGCGAGCAGCCGCGACATCCAGGCGTCCTTCTCCTCGTCCCGCCGGAGGGGCCGCAGCCCGTACGCCAGCCTGTAGAGGATCGGTGCAGCGACCTCGGCGTCGTCGCGGTGCCGCGCCGCCAGCTCTTCGAGAACCGCGGTGAGCGAGTCCCTCAGCACCTGGCTCCGGTCGCCGTCCTGCAGATCCGCGAGTGCCACCTGCGCCTGGCCCAGGTGATGCTGGAACACCGGGTTGTCGGCCTCCGCCTCGCGGCGGTCCATGAGGACCGCGACGTAGGCCTCCAGCCGTCCGAGATCCGAGGCCACATCCTGCGCATTGCCGTACAGTTCCGGTCGCCCGCTGGCGCTCTGCAGGGCGTCGGGCAACAGTCTCATCAGCTTCTCGCCGTACCTGCGATCCGTCTCGAAGGTGCCGGCCCAGCGCAGCGCCAGGAAGTACCCGTCCCACGCTTCGGCATCCCTGGGCGCCAGCTCGAGGACGCGCTCCCAGACCTCCGCGGCCTTCGCCTGCCGGTCGAAGTAGTAGGCCAGGTGGGCGTATTGGCGATGGGCTTCGGCATCCCCGGGCGTGGCGGTGCGGGCCGAATCGAAGCGGTGCATGGCGCGCTCGAGGTGAATGGCTTCGACGTCGGCGAGCGCGTCGGTCATCAGGGCGTCGTGGGGGCGGGCGTCGGTGCAGGCGGCCGCCAGGGTGAGGGTGGCGAGAGCGGCGGCGGCCGGCGGGGCGGCGGCGATGGTGGCGGGAAGCAGGGTGGCGGGGCGGCGTTTCATGGGTCGGCCTTCCTGAGAGGGCTGGTCGCGCAGGCACTACAGAGGACAGCGCTCGTCTATTCGACGTTGCGACATTGTACTGCGTTGACACGGGGAACAGGTCGAGGGTTGCACATGGCAAACGCGGGCCGACAAGCGCGCGATGTCCTTCCTCAGGCTCCGGGCAGCCCGCCCGCCCCGCACACGGTGAACTCACGTTCGCCCCTGCGGATCCGGTAGGGCTCCTTCGCTACCGGCACCACGATGTGGTCCCGGCCCAGCGGATACCGTCGTCGGAATGCTTTCACGGGCGCCGGGCTGAACGCCTCCGGGTCGATCTCGCATACGAAGCTGTCCACCCGGCCCTCTCCCCGGCGCACCACGAAGTCGATCTCTCGTCCCGACTTGTCCCGCCAGTAGAAGACGTGGTCGTCCGGATGACGGAACCTGAGGGAGTCGAGCACCAGATGTTCCCACAGCACCCCGCGGTCGTCCTCCCGGATTCGGTTCCAGCCCCTCTCGAAGGTGACGAAGCCCGTGTCGAAGCCGTAGCACTTGGGCCGGCTGACGATTTCACCGCTCCCGCCGCCGCTGTACGGCCTGACCAGGTGGATGGCGTGCGCGATCTGCAGGGCCTCGACGTACGACTTGACGGTGGGCCGGCTCAGTTCCGTCAGTCGTGACAGACGACTGTAGTCGACCTGCCCGCCGCTCCATCGCAACAAGAGGCGGAAAAGGGCAAGGAACCCCTGCCGATTGCGAACCCGGAACAGTTCGAGGATGTCCCGCGCGTAGAAGCTGTCGATCCACTCCGCGAAGGCGTCGGCGGACTTCGTTTCCGCCAGCAGCGCCTCGGGGAGTCCGCCGTGCAGGAGCCGCCGGTCGAAATCCGGGACTCCGAACGGCTCGCCACACTCCTCCCACAGCACCGGGCAGAGGTGGATCGCTCGCTTTCGTCCGGTCAGGGAGTCGCGGAACTTGCCGGTTGCGGCCAGCGTCGAGGAGCCGGTGGCCAGGATGTTGAGGTGCGGATACTCGTCGGCGGCGATCTTGAGCGTCAGGCTGGGATCGGCGAGGCGGTGCACTTCGTCGAGTGCGATTACCGCGCCGCGCTTCTGACCGCCGAGGAAGAGTTCCGGATCGGCCAGCGCGCGGGCAGTCGACGGAAGGTCGCAGTTGAGGTAGACCGCGTCGGGCAGCATCCGGGCCAAGGTGGTCTTGCCCACCCTCCGAACCCCGGACAGCCAGACGACGGGCCGCTCGCACCAGGCGAGTTGGATCCTCTCCAGCCATTTGTCGCGCCAAATCATAAGTGTATTTTATATTTGGTATATCTTATTGGCAAACAAACATTTCGTCTAGCAAAAAACGCCGATCCTTCCGTCGGGAGCTCAACGCGGGGTGCACCGTCGATCTAGTGCCGCGGCTGTTTTGTCCGCGGCCTGTCAGGGCTCAGGAACCCTCCCTCTGGATCCGATACCGCACCACCCGCTGCACCCCCTGCTCGCCCACGGTGACGGCCCACACATGATCGCTGCCGAAGACCGGGACCGGGAAGCTGGTGAACTCCTCCGGCGCCACCACCACACCCAGGTAGGTCCCGTCCGGTTCGAAGACATCGTACCGGGTGTCTTCCTCCCAGGTCACGGCGAACGAACCGGGGTCGTCCGGGTCGTGGTCCGCGTTGTCCACCGGGCGTCCCTCGGTCGACAGCCGCACCCAGATGCGCCCGTCCCGGCCGGCCCGCAGCGCCCGGAAGAACGGTTTGCGGCTCGGGATCGCCGGGCCGTCCCAGTCCCACCCCGGGAGCGACCGCCGTATGCGCGCGACGGTGAGGTCGCGCTGGTAGACCCGCTCCGCGTCCGCTACCGTGACCGGATCCTGGCTGCGTTCGATCCGGAGGACGTCATCGTCCCGCGCCAGGTCGATCCGGTAGTCGGTGGAGAGGCCGGTGAGGAAGTGGCCGCTCGGGTGAAAGGTCCAGTGAAAACGGGGGGCGAAGGGGACGCCGTAGGTCACCGACATGCCGCCGGGCGCCTCGGCCCTCACGAAGGGCGCTTCGTAGTCGTTCGATGGTTCCGGAAGGGTGTCGAGATGCGTCCCGTCGGGGCCGAGAACGATGATCTCCATCACGAGCTCGTCCAGGCGGGAGAGGTCGCCGGCGAGCAGATAGGTCCGGCCGCGCGTGTCGGTGTACAGAGGCGAGAAGGTTGAGACACCCCCGGAGTACCTCCACACGGCTGTCTCGCCCTGCGCGGGGCCGAATACCGTGACCCGCTGGTTCTCGGGATCACGCACGGCAAGCCGCCCGCCCGGCAGCGCCGCGATGGCCTCCGCCTCGGTGAACTCGCCGGGACCCTCGCCGCGCCGCCCCAGCGTCTCCACGTACACCCCGAGCGAATCGAAGACGCGGACGTGCTGCGCCTGCAGGTCCAGGACGTAGACTGCCCCGTCTCCGGCCACCGCGATCGAGCGGATGTTGCCGAAGAGGTACTCCTCCGGGCCGTCGAGCCGGCCGATCGTCATCTCGGGCACGAGCGTGGCTTCGGCGCCCCAGACGCTTCCCGAGAGGGTGCGGACCACGGTCGTGTCGCCGATGGTTTCGACGACGGTCCCGGGAGCGGAGCCGGAAGGCGCCGAGTCGGCGCCGCAGGCGGTGAGGAGGGCGGTGCTGGCGGCCAGCAGGAGGGTGAAGGCATCTGTTCGCATCGTGGCATCTCCTCGCTCGCCGGCAGTCCCATCGCTCTTGATCTCCAGTATGCGTTTGGCATTCGGGTTGACGAAAGTGTTGCCGTGAAAAGCCCGCGAACAGGCCGCCGGGGATTCGGCCGGCGCCAAGGCGGCGTCGATGGCGGCCTTCGTGCCGACCAGGTGTCGACCAGTGCAACCCTTCGCCGCCCCCCGCTGTCCATCGAACAGGTCGCTGCCGCCGACAGCCCGGCACCCCGCCGCCCCGGTGGCAGGCGGGGGATACATCCCACGACTCGTTCACGGGAGTCATCATGAACCCTGCGACGCCGCCCGCCTGCCCCGAGGTCGCCCCATCGTCTGTTCGTCAGACCGCTATTCTCGCACTGTGTGTGGCCCCGTTGGCTACCCCTTCCGCTCACGGCCAGGACCCCGCGAGCGCACCGGTCCGCGAAGTGCGCGAAATACTGCGCCTCGGCGACGCCGTCGACGTGCCCGACTGGCTCACCTTCGCGGCCGAGCCACGGCTCATGCTGGACGCTTCCGGACGACTCTTCGCGGTGCCCGGCAACGACCCGCGGATCCGCGTCCTGTCCCCGGACGGTCAATTCATCCGATACATCGGCAACAGGGGAACGGGGCCCGGTGAATTCTCGTATCTCTACCGGACGGGTTTCGCCGGCGATACGCTGTGGGCACAGGACATGTTCGCAGCCAGAACGTCATTCTTCGATACCGCGGGCGCCCACATCAGAACCGACGCGAACACGGGCCAACCGGAGATGGGGTCGGGATACGCCATGAAGAGGCCGCTCGCGGATGGCCGGCAGCTGGTCGTCGGGCCGGCGGGCGAGGCGGCCGAGGGCCAGCGGTCCAGGATGGCCGTTGCAATCGGGCCACGCGACGGATCGCGGAGCGACACCGTGGCGTTCGTTCTGGAGAGCACCACGATGGAGATCGAAGGGGTCGGGAGCTTCGCTCACAGGCTGGTGGCGGCACCCCCGATCTACGGCAGGCTGCCGGACGGGAGTGGTGTGGTCGTCGTTGATTGGGGAATCGACCTGCCCGACCGCGTGACCGTCCGGCGCTACGGTCTCGATGGCCGACTGATGACCGAGAGCGCACTGGGTTTCGCTCTGCGCGAGATTCCGGCGGACGTCAGGGAAGCCTACATCGAGGAGGGCATCGCGATGTTCCGGCGCACCGCCGAATCGCTGCCCGAGACCGTCGGCCGGCAGGTGCCCGCCAATCTGCGGGCCGCCGTCATCCGGGGATCGATCATCCCCGACTACTATCCGCCTGTTCAGTCGCTGTTCGTTACCCATGAAGGCCGCGTCTGGCTCCGGTTGGATAGCGCAGGCGGAGACGACGACGCGGCGGACGAATGGGTCGTTGTCGGACCGGACGGCAACTCGGAGTTCCGGATAGGCGCGCCGCCGGGGGTGACCTTCAAGGCCGCGCACGGGGATCGGGTTTGGGGCACAGGGAAGACCGAGATGGACATACCGTACATCGTTCTGTACGAATTGGCTCCGTCGAGCGGCTGACCTGCACGGCTCACGCCACTGCGGGCTCGGCTCCACGACCGGCGGCCGCAAGGCGTTGGCACCACCCCCGGGCCCATCGCTAGCTTGGTCCAGGAGTCCAGCCCGCTGCGCCACGGTCCCGCGAGATCAAGATGAAGCGACGCCAAGCCCTACTCCTCGTGTGTGCCGCATCAGCCTGCCCGGTGTGGGCCGCCTGCGCCGACGGCCCGACCGAGCCGCCCCGGTTCACCCTCTCGGGTACGGTGAGCGATCCTCGCAGGGTGGGCATGGTGGTTCCGGGCGTCACCGTGCGGCTGGCGGGCACTGGGGAATCCACGACGACCGGTGCCGACGGCAGGTATCGTTTGCCCAACGTCGGGGGGACGCAAACGGTCACGGTGGCTGCCCGCCCCAGCTACCTGAGCCAAAGCGTAGAGATCACGATGGATGCGGACCGCAACCTCGACTTCGCGCTCGAACACACGGGCGAACCGCCGTTCGCCGGGACCCCCTGGATCACTCCGGACATCATCACCTCTTCCGATCTCACATCCTTCGGGACCGTGACCTACGCGGGCCGCGGGGTCCGGCTGGTGTTCGACAGACGGCTGGCCCGGTGGATCAATGTGAATGCGTATCTGTTCGACGCACTGTTCGGCATGCGTGAGGTGGAGTTCCAGTTGAATCCGGAGTTCGCGGACACGGTGGCCGCGCGCACGGAAGTCGACAGGTTCGGGCCGGCGATCGGGCGGCTGCCGGCGGCGCTGCTGTCGAACTTCCGGCAAGTGCAGATCAACGCCGGCGACGGGTTGTTCGGAGGAAGCTCTCACACAGGGGGCCTCCTGATTCACACCGAGGACGAGGGCACGACCTTCGCCATCCAGCGCGGGTTCCTGGAGGAAGTCCTTCTGCACGAAGCGGCGCACATGTCGCTCGACATGCTCTACGCCGACTCCGCCGATTGGCAGGCCGCGGCGGCTGCGGACGGCGTTTTCATTTCCGACTACGCGCGCGACTATCCGCAGCGGGAAGACGTTGCGGAGTCCATCCTGATGTACTTCGCGGTCCGGTACGTGCCCGATCGCCTGACCCCGGAGCTTCATTGGCTGATCGTGACGACGATTCCGAATCGAATCGCATTCTTTGACGAAGCGAGACTGGACATGTCGCCATTTGCGGTGACGAGTTCACCGGTCCCGGCCCCTGACCTTGAGACGATGCGCCCGCTGCCCCGGACATGGCGCCCCTTCGAGGCCCTCCTGATCGGGAGGGGCTGACGACAACCATGCGACACAGCACGAGACACGGGGGGATCGAGGTGGTTGCCGGCGTCATGTTCAGCGGCAAATCCGAGGAGCTGATGCGGCGCGTCCGGCGGGCGCTGATCGCCGGGCGGCGGGTTCAGCTCTTCAAGTCGCACCTCGACGACCGCTACGGCGGCCAGTTCCTGATCTCGTCCCACGACGGGCGCCAGATTGAAGCCGAGCCCGTCTCGAACTCCGTGCAACTCGCCGAGAAGGTCCGCGCGGAGACGCAGGTCGTCGCCATCGACGAGGCCCAGTTCCTGGACGATGGCATCTGCGAGGTTGTTGATGCGCTGGCCGATGCGGGAAAGCGCGTCATCGTCGTCGGCATCGACATGGACTTCCGGGGCGAGCCCTTCGGTCCCATGGGGCCGCTCCTGGCGCGCGCGGAGCGGATCGACAAGCTGGACGCGATCTGTGTGGTGTGCGGCGATTCGGCGACGAGGAGCCAGCGCCTCATCGACGGGAAGC
This sequence comes from Longimicrobiales bacterium, assembly GCA_965116645.1. GTDB lineage: Bacteria > Gemmatimonadota > Gemmatimonadetes > Longimicrobiales > Gaopeijiaceae > Bin94. The sequence continues at coordinate 4,264,399 of OZ220702.1, read as the reverse complement.
CGGCAGGCGCCGAAGGCCCGACGATCCAGGTGGCGGGCGCGGAGAGCTACGAGGCGCGGTGCCGGCGCTGCCATGAGGTGCCGAAGCGGGACCGGGAGCAGAGGGAGCTGTTGTAGCGGAGCCCTTGCTCAGCGAGGACAGGGCGAAGTCCCACTCCCGGCCCGGTCCGGCGACTCCGCAAGACGATGGATCAGGATCCGTTCGACGTCGAGCTCGTCCCGGTCGCGGACGACGATCCGCCGGCCCGCAATGTCCAGCGGCGGGTTGCCGCCGGGCACCGTCACCCGCCCGATGGGGCACCCGAGCGAATCGAAGAGGTACCAGGGCGCGGGTTCCTCCGTCGTCCTGAAACCCGTCACCCAGACGATGCCGGCCTCTTCGTCGACGGTCATCGCCCGCAGCGAGGGAACGAAGGACGGATAGGGCACCTCGTCGAGCGCACGCCGCATTCTCGCTTCGTAACCCGCGGCACGCTGCAGATTCGCTTCGCGGAATTCGTTGATGTCGCGATCGGTCACCGGACGCTCGGGAGGCAGCCTGACGACGAGTTCCAGCGTGCCGTCCGCGCGCACCCGGCGGAACTCGCTGTCCATGCCGTCCTGCACCCACAGCATGTCGTCTCCGAAGAAGAAGTCATGGCCCGTCGGGAAGAGGAGGGGCGCGAACATCCCGTCCCGGGTGACGTAGTGGGGCTCCGCGACGACGGTCGCGATCTCCCGGAGCCGCTCCGCGGAGGGAGCCTCATCGAGGTTCACCACGCCTGCGACCACCTGAAACGGGTCGCTCAAGCCACCCGGATCCCCTACGGGAATCATGCGGGCGTTGTCCACGGTGATCCGCACCGGCGAGAATACGCCGATCGGGCTGATCGCCGGCGACCATGGACCCGGCACGCTCGATTCATGGCTCAGGCCCGCCTCCGTCAACCGAGCCCTGGTGAGACGGTTGTTCCTCCCATCCCAAACGAAGAAAAGGCTGTCGCCAACACTCTGGACCCAGTCGAGAGCCTCGAATTCGCCGGGCCCCTCTCCCTCGCCCCCGATGCTCGAGACGAAGCGGCCGTTGGCGTCGAAGTACTTCAGTTCGTAGTCCTGGTGATCCGCGGTCACGATCCCGGCAGGCACCAGCTCCGCGCTCACGATCCACCGAAAGAAATACTCCTCCGGCCCATCCATGGCGCCGATGGTGTCCACCCCCGGTTCGAACTCGATTGCCGGAAAGGCTTCGTCGTCGAGCGAGGCATACGTGACAGTCCTCGTTCCGGCGCTGTCACTCACAGTGATCGTGGCCTGGTTCGCCGGTGTGTCGCATCCGGTGGCGGCGATGGCGATGGCCGTCGCCAAGAGAAGCGCCTTGGCCTGGTGACCCGGCACTTGTCGCATTGCGGTATGCGTCACGGGAGCCCGGCTGCCGCTATCCACCTGGCACCCGCACAATCGGATACACCTCCCCAGTCTCCACCCTGTCCGCCAGGAACCCCCAGTTCGCGAACCCGTCGTCGGACTGCGGCTCCAGCAGGCTGAAGAGCAGGCGGCCCAGCGGCTGGTCCGCGCGCGCCAACATGTCTCCCGGGGCCGGCGTGAGTTGCGTCGGCTCATACCGTCCGAACAGTGTCTGCTCGTTCCGGCCCTGGAACGGCCGCTCGGCCGTCCGGACCGAATCGATGTGGAACGCCTCTACATCCAGCGGCGTCGCGTCGGCGGGGTCGAGCATGACACCGTGCGCGGCGAGGCGAGTCAGGACATCCTCGAGCTCCGCGGGGATCAGGTAGGCCGCGGGGACGCGCTCGCTGAGCGTCGGCATGAAGGTCCCGTACTCGTACATGGGCACGACGAATTGCGTATCGGCACGCAACAGCAGCGGGCGCCCGGTGAACGGGTGCGCCTCCTCGACCGTGGCGCCCATGAGGATGTCGACCCTGTCCGCCGATCGCTCGGGCACGGCTCGCAACGCCAGCGTCTCACCCACCGCGGACGCGGCATCGGCCTCGGCGACGATCCGCCGCACCTCTTCCCCGTGCTCGTGCACGTAGTCCAGGATCTCCTCGACGAAGTACAGGGTCGCGAGCACGCGCTCCTCGAAGGACGCGTAGGAATAGGCCTCGCTCAGGATCGCGATCCGGTTGCGCAGGCCGATGTAGTTGTTGTTGAAGCGGGGGCGGTGGTCGAAGGTGTACCAGCCGCGCTCGCCCCCGCCGCGCCCGGACGCGTTGCCGTAGTAGTAGTACTCCCAGCCGTGCTTGTCGCGGATTTCGTTGGTGACGTGGGGGAGGAGGCCGTCGCGGAGGAAGTCGTCGATGGCGGCCGGGGTGTTGGGGTGGAGCGGAGGCGAGTAGGTGAGGTGGTAGGCATGCTGCGTCCCGTTCGTCGTGTGCAGATCGACGGCCACATGCGGGTCGTAGCCGCTGAACAGCCGCGCCACCGACCGCGCCTCGGGCGACTCCAGCTTCATGTGGTCGCGGTTGAGGTCGTAGCCCTGGGCGTTCGGTCGCTGGCCCATTCCGCCGATCGGACCGTGCTGGCGGCCGCGGTTCGTGAGCGTCACCCGTTCGTTGCCGTCGGCGTTGTAGATGGGCGCGATCAGCAGGACCATCGACTCGCGCCATTCGCTGTGCTGGCCCGCCAGGAGGTCGCGGAGCAGCATCTGCAGCGCCTCCTTCCCGCACACCTCGCCCGCGTGGATGTTGCCCTGCAGGTAGACCACCGTCTTGCCGGAAAGCCAGACGGACGCCGCGCTCGGGTCCGGGACATCGCCGACCACGGCGAGTGGGAGCGCGCGCCCTTCGGTAGTGTAGCCGTAGGTGGTGTAGTGGACCATTGGCGAAGCGGCCGCGGCACGCTCGAGGAAGTCCACGACGTCGGCGTAGGAGCTGGTTTCGCGGTAGTCGGTGCGTTCGGCGCGGGTGAGGAAGGTGTCCGCCGGGGGAGGGGAGGCGGTGCAGGCCATGAGCAGGGCCGTGGCAACCGCGTAGGCAGCCAGCCGACCCGAGGTCGCCGGTCCGGGTTTCGAATTCGCCATGCGTCTACCGCGCCTTTCCGTTGGTCATGTGTCTCGGACACTCCGACGCCAACCTATCGCCGATGGCACTCCCCGTGAAACCCCAGCGGAGCTTCCGGCGTCATAACAGGTGGGAAGTCCCGACGCACCGAGGTAGCGCGACCAGGCTTCCCCGGCCCTTACCGCGAATCGGGGCGGGCCGAACAAACACAAGTGCCACAGGAGGGTACATACAATGAAAGCCGCTATCACCCGACTCGTCACCGCGAGCGCGATCGTGCTCGTGTTCCTCGCCTCCGCCTGTATCGGTCCGTCGCCGACGGATCCGGGCGGCACGGCGCCTCCCGTTTCCACCATCGCCGGCGATCCGCCGGACGAGGTGGTCAAGCGGTAGGCCGGCACCCTTCCGGGTAGGGGACGGGAGAGCCCCCCAGGCAACATGCCCGGGGGGCTTTTCCGTGTCCGTATGTAAACCGCCCCGGAGATATTCCAGCAGACACAAAGGAATCATCGGCACCCGCCATTGGGCGGGGTCGGCAGGCCGGACGAGTCTCAGGGCCCGTCCGGCCTGCTGGCATTTAACCCTGGGCAAACCCACCCGGTCGAGGAGCGAGGCACTGCAATGGGATGGTCTGAACTGATGGAACGCGTCGGGCGGCGCGGCACGATGTCGGGCGTTCCGCCGTGCGCGGGACCCTTTCAGGGCTGGCAGCGTTCGGGCTGCATGCGCTGCTGGACGATGACGAGTGAGGTTGGGGGGAGGGTGCCTAGCGAGGTGCCCTCCTCTCCTGGAGTTGGTCGCGCGTCACCGGCCCGCGCCAGGCAACCCTCCGCACAACCACCGTGGCAACGTCGAATTCATCCAGCTCGATGAACGCCGCCAGTCCATCCGGGCCGAATGCGTCGGGCATCTTCGTCGCCCCGGCGGGAAAGGTGCCGATGTACTCGCCATCGGCGGTCAGCACGTCGACGGGACCGTCTTCGAAGGGATCGTCGCCACGGCGCATGACCCATATCCGGCCGTCCCATGTGGTGCGCACCCTGAGGATGACGGGGAGTACCGGGTAGAAGGACTCCAATTCAAAGGTGATGTTGACCGCACCCGCGGGACGGTCGGCCTGCGATTTCCGCTCCTCCTGCCTTCTCCTGTATTCCTCTTCGATCCGGGGCGTCATCGGCTCCGGGTGGAACGGGCGCGTGATCGTCCGGACTGTCCGGCCACCGCCCGGACCAGTGATGTTGAGCGCATAGGCCGAGGAATCGGAGTAGACGATCGCTCCGTCCGGCAACAGGTCCATGTGCAATCGAGGCTCGAAGAGGCGCCGTCTCGGGAGCAGGCCGGCACTCACGTTCAAGGTCCTCCGCATTTCCCTGCTGATGAGCTCGCTCGGGCCGGACACATTGACGCTGTTTTCGGCATCCTGCCGAGGCGGCAGCCATGCGTGGACTACCGTGTCGGTTTCGACATCCTCGCCGTCGAGGCGATGGTGCTCGATGGTTCGGAATCCCGGGCCGGATCCTGCCTCTGCCGTGCCTTCCCCCGTTTCCATGCTCCTCACCGAGTACACCGCATCCCCGCGGGGATCCGGCACGATCGGCCAGCTGTGGGTGGTGGTGACCGAGACGTTGCCCACCCGGCGGGTGGTCGTGGTCTGGCCTATGCGCACCATGCGCAGAAACTCGCCGGAAGGGTCGAAGAGCTGGTACGCTCTGTGCCCCATGTCGCCGACGACGATCGTGCCGTCGCGGAGAACCGCGAAGTTGCGCGGCTCTCTGAACTCGCCCGGCCCTTCGCCCTCCGACCCCAACTCGCGCACGAAGGCGCCCGAGCGGTCGAAGATGACGATGCGCAGATCCGAGTTGTTCGTGCCGGGCGCGCGGTCGAACACGTAGAGGTTGCCCCGCTCGTCGAACGCCACCTTCGGGACCGTTGCGAACATTTCCCAGGGCTCGCCGTCGAGAACCCCGACGCGGAACACTTCCTCGAAGGCGGGCTCCAGTTGCCGGTCGCGGCCGGTCAGCTCGACGGCCTCCTGGGCGCTGGCAGGGACGGCCGTGGGTAGTGCGGCGGCGAGTGCAAGAACGGTTTGGAGACGCTTCATGCCAGGGTGCCTTCGGTTGATGGGACTCTCAGGTTGTCGAGCTGATCGCGGGGTGGCAAGGCACTGGTCCGCGCGGTTTGGCGAGTGCACCCTTTCGGTTCGGAGCGACGGGAAGAAGGCATGACGGCATGGTCTCGCGTGGCTACCTTGTCGACACCATGAACCCCGCCGGCCGTCCCCGCCCGCGCACCGCCGTTCTTCTGATCGCGACACTCGCGCTCCTCGTTGCTCTCATCGTGATCTGGCGATGGAGCGGTCCCTCCTCTTCACCTCCCACCACCGAAGGAGCGCCGACGCTGGACCCGGGCGCGTGGCCCGAGATCCAAGCCGAGCTCGTTGCGTCGACCGAACTCACCTGGGATCCGCGGGCGGGTTGGGACCCGGGGCCGGATGTCGTCATTTCGGCTGAGGGTGATCTGTTCGTGTCCCAGTGGCGGGACTGGAGCATCCAGGTCATCGATGGGGCCGGGGCTACCGTTCGCGCCATCGGCCGGAAGGGCGAGGGACCGGGCGAGTTTCAGTTGCTGACGTCCATCTGGTTTCAGGGCGACACCCTTGTGACGAGCGATGGTGGGCTGCAGCGCGTCAGCTATTTTGAGATTGATGGCCGATTCGTCCGCTCCCGCAGGTGGGCCGCCGACATCCCGCCCGATATGCCGGACGCCGACCGCGTGACCTTTTTTGCGGGGTCACCGCCTTCGATAATCCTGGCCAACGGGCTGGCGCTCGCGCAGCCCAACGTAGCTGTGTCGTCTCTGGGAGATTTTCGTACCGGCACGCAATCAGTGGGCTACCGCATCCCGCTGCTCACGCTGAACGAAAGCGGTCAGATCGTCGACACCCTGGCGTGGGACGGTGGAGAGTGGATGATGTTCGGGATGGCTCGCGGTGGCCAGGTCTTCGGGATCCCGGTGCCGTTTCAAGGGGCAACCCATACGGCCATCATGCCGAGCGGAGCCGGAGTCGTCGTGGCGCGTGAAGACGATTCGGCCGCCCCATCGGTGGTGGTTACGCGTATAGGCCCCTCGGCCGACACGGTCTTCTCGCGTACCTACGCTTACAACCCGATGCCGCTGGCGGACGAACTGCTTCGGCGCGCGTTACGCGAAGCCGTGGTGCTGCGGCCCGGAGGGACACCCGCAAACGAGGACGACCGCGCGCCGGACGGTTCCGACTTCGAAGGTCCGCTGCGCGGTTCGGGGGTGCTTGCGGCGAACCTTCCGGCTGTCACCGGCCTCGTGGCAGGGCAGGACGACTCGATCTGGCTTCGGCGGGAGGAGAGCGAGGGCGACTCCGCCGACTGGACCGTGCTCGATGGGATGGGCCAGGTCCTCGGCGTCGTCACCCTGCCGCGCACGCAGGAGGTCGTCGCTGCGCGCGGGACGGTTATGGTCGCCGTGGAGGAAGATGAACTGGGCCGGGTTGCGCTGGTGCGCTACCGGTTGGGGCGATGAAGTTGGCGAGTGATACGGTGTTTAGCCGGTTTATCAAAAAACGATAAGATCGCTAATCTTGCTATAACTCAGGAGCGGTGGCCTGCCACGGGAGCGGGGTTGCTCCGCCTTCAGAACAACGCTTCCAGCGCCTCGGCCGGCGTGATTCAAGACAGCGGCCAGGTCACCTTGCCTCGCCCACACGCACCTCATACACGACCATCTGCGGCACCATCGCGTCGTCGTACTCCAGGACGGTCACGGCAAGTGCACCGCCGCGGTTCAGGATCCGTGCGCTCCCCTGGTCCCACACATACCGTCCCAAATGGCGCCGCTCTCCCAGGTCGAAAATGTCGAGGCGCATGTCCCGTGCGTCGTCGATCCTCGCAACAGGAGTTACGGCCCCTTCGGGAGTCTGGATCGTCTCAACCTCGTCCCATTCGGGGTCGGCGGTCGACACCATCATCCACAGGCGGTCTTCCGCGTCCAGAGCCAGGCTTCGCAACGTCGTCGGGGGCGGTTCTCGCGATCGATCCGGGAATTCGCTGATCGCCGGGAACCACGGCAGCTCCCCCTCCATGGTCCTGACGAACTCGCCCTCCAGGGACCATTCCTGCACCGCCGGATTCGGAATCGCACCCCACCACACCGTACCCGGACGGCTCGCCACACTCCCCTGCACCATCCCTCCGAAGTTGCGCTCGACATCGGTCAGTTCACCACCGGCGTTCGCCGCTCCGAATTCGAGGATCGTTGCGCCGCTCGACAGGTCCACCAGGTGAAGCGGGTGGTCGATGACGCGCGACCGCCAGTTGGTTGAAGTCACCACGATCCGCCCCCCGCCAACGGGCGTAAACCGCCCGGGCTGGAAGCGATAGCTGTGCTCGGTGATGTACTGTCCCTCGAGCGACAGAATGACCAGCGCGCGCTTGCGCGAGTCCAGCACCACGATCTGCCCATCGATTACATCGACATCGGTGATGCTTCTGAATTCCCCCGGACCGTCGCCCTCGCGTCCGAATACCTGAACGAACCTTCCCCCCTGGTCGAAGACCTTGATGCCGGTACCCCCCATCGGAGACACCAGATAGCCCAGCCCCTCGTTCCAGACGACCAGTGAGGTGGCGGACTCGATGATCCCGGGGCCGTCCGCTGCTCCAAGGCGGACGAGTTCGGTGATCTCGAGTTGGCAATCCTCGCAGAGTTCGAAGTCGTCCCAGTTGAGGACTTCCTGGGCAGGCAGGGCGGGGGTGGCGGCGAGCGAGACGAGGAAGGAGAAGACGATGGGGGCGCGGTAGCAGTTCGGTCTCATCGATTGTCTCCGCTCACGGGGGATTGGTCGGCGTGGACGCGCTCGGCTAAGTGATAGTACACGCGATTGGGGGGAATGGTTGCCGCAGGACACGCGGGTGCGGCCACGCGCGGCCCGACGCTATTCCGCTGAGGGCGAACCGCTGTCACGGGCGTCGCCATCGACAGCCGGGGGCGGACCCTCGTGGCCGATGAGCGGGCCCACCCGTGTGTCGGCTCACGGATGGCACCTGGCCCTCGCCATCTCTGAATTGCACCATGACAGTGTCCTCTTCTTCCCGGGACCACCTGACGAGTCCTCCGCCTGGCAGGGGGGGTTCCCTGCCTTCAGAACAACCCTTCCAGTGCCTCGGTCGGCGTGATCGCAGGGATCGGGGAGTGCTTGAAGTCCCGAGCGTTCCTCGTGACGACGTAGCGGGCCCCGCAGGCGCGCGCCGCCGCAACCTGCATCGCGTCCTCGAAGTCGGCCATTCTCAACCGGGCGGCATAGTCGATCGCGTTTGTGCCGCATTCGGCGACGGCCACGAAGCGAATCAGCTCGGTGATGAAGGCGCGCGCATCTGCACCGCCCCGCGCGGGCGCCACGAGGTGGTGGAAGTTCGACAAGGTGTGCCATGCCACGAACGCCCGCTTCGGCCCCGTCTGCAGACGATCGATCAACTCGGAAGCCGGGTCGGAGAACGGCTGGCGGTCGAGGGCCACATCGATGAGCACATCCGTATCGATCAGGATCAAAGGTACTTCCGGGCCAGGGCGTCATACCGGGGATCGTCATGGCTCGCGGGCCGGAACCGGCCCCTCCACCGCGACGCGAAGGATGGCTCGCCGACGGAAGCCTCTTCCCGCAGGGCCCGCTCGATCAACGCCGACAGCGACACGCCCCGCGATCGCGCATATCGCTTCGCGGCGACGAGGACCTCGGGATCCACCGTGATTGTGAGCTTGCGTTTCATGTCCCGGTCGATTCGAAGAAAAATACGTGTACGTAGACATGATATACGTATATTGTCGGTCGCGCTATGGGCGAAGCCTCAGCCGAAGTCCCGGACTCCGCCCTTTGCCCGCCAAGCCCGTGGACAAGCCCAGCGTGAGCACCGGCAGGTCCACGCGCGGCAGCCCTGACCTTGCTGTCCCCTGAGCCATGTTGTACTATCTACTAAGGAGATAGGTGATAAGACCTGATTCAGGAGCTTCAGCATGACCGCGACCCGCCTCGCCGCCACCACACTTTTCACCTTCGTCGCGCTGACCTGGGACATCACCGGCGTGATCGCTCAGACGATCGTGGAGTCCGAGTCCCCGCGCGGGGCCGACCTGATGCTCGCCGACGAGCCGGTGGTGCGAGTCGGAATGCTCGACGGCCCCATCGAATACCTCTTCGGCAACATCACCGGCGCCGTTCGGCTCGAGGACGGGAGCGTCGTCGTCGCGGACGAGCAGAGCCGCGAGGTCCGAGTGTTCGACGCGCGCGGGGGGCACGTGTGGACCAGTGGACGGGAGGGGGAGGGGCCTGGCGAGTTTCAGGGGCTCTGGTTGTTGCGAGGTTGCCCGGGAGCGGCGGTCACGGTTTACGACTGGCAACTCAAGCGCATCACCGAACTCGACTCGGACGGCCTTGTGGTTGACACTCGGACGCTCCGCGGGGCCGGCGGACCCGGTCCCCTTGGGGCACCCGCGTGCTCGCCGGGCGGCGACCTGGTTTTCACCGATTGGCCGGACAGTGAGCAGGAGGCCGTGGGTGAGTTCCGCTGGGAGATGTCGCTGAGCTGGGAGCGAGACGACCGCGTGGCCACCCTGCGATCCGGTATCCCGGGGAGGGAGCTCTACCACCATGGCGGCGGTATCGTCGGCCAGGTAACGTGGGGCAGGGACATGGCCTTTGCGGTCACGGCGACCGGCGTCTGGTACGGATCGGCGGACGACTACGGACTGGAGCACGTCGACTGGACCGGCCGCGTCACGCGCGTCGCGCGGTGGAACGGACCCGACCTCGAGGTCACGCGCGACCACCTGGACCGCTACCGGGACTCCCACCTGGCCCGGTACGATACGGCCGAGGAGCGCCGAAGCTTCGAGAGGGAGAGGTGGCCGGAGATTCGGGACGGCCTGCCGGAGCGATTCCCAGCCTTCGTGGAGAGGGGGCTTCTGCCGCTACCGGACGGCAGCGTGTGGGTGGTGCCGCATCCGGTGCGAGACATCGGGGGCCACGCCGAATTCCACCTCCTGGGCCCGGACGGCGCGTGGCTCCACCGCCTCACGATCCCGTCAGGGCGGACGCTTCTCGACGCGGGCCCGGACTGGGTGCTGCTGCTTGAGACGGGCGAGTTAGACGAGCAGAGCGTGGCGGTCTATGAGCTGGTGAACCCTTAGCGTTGGGACACCCAGCTCATCCCGGTGGATCCCGTAGACGCGGCCGCGCGCGACCTGGCTGAGGGCGAAGCCGCCGGGCATCCGGACCGCGCCGAGCCAACGTCCGTCGGAGCCGAGCACGGTCCAGCGTTCGGGCGCGGGATCGGGCGGGGGAGGGGTGCGCACCCATATGTTCCCCTCGTCGTCGGCGAGCAGCCGGTCGAAGAACGGCTTGTGCTCGGGCAGCCAGGGGAAATCGTCCAGCTGAATGCGGCGGCCGCTCTCGCTACCAACCTGTTGCTGGTTGTTCCATTCCTGTTTTTCCTCTGCGGTGATGAGGTCGGGCGTCGCGTGCCAGCGCAGGATGCGCTTCAGCACCCCATCGGGGGCGACGATGTGCAGCTCCGCCCGCTGGGAGTAGCCGAACAGCAGATCGTCACCCGTCAGCCGAATGGGCAGGACGCGCGTGGTCCACGGGACGGCCCGGGCGAAGATCTCTTCATATCGCAACTCGTGCCCCTCGATCACCCGCGCGACCGTGTCTCGCCCCGTGAAGGACTCGTCCGTCCACGCGAAGTCCCAGTAGGTCAGGCCCTGCGGCCCCTCCGGCTCCGCCCGCCGGGACCGATCGGTGACCAGGAAGCGCCGGCAATCACCGGACGTGATAAAGACACTCAGTGGGATCTGGGTCCGGCCGTCGACCGTGGCCAGGCGCCGAATGAAGCGGCCCTCGGAATCGAAGTAGTTGTACGCATACACATCCGCCGCGATGATCGTGTCTCCGTCGCAGGCAAACACGGTGGAAAAGTCCTCGAGTTCGCCCGGGCCCTCGCCCTGTCCACCGAACCGATGAGTGAACTGACCCACGGAATCGAAGACCATCACCTCGGAGGTGCTGGCGTCACCGGCCACCAGGCTCCCGTTGGAGAGGACATTCAACCCCCGAACGCGCCCCCAGGGGGGGTTGTCGGGATCGTCGCCCCCTTCAGGCCCCGCGCCGATGGCGAGTTCCGGCCCGGGTGCGACCGTCCAGCCGCGTCCGTCGTCCCACTGCGGTTGAAAGCTCTCCAGGATCTCGACTCCGGCGCTATCGGTCTGAAGGAAGGCTGGGCTATCTGCCGGGGCTTCGCAGGCGGCAGACAGGCAGGCAAGAAGCAGGCCGGCCGCAGCTGGGGTGAGTCGTGTGGGGGTCATCACGAGAGTTCCCCGTAGCCTTGAGTCGGTTTCCCAATTGGCCATGTCGTCCCCTCCTTTTCGGATCTCGGCGCATCGCGGCGCCCGACCTGTTGTCCAAGGTAATCTGGGGCCCCCGTGCGCATGGTCACAACCATCTATCCTCCCGACCGGTCCAGCGGCCACAGCTGCACGGACTCGACGCCGAGTTCATCCTCTTTCCTCCCCAGGATGTAGTCCTCGCCGATCTCGTAGATTCGCAGGTCCTTCGGCGTCTCCACAAACCCCAACACCTGCCCTTGCCCGTCGAAGACGGTCCAGAGCGGTGCCGGCCTCTCCTCGTCGTGGAAGTCGTATTCCCGCACCCAGAGGTGACCCGCCGCGTCCGCGATGATCGAGGTGAACGCGGGGAAGTGCTCGGCGACGGGTAGGGACCGGTATCGGCGGCGAATCTGTTGGGGACTCTGCCCGGGCATCGGCCGGAGCCCCGCGATGTAGGCTTCGACATCGTCGTCGTTGACCGGACGCGGCTCATGATCCCGGCGGACGATCCGGGCGAGCGTGCCGTCATGAGTGAACGCCTTCAGTTCGTAGCGGCTCGTGGTACCGATGACGACAAGGCTGCCCCAGAGTGCCAGGACCGGAGTTCTTTCGTAGATCTTGCCGTACAGGGACCCGTTGGGGGCGATGTACGGCTCGAAGCCCGGGTGCGTTCCCAGCGAACTCCGCAACCGGCCCTCGCCGTCCCTGAATTGCACCACGACGGTGTCCACTTCTTCCCAGGACCATCTGACGAGAACCCTGCCGTCTCTTGTCGTCGACATCGGGCGCCAACGGAACCAGCGCGCTTCGCCATGTTCCGCCATGGTGAAGGAGCGTCCATGATTGCCCTCGGAGTCGAAGATCGAGACTGCCGCCCGCGATGCGTACCAGGCGGCGATCGAGTCGCCCGGCCACGGTCGGATTCTCTGAAGGTTTTCGAATTCGCCGGGTCCTTCGCCCCTGCCCCCACGAGTCGCCAGATGGGTTCCGATGGCATTGTAGAAGCGCAGTTCGCTCGTGCTCGCATTCGCTACCACGATCCGTCCGTCGGGCAATCGCCTCGCGTCCGTCACCCAGTACAACTGGTACGGCTCCCCGCCATCCCGCTCCCCGATGGACACCTCCGGCTCGGGTCCGATCCGCCACCCCAGCCGCGAACCGTCGGGAGGACGCGGGTTCTCGATGATGCGGACTGTGGCGCTGTCCCGGACCTGAGCGGCCAGAGCGCCGGCCTCGGAGTCCTCGGCCTGGCAGGCGAGCGCTGCGAGCGTGAGGAGGAGCAACGCGGGGAAGATGCGTATCAGCCGGTCTGCGCGATTCATCATCATGCTACTCCCACTCACCTTACTTGTCGGCGTAGATCCCTGCGGCCTGTACCCCGCGGCGCAAGGTTGGTTCAGTTCACGACCCCTCCACCAGCTCGTAGACCGCCACGCTCTGCTCGTCGAACTCGCCTTTCTCCAGCAGCAGCACCCAGCCCGGACCCGCGTCGAGAAGCGTCCGGCCGGACGGGATGGTGAGGCGGTGGAGCCACGTGCCATCCGGGCCTAACAGGTGGAGTTCGTCGCCCCCAAGGTCCCGCCAGGAGTGCGGCACCACCAGCACGCTTCCGTCCGGTAGCGAGAGGAGCCCTTCCGACACGTAGGCGGGAAAGCTCTCCGGCAGGTCGTCCCGAATCTCCGGCCACCTTTCCCTCTCGAATTGTCGGCGCTCCGCGGCGGTTTCGTAACGGGCCAGGTAGGCGTCGCGGAAGCGATTCAGGTGCTCGCGCGTGACCTCGAGGTCCGGCCCCGCCCACCGTGCAATGCGCGTGACGCGGCCCTCCCAGTCGACGTGTTCCAGCTCGTAGTCGTCCGCCGATCCGTACCACACGCCGGTGGCCGTGACCGTAAAGGCCATGTCCTTCCCCCAGGTTCTCGGGCCGGAACCGCCGCCGTAGTTGAAGCGCTCGGCGCCGGGGATGCCCCTGGCCAGCGTGAGCACGCCGTCGTCCCGCTCAAGGCTCACGTCCACCTTCCACCGATAGAACTCGCCCAGCGGTACGGTTTCCGCATCGTCCCACTCGCTTTCCGGCCATTCGTCGAACACCAGATCGCCGTTCGGCGCGCACGTGGGGTCGTTGTACGGATTCACAGCGGCTGTGGCGAGCGCGCGGGTGTCGATCACGCTCCCGTCCGGGCCGAGTCGCGTGATCCGGTCCTGGCTCCAGTCGAAAACCGTGACCGTCGCTCCCGGGCAGCCCCGCATCAGCCGGATCCCCTTATACTCGCCCGGCCCCTCGCCCCGGCGTCCGCTGGTCCACACATGCCGCCCACGGGCGTCGAACATACGGATCTCGAAGATCGACTCGTCCGCAACGACGACGCTCCCGTCTTCAAGCCGGACGGCGCCGGTGATGTTGCCGAAGAGGAATTCGTCGGGGCCGTCGAGCAATCCCACCCGCACAAGCGGCTCGTCGGCGAGCACGAGGTCGGGTTCGCTGGGGGAATCGCTCTCGACGATGGTCTGGGGAGTGATTGGGGAGGTGGCCGGCGTCGATTCGGGGTTGCCTTTCTCGGCCGTGTCCCTTTCCCGGTTTTCGTCGGCATCCCGGTCATCGTGCCGGGCAACCGGCAGATCCCGGTGGGCGCTCCTTTCCAGGAGCTTGATCGGCGTCAGGACAGTCCGTCTTCCCCGCAGAACCCGCAATTCGTAGACACCGGAAACGAGATCCACGGGCGTCAACCCAGGCACGGCGTGCGGGTCGTCCGCCGGGGGCCCTTCAACCTCCGTGATGTCGCAGGTCAGGACGGCCAGGGCAACGAGTGTGGCGGTGGCGAGGCGGTTCGCGGTCATGCTGGCGCTCCGGAATGGGAGGGGAACTCTCGTGACTCTAGCAAGAGACATTCGGGATGGCCGCAAGGTTGCTTTCGAGCGGGCCCGGCACGAGGATGAGGCACGGAAGCGCCATTGGGTTCCCGCAGATCAGGAGGCGGCATTGATAAGGAGTCCCTTCCCGGCCGCCTTCGTCGTCGCGCTCTCCCTCGCGGCAGTTGCCTGCGTGCCGGACGCCCCGTTGGGCAGTCGATCGGACGTCGTCATCGACACGATCGGCGATACCATCGTCGTGCGCACGAATTCGGGGAGCGTGTGGGGCGCGGACGCCACCCTCGTGCCCGAAGTGTCGATCGGGGAGGTCGACGGACCGGAGGAATACCTCTTCGGTTCCGTGGCGTCGATCGCTGTCGATGCCGACCACAACGTCTACGTGCTTGAATGGCAGGCTCAGGAGATCCATCAGTACGACGCCTTCGGGGACTACGTCAGGAGGTTGGCCCGCCCCGGTGAGGGACCGGGGGAGTTGGCGCTCGCCGACCGGATGGCCTTCCTGCCCGATGGCCGTCTCCTGGTTCCGGACGTTCGCAACGGGCGCGTGCACCTCTTTGGCCCGGGAGCCAATCAGCGGGATGAGTGGCCCTTGCGGAACTACCACCCCTACGGCGCCCACCGGCTCTGGACGGACACTGCCGGCCAAACCTACACCCTTCACCTCGACATGTCCGCCGCCGACGTGGCCGCCATGTTGAAAGGCCACCTCATCGTCCGCGGACCGGATGGAACGCATCTCGATTCCCTTCCAGGCCCCACCGCCGACTTCGACCGCGCCGAGGTCAGCGCCATTTCGCAGCCCAGGACCCCGGGAGGAGGCAGCGGCCACCGAACGGAATACGTGCCCTTCAGCCCTGCGGCCCTGTGGGCGGGCCACCCCCACGGGGGGATCGTGAAGGCTGTCTCCAGCGAGTACCGCATCGATCTGCACCAAGGGGAGCAAGTACTTCGGATTGAGCGCGCATTCGACCCGATTCCGGTCTCCCCCGCCGAACGGGACTACCACCGCAACCTGATCACCGAGGACCTGCGCTGGATGGATCCGGACTGGGAGTGGAACGGACCGCCGATTCCGGAAACGAAACCGGTGTTCACGGGGCTGCACAGCGGAAGGGACGGGCGGATCTGGGTGGAGCTGTCTTCCGAACTCCGGGACGCCTCGGACCCCTCACTCGGCGAGAAGGTGCGCTTCGACGTCTTCGAGCCGGATGGAACCTACCTCGGCGTCGTGAACGCGCCCGCGAACTTCACCACGGCGATCAACCCCGTCTTCGATCGCGACTACGTCTGGGCCGTAACCCGGGACGAGCTCGATGTGCAGCGGGTGGTGCGGTACCGGATCGTCAGGCCACCTTCAGATTGATCCGGCTTGACATACACGACGCCATGTCTTAACATGACGACATGATGTCGTTCCATGCGTGTCAACGAGGAGCCCGGCCATGACGATCCCCGCCCTGCCCAACGCCGAACTCGCGGTCATGGAGGTTCTCTGGCGGAGAGGCCGCGCCACCGGCCGCCAGATCCGCGACCGGCTCTACGCGGAAGCCACCAAGCCCCAGCACGGCACCGTGCAGCGGCTCCTTCAGCGCCTCGCAGCCAAGGACCTCGTGGTCCGTGACCGAAGCCTGGGCATCAGCGTGTTCTCTCCGGCGATCGGCCGCGACGCCTATGCCAGCGCCCAGCTCGAATCGCTCGCGAACCGGCTCACCCAGGGCTCGCTGGTGCCGATGGTCACCCGCCTGGTCGCGGACAACAAGCTGTCGCAGGACGAGATCGAGAAGCTGCACCGCATTCTGGAGGAGGAGATATGACCGGCCTGCTGCTTCAGATCGGCGCGACCAAGCTGGCGGTTTCGGTCGTTCTCGCGGGTGCGGTGTGGATGGTGCACCGGCGCGTGGACCGGCCGGCCGTGTCCTACCCGCTTTGGCTGCTGGTGCTGGTGATCCTGCTGGTGCCGACTGTCGTTTCGCTTCCGGTACTGCCGGGGGAGGTCGTGGCGGCGCCAGCGGAGCCGGGGATGGCGCCAGGCGCGCCGGGGTCCGTGCCAGCCACGCCGGGGTCCGCTGCCCCTGGCGCCGAGTTCGGGGCGGTGGCCGCCGATCCTGCGGCGGGATCCCGCCTCGGCGCATTCCTGCAACCCGGTCTCGCGATCCTGTGGCTTGTGGGCACCGCGGGGCTGCTGGGGTGGACGGCGGTGCGAACGATCCGCTTCCGGCGCACGCTGACACAGGCCGTGCGGCCCGCACCCTCGTGGCTGCGCCGGCAAGCCGCGGCGGTCGGCCGGGAGCTCGGCCTGTCCCGGATGCCGGAACTGTGCACCACGAACGCCCGTGTGACTCCCATGGTGTGGTGGAGCGGGGCGAGGGTCCGGATGCTCATCCCGTCCTTCCTCCTCACCGATCCCGGCAGCGAGGAACTCCGCGCGATCCTGGCCCACGAACTGGCGCATGTCCGCCGCCGCGACCACCTGGTGCGCTGGCTCGAGTGGCTGGCCTGCTCGGTCTTCTGGTGGAACCCGGTGGCGTGGTGGGCCCGCCACCAGCTCCGGATCGCCGAGGAGTCGTGTTGTGACCAGCTCGTGGTGGCTGCGGGGAAGTCGTGTCCGAGGATCTACGCCAGGGCGCTTCTGAGCGTCGTCGCCAAAGCGTCGGCAACGTCCGGTTTTCGCCCACCGCTGCCTGCGAGTGCGGCTGACGGTTTCGGGCGCGCAAAGGTACTTGAAATGAGAATCAGAATGATCGTTTCCGCCGGTACCCGATCCCCCGCTCCACGCTGGCTGCGGGCGGCCAGCCGGCTGGCGGTTGTATGCATGCTGCCGCTCGGGCTGATCTACTGCAGTCACTACCGACCGGCGCCGGCTGGAGGGGACGCAGCATTGGATCGGGCCGAACGTGCGGCACCGGATGGTCCGGATGACCTGTCTGCTGCCGCAGACGGGGCCCCGTGTCTCCTCTCCGGCCGGGACGCGGAGTACCAGGACATCATCCGGGAGGCGGTGGAAGCCGGGACGCTAAGCGAGCGTCGTGGCCGGCAGTTGAATCGCCGGCTCTGTGAGGGCGACACTTCATCCGCAATTGCGCGCGCTGACCTCATTTCGCTTGCGGAACCGAGGAGTCCGGAAGTGAAGTCCCATTTTGATGAGATGAAACAGCTTCTCATCGAGATAGGTCGAAATCCCGACTGGGAGGAAGGGATCGCGGAGTGGAGCCGTCTGTCCGCTGAACTACTGGACAAGATCCGAGCGGCGCTGGGAGGTCGATGAGACTCCATGAGACACTATTCGAGAGTGATCGCCCTCATAGCGCCCGTCCTGTTCGCGCCCATCCTCCACGCCCAGGACCGCCCCCTGGACTGGGACTTCACCGAAGTCTGGCGCGTCGGCGGGCTCGATGCGCCGGAGTGGGCGCATTTCACCCGGCGGGACGACATGGCCTTCGATGGCGACGGCAACCTGTACGCAGTGGACGGCGAAGCGGGCCACATCCTCAAACTCGACGCGTCCGGACGGCTGGTCATGACCATCGGGCGGCCCGGCGAGGGGCCAGGTGAGTTCGAGGCCCTCTATGGGGCAGTTGTGTGGCGTGACGGAAGCCTGGCGGCGAACGACGGCGGCCGTGATGTCTTCCACCTCTTCGGCGCCGACGGCGCCTTCCAGCGAATGGTGCGATGGAGTGCGACGACCGGGCTCACGGACACCAATGTGACCCGCAACATGCGCCCGGGGCCGCGTTCGGGGGTCATCTACGCCCAGGGCAAGGACGCTGGCCTGCGCGCGGTGTTCGCTGCGATGGAAGCACTGGCCGGAAACGAAGATTCCGAGAAGATGGTTGACGAGCGTACGATCGAGGCACTCAGTCTTGCCGGCGATCTCGTGATCAGCGAGGTCGTGCTGGAGGCGTGGCGGCCGACGCGGCCCGAGCTCACCGAGGTCGACCTGTCGGATACGGACGCCCTCATGTCGGTCCTCAACAGGGCACCGCACTTCGAGCCCGAACTCCGCTGGGACGTGACGCCCGGCGGCGCGATCGCTTACGTGGATTCGTCGGTCTACGAAATCCGGATCGTGCAGGGTGGCAGTACGGTGAACACGCTGACGCGCGCAATCGCGCCATTGCCGGTCACGCGCGCGTTGGCATCCGATATTCGCGACCGCATGATTCGGGAACTGGAGGCTCGTGAACCAAGGGCAATCCCGGGACCTCTGCCACAAGGAGTCGACCCGGCAGACATACAGAGAAGGAGTCGGGAGGCCGCGCGCAGACAGATAGAAGACATGGAGTTCTACCCCGAGGTCCCGGTTGTCGCCCGGGTCCGTGCCGCATGGGACGGCTCCGTGTGGGTCGAGCGGAGGGATCCGCTGGACGAGGATGCCAATGGTGCGGTTGATGTGTTTGGTCCCGATGGTGCCTATCAGGGCACGCTCGCCGCGGGGGGACTCGGAGTTCCGGACGCGTTCGGGCCGCACGGACTCGTGGCATACTGGCGACTGGACGAGATGGACGTGCCGAGCATCGTCGTGTACCGGCTGCCGGCGAGGCTGGGGAGCGCTTACCCGTCGCCTGCTTCCCAGCGTGCATCTTGGCTGCCCGCGCACCAGGCGACAGCCCCGCCTTTACACAGAATTCCCCGCCAGAGTCTCCTCAGCGGATCTCCCTCGGAAGCCGCCGCACGGTAACGACCGGAACATCGAGTTCGTCCGTCTCGACGAATGCTACCAGCCCGTCCGGACCGAAGGCGTCCGGCATGCCCGGCTGCCCCGGGTCAAGGGTGCCGACGTAACCCCCGTCCGGCCCCAGGACGTCGATCGGACCCGGATCGGCCGGGTCCCGCTCCCCGTTTCGCTGGACCCAGAGACGGCCGTCCCAAGTGGCACGCAAGCTCCGGATCACCGGAAGCTCGGGGAAAAAGCGCATGTTCTCGATCGCAGCCCGGCGGGACTCCATCATCGCCTCCAACATCGCCTCGGCGTCCGGAGACCCCCCACTGCTCCTGACCGTAATCGCGTCCAGCCGCCGTTGCCGTTCTGCGCGTCTCATCGCCTCGGTTACCGGCCTCGAAGGCACCGGGCGTCGCAACGTCCGCAAACGAACGCCGGAGGGATCGGTAATGTTGATGGCGTACGCCGATGAATCGGAAAACGCCAACTCTCCCGACGGCAGCACGGCAACAAGGAGATCCGGCTCGAATCCCCACACTTCATCCGGGTCAAGGGGGCTGTCCGGCGCGATCGACGCCCTGGCGTCCAGCGGATCCCAGGTCTCAAGTAGCACATCTTCACGCATTTCCTCTGCGGACACCTCGGCCCGCAGGATCATGCGCTCGTTCGGACCTACCAGCGTCCGCTCGCCGGTGCGGTCCGTGAGCAGGGGATAGCTCATCTCGATTCCGAGGTTGCCGTCCGCCACCCGCACCATGCGCTCGAATGTGCCGTCAGGTCCGAACACATGGTACGCGAGCCTCCGCAGGTCCTCGACCAGAATACGTCCGTCCGGCCACACGGCCATGCGGGACACTCCCCGGAACTCGCCCGGGCCTGGGTTGCCTTCAGGACGCACCGACGCGACTCCGTAGCGACCGGGACTCGCAGGACCTGATGGAACGCCGACGGACGCGTTCCTCGGAACGGCGCCAAGAGATGGCCGTGGGCTCCGGACCAGGGTCATTGCTTCGAGAATCTCGGGCGCCTCGACGTAAGTTGCATGGCTCGGCGACATTTTTCCGGGTCGGCTGGTCGGCGGCGGTGGGGAAACGCTGTTCATCCTTGGCGACGAGTCGCCTGACGAAACCCGGGTCCTGAGGTATCGGGCGGCGCGGCGGGAGTAGAGTCGGTCACCCCACGGCGCAGGGCCGACGGCACACGCGTGGAATGGACGGTCGGGATCGATCTCCTGTATGGCGACGTACAGCTCGCGGGCGTTCCATCGTTCCAACCCGATGAATCCGACGGGGCCTTGAGGGCCCAGGACGACCTGACCACCCCGAGGGTTCCGCTTCGCCGCGGTGCCTCGCTACCGTCGTCCCAACGCGACTGAATGGAACGATTGCGGCGCCGCGTGCGTAGTGCAAGCGTTGCAGGGGCGCTACAGCCCCTACCCGGGCGGAAGCTCGGAGCCAGAGCGTACTTCACATGGAAGGATTGCAGGATGCTCCAGCCGATCGTGCGCCTTACGGCACCCGTTGTTCGCGAGCCCAGTCACTCCCGTGCAGTCTCGCGCCAGCCGCTCGCCATGACGCTGATGGCCGCCGGGGCCATGGCGCTTGCCTGGACCGCCCCGTTGTCGTCGGTCGCCCAGGCCCAGGATCGGCCGCTGGCCGCGGACTTGGCCGAGGTCTATCGCGCGGGCGGACTGGCGGCACCCGACTGGGCGCAATTCACCAGCCCGTCCCGCATGGGCTTCGATGCCCGGGGCAACCTGTACGTCCTGGACCGCGAGGCTTCCCACGTGGTGGTCATCGACTCCAACGGGGACCTGGTGATGACCGTCGGCCGGGAAGGAGAGGGACCCGGGGAATTCCAGGGCCCATCCGACCTCTTGGTCTGGCGCGACGGTCGCTTCGTCGTGGTCGATCAAATGCATGCCGCGTACCAGATCTTCGGGCCGAGCGGCGCGCTGGAGCGTTACGTAAGGATGAGTTCCACCGCCAGTGAAGCCGGATTGGCCGCAGCACGCAACAAGCTCAGGGCCGATCCGGCCGGAGGGGCGGTGATTGCCGAAGGACCCGGGTCGGGAGCCATATTCTTCTCGGTGTTTGCGGAGGAACTCGGCGGGGATCAGGTCGATGTCGTCGGAGAAACCGGGAAGCTGGAACGACTGGACCTGAGCGGCGAGGTCGCGGTTGCGGAGGCCATCGCGCGGGCAAGGGTGATCCCGCCCGCAGACCTTGAAGGGGGCAGGCCCCACTTCGCACCCGTGGTGACCTGGGACGTGCTGCCCGATGGCACCATCGGCTACTTCGACTCCACGGCCTATGAGATCAATCTTGTCGATCCGGATGGCAGCGCGAAGGGGGTGCTCGAACGCCCACTGCATCCCGAGGCCGTCACTCCACGGATTCGCTCGGCTGTGATTGAGCATCTGCTCGAGCGGTTCGATGAGGAGTCGGCAGAGTTGTTGGCCGAAATGCCGGCGGAACTCTTGGACGAATTGCCCACTGGTCTCATCGAGGACGCGCGGGAGGAGATCGACAATACGGAATTCTACCCCGAGGTCCCGGTTCTGAGGGGACTGCGGGCCACCTGGGACGGTTCCATCTGGGTTCAGCGGCGGGGCGATGAACCCTGGGACGACGAGGGGCCAATCGATGTCCTGGGGCCGGACGGCCGGTACCGTGGAACGCTCGCTGCGGGTGCTCCGGGTATGCCGATGGCATTCGGACCGGATGGTCTGGTCGCATTCGTGGAGCGAGACGAGCTGGATGTGCCCACGATCGTGGTCAGGAGGCTGCCGGAAGAGGTGCGGTAGCGGGGGAGGACCGCGCCGGTGAGACAGTCGGAATCAGAACCGCCGAACGACGCTGAGCGTCAGCCCCGCTTCGTGCGCGTCGATGTTCGAATCGACGGTAACGCCCACATCTGCGAACGGGGTGACCCAGTCTTCCCGAACGAAGGACGTGTAGCTGGCCTCCACGCGAACCGCGAGTCGCTCGCCCAGGCGCCTCTCCAAACCGACGCCGGCAATCCAGGCCGTGAAGTCGAAGTCCAGATTCTCGGTGCCCGATTCGAAATCCCCGGGCGCACACGGCTCGGGAGAGAAACAACCGTCGTAGTCGGTCCTGAGCCGCACATCCGCGAAACCGACGCCCGCCATCAGATACGCGCTCAGGTCGCGCGCAAACAGGCCTTCCGGGCGGCCGCCAACCCTGACTACCGCCCCGTAGCTCAGCGGCTTCTCGACCGTCCACACATCGGGCCAGCTCTCTCCCAGCTGCTTCCGCTGCGCCGAGACTCCCACACCGGCGAACTGGGCCTCCAAGGCGCCGCCATTCCACCGGGCACCCACTTCTCCATCCACGTACAAGGCGTCGCCGGCGATAGGCAGCCGGTACCCCGCCGTCAGCCCGAGGCCGTAGGTGAGCCCGTTTCCGGTGACTTCGTCGCGAAACACCCTTCCCCGCCTCGGCTCCGGCACGAGCGTGTTGGCCGCGGTGTTGTCGACGGCCTTCTGCAACGTCGCGCCGAAGCTTCCCACCGGCAGCGAAAGACCCAGGTAGAAGCCGCCGGACTCGTCGAAAATCGTTTGGGCGCGGGCAGGGGTGGCGGAAGCACCGAGGACCACGACCAACGCGGCGAGCAGGCGACCAGCTTCTCGTGCGGGCAATAGACGCAACATGGGAATCCTCATTTGACGGATGAAGTCGCCAGGGGTACGTGCTGTGAGGGGGCGAATGCTGACCTGGAAGACTACCGCGGTTTGCTGCTGTCGGCGAGGAGTGGACGGTTGGCGTATCTTCATCAATCGCATTCGTCCTACCGGAGATTTCGCCCCATGCCGTACAAGACCGAGCCCCCGCAACGCCAGTTCAGTCCCGCCAACGCGGTTTGGATGCCCGCCATCGCGGCACTCCTCGCCCTCACCGCCGCGTGCGTTGAGGAGGACGCCACCGGCGAGACCATCTTCACCCCCGAGGTGATCGGCACCGCCGCCCTGCCGCTGAGCGAGAGCGAGAACGTCGCGCTGCTTGCGGATGAGCGGACCGCGTGCGTGGTCGATTCCTACGAGACCCAGGTCCGCTGCATGGACGTGGAGGGCGCGGTGGTGGGGGTCTTCGGCCGAGAGGGGGAAGGTCCCGGCGAATTTGGCAGCCCAAGCTCCCTTGCTCGCGGCGTGGACGGGACTGTTGGCGTACACGACGGGGATCTCGGTCGCTTCACGGTCTTTGAGCCGTCGGGCGCGCGCCTGTCCGAGGTGGTGGTGGCGGCCGACTATTATGTGCCCTTCCGGTCTTTCGACAGCGTCCTGTCGGGTGTGTCGCTGGACATCTTCGCGATGCTCGGCGGCGGGAACTCCGGCCCGCTCATGACGCGGTTCGACGTGAACATCACAACCGGGGAGGTTCTGCGGGAGGAGGCGTCACCGAGCGGGCCCTGGGATGTCGCGTGCGGCGAGGTCGTGTATGGAATCCCGGACCGGGGCGAGGGGTGGGTCTTCATGGCCTGCGAAGGCCATCTCATCTTCGTCGGAGACACCGGCGACGCCACGGTGCTGCGTGCGCCGACCTACCTCGCGGAGCTCCCGGACGAGCGCGACGTGGCCCGCCGCGAGGAGTGGTTCATGTCCCTCAACAGGATGCTCGGCCAGCCAGCCTCCAGCGGGGTTGAAGAGCGGCTGGAAGAATACCGAGCCACCCCGAAGGAGTACCGCCTGGGCACGCAGCACCAGTTGGTCGACGCCGCCAACCGCTACTGGATCGCCACGCTGCGCGACACCCACGATTGGTCCTACCTGGACGTGTACGAGGATGCCGGGTACGTCGGGTCGGTGAGGGTCAGGGACCGCCTCAGGGGCTTCGACTTCCTCGGCTCGACCCTGGTGGTTCTGGTCGAGCGGCAGGTCGGCGCCGACGATGCCGACGGGATCCCTGACCGTGCGCTGGACTGGTACGACCTGGGGGATTCCTGGTTGGGCCGGTGACACCGCCGCCCTCGAACAGCGCACCGAAGTGCGGGACTGACTCGACGATGGCCGGTCCGTGCCCTCCCGGCCGGTCAGTGTCCCGTTGCGGGCAAGTCCCGCTTTGACAACATTTGTTTACGGGCTCCGGCTTCGCTGGTTGGCCGGCCTGCCCGACGCCGGACCCGCGACCCCCCACACGGAGCGGACCGCAAGCCATGAAGAAGAGGAGCAGCGCACCGAGCCCGTTCGGAATCGCGGCGCTGGACCTGTTCGCTTCGGCGCTCGGCGCCTTCATCCTGATCGCGGTCGTCATCTTCCCGATGATCGGCAAGGCAGTGCCGGACATCCCGGCCCCGCCCGCTCCGATCGTCATGGCGGTTCCCACGCCCGACTCGGTCGTATGTCCGGTGTGTCCCACATGCCCGGTCGTCGCCGCCGTTACGAAGCCGATCGACTGCCCGGTGTGCCCCGCCTGTCCGGTGCCGGAACCCGTGCCCGTGACGATCTGCCCCGAAGTCGCCGTACCCGACTCGGTCATATGCCCGATCTGCCCTGCGGTGCCCGCCCCCGTCATATGCCCGGTCTGCCCTCCGGTGCCCGCGCCGGTCATATGCCCGGAGCCCGCGCCCGCGCCCATCCAGGTGGACGCCCCGCACTTCCGGTTCCCCCACCTCGACATCATCATCGCCCTGGACATCACCAACAGCATGAGCGGGCAGGTCGCCAACCTGAAGGCGGAGGTCGAGCAGCTCGCCGTCCTTCTGAACCGCATCTCCCCCAGCTTCGGCATCGGGATGGTGGCGTTCGGAGACCGCCGGTGGGAGAGCCCGCTGCACCTGTTCCCGTTGCGGGAGCTATCCGGTGCGGCCGCGAACCGCGATGCGTTCCGCACCTTCGTGAACGGCCTGTCGGTGGGCATGGGAACCGGAAGAGGCAGCAACCCCGACTCGCCCGAGGCCTTCTACGACGCGCTCTCGGCGGCCTCGCGCATGACCTGGCGGCCACGGTCCGAGCGAAGGGTCGTCGTAATGGTGACCGACAACCCGGCGTACAGCAACGAGGTTGATGAATCCATACAGGTGGCGACCGGCATCGGCCGGCCCGAAGGGCATCGCGTCTCCACGGTCTACGTCAAGACGGGGAGCGGGAACCGACCCGCCACGGAGCAGTTTCTCCGTAGCGTCGCCGAGGCCGGCGGCGGCCAGTACGTGCAGGATGTGGGCGGCTCGCTGACGGTCAACCTGCTTCTGTCCCTGTTCTGACCGGCCCTGCCTGCCGCCAGCGGCGCGGGCGAGGCCCCGCTACTACGGCCGGCCGGGACTCCGTTCCTCGTGCAGCCTGTTGGACAGATTGCCGAGGCAGTACTGGCCGATCCTGTTCAGGGCACCCTCCTCCTTCCCCCGCATGACGTGCATCGCAAACATCAGCACCGCCGATTGCAGGAGGGCGAGCAGGGTCGTGTAGAACGCGACTCCGAGGTCTCCGGTCAACTGCTCCATCATCTCGGGGCCGATCGTTCCATCCATGATGCTGGCGCCTGCGAACATGACCCCGGCGGAGCGCATCGCGAACGCGATTCCCAGTACGGTTCCGATGAAGCCGAGCGTCGGGATCAGCCAGATGACGTAGCGCAACATGTTGTACCGCAACTCGATTTCATGCTGGTAGAGTTCGAGCGACACGTTGGTCATCGAGTTGACCTGGTCCACCGACCCGCTGTTGCGGAATTGCAGAAGCGCGCCGGTGAGCAGGCGCTGCAGCAGGAACCGCCTCTCCGGGTCGGACTCGACCACCCGGTTGTAGATCGGGGCCAGATCGCGTTTGCGCAGAATGGTCTCGTCGTCCTCAGGCAACAGCCCGAGGTAGATCTGCTCGCCCTCCCGGCGGCCGGTAAAGTGGCGCACCAACAGCTCTCCGGCAGCCGCGCAGAAGGCGAGCCACATCACGTTCTGAATGGTGAACGGGTAGGGGAAGATCCGGGTGTTTCTGTCGACGAGCAGTTCTGCGGCCATGCTGTCGTCGCCGGCCGGAAACAGGTACGACAGAGCCCCCACGAGGAGGATCCCGACCAGAAGGGAGGCGAACAGGGTCACGGCCCTGAACGGTACCTGCTCGTCCCTCTCCGCGGGCCTCCGCGAGGTGTGCGCCCACTCCGCCGGCGACTCCGACGACGGCTCCGACGACGACTCCGAAGGCGACTCCGACGGCGGCTCCGAAGGCGCGCCCGCGTTGTCGTTGTCGCTATCGCTCATTGCCGCCCGCACTCGGGAAGGCGAACCCCGCCAAGCTGCGGATTGATGCCGGACTCGAAGCGCATCAGCGCCTTCGGTATGCACCCCGACAGGCGATTGTTGCTGAGCGTCAACCGCTTCAGGTTGGTCAGGTCGGCCAGTTCGGCAGGGATCTGCCCGGAAAGCTGGTTGCCGCTGAGGGCGAGCAGCTCGAGGCCCTGCAGCCTGCCCAGCTCGGGCGGTATCCGGCCGGCGATCTGCGTTCCGGAAAGGCGCAGCCGCTTGAGATTCGCGAGGTTCCCTAATTCGGGCGGGATGATCCCGGTCAGCGGATTGTTGTACAGGTGCAGGTCCTCGAGGCTCGACATCTCACCCAGCCCGGCCGGAATCCCGCCCGACAGCTGGTTGTTTTCGACGAACAGCGCCTTGAGCTTGCTCAGCGACCCCAACTCGGCCGGAATCGCGCCGGACAGCTGGTTTCCACCCAGGTTGAGGAGCTCCAGTTCCGCCAGGCGCGCGAGTCGCGTGGGGATCACGCCCCCCAGATTGCGCCCGTTGAGATCGAGCCCCACGACGTTTTCGCCCCGGGACCGAACACCCCTCCAGGACCGCCGGTTCAGGGCGAGGCGCCAGTTCAGGTCGCCGGTGGTCCCGGCCAGATCGTTTCTCGCGGCGAGCAGCAGCTGGTCGTCGGTGAGCCTCTCCTCGGCACGTCGCTGCGCTGCCTTCAGCAGGTCGGCCTGTCGCTGCTCCCGGTCCGCCACAGCCGCGGCCGCGGCTGTGCGGGCCTCCTCCGCCAGCCGCTCCTGCTCGGCCAGACGGGCTTCCTCCGCCAAGCGCTCCTGCTCCGCCCGGCGGGCCTCTTCCGCCTGGCGCTCCTGCTCGGCCCGGCGGGCTTCCTCCGCTTGCCGCTCCTGTTCGGCCCGGCGAGCCTCCTCCGCTTGCCGCTCCTGCTCGGCCCGGCGAGCCTCCTCCGCCTGGCGCTCCTGCTCCGCCAGACGGGCTTCCTCCGCGATCCGCTCCATCTCCAGGCGGGCCTCTTCCGCGAGCCGCTCGTCCTCGGCGCGGCGGGCCTCTTCCGCCAGCCGCTCCTGTTCCTCACGCCGTGCGGCGTCGAGGCGGGCCTGTTCCGCCAGCCGCTCCTCCCTTGCGATCCGGAGTTCCTCGGCGAGCCGCTGCGCCTCGGCCTCCGCCTCCGCCATGCGCAGCTCCTCCTCCGCCTCCGCCTCCGCCTGCCGGCCCGCCGCCAGCAGTTCCGCCACGCTGGCGCGGTCCAGATACCCGGTGGCCTCGATTCCCCGGTCGGCCTGCCATTCGCGGAGTCCTTCACGGGCTTCGGGCTCCAGCACTCCATCGGGGTCCCCGGAGTAGCGACCTTCGGCGGACAGTCCCAGTTCCACCAGCGCGAGGACATCGGTGCCAAGGCCGAGTTGCGCCTCCTGGGCGGCGGCGAGCTGCTCGGGCGTAAGGGTCCGGTTCCGCGCCATGGAAACCATGGCCGCCGCTACCGCCACGACCACTATGACGCCGAACGCATAGAAGAAACGACGACGGCCTGCCCCGCGGCGGCGCATCACCGGCTCCAGACGAGACCGATCTCGGTACGGCCCGCGGCGCGCCTGACGAACAGATCCGGCCCGCCCCCGGCCACGTTGGTCCTCCGCGGCGCCGGCAACGCGGTCACGCGCGAAATCGCCTCGATCTCGTACATCTTCCTCGACCCGAACGCCCAATCGACCGCACCCCAGACTCCGAGCACGCTCCCCACTCCGACGAGCCACGTGTTCGCGGTCTCGGTCCGGTTCCGCCGGTGCACCGCGGACTGGTACTTCCACTCCGTGTCGTAGTCCGCCCGGTCCGGAACGCCCAGCCAGGGCAGCCACTTCACCGCCGCGTAGGAGCCGCCCGCCATGATGGTGCCCCAGAGGAACTTCCTCTTCCCCGACCCGCGCCTGGCGGTGGCGTCCCGGTACTGCTCCTCCAGAGGCAGATCGGCCAATGCGGGGAGCTCCCCTTCCATCGTCCCCATGTCACGTCTTGCCAGGAAGTAGTCGGCGGTCCCCCAGGTGAGGAGGCCGGTGCCGGCCAGCGTCAGGACATTCCTGACCGTCCCCGCCCTGGAATGCCTGTCGACAGCGGCCTGATGGGACGCCGAGTCGGCATAGGCGTCCTCGCCCGCCGCCGCGAACCAGACCTGGGTTGTGGCAATCGCGACGACGGCCAGCGACCCTCCCCAGATCGACCTCTTCCGGCCCGACGACCGACGCGCCATCGATCTATCGTACTGCGTGTAGATGTCCGGGATCACGGAGCCCGTCGCTGCGGGCCGCGCTCCGGCGGACGCGCCTCCCACGACCTCGACTTCGGATGCGAGGACATACCCGATCAGGTAGTCCTGGCCGGGCTGGCCCGGTACCGACACGATATGGTACGGACCCGACTCCCCGATCCAGTCCAGCGTCGCGCCCGCCGCCATGTTGGCGATGACCGGGCTGGAATCGGACGGGTCAAGCCGGACGGCCGCGCCACCGCCGAGCGCCCTGACCTGTTGGGCCGACGCGATCCCGGATCCGAGAGCGGGTGCGAGAGAGACTCCGAGAATGATGATGCCAGCGCCGACCAAGCCGTGCTTCAGCCTCATTCTCGCCATCTGCTCCCTCGCGCTGTCGTGATCCGCCACCGGCGGACCAGTCCCGCTCTCGCGGACGGTTGGTTGCCCGGTCAAGTCTAGCGGAACGGCCCGGTGGGGTCCAGTTCAAGCCGGGGGCCTGGGATGGCCTTCCGGATCAGAGTCGAATCTGCCTATCGGACGAGATCCGGTGTCCGGAAGCGCGCCTCGACGAGGACATCCCCGCCTGTCTCGTCGGAGCCGTAGCTGGTCCGCGGCAACCTGCCGAGGAGCCGAGGCACCTAATCAACCCAGACTCCGCCAGGTGCGACTCGCGTACGCCCTTGCAGTGGACAATTCCTGCGGAACACAGGAGAAGACCATGCGCGAACTGACCCTTCTCGTGATGGCCGGCCTGGTCGCGGCTCCCGCCGCCAACGCCCAGCAAGTGCTCGAGATCGACTACACGACCGGACGGACCATCATCGACCCCCGTGGCCCCGGCGCGCGGCACGGTCTGCGACCTCGGCGGCGAGCCGGCCGTTCCGACCCAGAACGGTGTGCTCCGTCGCGGTTCCGGCGATACGCATGAAGCCATCGGCTCAAGCGTTGTGGAGGGCGAGGGGATCCAGGCGCAATCCGTCGACGACGGCATTGCGATAGCCTCGCGGTTGATGCGGGCCCGGATCGCCTGCACCGACGATGCTGCCTACGTCGTGATGACCTACGACTCAGGCACGGACTCGGTGTTCGTCTACCACCGCGGCGGCGAGGCCGGAAAGGTGGCTCTTCCGGCCGAGGGAATCGAAGGAATGGAGGAGTGCAGGCAGGTGGGAGGAGGGAACTTGCCACCGGGTTTCCAGCTGGTCGGCGGTTCCTGCAGGTACTGGAGCCTGTCGCTGCGTCCCTCCATCGACGACCACGGCAATCTCGTGCTCTTTGGCATTGACGGGGTTGTGGCGGGCACCATCATCGACCCCGAGACGGGCTGCCATGCGTTGGTGCAGCAGAGTTGGGGCGCCGGCGTCGGACCGGGGTCGATGCCGCAGCGCATCCTCCGCGACAGTGTTCTGGTGGTTGGTCAGGATGTCGACGTGACCGAGACGGCCGGCGGGCGGCTGCACATCCAGACCTCCGGAGTCAACGACCGGGTATCCCTCCACCCGCTCCGCCGGATCAGCGGGGAGCCTTGCCCGGGGATGTTGCCGTCGATGGGGGATGGGGGCTGAGCGTGTCGGCACGTCGGCCGGCGACCCCCGAGGTCCCTACGAAATCGGCGTCGCCCTCTTCTTCACGATGAACAGCCCCTCCTCCATCGACGTCACGACCACGATTCCGGACCTGAAGAACGGGTAGTTGCTCCAGGAACCCGCCATTGCCGGTGAATCCGGGCCCGGGACCGTGTCGAAGAACCCGGCCAGGCGGGGATTCTCCGGGTCCGAAACGTCGAAGACCCGCAGGCCGCTGTTGTAGTTGGACTGGAACATGAGGTCGTCGACGATATAGAGGTTGTGGTCGCTCGAGGTGTTCTCGCTGAAGAACTCCTTCACGAGGATGGGCTCGTCGAGATCCTTGACGTCGTAGATCAGGGTGCGGGTGTTGTCGACCAGCTGGAACTCGTCCGTTTCGTCGCCCATGAGGAAGTAGGACTGGTCCTTTGTCAGCCACCCCTGGTGGGTGTAGCCGATGTTGGGGTAGTCGGCCACCGACAGCCCGACCGGGTTCTCCTTGTCGGACACGTCGGCGATGCTGAGCGTGTTCTCGTTCGCGCCGAAGCAGATCTCCTTGCCGTGGTGCTCCTCGTCGGGTCCGCGGTAGATGACGCACTGCGCGTCGTGGGTGTAGCCGGTTCCGGCGCGGCCGGTGTTCGCGTGGGAGAAGCAGCCGGCGAATGTGGGATTCTTCGGATCGCGGATGTCGATCATGTGGAGGCCGCCGCCGCAGGTGTCGCCGCCGCCGCTGCTTCCCACGGCGTAGGCGAAGCCGGTCTCCTCGTTGATGACGATGTTGTGCACGCTGGCGACGCGGTCGTAGTGGGCGTCCACGTCAAAGGTGATCATGTCGCCCGAGAACTCGCGCAGCCGCGTGAGGTCGAAGACCTGCATGCCGTGCGCGCCGGCGATGTCGGACACCACGAACACGTGATCGCTGTACACCTTCATGTCCCGCCAGGAGGTCCCCCGAATGCCTTCGGTCTTGGGCAGGTTGCCCACCACGACCGGGTTGGACGGATCCGTCACGTCCACGAACGAGGTGCCGTCCATGCGCCCCACGAGGGCGTAGTCGCGCTGCGTCTCCGGATCGGTCCACCCCCAGATGTCGTTGAGGCGGGTGCCCCGCTCGCCGCCCAGCGCACTGACCGGCAGGAATGCGAGCAAGTCCACGTCGTTGCACCCGAAGATGGACGCCTCACCGCCCGAACAGTCGAGCTGCCCGCCGACGACCGCGTCGAATTCGTCGATTTCGGTGAAGACCGAGGCGGTGCTGCGCCAGCCGTCGCCTTCGCGCTCGAAGATCATCGCCGTGCCGGCGGCGTAGTCGTCCCCGGGCATCCCGGACACAAGGAGATCGCCGGCTTGCGCCACCACCCTGCCCATGCCCTGGCCGGGTTTCGGTTCGGGCGCGGTGATCCTGCTGACCGATGTCCAGGCGCCGTCCGCATCCGGCGTGAACTGGTAGATGGCGCCCTCGCGCGAGTTCACGCCGTCTGCCCCGATCCAAAGCGTGCTGCCGTCGCTTGCCATGGATTCGCCGAACCTGTCCCCGGCGACGCCGTCAAAAGCCTGGAGGGTCGCCGTTTCCGTCCAGCCGCCGTCCTGCCGGGAGAAGACTGTGACCGTTCCGGCCTCCCCGAACGGGCTGCTGGCCGTAACCAGGATTCGGTCTCCGGCGATCAGCGCCGCGGCGCCGAAGTACGAATCGGGGCCACCTCCAAAGCGCCTCAACTCGGCAGTCATGGCCCAGCCACCGGATCCGCGCTCGAAGACGTAGGCGGCACCGGCCTGCGAATCGACTGCGGCTGCGCCGACCACGAGCATGTCGTCCGACAGGGCCAGCGTACCGCCGAACCAGGTGCCTTCCTCCCCACCGGGGGACTCCAGCACGGCTTCCTGCACCCAGCCGCCGTCCGCGTGCCGGAAGACGAGAACGCGGCTGTTCTGCCTGTCCGGCGAAGCCGCACTCAGGGCGGCCCGGTCCCCGCTCATCACCACGGCGCCTCCCAGGATCATTCCCTCGGGCAGGCCCTCGACGTCGATCATCCCGTCGGGCCACCACTGCGACCCAACCCGCACGTAGGTGTGGACGGCGCCGCTCGCCGGGGATGGAAAGGGCCGGAAGGAGGGGTGACCAGCAGGCGGTCGCCGGATGTGGCCATGGAGGTGCCGAAGCCGTCGCCCTCGGCGGGCTCGGGGCCCATGAGCCGGCCCGTCTCGACCCAGGTGCCGCCGCTGCGGTTGTAGATGTAGACGGCGCCCCCGCTGGCGCCGCGGGTGGCCGCGACGAGGATCTGGTCGCCGTTGATGACGACGCGTTCGCCGAAGGTTTGGGCGGCGAGGGGGGTGGGGGTGGCCAGCGCGGTGGCCGCGAGGGCGAGGGGGAGGGCGGTGGGAAGGATGGGGTTCTTCATGGGGGTCGTCCCGGGTGGTGCGAGGGGGTGACTGGCGTGAGGTGGTAAGGGTGGGGTGGGGGATGGCGCGGAGGCAAGGGTGCGCGTGGGGGCGGACACGTTCAGGATGAAGGGGATTCGCTTCGCCAGACTTGACTTCTCCGGCCGCGCACCGAATGATCCAAACGCCGATTTCACGCACGTCCCTCCATGGGACCCAACCACAGGAGCAGTCCATATGGCCGGCACCGAAAGCCGCATCAGAGCACTCGTTGACGAACACCTCGCCCTCGGTCACGAGCCGAGCCTGGACCGGAGTTTCAGCGACTCCGGGATCTCGTCGATGAACGCCGTCGCCTTCATCAGGATCGTCGAGCGCGAGTTCGGCATTCAGATCCCCCCGGAGGACTGCCCGCAGATCGGCACCCTCGGCAAGCTCGTGTCGTATATCGACTCGGCAACCGGCTGAGGCCGAGCCGGCGCTGCGGCTGGCAGGTCGCAGCCCGACATTCTCGCGGTCCGCCATTTCATTCGGGTCCTGGAGCCGTTTCTCGTCCGCACGCGCTTCAGGAGTGCCGCCCGGTTGCGCTTAATCGCGACTCCAGCGGTGTACGCCTGATCTCGTTGGGGTCGTGTGCAATACCGTTCAGATCGGAACCGTTGAGGAGCAGTTGACGGGCCAGGCCTGGTTTATCGAGGGTCGCACGATGACCCTGGTCGAATAGCCATTTGGGCCACGCTGCCTTGTCGCGCACGGCCCCGCCGGGGCCGGGACCGCCGCTCACATCATCGGAGCGGAATGTGCCGACGACCTGCAGCCTGACGGGAAACTCCCCCCAGCAGGACTGCAGGCAATCCCCCCCAGGATTCCAGGGTCTTTCCCCTCAGATCCCACCCGGCGGCACGCGTCCTATTAGGTAGCGGGTGCAGATGCGGCTGGCCCGCCTGGCGACGCAGATTCCGCAAAGAGCCAACCGAACGGAGGCACTACTGATGAAGACGGCACTCACACGACTCACCACCGCGGGCGTGATCGCGCTCGTTCTCCTGGCCTCGGCCTGCATCGGCCCGTTGCCGACCGATCCCAGCGGCAGCAAGACTCCCACTCCCACCGTTCCGGGCGACCCGCCGGACGAGACTGTGAAGGGGTAGGGCCCGGTCGATAGCGGCCTCCCTCTGCAAGCCCCCCGGGCCGAGTTTCCCCGGGGGGCTTGCGGCTTCCCCGGCACCGAATCCCAGGGTGAACACTGTACCTTGCAGCTGGGGCAATCCCGGGAGTACGATGCATACCGGGGATAAGGTTGTGTATTAATCGCGAATAGATGGACCCCGTGATGAAATAATCGCGACACATGGCCTGCCATGATGGGTCAGGCCGGTCCGGTCAACCGTGTTGTGGTGATCCTCGTTACCCGCGGATAGCCCCACAGGGAGAAGACATGATGCACACGCCAGCATCCACCCGGCGCGACCGGGACATCGCCATCACCAAGCGCTGGGCCACGATCTCCGGCGCGCTCATCATCTGCCAGACCGTCGTCGTGCTGCTCATCGGTGTGCTGGCGTTCCGGCTGTACCTCGACCGGGAGCAGATCGCGAAGGAGCTTGCCGGCGCCGCGGCCGACGCCGCCACAGTCGCTGCCATCGACGCCGCGAACGAAACCCTTGGTGTGCTGGTCGCCGACATGGAAGCCAGGCTCATGGAGCGCGTTCCCGACCCGGCGAATGCTCTCGACAGGATCCGGCGGCTCGTCCGCTGAGAGACCCCATGAACCGGCAGGCAGGTCGCGTTCGTGACAGTGGGCGAGGTTGACGTACGGACCAGGGTGGTAGATGTACCCCTCCAACTCACCGCGAAAGAGCACCTGTGGAACAAGGGTCTCGGCGGCCTTCCCGTGTCACGCCGGGTCACGGACAACGGCCGTTCCCGGATCCGGTCTCGATCCGTCCGCAACCGCTTCCAGGCGAATCCCGGTAGGCCGGAATACAAGCCGACAGGGCGGGTTGCCGTCTTCAACATCCGTGTCTCATGGGTGGCGATACCCATTCAGAAAGGTGGAGAGCGCGGGCCGGGACACACCAAGCACTTTCGCGGCGGCATGCCCAGCTGTTCGAATGACCCAGGCGGGTACGCCGACCCGCTCCGTGCCCTTCGCGCATTGTAATGTTTGCTTTACGAAATGTCATGCCGAGACTACATTCGTAACGTAAACATTTGATTCCAATGCTCCATGGCGCTCACCCACGGAATCGACAGCCCAGACGTTCTGACCCCTCGTCCCTCGACCCCGACGACACCCGACCCATCCAGCCATACCCCTGACCCACCCGAATCGCTACGTTGCCACCCGACCCGAATCCCATAGCCCAACCGGAGACTACCCATGGCCAGTGCCGAGCAGCTCAAGGCGTTGCTGAGGTCGCATCTGGAAGGTGACGACGACCGGTTCATTTCGGTCGCCATGCAGGTCGCCGCCCACGAGGCGAAGCTGGGCCACGGGAAGCTGGCCACCGATCTGCGCGATATTATTGACCAGGCCAAGAGCCGGCGTGGCGCGGGATCCCCGGTCCCGATCGGCCGCCCGCGCGGAGAGCTGGCCAACCTGCTCGAAGCGTCATACCCCAAGGCACGGCTGGGCGACATGATCCTCGGGAAGGCCCTCGCGAGCCGCATCGACCGAGTCATCCGGGAGCAGCGCCACGCGGGGAAGATCCTGGATCACGGCCTTTCACCGAGGCGCAAGCTTCTGCTCGTGG
The DNA here is from genome assembly GCA_965116645.1 of Longimicrobiales bacterium. Classification (GTDB taxonomy): domain Bacteria; phylum Gemmatimonadota; class Gemmatimonadetes; order Longimicrobiales; family Gaopeijiaceae; genus Bin94. The sequence goes on along the minus strand of OZ220702.1, from coordinate 4,229,304 downwards.
GCCCTCCGGGCACCGGAAAGACGCTGTCCGCCTCGGTCCTGGCCGGGGAACTCGGGCTTCCTCTTCTTCAGGTTCGGCTTGACGGTCTGATCACCAGGTTCATGGGAGAGACCGCAGCCAAGTTGCGGCAGATCTTCGACTCCACCAGCCAGACAAGGGGCGTCTATTTCTTTGACGAGTTCGACGCGATCGGCTCGGAGCGCGGGATCGCCAATGACGTAGGCGAGATCCGGCGGGTGCTGAACAGCTTCCTCCAGATGATCGAGCAGGACGACTCACACAGCATCGTGATGGCAGCGACCAATCATCCCAAGGTGCTTGACCGCGCACTCTTCCGCCGTTTTGACGATATTCTTCACTTCGAGATGCCGGACATCGGCCAAATCGCGGAGCTACTGAAGTCGCGGCTTGGTCCGCCCGCCTCGCGGGACATCGCGTGGAGCGACCTCGCCGGCTCGGCGGTGGGACTGAGCTTCGCGGATGTGGCACGAGTGGCGAACGATGTTCTCAAGGACGCGCTGGTTGGGCGGCGGGAGCGGATCCGGGGGAAGGAGATTCGGGCGGTGATCGATGAGCGCAAGGCAGTCAGCAACAAACTGGCGGTGCCAAGCGGGTAGGCGGCGCACGATCTCCACATGGCGAACGGAAACGGCGGACAGAATCCGCACTTCGCGTCGATGGACATCCCGCGATGCATCGCTCCGCTTCGTCCTACGCTAACCTTCTTCATGATTGCTACCCGATCAGTTCGATCCTCAGGTTCAGACCGAGAACGTTCGCGGCCGCGGTGAGCGTGTCGAGGCGAATGTGATCATTGTCCGGGTCGAGAATCCTGTCCAACTGGCTCCGGCTGGTGCACATCGCTCGAGCCATGGCACTCTTGCTGATCTGCTTCCTTTCCATCGCCTGCTCCAACTGCCAGGCGAGCACGCGCTTTACCGCACCGGTATTGGTCTCCTCGAGGGTTCCCTGCTCGGCCAGGTAGTCCTCGAAGGAGGAGCCGATACGTCCCCTCTTCTTCGTCATGACGTGATCTCCCTTGCTCGTTTCCTCGCCAGTTCCAGGTCTGGTTTCGGGGTCTTCCGTGTCTTCTTCACAAATCCATGTAGCAACACCATGTGGGCAGCGTGGACGATGAAGATCACCCGCGCAATGCGCCCTCCTGCAATGTTCGACCGCACCTCCCATAGTCCGTCGTCAAGATGCCGACACAGCGGCATCCCCAGCGGCCAGCCAAACTCCGCTGCGGCAATGTCCCGTCCGACGATGCGCCTGCTCGCCGGGTCCAGCGCGAGAAGCCAATCCCGGACCGGCTCCTTCCCGCCGGGGGTCTGGTAGAATGCAGCCGGCAGCTTCTTGATCTCCACCAAGCGTACCTCATAGAGTACAGTGTACCACGGATCGTACAGTCCGTCAATGGAATAACCATCCCTCCAAGTGACCGACCGCCGGAGCAACCTGGGGCAGTCGAATCACTAGACGATCAGCGGATGGGGGGAGTCTGGATCGGGCGGCAAGAGGTTGGCCAAATCGCCCCCTATCTCCCTACCCCTTTCGACCCCGCACCGGCCCCCGCCCGATACGGCTCGATGTCGAGCTCGCCTTCACGCCTCCGCGTGCGGGCGATGTCATAGGACGACTGCATACGCATCAGCGTGTCCATCCTGACCCCGAACGCCTTCTCGATGCGCAGCGCCATCATCCCCGACAGGTCCGACCGGCCGTTCAGAAAGGTGGAGAGCGCGGGCCGGGACACGCCAAGCACTCTCGCGGCGGCGGCTACCGTCAGACCCTGAGGCTCGATCACCTCGGTCCTCACGAACGTGCCGGGGTGTGGCGGGTTCAGCATACGCATGTGGTGCTCCGGTCTAGTGGTAGTCTTCGAGCTTCAGGTCCAGGCGGCGCAAGCCCCGGTGGGGAACGTTTCGGATCTTTATCGTATAGTGTTGCGTAACGCTTTACAGATGTCAAGTGTGCTCGGGGGGGATTCCCGCCTCAAGATGGGTTCGGCCGATCATTGGCTCGTCAATGCGCCGGAGCGTTCCCGAAGCCGTCATCCGGCGACGCTTCGAGCGGAGCTGGAGGAACTTCCGCGATCGTTACCGGACGGTTGTGGACGAATGGCGGGTGTACGACAATTCCGGCGAGGTTCCGGTCCTTCTGGAAGAGTCCGAGGAATGGAACGCGGTCCGTGAGCCGAGTACGAAGTGGCGGCCATCGGGCCCCACGCAGCGAACCACAGATGGCGGAAGGCAACAAATGGCAGAGCGACCCTGGAGATTCCCGGAAGGGCAACTATCGAACGAGAGCATTCTGGCCGCCCTTGTCCTCGCGAGGAAGGACGCGATGCGCAGGGTAGCCGAATACGAAGCTAAAGAAGCGGCGAAGACAGGGGCGGAAGCGGGGGGCGGCGAGGGTGAAGCGCGGTTGACTCGACCGGCTGCTGAGGGAGAGTTGCGGTAACCTCGAAGCGCCGAGAAGAAACGGAAGGCGACGGAACGGCTCGCCGCGATAGGTCTGACAGCGTCCCAAGCCGTGCGGCTGCTGTTGGCTCCTGCTCCTACCCCCCCGGCCACTCCAACAACCCCACGTTCGTCGCAAGATTCTCCCTCCGCTGCTCCTCGTCCGGTTCCTCGAAGCCAGCCTCCCGCAACCGGGCTTCTCGCGCCTCCCGCTCCGCATCGATCGCGTCCCCCATCGCCTTCGCCCTCCGAAGCAGGTCCTTGGCGGTCACCTCGTCGATTGTCTCCTCGCTCAGGACATCGAGAAGGATCCGGTTTCCGGGCTCGAGCGCGGACCGGACGAAGCGCGGGAAGAGGGGGCTGTTCGACGAGACCCCGGATTCCGAGAGCAGCCGCATCAGCGTCTGAATCCTGGCCCGGTTTTCGGCGTTGGGCTCGCCGTCATCGAGCCAATCGTAGACGGTGGGGCGGGAGACACCCAGGATTCGGCTGAGTTCGGACTTGTTGACCGACAGCGCCGCCCGGAGTTCCCGGACCTGCCGCGCGATGGGCAGCGTGGAGACGGGCCGGGCTCGCGGCATGAAGCGGCCGATTTCGTGGCGGTCGATGCGGGAACTGGACGTGATTCTCGGGAAGACCAGGAATGCAAGACGCGGGTTCCACTCGTCCAGCGCCTTGAGGAAGAAGCCGCCCGAGGCATCCCCATACCACCCAAGAGTGGCGCGAGCGACGGTACCGCTTTCCGGAGATGAGGTCGAACGCCTCGTCGGCTGCGCACCCTGGGTCCTTGTGAGAGCTGTCGTCATTTCCACTCCTCTATCGCGTCTTCGGTGACCACGTGATTGTGAAATGTCTCGATGATGTGATCGTGCATTTCGTACGTTCGGCCCACCACCCAGCCGGCATCGGCATCGAAGTTGCCCTCGACGAAGTGATCCATGTCGATCAGGGTGACCAACTCGCCTGGCTCCGTCCTTGCCGAGAAGCTTGGCGCGGCGTCGACGAGATCCGGCGGCAGCGACGATCCCTGGTCGTTCTGAACGATGCGAACGACCATGGTGCCGCGGTTTCCGCCGACCACGGTGCGGCCCCTGCTCTCGGTGTGAAGGAGGTGTTGGCCAGGCTGGAACACTTCATCCGGAACCCCGTGGAGGCCCGGCCGCAGGTAGAAGCGGAAGTCCTTGCCGCCACTCGCACGGACCACATCGATGTACCGGAGACCGACCCTGTGGACCACGCCCAGCTGGTCGTGTTCGGACGCGGCGAGCACCGTGTGGACAGCCATCCGCAACTGCTCGGCGAAGTCTTCGAACCGGGTGTAGTCCGTCGTCTGCAGTATCACCGTGTCCTGCGTCAGGAGGATACTCCACGTCTCCTCTTTGTTCCGGTACTCCCACCGGTCCTGCTCCATCATCTGGACCGGTGCTCCGCCACCGGGCCGGAAGGTGATCTGATGGACCTTCCCAGCCCGCTCGATCGGGAACTCCCGCCTCCGGAACACCTCGTGGATTGCGGGGATGTACCTCTCCATCTGAGGAATGGGACTGAGCCGGACCTGACACAGGGCCAAGACCAGTGGCTGCGCTGAAAGCGGCTCGTAGCGGCATTTTCGCTGCAACTGCTCCTCCTCGGTTTACAGGTTGGTTTACACTGTCGATACCCGGGAAAGGTAAATCGGTTGCTTCCGGGGGCAAGTGGGGGCGTTGGGGGACGGTGGATTGGGTCGGTGTAAAGCTACCCGGACACGGTCAGCGATTCGTCACCGAACGCGTGGGGGACCTCACCCCTCCACCCTCAACCGCCCCCTCCCGAACAGCCCCACCTCCTCGTCCAGGAACCGCGAGCGCGCCAACTCCACGTACTCCTGGTCCACCTCGACGCCCACGCTGTTCCTCCCGGCCCGCACCGCCGCGACCGAAGTTGTCCCGGTCCCGAGGAACGGGTCGAGCACCGTGTCGCCCACGAACGAGAACATGCGGATCAGGCGGGATGCGAGTTCGTGCGGATACGGCGCCGGGTGCTGCCGGGTCGACGCGCCCGGGATCGTCCAGATCTGCCGGAACCACTCGCGGTGCTCGGCCGCCGAAATCAGGCTGAGCACCCGCGCGGCGGGGGATGGGCTGCGGTAGCCGCCGGGCTTCCTCTGCATCAGGATGAACTCGATGTCGTTCTTGATCACGGCGTTGGGCTCGTAGGGCTTGCCCAGGAAGCCGCCTCCCGCCCCCATCTCGAAGTTGGCGTTGGCGATCTTGTGCCAGATGATCGGGGCGAGGTTGTCGAACCCCAGGGCCCGGCACGATTCCAGGATGCTCGCGTGAAGCGGCACCACGACGTGGCGGCCGTGCCGGCGCCGCGACAGACACACGTCGCCGACCACGACGACCAGACGTCCGCCGGGCACGAGCACCCGGTGGCACTCCTTCCACACCCGGGCGAGTTCGGCGACGAACCGGTCGTAGTCCCCGATCGCTCCGAGCTGGCGGTCCCCTTGGTTGTACTTCTTGAGGGTCCAGTAGGGCGGGGACGTCACGACCAGATGGACGGACTCGCCGGCGAGGCCCGAGAGGTCCCGCGCGTCGCCTCTGATGATGAGATGGTCCGAGGCCACTTCCTGAACCGCCGCCGCCACCTTCGCCGACTCGGCGGAGTCCCTTGCCATGCCGGGGAGCGCGGTCTTCAGCGACTCGTCGGACAGGACCAGGTCCGGGAGGTGTCGTTCGACGACGGCCTCCAGCGCGGAGCTGCGGGCCGCCACGCTGTGCGGCGTCATGGTTCGCGCTCCAGAACCGGATTCCGGCGCCGCACGTCGGCGACGAGGCGGTCGAAGAATGGGGTGGCGTCGGCCTCGCCGGACACGAGCCGCGGACCCTCGGAGAAGTCGACCTCGACGAACAGCGACGCCTCGATCATCCCGATGCTCCAGGAAGGCGGCCGCCGGTTCGACAAACGGGAGATCCTGCGCTTCAGGAGTTCCGACCAGGTGCTCTGGTGGGCGGGGCTGTAGGAGTCATAGGCAGCTTGGTCTCCGTGACGGCGCCATCGAGCCCCCGCCTGGCCAACTCCGCGACGCAGAACTGCGCCAGGCCGTCCAACCGCTTGGTGGACGTCGCCTTCCCCTCGACCACGGCGATCTGGTAGAGGTGGTCTACGGCTTCCTGGAGGGTCATCGGGTCTCGGGTTCGTGGGTGAGCATGCTTCCAAGGTAGGGTGGGCGGTGGGACGGGGGAATGGTGGGATGGGACGGAGGGTGGTGAGGGACCCGCACCCCAGCAGCCGCGGAACCGTTGCGCCCGCCGGGTACTCGGGGTGAGTTGGATCCGGCACGAAGACACGCCGCCCAACGAGGACGGGCGCAGCGCGGTCAAGCTTCAGTCCGTTAGAGGGGGTCCGAACGGCTGGTACTGGCGCGTCAGCACCCCGAAGCCCGAGAGCAGGATGACGAAACCGGAGAAGGAGCGCCGCGCCCGGCTCGTCGCCTCGCAGCGCCGACGGGGGCTCTCGCTGGCGGGCGGAGGGGAGGATTGGTGGCCGGCGTGGGAATACCTCCCGCGCCACCCCGATTCGGACCCGCTCGTGATCGAGCTGAACGACGAGTGCGACGCAGGCAGCGGCCCGATCACCGACCTCTATGTCGACGGTCTGCTTCGGATTGCCGCGCACGCGACTCCGCGATCGACGAGGTGGAGACGACCGAGCAGGAGAAGGCGGGCGACTGACCGTGAGATGCTGGAAGCCGCGGTGGTTGCGAATCCCAAGATGCTGATGCGCCTACTCACCCTGGTCGACAGGCAGGTTCCCGGCCAAGACCTGGCTTCGTTGACCTTCTCACAATCGACGAGGACGGTCGTCTGATGGTCCTCGAAGGACGGGATCGACAGGATCGGCGACTTCGACAATGATACTGGAAGCCAGAGGGAAGAATCCATCAGCCCCGTAAGGATGGTCCTGGTTGGTCTGAAGCGGAAGGCGAGCCGACACCGAGTGGCGACTTAGAATCGCAGCGTCCGCGATTCATGCGTGTACTTTGGACCGATCACCCAGGCATCAGAGTCAAGATCACGACTCAACATCGATGTCGTCATAATGACCTGATGCTCCACATTCGCGGCTTCGCTGACTGCCACAACCAATTCCTGAAAATTGTGACTACGTGGCGGCTCCATACCTTTATCTTCCACATTATCAATGAGCGCGAATCGTGGATACCTAAAGAACTCCAGTTCTAAAGACGCTTGCAACAGAGCTACGTGAAACGAGTTCTTCAAGTACACCATGGAACTAGCCGCAAAGTTTGCTCGTCCGTCCACGGTCAGTGCATCCTTGCCAAAGTCAAAAGCCACTGTCTCAGCATCCTGGAATGCGATTTCCCGCGGAAGATCGTGATTGAGAAGCGCCGTCGTCAACTGTGAAATCCTACGCGTCGCGGCATCTCGTCGCCTTTCCTGCGCCCGCCGCCGCCGAGCTATCTCTACTTCGAGCTGCTCGAACAAGACTCTCAACTCAGCTCTCTCGCTCTCCAGCTTCTCGACCCCAGCGGCGAGCCGAGTCTTTCGCGCGAGGTCCTCAATCTCCCGATCCAAGTATCCAGCTCTGCGATGTAGCGCTGCGCGTTCCGCTTCCCATGAAGAACTGGGCCCAGCGGTCAATTCGTCAAGTTCGCGCTGTCGCTGATTACGGAGCACTGTGGCCTCCGATAGTCTTTGGACCAAGGTAGCCCTACGCTTCTTCCGTTCCGTCTGGAGTTTCCGGGACTCCCTCATCTGCATCGCCAACTCGTTACGTAGCCTAAGCAGGTTCCCGCCCTCATGACCACCTACCGACTGCCCGCAGAGCGCACACGCGTCTTCCGGTTCATCGTCCACCGGACTGAGGCACAGCGGGCAAAAGGAGAAGGATGCCGCGCCGAGCAGCGTTCTGGTCCGTTCCGAATCGTCAAGCGCATCGAGTCGGAATCGCAAGGCTTCCAGAAAATCATCGGAATCGGCGAGTTCAAAGTCCACATTCTCGACTTCTCTTGCCAATTTCGATGCTTCCTGTTTGCTTTCCACCAAGGCACCCGCAATCGCGTTCACTTGGGCAGCCAGACTCTCCAACACTTCGTCGCCCGTCCTCGCATCCTCCATCCCAAGCCGTTCGAATACATCCTCTCGCTCCCTGCGGGCTGACTCCATCCTTTCGCGCAACATGGCAACCGTGAGCGTATCGTCCGCATCTCTGAGAACAGCACCAATGCCCCTCAACTCCGAGGTCAGTTGTGCAATCTCGTTCTTCGTCTCCCGCCTTCGCAGCTGAAGCTTATAGAGTTCAGCGTCGTACGTCCCTATCAGCAGGTCACCGACAGCACTTCTGGTGACGAACGCATCAAAGTTGTCATCAACAAAAAGCTTGTCGTACTGAGTCTTCTGGTCCACGTAGATCAATCTAAGCAGCTGATGCATCGTGAGTCGCGAGTCCAAATCATCGCGAAGAACCTCGGGCAATCCCAACGAACGAAACAACACTTGGGAAAACGACTCTTTGTTAGCAGATGACCGAAACGGGTAGTTGCTCCATGTATCGATCGGACCAGACTGAGCATCATCAAGGGTTCCCCAGAAGATCCCCATAGGGCGCTGGCCCAGTTCCGATATTTCGCGTCTGAGTGTAACAGGCGTACCATTGATGCACACTTCGGCGAGCGTATAGTCACACAGCGATGCCTTTCGGCGCCAATTCTTGTGCTCTCCTCCCAGCGCAAAGAAGATAAAATCGGCAATCGTCGACTTACCCGATCCGTTCTCGCCATGAATGATGTTGACACCAAGATGGAACCGCTGGTCGTATACGGCCTTCCCGGCCTTCAGTACAACAAGGCGTGAGAGCCAAATCGTGGGATCAAACCTCATCGTAGCGCCATTCTAGGAGTCCGGTGCGGGCCTTGAGCCCCTGCGGCCCGGTCAATTGCATCGGCAGGAGCACTTCGGCAAGGAACTGGGCGACGACCTCGTCCCCTTGGTTTCGCTCGACTGCTTCTGTGACAATGGGATGCTCCTCACTGACCAGGGACCACTCTCTAGACACCGGATCCTGCGACACTAGGCCGGTGGCTTCCAACAACACAAGGGCGCACTTCTGGATCGGTCCCATCTGCCGGAACAATAGCAGACGATCGCACGTGCTCCAGTATTCGTTAGCTCTCGCTTTCAATCTGGTCCGCCATGGAACGGCCGATCTGGGAAGACGAATGTCACGTGCGAACTCAGGGAACAACAAGTGCAGGTCAAGCAACCGCAGACGATCGTACTTGAGGGGTCGCCGAGCCAGCATGAAGACCCTCAAGTGCCGAAACGCGGTGTGGTATGGGTCCAACGCCGGGTGATAACTAAGCATTGACATGCCAGTCAATATGACAATTGCCAGTTAGGTAATACAGCATACCGCGCAGCTCCTGGTAGTTCAAGATCAATACATTGTCTTCCAGTTCCGCGATAGTCGGTTGAATGACTTGTTCCAAGACAGCTTTATCGATGACATCGGGTTTCTCGGCTGACGCAATCATTGGTCGTACATGAACCTGAAACAGGGTCTGCATGCGACCGAGTGCCCAGGCGAATATCTCTTGAGCAACAGGCGACAACTGATGACGGGCCAGCTTCTTGGCGAAGAGCTCCTTCAGAGCGGTCGCTTCGGCCAGACCGCTCTCTCGCTTAGCTACGGATAGCTTCCCTTCCAGGTCGAAGGACGCCTCAGGGGCAGATGGGTCAAGATAGTACCGCAGAGAATCGATGGCCTCGCGTAGGGTCTTGTCCTCCTGCTTCTCTCTTCGGAACCGCTCTGTGAGGGTGCGCATCGTTGTGCGCAGATCAGGTCGGGGCATGACATTGACGTCCCGACCGGCTTGATGGCCGTGGACTATGTTTCCTTCCTGCGTGGACCCCTTATCGGTCATTGTGCGCTGTCACCATCGCCCACCGATATATCGCGACCCGCTTGATGGCCACCGACTCTATTGCCTCGTTGTACCGCCACTGCCACGGAACGATCAATACGACGCCTGTCGAGTACGAACTTGAGACTGACGCCAGTTGCGACGCCGATGATGAAGCTCACAGCTTCTGATAACCAGGATTCCATTCGTCCATACCTCGTTGCGGCCACAGGGTGCGGGAGAGGGCCAGATCGCGCAGATGGTCAACGGGCATTGATGGACTCGGCCGGCGGCTAGTCATCAAGCTACAACCGAGGAGGCCAGACCGACGATCCGACTCGCTTAGATGGGACTTGTAGAGCATAGAATCAATAGTGGGCACTGAGGGAGCATTCCGCAAGCCTCTCTCGCCAACTCCCTTCTCGGGGAGGCTCGGAGTCGCCCTTGCCCGGCAGGTATTCCGCCTTGGCGACGACCCAGCGCCGGCGGGTGTTGTAGAAGCCCTCGATGAAGCAGAAGGTTCCGCGCCTTGCCGCGGCAACGCTTTCCGAACGCCAGCGACGTGTACTGCCCGCCCTGGTCGGGGTGGTGCACGACCGGGGCCTTCGGTTGGCGGCGGGTGATCGCCATCGACAACGCGTCGCCGACCAGATCGGCCAACATCCGGGGCGCCATCGCCCAGCCGACGATCCTCGGGCTCCACACATCGAGCACCACGGCGAGGTACAGCCAGCCCGTGCCGGTGCGCACTTGCGTGATGTCGGGCACCCAGACCTGGTGCGGGCCCTTGTCCGTTGAAGTCCCGGTTCACCAGGTCCGGCGCGGGCCTAGCCTTCGGGCCCCTCTTGGTCGTGCCGGTCCTGAAGCGCCTGCGCGTCACGCTCCTGATGCCCAGCTCCCGCATCAGGCGTGCCGCGGGCAGGCGTAAATCTCGCCGCTCTCGATCGAGATCGCAACGATCCTTCCGTTGAGAATGAGCTGTTCCTCGGCCCATTCCGTCGTCGGCGCCACGGCCGTAGCAGTCGTGTACGGACGCCATTACGCCCGGCCCTGCGCACATCACTTCCCAAACAGTCGCATCAGTCTGGCCGCCAGTCCGCCGACCAGCGTCCGCTGTCCGCGAGGCTCCGGTTGGGAGCCAGGCAGCGGGACCAGGTGTTTGCGGTCGATCAGGTTCTGAAGCTGGGCGACGACGCTGCCGGCGACGGCACGGTCCCGGAGTAGAACACCGAGCTCGATGTTGGCATCCCAGGCAGCTCGGGTGAGGTTCGCTGACGTAATGAAGACACGCTCATCGTCGGCTACAACCACCTTCGCGTGAAGCTGTCCGCGGCCGCGACGAACAGGCCGGGGATCGTAGTACACTCGTGGCCGTGTGGTCCCACACCAACGCTTCCAGAACCGCTCAGCGAACTGATTCACTACCCGCCGGACTGCCCGGTCATCGCCCTTGTAGCGCGGGAGGTTCAGAATCACGTTGGCTCTGAGTCCGGGAGTGGCGTCGAGATGCTGCGCCAATCGGCCAAGAACATCACGCCGGGACTGTGCGACATAGCTCGATACCCAAATGGAGTGCCTGGCAGACGTCAGCAGATCCACATAGACACGACGGGTATCGCCATGTGGGTCGCTTGCTGGCCCGGACCAAACCAGTTGCGGCCGCATCGCCATTTGGTGGTCTCCCCCCATTCAGGAGCCCCGCCGACGCAGTAGCCGAAGATCCGCACTGCTGGGGTAGTACGGCTCCGGCAGATATCTCTCAAGGAATTCCCTACTCCCGCTCCGCCCGACGAACCACCTCAGCCACGTTCCAGTGCGCGCCTGGAGCGTGTGCCGCTCGCGACGAATGAAGGTGTACCCCTTCCTCCCCAGCTCACCGTAGCTCCGGTTGGACGAACCCGCCCCGTTGCCGGTCGGTTCCCCCTCGGGATGGGGCGGGCGCGACGCGAGATCCGTCAGCGTGTTGAACAGGGCGTAGCCGTTCACGCCGACCGATTTCCGGTATCTTTCGCCCACATGGTCTACGATTGCCATCAACCGCTGCCAGTCGCGCTCGCGGTCCACCGGCAGCCCATCGGGCTTCCGGATTCCGAGAACGGACAGGACGATCGGCCGGAAGCGATCGGGCGGAATCTCGATGCCGAGCAACCTCCGCCGCTGCCGGCGCAGTTCTCTGATCGCCTTGCGGAACTTGGCTTCCGTGACCTCCCGTTCGATCACTTCGTCGATTTGGGACGTGTCGTGGGCCACCGCGATTCTCAGCGAGTCGTGGTAGTAGAGTGCGCCGTTCTCGCAGGAACACCGCAAGACACCAAGGCGAATAGAAAACGCCCGGGTCCGGTTGTAGCTGTTGGTGACGCGCAGGAATGGCTCGTAGAGGTCCGTCTTGCCCCCGCCGAACGCCCAGTCCTCCTGTAGTACGGTCCCCGAATGTCGGAGATCGATCCGGCAGTAGCTGCCCGTGAGCGGCGCTTCGACCTCGAACACCTCCCAATGCGCGGGCGCCGTCGTCGGAAACGCCATGATACAGCACTTCCGCGCGAGGTCGAGCGCATCGCGATTGTGGAGAACCCGATACCGGTCGCTGACGACGGCGAGGATTCTCCGAGAGTCCGTGTTCACGATGGCCTTTCTGCCGTGAACCCGCTCCCGCAGGCCGGGTTCCGTTTCCGCGAACACATCGACCTCGGCGACCGGAAACATGATGGCGTCCCATCCGTCCTGCCCGGAGTGGATCATGGGTGGCTTCCCTCTGTTGTGGGGCCTGCGTGAGCACTGACCCGCGAATGATCGCCCCGCATCGCCGCGGTTGCAAGTGGGATCGTGCGGTCTTATCGTGTCCGGCTTCCGAGAACCGTTTTGGGGAGGAGATCACCATGGACGCTGCGAATCTCAGTCGGATCGAATCTGTGCCCCTGAAGGACGTGTGGGGCCACGAGGCGGCTGATTTCACGCCCTGGTTGGCGCAGTCGGACAATCTGGGACTGCTCGAGGATGCCTTGGGAATGAACCTGGAACTGGTCGAGCGCGAGGGATCGGTGGGGCCGTATTCCGTCGACCTCCTCTGCCGGGATCCGAACGAGGAAACCAATGTGGTGGTGGAGAACCAGCTCGAGCAGACCGATCACGATCACCTCGGCAAACTGCTCACCTATGCTGCTCATTTCGAGGCCGACGTGGCGGTCTGGATCGCCCGCACCTTCACGGAACAGCATCGGGCTGCGCTGGACTGGCTCAACAAGGTGTCCTCGACCGGCACTCGCTTCTTTGGTCTGGAGATCGAAGTGTGGCGAATCGGCGACTCCGGGGCGGCACCGAGACTCAACGTGGTGGCGAGCCCGAAAGAATGGACGAAGATCGAACAGAAGGGGTTGACCGCCACGCAGCAAATGCAGCTCGGTTTCTGGGAGAGTTTTCGCGACTACGTTTCGCGAAACGGAGAGATCGTCACCAAGGTCCAGGCCCCCAGGCCGCAACACTGGTTGGGGATACGCGGATTCGGCAAAGCGGGCTTCTTCCTCTACGGAATCGCCGTCTGGGCACAGGGTGGCGGCCATCAGTTGAGGGCGGAACTGCAAATCAAGGGCAAGGACTCGGACCACTACTTCGGGCTGCTCCACGGGGCACGGGAAGAGATCAAGCACGGTTTCGACGACCAATTGGAATGGTACAATCCGCCGGATACGCAGACGCGGACGATCTACTGGTCCTTGGCAACCGACTTGACGGACCCGGATCTCCGCACCGACCAGTGCCGCTGGCTTCTGGAACGAGCCGAGGCCCTATACCAGATTCTCGCACCTCGGATCGCGGACCTGCCGGCACCGTAGAGTCCGGCGGCATCCGGCGCACTTGCCCTGCTTGTTACATTAGTGGCCATCACTCCGGCACGCCGGCACACCAGCCGTTCCCCGGCAAGCTAGTTCATACCCCGTCTCGACCAAGGAGCCCAAGAATACCGATGATTCCACAGCAGCTATTGGCCGTCAAGAAGGATATCGCAGCAGGGAAGCGCCGTTGGGCGAAGATCAAGACGCTCCTCTCCTGGTTCGAGCATAAGGGCCGAGGAAAGCTCGTCGTCCAGACCATTCAAGGAGCGCTGGACAAGACCCGGCTCTACACCAAGCCAGCATTCACCTCTGGAAGCGTGCACGACTACATCGAGTTCAAGAGTTCGGCTGAGGCCAGCGACAGCTCGGCGGGGTCGACCGGGTCTGATGAGGGGAAAGACGATACCAAGTCCACTGACGAGGGCCAGACGGAATCGGATGGGGGAGGCCAGCGGGGCGACCCCCGGCTCCCACATTCCACCGACTCCAAATTCTGCATCGGCATGCTTGAAGCCGCAAATCGCCCGAACGAGGTGCTGACGATCACACGCGACAAGACGGTGGAAGAGGCCACTACCCTGATGATGATCCATCGTTTCTCGCAGCTTCCCGTTACGCAGGACATGCGCCAGATTGACGGCATGATCAGCTGGCGCTCGATGGGCAGGGTGCGAGCGCGAGGCGACGCGTGCGAATTTGTCCGTGATTGTCTGGAGTCAGTCCCCATTATCCATCAGGACGCACCGTTCTTCGAGGCAGTGGATACGATCACCGAAAAGGAAGTGGTCCTGGTGCAGGGGCAGGACCGCACCATTACGGGAATCGTGACCACCAGTGACCTCAGTCGTGAATACCACCAAAAAGCTGCACCTTTTCTGCTGTTGGGAGAGGTGGAGGATCGTATCCGAATCCTGATCGACCAGAATCTTGCCGCCGAGGTAAAAAAGTTGAAAAATCGTAGTGATGATGCCAGAGAGATAGAGGAAGCATCCGACCTGACATTCGGAGAATACGTCCGCTTGTTGGAATCGCGGGAAAACTGGAAAAAGCTGCATTTGGAGATCGATCGCAAGCTGTTTGTTGGACTGCTGAACGATGTTCGGGAGGTCCGAAACGACGTCATGCATTTCCGACCGGACTCGTCAGAGCCAGAGAACCTCGACAAGGTGAGAATGCTGCATAGTCTATTGGAACAGCTGGTCCAGTGAGCACGGGCAGGCTGTCCGGGCCTGACCAGCAGAGGGCAGAGACCCTGACGGCTTACGGCGACCACTTGGATTTCCTGGGCACGCCGCGCGGGACTCGGGCCGCTCGACGATGGAGGAGGCCTTGCCCCAACCCACAGTCCATCGACATGATGGATCGCTGATTCCCACACGCGTCAGCCCGCTCATTCCAGCCATCCCCCACCGTGCCGCGAATCTTCGACAACCTCACCCCGCCCACCAAGCTCCTCCCGGCCCTGCAGGAGACCCTCGCCCTCTCCTCCCGCGCCGACTTCTGCGTCGGTGTACATCAACCTCCGCAGATGGGGCGGTGTGGGACCGCTGATCGACCCGTGCCAGTCTACCCTGCCCCAGATACCCGCACCTGCCCGCGATTTGGGCGCGTGGCAGTGGCACACACCTAAGTGGCCCTCGGCATCGCCCGCTCTATGGCCGCGCCCAACGCGTCCTGGAGCTCCTGATCGAGTCCGCTGACGTAACAGAAACTGCGCGGTGGCATAAATTCTGGAACATATCGCCGCGAGTCATCTAGAGAGAAGTCATCTACCAACCGAGTAGCCTGCTCGATCACGATCCCAGTGGCGCTCCTCGCATTCTGGAAGTACCTGAAGTACTCCGTTCGTGTCACTCCCGCTAGTCCTTCAACTCTTGGCCAGAGCGCACTTGGCGAATCGAGCAGAATCTCGGTGACCCGACAAACGCCAACAAACAAACCCACTGGCGCGGTGGCATAGAGCAAGATGATATCGCCCGGCCCAATTCGCCGTGGTCGCACCCGACGAAGCTCAACTGTCTTCTCACCCCGCAGCACCTTTTCGGCGTACTTGGGCTTCACCGACATCAATAACGTCCGATCACCCACGCCGTCCAACTCCTTCATCAAGAATCGCTCCGAAGACTTCGTTGGTTATGCGCGAAGGCGCCCGGAGCACGAGTTCCTTCCCCCCTACCCCTCGTACCAGCTCTCGAACTCGCTTAAGTCCGACGGGATCGTCAAACGGTTCCGTATGGCCAAACCGGAACGCCTCGACCGGCCCATACGGATCGTCGCCACACAACGCCAAGACATCTTTCCATTCATACACGCCATACCGCTTGAATTGCGAGAACACCTCTTTTGCCGGACCACGTACGACTTCTCCGACTAGCGATGCCGCTGCGATACACTTCGTACTCGGGCGTTCCCTCGATTCGGTAATGTACCACAAGACCCGAGCCGGGGCGTCTATGCGGGTCGATCGCCGTGATCGGTAATATACGTTTTCCAGTCGCAGCATCAGCTTGGGGTCGGCTCCGAACAGACTCTGTTCGGCCAGTTTCGAGTGGAATAGTTGTGCTGCCCACTCGGGATGTATGGGAACTACGTATGACGGCAGGCTCGTGTCCAAGAGCTTTGCCGGCCATGCCGCTCGCTCACATTCGTAGGCCAACCGACGTGGCAATTGAGACTGATCTCGCTGAAGAGCGTTTGCTATGGAATCAATCCACGGGTCATCATCGTAGACCCAACGCATTGACCGCATCAGCTCGGAAAGATCAAGTGTGGTCCTTACCACAGTGCCGTTTATCTTTGCCATTCCGTTGCCGGTCGGTCTGAACCCCAGTACTCCAAGTACCCCTCTTGCCGCCGGTGGAATGTGCTCGTCCACCAGTCGGGTAACGCTGTGGCCGGCACGGCGGGCTTCTTGCACGGCAAGCCACACGAGATGGCGCGAGAGAATGTCGCCGACTGCTCCGCGAGCGGTTCGAAGTATCTGGATTGTCGTTTCACTCTCGGCGGTGCCAATTGCGAGCATTCCCAGTGGACTGCCGTCACGAGCGTGAACCACCAATCCCTTGCTTCGATCGGAAAGGGCCAGGCTATCACGAAGAGTGCCGACGAGAGGACCCTTTCGTTCTCCCTGTCCAAAGGCCTGAAAGGTCCGCACCAGTGGGCCGATGTCCGCGGCACGAATCGGGCGGACAGCGAGAAGCGACCCAGACAATCGACGCGGGGATAGACTCTGTTCGGTCAGTTCCGCGTGAGTGCGTGCAATTACATCGCAAGGGCGTACAACGGCGATTCCCAGGGATCGGTCGACTTCGCTCGCAGCATCAAGTAGCGCCGTGTCTCTAGTCACGAATAAGGGCACCCCGTCTGCAGCTGCCAATGCCAAATGTCGGTGGTCGGATCGATCCTGAGCTGACGTCGGAGGCCCGATGGCCTCACGGAGCTTCTTGAGCAATCCTTCGGTCGCGAACGGCGTGAAGTCCGAAATGGATCGGAAGGCCGACACGTACTCGCGAATCGCCTTTCGCTCCTCCGGGTCAGAGTTCCGAGCAATGTCCGTGTAGATTTCATCGGTCACGACGTATTCAATCGAATCTTCCAACCACGGGGCTAGAAGCGCCTTCGACTCATGCACCGATGGGTCCGCCGAGGCCGAGCGCAGGTCCAGTACTACGCTTGTATCAAGAGCGGCTATTGTGCGGTCGGAGGGGGCTGTAGAAAACAGATCGGGCAATCCCAGGTCCCGCCACCAAACTCGGAGTGTTGTTGGCGCTCGCGTTGCTCGTCCTTGTACTTCACTTCGAATTGCGAAGCCGAGACGCGGCCACATTGCATCAGCCGGAAAGTCCACTCTACACCGAGCAAGGATTCCGGCAAATCCGGCCGACTCGTGACACAGGTGTTCCACGAGGTCCCTAGCGATCCCTCGTCCTCGGAAGCTCCCATCGACACAAAGATGAACAATTGCGACTGTCAGATGATGGATGCGAAACAGAATGTACCCAGTCACCCGCTGACCCTCAACCAATGCGCGAATATGACCACGAGTCGCATAGTCCCGAAAGGCACCTTCCGGAAGAAACCCGAGGGTTCTGTTGTTCTGGCCACCGAGCGACACCACTTGGCCGAAGAGCTGACTGTCTGGCTTTACAGTGATGATCTTCATAGCAGCTGGACTGTCGCCGATGCGAACGCGGCGATCCCACAGACCCGATGTACCCACGTCGCTTCACGTCGTACCAAGCAATTGCCGTCAGCCGTTGGCTTCATATCTCCTCCACCTCAAAGGTATGGCCGACCCCGTTGCCAACCGCTGAGTGCCGCTCATGACCCCAAGGGCAGACCCGCTTCCGTCGCCTGACACTTCGCGACTAGTCCATCCTCGACCGGAGCCGTCACGCCAGTCGCTTCCGCGCCCAGGGAGGGTCACGCTAATGACCCCGGATAGGCCGAGTCAACATCCACCGCATAGTTGTTGCCGTCCGCCACCATCACCACATGTCCGTCAAGAGCAGTTATCTCACCTAACCTTCGATGAATCATCATCGCCACCCTACCCCCCCACCACCCCCATCCAGCACACCACGCCCACGTCCTCCGCCGTGATCTCCTCCTTGTTCGGCGCCGTCTCCACCTTCCGCAGCCCGAACATCTTCACGATATCCACGATTCTCTTCGCGGCTCCCGCCCGCGTGATCTTCTCCCCGTCCAGTTCCCGTTTCACATCCCCCAGCGCCCGCCGCACCGGCTGGCTCCGCCCCACTTTCAACGCCTCGTACGCCTCGCCACCGCCCACCGGAGCCGCAATCGTGGGATCGGCGAGGATTTCGAGCGCCCACCTCTGCTTCGGCCCCAGCGACTCCGACTTCGGCGCGAGCGCCTCCTCGTTGTGCTCCTCCACGATCGACTCGACCGCCTTCGCCCACGCCGCCTCCAAGTCGATCGGCGGATCATCTACCCCGGGGGCATATCCCGGGTCGATTCGACGGAGTATGGTTGCCGGTTCGCGGACCAAACCCTCGGCGTCCATGTACCGCCAATAGCGCTCCCCCTTGGCCCGGCAAGCGAAGAAAACACCAGGCGGCCCCGAAGACGGCGAATCCGGACCTTGACGGAAGGCTGCCCCGATCCCCCACGGCAGGTTCCGCAGTTCATCGCCGCGGCCTTCCTCAAGTTCGCGGCGCAGGTCCGCCCGCAGGGCCTCGCCCGAGAAGCCGTGGGTTCCACCCGCCTCGTCGTCTTCGTCCAGAAGCGTCTCGTCTCCGTCGACCACGCGTCGGGCGTAGGCCCGCGCTTCCTGTTCCATGTTGTCGACGACCTCGACCTCCATGCCGTAGGGCCGGGCGGCCACGATCTTGCGCCGAATGGCGATCTCCAGCTTGAGGATCTCCTCCAGGTCGCCGGCCTCCGGCAGCATCGTGGTCAGATGCACCTCGTCGTGCGGGCTCTTGAGCCGGATGACCCGGCCGTAGCGCTGGACCATCCGCTGGGGATTCCAGGGCATGTCGTAGCTGACCACGGCACCCGCCTGCTGGAGGTTCTGTCCTTCGGAGAGCACATCGTTGCTGAGCAGCAGGTCCACCTCGCCGTCGTCGGGCTTGTAGCCTGGCTGCACCACCGTGTCGGGGCAGAAGCGGGAGAGGAGCGCCGTGCGCTGGTCAGTCGTGGTGTCCGCGCCGATCACGGTCACTCGCTCGCGGCCGGAGACCGGCTCGGGCAATTGCTCGTCCAGGTATTCGACCGTGTCAGCGAAGGTGCTGAACACCACGATCTTCTCGGACGGCGACTCTTCCAGCACCTGCCGGAGGAGCTTGAGCTTGGGGTCGCGTTCCGCGTCGAGCTTCTCCAGCCGTTCCTCGATCTCCTGCAGGAGAATCCGGTCATGCTCGACATCGTCACAGAATTCGGGAACGTAGTTGGCGATCGATTCCTGGCCGAGCTCGTCCTCCAACCGCTCTTCGAGCCACTGCGCCGCCGCGGTCTCGTCGAGCTCCGCCTTGGCCGCTTCCTTCAGCGCGCTCGGGCCCAAGACATACCCGGCATCCCAGGCCTCGAGGAACGCGTGGTGGGCCGCGAGGATCCGGCGAACAGTCAGCAGGCACGCAAACCAGCAGGACTCAAACCGCTTCAGGATGCCCGACTGGAGCAGGGCGCTCAGGGTCGCCTCGCGGGCCTCCTCCGGCGTGTCCCGGTGGTAGTGACTCGGCCGGTACCGCGCCATCTTCAGGGCGCCAACCCTCCTTGTGATTTGATTCACAAGGTCCGGATAGGCGTCGTCGAGGTCGTAGCGCTCGGTCGTCAAGTGCGGCGTGGGAAACGAGACCGGCGTGCCGTCGGGAAAGGAAGCGCCCGGATACCGCGACTCGATGAAGCGGCGGTCGCGCCGGACACTGACCATGTCGGCCAGCGGGAAGAGCACGTCGGGGTCGAGGTTCTCCGGATCGCGCTCGTTGGCACCGGCATTCAGGAAAAGGTGCCGCAGGGACGAGATTCCGTGGGGACCGAAGGCCTGGTCGTGGCGGGCGAAGGCCATGACCATGTGGTACAGATCCCACAGGCCGTTGTTGATCGGGGTCGCGGTCAGAAGCAGGAGGTCCTTTTCCTGGCCGCCGAGCAGCCGTGACATCGCGCCGTACCACATCGTTCCGGGATTGCGCAGGGCGTGCGCCTCATCGAAGATGACCAGCCTGTAGGCATCCTTGTCGTTTGACAGGACTCGCCGGCGATTGGCGACCTCCGGATTCGCGAGTTGTTCGTCGCTCGCGAACCCGTGATAGCTGATGACCTGGGCGGGAAGCCGCGTCTGGTCGAGCCGGGATTTCCATTGGTCCACGAGCTGGGCCGGAACGACGACAAGAGCGTGCTGCCCGCGGCGGACCGCGTACTCTTCGACGAAGGCCATTCCGATCTCAGTCTTTCCGGTGCCGACCCCATCTGCGTAGACCACACCGCGGTGCCGGTTGACGATGCTGAGGGCCCGCCGGAAACCGTCCTCCTGGAAGGGAGCCAGGTTCACAGCCTGCGGATGCGTCTCGTCCTGTTCCAATTCGTCCTCGAAGAGCTCCAGCAGGGCACGCAGATAGACCGTTCGGGGGTCCAGGAGACCGACATCGGGGAAGAGGAGGTCGTAGAGGTCGTCCTTGTAGTCCCCGGCATCGTCCCACAGCGCGTCGAACCACTCGACCGCCCGTTTCGCGACCACCGGATCGTAGTGAACGAGTCCGAGTTCCAGATTCTGCCACATTCCGGCCGCGGTGAGGTTCGCCGACGTGACCAGCGCGACACGTGCATCCTCGTGGTCACCGAAGAGGTAGGCCTTCCCGTGCAGGAACTTCCTGAGGTAGCGGCGGACCTGGACGTTGGGTCGGTCCAGCCAGTCCTTGATCGCGAGCAGGCTCTTGAGCGCGCGGCTCATCGGAAACCGGGCGAGGTCGCGTTCCTTGCGGAGGGCGAGCAAGGTTCGCTCAAAGAGCGTCGCCGGGAACTCCCCGCCGAGGCCCGCGCTCGGGGCCGCCCCGATCAACAGCCGGGTGGTCCGGTCTTCGTTGACGGAATCGGCCAGGTGACGCAGGCCGCCCAGGTTGACGTAGCCGGTGGCCACCAACAGGTCGTGCCGGTCGTCGAGGTCGTTTGCGAGGAAAACGAGCCCGTCGCCATGCCCGGAGTCGGGCTGGATGTTGTCGAGGAGGGACGGGCGTCCGGCCATGGTCAGGTGAGTTGCTCCAAGCGGTCGACGAGCGCGGATCGGTAGGCGGGGGTGACGGCGCTTTCGGTGAAGTCCCTGAAGATCACATCGAGGTCCGCTCTCGTCAGGTTCCAGGCGCGGGCGACCCGGGCGTCGATCTCGACGCGGAGGCGTGTTTGTTCGGTGGGGGATAGGGGACCGTACTCGACGCCGGTGGCTGAGGCGAAGTCGGCGAATCGGTCGTCTACGGCGGAGAGGCGGGCTGCGGCTCCAGCGATCTTGGCAAAGTCCCGGTCTCCCAACTCAGGGAGATAGAGACCCTCAAGCAGGAAGTAGTTGACGTTCATCTCAATGAAGCGCCTAGCCTGCCAGTCAAACGGTAGGCTGTTCATGATTCCCAGGCATGCCGCCTGGTGACGTGGACCTCCCTCAAGGAACACCAAGAACGGCGCCTTGTTGTTCAGCAACACACCTGGTGGAATCATGCATGCCAGAATCGTCCGCGAATTCGTTCGATTGGTCTGATCTCGGAATGCCAAGCGAGCCCGATCAAATTCCCTACTTACAGCCTGTCGGCGGACGGCGACATCTACTTCCGTCGCAAGGAGTGAACGCTGTCCCGGTCGGGTCCTCGGGCCAGACCTCGGCACCTTCGCATCGAGTTCTGGAGTTTCCTGGCACCAGCGAACGTGACTTCCCATGGGTGAGTATTGCTCAAAGCTCTCACCTTTCCACAATGGAACACCCTCAGACTCAGAGTTGTCACGCCAGAATCCCTTGTCTTGGCTCTCATGCAGGTCGATGCCTGGAAAGCACCTCCAACGGCCGCCGACACCGTAAGGAAACTTGCCGCCCAACCGGAGCCGCCCCAGAAGGTCGGCTTCGGGTTGTGACCGCAGCAATGGCGTTTCCCAGTTCGCACCAAAGGCGGACATTGTAAGGTGAATGCCATGGCTGGAGGCCTGTCGCTTCCACTGGCTCGCGGACTTGGCGTCTCCTGCGACCTCCACGCGGTGTTGCCGGGCGGGCACTGCACGCTCCGTTGTGACGAGTGCAATGGAATAGCGCGGCTCCGAATCAAACGCCCACTTGCCGGTATTGAGCAAGAAGTCGACTCTGTGCGTCGCGCAGCGGCGATATAGCCATTCCCTAAACGCCTTAGATCCATCGTTAATGAATGCAGTACGGGGTAAGACTACACCGATGAAACCCCGCTTGCGAACCAGCGATCGATACCGTTGGCAGAAGTACTTGTATAGGTCAGGGTCACCGGTCGTCGCACTGTAACCGCCAGAGGCCAGCGCGGTTCGTATGACTTGCAACGAATCTCGCCGATTCCTGAGCAGTCCCGGAAGCTCCGGTCGCTCTTGGACCAAGGCCGCGATGACCTTTGCTCGTTCATTGTCGGGCATGCTGTTGATTCCGGGGCGGTACATACCGTAGAAGGACAGCTCTTCGATGGTAACCTCTTCCCACGGGGGGTTCCCCACTACGACATCGAAACCGGGTCGCTTGCGTGCAAACACTTGCGGAAACGCCAGTGGCCAATGGAGGAATACCTGTCTTGCTGCCAGCTTCCGCGCTCGTTTGACTAATCCTTCGCTGTCCCCGTCGGTGCCGTCGATCACGTCGCCGATGTGGAGTTCCACATGCTGACGGGCACCGTGGAGCCCGAACTGTTCTGCTGTCCAGAGGTCGAACAGGCGCGTAAGCCCTGTGGTTGCCTCCGATGCGGCGCGATCCGCTTGTCGGCTGGCCGCTACCTCCTCCGGTGTCCGGTCGTCGATCTCAGCGAGAGCCTGGACAAGCTCGGTGGCCTTCTCCAGGTGCTCGCGGGCCCGCTCCGCGAATAGGCTGTCTTCTGCAATGACCGTATTGGAATCCGTGACCCCGATCAGAGAATCGCCGACCCGGACATTCCGCCCCAGATACGAAAGCGACAGCCCGGGCACGAACGACGCCAGCCAGAGAGAAAGCGTGGCGACCTCGGCACCCATCGGACTTACATCCACGCCGAATACGCAGTGCTTCACCAGCAGGCGGCGGAGCAGGGCCATATCGTCGATCTCGACCCCAGGAGAAGCCCCACTCCGCAGGCGATCCATTGCTTCGACAATGGCCGGAAGGGGATGCTCAGCCAGGAAGAGTACTGTGCGCTCGGCCAGAGTCTCCGCAACCTGCACCAGGAAGTGCGCGCTTCCGCAGGCCGGATCTACCACGGCGAATGACAGCAGATGTTTCGCAGCTTTCTCTGGATCGGTCTTGGCCAGCTCTTTGACCTCGTCAAGGTGGCGCTCGTAAGCCGGGAGGACCGCCCGCTTGACCAGATGACGGACGATATCCACGGGTGTGTAGTAGACTCCCCCTGCCTTCCGTCCCCCCTGATGAGTCTGCCAGAGCAGGCCGCCCGCTTTGACCTCGGCCTCCCCGATTGCACGGGCTTGCACGTAGCGGTCCCGCTTCGCGTCATATCTAACCGGCCGCTTGGCCAGCGACAGCTTCAGACTGAGCAGGGATTCGTAGGTGTGTCCGATGTGGGCGATCTCGAGCGTCGAGAAGTCGGCGCCCCGCCGGGTCTCCTGGTCCTGGCCAATGGCCACAAGCACCTTGGCGAACACCGGGTCGCGGAGTTCCAGGCGTTCCAGCAGTTCGGCACCGTCGAAGTCCCGGGGTGCGAATAGCGCGCCGTTGTAGGCCGGAACGTCCCACGCCGGATTCCCATCGCGCATTGCCCGAACCAGCCGCACGAATCCGGACCACAGGGCCGCAGACGCCGAGCTCAGTTTGGCCATGGTCTCGTGGGCTTCGCGCACGAGCGAAGACAGCGACACCTTGTCGTAGGTCGTATTCCCCACCGGGAGGTGTCCGGCGCTCTCGCAGAAGAGGATGAAGACGACCCTGAATACCAGCGTCAGCGCCGCGCGCTCGAGCTCCTGGCGCTCCCGGTCGTCCGTGAGGTCCATTCCACGCTCCCTCGCCCAGCTCTGCATGCCCACCGCGAGGGCCGGGAGGGCGTCCTGCCGAATGGTCCGGTCCAGTCGCTTGTGGAGTGCGACGCCGAAGTTCCGAGCCTCGCTGCGAAGGGCCGCGAACCCCCCGTTGGCGAGAAACGAGGGCGCCAAGAGGGCCAGGAAAGGAAGCCGTTCCTCTTGCAGGAGCCGGATGTCCACTTCGAGCCACTCGCTCGCGGGAGAGGCGGACCGCGCATCGAACAGGCGGAACCGGCTTCCTTGAGCCAGAATCCCGAATTGGGCCCCATGAGCTTCGCAGTCCGAGAGCAGCAGACCTTCCGGCGGGCGGCCCTGGGAGTCGACCCGGGCGAGGTCGCGCGCTCTCCGTTTGGGGTGGACCAACGCAACCGGCTTGCCGTCGAACCGGGCGAGATAGCCACGTTGGGGGAGCTGCTGAAGCTGGTAGCCGAGCTTGCGGATGACGTGTTGCCAGGAATCGGTCGGTTTGACTGCTCCGACTTCCTCGGCGGCCGACGCCCATCGGGCGGGGTCGCCCTTGAACCGGTATTCCAGGGTGTGACGGGTGAGGAGTCCGTTGACGGTCAGACCGTCGCCACCGATGCGGCTCAGGTCATCGGCGATGCGGCGGACGGCATCGAAGGCCGGTAGCTTCGCGACTTCCTGGAGCGCGTCCAGCAGGAGTTCGGAGCTGACCGACTGGATCGGCCGATTCCCATGCGCGGGACCCAGGACGCGGACACGGCCGGGGTGTGCCGGATCGTCGGCAATCAGGAGGTAGGGTGTGGCCGCGCCGCGCACGCGCTCCTTCCATCTGGCGCGCATGAAGGTGTCGCTGGATCGCTGGGACTCGGCTATTTCGATGTCGCCGATGGCGATCGCTCGTGTGGTGCCGGGTCGAGGGGGGAGGGGGCGGGCGGCGGCCTGCTGGGTGAGGTGATCGAGGAGGGAGGATGCGGTCACTTGGGTGTCGGAATAGTGTCAGGGGAATTGGGGGCGTCGCACGGAACGGCATCGCGCAGTTTCGGGACAGGCGGTCGGCGCGGTCAAGCTACCGGTGGAGTCACCGGCGAGACAAGGGGGGCGATAACGGCGATAGTCCGGGCAGGGTCGGCAGATCCCGTCGGGACCTCCGGGCCGAGTTGGTGTCCCCCTCAGCACACCCCGGGAGACGAGGTCCTGCTCACCGTGTGCCAACTACACATGACAGAATGTCAAGCGTTCATTACCATTTGGGGCGCTGCATACCTCGCTGGACGGTACGACAGGGTGCCCGGTGGCATGGCATGGACATTGGCATCGCATGGCGTCGATGGCACGGAAGACCGGGCGGGGCTTGAGCGGCGGATCAGGGTATGGTACAATGGTACGGACGCCTTGCCGGTACAGAGACGCATTGGGTCGTACCACAGACACTAAGGAGAATTCCACATGGAGAACGCCCAGAACGACGCCCAAGCGGAGTGGACACCGCCTTACATTCCGTGGTCGAAAGTCCCGAAGCTGATCCAGCAAATGGAGAGCAATCGACCGCCCCAGATCGATCGGACCGTCCTGACCGGGTCCAATCAAGTGCGCGCGCAGACGTTCAACGCGTTGGTATCTCTCGGGTTGATCATGGAAGACGGCTCGTTCACTGAAATCTTCGACCGTCTCATCGAGGCTCCAGACGACCGGGTGGCTGCGATTCGAGAGTTGCTTCAACGCCACTACCCGGAACCGATCGAGCTGGGGCGTACCAATGGAACCGAACTTCAGCTGGAACAGGCGTTCGCGAAGTACGGGGTGACCGGCAGCACCCGCCGTAAAGCGATCGGATTCTTCCTGAAGGCTGCGGAGTATGCCGAGATACCAATGAGTCCCCACTTCAAGGTACCTGCCGTTCGCCGGAAGCGGGCTCCACGGAAGCCCACCGGGAACACTCGGCAGCCCGGCAGCGGCGACGGGCCGACCCCAGAGACGGATCACCCGACCGTCTCGTCATTGCGGGCCCGGTACATCGAGATGCTCATGCAGAAGGTCGATGCGCAGGATGACCTCGACGACCCGCTATTGGACAGGATAGAACGGCTGTTGGAGTTCCCGGCGGAGGATGCGACCGAATAGGCGACAAACGGAGGGTGGCCCGACGGCTGGTGCCGATGAGGGGCTTTAGATCCTAAGGGGCGACGCCACAATCGTCGCGGGTTCGATTCCCCCACCCTCCGCTTGCCACATAGGACTATCGTACCACCGGGCTTTCGGCGCAAGATGCGCCGCTGGCCCCGCTCGTGGGCCAACACGGCACACCGGGCGCCCATCGTACGCACGTCCAACAGGATCATACCAGGGGGAACGTCGCGGTCCGTGGGCAGATCCCGACCGCGCCCGCTGCAGCCCGGACCCGGCGGGGGAGCCCCGGCCGGCCTACTGAGGGCAACGCCCACAACACCATCGCGCGTGTCCCCCACGGGCTGTGGGAGCGGCTTGCCGACCCGACGTCCTTCAACGTCCGCCGCGATGAGGATGCCGGTGGGGCGGCGATTGCCGGCGGTGGGGATCGGCTGTTCGTCGCCGGCATCGGCGATTCGCTGGAAGTGTACGAGTATCGTGTCGGGGACGATGCGCGCGAGCCGCCGCGGTCCCCGGTCTCGCCGGCCGGGATGCCGCGCCAGGGGGTGCATCAGGTGTTCGCGAGCCGCGAAGGAAGCCTGTGGGTCGGCCAGCATGACCCGGCGGCCGAGTCCTCCGTCTTCAATGTGTTCGAGGAGTCAGCGGACGGCTGGTCCCGGACCGGAACGCTCACGCTCCAGGGGAACGTCCGCATCCTCGATGCGTCTCGGGACAGGGTCCTCTTCGTGCATCGCGATTCGCTGGGGCAGGAGACGGTGGTGGTGGGGCGGGGGGGCGGATAGGACGACCCACGGGAGGCCGGAAACGCATGGTCGGCGGCCGGGGCCCATCGTCATCCCGGTGCCCCGCTGCCTGCCCAGCCAACCCCGGAATCAGTCCCATCCACCCATTCTTCCGCCCCCGGCCTCCGGCGATTCTTCCCGCATGCCCACCGAAGGACCGGCGCCGCGGCCCCGATGCCGTCCCCCGCCGCCCTTCCCCGCCGGGAACCGCCCACCATGCCCGGGAAGCGCGAGCCACCCGCCAGACCGAAGCACGACGCCTCGTACAAGAGCTTCTTCGGACGGCGCCGCACCGTCGCCGACACCCTGCGCGCCTTCGCAAGCGACATTGCCGCCCACCTCGACTTCGCCACCCTCGAGCGCATGCCCGCCAGCTTCGTCACCCGCGCCCTCGACCAGCGCCATGCCGACATGCTCTGGCGCGTCCGGACCATCGGCGGCGGCTGGCTCTACATCCTCATCCTGCTCGAGTTCCAGTCGACCGTGGACCGCCGCATGGCCCTGAGGATGATGGAGTACACCGCCGCCATCTGGAAGCGCCTCGAGGCCGACGACCTCGGCCCCGGCGGCGAATATCCCTTTCTGCTGCCCGTCGTCGTCTACAACGGCGAGCGCCGCTGGACCGCCCCAACCGATGTCGGCGACCTCCTGGCACCGGCCCCCGACGAACTGCTTGGATACCGACCCCGACACCGGTATCTTCTGATTGAAATCCAGGCTGAGGATCCCACGGCCCTGCCGCCCGACAACGTGCTCTCGATGATCGCCCGGTTCGAGCAGGCGCCCACGGCGGCGGCCCTGGAAGAACTGGTCCGCTCGTTGCCGGACTGGCTCACGCGGATCAGGCTCCCGGAATTCGAGGAGCCCTTCATGGCCTGGGTCACGCACGTGTTGACGCAACGGCACAGTGAACGCGGCAGTGAGCTGCAACGCAAGCTGAGAATAGAGGAGGAAGCCAGGATGACAACGCTTATCGAACGGGCCCGGCAATGGGGCGAAGAGCGGGACCAGGAATGGTTGCAGAAGGGCATTGAGAAGGGGCTTGAACGCGGTCGCACCGAAGGAGAACGCGAACTGGCCTGCCGTCTGGCCCGTGACAGGTTCGGTCCCAGCGCTGCGCAGGAGCTATCGCGCGCGCTCGACGAATTCCCGGAAGCGGCCGAAGTGCCCGGCATCGTCAAGCTGATCTTCGAATGCGAGACCGCCGACGAGTTCGTCCGGCGGGTGCGGGAGGCCTGAGGTGTAAACTACACCTTACATTCTGTAAGGTTCTGATTACCCCCTGTCCAACCCCAACACTACCTCCATGCCCAACACGCCACAGGATCTTCTCGCCCCCTCAACCCTGTAGTGTCGCGAGGGTTCGGTTCCGTTTCTCAGGACCTACTGGCACGATCCCCGGTCTGAGCGCCTCGGTGGGCATGCCTTGCTCGCGAAACTCCTGCCGCATGGAATCGATGGCCGCGGCCCGTCCGCCACGCTTACCGGCGGCGCAGGTGCAGCAGGCGGAAGAGGGGAGCCACCCGGGGCAAGTCGGTGCGCGCGCCCAGGTAACGTTGGGGGTTGTCGGCGGGGAAGTCGTGCTCGAGCACGTCCCAGTCCGCCGCGAGTCCCAGCTGTTCGACCACCACCGTCGGATCGAAGTGGGAAATCATCGGCTCCCCGTGTTTCCTGGTGAGGCCGAGCAGGCTGTCGAAGAGCGCCAGTTCCCTCTCGGGAATGCATTCCCGGGAGTTCATGTAGTCGAACGCCAGCTCCGATCCCGGGGCGGCGATGCCGCCGACCTCGTGCAGAGTGCCGGTCACTGCCTCGCGCGCAAGGTAGAAGGTCACTCCCATCCAGCTGAAGAAGGCAGGTTCGCCGGGATCGAACCCCGCGACCGCCAGCCGATCCCCGAGGTCGTCGCGTTCGAAGTCCACGTTCACGAAGTGCAGATGCTCCGGCACCGGGATGTCGGCTGCCGCCAACCGTTCCTGCTTCAGGGCGGCGCTGGCGGCAAGGTCCACCTCGAACACCTGGATTCCGAGATCCGGGTAACGGAGCGCGAAGGTGTCGAAACCGGCCCCCAGAATCACGAGCTGTCGAATTCCCCGGTCCGTCGCGGCCAGGACCCGGTCGTCGGTGAAGCGCGCCCGGATGAGCACGAAGGTTGTGGTCGGGATGACCTTCCGCAGCAGCACCCGGGTGATCAGCCAGTGGCGCCAGCCCGAGCCGATCACCCGCTGCCAGCGCTCGCCGACGAGATGGATCGCGTAAGGATCTTCGACGATCAGGGGCCGTTCCCCCCGGGCGTAGTGTCCCGCCCGCGCCGCCGCCACCATATCGGCGGTACGGCTGCCCCGGACGCGGGCGAGATTCTCCGTGCCCTCCCGTCTCTCCACTTCGGCCATCAAATGCCTCCCCCCCGACGGACCGCCAACGCCGCCCTGACCACAAACGGCACATCCAACTCGTCCTCTATCCAGGTGTAGATGTGCCCGTTGCGGACCACGAGCGGCCCGGCGGGGGCGAACGCCAGACGAACGGAACCCAGATAGTCGCCGTCCGGGGAAAACAGATCGTAGAACGCGGGGGCACCCTCCGGGGTAACCCTTTGCACCCACAGACGGTGTTCATCGTCTACGAAGAGGTTCGCGAGGACAGGCCTTGCGTCCGGCATCAGGCCCGCGACCTCTTCCGCCGGACGGCGGAGTTCGGGACGATTCTCGACAATGCTGTCAACGTAGGCGGTGCGGTCCGCGTCAGTCACCGGTTGCTCGGGCAGCCCGACTTCGATGACGGTCAGCGTGTCCCCGTCCTCACCGGTCCGGGCAATCCGATACGACGTGTTGTGGGCACGCCAGAATCCGCCGGCAGGGTTCACCCGGATCATCTCGAAGGGCTGGAAGCGCAGCGGGAGGAACCCGAAGCGCACGTCAGGCGTGGAGTATGCGTAGATCCGGAAAACCGATTCGCCGAGGTAGACCGAGTCGATGGCCTCGGTGGAAATGTCATAGGACTTGTAGTAGTGCCGCCCGGTCCACTCAGTCAGTCCCACCGGGGGCGGGAAGTCCGGTTCGCTGTCCGAATGGGAGATTTCCCTCCAGTAGCGTCCCCGGTCGTCGAACACTCCCGCCCACGTCTCGGTGACGCTCATGACCGGCTTGCTGAACCGCCGAACCTCCTGCCCGTCGGGGTCCACCCCTTTGATCGTCCACTGCCCTGTGTCGTTGATCCACAGGAGAGTGTCCCCGGAGAGGCGGATCCCGTTGGCGCCACCGACCTCGCCCGGTCCCCCGCCCCGCCGTACGATCGTTCTGAGGTATTGGCCGCGGGAGTCGAAGACGCGGACTTCGGCGGCCTGCTTCTCCAGCACATAGATGGTGCCGTCGCTGGCCGCCTGGACCTCGATCGCACCGAAAGTGAGGTTGGGATCGGCTCCATCGACGCTGCCGAACTGCAAATCGACATGGGCTTCGGCGACTTCGGGACCGACCGAGTCGGTGGCCGGCAGCCCGGAGTATCGTACGAGGACCGCACCGCTGGGAAGCGTCTCGCGTGTCGGTCCCCCGGCCGGCGACTGCGATTCGGTTTCGCAGCCCAAAAGGGCGGTGATCAGCGTGAGGGCGAGGAGCGCCGTTGGCAGCGCGGGAGCACGTTTGGAAACCGAGCGACTCATTTCGGCAGTCCTGACCGGAGATTCGCAACGAGCGATGGCTCGCTGTCTGCGACATGCTACATTGGAACCCCCGCCCCGCGCCGGCAAGAGACACGCGACCCCCACACGAAATGGAAGCCGCCCCTCGATGACTCAAGTCAGCGAAACCGTCATGCGGCAGATGGTTGAAGCCATCGTCGATGCCAGCGACCCCGAGCAGGTGATCCTGTTTGGGTCCCGGGGCCGCGGGGATTCCACGGAACGCTCCGACGTGGACCTGATCGTCAGGGAAGGCAAGGTTCTGTATGAGCGATCCCGGCCAGGAGACCATTGACCGCCCAGCCGCGCTCACGCTCGTCGAGGCGCTGGTCCGGGATGTCAGGGACCGTCTCGGCACCTCCGAGTAGTTGGTTTGGCACCAGCGGTTCCGAATCGTAAAGCGAACATTACATAATGTCCTGTCCTCTTTACATCCCCCCCACGGCCCCAGCGCTCGTGGTCGACGGCCAGAATCAAGGACCCTATCGAACGCCACTCGCCGTCGATGATGGTCCGGCCGGCGGAGAGGTCGACTTCAGTTGAGCTCCACACGCAGCACACGCACGGAGTGGATGCCGAACGGCCCTCGCTGGAATCCGGCGATGCGCTCGGCGTCCCCGGCCATCAGGCGGAGTTCCTCGGGAATGTCGATGGTGCCCAGGTACTCGTAGCTGCCGCCGTCGAACAGGTCGTAGTGGTGGAATTCCCAGTCGTCCATGCTTTCGCCGACGGGGGAGGCGAATGCGTCGTCGATCCCGGTGCCCCGGCCGATCCAGATGGTGCGGCCGGGCGGGCCGGTCATCACTTTGGTGATGATCGGGAACGGGTCCGAAGGTGCGAGGCGCTGGTAGACCGGGGAGTCTTCGCCGAATATCTCACGCGTCTCTTCACGCAGCGTTTCCATGAACTCGTCCGTTGGGCCCCGCATGGGCACGTCGCGCGTGATGCGACCGACGGTCCGGCCTGTTGACACGTCGAACACCTGCAAGTCGTAGGCGTCGCTCATGCCGATCGCGACCCTGCCGTCCCATAGCGGGCCGAACACTGCCTTGGGTTCCCACATCGACATCGGGCCGTTGCCCAGGAGCGACGGAATGGGTGGCGATGACCATAGTGTCTCGGCGTCCGTGAGCCGCACGAGCTCCGTGGACCTGTCCATACTGCGCCGTCCCCTGTTTGCCGCTACGACAAAGGTGCTGTCGGTGACGAATGCGATTCCCCTGACGCTCAGGGGCCGCACGAGTCGTGACCCGAGAACGGTGCCGTCGGTCGAGAACAGGTCTATGCGACCCGCCACCTCGGTCGCGACGACCCCATTGGGGGACATGGCCATCGAGACCGGGTTGAACGGCCACTCTCCAGGACCGTCGCCTTCGCCTCCCCACCGTGCGATCCGGTTACCGCCGGTGTCGTAGACGGTGATGGTGTAGTCATCGGCGTCGAGCACCACCAGGGCCCCGTCGGGTGCGAACGCCATTTCCGATACCCTGGCAAACTGGTGTTCGGACGGGTCGTCGCCGACATGGAATTCTTCCGTGAACTCGACCGACAGCTGGCGGGTGCCGTTCTGCACTCCCGCCGGCACATCGGCGCTACCCGCGACGACCGTCATGCAGGCCGCCGCGAGCAGTTTGGCTCGGTTGGTGACTTGCATGATCGCCTGATGCCGCACTCCTACCTCACCTCAGGTGGAAGACGCATGACCAGCACCGTGGGCACGTCGAGCTCATCGTGCTCGACGTAGGCGGCCAGCCCGCCGGGCCCGAACGCCGCGAACATGACGGCTCCGCTCCCCGCGGGGAAGGTCCCCACGTACCTGCCGTCGGCGCCGATGACGTCGATGGGCGACACGGGAGCCGCCGAGGTGTCGAGATTGAATTGCGCAGGCTCCGTCACGCCGCCGGTCACGTGATCCTCCCACGGGTAGCCGTCCTGCGGAGTGCGCCGCACCCAGACGCCGCCCGTCCATGTGGCTCTCAGGTCGTCGACAACCGGAATACTCGGAAAGACCGGATAGTCCTGATCAAGCTCGATGAAGTTGTCATCGACAACGACGGACCCGCTGCTCTCGCGAAGTCGCCGGTTGAGCTCCGCGTTTTCCAGCTCCCGCTGCTCATTGTATCGGTCCCGCTCCTCCTCCGTCACCGCGCGCGCCTCGACCGGCCTGGTCAACACCCGGTCGATGGTCCCGTCAGGCATGGCGAACTTGATGGCATATGCGGTGGAGTCCGAGAACACGAACCCGCCCCCGGGCAGGACATCGAACAGGAGCTTCGGCGCAAAGGCCGGCACAGGAAGCCGCTCGGTCCCCGGGGGAACCCACGCCCCGACGAGCTCCTCAGCGCTGGCCTGCCTCCCGTCGATGCTCAGGCGCTCGAGCATTCTGGGGCCTGGTTGCGCCCCGAACCTCATCGAGCTGCCGCCTTCCGCCGTCACGGTGGCGTACACGCCGAGCGTACGATAGACATAGCCGAGCAGCGTTCCGCCGGCCTCCCCCCGCTGAAGGCGAAAAATGGTGCTGCTGCTGAAATCCTGTCCCGGCCGAGGGAGCTGGTTCGGATCGGCAGACTCGTTCCCGGACCCCGAAGGAAACCGGACCATCCGGTCGAACTCGCCTCCCGGCCGGAAGACGTGGTACCCCCTGTGACCATAGTCCGGCACCACCATCGTTCCGTCCCGGAGGACGACGGCGGAACTGGCACCCCGAAACTCCCCCGGCCCTTCGCCGGTACGACCGAACGCCCGCACAAGCTCGCCACGGGAATCCACGACCAGTATCCGCATGTTCTCGCCGCCCGGTCCGACATCGGTGATGTGAAGGTTGCCGGAAGCGTCGAACGCCAGTGAGGTTACCGAAGTCAGCAACTCCCACTCCGCACCCCCGTCGCCCACCCGGAACACTTCGGCGAACTCGGCGGCAAGCTCGAGGTCCTCCGACGGAAGCTCGACGACACGAGCCTGGGAGGCCAACGGCGCCGGGCGGGCGGCGGAGAGCAGGCAAGCGGCAAGCAGGCACGCGCCGCCGAGTCTCATGGTCCGTGTGTCGGCGTTTGCTCGCGGGGGGGTATGCGGTCTCATGGGATGGCTCATCCCTTTCGCTCCTTGGTCTTAGGACCTGCTGAAGGTGTTTTCTGACACCCTCCTTACGCTATGCGGAGTTCGGGAGGTTTCGAGAGGTTGCCTCCGGCGGGTGAGGGAGGCCTGGGACGCTTCCTTACGCTATTCGGGGTTTGGGAGGTTCGAAGGGCACCCCGGATTGCGGTCGCTAGCTCGCTGTCCGCCCGGCCAACCTCACACCCAGTCCCATCCACCCATTCTTCCGCCCCCGGCCCCCGGCGATCCTTCCCGCATGCCCACCGAAGGGTCGGCGCCGCGGCCCCGATGCCGTCCCCCGCCGCCCTTCCCCGCCGGGAACCGCCCACCATGCCCGGGAAGCGCGAGCCACCCGCCAGACCGAAGCACGACGCCTCGTACAAGAGCTTCTTCGCGCGGCGCCGCACCGTCGCGGACACCCTGCGCGCCTTCGCAAGCGACATTGCCGCCCGCCTCGACTTCGCCACCCTCGAGCGCATGCCCGCCAGCTTCGTCACCCGTGCTCTCGACCAGCGCCACGCCGACATGCTGTGGCGCGTCCGGACCATCGGCGGCGGCTGGCTCTACATCCTCATCCTGCTCGAGTTCCAGTCGACCGTGGACCGCCGCATGGCCCTGAGGATGATGGAGTACGCCGCCGCCATCTGGAAGCGCCTCGAGGCTGACGACCTCGGCCCCGGCGGCGAATACCCCTTTCTGCTGCCCGTCGTCGTCTACAACGGCGAGAGTCGCTGGACCGCGCCAACCGATGTCGGCGACCTGCTCGCACCGGTCCCCGACGAACTGCTTGGATACCGACCCCGACACCGGTATCTTCTGATTGAAATCCAGGCTGAGGATCCCGCAACCCTGCCGCCCGACAACGTGCTCTCGATGATCGCCCGGTTCGAGCAGGCGCCCACGGCGGCGGCCCTGGAAGAGCTGGTCCGCTCGTTGCCGGACTGGCTCACGCGGATCAGGCTCCCGGAATTCGAGGAGCCCTTCATGGCCTGGGTCACGCGAGTGTTGACGCAACGGCACAGTGAACGCGGCACGGAGCTGCAACGCAAGCTGAGAATAGAGGAGGAAGCCAGGATGACGACGCTAATCGAACGGGCACGGCAATGGGGCGAAGAGCGGGACCAGGAATGGTTGCAGAAGGGCCTTGAACGCGGTCGCACCGAAGGAGAACGCGAACTGGCCTGCCGTCTGGCCCGTGACAGGTTCGGTCCCCGCGCTGCGCAGGAGCTATCGCGTGTTCTCGACGAATTCCCGGAAGCGACCGAGGTGCCCGGCATCGTCAAGCTGATCTTCGAATGCGAGACCGCCGAGGAGTTCCTCCGGCGGGTGCGGGAGGGCTGAACTGTCAACTACACCTTACATTCTGTAATGTTCTGATTACACAAGCCCGAACAGAGCGTCACCCTCGAACACGTCCCCGAATTCGTACTCGGAATGGGCGTGCTCCCGGCTGGCCGCGCAGACGCACTTGCCGTTCCCGGCGGCGCCCTCACCTCTCGATCCAATACATCGCGACCCGCTCGACATCCATTTCGTCCCGCTCGCGCAGCAGCATGTAGTTGTCGCCGATTTCGAGGATGTCGCCCGCCGGCCCCGTCGTCATGCGGGCGAGCGGAAGTGCGTTCTCGTCGAAGATGGTCCAGTTCAATCGTTCCGTGTTGACCAGCAAGGGCGACGGAACGTAGTCGGCGATCCAGAGGCGCCCGGAATCGTCGAACCGGAGTTCGCTGAAGAATGGCACGCGGCCTCCGGTGGGAACCGTGTTCAGGTACTGCAGCGCCAGGTCCGCCGGGCTCACGCTCGCAGGGGTGCCTGCCAGATCCATGACTGCTTCGACGTGCGCCCGCGTCACCAATGCCGGTTCCTTGCGCACCCTCAGGATGCGCTTGAGGATACCGGAGGAATCGCGAAACCTGACCTCCCAGCGATCCGATTCGGCAAGCGCAAGCCCGTGCGGGCCAAATGCCCTGTGCCCGTGAGGAGAGAACAGTTCCGGAACGCTCCAAACTGCCAGCGTACCACCGACCATCCTCGAAATGGTGGCCCAACTCCTGTCCGAAACGGAATCGATCAGTTCGACACCGCCGTCCGCCTCAATTGCAATAATGTGAGTCTCCCCCGGATACCGGCGGACCACATTGTGTCGTTGCGGCGGCCCCGGTTCCTCCGGTTCCTGCGGGCCAAACCAGAAAGAGCTTCCGTCGCCGATAAGTCCATCGAAGTAGCAGCGGAGCGCACCCCGCTCGCGGAGGGTTTGAGTGACGGCTGAACTGCACGCGGCCGATCGAGTTTCCACAAGCGCGGCCTGGTCGTCGAAGAACGTCAGTCTTCTCAGCGAACTATCGAACACCGCAAACCCATCCTCCCCGAGCTTTCGCATGAACACCACCCGTCGGAACTCGCCCGGACCTTCACCCCGCCCCCCGAACGCTCTGCGAAAGACCCCGTCGGGACCGAACACGCGGAACTCCAACCCATGCTCATCCACGATCAAGATCTCGCCGGAGGGCAGCCTGATCGCCCCGGTAATCGACCCGAACATGTAGGGATCGTCGCCGGTTTCGACGCCAATCGTGACTGCAGCGTCCTGGGATAGCGACCATTCCGGCAGGGGGTCGAGCACTTCTCCACCCACTTCCACGATCCGGATGTCCGCCGAATCGGTGACGGCAAAGCCCGTGGGGACGGAACGGAGCACGGAATCCTTGGCGCAACCGGAGAGCGAAGCGACGATGGCGGTCACCAGGAGGGGGGGTTCCTTCCGGAGAACCTTCGCAGGTATTCCTGCCCGAAAGCCGGCCAGGCACCGCGGCCTCAGTTGCCTCCACCGGAGCGTGCGGCGCTTCACCTCCACTATCGCCGGCACACCCGCATGATCAGCCCCCCTGCCCAATTGCCCGAATCAAGCGCCGCAACGCGGCGGAATGGTCGCGGATCGACCGTTCGATTTCCTCGACGCGGCGGTCGCCGTCCCACTCCTCGATTCTCGCTTCTATCTCCGCTATTCGGGCGGCCAGATCGTACTCCTCGATTTCCTGTCTGACTTCGTCCACGCGTTCGGCCAGACCGTATTCCCCGACGGCTTGGCGCGCGGAACGCAGCTCTTCCTCGGCACGCACCATCTCGACCTGCACGTCGGCCAGCTTGCCGACCACTTCATTCCGGGTTTCCTCCCGAAGCCGGAAAGCGTCCCCCACGATTCGCCGGACATCTTCGTCCAATGCGCGAAGCCGGACTTCGTCGAACTCCTCGGACAAGGCTCGGGCCGCCGCCGCCAGCTGTCGTGAGTCAAGTCGCTCCAGGGTGCCTGTCCATGCCCGCAAAGGCTCTTGCGTCTCGGCCGATGCCATCCGGGCCATCCCCCGTCGCAGGCATTCGACTCTCCGTTCGCGGGACCCGACCTGGCGGCGCAGGCTCGCGACGCGCCGTTCATGCGACCCGATCTCGCGGCGGATGCTGGCGACGCGCCGTTCGTGGGATCCTATCTCCGCTCGCAGCCTGGCTTCCCTGCCGCTCACCTTCCACACCTCCCGGTGGCGCGCCAACACGGTCAGCACCAGGTCGCGCCACTCGCGCGCTCCATCGTCGAAGAGTCGCGAATCGCCGTCGATGCTCCACTCGTACTCCAAGCCGCCCGGGCCGGAAGTGATCGCCATCCGGTGAAGTCTTTCGGCCCGCGTCTCAAGAACCAGCCAGCTATCGGCATCCATGTCCGCAGCTTCAGAATGGACATGATTCTTCTCTCCTACCTCACCTCCGGTGGAAGACGCTTGACCACCACCGTGGGCACGTCCAACTCATCGTGCTCAACGTAGGCGGCCAAGCCGCCGGGCCCGAACGCCCCGAACATGACGGCTCCGCTCCCCGCTGAGAAGGTCCCCACGTAGATGCCGTCGGCGCTGATGACGTCGATGGGCGACACGGGTGCCGCAGAGGTGTTGAGATTGAATTGTGCAGGCCCCCTCAAGCCGCCGCCGGTCACGTGATCCTCCCACGGGTAGCCGTCCTGCGGAGTGCGCCGCACCCAGACGCCGCCCGTCCATGTGGCTCTCAGGTCGTCAACGACCGGGATGCTCGGAAAGACGGGATAGTCCGGATCGACCTCGAAAAAGCTGTCATCAACAACGACGGATCCGCTTCTCCCGCGAATTCGCCGTTCGAGCTCCGCGTTTTCCAACTCGAGCTGCTCATGGTATCGGTCCCGCTCCTCCTCCGTCACCGCGCGTGCCTCGAACGACCTGGTCAACACCCGGTCGATGGTCCCGTCGGGCATGGCGAACTTGATCGCATATCCGGTGGAGTCCGAGAAGACGAACCCGCCCCCGGGGAGAACATCGAACAGGAGCTTCGGCGCAAAGGCCGGCACGGGAAGCCGCTCGGCCCCCGGGGGAACCCAGGCCCTGGCGAGCTCCTCAACGCGGGCCTGGCTCCCGTCGACGCTCAGGCGCCCGAGCACTCTGGGGCCCGGGCGCGACCCGAACTGGACCGAGCGGTCGCCTTCCGCTGTCACGGCAACGTGCATGCCTAGCGTACGATAGACATGGCCGAGCAGCGTGCCGCCGGCCTCCCCCCGCTGAAGGGGAAAACTGGTGCTGCCGCTGGTGCTGAACTCCCGTCCCGGCCGGGGGAGCTGGTTCGGATCGGCAGGCTCGTTTCCGTGCGCCGAAGGGAACCGGACCATCCGGTCGAACTCGCCCCCCGGCCGGAAGACGTGGTACGCCCTGTGGCCATAGTCGGGCACCACCGTCGTCCCGTCCCGGAGGACGACGGCGGAGCTGGCACCCCGAAACTCCCCCGGCCCTTCGCCGGTACGACCGAACGCCCTCACGAGCTCGCCGCGGGAGTCCACGACCAGTATCCGCATGTTGCCGCCGCCCGGTCCGACATCGGTTATGTGAAGGTTGCCGGAAGCGTCGAACGCCAGGGATGTGACCGAAGTCAGCAATTCCCACTCCGCACCCCCGTCGCCCACCCGGAACACTTCGGCGAACTCGGCGGCAAGCTCGAGGTCCTCCGAGGGAAGCTCGACGACACGGGCCTGGGAGGCCAGCGGCGACGGTCCGGCGGCAGAGACCAGGCAAGCGGCAAGCAGGCACGCGCCGCCGAGTCCCGTGGTCCGCGTGTCGGCGTTTGCTCGCGGGGGGGTATGCGGTCTCATGGGATTGTCCGTGTCTTTCGCTCTTTGGCCTGAGGTCTGTCGGTGGGCCGGCCGCCGTACAGTGACCGGTACACGTCGTCGATGATTCCGACACCTCCTTACGCTATGCGAAGTTCGGGAGGTTTCGAGAGGTTGCCGGGACGCGCCGCCAACCCTGGCTGTCTGCGACGCAGTGACCCCGAGCAGGTGATCCTGTTCGGGTCCCGGGGCCGCGGGGATTTCATGGAACGCTCCGATGTGGACCTGATCGTGATCGCCCTCCGCAAGTGGGACGAACCAGACTTCGCCGTTCGACATCAAGCGGATGCCGCGGATTGCGGGCCAATAGTCGGGGACGATCAGCGCCTCACGGATTCGTCGCTTCAGCGAAGGCGACGGCACGCTGTCTCCCCCGAGACCTCTCGCAACAATCGACGCCGTCCGTTCAACGTCCGCCTCAACCTCCTGCTCACTGAGGGGAACGGGCGCCAGCTGGAAGCGGCGCATCCAGAGGGTGTCGCCGGACGACACTGCCACCTCCACCATCTCTACAACCCCTGGCGGCATGTCCTGAGTTCTGGCGCACACCACACTCTCTGTCAGGCCATCCGCCCAACACGTGTCCAATGCCCACGACCCGTCCGTTTGAGTAGCGTGCAGAACGGGAATCTCCTCAATGGGGTCGTCGCCGGTCAGTCCTTCCGAGACCATTCCGGGAATTGGCCCGGGGCCTCGCGATCATATTCCCTCGGAGGCCGCAATCATCCGCCGCCCCACCACGTACTCGATTCCCAGCTCGTCACGCCGCTCCCCCCACACATGAGTCTCGGTGACGTCCCGGGGATTGAACCACTCCGGCAGCGTATTCCTCCTGATCGGACCGTCGCCATCGCCTCTCGGCACCGCATACCACACACCGGGAACATCGCTCTTCGCTGCTCGAAACCATATCTCCCCATTTGGCATGACGCGGATCCCCCTCGTCACGGGCCAGGCCTCGGGCACGACGATCGCGTTACGCACCCTCCGTCTCAGGGACTGTGACGGTATGCTGTCACCACCCCAGGACGCATAGGTCGCGGCGCGCTGCTGCACGACTGTCTCGACTTCGTTGTGCCCGATGGGCATCGGCGGCAATTGCACCTGTCTAGTCCACACGGTATCGCCGGCGAGGGAGATCTCGATGAGCTCGATCGTCCCGGGCGGGACTGCTTCTATTCGCGCCACAATTACGTGCCCCCTCACCGGATCCGGCCGAAAGCTGTCCGGGACGACCCATTCCTGCGTTAGGTTGGCCGGAAGGGTCTCGCCCGGCACACGGAAGGGCACCACCCAGTTCCGATAGCTGATCAGGGCAAGCGTGTCCAGCGCCCACGCCGAGCCTTCTCTGAAGACCCGAACCGCCGGCAGAACATCGACGGGATCGTCGCCCATCGAGCCAGCCATGATCCTGGTCGGGACGATCGGGGTGGCCACAACGCTACCGTCGCCGAACAGCGCCTGATGCCTCAACCTGAAGCCGCGCCAGCTCATCGACAGTGGAACCATGTCGGTTCGCAGGAACTCACCGTCCAGTGCAAACGTGGTGAACCGGCGCTCGTCGGAGACATGGAACCTGTCCTGGAGG
This sequence comes from Longimicrobiales bacterium, assembly GCA_965116645.1. Lineage (GTDB taxonomy): Bacteria > Gemmatimonadota > Gemmatimonadetes > Longimicrobiales > Gaopeijiaceae > Bin94. Next base: position 4,189,028 of record OZ220702.1, on the reverse strand, counting down.
ACCACGAGGTCAGCAGGCCCCTGGAACTCGCCGGGGCCCGGGCCGTCGCGCCCGACACGCCTTATCAGAGTGCCGTCCGGCGTCCATATGGTGACTTCCGAGGAACGGCTATCCAGCACATAGACGCGGAGCCCCTCTGCGGATGAATGGACATTCACATCGGTGACGGAGCCGAACACCGCGTCACCCTCCATTGCGTCCCCGAACTCGTAGTCCGGCTCGGTGACCCAGTCCTGGACGGGCGTGAACCCGGTTCCGTCTTCGGGTGTGTCGGAGCAGCCGACCAGGAGGGGGGTCGTCAGCCAGGCTGCGAGGCGTAGTGGCTTCATGCCGTGGCCTCCAAGCCTGCCTCACACATCCGGCAGACCGTCCACACGGTATTTCACGACGTAGTTCACTCCGAACTCGTCAGTCCAGGAGCCGAGAATGTATTCGCCCCGCACGATGATCGGCCGGAAGTTCACCGGGATCTCGATCCGGCCCAGAAACCGACCCTCGGGCGAGAGCAGGTCAAAAGGCCTCGGCTCATCACTGGCGCGTAACTCACGGAGGTCCCGCCGCGATACGAGCAGGTGCCCGTCGGGGGCCACGAGGATGTGGCCGACAACCGGAACGCGCGGGTGGGCGTGGGCGATGGTCGCTGGCACGATCTCCTCAACGTATCTTTGCCGTTCGCAACGCCGCCGCCACATGGCATTGCGCTGGCAGCGCGCGACCAATTCACGCCGAAGCTCTTCGAGCATGGCGCCGGTGACCGGAACGGGCTCCACTTCCATCCTCACGACGCGGCCCAGCCCACCGTCCGCGCCGTAGACCGACAGCTCGTAGTCCAGGCCGAGAGGGAGATAGACTTCACCCTTCCGGTCGACCGCGTGCCCGATGATCCGTTCAAAGGCGCGGCTGAAACGCTGGCCCGATGCCAGTTGCAACCCATCGGGCCGATCCAGGTAGGTGACGACCGGGTCGCCCAGGGTGCCGGTGCCGGGATCCAGGTAGCGAAGCTCTTCCGGCGGCGATGGCGGCGCCGGCCCCGGCTCCAGTCGAACGATTCTCCGGCGGACTTCGACCAACCAGCCCAAGTCGGTGGAATGGGCCTTGGACGCCACGTACCCGGACGCCCGGCCGCCCGTCCACACGGAGCTGAGCAAGCGCCCGCCGAGATCGAAGAACTGCACGCGATCGCCATCCGTGACCGCTACGGTGTCTCGCGCCAGCGCCAGGCCCAAGGTCCCGTCGAAATCGCCGGGACCCTCGCCACGTTGGCCCCAGGAGCGGAGGAACTCTCCCGCGGGGGAGAAGACCTTCACCTCGTTGTTGTCCAGGACATAGATCTCGCCACCGGGTCCAATCTCGATATCCCTTATCGCATGGAACAGATCCGCAGCATCACCGCCCATCGCACGCCCGATCCGCAGTTCCTCGACAAGCGACAGCCGCTGTTCGGCACCGACCGGTTCCGCTATCCAGTTCGGAGCGAGCTCGTTCCCGACGCTGTCGGAGGGGTCGGCGCCGGTGCACGCGGCACCGAGCAGCACTGCGATCGACGTACATTTCTTCATTTCATTTGGCGAATCGGACCCTTGGGGCCGCTGCGATCGTTGCCTCGGGGACGGACCGCCCAAGGCCCAAATCACAGCAGGAAATCGTCTAAAGTCTTACAGGGCTGCACGATCTGCGTTTCCTGCCGTTGGACTGGACCCTGCTGGACCGTACCGCGAAGGCGGGAAAACCGGATGTGAATGGCGGGACTCCCGCGCAGATCCTTGGGGTGGGTTTCGGTCACGAAGATGTCGGGGAAAGCCTGGCGCACGGCGGCCAGCACTGCCATCCCGTTGAGGACCGATCATGCCCGCGGGGTCTGGAGTGCCTCGGCTGAGGCGCTAACCCCCAACCGGGTTTCGTTACTCCGGGCACTCCTCCAACACCTCGTGGATGCGTGCCCTTAACGCCTGTCTCACGCGCCCATATCCCAGGAGCCGTGCGATGGCTTGGATCTGTTCGTAGCCTGGGACCACGCCATTCTCGCGTTCGACCCATTTCGCGGCGGCGCAAATCTCGATGGGCGGTAGGTAGGGAGGTTTTCTTACCTGCGCGCTGGTCCTTTCCTGTGAACGGTCTCTTACGGGCGGGTCTGCGCGCTGCGCTGACGTCATGCAGAAGTCGTCGGTTTGCTCAATGGTGCCCTGCTGGTCGGCCCATCTCAACACCCGGTCCACGGCGGCACGGGTTCTTGAGCCCGTTCGAGCCCGCTCACTTGATCCTGTCCGCCGCCGCCGCTCGGCTTGGGCGACGCGCCGTGCAACCAACCGTCGATGCATCGGCCCTTCCTGTTCGACGATCCCGGCGACGAGCGCTGCCATTTGCCTCCGTCCCAACTCGTGGGGAGCGGCGGAGCTTGGGTACGTGACCTCGGCACGGTTGTACGGAGGTGCCATCGGCGGTTGCGGTATTTCGGATCGAACCGTGCGGGACCGCAGCGTCGCGGGGGGAGGTTCGACCCCGTCGCTCGTGTGACCCGAGCCACCGTTCGCGCGGGTGCTCCCATGCCCGGTGCGGACACGGTTCGCGGCGGGCGGCCGGAATCCCTCTGCCGCCGCTCTCATAGCCTGAACCAACGCCGTGCGGAGCTGCTCAACCTCGTGGTCGCGCCGGTAGAACCAGTCGGTGCTCCAGATACGGTGGAAGTGCCATCCCTGGTCCTCCAGCACTTGCTGCCGGAGGCGGTCCCGCTCCCGAGCCCAGAGGGCGCTGTGGTACGTCGCGCCGTCACACTCCACCGCGAGAATGTACTGGGAGGGTCGTTGCGGATGGCGAACTCCGAGGTCGATCCGGAATCCCGCGCTGCCTACCTGGTGGTCAACCGGGTAACCAAGTTCGCCAATGACCTCCGCGACATCCTCCTCAAGGGGACTGTCGGGGCCGAGTCCCGTCACTGCTGGATCGGGTCCGAGCCGCCCCGTATCCGCGAACCCTAGAAACCTGCGTAGTACCTTGGGGCCAAGGGCCTGAGTACGCGTCAAGTCGATTTCGCGCCAGTCGAAAGACACGAAGATCTCACAGCGCATCCGAGAACGGCTGAACAGGACGTTCAGGCGCCGTTCCCCACCCTCGTTGTTGACCGGACCGAACCGCATCGACGACAGGCGTCCGTTGGGCTCGTGCGGGCCGTATCCCACGCTCACGAGGATCACGTCGCGTTCGTCACCCTGCACGTTCTCGATGTTCTTGACGAAAACGTCCTCGTTCTTGCCCTCGCGCAGCAGGGCATCCAGCGAGGGATTCGTGCGGCGCCGCATTTCGAGCACCTCCGTGATCATGTCGCTCTGCGCCTTCGAGAAAGCGACCACGCCCACCGACTGGCCCTGCTTGTCCCTTGCCCGCGCGTGCTCGACGAGCGCATTCGCGATGCGCTCTGCCTCGACACGGTTTGTCCCTGCACGTCCGCCGCCCCGCGAGCGGGAACTATAGACACCCGGCACGCGGGTCAGCTTCATGCCGAAGCGATCATCCTTCTCGAGCGGTGAGGGCGGCAGGACCAACCCGCTCTCGTAGAACTCGATATTCGACACCTTGATCAGCGAGGGATCTCGGGAGCGATAATGCCACTCAAGCATCGCCTGTCCCAAGCCGCGTGCCTCCGCGAGCTTCAGAATGCTCTCCATCTCCGCCGCGCCCGCTGCCGCGGGCGGAGCATCAGCGTCTTCGTCCTCGTCTTCATACTGATTGTCAACGAGCCGGTCGAAGAAGCTCGTAGGCGGCAGCTGCTTGTCGTCGCCCACCACGACGATTTGACCCGCTCTCGCCACGCCTCCGAGCGCATCCTCGGGACGTACCTGGCTGGCCTCGTCGATGAGAAGCAGGTCGAAGGCAATCTTCTCTGGCGGGAGGAACTGGGCTATCGAGATCGGACTCATGAGGATGACCGGCTTGATACGCGGTATCATGTTCGGCGCCGCGAGGAAGGCTTGGCGCACCGGACGGTGCCGCGTCTTCTTGCCGAACTCACCACGCACGAACGCCATCTCGCCAGCCGCGCCCGTGGGTAGCTGTGCCAAGTGTCGGCCCCGCACCAGCGTCCTGACCTCTTCCAGACGACGCCTATCCAGGTGTTGGAAGGCGGTGACGCGCCCGTGCCGGTCCAGCCTCGCGATTTCGTCGAGTTCGGGACGCTCCGACCTCGCATACTCCCAGCGTGCCTCCGCGACCGCGTACCGGAACTCCTGCTCCGCGTCGGCAGGCGATGCGCCGTCGCCCTCTATCCTTTGGGCAAAGGCCTCCAAGCCGTTCCCGACGAGCACTCGGCGCCGTTCCTGAAGTCGCCTCCATTCCTCGTAGCGCGTAACTTGGTCGTGCATGCGCGCCAAGCGGTCTCGCAGTTTCTTCAGCGGTTCTTGCCGCTCGACTGCGTGCTCTGGGCCGAACCGAAGGCGGGTGTTCACGTCGCGCGCCCGATGGCGCACCGACTCACGTTCCTCCCAGAGGCGGGCATGCAGGGCCTCCGCATCCCTCCTCAGGGCACACGCGGCATCCACCGTCTCCGCTGTCAAAGGCCGCCCGACCCGTCCTAGCGCTTCCCCAATCCCCGCGACCCAGGTCCCCGCCTCAATCAATACTGCGGCATCCGTGTGCTCCCCTCGCCAAAACGATCCAAGCACGGTCGAGAGCCAGTCCTCTTCTCTCGCCAAGGCCCTCCGCTCCCGCTGCACCATGATCAAGGCGTCCACCAGCATCAGACGATCTCTCGGCGAACGTGGTAGCTTCCCCTTGAGAAGCGTGGCGAACTGTTTCGATGCGCTGCGGTACTTGCCGAACCAACGCGCCCAGGCCGAGCCAAGCCCGGCTGCTATGTGGGGTCGCAACTGCTCGACCCGGGTGTTCCAGGCGACGTTCGTAAACTCGGTTTCTACGTCGTCCCTTGCGTCCTTCCAAGTCTTGAACAGCCCGAGCCCGTCTATGAGCCGATCGAAGTCATCGCATGCCGCGAACATTGCGGCACTCTCCCGCACACCCTCGGGAGCTCTCCCGACTCTTTCAAGTAGCTGTGCGAGCCGCTCCGTTATGGCCAAGTCGAGCGCGGTCTCCACACCTAACCGCTGAGCGAGCGTGTGGGCTGTTCGCAACAGCGCCGCGACGGAGTCTCGCCCTTCACTCAGCTCCAGTTTGAGGCGCTCCACGTCGGTCGGCTGCAAATCGAGCGCTCGAACGCCGAAGAACGGGTGTTCCGCAGGGGGACCAGCTACCTCCAAGGCCTCGGCGAATGCTCGAACCGCCTCACCAACTGTGTCGCGACGAGCGTTCGTTAGCTCGGCGAGCCCATCCGAACGCAGCTTGGGCGGCGGCACTCCCCGTCCGAGAAAGTGGCACAGCTCGGCGATTACATCGAAAGGAGAGTAGTCTTTCCCTTCAAGCGTCTCGTGGAGGTCGTTGTCGATGGCGTTGAGCCTGTCGCGAGCGTCGGTAAGAGCCTCGGCATCTGAGGGCGTCTCCGGTACGGCGCGCCCAGCTTGGATCGTTCGTTTCAGCTCTTCGTAGAACGCCTTCTTGTTGGCGGTTCGTGAATGCAGTTCGAGACAGAGTTCGCGGAGCCCCACCTTGACGAGCCGGTCGTACACGACCTTCAGCGCGGCCATCTTCTCGGCCATGAAGAGGACGGTCTTCCCCTCATGCGCAGCTGCCGCGATGATGTTCGTGATGGTCTGTGACTTTCCCGTGCCCGGAGGCCCCTGCACCACGAGGTTGCGGCCAGAGCGCACCTCCTCGATTACCTTGGCCTGTGAGGCGTCGGCCTCAACGACATGGATGAGATCCTTGGGATCCAGGTGATCGTCAAGGCGGTCCCGAGGCCCGAACCGAAGAGGCGAATCCTCGACTTCCCGGTCGGTGTCAAGCAGTCCCCTGATCAATTGGCGTCGAGTCAGTCCGCCGCCGGGCCAGTTGTCCTCTACCAGATCGCGATACATCAGCGCTTTGGCGAAAGAGAAGAAGCCGAGCTGTATGCCGTCTCGGTCGATGCTCCAACGTTCCTTGGTCTGGATGGCAGCCGCGACCCGGTCGAAGTAGCTGCCTGGAGTCCACTGTTCGCTGTCGTCGATCTCGGGCAGCATGATCCCGAAATCCGCCTTGAGCCGTTGCTGCAGCGGAAGGTTCGTCGTCACGTCGTCGGGGCGAGCGGTCAGATTGAAGGTGAATCCCCGCTGAAGGCGCGTAAGCTGAACGGGCAGAAGCACCAGAGGCGCCTCCCGCAACACGTCGGAATTCCGGTCCTCGTACCAGCGAAGGAAGCCCAGCGCCAAAAACAGGAAGTTGGCTCCCTGCTCCTCCTCGGCGGTCTTGGAGTCGCGGTACAGTTTCAGAAGGCGTTTTTCGAGCGCTTGAGGGCCGAGTTCCGTCTCAAGGAAGGCGTCCCGGTGCCTCGATCTGTCCACCTCCCTGTCCAGCTCGAACAGCATATCGTCCGGTTCCGGCTCCACTTCGTCTTCGCCCCTCGCCCGAAAGCGCATCTTCCGCTCGTTCACCCGCAGCAAGTCGTAGATGTCGTTCGAGCGCTCCAGGACGATATTGAGAACGTTGGCCCGCGTTGCGTTGCGATTGACGTGGACCAGCCGGTTGCGGGTCCCCGTATCGACCAACCGCTTCCGCAGTGCCTCCAGCACACCACTTAGGTCGCGTCCGGGTACCTCGTCGTTGTGTTCGTTCATACGCGAGTGTCGAAGCGCCATCGGCGCGGTTCTTCCGTCCGTGCCGGACGGCATCGGGGGTGGCACGTTGGTAACAGGAATCTCTTAGCGGCGTCCCACCCGTAACACGGCGGTCGGGGAAGTTCAAGATCGTCCCCCGGATGCGTGGGAAGGCGAGGTCTGCCGACGCGGCCAACGAGGCGTCGGTCCATCCCCCATTGCTGAGAAGCTCCGCGGCGCTCCATGAGACAGCCTCAAACGGGTCTGGTGAGTAGGCTCGTGGAGCCTTCCGTCGTGGGGGCTGGCTGCCCCTTGGGGCCACGCTTCGCCCGTCCCCGGCAGATGGCGCTGGCGGCGGCGTCCGACAGCCCGCGTACCCTACTGAACCTCTCTGAACTCCACAGGAAATCAGGAGTTTCCCTACGGGTTGACTTCCTTGCAAGCGGGTGTTCACCGTCCGGGCATGGAGACACCGGAGCATCAGTTCAACTCGTCCGCGGGTGGGGGACGGATCATCCACCTGCGGGAACGCGGACAATGCGCAGCGGCGCGCGGCAGGGAGCGATAGGAGCTTGACCGCTTGGTGTTTCCGAGGAACGGGCCGCCCCGGCTCGCCCGGTGCCTCCGATCCGTTCCCTGGCGAATGTTCCCAGCCCTGGGATGGGCACGGCTGAGCATCTGGCAGCCGTCTTCCCACCGACCGGATTGAAACCGATTGCGGATGAGATCCGTAGAATGTCGCCCTTTGGGTCACCGAGGCGTTGCAGGGCAGCACGAGCAAATGAGGCGAAACGACGGAGGAGAAGCGTAGTCAGGTTGATCCACCCCAGGGCCGCACTTTTGCCCGTGTCCATCGACGCGGGCGCTCACGGGACCAGTCGTTGCTCCGGCTTCGGGGATACATGGACAGCCCGGCACCGCTGGCCTCCGTCCCACCGTCGGCCACGCTTCGCGAGGTCCGCTTGAACGGGTTCCCCGAAGCGCTCGCGGAGGTGTGCCGTCACCGCGTCGGCGCCTGCGGTCACCGGGTCCCGGACCCGGTGACCACGGGCTGGTCGGACGCGACTAAGGTCGGGAAGCCAGCATACCCCGCACACTCACACAGATTCGCATCGTCCTGTGTCCTTTGAGTTTACGGGATTTGGCGGCCCGATTCCCTCCGTTTGACTCCCTCCGATTGGGATCTCAGGTGCGAGCCCTCGGGCGGCTCTCCAAGGCCGTCCGAAGCTGTCCAGCGTCGGCCTGCTGATAGCAGCGCAGCACCGTCTGGGGGCTCTTCCATCCGCCAAGCTCACAAAGGACCTTGAGCGGAAGATCCATCAGGTCCGTGGCGAACTTCCGGCGCAGCGAGTGCCAACCCCGGCCCGGCTTCGGCTCCAGTCCCGCGAGGGTCTGGGCCTTTGTCCACCATTTGTGCGTGGACACGCGACCAATGCCCCTCCTGACATCCACCGGCGACGGCAGCACCGGGGCATTGCCGGTCCCCCGGGCCATCCTTCGCGCTTCCTCCAAGACGGCGAGCGCCTCGGCGGTCAAGGGCGTGACGTGTGCGTAGCCCGTCTTCTCGTGCTCCGCCCTCCACCGGATGGTCTTCTCCTCGAAGTCGATGTCCGGCCAGCGGAGCTTGCGGATGGCTCCGATCCTGTGCCCGGTCTCGTGCGCGAGCACGAAGGCGACATGGAACCGCCATCCGACCTGCCGCGACACCCTCAGGAGCGCCCGGTACTCGTCCTCGGTGAGAACGACCCGGTTGGGGTTCTTCTCCCTGGGCTTCCTGAGGCCCTTGAGCGGGTTGGAGTCGAGAAGGAGAGTCCCCTCCTCGTCCCGCGACCTTGCGGCCCAGTTGAGCACCGTCATCAGGAACGTCAGGTCCCAAGCGATGGTCCGGTTGCCGACGGGCTGGCCCGAGCGTCCGGCCCTGCCCGCCCTCCGCGCCTGAATGAACCGGTCCCAATCGCGCTGTGAAAGCGTCTCGGGTCTCCGGTCCCTGCCGAAGAAGTCGAGGAACATCGCGGACGCGACTCGGTCGCGCTTCCGCGTCCTCTCGCCCTTCGTGGGCGTCACCTCTTCCCCGTAGATTTCAAAAAGCCGTCCCAGCGTGAGCGGCTCGGGCTCGGCCTCCGCCTTGCCGTTGGGCTCAAGGGTCGCGAAGCCCGCGGCGGCCTCGTCGGCCTGCCGCTTCGCGCGAGCCCAATCGCGGTGTTTCAGCGACCGGCTCAGCCTGCGCCCGTTCTCCCGCCACTCAATCTGAAGCAGGCCGGTCTTCGGATCCGGAAAGACCCGGACCCGGTTCCGGCCCCACTCGCCGGCGCTGTAGGAGCGCCGGACTCGTTTCGTGCGTGCCATCGTTCGATTCCTCTCGATTCGATGGACTGCACGATCCGCCTGCCCGGAAGCTCGCGGGGCGAGTGCGCCCGCGCCAGACTCATGGCTCCCGTCTGCGAAAGCGACCATCAGCGGCTCGGTCCGGCGTCGCGGTCCGGCCCGCGCGTCGGGGGCCTTATCACCAGCCGCGACCGCGCGGCCTCGCGGCGGTGGATGTCCCATAGTACTCGGCCAAGCGTGTCACTTGCCCGTCGAGCCGCTCGATTTGCCGCTGCAAGACTTCGTTCTCCCCGCTCTGCCGCTCGGCGTGCTGCCTCAAGGCTTCGACGTATTCTCGCAAGACTTCGGCGTACTCGTGCAAGGCTTCGATCTGCCCGGAGTGCCGCCGCTGTTCCCGCTCGTACTGCACGGACAACCTCCGCAAGGCCCTCGTCAACTGCTCCTCTAACGCGGTCATAGACCTCCTTTACCTGTTCGACAGCTTCACGGCAGGCCGATCGCGCCACGTCCAGCCCGTGTTGGCCAGCGTCCCCATCGGCAGCACCACGACGCGCTCTCCCTCGATCTCCAGCAGCGCGGCCCCCCAGGTGTCCACCTCCAGTTGCGCGAGCGTCTGTCGCGCGTCTTGGATGTCGTAGTCCAGTTCGGCGAGCCTCTCGATCCGGTCCTGAATGCTCCCCGCCAACCAGCGCATCGTCGCCCAGCTTCCGCCGAAGAAACCGAGCCAGAGGCTCAGGCCGACGATCAGGGGCCGTTGCCACGCCTTGGCCAGCAACTCGCGCATCCTCCCGGTCGCCTCCTCCGTATCGCGCTCGATGGTACTGAGCGCGTTCCTCGCGACGCGCCGCGAGTTCTCGGCGAGCCGCTTCAGCTCGCCCGCGGTCAACTCCTCGATCTCCCTCCGTTCGCTCTCCAGCCGTCTCCTTAGCCGGTCGCTCAAGTCGTTCGCGGTCGAAGTTCTCTCCATACAGTTCTCCTTTCAGCCGCCACCGGTCCCCGGTCTCGGGGTCCAGCGCGGTGAGGTAGTCCTTGCCCTGGCGTGGCACTTCGAGTCCCGCTTCCCGCAGCGCGGCGACGACCTCGTGGCGGTTGCTCACCATGCCGTGCTCGACGCGCTGGAGCAGGTAGTCCCGGATCAGGTCGCGTGGGGAGGCTTCGAGCCGGAGTCCGGTTCGCAGCTGCGCCGCCTCGATGTAGGCGCGGTGGCCCGGCTGCTGCACTCTGGCCCTGGCCGGATCGTCTGGACGGCCCCAGCCGTGCTCGTGGTTGAAGGCGTCGCGGAGCGGATCGAAGGTCCGCTGCCAGCCCGGAGGGGCAATGTTCAGGCTCCGGCCGGTCTCCAAGTCGCACCGCGCTGCGAGGACATGGACATGGGCGCCGCCACCTTCCTCACGGTGCAGCACGGCCGCCCATGCGTAGCGGTCGGGCTCCAGCCCCGCCCAAGCCGTCTTCTCGAAGGCGTCCAGTACCGCCTCGATCTGCTCGTCGGTGGGGCGGTCGTCCGGTGCCCATGCGATCACGCCGGACGTGTACCTGTGCTCGAAGTCGAGCGAGTCGGACACCGTAGCCACCATGTCCGGGTTTCCCCGCAGCACCTCGACGCCTTCGCGCGGCTTCCCGGCCGCGTCCTGCTCCCCGAGGAGGTACTTGGCCGCGGCCCGCGCCGACCCGGTTCCGTGCGCGAGAAACTTAATGTGCATCGTCGCCGTCCGGGCTCTCGAAGCGGGCCAGCGCCGTAAGCGCCCGCTCGATGGAGACGAGGCGGGCGAGGACCTCGACGGCCTCGGCCGCCCCCTTGTGGCGATTGGCCCACCGCGCAATCTGGTTGAGGTTGTTCCCGATGCGGGAGACCTGCCGCGTGCGCTCGCGCTCGACCTCGGCCGCGCGGGCGGTCCACGTCCGCGTGCGGGCCATGGCTCGCCGGATCAGCGCCGACAGGGGCACGCCGGCGGCCTTCGCCTTGGCCCGCCAGTCGGCGGACTCGGACGCCGACACGCGGGCGGTGACGACGGCGGTGCGGCGCTCGGATGGTCGTTTAGGTCACAACGCTATGTGGCGCATGGTGTTATCTTGCTACACACTGACCGCAGATCACCCCTCCGGTCACCCTTTCCGCGCCGGGTAGCGTCACCTCCATGGACCGGCACCGGTCCCCCGTTTCCCGTTCCGTCGTCCGGTAAAACCCTGTCTCATCCGATAAGGTCTCCCCCGAAGGACGCGGCTCGGCTCGTTTCGATGCGGAGTTGACGCGGAGGCCGCCTCCTCAAGCTATCATAACAGGGCGGAGGACAGGGCCACAGCGCGGGCGAGGAGAACAGAATGACGAAAGCCGACCTCGTTGAGCAGGTCGCCGAGGCGGTTGGACCACGGGTCACCAAGAGGGATTGCGGGCTGGTGGTCGAAGCCTTCCTCGACGCCGTGAAGGACACGCTGGCGCGAGGCGACAACATCGAGATTCGGGGCTTCGGCACCTTCAAGGTGCGGCACCGCAAGGCCCGCACGGCCCGCAACCCCAGAACGGGCGACGCGGTGGCCGTTCCACCGCGTGTTGCGCCGGTCTTCAAGCCGTCGAATCACTTCAGCAACCGGGTGGACCGGGCCGCGGGCGGGGCCGGGACGGAGTAACCCTTCGAGGTCGGGGCCAAGCCATGGCTTTGGGCCGGTCGGGCCACGATGCGGCCCTCCGGTTACTCCGCCGTCGAGACGGCATTGCCGCTGGCTTGACGGAGGCTAAGGGCGTCAAGCCAGCATACCCCGGGTATAACCCGGAGGCTGACGAGGGGCTCTGCCCCCTCGACCCCCGACAGGCCCCGCGCCGGGCGCGCGGGACTTCGCGCGGAACGCTCGGCCTCCCTGCCCCGTGTCGGCACGTTGCTCGCGACCGACCACCGCACCGCGCAATGGCTAGCCAACTCTGGCCCGTTGACCAGCAGTGTCAGCGCATTGTCCAGGCTCGACAAACCCGAGCGTCCTTCCTGCGATTAGCCGCGATCCACGCGGTTGCTTCAGTTCGTGGACGGGCATCAACTGGGTGGATGACCGACTGCCTTGTCCACAAGCGGAGCCAGATCTTTCCACGCTGTGAGAATGGTCTCCACCAGATAGTCGCGGTATCCCTTGAGGTTGTCGCCCTCCCAGAACCCGCCCTTTGGAGGATCCAAGTTACGATAGGCTGGCCACCACGAGCTGGATCGCGGAAAGGCGGGACGATCCTCCTTGGCGAAGGACGACCTGTAACTCGTCACATTCGTCCTGACCCCGCAGAGCAGCCAACCACGGGGAGGGAAGAGCGCCGACTTGCGAGACCATTCCAATCTCACATCCGGCTCGTCGTCACCCTTGGGCCAACCCTGTCGACACAGGCCCACACCCGGCCAGCTTCCGCCAGCGAGAAACGACTTTACGCCGTCCTCGGCGATCCTTCCGCTCCTCAGAGCCTCGTCGAGATCGCCTTTCAGACTGCGGTAGAATCGATCCACGAACTTGACGACTTCGGCTTCCAGACCAGCCCACTCCCTGATCCGCTCCTCGTGCTCAAAAAAGAACTTGATCTGTGCGTTCTCGATCCGATTCATCCAAACTGCTCCTTGAGGGTGCGCAGATAGTTTCTGACGACATCAGCGGCGTCGGCGCGCGTCGTCGCAGGTGTTGACTCGTTCAATGTCGCCTCCAACATGGCGCGGACCTCGGGCCACGAGAGGGTCTTGAACGCACGTTGGGAACGCGGGGAGGTCGCCGTATGCGGCTTCCGGCCCGTCGGGGTCAGGAACAGGAACAGCGGCGCGGCCTCGTTCTTGAAGTTCTCGTACAGATCGTCGCACTGCCTCGGCTGCTCTGACGCGTCAACCTTGTTCTCGATGACGAGCGTGAAATCCCGGCCCCACACGACAAGGTCGGCCTCTCTGTCGTTCCGCCACTCGGAGAACACCACTTTTCTGACCGCCAGTGGTGCCGACACCGGCTCCCGGGTGCAGTGTTCGACCAAACGCTCCACGAAGCCACAACCCAGGCCGTGGCGGGCGGTCGGGGTCAAGAGCCACTCCAGCATGCGAGAATGGGTGTTCTCGTGGCGGCCGAGACCCACGATATCGAGAAAGCCCGATGGCCCGGTCAACCACACCCCGTCCGAAACGAGACGGTCGTGCTGGCGGCGCATCACCGTCATGGCCGCACCCCACTCGACGAGGAGCATCCTCGTCCGGTGCGCGGTGGTCTCGTCCCAATCGCGCTCCATCGCACGAAAGGCTCCCCGCCAGTCGGCCAGGCGCGCTTTTGTCTGGCGCACGGCGATCTCGTCCCACTCGCGCTCCATCGCACGAATGGTCACCTTCCACGATGGGAATTGCTTACTTTCCGCGGCCATAAGGGGCATGTCCGAACGATAGCGACCTCGTCGAGGACCGCCAAACGAGCGCGGAACTCCCCGAACGTCCGCTCGAAGCGATGGCCTTGGCCCGCTGGCGTTTCGGGTCGGGCGCTCCCGATCTGGTGCCGCACGGCGATTCAGCCATGAGCGCACCGATTCGCTCGATTCGCGGGGCTACGGCAGCGGCGGCGGAAGTCCAGGGGGTCGAAGGGGGGCGGAGCCACCCCCTCGCCAGCCGCGGTGTTCAACACCGCGTCGGCTGGCTTACGACCACTAACGGTCGTTCAGCCAGCCCCGCGGGGGCACCCGCGAAAAACGTACCTCCGGGCATCGCCCGGAACAGCCTCGACCGGTGCCGTCGGGACCAATCTCGTCGGCCCTCCCGGCCACCAGCCCGGCGACCCGCACCCCATCACGCTTCCGTGAAGGCGGCACTCTCTGCCGCGCTCCGTTTTCCCCCTACCCGTACCCCTCGGGGAATCCGTCCAGACGAGGTGGTGACGCAGAAACTAAGGCCACGGGCAGTCGTCCAGGCACACGTCGGGATCGTGGCGGTACAGCACGACCCATAACGCCTCGCCCTCGTAGTTGGCGGCGCCTTCGGCGATGGGCGAGCGCCAGATGAACGCGCACCAGAACCACTGGCAACGGGTAGGGTGGTCGAGGTCTTGAGGAAAGCCCTCGTTCTGAGGATACGGCGCACGGTCCACGTCGATGTCCCACTGGATCTTCGGCCCCAACCCCCAGCGTTCGGACACTTCGGCGACGATTCGACCGTCCTGGACGATGCGTGCCACGATGGTGGCGAGGCCCGTGTCCGGAACCCTGAAATGCACATCGCCGCCCGCGAAGTGCGATGCATTGAACGTGCGCGTCGGCATGTCGTCGCCGCTGACGGAGACCTCAAGGCCGGCGAGGCCCCTCGGGTCGTCGAGCTCCCCGTTGACGGTGACGAAGGTGGTGTCGTCGGGCCACCGCGCCGGGTACGTACCTTCGCCCACCCGGATCGTCAGCGTCGGGTCCGGATCGGCGGCGAACGGATTGAAGCACGCGGAGGCGAGGAGCGCCAAGGCGGCGAATGCTGGCATCGTCTTCATCGCCTCTATCCTACCTTCTTGATCCATGTTGAGCGAACGTCGTCGTCGTCGTCCCGGTCGTCGGGTGCGCCGCCCGTTTTCTGCCCCTACCTCTACCCCTCGGAGACCCGAGATCGTCGCTCTCCGGCGATCCTGTGGCCCGTAGATCCCCCGAATAGCCCCCGGATCGACCGGAAAAACGGGATCTGAGCCCGTCGAGGCCAGCAGACGGGACCGAGAGGCCGCATCAGGCTCCGTTGCCCGCTCCCCGGCGCGACAGATACTCCGCCCACTGCTCCATCAGGACGCGGCGGCGCTCGAAAAGGTCCGAGCGGGCGTAGGCCGCCTCCACCTTGTTCTTGACGGCATGCGCGAGCGCCGCCTCCATGACCGCGTGAGGCGCGTCCGTCCGCTCCGCCGCCCAGTCCCGGAAGCTCGACCGGAACCCGTGCGGCACGGCCGGGATCTCCAACTCCCTGAACAGACGGCTGAGCGGCAGGGCTTGCAGCTGCACTCCCCTCGCGGACGGAAACACCCACTCCGACCGGGGCGCGTTCGCCTTCGCCTCGGCCAGAATCTCCCGCGCCCGCCCCGACAGCGGCACCCGGTGCTCGCGTCGGCTCTTCATCCGCTCCGCCGGAATCGTCCACACCCCGGCGTCCGGATCGATCTCCGTCCAGCGTGCCCCGCGCACCTCCCCGGACCGGCAAGCCGTCAGCGCCAGGAACTCAAGGGCCAGCTTTACCGATGGCCGCGCACCGGATCGCCGAATCGTCTCGATCGCCCCGGCCACCTCCCCGTGGGGCAGCGCCTTGAGATGCTTCAAGACATGGCCGGGCTTCGGCAGCGCCGCCCGGATCGCCTCGCCCGCCGGATTGTCCACCCGGTGGCCCTGCGCGATGGCCCACTTCATCACCGTCCCGATCCGCTCCCGCACCCGCTTGGCCGTCGTGTGCTTCGTGTTCCAGATCGGAAGCAGCACGCCCATGATGTCGGCCGACGTGACCCGGTCCACCCGCTTCCCTCCGATCACCGGGTGCGCGTACATGCGGAGCGACGAGGCCCATTGGGCCGCGTGCTTGTCGGTCCATGTCGTGCGGTGCATGGCGAACACCTTCGCCGCCGCCTGCTCGAAGGTGGGCACCGAGCGCCGCCGCGTCTTCCTCGGATCCCCGCCCGCGCGGGCCACCTTGCGGTTGGCCAGCGCCGCGTCCCGCGCCTCAGCCAGCGTCACGAGGCGGACGGGACCGAGCCCCAGCTCCCTGCGCTTGCCGTGGATGAAGAGCCGCTGGATCCACTGCTTGTAGCCGGACGGCTTCACCCGGAGCACGAGGCCATGCTCGTCCCAGTAGAGGCCCGGCTCGTGGACGCTTCGCACGAAGGCGGCGGTGAGTTTCCTGCCGTGTTTGCCCATCTGGTCACCCTTTCGCGATCACCCTGTTGGTCACCCTTTCGGTACTGGAACGCACTGAACGTCCTGAAACGGCAGTATAACATAAGTAACTCAGCCACAACAACTTCACTTGCCTTATTGGACTTCCCGGGATCGGGCTGGATCATGCTATCGCGGAGCGGCGCTCAGGCATCACGCCGCACCGGCACGGGGGAAGGGGGCGGAGGCCCCGTCCGCGACCTCCACGGGAGCGCGAAGAGCGGGGGGATCGAAGGGGGGGCGGAGGCCACCCCTCGCCAGCCCCATTGTATGACAATGGGTAGGCTGGCTTGACCGACCCTAGCTTGACCGACCCTAGACGCGCCAAACACCCCCGTGGGCACCGCGCCCGGGACCCGGCGACCGCCGCCGCCAAAGCGGTGGCAGGGCACCTCCGCGAGCGCTCCGGGGAACCCGTTCAGACGCACCTCGCGAGGTGCGTCTGGCGGTGGGACGAAGGCCAGCGGTGCCGGGCCGTCCAAGCACTCCGGAAGCCGGAGTGGCGAACGATCTCGCCAGCGCCCATGTCGCTGGGCATGGGCACCGGTTCCGCCTTGGGGTGGATCAACCTGACTACTTGCGACTCCTCCGGTTCTTCGCCTCGATGCTTGGTCGTGCCGCCCCTCACCCTTCGGTGACCCGAAGGGCGGCATTCTACGAGTCTCATCCGTCATGGGTTTCAATCCAGCCTCGGAGCCGAAGGCAGCGGAGGCCGATCCCGGCCCAGGTCGAGAGCTTCCGGGGGCCGAACCGTCCGCACGGTTCGGATCGGGAGCTTCACCGCGCATGCCGTGGCAGACAGTGCGGAGGTGTCCATCGGGGATGTGCAGACCCGCGTGTCGAACTGGTGTTTCGGCGTCTCCATGCTTGGACGCTGACGGACCGCTCGCGGGGAAGTCAACCAGTCGGAAACGTCCTATTGTGTGAGGACGTTTCAGGACGTGTCACAAGGTGTCAGGTCTGTCGGACACCGCTGCCAGTGGCTCGTCAACACGCCCTCGTCACGCGCACTGGAAGTCGCGCCAAGGGGACGGAAACGCGACCGGGTGGCCAGTCGGTCGTCCTCGCAGGCCGGTCGGCAGTCATGGTAATCTCATCTCATGCGCTCGGGCAGCGCGGAGAGAATCACCATCGAGCAATCGGTGACAGGTCCGACGCGAAAGGAAAGCCCGAAGCCGATGTCGCCAGTGCGAGGAGAATTTGACATGCAAGCGAGAAGGCCTCTGGAAGATGGTCGGGCAAGGCAGCGACGTGGGCACACTCGCCAGAGGCGCGGCGACGGCGAACGCGGACGGCTGGGCGCGGGCTTCACGATCGCGGCGATGGCGATCGGCGGAATCGCCACGCTGGTCCTGTCCGGTGGTGATGGCGCCGTCGAGCCCGCTCCTCCTCCGGCTCCGTCGCCACGACGGTGACGGTCAGCCCGGGGTCGGCTGCACTGAGCGCCCTTGGAGAGACGGCCCGGCTCACCGTCGAGGTGCGCGACCAGAACGGACGGGTGATGGCAGAGGCCGCTGTCGCGTGGACGACGAGCGACGCGGCGGTCCCGGCGGTGGACGCCTCCGGACTGGTGACGGCGGTGGCGAACGGCTCGGCCACGATCACGGCGACGACGGGCACGGTCTCGGGCACTGTGGCGGTTGACAGTGGCCCAGGTGTGGTGAACGCGGTTGCCGTTCCCCCGCCGGCAGACACGCTCGTAGCGACTTGAGAGCGGAGGACTTCGACGTCCTGAGTCACCCTCGCAATCACCGACGGATGCGGCAGCGGCGGCCCAGCGCCCCGTGCGCCGATGGCAGCTTGGCGATCCTGGCGACCCGGGGCCACGGAGTGCGCTCTATGCCCTTCTCATTGCCCTCCTGCAGCCGGTCCCGCTTCTTGCCCACTTCAGGGCCCGCTCGATCAAAGGTTGATCCTTGAGGTCCGAGCCGATCTTCCGCCGCAGCGAGTGCCAGCCACCCACAAGAGCGTACGCCCCCCCCCTTTTTGGGAGGCGCACCGTTGGAATCGAGTTGGTAATCTGCAGAGGCGCAGCGATGACCGATCGCTGACGACCCAAACCATGCAGGTTGACCACTATGATCTCACGCGCGCTCAGCAGGGCGAGTCGTCCGGGTCGGCGATGGGTCGCGCTTCCCTTGCCTCTGGCGCGGGCCGGCGCCCTGCGGCACCTTCGTCTTCGATGAACCGGTCGGCGGTGCCGGTTCGAGATCCCGCCGACCGTAGCAGGTAGGCGTTCTATGACCAAGTCTTCGTATCGCAACGCACCATTGCGGCCCGCGTGGCTTCCGTGTGCGGCCATCTTGGCGCTGGTCGTGATGCATGCCTGCGGCGACGGCAGCACGGAACCCCCACCCCCCGATCCCCCGCGTCCCACCACGGTGACGGTCAGCCCTGCCACTGCCCGGCTCACGGCACTCGGCGCAACCGTGCAACTGAGCGCGGAGGTGCGCGACCAGAACGGCAGCGTGATGGCGGGGGCCACGGTCGCATGGTCGAGCGGGGACGCCACGGTGGCGACCGTGGACGGGTCCGGGCTGGTGACGGCTGCCAGCAACGGGACGGCGACGATCACTGCGACATCGGGCTCGGCCTCGGGGAGCGCGGAGGTGACGGTGGCGCAGGAGGTGAGCGCGGTCACGGTCACACCGGCGGGCGACACGGTGGTCGTGGGCGACACTCTGCGTATCGAGGCCAAAGCCGCCGACGCCAACGGGCACCCGGTGACGGTGGCGGATTTCGACTGGGCGTCGAGCGACACGCTGGTCGCCACGGTGGACGATGTGGGCCTCGTGACCGGGATCGGCGCGGGGGAGGCGGAGGTGACGGCCACCGCGGCGGGGGTCATGGGCCGCACCACACTCACGGTCGTGGCTCCAGCACCCACGGCGGTCGCGGTCATTCCCGACTCGGTGGCGCTGACGGCACTCGGACAGACCGCGCAACTGACGGGCGAGGTGCGCGACCAGATCGGGCGTGTGATGGAGGACGTCCGGGTGTCCTGGTCGAGCGCCGACACGACAGTGGCCACAGTCGACTCGGCCGGGTTGGTGGCGGCCATCGGCGGCGGCACGACTTCGATCACCGCGACGGCGGGCGAGGTCGCCGCCACGGCGGCCGTGACCGTGATGCAGGCGGCGGGATCAGTCACGGTATCACCACAGGCGGACACACTCGTGTTGGGCGACACACTCCGACTTGTCGCGGAGGCGTTCGACGAAAACCGCCATGCGATCGCAGGCGCGGAGTTCACCTGGTCGTCGAGCAACCGTTCCGTGGCGACGGTGGACGCGTCGGGGCTGGTGACGGGCCTCGCGGAGGGCATGGCCACGATCACGGCGATGGCGGGAGCCGCGTCCGGCACATCCGAGATCACGGTCGAGAACCCGGATCGGGCCGCGCTCGTCGCGCTATACGAGTCCACCAACGGACCGAACTGGGTGGACAACACGAACTGGCTGACCGACGCGCCGCTCGCGAAATGGTACGGTGTGGACACCGACGCGTCGGGGCGGGTCGTGGGACTTACCCTTGCCGGCCACTGGGACAATGACGCTCGAGAGTGGGTGCGGCACGGCCTTGAGGGCCCGATTCCGACCGAACTCGGCAACCTCGCCGGCCTCACAACGTTTGATCTCGGCTCCAATGAATTGACCGGCCCGATCCCGCCGGAACTCGGCAGCCTCTCCAGCCTCAGAACGATTAGTCTCAGCCGCAACGATCTGGCTGGCCCGATCCCGTCCGAACTCGGCGGCCTCGCCGATCTGACGCGGCTGGATCTCTCGTACAACGCGCTATCAGGTCCAATCCCGCCGGAGTTGGGCAACCTCGCGCAACTCACTCGCCTGGTCCTCAACGACAACGCTTTGACCGGCGCGATCCCGCCCGAGCTTGGCAGACTCACGCAACTGACCTATTTGCATCTTGGCACGCGCAGTTTGCGTAACAGAAACGTGCTGACGGGCCCGATCCCGGCCGAACTTGGTGGATTGACCAACTTGGAGGTGCTGAACCTCCGCTACAGTGACTTGACGGGCGAGATCCCCGCCGAGTTGGGCAATCTTTCACGGCTCCGCGAGCTGGGGCTCAACGGCAACCGACTGGAGGGCGAGATCCCCGCCGAGCTCGGGAAGGTCGAAGGACTCGTACGGTTAATCCTCTCCCAGAACAACCTTTACGGTCCGATTCCACCCGAACTCGGTAACCTGCGAGAGCTGACCTTTCTGGACCTTTACAGCAACACTCTGACCGGAACGATTCCCCCTGAACTTGGCAACCTGAACCAACTGTCTTGGCTGCGGCTCCACGGCAACAGCTTGACGGGTCCGCTCCCGCAGAGTAGCGCGGACCTTGCGGCAATGAACCATCTTACGTTCGACCAAAACGATGGTCTTTGTGCACCGGGCGTGGCGCGCTTCGTCACTTGGCTCGACGGTCTCGACAACTTCTCGGGAGCCTACTGCAACGAGGCCGACGCAGCCGTGCTGGAGGCTCTTTTCGAGACCGCCGGTGGGTCGGCGTGGACCAATGCGGAAGGCTGGTTGGGCGGCCCCGCACTGGCGGCGTGGCACGGCGTGGGCACCGACTCGCTGGGCCTCGTAACTACACTGGACCTGAGCCGCAACGAGCTCGCCGGAACGCTCCCGGGCGGCCTGGGGGATCTCGCCGCTCTTACCGCGTTGCACGTGGACGGGAACCCGGACCTGTCCGGCCGCCTGCCGCTGTCCATGGCACTGGCCGCTCTGGCAATGGAAGCACTTCATTACTCCGGCACGGAACTCTGCACGCCCGTCGGTCCAGCGTTCCGGGAGTGGCTGCGTGGGATCCCGTCGCACCGGGGGACGGGCAACGAGTGCGCGCCTGTGCCGGACCGCGAACACCTCGCCGCGCTCTTCGAGGCGACGGACGGGCCGAACTGGACGACACGACGGGGCTGGCTGACGGACGCGCCCGTACACACGTGGCATGGCGTCGCGGTCGATGGCGAGGGCAGGGTTGTGGCTTTGGTTCTCCCGGGAAACGGTTTGTCGGGCAAGATTTCGACCGAACTGGGCTACCTCGACCACTTGGAGCAGCTGGACCTGAGCGGGAATCAGTTGTCCGGGTTGATCCCGCCCCAACTCGGCTACCTGGACAACTTGAAGCGCCTGGACTTGAGCAGAAATCAGCTGTCCGGGGCGATCCCCTCGCAAGTCGGCTACCTGCCGGATCTCGAACAGCTCGATCTCAGCCACAACCGCTTGGTAACCGCCATTCCGCCGGAATTCGGGAATCTCTCGAGCCTCCGATTCCTTTCCTTCGCCGGGAACGGCATGTCGGGCACGATCCCCCCGGAACTCGGCAACCTCCGAAAGCTTGAGTCATTTGAAGTCTTTGGATGTGTCGGCTTGAGGGGGTCTATTCCACCCGAAATCGGCGACATGACAAGTCTGCGCCGCCTTCGACTTCAGGGATCGGGCCTGTCGGGTCGCATCCCCCCGGAACTCGGCAAGCTTGTGAATCTGGAAACGCTGACCTTGACGAGAGGCAAGGTGACGGGTCGGATACCGCCAGAACTGGGCAACCTTGCCAGCCTGCAGATGCTGGACGTGAGTCGGACGGAGCTGTCCGGGGCGGTCCCGCCCGAACTCGGCCGACTTTCGAACCTGCGGGTATTGAGAGCCGCCGAAGCCGACTTGGAAGGCGGCCTCCCGCCCGAACTCGGCGCCCTCGCGAGGTTGGAAGAGCTGGACTTCACGAGAAACGCGCTGTCCGGTTCCATCCCGCCCGAATTCGGCAACCTGGCGAACCTCCGGGAGTTGCGCCTAGGCCTCAACGACCTGACCGGCTCCATCCCGTCGGAATTCGGCACCCTATCGAGTCTGCGCCAGCTATACGTGAACGGCAACCGCGCCATGGAGGGGCAGCTCCCCGCCAGCTTGGGCGAACTTTCGGCACTCGGGACCCTCCATGCCGGAGGCACGGACCTCTGCGCTCCACCGGAGCTGCGGACATGGCTGGGGAGCATACCGAGCCGCCGAGTGGCGCTATGCGAGACCGGATCCGTAGCGGCGTACCTTACCCAGGCCGTGCAGTCAACGAGGTTCCCGGTGCCGCTGGTGGCCGGCGAGGAGGCGCTGCTGCGCGTCTTCGTCACGGCGGCGCGAGCCAACGAGGAGCGCATTCCTCCGGTGCGGGCCTCGTTCTACGTGGGTGGCACCCTCGCGCACGTCGCCGAAATCCCCGGCCAGCCCGGTCCCATCCCCACGGAAATCGACGAGGGATCCCTGGACCAGTCGGCTAACGCCCTGATTCCGGCGGAGGTCGTTCGGCCGGGGCTGGAGATGGTGGTCGAGGTCGACCCAGACTCGACGATGGACACCGACCCGGTCGTTACGATGCGCATCCCGGAAACCGGCCTCGCCGCGGTCGATGTGCGGTCGATGCCCGTTCTGGACCTCACGCTAATTCCCCTGATCTGGACCCACTCGCCCGATTCTTCCGTCATCGCGACGGTCGCGGCCATGTCGGCAAATGCACAGTCCCACGAGATGCTGTCGAACACCCGGACGCTGCTGCCCGTCGGCGACCTGAACGTCGCCGCACACGAGCCGGTGCTCACTTCGGCTGGCAGCAAGTCGCCCTACCTCACAGTCTACCCGTGGGGCGCCTGGTTGGGGATTACCGAGGCGATCCGCGTCATGGAGGGCGGTACGGGCCACTACATGTCCGTCTTGTCTGTGCCCTCCGGCAGCGCCGGGGGATCTGCGAAACTGGGCGGCCGTGTCAGCTTCTCGGACCTCAATCCCGGAACCATCGCGCACGAACTGGGGCACAATCTGAGCCTTCGACACGCGCCGTGCGGTGGTGCGAGCGGACTGGACGCCGGGTATCCGCACGCCGCCGGCACCATCGGGGACTGGGGCTACGACTTCCGTAATGGCGGGCGGCTGGTCACCCCGAACTCATACGACCTCATGAGTTATTGCGAGCCGGACTGGGTGGGCAGCTACCATTTCGAGAAGGCGCTCCGTTTCCGCCTGACCGATGAGGGAACTGTCGGCGCGGCGGTCGCGGGTCCGGCCCGGTCGCTCCTGCTGTGGGGCGGCGCGGACTCCACCGGGACACCTTATCTGGAGCCCGCCTTCGTCGTGGGTGCGCCGGCCGCCCTGCCCGTCTCAGCAGGCGATCACCGGATCACAGGGCGGACCGCCGAGGGCACCGAACTGTTCTCGCTCAACTTCGCCATGCCGGAGACGGCCGACGGCGACGGAGGCTCGTCGTTCGTCTTCGCTATTCCGGTGCGGCCAGAGTGGGAGGACAACCTCGCCAGCATCACGCTCTCCGGGCCCGGTGGCGCCGTGACCCTGGACGGGGACAGCGACCGTCCGATGGCCATCCTGCGCAATCCCCGCAGCGGGCAGGTACGGGGATTCCTGCGCGACCCGCCGGCCGCTACTCAGGCGGCCGCGGACGGGCGGGTGGGGGGCACCTCGGATGTCGAGGTGCTCTTCAGCCGCGGAATCCCGGATGCAGCGGCCTGGAGACGATGATGAACGCCCAAATCCGTCCGCACGGCTTGTGGGCGCGGCCATCCTGGCGCTGGTCGTGACGCTTTCCCTGCGGGGATGGTGCCACGGAACCCCCACCCCCCGATCCCCCGCGTCCCACCACGGTGACGGTCAGCCCTGCCACGGCCCGGCTCACGGCATTCGGCGCGACCGTGCAACTCAGCTCGGAAGTGCGCGACCAGAACGGCAGCGTGATGGCGGGGGCACCGATCGCATGGTCGAGCGGGGACGCCACGGTGGCGACCGTGGACGGGTCCGGGCTGGTGACGGCTGCCAGCAACGGGACGGCGACGCACTCCGTATCTGGAGCCGGTTTTCGTTGTCAACGCGCCGCCCGCGCTGCCGGACTCGGCTGGCGACTACCGGGTCATCGGGCGCACCGCCAACGGCGGCGAACTCTTCTCGCTCAGCTTCTCCATGCCGGATGTGGCCGACGGGGACGGAGGCTCGTCGTTCGTCTTCGCCCTTCCAGTGCAACCAGAGTGGGAGGGCAACCTCGCCAGCATCACGCTCTCCGGCCCCGGCGGAACGGTCACCCTGGACGGAGCCACCGACCGTCCGATGGCCATCCTGCGCGATCCACGCAGCGGGCAAGTGCGCGGCTTCCTGCACGACGTGCCGCCCGCGGCCCAAGCTGCTCCCGACGCGGACGCGTCGGCGGGAGTCGGCGCGACGGGGCTGGAGGTGTTGTACAGCCGCGGAATCCCAAGCACGGAGGCGTGGCGAAGATAGGTAGTTGTATGGTGGAGGGCCCCTCGTTCGAGACCATCGAACATGGTCCCGGCCAAGTGACAGTCGTCCTCGCGCAAGCGACCCGTCCCACGCGGAACTTCCCGCCATTAACGCCCGATGTTCCCGCTTTCGCGGCACAGTCCGGCAGGGTCCAGCCCCACAGCAAGAATGGCAGATCGTGCAGTCCTGTATGAACTTACGTGATCTCCTGCCGTGATTCTGGCCTCGGGTGCTCCGCATACCCCGGGTATAACCCGGGGGCTGGCGAGGGACTCCGCCCCTTCGATCCCCAACAGCCCCGCGCACCGGTGGATTGCGCGGGCGGGGGCGTCGCCCCCCTTCCCCCCTTGGCGGCGCAGCCGGATGGCTAGGCGCCGCCCGATCCTCGTCGCCGTCCGCCTCACGCCGGACGAGTCCGCCGACTGGCGGGCCAAGGCGAAGGCGGCCGGCGTGCCGCTTTCTGCCCTGATCCGCCGGGCGATGGCGCGCACGCGGACGTGGACGGTCCCCGCGGCCGAGGTCGAGCGCGAGCGCACGCGGCAGATGTCCCGCATCGGGAACAACCTCAACCAGATCGCCCGGTGGGCGAACACCCACAAGGGGGCCGTCGAGGCCGTCGAGGTGATCGGCCACCTCATTGCGATCAAGCGGGAGGTCGCGTCGCTGACTGTCACGGAGCGCCCGGACACGGATGCTCGTTAGGTTCCTCGCCCACGGGACCGGATCGGCGCGGGCCGCGGCCAACTACCTCCTCGGGGAGCGGGACGCGGCCGGGAAGCCGCGCGAAGGCGTCGAGGTTCTGAGGGGCGATCCGAACGAAGTGGCCGCCCTGGCCGACACGCTGGAGTTCGAGCACAGGTACACCTCCGGCCTGATTGCGTGGGCGCCGGAGGACGAGCCGACCGACGAACAGATCGGCGCGGTACTGGACGCCTTCGAGGACACGGCCTGGGCCGGGCTCGAACCCGACCGCTACGCTTGGTCGGCGGTGCTCCACCGTGAGCAGGGCGGCGGCGCTCACGTCCATGTTCTCGCCGCGCGGTGCGACCTGGAGACCGGACGCAGCCTCAACATCGCCCCGCCGGGCTGGGAGAAGACCTTCGGCCCCCTCCGGGACGCCTTCAACCACGAACACGGCTGGGCTCGCCCGGACGACCCGGCGCGGGCCAGGGTGGAGCAGCCCGGCCACCGCGCCTACATCAAGGCTGCACGGCTGCGGGCCGGGCTCCGGCTCGAAGCCTCACCCCGCGACCTGATTCGGGACTACCTGCTCCAGCGCGTCGAGCACGGCGTCGTGCGGAACCGTGCCGATGTCGTCTCCGCGCTTCGGGAGGCGGGTCTCGAAGTGCCGCGCCAAGGCGAACACTACCTCACCGCGCTCGATCCCGAGACCGGGGACCGGTGGCGGCTGAAAGGAGGACTGTATGGAGAGAACTTCGACCGCGAACGATTTGACCGCCCGGCTGCGGTCGCGGCTGGAGAACGAACGCAGGGAGATCGAGGAGTTGACCACGAGCGAGCTAAAGCGGCTCGCCGAGAACTCGCGGCGCGTCGCGAGGAACGCGCTACGTACAATCGAGCGCGATACGGAGGAGGCGACCGGGCGGATGCGCGAGTTGCTCGTCAAGGCGTGGCTCCGGCCCCTGATCGTCGGCCTGAGCCTTTGGCTCGGTTTCTTCGGCGGAAGCTGGGCGACGATGCGGTGGATGGCGGGGAGCATCCAGGACCGGATCGAGACGCTGGCGAGGGCGAACGCGCGAATCGAGGAGGCGCACGAGACGCTGGCGGAACTGGAGGCGGACACCTGGGGGATCGCGCTCCGGGAGATCAAGGGGGAACGATACGTGGTGCTGCCATTCGGGACACGGGCGGCCCCGGGCTGGGAGGTGCGCGACCGTCCGGCCGTGAAGCTGTCGAACAGGTAAAGGAGCTTTATGAGCGAGTTGGAACGGCAGTTGACGGAGGCCTTGAAGAGGTTGTCCGAGCAGTACGAGCGGGAACAGCGGCGGCACTCCGGGCAGATCGAAGCCTTGCACGAGTACGCCGAAGTCTTGCGAGAATACGTCGAAGCCTTGAGGCAGCACGCCGAGCGGCAGAGCGGGGAGAGCGAAGCCTTGCGGACGCGGATCGAGTGGCTCGACGGGCAAGTGGAACGCTTGGCCGAGTGCTATCGAACGCTCGCCGCGACCTTGTGAGGATGGTGGCGGTGCTGAGTCGGCGCGTGCGGGACCGCGATCCCGGCCGCGATCTCGGTCCGAGCCGCTAATGGCCACCGGCAGCGCTGGATCTGGCGCGGGCGATGCCGCTCCGCGAGCTTTCGGACGCGCAGATCGTGCGGTCCATCATCGGAGGAATCGAATGATGGCACGCACGAAACGAAGTCGGCGGAGCTACAGCGCTGGCGAGTGGGGCCGGAACCGGGTGAGGGTCTTCGCCGATCCCAAGACCGGCTTCTTCCAGATCGAGTGGAGAGAGAACGGGCGCAGGCTTACCAGATCGCTGAAACACCGCGATTGGGTTCGAGCCAAGAGGCAGGCGGACGAAGCCGCTGCGGACTTCGCGATGCTTCAGCCCAACGGCAAGGCCGAAGCCGAGCCCGAGCCGCTCACGCTGGGAACGCTTTTTGACATCTACGGCGAAGAGGTTACCGCGACCAAGACCCGACACTCGCGGCTGCATGACCGGACCACGACCAAGATGTTCCTCGGGTTCCTGGGAAGAGACCGCGACCCAGCGACCTTGTCGCAACGGGACTGGGATCGCTTCATCCGGGAACGGCGCGCGGGCCGGGTCGGACCGAGCGGAAAACCCGTGTCGGATCGCACCATCGAGCACGACCTCAAGTTCCTGATCGCGGTTCTGAATTGGGCCGCGAGGTCGAGGGATGAACAGGGCCGTCTCCTCCTCGACAGGAACCCGCTCAAGGGCCTCAGAAAGCCCACCGAGAAGAACCCGACTCGGGTGGTGCTCGCCGAAGAGGAATACCGGGCGATCCTGAAAGCGTCAAGCCGGGTGGACTGGCGGTTCCGTGTCGCGCTCGTGCTCGCACACGAGACCGGCCACCGAATCGGAGCGATTCGCAAACTTCGGTGGAGCGACATCGACTTCGAGGGCAGGACCATCCGGTGGAGGGCCAAGCACGAGAAGACGGGCTACGAGCACGTCACGCCGCTGACCGACGAAGCGGTTGCCGTCTTGAGGGACGCCCCGAGAATGGGTGCCGGGCGTGAGCACTACCCGGTATTGCCCTCGCCGATTGATACGGCCCGGTGCATGAGCCCCAGTTGCGCGTTTCGGTGGTGGAAGAAGGCGGAGAAGCTCGCGGGACTGGAGCCGAAGCGCGGTCGTGGCTGGCACTCGCTCAGGCGCAAGTTCGCCAGCGACCTCATGGACACACCGCTCAAGGTGCTCTGCGAGCTTGGCGGCTGGAAGGATCCTCAGACGGTGCTCAAGTGCTACCAGAGGCCGGATGCGGGACTACTCAGGACGGCACTGGAAGGCCGACCGAGGGTTCGCGGCTGAAATCCCGATCAGCGGGAATCATTCGGCGGGAATCCGGCCCTCGATGCTTCTAAGCCCATCGGAGAAAACGAGTTGTAGACCCCATGCAACTTGACTCGGGGGCTCCTCACCGGCTCACCGTGAGCAGCATCCCAGGGCAGGGTCCTTTTCGGAGGCTGCCAATAGTTGGGACCCACCCTGAACGTCATAGTGGGTCCAGCTTTCGGACACCACCACGTTGTTGATTTCAATATAATATGTCCACATGGGGGCGGTCACATACGGACACCTAGGAGTCTGAATTGAGCCCCAGCTCTTCCGCCACTTCGCGGAATTGCTGAAAGCTACGTCCACGGAAACGCCGGCCGTTTATGTATAGGGTGGGAGTTCCACGGACGTTACGGCTCATGCCGAGTTCGCGGCCCGCTTCTATTCTGGGAAAGGAGTCAGCAGGCAGTCGCAGACAGTCTTCGAAAGCCGCGAGATCCGGTATCCCGATCTCCTCTCCAAAAGCGCTCCAGTGCTTTCTACCGAATTGCTGCTGCTGCGCAAAGAGGTGCCGGTACATCGGCTCGAACCTGCCCTGACGTTCGGCGCACTCTGCCACCACGGCGCTGGGCCTGGAATGGGGACGCCCGTCAAGCGGGAAGTGCTGGAACACCAGCGCGACTTCGTCGGGATAGCGGGCCAGCAGCGAGTCGACGGCGGGTACCACTTGCGCGCAGAAAGGACACGTGAAATCCATGAATTCGGTAACTACCATGCGCGCGTCGGCTGGACCAATCCGAATACCCAGGGCGGTTTCCTCCCGCCAGTTCTCGACCTCGTCCACCTCCACCACTTCCCCACGCGAAGGCTCTCCGTCCAGAAGCTGTGTGTAGACATAGACCGAGGCCACCCCTCGTCTACCCTCGCCCGTCGAGGGCGTGGCGCCGGACGTATTCCACTCTGTTTTCATCCCTCCAGACGCCCAGCACGAAGTCCTGGCCGATCTGCCACAAGTGCAGTTCCGGCGGCATGTCCACGCTTCCGACGCCCTCGCCATGCGGATCGAACACCAGCCATCGCACCGGTGCCCCGACCTCAAACCGGTAGAGTTCCGCCCACAACCAACCTGCGTCGTCAATCAGGAGCCGCGAAAAGACGGGCTTGATCTCGGGCAGCGGCAGTTCACGGTACTGCCGCAGGCGATCTCGAGAGAATCTGCCGGGTCTGTTGCTGGGCGGGTGCGGGGCTGAGGATATAGTGCGTGGACTCGCCGTAGACGTACCAGCAGCCGGCATCGTTCGGCTTGAACATGAAGCGGTCCGTGTGGACCAGTTGCAGACTGGTGCAGGAGCGTGTCGTTTCGTCCGCGTCCGCGGCGCTCACCTGAGATGTGTCGTAGTGCGGGGCACCGCTCCATTCAGGACCGCCCTCGCCATACACGTAGAGGCGCAGATTCGCGTTCTGTGTCGTTACGGTCATGCCGCTCGCGACCGCTGGGACCAACGCCGGGACCCCGCCGCCATTGGCAAGTCGGAAGGATTCATTGCCGAGTGGGTTGCCGCATCCGGCTGTAGCAGCCATGCAAGTCCACAGGAACGCCAGTCGCATCCGGTATCCGGACCCGTTTCTCATCACGGAAGCTCCCAGATCTTGACTTCGGGAAACAACACGGTGCGCAACGTGGCCAGCCTTCCATCCGACAGGAGTGCGATGGCCCGGACGCTTTCGGGAAGACGCCGCGATCCCAAGTACGCACCGTCGGGCACTCTGTAGAAATCCAGGATTGTCCGTCGCTCCTCCTCATTGCCTGTCATCACGAGAACGACGGCTTGAGAGCCATCGGAGGCAACCGACCGGACGGCCTCAAGAGCCTTGGGGTCAACTCTGGTCGCACGGAGTGACTTGAATCCTTCCAGCCCCATCGCCTTTGGGTTGAGCGCATACGAGACGGTTTGCGGGAACGGGATGGAATCGATGCCCTCAGCGACGCGGGCCGAGCCTTCACCGCCATGGAATACCATCCGACTGGCCCAGCGGTATACCTGCACACCACCCCAGCGCCCGTCACCGGCGATGTGAGACTCGCAGGTAAGGTTGTGTGAGCAGGGGACCGCCCCGGGCGCTTCATCCAGGATGTCGCCTCGCTCCGAGACGGTCCACCAGGTTGTTCCCTTCCTTCCGGGCAGGTTCACCTCAACGCGCGCAAAGGCGTCGCGGGCTGGCAGTATATGCCGGGTCGTAGTGACCTCCCGGCGCAGGCGGAACGTAGTCACCAACTCTCCCGACGCTCCGTCGAATACCGTCACGCGGGGTTGGTTCCTGTCCAGGACCAGCACTCGCCCATCAGGGGTGACCTTGACATCTACCATCACCCCGAACTCCCCAGGCCCCTGGCCGGACCGCCCAGCACTCCAGCGTTTCGTACCGTCGACATCGAATGCGTGAACGGTCGCAGCCTCTGCGATGAGAAAACCTCCGCGCGGATCGCTGATCAACCTCCAGGGATCGCCGAATAGGTCCCCCTCCCGATCCGTCAGAGTAGCCGTGAGTATCGGTTCCGCCGACCAGCGCCGCTGGACTTCCTGGGAATCAGCGGGCGCCGACCACAGGCACAGGCTAGTCAGCAGGAGTGGGCCGGTGTGTTTCGGCCGCCGTAGGATCGACATCCAGGTCGCGTTCATGGTACTCATCTCCGTTTCTCTGTCCTCTACCAGGCATTAGCCCGCAAGAAGGTTCGACTCAACTCACGTGGCACCGCCGCCCCCTCCTTCTTCTCCACCCTCAGGCTCGTAACAGTAGAACGTTGCGCCACCCTTCAGTCTGACCTTGACGAACTTGGCGTCGAGCTCGCCTTCCGCCTCTGCCTCCAGATCCGCACACTTCTGTGCCCCACCATCACAACCGAACCGGCAGCAGGCCCTCGGCTTCGGCCGCCTGTCGAAGAGCACGGATGAACATCATCGTCGGTGGCGGAACCTCCGCCCCATTCACCCTATTAGATGCCGCGAGAGGGCGAATCTGTTGCATCGCCGGTCCGAACTCGCGAACCGCGACCGGATGGGATTACGGACTGATCGGGCGCATCCGGGGGGGAGCATCTCTCGCGGATCATCTGAGCCGCCCGTGCCCGCCTCGACCGAACGGTGGTCCGCTTGATTCCGCAATGCCCGGCGATCTCGTGGTCGTCCATCTCGTCGATCAGCATGAGTTCCACGACTTCTCTGCACGCCGGCGGCAGACGGCGGGCCACGTCAAGCACGAAGTCGCACCTCGGCCCGACTGCCTGTTCGCGCAGATAGACCTCCGCTTCGCCCGCACCGGGCGGGGAGAAGACGGGGGGGTTCGCGCTTCGCAGCTTCGACCTGCGGTTCCGTTTCCGAACGACCTGGAGCCCGGTGGTCCTGGTGAGCCTCATGAGCCACGCACGGGGAGATTCCACGTCCGAGTCCGCTCCTCCGGCCTCGAGGGCCGTCAGAGCGGCTTGCTGGACGATGTCCTCGGCGCCGTGCACGGCGTCCCGAAACGACCGCGCAACCTTAAGCATGTCACCACGGTACGCCTCGACCCATCTGTCTATCCGCTCTCTGGAGTCCGTCTGGTGCTTCACTGTGCGCGCTCCGTTCGTTCCGGGATCGTGAGGATGCCGCGGGTGCGCTGCACGGGCGAATGATGCGGCGTCACGTCGTCGCATTCGCCGCTCCGGCCGGCCATCTCGACGCGCTGGGCAAACCGCGCCCTGGCCCGCAATCCCTTGCGGATGTCCACGGTGCAAAACGTCTGTTGGGGAATGTCCCGCTTTGAGACACGGAATACCTGATACCGCACTGATCCCGTAGGTGTCACAACGGTTCTGCCGATCACGTCTGGCGCGACGAAGTTGCTGTAGTCCTCGTCCAAGCGAACCCGTCCGACAACACGCAGCTCGTTGAGATTGACAACTTCGATGATGGTGTCCCAGAACATGTCGGGATCGCGACTCGCCGACGCATTGCTCCAATTCTCGTCTGCACCTCTGAACTTGATCCACAACTCTGCCGTTGTTGCAGCCATGCTGCCAAGTACGGTGTTCGGCCGCTCAAACCAGCCGTGAAGCCAGCGTGGACTGAGTGGCCGGAGGGAACCAGGACACGTCGCGCACCAGAGAACGTTGGAGTCCTTCCGGCGCCCACAGCTCGATGCGATACTCGTACACCCGGGCCGCCCATACGGCACCTGCCGGTCCCGCAGCGGGAGAGCCCGGAGCCTCGCTTCGCGCCGTTCCCGCTTTCTCAGGTGATTCCGGCCCACGTTCTTGACGTACTCCAGCAGCAGTCCCTTCGGACAGAACACCTCCCCGAGCTCCTCCAGCCTCTGAAGGATCGCAAGCAGCGCCGACTGCCTGATGTCCTCCGCAGTCGTCGAGGGACCCGCGTACCTTGCCGCCACCGCCAGCATCGCCCTGTCGTGCTCTTTGGCCCAGCGCTCCAATTGACCCTTGTCGGCCATCCCGTTCCCTCCATGGTCATCCGTGGGCGGAATTGCCCACGTGATGACACAGACACTTCCCGGAGCCGAACCGTGCAAAAGTTGTCCCGGGCCAGCCCCGAGGTTCATCGGGGTTCTACGCCCCGGGAGCCTGCCCACCACCCCTCCAGATCGCTCCGGCGACCTCGTCCAGCTTGCCGCCGTGGTCTTCGGTCAGGACGAGGCCATTCTCGTCGACTGCGATGACCCAGGGCACGCGCCCCGCGAGCATCTGAATGGTGTCGTCGTCGAAGCCCTCGAGCGTCGCCACCGGGACACGCCAACCCATTGCGCGGGCGTATGCCTCCGCCGGACCCGAAGATCCGGGGGCGATGGCGAGAATCCGCAGGTCGCCGGTGTCCACGGCGGCAAGCCACTCCGCCCAGGTCGGCGCGACCTCTCGCGTATGGGGGCATTCCGGATCGAAGGCGAGCAGAAGCGTGCGCCGCCCGTCGCCCAGCCGAACTACTGTGCCATCGGCAAGGCGTAACGACAGCATCGAGACATCGTCGCCGCCGGTGAGGAAGGCCGGCGCGGGGCCGAGAGCGCGGGCCCGGGCGCCGAGCACCAAGATCTGTGCGACGGCGAGGATGGCTAGCCCGAGGACCAACGCGAGATTGCGTGGTCGCCTTCCGACTGTGTGCCTGCTCGCGCGTTTCCGGGGAAGAAGTGGGGACATCTGTTGAACCCTCCTGGTCTGTGTTGGCGGCCGTTCTGGCCACCGGGGTAGGTTTTGGCTATCACCACACACAGACACGTGCCGGACAACAACCGTGCAAAAGTCGGCTGCGGGAGGGCCGGGCCGGAGTTACTTCGGGCGGTCCCTTTTCCACAGGTACGCCGCCACCAGACCGCCTCCCACGACCGCGGCCACGACGCGAAGGAGCAGGGTAACCGCTTCCCCTTCCGTCATGCGGCCCACGAGGAAGGCGAAGATCGCCAACCCGACAAGGAGCCCGGCAACGGCGAATTCCCAGCGGGCCGGGGGCCGCTCCAGTTTCCGCCTTCGCGGTTCCAGCCGGGTAATGGCCGCGTCGATCAGGTCGTGCCGCGTATCGCCGGGGGGCCTCATCGCCAATCGGGTTCCCTCGACCAACTCGTCCGGAAGCGGGTCGCCCTCCAGCTCTCCCACCTGGTATCTTTCTCGCTCGTCCCGCGCCGATGCCGCCGATTCCGTCGTATCTGGACGCTTCATTTCCTGTATTCCTTCATCAAGATGCGAAGCCTCTTCTTCGCGTGTCGAAGATTGGACCGCACCGTGTCCTGCCGCACCCCCTGGATCTTCGCTACCTCCACGGTAGTGTACTCTTCGAAGTAGACCAGGAGGAACGTGTCCCCCTGCCTCTGCGGCAGGTGTGACAGGCACTTGCGGAGCCGGGCCACGAATTCGCTCCGCTCGACATCCTCGTGTGGGTCGTCAGGCTCGTGCGCCCCGTTCTGGTGAACCACCTCGGAGACGTACCTGGTCTCCTCTTTCCGGCGCGTCTTGCGGTCCCTGGACCAGTTCGAGCAGACCCGGCCCGCCAGCTTGTTGATCCAGCCGCGCAACGGGCCACGTCCGGTGTACTGCATCCGCCGCTCCCACAGGCGGACGCAGATTTTCTGGAACAGGTCATCCCGGTCGCTCTGATCGCGGGCGTACGAAGCGGCGACGCTCTCGATCAGGGGGCTGAAGTGGGCCAGCACCTGTCTGAGCCTGTCGAAATCACCGTCCTGGACGGCCTTGAAGGCGAGTTCGGCGTCGGTGTCAACCCAATCGCGGCGACCTCCGGAGCCGTCACTCATACATAGCGTTTGCGCGCGAGCCCGAATAGCGCCGTAGTCAGCAGGAGGGGAACCACCAACGGAATCCAGGCTGCAACCACTCCCGACCTCATCGTGCCGTCTCGCAGGAATGGCTCGATCGGTGCGGCCATCCCGAGGATTCCGAAGAAGGCCAGTCCGCCCAGCACGCCGAGCGCCAGCAGGGTGTTCCTCCGGGAGCCGCGCCCGAGGTTCTCGGTCAGCTGGGCGGCTAGTACCCCCGCCAGTGTGTTGAGCAGGCCGAACACGGCCATGGTGAAGGGCAGATGGAGGCGCCACCTGAGCACGTTGGGCGGCGTCTGGGACGGGTTGCTCACCTGTAGACTGTATTCCGCCGGGGGGTTGTCCTCCACCAGGCGGAGATTCTCCAGAATGTTCGGAGGAGTTGCGGCCCCGAATGCCCGTTGTGCTTCGGTCTCCTCGCCCAGCGTCTCCCAGTACCGATGCTCCAGTTCAGGGGTACCCCATGACTCGAGGTAGTAGGACACCCCGCCGACTGTGAGCCCCAGAGCGAGGGCAGTCGGAAGGAGGCGTCGCGAATAACCCTGAACATGCGCCACCTTCACACCGCCGGCGAAGAGCAGGAACGGCAGGATGAAGCCAAGCTCGTTGGCAACCCACCAGAGCCACCAGAAAGGGGCCATGAGGTGCTCATCGAAGGACCATCGGAACAACAGGACCGCTTGGACCCCAAGCAGCAATCCGCACCAAGGCACCATGGATCCCAGGCCCGCCGCCACAGAGGACAGGATACTGGGACGCTCAGCAACTGCCGTCCGCATTCTCACGATTCCAGGTTCGGAGTCTCCAGATCCGGATTCTTGCACGGCGCGTCGGTGGTACAGTGTCTACCGAAGAACCAGCAGCACATCCGGCAGCAGAAGGCCTCTTCCCCTTCGCCCTTGCAGCAATTCCGGATTCCGCTTCCCGGGCTCGGCGTCGTCGCCTGTACGCCTCCCAGCGCGAGGTTGATCAAGATGAGTACCATGGCGAATCTGCGCAACGTATTCTCTCCTTGTTGCTGTGGGGCGCTCACCCGGCCTGGGATCGTCGCCCGTTCATGAAGGATGGGTTCTCTGAAGGACTACAGACACTTGCCGGTGTCAAACCGTGCAAAACTGTTCGGTCAGTCGTCGGTCGCGTCGTGCGCCGGTTCCTTCGCGGACTCCTCATAGGGCTCTTCGGAGGCCCCCCCCGCAGCCTCCGCCTCGAACAGCCTGAGGAGCGCCTCTTCCCGGAACGTCGCGTGCTCCAGATGACCCTCGACGAAGTAGCTGCAGTGCACCTCCCCGTCTTCGGTGTCCTCAACCGTCATCCACGGGCCACCGCTCCTGAGCATCACGATGTCTCCAGGGCAGGTGTATTCGCTCTCCATCTCGCTCGGTCTCCCTTCCGTCGTTGCCGGACGCACTTGTCGTTCTCAACAGACACAGACACGTCCCACGGGAAAACCGTGCAAAAGCACCTGCCGCCCCCACCCCCTCCTACGACACCCGTCCCCCCTCCCCACCCCGCACCACCCCCCCCATCCCCAGCCCCCTCAGCACCTCGTTCACCTCCGCCAGCTCTTCGCCCCACACCTCCTCCAGCGCCTCCAGCAGCCCCTCCAACCGCCCCACCATGATCCCGAACACCTCAACCATCCCGCTCCCCGGGCGCCCGTCCCCCCGCTCCGACATCGACAGCAGGTTGGCCAGCCGGTTGTTCACCTTGATCGGGAAGTTGAGCGGATCCTGATTCGACCGGTTCCGCACCTGGTAGATCTCCCCCTCCACCTCGTCGAGCGCGGCCTGCAACCGCTCCCCCGCCGCGTGCAGCCGCTCGTCATCCGACGCCTCCAGCCGCTCCTCCAGCTGCGCCTCGACGCCGCGAATCTCGATCACCGCCCGGTTCGCGCGGTCCACCTGCTCCCGGATCCGCACCCCGAACTCGTACTGCGCCACCAGGTCCTCGTCCGTCACGCCCTCGACCCACGGGTTGCGCTTCACCTCCAGCGGAACGCTCGTGCTCACAACGCCCAGGTCCAGCCGCACCCGGTACTCCCCCGGCGGCACCACCGGCGCCATCGTCCGCACTCCCCACAGTATCATCCCCGGGAACGTCGCCGCCGGATCCGTGCGCAAGTCCCACCGCAGCCGGTTCCAGCCCGCCCTCACCTCGAGCGCCTGGCCCGACCACCGGTCCCGCGGCTCGCCCTCCACCGCCACCGTGAAGGTCCGCAACACGTTCCCGTCCCCGTCCATGATCTCCAGCTTCGGGTCCGACACCGCTTCGCTATTCACCGCCTCCGCCATGTAGTCCCCTACCCACCACGAAATCACCGCCCCGTTGGCCGACCGGTACGCCGGGGCCGGTTCGAACATCACCACGTCCCCATTGAGCATCCCCGGACGGTACTCCCTCAGCGGCCCCACGTTGTCCAGCACCCAGAACCCCCGCCCGTGGCTCGCCATCGCCAGCTCGTCGTGCTCGGGGATCACGTCCGTCACCGGCATGTCCGGCAGCCCCGGGTTCAGCTCCTGCCACCAGCCGCCGTCGTCGAAGGTCACGTACACGCCGTGGTTCGTGCCCGCGTAGAGCAGCCCCTCGCGGTTCGGGTCCTCGCGCACCGAGTTCACGTAGGCGTCGTCGCGGATCCCGTTCACGATCCGGGTCCAGGTCGCGCCGTAGTCGTCCGTCTTCCAGATGTGCGGCCGGAAGTCGTCCAGCAGCGGCAGGCGCGCCGACACGTACGCCTTGCCCGCGTCGAACGCCGACGCGTCGATCAGGCTGACGCGCCCGAAGTCCGGCATGTCGGGCGGCGTCACGTTCGTCCAGCTCGCGCCGCCGTCGCGCGTGACGTGCACGAGCCCATCGTCCGACCCCGTCCAGATCACGTCGATGTCGACCTTGCCGGGGCCGACCGCGAAGATGGTCGCGTAGACCTCGGGGCCGTTCATGTCGCCGGTGATCGGGCCGCCCGAGTGGCCCAGCGTCATGGGGTCCGCGCGGGTGAGGTCGTCGCTCAGCCGCTCCCAGTTGTTGCCGCCGTCGGTGGTCCGCCAGAGCCGGTTCGACGCCGTGTAGAGGGTGTTGGGGTTGATGGGCGAAAAGATGATCGGAAAGGTCCATTGCCAGCGCTCGACCATGTCGATGGCGGGCTCGCCGGAGTAGAACCAGGGGTAGGGATTGACCTCGCGCGACGTGCCCAGCCGCCGGTTGAACCGGTCCAGGTAGCGGCCGTTGTTGGTGCCCGAGAAGAAGACGTCGAGGTCCTTGGGATCGGGCGCGATGTAGCCCGGCTCGCCGCCGCCCGCCCGGTAGTGCACGTCCATCGAGCCGCGGGTGATCGCCGGGGCGCGGGCACCGGCCGGGACTCCGCCGTGGGCGCCGGCATCGGCCTCGTCGTCCCGTCCGCCCGCCATCGCCGCCGCAAACCGCCCCGCGTTCCAGTCCGACGGCAGGCAGAGCGTGCTGTTGTCCTGCTGCGAACCGCAGATGTGCCACGGGATGTGCGCCGTCGTGACGCCGTGGTAGAACTGCGCGGTGGAAAACTCCTGGTCGGTCCACTCGCTGCCGGTGGTGAAGCTGACCGCGCCGCCGCCGTCGTTGGCAACCACGACGTGCGCGGGGTCGTCGGGGTCGATCCAGAAGTCGTGGAAGTCGCCGTGGGTGCCGTTGTTGATGACCTCGTAGGTGGCGCCGCCGTCGGTAGAGCGGAAGAAGGACGTGTTCTGCACGTAGACCACATCCTCGTCGTGATGGTCCGCGTACACGTGCGTGTAGTAGAAGGCGCGTTGCCGGATCCGCCGCTCGTCGTTGATGAGCTCCCAGCTGTCGCCGCCGTCGTCCGACCGGAAGAGCCCGCCGTCGTCGTGCTCGAAGAGGGCGTAGACGCGGCCCGAGTTCGCCGTCGACACCGCCAGGCCGATCTTGCCGACGACGCCTTCGGGCGGCATGCCGGGGTTGCGGGTGATCTCGGTCCAGGTGTCCCCGCCGTCGACCGATTTGAACATGCCGCTGCCCGGCCCGCCGGATGACATCGTGTACTCCTTGCGGAAGGCCTCCCAGAGCGCCGCGTAGATCACGTCCGGATCGTTGCGGTCGATCGCGATGTCGATCGCGCCGGTGCGCGTGTCGCGGAATAGGATGCGCTCCCAGGTGTCGCCCCCGTCGGTGGACTTGAAGACGCCGCGCTCCTCGCTGGGAACCCCGTACTTCCCGAACGACGCGACGTAGACGATGTCGGGATCGGTCGGGTGGATGCGGATCGTGGAAATGCCGTGCGACTCGGAGAAGCCGACATGCTCCCAGGTCGCGCCCGCGTCGCGGCTCCGGTAGACGCCGTCGCCGGGCAGGATGTTGCCCCGAATGCACGTCTCGCCGGTCCCGATGAAGACGAGGTCGGGGTCGGTTTCAGCCACCGCGACCGCGCCGATCGAGGCCGAACTGATCTGGAAGTCGGTGACGGGGAACCAGTCCTCGCCGCCGTTGGTAGTCTTCCAGAGGCCGCCCCCGGTCGCGCCGAAGTAGGCCTCCTGCGGGCGGCCCACGACGCCACTCACCGCAATCGACCGCCCGCCGCGGTCCGGACCGAGATTGCGCCAGGAGTAGCCGGCCAGGAAGGCGGAGTCGAGGACGATTTGCTGGGCGGCGAGGGGCTGGGTGGCGCCGAGCACGTGGGCGACGGCCGGCGGGAGCGGGCCGCCAGTCGCGGGGAAGCCGCCAACAACCCAAAAGCCGGCCACGAGGGCCACGCCGAGTGCAATTCGCCGGACGAGATTCGGGCGGTGAACTGAAGTAGTTGTCACGGTAGCGGATCCTGTGCGTGGAAACAGTGAATAGGCGAGGTCAAGCTATCAGAGCGCCCGAGGGCGGGACAAGCGGCAAGGGAACTGGGAGGTAAGGGAACTGCGAGGCGCTTTCTGTTGATTTCACAGCTCCTGCCGGGCACGTTGGAGACAAGCGCCCGCTGCCGTCGCATTCTTGGCCCCCCACTAGTGTTGCCGCTATTCTCCACCGCTGAATACCGTCACCACCCAGCGTGACCGAACCATGAAGGAGCCGTCCCCATGCGCAAGCACATCAACCTGTCCGGCGCCGCCCTGACCGCCGTCCTCGCAACCACCGGATGCACCGAAACCACCACGCCACCGCCGCCCGAACCCGATGCCATCATACTCGACGCGAACGACGCCATCCGGATCCGCATGCTGCTCTCGGTCACGGTCGCGCCGTCACTGGGGGCAGTGTCGCGGGCGGGGGCCGAGTTGGCCGCCGAGGACATGGGGCCCATCCATGGGCGCGAGGTGGAGCTGGGCGATCCCGTCGATACGAGCTGTTCGCCGGAGGGCGGACGTGCTGGTGCGATGGGGATCCTCGGCGACCCGAAGGTGGCGGGCATCATCGGCACCAACTGCTCGGCCGCGGCCGTGGCGGCGGCGCCGGTCGTCAGCGACGAGGGCCTGGTCATGATTTCGCCGAGCAACACCTCGCCGCGGCTCACCTCGGATCTGGCCGGCAACCCGAACGCCGACCATCACCCCGGCTACTTTCGCACGGCGTCCAATGACCTCCACCAGGCGCGCGCGCTGTCGGATTTCGTCTACAACCGGCTGGAGTTGCGGAGCGTCGCCACGGTTCACGACGGCGACCCGTACACATCCGCCCTCGTGGAGGCGTTCGCCGATGCGTTCGCGGCGCTGGGGGGCTCAGTCACGTCCCAGGCCGAAATCGCGAAGGGCCAAACCGACATGACGGACGTGCTCGCGAACTTCGCCGCCGCCGACCCGGACGCCATCTTCTTCCCCCTTTTCGTGACGGAGGGATCGGCCTTTGCCGCCCAGGCCCAGGCCTTCGACGGCCTGGAAGGGACGACGCTGATTTCCGCGGCCGCACTGCTGGTCGGCCAATTCCTCGCGACACCGCAATCCGAAGGGATCTACTTCGCGGGACCGGAAGCCGACTTCCGCTCCAACGTCAACGAGGTGACCGGCCGCAGCGGCGAGCAGGTTCTCGCGGCATACGACGCCCGGCACGGCGGCTTTCCCCTGTCCCCCTACTGGGCGCACGCCTACGACGCCGCCACAATCCTCCTCTCGGCGATCGAAGCCGTCGCCGTGGAGGAGGGCGACATGCTGCACATCGACCGGACGGCGCTGCGCGCGCAGGTGAGAGCAACCTCCATGAGCGGCCTAATCGGCACGGTCGCCTGCGACCGGTTCGGCGACTGCGGCACCGGCCGGATGAACATCTACCACCACACGGACAGGAACATCACCGACGTTTCCAGGCTGCCGGTCGTCTACGTGTACAGTCCTTGACCAAAGGCCAGACAAAGGGACACTCGTCCGGGGAGGCCGCCGAGCGGGTGGGCAACCGGTGCCGAGGCCGCAGTCAGGCGAGGCCGCCTCAAGGCGAGGCCGCTTTCGGGCGAAGCCGCTTCAGGCGAGGGCGCCTCGGAGGCCGCTTTCCAGACGAGGTCGCCTCTTGAGGTCTCCCCGGCCACCGTCCTGGGAATTTTACCGATCGGGAAAATTCCTCACCGTTTTCGTTGTTTTTTTCCCGATCGGGAAGATTCCTGCCCAGTATTCTGCACAATTTTACCGATCGGGAAAAAACCCGGCACGGTGTGGTAACACACCAATCGGGCCGCAGTCTCCAGCCGGACCCTGCTGTTCACCCAGTCAGTACGCCGCCTGCAGCCGCACTACCCCACCGATCCTCATCCGGACGGTTCCGGCCCCGGGCACCTGGTTGGTTCCCTCCAGCTCCCGGTAGATCTCCGAGCGCTTCGGCAGTTTCTTTTCGGGATCCCAGAGGACGAATCCCGTGGCCGTGCCGGAGAGTCTCTGGTCGGACAGCGCATCCCCCACGCCCTCGACCAACTGCATCGAGATCTCCCCCTCCACCGCGATGTTCAACAGCGTAACGCCGTCGACCACGGATTCGCCCGTGAGGGTGTAGGTGTAGGCAGTGCGAGTTGCCGCTTCCGACGTTTCATCCTGTACGGACCAGCTCACCGTATCCACCCACACGCCGCCCTGGCCCACCGGGTATCCGGGAAGCCGCGGGAAGATGTCAAAGGCGATCCCGGGGAAGGGAGTCAGGTCGGCCACCGCGCTGTCGAGGGCGGGCATCGCCCCGACTTCCACATGGCCCTGGCGCCCCACCGTCAGTGCGAGCGGCCCGGTCAGGTCGTTGGCGTCCGCTTGCCGGGTTCCCGCGAGCGAGCTGGTCGAGTTCACATCGAAGCCCACCACGGTGCCGAACACCCCGACGCCCTGGGGATCAGGCGCGAACAACATGTTCATCGTCAGGAAAGTCGTCGTCGTTGTCTCGAAGTCGGTCCCGGCCATGTTCAACCCGACCACCAGGGAATCTTCGATGAGGAACAGCGCGGTTGGGGGTGACGGGACCCCGTAGGCGAAGCTGGTCGTGGGGCCGGTGCCGACGTTGGGGGCGGCAGCGGGGGTGGCGGCTGGTCCGCCGGCGCAGGCTGTGATCAGCGAGGCGCAAGTTGCGGCTGTCAGAAAGTTCTTCATGGGCTCCTCTCCAGTCGGATCTCCGAAGACGCGGTCATGGCCATGTCCATGAGCCCGGCTCCGATTCCGGACGACACTGACTCGGCGGTCAGGTTGGTTTGCGCGTAGGCCGTCAGTCCGCGTTCGGCGTCCCAGAGGATCAGCCCCGTCACGGAGGTCTTCATGGTCTGTGTCATACCGACGCCCACGTCCATCGAGATTCCGGCAGTGATCTCGCTAGTGAAAGCAATGTGCAGCATTTCGCGGCCATCCACCACGGTGTCTCCCATCAGCGTGTAGGAGGTGACCGCCGTGTTGGACCCGCCCATCGATTCCGATTGCACGGAGGTTCCCACCGAGTCTGCCCAGGTGTCCCCCGCCTCCAGGGCA
The DNA here is from genome assembly GCA_965116645.1 of Longimicrobiales bacterium. Lineage (GTDB taxonomy): Bacteria > Gemmatimonadota > Gemmatimonadetes > Longimicrobiales > Gaopeijiaceae > Bin94. The sequence continues at coordinate 4,147,183 of OZ220702.1, read as the reverse complement.
CGATCCGGCAGCGGCGGATAGAGGATGCGGGCAACGCCGGCAAGGGGAGGCTTGGCCGACGCCTGCCCCATGTCCATCGGGCCGTCGGGAAGCGATGCGAAGCCTGGTATCGCCACCCCCGGCAACAGGACGACGCGCAGCTCACCGCGACTGCCGACCAGGAACTCGACAGCCCCGTCCATCAGACCGTCCATGGTCATCTCTCCGGTGAACCCGGAGGACATTTTGCCCTTCGAGTTCTCCACCACCCCCAGCAGGCGAATGCCATGCCCGTCCTGCTCGATGTCCAGTTGCATGGTCATCGAGGTGCTCGCCGACAATCCAAGACTCTCGCCCATCCGGATGCTCACGCTGTCGGAATAGTGGTAGACGGCATTGGGGGGCGACGGCACTCCATACACGAGGGGGCTCTGCGCGGCAAGACGCTCGCAGGGCGCTGTGACCGCCGCGGTTGCCAGGACGGCCAGCCCGATTCTGTCCTTCATCACCGCCCTCACCTCTCCAGCCGAACCCGCGAGGATCCGGAAATCGTCACTTGACCGGACGGCATGGGGGGCGGCAACTGCACCGATCCGCTGCCGCTGCGTTGGCTCTCGGCGTAGGCGACCAGGCCCCGGTCGATGTCCCAGAGGACGAAGCCCGTGGTCGAGAACTCGGTGGTCGTGGTCACGGACATTCCCATCATCTCCATGGTGACCTCGGCGGCGGTTTCGCTCGCGACCGTAATGTGCAGCATCGCACGTCCGTCGATCACGGTGTCTCCGGCCAGGGTGTAAGTGATGGTCGTCGTGCTCGTCGACTCCGTCCCTTCGGCGTCGACATCCTGCGAGACCGTGTCCACCCAGGTGTCGCCCGGACCCACAACCTCGTCCGGCAGCGGCGGGAAGAGTTCCTGGCCAAGGTCGCCCGCCTCCGACAAGGACATCATGCCCGTGCCGAAGCCCCCCAGATCCGGCATTTCGGAGAACTCGGGAGCCGAGACGACCTCCTGTTCGCCCGTCCGGCTCAGCAACACCACGTACTCCCCGCTCAGAATGGACTCGTCCAGACGCTCGGCGCCGATCATCTCGTTCGAAACAGCCACGTCCAGATCCTCGATGGTGCCGGTGACACGGACGCCCCCCGGATCCGCCGCGAATTCGAGGGCCAGCGTCATCGTCGACAGAATCCCGAAGTCCATGGTCATGCCGGTCATCGTCGTACCGGTCACCATGGAGTCGACGACCTGGTACGTGGCGCTCGGCGGGGAAGGCACGTCGTATGCGAGCGGGCCGGTTGGGAATGGGCTGCCGGGGCCCGCGCAGGCCGCGGCGGTGATAGCTGCGACGGCGGCGGCTGTGGCTGCAATGGCGGCGCGTGTGGGAGCGACGGCGCTGGCTGTGGCTGCATTGGCGGCGCGTGTGGGAGCGACGGCGCCGGCTGTGGTCCTCGGGGTCCTGTCATTCGCTTTCAAATTCAATCTCCTTGTGGGTTCCGTCACAGAACGGCTTCGTTGACGACGCCCCGCAGCGGCACAGCGCGCCCTTCGTCCCCTCCGACCGGCCGCCGTCCGACGCCACGACCGCCAGCGGCCCGCGAACCAGCAGCGGCCCGTTCGCAGCGCAGACGATGAGGACGGGTTCCGGGCTGTCAGCGGCGGCGCCGACCTCCGCATCGTCTGTCGTCCGCCCCGGCACCAGGCGCCCGCCCTGGATCACGCCCGGATCGTCGAACCCGACCCGGCGGTGCGACCCGTCGCAGAACGGCTTGTTCGCCGAGTGGCCGCAGCGGCACAGTGCCAGGTCTTCGGAGTCGGCGATGATCTCGCCGTCAACCTCGACCCGGATCCGGCCGGTCAGGCACAGGGGGCCACTCGGAGGCACTTCCGCTACGTTGCTCATTGTCGACTCCTTCACTCACGTCACATCCGCCGGTAGCGGGGGCCGCTGCCGCCTTCCCGCGGCGACCACCTCGGCCCGAGCACATCGGTCGCCTTGCAGTCCACACAGTTGGGCGCGTTCACGCGCAGGCGGTCCCCGTCGCGCTCGTACACCCCGGCCGGGCACAGGTGAACGTACATCTCCGCGACCTCTTCCGACACATCCTCGCCCACGGCCAGGTGCGAAGGGATGTCGTCGCGGGTCTGGTTCCCGCTCTTGAAGACGGCGTCGACCTTGGAGACGGCGAGTGGCCCACCGGCCGGCTCCACTTCCTCCGCCAGCCACTTCGGCTCCGCCGCATCCGTTTCCGTCGCGATCCTTCCGGCCGGCACGCGCCCGCCCGTCACCGTCGCCAGGCTCGCCTTCACGCCGCCCTGGAAGAACCCGCTCTTGAACGCCAGGCGCATGTTGCGGTTGCGCTTCAGGTCGCTGGCCACGTAGGAGCGGTCGGCGGCCTCGGTGTACGACGCCAGCCCCGCCTCGCTCACGTCGTCCGCCTTGAGCGCCCGGTAGATCGCGCGCGCGGCGAGGATCCCGGAGTGCATCGCGTAGTGGATCCCCTTGAGCGACGCCACATCCACGTAGCCGGCCGCGTCGCCGACGATGCAGATCCCGCCCCCGTGGCGGCGCGCGGGCAAGGAGTGGTACCCGCCCTCCGGGATCGTCTTGGCGCCCCATTCGAGCATCTCGCCGCCCGCCAGGATGCCGCGGAAGAGCGGATGGTGCTTCACCCGCTGCAACAGCCCGTGCACGTCGAGCCGCGCGTCCCCGTAGTCGAGGCTCACGACGATTCCCAGCGCCACCAGGTCGTCCGCGAGCGGGTACGCGAAGGTTCCGCCGAACCCGTCCTTCATCAGCGGCCAGCCCATCGTGTGGATGATCCGGTCCAGCGGCCGCTTCACCTCCCACAGCTCCTTGACGCCCAGCGAGTGGATCTGCGGGTTGGCCGACCCGATCCGCTGCCAGTCCAGGTAGGCCTGGGTGAGGGTGCCGCGCGTCCCCTCCGACAGCACGGTCACGCGTGCGGTTACGTCCACCGGCGGCATGTAGTTCGCCCCGCCCGGCTCTCCGTCGCGGTTGAGGCCGCGGGGCGTGGTCCGCACGCCGATCACGTCGTCGCCGTCCACGAGGAGAGCGTCGGCCGGGAAGCCCGGGAGGATCATCACGCCCGCCGCTTCGGCGCGCTCGCCCAGCCAGCGCACGATCTCGCAGATCGAGGCGATGTGGTTGCCGTGGTTGCGCATCGTCGGCGGCGCGGGGATGCGGAGCGCGCTTCGCCCGGTCAGCAGGTAGACCGCCTCACGGCCCACCGGGCGCCGGAATGGGAATTCGGGAACCTCCATCCCGGGAAACAGCTCCCGGAACGCGCGCGGATTGACCACCGCGCCCGACAGATTGTGGTCACCCAGCCCCTCCGCCTTCTCCAGCACGCCGATCTCGACCTCGCCGACGCCGTCGCCCGCCTCGTTCCCCTCGGCCACCAGCCGCGCAAGCTCGATCGCCCCGGCCAGCCCGGCCGGCCCCCCACCCACGAACACCACGTCGAGCGGCACCGCCTCGGCATCCGGCGGCTCGCGCAGGATGAGGCTGTCCATCGGCAGCGCGGGCTGGTGCCGCGCTGGGTGTATGCGGGTGGCCCGGACAATGCGTGTATCTGTTTTCATCGGTGTTAACTTACCCCCATGAGCCCGTCCGCACCCACCGCCCGGTCCGCCCGCTCGCGACCCGCCACCCTCGGCGCCCTCAAGGCCTCCGGCTACCGCTCGCGTCCGGTGAAGGACGAGATGCGCGAGAACCTTATCGCAAGGCTGGAGTCCGGCGAGACGTTCTTCCCCGGAATCCGCGGCTACGACGACTCGGTCATTCCACAGCTGGCGAACGCCATCCTGGCCCGGCACGACTTCATCCTTCTGGGTCTGAGGGGGCAGGCGAAGAGCCGGATTCTGCGGCAACTCGTGGGACTGCTCGATGCTCGAATGCCCGTGATCGCGGGGAGCGAGGTGAACGACGACCCCCTCGCGCCGATCTCGAAGTACGGCCGCCAGATGATCGCGGAGCACGGAGACGACACCCCGATCGAGTGGCTGGGACGCGAGCAGCGCTACCTGGAGAAGCTCGCGACACCGGACGTGACGATCGCGGACATCATCGGCGACCTCGACCCGATCAAGGCGGCGCGCGGCGGCCACATCCTCTCCGACGAGCTCACCATCCACTACGGCATGCTGCCGCGCGCGAACCGCGGCATCTTCGCGATGAACGAGCTTCCGGACCTGTCGCCGCGGATCCAGGTGGGACTGTTCAACATCCTCGAAGAGGGGGACGTGCAGATCAAGGGCTACCCGATCCGCCTGCGCCTCGACCTGCTGATCGCCTTCACGGCGAACCCGGAGGACTACACCGCGCGCGGCAAGATCATCACGCCGCTGAAGGACCGGATCTCGGCCGAGGTGCGCACCCACTACCCGCCGGACGTGCACGTCGGGATGGCGATCACCGAGCAGGAGGCGTGGACGCAGCGCAACGGCCGCCCGCTGGAGATCCCGAAGTTCGTGCGCGAGGTGGTCGAGCGGATGGCCTTCCTGGCGCGGATGGAGAAGCGCGTGGACCAGCGCAGCGGGGTCAGCCAGCGCATGCCGATCGCCGTGATGGAGACGCTGGTGTCGAGCGCCGAGCAGCGCGCGATCCGGCAGAACGAGAGCGTGGTGGTGCCGCGCATCGGCGATGTCTACGCGTCTCTCCCCGCCATCACCGGCAAGATGGAGCTGGAGTACGAGGGCGAGCTGCAGGGGGCCCGGCGGATCGCGCGGGAGCTGATCTCGCTGGCTTCCGGGATCACGCTGGACAACTACCGCGAGATGCTGCGTGGCGAAGAGGAACCCCCTCCCGGGCCTGACGACTTCGAGGACGACGATGAACTGGAAGAGGACGATTCAGACGTGGCGTCGATCATCGCCTACTTCGAGGGCGGCGGCATCATGCAGGTCTCGGAGGACGCCGCGGCGTCGGCGTGCGTGATCGGCTTCGGCCAGATCCCGGGACTGCTGGAGCTGGCCGCGGAGCTCGGCCTGGCGCCCGCGGGGGCGTCCGACGGACTCAGGGCCGCCGCCTGCGAGCTGATCCTCGAAGGGCTGGTCTGCGACCGGAAGATCGGCCGCACCCGCAGAGGAGGGTACACCCGGTCGGGCAAGTGAGGGTGCGGACGGCGGCGCAAGCCGACGCCCCGGCTACCCGGCGCCGGAGCGGTCCCCCCGGTGCGCCAGCCATCGCGTGAGGAGCGCCGCGATCTTCTGCTGAGCGACCGGGAGCGCCCAGTCGTCGAGGTCGGCGTGGTGGACCCAGGCCGCAGGTGTCCGGCGGGCCCCGTCATGCGCGGGGCATGCGCCCCCGTGGGATTGGCGGTGATCCCGCCGCGCGGGGGTGGCGACCCGGATGATGACGGGCCGATAGGCGGCGCGCAGATGTGTGAAGGCGTGGTGGACGGTGGGCAGGGATTGTGCCGCGCTCCCGGGGGCGCCCAGATGTTCACGTGCGACGCGCAGCGCGGCCGCTCGCACCCCCGCCCCCCCCTCCCCCACCCGCGCGGCAGGGAACTCCCACATGCCGGCAAGCAGCCCCTCCGGCGGCCTCCTCACCAGCGCGGTCCTCCCGGCTTCGTCCACCATCACCGCCACCGCGTACTCCTCGCGGCGCACTCCCCGCCGCCGCCCCGCCCGCCCGGGACGCTCCCCGACCGTCCCGGCCATCCGCGCCCGGCACCACCGCGCGACCGGGCACCCCGCGCAGCGCGGCGCGCGCGGCGTGCACACCGTCGCCCCCAGCTCCATCATCGCCTCGTTGAAGTCCCCCGGGCGGTCCGGATCGACCAGGCGCGCCGCCTCCCGCCGCAATCGCGCCGGCGACGGGTCGGCCCGGTCCAGCAGCCGCGCCAGCACCCGCCGCACATTCCCGTCCACCGCCGGCACCGCCCTCCCGAACGCGATGCTGGCCACCGCGCCCGCCGTGTACTCCCCCACCCCGGGCAGCTCCCGCAGCGCGCCGGGATCCCCGGGCAGGCTTCCCCCATACCGCTCGCACACCATCCGCGCGGCCCGGTGCAGATTCCGCGCCCGCGAATAGTAGCCCAGTCCCTTCCACTCCAGGATCACGTCATCCACCTCGGCGCCCGCCAACGCATCCCAGTCCGGGAACCTTCGCATCCAACGCTCGTAGTAGGGAACCACCGTCTCCACCCGCGTCTGCTGCAGCATGAACTCCGAAACCATCACCCGATACGGCGTCCGCCCATTCCGCCATGGCAGCGCCCGGCGGTTCGCGTCAAAGTGCGCCAGGAGCGCCCTGCGGAAGGCCTCCCTCATGGCGTCCCACCCGAGCCGCGGATAGTCTTCAACATGCGCTTCACCACCTACACCAAGTACCAGAAGGGCTGGCTCGACCTGCTCAATCTGGCGAGTCTCGTCGAGGCGCTCTCGGACTTCCTCATGGACGGCGGCTTCGCCGGGGGGCCGCACTTCCACCCCTACTGGGGCTGGTCCGGAGTGAAGGATACGTCGTCGATCGACGCGTTGAAACAGGCGTTGCTCGGCGCGCTCCTCGACAGTGGCCAGCTGACCTCCGAGATGGTCAGGGAGCTGCGGGGCGAGGGCACCGGCAATCCGGAGGTCCAGCAGGAGATCGCCGAACTGCTCGACGAGATCATCCGCAAGATGGTCGAGGAGGGCTACATCACCCTGGACAGCCAGCCTGCCGGGGCGAGCGGCGGGGCCGTGGGCGAGGTCACCGGGGGCGGGCAGATCGACGACGCCCGCGAGGCCGCGAACCAGGTCCACTTCGATCTCACCCGGCAGGGACTCGACTTCCTGGGCTACCGGGCGCTCCGGAACCTGCTGGGATCGCTCGGCCGCTCCAGCATCGGTTCGCATGAGACCCGCGAGCAGGCCACCGGGGTGGAGGCGGACGCCGGCAGCAAGCCCTACGAGTTCGGCGACACCCTCAACCTCGACATCCCCGAGACGCTGAAGAATGCAATCGCCCGGGACGGTCTCCAGGTCCCCATCGACCTCGACTACCGGGACCTGATGGTCCACCAGACCGACTACCGCTCGTCGTGCGCGACGGTGCTCATGCTCGACATCTCGCACTCGATGGTCCTCTACGGGGAGGACCGGTTCTCGCCGGCCAAGAGGGTGGCGCTGGCGCTCTCGCACCTCATCCGCACCGAGTTCCCCGGCGATTCGCTGCGCGTCGTGACCTTCGGGGACCGCGCCGAGGAGATCCCGCTGGCCCGGCTGGCCAAGGCGCAGGTCGGCCCCTTCCACACGAACACCGCCGAGGGGCTGGAGGTGGCCCGCCGGATCCTGAAGGCGCAGAAGAAGGACATGCGCCAGATCATCATGATCACCGACGGGAAGCCGAGCGCGATCACGCTGCCGAATGGCCGGATCTACAAGAACTCGGGCGGGCTCGACCGCCGGATCCTGCGCGCGACCTGCCGCGAGGCCTCGGCCTGCCGCCGCGCGGGCATCCCGATCAACACCTTCATGCTGGCGAACGACGCCTACCTGGTCCGCTTCGTGCGGCAGATCACCAGGATCGCCCGGGGCAAGGCCTACTTCACGTCGACAATGACCCTCGGCCAGTACATCATGCTGGACTTCCTCCAGCGGCAGCGGCGCGCGGCCTGAGTCCGGCGGCCAGCCCCGCCCGGCGCTCCCGGCCAGGCCCCGAGCCTACGCCACGCCCTCGAACGCCTCCGGATTCACCGCCGCGGCCCGCTCCGCCCGCAGCTCCTCCATCACGCCCCGCTGCGCGCGTTGCAGAAGGAACAGCCCTTCCAGCGTCAGCCCGAAGACGGCCAGCCCGACTCCGAGCACCGCTCCGCCTACCGCCATGTCCTGCACGACCAGAGCCGCCACGACGATGCCGATGACCCGCAACAAAGCCCCCGTCCCGACCACCACCGGCCGGCCCGAGCGGACGAAGAGGCCCTGATAGTACTGCCGGATCCCGTAGAGCAGCGGGTAGGCGGCAGCGATCGGCAGGGCCGGGCCCGCCACCCCGAGCAGCCCCTCCTCGAGGGCGAAGAGGAAGCGGAGGATCGGCTCGCGGAGCACCGGGATCGAGACCAGAAAGAGCAGCCCCACCATCGCGAAGGCGACCAGTGCGCCCCACCCCCGCACCCGGCGGTGCGTCTCGGAGCACTTGACCAGCGCAATGCTGGCGTGCTGGAGCTGCCCGACCGGCGCGGCGATGAACCAGGCCACGGCCTCGACGACGGCAAAGGCGGCGATCGCCCGGTCCGGGTCCGCCGTGCGCGCGAGCACCGCGGTGATGATCAACGGCGTCGCCCACCACAGCAGCACGTTGACCATGAGCGGCGCCGAGAAGCGGGCGACGTTCTCGCTATCGACCTCGCAGTCGTCCTGTTCGAGCTGCAGCCCCGGAGTGCGCGCCCACATCACGACGGCCGTCTCGACGATCATCCCGGCGGTGAAGGCCGCCGCGCCCAGCCACGCGCCGCCCCCCGTCGCGAGCAGGCTGAAGGCCACGACGGCCAGGATTGCCGTCCTCCCGCCGGTGGCGCCAGCAATGGGGACGGTGCGGTGCCCCGCCACGAGCCGCCCCTGGTGGGCCGCCCGCACCGCAGTCAGGAAGGGGACCGGCCAGAGCCACTGCATCGCCTGCACGGATTCGCTCAGCACCTCCGCGCTGACCCCGACGAACCGCGCGAAGACGAGGTCGCCGGCCCCCGTGTACGCGATCAGCGCTCCGGCCAGCGAGAGCAGCGCCCCGGTGAGGTACGCGAAGCGCGTGACCGGCGAGAAGGAGCCGGCGGCCAGAAGGCGGGCGGCCGCAACCTGCTGCACGACCAGCAGGGGTGCATAGAGGACGCCGCAGACCGCGAACGCCGCCTGATAGCCCGCGAGCGCCGTCACCGGATCGACCGAGCGGGCCAGCGCGGCCGCCAGAATCGGATTGGTGGCGGTGAGAAGGAGGCTGGTGGCCGCGAGCGGTGTATAGAAACGGGCGAACCCGCCCGCCGTGATATCTTGCATGTGCCAACCTCTCTCCCCAGGGGATTCCATACTACACGGTCGACACCTCTACCGATACCCCGTTCTCCGGCTGCCGCGCGGGCTGCATCAGAGCCGTGTAATGTCGATCGACTCGTCGATGAGCATGATCGGAATCCCGTCCCGGACCGGGTACAGGATCCGCCCGTCTTCGCGCAACAGCCCTTCGCTGACCGCGTCGCCGACCGGTTCCCCGCCCAGCGTGACCGCACTGCCCGCCGCGACCGCCGCGTTCAGGCGCTCCAGCACCTCGGCGCCCGCCATCGCCACGGGTTGCCTGCTCTCGGGGCAGACCAGAATATCGAGGAGTTGCGGATCGATGGTCACGGGCGTTTCTCGTGGCTTTGGGGGCTTGGCGGCAGTTCGGGTTGACGAGACAAACTAATTCAGCGAGCGAGACCATGAACAGAATCAGGACCTTGGACAGGATGAAAGCGTTGGCCGGCCTGGCGGTGTGTCTCACCGCCGCATGCGGCTCGGGGAACGGAGCCCCGGCGGCAGGAGGCGAGCGGACGGAACCCGCCGGTCAGAACCAGGTACGGCAGGCCCCGTCACTGCCGCCGCCCGGGATGGCGTGGGTAATCTTCGGGACCGACACGGTCCGCGCGGAAGTCGCCAGCACTCCCGCGGCACGGGAGAAGGGGCTGATGGATCGGAGTGCGGTACCGGATGGCACCGGCATGCTCTTCGTCTTCCCCGGCAGCGAGGTGCGGTCTTTCTGGATGAGGGACACCCACGTCGCGCTCGACATCGCGTTCTTCGGGACCTCGAACGAGGTGATCTCGATCAGGCAGATGGAGCCGTTGGACGAGTCGCTCACCGAGTCCGGCGGGCCCACGTCGCTGGCGCTGGAGGTCCGGCAGGGATGGTTCGCCGAACAGGAGATCGAGGTGGGCGTGGTTGCGGAAATCGTCTTCGGGCCCGGTCTGCAGATCAGCTGAGCCCGGGCTGGCCGGCCTGGACGCCAGGTCAGCGTCGGCGCCGCGCCGGCCTCCGGGTGTCATCCCCCTCCGTGTCTCGCGGTGCCCCGGCATGACTGTGTGTTTGAGGGGCGTACTGGGAATTTTACCGATCGGGAAAATTTGAACGAAATATGACAAGAATTTTCCCGATCGGGAGGATGCGTAGTCATAATCCGACGCGATTTTACCGATCGGGAAAAAACCCGATACGTGTAGGCAGCATACCTCTCAAGGCCTGTCTGTGGGCCCTCGCTGCGTCGGCCCGCGCCGGCCCACGTCTGCCCGCCTGCCCGTGTCCGCCGAGCGCATCCTCGAAGGCCGCGACGAGGGCGTGGACATCTTCGCGGGTGTTGTAGACGTTGGGCGACACGCGCACACTCGCTCCCCGAAACGACACGCCCACGCGGTGGCGGGCCAGGGCGGTCCTGAGACGGTCCACGTCCGCCCCGCGGGGCAGGCCGAGGCCGAAGAGGTGGGGGCTGCGCCAGCGGGAGTTCTCCACGCGCACGCCGAGGTCGCGGAGGCGGGCGAACGCGCCGTCCATCAGGGCGGTGCAGTAGGCGGACACCCGTTCGGGGCGCCACTCCAGCACCAGGTCCAGCGACGCGGAGAGCGCCGGGATGAGGGCGAAGTTGCTGCGCTGGCCTACGTCGAAGCGCAGCGCGCCCGGTTGGTATTCGTCCACGTAGTCGACCAGGCCGGCGAAGTTCTCGGAGCCACGGCGGGCGATCCAGGTCTCCTCGAGCGGGACTCCGTCAAGGTAACGGTCGCCGAACCAGGCGAGCGACAGGGAGTAGGGGCCGAGCAGCCACTTGTACCCGGCCACGATCAGCGCATCGGGATCGAGCGCGGCGACGTCGAGCGGCGCGGCCCCCACCGTCTGGGTCCCGTCGAGGACCAGCGCGGCGCCGACTTCGCGAGCGCGCGCGCGGACGGCCTCGAGGTCGAAGCGGGTGCCGTCCGTCCAGTGCACGGTTCCCATCGCCACCGCGACGGTGCCGGCGTCGATCCGGTCGAGGATGCGGTCGGTCCAGCCCTCGCCGCGGGGCGCCTCGCCCGGAGGCGCCACCACGCGCAGCTCGCCCCCCTGATCGGCGACCAGGCGCCGCCACGGGTACACGTTCCCGGGAAACTGTTCGTGCACGATCACGATGTTGCTCCCCCGCCCGGCGCACATGTTGCGCGCAATCGTGGACACCGCGTACGACACCGAGGGCACAGTCGCGATCCGGTTCGGCTCGGCCGCCCCGATGAGGCGCGCGAACCGCTCGCGCACCCCGTCGACCGGCGCGAAGAAGTCCTCCGGAGTAACCGCCTGCGGGAAGCGTTTGGCGCGGAGACCGTCGATCCCGGCCCGCTCGGCCACCCGCGGGAGCGGCCCCATGTAGGCGCAGTTCAGGTAGTGGAAGTCGTCCGGGAGGGAAAAGCGGTGGCGCTGGCAGGGGAGCGGGCCGGGGCTCACGAGCCGCCCGGCAGGTTGGCCTCGACCCACGCCTGCGTGACGTCGTGCAGGGTGATAGGCGCGTCGCGCAGCGCCTCCATGTGGATCTGATGCACCATCTCGTGCACCTGCGCGAGTTCGGCCCGCTCATCCGTCAGGAGCCGCAACACCCCCGCGACCACCTCGTCCGGGAGGTCGGCCATCGCCACCACCCAGTTCATGACCCCGGCCGTGTGCAGCGGCTCGTCGGCGCCCGGATAGATGCCGGCCGGGATCTCGCCGTGGACGTAGTACGGGTACTTCTCGCGCAGGGCATCCACCCTGTCCGGCTCGATCGCGATGAGGCGCGCGCCGCCGGTGGTGGTCGCTTCCAGCACCGCCGCGGCCGGGTACCCCACCGAGATGATCGCCGCGTCGATGGCACCGTCCTTCAGCGCCGTGGCCGACTCGGGGAAGGTGAGGTAGCGGGGCGTGATATCGTCGTAGGTCAGCCCGTACGCCTCCAGGATCTGCCGGGACATCTGCTCGGTGCCGCTCCCCGGCGGACCCACCGACACGATCCCCCCGGCGAGGTCCGCCAGCGAGGTGGCGCTAGAGCCGCGCTTCACCACGATGTGCGTCATGTTCGGGTAGAGCGGGGCCAGAATCCTCAGATCCGCCACCGGTTCCGGGTAGTCCTGGCCGCCCGAAAACGCCTCGAAGACGGTGTTGCCCGTGGCGAAGGCCAGGTCGGTCTGCCGCCCGCGCAACCGGTTGACGTTCTCAACCGACCCTCCGCTCACCTCGGCCGTGTACTGGCGCGCCGGATCGGACACGGAGAGGCGCGCGGCCATCGCCCCGCCGAGAGGGTAGTAGATGCCGCCGGTGCTGGCGGTCCCGAGGCTGAGGAACTGGCGGGAGCCGGCGTCGGAGCAGGCGGCGGTGAGGGCCAGCGCGGTGAGGGCCAGAGTGGCGAGCGGCTGCGCCGGGGCGAGTGGCCGCGCGGAAAGGAGCGATGGCGCCGGGGCTGTTGTCATGTGTCATCAGGTGGCGAAGGTGTGTTATCACGGCTCACGCCGAGGAAGGCGGCTCCGAGCAGCAGCGCGAGGCCGATCCCGTCCCACATGAGGCCGGGAGCGATCAGGGCGATCGCCGCACCCATGAGGACGATCCTGCGCCAGAGCGCGAGCGGGCCGGTCACGTGGCCGATCACGGCGCCCGCGAGAGCCACCACCCCGATGAGCGCGGTCAGGGTCGTGGTCGCAATCTCGGCCACCGTTCCCGCAAGGATCAAGGGGGGCGCGTAGATGAACATGAACGGCACCAGGAACCCCGCCGACGCGAGGCCCATCGCGGTCCAGGCCGTCTTGAGGGGGGGCGAGTCGGCGATCCCGGCCGCGGCGTAGGCGGCCAGCGACACCGGCGGCGTCACGTTGGAGATGCACCCGAAGTAGAAGATGAAGAGGTGCGCGCCGAGGACCGGCACACCGAGCTCGACGAGGGCGGGGGCGCCAAGGGCCGCCAACACGACGTAGGCGGCGGTGGTCGGGAGTCCCATGCCGAGGATGATGGAACCGATCGCGGTGAGGATCAGGGCGACCATCAGGTTCCCCTGCGACACGACAACGATCAGCTCCGACATCCTGAGCCCGATCCCGGTCAGTGACGCCACCCCCACCACAATCCCCGCGGCGGCGCACGCGGCGGCCACCTGGACCGCGCCGGAGCCCGCCTTCTTCAGCGCGCGCGCAACCTTGCCCCCGTCCGGGCGCGTCCCCGGCACGGCGTACGCCGCCAGCAGCGACACCACGACCCCCCAGAAGGCGGCCCGCATCGGCGAGCGCCCCAGCGCCAGCATCACCACGATGATGATGACCGGCAAGAGGAGGTGGATGCGCGACAGCACGGCCTCGTCCCGCGAGTCCGCCGAACCTTTGAGGCCCACCTTGGTCGCGCGGAAATGGATGGCCCAGAGCAGCGCGGCGTAGTAGAGGATCGCGGGGATCGCGGCCGCAAGCGCGACCTGCGCGTAGGGAATGTTCGTCCAGGTCGCGAGGATGAACGCGCCCGCCCCCATCACGGGCGGCATGAGCTGGCCGCCGGTGCTCGCCGCCGCCTCGATCGCGCCCGCGAAGAAGGGGCGGAAGCCGGAGCGGCGCATCAGCGGGATCGTGAAGGTCCCGGTGGTGACCACGTTGGCGACCGCGCTGCCGGAGAGCGAACCCATGAACGCGCTCGCCACCGCGGCGGTCTTGGCGGGGCCGCCCCGGGTGCGTCCCGCGACGCGGTCCGCGAGGCCGATCAGCAGCGCGCCGCCCCCGGCGACATCCAGGAATGCGCCGAAGAGGACGAAGAGGAAGACGAAGTCGGCCGAGACGCCGAGCGGGACGCCCCAGATCCCCTCGGTGGAGAGGAAGAGCTGCTCGATGAGGCGGCCGGGGTTGTAGCCCCGGTGCGCCAGGATGCCGGGCAGCCAAGGGCCCAGCAGCGCGTACGCAAGTGCCCCGGTCGCGACCACCACCAGCCCCCACCCCGTCGCCCGCTTCGCGAGGAGGAGGACCATCGCGACCACCACCGCGCCCGCCCCCAGGTCCAGCGCGGTGGGGCTCCCCGAGCGCGACACCAGCGCCTCGTGCTGCGAGACCAGGTAGAGCGCGCAGAAGATCAGGGCCGCGCCGAGGGCGGCGTTGAGGGCCCAGCCGCGCCGGGATCGGGGGAGGGTTCGCACCCCGACGCCGAGGAAGGCCAGCGTCCCCATGAGCGCGAGGTGGACGGGGCGCTGCACCAGGGCCGTGAAGGGTGCGAACCCCGCGCCGTAAAGGTGGAAGACGGCGGCGGCCGCGGCGACGGTGAGGACTGCGTAGCCGCGCAAGGGGGCGGACCCCGCTCCGTGCTCCGGCGCGGGCGTCGTCACTCGGCTGTCCGTGACTCCGCGTCAGCTAGAATGAGGGAGAAAACGCGGTCGCGCACCCCGCGCAAGCGAGCGCGAGAATCACCTGAATCACCAGCATGATCGCCACCGTCGAGCCCGCGCTCCGTTGGGGGTCGAGCGCGGCCAGCCCGATTCCGGCAGCGACGCCCATCCAGAGATAGAAGAGTTGCAACTCGGTGAGGAAAGCGAACAGGAAGCCGTCGGACAGGAACGGGAAAAAGGTCCCGATGGAAAGTGTGGTCTCGAAACTCGCGGTGCGGATCCAGAGCGGCAGGTGCACCGCCGATCCTGCCAGGCCCACGATGCCGACGTGGGAGATGACCGAGAGATGCTGCTTGAAGCGCGCATTGTCGCCGCGCAGGAAGACCAGGATCATGTAGGTGAACGCGCTGATCACCAATGGAATGACCAGGAAGGCCAGCAGCGTTCCGATGGGGGCCGCGATCCGGGCACCGGCCGCGGCATCGTCCAGGTCCGCCCCGCTGACCCCGCCGGCGGCTATTTGCGCTTCCCACACCTCTGGAGGAACCAAAGTGAACACCGCCCCCATCCCGACCGCCACGAACAGCGTCATCGGGAACCAGGCGGGGTTCTTCCCAAGCGCTTCGAACAGCCGGGTCGGCTGCACGAAGACCATCCACAGGCGGTTCAGGAAGTTGGGTCGCGGGGGCGGCGCCTCTTCGGGTTGCGCGGTGTAGTCGTCCATCGTCTCAATTCTCCAGCGTCAGTCGGGTTGTTGCGGTCATCTCGAGGCTGCCCGCTGTACCGTCGGGCGCGGTCGCGCTGCCTTCGGTGCTGCGGGTAATCACCGAAGATGCCATCAGGCCCCTTTCGATGTCCCACAGGTAGTGCCCCGTTTCCGTCCCGGTGAGTGTCATGGTCATGTCAAGACTGGGCATCGACATCGTGGTCTCGCCAGATACCGCGACCCGGAGGTGGGGCCGGCCATCGTGGGTGACCTCGCCCTCCAGGGTGTAGGTGTAGACGATCACCCTCTCCCCTCCGTCCCCGATTGAGACGTTCACTGTGTCGACCCACGTGTCGCCGGCGCTGGCGCTTCCGCCAGGGAGGCGCGGGAACACAACCTCGTGCGGATCCACGAGCATGGGCAGTTCAGAGCCCGCTCGCCGCGGCGCCGTCATGACATCGGCCAGTCCCCCTGGTGCCAGCACAACCTCGAAGCTGCTCGTCAAACCAGCCATTTCCTGGGACATGCTCGTCATCGCGCCCATGGGGTCGCGCAACCGCGCATCGAAAGCACCCAGTTCGGCGGTCACTCGCACGCCCTGCCCGTCGGCGGCAAAGGTCAGCGAATAGTTGACGCTGCTCCCTGACCGAAGCTCCAATGGGCCCATGGGGCTCCCCAAGATCACCATCTTCGTGCTGTCAACGATCTGATAGGTCGCCGTAGCCCGGGACGGGAGGCCGTATGACAACTGCTGGCCGCGGACGGTCGAAGAGGGCAACAGGGCGGACGCTGCGAGCGCCGCAGTCAGGGCTGACGGGGCAAATCGGTACATGATCGGCTCCAGGTCGGGGGTCGACGCGGGGGCCGCAGGGCACCATCCGCATCCGGTCGGCCGCGCGGCGAACCTACCCCGTACGCGTCCCCCGGGCAAGACCGACTGACAGCAGGACTGACAGCAGGAGCCGGTGCAAGTCGCCGAGCCACCCGGGCGCCCGGCCGGTTGCGGTCGTCCGGCCCCGCCTGGCCGCGCTGGCCGAGCCACCGTGAAGACGTTATCCTATTCGGCCCTTGAGCACCGAAGCAGGACCGACTCCCCCGAGGCAAGATGAGCTACCGTACCAACCCTGACAGGATCCTTGAGAATATCGACCGCGCACGCAGCCGGGATATCGAGCGCGCGCTGTCGCTTAATGACCGCCAGGCCCGCGGGAGGGAGCTCGACACGGAGGTTCCCGACGGGGACGCGACGACGCCTGAGCGCCTGCGCCGGATCTTCGGGCTGGTCGAGGCCGGATACCGCCGGGCGGCGCAGGGCACGGAGATGATCCCGCTCGCGAACCGCTTCCGCGCGATCGGCGACATCTCGCACCACTGGGCGCGCGGCGACGTGAGCGTTTCCGTCCACTACCACGACGCCGAGCGTCGGGACGACGTGGGGGTCGTGCCCTTCGAGATCACCCCCCGCGACCTCGAGGAGGCAAAGAAGACGACCCGCACGAGCCGCCCGGATGTGAATGCGATGAAAGTGCTCCGGCTGCGGCTCCGCGACGGAGTTCTGGCGGCCTACCGGAAGGTCGAGCCCCGCCTGCGCGACGCGCTCAAGGAGCGGGCCGATCTGGGCCATGTGGAGGCGGAGATCACGCTGGACCTGCGTCCGCAGGCGAACGAATAGGGGGCGTTGCGCCGGTTTCCGGGCAGCGCGCCCATCCAGCCATGTAGTCGCCCCTCGCCAGCCGCCACCTTGGTGGCATGACGGCGACAAGGGACGAACTGCTCGGAAAGCTCCTCGTGGACGGGGGAGCGCTCACTACCTCGGCGCTCTCGAGTGCGCGCGAGGAGCAGCGGCGGTCGGGGCGCGGCCTGGGCGAGATCCTGCTGCGCAAGGGGCTTGTCGACGAAGTCGAGGTGGCGAGGGCGGTGGCGACACAGCTGGGACTCGCTTACGTGGTCCCCCCTCTGGCGCCGGACCCGAAGGCGCTGAAGAAAGTCGAGCCGGGGCTGGCGCGGGCCAAGGGGATCCTGCCGCTGGCGCTCAAGGGCCGGCAGTTGACGGTCGCCATGGCCAATCCCCTCGACACCGAGGTGATCGACGAACTGCGCTTTCGCTCCGGGTGTCATGTGGAGGTGGTGGTGGCGCCACCCTCGGCGGTGGCCCAGGGGGTGCGCGACGTGTATGGCGGGGAGCTCCCGGAACTCCTCGACCGCCTCGGCTCCCTGGCCGCCCCGGACGGAAGGGGGGAGCTGCGCGTCCTGGAACAGGAGGCCAGCGCCGCGCCCATCGTCAGAATCGTCGACCACCTGATCTCGACGGCCATCGACAGTCGCGCAAGCGACATCCACATCGAGACGCTCGGGGCCGGTTCGCGGGTCCGGCTGCGCGTCGACGGCCGGCTGGCCACGGCCACCGAGCTGCCGCCGGGCACCCACGGCGCCGCGATATCGCGCGTCAAGATCATGGCCGGGCTCGACATCTCGGTGCGCCGAAGGCCTCAGGACGGCGGGTTCACCGTCCGGCGCGGGAACGCGGAGCTGACCGTCAGGGTGTCCACCATCCCCACGCATCTGGGTGAAAAGGCCGTACTGCGCCTCCTCGACCCCGGTGACGCGCCCGCCGACCTGTCCTCGCTCGGGCTGTCCTCGAACGATCTCGACCGCCTGCGCCAGGTCCTCGTGCGGCGGCAGGGCGCGCTCCTCGCGGCGGGCCCGACCGGTTGCGGCAAGACGACGACGCTCTCCGCCGCGGTGGCGGAGCTGTCCGGCGCGAAGATCAACATCGTCACCCTGGAAGATCCCATCGAGTACCGGTTTCCGGGCGTCGCGCAGATGGAGATCGACAACAAGGCGGGGGTCGACTTCCCGTCCGGGCTGCGCGCGATCCTGCGGCAGGATCCGGATGTGATCCTGGTCGGGGAGATTCGCGACCGGGAGACGGCGGAGATCGCGATGTCGGCGGCGGTGACCGGCCACCTCGTGCTGACGACGATTCACACCGTCGACGCGCCGAGCGCCGTCGTGCGGCTCCTGGAAATGGGGGTGCCGCGCTTCCTCGTGGCGGGGGGGCTGGCCGGGGTGGTGGCGCAGCGCCTGGTGCGCAAGCTGTGCTCCCGGTGCGGGGGTCGCGACAGAGGCGAGTGCACCGTCTGCACCGACGGCTACCGGGGACGCAGCGGCGTCTTCGAGGTCCTGACGGTCGACGACGACCTGCGAACGGCCATTAACGCGGGCGCGTCCCTGACCTCGCTCCGCACGCTGGCGCGCCGCGGAGGCATGGGCTCGATGGCCCGCGACGCCATGCGCCAGGTCGCCCAGGGTGTGACCACGCCTCACGAGTCCGGCCAGATCATCGCGCTGACCCGCGGGGCCGCACCCAACTGCGAGAGCTGTGGGGCTTCGCTGCCGCCAGGCGCCGCCGGATGTCCCAAGTGCGGGCGCCCGCGCGTCCACGTCTGCGCCTGCGGAGATCCGCTCGACAAGCGCTGGCGGTATTGCCCGGCGTGCCTGCGGGCCGCCAGCGGGAGATAGCAGTCCGTGGATAAGGCCCCGCGAGCACCGAGAGCGCCGAGGCGCCGCGGTGGCAAGGCGTGACGAGGGGCCCATGGCAGCGATGTTGGGCTGATAGAGTAGCGCGCCGGGGTCACCGCGGCCGGAGGCAGCAGAACCGGGCCTCACCGGGGCCCGGCCGCGCTACGCTTCGAAGACCTCCATCCGCGTCGTGAGCGCCTCGATCCGGTCGATGCGCGGCTCCACTCCGATCCCGGGTCCGTCCGGGACCGGCATCATTCCGTCCGCCATCTCGAATTCGGGCCGGACGATGTCCTCCTCCCAGTAGCGGCTGGAGTTCGAGATGTCCCCCGGGATGGTGAAGCCCGGGAGGGTCGCCAGCGCGACGTTGTGGGCCCGCCCGATGCCGGACTCCAGCATGCCGCCGCACCAGACCGGCCAGCCGGCGTCGCGGCACGCGTCGTGTATGGCGACGGAAGCGCGCAGACCGCCGACCCGGCCCGGTTTGATGTTCACGATCCGCCCCGCCCGGAGGCGCAGCGCCAGCCTGGCGTCCCGCGGCGAGCGGATGGACTCGTCGAGACAGACGGGCGTGTCGATCCGGCTCTGCAGCAGCGCGTGATCCAGCAGGTCTTCGTGATGAAGCGGCTGTTCGATCATCATCAGCCCGAGGTCATCCATTTCGCGCAGACGCGGCAGATCATCTGCAAGCTCGTACGCCGAATTGGCATCGGCCATCAGCGGCGCATCGGGAAACCGGTCCCTCACGGCCCTCATCATTTCAACATCGCGGCCCGGCTTGATCTTCAACTTGATCTTGCGGTACCCCTCGGCAACGTATCCCGCCACCCTGGCCAGCAGGTCCCCGTCACTCTTTTGCAGGCCGATGGACACGCCCACCGGAACCGCATTCGCCCGACCGCCCAGAAGCTCCCGCAGCGGCACGTCCCGGCGCCTGGCCTCAAGGTCCCATCCCG
This sequence comes from Longimicrobiales bacterium, assembly GCA_965116645.1. Taxonomy (GTDB): domain Bacteria; phylum Gemmatimonadota; class Gemmatimonadetes; order Longimicrobiales; family Gaopeijiaceae; genus Bin94. The sequence goes on along the minus strand of OZ220702.1, from coordinate 4,127,711 downwards.
CCATCTCGATGGCCGCGCGGGCCATGGGGTGACCGCGCAGCCACGGAGCCGGGTGAAGATTCCGCCCGTCCCCGAATTCACTGCCCACCAGCTCCGGGAGGAGCCACCGGGTCAGGACGTGCCAGGCCGTCTCCGTCGTTTCGTATGAATAGCCGGGCGTTTCGCCCGCGACGCACTCCGACCAACCCGCAACACCGTCCGCTTCCAGGGTGAGCAGGACGACACGACGTGCCTGTGTGCCTCCGCTGCTGATCTCGAAGAATTCCTTCAGCCGCAGGGGCACTTCGCGCAGAACCGCCCGGGTGATTTGCGTCATCGGCTTGTGCGCCAACCCCTGCCGCCGACACCGTCTTGTGCCAAGTGCCGGCTCTGTCGGATCCGGCCTATTCTGACGCTTTCCCGCCGCCCGCCGCCTGGGCCTTCGCCTCGTCGCGCCGACGCACGGAGTGCAGGCCCGTCAGCAGGGATGTCGAGGACTTCGACCGGACGCCGCCTACTACCAGTGCATCCCGGATCTGGGGCACAGTGTACTTGTCACCGAATTCCGCAATGAACTTGCGATACGCGGCGGTGGGGCCCATGCCCCTGTAGTGATCGCTGCTGACCGGAGGATGCCCGGCGCCCGCGCTTCTGCGTGGCTTTCTGAGCTTCGGCGTCTTCCTGGGCTTTCTGGCTTTTCTGGGCTTCCTGGATTTGCTGACCTTGGGTGCCGCCGCGGGGCGCGGCGCAGCCGCTGCTTCCGCTCCTCCGAAGGCCAGCAGTGCCTTGAGGCTTTCGACGGTGTTGCGCAACGCCTGGCCGCGCTCCTCGTGCGACGCCAGCTCGGCCTCTGCGTGCCTGAGGGCGGCCTCGTAGCTGTTTCTCGTTGCGTCAGTCATGAATCACTTCCCTCTCCCTCGCTGCAAAATGCGGTGAACGTTCGCTGCCGGGCCTCTGTACCCGGCATCCGGCACGAATAATAGAAGGATGAATGCACAAAGACAAGCTTGACGCATCATTGGCCCGGTGTTGTCCCAAGGCGACTGTTCAATTCAAAGTGTCTCGAAGAGCGCGGCCATCAGCGCGATTCGCCGCGGCAGGTCGTCCACGAGGATGTACTCGTCGAGGGTATGCGCCCCGTCGCCATCCGGGCCGAGGCCGTCCAGAGCGGGGCAACCGATGGCAGCCACGATATTTGCATCGCTTGCCCCGCCCGATTCGCCCGCGCCGATTGCGAAGCCCAGCGCGGCAGCGATGGACCGGGCCGAATGGTACAGCCGGGTGGACTCCGCGGTCTCCTCCAGGGCCCAACGGTTTATGCCGCCCGTGAGAGACAGGTCACAACGCTCGTCGAAGGGGCGCGTGCCAAGCAGCGCCGCATGGACTCGCTCCGCCTCCGACTTTGTCCAGAAGCGCACGTCGATGGTACAGTGTGCAGACTCGGCAACAACATTCTCCCTCGTGCCACCCGCGATGACGCCCACGTTTATGGTTGTGCCGGCTTCCGCGCCGGCCAGTTCGTAGACCCTTGTGATTTGTTTCACAAGCTCGTGGACGGCGCTTGCACCGCGTTCCGGTTCGATGCCCGAGTGTGCCGGCTTGCCCTTGACCCGCAGTTCGTACGCGGCGACACCCTTGCGGCGGCACTTCGCCGCCCCACCCGGTACCGACGGCTCCACCACCAGCGCGGCGCGGGACACGCGCGCCTCGTTTTCGATCAGCGCACGGGAGTCCGGGGAGCCTCGTTCTTCGTCGCATGTAATCAAAAAGGACAGATCGGATGCCGGGCCGCCGCCCTTTTCAGCCATGAGGCGCAGTGCAAGTATCGAAGTCGTCAGGCCCCCCTTCATGTCGTAGGTGCCGGGTCCGTATATCCTTCCGTCACGGATCGCGAAAGGCAGCCGGTCGAGTGTGCCCACATTGTGCACGGTGTCCATGTGGCCGAGCACAAGGATGGGATTGCGACCATTCCCTGACGTGCCGGCGAAACGCCCGACCAGGTGAACGCCGAGTCCCGGCGCCTGAAAGCGTTCGACCCTGCCGCCCGCCTCGGTGATCTGACGCTCCAGCACCTCGGCGACCTTCAGGTTTGCGGCTTCGTCGCCGGTGGGCGATTCGATCTCCACGAGAGTGCGCAGCAGGTCGACGCAGTCGGCGGTGCGGGCCTGCGCCTCCGCAAGGCTGACGGGGAGGCGGTTCATGACAGGGTCCCGGGAGGCGCGTCGTGGAGGCCGCGCCTACGGTAGCTCTCGTCGAGGAGTTCGACGAGGTGAAGGACCGGGGTGTCGCGCCCCTGCATGCGCAGACCCGCCCCGATCTGCATCATGCACCCCGGATTGGCGGTGACCAGCGCGTCGGCGCCGGTATCGATGACGCTCTGCACCTTGTCGCCACCGATCCGCCCTCCCAGGTCGCGGTGGGTGAGTCCGTAGATGCCGGCTCCGCCGCAGCATTCGCCCGCCGCGCGGAGGGGGACGACCTCAAGACCCGGCACGGCTCGCAACACCTGCCCGGGGGGGCCGGAAATGCCCTGGGCGTGCAGAAGGTGGCAGGGGGGGTCGTAGGTAACCTTGAGTTGAACTTCTCCGCCCCGCCGGGGTCCGTGTGCGGCCAGCAGCTCCGATACATCCTTTACCCGCGCGGCCACGGACGCCGCCAGCTGCTCCATTGTCCCGTCCCCGGAGAACAGGCTGGCGTATGCAGACATCGCGGCCCCGCACCCGGACGCGTTCATGACGATGAAACCGGCCCCCGCGGCCTCGAATGCCTCGATGTTGCGGCGGGCGAGCGTTCGGGCCGCGTCCAGGTCGCCGGCGTGCGAGTGGAGGGCGCCGCAGCACCCCTGGCCGGGGACGCGAACGACATCGTAGCCGTTGGCGCGCAGTACCCGCTCCGTGGCCGCGTTGACTCGCGCGAAGAGGCCGGCCTGGACGCACCCGGTGAGGATGGCCGCCGTGCCGGGGCGGTCGGTGGGGGCGGGGGCGGGGGCGGGGGTGGACGGGCGGGCGCGCCGGATGGGGGCCGGCGCCGGGACCGGGGCCGTGGCCGCGAGCATGGCCATGCCGAGGCGGACCGGGCCGGGCAGACCCTTGCCGGGCCGGGCGCGCGCCAGGAGCGCGGGGATCCCGGTGGCGCGCAACAGGCGGGCCAGGGCCATGGCCGGGCGGGAGAGGGAGCGCGAGCCGAAGACGCGCAGCAGAAGGCGGGAGAGCAGGGGTGGGCGCCGCGCTTCGCGGCCGACGTGCCGCGCGAGTTCGAGGAGGTGGCCGTAGGCGACCCCTGACGGGCAGACGGGTTCGCAGGCCCGGCATCCCAGACAGCGGTCAATGTGAAGCTGAAAGGCGTCGGACCCCGCTTCCAGCCGTCCTTCTACCACCGCCCGCATCAGGTGCAAGCGTCCCCGCGGCGAGTCGGCCTCGTCCCCCAGGCGCCGGTAGGTGGGGCAGGCCGGCAGGCAGAATCCGCAGTGAACGCAGTTGAGCAGCCCTTCCTCCTGCTCCTTCAAGGCCCGGGCGAGCGACTCTGTGACCGCGCTCATGGGCACTCGGATGCCAGCACGGCGTGCGGATCGAAGAGCGACTTGATGCGCGCGGTGAGCCCCGCCCCCCCACCCCACCCCCCCCACCCCACCCCCTCCACCACCTCGCGCGGCGCGCTGCTCAACACCAGACTCCCACCCCGGTCCGCCATCTCCGCCCGGGCGCCGGCCACACACTCGGCCACCGCCTCCGCCCGCCCCGGCCCACAACTCCCCTGCACGCGCACCAGCCCCCGCATCGCATCGGCCGCAATCTCCCCCCCGACCCCCCCGGCGACCCTCCCCGCACAAGCCATCACGTCCGCCAGGCGGTCCGGCAGCGCGGCGAGGCGCACCACCACCGGGGACCCGTCCTCCCAGCACGACCGCGCTTCGTGGAGGGCCGCGCTGTCACCCCCGGAGAGCTCCTCGTCCGGCTCGCGTCCCAGTCCCGCCAGCGTCCTGGCGCGCGCTTCCGCCACCTCCTCGGTTCCACCGAGAAGCCGCACGGCCAGGACCATCCCGCCGTCACCGGCGGCTTCCTCGTCGTCGGCCCGGCCCGCTCCGTCGCCGCCCGGGTCCGTCCGGGTTCCGCCGTCACTGACAACCTCGACCGCCGCGACCGGGAACGCCGCCGTGCACACCCCCCTCGCCATGGCCACGACCTCGTCCACGCCGCCGTGGAAGCACAGCGTCATGTCCGCTCCGGGGCGCGGAAAGAGGCGCACCGACACCCGCGTGATCACGCCGAGACTGCCACGGCTACCGGTGAAGAGGCGGACCATGTCGTACCCGGCCACATTCTTCACCACTCGGCCCCCGACCCGCAGGATGCGACCGTCGCCCGTCACCACTTCGAGTCCCAGCACGTTGTCGCGCACCCCGCCGTACCGGCCCTGCAGCGGCCCCGGCACCCCGCACGCCACCACCGCGCCCAGCGTCCCCTCAGCGCATCCCGGCCCGTCCATCGGCAGCCACTGCCCGCTGCGATCCGCGAGTTCGGCCAGCGCTGCCATCCCCAGCCCGGCCCCGGCGGTGAGCGTCAGGTCGGCCGGCTCATAGTGCACGACGGCGTCCATCCGCGCCGTGGACACGATCGCGTCCGCCTCCCGTCCCCAGCCCCCCGCGCCCAGCCAGCTACCGCTCCCGGCGGGCAGCAGACGAATGGCGTTGTCGATCGCGGCCCGCATGACCGCCTGGACTTCCTCTGTGGATTCGGGGAAGAGGACGGCTTCGGGCATCCGGTCACGGCCGGATCCGGCCATCCATGCCCGCGCCGACTCTCCCTTTAGTACCTGGTCCTCGCGCAGCACCTCGCACGCCGCGGCGACGGAGCTCACCCCCGTCCTCATGCCGACAAGGCGGCACCTGTCCGCCCGCCCCGAGGGGAATCGCCGACACCCGTCCGCCCACCCGCCCCCGCCGGCCCGGTCCCGTCCGGCAGCACCTTCCCCGGATTCATCACGCCCGCGGGATCGAAGACCCGCCGGAGGCCCCACATCGCGTCGAGTTCGGCGGGGCCGTGGATCAGCGGCATGTGGTGCTTCTTGTCGAGCCCCACGCCGTGCTCGCCGGTGATCGTGCCGCCGGAGTCGACGCAGATCTGCATGATCTCCTTCGACGCGCGCTCCACGCGCTCGAGCTCGTCGGTGTTGCGGCGGTCGAAGAGGATGTTGGGGTGCAGGTTCCCGTCGCCGGCGTGGAAGACGTTGGCGACGGTCAGGTCGTAGCGCCGCGCGATCTCGGAGATGCCATTCAGGATGGCGGGCAGGGTGGTGCGCGGGACCGTGGCATCCTGCACGAGCAGGTCGGGAGCGATCCGTCCCATCGCCCCGAAAGCCTTCTTGCGTCCCTTCCAGAGCGCCATCCGCTCGGCCTCGTCGCGCGCGCTGCGCACCTCGCGGGCACCGGCGCGGCGGCAGAGCTCCGCGGCCCGCCCGGCCTCCGTGTCCAGCCCGGCCTCCAGCCCGTCGAACTCGATCACGAGCGCGGCCTCGGCGTCGGTCGGGTAGCCTGCGGCGAAGACGCTGTCCTCCACCGCGCGGATCGTCGGCCCGTCGATGATCTCCATAGCCGCCGGCAGAAGCCCGGCCCCCACGATGTCGGAAACGGCCGTGCCCGCATCCTCGATGCGGTCGAAGATCCCGAGCAGGGTGCGCACGCCCTCCGGCACCGGGAGGAGCGTGACCTCGATCTCGGCGGCGATCCCGAAGCAGCCCTCGGAGCCGACGAAGAGGCCGACGAGATCGTACCCCGGAGCCTCGCGGCCGAGGCCTCCGAGTTCGGCCACCGTGCCGTCGGCCAGGACGATGGTCAGCCCGGTCACGTACCGCGACGTGACCCCGTATTTCAGGCAGTGCGGGCCGCCCGAGTTCTCCGCCACGTTGCCGCCGATGGTGCACGCGGTCTGGGACGACGGGTCGGGGGCGTAGTAGAGGCCGTGGGCGGCCGCCGCGGCGGAGAGTTCCGCGTTGATGACCCCCGGCTGCAGAACCGCCCGCCGGTTCGGGGCGTCGATCTCGAGGATGCGGTTCATGCGCGCCGTGCCGACCACGACGGCGCCGCCGAGCGCCACCGCGCCTCCGGAGAGCCCGGTTCCGGCCCCGCGCGGCACGATCGGAAGTCCGGTCCGGGAGATCTCCCGCACGGTGCGGCGCAGCTCGCCGGTGGTGCGCGGGAGGATCACGGCGCCGGGCCGGTGGCGGTAGGCGGTCAGCGCGTCGGACTCGTAGACCAGCAGCCGGTCCGGATCCACGATGACGCCGTCGGGGCCGCAGATCGCGGTGAGGGTCGCCGTGAGTGCGCTGGGGATCATGCCTCTCCTGGGGTGCAGACTGCGGGAAAGCTACTCCGCGCCCGAAAGGTAGCCCAGAATCGCGTCCACGCTGGCCTTGGCCATGGTGCGGATCTTCGGCGGGAGGGGTCCGTAGACGTGCCGGGCGATGGCGGGGGCGCCCGCATGTCCCGCTGCGACGGCGCGGCGCACCTGTTCGATACGCTCCAGCCGGTGGGCGCGGAAGCGGGCGATGGTCGCCGCCGGGTCGGGGATGGGGGGGCCGTGGGCGGGGTGGAGGGTCCGCGGGGCGAGGGCATCGAGGCGGTCGAGCGAGCGCAGGTAGTCCGCGACGGCGCCCAGGTACTCGCCGATCCAGGTCGTGTCGCCCTCGCCCATGAGGAGGTCGCCGACGAAGATGGAGGCCGTGTCGGGGTGGTGGAAGCAGAAGTGGCGGCGAGCGTGGCCGGGCGTGGCTACGGCGACGAGGTCGCCGCCGCTGGTGGCGATGACCTGGCCTTCGCCGAGGTCGTGGTCGCCGCCCGGGCCGAACACGCTGCCGCCGGTGCGGTGGGCGAGCCGGGCCGAGGCGGCCGCGTGGTCGTCGTGGGCGTGCGTGAGGAGGATGACGACTTCCGACGCCGTGCGGACGGCTTTCGCCAGCGCGGAGATGTGGGACTCGATGCGCGGCCCCGGGTCGATGATCGCGACCGGATCATCGCCCACCAGGTAGCTGCGCGTGCCGTCCAGCGTGAGCGGGCCCGGATTGGGGGCCAGGAAGGATCTCACCAGGGGCACCATGCAATTGCGTGCGCTGTCCCGCTCCCGCCGACGCGCCGGCCGCCCGGGACATCCCCGGCGGCGGCGACCCCTGCACAGGACGCTGCCGTCAGCGCCGTTCGCGAGCGATCTGCTCCGCCAGCTTGTCGGCGACCATCTGGATCGCCACCTCGTCCTGGTTGTCGAATGCGTCCGGCTGGTTGGAGTCGATGTCGAACTGGCCATAGATCTCGCTGCCGGCGCGGATCAGGACCACCAGCTCGGACTTGACGTCGGGGCTGCACGCCAGGTAGCCCTCGAACGCCGTCACGTCCGGAACGTTCTGGTTGGCGCCGTGGGCCACGGCCGTCCCGCAGACTCCCTGGCCCACCGGGATCTGCGCGTGATCGGTGGGTGCGCCGAAGTAGTTGTGCAGCCAGAGTTCCAGCCGGTCGTCGGTGAGCAGGTAGACCCCCACCCAGTCGAAGCGGTCGTCCGAGTCGTACAGGGTTCTGGCGGCGTAGCGAAGGAGCGCGTCCGAGAGGTGGCCGTCCTCCCGCATCTCCTGGAGTTCCGTCACAACGGCTCGGGCGTCGATCATTGGGGTTTCAGCCTCCGGGCTTCCGTCTCGATTTGCAGTGGGCAGTAAATATAGGCAAGGGCCGACAGCCGTGCGCGGGGCTTCGGCACGCCCTCAGCCGCGCGCGAAATCGACGCCCTCGTCCAGCCGCGCCACGAATGCGGCCAGGAGACGGGCCGTGTGGAACAGGTCCGGGACCGACACCATCTCGCTGGGCGAGTGCATGTAGCGGTTCGGGACCGAGACCAGCCCGGTGGGGATTCCGCCACGCGCCAGGTGGATCGCGTCGGCGTCGGTGCTGGTGCGCAGCGGCGCGGCCTGGATCGAGTACGGGATGTCGCTGGCCTCGGCGGCCTCGGCGAGCAGCTCGAAGACCACCGGGTGCGTCGCGGACCCGCGCGTCAGCACCGGCCCGCCGCCCAGCGAGTGCTCCCCAACCTCGCTCTTTTCCACCTCGGGCACGTCCGTCGCGTGGGTCACGTCCTCGACCAGCGCCACATCGGGCGCAACGCCGAACGCGCTCGTCCGGGCCCCGCCCCCGGAATACCCGATCTCCTCCTGTGCCGTCGCGACGGCAACCGCCCCCGCGCGCCCATCGTCCGCGGCCACCCTGCGCAGCGCTTCGAGCACGATGAACGCACCCACCCGGTTGTCGATCGCACGGCTCGCCACGCGGTCCCCTGCCAGGCGCACCATGCCCGCATCGAGCACCGCCGGATCGCCCACGCGCACGCCCAGCTCCTTCAACTCGTCCCTCGAGCCCGCCCCCACATCGATCCAGAGTTTCTTCACCTTCACCGCCTTCTCCCGCTCCTTCGGCTCGATGAGGTGAATCGCCTTCCGTCCGATCACCCCCGGCACGTCGCCCTTCGCGCCCAGCACCCGCACCCGCTGTCCGACCAGGACCTGCGCGTCCCACCCGCCGATGCCCCCGAAGTAGAGCAGCCCCGACTCGTCGGCGTGCGTAACCTGCAGCCCGATCTCGTCGATGTGGCCGGCCATCAGCGCGAGCGGCCGGGCGTCGCGCCGCACCGCCGCGTAGCTGTTGCCGACGACATCGGACCAGGTCTCGGCGAAGGATCCGGCTTCGTCCCTCCAGACCCGGGCCGGACGCGATTCGAAGCCCGAGGGGCCGGGGGAGTCGAGCAGGCGTTCGAGAAAGGTGATGTCGTGGTTTGCGTCCGGGCTCATCGTCGGTTCTTTCGTCCTCAGTCGGAGGAATCCGTGTAGTCCGTTTGTCTTGTGAAGTCCGTACCGTCGCGCTGCCGCGGCGGCCTCGTCCCGACCTCTCCCCACCGCGTAGAGACGCCCTCACCGGGGGTGAAGACCCGGAACTGGACGGTTCCTTCGCTGATGCCCCGCTCCAGCCTGCGCTGCACGGTCCGCTGCAGCCACCGCCGGGAAAACGGCAGGAGCAGGCTGAATCCGGCGATGTCGGTGAGGATCCCCGGCGTCAGCAGAAAGGCGCCGCCCACCAGGATCGACAGCCCGTCGAGCAGCGAGCGCCCCGGCAGACGGCCTGACGCCAGCTCCCGCTGCACCGCCAGAAACGCCCTCAGCCCCTGGTGCCTGGCGAGCGCCGCCCCGGCGATTCCCGTCGCCACGACCAGTCCCACCGTCGGCCACAGCCCGATCCACTGCCCCACCTGCAGCAGGATCGCCAGCTCGACCAGCGGAATGGTGACGAAGAGGAAGATCAGTCGGCTCAGCAAGATGGGTGCTCCAGTTGGGTGTGTGTCGGCAAGCGGGCCCGGCCCCGGCGCTGTGCCGGCCCGCTGGCCCAGCGACCGTCTATTGGCCCGGCCGTTGTGTCGGCCCGCCGTTAGGAATGTATATTCCTGTGGCTGGCGGGACTCTCCCGCACCCGGAATCTCCCGGGCCCCCCTCCCACGAGGGAATCGAATGAAGGATACCTATTTCAGGAAGGGCTTCGGTCTCAAGGCCGAGGTGAAGCCCGTCATCGATACGGAGTACCATTCGGCGCTCCTGGAGCGGATCCGCTCGCGCGCCTACACCGACCGCTTCGGCGACATCACGGTCCGCCTCGCAAAGGACTTCGGCTTCTGCTACGGCGTCGACCGCGCCGTGGACTACGCCTACCAGACACGCCACAAGTTCCCGGACAAGCGGATCTTCCTCGTCGGCGAGATCATCCACAACCCGCACGTCAACCATCGCCTGCAGGAGAAGGGCATCGAGTTCCTCTACCCCTCCGAGGACGGCCGGTTCGACTTCAGCGAGGTGACCGCGGACGACGTGGTGATCATTCCCGCCTTCGGCGTCACGATCCACGACATGAAGGTGCTGCAGGAGAAGGAGTGCGTGCTGGTCGACACCACCTGCGGCTCGGTGCTGCTGGTGTGGAAGCGGGTGGACGGCTACGCCCGGGACGGGTTCACCGCGATCATCCACGGCAAATACCAGCACGAGGAGTCGCGCGCGACCGCCAGCCAGGTGCTGCGCCATGAAGGTGGCAAGTACATCGTCGTGCGCAACATGGAAGAGGCCGTGATGGTGGGCGACTACATGACCGGGCGCCCGGGGCGGATGACCCGCGACGACTTCATGGCACGCTTTGCCCGGCGCACATCGGATGGTTTCGACCCCGACCGGGACCTCCGCAAGGTCGGCGTGGCCAACCAGACCACGATGCTGGCCACCGAGTCGCTCGCGATCGGCGCCCGCCTGCGGGAGATGATGGCCGAGTCCTTGGGGGAGGAGCACGCCGCCGGACACTTCCGCTCCTTCGGAACCATCTGCTCGGCGACGCAGGAGCGGCAGGACGCCGTGCTGGAAATGATGCAGGAGCCGCCCGACATCATGCTCGTGGTCGGCGGCTACAACTCGTCCAACACGAACCACCTGGCCCATCTGTGCCGGGAGTACACCACGACCTTCCACGTGAAGGACGCCGAGTGCATCGACGCGGAGAACGGCGCGATCAATCACAAGCCGGAGCTGGATCCCCACGCCCCCGAGGTGACCGACTGGAACTGGCTGCCGCCGGGACCGATGCAGCTCGGGATCACGGCGGGGGCCTCGACGCCGAACAACGAGATCGGCAAGGCGCTGGCGCGGATCCTGGCGATCAGGGGGGTTGAGGCGGAGCTGTAGGGACGCAGGCCCGGTCGCACGAGAGGATTCCGCGCCGTCCCGCGCCCCGGGACGGTTACACGTGCAGTGCCCTTCCCAGCGCTCCCAGCGCCCCCTCCGCGACCGCCTCCGACAGCGTCGGGTGCGGATGCATTGCCCGGTCGATCTCCTCCGCGGTCGACTCGAGGTGCCGTGCCATCACGAACTCGGCGATGAGCTCGGTGGCGTGCGGCCCGACGATGTGGGCGCCGACCACCTCCGAGTAGCGCTTGTCGCGGATCACCTTGACGAAGCCGGTGGAGTCGCCTGCGGCGAGCGCGCGCCCGTTGCCGGCCCAGGGGAACTTGCCGACCTCGATGTCGAGGCCCTTTTCGCGGGCCTGTTCCTCGGTGAGGCCGACCGACGCAACCTCCGGGTGGCAGTAGGTGCAGTTGGGGACGTTCCCGTAGTCGACGGTGTGGTGGCCCGCGCCGGCGATGTGCTCTGCTGCCACGACGCCTTCGTGCATCCCCTTGTGCGCCAGGAGCTGCTGCCCGGCGCAGTCGCCGACTGCCCAGACGCCCGCGACGTTGGTGCGCATGGCCTCGTCGACGGCGATGAATCCGCCACGCTCGGTGACCTTGACCCCGGCCCTGTCAAGCCCGAGATCCTCCGTGTTGGGTACCCGCCCGACGGCCGAGAGCACATAGTCGACCTCCAGGGTGTGGGCCTTGCCCTTGCGGTCGGTGAAGGCGATCGAGACGCCGTCGTCCTTGACGGTGGTCGATTCCACGCGGGCGCCGGTGAAGATGTCCATCCCCCGCTTCTTGAACGACTGCGCCACCACGCGGGATGCATCCTTGTCCTCCAGGGGCAGCACCCGGTCCAGCACCTCGATGACGGTGACCTTTGTGCCGTAGGCGTCGTAGACGTCGGCGAACTCCATGCCCACGGCACCGGCGCCCACGACCACGAGCGTCTCCGGGGCGTCCTTCTGGAAGAGCGCGCCGGTCGAGGACCAGATCCGCTCCTCGTCGATCTGCAGGAAGGGTAGGGAGCGGGGCCGCGACCCGGTCGCGATGATGATGTCGCGCGCGGTCAGGACCTGCTTCTCGCCGTCGTTGTCCACTTCGACCCTGCCACCGCCGAGGAGCCGTCCGTACCCCTCCACATGGGCGACCTTGTTCTTGCGCAGCAGGAAGCCGACGCCCTTCGACAGGCGGTTCGCCACGGTGCGGCTGCGTTTCTGCGCCGGCCCGAGGTCCGCCGTGAACCCGTCGAACGAGATCCCGTGCCCGCCGGCGTCCTTGAGCTCGTTGACCATCAGCGCGCTGCTCAGGAGCGCCTTGGTCGGGATGCAGCCGATGTTGAGGCACACGCCGCCGAGCTTGTCGGTCTCGACGCAGGCCGTCTTCAGGCCGAGCTGGCCCGCGCGGATCGCCGCGACGTAGCCTCCCGGCCCGCCGCCGATCACGACAACGTCGAAGTCCGTTCCTGCTGCGTTCTTGTCCGCCAAGGGATTGCCTCCGGGGAAGGTTGGATGGGGTGGCCGGAATGCGGAATCTAGCAGACCTGTTGGTGGCTCGCTCCCCAATCGCCCCGGCAGGCTTCGCCGCCCTCTCTCCCCTGGACGACTCGGTCCAGAGGGAGACGGCCTCAGATCAGGATCGCCGCGGGTTCTTCCAGGAAGGACTTCAGCGTGGAAAGGAAGCGGGCCCCCTGGGCGCCGTCGATCACGCGGTGATCGCAGCTCATCGTGATGCGCATCCGCGGTTGCACGACCACCTCGCCCTTCACCACCACCGGACGCTCCTCCACGGCACCGACGGCGATGATGCCGGCCTCCGGCGGGTTGATGACGGCGGTGAACTCCTCGATCCCGAACATCCCCAGGTTGGAGATCGAGAAGGTGGATCCGGTGTACTCGTGCGGCTGGAGCTTCTTTTCGCGGGCGCGCCCGGCCATTTCACGCACCTCGGCGCCGATCTGCGCCAATCCCTTGGCATGCGCGTCCCGCACCACCGGCGTGATAAGCCCGTCGGGGATGGCAACGGCCACACCCATGTGAACGCTGCTGAAGCGGCGGATGGAGCTGCCCTGCCACCAGGCGTTGCACTCCGGATGATGGGCCAGGGCAGCCGCGGTCGCCTTGATGACGAGGTCGTTGACCGACGCCTTGGCGCCCTGTGCCGCCAGGATATCGTTCACCCGCGCACGCGCCGCGAGCGCCCGCGTCATGTCGACATCCACGGTGAGGAAGAAGTGCGGCACCGGCCCGAGCGATTCGGCCAGTCGGCGCGCGACGGTCTTGCGCACCTGCGACAGGGGAACGTCCGCGAACTCCTCGCCGGGGGGAATGACGGGTGTGACCGGGGGCGCCGCCGGAGCCACCGCCGGAGCGGCCGCCGCCATCTCGATGTCGCGCTTGACGACGCGACCGCCGGGCCCCGTGCCCTGCACCGCCGCGATGTCCAGGCCCAGCTCGCCGGCAAGGCGCCTGGCCAGCGGAGAGGCCTTGACGCGGCCGGTTGGGGTAGAGACCGCCGGAGCGCCCGAGGCCGCGGTCCGGGGCGCAGTCCCGGCGGGGGCCGAGGTTGTTGCCGGCGCTGCGGCCACGGCCGGTGCCTGCCCTTGCGTCTCAGCCGCAGCTGCAGATGCCTGATCTGCCGGTCCGCTCGGCGCCGCCGCGCCGTCCGCCGCCTGCCGCGCCGCCACCCCATCCCCACCCAGCCCCTCCAGCAGCGCGGCGATGTCCTCACCCTCCGGCGCGATCACCGCGATCACGTCCCCCACCGGCGCGGTCCCGCCCTCGCCGACCAGGATCTTCCGTAGGGCGCCTTCCCCGCGCGCCACCAGCTCCATCGTCGCCTTGTCGGTCTCGATTTCGGCGAGGATGTCGCCCTGCGCGACCGCATCCCCCTCCCCCTTGAGCCACTTCACGACCTGGCCTTCCTCCATCGTGGGCGAGAGCGCCTCCATGTGGACCCTGGTTGCCATTACAGCACCTCCCTGCACGCTTCCACGACCCCCCTGGCGCTGGGCTTCGCGAGCTGCTCGAGGTTCTTCGCGTAGGGCATCGGGATGTCGGCCTGGGTCACGCGCATCACCGGCGCGTCGAGATCGTCGAACGCCTCCTCCTGGATCAGCGCGACGATCTGCGCGCCCACCCCCGCGAACGGCCACCCCTCCTCCAGGTAGACGACGCGGTTCGTGCGTGCCACCGTCTCCAGGATGGCGTCCACGTCGAGCGGGCGGATCGAGCGCAGGTCGAGGACGTCGGCCTCGATGCCGTCCCGGGCGAGCATGGTGGCGGCCTGCAGCGCCACGTGCACCATCTTCCCGTGGGTGACGATGCTGACGTCGCCGCCGGAGCGCTTCAGGTCGGCGACGCCGAGCGGGATCACGTATTCCTCGTCGGGAACCTCGCCGCGGACGTTGTAGAGCAGCTCGCCCTCCATGACCGCCACCGGATCGTCGTCGCGGATCGCGGCGGCCAGCAGTCCCTTGGCGTCCGCGGGGGTGCCGGGAGTGACCAGCTTCACGCCGGGCGCGTGCACGTAGTAGGTCTCGCAGGCCTGAGAGTGCTGCGCGGCGAGTTGCAGGGCCGCGCCGGTCGGGCCGCGGAAGACGATCGGCACCGAGATCTGCCCGTTGCTCATGTAGAACATCTTGGCGGCGTTGTTGATGACCTGGTCGAGGGCGAGGAAGGAGAAGTTGAAGGTCATGAATTCGCAGATCGGGCGAAGGCCGGCCGTCGCCGCGCCAATGCAGAGCCCCGCGAAGCCAAGTTCGCTGATGGGCGAGTCCACCACACGCCGGTCGCCGTACCGGGCGAGCATGCCTCTCGACACCTTGTAGGCGCCGTCGTACTCGGCCACCTCCTCGCCCATGAGGAAGACCGAATCGTCACGGTCCATCTCCTGGCACATGGCGGCGTTCAGCGCGTCCCGGTAGGTCATCTCAGCCATGAGCGTGGCCTCCCGGGCCGCCCGCCGGGCCGCCGGTCGCCAGCCCACCGCCAGCCGCCGGGCCGCCGCCCATCGCTCCTCCCGGCCCCGGCCCCCGCCCATCCAGAAACAACCGCCCTTGCTCGTTGATCTCGGCGTAGACGTGGTCGTAGAGGGTGGAGGGGTCGGGGACCGGCGAGGCATCCGCGAATTCCGCGGCGTCCTCGCAGACCGCGCGCACCTCGGCGTCCATCGCCTCCAGCTCTCCCCGGGTCAGGAGATCCGCCTGCATCAGGCGGTCGCGCAGGATCGTGATCGGGTCCTGTTCCTGCACGTGCGACTCGACCTCTTCCTTCGACCGGTATGTCCCCGAGACCGGATCCGACATGGAATGGCCCCGGAAGCGGTAGGTCTCGGCGTTGACGAACTGCGGGCCCGCGCCGCCGCGAACGCGCTCGGCCATGTCGGCGAAGAACCGGTAGGTCTCCAGCACGTCCTGGCCGTTGACCGTGTGGGCCGGAATGCCGTAGGCGCCCGAGCGGGCCTCCATCTCCGTCGCGGAAACGCGCGAAAACGCGGTCCCCATGCCGTACTCGTTGTTCTCCACGACGTAGATCACCGGAAGGTGCCAGATCGCAGCCATGTTGAGCGACTCCAGGAACGCGCCCTGGTTGACGGCCGCGTCTCCCATGAAGCACACGCAGATCTGGTCGTCGCCCCGGTACCGGATCGCCCAGCCCAGTCCCGTGCCGAGCGGAATCTGTCCGCCGACGATCCCGTGCCCGCCCATGAAGCCCACGGTGGCGTCGAAGAGGTGCATCGAGCCGCCGCGTCCGCCGGAGCATCCGTCCACCCGCCCGTACAGCTCGGCCATGGCGGCCCGCGGCGTGATCCCCTTGGCGATCGCCTGCGTGTGATCGCGGTAGGCCGTGATGACGAGGTCGTCCTCGCGCAGCGGCCTGATCGCGCCCGCCGCGAGTCCCTCCTGCCCTATGTGAAGGTGACAGAAGCCGCCGATCTTCCCGATTGCGTACGCCTCCTCGGCCTTTTCCTCGAAGCGGCGGTAGAGGAGCATCTCGGCGAGGAGGGCGTGCAACTCTTCCCGGGTGAACCCCTCGATAACGTCAACGTCGCCGGGTGCTTCGTCCTGCTCCTCGGCGGCACCGGAGCGATCGCCGTTCGTCACCCCGGACTGCATCTCCTTCGTGGCTTGCAGCATTGTCGGTCAGCCTCCGGTGCCCTGCGCGCGCGGGGTCGAGCGGCCTTGCCTGCGGAGCTGGATCAGCGCCGGCGCCCGTGCGCCGCCATTCATTTCACTCGGCTCGTTCGCAGGCTCCGACGACCCGTTTTCGGGTCGTGGAACACTCTCCAGGTAGCGTGGAACATACTCGGACGGCCGTGGAACATTCCGTGGAACATTCTCGGCCGCTCGTGGAACATCCTGTGGAACATAGTGGGCGGTGCCGCCAGAAGCCGCATAACCGGCCCCGGCGGCCCCGTTGCCGACCAGTTTCGGGTTCTCCGCCGGCGCCGGCACATCCGCCTCCATCACCTCCTGAATCTTCCCCGGCCCCCCTGCCTCGACTTCGCGCGCCTGTTCCTTTGCGTGGTAGCTGGAGCGCACCAGCGGTCCGGACTCCACATGCCTGAACCCGTACTCCTCCTCGCCGATCCGCTTCCAGTCGCGGAACTCCTCGGGAGTCACCCATCGGGCCACCGGGATGTGCTGGGCGGACGGCCTCAAGTACTGACCCAGCGTCAGGATGTCGACCGCGGCCTCGCGCAGGTCGGCCATCGCCTGGCGGATCTCGCCGACGCGCTCGCCCATCCCCAGGATGATCCCGGTCTTCGTCAGCATCGAGGCGTCGATGCGCTTGGCGCTTCCCAGGTACGAGATCGAGCGCCAGTAGCGGCCGCCCGGCCGCACATCGGGGTGCAGCCGTTCGACCGTCTCGAGGTTGTGGCCCAGGATCGCCGGGCGGGCGTCCATCACCGTGCGCAGCGCGTCCTCGTCGCCCTTGAAGTCGGGGATCAGTACCTCGACCGAGCAGTCGGGCAGCCGCGCGTGCACCTCGCGGATCGTCGCCGCGTAGATGCTCGCGCCGCCGTCAGCGAGTTCGTCCCGGTTGACCGAGGTGATCACCACGTGGTCGAGACCCATCGCGGCGATGGTGTCGGCGACGCGGCGCGGCTCGTCGAGGTCGAGCTCGGTGGGCATCCCGTGCGCGACCGCGCAGTACTTGCAGGCCCGCGTGCACACGTCGCCAAGGATCATGAAGGTGGCCGTGCCCGCTTCCCAGCACTCGCCGATGTTGGGACAGCCCGCCTCTTCGCAGACGGTGTGCAGCGACTGGCTGCGCATCAGGCTCTTCAGCCGCAGGTAGTTGGGCCCGCCCGGCGAGCGCACCTTCAACCACGACGGTTTGCGCGACGTGATCGGAATGGTGTCGATGCCGCAATGGGCACGGATGCTGGATGAGCCCTTGGGCTTCACCCTGCCGGTGTCCTTGCCCGCGGGCGCGTAACCGCCCTGTCTATTCTCTTCCGAAGCAATCACTTCCGGTGAATCTCCGCTGAACGGTCTCGCCTCCGCGCCGCCCTCTCAGACTGCTTCGGCGTGTCGCCCCGGCAGCGCCCGCGGGCAGCCGGTCCCGCGGATGCGGGGCCGTGAATCATAAGAAAGCCGGGCAAATCGCACCATGGAGGGGGAGGCGGCTCAGTTCGCGACCAGCGAGTATAGCGCGACCCTCTCGACGTCCATCTCGTCCCGGTAGGTCACAAGCACCCAGTCGGCACCGATGTCGAGAAGGGTGATCCCGGGCGGCACCGTCATGCTGCGCGTGCGCTGCCCGTCTTCGTCCAGAACGAACCATTCGCTCGGCTCCCCGGGCCGCGGGAAATCCTCGATCCAGACGACGCCGTCGTCGCCGAGCATCACCCGGTCGTACGCCGGAAAGGCCGGGGGCAGAGCCTCCCGGTCCCGCTCCCAGCGTCTCTCGAAGCGCTGTTGCCAGTCGCTGGACCCGACCTGGCCGGGGTTGGTTCGGGCCCGGAAATCCAGGCCTCTGGCAAAGCTGTCGCTTACGGCCTCGCGATAGGCGTCGACATGCATCTGCGTCACCGTCAGATCCGGTCCCTCCCACCGGACAGTACGCGTGGTGGTGCCGGTCCAGTCGAGGAACTCCATCTCGTAATCGTCGCCGGTCCCCAGCCACACCCCGTCGTCGGTCGCGGCGAACCGCAGCCTGCGGGACCAGATGCCCGGCGAGGACCCGGTAAGTCTCCCTTCGGGATTGGTCGTTGCCAGGCGGTCTTCGGCCAGGACGCCTTCCCGCAGGATGGTGGCCGCGCCGCCGTCCGCGAAGGCCATGTCCGCCGTCGTGCGGTAGGGGCCCGGCTCGGTCGGCCGCTCATGCCCCCAGCCCGAGAACACCAGCCGTCCGCCTGGGGCGCAGGTGATGTCATAGGGACTACTCTCCTGAAACGCGAAGGGGAAGGTGCGAAGCAGTGTTCCGCCGCCATCGAAAACCGTCATGCGCAGGTTGTATATGTCGTAGATCATGATCGATTGCTCACTGGCACACGGAACCAGCAACTCGGCGAAGTTCGCGAAGTCGCCGGGTCCTTCTCCCGGCTGGCCCCGGCTCCACACGTGCTCGCCATCGGGGCCGAACCTCTGCAGGCGAAAGGCCCCGCTCTCGTAAACCACGATGCTGCCGTCGGCGAGCCGGGCGGCGCCGGAAACCCCGAAAAGCTCCTGTTCCTCCTGGCCGTCGGTGACTCCGATGGTCACCGTGGGTTCGTCCGCAAGGCGGAACATCGCGGACGATCCCGGCTGGGCATCGTCCGCAGTCTCGGTCCGGTCGCCTGGCTCGCATCCGGCCATGGCCGCTGCCAGCACCAGCAGTCCGTGGACGGCCAGACCCGGGACCCAGGATTCCATTCTTCGGTTCTTCATTCTGCTTCTCCTCCTTCGGCTGCCGGCTCGGGGCCGACAGTGAACGCTTGCCCGTGTCGCACCAGAAACATGGCCGCAGCCTGCCTGAACCGCTACCTGAGGAGACCCGCCACCCCCAGACCCAGGAAGGTACCGACCGCGTAGCCGAAGAGCCCCACGACGACCCCCGGCAGCACCAGGTGCCGCCAGTCGCGCGAGATCGCCACCGCGAGCGCGCTCGAAGGTCCGCCGACCGCGGCCTGGGAGGCGACGGCGACCGTCCCGATATCGAAGCGCAGCAGCTTGCCGGCGCCGAAAACGACGAAACCGTGCACTCCCACGACGACCAGTGTGAAGAAGAATACGTCCACGCCCACCGCGGCGATCTCGGAGGCCCGCGACAGGATGCCGATCAGCACGAAGAAGAAGTGCAGGCCGACAGACCCGAGCTGCATTGCGCCGCGGGCGTCGCGGAAGAGCGGGGAGTGGCCGAGCGCCAGGGCGAGAAGCGTGAGCCAGACGATTGAGGGGACCTGGGGCACGGCCTCGCCAAGCCATTCGGATGCGAAAACGAGGATGAGCCCGGCGGCGACGAGGTTGCCGATCGCCAGCGCCGACAGGCCTTCGCGCGTGAAGTAGGGGTGGTGCCGGTGGCGGTCGGTCTCAGACGAGTCGTCGGCGCCATATGTCGGCGGTTCGGGCCCGCGACCATCAGTTTCCGCGGTCGGACCGCCGCCCGCAAACGGCGAAACCGCACCCGGGGCTGGGGAGGGCACCGGCGCGTAGAAACGCCCGAGCCCGATCGGCAGCATGATGGTCGCGCCGAGCCAGAGTGCGGTGACCACCGCGTCGGCGGCGTTGAGTCCCGCGAAGAGCGTGCCGGTCAGGCCCACTTCCCGCCCGACCGCGACGAAGTTGACCGAGCCGCCGGAGTAGGTGCCGGTCAGGGCGCCTGCGATCCGCCAGGTGTCGTCCCCGAAGCGTCCCCCATAGAGCATCGCGGCCGCGAAAGCCCCGAGGACGGTCCCCAGCACCGCGATCCCGAAGGCGCCGGTCATTCGCCACCCCGCCTGCGCCAGATCCCGCAGGTCGACGGAGAGAAGCAGCCACGCAATGGACACGGAGGTGACGGGGCCCAGCACGGCGTCGTACACCGGCGAGGACGCGGGCACGAGGCCGGTGTTGGAGAGAATCGCGCCGAAGATGATGGCCATCATCGACGCGCCGACCTTCCCCAGCGCGGGGAAGCGGTAGTCGAGCCAGAAGGCGAGCGCCGTGCACCCGGCGATGAGCGTGGCCAGCGCGAGCGGCGAGGTGATCATCGGGTCACGGGCGCCCGCTGGCCAGGTATTCGGCCGCCTCTCCGAGGATCACGGGGAGGAGGTTGGCGTGGCCCGCCGGTCCGGTGCCGTACTCTTCCAGCCCCGCGCGCGATTCCTCTTCGTATACGTCCACGAGGGTCTGGTAGTGGGCGCGGGCCTTCGTTTCGTCGCCGAGCAGGATTGCGGCTTCCGCCGCCGCCGCGAGGCAGAGCAGGTGGGTGGGCCGGACCGCGAGCCCGGCTTCGGCCACCACGAGCGCCGAAGCGCCGTCGCCGGCCTGGGCGTGGAGCAGCGACAGGTGGAAGCGGTCGTCGAGCGAAAGCGCGGGGATCCGGTCGTACGCGGCCAGCGCCATCGGGAGGAACTGGGCCGCTTCCGCCAGGTTCCCGGCTTCGACGTTCCCCATCACCCGGTTGAAGAGGAGCGTTGCGGCTTGTCGCTCCGTCATCGACCCGAGGTCGACCGCGGAGGTTGGGCCGAGAGGTGTGGTGGATCCCCCGTTCGCAGCTCCCGTGGGGCCGGACGACGAACCCTGGTCACCCGGGCCGCTCGCTCCGCCCCCGATGCGCACGACGAGCACCACGACGAGCACCAGGGTCACGAGCACGCCCGCGGCCACCGCCACCCGGTTGGACGAGGCGCTGAAGGGCACCCGCTTCGCGCGCAGGGCGTTGCCGCACTGGGTGCAGAACCGGTCCCCGGCCTCCGTGGGGGCGTCGCAGGCGGGGCAGGGCGGTCCTCTCAGCGCTCCCCCGCAGCGTGAGCAGAAGTTGGCGGTGGCGCTCTCGGGGTGCTCGCACTGCGGGCAGGGCACTTCCGCCGCGGGCGTCATCCGACCAGTCTCCCGCCCGAGATCGCGTTGAAGAAGAGCGGCCAGGTCACGATGCTCTGGCCCCGGTAGTTCGGCTGGAATCCGAAGAGGATCACTTCGCCGCGACCGACCCGCGCGCGCAGCAGGGCGCCCTGCCCGGCGAGCCGTTCGCGGCCCAGAACCCAGCCCGCCACCACCGGGTCTGCCGGCGAGTAGCGCCCCAGCACCTCCACCCGGTCGTCGGCCACGGTGAAGCCGCGGCTGCTGCGCCAGTACCACGCCGCGGTGGAGCCGTCGTAGCCGGCGGTGACCGGGTCGGACTCCAGATCGACCCGCAGGATCGACCCCGGCACGTAGAATTCGGTGTTGTCGAGCCCATCCACGGGGTTGCCGACATCCAGCCCGAAGAGGCCGATCGCGAACTCGGCCGCCTGCTCCATCACGATCAGACGTCCCCCGGACTCCACGAATTCGCGCACCGCTGCGCGCCCTTCCTCCCCAATCCCCCCGGTGTATCGCTCCGGCAGCGACCCCTGCGCGTTGCCTTCGCTGATCGAGCGGTCGGACTGGCTCTGGAAGATCAGCACGTCGTAGTCGTCGCCAAGCCCGCCCTGCCGGATGCGCGCGTCGTGCAGCGAGTCGTAGCGCATGCCGTGCCGGTCGAGCATCCACCGCGTCCACCCCGCGATCATCGGCTCCTGGTAGCCCTTGTACATGCCGACGCGCGGGGCACCCGGGCCGGAGAGGGCGGCCGGAAGCGCGTAGTCGACCGCGGGAACATCGATCGGGCCGCTCAGCGCCACCCCCGGCGCGGCGTCGAGCGCGTGCGCGTCGACATCCATCAGCAGCGGGAGGGTGTGCGCGGTCACGTCGTAGGGGCGCTTCGGGGGCCCCCCCGGGTACTCGCGCAGATCGGGGTACTCCTGCACGGTAAGCAGCGTCTGCGCGAAGGCGGCGTTCGGCTGCCGCATGAGGACGACGTGCGACCCCGCCGCATGCGTCAAGCCGTCGGCGTTGAAGGCCTCCTCGGTGCGCCTGACCTCCACATCTCCCATAGTCAGAATCCTGAGGATGCTCTTCACCCCGAGCTCGTTCTCCTGCCCGGCGGGGATCACCCATGCGGCCGGCCATTCGTCCCACCCGGCGACCGCCCGCTCGTTGACGCGGTAGAAGTTCTCCAGCCAGAAGCGGCGGTTTTTCGCGGCGTTGGTGAGCAGCGCCACCGCTCCGGAAAACTGGTATTCCACGATGTCGGGAAGCCCCCATTCTCCCCCCTTCCAAGGCCAGGGGAAGTTCCAGGTGGCCCGGGACGCATCGTACTCCCGCCCGCCCCACACCACCTCGGGCGGCACGTCCACCGTCGTCGCCAGCTGGGCCGACGCCGTCTCGCTCAGGATGCGGGCGCCCCCGTGATAGTGCATGTAGGCGCGCCCGGGGTGGAACCCGTCGTAGATCGCGTTGATCACCACGCCCTTCTTGCCCTGCGAGGTCAGCTCGGCGGCCATGTACGCGCCCAGCTGGTTGACCGCGGTGACCAGCCCCGGGTCGACGTTCGGCTCGATCGGGTCGATGTAGGGCGGGAAGAAGATGCGGGCGCCGCTGCCGCCCATCTGGTGGATGTCGTGCACGATCTGCGGGTGCCAGTCGTTCTGCGCGCGGACCGTGTGCTGCGTCTCCTTCTGGTAGAAGGTGAACCAGTCGCGGTTGTTGTCGTGGCCGACGTAGAAGTGGTAGAGCCAGGGCGGCGAGCGGCCCTCGTATTCGGTGCCGGCATGCTCGTTGTAGAAGTCGTTGACCCACTGGGTGCCGTCCGGGTTCAGCGACGGGATTTGCAGGAGGATGACGTTGTCGAGGATCTCCATGACGCGCTCGTCCGTCGACGAGGCCATGTGGTGGGCAAGCTTCGCGGCCACCTGCGCGCTCCCGACCTCGGTGGAGTGGATCGCGTGGGTGATCATCACCACCGTGCGGCCCTCGTCCAGCAGGGCTTCGAGTTCGTCGCCGGTGGCGATGGTGCGGGGGTCGGAGAGGCGGCGCTGGACGGCGTGCAGGTCGGCCAGCCGCGCGTGGTTCGCCGGCGCCGTGATGGTGAGCATGACGAATGGGCGTCCCATGGTGGTGGGGCCCAGCGTATCCAGCGCGACGCGGTCGCTGGTCTGCGCGAGGCGCTCGTAGTACGCGGTGAGGTCGTCCCAGTTCGCGAGCCGTCCCTCCGCGCCCATGGGGAAGCCGAAATGGGCGGCGGGGGTGGGGACCTGGGCGTTCAGTGGTGTCGGACCGCCGAGGGCGGCGGCCGCGAGTGCGAGGATGGCTGTGGCTGCACGGGCCACGTTTCGTTCGAGGGCAAGCCGGTTTATCATTCCCTGTTTCCTCCTGCTTCCTTTCAGCAGTCCCGTCCGCGAGCTTCCTACCGCCCCGCAGGCGAGTCTACGAAACGGCCCTCGATTCCGAAACGTTCGGTCAGGATTTCGGCGATCTTCGCTACCCCGAATGTCTCGGTCTCGTAGTGGCCGCCGAGGAGTACGGTCACCCCGAGTTCAGCCGCGTCGATCGCGTGATGGTGCTGCGCCTCGCCGGTCACGAGGACATCCACGCCGGCGGCGGCTGCTTCCTCGAGGGTCGATGCCCCGGCGCCGGTCACAACGGCCACCGATTCGGTCGTTGCGCGACCCCCCGGCAGTGTCGTGACGTCACGCCCGAGCACCTGCGAGAGCCTGGCCCTCAAGTCCCCGAGCATCCGCCCGGCCAGGTCGGTCTTGCCCCTCCATCCGACGTTCGTTCCACGGTAGTCGCCGAAGGGCTCAAGGTCCGACAGGCGAAGCGCTCTGGCCAGGATTGCGGCGTTCCCGGCCTCCGGGTGATTGTCGAGGGGAAGATGCGAGCTGTACAGGGCGGTCCGCCCGTCGATCAGCGCCTTGACGCGGCGGAATCGCGGGCCCGTGAGCGGTCGGAGCCCACCCCAGAAGAGCCCATGATGGACGATGAGGAGATCGGCCCATTCGGCGACGGACTCGATCACGGATTCGCTGGCGTCCACCGCCACGGCGAAGCGGCTCACAACCTCGGGCCCCGCGACTTGCAGTCCCAGTGCGCCGGGATAGTCCGGAGTTCCCTGCGTGTTGAGGTATTCGTCCAGGAAGCCGGTGATGTCCGCGAGGCAAACGGCCCGGGGCGTGGCCAAAGCGGCTACGCGCTGACCTTGCGCTTCTGGCCGGAGCCGAAGAGCGAGCCGTTCTTGCCCGGTTTCTTCTTCTCCTCGGGGCCACTGGCCGGTGTCGCTTTCGAAGCCGGTTCCTGACGGCCGACGGCTACGGTACCGTTCACGATGGCACCCTCGTCGAGCTTCAGGCGAGCGCTCTTGATTTCGCCGTCCACGACCGCGGTGCCCTCGAGCTCCAGGCGGGATTCGATCATCAGCACCCCTTTCACCGACCCGGCAATCTTGGCATCCGCGGTGTGGATATCGCCGGTCACCCGGCCCCCCTTGCCGATCACCACACCCTTCTTGGCTCGCACCGTCCCTTCCACGGTACCCTCGATCCGAATGGTATGGGCGGAGTCGCAATCGCCCATGATCCGCATTCCGGCACCGATGATCGAAATGACGTTTTCGCTGGGGGGTGGGATGCTCCGCGTCTTCGCCATGGTCGTAGCCGCCTTTGTTGGTTGGATCGCGCTCTGCGGTTGTGGTGTGTTGCTTATCGCCTCCCGGGCGGTGAAACCATCGACAGCGGGTCGATGGGTCTGCCGTTCCTTAATATTTCAAAATGTAGATGCGGTGCGGTAGACCTGCCGGTCGAACCGGTAAGAGCGATAACCTCACCCTGGCGCACCGTTTGGCCGCGTTCAACGGCCAGATGGGACGCGTGGCCGTAGCGTGTCCGATGGTTGTTGCCGTGGTCGATCAGGACGAAGAGCCCGTACACGGGATCGCGTCCGGCTTCGAGAACTTCGCCGCCCCCGGCTGCCCTGATGTACGAACCGCTCGGCACGGCGATGTCCACCCCGGGGTGGTCCCCCTCCGCACCCGCCAGGAGCGACTGCGTAACGAACCCGCCTTCGGTGAGTGGCCACATCGTCGGCGCCGTCACCGTGTCGCCGGCGACCGGGCCGCGCACCCTTCGTCCGGCGGCACCGGGTCTCGGGAGCCAGAGTCCGGAATCGTCGCGCTCCCCGGCTCCAAACAGACCGCGGACCCGATTCTGCCTGGTTTCTAGGTCCGCCAGCAACCCGACGAAAACCTCGATGCTGTCGCTGCGGACCCGAAGCGTCTCCAACTCCTGCTCCAGACGGTCCGCAGTCGCCGCGCGGTGCGCCAGTGAGCTCCAGCTTGCCACCATGGCGACCAACGCCAGCCCGAAGGCAAGCGCCAGGACCTTGTATGCCAGGACTCGCCGGGCCGACAGAAAGATCAATCGTGGTTCGACATCGCCCCTTCGGCGGATTCGGATGGCCATCCACCTTCCCTTGCGCCTCCCGGCACCTTGAGCCGAACCGCTCACTCTACCACCTCGCCCGCCTCGCGCCCCGTCACGGCCGCGAAGACGCGTTCCAGATCGCGGGCTCCCTGGAAGGAGATCCTGATGGCACCCTTGCCCTCGCCCTTCCACTGAATCTGCACCCTCGTTCCCAGATGGTCGCCCAGCGCCTCCTCCAGGGCTCCGAGTGCCGGATCCTGTTTCGGTGTATGTTCGGTATGCGGTTGATCGTTACGCGTTCCGCGCTCGAGGAGCTCGCGAACCCGTTTCTCGGTCTCCCTGACGGACCAGTCACCGGCAACGGCTTCACGCGCCAGGTCTGCCGCCTGGATCGGGTCTTCTACCGCGAGGACGGCGCGGCCGTGTCCCATGGTCAGGGCGCCCTCGTCCATGAGGCGGCGAACCGAGGGAGGGAGTGCGGCAAGACGCATCACATTTGCAATCGTCGATCGGCTCTTGCCCACCGCATCGGCGATTTCCTGTTGCGTATAGCCGAATGTATCCCGAAGTTTCTGGTATCCCTGACACTCCTCAAGGGGTCCGAGTTCCTCACGCTGAAGATTCTCCACCAGCGCAAGCACAAGCAGGGAGCGGTCGTCCACGTCCCGGACCTGGGCGGGAATGTCGGTCCATCCGAGCTGCTTGACGGCGCGAAGTCTGCGCTCCCCCGCTACCAGCTCGTAGCTTCGCCTCGATGCGGACAGGCGCACGACAATCGGCTGCAGGAGGCCGTTGGCCCTGATTGACGCGGCCAGGTTGGTGAGTTCATCCGACTTGAAAGCGCGGCGGGGCTGGAACGGGTTGGGCGCAATGGCGCGAACCGCGATCTCCGAGGGGCCGGCCGGCCCCTCGCGCCGCGCCACGCCGGTGTCCTGGATGTAGTCTCCCAACAGGGCCTCGAGACCTCGGCCAAGGCGATCACGACCGCTCATGTCAGTTCAGCTCCGGTTATCAGTTCAGCTCCGGTTATCGGTTCAACTCCGGCTATCGGTTCAACTCCGGTTATGTCAGTTCAACTCCGGTGTGGGTGGCGGTCCTGGAGACGGTGGAGTGTCGGTCTCCGTCTTGTCGGGGCTCGACCGGTTCCTTAATTCCCGCGCCAGGGCCGCGTAGCGACGTGCCCCGATCGAAGTGGGGCTGTAGTCCGCCACTGCGCGACCGAAGCTCGGTGCCTCCGCTACGCTTACGTTTCTGGGGATCACGGTCTCGAAGACGCTCCGGCCGAAGTACTTCTTGGCCTCGGTCGCCACCTGGCGTGACAGGGTCAGGCGCTGATCGAACATCGTCAGCAGTACGCCTTCGATCTCCAGGCCAGGGTTGAGCCCACGCTGGACGAGACGGATGGTGTTGAGTAGCTGGCCCAGGCCCTCCAGTGCATAGTACTCGCACTGGATCGGGATGAGAACCGAGTCGGCCGCCGCCAGGGTGTTGAGGGTGAGAAGCCCGAGCGACGGCGGGCAGTCGATGAAAACGTAGTCGTAGTCTTCGGCGACCGGAGCCAGCGATTCCCTGAGGAGTGTCTCGCGGTCCTGAACACCCACCAGCTCCACTTCGGCGCCGACGAGGTCACGATTTGCGGGTATCAGGCCCAGAGTAGCGTACCCCTCGGGACGGCGGATCGCACGGAATGCCGGGAGACCGCGGACGAGGACGTCGTAGACCGTCGTGGTGCTGTCGCGATCTACCAGGCCAAGGCCGCTCGAGGCGTTCCCCTGCGGGTCCATGTCGACGACCAGCACCTCCAGCCCGCCGCGGGCGAGCGCGGCTCCAAGGTTGACAGCCGTGGTGGTCTTTCCAACGCCACCCTTCTGGTTTGCCAGCGCGATTATGCGTGTCAACGGACGCTTCCGGGTTGATTGCTCGTTGGGAGCTGTCACGTGGTGAGTCGGCACCCGGAAATATAGCAGGTCTCGATCACCGACATTGTTCCACGTGGAACAAATCCGATGATCCCACTTTGGGCCACCTGACCGGAAACCCCCGGACGGAACGTTCCACGTGGAACAATGGGCGCCACGGCACCCGCAGGGGAAACGCCTGCGACGGGCCCGTGGGTGGTCGAGCCGATATTCAGGCGCTCGCTTCCACTCCTCTCGCCCAGGACCGCTTCCGGATTTCCATCACCAGATTCTGAAGGTCGGCAGGTGACACGCCCGGAATCCTGCTTGCCTGGGCCAGGTTCGCCGGCCGGATCCTGCCGAGTTTCTGTCGCGCCTCGTGGGAAAGTGTTGCCAACTCGTCGAATGGCGTATCCGCGGGGATGACGAATTCGGCCTGCTCCCTGAGCTTCTCGGCCCGGTCCCGCTCCCGTCGCACATACCCTTCGTACTTGGTGTCGATCTCGATCGTCGCCAACACGTCCTGACCGAATGCGGGAGCGGCATCGATTGTCGCGACCAGGGCGCGTGCGGTGACTCCGGGGCGCCGTACGAGCTCCCGCGCCCGCACCGGACGCTCGATCGGCGTCGTTCCAGCCGCCTCCAACACCGGATTCGCCGCAGACGGCGGAATCGCACGATCGCGAAACCACGCCATTGCCCTCGACTCTTCGCGCAGCCGCTCGTCCAACGCCCTCTCCTGCGCCGGCGTGAGCAGCCCGATCGATCGGGCGAGGGTCCCGAGCCGCCCGGGCCCGTTGTCCTGCCGGAGCAGCAGTCTGAACTCCGCCCGCGACGTGAACAGACGGTAGGGCTCGTCCACACCCTTGGTGACGAGGTCGTCGATCAGCACGCCGATGTATCCCTGGTCCCGCTCCACGACGAAGGGTGGCCGCCCCTGAACCGCCAGCGCCGCGTTCACGCCCGCAACGAGCCCCTGCCCCGCAGCCTCCTCGTACCCGGTAGTGCCGTTGATCTGCCCCGCGAAATAGAGGCCCGGAAGGGATTTCACCTCCAGCGTGTGCTGGAGCTGCGCCGGCGGGAAGTAGTCGTACTCGATCGCGTACCCCGGCTTGGTCATCTTCGCCTCTTCGAGACCGGGGATCGACCTCAGGAAATCGACCTGCACGTCGGCCGGGAGGGACGTGGAAAGGCCGTTCACATACAGCTCTGTCGTGCTCAACCCCTCGGGTTCGAGAAAGACCTGGTGGCGGGGCGCGTCCGGAAACCGCATGACCTTGTCTTCAATGGACGGGCAGTAGCGCGGCCCCTGACCCGAAATCTCACCCCCGTAGAGCGCGCTGCGGCCCAGGTTCCGGCTGACGATGTCCTTCAGCGCCGCCCCGGACCAGGTGATCCAGCAAGCCCGCTGCTCCAGAAAGGCCTCACGCGCGTAGTACGAGAACCGGAAAGGCTCATCGTCGCCGTCCTGGCGCTCGCAGCGGGAATAGTCGACCGATCTCCCGTCGATGCGGGGCGGTGTGCCCGTCTTGAACCTGCGGACCTCCAGCCCGCGCGCCTCCAACGCCTCGGCGAGAGCGATCGACGGCCCTTCCCCCGCCCGCCCCGCCCCCAGCGCCGCTGTTCCGCCCACATGAATGCGCCCCCTCAGGAAGGTCCCCGCGGTGACGACCACCGCCCGGCCCTCGAAGGTGACGCCCCCGCGCGTCTCCACCCCTTGCGCGCGGCCATCGAAGTGCAACCCCGTGACCATCTCCTGAAAGAGGTCGAGGTTTTCCAGTCCGTCCAGGATCCGCCGCACGGCGATGGGGTACAGCCCCCGGTCGCACTGCGAACGCGGTCCCCACACCGCAGGCCCCTTCGACCGGTTCAGCATCCTGAAGTGAATGGAGGACGCGTCCGTGGCCTGACCCATCACGCCCCCGAGCGCATCCACTTCCCGGGCCACGGTGCCCTTCGCCACCCCCCCGATCGCCGGGTTGCAGCTCATCTGCGCGATTCGGGTGAGGTCGGGGGTGATCAGTACCGTGCTCGCGCCCAGGCGCGCCGATGCCGCGGCCGCCTCGGCCCCGGCATGGCCACCTCCCACCACGATCACATCGTAGGTCAGTCGCATCGGGCTCACTTCCCTATGCAGAAGTCGCGGAAGACCCGGTCCAGAACCTCGTCCGGAGCGATCACGCCGAGAATCTCTTCCAGTGCACTCTCCGCCGACTTGAGGTGGGCCGAGGCCACCTCGGCGGGGATCCCCGAAGCGAGCGCGTCCCCGAAACCCTTGATCTCCCCGGCCGCGTCCCGCAAGAGGCCGGCCTGGCGGCGCCGCGTGACCACCGGAACCTCGTCACGACTCTCCACCACGTCCCGGAATACGAGATCCCGCAGGACCTGCGTTAGCCGTTCCAGGCCCTCGCCGGTCTTGACCGACACCGGCATCTCACCGTCGCTCGCAGGTCCGGATTCGGCGACAAGATCCGTCTTCGTCCTGACGACGACGATCGGCGAGCCGAGCGACTCCAGAAACTCCGTGTCCCGTTCGCCCATTGCCCTGCCCGCCTCGTGGCAGTAGAGGACCAGGTCCGCGCCTTCGAGGTACCGGTGGGCAATCTCGATTCCCAGGCTCTCCACCCGGTCGGCGCCGCTCCTGAGTCCCGCGGTATCCACCAGCCGGAACGGGAAACCATCTACCGATATAACGGCTTCGATCGCGTCCCGCGTGGTCCCCGCCTCCTCGGTGACAATCGCTCGTTCCATTCCTACTAAAGCGTTGAAAAGACTGGACTTACCAGAATTCGGACGACCGGCCAGAACCGTCACCGCCCCCTCCCGGAGCAGCTCGCCCGCGGGCGCGGTGGCAAGCAGGAGATCGATCCGGGCAGCGATGTCCGCCGCGTCGGCCGCAATCCTGTCGAGCGGCACGGGAGCTTCGTCCTCGTCCGGAAAATCTATGTGCTGAATGAGCAGAGCCGCCAGCCCCAGGACCTGTTCGCGCAGCTCTGCGATGCGGCTTCCCAGGCCGCGCTCGAGCTGGTGGAGCGCCACCGTCCGGGCCCTGGGGGCCCTCGCCGCAACCAGATCCGCTACCGCCTCCGCCTGCGTGAGGTCGAGCTTGCCGTTCAGGTACGCTCGCTGCGTGAACTCGCCGGGCCTCGCCGGCCGGGCCCCGAGCGTGACGCAGGCCTCCACCACGGTGGCCGGGATGGTGTGGCCGCCATGGGTCGAGATCTCGACGATGTCCTCGCCGGTGTAGCTGGACGGCCCGGGAAAGAGCGTCACCAGCGCCCGGTCGAGCGGCTCGCCTGAACGGGGGTCGTGCAGACACCGAAGATGGCCCTGCCGGGGTGCCCATCCAGCCATTGCGACGCCCCCGCAACCCATGAGCGCGCCGGCGATTCCCGCGGCCCGCGGCCCCGACAGCCTGATCAGCGCAACGGCGCCCACCCCCGGCGGCGTGGCCTGGGCGACGATCGTGTCAACCAGCGAGCGGTGCCCATCCATTGCCGGGCCACTGCCATTCAGGCGGGGTGCTTCACCGGGTTCGCGGCCTGCAGCTTCTTCCGCTCGTTGGTGATGAGCATCTGCTGCGGGATCGTGGCCACGTTCGTGGCGGAGTAGTACAGGAGCAGCCCCGACGGCAGGCCCCACCACAGGAACATCACGGTCAACATGATCGGCATCAGGTACATCATCATCTTCATCTGCGGATTCGGCGCGGCCACCTGCGTCAACTTCATGGTCAGGAACATGGAGAGGCCGAAGAAGAGCGGCAGGATGTACAGCGGATCCGGGGCCGAGAGGTCCGGCAACCACCAGAACGGCACGCCCCTCAAGGCGATCGTGTTCTGAAAGACGAAGAAGAGCGCGAAGAACACGGGCATCGGGATCAGCATTGGCACGCACCCGGCCAGCGGGTTGACCCCGTGCTCCTTGTACAGCTTGATGGTCTCCTGCTGCATCCGCTGCGGGTCGCTCTTGTACCTCTCCCTGATGTCCACCGCCAGCGGCTGAATCGCCATGGTCTTGACCTGTGACCGCATCACCTTGCGGTTGAGCGGCCAGAGGACGACCCGCATCAGGACCCCGATCACGATGAGCACCCAGCCGTAGCCCAGGCTGAGGCCTTCGTGCAGCCCTTCGAGCACCCAGAGCACGCCGACCACGAGTGGGCGCAGGATGGGACGCAGGAACGGCCACCCGTACGGGTTGACCTCTTCAAGATCGTCACCGATCGCCAGCAGACGGTTGCGCTCGATCGGGCCCAGATAGGTCCGGTAGGAATAGCCGCCCGCAGCGTCCACCGGAATGCCGACCCGTACGGCCGCCCGGTCCGCAAGGTCGGCGGGGTCGGCCCAGATGCCCGAGAGAATCTCCGCCCCGCCCGGTTGCCCGTCCGGAAGAATCGCGCCCACGAAGAACTTGCTCTTGACCGCGGCCCACCTGAGCGGACCGTCGATCGTCTCGAGCTCTCGGATCCGCCCCATGGGAATGGACCTGATCCCCCCGTCGACCGGGTTCCCCGCGACGGCCATCAGCCTCAGGTCGTCCTCCACCTTCAGTTCGTTGACCGCGAGGCCCGCACCCATGCCGACGAAGAGCGCGGCCCGGTCGATCCCGGGCAGCTCGCCGTCCACCTCGATGATGTAGGAGTCCGCGCTGAAGGTGTAGCGGATTTCGCTGAAGAAGCCGCGGCCGTTCGGGTGGTCGAAACGGAAGGCAAGCGTCTGCGGGCCCGCGCCCTCGCCGATCCGGATTCCGTCGGCTGGCGTGACGGTGTGCGGATAGCGGGTCAGCTCCGCCGGATTGCCGCTGCTCTGAAACTGCCACACCCCCGCCAGGAGTTCGGACCCTTCCGGCACCAGTTCCACCGGTCCTTCGCGCGTGAAGGACTGGTAGCCGGACAGGCGGACCGAGCGGACGGTTGCCCCGTAGTTGGAGAATTCGATTCTGTAGAGCGGCGTCTCGACGGTTACGATTCGCTCGGGTTCGTCGGTGCCGAACTCGCCCCCCGTGCGTGGCGCCGCGAGATCCGGCGACTCGTCCGGCAACACCACGGGCGTCTCATCCGGCTCGTCGATCTGGCGCTCCGGCGTCGCGGGGCCGCCCACTTCCTCTCCGGGCACCGGTTCCCGGGGAGCGGGCGGGAAGAGCAGGCCGGAGACGATGAAGACGCCGACCATCAGCAACAGCGCCAGCGCGAAGCGGGCCTCCGGCTTCATCCCTTGCCTCCGCCCCTGGTCCGGCCACCCCGCGCCCCTGCACCCAGGGGGTCACCACCCTCCGGCGCGCCCGGGACCAGGTCGATGCCGTAGCCGCCCCCCGGGTGGCAGCGCGCAAGACGCCTCGCCCCGAGCCAGACTCCCCGCACCGGGCCGTGGGTCCGCACCGCCACCCGGGCGTACTCCGAGCAGCTCGGGTGGTACCGGCATGACATCGGCAGCAGCCCCGAGACGTACTCCTGATAGAACCGGATCGCACCCAGCATCATTTTCGCAAGCACAGCGCCTCCAATCCGCCCGTCGTTTCCGCTTCGAGAACCGCATACGATGCACTGTAGGCTTTCCTTCTCGCACGGATCAGAACGTCACAGCCGCGGCCGGCCCGCCACAGCTCTCCGAGCACCCGCCTGCGGGCGATCTCGCGAAGGCGGCGCTTCAGACGATTCCGCGCGACGATCCCCTGGCCCAGCTTCGGCACGATCCAGCCGACCCGCGGCCGCCGGCCGGCCCCTTCCAGGACATGGATGTCGAGGGAGGCCGTCCTCATGCGCCTGCCCCTCTTCAGGACGTTCCTGATGTCGCGCTCCAGACGGATCCGCGCCGCCCGAGGGAGGCGCTCGCCCCCGGGAGCGGAGCGGCCTTCCATCACCAGCACCGGCGTCGCCTACCGGGCGTTCTTGGACCCGATGCGCACTGCCAGCGACCGCCTGCCGCGCCGGCGCCGCCGGTTGAGGGTCGCGCGACCGGCCCGGGTCTTCATGCGCGCCCGAAAGCCGTGCTTGTTGAGGCGCTTGCGGTTCCTCGGCCTGTACGTGGGTTTCATTCTTCCAATGCCTTCTCGGGATGGCGGCTGAGCGGGTGCCGTCCATGCGTTCGCGAAGTTCTGCGCCGACCGGTGCGAATCGGCCAGCCATTGAAGGTACCGGCACGGAGCGGGGGTGGTCAACCGCGTCGTGGGCGTGATTGACAGACGGTGGTCCGCCGGGTACGTTGGGCGCCCCTGTTGACGAACCCGGGAAGGCATGGCAGAGCGCGCGAACGAACTTTGGGAGCGGATTCTCGAGCAGGCCAGGAGCGGTCTGCCGGAGCAGAGCTACGCGACCTGGGTGTCGAGCGCGCGGGCCACTTCCCTGGACGGGGGGATCCTGCACATCCTCGCCCCGAGCCGTTTTCATGCGGAGTGGCTCGAAGACAAGTTCGGACAGATGCTCCAGGAGATCGGCGGCAGAATCCTCGGCAGGCCGGTTCAGTTGCGCGTTTCTTCGTCGGAAGCGTCGCCGGAGCGTGTCGCGCCGGAGATCACGGTCACTCCCCTGGTCGACATGGCGGCTCCGTCCCCTCCTGCAGCCCCGGCGCACGCGGTGCCGGGGCTCAACAGTCGCTACACCTTCGACCGGTTCATCGTGGGCCAGAACAACCAGCTGGCGCAGGCGGCCAGCCAGTCCGTCGCCGAGCGTCCGGCCCGGGGCTACAATCCGCTCTTCCTCTACGGAGCCACCGGTCTCGGCAAGACCCACCTGATGCACGCCATCGCCCACCACATCCTGCGAACCGGCGACACCGTGCGGATCTGTTACATCCCCGCCGAGCAGTTCGTCAACGAGATGGTCGCTGCGATCTACGGCAACACCACCGCCGCCTTCCGGTCCCGCTACCGCTCCTACGACCTGCTGTTGGTGGATGACGTGCAGTTCCTCCGCAGGAAGGAGCACACGCAGGAAGAGTTCTTCCACACCTTCAACGTGCTGCACAACGGAGGCAGGCAGATCGTGCTGTCGAGCGACCGGCACCCGAAGGAGCTCGAAGGGCTGGAGGACCGGCTGGTGTCGCGCTTCGAGTGGGGACTCGTGGCTGCGGTGCATCCGCCCGACTACGAGACGCGCCTGGCGATTCTCCGCAAGAAGGCCGACGAGGACCACGTCGAACTCGACCCCGAGGTTCTCGACCTGATTGCGCGGGTGTGCAGGTCGTCGGTGCGTGAACTCGAGGGGGCGATCATCAAGCTGCTTGCGTTCTCGTCGCTGACCCGGCGCGAGGTCACGGTGGAACTCGCGCGTCAGGCGCTGCTCGGCGACGCCGATCCGGCCTACCACCCGCTCGACCCCGAGCGCATCCGTGAGGTCGTCGCCGAGGAGTGGGGGGTGAGCAGCGATTCCCTCGCGTCCGTCCGCCGCTCCCGTGGGATCCTTGTCCCCAGGCAGGTGGCGATGTACCTCATGCGCACCCTCCTCGACCTTCCCCTGGCGGGAATCGGACGGGAGTTCGGGGGCCGTGACCATTCGACCGTTCACCATTCCATCCGGAAGATCGATACCCGGCTTGCCGGCGATGAGGCCTTTCGGAGGAGAGTAGGGAAGCTGCGGCGGCGCCTGGAGAGCCGAGCCTGATGCCGCCCGGCAGCGGGAAGACGCCTGTTTCTGTGGAAAACCGCGTGGATAACGTCACGAAAACCATCTGTTTTCCACGAATCCGGCCGTGGTGTCGGTGCCCTGGCCTTGTTCCACGTGTTTTCCACAGCGTGTGGAATCCGGATTTCCGCTGCTTTCTACTGCCCGTCCGGCCCTCCCGGCAAGGCTGATTCCACCTTTCCACATACACTATGATGACGATCTTCTCTTTACCTGTTACTAATTCTTAAGGGGACCCCCGGGGTCCGTGGAATTCCCCCGTCGCCGGGTTTCCCTCCGGCAGAGCCACTATGAAACTCACAATCACACGCCAGAATCTTCACAGCGGCCTGGGAGCGGTTTCGGCCAGCATTCCCACCCGGACCACCCTGCCCGTCCTCTCCAACGTTCTCCTGGAGACCGAAGAGGACGCACTGTGGATCAGCGGTACCGACCTGGACGTATGGATCCGGATCAAGGTGCCGGCGCAGATCGTCGAGGGCGGCTCGATCACCATTCCGGGAAGGAAGCTGCAGGAACTCACCCGGGAGCTGCCCGACGAGCCGGTCGACCTCCACATCCGCGGCCACCAGGTCGAGATAGACTGCGGGTACAGCCGCATCAAGCTCAACGGCCTTCCCAGCGAGGAGTTCCCCAACCTGCCGGCGATCGAGTTCGAGGAGGGATGGAAGGTCCCGGAGAAGTCGCTCATCAACCTGATCAACACCACCTCCTTCGCGGTCTCACAGGAGGAGAGCCGGCCGATCCTCAACGGGGTTCTCTGGGAGCTGGATGACGGGCGGATGAGCATGGTGGCCACGAACGGCCACCGTCTGGCCCGGACGGCGGTGAAGGTGGAGTCGACCGGGGGCCGAAGGGCGGATCTGATCGTGCCGCCCGCGGCGCTCGCCCAGGTGGCGCGGCTCTTCGACGGCGATGGGGAGCTCACCGTGGCGCGGGGCGGGAATCACCTCGGATTCTGCTCGGAATCGAAGGAAGTCTACACGCGCCTGATCGACGGGAAGTATCCCAACTACGAGCAGGTGATTCCGAAGGACAACGACAAGTCGGCGCGGGTGAGCCGGACCGCGATGGAGGCCGCCGTGCGGCGGATTGCGGTGGTGGCGAGCGCATCGACCCGGCGGGTCAAGCTCGCGTTCGAGAACGACCGCGTGCATCTGGATGCGATGACTCCGGATCTGGGCGAGGCCCACGACGAGGTCGAGCTGGATTACCAGGGAGAAGGCATCGAGATCGGCTTCAACGCGAACTATCTCCTGGAGGTGCTGGGCAAGATGCCGACCCAGGAGGTCAAATTCAGTTTCAAGACCGCGGAGCGGGCGACCACCATCGAGCCCACCGACGGCGACCTGGAATACCTGTGCCTGATCATGCCCCTGCGTCTGGTGGACTGACCTGCCGGGTTGCCGGGAGCGTCGGAGAGTCGGCCGTGTGGCGGCCGGCCGGTTCAGCGCAGGTCACTGCCCCTGAAGACGGCACGATAATCGTAGCCGGCCTCGGCAATTCGCTCGCTGCCGCCTTCTCCGCGGTCCACCAGGGAGAGTACGCCGGCGATCACCGCCCCGTGGCCGGCCACCGCCTGCACGGCGGCGAGGAGACTCCCGCCCGAGGTCACGGTGTCGTCCACCACGACCACCCGTGCCCCCGCGGGCAGCCCGCCCTCGATCCGTCTTCCCGTGCCGTGCCCCTTGGGCTGCTTGCGCACGGTGAATGCGTCGAGGTGCCGGCCGAGCCTCGTGGCGTGGTTCGCGATCGCGTATGCGACCGGATCGGCGCCCAGCGTCATCCCGCCCACGAAGTCCGCCTCCCAGCCGGCTTCCCCGATCACCTGCCAACAAACTTCGCCGACCAGCACCTGCCCCTCGCCACTCATCGTCGTGAGACGCGCGTCGATGTAGTAGCGTGAACGGCGGCCGCTCGCGAGTGTAAAGTCACCCGACTTGACGCTGCGGTCGCGGAGGAGCCGGCGGAGACGGGACAGAGAGGACATGTGCATGCCAAGATACTTGAGACGGTACCGGGGAGGTAGCGCCCGCCGGTGGTGCGCGGCCGCCGCGGTCGTGAGCGTCAGCGCCTGCGAGATGATTCCTCCCGGCAACGGTCCACTGCGCTTCGGGCAGTCGGGCGAGATACGCGTCACTATTGAGAGCCCGCTCTACCTTGGCGCAGGTTCGCTTCAGCAAGTGCTGACCTGGCGGTCGGACGGTGCCTGGAGGACCTTCGAGGAGATCAGCTACCGCGGCACCGTGGGCGAGGAGCATCTGGAGCCCGCCCCGGGACTCCCGTTCGAATACGCCTCGCTGTACGCGTCGCTCATCCAGAAGCTGAATGACGACGAGGGGTTCAAGCTCATCGGGTTCCCGGCACTGGACGAGATCCGGGATCCGGAGTGCCGCTCGGGGATGAGCCGCGTGAACGTTCGCATGTACGACGAGTCGAAGAGGGAGGAGCACGAATGGACGCGGTGCGCGGAGGGCAGTCTGGCAAACCTCACGACGCGCG
The DNA here is from genome assembly GCA_965116645.1 of Longimicrobiales bacterium. Taxonomy (GTDB): domain Bacteria; phylum Gemmatimonadota; class Gemmatimonadetes; order Longimicrobiales; family Gaopeijiaceae; genus Bin94. The sequence goes on along the minus strand of OZ220702.1, from coordinate 4,090,575 downwards.
GGTCCGGACCCGATGTCGCGGCCAGCCGGGTGATTCAGGCGGCGATCTTCGTGCGCAACAGCACGGTGGGTTCGGATTTCATCTCCAGGTATGCCGGCAGCCTGCCCTTCGCGACGCTGGACCGCGAGACGGAGACGGGGTCTGAACTGGATTCCCTTGCGGTCTTCCGGTCAGCGGATGGCCCCGCCAGCGAGACGATGAGCCCAGAGGACTTCAGCGACTGGTGGGGAGCGCACGTTGGCGACAGGGACGTCCCCGTACCGGTGATCGACTGGGAGAGGGAAATGGTGCTGGCGATGGGCGTCGGAGTGCGGGACGAGGTGGGCGATTCCGTTGAGATTCGCAGGGTGCTGGCGATCGACGCCGGCACCCGCGTAGAGGTAGTGGAGCGCGTGCCGGGGGATTTCTGCGCGCCGGCGCGGCGCACGGTGCGACCGATTCATATCGTCGTCGTACCGAGGGCGCCGGAACCGATCGCGCTCGCGCCGCTGCCCATGGAGGCGGTCCCGTGCGGCACCTGAGGCCGGGAGAGGGACGTTGAGCCTCCGCAACCGCTTTACCCTGCTGTTCGTCGTCTTCGCGGTGCTGATCACGGCGCTGGAGGGGTGGCTGGCGTGGAGCGCGGCGGACCACAGCCTGGAAGAGCAATTGGACAAGGCAGTGCTGAATGTTGCCGGAGTGGCAGCAAACCAAATCGCATTGATACGCGAGACCCCGTCCCATTACGGACTCGATGAAGTGCAGGACAGCGACCTCTACGAGGATTATCGACGGTTTCTGGTATACCTGACAGACCACGGGCATGCGGAAAGGGCCGACGTCTTCCGCTGGGACCCCGCGGACCCCACCGCGACTGTGGTGGTCAGTTCGGAATCGCCGGAAAGAGTGGTGTCCGGACAGGAACTGCTTTGGGTGCAGCAGTTTCCAGAGGTGCGGGACGCCTCGGCAGACAGTCCGGCCACGACCGAACTCATCGTTATTGAAGGGGTCGCACACAAGTTCGGGTTTGCGCTTCTGCCACGCGGCGATGGGGTCACATTCGTGGGCGTGCAGATAACCGCCGACTACCTGGACCCCCTCGGTGTGCTCTTCTGGCGGATCGTGGCACTGTCGGCCATCGCGGCCGCTCTTGCAGGCCTTCTGGGATGGCGGCTCGCCGGAGGGATCGTCGCCCGACTCGAAACCCTTAGCAGGGCCGCCCTGCGGATCCAGCGTGGCTGGATGGACCGGCCGGTCACGCTGGACGGGGAGGATGAGCTGGGGCGGCTCGCCCGGGCCATGGAGCGGATGAGGTCGGGCATCCGGCGCCGTGACGAACAGTTGCGGCGGATGCTCTCGCAGGTAGCGCATGAGATCCGCAATCCGCTGGGCGGGCTGGAGCTCTTCGCGGCGGCCGCGCAGGATACCGAAGATGCCGAAGAGCGGCACCGGATCCTTGCCAAGGTCCGGAAGGAGGTCGTCGGACTCAACGGGATCATCGACGAATTCCTCGGGTTCGCGCGCCCGGACCGCTCGGAGCGCAAACTGCACGACGTACGGACCCCGGTAAAGGACGCAGCGAGCCTCGTGGAGGCGGAGTTCAACATGAACGGCGGCGTTCTCGAGGTGGACTTCCCAGAGCACCCCCTCGTGGCGATCGCGGATCCCCTGCAGGTCAAGCGGGCGGTGTTGAACCTGATCCGCAACGCCTCACAGGCCGGCAAACGAATCTGGGTGAAGGGCCGCACGGTGCACGGGGAGGTCCGAATCGCGGTCCGCGACAACGGCACCGGCGTCGCCCCGGACCTCCGTGAGCGGATCTTCGAGCCGTTCGTGGGCGACAAGGCACAGGGCGCGGGGCTTGGCCTCGCGATCGTGAGGCAGCTCGCGGAAGCGAACGGTGGCCGGGTGGAGCTCGCTGAACCCGGGGACGGTGGCAGCCAAGGCGGGGAGGGCGCGGAATTCCACCTGTACTTGAACGGTCCCGATAGTCTGCCCTCGGGACGAGGGGCCGCCTCGGCGACACCGAAGGACGCGAAACGATGAACGCCCCCGGTCAGGTCCTTATCATCGACGACAACGATACGATGCGCGAGGGGCTCGAACTCCTGATGCGCCGCCGAGGTCACAGCACGCGGTCGGCCGAGGGTGGGGAGGAGGGGCTGCGATTGCTTGAGGACGATGGGGCGGATCTGGTCATCACCGATCTGAAGATGGCGCGGGTGGACGGCATGAAGGTCCTGGAACAGGTGAAGAACTCGTCGCCGGACACCGAGGTCCTCGTAATCACCGGGTACGGGACGGTCGAAAAGGCCGTCGAGGCCATGAAGCTCGGAGCGTGCGATTTCATCACCAAGCCTTTCTCGTCGGAAGAATTCGCGATCAAGGTGGACCGGATACTGCGTGAACGCCGGGCACGGCTGGAACTGCAGCAGGAGAACCTGACCCTGCGGGTCAAGAACACCTACCTCCGCCTGCAGACCGGCGACGAGCCGCCGGTTCCCTACGGAGAAATGGTGGGCGAGTCCGACGGCATCAGACAGGTCAAGCGGCTTGTCGCGAGGGTCGCGCGCTCCGAGTCGACGGCCATGATCTACGGCGAGTCGGGAACGGGGAAGGAGCTGGTCGCCCGCGCGATCCACGCCCGCTCCGGTCGCCACGGCGGCCCGTTCATACGGGTGAACTGCGGTGCAATGCCCGAGGGACTTCTCGACTCGGAACTCTTCGGCCACGAGGCCGGCGCGTTTACGGACGCGAGAAAGCAGAGGCGGGGCCGCTTCGAACTTGCCGACGGGGGAACACTCTTTCTCGACGAGATCTCGACGATATCGCACGCCACCCAGGTGCGGCTGCTGCGGGTGCTGCAGGAGCGGGAGCTGGAGAGAGTGGGTGGCGAAGAGACCATTCCGGTTGATGTTCGGATCGTGGCCGCCACGAACACGCCGGCCGAAGAACTTCTGGCCGGCAACGGTTTTCGCGAGGATCTGTACTACCGGCTCCACGTCTTTCCCGTGTTCGTGCCCCCGCTCCGGGAACGCAGGGACGACATCCCGCTCCTCGCCAACCATTTCATCGAGAAGCTGCAGGCGCGCACCCGCTCCCAGGTCACCTCCATCGACCCCAAGGCCATGAAACAGCTTGTCGAATATGACTGGCCGGGGAACGTGCGGGAACTGGAGAACGTGATCGAGCGGGCCCTGGTGCTGGCGGAAGGGGAGTCGCTGCTCGAAGACGACCTTCCCTTCCTGGCGAACCTGGGTGCGGGACGCGACGGACGGGCTTTGGCCGGCCCGGTTGGCGATCGGCTGGACCTCGCGCGTGCGGTCGAAGATTTCGAGGCCCGGCTCATCCGTCAGGCTCTGGAAAGGGCCGGCGGCGTGAAGGCGGAAGCTGCCCGCCTGCTGAAGCTCAAGAAGGCGACGCTGCAATACAAGATCGAAAAGCACGGGATCTAGCAATCCGTGGATAATCCCCGTGTCGCACCGAGGGCGGCGAGGCGCCGGGCCGGCGTCACGTGCTGCTTCCCGGTCGCCACGCCCGTGCCCGCGCTGGAGCGCGTCCTGTCCGCAGGGTACTCGGCGGTGCGGTGTCTTGCCATGATTGCGGTGACGCCGTGCGTGCTCGGGGCGCAGGACGTGGATAGCGAAGCCGTGGACAGCTCGCGGCAGGTGTACTTGGGGGCGTATCAGGCCTATCTGCAGGCGCGGAGTGCCGGGGATGAACTGTTGGAAAGGTGGGAAGACCTCCTGGACCAACTGAACCAGGCGGATGACGAATCGGCGCGAAGGCTGCGGCCCGACATCCATGAATTGGCGCAGGAGAGGGAGAACGCCCTGACGGAACTCAGGCAGGTCGAGCCGGAATGGCGCGAAGCCGGGAGGACCCTCATTCAGCTCATCAGCAGGTATCAGCTTAACTTGAGCGATCAACTCCTGGTGGCGGAGGAAGGCGCGCAGCAGGACCTTCTTGATGAATTCGATGAGATGCGCAACCTGCGCGGGGAGGTGGAAGGGCAGATGGGACCGCGAGAGCTGGGACTCCCCGAAGCGCCCAACATCCAGGCGCTTCCTGAAGACACGCCTGTGGATCGCGCGCGCAAGGCTGCCAGGCTGGATGAATACGTGGACAAGCTCGAGGCGTTCCTGCCCATCCTGAAAGACGAAATCGAACGCCTGGAGAGAGACCAGCAGCGGGTGGCCCAAATGCGGGCGTTCGGTGCGGATCCGCTGGGGGTCAGGACCGTGCCCGTCGGAGCCGGGGGTGCGGGAGGCGGACAGGGCGGAGCCGATGCCACGGAGGTGGACCTCGCGCAGCAGATCGAGACCCTGAAACAATGGGAGGCACAGGTCGAGGACGACGTTGAGCGGTTCCGGATCCAGGCGGATGAACTGAGAAGGCGACCGGGAGGCACCCGATGAAGCGCATCAGGTTCTTCCTGGCTTTGACCATTGTCGCCTTCGGCGGCGGCGGCAACCTGGAGGCACAGCTGGGAATCGCGGGGTCTCTCACAGGGCGTGCCGCCCTGGAGCAGTACGGCGGCGATTTTTCGGCGGTTACGCAGCCGCTCGTCGACTCGGCGGAGCAGGTGATCGCGGGCGCGAGCGAATGGGAATTCCTCATCAGGCGGCGGTTCGAGCTGTCGGGGCGCCGAGTCGATGTCTTTGCGCAGGGGGCACTGCGGCAATTCGCAACCGCCGGATTCCTGCAAAGGAGCTACGCGCCGCGTGAACACAGTTTCTCGGTGCGAACCTTGTACACGGAGTTCTTTGAGGTGGGCACCCTCTCGTTCGACGCCGAGGTGGACACCCGGGGCGTGGCGGATCTCCCGCCTATGCCGCTATACCTTTCGCCGGGGTATCAGGGCTATTCGCTGGATGCGGGGTTCGCCAGGCCGGTCTCCGTCAACACGAGCCTGGATGCGAATCTCAAGTTCGACGATAGAGACTACGCCGGTCCGAGCGTGCTTCCGGATCTGGACTACCTGGACCGGCGTTCGATCGAGGTGTGGACAGGTGGCGTCAGATCGTTCCCGGGCACTCGCGGGACGGAAGACCGTTCCACGCTGCGGCTCTTCACGGCCTACCTGCACCACCGATATCCACAGCAGGGGCACCGCCGCGATCACGCATTTCAGTTCGGGGGCGAGTGGGATCTGAACCGTTTCGATTCGTGGGGACTTCGCTTCACGCTGAACGCCAGGGGCGTCCTCAATCGCTCCAACTCCAGCCGGGTGGAATACAACGCCGCCAGAATCGAAGCGACGGCACGCCAGCTGCTGGGGGAGCTCCACCTCGTGCAACTGAAGGCAACCTGGTCAGGAAAGAGCTACGTGAGACCCCAGGAATTCCTGGTGCCCGGCGAGGAAGCCGACAACGCAGCCATTTTCGAGGGCGAGATCACAAGGTTCCTGGGAGCTGGAATGTCGGCCAGCCTGGGTGGAAGCTGGACCCGCGCCGAGACGTACATCAGCGGGGACTACTATCGGCGGGTTCGTCTCTACTTCGGATTGCTGAAGAACCTGAGTTTCTGATCGTTCCCCCGACCCGCGCTATTGCCTCTTGCGGGCGGCCGACAGGACTCCGAGGACCTGGTCGATCCCCGCCTCGGTGTGGTCGGCGTTGATCTGGAAGCGGATGGACTCGTCGCCGCGAGGTACGACCGGGTAGGCGAGGCCGGTGGCCAGCACTCCGGCATCGAAGAGGGCCGCAACGAGGCGCCGGGTCTCGGTGGTGCTGCGCACCATGATCGGGACGATGGGATGGTCGCCGGGGATGATCTCGAAGCCGCGCTCGATGAGCCCCCGCTCGAATCGCCTGGTTAGTGCGCGCAGGTGGCTGAGGCGGCGCGCACCCTCGGGGCCGGTGAGGATCTCCAGAGATTTCATCGCCGCCGCGGCCTCGCCTGCCGTGATCGGGTTCGAGTAGATGTACAGCGGCGACGATTCGCGCAGGAAGCGGACCACCGGGGCGCTTGAGACCACGTAGCCGCCGTTGACGCCGAAGGCCTTGCCCAGCGTTCCCACCAGGATGTCGCAGGGGGGGCTGTTCGTGTACTCCTCGGTTCCCCTGCCCGTCGCCCCGAAGGCCCCGACGCCGTGCGAATCATCCACCACCACCACCACGTTCTCGGGGTAGCCGGGGTCGTGACGTTGGGCGATTTCCATGATCTCGTCGACGGGAGCGTGGTCGCCGCGCATCGAGAAGATGCCGTCGGTGACGACGAGCACCCGCCGCGCCTTCCCCTTCGCACCCTCCAGCTGGCGGTCGAGGGCTGCCATGTCGAGGTGCGGGTAGATTCCCTTGCCGGCCGGCCGCGACATGCGGATGGCGTTGATGATGCAGTTGTGGTTAAGCTCGTCGGAGAGCACGAAGGTCGTCTTGTCCGTCAGCGAGACGAGCGCGCTCACCACGGCCGCGTAGGCGGACGAGAAGATCATCCCCTCCTCGCGGCCGTGGAAGTCGGCGAGCGCCCGCTCGAGCGCCACATGCTGGATGTGCGTGCCGGCGATGAACCGCACGGCGCCGGGACCAGCGCCCATCGCCCGCGCCGTGACCTCTTCGGCCTCGATCACGTCGGGGTGCAGGCTCAGGCCCAGGTAGGAATTCGCGTTCATGCGGATGAAGGGCTTGTCCCCCCGGCCCTCCAGCAGGAAGCGCGGCCCATGCCCGTCGCCCGCCGGGATCACCTCGCGCACCACCACTTCGGCGCCCTTGGCGGTGCCTTGCTCCTCCAGCCCGGCGACCAGCCCTTCGACCACGGCGGTCAGTCGGTCCATCGGCATTGTTCGTCTATCTCCCGGCCAGCGCCCCTTCACGGGCGATTTGTTCGTTCAGCCCCCGAAACATGTCCGTCACCATGTCGGGAAGCTCGTATTCGTGGCGCCAGCCCCACTGCTCGCGGGCCTCGGAGTCGTCGAGCCGGGAGGGCCATGAGTCAGCGATGGACTGGCGCAGCGGATCGGGATCGTAGTCGATTCGAAAGTCGGGGACATGGGACCGGATCTCCGCCGCCAGCTCGGCCGGCGTGAACTGCATCGCGGTGACGTTGAAGGCGTTGCGGTGCGTGAGCCCGTCCGGCGTCGCTTCCATCACCTCGATGACCGCGCGGATCGCGTCCGGCATGTACATCATGTCCATCCGGGTGTCCGCGCGCAGGAAGCAGGTGTAGCGGCTCTCGCGCTGCGCCGCGTGGAAGATCTCGATGGCATAGTCGGTGGTGCCACCGCCGGGGGGCGCCGCGTAGGAGATGAGTCCGGGGAAGCGCAGGCCGCGCGCGTCGACCCCGAAGCGGCTGTGGAAGTAGTCGCAGAGCAGCTCCCCGGCGACCTTGGTCACGCCGTACATCGTCGTGGGGCGCTGCAGGGCGGACTGGGGCGCCGGGTCGCGGGGAGTCCCCGGCCCGAACGCCGCAATCGAACTCGGCACGAAGACGCGGCACCCGGTCTCCGCCGCGACCTCCAGGACGTTCAGCAGCCCGTTCATGTTGATGCGGTACGCGCGCACCGGGTCGGCCTCCGCCGTCGCCGAGAGGATCGCGGCCAGGTGGTGGATCGCGGTGGCGCCGAAGCGGGAGACGGTGTCACGCAACGCGTCGATGTCGAGGCAGTCCAGCTGCTCGGCCGCGCAGTACGACCCCCACAGGGCGGGGTCGCGGATGTCGGTCGCCAGGACTCTGCCGGGCCCATAGCGGGCGACTAGGCTTGCGGTGAGTTCGGTCCCGATCTGGCCGGCGGCGCCGGTGACGAGAATACGCTTCATGACGGTCACAAAGATGGCTTGAAACCGTCCGAAGGCAAGCTGTCAGGGTTGCGCTCTTGCCGGCTACCGCCGTCCGGAATCCCGGGACCGGCGCGAATCCCGGCTCCGCAGGACACGGTCCCGGTCCATGCTGAGAATCCTTGAGAACCTCTCCTGCTGCTCGGGCGTGAGGATGCGGCCGATCTCGGCTTCCAGCGAGTCGCGCTGGGCCTGGAGCACCGGCAGAACATCGGCCCAGAAGGCTTGCGCATCCTCCTGGTTTCTGTCCAGCGCCAGGTTGATCTCGCTGACCTGTTCTTCGGTCAGGTCAAGTGCCCTGACGAGCCGTTCGGACACGAGCAGACGGGTCAAGTCCGTCCAGCGCCTCGAATCGTCCCTCCCCTGCGGGCGCTCTTCCGATGTGCGGGGCGGACGCCGATCCCGGGTGTCCGGACGGAAGACGGCCGGCCGTTCGGAATCAGCCCGGTGTTCGACGATGCGCAGTGTGCCCAGGGTCGCGGCCACACCGGCCAGGAACACGGCGGAAAGCAGGGCGATCGCGGCGAACCGGCGGCTCATGGAACGTACTCCTCGACGGCGTCAACCAGGTCAATGGCGGTGGGCGCGTCACCGCCGTCGATCCAGGCCGCGACGGACCAGGGCATCACTACCTCAGCCAGCGACACCTCCACCGAGGCGCCGTCCCCACCGGGCAGCAGGATCAGCACCGCGACCGCGGCCGCCGCGAGTCCCGCCGCACTGGCCAGCACGGGCCGCTGCCACCCCGACAGCGTTCCTGCCAGAGTCCGCTGCCGGCGCGCTGCCAGAATCGGCCCGGCGCGCTCCATGATCCCGGCCACGAGAGCTTCCCAGCGGGACGGATGCACCTCGGGATCGAGATTGAAGACTTTCGGGTCGGCATCCGTATTTGAAGATTGGGGTCTCTTCATCTGTCACACGTTCTCCAGCGCGAGTCGGCCGCCAAGAAGTCGCCGCATCGACCTGCGGGCGACGTGAAGGTGCACGCGCGACGACCCCGCGGAAATCCCGAGTTCGCGGGCGATTTCGCCGTGCTTCCAGCCTTCGAGGTCATAGAGGACGAGCACCTTTCTCTGCAATTCCGTGAGGTTCTCCATCGCTTCGCTCAGGCGGCCGCGCAACTCGGCGTTCGCGACATCGGCCAGGGGGTCGTCCGCGGAAGCCGCCGAGGCCGCCTTCTCAAGTGGCGCCGCCGTTCTGAGCCTTTCACGTTCCCTGTAGTTGTGGGCGGTGTTGCGGACGATGACGAGCAGCCAGCCCCGGAACCCCTCCGGGTTGCGGCAGTCGTCGATCCGCTGCAGCGCCTTGATGAATGCATCCTGTACCACGTCGTCCGCGTCCGCGGGGTTGTCCAGCTTCGACCTCGCCACAGCGTGGGCCGTTCGCAGGTGCCGCCGGACCAGCTGGTCGAAGGCACGGCTGTCGCCGCGGCGAACCCGGGCGACCAGCACCCCGTCGGTCTCGCTACGCTCCATATTGAGAATGACAGGCGAATGGGCTGGAGCGTTAGGGCGGGCTCGCCACGCGCCGCGGTCGACCAGGCCCGGCCAGCGTCGCCGGCGTCACTGCCCGCCTCCAGCCGGCGTGGACCGTGGTGTCCAGCGTCCCGCATCCCGCTCTTCGTATTTGTCCATCGCGCGGTCGAAGGCGGCCTCGAGGTCGATCCCCTGCTGGTTCGCCAGCGAGATCAGCACGAACAGGATGTCGGCGATCTCGAGTTCCAGTTCGGCGGGGGCCTCATCGTCCCGCTTGGGCTTCGAACCGAAGCGGTGGTTGACCTCGCGCGACAGCTCGCCCACCTCCTCCATGAGGCGCGCGAGGATCGCCAGCGGGGGCCAGTAGCCCTCCTCGAACCTGCTGATCCAGCGGTCGACCCGCTCCTGTGCATCGCGGATTCTCACGGCCGCACCACGATCTTGCCGAACACGCCGCCCGCTTCGAGGAGTTCGTGGGCGTGGCGGACCTCGTTCAACGGCAGGACGCTGTGGACCGGAGGGGTGGCGACGCCGTCGAAGACAAGGTTCATGGCCTGCCGGAACTCGGCGGGCGTTCCCATCGTGGACCCCAGGATCGACAGCTGGCGCCAGAAGATGAGGCGGATGTCGATCATGCCGGTGGCGCCGGTGGTTGCGCCGAAGGTGACGAGGCGGCCACCGACGGCGAGCGCCCGCACGAGGTCGCGCCAGATGGCTTCGCCGACCGAGTCGAGGCAGAGATCGATCCCGCGTTTGTCCGTCGCCTGGTAGACCTCCCTGGGCCAGTCGCAGGCGGTACGGTCGAAGACGTGGTCGGCACCGAGTTCACGGACCCGGCGCACGTTGTCCTCCGTGGAGGTGATCGCGAACACCTCGGCCCCGGCCGCGCGCGCAAACTGGATCGCCATCGTGGAGACGCCCCCGCTGGCCCCGGTGACGAGGACGCGTTCCCCCGCGCGCAGCCCCCCGCGCCCCATCAGCCCGCGCCACGCCGTGACGCCGACGAGCGCGCCCGCGGCCGCCACCTCGTCGCTGACGCCCTCCGGTATCTCGGTCAGGTTGGCGGCCGGCACCGCAGCATACTCGGCGAAGCCGCCCTGGGTGTGCTCGCCGATGATCTCGAGGGGCTCGGAGCGGGTGTTGGCGAGCCGCGCCAGCCGGTACCAGCCGTAGTTGAGCGACGGATCCGCGAGCACCCGCTTGCCCTCCCAGGCGGGGGAGACCCCCGGGCCCAGTTCGTCCACGGTTCCCGCGATGTCCGACCCGCCGATGTGCGGCATCGGGATCTCGAAGGGGAGGCCGCGCCGCATCCACAGGTCGAGGTGGTTCATGGAGGAAGCCGCGACGCGGATCCGCACTTCGCCGGGTCCGGGTCGGGGGGTGGGCATCTCGTCGACGGTGAGAACTTCGGGGCCGCCGTTCGTGTGGAAGATTGCCGCTTTCACGGGGGGGCTCGCTGTTGGGGGTTGGGGGGGCCGGTTGCCGGGGCCGGAAAGACGCGGTGCCGGATATTAAGGTGGATACGGGGGTGACTAGAAGATAGCGACGGGGGGGGTCGGGGCGGCGGCCTGGGACGTAGCGGACTTGTGTGGCAGCGGCGGCGGGGCGTTTGCCGGGAAGGCCTTTGGATGTGTGCCGGGGCGCACGGGCGAATGGATGCTCCTTTGCGCCGCAGGTGTTCCGCCGGCCGCACGCCGGTATAGCTTTCGGCGGGTGCGAAGTTGTCCACAGACGAGGGTGGAGAGACAGGTGAGCCAGGCGGGAGAGTCGACGGAGACCGGGAGTGCACCGGCGGGACCCGGTGAAAGCGAGGACGATCGCACGCTCGGGGGCTACCTGGAGGTGCACAGCCGCCCGCCCGCCTTCGAGGCGTGTGACGGGCAGCCCTACACGGTGTCGATCGAGACCGAGCGTTCGGGGGACCTGAGGGCGCCGGTGGCCGGGTACCTGGTCTTCCCGAGGTGGGCGGAGACCGGGCTGGGCATCGTCGGCCACGTGGAGAGCCCGCTGCTGTGGAGGGGGACTTCCCGGGACGCGGTGGTGGCGCAGGCCGGCGCCGTGACGCTGCACGAGGTCCAGCGCCTGCTGAACGAGGCCGTGGTGGCCAGGGCGGCGGGTGGCGGTGGGGAAGGTGGCCAGGCGTGAGGAGTTCCCGGGCGGAGGCGGCGGAGGTCACTTCGGTCCGCGTGACCGAGATCTTCCATTCCATCCAGGGGGAATCGACCCGGGCCGGCCTTCCCTGCACCTTCGTGCGGCTCACCGGTTGTCCCCTGCGGTGCGTCTGGTGCGACACCGCGTACGCCTTCCACGGGGGGACCAGGCTCACCCTGGACGAGGTGATGCGGGAGGTGGAGGAAAAGGGGTGCCGCCTCGTGGAGATCACCGGCGGCGAGCCGCTCGTCCAGCCGGGGGCCGCGCTTCTGGCCCGGCGCCTGCTCGATGAAGGCTACACGGCGCTGATCGAAACTTCGGGCGCGCTCGATGTCGGCGTGCTGGACCCGCGTGTGCACAAGATCATGGACCTGAAGTGCCCCGGCTCCGGGGAGGAGCAGCGCAACCTCTGGTCGAACCTGGACCACCTGACGCACCGTGACGAGGTCAAGTTCGTGGTTACCGGGCTGGAGGACTTCGAGTGGGCGGAGCGCGTGATCAGGGAGCGGCGGTTGGATGAACGGGTTCGCGCAGGGACGCTGGGCGCGCTGCTGATCTCGCCGGTGTGGGGGATGGGGGGGCTGGAGGAGCTGGCCGAGCGGGTTCTCGCCAGCGGGCTGCCCCTGCGCCTCCAGACCCAGTTGCACAAGCACATCTGGGGACCGGATCGCGCCGGGGTGTAAGGGAGTCCGTGGACAGGCCCGCGCGAACCCCGAGAGAGGCGCGGTGAAGCCCGGCGGTGGCGCGGAGGAGTCGCCGGGGAGCCGGCGAGCGGCTGGATTGCGCCTGTCGCGCTTGCCGGCGACGCTTGCGGACCGGTTCGGCGAGCCGCAGATGGCATTCCCCGACGCGGGGCGAAAGAACGCGGCAGTGGCCGGCGTGCTGCGTCCGCCGGGCCCGGACGAAACAACGGATCCGCGGCTCGGCGACTGCGACCTGCTGTTGATCCGGAGGGCCAGCTCCAGGCGGGATCCGTGGTCGGGCCAGATGGCGCTCCCGGGTGGGCGTCTCGATCCGGAGGATGCAGGGCTGGTGGGCGCGGCCGTCCGCGAGACCATGGAGGAGACGGGGGTAGACCTGGTCGCTCGCGGCATGCTCCTCGGCCGAATCGAGGCGATGCGGCCACTGGGAGTCCGCATTCCCACCATCTCGATCTGGCCCTTTGTGTTCCAGGTCGATTCCGAGGCCGTGGCGCGGGTGGCCAGCCCGGAGGTAGCGTCGGTTCACTGGTTCCCGGTCAGGGCGCTCCTGGATTCCGCCAACCGCGGGACCTACCCCTGGACGTACGGCGGCGTGGTGCGACAATTCCCGTGCATCCGCCTGGAGGGCCGGGTGATCTGGGGACTGACCTACCGGATCCTCAACAAGCTGCTCGAGGTGGCGGCGGCGGGCTGAAATGTAATGTCAACGCTACATTTAGTCATGTAAACACTACACTCGCTGTTCCGCCGCCCCTCAATTCCCCTCCAACCACTCCACCAGGAAGATGTTCGTGTTGCCGTCGTGCGACATGTTGCGGTTCGACCCGAAGACCAGCTTCGTGCCGTCGGGGTGGAAGACCGGGAAGCCGTCGAATCCCTCGGACCAGGTGACGCGCTCCAGGCCGGTGCCGTCGACGTTGATCAGGTAGAGGTCGAAGTCCCGGCCCTGGGGGTCGTGCATGTTCGACGAGAAGATGATCTGCTCGCCGGATGGGTGCCAGTACGGCGCGAAGTTGGCCGCGCCGTTGTCGGTGAGCTGGCGCGGGTTGGACCCGTCCGCGTCGGCCACGTAGATGTCGAGGGCGGAGGGCCGGATCAGCCCCTCGTCCAGGAGTGACAGGTAGTCCTCGCGCTCCTCGTCGGTCTCGGGGTAGTGCGCGCGCCACACGATCTGCGTGCCGTCGGGGCTGTAGAAGGCGCCGCCATCGTAGCCGAGGCGGCTGGTGACGCGCTGCACATCGGAGCCGTCGGGGAGCATGGAGTACAGGTCGAGATCGCCGTCGCGCAGGGAGGTGAAGATGATCCGGTGCCCCGTCGGCGAGAAGGTGGCTTCGGCATCGTAGCCGACCGTGGTGGTGAGCTGGCGGAGATTGGAGCCGTCCGCGTCGGCCGTGAAGATGTCGAAGCTGGGGTAGACCGCCCAGACGTACCCCTGGGAGAAGTCGGGCGCGGCCGGGCAGGCCGTGTCGAAGTGGTGGGTGGAGGAGTAGAGGATGCGGTCTCCACCCGGATAGAAGTACGAGCAGGTCGTGCGGCCTTCGCCGGTGCTGACGAGTTCGCGAGCGCCGGTCTCGGGATCGAGCGTGTAGATCTGGTCGCAGCCCTCCCCGGGCGTCGGGGTGGACTGGAAGATCAGCCTGGACCCGTCGTCGCTCCAGTAGGCCTCGGCGTTCTCGCCCGCGAAGGTCAGCTGTCTCATCTCGCCGAAGCGGGTCTCGGACGGATGGACCAGCTGCTGCGTGCCCGGCTGGTCGGGGTTCGCGCTATCGGTGCTGCTCTCATCGGGTGCGGCGCAGGCCCCCGCCGTGAGAACGAGACCCGCCGCGACGGGCACCGCGCGGAGTCGGTGGATCAAAGAAAATGGCATGGGGGAAAGTCTCTGTTCATCGTGTTCAGGGAATCACCGGCCGGCGGGTCAGCCGGGCGACTCCGATATCTTCGTGTGGATTCCCCGCCTTGCCAGCTCCGCGATGTACCGGGCCGGCGGCATCACTTCGTCGGGTGTGCCGACGCCGGGGCGCACCTCGCCGCGCGCCTGCAGCAGCGCCGTCAGCGACAGCGAGAAGCCGGTGGTTCTGGCCATGGCCGTGAATCCCGTCGCGGCGTCCTGCAGGTCCAGGACCTCGTAGCGGATGCGGGCCTCCCTGCCCTCTCGCCGGCCCGTCACGTCCACGCGAACCACCACCATGTCACCGCCACCGTCACCGCGCAGCAACGGCGTCACCCGCTCGATGAAGAAGCGGCGCGGGTTTACGCGCGCACCATTGTACACGATGTCCTCGTCGCTGAGTAGCCCCAGCTTCCGGATTGCCTTCATGATGTGCGCGTGGCCGGGGTACCTCAGCGTCTTGTATTCCAGGGTGTCGATGCGGCCCTCGTAGCGGCGCGGCAGCGTGGAGGTTCCCCCGCCCGTGAAAAAGGCCTCCAACCGGCCCACCGGCTCGGGGAAGTCGACCTTCTCCAGCCCCGAGAGGGCGGGCACGCTGGTCGGCCTGCCGCCGCGCAGAATCGTCGCGGGGGTGACGTAGTAGTCGAGCATGCCCTCCAGGGAATAGACGACCTGGTAGTTGAGCGGGGGCCTGGGCCGCTGCGGCAGGCCGCCGACCCGGAGCCGGACCGCGTCGACGCTGTCCAGTGCATCGATGCCTGCCTGGGCGAAGACGTTCACCATCCCGGGCGCCAGCCCCGTGTCCGGAAGGACGGATACCCCGCGCTCCCGTGCTTCAGCGTCCAGGGCCCGCTGTCCCTCCACGATCGCCGTATTGCCGCCAAGATCCGTGAAATGGACCCCGGCCTCCACCGCGAGACGCGCCATCGGCAGGTTGAAGTAGTAGGGGAGCGCGCAAAGTACGCCCGTCATCCCCTCCATCAGATTCGCCACTGCGGGCTCGTCCGACGCGTCGGCCTCGACCAGCCTCAGCCGCTCGCCGGCGTGCGGGCGGATACAGGAGGGGAGCGAGCCGCTCGCAAGGTCCGCGATCACGACCTCGGCGACCGTAGGTTCGCTCAGCAGGTCGAAGGCGGCGGCGGTGCCCTGGGTGCCCCCGCCGAGGACGAGGAACTTCATGAAGTACGCGCGGGCGCCATGAGGTCGAGTTGGTTGGCTCCTTCGGCGGTCCCGGCCTCGCCGTGCATGCGGGTCACCTGGGCGATCCGGTCCCCCGGGCCGAGCGAGACGACCTGGTCGCCGCGCGCGTTGCGGCGGCGCAGGGCGACATCGTCCACAGACAGGCCCAGAAGCCCGCCCCCGGCCGAGAGCAGCATGACGTTGTCGTCGTCGAGTGCTTCAAGGGCGCCAGCGACGCGCCCGGTCCCGTCGTCGAGCGCCGCCGCCAGCACGCCAAGGCCCCCCCGCTTGCGCAACGGAAAGTCGGACACCGGTGAACGTGTCGCGAAGCCGAGTTCGGTCACAACGAGGACCGCTGCCTCACGCTTGACCGCCACGAGCGCGATCACCTGGTCGCGATCCCGCAGCGCCATCCCCTTCACCCCCTGGGCAGGACGGCCCATCAGCGGCACCTCTCCTTCCGGAAACCGGACGCCGCGCCCGTCGCGCGCAACCAGCAGGATCTCGTCGTCGCCGCTGGTGAGGGCGACATCCAGGATCGCGTCGCCTTCCCGGAGGCGAGCGGCGATGAGGCCCCCGCTCTTCGCGCCGGCAAACTCCGCGAGCCGCGTGCGCTTTACCAGGCCCAGGCGGGTGGCGAAGGTCAGATACCGGTCGTCGGTGAGGTCGTCCACGGAACGGATCGAGACGATGGTGTCGTGCCGGTCGGCACCCAGGAGGGCCCACACGGATCTGCCCCGGGAGCTGAGCGCACCCTCGGGGATGTCCTCCACCCGGAGGAAGTGCACGTGTCCCCGGTCGGTGAAGCAGAGCAGCCAGCCGCGCGTGCGCGCGACCAGAACCCGCTCCAGGTAGTCCCCGGGGAAGCGGTCCATCGCTGCCAGCGGTGTCCCCGTGGTCATCCGCCGCCGGTAGAGGTGCATGGGAATCCGCTTGGCATATCCCTGGCGGGAGAGCGTCACGACCACGTCCTCGTCGGCCGCGCCGGATTCCACGTACGCAAAGTCGGCCCTGTTCCGGTCGGGCAGGATCTCGGTGCGGCGTTTGTCCGCGAAGCGCTCGACCACGCCGTCGAGCTCGTCGAGCATGACCCCGAGCTGGCGAGCCTCGTCGCCGAGTAGCGCGCGGAGGTCCCTGATGGCGGCGCGCAGCGACTTCTCGCGCCCGCGGAGCTGGTCCCCCTCCAGTGCGGTCAGCTTGGCGAGACGCATGCGAAGGATCGCCTCGGCCTGCATTTCGCTGAGACCGAAGGCGTGCTGCAGGCGCTCGGAAGCCTCGTCGCGGTTCGCGGAGCGGCGGATCGTCGCGATCACATCGTCGATGCGGGCCAGCGCGAGCAGGAGCCCCTGGGTGATGTGGAGCTCCGCCTCGGCTTTCTCCAGGTCGAACCGGGAACGCCGGCGGATCACCTCCAGGCGGTGGTCCCGGTAGCGCGACAGCAGGTTCTTCAGAGTGAACTCGCCCGGCTGTTTGCCGCCGTCCAGCGCCAGCAGGATCGCCCCGAACGTGCTCTGCAGCGGGGTCTTCTTGAAGAGCAGCGCCATGATCCGCTTGACGTTCGTGCCCCGCTTCAGCTCCAGCACCAGGCGGATGCCTTCGCGGTCGGATTCGTCGCGCAGGTCGGAGACCTCGGGGATCGCACCCTTGCGGGAAAGGGCCGCGATCTGCGCGATGATCCGCGCCTTGGAAACCGCGTAGGGAAGCTCGGTGACCACGATCTGCTTCTGGCCGCCCCGCAACGACTCGGAGACCAGCCGCGCCCGCATCGTCATCCGGCCCCGGCCGGTCTCGTACATGCTCCGAATCCCCTCGGTGCCGACGATGAATCCGCCCGTGGGGAAGTCGGGCCCCGGGAGCTTCTCCATCAGCTCGCCGGTGGTGCAGTCGGGGTTGGCGACCAGCGTGTGAAGCGCCGCGGCCACCTCCGCGAGGTTGTGGGGCGGGACGTTGGTGCTCATCCCGACCGCGATACCCGTGCTGCCGTTCACCAGGAGGTTGGGGAAGCGCGCCGGGAGGACGGCAGGCTCCTTCAGCCGGTCGTCGAAGTTGTCCTCCCAGCGGACCGTGTCCTTGTCGATCTCGTCAAGCAGCTCGGTGGCGACAGTGGAGAGGCGCGCCTCCGTGTAGCGGTAGGCGGCGGCCGAATCGCCGTCGATCGAGCCGAAGTTGCCTTGCCCGTCGACCAGCGGATAGCGCAGCGAGAACTCCTGCACCATGCGGACCAGCGCGTCATAGACAGCGGAATCACCGTGCGGGTGGTACTTCCCCAGCACCTCGCCGACGACCGACGCGCTCTTCTTGTAGTTGCGGTTCGGCTGCAGGCCCAGGCCGTGCATGGCGAAGAGGATGCGGCGGTGGACGGGCTTCAGTCCGTCGCGCACATCCGGGAGCGCTCGCTGGACGATCACGCTCATCGAGTAGTCGAGGAAGGAACGGGCCATCTCCTCCTCGATGAGGCGAGGAAGAACCCGGTTACGCATCTGGGCTACCGACATTCGCACCCCCGGTGAACTCGACCCGCCGGTCCAGGAACAGGATAGGATCCCTTGGGAGAATATATCCCAAAGGGGAGATGGACAGGTGAAACGGAGCGGGCCCGTCGGAGGCGGGCGCCGGGCGAGCCGCCGATCACGCGCCCGGAACGAACCCCCGTTCGAGCACCTCCACAGGGTCGCCCACTCGGATCCGTCCCATGCCGTGATGAACCACGTTCACGGCGAAGTAGACCTTGTCCTTGAGGTGGCGGTAGCGCGCGAGGGTGCGGAGCGGCTCCCGGTCCGGGTCGCGCTCCCCCGACTCCTGGTCGGTCGTCGTCACCTTGCAGCGCGCGCAGAGCTTGACGCCGCTGAAGGCCAGCGAGCCGATCGTGAAGCGCCGCCACCGGTCTTCCTCGTGGGCCTGTTCGCCTGAAACGATGATGTTGGGGCGGAAGCGCTCCGCCGGGATCGGGCGGCCGGCGCGCCTGCCGAGTTCCGCCACCGAGCCTTCGGTGACCAGCAGCGCCGGGTAGCCGTCGGCGAATCCGACGCGGTGGCCTTCCGCATAGGCGGGATCGGTGGGGCGCACGTCATCGTTGCCGATGTGCACCAGTCGGTGGGGGGCGCCGAGGAAGGCGGTGAGCCACGCGTCGGCGTGGCGCGACACCGCGCGGACCTCCAGCTCCGAATCCCACACCCGCACCCCCACCCTTCCCCCCTCCGGCGCGACCGGCACGGCCAGCGCGCCGGCCCCCGGCGCCTCCAGGATCAGCTCCCCCCCGGCGACCGTCGCCCGCACGGTGGCGAGTTCGGGCCTGCCGCGCTGGGAGATGAACACGCCGTCGGCCCCGACCACCATCCAGCGGCGGTCGAACCGGGGTCCCATTGCGTCGAAGTCGACCTGGTCCACATCGCTGCCGCGCGCGCCCTTGACCGGGTGGATGCGGAGGCGCCGGACGGTGCGGCGCCCCGCACGGGCCGCGTCCCCCGTCACGGCTGCGTCCCGGTCACCGCGGGCGGCCACCCGGATGCCGCCACCCTCACGACACCGGCTGCTGCCGCGCGATCGTCAGCGGCAGCGTCGCCTGGTGGCGGTCGTCGACGAGGATCTCGAAGGTGTGCACGCCGGCCTCCTGGAAGACCAGCCCGTCCATGTTGATCACGTGCGGCACCCGGATCCCGGTCTGGATGCTGCCGTGGCCGGGCGACACGTTGAGGTCGCCGCGGATGGCCACGAGCTCCTTCCCCGACGGGGTCATGAGCTTGATCGTGAGCTGATGCGTTCCCGCGTCGGCGACGCCGCCCGTGAAGCGCAGCACCAGCGAGAGGCGGCCGTGCCGGGCCGGAAAGCGGGCGGCGCTGATCTGGTCGAAGACGCCGAGCAGGTTCAGCTTTCCCGAGGCGTCTATGGTGGCCGCATCGGCGGTGATCGCGAGATCTATCTCCATTTGGGTCCTCTATCCCTTTCCTTCTTTCCTCCCAGCAGTGAATCGGCAAGCATCAGGCCGATCAGCAGGTTGAGCGCCGCGTGCGCCAGGATCGAGGGCAGCAGGCTCCCGGTCCAGGCCACCCCGGCGGCGAGAATGAGGCCCATCGCCGCCGTCCGGACCATGCCGTGGGCGCTCTGGTAGGCGTGAAGAATACCAAAAACGGCCGTCGCGGGTAGTACCGCGAGCAGGTAGCGGTCGCCGCACCAGGGCATGAGGAAGAGCGGGAGGAAGCCGCGATAGACGATCTCTTCGCAGACACCCGCCGCAATCGACAGGATCGTGAAGAGATTCCTCTCGCCGGGAGTGACGGGAAGGATGGCCCTGACCACCTCCGTTTCTTCCCATCCGTACCTGTGTCCGAGTGCGCGAAAGGCGTAGCAGATCGTCAGGCCGCCCGCAGTGAGGAGGGCGGTGGCCCCGATCAGGCCGCCCACGGAACCGCGCCAGCCGAGCCGGCCCTCCGGGTTCCGGCCCGCTTCCGGCAACCCGAACCAATCGCCCGCCCCGAGCCCCGCTCCCGGCCACGCTAGCCAGCCCCGCAGCTCACCTCCCGCCTCCGGCCACACCCACCACGCCCACAGCGCCATCGCCACCAGCGCGACCGCCGAACTGGCGTAGGCTATCGCGCGGTGGTCCCGCAGCTCCACGGCCTGGACCGAGCGCTGCGCCTGCGCAATGCCGGGCAGGGCCACCAGGAATACCGCCGCGGCCAGCGACGCAAAGGGGCCGCCCAGCCCGGAGAACACGAACACCGCGGCCGTCCCGGCGCACAGAATCATCCATGCCCACCCAGCCACACTGTAATGTTTGCTTGGCAAAATGTCGTGTCCTCTTTACAATTTGCTTCCCCGGACGTCCAGCCGCCGACCGACCGCCACGATACGGTCCAGGATCCGGGCGAGATCTTCCGCGGTCGTGCGGACGTTGAGTACGCAGAATCGGAGCGAAAGGCGGCCGCGCAACCGCGTCGACGACATCATCGCGAAGCCGGAGTTCACGATCTCGTCCTGGATGCGCCGGTTGAGGTCGTCCAGTTCTTCACCAGCGATAGCCGCAGCGCCTCCGCGGTAGCGGAAACAGACGATCCCGAGGCTCTGCGGTGCCAGGAGCTCCAGCTCGGGGAGTTCCCGGATGCGGCTCTCGGCACCCCGCGCCAGCGCGATGGCCCGCGAGATCGCCGCGCGGTGGGCGGCCATCCCGTACCGCTGCACCGAAAGCCAGACGCGTAGCGCCCGGAAGATGCGGGTGAGCTGAACGCCCCGATCACAGAAGTTGACGTGGCGGGGGCCCCACTCGGCGTCCTGCAGGTAGTCGGGCGCGATCCGGAAGGCGCGCTCCAGAAGTGCCGGATCCCGGACCATCAGACACCCCGTCTCGTACGGCTGGTAGAACCACTTGTGCGGATCGAGGGTCACGCTGTCGGAGCGCTCAAGTCCGGCCATCAGCGGCCGGACCCCGGGGTCGAGGATGGCGAAGCCCCCGTAGGCGCCGTCCACATGGTACCAGAGGCCTTCCTCGCGGGCGATGTCCGCCAGCTCCGCCAGGGGGTCGATCGCGCCCGTGTTGGTCGTGCCGGCGTTGCCGACGACCAGAAAGGGTTCCATGCCTGCGTCCCGGTCGGCCCTGATCGCTGCTCGCAACGCGGCGGGGACGATGCGGCCCATCACGTCGGCTTCCACCGGCCGGATCCGCTCCGGAGGAATCCCCGCGACGCGGGCGGCCCGCGCCAGCGACCCGTGAGCCTGCCCGGACAGGTAGAGGACTCCGCGCTCCGGATTCCCCGCCGTCTCGCGGGCCGTGACGATCGCCAGCAGGTTGGCGGCCGACCCTCCGCTGGTGAGCACACCGCTGCCTCCCGCCGGGTACCCCAGCCACTCGCGGAACCAGTCCAGCACCGTCACCTCGATCTGGGAAGGACCCGACGACTCCAGCCAGGTCCCCTGGAAGACGTTGTACCCCGCGATCAGAAAGCTGGCCAGCACCGAAGCCCATGTCGGGCTGGAGGGGATGAAGGCCAGGAAGCGCGGGTGGTCGATCCGCCCTGCGTACGGCATCACATCCCTGATGATTGTGTTCAACAGCCCTTCCAGATCGCGCCCCTCCTCCGGCGCGGGCCCGTGCAGGAGCGGCTCGAGGTGATCGCGGGTAGCCCCCTGCCAGGCCGGCCCCTCGGGCAGATTGGCCCATCGCTCGACGATTGCGTCCACCACCTCGTATCCCGAACGGCGCATCTCCTCCGGGTCTTCGAGGAGCGCGCCGAAGGGCGCTTCACCCGTTGTCTGGTCGGTCATCCGTTGACGTTCCGGCTCGTTTGGTCATAGTGTTTCGTCGTCAGTTGCCCCTGAGCCCGGCCGGAATGCCCGGCCCGGAGGGGGTCCGGAGGCGCTTCTCGGACCCCGCTTCGTTGCCTGAAGAGGATGACAGTGTCGAGCCAGAATAACTACAAGGCCACCTTTGCCGTCATCGACGCGCATGATCACCCCCACGGGGGACGCATTCTGCGGCTCCGCCTGCGCAGGGGGGAAGCCCTGACCATGGGAGAACTCAAGGGCGGAACCCTGGTTGCCACGTCCGGCAACGGTGCGGATGTCCGAATCCGGCCAATAGGGTTCGCGGTGTTCGGAGGCAAGGTGAGCGACGCGCGTCTGGCGCGCACCGGACGGGTAGACATTCACGCCACCGATGAGCGCGTCGACGAAGTGGAGGTGGGGTGGGAGGTCTGCGGGCCCGCCTGAGCAGGCGCGTTTGCCCGGCTCAGCCGCCTGGACCTCCCCTGAGCCCCGGCGGATCCCGCTCGAAGGTCTCACGGAACCACTCGATGTAGGCGTCGGTCCGATCGGGATTCCCGGCCCGCCACTCCCTGCGGGCCTCGACGAATTCGTCGGGTCGCGCCATGAGGATGAACGCGTCAAGGTACCCGTTCTCGCTTACGAACATCAGTTCGTCCAGGATCGCGTTGGGCGGCGCGTCGTAGACCGCTCGCTGATAGAGCCAGGAGACGGCCGTGCGGTTCAGGATCGCCTTCTCGATTTCGAATTCGTCGCCGCCCGCGGCTTCCGGAAGCCAGCGGTCGAGGCGGTCCAGGCTCACCATCAGGTGCAGGTGGGCGTATATCGCGAAGGCGCGGCGGGCCGCGAGGTTGACTCCCGGCGGCCCCTGGTAGGAGACGCCGGCCGTGTCCTGTTCCATGTTGTGTATCACGTACAACTCTTCCCAGGGATAGACCGGACCCTCCACGGGGGTGGTCACGATCATGAAGCCGGGATCCCGCGAGATGCTGTCCCACTGCTCCCGGATCCAGTCGTCGACCTCCTCCATGCGCTCCTGGGGGGGCGCGAGACGGGCGCCGGAGTAGATGACGAGGCGGCGCACGGTCGGAAGGCGAAGTTCGCCCGTCCCGCAGGCGATCGCGGTCACGAGGGCGCCGCCGAGGAGGCTGGCGGCAACGAGGCGCTGGATGGTATTGGACATCGGTTGGGCGATCCGGCTCTGTTACGAAACGGGGAAACTGCGGACACACAAGGTAATCCAACCCCCGAGGCCGGGGCCATGTTCCATTGGTGCGGGGGCGGCTAGCGACGCGGTGGCCCCTACCCGAGCTGATCGCCGCAGTCTGGCTGTCCTCCCTGGTCGGATGGCGTGCCGTCCTCGGGTTCTCCGCGCCAGCGCAGGAACTCGAAGGGGCTGCGGCATGCTTCGCACCAGCAGGTCGTGAGCGAGGCGTGGCTGCCAAAGAGGGACATGACCTCCGTGCGGCCGCTCCCGCAGAACGGGCAGGGGGGCGCGTCGCGTAAGCCGGGTGCGGGTTCATCCTGTCGGGGCGGATGCTCTCCTGCCGGGGGCGTGTGCCGGGATGAAGTCATGCGCCTACTCCACGAAAAGGGCGCGGTTGCGATCCCCGCGCGCCCTCTCGACCGCCTCTTCCCCGGGAGCCCCCGGGCCGCGCCGCCGTTCCGGGTCCCACCCCGCGCGGGCCGGGGAGATCTCCTCCAGGCGCACCCCCACGCCTGCCAGCACGGCTCCCACCCGTTCCCGGAAGCGCGCCCTCACCCGACCGGCCTCCCAGATGTCGCACTCGGCCACCACCGCCTCGTAGGCGGGGTCGTCCGGGAGCAGCCAGGCGAGGGTCGTGGGCAGCATCGCCCGGGCCGCCGCCTCCAGGAGCGCCGCGCCCTCGCCTCCCGCGCCCGCCAGCCGCGCGAACCACGCCGCGCCGAACTGCCGGTGGTACTCCTCCTCGGCCAGCATCTTGGGGACGCGCGAGCGGGCCAGCGCGAAGTTCCCGTGCGAGAAGCTCTCCAGCGCGACCGCCAGCGCGCCGTCGACCACGACGGTGGCCGCGACGAAGGCGGCCCAGTCCGGGAAGGGGTCGTCCAGCGCGGGGGCGGAGTAGTACCGCTCGGCGGGGCGGTCCTGCTCCACGGCAACCGGGTCGAAGCCGAGCCGCTTCAGCATCGAGTACAGCAGCCGGGCGTGGCCCCATTCGTCCTGCGCCATCGACGACGCGGCGATCCCGGTCTCGATCGAGGGGCTGCCCAGGAGCCAGTCGCTGTAGCGGATCCCGAGCAGGCGCTTGGTGTCCGCCAGGCTGAGGATGTGGCGCGCCAGCGGTCCGGGCTTGGGGGGCACGCCCGAGGCGTCCGCCGCGCGATCCCCGGCTGCGGGGCGGGAGCCTCCGCCGGCCGCGGTCACCGCAGCGGCCCAGTCATCGATTCCGCGCCCACGGCCCGTCGGAGCGGTTCACCGGGATGATCGCGCCCCGGGGGACCACGCACATCTCGAACCAGTTCTCTTCGTCGTAGGTCTTCCACGCGTAGACACGCGCGAGTTCGTCGCCGGGCGCGTCGATGTAGCCGATGTGGCGCAGCGGATCCCCCCGGCGCTTGCGGGCGAAGACCTCGTAAACGCCCTCGTCGAGGCCGGTGCGCGCTCGCATTCCCGCCTCGGTGCCCCCGGCGGAGCCGCCGCCACCCCGGCTCACGCGCCCACTCCGAGCCGCTTCAGCTTCCGCCGGCCCGCCTCCGAGATCCGCGCCGTCGTCCAGGGCGGATCCCACACCTCGTTGATCTCCACCGATTCCACCCACGGTTCCTGCGCGAGCCGGTCGCACACGTCCTGCTTGATGAAGTCCATACAGGGGCAGGCGGTCGCGGTGAAGGTGAGGTACACCCGGGCGGTCCCATGCTCGAATGCGACGCCGTAGACCAGCCCCAGCTCCATCACCGAGATGGGGAGCTCCGGGTCCAGGACCTCGTCCAGGGCGGCGCACAGGGCGGCGGCGCCGTCTTCCGGAAGTTCCGTCAGTGGCTCCGACCACCGGTCCCGGCCCCCGGACGCGTGCGGCATCGCTACCGGCCCCTCGGCGAGCAGCGTCTTGAGTGGCCGGCGCGAGCGGATCCGGCCCGCTCCCCGAGCCGACGGTGCCGCGCTGCGACCCGCCAGCGCCGCGCCGCCAGACACCAGCGCCGCGCCACCAGCCGCCGGAGCGGCGCCGGCCTGGCCGCCGCCATCCCCGCGCGCAGCCGTCCGGACCGTCAGTTCAGCCACGAACTCACCGTGCCTCGCGACCGCCGCACCGACTCCACATAGATCTCGTTCATCGGCCCCCGCCCCTTCCAGCGCTGAAAGACATCGTTCCAGGTGATCTCCCCGTCCTCGAAGAGCCAGCGCTTCACATCGGGGTCGTACTGGCAGGGGAACGGATACTCCAGCACGTACTCCTCCCGCTCCTCGTCGTAGTGCGCGGGCACCGACAGGCCCAGGCTCTCGCAGAGCGGCACCGTCGAGGACATCCACACCTGGCGCAGTTCGTCGTTCGTGAGCCCCTTGAGCCGGTAGTCCAGCTGGCCGCTGTGGCGTTTCAGTTCGTCCGGGAGCCCGAACCACTCGATCGTCATCGGGAACATCCAGTCCACGCAGCGCTGCAGCAGTTCGGTCGCCGCACCGCCGGCCCGCGCCAGCCGCCGCATCCACACTTCGCCGTGGCGCAGGTGGAAGGTCTCCTCCATGTCCACCTTGACAAGCGCACGCTTCAATGGGCCGTAAGACGTGTTACGGTGCACGTCGCTCAACAAGCAGATTCCTGCCCGGTCGAAGAATCCGTTGGCCACGACCAGCTCGGCCCAGTTGTCCAGCGGCTGGTCGAATCCGTACGGATGCTTGAATTCGTGCGGTTCGCGCCCGTACACCAGCTTCTCCTTCGACACGCCCATGTCCTCCAGCAGCCGGTAGGCGATGTTCGCGTGCGCCAGCTCGTCCTGGATGATCGCGTGGGCGCTGACCTGGGTATTGGTCGAAGGCGCGTGCCGGGCGGCGAGCCAGTAGGCCGGGGCGCTCATCAGTTCGGTGTCCGCCTGCACGGTGAGCTGGACGATGATCGCCTTGCGGTAGCCCGGGGTCATCTCCTCCGGGGATTCCAGGATGTAGCCCCCGTGAATCTTCTCCTTCAGCTTCCGCTCCGCCTGCTGGGATTCTTCGGCCCGCTTTGACATCTCGGCGTCCCCTCCGCTGGTGGCCGTTGCTCGTTCTGCCATGCTCCCCCGCCCCCTTCAGATCCCCAGCGACGACCGGATCAGCGGACTGATCCTGTCGGGCGTCCACGGAGGATCGAAGGTCAGCTCCACATCCGCCTCTTCCACGCCGTCCACACTCGCCACCGCCGCCTTCGCCTCCTCGAGAATCTGGCCGGCCGCCGGGCACATGGGCGTCGTGAGGGAGATCGTGGCCTTGGCGGCATTCCCATCGACCTCGATATCATATACCAGTCCCAGCACGACAAGGTCCAGATTGAGCTCGGGGTCCTTTACGGTCCGGAGCGCGCTGCGCACCGCCTTCTCGGTTACTGCCACGTCCGTTTTCCTCCGGGGTAAGGGGTGTGGACGCGAAAAATACCCCGAAGGGATGGGAAAGTCATGCGAATAGCGATCAACACGGGCGGCGGCGACGCCCCCGGACTCAACGCGGTCATCCGTGCCGCGGTGCTGTCCGCACGCCGGCGGGGGTGGGAGGTCATCGGCATCCGCCGCGGATACAGCGGACTCTTCGGGCCCGGCGGGATCGTCTCCCTCAATGAGCGGTCCGTGAGGGGGATCGCGCACACCGGCGGGACGATCCTGGGGACGACCAATCGCGGCAGCCCCTTTTCCTTCCCGGTGAAGCAGCCCGACGGCAGCGTGAAGATGGAGGATCGCTCCGACGAGGCGATCGAGAGGATGCGGGCGCTGGGGATCGACTGCCTGATCGCGGTCGGCGGCGACGGATCGCTCAGAATCGCATCCGAACTCGCGGCCAGGGGGCTGAATGTGATCGGCGTGCCCAAGACGATCGACAACGATCTGGCCGGGACCGCCTTCACCTTCGGCTTTCACACCGCGGTGCAGACCGCCACCGACGCGATCGACAAGCTGCACTCGACCGCCGAGGCGCACCAGCGGGTGATGGTGGTGGAGCTCATGGGCCGCCACTCCGGCTGGATCGCCCTATTCGCGGGGTTCGCGTCAACGGCGGACGCGATCCTCATCCCGGAGATCCCTCACGATCCAGGCAAGGTCGCCGAACGCATCGAGGCGTGTTGGGCCGAAGGACGCGAGTACGCTATCATTGTGGTGGCGGAGGGCGCGATGCCCCGGGGGGGCGAAGCGTCCTACCTGGACAAGCCGGCGCTGGGCGGCGGACGCAGGCTCGGAGGCGTCGGAAAGCAGATCGCGGACCGGCTGGAGGAAATCACCGGACACGAGACCCGCAGCCTGGTCCTTGGACACCTTCAGCGGGGCGGCCGTCCGACCGCCTACGACCGGGTCCTCTCGCTGAGGTTCGGGACGGCGGCCGTGGAACTGGCCGAACAGGGCCGCTTCGGTTGCATGGTGGGCGTGGACCCGCCGCTGGTGCACGCCGTGCCGCTGGCCGAAGCGATCAAGACCCTGAAGCGGGTTCCCGTGGACGGCGACATCGTCCGGGCCGCGCGGGCCGTGGGGATCTCCTTCGGGGATTGAGACAGGAGCAGACGAAAGATGCGTTGCGTGAATTCGGGAAGAGCGCTGGGGGTGACCATCGGCCTCGTCGCGATCCTGGGCGGCCCGTTCGCCTCCCCCGGCGCACTCCGCGCCCAGGAGAACGAGGTCAAGACCGTGACGGTGGAGGGCGAGGTGCTCGATGGGGTCACCGGACTGCCCGTCGCGGTGGCGATCATCGGCGTTCCGGGGATCGACCGGAGCGCGATCAGCGACGAATGGGGGTATTTCAAGCTGGAGGATGTCCCGGTCGGGACCTATGTGCTTCAGGTGATGCGCATCGGCTACGAGACGCTGGGCGCGGAGGTTCCGCTCAACGGGGAGGAGATACTCGGGCTGCACCTGACCCCCGGGCCCGTGCCGCTGGACGGGATCAAGATCAAGGTGATCGGCGAAGACGAACTTGCGTGGAGGGCGTCCACCGCCCTGGGGCAGAGCATCATCGGCCCGATCGAGATGGAACAGTTGCGGGAGCGGCACATCAGCCTGGGCCACATCCTCCAGGTGAGGCACCTGCCCGGGTCCCGCTACGTTCCGCCTTCTAGGCCCGGTGCCAGGGGATGCCTGAGGCTCACGCAGGAGAGCCTGTCGCTGATGACGACCGAGGTGAATCCCTGCTCGGCGGTCATCGTGGACGGGGTCCTGCTCGCCCCCGAGGCGGCCGGGTGGATCTTCGACATGGACCCCGACGCGATCTTTGCGATGCGCTTTCTGCGCGGCTCGGACGCCACGCTACAGTACGGACACGTGGGCGGCAACGGCGTGCTGGTGATCGAGACGCGGGTGGGGCGTTAGCTCCGGCCAAGCCGGCCACCGGACCCGCGGCCCGGCTCCAGGCCCGGAGATCCGCTCCCCGTCAGGGCACCCTCCTCCAGTCCCGCGCCCGCAGCGACACCAGATTCGCGAAGAGCCGGTAGGCACCCGGGACCCCCGCCGGGAACTGACGAAAGAAGGCGAGGCCGGTGTAGACGTACAGGCCGTCGCCGACGGGCGCCACCACCAGGCCTCCGCGCTTCGGCTCCTCGCCCGGGTCGGCCATCTCCATGACAGGAGTGTAGCGCGCGTCCCATTCGCCCAGGAAGTAGAGCCCGCGTTCCTGCACCCACCCCTCGAAATCGCCGGGGCCGACGGGGTTCGGGCGCGTAAGGAGCGGTGAATCCGGCAACAGAAGTGTCACGGGCGCGGTCTCGTCGGTGACCCGGTCGTGGGGCCTGTTGATGGTGGCCGGATAGGGCGCGAAGCCGCCCCCGGAGAACTCGTACCTGTTGTACTGTACAATCACCGTGCCGCCCGCGCGGGCGAAGTCCAGCAACGCCTCGTTGGCGGCGACCAGATCGGGCCGCGCTTCGTAGGCGCGCACTCCCAGCACAACCACGTCAAGATCGGCGTAATCCCCTGCCAGTACGTGACTTGTACCAAGTTCCACCACCGTCATGCCCAGCTGCCTGAGCGCCGCCGGGCCATCGTCCCCGGTGCCCATGACGTAGCCGACGCGCAGATCCGTGTCCACTGCGACGGGAAACACGGAGACGCGCACCGCCGCCTCCCTCGCCATCAAGGTTCGCGGGATGTGGGGGAAGTCGACAATGTCGAACTCTGTGACAAATTCATCTATGAATCTGTCAGCAAATCTGTCCGGGAATCTGTCACCGGCCGGTGCCTCCCGGGCGACCGCACGGAAGCCGTGTGAGCCCTCCGCCGGGGCACCGCGGGGCGCCACCGTGAAGGTGAATGAACCGTTTGCGCCGCCGGGCTCCAGCGCGAAGGGGACATCGGCGGGCTCGACGCCCCAGCCGTCCGGAACCTCCAGGCTCACCTCACCGGAGCGCGCCGCGGTCGACGTGTTGGTCAGCACGACCGTAACTTCGCGCGACTCGACGGCGCCGGACGGCCAGACCATCCAGGGCGGATCGACCTCCACATTGAGCGCCGGCATGACCAGCACCGGCTCGCGGTACTCCCCGGCCGCCTGGTCGACGCCCACATACTCGGCGGTGCGGGCCGCGGTCAGCACCAGCGCCCCCGGTCCGCCGCCCGTCAACTCCATCACGACGCGCGCCCCGATCGGCGCAGGATCGAATGGCAGCGCCCACAGATCCCCGTCGGCCGGCCAGCGGTGGAGCGCGCCGTCACGCTCCTCATGCAGGTAGTAGGGGACCGAGGCGGGCGCGTCGGGAGGAATCGCCACGCGCCAGCTCCATCGCCCGATGTCGCCGGCCGCGATGGTCCCGTCGACCGGGGTCGGAGGTGCCTGCTGGCGGAAGAACGGCGACCGCGACGCGCTGGGCGCCGGTTCGTCCGTCGGCGCCGCCGTCCAGCCGGGGGGCAGGACGAGCTCCGGCGCAACGTTCGCCAGGTCGAATGGGCCGCCGTTCCATACGGTCACGTCCACGGTGACCGACTCGCCGGGGGTGAGCGTGTTGCGGCCCACACGCGCATCCGTGACGATCCCGGCCGCCGCGAGGATCGCAGCGGACACTTGCGCGAGCCGGCGCTCGAGGACCCGCCGGCCATCGGCCGGGGCCGCCCCGGCCATTGGCGAGCCGCCCGGCTCGGCGTCACGGGGCTCGGCACCACCCGGCTCGCCGGCACCCGGATCCACGCCGCCGGGCCCCGCGTCCAGGAGCCCGCGCAGAATCGCCGCCGCCTCCGCGAGCCCCGCTACGGCCCCGTCCGGCCGGGTCGCCGAGAACCCTTCCGCCGCGGCCGCCAGCGCAGCGCGGTACCGGGCAAGCCGCTGTTCGGTGTCCACCGGCCATCCCGCAGGCAGCGGAGTGCCCAGCTGTCCGAGGAGCGTGGTGTCCACGCCCGCGAAGATGCCGTCGTCCTCAATCCCATCCACCACCGAAGCCTCAAGGCGGAGCGAGCTGGACCGCGGGCCCATCGACTGCCTGGAACCCATGTCCTGGGAGCGGTGCTGGCTCCGGCTCTCCATGGCCAGCTGGAAGTGCGAGCGCCCGAGCACGGGGTCGAAGGTGCCGGTCGGGACGGAAATCGTCGTGTCGCGCGGGTTGATCCGATTGAAGCGGGTGGAGTTGTACAGCTTGGCGGGCTGCCAGGGGGTGACGCCGTGCGCGGCGAGCTCGGGGAAGCGGTCCGGGTCGGCGGCGGCGGTGAAGGCCTCGCGCGCGGCGATGCCGGCGAGCTGGTGCTGGCCGTGCCCGTCGCGCGGCGTGCCCGAAAAGACCGAGACGATCACATGCGGCCGGAACTTGCGCACCACGTAGACCACGTCGCGGAGCACCTCTTCGAGGGGCCACAGCTCCAGCGCCTCTTCGACGCTCTTGGAGTAGCCGAAGTCGAAGGCGCGGGTGAAGTACTGCTCTCCGCCGTCCAGGGCGCGCGCGGCGAGGAGTTCGCCGGTGCGGATGACGCCGAGCCCCTCGTGCAGCCGCGGCCCGATGAGGTTCTGCCCGCCTTCGCCCCGGCTGAGCGACAGATAGGCCGTTTCGGCTCCCATCCCGCGGGCGAGCGCGGTGAGGAGGCCGGTGTCCTCGTCGTCGGGGTGGGCGGCGATCATCAGCACGCGCTTCACGCCGTCGAGCTGGCGCATGCGCAGCGCCGCGCCCACCACACCCTGGTCCTGTTGCGCGCCGGCAGGGATCACGGGTGCTGCCGCCACCACCGCCAGCGCCGCCGCGGTAAGAATCTTGCCGTATCTCATGTTTCGTCGTTCCCGCCGCCTGCCTGGCTTCACCCGGTCGGCCCTCGCGTCGTTCGGTACGGGAAGGTAACCTCCGGGCAAGTATCCTGTCCCGGAAATCCACGAGCCAACGAGAGATCGCGATGGACATCGCCGAGACGCTCAAAAGCTACGACGGGAAGCGGGTCGCGCCCTTCCGTGCGGTCGCGGAGGCGGTGCGGAGCGCCCCGGAGAGCGCCGTGCCGCAGCTCCTCGCGCTGGCGGCGAGCGATGAGGCCGCGCTCCAGACGGGCGCGACGTGGGTGGTCAAGGACCTGGCGGAACGAGGGGCCGCCCCGCGCGGGGACGCGGCCGCGCGGGTCATCGACCTCCTGGAACGCGTACGCGAACCCGACGCTGTGCTGCACCTTCTCCAGACGCTCCCCCATCTGGAGATACCGGGCAGCCGGCGCGAAGGCCTCGGTCGAGCCCTGAAGCGCCTGATCGGGTCGCCGCGAGCGTTCATCCGGGCGTGGGCCTACAACGGACTCGGCCTGCTGGCGGCCGCAGACCCGACGCTGCGCCGCGAGGTCGAGACGCTCTTCGACGCGGCCGAAGCGACGGAATCGGCCTCCGTCAGGGTGCGGATTCGGCATGCGCGCGCCGGCATGGGTTGAGGGGAGACGCGGGAATCGCGCGCTTCGGCCATCCCCCCGCGCCGCTTGAAGCCGCGGGAGGTGACTCTGGCCGGTCAGCCCGGCGGCCGCCGGAGCCGCAGCGACAACCCCGTTCCGAAGAACACGTCCTCGGCCCGGTCGTTCAATCCGACGCCGACCCGGACATCCCACTGCACGTCGTCGGTCAGGAGCCAGGTCAGCCCGGTGTTGGCGTAGTGCTCGGCCTGCATTCCGCCCGGCTCGTCGTGGAACACCGCAAACCACTCCCCGAAGAGACCGTACCGGTCGCCGAGGCCGAAACCACCCGAGAGAGACTGGGCCCATTCCGCCATCCCGTCCCCCGATTCGCCAATCGCCCGATTGACCTGCGTGCCCCCCGAGAGGGAGAACGTCTCCGTGACGCCCCAGCTGTACACCAGGTTCAGCCCGGGAAGGACCTGGCCGCTGGAAAACGGATCGCTGCCGGTGGGGAAGGTCGCCTGCGGCAGGATGCCCAGTGCGGGAATGGCGCCGTTCTGCTCCGATAGCGCCAGCTTGACGCCCATATAGAGGTCCTCGAAGCCGTTTTCGTCGAGACCTCCACCGTTGATCTGCGTGCGCTGGACGACCAGGCCGGCGCCCAGGCGCACCTCGAACCACTCCGCAAGCAGCCCAAGGCGCAGCAGCGGCTCGCCGAGAGAGTGGGTGGTCACAGTCGGGCCGCCGCGGTCCCGTCCGAAGGTGTAGCCGAACTCAATCTGCGCGGCGCCCAGCCCCACCGTGCCGGGGCCTTCGGTGAAGTCGGGGCGGTCTGCGACGAGCGGCTGCTGGGCGTGCGCCGCCCCGGCCAGAATCAGCGTCGGCAGGCCGGCAACGGCCAGAGTTCTCGCAAGGGTCATAGGTCTCTGTTCCAGGTTGGTGACTACGCGCTGAACCGGGCATCCGTTCAACGACTGGGCATCTCTCTAGCGCGCGCCATCAGTGCCCCCTCCGCGGCCACGGCACCGCCAGCCCCTCCGGCGCGCGCGACCGTCCGAACCACCCCGCCAAGGCGGCCAGGCTGAGCACGTAGGGGAGCGCCAGGAAGAGCGGGTAGGGAAGATCGGCGTCGATGGCCTGCAGCGTGAACTGAAGTGCCTCCGCGCCGCCGAAGAACAACGCCGCCGCCAGCACTCCCGCCGGCCGCCAGCGACCCAGCACGACCACCGCGATCGCGATGAATCCCTTTCCGGCCGACATGTTCTCGGTGAAGGTGCCGGTGTGGGCCAGGCTGAGGTGCGCGCCCGCCAGCCCCGCCATCAGCCCTGCAAAAACTGCGGCCAGCATGCGTGTCCGCACCACGGGTACGCCCGCCGCATGAGCCGCTTCGGGGGACTCGCCCGCCGCCCTCAAGGCGAGCCCCCATCGGGTCCGGAAGAGGAACCACGCCAGGAGCGGCACCATGACGTACACGATGTACGCAGTGAGTTCCTGGTCGAAGAGCGCCGGCCCGATCACCGGGACCCGCGACAGCAGCGGCAGGTCCCAGGCCGGGAGTGTCTCCAGCTCCAGCGCGACCCCGGTCACACCGAAGCGCGACTGGTAGAGGGCGCCCGTGAAGCCGAGGCTGCCGATGGTCACCGCCGTCCCCGTGATGATCTGGTCGGTGTTCAGCCTGACCGCAAAGACCGCGAAGACCAGCGCCACCGCAGCGCCGGCCAGCCCTCCGGCCAGAAGCCCGGCATGGCCGCCTGCCGCGAGCGAGCCGAGCGCGCCGCCGAGCGCGCCCCAGATCACCGAGCCCTCGAGCCCGATGTTGATCACTCCGGCGCGCTGCGAGACGGTCTCGCCGAGAGCCGCGAGCGCCAGTGGGACTGCCAGCCCCACCGCGGAGATGAGGAACGACGAGAGCACGGCGAGGTCGGACATCGCTACACGCGCCCCGCGGCGGTGCCGGTCTCGGCGCGTCGCGTCGTTGCACCAGCGGCCGTTCTGTCGGAATACGCCTGCAGCCCCCGGTCCACGGCGAGCACGGCCAGGATGACCAGTGCCTCGATTCCGCGGACCCAGGCATCCGGAACACCCGCCTCGCGCTGCATGGCGGCGCCCCCCGCGCTCAGCGCGCCGAACACGATCGCCGTGAGCACGGCGGCCAGCGGGTGGAGCCGCGCAAGGAGCGCCACGGCGATCGCGGTATAGCCCCAACCGGGCGAGAGGTTCTCGTACATGCGGTGCGTGATGCCGGAGATCTGGATCCACCCGGCCAGCCCGGCGATTGCGCCGGACGCGAGGAACGCCCGCCAGATCACCGGACCCGGGCGGAAGCGGCCGCTCACCTCCGCGGCGCGCGGCGACGCCCCGACCGCGCGGATGCGAAAGCCGCCCGGCGTGCGGGCCAGGTACAGCCAGAGGGCCACGGCGATGAGGATGCCGATCAGGAAGCCCACGTGAAGGCGGGAGCCGGGGATCAGGACCGGGAGCTGGGCGGCGGCCGGGATCGCGTCTGTCTGGGGCAGGGCGCCCCGGGACTCGCGGAGCGGGCCCTGCACCAGGAACTGGGCCAGGAAGAGGGCCACGAAGTTCATGAGCAGGGTGGTGATCACCTCGCCGACGCCCATCCGGGTCTTCATCGCCGCCGGGACGGCTGCCCACAGCGCCCCGGCCGCGCCGGCGGCGACGAGCGTCGCCGGGAGGAGAAGGAAGGGACTGCCGGCGGGCAGGGCGACCGCGACGGCCACCCCCGCGAGCGCCCCGGCGTGAAGCTGGCCCTCGGCGCCGATGTTCCAGACGCGCGCCTTGAAGGCGAGCGCGACCGCGAGGCCGGTCAGGAGCAGGGGGGTCGCCTGTACCAGCGTGACCGAGACGAAGTTGTGCCAGGATCCGAATGCGCCCCGCACGAGGGCTCCGAAGGCGGCGCCGGGCGAATGGCCCCCCAGCGCGAGGAGGGCGGCCGCGATGGCCATGGTGGCGACGAGGGCGGTGGCGGCGCCGAGTGCGGGGCGGAGGTCGGCGCGGAAGCGGGTGGCGACGGGCGGATTGCTCATCCGGGGGCCTCTCCCGGGCTCGCTCGTTCGCGAGCGCCAGCCGGGTCGGGATCATTGGCCCGGCCCAGCTCACCGCCGCCACTGTCCGCTCCCGGCAGTCCGCGAGCCGCCAGCATCAACTCTCCGATCGCGGCCGGACCGTGATCCTCCGGCGGCACGGGAATCAGCCGCCCCCGCACCATCACGGCGATCCGGTCCGACAGCTCCAGGATCTCGTCCAGGTCGGCGGAGATCAGCACGATTCCGGGGCGGCAGTCGCCCTCCGTCGCCAGGGCCCTGATCCGCCCGCGCACGGCCACCGTCGCCTTCACGTCGAGCCCCCGGGTCGGCGATTCGGCGACGAGCAGTTCCCCGCTGCGGAGGAACTCCCGCCCGGCGACCATCTTCTGCTGGTTCCCCCCCGACAGCGTCCCGGCGGCCACCCCGGGCGCCCCCGAACGCACATCCATCTCGCCGACGAGCTCGGCTGCCGCTTCCTCCACCGCCGCCCAGTCGAGCCACACACCCTTCCGGTATGCCCCCTTCACGTGCACCGCCAGCGCCACGTTTTCGGCGATTGTGAAACCGTTCACAAGCCCTTCGCCGTCCCGCTCCTGCGGAATCCACCCCACCTCGTCCGGCAGCGCGGCCCTTCCCTCATCCGGCGCCTGAAGCCCGGCCAGCACAGCGGCCAGCATCCGCTGCCCGTTCCCGCCCACGCCGGCGATCCCCAGGATCTCGCCCCGGCGCACCGCCAGCGACACGCCCCGCAGCCCCGCCCCTCCCGCGCTCGCCGCTGCAACGTCCCTGAGCTCGGCCACGATTGGCGGCTCGGGGGTGTGGCGCGGGGGCCTCCGCTGCTCATCATCGGATGGAACGGCCCCGGCGGCCCCAGCCAACCAGCCCTCGCGCGGCCCGGCCCCGGCGGCGTCCCGTGGTCCGCTGCCCGGCGATCCCGCCCCCACCATCGCGTCCGCCAACTCGCGCGCCGTCACCGCCGCCGCCTCCCGCGTCAGCACCCACCGCCCCCGCCTCAGCACCGTAACCCGGTCGGCCGCGGCCAGCACCTCGTCCAGCTTGTGCGCTACCAGCACGATCCCCGTTCCGGCGGCGGCCACCCGGCGGAGCACCGCGAACAGCCCTTCCACCTCCTGCGGGGCGAGCACGGCCGTGGGCTCGTCCAGGAGCAGGATCCGCGTCTTCCCCATCAGCGCCTTGAGGATCTCGATCCGCTGGCGGTCGGCCACTCCCATCCTCTCCACCGGCACATCAAGCTCCACCGGCAAACCGAGTTCGGCGGCCCGCGCCTCGATCCGCTCACGGTAGCCCGCTCGGACACCCCCGCGCGGAGTCCACGCCTCCGCATTGAACAGCACCACATTCTCGAACCCGGTGAACCGGGGCACCAGCGAGAAGTGCTGATGCACCATCGCCACTCCAAGGGCCCGGGCCTCCGCCGCGCTGCCCAGCCTGACCTCGCGGCCGCCGATCTCGACGCGCCCGGCGTCCGGCGTCAGGAGTCCCGCCACAACCCGCGCCAGCGTGGTCTTCCCGGCGCCGTTCTCGCCCAGCAGGCCGTGAATCTCCCCTGGGGCAAGTTCGAAGTCGACTCCCTCGAGGGCCCTCACCGCCCCGAACCGCTTCGTGGCGCCCCGTAGGCGAACGGCCGCACTCATGCCGGTCAGCAGGAAGGCGGATCCTCCGCCGCCGGTTCCACGAAATCGATCCTCGGCACCTCGATCTTCTCCTCGATGATCAGCATGCGTGCCTCCTCGATCTGCACGAGCGCCATCGGCGGGATGACCCGCGGCTGCTCCGGGTTCGGCACGAAATCGACCGCGCCGGTCGCGAGTCCCGTGAACAGCGGGCCCTCGAGCGTCCTGTCCTGCCATGCCCGCGCCGTCTGCAGAAAGATCTGCGGGATGTTGATCACCGCGCTCCCCGCGATCACGTCGGGCGCCACATCGTTCTGGTCGCGGTTCATCCCGAAGGCCCACGCCGTGCGCCCGCCCTCGCGGGCCTCCCGCACCGCCTGGAAGAAGCCGAAGCTCGCGGCGTCGACGTTGTGGATCAGCGCGTCCGCGCCCTGGCGCAGCTGCGCCGCCGCCGCCTCCTTGGCCGCGGAGGTGTTGTCCCAGCTGCCGATGAAGGTCTCGAGCACCGTCGCGTCCTCGCGCATCGCCTTCACACCGGCTTCGAAGGCGATGAAGGTGCCCTTGGCGGACGGGATCTCCACGCCACCCACCATCCCCACGATCCCGCTCTCGGTAATCGCCCCGGCGGCCATCCCCGCCAGGTAGGACGCTTCATGCAACCCGAAGATGATCGGCACGACATTCGCCGAGGGCCGCGACCCCGACGACACCACGAAGGTGACGTGCGGGTAGGCCTCGCCCGCCCGGCTGGCCGCGTCCTGGTACTCGAAGCCGTGTCCGAAGATCAGCCCGTATCCGCTCTCCGCGTAGGAGATGAAAGCGTTGTCGAAGTCGGCGGGTGTGCGGGTCTGCTCGTGGGAGATATGCACCCCCAGCGAGTCGCCGATCATCTGCAGCCCCTCGTAGGCGCCGGCGTGCCACCCCGCGTCGCTGACCGGGCCGGAGGTGAGAAGGGCGACGGCGGGCCCGTCGACGGCGGTCGAGTCGCCGCCGCACGCGGTGGAGATCAAGAGCGGAACGATGGGCAGGCAGCGCAGGTAACGGAACATGGCAGTCCTCGCAGCATTTGTGAGGCGCCGCCGGTGCTCGACAGAAGAACCGGTCTGGTGCCCCTTCGGAGTCGGACAGTACAATATACGGCTGATCCAAGGCCCACCTCCCAACCGACTGGAAGCCCCCATGTCCCAACCCCGCGACCATTGGAGTTCCAACACCGGCCTCGTGCTCGCCGCAACCGGCAGCGCGATCGGCCTCGGCAACCTCTGGAAGTTCCCCTACATCACCTGGGTGAACGACGGAGGAGCCTTCGTTCTCGTGTACCTGATCTGCATCGCGGCGGTGGGTCTGCCGATCATGATGGCGGAGCTGCTGATCGGGCGGCGGAGCCAGAAGAGCGCGGTGGGGGCGCTCAAGGACGCGGCCGGGCCGGCTTGGGGGGTCATCGGCGGCTGGGGCGTGACCGCGGGCTTCATCCTGCTGAGCTACTACACGGTCATCGCAGGCTGGTCGCTCTTTTACTTCGCCAAGACGGTCGGCTGGACCTTCGGGGGCTTCCCGGAGGGCATGGTTGCCGGGGATCTCTTCAATGAACAGGTGAGCAGCGCGCCGCTGCAGTTGGGCCTTTCGCTCGCCTTCAGCGCGGCGACCATCGCGGTGGTCTACTTCGGGGTCAGCAAGGGGATCGAACGGGTGGCCCGGATCTTCCTGCCGATCCTCTTCGGCATCCTCATCCTGATGCTCGTCAGTGCGCTGGGGATGAGCGGGTCGGGGGAGGCGCTCACCTTCATCTTCCGCCCGAACTTTGGCGAACTGGAACCGAGCAGCGTGCTGGAAGCCGTCGGGCACTCGTTCTTCACGCTCTCGCTGGGGATGGGGGCGATGATCACCTACGGCTCGTACATCTCGCGCAAGCAGTCGGTGGTGAAGGCGTCGGGGGCGATCGTGGGGCTGGACACCATCATCGCGCTCTTCGCGACGATCATCATGTTCTCGGTCATCTTCTCCGTGACGGGGATGCGGCAGCAGGTGGACGCGGGCGAGGTCGGAGCGGTGGGGATGCTCTTCGTCGCGCTCCCGGAACTGTTCTACACGCAGGTTCCGTTCGGCGTCGTCTTGGGGCCGCTCTTCTACGTGCTGGTGGCGCTGGCGGCGCTGACGTCGACGATCTCGCTGCTCGAGGTCGTGACCAGCTACCTGATCGATGAACGGGGCCTCGCGCGCAACAAGGCCACGGTCGGCTCGGGCGTGGCGATCTTCGTCTTCACCATCTTCGCGGCACTGTCGTTTACCGGCGCTCCGTTCTTCTCGGAGATCGAGGTGTTCGCGGGCAAGGAAGGCTGGTTCTCCACCGCCGACCACTTCGTCTCCAACTGGATGCTGCCGATCGGCGGCCTGGGGATCACGATCGCGGTCGGCTGGTTCATGACCCGCAAGGCCAGCGAGGCCGAACTTCTGGACGGCACGCAGCCGAAGTGGTTCAACTACGGCGTCTGGCGGTTCTTCGTCCGGTTCATCGCGCCGGCCGCGGTGCTCGCGATCATCCTGTTCGTGATTCTGGGGAGGGACTTCAGCTGATGGTGGCCGCCGCTCACGGGTTGCTCCGCGGACGCGTCGCGGAGGGCAGAGGCCGGTGAGTGGCGGCCCCCCAGCCCGGCCAGTGGCCAAACGCCCGCCGGAGATCTCCTTCGGCGGCCGCGTCCTCTTCCTGGCGGACGACGCGGAACTCATCCGGCGACAGCTCCACGAAGGGCTGGATCCGGAGCTGACCCCCGACCTCAAGGCCCAACTCCGCGACCAGATCAGCACCGACGAAATCACCCCGGCGTACATCTGCTTCTTCTACGACGAGACGCTGGGTGACTTCCCCTACCTGGGGCTGGAGGTTGCGAGTGGGGGCTCCGGTGGCCACAGCGCCGCCGGCCGCGCCGCCGCCGACAACACCGAGGCGCCGATCGAGCGCGGAACCGTGCGCGCCGCCGGCTTCGTCTGCTCCGTGGCCGGCAAGCGCCGCGGCAAGGGGTCCAGCCGCGAGCAGAGCCCCTACGCCGAGTTGATGGCGGGCATCAAGGTCGTCGTCAGCGAGAGCATCGAGCGCATCTACAACGAGAACTGCCAGAACCTCGGGATTCTCACCACCACCGACTTCGGCCTCATCGATCGCATCCGCTCCGGCGAGCCGATTCCGCTGAGCGAGTTCACGTCGGGGACGGATGACATCACCCGGCAGATCATCGAGTACGGCGGGCTGTTCGAGTTCAACATGGCGCGGCTGCAGGGGGATGTGACGCTGCCGGCGCCGCGGGCTGCGGCTGGCCACGCGGCCGG
Source organism: Longimicrobiales bacterium (assembly GCA_965116645.1). GTDB lineage: Bacteria > Gemmatimonadota > Gemmatimonadetes > Longimicrobiales > Gaopeijiaceae > Bin94. Next base: position 4,051,192 of record OZ220702.1, on the reverse strand, counting down.
TCCCGACGGAGCATCCGAACGCCCGCCGGCCTCCCGCGGCGGCCAAGCCGACGGCGACCCGCAAGCGTCCGCGGCGCCCCGCCCCATGACCCTCGGCGAGAAGATCTTCGCCAGCAAATGGGTCGTCGACGCCGCCGAGGGGCGCATCGGAACCGCGTCCGCCGAGCCCGGCGAGGCCGGCTTCTTCCGCGCCGACATACGCTTCTCGCACGAATACGTGACGCCGATGGCCGCCATCTTCTTCGAGCAGAAGCTGGGCGCCGACGCGAAGGTTCTGGACCCGGACTCGATCCTCTTCTTCCGCGACCACCTGACCTTCCTGCACAAGGTGATGAGCCAGGAGCGGATCGAGCAGGGGCTGCTGGCGGTCGCGAACGAGCTGGAGGTCAAGCAGCGGGAGTTCTCCGAAAAGCAGGGGATCCGCCTCTACGGCGAGCAGCAGGGGCACGTGATGGGTTCCGAGGCGATCTGCCACTCGAAGATCCTGGAGGACTACGCCGAGCCCGGGATGCTCATCATCGGGACGGATTCGCACACGCCCCACGCGGGCGCGGTCGGGGCGCTCGCATTCGGGGTGGGCACTACCGCAATCTTCAACTCGTGGATCACGAAGGACGTGCGGGCGCGGATCCCGCCGTCGTTCAAGGTGGTGGTGGACGGGACGCTGCCCGCGAACTGCACCGCCAAGGACCTCATGCTGGAGATCCTGCGCCACCCCTACGTGCGCGACGGCCACGCGATCGGGCAGATCATCGAGTACGCGGGGCCGGTCGTGGAGCGGCTGAGCGTGGACGAACGCGCCACGATGACCAACATGGCCGCCGAGGTGGGCGCCTTCACGGGCTTGGTCGCGGCCGACGAACGCACGGTCGAGTTCCTGGTCGAGGAGCGGGGGATGGAGGCGGCCCGGGCCCGCGCGCTGGTGGACGGCGTGCACAGCGACCCCGGCGCCGAGTACGTGAAGGTCATCGAGATCGACGCCTCGCGGCTGCGCCCCATGGTCGCGCTCCCCGGCGATCCCGGCAACGGCCTCTACATCGACGAGCTCGCCGAACCCGTCCCGATCGAGATCGCCTACGCCGGCTCGTGCACGGCCGGCAAGAAGGAGGACATGGACATGTACGCCCGGGTCTTCCGCGAGGCGTGGGAGAGGGACGGGCGGGGGGTGCACCCGGACGTGTCCTGCTACATCCAGTGCGGCTCGACCGACGTGCGCGAGTACGCGCGCGAGCAGGGGTACCTGGACCTCTTCCGCGCGATCGGCGCCGAGTTCATCGAGCCGGGGTGCGGCGCGTGCATCGCCGCCGGGCCGGGGATCACCCGCTCGCCGGATCAAGTGTCGGTGTCGTCCCAGAACCGCAACTTCCCGGGCCGCTCGGGGCCGGGCCAGCTCTACCTGGTGTCGCCCTACTCGGTCGCCGCGTCGGCGGTGGCGGGGCGGGTGGTGGGGTGGGGGGCGGGGGCGTAGGAGCCGAACCGAGCTGCCAACCTGCTCAGACGGCCGTCGGCACACTGACCCCCAGCCCGAGGGCGGCGCTCGCCAGGGCGCGGTCCAGAGTCGCAAGGGGCAGTTGCATCCGCACCGCCAGCTCGAGATACATGGCGTCGTAAACGGAAAGCTCGTGTTCGTGGGCGAGCTCCAGGACGCTTCCCCAGACGACGGAGGTCGATACCGGATCGATCTCGATCGGCAGGGCCTCGAGGTTGTGGCGGATTCTTCCCCATTCGTCCCTGGCGATCCGTTCGCGGCGCGTCGCCACGCTCAGGACGTTTCCTACCTCGATTGGCCAAAGCGCCGGCACGAACGCTCGCCCGCCGGTCAGAGAATCGCGGAGTCGATCGGTTTCGGCCGAGGCCTCGTCGGGAAAGACCCAGGCCATGGTCACCGAGCAATCAAGCACGAATGTCATCAGCGCTTGCGGCCCTCTTCGATCATCTCCCGAATCGAGAGGCCACCCAGGCTGTGTGTCCGCTGAAAGTCCTTCAGGTCCGAGATTGCCGCCCGGACCGTGCCCTCGCTGTGGGCCTGAAAGGGGATCAACTCCGCGATCGGCTGATTGTGTCTGGTAATGACGAACCGCTCCCCGGCCTGCACGCGACGCAGCAAGCGGGGAAGGTGCGTCTTGGCTTCGAATGCGCCTATCCGGGACATGGAATCGGTTTGCGCTGGAGGGGGAACTGGGTCTGTTGTGGGTTCAGACCAGACTACGACTAGTCTAACTGTGGCTGCATGAAGGCGCAAGCCAGCTCCGCTCAAAGTCGAATGGGAGGCCGAAGCGGGCGCAGGCGTGTCGGGACAGCCTGCGATCGGCGCCGAGTTTCATCGAGCCGGGGGGTGGGGGTAGGAAAACGTTTCAGCTGAAACGTCTTTGTCGGCGAACGCCGACATTCCGGTCTTGTCGCTGTTCGCCGACATTGCCTAAAAGTCGCCGAACGGCTACAATTCTCCATGCGAGTCCGTACACCGACCGATTTCGGCCTGATGATCCGCCGGGCACGGCACGCGCGGGGACTAACCCAGCAGCAGTTGGCGCGTGCCGCGGCCGTCGGACGCCAGTGGGTCGTGGAGGTCGAGGCCGGGAAGTCTCGGGCGGAGCTGGGCATGGTGCTGCGAACGCTGGCTGCGCTGGATCTGTCCCTCACCATGCACGGGGCGGGGATCCCGGAGGTTCGCCGATCCGGCAGCCCGATTGAGGCCATCGATCTCCAGGCCATTCTGGACGCGCACCGGCGCTCTTCCCGGTGAGCGATCGCCTGATTGCGGTAGCCAACGGCCGCCTCGCCGGTGAGATCACCCATGACGCCAGAGGTCGGCTCGCCCTCAGGTACCACGATGCGTGGTGCGCGGAGGAGATGGCATACCCGCTGTCCCTGTCGATGCCGCTGGCCGCCGCGGAGCACGGACACGCGCGGGTCGAACCGTGGCTCTGGGGCCTGCTTCCGGACAACGAGAACGTGCTGGCCCGCTGGGCCACGAGGTTTCGGGCGTCGGCGCGCAGCGCGTTTTCGCTCCTGAGGGCCACCGGCGAGGACTGTCCGGGAGCGGTTCAGTTCGCCCGGCCGGAGCGCGCCGGCCGTCTGCTGGCCTGGCAGTCCGCCGGGGCCGCGGACCCCCCTGAGGTCGCATGGCTGACCACCGCTGAAGTCGAGGAGCGCCTCCGAATCCTCCGCAACGACAACAGCGCCTGGCGGCTGGAGGAGGATGTGGGGCAGTTCAGCCTGGCGGGGGCGCAGTCGAAGACCGCGCTGCTCCTCGAGGACGGTCGCTGGGGCATCCCTCGCGGCGTGACACCCACGACCCACATCCTGAAGCCGCCGATTCCCGGCTTCCCCGGCCACTGCGAAAACGAGCACCTCTGCCTGGCCGTTGCGGGCGCTCTGGGGATTCCCGTGGCGCACTCCCGCGTACGCCGGTTCGGCGAAGAGACGGCCATTGTCGTCGAAAGGTATGACCGGATCGCCGCCGACGGACGCCGCTGGCGGCTGCATCAGGAGGACCTCTGCCAGGCGCTCGGGCGAAACCCCTTGATCAAGTACGAAAGCGAGGGCGGCCCGGGCTGCCGCGACATCGCCGGCGCAATCCGGTCGCACTGCAGCCGGCCAGGCGAGGACCTGCGCACGTTCGTCAAGGCGATCGCCCTGAACTGGGTCCTCGGAGGCACCGACGCGCACGCCCGGAACTTCTCGCTGCTGATCGGCACCGGGGGCGTGGCCAGACTGGCTCCGCTCTACGACCCGGCCAGCGCGCTGCCGTATCCGGGCCACTACGCCCCGCGGCTCAAGCTGGCAATGAAGGTGGGCGGGGAGTCGCGGCTCGGGTACCTCCGGGCCAGACACTGGGAGCGGTTTGCCGCGGAGGTGGGGCTGCCGTCAGATGCAGTGCTGGGCATCTGCGAAGCCGTCACCACCGCGATACCCGGCCTGTTCGCCGAAGTCGTTGCGGCCGCCCGCTCCGAAGGGCTGGATCACCCCGTGGTGGAAAGACTGGAGCAGGAGGTGCCGAAGCGGGCGCAGGCGTGTCTGCAAAGCCTGCAAAGATGAAGAATGGTCGCTGCTGGACTCGAACCAGCGACCCCTACGATGTGAGCGTAGTTTCTACCGACTCGGTCCCCGGTTGACGCGATATCCTTCCACCGTCTCCACGCCGGTATCGGGATCGCGCTGCACACCCAAGACAAGATCCTTCCCCAGCCAGGTGATGTGCGGCAGGGGCACATCGAGCGTCCCCAGCCAGCGTCCCTCCGAGTCAAAGACGCTCCACTCGCTCGTACTGGAGTCCAACCGGTTTGCGACCCATAAATTGCCTTCGGTGTCCGTGAGAAGCCCGGCAACCCGGGGACGGAAGGGTCTTGGCGGATTCTGGGCCATGACCCCATCCCATCCTTGCCAATCCAGTGTTTGTCCCTCGGACAGCCGCGCCTTCCATGCCTCGACGTCAGCAGAGGTGATGGGGATCGGCTCAACCTCCGTACGCCGGATGATTCGTCGAAGAGTGCCCATCGGGGAGAACTGGTGAACTTCGTATTCGTCGCCCTCGCTGATATACACTGACAACGGGCTCCCGCCTGCTGCCAGGACCGCCTCGGTCCGGAACGGCAACAGGTAGGGGATGGGTAGCCGGGCGAGGAGGAATTCTTGCCCGTCCCACCAGCCGAATGACTGGGCGCTGTAGTCGGAATCGATTCTCGCATACCCAGCCGGAACCCTGTAGTAGGTGTCGAGGGTCGGGCGGAAATCGGTGCGATTGATTTCAACGAGGAATGTTCCGTCCGGTAGGGGTAAAGCCACCGACTCGGTAGGGCGCTGGTCGACCGTTCGCGTTGCAGCGAACACTGCGCCGACATCGATGCTCCGTTCCCCAAGAAGCGCGCCGGATGGGTCGAAACGGCTGATCCGGCCGAACATGGAGTCCCAGACCACGATGGTGTCCCGCGGAAGAACCTGAAGGTGCAGGGGATACGAGAATTCACCCGGTCCTTGCCCCTTGCCCCCGAAGGACGCCGAAAGAGCGCCCGAAGTCTCGAAGACCAGGACCTTGGCCACTCCTCTGGAAAGCGCGGCCACTCTGCCGTCCGAAAGAAGTGCGGCACCCCCGACCTGCCACACCAGGTGGGCAGGATCGTCGACCGCCTCGGACGCTCCGTGATAGCCGCCGATCACAAACTCCGGCTCAGGCCCCACGGTCCAGAAGTCGGCGGTATCCCATTCGGGCGCGTGGTTCTCGACAATCTCGATGTTGGCTGAATCCCGAACTGTGGCGGCGGGCGCCGGGTCCTCGGGTACAGGCGGGTCACAGGCCAGGGCGGCGAGGAGAAGCGCATGGGCAAAGAGTCGCGCACCCTTGAGTCGTGACATTGCAGCCACCCCGGTTTGGCGCCGAATGGGGGCCATGATGGTGAATTGCAAAGCCTGCAAAGATGAAGAATGGTCGCTGCTGGACTCGAACCAGCGACCCCTACGATGTGAGCGTAGTGCTCTACCGACTGAGCTAAGCGACCGTGACAGGCCGGCCCGACGGCACCCGCGAACCCGGCCTGCCAAGTACCCCCACGGGGAATCGAACCCCGGTCTCCTGGCTGAGAACCAGGTATCCTAGTCCACTAGACGATGGGGGCGTCCGTGTCCCGCGCCGCCGCGGCGCTGCGCCGACGGTGACGCGGGGCAGATAAGCTATAGGGATTCTCCCGGGGACTCAAGTTACCTTGTGGGGGGCACGCGAGTCAGGCCGACAACACCCCCCGTTCTTTGGAGGAAAATGATGCTCCGAAACATCCTCGCCGCCGTCGCCGGCTACATTGCCATGGCCGCCGTGCTCTTCGCACTCTTCGCGCTTCTGTGGCTGACAGTGGGACCGTCGCGCGCCTTCGAGCCGGGTTCCTGGGACGTACCCGCCAGCTGGGTCCTCGTCCAGCTCGTACTTGGGTTCGTGGGCGCGTACATCGGCGGGCAAGTCTGTGCCAGGTTGGCGCGCGATGCCAGGGGCGCCACGATTCTGATCGGCCTCGTGATCGTGCTCGGCGTGGTAAGGGCACTGATGGCGCCGGAGACCGCGGCAGGACGGCGCCCCGACGACGTTTCGATGATGGAGGCGACTGCGGGCGCCCTTCAGCCGGCTTGGTTCAACTGGCTCAACCCGGTGATCGGGGCCATCGGCGTCTGGTTCGGATCGCGGAAGAGAGGGGATGGGGGCAGCGGCAGGCCCGCGCCGTGAGTCTTACTCCCCGATTCCCTCCAGTCTCACTCGAAGGATCCGGATCGGCTGGTCTCCGCCTTCGCCGTCGTCCGTCCAGATCCGAAGGTGACCTCCACCGAGGACCCGATTCCAGCGACTGGGGAATCGTTCGGGGCCGGGGAAACGTTCCGAGGCGACAAGGTGTCTACGTGCAGGATCGATGACCTCGATCGCCATGTCGTATCCGCCGCGGCGGATGGAGACCGAGGCGTTCGTCTCCAACCGCTCTTGGCGCTCCCGCCTGTCAGCATGGATCCAACGGTTGTTCGGAACGTAGGATAAGACCCAGAGGAGACCGTGTGCATCCTCCCACAGGCCAGCGATATGCGATGGCATCGGCCCCCCCACGGAGTCGGATAGCAGAGACTCCTTACGTTGTGTCGGAAACCAGTCGGCACCACGAACAAACTCGCCGCGCCGGTTGCCGGCCACATCCCAGCGAGCGAGGCGGTAGGGGTGCTCCAGCGCCACCCAGAAGGTGCCGTTGGTGCCAGCCGCCACCCGGAGGTGTCCCCACGCGCCCGGCGTCGGAATAGCGAAGCTACGCAGGAACTTTCCGTTTCGATCCGTGACAACGGCTGACCAGCGCGACGGCGAGTCGCCGGACGATCCAAACGCAAGCCATTCCTCGCCAGACGTCACCAGAAACGCGGAGACTCCCACCAGATCACCGAACGGGCCGAAGGGGACCGCACGCGTCACTGATCCGGCCCCGGAGAGAACGACGACTCTCGAGTTGCGGCGATCAAGGATGTGGAGACTATCCCCCGAACCACGGTGGGGGGTCGGAAACTCACCGAACCGACCGGACTCGCTTTCACTTCCCCCAAGGACGGCGATAGGGACACCCAAGCGATCATGGCGATGGATCCTGTGGGGATCCTCGGCGTAGACAGCGTAGAAGTTACCCTCGGTGTCGGCAGACAGGCGCACTGGAGCTGATCGAATCCCCTCAGGGTGAAGGAGGATGATTGCGGTATCAAGGAGGATCCGGCATGTGCGGCAGGCGACATCTGACGAGATGACAACCGCAGGAGGGTTCTGTCCCAGGACCGGACTTGCGAGCGCGAGCAGAGCGACCGCTGCAAGACCCGGGACCCGCGTGCGGATGACTGACGCTTCTGCGCGCACCTTGGTAACCATCATCACTTCTCATGGTAACCTCGACCCGTAGGAGTTGACATGCAAGTCCACGCTTGCATATCATGCTTCATGTGGACATCTACCGCGCGATCGCTGACCGAACCAGACGGGCCATCCTGGATGAGCTCGTGGATCGGTCGGGTCAATCGCTCTTCGAACTCTGTGCGCGCCTGATCATGAAGCACGGCATCACCTCCTCGCGGCAGGCGATCTCGCAACACCTGGATGTCCTGGAAGCCGCCGGGCTCGTTCGCACGAGGCGCGAGGGGAGGTCGAAGCTCCACTGGTTCGAAGGCGCCCGGCTGAAGGCAATCGGCGAGCGGTGGCCGATCTCGACGGACGAGGACACATCACACTCAACGGACGAGGACATCGAGAAATGAGAATCAACCTGACCAGCGTCGCCGTGGACGATCAGCAGAAGGCGCTTCGCTTCTACACGGAAACGCTTGGCTTTCGGCTGAAACACAACATCCCCCTGGGAGAGCACTCGTGGATCACCGTGGTATCGGAGGAAGATCCGGAGGGCACGGAGCTGGTCCTTGAGCCCGCTGCGCACCCGGCAGTCGGTCCGTTCAGGAAGGCGCTGGTGGAGGACGGGATCCCCTATACCGCCTTCGCGGTCGACGATGTCGGAGCCGAGCACGAGCGTCTCGTGGCTGAGGGTGTGCGATTCGTGCAGCCGCCGACCGACCTGGGGACCGTCATTACCGCGGTCTTCGACGATACCTGCGGCAACCTGATCCAGATCATGGAGGAGAAGGGGCAGCCGTGACGATCGCAGCGGCCTCCGCCCGCGCCGCAGCTGCGTGGCGCCGCCGGTGACGCGGGGCAGGTGAGCCATGGGGAAACTGGCGGGGACTCAAGTTACCTTATGAGCGGGCAGGCGAGCGAGGTGTAGGGGCAAGGCGAAAGTCATGACCGAAGTTACCGACGCTGTCATCGACCGGATGGTCGCGGCCATTGTCGCGGAAGCGAACCCGGAGATGGTGATCCTCTTCGGCTCGCGCGGCCGGGGCGACTCCCGGCCTCATTCCGACATCGACCTCATCGTGGTCGAAGCCGAGCCGTTCGGTCCGGACCGCAGCCGTCACAAGGAGATGGTCCGCCTCCGGCAGGCGCTTAGGCCGTTCTCGGTGCCGGTCGACGTGCTGGTGTACTCCCGGGAGGATGTCGAGTACTGGCGTGACTCCCTGAACTACGTTCTCGCCAGGGCTCTCCGCGAAGGCAAGGTGCTCTATGAGCGGTGTGCCGCATGAGAGATCCGAAGTGCGCGCGTGTGCTGCTGGAGGCTGCCGAGCGCGACATTCAGACACTCAGGAGCATGAGCGCGCTTGCGCCGGACGAGTCTTTCGGCTTTCACGTTCAGCAGGCGGCCGAAGAGGCGCTCAAGGCCTGGTTGGCTCTCCTTGGGCAGGTGTATCCGCTGAGGCATGACCTCGACGACCTGCTTGACCTGCTCGATTCCCAAGGCGTCCCGACGGGTTTCTATCGCGAACTCGCGGAATTCACGCCCTATGCGGTGCAGTTCCGGTACGAAGGGCTCGGGCCGGGCCACGAACCGCTTGACCGGGAGGCCGCGCTTTCGCGCGCAAGCGCGCTGGTTCGGCACGTCCGGGACCTGCTGGCGACGGGTGGCTCCTAAGCGTCGGCACTGGGCTTAGCCAGCAATCGACAGAGAACGGCAACCCATCCAACACCACCTCAAAGCTCGAACGGATTCACGCAGGAGACGCCCAGTCGCCGGAAGTCCCGGCCATCCTGTGTCACCACCGTCAATTGATGGACGCGTGCGGTAGCCGCGATCATCGCGACGCCTCTTCCGCCCCGCGGACGGCGGTGCCGGATCCGCGCGTACTCCCGGAAGCACTCCTCATCCATCGGCAGCACCGCGCCCGATTCGACAACGGCCTCGAGCCAGACCTCCAGCTCGGCGGCGCTACGGGGGTCCCAGTCGCGCACGTTCTCAATCCCGGCCTGGATCTCGCCCATGGTGACGGCCGACAGGAATAGCTGGTCGGATGGGGTCTCGGCGATCCACCGGACCAGGGACGGGTGCGGCTCCGGCCGGCGGAGTTCGGATACGACGCCGGTGTCGAGGAGATACATGGTCAGGCATCCTTGCGCGGTGAGGGCCGCCCATCCGTCCGCAGCATCGGAGCTCGCGCCGCTATGCGGGAATGGTCCACGGATGCTAGAGCGGGGGAGGTTCGAGGTTGCGGCGGCTCCGGCGCCTTGGCACCAGCGCCTCCGTGCGGGGATCCGTGGCGAGCAGGAGGTCCTTGATGTCCCGCCGTGCGAGGTTCCTTAGCCGGCGCCAATCGTCGATCCGGACGAGGACGGCTGTTTCGACGCCGCGCTTGGTGACGATCTGCGGCCCCTCGTCCATCGACGTGTCCAGCATCTCGCTGAATCGGGCCTTGGCCTCCTGGACCTGCCAGACTTTCGGCATGGGAGCCTCCCGGTACGGGACTCGTGAGTCATCTAACTGACTAGTTAGCAGACTAGTCAGATAGTTCAAGGCAGTCAAGGGGACTGAGAGCAGGCACATCGGCGGGGCAGGCGCGTATCCGCGGCGATGGCGCGCCTGTGGCCGACAGCTCTCTCGCGTCGGGCGGCGAGACTGCGACATTATGGGCAGCCCGGCAGTCGGCGAACCAATCGCTGGCCGAAGTGTGGCCGGGTTTGGCCGCGCGCTGCTGGACGCGAAGAGGTACGCAACGGATGCGATGAGATGACCGTGACGAGAGAACCCCAGGTCCTTGTCCTCGGCGGCGGTCCCGCCGGGGCGGCGGCTGCGCGGCTGCTTGCGCGGTGGGGGGTCGAGGTCGTGGTGGTGGAGCGGGGGGTGGGCGGCGGTGTCGGGCAGGAGGACGGTGCCAGCCGCAGTGCGCCCGCCCAGTCGCTCGCCGAGTCGTTGCCGCCGAGCACGCGCAAGATCCTGGCCGCGACGGGACTGCTGGGGGTGGTGGAGGCGGGGGGTTTTCACCCGAACGGGGGGAATACGGCGCTGTGGGGCGGTGAAGGGCGCCGGGACGATTTCGCGGGGGGCGCCACCGGGTTCCACGTGCTGCGGTCCCGGTTCGACCGCGTGCTGCGTGAGGCGGCGGCGGAGGCCGGGGCGGAGATCGTGGGGGGCGTGGCGCGGATGCCGGAACGGGATGGTGAGGGGGAGGGGTGGCGGGTCGCGGTCGCGCTGGATGGCGGGGGGCGCGTGGAGATCGTCCCGGGTTGGGTGCTGGACTGCACGGGGCGGGCGGGGGTGGTGGCGCGGCGGTACAGGGTGATGGAGGCCGGCGCGCCGACGCTCGCGGTCGTGCGGCGTTACCGGAAGGAGGGGGGCTGGAGCAATGTCGACCCTGCGCACGCACTGGTGGAGAGCTTTGATCGCGGCTGGGCGTGGTCCGTCCCGACATCGGGCGAGGAACGCCATGTGGCGGTGATGGTGGACCCTCGCCTCCAAGCCGTGATGGAGGGGGCCGCCGACCTCTCGACGGCCTTCGAGGCCGAGATTGCCAACACCGCCCTCATGTCATCCATCACAAAACCCGCCGTACCGGCCGGCGACGCCTGGGCGGTGACCGCGTCGATGTACAGCTCGTCCGAGTTCGCCCCGGGGCGGGCGCTGCTGGTGGGCGACGCCGCCTCCTTCGCCGACCCGATGTCGTCGTACGGGGTGAAGAAGGCGCTGGCGTCGGGGTGGCTCGCGGCTGTCGCGGTCCACACGGCGATCCGGACGCCGAAGCTGGCCGGGATCGCGACCGGGTTCTTCAGCCGGCGGGAGCGGGAGATGTACCGGTCGCTGCGGGAAGGGCTTGCGGTGCAGATCGCGGGGACCGGCCCGGCTGTCGCGGGAACCGGCGCGGGGAGCACGGGGACGACGCTGCCGATTGCGGGAAACGAAGCCTCGCCTGCGAGAAGCGACGCACCGCCCGGCGTTGCCGCGGCGCCGACCGGCTTCTGGGAAAAACGCGCCCGCTGGCTCGCCGACCGGCCCGAGGACGACGGCGACCCGAACACTCCCGACGGCCCCGACGCCGAGACCCTCCGCGACGACCCCGAGGTGCGCGCGGCCTTTCACGCACTGCGGCTGGGATCGGGCCGTCTGCGCATCGGGGCTCGCAGCACGACCGAACGCCCCCTCGTCATCGGCAACCGCATCCGCCTGGCTCCCGCGCTCGTCACCCCGCGCTTCCCGGCCGGCGTCCGCTACTTCCGGGATGTCGATCTGCTCCGCGTCGTCCGCCTTGCCCCGGGATGCCGGAACCCCGGCGCGCTCTTCGAGACCTACAGCGAGTGGGCGGCCCGCGAGGACCTTCCTCCGGTCGATCTGGCCAACTTCATCGGTGTGCTCGCGCTGATGATCGCCGACGGGGTGCTGGTGCCGGGGGGTGGGGGCACCTGACCCCTTGGAGTCAGGTCACAGCAAGGTTGCACCGAGCGTACCGGCAATCCACTGGTTCAGACTTTTCCCCTCGGCAGCCGCGGCGGCGGCGGCGCTTGCGTGCAGTTGCGGCGAAATCCGAAGATTGAATCTGCCCGAATACCACTTTCGCGGCTCTACTCCGTCCTCTTCGCACATCTCCAGGAACACCTTGAGCGACGTGAACGGATCCCGGATACACATCCGCAAGATCGGCGACGAGACGTGGGGCCACGTTCGCGTCGAAAAGGAGTCTCACCGGGATGGGATCGAGACGAGCCTGCGCTCGCGCTCCGCCGCGAAAGCCAGCGCTGCCCGAATGTCCTCGGCCTCCAGGTCCGGGAAGTCCGCAAGGATTTCGGCTTCCGTCATCCCGGACGCCAGGTACTCAAGGACATCGTACACAGTAATCCTGAGCCCGCGAATGCACGGCTTCCCGCCCCTCATTTCCGGGTCCAGGGTGATGCGATCCAGGTGATTCATGCCCTTACGATACCCTCAGGTCGGATAGGGGGTCAAATCGGCGTCCGCTACTTCCGCGACGTGGATTCCTGCCGTATCGTGCATCGCTCACCGAGGTGCCGGAATCCGGGCCGGAGGACGCGGGGCAAGTGCCGGACCCGCACTATCGGAAGGAGCGAATCCATTGAGATGAACATTCGATCATTGAAGACCGGGTTCAACGTCGCTCTCGTCCTTGCGGGGGCTGGGACACTGGTCGGCATGGTGGGCCTTGTGTTCGGCCCCGACCATGACCCAATGGTGGCAATTGCCGGGGGAATGCTCTTCGCGGTCATGATGACCTGCAAGGACCGGGCGCTGGAGAGGGCCCGCTTTGCCGAAATGGCGAGCGAGGCGGCTACTCTGCTGCGCCAGGCCGACCGGGGGTTGACAGAGACCCAAAGAGACGGGGACCTGGAAGCACTGCCAGAAGTCCAGGCGCGGATTGCGAAGGTGCTGGAGCTGATCGAGTGAAACGCGCCAACGCGGAGGCAAGCTCTCTGGCGTGCCTCGGCCTGCCATGCTAAATCAAACCACCGGCAGGTAGCCACGCCGGAACCCACACCCTGCAAAGGGGGAGCATTAGGCCGAATGGAACGCCAGATAGCAGCCCCGCTCGGGGCGGTGACGCCGCTCCTCGCCCTCCTCCTCCTCACCCTCCCCGCCCCCGCCGCCGCCCAGCAGAACGGCGACGACGAGGACGACGAGGGCCTGCCCGTCACGAACGAGACCGTCATCGACGCCTGCCAGCGCTGCCACGCGGTCGACGACGACGGCATGATGACCCGCATCTCGTACATGCGGAAGACGCCCGAGGGATGGCAGCAGTCGATCCGGCGCATGGTCACGCTCAACAACGTCGAGCTGGATGAGGCGGTGGCGCGCGACGTCGTCCGCTACCTGTCGGACAACCACGGGATCGCGCCCGAGGAGCTTCGGCCCGGGCGGTTCGAGGTCGAGCGGCGGCTGATCGACTGGAGCTACGAGCCGGACGAGGACGTGGAGAACACCTGCAGCCAGTGCCACTCGATGGGGCGGGTGATCACGCAGCGCAGGACCCGGGAGGAGTGGGACCTGCTGATGGCGACCCACCGGGGCTACTACCCGCTCTCGGACGGCCAGGGGTTCATGCGGTTCGGAGGGAGTTCCGGCCATCCGAAGGACGCCGCGGTGTCCCACCTGTCGGGCGAGTTTCCGCTGGTCACGCCGGAGTGGACGGCCTGGTCGGCGACGAAGCGGCCTCCGCGGATTGCGGGGACCTGGGCGCTGAGCGGCCACGACCCGGGGTTCGGCCCCATCTACGGGACGGTCGAGATCGCGCAGGGAGCGGACGAGTCCAGCTTCATCACCCAGCTCGACTACGAGTACGCGCGGACCGGGGAGCGGGTGGAGCGGGGCGGCCGGTCGATCGTCTACACCGGCTACCAGTGGCGGGGGCGCTCCTTCGTCGGCGGGGACGAGGAGACCGCGCTGCGCGAGGTGATGATGGTCGAGCGCGGCTGGAACGAGATCAACGGGCGCTGGTTCATGGGCGCCTACGACGAGTTCGGGCCGGATGTGAAGCTGGTGCGGGCGAGCGGCCCGGTGCTGTCGGGGCTCTATCCGGTGGCGATGCGTGTTGGGACGACGGAGACCGTGACCGTGCATGGGGTGAACCTGGCCACAGGACTGGGGCCGGAAGATGTTGATATGGGACCGGGACTCGAGGTCGTGCGGGTGCTCGCGAGCGAGCCGGACCGGTTCACGGCCGAGGTCGCGGCGGCTGACGATGCCGCGGCGGGCGCCCGCGACGTCTTCCTGGCCGGCCAGCCGGTTCCGGGCGCGCTGACGGTCTACGAGACGATCGACCGGATCGCGGTGACGCCCGAAGCGGGGATGGCGCGGGTCGGCGGCGGCAACTTCCCCAAGGGATTCGCCCAGTTCGAGGTGACCGCCTACAGCAACGGCCCCGACGGGGACCCCGAAACCGGGGACGACCTGCCCCTCGGCCACGTCGACGTGACCTGGAGCGTCGAGGAGTACGCCGCGGTCTTCGACGACGACGACATCGAGTACATCGGGACGCTGGACGAGGGCGGCCTCTTCCATCCCGCGATCGACGGCCCCAACCCCGAGCGCAGCGGCATGCGCAACAACATCGGCGACGTGTGGGTGGTGGCGACCTGGCACGGCCCGGACGGGGAGGAAGTGCGCGGGCGCGCCCACCTGATCGTCACGGTGCCGCTCTACATGCGCTGGGAACCGTGGCGAATCGGGGACATCCTGATGGTGCTGCCGAGGAGGACGGAGGGGAGTTAGGGTTGGGGTTCCTCAGCGGCGTCGCATCGCTTCCCGCACCCGCCGCACCTCGGGCAGCCCCTCCAGCGAGCGGTTTTCGAGTGCGTAGTCCATTGGCGTTTTGCCATCCGCGTCGCGGGCGTTGGGGTCGGCGCCTTGGCGGAGAAGGAGGGGGAACGCGGCGGGGCTCCACCGCGCGGCCTCGTGCAGCGGAGTGAGGCCGGATCCGTCGGCTTGGTGGATGTCTGCTCCGGCGCGAACCAGCACCTCCACGACCGGGAGATTGAGGCTGGTGGGCATTGGCTGACCACCGATGAACACACCGCCGCGGTACACCGCCATCAAGAGGGGCGTTCGTTCGTTTGCGGCCCGCCCGACAGGATCGTACCCGTCGGGATCCCGCGTATTCACTCCGCCCCCGGCGGCGATCAGGGCGGTCATGACCTCCGGATGGGGATTGTACCAGGCGGCCGAGTGCAGCGGAGTGTAGCCGTCGTGATCGGTCGCATTCACGTCGGCTCCGGCTGCGACCAGAAGCTCGATCACTGTGCGGTTCGATGCGGTGGCGGCGACCTCGTGCAGGGGGGTCCGGCCGGTGTCGGAGAGCGCACCTACATCCGCCCCGGCATCCAGCAACGCCGCGGCGACCTCGGGGTTCGGATTGCTGCCCGAGTAGTGCAGCGGGGTATTGCCTTTCCGGTAGCTTTCGTCGCCGCGAGCCTCCAGGTCCGCGCCGGCCTCTGCCAGAGCCCTGACGACGTCGGGATCGGGGTTCGACCTTGCGGCGAGGTGCACCGGGGTCCAGCCCCATCCCCAGTCGACGCTGAAGCCCGTCGCCCTTGCGTCGGCATCCGCACCGGCTTCCAACAGTGCCCGCACGACCCCTGCCGTGCCGCTTTGTGCGGCATGGTGGAGGGGCGCGTATTCCCTGTAGTCGCCGGGCGCCTGGACATCAGCCCCGGCTGAAATGCACTCAGCCACCATATCGGCGGTTGCGAGCGTGAAGAAGGTGCGGGTGCCCCAGGATTCGCAAGTTACCGGATCGGATGTGGGGCCCGCACCGTCTGGAGGCGCCGGATCGGCGCCGAGCTGCAAGAGAGTTTGCGCAATCGCGGTGTCGTTACGCCGCCGGGCGATGTGGAGCGGAGTCTCGCCGGCGTTGTCGCGTACGTTGAGGTCCGCACCCGCCGCCGCCAACACGGAAACCAGGGGAGCCGATCCCCCCCGGCCCGACGCGAGGTGCAGTGGCGTCGACCCCTGCGAGTCGCGCGCATTCGGGTCGGCCCCCGCGTCGAGCAGCGCGGATACCACATCGGGCAGGAGCCATGCGGGGATTCGGCCGGAGAGGGCACGATGCAGCGGAGTTCTGCCCGCATTGTCCTGCGCATTGACGTCCGCACCGGCGTCCACAAAGGCGGCCAGGACGTTGTCGAAGTCGGCGCAGCAGTCGACCGCGGAAACCATTCGCGCGAGGTATGTTGCGCCGTCCGCATCGCGCTCGTCGGCTGGTATCCCGTTCTCGAGGCATCCCTGCACGCTCTCCGCCGGGGAGCGAGCGAGAAACTGCCAGGCGTAGATGTCCCCGGGGGCCCAGTGGCAGACGGGATCCGCTATCCGCCCGGCATTGTCGAGGGCGTTCGCATCGGCACCGAGTTCGAGAAGGGTTCGCACGACCGATAGCCTGTTGCGTTTGCGGGCCACGTGCAGGGGCGTCTCGCCGGTGTCATTCCGGGCGTTCACGTCCGCTCCGCCCCTCACGAGCATGGAAACCAGGGCCGTATCCGGCTGTCGCGCCGATACGTGCAGATGCAGGGGGGTTTCGCCTTCGGCAGTGCGCACATCCGGGTCGGCGCCCGCTGCGAGGAGAGCGGACGCACGGAGTCTCCAGTGTGCATCCTGAATCATCCCGAAGAGACCGCGCATTGGCTCCCCGGCCGCAAGGTGGAGAGGGGCCCGCGAGCCGTCGTTCAAGCCGTTCGGGTCTACGCCGGCGCCTGCCAGGAGCGCGATCACCTCGGGGGTCCCCGACGCCGCCGCGGCATGAAGCGGCGAGGCGCCGTCGTTGGTCAGCGCACCGGGATTCGCGCCGGCTTCGAGGAGGGCAAGGACCACAGCCGGTCCCTCGGCCGCGGCCGCCGCGTAGAGTGGGGTCCGGCCCTCGCTGTTCCGCTGGTTGGGATCCGCGCCCCGGGCCAGGAGCTCCTGCGGAAGGTCCGCGAGAGGCCCCTCGCGGCGATCGGGACCCATGCTCGCCAGCAACGGGGTGTTTCCGGCCGAGTCGGCGGCGTTGACATCTGCGCCGGCTTCCAGCAGGGCGCTGACGGCGGCCTGGCTGATCCCCCTCCTTGGATACCCCCCGCTGAATGCGACGGCGTGCAGCAGAGGAGTGCCGGAGCTGCCTGCGCCGGCGTTGACGTCCGCCCCCGCGTCCAGCAACCGGGTGAGGACCTCCGCGTCCTCCTTGATGGCGCCAATGTGCAGCGGCGTGGCGCCCGCGTTGTTGCGGGCGCTCAGATCCGCGCCCGCGTCCAGCAGGATCGTCACCGCTGTCGAATTCTCCACGGCCACGGCCAGGTGCAGCGGCGTGTTCCCGTCGGTGTCCCGCGCCTGCAGGTCCTGGTCCAGCCCCAGGCACAGTTCGAAATCGCGCGGCAGGGCGAACCGGGAGAAGACCGCGGTGTTCCAGTTGGCGCAACTGGTGGGATCGGCGACCCGGCCACGCTGGTCGCGGGCCAGCGGGTCGGCACCCGACCGCAGCAGCGCACGTACGACCGCGGGATTGGGGTTCGTCCAGGCAGCATGCAAGGGCGTTGCGCCGTCGGAGTCGCGTGCCTCCGGGTTCGCGCCGGCCGCCACCAGAGCGTCGATGATCGCCGGGTTTGGGTTCCGTGCCGCGGCTGCGTGCAGCGGTGTGTAGCCAAATCGGCCATCGGCTCGAAGGCCGACCAGTTGAGCGCGGGAGCGGACCGGAGCTCGTGGGTCCGCACCCGCCTCAAGGCATTCCCGAACGAGTTCCACTGAAGCCGACGCGAAGAAGTTCCACCGGTTCCAGTCGTCGCAGGTGGGAGGGGGCGAGTCTGGTGGGGTAACGGTCGCGGCAGGGTTGGGAGCCGCCGGACCGGCAAGGTTGGAGCCCGCCGGGTCGGCTGCGGGGCCACCCGCACAGGCAGTCAAGAGGAGGGGGACGAGGAGCGTGGTTGCTTTGGAGGGCCGTCCTGTTCGTTCGCCCATGGTCATCTTTACATTACTTTCTGCCAAGCGGTGTTGACATTCCGACCCGCTTCCAGCGACACAACGCGGGATTTCCCCCGCCTTCACCTGCCCCCCCGACCTTCCCTCCGCAGACGCCGCACCTCGGGGAGCCCGTGAAGCGCCTTGTTGTTCATTGCGTAGTCCCACGGCGTCATCCCTTCGTCGTTGACGGCCGTGTCGTCGGCGCCGAGTGCCAGGAGCGCGAGAAAGGCTTCGGGGTTGCTGCGCGCGGCCATGTGGAGGGCCGTACTGCCATCTCTGCCGGTCAGCTCCATGTCCGCCCCCAGGGAGACCAGGGCCTCGATCATGTCACGATTCGGGTTCCGGAGCGCTGCAACGTGCAGAGGCGATGTTTGCCCCGGGTCCGTGATGTTGCGAATGGCCATCTCCGTCAGAATCGTGCCGGCGTGCTCGATGGGGACTGCTGCTGCGTCGGGTGGGCGCGCTGCGTCGATTCCCGCTCCCGCTCTGACGAGCGCCGTCACCACCGCCGGGTTGCTGTTGGACGCTGCGGCTTCGTGGAGTGGCGTGACGCCGCCGAGCGGCGAGTAGATGCGCACGTACTCCTCGGCGCGGGTGCCCACCGCGTGCAAGTCCGCCCCGGCGTCGATCAGGAGTTCGACCACGGCCGGATTCCCGTTCGCTGCCGCCGCTACGTGAAGGGGCGTTCTTCCCATCCACTCACGCGCGTTCACGTCCGCGCCGGCTTCCAGCAGAAGGGCCGCAACTTCGGGGTTCTCGTTGCCGGCGGCGAGGTGCAGGGGCGTCTGTCCGTAGTAGGCCCGCGCGTTCACGTCCGCGTGTGCCCCAAGCAGCACCCGGACGACTTCCGGGTCCGGATTCCGCGTCGCAAGGTGCAGCGGAGTCCAGTCCCATCCCCAATCGACGTCGAACCCGCTCGCGCGCATGTCCACCTGCGCGCCGGCTGCGAGGAGCGCACGCACGTTTGCCGGTGTCCCGCTCTCGGCTGCGTGATGGAGAGGCGTGTGGTTGCTGCGGCCACGCCCGTGCAGCGCGGCACCCGCCTCCAGAAGCGCCGTGATGATGGCGGGGTCGCCGGCCGATTCGGCGGCAGTGTGCAGGGGGCGGTCGCCGAACAGCCCGAAAAAGACCGGCGACTGGCGGAACATCGCAGCGTTGAGGGTGGCGTCTTCTTCGATACAGCCTGCCACGACATCGGGAGTTGCCAGCGCGAAAAAGCTGTGGGTAACGAAGTTCTGGCAGCTGCGCGGGTCGGCAGCGTGCCCCGAGCTGTCCACCGCGGCCGGATCCGCCCCGAACTCGAGGAGCGTGGTCACGACAGCCGGGTGGTTCAGTGACAGGTGCAGCGGGGTCGCACCGGACTCGGAACGGGCGTTCACGTCTGCCCCGGCTTCCAGCAGCACGACGACCAGGCTGTCTCCGATGCCCTGCCTGCGTGAACCCGCAGCGGAGTGGAGAGGGGTCCGGCCCCACCGGTCGCGAGCGTCTACCTCGGCACCGGCGTCCAGTAGCGCCCTTGCGAATGCAGCCGTGCCCGCACCGACGCCTCCCAGCGAAACGGCCAGCGCATGGAGAGGGGTTCTGCCGGAGTCGGCCTCCCGTCCATTTACGTCCGCCCCGGCCGCGAGAAACAAATCGAGAATCTCCAGTGTTCGCGCGCCGTGCCTCTGGTCCTGGGCCAACTCGATGAGCGGCGTGTCGCCATAGTCGCCGTGGACATTCAGGGGAGTTCCGGCTTCCACGCAGCCCCGCGCACTCTCGACTGGAAGGCCCCTCAAGGCGGAAAGGCCACTCCAGTCGCAACCCGGCTCCGCGGTCCCGCCAGCCTCATCCTGTGCGACCGGGGCCGCGCCCAACGAGATGAGCTGGTCGACCACCATTGAGTGGCCGCCCGTCCAGGCGACCTGCGCCGGCGTCTTGCCCTGGTCGTTGCGCGCATCGATTTCCGCCCCGGCGGCCACGAGTGCCGCCGCCACGGCGGTATCCGGGCGCAATGCTGCCATTGCCGAGTGCAGAGGGGTGTCGCCTGTGGCTGTCCGCAGTCCGGGGTCGGCGCCCGAATCCAGAAGCAGGGTCACGTTGGCTGCGTTCCTCACCGCTCCCGCCGCCAGGTGCAGCGGGGTTTCACCGTTGTTGCTGGGCTGGCTTATGTCCACCCCTGCGTCGAGCAGAATCGGGATCCCGACGGCGCCAATGGAGGAATACTTGGCCAGGGTGTGGAACAACGTCTCGCCGCTGTTGTCCGCCACGGAGGGGTCGGCGCCGGCATCCAGAAGTGCGCGAATCACCGCCGGTCCCGCGAACGCGGCTGCATGCAGTGCGGTCTGGCCAATCCCGCTGCGGGCGTTGAGGTCCGCTCCCCGTTCCAGGAGCCGGCTGGTGACCTCGGAAACCGTATCCCTGCGGCTCTGCCCGAATGAGATGCCTGGCCTTACCGATGCCATCAGCGGGGTGCCGAAGCGGCCGAGGGCGTTGATATCCGCGCCCGCGGCCAACAGCACATCGACGACGCCAGCCGTCTCGGCCCGGTGGAGTGCGGTGCCGTCGGCATCCGCGTGGACATCGGCGCCCGCCTCAAGCAGGAGGGTCGTCACGGCCGAGTCGTAGACCGCCAGATGAAGAGGGGTGATGTCGTCGTTTTCGGCGGCGTTCACGTCGGCGCCCGCCCGCACCAGGATGGCTGCGACGGCGTTGTTGCGGTGGCGCAGCGCGAAGTGAAGCGGCGTGTGGTCGTCGAAGCTGCGCGCGCTCGGGTCCGCACCCGACGCCACCAGCAGCGTCACGACGGCGGTATCGGTGATGACGGTGGCGTGGTGCAGCACGGTATAGCCGTTCTCGTCGCGCGCACCCAGATCGGTGCCGGCCTCCAGGCACGCGGCGTAGTCGTCCGAAGTGGCCACGCGGGGAAACACGTCCAGGTGCCAGTTGCGGCACGCCCCGGGAGCGGCGGCCTGACCCCGCTGGTTAAGCGCGAGCGGGTCGGCTCCGGCGGCAAGCAGCCGGGTGACCGCCTCGGTGTTGATTCGCGGGTCACGCCAGGCGTACTCGGCGGGCGAGTTCTGCCAGGTGGTGTGCAGGGCCGTGCGTTCGCGGTCGTCGCGTGCGGCAACGTCGGCACCGGCCTCCAGCAGCGCCCCGACTATCCCGGGGTTGTAGATGGCGCGAGGGTTGGGGTTCACGCGCGCCGCTTCGTGCAGGGGTGTGGTGCCGCGCAGGTCGCTCGCATTCACGTCGGCGCCGTTGGCCAGGAGCGCCGCGATCACGGCGGGATTCGGATTGGCGCGGGCCGCCTCGTGAAGAGGGGTCCGGCCCCGCAGGTCGCGTGCGTTGACATCCGCCCCTCCGGCGAGCAGGACGTTGATGAGGATGGGGTCGGAAGCAGCGCGGGCCGCGTGATGGAGGGGTGTTCCGCGGTAGCTGTCGACGGGGACTCCGGGGTCCGCGCCCGCCGAGAGGCACGCCGTGATCGTGTCGGGCGAGGCCATTTCGAAGAAGCGGTAGGCACCCCAGTCGGCGCAGGTGAGCTGGGGTGGTGCGGGGGTGGGGGGGTCCTGGGCGGTCGCCGGGAAGGAGAGGGCGAGGTGGTTGCGAGCGCGAGGGGAGCCGCAAGCACGAGCCGGAACACGGGCATAGGGGGGTCCAGGAGCGTGGTTGCAAGGGCAAACGGGCTTTTTTGTCTTGTCGTAGTCATGTTCTCTTTACCTATTGCCAAGCGGAGTTGACATCCTGACTCGCTCCCAGGGCTGCAGCAGCTGATTCTCTCTCGCGTAGTCCATGGGCGTTTTCCCCTCGGCATCGCGCACTTCCGGGTCGGCGCCCAGGCGCAAGAGGAGGGGGAAGGCGTGGGGTGCGTAGCGTGCAGCAGAGTGCAACACCGTCTGCCCCGAGGAGCCGCTCAGCTCCAGATCCGCTCCCGCGCGCACGAGTGCCTCGATCACGGCAGGGTTAGGATTGTACGACGCGGCAAGGGAGATGGGTGACCGCGCCCGAAAGGCACCCAGTGGCAAGAAGACTACCTGCTCCTGCGCCAGCAGGGGGCTCCCACTCAGATCCCCGCCATCGGGGTCGGCACCCGCGGCGACGAGCATCGTGATGAACTCCGGGTTGGAGTTCCAGTAGGCGGCGTTATGCAAGGGTGTCACCCTGCCGGCCGGGGCGTGGGCATGGCCATACGCTCCCCGGGCATGCACGTCTGCGCCGGCTGCAAGCAGGACGGCGATCACGGCAGGGTTCGAGTTCCTCGCGGCTGCGTTATGGAGCGGCGTGAGGCCGTTGGAGCCGCTGGCGTTGACGTCGGCGCCCGCCTCCAGCAGAAGTTCCGCCACGGCCGGATTTCGGTTCCCCGCGGCATAGTGCAGCGGCGTTTCTCCGCGCTCACCCCGGGCGTTGGCATCTGCGCCCGCCTCGAGCAGCGCCGCGGTCACATCCGGGTCCGGGTTGCGGGCGGCGTGGTGCAGCGGGGTGTTCCCGACACCTGAATTGGGGTCAAAGCCCCTGGGGCGGGCGTCGACCTCGGCGCCGGCCGCCAGCAGTGCCCGAACCACGCCGGGTGTTCCGTGCTCGGCGGCTTCGTGGAGGGGCGTGCGGTCCCATGCGCTACGGGAATCCACATCGGCTCCCGCCAGGATCAATGCGGTGATCACCGCGGGATCCCGCGAGTATTCGGCTGCCACATGCAGGGGCGCATCGGGAGGCATATCGATAAAGAGCGCTCTCGCGGGAGTCGGCGGGGCGGGTTGCGGGCGCATGGTGTGGGGGTCAGCCCCCGCGTCGAGGCAGCCGGTGACGACATCGATGGTGGCAAACGCGAAGAAGACCGGGGTGCCCCATCGCTCGCAGCTGACCGGATCGTAGAGCCGCCCCTCCAGGTCGCGTGGGGCTGGATCGGCTCCGGCTTCCAGGAGGACGGCGGTGGCGGCGGGCCATCCACCCTGCCGCCCCATGTGCAACGGGGTGCGGCCGTCATCGGTGCGGGCATCCACCTCGGCTCCGGCCTCGAGGAGGGCGGCAATTGCGGGCACGCGGCCGAGGGAGGCGGCCAGGTGCAGCGGGGTCTGGCCATCGCCGCTCGGGGCGTTCATGTCGGCTCCGGCCTCGAGCAGCAGGGTCACCATGAACGTCGCGGAGTCGTCCTCCTGACGAACGGCTTTGTGTAGCGGCGTCTCGCCCAGGGTATCGCGGGCGTTCACGTCCGCTCCGGCGTCGAGCAGCGCGGCGGCGGCGGAGCGGCCTGTGTTCCCGGTCCACTTCCGTCGGGCGTCCCAGTGCCTCGTATCTGCCTCGGCGATGATGTGCAGCGGTGTCCGTCCCGAACTCGTGCGGGTGTCGGCGTCCGCCCCCGCTGCGAGGAGGAGCGCCATCTTTTCGGAGTCGTCCAAGCTCCAGGTACCGGAACCTGCCAACCGCATCGAGGGTGTCAGGCCAAACTCGTCCCGCCCATTCACCGGGAAACCGGCTTCCAGACAGTCGCCAAGGGTCTCGGCCGGGGAGCGAAGGAGGAACGAGGAGTTACCCAGGTCGCAGAGGGGGCCGTCGAGTCCGGCGGTACCCTCCAGCACGCTGGGATCGGCTCCAAGATCGAGCAGCTTGCGCGCGACGGGCAGGTTGGCGTGGTTGTGGGCGGTCAGGAGCGGAGTCTCGCCTCTCGCGTTGGTGGTGTTCACGTCGGCTACGGCGTCCGTCAGCAGGGATACCAGGGCCGTGTCGAACTCCTGCGCAGCCAGGTGAAGGGGGGTGTCGCCTTCTGCATCCCGCAGGTTCGGGTCCGCGCCTGCCTCCAGGAGAGCGGCTGCCCGGAGCCGCCACGGTCCTGTCTGCTCCTGTGCGCTGGCCTCGGCGGGGTCGTACGGGATCGACGACACCGCAATGTGAAGGGGGGATGTGCCGGTTTCGGTTTGGCTGTTCACGTCCGCCCCGGCGCCGGCAAGAAGCGCAATGATTTCGGGGGTGCCGGCCCGGGCGGCCGGGTGCAGGGGAGATGAGCCGTATCGGTCCCTTGCCTTCGGGGCGGCTCCGGCATCCAGCAGGGCTTGGACCAGCACAGGAGTCCGATATTCTGCGGCTTCGTGCAACGGCGTTCGTCGTCCCCACCCTCCTTGCACACCAGGGTCCGCACCGGCTTCCAGGAGCCTCAAGACCAGGTCGACAATGGCCTGGGCATGTGCGTCGGCTGCGGAGTCACGGTCGGGGCCGGTGGTCGGGATGAGTCCGATCCTGCCACCCCGGAGGACGTTCAGAAGGGGGCTGTGCCCGTCCTCGTCGACGGCGTTCACAGCCGCGCCCGCTTCCAGCAGAGCATCGATGATCGCAATCATGGCCCTGTTGCGCTCTCCCGGGATACCGGAGATCCATTGGGTCGCGCTGATCAGCGGTGTGCCCCAGATGTCGCCCGCATCCGCTTCGATGTTGGCACCGGCGTCCAGCAGAATGGTCATGGCGGCGAGATTGCGATTACTGACGGCGAGGTGCAGCGGCGTGAAGCCCCACCTGTCGCTGCGGGCTTCGAGGTCGGCGCCGGCGTCCACGAGCAACGCGATTATGGACGGGTCCTCGTTCGCCGTGGCGTGATGGAGAACGGTGTAGCCGGCGTCGTTCCAGTACCGGAAGTCGCGGGCGAACACATCGGCACCCTCCTCCAGGCAGCGGGCGAAGTCCGCACGGACCGCGATACGCGAGAACGCGCCCGTGTTCCAATGGTCGCAGTGGGTGGGGTCGGCGACCCAGCCCTGATCGTCGACCGCGAGAGGGTCGGCTCCCAGTCTCAACAGCTCGCGGACGACCGCCGCAGCACGAGTCGAGCCCGGCTGGCTCCAGGTCATGTGCAACGGCGTCAGGCCCGAGGGACCGCGGGCGTTGGGGTCGGCGCCGGCTTCCACCAGGGTGGTGACGAAGGCGGGGCCCACGTTTCTCTGGGCGGCCAGGTGCAGCGGTGTGACCCCGTTCAGGTCGCGGGCGTTGGCGTCGGCGCCGGCTTCGAGCAAAGCGTCAACGACACCGTGGCTCGAACTGGCAACCAAGGCCAGGTGCAGTGGCGTGCGGCCGTCCGTGTCGCGGGCGTTCACGTCGGCACCGGATTCGAGGCAGAGTTCCACCTGCGCTTCGGAGGCCCACTGGTAGAAGTATGTGGTGCTCCAGTCTTCGCAGGGGGGTAGTGTGGGGGCGAGCGGGTCCTGGGCGGTGGCGCCAGGCGCGAGGATGAGCGGCGCCGCGAAGAGGAGCGGGGCCGCGAGCGTGGGGTGGACCAGAAGCGTGCCCCGGAGGGCGAACGGGCTCATTTGCCTTCTGTTTGTCATCTTCTCTTTACCTATTGCCAAGCGGAGTTGACATTCTGACAGGCTCCCAAGGTTGGAGCGCAGGACTCTCCCTCGCATAGTCCATGGGTGTCTTGCCCTCTGCATCGCGCACGTCCGGGTCGGCGCCCAGACGCAGCAGGCGGGGGAAGGCGAAGGGCATTTGAATCGCCGCGTGGTGCAGGACGGTGCGGCCCTCGGCGTCTGGCAGATTGAGGTTGGCGCCCGCGTGCACGAGAGCCTCGAGCACGGCGGGGTTCCTGTTGGAGAAGGCCGCCATTCTGACGGGCGACGCCGGAACAACCGCGCGCGCCAACCCGCCGTCGGGGTCCGCACCCGCGGCGACAAGCATCGTCACGATCTCAGGGTTGCGGTTCGAGTTCGCGGCGGAGTGCAGGGGTGTCAGCCGGCCGCGTGGGGAGTGGGAAGTGTTGTACGAGCCCCTCGCGTTTACGTCTGCTCCAGCTTCGAGAAGGAGGGCAAGCACGGCGGGGTTCGAGTTCCCAGAAGCCGCCCGATGGAGCGGTGTGATGCCGCCGCGGGATGAGCGGGGATTGACCTCGGCTCCGGCCCTCAACAGCAGCTCCGCAACCGCCGGATTCCGGTTCCACGCAGCATAATGCAGCGGGGTGGTGCCGTCCCGACCACGGGCGTTGACCTCGGCCCCTGCCTCGAGCAGCGCACCGGCAACCTCCGGATCCGGGTTGCGTGCCGCGCTGTGGAGCGGAGTATTGCGGCCTCGGGAAAACGCGGTCTCGAAGCCCCGGGGACGCGCGTCCACCTCGGCTCCGGCCGCCAGCAGCGTCCGCACAACGCCCACCGTGCCGGTCTCGGCGGCCCTGTGGAGCGGCGTGTAGTCCCCGTTGTCGCGCGCCTCCACATCCGCGCCAGCCTGCACAAGGGCGGTGATGACCGCGGGATCCTGCGCCAGGGCGGCAGCCATGTGCAGGGGAGTACTCGGGCGCCGGGCGCGCACGACCCACCCATCCGGAAGAACCAGGGGATCCGGCTGCGGGCTTATGGCGCGCGCGTCCGCCCCCTCCTCCAGACAGCCTGCCACGACATCGGCTGTGGCGAACACGAAGAAGGCTTCGGTGCCCCAGTGCTCGCAGCTGGCCGGATCGACGAGTCTCCCCTCGCTGTCGCGTGCCTCCGGATCGGCTCCGGCTGCCAACAGCGTGGCCGTGGCGGCGCGCCGACCCCCCCGCAACGCCAGGTGCAGCGGGGTGTGGCCGGCGTTTGTGCGGGCGTCCACCGCCGCGCCGGCCTCCAGCAGGAGGGCCGTGACTGGTGCGTGGTCGAGCGATGCGGCCAGGTGCAACGGCGTCTGGCCATCGTTCGCGCGAGCGTTTACGTCCGCACCGGCCTCCAGCAAGAGCGACTCCATGGAAGTCGTATCTGGATTCTCCCAGCGTGCCGCCCTGTGCAGAGGCGTTTCCCCTCCTGAATCGCGGGCGTCCACATCTGCTCCCGCCTCGAGCAGTGCAGCGGCAGCGGTGAGGGCTGCGGTGCCATCCCAACCCGGGCTGGACGGTAGCTGTCTTCCTCCGGCCACAATATGCAGCTGCGTCAGACCCGAACGATCTTGAGCGTTTGCGTCCGCTCCCGCCGCCAGGAAGAGCGTGAGCTTTTCGAGCGCGCCACGTATGGGGCCAAAACCCGCCAAATGGACCAGCGGAGTCCGGTCGGCCCGGTCCGCCGTGTTAATGGGGAATCCGGCCTCGAGACAATCCCTCAAGGTCTCGGGTGGGGCGATAGTCACGAACATGAAGGCGTCCAGGGCGCAGAGGGGACCGTCAATCCCCCCGGTGTCCTCGATAACGCCGGGGTCGGCGCCAAGATCCACCAGCTTGCGCGCAACCGCCGCGTTGGCGTGGTTTCGGGCCGCCTGCAGCGGAGTCTCGCCACTGTCGTTCCGGGTGTTCACACCGGCGCCGGCGCCGGTAAGCAGGGACACCAGAGCCGTGTCGAACACCTGCGTTGCGAAGTGCAGGGGGGTGTCACCGTTGGCATCCGGCAGGTCCGGATCGGCGCCCGATTCCAGGAGCGCCGCTGCCCGCTGCAGCCATGGTCCCGTCTCCAGGGCTGGGCTTCTCAAGGCGATCATGGAAGCGCGACCTGACAGGACCGCGCTGTGAAGGGGGGACATCCCGGACTGGCTCCGGCCGTTCACTTGCGCCCCGGCATTGACCAGAAGTTCGATGATATCGACGCTGCCGGACCGGGCGGCCTGGTGCAGAGGGGATCTGCCGTATTCGTTTCGCACATTCGGATCGGCCCCGGCGTCAAGGAGCGCCTGCACCAAAACCGGGTGTTCGTACTCTGCGGCCTCGTACAGTGGCGTTGACCCCGACCCACCCTGTGCGCCGGGATCCGCCCCGGCGGCCAGGAGCTTCAAGGCAAGGTCGGCTACCGCGTCGGCTATGGCGCCGACCGTGTAGGAGCCGCCCCGATTACCGTTTCGGAGGACCTTCAGGAGCGGGGTGTCGCCACGTTCGTCAACGCCGTTGACGTCCGCGCCCGCTTCGAGCAGGACCTCGATGAGGGTGATCGTGACCGCGTTGCGGTCCTCTACCGAGCCGGTAATGCGCAGCGCTGCGTGGGTCAGGGGCGTCCCGTAGAAGCCGCCGGCATCCGCTTCGATGTCCGCTCCGGCGTCCAGCAGGGCGCTCATTGCGGCCAGGTTGCCGTGGCTGACGGCCGAGTGGAGCGGGGTGTGCCCCCATCGGTTGCGGGTTTCCAGCTCGGCCCCTCCGTCCAGCAGCGCCGCCAGGACGGATGCATCCTCGTTCTCGGTTGCGCGGTGGAGAGGAGTGTTGCCCTGGTCGTCGAGGGCAAGCACATCCGCGCCCTGTTCCAGGCAGCGGGTGAAGTCTGTCGGCCCCGCCAGTTGGGCGAAGGTGGTCGTGGTCCAATGGTCGCAGTGGGCGGGGTCGGCGATCTGGCCGAGATCGTCGCGGGCGAGGCGGTCGGCGCCCAGCCGCAGCAACTCCCGGACTGGCGCGGGGCGGATGCCCGGCCACAGCTGGTTCCAGGCCATGTGCAGGGGCGTGAGGCCGGCTGGGCCCCGGGCGCTGGGATCGGCACCGGCTTGCACCAGGGTGGTGATGACGTCCGGGTTGTCGTTCGTGTGCGCCGCCATGTGCACCGGCGTGAGACCGTCCAGATCCCGCGCGTTGGGATCGGCGCCGGCCTCCAGGAGCGCGACAATGACGGCTGGGTGAGGATTGCCTGCCGCGGCCGAGTGCAGAGGGGTGCCGCCACCCGCAGTGCGGGCATTTGCGTCCGCGCCGGCTTCGATCAGCACGGCGATGACGGCCGGGTCCGGGGAGGATCGCGCCGCCGTGTGGAAGAGATGTCCCCAGTACGTGTCGTGGAGGTCGGCGCCCGCCTCCAGGCAGTCGCGAACGTCCTGCGGGGAAGCCGACTCGAAGAAGGTGACGGTGCCCCAGCCGTCGCAGGGGGGCGGGGTGGGGGGGGTGGGGGTGGGGGTGGGGGCGCAACCCGCTGCGAGGAGGGGCAGCAAGAGTAGGGTTGCGCTTGCGCTTGACCTCGATTGTCTGCAGAAAGTCATCTTCTCTTTACCTTCTGTCAAGTGGACTTGACATTCTAACCCGCTCCCACGGTTCGAGCATATAATTCTCCCTCGCGTAGTCCATGGGTGTCTTGCCCTCGGCGTCGAGGGCTTCCGGGTCCGCGCCAAGGCGGAGCAGGAGGGGAAAGACGGCGGGGTAGCCGATCGCCGCCACGTGGAGTACAGTGCGGCCGTCCGAATCGGTTAGCTCGAGGTTCGCGCCCGCGCGCACCAGCGCCTCGATTGTGGCGGGGTGTCCTACGGTTCGAACCGCCAGGTACAGGGGCGACAGGTGCGGGCCCGGAGAAGACGTGGTCTGCCCCCTTGGATGGAAGATCAACTGCGCTCCGCGTCCGTCCACGTCCGCGCCCGCCGCGACCAGGGTTGCCACGATTTCGGGATTGTGGTTGTAGCGGGCTGCGTTGTAGAGAGGGGTGATATTCCCGGACCACCGGTAGTCGCTCTGGCTGCTCCAGGCCAACGCGCCCGGGTCGGCTCCGGCCTCCAGTAGCACGGCGAGCACCTCCGGGTTCG
The DNA here is from genome assembly GCA_965116645.1 of Longimicrobiales bacterium. Taxonomy (GTDB): domain Bacteria; phylum Gemmatimonadota; class Gemmatimonadetes; order Longimicrobiales; family Gaopeijiaceae; genus Bin94. Next base: position 4,021,985 of record OZ220702.1, on the reverse strand, counting down.
GGTTGGTCATCGCCGCCCAATGCTGCGGGGTGCTCCCCCCCAGTCGGCGCGTGGTCTCGTCAACGCTGTTCACGGTCATCCCATACGGGAGATGAGTCCGTGCGAACTCCCGCGCGTTCACGTGGGCTCCGGCGTCCAGCAACAGCGCCGCCACCTCCGGATTCCGGTTCAGCGCGGCGAAGTGCAGTGGGGTCCCGCCCCGCGGCCCTTCCCGCGCGTCGACATCCGCGCCGGTTTCGATCAGCGCGGCAGCGACCTCGGGGTTGGGGTTGGACGCCGCTATGTGCAGCGGGGTCTGGTTTCCGCGGGAGCCCGAGGCGTCGGCGCCGGCCTGGACGAGCGCCTGGACCGCGGCGGCCGTGGGGTTCCGCGCGGCAGAATGCAGGGGCGTGAATCCCGATGCGCCGCGTGCGCTGGCGTCGGCGCCCGCTTCCACGAGGGCGGTGATGACTGCTGGATCGCGGGCGTGGGCGGAAGCGATATGGAGAAGCGAACCCCTGTCGCGGGCGTCGGCCTGCACGGGTGAAATCGAGTCCGCCCCGGCCTCAAGGCAACGGGCAATGACATCTGCGTCGGCCGTCGCGAAGAACACCGCCTTGCCCCAGTGCTCGCATGAGGTCGCATCGGCAAGGTTCCCGGCGTCGTCGCGCAGCGTTGGATCCGCTCCGGCCTCGAGGAGCGCCAGCACGGCGGCGGGCTTGTCCGCTTGGACAGCGGCATGCAGGGGCGTCCGCCCGTCGTTGGTTCTGGCATCAATCTCCGCGCCGGCCTCCAGCAGGGCGGGGATCAAGGTGGCAGCGACCGTCGCGTCGCGCTGGAACGCCGACGCTGCAATGTGCAGCGGACTGTCGCCAAGGAGCGTGCGTGCATTCACGTCCGCGCCAGCCAGAAGCAGCAGTTGGATCACATGGCTCGCGTCCTGTCCGGGCTCTCCCCGGCCAATGGCCGCCGCCACCGCTTCGTGCAACGGGGTTCGGCCTCGGTCGTCGCGCGCGTTCACGTCGGCACCCGCGTCGAGTAGCGCCGGTACGGCGATCCGCTCCGCGGCGCTGTCCCTGGACCCGCGCCGGACGACCAGGTGCAGCGTCATCCACCCGTAACCATCGTCCGCATTGGGATCCACGCCCGCACCCACCAGGAAAGCGATCTTCTCGGGAATGGCTGCATGAGCATACCATCGGCCATGGGCCAAGAACGCGAGCGGAGCGTTATCAAACCAGACGGGTTCGTCGAACCGGGCGCCGGCCTCCAGACAGGCGCGCAGACTTTCGACCGGGGCACGCCAAAGGAAGGACGTGTCACCGCAGGGGTAGTCAGGGTCCCCGGGGAGCGTTTCCCCCGCCGGGGCTGTTCGCTCGCCTATCGCTCCGTCCCCGGTCCGGCTGTCGACCTCGGCTCCGGCGGCCTCCAGAAGCCGAATCACCTCGGTGTGGCCGGATCGGGTAGCGGCAGCCAGAGGCAAATCGCCTTGCCGGTCCGCCAGGTTCGGATCCGCGCCGGCCTCGAGCAAGATACCAACCAATTCCGCAGCCCCCTGCCTGGCAGCACTGTATAGCGGAGTAGTGCCGAACAAGCCGGGCCCGTTCGGATCCGCGCCGGTCTCCAAAAGGACTTCGACCAGTTCTGCGGCCCCCTGGCTGGCGGCACTGTACAGCGGCGTGTTCCCCGAACTGGTGCGTTCGTTGGCGTCCGCGCCCGCGGCCACAAGTAGCCGCACCAGTTCGGGTGCAATCCTCTCGGGGTCAGGGGTCCTGTAGGACCGCAGCGAAACGGCTTGCATCAGGGCGGAATTCCCAAACGAGTTCGTAGCGTTGGGGTCGGCGCCCGCGTCCAGCAAGAGGGAGGTGACCTCCGGGTTCTGCTTCTCCAGAGCTCGGTGGAGCAGCATCTGCCGTTCGCCGTCGCGAACGTTGGGATCCGCACCCGCGTCCAGGCAGCGCACCTAGTCCGCAGGGAGCGCCAGATAGGGGAAGTAGCCGGAGTTCCAGTTGTCGCAGTGGGTCTGTTCGGCGGCCACACCGGCATTGTTGCTTGCGAGTGGATCGGCACCCAGACGCAGGAGTTCGCGCATGACCGGGCGGCGATCAAACCAGCTGGAAGCCCAGGCCGAATGCAGGGGCGTGTTGCCGTTTGGATCGCGGGCGTTGGGATCGGCGCCGGCTTCGACCAGGAAGGTGACTACATCCGGGTTGCTGTTGTCCGTCGCCGCCAGGTGGAGTGGGGTGACGCCGTCCCGGTCGCGCGTGTTCGGATCCACTCCGGCCTCCGCAAGTGCAGCGACGATCCCGGCGGCCGGGTTCTTGCCGGCAGCCTCGTGCAGGGCAGTCCGGCCACCCCAGAGGCGGGCGCTCGCGTCCGCTCCGGCGTCGACCAGGGCAGAGATGACAGCCGGATGCGGCGACCACCCGGCGGCGACGAAGAGGGGTGGGAGTGGGTACACGCCGGGTGGGCCGTTTGGGTCCGCGCCTGCCCGGAGGCACTCGCGCACCAGTGACGGCACGGCATTCCGGAAGAAGTCGACCGAGCCCCAGTGGCCGCAGGTGGGGTGGGTGGGGGTGGGGGATGCGGTCGGGGTGGGAGCAGTTCCCGGGTCGGCGCCCGGGCCACCGGCACAGGCAACGCACAGCAGCAGAGCCAAGGCGAGCAGCGGGGCCGTGCGGACGCCCGCGATACATGGGCGATGACCCGCCAGGGCGAACTGTCTCATCGTTCCTCCGAATGCCTCTGGGCCCTGGGGGCAACTAATCCCGGGTCATCCCATTATACCATCTGATACCCGGCGTTGCCGGGTCAGGGTCCGGGTGGGCGCCGCCACGATTCGCGAATCCGCCGCACCTCGGGGAGTCCGGCCAGCGACGGGTTCTCCAGTGCGTAATCCATTGGTGTCTTCCCGTTCGTGTCCCGGGCATTCGGATCCGCCCCCAGCTGCAGAAGCAGCGGGAAGACTGCGGGATGGGTCTGTGCGGCCGCGTGCAAGGGGGTTCGGCCGGCTCGGTCTGCCTGCTCAAGGTCCGCTCCGGCGTTCACCAGAGCTTCAATCGCCTGGACATTGCCTATGGTTGGCCAGGGCCCGACGTAGTGCGACCAGAGGTTGGGGCGAAACACTGCCTCGAACAGCGGTGTGCGGTCGTTCGCGTTGCGCCCTTCGGGAACGCACCCGTCGGGGTCACGGGCGTTCACCTCGGCGCCTGCCGCCAGGAGTGTGGAAATGATCTCCGGGTGAGGGTTGTACCGTGCAGCATAGTGAAGCGGAGTGAGACCCAGGCCATCCCGCGCGTTCACGTCGGCGCCGACCTCGATCAGGAACGTGATCATGGCAGGGTTCGAGTTGCCGAGGGCGGCTTGATGCAGGGGTGTGAACCCGCCCCGTGGCGCGTTCACGTCGGCTCCGGCGTCGAGCAGCGCCGCCGCCACGGCAGGATTCGCATTCATGGCCGCGTGGTGCAGCGGCAACTTGCCTTCATGGTCGGCGGCGTTGAGTGCGGCACCCATCTCGAGCAAGGCGGAAACGACCTCTGGATTCGGATTCGAGGCCGCCGCGAAGTGAAGGGAGGTGAAGCTGGTGAAGTGATACCTGGAAAGTCGTGTGTTTCGCACATTGGCATCGGCGCCGGCTTCAATCAGCATCCGCACCGTGCCTGGAGTGCCCGCTCGGGCCGCAAAGTGAAGAGGCGTGTCTCCGCCGAGGCCCGGGCGCGGGTGCAAGTCCGCACCAACGTCCAGAAGGAATCTGATCACCGCGGTATCGCGTGCGGACGCCGCAGCTGTGGGAAGCGCGCGGTCGGCGAGGCTGAGACGCCAGAAACCGTAAGGCTCGTCCGGCTCCGGCGGGGTGTCCACGTCGGGCGGCAGACACGCCGCCACGCGTTCCGCGTCGGCGAGCGCGAAAAAAGGCGCGCCTCCCCAGCGTTCGCAGGCCATGGGATTGGCGGAATTGCCCGCATTGTCCACGGCGGCCGTATCGGCCCCGAACCGCAACAGTGTCCGCACTTTCTCAAGATCACCGCGCGAAAGGGCGATATGCAGCGGGGTCTCACCACCGTCGTTGCGCGCGTTGACGTCGGCACCGGCGGACACGAGCAGAGGCACCGCCGAGGCTGGTGCGACGTGCAACGGCGTCGAACCCAACGAATCGCGGGCGGTTGGATCGGCCCCCGCGTCGATCAGGGCCGATATCACCTCGGTCCTTGCCGGGGCAGAAGTCCATCCGGTTCTTGCGAGTGCGCGATGTAAAGGAGTCCATCCCGCAGCGCCTCCGGCGTTCACGTCCGCGCCCTCTGCCAGGAGTACGGACAGCACATTCCGGAAGTCGGCGCAGCAACTGCGGTCGGAAACCAGTTCCCCCAGGAGAAGAGTCGCACCATCGTCGTCAACCTGGTCAACGGCCAGACCGCCGCTCCGGCATGCCCGGACATGTTCTGCCGGCGCCACGGAAAGGATCCTCCGGTTGCTCCAGTTGCAAACGGGACCGGGTTCTGCGATGCGCCCGGCAGCGTCACGCGCCTCCGGATCCGCCCCGAGCTCCAGCAGCTTGCGCCGGGTTGCAGCATCACGGGCGATGTGCAGCGGTGTCTCACCCCTGTCGTTTCGGGCGTTCACGTTCGCTCCGGCCTGCGCGAGCACGGACATCACGGTCGAATCCCGGGTCCATAGGGACAGGTGAAAGCGGGGTGTTGCCCTCGACGTCACGGGCATCGGGATCGGCACCGGCGTCAAGGAACGCCAGCACCCTCGGGAGCCACGGAGGCTGAAATCCTGGCTGCGAAAAGTAGTTGGCATACCCCCACCCGTTGCTTTGCGACATACCCACGGCAAGGTGCAAGGGCGTGCGGCCGCCTTCGTCGCGGCCTGCCGGATCCACTCCGGCGCGCAACAGCAACTCGATCACCTCGCTGCTGGCGGACGCGGCGCCGGCATGAAGCGGGGAGGTTCCATCGTTGGCCAGTGCCTGCGGATCGGCGCCTGCATTGAGCAGAGCGCGGATCACATCCGGTCCTTCTGCGAAGGCGGCTGCCTGGTATAGAGGCGTCCGGCCCTGGCCGTCGCGCACGTTGGGGTCGGCACCGAGCGCAAGCAGTCTCAGCGGAAGATCGGTGAGGGAGTCGGCTCGGGGACGGGGGCCCATGGCGGCGAGCAACGGGGTCGTCCCGAGCGAATCGCCAGCGTTGACGTCGGCCCCTGCATCCAGCAGGGCGTTGACGGGACTCGCTCTGATTGTGTCGATGAAAGAGATTCGCCGGCCCCTGGCGACGGCGTGCAGAAGGGGGGTGCCCTGGGCGCCCGCGCCGGCGTCGGCCTCGGAGCCGGCCTCGAGGAGGGCCGTCACGACCTCTGCGCCCCTGTTATGGACCGCGGCGTGGAGCGGGGTCGCACCGGCGTGGTTTCGAGCGGTGGGATCGGCACCCGCTCCAAGCAGAAACGTAACGGCACCAAGGGCTTCGCTCTGCGCTGCCAGGTGGAGCGGAGTGTCGCCGCGGCCATCGCGAGCTTGCAGGTCCTCGCCCTGTGCCAGACATGTTTCGAAGTGCAACGGCAATGCCAGCGTGACGAATGCGCGCGTGTTCCAGTTCGCACAGGCCGTGGGGTCGGCGACGCGGCCGCGCTCGTCCCGGGCCAACGGGTCGGCGCCCGAGCGGAGCAGGGCCTGGACGACGGCCGGATTCGGGTTGTTCCAGGCTGCATGCAGAGGGGTTTCCTCGTCCTGGTTCCGCGCATGCACGTCCGCCCCGGCGGCAACCAGGGCCTCGATGATACCTGGAACGGGGTTCGAGGCTGCAGCCGTGTGCAGTGGTGTGTAGCCGTATGACCGCACCATCATCGACGACCGATATCCGGGGGCCAGCCGGGCTGACGGATCCGCACCTGCGTTGGTGAGAACGCGGATGACTGCCGGGTCGGTCGCAGACCTTGCCGCGAGGAAGATTGCCGGCAGTAGCGGATTCCAGAGAGGCGAGCCCGCCTCGATGCACTCCTGTACGCGCTCCACCGAAGCCGACGCGAAGAACTCCGGTCTGCGCCAGTTGTCGCAGGTGGCTTGGGTGGAGAGTGCCGACAGAGGTGCTTCCGCCGAAGAAGCCGTCGTGGCCGGGGCGATGCCGGGAGAGGCAGGCACTGACGGCGGATCCGCCCCGGCGCCTCCCGCACAGGATGCGAGCAGAAACGGGACCAGCACAGCGGTCGCGATCGCAAGCACCCTCACCTGCCGTCCGTTCGTCATGTTCTCTTTACCTTCTGACAAGCGGAGTTGACATTCCTGTGCCCTACGGACCCTAAACATGCCGGGCGAATGCCCCATCAGCACCCGCTGGCAATGCCAACTCCATCAGCCCCGTCATACCAATCTACCGTGTGACCCCCGGCCCCGCCCCCCCCACCCCCCCTCTGGCCCCCCACCCCCCAACCCCCTACTGTCATGTCATGAACACCGCCACAGACCCCACCTTCCTCGCCCAGCGCGAGTTCCACCCCTTCGAAGCCGGCGGCGAGACCTTCCTCTACCTCGTCCCCTCGGCCGCCGTCTTCCACCTCGACGCGGCCTCGCTCGCCGTGCTGCAGGCCCTCGACGCCGGCCCGGCCGGCGAAGACGCCATCATCACCGCGCTCGCCCCCCATCACGGCGAATCCACCGTGCGCCGCAGCCTCGCCGAGCTGGTGCGGGTCCGCGCGATCGGGCTCACCAGCGCGCCGAAGGAGACCTTCCCCCGCGTCCTCCCGCAGGCCGACTTCCCGCTCACGACGATGGTCCTCAACGTCACGAACAAGTGCAACCTGGCGTGCACGTACTGCTACGAGTACGGCGAGGACAAGATCGTCGACACCACCTGCGACCCCGCGCCGAACTACATGAGCGAGGAGACCGCGCGCCAGAGCGTCGACTTCATGTTCGAGCAGTCGGGCGACCTGCCGGTGGCGCACCTCACCTTCTTCGGCGGCGAGACGCTGCTCAACTTCAAGGTGCTGAAGAAGACGGTCGCGTACGCTCGCGAGCGGGGGAAGGAACTGGGCAAGGACGTCGACTTCTCGCTCACGACCAACGGCACGCTTCTCCGCGACGAGGTCATCGACTGGCTGGCGGAGAACCGCGTCGGCGTCACGGTCAGCATCGACGGGCCGAAGGAGATGCAGGACAAATTCCGCGTCTTCAAGAACGGGATGGGCAGCTACGACCACGCGATGCCGAAGATCAAGCGGCTCCTGGAGCGCCACCGGAGCCGCCCGATCGGGGCCCGCGTGACGCTCACCCGGCAGACCCTCAACGTCACGCGCATCTTCAACCACCTGCGCAACGAAATCGGCTTCTGGGAGGTCGGCTTCGCCCCGGTCACGACCGCCAACGGACGCGGCTACGCGATCCAGGACACCGGCTTCGACCACATGCTCGGCCAGTTCGAGGAGCTGGCGCAGGAGTTCCTGGAGTTCGCGGTCGAGGACCGGCACCACGGCTTTTCGAATGTGAAGGACACCATCGAGGAGATCCACAAGGGGGTCAGCAAGGCCTTCCCGTGCGGTGCGGGGTTGGGGCTGATGGGCGTCGCCACCGACGGCGAAGTCGCGCTCTGCCACCGGTTCGCGGGCTCCGACGACCACAGCATCGGTTCGGTGGACAAGGGACTCGACCGCCAGCGCCAATTCGAGTTCCTCGGCCGGCACCATGTCGCCAACAAGACCGACTGCAACACCTGCTGGGCCCGGCCCCTGTGCGCCGGCGGCTGCTACCACGAGGCGCACGTCCGCTACGGCGACACCGGCGTGGCCAACCTGCACTACTGCGACTGGATCCGGAGCTGGACGGATACCTGCCTGAAGGTGTATGGTGAGATCGCAGTCAAGAATCCGGGGTATCTGGAGCAGTTCGGATCATGATGTGTAATCATGATTCATGAAAGGCAATCATGATTCACCGTCCGGCGCCGCATTCCCTGCCGCGCTGATCGCGAGCCTGGCGCTGGGCGCTTGCACCGAAGGCGATGGCGACTCGGCCGCGCCCACCGACAGTCCCGCCTTCACCATCGACGATTCGGCCGGAATCGCGGTCGTCGACGTCTGGGAGGCGATCTCGCCGGGTGGCGATGCCTGGCGCCTCACACCTGAACCGTCGGTCACCATCGGGGCCGTATCGGGCGAAGCCGAATACCAGTTCTCCGAAATCGCCGGGGCCCTGCGGCTCGCGCCCGACACGATCGTGGTCCTCGATTGGCAGTCCCGCGATCTGCGCTTCTTCGATGGTCAGGGAGTGCACCTGTTCACCGCGGGCGGACCGGGAGAAGGGCCCGGCGAGGTCGAGTGGGCGGACGAATTGTCGCGGTTCGCCGGTGGGGTCCAGATCAGGGGGAAGGACAAGCGCGTTCGATTCAGTTCTTCGGGCGATCTGATTTCCGACGAACGGTTCGATTGGACACCCCTTCAGCAGTACTCCTGTCATCACACCTTCAGCGGCGACGATGTGTTCCTTTGCGACTTCATTCCGCTGGGAGGCCTGCCCGCCGAAGGGGTCGTCCAGAGGCCTCGATACCGTCTGCTGCGCGCGGATTGGGGTGGGGAACGCTTCGACACCGTGGGCCTGTTCACGGGTCCCGGCAACGCGTACCACCAGGAGCCCGACGGCCTCTACCGGCATGTTTTCGACCCGTTCGGTCGGGCGGACCGGTTTGCCGTGGGTGGGTCGCCCCCGGTCCTGGCCTCGCTGCGTCGTGACCGCTACGAGTTGACCTTCATGACGACCGCCGGCGATACCCTCTGCATCGTGCGGCGGCACGGCGGCAGGAGAGCGCCGGGGGGCGAAGTATTGGCGGACCTTTACCAGGAGACAGCCGAGATGCTGGAGGTCAGCCCGGAAGTTGTGGAAGAGGCCTTCCCGGCCCCCGAGAGCAGTCCCGGCGCCAGGTCGCTGCTGGTCGACCAGAGCGGAAACACCTGGGTGGGGCTTTGGCCTTCGGGCGACGAGGATACCGGCCACGACACATACGAAGTCTTTCTCGCCGATGGCCGGTTGCTGGGCGAAGTGGCGATTCCAACGGGGGCGGAGCTGATGGACATCGGCGAGGACTATGTGCTCCTCGCGAGGACCGACGAAATGGATGTTCCCTTCGTTGAACTCTACGGACTGCTGAAAGGCTGATGTTGCGAAACGGGCGAGGGTCGCCCCAATGTTGAGGGCCAGCCGGTTACCCCGTGTAACGAGGGAGACGAACCAGTGGACCATCTGAAGGCCATCAACCAGAAGGCACGCCGGATCGAGGGACACGCGGATGCGTCGGCTGATGCCCACGCGGCTGGAGCCGACGCCGGACACATCGCCGGTGAGCCTGCGGCAGCTCCCGGCAATGGTGGTCTTTCTGACGCCGCCCTCGCGTCCGGCGACCCCGCCGACCTCGACGTCGTCGCCCTCGAGAGCGGCCCCCACATCCCCCTCGGCTGCTCCCTCGTCTTCGCACCCGGCTGGGAGGTCGACTCGACCGGCGGCACCGCGGGCCTCTGCCAGCCCGTGGAGCGCGACCTCTTCGACTGCCACCTGGCCTGCTTCTGGCCCGCCCACGTCCCCGACCAGCTGAACCACGCGCCCGACTGGACCGGGAAGTGCGCGTCCGCGCAGAAGGACTGGCGCAAGATCGACCTGATCTTCCCGTGAAGGCCGGACTGGCGAGCGGCCTTCGGGCGGCGGGCGCCCGGACGCGCGTAGCGCACCGCCCGCTCGCGGCCGCAGCCGCCCTGGCGGCCCTCGCCCTCACCGCCCCCCCCGCCCACGCCCAGGGCGGCGGCAACGGCATCATCTACATGGCCGGGTACGACCACGCGATCCATGTCATCGACGAGAACACGATGGAGGTCGTGGATCGGATCGAGCTGACGACCGGGATCCCCACCTCGCTGGCCCTCTCGGAGAATCACGAGCGCATCTACGTGCGCGACGCCGAGTTCGAAGAGATCGAGATCGTGGACGTGGCGACGCGCAAGTCGATCGACAGCTTCACGCTCAGCAGCGGGCGCTCCACGGTGCGGATCTGGGGCATGACCGTCGATCCCGGCGAGGAGTTCGTCATCCTCAACACGATGCGCTACACGAAGGAGATCGACCGCTTCGAAATCGGCGACCCGACGCTGCTGAAGTACGACCTGGAGGCCAAGGAGGTCACCGACACGATCCCCTGGCCGGACGGAGACCTGCGCTCACGGGCCCGTCTCATGTTCTCCCCGGACGGCGAATACCTCTACTTCTTCGGCAACGAAATCCGCGTGCTGGACCCGGACGACTTCAGCGAGGTCGACCGCTGGGACCTCTCGCGCCCGCCGGAGGAGGGACTCGGCCGCCTGAGCTTCGGCTTTCCCTCGAGCCCCCACGACGATCCCGGCTACTACACCAGCCTGCTGCGCATGACCGACCCCGTGCAGAACCGCCGCATGATGGGAATCGCGCGCGTCAACCTGGCCGAGAAGGAGTACGAGTTTTTCACGCTGGGGCCCAGCGCCGGGGTCAGCTTCCGCCTCGCGCCCGGCGGCAAGAAGGCGTATGGGCTGGTGCAGCAGATCGGGAACTACGAGTTCTGGACCTTCGATGTCGAGGGGCGGCGGGTCGAGAGCCGCCAGCGCTTCCCCGGGCGGCCGCGGATGAGCCTGGAGGTCAGCTCGAACGGCGAATTCCTGTACATCTACAACGCCGGCTCCACGATCGACATCTACGACGCGGACAGCTACGAGTTCATCCGCACCGTGACCTTCGACGCCGACATGACGCACTTCCTGATGATTCCGGAGGGAACGGGGCCGCGGGGGGGGTTGACGGGGGGGGCCGCGAGCCTGGCGGGCGTGGGGGCAACTAATTGACCTCGTAGGGCGCATCCAACTATGGGGCTTGTCTTCAGCCGAGAGGATCCGGCTCACGCGCAAGCCGCGGAAGAACCCCGCCCGCTGCGAGGAATCAATGCTCAAGTGGTCAGCACATGCCGTTTCAATTGCAATCGCAATCACAGGATCCGGGTGTGGTCAGCCACCTTCCGGTGACAACACGACCGAAACGGAGCCAACCGTCACCTCTTGGGATTCCGCCGGCGTCGAGATCGTGGAGAACCACGCGCCGGAGTGGTCGGCCGACGAGTTCTGGACCATCGATCCTGAACCGGAGTTCGTGCTGGGCGGCTTGGATGACCTCGGCGCGCTGGCCAATGACTCATCCCAGCTGATCTGGCGGGTGGCGGGGCTTGCCCGGCTGGTGGACGGCCGGGTGGCGGTGCTCTCCTGGGGAACCAAACAGCTATTCCTCTTCGAACCTTCCGGGATGCTGTCGAGGACCATCGGGCGCGCGGGGGAGGGCCCCGGCGAATTCAGTCGACCGGAACATCTCCAATACCTTCCGCCGGACACGCTGGTGGTATGGGACTACCACATGCAGTCGATCATTCATTTCGACACGGCCGGCACGGTCTTGCGGCAACGACGGGCCGACCATTCCGGACTGCGGGAGCACGGGGTCACGGGCGAATCTTTCCGATTCCCTCTCCCAGACGGGTCGTTTGTCGCATCGTTGAGTTCCGAGGAAGAGGACACAGAGCCAACGTGGAGCGATTGCTCGCCTAAGGAGAGTTGGAGGACATCATTGTCGATTAACCTCGAACCGGTCACGACCAGGAAGGCAACGCGGCCTGCAAGGGAGTTCCTCTTGATCGACACCAGCTATGCCGCCCACTCATTCGGTTGCCCAGGCATTATCGCAGCGGGCGGTGACCCCCTTTCCGTCTATGTCAGCACGGGCGAAAGGAACGAGATTCATCAGTTTGCACCCAACGGTGATCTGGTGCGGGTCATCCGACGCACGACCGAGCCGCTTGCTGTAACCGCCAGGGCGCGCAGAGCAAGGGAGGAGAGGACCCGGCAAGGCTTCGAGGAGCGCGGCCAAATGCCTCCCGATGGCATGATCGAAGAAATGCGGAGGATCAAAACCTACCCGCCGATCGTCAATCTGATGGTGGATTCGGAGGGCTATCTGTGGGTCGTGGAGTATTCCGAATCGGAGACGTGGCTGGCGGACCAATGGAGCATCTTCAGTCCGGAGGGACGTTGGCTGGGGGTCCTGTCAATGCCTGTGGATGGTGTGGCGACTGCTTTCTTCCGGTGCGTGGGGTACGGCACGGTATGCTGGATCGACAGAGATTTCCATGTCGTGGTAGCGTACGATGAATTGGGGGTTGAGAGGGTGGAGGGATATCGGATCCGGCGGAACACTCCGGGTGAGGGTCCACTCCCGTAGGCAGCTGCGGGCCGCGAAGACAAACCGCATGGCTGGAATCGTGCGGAGGAGGATGCGAGAGAATGCGGAGCCTGAAGCGCCTCGTCGCGGGGGCCCTGGTCGCGGTCGCCATCGCCGTGCCTGGATGCGATACCGGTCCCGCTGATGAGAGTAGGCCCGCCGAGCAGCCAACCTTCACGATCCGGGATTCAGCCGGCATCGAGATCGTGGAGAATCACGCGCCCGAGCATGCGCCCAGCGAGTTCTGGACCTTTGACTCCGTGCCGGAGTTCGTGCTGGGTGGAGCCGAGAACCCGAGTGGTCTGGCCAACGACTCGGCACAACTCATCTGGGAAACAGTGGGGCTGGCCCGGTTGAAGGACGGCCGTATAGCGGTCCTTTCGTCAATGGGCAAACAACTCCTTCTCTTCCATCCATCAGGAGAACTCTTCAGGACCATCGGACGTGGGGGCGAAGGCCCCGGGGAATTCACCCGTCCCGAATGGTTGCAATACCTGCCGCCCGACACGCTGGTCGTTTGGGACTACTTCCTGAGGTCGATCGCCTATTTCGATACCGCGGGGACCCTCCTGCGCCAACGCAGGGTCGACCAGGCGCTGCTGAGGGAAGCCGGAGCGTCCGGCGAGGCGTTCGTGCGTCCGTTGCCGGATGGAACGTTCGTTGTATCCGTGCGCGGCGGGCCGGACAACGAGCGGGTTGAATCGATGGGATGGAATCCGCGAACGTCGTCGCTCCACACCTACGCGCGGCGTGTCGGGAACTACGCGCGGATCGACGACAGCTATCGCCCGCAGGTGCTCGGGCCTCGGTCTGGCATCGCAACCGGCGGAGATCCGCCCTCGATCTACTTGAGCGGGCGCGGCAGGAACGAGATCCGCCAGCTCTCGCTGGACGGGGTGGTCCTGCGGATCATACGGCGCACGATCGATCCGATACCGGTCACGGATCGGGCGTACCGGAACATCCTGGAGAGATCGTACCTGTCGGCGGAGGCGATGGGGTCTCCGGTGCCTCGTGACATCATCGAACAGATGATTGAGAGGGAGGAAACCCACCCGCCAACGGCCGGCGTCATCGTGGACCCGGAGGGGTATCTCTGGGTCAGGGAATGGTCGCGTTCGGAATCGGGGACCCCGGACCAGTGGAGCGTGTTTAATCCGGCGGGACGATGGATCGGAGTTCTGCCGTTTCCGTGGAATATCGGTCCAGCGGAAGAGAATTCGTGCGGAGGCAATACCCGGGTTCGCTGCTGGGTGGACAAGGACTTCTTTCTGGTCGTTCGGCAGGACGAACTGGGTGTTGAGCGGGTGGAGGGATACCGGATCCGGCGGGGCGGGTAGCGAAGGCGCCAGCGCCCGCAGACTGACATGTATGGCGCCGACTGGTGAGAAAGGAGTGTCCATGTACAGGCGACTCGGGTTCGGGGCCGTTCTCGCGGCCGCCATCTCCGCACCTGGGTGCGGCCCAGCCCCAGCCGACGAGAGCGGGCCCGCCGAACCACCCACCTTCATCGTCCGGGACTCCGCCGGCATCGAGATCGTGGAGAATCACGCGCCGCAGTACATGCCGGACGAGTTCTGGACGATCGATCCCGAGCCGGAAGTCGTTGTGACCGACGACTCCGCCCGGTTGGATTGGACGGCGGGACTTGCGCGCCTGGCGGACGGCAGGGTGGCGACGCTTTCGTACACGAACAAACAGCTCTTCATCTTCGGACCTTCAGGGGAGCTGTCGCGCACCATCGGTCGCGCGGGAGAAGGCCCCGGCGAGTTCGGCATTCCGGACGGGATGCACTACCTCCCGCCCGACACCCTGGTCGTCTGGGAGCGTTTCGTGGAGACGATCCACTACTTCGACACCACCGGAACGCTCCTGAACGAGAGATCGGTCGACTATGCCAGGCTGATGGAGCATGGGGCCACCTACGAGAACCCGCTAAGGCTTGTCCTGCCGGACGGGTCCTTTCTGATAGGAGTCAAGGACGCACCCGCCGGCGCGCCGGAGCAGGACTGCTCACACTTGTCGACAACGGCCAGCTTCATGGGTCAGGATGGGATAGCCGTGCCCGGAGAGCATCTCATCAGGATCGACGCCGACTACGCTGCCCATCCCTTTGGGTGTTCCCTTTCCCTGTCCCGCATGGCGGTAGGGGGTGATCCCCCGACTGTCTACATCAACAACAGCGGCGGCGCAGTCCATCAGCGATCGCTGGACGGGACGCTGGTACGCATCATCCGCCGCACCACCGAGCCGCTGCCCGTCACCGACAAGGCGTGGAATGCGGAGTTGGCAGTCCGGGAAGCGTGGGCCTTGGCCCGGGGGACAGGGCCCCCTGCCGAACGTCCCAAGAGAACGGAGTACCCCGCGATCGCGGCCATCGTTGTGGATACCGAGGGTTATCTCTGGATCAAGGAGTGGTCGGAATCGGAGTCGGGCATCCCCGACCAGTGGAGCGTGTTCGATCCCGAGGGCGTGTGGCTGGGCGTCCTCCCGGTGCTTCCGAATCCGCAACCCATGGATTCCCGCCTGTGCACGACGTTCGACCCTTGCTGGGTGGGGAAGGACTTCTTCCTGATGATCCGGCGGGATGAGCTGGGGGTGGAGAGGGTGGAGGGGTACCGGATTCGGCGGGACGGCCGATGATCGCGCTGCCGGTGGGGTCGGAACACTCCGGGTGGCGCCCGCCGACCGCCGCGGGGTCGAGCATCTCCAAGCGGTTTGTGCACTGCGCCATTGTCACCATCGTCGCCACCGCTAGCGGGTGCGGCCAACCGATGCCTGATGGCGTCGCGACCGACTCGGCGCCCACCGTCACCATCCGGGACTCCGCGGGCATCGAGATCGTCGCGAACCACGCTCCGGAGCACGCGCCCGGCGAGTTCTGGACCTTCGACACCGTGCCGGAGTTCGTGCTGGGCGGGGCCAACACCCTGGGCGAGCCTGCTCACGACTCCGCACAGCTGATCTGGCGGGTGAAGGGACTGGCCCGGCTGGAAGACGGCCAGGTGGCAATCCTCTCCTCCGAGAGCAAGCAGATAATGCTCTTCGAACCCTCGGGCGAGTTGTCCGTGATCGTAGGAGGGCCGGGGGAAGGACCCGGCGAATTCATCCACCCGCTGGCGTTCCAGTATCTGCCGCCCGACACACTGGTCGTATGGGATGCCTTCCTGACCTCGATCGACTACTTCGATACCGGCGGGACGCTCCTGAAGGAACGCTCGCTCGACCATGGCCGAATGTGGGAACACGGGGTCGACGCGGAGTCGCTCAGGCTTCCTCTGCCGGACGGGTCCTTTCTGGCGGCGGTACAGGACTCGACCGTTGACGATTCTCCGGACGATTGCTCTGGCTTTACGGTGCGCGGCGTGTCCTTCGCGATGATGGGCAGTCCGGGGCGCGTGGAGGGGGTGACTGCGCCTGGGGAGGAACTCCTGAGGATCGACGACGCCTACGCGGCACACTCGTTCGGTTGCGCCCAATACTATTCCATCCAGCTGGCGGTGGGCGGCGATCCTCCGTTGGTCTACATCAGCAACGACCGCACGGAGATCCATCAGCGGTCACTCGACGGTACGCTGTTGCGGATCATCCGGCGCACGACCGGGCCGCCACCTGTTACGCGCAGGGCGCGGAGGGCCGAGTCTGAGCATCTGGCCAGGAACAGCGCGATGTGGGGTCGTTCTCCTCGGACGGAAGACGACGAACCGGTCCCCGGGAGGGAGGAATACCCTGCCGTCGAAGCCATTCTGGCGGATGCAGAGGGGCACCTGTGGGTCAGGGAGTGGTCGACCTCGGAGTCCGGGATCCCCGACCAGTGGAGCGTCTTCAGCCCGGAGGGGCGGTGGCTGGGAATACTACCCTTCCCGCCGAACCCTGCTTCGCCGGACCTGGAGATGTGTGGCAAGTCCGCGCCTCCATGCTGGGTGGGGAAGGACTACTTTGTGATCGTCCGGAAAGACGAACTTGGCGTGGAAAGGGTGGAGGGGTATCGGATTCGGCGGGACCACGCTGGCGGCTCCGTCCCACCATAGGAGTGCCTATGGACAAGAGACTTGCCGTGGCGACTGTTGTGGCATCCGCCCTCGCGGTGGCGGGCTGCAATGCCGCCCCCGCTAACGAGAGCGGGGCCGCCGAAGAGCCAACCGTCACCATCCGGGACTCGGCCGGCGTCGAGATCGTGAACAATCACGCGCCGGAGCATGCGGCGGGCGACTTCTGGACCTTCGACACCGTGCCGGAGATCGTGCTGGGCGGGGCCAACACGCTGGGCGAGCCTGCTCACGACTCCGCGCAGCTGGTCTGGGATGTGGTGGGTCTTGCCCGGCTGGAGGACGGCCGGGTGGCGATCCTTTCGTCGAAGGGCACGCAGCTCCTGCTCTTCGAGCCGTCGGGAAGGCTGTCCCGGATCATCGGGCGCTCGGGAGAAGGCCCGGGCGAATTCACCCGACCGGAGTGGCTGGAGTACTTTCCGCCCGACACGCTGGTCGTGTGGGACTACTTCATGACCTCGATCGACCATTTCGATACGACCGGGACGCTGGTAAGCGAGCGGCGGGGCGACCACGCCAGACTGCTGGAGCTGGGGATCTACGGAGAGAACTTCGGCTTCCCGATCGCGGATGGAGCGTTCATGGCGTTCATGAAGGGTCGGGAAGTCGACCCCGAACTCCCATGGAGCGATTGCTCGCCGCGGGAGTTCTGGACTTTTCGGGCAGACCCCGAGTCGTTGCAGCCGATTTCCCAGGGAGAACTGTCCGAATGGGTGCCCGAAGAATACGTAGTGATCGACAGTGCGTTTTCCGCCCACTCCCTCGGGTGCCCCTCGCAAGTGGCTTTTGGGGGCCATCCTCCTTCGATCTACATCCCCGCTCGTCGCAGGAACGAGATCTATCGGTTCGATCTCGACGGGAGTCTGTCGCGGATCATTCGGCGCCCGACCGAGGTGGAGCCGATTGTTCGCGGGTCTCCGGATGGGGCCGGTGGCGTGGTGGCCGACACCCTCCCTCCGTTCTTCGATGTCGCCGTCGACACGGAGGGATACCTTTGGGCCAGGAGCTCGTCCCCGAAAACGGGCCTGGGGGACCACTGGAGCGTCTTCAGCCCCGAGGGCCGGTGGCTGGGCGTCATGCCGGTGCCGTGGGGCCGCGGCGCGTCCGGTTTGTGTCACGGCCAGGGCTACACTTCTGCTTGCTGGGTGGACAGGGATTTCTTCATGATCCTGCGGCGGGATGAATTCGGGGTCGAACGGGTGGAGGGGTACCGGATTCGGCGGGGCGGGTAGCGAGGGCGGTCGCGGCTCGCCGAAGACAACCGAGCCCCCCGGAGAGCGCACTGAATGGCCATACTGGATGCGGAGATCAGGCGGGGCTTCCGGTACGTCATCCCGTACAAGCGCCGCCTCGCCGTCATCCTGGCGATCAACCTCGCGGGGACCGCGCTCGCGCTCTACATCCCCTTCCTCACCCGCTCCCTCGTCGACGACGCGCTGCTGGGGCAGGACAGCGGCGCCCTGGTGCGGATCGTCGGGCTCTTCGCCGCGGTCACGGTGGCCAGCTTCGTGCTCAACTTCGTCAGCGGGATGCGCTACACGAAGGTCTCGGCCGAGATCCTCTTCGACATGCGGCTGACGGTGTACCGGCACCTGCAGCGGCTGTCGCCCCGGTTCTTCGCGCGCACCCCGCTCGGCGAGATCATGTCGCGGCTCAACAACGACGTCAGCGAGATCCAGCGGGTGCTCGCGGACGCGGCGCTGGCGTGGCTCGGGAACGCGGCCTTCCTGGTGGGAACGGTAGGGATGCTGCTGTGGCTTGACTGGCGGCTCTTCCTGGCGGCCGCGGCGCTGCTGCCGCCGGCGGTCTGGGCGATCGTGCACTACCGGCGGCGGCTGGAGGTGCGGGTGCGGGTGATGCGGGAGCGGAGCGCGAGCATCGGCGCCTTCCTGATCGAGACCCTGGCGGGAGTGCGGCTGGTGGCGGCGTCGAACGCAGCCGGGCGGGAGGCGGCGAGGTTCCGCAGGCGCAACGACTCGTTCGTGGCGTCGCTGATGCGGATGCAGCGGCTGAGCTACCTGGCCGGCGGGCTCCCGGCACTGCTGTTGTCCGCGAGCACGGCGGTGGTCTTCCTCTACGGTGGGTGGCGGGTGATCGACGGCGTGCTGACGCTGGGGACCTTCACGGCGTTCATGGCGTACCAGATCCGGCTGATCGGGCCGGTCCAGGGGCTGATGGGGCTGTACACGGGGCTGGCGGCCGCGCGGGTGTCGCTCAGGCGGGTGCACGAGCTGCTCGACGAGCCGGTCGAGGTGGTGGAGGCGTCGGAGCCGGCGGCGCTGGGCGCGGTGCGCGGGGAGATCGTGTTCGAGGACGTGTCGTGCGGGCACGGACGGGGCAGCGCCGTGCTGGAGGACTTCCGGCTGACGGTCGCGCCGGGTGAGGTGGTGGCGCTCACGGGGCCGTCGGGGTGCGGGAAGTCCACCGTGGCCGACCTCCTCATCCGGCACGTGGACCCCGATCGCGGCAGGGTCCTCCTCGACGGGACGGACATCCGCGCCGCCGCGCTGGCCGAGCTCCGCGCGCGCGTCGCGGTGGTCGAGCAGGGAGCCCTCGTCTTCAACACCTCGATCCTGGAGAACGTCCGCTACGCGCGGCCCGGCGCCGACACGACAGAGGTGATGCGCGCGGTGGAGCGGGCCGGGCTGGGGGCCTTCGTCGCCGCGCTGCCGGACGGGCTCGACACCCTGGTCGGGGAACGCGGGCAGGCGCTCTCGGCGGGCGAGCGGCAGCGGGTCGCGATCGCGCGGGCGCTGCTCGCCGACCCCGCCGTCCTGGTCCTCGACGAGGCCACCAGCGCGCTGGACGCGGCCACCGAGGCCCACGTGATCGGCGCCTACCGCGAGGTGATGCGGGGCCGTACCACCGTGCTGATCACGCACCGCGAGGAGCTGATGCGCGCCGCGGACCGGGTGGTGGTGGTGGAGGGGGGGCGGGTTGTGGAGGCGGGTGCCCCTCGCGGGGCCGTATAATGGAGGAGGCAAGCGATGGATCACTTACCAAGGGAAGGTCCCCAATGACCCGGTCTGGTTCGAGAAATGTAATGTCCACTTTACATAGTGTAATGTCCACCTTACAAACCGTCACTTCCTCTTTACGCCGTGCGGCGTTCTTCCTCCTCTGCTTGGCCCTCGCGGCCTGCGCGGACGCCTCCTCGTCGAACCCGGACCTGTTCGCGGGCCTCGGACCGGTCCGGATGGAGTCGCCCACGCCGGATGCTTCGCTTGAGCCGGTGTTCATTCGCGAATACGGGAGTCTTTCCGGCGAGGACTCCTTCGGGATGCCCTGGGCCGCGGTGGTGCGGGATGACGGCAGCCTGGTCGTGGCGGACATCCTCGATCCGTGCATCCTCACCGTCATCGACCGGCCGAGCGGGGTCGTGCGCGGGAAGCTGGGCCGGTGCGGCGAAGGGCCGGGCGAGTTCAAGATGATCATGGCGCTCGCCACCGATGCGGATTCCCTCTACGTCTACGACCAGGAGCTGGGGGTCGTCATCGTGCTCGACCCCGGCGGGATCGAGGCGAGGCGCTTCACCGTAGAGGGCGTGGGCGGGCCGCTCAACACGGTGGATGACCTGGCCCTGCTCGATGATTCGACGATGCTGGTCGCCAGGTCCCAGGTGGGGCGTGCGAGCGTGGAGACGGTCGACCGCGGCACCGGGAGGCTGCGGCGGGTGTGGTTCGAGACGCCGGAGGATGCCGAGCTGGCCGAGGTGATCCGGCACCTGTCCGCGTGCGCCCGGCCGGGCTCGGGGCCCCGGACGATCGTTGCCATGAACGAATGGGTTTTCGAGGGCGTGGGCGTGTCCCCCGACACCGGCGAGGAGCGTCTTCACTTCCACACGTCCTTCGCCGCCCTGCGGAGTGACGGGGACGGCCCGAGTTCCACGCGCGCCCGGTGCGGCGCTTCCATGGCGCTGTTCCGCGGTACGACGCCGGGCCGCATGGAGGACCTCGGGAACGTGGTAACCAGTCGCGCCGGAGTCGTGGTGCTCGAAGCCAGGCAGTACGACGGGACGCTCAGGATGAGGATGATAGTCGAGGACGAGGGGTCGCTGCTGCGAGGGGGGCTGGGCGCCTTGCGGGGGGACACGCTCTTCCTGCTGAATCGCACGGCACGGGAGTACCCGGTGGTGGCGGAGTTCGTGTTGCAGCCGGGGGGGTAGCGTCGCAGCGGAACCGTGCCCACGCTGGGGTTTCCTTTCCGCCGGCCGCCAGCTTGATTGTCTGTCATGGCGAAACCGAAGCTGCTCTCCGGCGGCAATCCGCAGATTCCCAAGGGTGATGGGGACGGGCCCGTGCAGGCCTACATCGGGGCCATGCCGGGCTGGAAGCAGGAGGTCGGCCGGTACCTCGACGAGCTCGTCGAGCGCACGGTGCCCGGCGTGCGCAAGGCGGTGAGATGGAACTCGCCCTTCTACGGGATCGAGGGCCGGGGCTGGTTCCTGTCCTTCCACTGCTTCACGAAATACATCAAGGTGACCTTCCTCTGCGGCGGGGCGCTCCGTCCACTGCCGCCGGTGGCGTCGAAGCACGAGCACGTGCGCTACTTCCACATTCACGAGGGCGACGCCCCGGACGACGACCTCCTGGCGAGCTGGTTCAAGCAGTCGTCGCTGCTCCCCGGAGAGGACCTTTTCTGATCGGGGCGGCCCGGCTCTGCATCGATGCGCCCGCCGTGCGCGATCTGCGGGGCCGGGGCGTGACGGTTGCGGTGATCGACAGCGGGGTGAACGCGGAGCATCCGCATGTGGGGAGGGTGGCGGGCGGAGTTCGGATCGCGCTGTCCGGCGAAGCGGAGGAGGACTACATCGACCGCCTTGGGCACGGGACGGCGGTCTTTGCGGCGATCCAGGAGAAGGCGCCGGGGGCGGAAGTGTACGCCGTGCGGGTCTTCACTGACCGGCTGAAGACGAGCGCGCGGGCGCTGGTGGCCGCGATCGACTGGGCGGCGGAGCGCCGCGTGCGCGTGGTGAACCTGAGCCTGGGGACGCTGCGGGAGGAGCACGCGGCGATGTTGGAGGGGGCGGTGGGGCGGTTGGGGGTGGCGGGGGGGATCGTGGTCGCGGCGGTGACGGCCGGCGGGCAGCGGTGGTGGCCGGGCTCGCTGCCGGGCGCGGTGGGGGTGGTGATGGATGCGGACCTTCCGCGCGGGTGCGTGGCGGTGGGGGGTGGGGTGGTGGCCGCCGCGCCGTATCCGAGGCCGATTCCGGGGGTTCCGCGGGAGCGCAACCTCAGCGGGATCAGCTTTGCGGTGGCGAACGCCTCGGGAATGTTGGCGAGAGTGCTGGAGGGGCAGGAGGGCGTGCTGACACCTGAGGCCTGTCTGGGGACGCTTCGGGATGAGTGATCGGACCGTCATACAGTCGGGGAACAGCACCCGGCGGGACTCCCCCTCCAGCTCGATCTCCAGTCAGGCTCCTTCGGCAGGCGCACAATATGGCCTGAACTCGTGCGCCAGACTCGCTAGCCCAAGTCGGGTGGCGGTCGCGTGAGCCCTGGCGGCCAATTCGGGTTGCGGCTTGCCCTTCCTCCGTGCCAACTGCACCACCTCGTGGGCAAGCTGCAGCCAAACCATGGGCCGTTTGTCTTCGTTCGCCGCGATGGCTCGGTTGAGCAGGGTGAGGGCGTCCGATCGCTCGCCCTTGCGGGACGCCAGGCGCGCATGTAGCAGGATCAGACCCAGCGGCGCGTCCTCCAGCGAATCGGACAGGGTGATCCGCCGTGCGACCTGCCTGGCCAGCCCCAACTTGCCCGACTCGAGCAACATGTTGCCTTCGAGTCCATCAAGCGCGAGGACCAGGCGGGCCGGGACAGGTGGTGCCGAGGATTCGCCATCGAGCGGGCCGGCAACGATTTCGAGACCCTGCCGCAGTGCGGCCTCGGCCGCCTTCGTGTCGCTGGTTGCGATCGCGAGGTTGCCCCGAACCACGGTCTCCATCGTTCGAACCACTGGGCAGTCCATGTCCGCGACCAGGATGGTGGCTTCGGCCAGCGTCTCTCCCGCGCTCTGGTAGTCTCCGGTCACTGTCTGCCAGTCGGCGAGATGCAGAAGCGTCAGGGCGATAGTGCCAGTGTTACCGACTTCGCCATGGACTCTCCTGGCCTCGTTCAGTCCATTCCAGCCCTCCACGGTTCCAAGGCGGCCCGCCGCGGCAAGGGCGGCCACGAGTCGCTGCAGCGCGAGCGCCAGCTCGTCAGGCAGCGCCGCCTCGCGCGCGACTTCCACAGCCTGGCGACCGAGGCGTACTCCGGCATCGGGGTCGCTCAGGGTAGCGACAATGGACAGGGCGGCCAGAGCGCGGGACCGGGCTGCGGGACGAGTCATGAGCTCAAGCTGATCAACCGGCACGCTTTGTTCGAGAAGTGCGTCGCGGTCGTCTACCCTGTCGAGCAGCTGCACGGTCGCGTCCAGAACGGCAGCCCGCAATTCCTCACCGCTCTGTCCGGTTGCGTCCGCCTCGATCTCGGCGAAGTCCTCCAGTGTCCTGTCGGTTCGGGCAAGGCCCAGCCGGTGCCGCGCATCGCTGGCGATCAGTCGCAATTCACCGATCTCGCATGGGGTGAGCCCGTCAGGGTCGCCGAGAACCTCCTCTGCCCGCTCAAGGGCGGCGTTGAGCCGGCGAGTTCGATGACTCAGTCTCGTCAACTGCAGATTCACGGTCCTGCGCCGTCCACCCTCGCTTGCGTCGCGGGCCAGCGTCAGGAAGAACAGCTGCTTGTCGATGTCATCAGGCGCCGCGCCCTGTGCCGCCCTGACTGCGCATTCGTACGCATGGTCTCGTTGCCCCGCCCAGTAGTAGTGCAAGGCGATCCGGTCGGCACCATTGTGGTGGAAGCCATCGCCCAACAGCTCGGCGACACGTGTATGCAACAGTGCGCGTCGTGCCGGACTGAGCTTCTCGTAGAGGGCGGCGCCGAATATCGGGTAGCGAAACCCGGTGCCCGCGTCGGACCAGTCGAGCAGGCAATGCATGTGGAGCTCCTCCAACGCATTGACGCAATCCACCCGGGCCATGTCCGTGAGGCGGATGAGCTCCTGGAGGTTCGCGGGATGCCCGAATACACAGAGGCAGGAGACTACGGCCTTCGCATCGCTTGACAACCCGCGCATCCGCCGCTCGAGCGCCCAGTGAATGCTTGCCGGCACAGTGAGGCGCTCACGATGCCTGGGCCCGGGAGTACTGATTGGCCATGCCGCGGTCAGGTCAAGCAGAAACAGCGGGTTGCCGCCCGACAGCTTGACGATCCTGGCGATCTCGCCCTCGGGCAGACCCCTTGCGTCTTGCGATTCGACCAGCTTCCGTGCCCACTCGGACGTCAGGTTGTCGAGCCTGATGACCTTTGCCTTGGGGTCGAGAGACCGGATGTCGGACTCATGCGCGAATGTTGTCCCGCGCCGTTCCCTGGGGCGATAGGCAACGACAAGTGTAAACGGTTCCTGCCCCCACCTCCGTACCAGGAACCTGAGAGCGGCGAGTGTGGACTCGTCCGTCCATTGGAAGTTGTCCAGGAAGAGGACCGCGCATTGGGATTTCGCCGCGCTCTTGAAGAGCTCAAGGAGGGCCTCGCAGGTGTGTCTGGGAAGGTGTCCCCCCGTTGGATGGTCCGTGGTCGGCAGGCGTGCGCCCTGTTTCTGATACCCGGGGAGCAGGGATTGGACAGTCGCCTTCCAAGGGTCCGGGGTTTCTCGAAGCGGGCGCTCGGCCCACTCGCGGTTCAGCGATTCGATCAGCGGATTCAGCGGGATCCGCGATTCCAGTTCGGTCGCGGAAGCCTGGGCCACCGGGTGGTCCCGCATGCGCGCGCGCAACAGGATGGCTTCAACGAGCCGGGTCTTGCCGACGCCTTCCTCGCCGACGACTGCGATGGTCTTCCAGCCCGGCTCAGATTTGTTCCGCAGGATGGCCCGGGAGAGCACGGCGTCCTCGTCGGACCTCCCCACAACCGGGGCAGGCACCTCCGAGTCCCTGTTCGCGCCTTCGGACCAGGACGTCGGGATTGTCTCCGACTGCATGCGCTTCAGGAGTCTCGCCGTCACCGCTGCCGGCTTCCAGTCCCCGGAGCGCGAAGCGCGTTCCGCGAAACTCCCGTATGCGGCCTCGGCCTCGCGCACATGTCCGCTCTCGGCGGAGGCCCGCATCAACCGGCGGAGATCGGCCTCTTCTTCCGGATTCAGGCGGAGCAATACTTCACCCGCACTCACGGCGAGGGCTCCGTCGCGGGCCGACTTCGGTCCGTCCAGGTACTTGCGGATCAACGTCTTGAGCCGCTCACGCTGTTCCCACCGCTTTTCCGAGATCCAGTCGGAGAGCGCTTCCGTCCTTCTGGCGGAAAGAGCGCAGAGGAATCCGAGATCGATCATGTCGCACGCCTGCTCGAATTGGCGGGATTCGAGCTTGCTGCGAAAGTCATCAAGGTCACACTCGACTTCGTGCCGGTTCACCTGAAGATGTTCTCTGTCGAGCTCGATGATCCTGATCCCGCACCTCTGATTGGTCTGGTAGACGAGCTGGCTCAGGCGGTGCCTGATGAGTGGTCGGGGAGCCGGGTTCCAGAGCAGGTTCTGGGCCATGGCGCGCGGAACGCGGTCTGCGCCCCACGCGAAGGCGATGGCCAGGAGACAGTCCTGTAGCGGGGAAACCCTGACCGTGAGATCGCCACGCCGGAGCACGGGGCCGCCAAAGAGCTCCAGGCGGGTGCTCGGCTGCGTGCCGGGAAGGCGGGTCTGCTCGTGCGCCATCTAGAAGTCCGTGGAATAGGTCCCCGCTGCATTCGGCAGGCGATGGATCCGGGCTGGACCACGGTGCTCACGCACTCGCAATGTCAAGAAAACTTTACCAATTGTCATGTTTACCTCACTTTCATCCACAGGCTGCTACCCCGAAGCCGCTTGGGCCGACCCGGCTCGGTTGTCGTCGCTTTCGCGCGCCGGAGGCTTGACTGCGATGGACGCGCGAGCATTGAGCACCCCGGTGGCGACATTCCCCCTTGCGGCTTCGCGCTGGATCCAGGTTTCGAACACCCACTCCCAGCCAGCCAGGTCACGAACCTCGAGCGGCCGCAGGCCGCAAAGCCGTTGCATCTGGTTGCTGAGCGAGAAGCCGTCGGGATACCCCAGCGAACAGGCGACACTGAAGAGCGTGCCGTTGGAGTTCTGGAGCTTGATGGTCGCCCGAAGGAGTCTGCAGATCTGCAGCCAATGCGACGGAACCGGGATCCGGGCCTTCAGAAACCGGCGTCCCAGGGCCCTGCGTGACAGATAGAGGTTGCTTGCGAGCCCCGAGATGGTGCGAACGTTCGCGCTCAGTTCGACCGTGCGGCGAATGATGCTCCGGGTCACCGGATCCACGGCGAAACCGCGCCAGTCCAGGTATTCGGCCACACTGCTCGCGAGATTCACCGGTGGGCGACGGATGACGCTTGCGATTTCGCGGGGACGCGGTGTCTCGTGGTAGGGCAGGACCGCCTGGGGGCGCGACTGTTCGATCGCTCTCAGCAGACGGATGACTGGCAGCTGGTCGTCGTTCTGCGGAAGGATGACGGCCAGAGATACTCCGGCCGCCCGATTGACGACAAGGTCGGCTGCGAGCGCCCAGTTCCTGCTGGCCAGGTTCCAGGCCAACACCCAGCCCCCCACCAGTGGCTGAACGGGACCCGTGAGGTCGACCGCGGTGAGTTCCTCGTAGGGAGGACCCAGCAGCAGGGCCGCATCCGGGGAAGATTCTGGCTTGGTCATTGAAGGCAGCTCCTTTGCCTCGGCGGTAGGTAATTCCCCGCAGGCTAAACAGCTGCCATCATCAGTCGGTCATCACCGCCCCACCCCACACTGATCGCGGGCGGAGGCAACAGGGGACTCCGGGGAGTCCCGCCATGCCCCGCCCACCAGCTACTACACCCCAAGGTTGCGTTCGATGCGCAACAGAAGGGATCTTTACGAAAGATACTGAAACCGGTCCTGAACGGTACCGCCCAGGAAAAGCCCTTCGACCAGCGCGATCGAGACCAGTGAGCAGCGGTTCAACCCAATTGAAAAGCCAATCCCACGCCAGCACCTTCGAGCCGGATCCCACCCTGACGGCTGCGCTGCGGCGCCTGCGTGGCCGCGCCACGCTGGGAGACGTGGTCTCGGCCACGGGTATGCCGGAACACGAAGCCGAGACCGCCCTCAAGGGTCTGCTGGAAACCTTCCGCGGCCACCTGGAGGTTTCCGATTCCGGCGATCTTCTGTACCGGTTCGATCCAAAACTGATCGCGCGGGACCGCGAGCCCCTCGGGGTTCGCTTCCGCAGGGCGGCGTGGTCGGCCTTCAAGACCGCCTTCAAGGTATGGACGGCCGTGATGCTGGTCGTGTACTTCGTCGTCTTCGTGGTGCTGATCATCGCTGCCATGGCGGCCAACAAGGACGACAGGGGATTCGGGGGACGGAGAGGCGGGCTGGGCCTGGGCGACTTCTTTCTCCTCCACTGGCTGCTCGGCGGACGGGGCTGGAGCCGGGGAAGCCTGTACTACGGCCACCGGCACGCGAGGCGCCTGCCGAAGAACGCCCAGCCGCCTTTCTACAAGAAGGTGTTCGCCTTCATCTTCGGTCCCGAGGAGCCGCGGCCCACGCAGGTCCAGAAGGATCGCAGCGTCCTGCGGCTGATCAGGGCCCGCAAGGGCGTCCTGGCCACCTCGGAACTGGTCGAGCACACCTCCCTGACGCTGGACGACGCGCGCGAGGAGATGGGCCGCCTCACCGGCGCCTACGGCGGCGACCCGCGCGTCTCCGACGCCGGCGAGGTGGTCTACGCCTTCCCGGGGTTGATGAAGAGCGCCCACGGGAGGGTGCGCGCGACCGAGCCGAATCCCGCGTGGATGCGCCTGGAGTATCCGAAGAAGCTGACCGGCAACAGCGGTGGGGCGAACTTCGGGATCGGGGCCATGAACGGTTTCAACCTGATCGCGGGTTCGGTCATCGGGCTGGGGTTGGGCGTTGAGACGGCCGTACTGGGCGCCGGTGCCGCCGATCCGCTCATCTACTATGGGCTGGGGATAGTCCCGGTCACCTACAGCGGCCTCTTCTTCGCGATCCCGATGCTGCGTTCGCTCGGCCTGAGGCGCGAAAACCGGGCCCGGCTGCGGCGCAATGTCCGCCGCCTCCTGCTTGGTCTGGTCTACGGCCGCTCCGTTGGTGCGGTGCGGTGGCTGTCGGTTGCCGATGCAATCCGGCATGTCCAGGGCCGGCTCAAGGACCAGGAGGTGAGCGGCAAGCTGGTGACTGCCGAACTGGGCAGGCTGGCCGCCGAGTTCGACGCCGACGTGGAGGCCGGCGACAGCGGATTCCGGTACCGTTTCCCCGCGATCCGGGAGACCTTTGTCGAGGCCGAGCTGGTGCGCCGCAACCTCCGCCTGGAGGACCAGAAGCTGGGGCCGATCGTCTACGCGACTTCCGACACCGCGGTGGAGGCGTCGCGGAGAGACACGGAGGCGTTCGACCGGGAGCTGGCCCGGGCGGAGGTGGACCTGTCCCGTTACCTGCCTTCGCCCGACGGGGTGGGCTACGAAGAGGACTTCGAGGTCGTCATGGACGAGCGTCGGGCGACGAGGAGTCGGGTCGGGCGGCGCCCCTCGCGGCCGCGGCCTCCGCTTCGACGACGGTGATGATGTCGGCCCACAGGCTGACGGGCTGGTCGCCCACCAGGGGCATTCCATTGATCAGGAAGGTGGGAGTCCCGCGCACGCCGGCGCGGGCGCCCAGGATGAAGCCGCTGCGGATCCGCGGCATGGGACGCTCCTCGGCCACGCACGCCCGGTACTCCTCCGCGTCGGCTCCCGCTTCAACCGCCAGGGCTTCAAGCACCTGGACAGGATTCGACTGGCTCTTCCACTCGGACTGGCGGTCGTAGAGAAGGTCGCGCATCGGAGCGAAGCGTTCCTGCTCGCCCGCGCATTCGGCGGCAAGTGCGGCGGCCTGACCGTTGGAGAACATTCCGCTCACGAAGGTCACGTACTTCCACTCCACCCTTCCGGTTTCGATGTAGTCCTCCACGAGAGTGGGGTAGGTCTGCGCGTGGAAGCGCCTGCAGTACCCGCAGCCGAAGTCGCTGAATTCGAGGACCTTGATCGGAGCGTCCGGGGACCCGACGTTGAAGCCGATCTCGGTGATGGGGATTTCCTGGGCGGGAAGCTGTGCGCCGCCAGCCGCCCCTCCGGCCAGGACCGAGGAGGGTATCGATTGCGTAGGCGTGCCGCCGTCGTTTGCTTCGCCGTTCCCGGGCTCGCCACCGCTCCGTCCGCCTCCGCATGCCATTGCCGCAACCGCCAGGACCGCCAAGGCGATGCTGCGCGCGGTCCTTCTGCCGTAGTCCGTCATCTTGATCTGCTCCTGTACCTGCCCGCTGCCTCCCGTGAACCCCTTGCAGGCCGTGGAATTAAGTCCCCGCTGCATTCGGCCAGCGATGCATCCGGGCTGGCCGCGGCGCTCGCGCTCTTGTTCTGTCCTGAGAACATTACACAATGTCATGTTTTCTTTACTCTCATGCCATTCGGTGCGACGCTCTGCGTTGCTCCTCGGGCGAATAGCTCTGCAAGTCGGACGTACTGAATCCGATGGTGTCCCGTATCGTTCATAGCCGTTCGTAACATCCTTTATTTGCAACGCTTTCGATAGGATTCTTCCTGCCTCGTCCGTCCAGCACCAACCCTTGCAATCCGGCTTCATCCCAGCTACGATTAGGGGATGGATAATGTGAACGCTTCCCCCACGAAACGCCGCCGAGGCAAGCCGAGGGGCCGCCATCCCCACAAGCGGCTCTCGGCCCCATTCGTGCGCTCCGCACCGCCCGGACGACACTGCGACGGGAACGGACTCTACCTCTACGTCCAGAAGACGGGAACCCGCAGTTGGATTCAACGCCTCGTGATTCGCGGGCGCAAGCGGGAACTCGGACTTGGCAGCGTCGAATTGGTCTCCCTGGCGGAGGCCCGTGACACGGCGCTCGCCAACCGCAAGCTTGCCCGTTCGGGCGGCGATCCCTTGGCCGAGAAGCGGCGGCTGGTCGGCATCCCCACCTTTGCTGAGGCCGCCAAGCGCGTCGTCGATCAGAAGCGGGCCGGGTGGCGGAGCACGGCGCACGCGAGGAACTGGATCCGCACCTTGGAGATTCACGCCTTCCCACGCATCGGTGACGTGCCGGTCTCGGAGGTCACGAGCGGCGACGTGCTGGACATTCTCAATCCGATCTGGCACACCAAGCCGCCCACGGCGCGGTTCGTCCACATGCGCGTCCGGACGGTGCTGGAGTGGGCCATCGCCATGGACTGGCGGCCCGACAACCCCTGCGACCGGATTCTCCACCTGCTCGGCCCGCAGCACGATGTCGTCACGCACCGGAAGGCCCTCCCTCATCGGCAGGTGGCGGCGGCCATCCAGAAGGTGCGGACAGCCGAATCTGCGGCGGCGGACGCGCTGGCGTTCGAGTTCATGGTGCTGACGGCGGCTCGGGGCGGCGAGGTGCGGGGGGCGGTGTGGAGCGAGATGGATGAAGACTCGGGCGTTTGGACGATTCCAGCAAGCCGGATGAAGACGGCGCGGGAGCATCGGGTGCCGCTGTCCGGCCGGGCGCTGGAGATCCTTGAGGCGGCGCGGAAGCTGGGCGACGGACGAAGCCCGGTCGTGTTCGTCAACGAGCGGGGCAGGCCGGTGGGCGGAAAGCGGATGCGCCGCCTGCTCGGGAAACACGGGATCGCGGCGGTGCCGCACGGCTTCAGGTCGTCGTTCCGGGACTGGGCGGCCGAGGAGACCGACCACCCCCGGGAGGTTGTCGAGGCGGCGCTGGCGCATGTGGTCAAAAACAAGGTCGAGGCGGCGTACATGCGCACGGACCTGTTCGAGCGGCGGCGGCGGCTCATGGAGGACTGGGCAGCTTACGTCGCCAGCGCCGGTCGCAAACCGTAAATGCAATGGCGCGCGTCCACGATGCGGGCGCGCTCTCAGCCGCGGTGAACGACGAGGCGGGGAGGGCCGCCAGGGACTGCCGGTTTGGTCATGGCTACGGGGGGGAATGGGATCGCCTGGGCGTCCAAGGTCATCCATATCTGCCTCCGCTCAGAAAGTGGATCAACAGCCAAATCCCAACGCCGCTTGCCAAGACGATCAAACGGGATAGTTCCGGGTCGAAGGTGCTCAGCGTGGAAACCAAACACATCGCCAAGTATCCGGTGATACCCACCACCAACGGTATCCGTCCCCACTTGTCCGCGTAGAGCTGCCATATCGTATGCGAGAATGTCCCGCCTTCTGCCGACACGACGGCCACGTATTCCCACACCACAAACCACCCGATCGCCGCGAACCACCACCATCGCTGCAGGGTAATGCCCCCGGCTAGTGATTGGGCTCCCTCCCCAGCAACCCCCCCTGCTGCTTCCCCGATGAGAATCAGGACTCCGAAGACGATCCAGACTACGGTCCAATTGCGACGACTGCGGGGCGACGTTCCATCAACGATCATGAGGCCATTTCCGGTCATGGTGGAGTGGCTGGCGGTTGAAGGGGAATGTTAGGTGGTGTCTTTCGGAGCAGTCAAGCTACACCGCCCGATGGCATCCTTGGCCGTGCCACATGGCTTCCGGTCGTCGCTTCGGGACTCGGCTGCCGTCTTTCGGGTAACCTACGGGCCTTGGGATCGCCTAGGATCGTCGATCTCAGGTCTCCGAGGGGTACGGGCTAGGGTAGCAACTGGGCCGCGCGGCAGAGAGCGCCGCCGTCACAAGGGCGCACCGGGGCGCCCCGTTTTCCTCGTGGTCCGTGAGCCGGTTGGCGCTGCTCTGTAAGATGCCTGGAGGGGAGTTTCAGAGGCGTCCGCAAGGGCTGGCTCACGACCGCTATTGGTCGTAAGCCAGCACACGCGATGTTGAACATCGCGGCTGACGAGGGGCTTGCCCCTTCGATCCCCACAGAGCCCGCGCTGACGCTTGGAGTGCGCGGGCCGCGGTCCACGCAGCGCGCCGACCCGGGGCACCGAGATGGGTCTGTTCGGGAGTGAACGCGCAGACCCGCAAAGCGCGATTTGTCCCACCCGAACGCGCGACCCTGGGGCAACCCTGAGCCCGTGCGGAACGTCTTTCCTGAGAGACAGTTCTTGGGCTTCAGCCCCATTCAGATTCTAGGAGTGCCCGATGGTTCTTCCCCCTTTCTGGTGGGTAGCAGGTCATGCGCGTAGGCCATCGGGGTAGAGGTCGAGGCCGCCGAGGTGGAAGAGGATGGCGTTCGCGACGCGTTCCCGGTTGCGGAAAGCCGCGGCTGCGGACCTTTCACCGTATTGATCCGGCTGTTGATGCCTTCCGCAGGTCCGTTCGTGGCGCGAAGGATGATTGCATTGACGATTCCCCAGAGATGCTCCCGGATCATCCGGGCGGCCTTGAGGACGGGCTCCAGACCGCAGCCCGATGCCCACTCCAGCCACCGGTGCCATCCGGCCAGCGCCCAGGTTCTGCTCCGGTAGTTCCATAGGTCTGCGGCCGCTTCCTTCAGCTCCCAGGCCTGAGCGGTCCGTTGGGTACCCGCCCGGAGCCTCGCGAACGCCAGCTTCTCGGCGTGCGTCTTCCGTCTGGGGCCCTTCAGCCACTCCACTCCGGACCGAGGCCCAACACGTCATCCAGCCAGTCCCTCCTGGCCATGTCTGCGAGTTCCTTTCCGTCTCATCGTGGGACAGGTGCCGCGGGCGAGCGCTCCGCGCGGCGTGACCACGCAATCTCCTCCGAGTCCCGCGATCCCGAAAGACAACCCGCTGCTCCCTCCCCGTTCAGCAGCAGTACCCGTGGCTTCCGCGCCTAACCCAAGTCTTTGTGCGTGGAGTCGACCCCGGCGGATCACGTCACACTGTCGCGTCGGCGGCACGCCCACTTCATTCGCCGGGATCGCTCGGCGTTCCCGTCCAATCACCGCCCCACCCAATTTGGGAGGCGCGCGCGGATGAAGAACCCCATACCATTCTACAGTTTCGGCGTCCCCGCCCACCACGACAGGTGAAGAGCCAGAAACATCAGACACGATCATCTACGCCCGCGACGTGTCGGGAGTCTGCGTTGCTGGCGCTCGCCTTAACGAGGAAACGGCTAGAGGCGATTCCGAATGGCGGCTAGCTATAGCTAGTCCATGCCGCCGCGCGGACGGTTCACCGCAGGGTTGCCGCCGCGCGTAAGCACCACCCCGGCAGCGTTCTGGTAGTCCACCCTCACACGACGGAGACAGCACCATGACCTCACGAAGGGAGAAGACGACGATGAATACGACCCGCCCCCTTCTTATCCTCACGTTCCTTATCCTGCTTCCGGTGAGCCTGTTTTTTTCGGGATGCTCTGGCCGTATGGCACCCGTAGGCTGGAGCATCGGTCTCGGCGCTCCCATCGGCGCGGCTGTCTGCCTGCAGGATGAAGAGTGTCACAAGGTGATACCAGAGGAACCGGCGGCAGACACGGCCACCAACTACCGCAACATATGGGGCGCGGCGGGCATCGGTGCGGGCGTTATGCTCATGGCGGCGGTGGCCGTCGACGTGGGCGTTGGAATCGCCGAAGACCTCGAAGACGCGGGATTACTACCGCCGCCCGATGATGAAGCGTTCACCGACGCCGTGAGGCGTAGCCTTTCAGCCAGACCCTGCGACGACGAGTTTACATACCTCGGCAGAAACCAACTTTGCCGGGACGCGTTTCTTGCCCAATGTGCGTACCGTAGGGCGATCCAGCAGGAAATGAGCGAACGCGTGATTAGCGTATTGCGGCAACGGTGGGAACTAGCTTGCGAAGCGGTCGCAACGAGTCAGCAGGATTGCCCACACTGTTCCGTTGCTTCGCTAGACTGGCCGTCTACATGTTGAAGCCTCGCGCGCGCTACTTACCGGGCTTTAGCTTCGGCTTCCGGTAGTCGTCTATTAGGCTTCACTAGTACACCGGTTCAGAAGTTCGGTGACGTATTGTCATGCGGCATGGGGAAGTGAAGTGGGCTTGGAGCTGGGGATTTCGAACCATGAGACGGTCGAGGTCTCTGCGCGCGAAGGTCCATTCGAAGGGGGTGGCGATTTGCTGGTAGTGGTCCTGGAAGCCAAGGATGCGCTCGGCGATTTCGTCCTGGGAGGTGGAAGTGGGCGGGCGTGAGGGCTTTGCGCTGGAGGATCGAGAAGTAGATCTCGATCTGGTTGAGCCAGCTGGCGTGCTTTGGGCAGATGTACGAGGGCGAGGTTGGGGAACCGGGCCTGGAGCCGGGCCGGCGGCACGCTGGGCCACGATGGGGATGTAATTGACACTCGGGCGCTTGTCGGGAACGGGTGTGGATCCATATGGTACGCCCGCCTGCTCCCCGAATGGCGATCTCGTCTTTGTTGCGTGGCCGGATAGCGAGTGGGACATCGAGCAGAACGTAGCCGATGGTGAGGCGTACCGTTGGGATATGGCTGTGAGCTGGGAACGGAACGAAGGTGTGGTCATCCTAGCGGAGGGAATCCCCGGAACGGAGCGCCGCCGCTACGGCCACACTAACCGTCCTTGCAACTTGGGGGCGGAGCTTGGCCTTTGCGGCTACGGGAGTCGGTGTGTGGTACGGGTCGGCCGACGACTACCAACTCGAACATGTGGATTGGACGGGCCGGGTCACCCATGTCGCGCGCTGGGCAGGCCCGGACCTTGAGGTCAAGTCCGAGCACTTGAACCGATGCCTGCGCGCCTGTCTGGCACGGTACGACTCCCCCGAGGAGCGTCGAGCTTTCGAGCGGGAAAGATGGCCGCGCATCCGCGACGACTTGCCGGAGCGGTTCCCGGCCTACGAATCGGACGGGTTCTTGGCGCTCTCGGACGGCAGCTTGTGGGTCACGACCTTCGGATGGCGGGCTCCAGCCAACGAACTCCACCTGGCTCGGCCCAAACGGCGCTTGGCTCAGGCGCCTCACCATCCCTGCCCGGTCGGCGCTTCTGGACGCTGGGCCGGACTGGGTGCTCCTGCTGGAGCGCGGCGAATTCGATGAGCAAAGCATGGCCGTCTACGAGTTGGTGTCGGAAGACGAACCGCCCAAGCACCAGCGCTAGGAACAACCCGTCCCCGTTCGGCTTTTGGGGGGCGGAATGCCGGGGGTCTAAGGGGGCCGCAGAGCTCCCTTGCCAGCCGCAGTGTTCAACACTGCGTCGGCTGGCTTACCGATGCTAACCGAGGAAGGTCAACCCTTCAGATTCGGCATCACCATCGGTCGCGGGACGACTAGCATTCGCTCGATCCGCCTGAACGGCCCGCACTAATCGAGCTTGGTTGACGAAAGTCAATTGGAGACTATTCTCACTACTCCCCCATCGCGGTCGAACACCATGATGGGTCCGTGCCGCACGTCGTCGCCGTAGTCGATCTTGCGCACCTCTTGATCACGCGCCGCAGCGACTCCCGGTAGTTGGAACGGTTCCGCCAAGCGCACATCGACCGTGTAGCCCATGTCCGCCAGCGACTGGATGGTCGTTGCGCTCAGCGGGTTGGACACCCTCAGGTTGAGGCGCGGGGTCATCAATTCGTGGTCGAGCACGGACTCCCGCCAGTGTACGTCACTCGATCCGCGTCCCGCGTAATTCTCTACCGGTACCTTTTCGCCCCCTGTGTAGATGTCACCGCCAGCCTCGTCAAAGGCCACAATTGCGAGTGGGCCTCGGAAGTGAGTATCCGTTCCCAAGCCATCGCGCAGTGACGGGTTGATCAGAAGTCCATGTTCGTCCCACACGGTTCCGAACCCCAGCACGTGGCCGATCTCATGGAGGATCACCTCCTCGAGTGCATCGCTTTCCCGAAGCAACTCCAGGTCTTCGGAGTCGAACCGCACTACACCGATCAGAGGAAAGTGCGATTCTTTGCGGATCCCACACACCGCCGCCCACCCCAAAGTCCTCCCTTGACCGTCGACCTCTCCGACTGAAGCTACGATTGCGAGATCGTCGATCACCTCCAGCGACTGGTCGCTGGTGACCCCGCGGCAGCCCAACGCAACATCGGATCCCACCGGAACGTCTGGCAATTCGGTTTCCGCGAGTATGGATTCCCAGTATTCCACCGCGTCTTCGAACGCGGCTTCAACGAGATCGCCCGGCCGACCCGTCATGATGAGGTCGATGGTGTAGGAACCCTCGCGCACGCCTCTGACGGACACCGGGAAGGCAGACTCCGCCGCCAATCCGGCATCGTCAGTGGCGGTGACCACGATCGTGGTGGATCCCATCGCCAACGGCGCCACGCGAAGCCGATCGTTTGCGACCGAAACCGATACTACGCCCGAATCGGTGGACTCTGCCGAGTACGTCAACTCGTCCTCGTCGGGATCGTCGAAATAGGAAGACACGGGGACTTGCCTGGGTTCATCTCCCTCCCGCATTCGCATCCACGGCAGGTCGCGCACCGGAACGGGCGACCGGTTCGAGACGCTTCCGAACAAGACCAGCGAACCAGCAGATTCCAAGCGAAGGCCGGACAGAACGCGGGGTAAGAGGGGGAGAGGTCCGGCAACCACCTCGGTACCGCCCCGACGACCGGATCGGCGTGTCACCGTCACTTCCGCGCTCCAGTCGCTCCCCGCTTC
Organism: Longimicrobiales bacterium; assembly: GCA_965116645.1. Lineage (GTDB taxonomy): Bacteria > Gemmatimonadota > Gemmatimonadetes > Longimicrobiales > Gaopeijiaceae > Bin94. The sequence goes on along the minus strand of OZ220702.1, from coordinate 3,986,107 downwards.
CAGTACGACCGCGTCCGCCGACAGCTCGCCGCCGTGAGCGGACAGAGGGACCCTCAGATCCACCGGTGCCCCCTCAACCAGGCGAACGGCTATGCGGGCGGGACTGGCGGTCGACGCATCTTCGCTGTCGGTGCGGATGGTCTCAAGCGTCAGCGTGAACGGGTAGCCGGGATTCCGGTCCAGACGCAACTCTGACAGTCGTGGCACGCCGAGGAACATCCCGGCAGGGAGCTCGGTCAACTCGTTGTTCGCAAGGTCAAGTTGTTCCAAACTGGGAAGATCCGCGAACACGCCCGGCGGCAGTCCATCGCTGGTTAGACGGTTGCCGCCGAGATGGAGAGACAGCAGGCGTTCCATGCCATCGAGACCATGTGGGATGGACGTCAATTGATTGCCGTAGAGGTACAAGACCTCCAGGCTCGCCAGCCTGCCGAGTTCCGCGGGGATGGGTCCGGTGAGTTCATTGGCGCCGAGATCCATCGACCTGAGGCTCACAAGACCGCCCAGTTCGGGGGGGATCGGCCCGGTAAGCTCATTGCCCTCCAAGCGAAGCGATTCAAGACCGGCAAGGTTGCCAAGCTCGGGTGGAATGGAGCCCTGAAGCCGGTTCACGTGCAGCCCCAGGCGCTTCAGGTTGGCCAGGTTCCCGAGTTCCGGGGGAATCGAACCCGTGAGTGACGCCCGTGCGAGCACCAGCTCTTCAAGGTTCGAGAGATTCCCGAGTTCGGCGGGGATCGAGCCCGTCAGGTTGGGCGAAAAGCTCAACTGGAGTCTCTTGAGCTTGGCGAGATTGCCCAATTCCGGCGGGATCGGACCCGTCACCGGAGTGAACTGCATAGTCAGAGACTCCAGATTGGCCAGCTTGCCGAGTGCCGCAGGAAGGGCCGTCACCCTGGTGCCGGTCAGGTACAGATTCCGAAGGCTGGCGAGGTCGCCCAGCTCGGGTGGAATCGGGCCGGTCACCCCGTTGTTTGCCAGCCACAATACCTCCAGCTGGCGGAGACGGCCCAACTCGGGTGGGATCGGACCCGTAAGCCGGTTTGCCCTGAGATCGAGAAGCTTCAGTTTGGTGAGCTTCCCCAGCTCGGGTGGAATCGAACCCGTGACGCCGGCAACCCCGGGGCCCCCGAGAGCGAGGGTTCCTCTGGCTATCCGCAGAGATTCCAGATTCGCAAGGTTCCCGATCTCCGGCGGAATCGGGCCTGTAAGGGCATTGTATTGGAGATCCAGCACCTCAAGGTTCGAGAGTTGCCCGATTTCCCGCGGTATCGACCCCTGGAGGTTATTATCGGCCAGATGCAATCCCGTGACACGTCCCTCTTTCGTATTGACTCCGTGCCAGGCCTTCAATGGAGCGTCGGTCAGCCAATTGCCACGTCGTTTCCAGCCAGGCCCGCCCAGCGCGTCGAACAGGGCGACGAGCACCGCGCGATCCGGGCTGATTACCGTGATCTCGGAATTGCCGATCGACCAAGGGAGGATCCTGGCGCCGATGGTGGTTACGCCGTCACGGATCCCAAGAACCAGACCGGAATCGTTCACGGTGGCGATCGCTTGGTGTCTCGATCCCCAAGTGAACTCGACATTCGCAACAGCGTGCCCGTTCGCATCGAGGGCGGTCGCGCGCAAGCGCAGCGTATCCCCTGGCGCGATGGTGTCTGCGGGAGGATCGACCACAATGTCCAGTGGCAGCACGGTTATCCGTGCCTGTCCGAAGCTGCCGTCGCCGGCAGTGGCTGTGACGGTGGCGTCATAAACGCCGACGCCGGTCACGAGTCCTGCGTCGTCCACCACCACGCGCAGCGTGTCGCTCGACGACCAAGCGAACTCGACATTTGCAACAGCGTTCCCCCTCGCATCGAGGGCGCTTGCGTGCAAGCGCAGCGTATCCCCTGGCGCGATGGTGTCTGCGGTAGGATCGACCACAACGGAATCGATCAGTGGCCGCACGGTGATCCGTGCCTGTCCAAAGCTGCCCTCGCCGGCAGTAGCCGTGACGGTGGCCTCACCACCGCCGACGCCGGTCACGAGTCCTGCGCCGTCCACCACCACCACCAGTGTGTCGCTCGACGACCACACGAACTCCGCCCGGGATACATGGTGGCCGTTGGCATCGGTGGCCGTAGCCGCCAGACGTAGTGTGTCGCCCTCCAGGACCGTGGCAGAATCCGGAGCCACAACCACCGCGCTCACCTCTTGCGCGACCGTAACCCGGGAACTTCCCGCCGCCGACCCCGCCGTCGCAGTGATGGTCGTCGTTCCGTCACCAACCGCCGTTACAAGCCCCGACGTATCCACTGTTGCCACAGAACTCGCCCCGCTTCCCCATGCGATGGTTTCGGCGGCCATGACCTGTCCGTTCTGGTCGCGGACCTCCGCTTCCAGTTGCACCGTTGCGTCCACCGCCGAAAGCGTTGCCGACGCCGGCAAGACTCCGACTGACGCCGGGAGAAGGGCCTCCGGGAGCGTGGGTTTCGTGGTGTTGTCGCCACACGAGAGCAGGAGGGCCGAGATCAGCAGAAGGAGCGCCGCCGCAGCCGAGAAGGTCGGTCGCCGGTTCGATCTCTCAACGGACGAGTGGGCGATGTCTCCACACGACACCTGCACGACGGAATGTCTTCCGGAGTTGGCAACCCCTCGCAGCATGACGAGCCTTGGAGAATGAGGCATCAACAGGGTCAAGTTCGCGTCGCCCGCGAACCCGACTGGCAAAGATACCGACGCCCCAGCCAAGGCGTTAGGTCTGGGGGGCGATATAGCGTCCGTGGTCGGCGAGCGTGTCTACCGTCCGGAACGGTTACGGGCTCGCGTGTCCGAGGGTCTGGCAGCGTCCGCCGGGGTCTCATGGAATCCCGTCCAGTAATAGGGATGGAAAGAGGGGACGAGAGTTACAGTAAGATCCATAATCCATTGCAATATATGCAATTTACACAATTCTTGTAGAATAGCCCTGCTATTCACCTGTCGTCGCGCCTTGCCAGCCCGGCGCCTCGCCGCCCTCGGTGCGACGCGGGGATTATCCACGGCCTGCTTGGTAGTATAGATATTATGGGGGCACGGGACACCACTGCCAGGCGAATGCGAATGCGTGCGAAATCGCAAATCATCGGAAGCCTCGAGAAGATCTACACGGAGGCGTACGAGAAGGCGGCTGCCACGGACGACCGCACCCGGATGGATGCGCTCGACTTCGGCTTTCAGCGGGATCAGGTCATGCTGGAGGTCATGCTCGACCTGCGTGACGCGCTTTCCGTCCTGCAGGAGGATGCGGCGCCGGACGAGCCGAGCCTGCTCGACAGGGCCCGGGCGATCCGTGACTTCGCCAAACTGCGGCCCAGATGAGGGTGACTTACGGGTGAAGATCTACACGAGACGGGGAGACGCGGGCAAGACGGGCCTCTTCGGCGGCCGCCGGGTAGCCAAGAATGACATCAGGGTCGAGGCCTACGGGTCGGTCGACGAGCTGAGTGCCGCGGTTGGCGTGGCGCGGGTTCACGTGACGGATGGCGGAACGCGCGACCGGCTGAGCCTCGTCCAGCAGGACCTGTTTGCGATCGGCGCCCATCTGGCCACTCCTCCGCCTCCGGCCGGCAGGCGATCCCCCGAACTCCCCGACCCGCCCACGAAGCGGATCGGAAAGATGGAGGATTGGATCGACGCCGCCGCCGCGGCTTCCCCGCCGCTGCGGAACTTCGTACTGCCTGGAGGAAGTGCGGGGGCGTCCCACCTTCATGTGGCGCGGGCGGTATGCCGCCGGGCCGAACGGCGGGTCGTGGCCCTGGCGCTCCGATCGAAGATGGATCCGGGGATCGTCCGCTACCTGAACCGGCTGTCGGACTACCTGTTTGCGGCCGCCCGCCTCGAAAACCAGCGGACCGGACGAGGAGATGTCGAATGGAAGGCGTGACCCGCACGCGCATTGAGACGACCCCGCCGCACGGCGACGTCATCCGCGCCGACCTGAGGCGCCCGGCGGGGGCGGTGCCCCGCACGGCGGTGATCGTCGCGCACGGCTTCAAGGGCTTCAAGGACTGGGGCTTCTTCCCGCTGCTCTGCAGCCGCCTCGCACTGGACGGCCACCTCGTCGTCTCCTTCAACACCTCGCTGAACGGCATCGGCCCCGGCCTCCTCGACTTCACGGATCTGGACGCCTTCGGCCGCAACACGGTCAGCCGCGAGGTGGAGGACCTTCACTGGATGGTCGACCGTACCCTCGAAGGGGTGTGGAATGGGGGCCGGCGCCCGGACGCGCTGGGGCTGGTCGGGCATAGCCGGGGAGGCGGCAACGCCGTCATCGTGGCGGCGGAGCGGGGGGAAGTCTCCGCGCTGGTGACCTGGGCCGCGGTCTCGACCTTTCAGCGCTGGACGGCCGAGCAGGAGCGCGACTGGGCCGCCGCCGGGGTCACCCATATCCTCAACGCCCGCACCGGGCAGGAGATGCCGCTCTACCGAAGCGTGCAGGACGATCTGCGTGCGAATTCCGAGCGGTTCGATGTCCTGGGCGCGGCGGGACGAGTGCGGGTGCCGTGGCTGGTCGTACACGGCGCGGAAGACGCCACCGTCCCTGCGGACGAGGCCCGGCGACTCGCTGAAGCGGGTCCGGCAGCCGAGCTGCTGATACTGGAGGGATCCGGGCACACCTTCGAGGCGGTCCATCCCCTGGAGGAGACTCCGCCGGCGCTGGAAGCCGCGCTGGCGGGGACGGTGCGGCACCTGGACGGGGTTGCAATGGGGGATGGGATCGGCAATCATATTGACCGCAATGCCCTGGCAGTCCGTGGATGATCCCGCCCGAATGCAGCGGGGACTTGTTCCACGGGCTCCTGGATCACGTCCAGAGGAAACCCTTTGACATACATCATTACCGAGCCGTGCATCGGCACCAAGGACGCGAGCTGCGTCGAGGTCTGCCCGGTCGACTGCATCTACGAAGCCGGTGAGCAATACCTCATTCACCCCGACGAGTGCATCGACTGCGGCGCCTGCGAGCCCGAGTGTCCCGTCCAGGCGATCTTCCCGGACACCGACGTGCCGCCCGAGTGGTCGGACTACATCGAGAAGAACGCGGACCACTTCGAGTAGCTCCGGACACGGAGGTGGCGGCGCAGGGATCGCGCCACCCCGGCCACGGGTCGCCGGCTCGCACGGTTCCGACGACAAAGGGGGGCGACCCGCGATGGGTCGCCCCCCTTTCCGTCTGCGCCGCCTCGCTCGGGCGGCGGGCCGGATCCACAGCCTGGTCGACCCAGGCCGGGATCAGATTCCCAGCTCTCTCAGCTTCTCCAGCCGGATCCTGCCGGGAATCCTCTCTCCCGCGGGAACGTCCTCGAGCCTCGCTTCATCCGGCTCCGAACGATTGTTCCCCTGGCGGAGGAGTGCATAGCCCGCTGCAACGAGCGCCGCCGCGCTCAGCAGATTGACAGTGAACTTGCGAATCGCACCCTCCTGTGGTCTGAGTGTTTCCCCTCGCCGAATCCGCGCGGGAGGACCCGGATTTTGGCCCGGTGCCTCCCGGCCGGCGATCACACTTAACAAGCAATTACCGTGCCGTACCGGCCGCGGGGTGGTGAACGTGCCTGGAAGGGCGGTTTTCCATGTGAAAACATATGTTTTCAGGGTCAATGTGTGTTTCCCTGAACCTGAGAACCCCAATCGGAACTTCCCTCGGTGTACATTTTTCTTAACACCAACACGAAATCTGGACACATGACCGAGACACCCCACAGCATGGATCCGGTGACGCTGACGAGACGGCTGGTGCGCACGCCGTCGGTGAACCCGGTGCTGGAGGAGGGGGGCGCCGGGGAGCGCCAGGTGGCGGATCTGGCGACGGAATGGCTCCACGGCTGGGGCTACCGCCCGGTGGTTTCGGAAGTGGCCCCGGGACGTTTCAACGTGGTGGCACGGAGGGGGGCCGGGCGTGGTCCTTCCCTCCTCCTGAACGGGCACCTCGACACCGTGGGCGTGGCAGGGATGGCGCACCCGTTCTCCGGCGCGGTTCGCGGCGGCCGTCTCTTCGGGCGGGGGGCGGCCGACATGAAGTCGGGGGTGGCGTGCATCCTCGCCGTCGCTGCCGAACTTGCGCACGAGGAGATCGAGGGGGAACTCATCGTGGCGTTGACGGCGGACGAGGAACATGCGTCGCTGGGGATGGAGGCTCTGGTCGCGTCGGGTCTGCGCGCGGACGCGGCGGTGGTTTGCGAACCTACCGGGCTCGCCGTGATGCCCGCCCACAAGGGCTTTCTGTGGATGGACGTGCGGGCGACGGGGCGCGCCGCCCACGGGTCCCGGCCCGGCGCCGGAGTGGATGCGATCACGCATATGGGCCACGTGCTGGTCGCATTCGAGGAGGAATCGCGGCGCCTCGCGCAGCAGACCGGCCACCCGCTCCTGGGTCCCGCGTCCCTGCACGCCGGCACGATCAAGGGCGGAAGCGCGCCGTCGGTCTACCCGGATGGGTGCCATCTCGTCGTCGAGCGGCGCACGCTGCCGGGCGAGACGGTCTCGGGGGTGATGGCCGAGGCCGAGGGGGTGCTGGCGCGCGCCCGGGAGCGGTGTCCGGGCCTCAGGGCGACCGTCGAAGCGGGGCTCTACCGGGCCGCGACGGAGGTGCCGGCCGGGTCGGCCCTGGTGGAGGGATTGCGCCGGGCGTGCCGCCGCACGGGGCTGCCGGGGGCGGTGGGTGGGATGACGGCGTGGGTGGATGCGTGCTTTCTCAACGAGCACGGGACTGCGGCCGTGTGTTTCGGGCCGGGGTCGATCGCCCAGGCCCACTCGGCGGAGGAGTGGGTCAGTGTTGAGGAGATCGAGGTCTGCGCACGCGTGCTCAGGGATTTTTCGCGGCGGTTCTTGACCGGGTAGCGTTGCTCGGCCAGGGAAACCTCGCCTCCGCCGAACTATCCGCCCCGGGTGGTCACCTCGATCACGCCGCCCACGAAGTTGGTCCCGAAGCGCATGGTGGCGTCCGATGCGCTCATGTACCGCATCGTCCGCACGCTGGCGGCCTGGATCGACTGGAGCGCGTCCTCGAGATTGTCCATCCTGGCGCCGTCGACGACGACCTGCGGACGCAGATTCGCGCGGCCCTGGAGCCAGCGGGGACGGAGACGGCGAACTGCGTCGAGTGCGCTCATCGTCGGAAAGTCGACCAACTCCTCGGCGGTAATCAGGTTGGGGTTCCGGCGGGGGCTGCCATCACTGGAACCGCCCGCACTCGCACAGGCTGCCAGGCCGGTCGCAAGCCCGAAGGCGGTCAGGAACAACAGGGTGGTCTTCGGGCGTTTCATGGCGTTGGTGCTCCTTCGCATGCGGGAGTATCGGACTTGGAATGGTATGTCCACGGGGGATGGAGCTGTCAAGGGGCAGGTCCCCTGTGCGGCGGTGAAGCCGAAGCGGCGCCCCGTGGACAGGATTGACCGCCGGGCGGGGCGTGAACAGAATCAAACACCGTCGCGTGCACCCGGGAGATGAGATGACGAGGAAAGTCGGTCGCGTATTCGCTGTCACGCTACTGGGCGTCGTCCTGCCCGCGGCCCCCTTTTCCGCAGTGACGGCGCAGCTGCCCGTGGGCGTGATCGGCGGGTTTCAGCGGACCAACTTCATCGGCGGGGGCTCGGGCGATTTCACCTGGCGGACGGCGTACATGTTCGGCGTCACGGGCGACTTTCCCCTGGGTGATACGTTTTCCTTCCGGCCGGAACTCCACTATTCGAGCAAGGGTTCCGCGGTCAAGACCGAGCTGGGGGAAGTCGGCCAGACGGCCTTCAGACTCTCGTACCTGCAGATCCCGCTTCTGGGGCAGCTTCACGCGGCCTCTGGCGGATCGCTCCGGCCGCAGATGTTCGGGGGCGTGTCCTTCGGACTTCTGCTTCGCTGCAGGCTGGCCGAGCAGGCCTGCGGCGACATCGCCGATTTCAACCAGAGCCGGTTCGAGTTCGGGCTGGTCATGGGGTCGGAGGTCGAGGGGTGGGGCGGCGCCCTCGGAGTACGATACGAGGTGGGACTCCGCCCGGTGGACTCGACCGTTGAAGGGAACGCGATCTACAACGGGGCGCTGTCCGTCACGTTCAGGTATCTGGTCTGGTCTCGGTAGTGACCGCGCCGAAGAATTCCGCGACAAACGCCGTGGCGGGGTCGGTGGCCAGATCTCCGGGCGGGCCGCTCTGTACCACCCGGCCCTCCTCCAGCGCGTAGACGACCGGCGAACCCAGGGCGTGAACATCGCGTGGATCGTGCGTGACCACGATCGCCGGCCGGGTCCGCCGTGCAAGGTGGCGGGCGAGATAGGCGCGCAGGCCGCGGCGGGCAGCCACATCCAGCGCAGCCAGCGGCTCGTCGAGGAGGAGCATCTCGGGGACGGGGAGCAGGGCGCGCGCCAGGGCGACGCGCTGCTTTTCTCCGCCCGACAACGTAGCCGGGTAGCGTGGAGCCAGATGTTCGCACTTCACGTCTGCCAGCAGTTCGGCGGCGATCCGGCGGCGCTCCGGTCCCGGCTTGCGGCGGGCCCCGCCGGCGAGCCCGAAGGCGACGTTGTCAAGGACGGTCAGGTGCGGGAAAAGCCCATAGCCCTGCGGCACATAGCCGACTCGGCGGTCCTCGGGAGCCACACTGACACCGGCTTCCGAATCGAAGAGTACGCGCTCGCCAAGGAGGATCCGCCCGGAGCGGGGCCGGTAGGCGCCGGCGATGACGCGCAGGAGGGTGGTCTTCCCCGACCCGTTGGGACCGATGATGACGACAGGCGCGGCCTTCCCCTCCACGCGGACATCCAGGCTGAACGCTCCCGCGGACGCCCGGGTGTAGACGCTCCAACGCACGGGTCAGCCTTCGGGAAGGCCACGGCCCGGCGGCGCTCCAGCCCCGTTCCCCGTCCCGAAGCGGCGCCCGATGAGCGCGGGCAGGGTGCGCAGGGGAAAGAGCAGCAGCGCGCTGGCGCCGACGAGCACCAGCGAGAGCGCGACGGCGACCCGCGCGTCCGACTCGAGAGCGGTGTAGATCGCCAGCGGCATGGTCTGGGTGGTCCCGGGGAGGTTGCCTGCGAAGAGCAGCGTCGCGCCGAACTCGCCCAGTGCGCGGGCCCAGGCCAGGGCGGCACCCGCGACCATCCCGGGCAGCGCGAGGGGGACCGCGACCCGGAAAAAGGCGCCGGCGGGCGAATGGCCGAGGGTGCGGGCGACGATCAGCAGGTCCTCGTCGACGCGGCGGAAGGCGGTGGCCGAGGCCTGGATGTAGAAGGGGGCCGAGACGACGACCTGCGCGGCGATGACGGCGGTGGTGGTGAAGGAGATCTGAAGTCCCAGCGACGACAGGGCCGGTCCGAAGAGCCCGTTGCGCCCGAGGGTCTCCAGGAGCGCGATCCCCATGACCGCGGGAGGGACCACGATCGGAAGGTCCACCAGGGATTCCACGATGCGCGACCGGCGCCCCCGGCGCGACGCCATCCACCATGCCAGCGGCGTGCCCGCCAGCACCATGACAGCCAGACTGACCAGGGTGGTGCGCGCGCTGAGCCACAGGGCCGGTCCGAAGAGCGGATGGCGCGCCCCGGCGGCGATGTCGCCGGGCGAAGAGGCCCCCGCCAGCGCCAGGAGGGGCACCGCGAGGATGAGCAGCATGGGGACGGCGGCCAGGAACGGCGCCCTCGCCGCGAGAGACCGGCGCGTGGTCACGCCGTTACTGCGCCGCCCTGACGTCCGCGAGGAAGCCGTGCCGTGTGAGGATGCGGCGACCCTGCGCCGAGGACGCGAACGCGACCCACCGCGCCGCGGCGGCGGGGTTGCGGGCGTCCGCCACCACCCCGATCAGATAGCGCGCCCGAACGTTGGCCCGGGACGGCACCTGCACCGTCCGCACCCGCCCCGGCACCGCGTCGGTCCGGTAGACGATCGCGGCATCCGCCTCGCCCAACTCCACCTTGGCCCGCACCAGGCGCACGTTGCTCTCCTCGGAGACGACCCGGTCCATGACCGCTTCCTCGAACCCGGGAAGTCCCCCTCCCGCCTCCGCGCGGCGAAGCGCCTCGCGCGCATACGCGCCAACCGGCACGTTCGCCGTCCCGATCACCACCCGGTGAGCCCCCGCGAGATCCGCGAACGCCTCGATCCCGGCGGGGTTCCCGGGCGGCACGATCACCACCAGCTCATTCTCCGCGAGCAGGCGCGGCCCCGTCACCAGCCCGTCGCCCGCCAGCGACTCCATGTGCCGCGGGTCGGCCGACGCGAAGATGTCCGCCGGGGCGCCGTATTCGATCTGGAGCCGGAGCACCTGGCTCCCCGCGAAGACCAGCGTCACCTCGGTGTCCGGCGAATCGTCCTCGAAGGCGGCGGCCATCTCCCGGAAGGCCTCGGTGAGCGAGGACGCGGCGAAGATGTGCAGGGACTCCCGAGGCGGCGCATCGGTCGCGCAGGCCGCGAGCAGAACGGCCGCGCATGCCGCCAGCGCCCTCCTCACGCGGCTTCCACCGTCGTCACCTGTCCGCTCTGCGAGCCGTCGTAGCCGGGCAGGTGGCTGATCTCGGTACGGAAACCGGGATCGTCCAGAGCGTCGAGCAGCCGGGAGACCGGCGCCTCCTCCGAGAGCGCCCCGGGGATGATCAGGTCGAAGCGCTCGTCGCTGAGCGGAATGAAGTCGAGCCCTTCGGCGAGCGCCGCACCCTCGATGGCGATTCCGACATCGGCGAGTCCCATCCGCACCAGGCGCGCCACGTCGCCGTGGCTGCCCGCGCGGGGCCCAGCGGTGGGAATGTCGCTCCCTTGCGCTGCGGCGAGCCCGGCGGCGAGATCGTGTGCGCCGGATCCCGCTTCACGCTGGACGACGCGCAGGCCCGCCCGCAGAAGATCGGCCCCGGACTCTATCCCGAGCGGATTGCCGGCGGGCAACACCAGCCCCTGTCTCCAGCGCGTCAGGTTGGCGACCACGAGGCGCCGTCCCGGCAACGCGCGCTGCCCGGCCGCCGCCGCGTCGCCGTCGCCGTTCTCGACGGAAAGGTGAAGCCCGGCGACGTGCACCATGCGCCGCTTCAACAGATCCAGCGCACGACCATTGCCCGTCTGCAGCCAGGTCAGCCGCGCATCGCTGTAGCGCTGGCCGACGCGGTGGGCCAGCGCGCCGAGGATGGGTGCGCACCCGGCCACGAGCACGTTGTGGTCGAGGTTGCCGATGTCTGCGAGCGGCTGGACAGCGGCTTCGTCACCGTCGATCTCGCCCAGAATCCCGTCCGCCGCCGTCAGCCCATGCGGAGCAATGCGGTGTGCGACCAACCGGCCGTCCACCCGCCCCAGGGCGACGCGCGATCCGGTCGCGGAGCCCGGAGCCGAGGGCGCAAGGCGGGCTCGAATCCCCGGGTCCGCCACGAGCCTGAAGACATCCTCCACGGCGCAACCGAATACACGCGCCATCCGCAGACCCAGGCTGGTGGACGGAATCTGGGCACCGGATTCGATTGCGTGGATGGCCTGTCGCGAGACTCCGAGCAACTCGGCAAGTGCCTTCTGGGAGAGCCCTCCGTCCTTGCGGTACTGTCTGACGCGGTTTTCGAGGCGGGTGTCCATGATCTCTTTTTTCTCCATCAGCAGGGGATGCCAGCGGGGCGGATTTCGGGTGATTCCAAGGGAAAAGTGTAACGTTTACATCATAAAATGTAAAGTCCGCTTGACATTTGGCCGGTCACCCGAATGTCTGGATGGGCACCGGCGAACCGGAATGGAGCGTCGCCGAACGCGCGCTGGGCGCTGCCTCCCTACACGAAGTGCGGCCGGATCACCTGGGCCAGCGACACCTCGATGTCCCACACGGCGGCGGTGACGGCCTGGCCGATCAAGTCCAGCTGGCGGAGGTGCTGGATTCGCGGCGTCACGTGCTGCAGCTCGCGGCGGCTGAGCAGTTCGGCGAAGATGCCGCAGGCGTCGGCCAGGCAGATGATCACCACGTCGCGCGGGGTCGGAATCATGTCGCTGAAGAGGAGCTCCATGATCCGCAGCTTTACTTCGCGCTCGGCGGTGCCGTCGATCACGGGGTAGCGTCGCGAGCGGAAAACCCACAGGAAGCGGTCCTCCCGGCGCTCCAGGATCCCGCGCTGGATCAACCGCTCGATTGCCGCCTCGCGGATCGCCTCGGAGCTTGCTCCGGCGCGTTCCACCCAGAAGCGGGGGTTGTGGGTCTCGGTCTCCGCGGCGATCTCGGCCAGAACGGGGTCGAGGATGTCGTCGTCCAGGGGCGTGGGATCTACGAGCATCAGCTTTTCGAGGTCCGAGTCGATGCGGTCCTCCATCGCCAGGTCCATGAGCACGGCGCCCCCCAGGGCGTAGCGCAGCGACCAGTCGGGCACTCGCAGGAACCGTTCCCCCTCGTCGTCCAGGAGGAGGAGCATGACCTCTTCGGCGAATCTCAGCATGTCAGGTCCTCGGATGTATCAGGCCGTGGAATAAGTCCCCGCTGCATTCGGCCGGCGATGCATCCGGGCAGGGCGCGGCGTTCACGCCCTTGCGTTGTAATGACAACATTACACAATGTCGTGTTTTCTTTACTATTCTGCCACCCGGAACGCCGCTCTGCGTTGCTCCTCGGACGAATAGCTCCGCTATGCGCCCTTCGTCGCGCCTTGCCAGCCCGGCGCCTCCCCGCCCTCGGTGCGGCGCGGGGATTAGCCACGGCCTGCCAGTCCTCAGAAGATGTTGGCTTCCACCCCGATGCCCGCCCCGTCGGACCCGGCGCCCGTTCCGTCGGACCCGGCGCCCGCCCCGTCGAGCCCGTCCCCCGCCCCATCGAACCTTTCGTGGCGGAACGCCGCCGCGTCAAGGGTGTGCGAGCGGCCGTCGGCGATCATTTCGGAAACCGCCAGCCCGGTTGCGGGCGCGTGCATGATCCCATGACCCGAGAATCCGCAGGCGTCGACCCACCCGCGCCCACCGGGGTTGAGGCCGATCACCGGGCTGTTGTCCGGAGTGACGCCGTAGTAGCCCCACCAGCTTCCCTGCCGGTCGATCCCGAGATCCTCCCACCAGGGATAGCGTTCGACACCGGTCAGCAGCACCTCCTCCAGCCAGCTCCAGTCGACTCCCTCGGTGAAGCCGTCGTCGGCGTGGGTGTCGAGGCCGAAGAGGATCCGGTCGCCCTCGCTGCGCAGGTAGACGCCGGTGCCGAGATCGATGGTGAGGGGGTAGACGCGGTCGTCGGCGACCGGGGCGCTCAGGAAGATCTGGATGCGCTTGGGGCGGACCGGGACGTGAAGGCCGGCAAGGCGCGCGATCTCGCCCGACCAGGCGCCGGCCGCGTTGACCACGTGGGGGCACGTCAGGATCTCGGCGCCGCACCGGACGCGCCAGCCGCGGACTTCCGGGTGCAGCGCGGTGACGGTGCGGCCGAAACGGTAGTCGACCCCGTCCGCCCGGCTCATCGAGACCCAGGCGTGAGTCGCCATGTGGGGGTCGATGATACCGTCCCAGGGGCCGTAGGTGGCGCCCGCGAGGCCGTCGGTGGCGAGCGGCACGTAGCGCAGCGCCTCTTCCGGGGACAGGACCTCGACCGGCGCGCCGAGGCTCCGCTGGAGCGCGACGGACGCGAGGTGCGACTCCCAGCGGTCGCCGGGTACCAGCAGGAGGTAACCGATGTCGCGGTAGCCGACCTCGAAGCCGTGGCGATCCGGGAATTCGCGGTATTGCGGCAGCGAATAGAGGGACCACTCGATGTTCGTTCGGGTCGTGAACTGCACGCGCACCCCCGCCGCGCTCCGCCCGGTGGAACCGAGTGCGGGAGCCGGTTCGCGTTCCAGGACCACGACGGACAGTCCGCGCGAGGCGAGGTGCCAGGCGGTGGAGGCGCCGACGATCCCGGCGCCGATGACGACGACATCGGGCGAGGGGCGAGTGTGGGGGGTTGGTCCGCTCATGGGTTCGGTTAACTTGCCGCCTTCGATTCGCGGGCGGTAGCATGGCGCTTTGCGACCACCGGTGCCGGCCCACCCCAGCCGCCTGGACGAGGAGAATGCACGAGGTCGAAATCCGACACTTGCGGACCGAAGACGAGCTCAGCGCCTGCGTCGACCTGCAGCGGGATACGTGGGGGTGGTCGTTTTCGGACGTCGTGCCGGTCAGCATGCTGCAGATCTCGGTCAAGATGGGCGGGGTCTGCATAGGTGCCTTGGGGCCCCGCGGGGAGCTGTGCGGCTTCGTCTACGGGGTCACCGGCGTGCGCAAGGGCGAGTTGGCGCACTGGTCCCATATGCTTGCCGTGCGGCCCGAACTCCGGGACCGGGGGATAGGCAAGCGCCTCAAGCTGGCCCAGGGGGAAGCGTTGCGGGCGCTGGGCGTGAATAACGTCTACTGGACCTATGACCCGCTTGTGGCGCGGAACGCGCACTTCAATCTCAATCTCCTCGGCGTCACGATAGACGAATACGTCCCGGACATGTACGGCCGGTCGGACAGCGAGTTGCACCGGTTGGGAACTGATCGGTTCATCGTGAGGTGGTGTTTGGAGGGGGAGGGGGGCCGCACCGAGCCCGCTGCGCCGCGTAGCGCCGGGGCGGTGGTGGTGGCGCCGGAGGGGGTAGCTGCGGCGCGCGGGCCGGGCGGCTCGGCGGACGCGCCTGGCAGCACCGGCTACATGGACGCCGCGACCGTGGAGGTGCTGATTCCGGGCGATATCGAGGCGGTCGAGGCGCGTTCGGTGGACGAGGCGCTAGCGTGGCGCGGCACCACCCGGCGAGCCTTCACCCGTCTGCTGGGGGCCGGCGCGAGCGTTGCCGGGTTTCTTCCCGATCGGGAATACGGGCGATACGTAGTGGTCAGGAAGCCGGGATCATGACAGGGGTGCACGGACGACGTACGGGACCTCCATTTGGTCGGTGACCCAGGTGTAGATGGCACCGTGCTGGACCCATATCCTGCCCCAGGCCGGCGTGAACAAGAGGCGGACCGAGCCGAGATAGTCGCCGTCCTGTGAGTACCGGTCGTAAAAGGCGGGGGCACCCGCCGGGGTGACTCTCTGCACCCAGAGCCGGCTCTCGTCATCTACGAACAGGCTCACCAGAATGGGCTTGACGTCCGGCATCAGGCCCGCGACCTCTTCTGCCTCACTACGAATATCGGGTCTGTACTCCAGGATCTCCTCGACGTAGGCGTCACGGTCTTCATTCGTGACCCGTAGCACGGGCAGCCCGGCTTCGATGACGAGCAGCGTATCTCCACCCTCGTTGGTCCGGACGACTCGGTATTCGGCAGTGTTGGCGCGCCAGAATCCCCCGGACGGGTTCACCACGATGCTCTCTTCCGCCTCGAACATGAGGGGGAGGAACTGCCACAGCCCGACCGCGTCCTCATAGGAGTAGGACCGACTGCTGCTTTCGCCGAGGAAGACCGAGTCGACGGCTCCGCTGGACAGGTCGTGAAACTTGTAGTAGTCGCGGTAGGTCCCCGTACTCAGACCCGGCGGGGGCGGATAGACGATTCCGTCGTCCGAATGGGAATCATCCCTCCAGTAGCGCCCCCGTTGGTCGAACACACCGTCCCAGATGTAACCGTAACTCCTCACCGGCTTGTCGAAGCGGCGCACCTCGTTTCCGTCCGGATCGACACCGACGATCACCCACCTGGCGTGATCGTTCATCCACAGCAGCGTGTCGCCGGAGAGGAGAATGCCGTTGGCTTCGGTGATCTCGCCCGGGCCTTCGCCGTGTCGTGCCACCGTCCGCAGGTACCGCCCATCGGGATCGTAGGCCCGCACCTCGGTGGCCTGGTAGTCCAACACGTAGATGGTGCCGTCACTGGCAGCCTGGACGCCCCGGATGTCGCCGAAGATCAGGTTCGGGTCGTCCCCGTCGAGGTCTCCGAACTGCAGGTCCACCTGCGCTTCGGTGACCTCCGGCACGGTGTCGTCGATGGCGGGGAGGTCGGGATACCGCACCAGGAGCGCGCCGTTGGGGAGGGTCTCACGGAGCGCGGGGGGTCCGGAGGATTCCGTAACGCAGGACGAGACGGCGGCGGCGATGAGGATTGCGTACCATGGGCGAGACATGGGATGTGACCTCCTGACCTGCTAAAGTAGCAGAACGGTATTCCTTCTTCCCATATAGTGTGGAGCGGTAGGATGGAGGGTTGCTCCTGATGCGAGTAGGAGTGGTTGGCGGCGGTGTGGTCGGGCTCGCCACCGGCCACTACCTGCAGAAGCTTGGCGCCGACCCGATCATCGTGGAAGCCGGCGGTGTAGGCGGGGGGGGCGGTACGTGCTCGTCAGGAAGCGCGGATCATGACAGAGGCGCCCGGACGACGTACCCCACCCCCATTTCGTCCGTGACCCAGGTGTAGATGGCGCCGTGCTGGACCCAGAGCGGTCCGGCCGCCTCGAACCCGAGGCGAACGGAGCCCTGGTAGTCGCCGTCCTCGGAAAACAGGTCGTAGAACGCGGGAGCGTCGCCGGGAGTGACCCTTTGCACCCAGAGGCGGCCCTCGTCGTCTACGAACATATCCTCCAGTATGGGCTTGATGTCCGGCAGGAGAGCCGCAACCTCTTCGGCCTCGCGGCGGAGCTCGGGCCTGAACTCGAGGTATTCCTCCACGTAGGCGCCACGGTCCGCGGCCGTGACCGGTTGCACGGGCAGCCCGGCCTCGATGACGACCAGCGTGTCGCCATCCTCATTGTTCCGGGCGATGCGGTACTCCGCGGTGTTCGTATGCCAGAATCCCCCGGAGAGGTGCACGATGGTCCGGTCCGAGGCCTCGAAGCGGATGTTCATGTACCCCCACACGATTTCAGGAGTGGAGTATGCGTAGGACCGGCCACTGAACTCGCCGATGTAGACGGAATCGACGGCCTCGCTGGACAGATCGTAGGACTTGTAGTAGTACCGGTCGGTGAGGTGGCTCAGGCCCATCGGGGGCGGGAAGTTGCGTTCTCCGACCGCGTGGGAGGTCTCCTTCCAATAGCGGCCTTGCCAGTCGAACGTCCCGTTCCAGATGTACGAATAGCTCATGACCGGCTTGATGAAGCGGCGAACCTCCACCCCGGCCGGGTCCACCCCGATGACCGTCCACTGTCCTGTGTCATGGACCCACAGGAGGGTGTCTCCGGAGAGGAAGATCCCGTTGGAAGCCGCAATCTCCCCGGGTCCCTCTCCCCGCCGGACGATCGTCCGCAGGTACTGGCCCCCGGCGTCGAAGACACGGACCTCGCCGGCCTGCTGGTCCAGGACGTAGATGGTACCGTCGCTGGCGACCTGGACGCCCCGGATGGCGCCGAATACGAGGTTCAGGTCCTCTCCGTCGATGGAACCGAGCCTCAGGTCCACCTGTGCCTCGGTGACTTCCGGAACGGTGTCGTCGATGGCCGGGAGGTCGGGGTATCGCACCAGGAGTGCGCCGTTCGGGAGGGTCTCGCGGAGGGCGGGAGGCCCGGAGGATTCCGTGACGCAGGAGGACGCGGCGGCAACGATGATGAATGTGAACAGTGCGCGAGACATGGGTTCGTCACCTCCTGATCGGCAATGTGTTCCCTGCTTCACTTAATGGTGTAAAGTGATGGTGGCAGGGTTGCTTCTTCACAGTACTCTGCCTGCCGAGCGACGTAAAGTCCGGTTTACAGAATGTACGGTAAAGTTGTCATTTCCGAAGCGAGTGGCCAGCGCGGATCGGGTGGGATCCGCATGACGGGCCGACGACCAGGCGGCGTCCGATGCGCGTAGGTGTGGTTGGCGGCGGTGTCGTGGGGCTCGCTACGGCCTGGTACCTGAAGAAGTTCGGCGCGGAACCGGTGGTCGTGGAGGCTGGAGGCGTCGGTGGCGGGTGTTCGCGGGGGAACAACGGGTGGGTCTGCCCTTCGGTCTCGACACCGCTTCCGGCACCCGGCCTGACCGCGAAGTCGCTCCTCTGGATGCTGCGCCGCGCCAGTCACTTCCACATTCCGGGTGCGGCCCTGCCCCGGCTCGCGCCGTGGCTGCTGCGGTTCCGTGCCCATTGCACCGAGTCCGCTCGCGCGCACGGGATCCGCGCACTGGCATCGTTGAATGCGGTCACCGTGGAGCTCTACGACGAGCTTGCGGCGGACGGCGTCGAGTTCGAGCGGGGGCGGTCGGGGATCCTGTTCGCGTACCGCGATCCGGCGCTCCGGGACGGGAAGGTGAAGGATATCGAAACCGTGGCGGCGAAGAGCGGGGCTTCCTGGACGGAGCTGGACGGGGACGAGGTATGCGGGATGGAACCTCTGTTGCGGCCCGGGTTCGCATGCGGAATCCATGTCGAGACGGACCAGCACGTGCGCCCGGAGTCACTGACAGAGGGGCTGGCCGCGGCGCTGCGGGCCGGGGGCACCGAGATCTTTGAGGGGACGATGGCGCTGGGGTTCGAGTGGGACGGAGCGGGGACGCGCTGGATCGGGCGGACTTCCGGGTGGGCGTCGGCGGGCGGGACGCGCGTGCGGACTCCCGGGTGGGTGCCGGGGCCTGTCCGTGCGGGGTCGCGGGTGCGCGCAATCGTGACCTCGCGGGGAGATCTGGAGGTGGACGCCGTGGTCCTGGCCGCGGGGGTGCAAACGGGGCCGCTGGCGCGAATGGCGGGGTGGCGCATCCCGCTCACAGCCGGGAAGGGGTACTCGGTCACGATCGAGCGGCCCGCGCGCCAGCTGCGCCAGCCCCTCTACCTGGGCGACGCGCGCGTCGGGATGACTCCTTTCGAGGGCGCGCTCCGCTTCGGCGGAACGATGGAGCTGTCAGGCGTGAACCGCCGGATGGACACGGCGAGGGTCCGGGCGCTCCGCCGCGCGGTGAGCCGCGAGGTGGACATCCCGGAAGCCCGGGAGGGAGGCCGCGCCTGGGTGGGGATGCGCCCGATGGTGCCGGACACCCTCCCCGTGATCGGCAAGGTGCCGTCGCGCGAGAACGTGTATGTGAATACCGGCCACCAGATGCTGGGCGTGACGCTCGCTCCCGTCAGCGGTTGGGCGCTCGCCGGGCTGGTGGTGGAGGGGCGGGCGGGGGTGGGGCTGGGGGCCTTTGGGGTGGGGCGGTTCCGAGGGGGGGTGACGTTGGCTGGATGGGCGCGATGACGGATGTCGCCCGTGCTGGACGCCGGACGTGACCGGTCGATGGCGTCTCGGACCGATTCACAGCGCTGATCGCTTGTTCCGCCCAACTGCACCCGGTAGCTTCGCACCGACTTCAGACACGGAGCGGCGGTGACGGGACAGTCCAGGCAGCCGGTGGCGGGCTGGGTGCGAAAGGCAGGCGGAATCGGCTGGTTCATCCGGCGTTTCGGCGTTGCCCAGCTGTTCATGAAGCCGGTGCGCACGATGATCGCGCCGCTGGTGATTCCGCTCCTGCGGGAGCGCGAAGTGGAGTTTCGGGGCGATTCGATCCCGCTGGTGTACGCCCGTCACAACGTCACCTGGGCGAACGAGCGGTGCGTGGAGCTGGCGTTGGCGCGGCAGTTCCTGAGGAGGGCTCCGGCCGAGCGGGTGCTCGAGGTGGGCAACGTGACGCCCTACTACTTCGGTGGCGGGCACACCGTCGTGGACAAGTACGAGCCGGGGACGCTGCAGGTAGACATCGTCGACTTCAAGTCCGACCGGCGGTTCGACCTGATCCTGTCGATTTCGACCTTCGAGCACATCGCCTTCGACGAGGCGGGGGGGCCGGAAGGGGCGGGCGGGCCGGAAGAGGCGGGGGGGCTGGAGGAGGCGGGCGGGCCGGAAGGGCCGGCTGCGGTGGCTGCGAAGATTCGCGCCGCGTTGGAGAGGTGTCTCGCGCTGCTGGCGCCGGGGGGCACGTTTGCCATCACCGTCCCAATGGGCTACAACCCGGCACTTGACGCCATGATTGCGGCGGACGACCTGGGGTGCGACCGCGCAGCCTGGTTCAAGAGGTTCCCGCGCCGTGTCTGGCTAGAGGTGGGGCGGGAGGAGGGTTTGCGTTGCCGCTATGGGAGCCCCTATCCCTTTGCCAACGGTGTCATGCTGGCGGAGTGGGACGGGTAGGACTGTGCGCCGCGAGCCATCGCAGTTTCCCGGTTGCAACCGCCGTGGTGCACGCAGCACACTAACGAATAGGCGATTAGTGAAATCGTCGGTGACATGCGCCAAAAGGAGAACGATCAATGAGGCCCGGTATCCTCCTCTTCATACTGTCCCTGCCCTTCGTTGTCCTCGCCGCCCCCGCCCTCTCCGCCCAGGAAGTCCTCAACTGGAGCGACTTCGAACTCTGCAACGACTGCGAACTCGAAATCACCGAACTGGTCCGGCTCGGCGACGCGGATGGCCCGGGGATCATCGAGGGTACCGGAAGGTTGGTCGTCTGGGACCGGGAACTAGGCTATCTGGTCCACGCCGTGGGCGGCACTTACATCAAGGTCTTCGGCCATGACGGAACGTTCCAGCGGAAGATCGGGCGGGAGGGGGACGGCCCAGGTGAATTCCGCGGCATCATCGATGTGGATGTCGTTGACGGCCGGATCGTCGTTCTCGACCCGATGAGGGGACACATCTTCGTCCTTTCGCCCACCGGAGAATACATCGCCGGCCACCTCTACGAGTATCGGCCAGGGCGGTTTACGCCCGTGGGTAACGGCCGGATCGTCGTGACATCGAGCAATTGGCGGTCCAGGGTGGTCGAGCATCCCCTTCAGATGATCGATGTGGCCAGCGGGGTCACGGCGCTCGAGTTCGGAGCCGTCAACGCCGGAGAACGGAAGACGGATGTCGAACTGCTTTTCGGCGGGCAGGAGATGGGGAGCGTGTTGAACCGCAGCGGGACGGTCTGGTGGGCCTCAAGGCCACTCCCGACTGTCCAGGAATGGTCCCTTGAGGGTGAACGGGTGAGGGTGATCGAGGGAGAACTTCCGTGGTTCCCCGCAATCACCGACTTCCCCGATAGAAGGCGGGAGCCGCCAGAGACAAGATGGCGGGGTGTCGCGTTGGACGGGGAAGACAATCTCTGGATGCTGATACAGACCGCAGATCCGGAGTGGGATGAGATCGAAATGATTCCAGGGCCGGAGGGACCCCAACTGCCCCCTGGCCGGGGGAACGACTACAGGGACAACCGCATCGATGTCTTCAACCTTCAGGACCGGCGCCACCTGGGGCGGCATGTGTGGGACGCGACCGGCCTGGCCTTGATGGACCATGGAGGCGAGCCGGCGGTGAGTGTCTTGGAATACGACGATGCAATGGTTCCGCAGATCGTCGTCTACGGGGTGCGGGCAAGGGGGCGGTAGAGGGGGGCTGTAGCGGACGGCCGGCGGTCGGCTCGTTGCGATCACCCGGGCGTCGACAGCCTGGCGACTGTCCCCTGGGCCGTCGCGCAAAGAACCTCGGCGCCTTCGGCCGAGGCAAAGACGTCACACCGGCACACCGCCTGCCTGCTTCCATGATGGATCACGGTCGCGCGCGCGACCAGGAAATCGCCCTGGGCGGGCCTGACGTAGTTGATCTTGAATTCGGAGGTCACCACGGCAGGTCCGAGTATGCTGCCGCCGGCGAAGGTGAGCGCATTGTCCGCTGCGTAGCTGACCACGCCCCCATGAACGAACCCGTGTTGCTGTCCCGATTGCGGCGTGATCGGCACCTTGATTCCGGCCGTTCCCGGCGACAGCGCGAGCAATTCGGCGCCGAGCAGGACGCTGAAGGGTTGGGAGGCGAGGATCTTCCGTCCCAGGTCGAACATCTCCATCAGGCGCGCGCTCCTGTCAGGTGCCTCGGAAGGCGGTCGGGGAGCAGTGGATCGAGTATCGCAACTGTTGCTTTCGATGGTGTGTCCAAACCAATGTCCAATGCAAGACGATACTCCGGACCCGGCTGCGGAGACGACCAATGCAATCGCTCAGGCTCCTTGTCCCCACTGCCCTCTTCCTCCACACCGCCCCCGCGCTCCCGGCGCAGGAAGTCCTCAACTGGGGCGACTTCGAACTCTGCAACGAGTGCGAACTCGAGGTCACCGAACTGGTCCGCCTCGGCGACGCGGACGGACCGGGCATAATCGAGGGCGAGAACGTGCGGGTCGTCTGGGACGAGGAGATCGGATACCTGCACTTCCTTTCCCTCGGTACTCGCATCAAGATCTTCGATCACGACGGAACATTCCTGCGGGAAATCGGCGGACGGGGCGACGGACCGGGAGAGTTTCGCGAAATCGGCTATGTCGCCGTGATCGACGGGCACATCGTGGTGTTCGACATGGTCAAGAGCGCGTTCGTCATCCTTTCACCCGCTGGGGAATACATCGCCCAGCACAGCTACCGCCTGCCGGAAGTTGGACCGATTACACCCGTCGGCCAGGACCGGATCGTCGTCACTGCGACCACCTGGCGCGCGAGAGTCATCGAGCACCCGCTCCACCTCGTGGACCTGTCGAGCGGGGCTGTGACGCTTCGCTTCGGAGCCGAGAACGCAGGTGCTGAAGTCACCGGCCTCCAATGGAACTTCGGCAAGAGTGTGGCGGGGAGCGTGGTGAGCCGACCCGGTACGGTTTGGTGGGGCTGGATTGCGACTCCGGCCGTCCAGGAGTGGTCCGTGGAGGGTGAACTCCTGCGGGACTTCGACGGTGACCTTCCCTGGTTCCCGGAGATCCATGAACCACCGGACTGGGCGAGGGAGCCGCCGGAGACCCTGCTGCGTCGGTTGGCGCTGGACGGGGACGACAACCTGTGGATGTTGATCCGGACCGCCGATCCCGAGTGGGATGAGGTGCCCATGGTGCAGGCGCGGGGGGGACCGTACCCGGCCCCGGGCACCGAAGACGACTATCACGACATCCGCCTCGATGTGTTCGACCTTCGTGAGCAACGGCACCTGGGGAGCCATGTGTGGGACTCGTACGCCACCGCCCTGTTGGACCGTGGCGGGGAACCGGCGGTGTATGTGCTGGAGTACGGCCGCGCGCTGGTTCCGCAGGTCGTTGTCTACGGAGTGCGGGCGGGCGGGGAGCGGTAGGGCTGGGGTCAGACTGTCGCGAACGCTGGAGACTGCGATGAAAAGCTTGTGTTGGCCCCATCTTTGCCGGGACTTCAATTCCGTGGCCCCGGGCTTCCTGGCTCTGGTCCTCTCGTCACTGCTCGCGCCGGCCGCACCCGCCGCGGCCCAGTCGGGCCAGGTGCGGATCGTCCAGACGAATTCGGCCGGCGACAACGTGCACATCATCGATCCGGCCACGCACGAGGTCGTGCAGGTGATCGAGGGGATTCCGAAGGCGCATGGGGTCGCGGCGGCGCCGGACGGGAGCGCGCTCTACTTCAGCAACGAGATCCATCGCACGCTGGAGATCGTGCCGACGGACGTGATGACGGTCACGGAGCGGATCCCGCTATCGGGACGGCCGCACAACATCGCGATCAGCAATGACGGCCGGAGGGTGTACGTCGCGATCATCCAGGGTTGCAGCTGCGTCGATGTCGTGGATCTGGAGCGGGGCGACGTCGTGAAGACGATCCGGACGCTGGGGACGGTGCACAACGTGTTCATGTCGCCGGACGGGCGGCACGTCGCGGCCGGGATGATCGGCGCGCGCACGCTCACGATCATCGACACCTCGAACGACGAGCCGGTCTGGTCGCTCCACTTCAGCGGCCGTTCGACGGGCGGCTACCCGGACGGAGGCGTGCGGCCGATGGCGTTCGAGACCCATCCGGACGGGTCGACGAAGCGGTTGTTTGTTCAGATCTCCAACTATCACGGAGTCCAGGTGGTGGACTTCGAAACGCGCACGGTCGTGGAGAAGCTGGACATGCCGAGCCTGCCGATCTCGCGGGTGACGAACGACGCGCTGCAGGGATCGCCGGGCCACGGGCTCGCGGTGTCGCCGGACGGGCGCCAGCTGTGGTCGACGAGCAAGCCGAACGGGCACGTCTATGCGTGGTCGCTTCCGGATCTGGAATACCTGGGGGGCGTCGAGGTCGGCCACATCCCCGACTGGCTTACGATGACGCCGGACAGCCGCTACCTGTACGTGGCGAATGCCGGATCGAACGATGTGTCGGTGGTGGATACGAAGGAGATGAGGGAGGTTGCGCGCATTCCGGTGGGCCAGGTGCCGAAGCGGAACAAGACGGTGGTGTTGCGGTGAGGTGGCGGTCCCGCCTCGCAGTGGCCGTCGCGCTGGTGGCGTCCGTTTCCGGCACCGCCAGGGCCACGGCCCAGACGCCGCTGAACTTCGAGCGTTATCGCGAGACCGTAGAACCGATCTTCCTGGTCGACCGCGGGGGATGGGGTCCCGGGCGTGCCGCCTGCATCACCTGCCACGCCGAACAGGGGACGCCCCTGCGCCTGCAGCGGCTTCGCGAGACCGCCGACGGAGAGGTGTTCTGGTCGGAAGAGGACTCCCGCAGGAACTTCCGTGTCGTGTCGCGCCTGGTCACGCCCGGGGATCCGGACGGCAGCCGGCTTCTGAGGAAGGCGCTGGCTAGGTCTGCGGGCGGCGCGGCCCTGCATGTGGGCGGAAAGTTCTTCGAATCCAGGACGGACCCGGAATGGCGGGCGATGGCCGACTGGGTCGCCGCGGCAGATCCGGTCGAGCGCGCCCTTCCGCCGAGCCTGGACTTCGATTTCTTCCGTGAGTGCGTGCAGCGGGTCTTCCTCGACAAGCGTCCCGGTGACGTGGAGTGCGTGCACTGCCACGAGTCCGGCACGCGCGGCTTCGCCCGACCCATCCCGGAGGGCCGCGATTTCTGGAACGAGGAGGAAACGGAGCGCAATTTTGCCGTCGCGCGTCGATTCGTGGAGCCCGGCCAGCCGATGATGAGCCGGCTTCTGACGCATCCTCTCTCGCCGGCGGGAGGGGGCGACTACTTCCACGGGGGGCCGCGGCGGTGGGCGACGACGGACGATCCCGAGTGGCAGATGCTGGCGGCGTGGGTGCGCGGCGAGACGCCCGAGTGTGTGGTTGGGCGGGGGAGTGGCTGAGGGACGAATCCCGCTAGCGGATTTCGAAGAACTTCTCGCGGCGCACCATGGCGCGCCGAAGCGCGTCCGGGACCGCCCGGACGAATCGGACGGACGAGCCGGGCCGGGCCTGCGCGAGGGTGTCGAGTGAAATCAGGTCGGTTCCGCCGAGTTTCGGGTAGCCGCCGATCGTGGGCCGGTCGCGCATGAAGACGAGTGGGCGGCTGTCGCCGGTCACCTGGACCGTGCCGTCGACCAGGGGTGAGGAGTCCAGCGTCTCCGGACCCGACGCCAATTCGGGTCCGTCCAGCCGGATCGCGGTCCGGTCGCTTGCCGGGCCTATCGTCCACTCCTCGCCGAACACGCTCTTGCGGTCGGCTTCCGAGAATTCGGACCACTCGTAGCCGACGATGAGGGGCAGGAGCACGGGTTGCTCGACGCTCGCCGGCGGGACGAGATAGGCGGGCACGTGACGCTTTGGGATGGCCCGGTCGGGGTCCTTCCAGCGAAGCGGTTCACCCTCGCGGAGCGGACGGCCAAGCAGGCCGGGCAAGCCGTCGCGCGCCACGCCGGAGGCCGAGCCGAACGCGCGGTCGGTCGCGAGGCCACCCGGGAATGCGAGGTATGCGCGCATGCCTGTCGCGCTGTACGCGAGCTGCAAGACCTGCCCCGGCCGAGCGCGGATGGTCCTCCAGGCGCCCACCCGGACGCCATCGAGGGTGGCGGCGCAGTCGGCTCCCGTGAGGGCGACGATGGTCTCGGTGGTGAAGGTGAGGGCGAACCCTCCCAGGGTGACCTCCAGCGCGGGGGCGCCAGGGTCGTTGTCGAGCAGCCGGTTGGCCCACAGGTATGCCCGCTGGTCCATTGCACCGCCCGGTGCAAGTCCGGCGCGGCGGCCGCTCGTCCTGCCCAGGTCCTGGACCGTGCAGTACGGCCCTGGGCGATCCACCACGCCGTGCGGGGTTCCGGTGCCGGCGGTGGACTTCAACCGCACTCTGCCTCGTAGTCCTTGCGCCCGATAGGCCGGAACTCGACCGGCCCGCCGGGGGTGAAGCGCGCGATGCGCTCGGCGGCGTCCTCGAAGAGCGCCGGGGGGACGCGGCCGACCAGCTGCCAACCGCCCGGTCCCTCGGTGGGGTAGACTCCGGTGCGCCGGTCGGCGATCCCGACCGCGCCCTGCGGGACCCGGGCGCGCGGAGAGGGGCGGCGTGGCGTGGCGATGCGGGCGTCTACGTCGCCGAGGTACGCGAACCCCGGGGCGAATCCGGTCGCGAGCACCAGGTACGTCGTCGTGCTGTGGAGTCTCGCAACGTCGTCGGGGGTCAACTCCGCCTTGACGGCCAACTCTTCGATATCGGGCGCCAGGTCGAGATCGTAGCACACCGGCAGCGTCACCGTCGCGGTCTTCAGAGTCTTCGTCGCGGCCTGGAGTGCGTCCCGGGCCGCCCCCTCCAATCGGTGCGTGATCTCGGCGGGGTCCCAGCGGTGCGGCGTACCCTCGACCAGGAGACGATTGAAAGCCGGGATCGTCGCCCGCACGCCGGGCAGGTTCTCCTGCGCGAACCGCTCAAGGCTCAGGACCCGGGCAATTCCGTCGCGGTCGGGCGCGACCGGCAGGGTAACCAGCGCACTGGCGGGCCCGGGGAAGGTGATCATGCTAGCCAGCCCGGCACCTCGTCGTCCTCGCCGCCCCGCGGGAACTATCCATGGGCTGCCGGGCGCGGAACCAGCTCCCGGATGCGGCGCAGCGACTCGAAGGCCGAAGGGTTGTCACCGTGCACACAGAGAGTCTCGGCCGCCACCGCCACGGGACCCGCCGGAGTCTCGACGAAGCCCCCCAGGAGACGTTTCACATGAGTAGCGACCGCGTCGGGATCCGTCAGAACCGCTCCCTCGGCCGACCGCGGCCGCAAGCGTCCGTCCGCCCCGTAGGCGCGATCCGCGAATGCCTCGAACGCCAGCTTGAGTCCCGTGTGCTCGAGCAGCTTCACGTGCCGGTCCCGATCCGGCGTCGCCTGCAGGACGAAGGCGAGCGATCCATCCACGGCCGCGACCCCCTCGGCCAGCCTCCGCAGCAGCCGGTCGTCGGTCATCATGGCCAGGTACAGGGCCCCATGCGGCTTCACATGGTTCAGCGGAGTACCCAGCGCGGTGGCGACGGCCTGGAGGGCGCCGATCTGGGCCTGGATCTCCAGGATGAGCGAATCGATCGGCCAGTCCAGCCGCAGGCGTCCGAAATTGCGTCGGTCGGGGTAGCCCGGGTGGGCTCCCGGCTTCACACCGTGCCTGGCGGCCAGCCCGAGCGTGCGGGCCATCGTGTCGGGATCCCCCGCGTGGCCCCCGCAGGCGATGTTGGCCCAGTCGATCAGCGGCATCACCGCGGCGTCGGCGCCCTTCTCCCAGGGCCCGTAGCTTTCGCCCATGTCGCAGTTGAGGAGCATGCCGAAACATACCTTGCGGCACGGGCGCGGGCGAACCCGCCGGTTAGCGCCTGATCCGCGCCTTCTTCAGCTCCGCCAGCGGTACCGGAGGGCCGCCCCACGAAACGCCGCGGAAGATCGTGAGCAGCGTGGAACGCCAGATTGTGAAAACAATCACAAGCACGGCCAGCGGGAATGGGAGGACGTACCACCACGGGTAGGAGTTGTCCCTTGAAACGGTCGTGGCCGCCGCCCAGCAGATGACCGGGCAGGCCGCGTAGAGCGCTCCGGCGAGGGGCTGGCCGGTCGCCAGCAGCAGCGGCGCCATCACGATCGGCCCGGCGGCGAGCCAGGCAAGGGTGACGGTGGAGCCCGTCACCATGAAGATGTTGTAGTCGAGGGCGGCGAAGAAGTTCTTGTCGAGGCCCCGAATGAAGTCGCCAAAGGAGTGGTACCAGCGGATCTCCAGCAGCTCGACTCCCTTCAGGAAGCCCGATCGCATCCCGGACCGTTTCACGATCTGGCCCAGGCGAAGATCCTCGTCCGGCCGGAGCGCGACGCGTTCGTGTCCTCCGATGGCCCGGTAGGAGTCGGCGCGCATCATCGTGTAGGCGCCGATTCCGAAAAAGGCGGAACTGCGCGGGTCGCCCACCCTCCAGAGCCTCTGCCTCGCGCCGATGAAAAACTGCGCGGCGATCGTGCAGGCCCGGAGCATGGTGCCGGTGACCGTGACGCGGGGCGTCGCGGCAAGGTGGTCGAGTCGTTCCCGGAGCAGGTGCCGCACGCCGCGCACGGCCCCGCGGGGGCGAAGACCAAGTCGGCGTCGGTGAAGAGCAGGACTTCGCCGGTGGCCGCGTCAGCGCCGCGCCGGGCCGCGTGGGTCTTGCCGAACCAGCCGGCGGGAAGTTCGTCGATGTGGAGCACGTTGAGGCGTGGGTCTCCGGCGCTCAGCCGTTCGGCGATCTCGCCGGTGCGGTCGGTGGAGCGGTCGTTGACGAAGATGACCTCGTAGCCGGGGTAGCGCAGGGTGAGGAGCGAGCGCAGGGCCCGTTCCATGGAGCGCTCCTCATTGTGGGCTGTGGCGATGATCGAGAGGCGCGGGAGCGGGGAATCGCCGGGGCGCGCCGGGGCCACATCGTGGAGGCGGGGGACCTTGTAGTGGCTGAGCAGCGCGGCGATGGCGAGGGACAGCCACGCGGCCAGGGTGAGGGCCGCGAGGGCAAGGGTGAGGGTCATTCCAGCCGGTACTTGACGATGTAGGGAACACCCATCTCGTCCGGTACGGTCCCGAAGACCCGCCCGTCCCGCAGAATCAGCGGCCGGAAGTCTGCCGGGATCTCGACCCGGCCCAGGAACCGGCCATTTGGAGAGATCAGGTCATAAGGCCTGGGATCATCTTCTTCTCCGGCCTGATCCCAAGCGAGATCCACCCGCCGTATGAGCAGGTGTCCGTCCGGGGCCACGAGAAACCGGCTGAACGCCGGAACCTGCCGGTTCGCGTTGGCGAGTCTCGCCGGAAGCCCCGTATCGAGGTAGCCGCCGGGCCGTTCGCAGAGCCGCCTCCTTCCGGGAAGCCGGCATCTCTCGATTGCGGCCCGCCGAACCTCCTCGAGCATGTCGTCCGTAACCGGGACGGGCTCCACATCCATCCTTACGGTGCGTCTCAGCACACCTTCCGGGCTGTAGACCGACATCCCATAGTCCATGCCATCCGACAGGTAGACGTTGCCGTCGCGGTCCACGCCGTGGTCGACAAAGCGGGCAAACGCGGGGGTGACCGACCCACCCGATGACAGCTCGACCATGTCCGGCTCCCTGTCGTAGGTGATGATCGCTTCGCCCAGTGCACCACTGGCCGGGTCCAGGTAACGGACCTCCTGCGGGACCGTCGGCTCCCGTGCGGCGCCTGCGAACCGAGGGATACCGAGACCGACGACCCAGCCCAGGTCGGTGGAAAGAATGGTGGCTACGGAGTACCGGCCGGTTTGTCCTCCCGGCCACACGGAGTTGAGGAAGTTGCCGCCGAGATCGAAGAAATGAACACGATCGCCATCGGTAATCGCGACGGTGTCTCGCGCTACGGCCAGGTCATGCGGCCTCTGGAAGTCCCCGGGACCCTCGCCACGACGGCCCCATGAGCGGAGGAAGTCTCCCGCGGGAGAGAAGACGCGCACGTCATTGTCGCGCCCACTCAGGGAATAGATTTCGCCATCCGGCCCAATCTCGACACCGATTACCTGAGTGAGCTGTTCTGCCTGATCGCCGTCAAGCGCGCTCCCGATCCTCAACTCCTCCACCAGCGACAGCCGCTGTTCGGGACTCACCGGTTCCGGGATCCTGTTCGGAGCGAACTCGTCCCCGGCGCTGTCGGAGGAACCCGGGCCGGTGCATGCGGCACCGAGCAGCGCGACAATCAATACCCTGGTCATCGGAGTTGCCTCGTCCTGGCGGAAGGTGGGTTCGGCGGGTTAAGGATGTGGAATCCGCTTGTCGGCTGCCAGTTGGAAGCGGTTCACACTGCGGCCTGACGATGGCGCAGACCGCGGAGGGCCTGGCGAACTGCCGAGGGAGGGGTTGTCCTATCGGCATGGCGGGCGGTACTTCCAGGTTCACCGGTACAGCATGGGGACCTGACGAGCGGCGGCCAATGCCCCGGGAGAAAGCCATGAATTGCGGAGCGCATCGCGACGAACTCCTGGCAGTGCGGATCAAGTCCCTGATTCGCGCGGTGCCGGACTTCCCCATCCCGGGAATACGGTTCCGGGACGTGATGGGGCTGACGGAAGACGCCGCCGGATTCCGCGCGGCGACGGTGGCGCTGGCGGACCGGTTTCGCGGGGCTGGCGCGGAGGTCGTGGTGGGGATCGAGGCGCGCGGCTTCATCTTCGGCGCGCCGGTCGCGCAGGAGCTGGGCGTGGGGTTCGTTCCCGTGAGGAAGGCGGGGAAGCTGCCGGGGGAGGTGAGGGGCGTCGACTACGACCTGGAGTACGGAAGCGCGCGCCTGGAGATGCAGGCTGGTGCGATCACCGCGGGCGCGCGGGTGCTGCTGATCGACGATCTGCTGGCGACGGGTGGTACGGCAGCCGCGGCGGTGGAGCTGATCCGGGGCCAGGGAGGGGCGGTGGTGGGAGCCGGTTTCGTGGTGGACGTGCCGGAGTTGCCGGGGGCGGAACGGTTGCGGGGGGTGGGGGTGGACGTGTTCGCGCTGTGCGGGTTTCTGAACGACGAAGATTGAAGGCCGGGCTCGGCGCCGACGGAATCACGTCGGCAGAGGCGCCCGCACCACGTACGGAATGTCCATCTCGTCCACGACCCAGGTGTAGATGATCCCGTGCTGGACCCAGATTCGCCTTCCGGGTTCGAATGCGAGGCGTACCGATCCCAGATAGTCGCCGTCCTCGGAAAACCTGTCGTAGAAGGCGGGCACTTCGGCCGGAGTCGCCCGCTCCACCCACAGCCGCCCTTCGTCGTCGACGAAGAGGCCCGTGAGGATGGGCTTCACGTCCGGCATGACAGCCGCGACCGCCTCGGCGTGACGGCGCAGATCGGGCTGGCGCTCGACCATCCTCTCGACGTACGAGGACCGGTCCGAGGCGGTCACCCGCAGGACGGGCAGCCCGGCCTCGATAACAAGCAGGGTGTCCCCGTCCTCTCCGGTTCGGGTGATCCGGTACGAGGCGCCGTGCGCGTGCCAGAATCCGCCTGCAGGGTTCACGGCCGACATGTTGCCGGACTGAAATGGAATCCACAGAAACCCTGTGCCCGTGGCGTCGACGTATGAGTACGATCGACTGGTGCTTGTGCCCAGGAAGACTGAGTCGACGGCTCCGCTGGACAGGTCGTAGGACTTGTAGTACTCCCGCGCGGTATTCGTGTTGACGCCCTCGAGTTGCCACTTGATCTTCCCCTCCACCCTACCACCCATGGTCCTATTGGCAAACCCGATGATATCCTGGGTCACCTGGATACGAAAAGTCGGGTCGCCGTCCACCGTGAACGTCAATCTGTCGCCCGACACATTGCAGCTGAGCGGCGTGACCACCACGCTCACCACCAACCGAACTGTATCTTCGATCTCGTCGCCGGTGCTCGTTCCGACGATCCTTGCCCAGCCCCCGCGGGTGCAGGGCCACATGGTGTCCACGGGGCCGGGGTCCCCGTCGGAATAAGGGCCGAACCCTATGGCATCCTCAAGAGCCTTGAACAATGCCAAGGCTTCGGCTTCCGTGAGCGTGTCCGGTGGGTCCACCGGATCCTCGCACCCCGCCAACATGACGATGAGCCCGAAACCGGAGAATGTGATTCGCACTCTTGCTGACATACCGATTCTACTCGACATGCGGGCCATACCAGGGGTTGGCGACCGGTCTCGGTCGCAAGCGCACCGTTGCTCAGGATTTTTCACCAATCTACATGGAATAGTCCCTTGCGCTCGAATGGGACAGGCCGCGCCCAGCTCAGCTAGTGAAAAAACCGCCCCCGCCCCACAAACGACCCCCCCGAGTCACCACCTCGCCCGGCCGCGGTCCCCGCACCTGGCGGCCCTTTCGGCACATCCGCGACCGCGCCATCCACCGCCTCACGCTCGCCCCCCACCCCATCCCCGCCCCCCACCCCTCGCCCTTCCCCCCTCCCCAACCCCTCCAGCCACCCGTTCAGCGACGTCACCCGCTCCGCGATCACGTGAATCACCCCGTCGACCTTCTGGACCTTGCCGCGGCACATCATCAGGCGCGCGGTGAGGGTGTCGCGGCGCTGGTTCTCGTAGATGGACGGGAAGACGACGAGGTTGGCGGTGCCGGTCTCGTCCTCCAGGGTGACGAACATCACGATCCCCTTGCCGGGGCGCTGCCGGGTGAGGACGATCCCCGCCACGACCGTCCGGTTCCCGTCGTTCAGCCCGTCCAGATCCTTCGCGGGCAGCACGCCACGGTCGTCGAGGCGGCGGCGCAGCAGCGCGACGGGATGGTGCTTGAGCGAGAGGCCGGTGCTGCGGTAGTCGGCGGCCACGTGCTCGCCGGCGGACATTGCGGGGAGAGCGGGTTCGGGGCGGAACGACAGGTCCCCCTCCGCCGACTCGAATAGCGGTAGCGGCCCGGCTTCGCTCATCGCGCGCACCGCCCAGGCGGCCTGCCTCCGCTCCAGCCCCATCGACCTGAAGGCGTCGGCGCCGGCCAGGCGCGTCAGGACGCCAGGCGAGATGCCGGTCCGCTGCCGGAGCTCCCGGGGACTGCGGTAACCGTCACTGCGGACGCCAGTCACCCGCTCCGCATCCTCCTCCTTCAGCCCCCGGATCCGGCGGAGGCCGAGGCGGAGGGCGATGGGACCGCCGGCGGGCCGCGAATTCGGACGAGTGGCCGGGCCATTGCGAGGTTCCACGTGGCCGCCACTGCCAGCGGACCGCCCGCCCCCCACCCCCTCCAGCGTGCAATCCCACTCCGAGTCGTTCACATCCGCCGGCCGCACCTCGACCCCGTGGTCGCGCGCGTCCCTCACAATCTGCGCAGGCGCGTAGAACCCCATCGGCTGACTATTAAGCAGCGCGCACGCGAAGACCGCCGGGTAGTGGCACTTCAGCCACGACGACACATAGGCCAGGTGCGCGAAGCTCGCCGCGTGGCTCTCGGGGAAGCCGTATTCGCCGAAGCCCTCGATCTGGCGAAAGCACCGCTCTGCGAAGTCGCGGGTGTAGCCGCGGCCGGTCATCCCCTCGATGAACTTGTCCCGAAAGCTGTGAATCGTGCCCGGATTGCGGAAGCTGGCCATCGCGCGCCGCAGCTGGTCGGCCTCGGCGGGCGTAAACCCCGCCGCGACGATCGCGATCCGCATCACCTGTTCCTGAAACAGCGGCACGCCGAGCGTCTTGTGGAGCACCTGCCGCAGCTCCTCCGACGGGTATTCGACCGCCTCGCGCCCCTGCCGCCGCCGCAGGTACGGGTGGACCATGTCGCCCTGGATCGGCCCGGGGCGCACGATCGCCACCTCGATCACGAGGTCGTAGAAGGTCGCGGGCCTCAGCCGCGGCAGCATCGCCATCTGGGCGCGGCTCTCGATCTGGAAGACGCCGACGGTGTCGCCGCGCTGGATCATCTCGTAGGTCGCCGGATCCTCCTGCGGCACATTCTCCAGCGTGTAGCGGACGCCGCAGTGCTCCTCGATGAGGGCGAAGGCCTTGCGGATGCACGTCAGCATGCCGAGCCCGAGCACATCGACCTTGATGAGGCCGAGCACCTCGAGGTCGTCCTTGTTCCACTCGATGACCGTGCGGTCCTCCATGGCCGCGTTCTCGATGGGGACGATCTCGCAGAGCGGCCCGCGCGAGATCACGAAGCCGCCGGTGTGCTGCGACAGGTGCCGCGGGAAGCCGTACAGCTCGCGGGCCAGCTCCAGCGTCAGCGCCAGCCGCCGGTCCCCCGGGTCGAACCCCTCTTCGCGGGCCCGGTCCCCGTCCACCGGCTTCGAGCGCCACGAGATCATGGAGAGCAGCCGCCCGATCACGTCCTCGCTCAGCCCCATCGCCTTGCCCACGTCGCGCAGCGCGCTCTTCACGCGGTAGGTGATCACGGTCGCGGTGAGCCCCGCCCGCTCGCGCCCGTACTTCCCGTAGATGTACTGGATGACCTCCTCGCGGCGCTCGTGCTCGAAGTCGACGTCGATGTCGGGCACCTCGTCGCGCTCGGCCGAGATGAAGCGCTCGAAGAGGAGGTCGATCTGCGCGGGGTCGACCGAGGTGACGCCCAGGCAGTAGCACACGGCGGAGTTGGCGGCCGACCCGCGGCCCTGGCAGAGGATGCCGAGCTCGCGGGCCTTGCGCACGATGTCCTCGACGGTGAGGAAGTAGGGTTCGTAGTCGAGTTGCGCGATCAGGGCGAGTTCATGCTCGATCGCCGCGCGCACCTTGGGCGGAATGCCGTCCGGGTAGCGTTCGGCGGCGCCGGCCCAGGTGAGCGACGCGAGGGTTTCGCGGGGGGTGCGGCCGTCCGCGGCGACCTCGTCGGGGTACTCGTAGCGGAGTTCGCCGAGGGAGAAGCGGCACTGGTCGGCGATGCGGACGGTGTTGGCGAGGGCGTCCGGGTGGTCGCGGAAGAGGCGGGCGAGTTCGGCAGGCGGCTTGAGGTGCCGCTCGGCGTTGGCTTCGAGGCGCCAGCCGGCGTTGTCGATGGTGCAGTGCTCGCGGATGCAGGTGAGCGTGTCGTGGAGGCGGCGGCGCGCGGGGTCGTGCTGGTGGACGTCACCGGTGGCGACGAGGGGGACGTTGTGCGAGGCGGCGAGGTGGGCGAGATGGGCGAGACGGCGGTCGTCGTCGCCGCGATGGTAGTGGGTGGCGGCGAGGTGGAGGGGGGCGGGGAGGTGGTCGCGGTACCAGGCGAGGTGGGAGGGGAAGTCGGTGCCGGGGGTGCCAAGGGTGCTGGGCGTGCCGAGGGGGCCGGACGTGCCGAGGGTGCCGAACGTGACGGGTGGGAGGACGATGAAGAGGTGGCCGTGCGCGTCGGCGGCCGCGGCGACATCGTCCCGCGTGAGCATGCATTCGCCCTTGGGAGCGCGCCGGCGTCCCGTGGTGATCAGGCGGGAAAGCGCGCCGTAACCGTCCCGGTTGGTGGGGAGGCAGAGGAGGCTGGGGCCGTCGGCGAGATCGAGCCGGGCGCCGGGGATGAAGTGCAGGCCGGTGCGCTGGGCGGCCTCGTACGCGCGGACAACCCCGGCCAGCGTGTTGCGGTCGGTCAGGGCCAGCGCCTTGTAGCCGAGTTCGCCGGCTCGCTCGACCATCTCCGCCGGGTGGGAGGCGCCCCGCAGGAAGGAGAAGTTGCTGGTGACCTGCAGTTCGGCGTAGCGTGGGACGGACTTGGGGCCGTTGGCCGGCTGTCGCGAGCTTCGTTCTGAGGACATGGCCCTATAGCTTTGCTGAAGCGCCGCTCTGCGTTGCTCCTCCTCGAAATGGCGCTGCCATTCCTCGTCGTCGCGCCTTGCCAGCCCGGCGCCCCTCGCCTCCCTCGGTGCTACGCGGGGATTATCCACGGACTGCCTGAACGATAACCGAATAAATACCGAATATCAAACCGGATTGTGGAAAGGACTCCCGCCCATGAAGATCGTCTCCGATTTCGAAGTCACCGGCTGGGACGCGATGCCCTACGGTGAGGAGGGCGAAGGTCCCCTCCTCTCGGAAGCGCATGTCGTCAAGCGCTACCGCGGCGATCTGGACGGGGAAGGCCGCGCGCGGCTGCTGATGTGCCGTGCCAGCGCCGAGGGTCCTCTGGAGAACGCGGGGTACATCGTGTCGGAACAGGTGTCGGGCACGCTCGGGGGCCGCGAGGGCACATTCGTGCTCCATCATTGGGGAATCGCCGAGGCTGGAGTTCCCCCGCGCACGGCCGGCCACGTCGTGCCGGGATCCGGGACGGGTGAACTGGCGGGCCTGTCAGGCACCATGGAGATCCACGTGGATGGGGAGGGTAGGCACACGCTGGAGCTGGATTACGAGATCGGGTAGACAATTGAGCATTTTTGCTCAATCACATATCGCCTCCCGAAGGAACCCGCCCCGAATCGCCCGAGGAACTCCGAGAGATGCTGCAGGGGACTCATTCCTCTACAGCATCGTCGCACGATTTCGGTCGTCGTAGTGGACATCAGCGCACCGGCAGGACGTAACGTCGGCGCTTCCTGATCTCGGACGGCTGCCGTCAGCCCGTTGGCGCGCTCGCCTCCCGGGGCTCCGGAACCGGGTCATCATACTCCCTGGCGGTTTCGAGCCAGAGCGCAATGGCCTGCTCGATGTTCTCTTGAGCCTTGGCCCTCGTAGGGCCGTGCGCCATGCATCCGGGAAGCTCGGGCACTCTGGCCACGAAGGCGTGATCCTCGTCGCTCCAGCGGATGAGAATCTCGTACTGGTGACTCATTCTCGCTCTCCCAGGTGGTAGTTGAGGATCACTTTGCGGAGCTGTCGGACCTGGTATGGTTTCGCGTGCTTTCCGTCTCGTTGCAGGACGAGTCGTTCCGGAACGCCATCCTTACGGAAGATATGATGACTGCCTCGTTGCCGCTCGACGAAGCCCAGCTCCCGAAGCAATCGACGAACGGAGTCGAATCGGACATTGGCATCCGAATGTCCACTCAGAACTCGCCGCAGGGTCTGTCTTCTTCCTGCCAAGGTTATGCCTCCTGCTGATCGTTAGTGACAAGGTCAGAGGTGGGCGTGGCGATTCCATGGCGGGACCGGCCTGATGATGAAGGTTCTGGGGAAACTCCCTATCGCCTCACGCAAAAACCCCATGCAGGAACCAGCGAGGCATCCCCCCGGGATCCCGCACATCTCCCCGCTCCCGCCCGCCCTCGCGGTAGAGCCAGTAGCGGCAACCGCCCATGTCCTCGACCAGGTAGTAGTCGCGGTCGGGGGCCTCTTCGCGCCACCACTCGCACTCCAGCCGTTCGGGGCCCTCGACGGCGCGCAACTGGTGAA
Source organism: Longimicrobiales bacterium (assembly GCA_965116645.1). Taxonomy (GTDB): domain Bacteria; phylum Gemmatimonadota; class Gemmatimonadetes; order Longimicrobiales; family Gaopeijiaceae; genus Bin94. Next base: position 3,949,372 of record OZ220702.1, on the reverse strand, counting down.
ATCGTCCCCGATGGCGAAACCCGAGGGGTGTGCGGTCGGGCTCCGGATGGATGGCTTCCACCGGCTCTGGCGGCGACAGCAGCCGTAGCGGCCTGCGGCGGTTCCTAGGCCAGCTGGCGGCCACCCTGAAGTGAACGGCCGGTCCGGGGTGAACTACCGGCCCTGAATGCAAGGCTGACCCACCTTCCACCCCTTCCCGAACGGCCGCCCGCTCCGGCAACCAGCTCTGCCGCGGCACCGGCCGTCCGATCCGGTCGAAACCAAACCGGTTCCCCAGCCTGTCGAGCAGATCCGCCAGCTCTTCCTCGTTGTCGGCTCGGTATCCCTCGCCAGCCTCACCTGCCCAGTCGGTCTGCAGCTCGTCGATCGTCTCGACCACGTCGGCGGCCAGTACGATCTCGTCGATCCCGAAGCCGGGCTCGACCTGGTCCAGCTTCTCGGCGAAGAGTCCCATGAGCGGCTTCTTGCGGCGCAGGGGACGGCTGGTGCCGATGGTGAGCGTCCGCCGGTCGCCGTCGACGCGGTGGCAGACGAGGTGCAGCCGCCGCGCACCTTCGCCGGAGCGGCCGAGCGCCAGGCAGAGGTCGTCGAGGAGGCCGTCGACCGAGGCGCGGATGTCCGCCGGCGTGGAGATCGGCTCGGCGAAGGCGTGGCGGGCTTCACGCGGTGGCAGGGGACGCAGCGGGACGATCGGTTCGGCGACCCGTCCCAGGGCCTGATCGAGCCGCCTGACCGGCTCCACACCGAAGCGCCGGATCAGTTTGACAGATTCCATGACAAATAGTGTGCAGATTCTGTCCAAACCGAAGGAAGCGAGCGCGTCAGCCACCTCGGCGCTCAGGCGCAGGGCGGTGACGGGCAACTCGGCCAGGGCGTCCTTCAGGCCGGCGGGACCGGCGCCGACCGGCACCACGGTGGGGTCATCGGCGCCGTAGTGGGCCAGCGCCCAGGCCGCGCCCGGGGTGTCGGCGAGGGCCAGCCGCGCGGTCAGTCCGAAGTCTTCGAGCGCAGCCCGCAGCGAGGCCGTCAGCGCCTCTTCGCCGCCGAAGAGACGGGTGCAGCCGGCGATGTCCAGGAAGATCGTGTCCACGCCGTCGGGCATGACGCGCGGCGTGAAGCGGTCCGCCCACCGCGCGAGGCGTTCCAGCGCGCAGGCGTCGGCGGCGGGGTCGGCGGGGCGAACGACCACATCGGGCACGACCGCACGTGCATCGGCCAGGGGCATGCCGGGGGTCAGCCCCGCTCGGACGGCGCGCGGGTTGGCTGCCGCAATGACCAGGCGGTTCCGGCTTTCCCCGGTGGTGACGAAGGGGTGCGTGCGGGCCTCCGGCAAACGCCGGACGAGCCTCTCGGTGGGCCACCAGGGCAGCCGGACGGCAAGGATGCGGTGGGACATGCGCGGGCCCGGGCGGGCCAGCATATCCGGGCGAACCGGCGGACCCGGGTGCGGGGCGGTTTCTCGTATGAGGGACATGGCCCGTGAACGATAACCGAATAAATACCGAATATCAAATATTTCTTGCTGACCCCCCGGGATGGATTCCCCGGCCCGCAGAACGAACGGCCCGCAGAACGAATTCCTTGCGGATCGCGGAACGGGAAACATATTATTCCCTCCCTTTCCGCCCTCCCCCTCCCTCCCCTCCGCGCAGGAGCACAGGGATCCGTGCATTCCAAATCCTGAGTGCTCACGGACGATGTTAAATCGGATCAGCAGAGAGCTCACGCAGCGCCAGGATCGTCCGGCGGCGCGCGCGATGCTCTTCGCCGCGGGGCTCACCGAGGCAGACCTCGACCGCGCGCAGGTGGGCATCGTCAGTTCGGGCTACGAGGGCAACCCCTGCAACATGCACCTGAACGGCCTGGCCACCGCGGTCAAGGAGAGCGTGCAGGCGGCCGAGATGGTCGGGTTCGTGTCGAACACGATCGGGGTGAGCGACGGGATCTCGATGGGGACGGCGGGGATGCGCTATTCGCTCCCATCGCGCGACCTGATCGCGGATTCGATCGAGACGATCGCGTCGGCGCAGCACTACGACGGCCTCGTGACGATCATGGGGTGCGACAAGAACATGCCCGGCGCGATGATCGCCATGAGCCGCCTCGACCGGCCCGCGCTGATGATCTACGGCGGGACCATCGCGCCCGGTCACGACAATGGCCGCCGGCTGGATGTGGTCTCTTCGTTCGAGGCGCTGGGACAGCGGCTGGCGGGGACCATCACCTCGCAGGAGTTCGACCGCATCGTCCGGCTGAGCTGTCCGGGGGCGGGGGCCTGCGGCGGGATGTTCACCGCGAACACCATGGCATCCGTCATCGAGGTCATGGGAATGAGCCTGCCCCGCAGTTCGTCCAACCCCGCGACGAGCGCGGACAAGGTCGACGAGTGCCGGCGGGCCGGGGCCGCCATCCGGCACCTTCTCGAGCGCAACCTCCGCCCCTCGGACATCCTCACGCGCAAGGCCTTCGAGAACGCGATCACCCTGGCCATCGCGCTCGGCGGGTCCACCAACGTCGTCCTTCACCTGCTGGCGATCGCCCGAACGCTCGAAGTCGACCTGACCCTCGACGATTTTCAGCGCATCAGCGACCGTACGCCGCTGCTCGCCGACTTCCGGCCCAGCGGCCAGTACGTGATGCAGGACCTGCACGAGGCCGGGGGGATGCCGGGCGTGATCAGGATGCTGCTGGAGGAAGACCTTTTCCACGGCGACTGCATGACGGTGACGGGTATGACCTTGGCCGAAAACGCCGCCGCCGCCGCCCCGCTGTCCCCCGGCCAGAAGGTCGTCCACGGGTTCGGCGACCCGATCAAGCCTTCCGGTCACCTGCGGATCATGTACGGCAACGTGGCCGAGGGGGGCGCGGTCGCGAAGATCACCGGCAAGGAGGGCGAGGTCTTCGAGGGGCCCGCGAGGGTCTTCGACAGCGAGGCCGAGGCCAACCGCGCGATCGGCGAGGGGCGGATCGAGAAGGGCGACGTGATCGTGATCCGCTACGAAGGGCCGCGGGGGGGGCCGGGGATGCCCGAGATGCTCACGCCGACCTCGATGATCATGGGTCGGGGGCTGGGCGGCAATGTCGCCCTGATCACGGACGGCCGCTTTTCCGGCGGCACCCACGGCTTCGTCGTCGGCCACATCACGCCCGAGGCGCAGGACGGCGGTCTGATCGCGCTGATCGCCGACGGCGACGTCATACGAATTGATGCAGTTCGTAATACCGTAGACGCCGACATTCCGGCCGCGGAAATCGCATCCCGCCGGAGGGCCTGGGCCGCCCCGCCCTTGCGCGCGAAGTCGGGTGCACTTTACAGGTACGCGCGCACCGTATCCCCCGCGTCGGAGGGGTGCACCACCGATCGGGTCCAGGATGTCTGAACACGCAACCGCCGTCATCGGCACCGGGGAAGCGGCCTCGGCCACAGCACAACGCGACCGCCTGCCGCGCGCCGGCCAGACGATGACGGGCGCCGACGCCCTCGTCCTCTCCCTTGTCAGGGGCGGCGTGGACCTCGTCTTCGGCTACCCCGGCGGCGCGATCATGCCCGTGTACGACGCCCTCCTCAACTTCGAGGACAGGATCCGTCACGTGCTGGTGCGCCACGAGCAGGGCTCGATCCACGCCGCGGAAGGGTACGCGCGCGCTTCCGGCAAGACGGGCGTCTGCATTGCCACTTCCGGGCCCGGCGCGACCAACATGCTTACCGGCATGGCCGACGCGAAGATGGACAGCACGCCGGTTTTGTGCATCACCGGGCAGGTTCCTTCCCCCCTGCTCGGCTCCGACGCCTTCCAGGAGACCGACGTCATGTCCGTGAGCGCGCCCGTGACGAAGTGGAACTGCCAGGTCACGGAGGCCGGCGAGATCCCGGCGGCGGTGGCGAAGGCGCTCCACATCGCCCGCAGCGGACGACCGGGGCCGGTGCTGATCGACATCACCAAGGATGCCCAGTTCGCCAGCTTCGAGTACCGGCCGCCGCCGGAGGAGCCGGAAGTCACGGGGTATGTCCCGTGGCCAACGCTGGACCTGGACGCCGTCGACGCGGCCTGCCGCCTGATCGACCGCGCCCGCAAACCGCTCGTCCTCGTGGGCCAGGGCGTGCTCCTGTCGAACGCCCGCGACGAACTCCGGCGCTTCATCGAACGGGCGGGACTCCCCTTCGCCTCCACCCTCCTGGGACTGGGGGCCATGCCCACCCGGCATCCCCTTTACGTCGGCCTGCTCGGCATGCACGGGAACTACGGGCCCAACGTCAAAACGGACGAAGCCGACCTGCTCGTCGCGGTCGGCATGCGGTTCGACGACCGCGTGACCGGCAACCTTGCCAAGTACGCGCCCCACGCGCGGGTCGTCCACGTGGATATCGACGCGTCGGAGATCGGCAAAAACGTGCCCACGGATGTGGGGATCGTCGCGGACGCGAAGGAGGCACTGGCCGCCATGGCGGATCGTGTCCCGCCCGCATCGTACGCGGAGTGGCTGGACGAATTCGCGCAGTGCATGGAGATCGAGCGCGCGCGGGTGATCGACGGGGACCTTTTTCCGGGATCCCCCGGGATCCGGATGGCGGAGGTGATCCACCGTCTCTCCGAGCGCACCGGGGGCCGCGCGATCGTCGTGGCCGACGTGGGGCAGCACCAGATGGCGGCCGCGCGCTACTACAGGTTCGACGGCGCCGCCGGGATCATCACGTCGGGCGGCCTCGGCACCATGGGGTACGCATTGCCTGCGGCGATGGGCGCAACGCTCGCGCGCTCCGATCGGCCGGTGGTCGGGGTGATCGGCGACGGCGGCTTCCAGATGACGCTCCAGGAACTCGCCACGATGGTCCAGGAGCGAATCCCGGCCAAGGCGGTCATCCTGAACAACGGCTATCTGGGGATGGTGCGGCAGTGGCAGGAGATGTTCTTCGAAAACCGCTATTCGGCGATCGAGCTCGAGAACCCGGACCTGGCGGGGGTGGCGCGGGCCTTTGGCGCGGGCGCCGTGCGAGTGACCGACCGGGGCGACATCGATGCCGCGATCGACGAGATGCTGGCAGCTGAGGGGCCGTTCGTTCTCGATATGGTCGTGGAGCGCGAAGAGAACGTCTTCCCGATGATCCCGGTGGGCGCGGGTTGCGCGGAGATCAGGCTCGAATAGAGCCGGCGGCCAACGCAAGCTCGCCCTACCCCGCGGAGAGGATCAGTGATTGCCCGGTACAGGTTGTCGGCCCTGACGGAGAACAGCAGCGCGCTCCTGTTGCGCCTCCTCGCGTGCCTGGTGCGGCACCGCATCGAGATCCTGGGCATTGCCTGCACGAATCCCGCTGGCAGCGCGGTCTACGAGATGGAACTGAGCGTCCGCGCGGACGCCGACCATGTGCGCCGCGCAGTCAAACAGATTGGTGCGTTCGTGGGTGTCGTGGAGATAGACTATCGTATGGAGGAGGACGACGCGCCGGGGGCGATGTCGTCACACGAAGGCAGCTGAACCGGAAGGCGGACCGGATACCGCCGGGCACGAGGAAATCACTGTGGCGAAGATACATGTAGGCGACGAGCAGGAGACCGTAATCACGCGCGACGAGTGGCCGCTGGAGCGGGCCTTGAATTCGCTGAAGGACGAGACGATCGCCGTGCTGGGCTACGGGGTCCAGGGGCCGGGACAGGCCCTCAACCTGAGGGACAACGGCTTCCGGGTGATCGTCGGGCAGCGCAAGGGCTCTCCCTCCTGGGACAAGGCGATCGGGGACGGGTGGACGGAGGGCGAAACGCTCTTCGGGATCGAGGACGCGGCCGAGCGGGGCACGATCATCCAGTACCTGCTCTCCGACGCGGGCCAGATCGCCTGCTGGGACGCGGTCAAGCCGCGACTCACGGCTGGGAAGTGTCTCTATTTTTCCCACGGTTTCGGCGTCACGTACTGCGAACAGACCGGAATCGTCCCGCCCGGCGATGTCGATGTCGTGCTGGTGGCTCCCAAGGGCTCGGGACTGTCCCTCCGGCGGCTCTTCGTGCAGGGCAAGGGGCTGAATTCGAGCTACGCCATCGCCCAGGACGCCACCGGGCGCGCGCACGAAAGGGTCGTATCGCTCGGGATCGGCGTCGGCTCCGCCTACCTCTTCGAGACCGACTTCCAGCGGGAAGTGTGGTCCGACCTGACCGGCGAGCGCGGCATTCTGATGGGCGCGCTGGCGGGCGTCTTCGAGGCCCAGTTCGCGGTTCTCCGCAAGAACGGCCATTCCCCATCCGAAGCCTTCAACGAGACGGTCGAGGAGCTCACCCAGAGCCTGATGCCCCTGGTGGCCGAAAACGGGATGGACTGGATGTACGGGAACTGCTCGACCACGGCGCAGCGCGGCGCGCTCGACTGGCGGCACCGGTTCCGCGACGCCGTGGCCCCGCTTTTCGACGAGCTCTACGAGAGGGTCAAGACCGGCGAAGAGGCGCGCATCGTGATCGAGGAGTGCGGACGGGCCGACTACCGGGAGCGCCTCGAGAAGGAACTCGGCGACATGGCCGACCAGGAGATCTGGCGAGCCGGAAAAAGACTGCGTGAGTTGAGACCGTAGCAGCACCGTCCTGCCGGGCGTCAGCGCGAAGAACCCGGCACGCTTGCGTGCCCCGGTGATCCTCTGATCCATCCTGGGCGCGTTCCGGAGCCGCCCGTCCGGGACCCCCGCGCGTATCCCCCGCGCATCGCACGCCGGGTCGTCTTGCCAGGAACCATGGAACTACCGGGAACCCGGGGAACCGAATCGCGCAATGTGCGTTTAATCCATCACTCGGAAGCCTGGTCGAACCCGTGCGCTGACCGGCACGGTGACCGCGACCGTGAGCTGGAGAGGGTGACGCCGACAGTGAGGGCGCCGGGCGGTGGCTACGATGGCAGGAATGCCAACTCGCAGTCAACGTAGGGGATGATGATGGAAGTGGTTGGGATGTGGATGATGAGGCCGGCGCCCTCCGTCTGCCTCGGGGCCCTGACTCCGGAGGTCCGTGGACCGGGTGTGCCTGGAGTGCGAGCTGTTGCAAACCATCCCTCTGTATCAATTGCAAACAGGACCTTTGACAGCGTTGCAATCTTACCGGTACACCCGTTGCAAACCTGCCGCCAGACGGCCGGGACATCTTCGCTTGTCGGCGGACCGGGCTCGGCGCATGAATCAGGCGTACCTCGAAGAGATTTGCCGAACGGATATCAGCCGCACGGACGGAGTCAGACGGGATTCGGCCAGAGTAGCGAGGTTTCTCCGCTCGCTCGCTCGCAACACCGCCACCTGTGCGTCTCTGGCGACCCTTGCACGGGATGTCGCGGACGGTATCGACCGCATTGGCCCACCACTCAAGAACAACACAGCCAGCGAGTACCTGACGGCCCTGGAACGACTCATGATCATTGAAGACCAGCCGCCGTGGGGGCCCCACTTGCGCTCCCGTTCACGTCAAAGGCAATCGGCAAAGCGGCACTTCGCAGATCCATCCCTTGCGGTGGCGGCGCTACGCGCGACGCCAGAGCATCTGCTCCGGGATCTCGGATGGTTAGGACTCCTCTTCGAATCCATGGCGCTCCGGGACTTGCGCGTATATGCCCAGGCGCTGGGTGGCCGGGTGTATCACTACCGGGACAATACGGGTCTGGAGGTGGACGCCATCGTGGACATCGCGCCAGGTCGCTGGGCCGCCTTCGAGGTCAAGCTCGGGGCAGGCTGGGTCGATGAAGCCGCGCGCACCCTTCTGAAGTTTGCGGACCGAGTGGACACGGACCGGTGTGGCGAACCCGCCGCCCTCGGAGTGATCGTGGGAAGCGGCTACGGATACCAGCGCCCGGATGGCGTGAGCGTGATTCCGCTGGCGGCGCTTGGGCCTTAGCCCAGCTCGAATTCGTCCCCGTGACTTCATGGACCGAATCTGTTCCCGAAGACGACGAATTCCAGGCAACCGTCCACTCCGCCGGGCGACCGCCACGACAGTGCAGCAGCTCGACGCGCCACCTGGTCCCGTCCGTCGGTCCGCCCGGCACCGCGGTCACCCGCCAGCGGCTGATCGCCACCCCCACCCGCCCCCGCCCCCGGTCACGGCGCGACAGCACCAATCCCAGCACCCCCGTCCCCTCGGCGGCCAGCATCAGCCGCCGCCCCGCGGCCGGGCCGATCTGCCCGATTTCGGCGACCACCCCGCCCACCGCGCGGCACCGGAGCGCTTCCTCCATGGCCCAGAGCATGTCGTCGTCCCGGCGCAGCCCCGAAACGACCAGCAGCTGCCCGGGCCCGATCCCGTAGCGCACCAGGCCGGGCGCGTACAGGTCGTCCCCCCGGGCGAGCCACAGGAGGGCGCCACGGCGGAACGCGCCCCGAGGTGTGGCGCTTCCGGCAGGCGTGTTGCGCCCGGCTTCCGCACCCCCCACCCGCGCCAACAGGGCCGCACAAAAGCCCGTGGCGGATTCGTCGCCGGCCACCTCGTGGATCCCGCCCAGGCGCAGCCCGCCGCCCGGGAGCGCCCGGTCGATCCCGGGGATGCCCAGCGGCAGACGCGGCCGGTCCGCCGATCCGGCTTCCTCGATGCTCCGGATCGTCCGGCGGAGCGCGTCCGCAGTCATCCGTTTCTGCTTCGCCAGTTGAGACATGGGGCGAACACGATACCGAAGAAACACCGTAGAGTCAACGCGCCGCCGAATATCTAGCTTCCATCATGACCCCTCTCCACGACCCCCTACACGACCAACTCCGCGCCCGCTTCGGCGACCGCTACTCGACCGCCGCCGCCGTGCGCGACCACCACGGCAAGGACGACTCCCACCACCCGGCCATTCTGCCCGACGGGGTGGTCTTCGCGGAGTCCACCGAGGAGGTCGCCTTCGCGGTGCGGACCTGTGCGGGCCACGGCACGCCGGTGATCCCCTTCGGGGCCGGCACCTCGATCGAGGGGCATGTGCAGGCGGTGCGCGGCGGGATCTCGATCGACATGGGGGCCATGAACCGGGTGCTGGCGGTGCGCGCGGACGACCTCGACGCGACGGTCGAGGCCGGGGTGACCCGGCAGCAGCTGGACCGGGAGCTCCGCGGCACGGGGCTCTTCTTCCCGGTCGATCCGGGGGCCGATGCGACGCTCGGCGGGATGGCGGCCACGGGCGCGTCGGGGACGACCACGGTGCGGTACGGCACGATGCGCGACAACGTGGTCTCGCTCACGGCCGTGCTGGCGAACGGCGAGGTCGTGCGGACCGGTGGCCGGGCGAGGAAGTCGTCCGCCGGGTACGATCTCACCCGTCTCCTCGTTGGCTCGGAAGGCACCCTGGGCGTGATCACCGAGCTCACGGTGCGCCTGCATCCGGTGCCCGAGGCGATGGCCGCCGCAGTCTGTGCCTTTCCGGGCCTGGCCGAAGCCGTGCGGTCCGTGGTGGAATCGGTGCAGCTCGGCATTCCCGTCGCCCGCGCGGAGCTCCTCGACGCGACGGCCATGCACGCCGTCAACCTCCATTCAGGCTTCTCCTACGCCGAGACGCCGACGGTGTTCTTCGAGTTCCACGGGTCGGAGGACGAGGTGAAGGCCCACGGTGCCATGGTGGAGGAGATCAGCCGGGGACTCGGGGGCGCGGCCTTCGAATACGCCCGCAGGCAGGACGAGCGCGCGCGGCTGTGGAAGGCCAGGCACGACGCCTATCCGGCGATTCTGGCGCTGCGGCCGGGGTGCCACGGGCTGACCAGCGACGTCTGCGTTCCGGTGTCGCGGCTGGCGCAGTGCATCGAGGAGACGCGCGGGGACCTGGAGCGCGCGACGATTCCGTGGGGGATCGTGGGGCACGTCGGCGACGGCAACTTTCACGCCGTCTTCATGATCGATCCGGACGACGAGGCCGAGCTGGCCGAGGCGGAGGCGTTCAACGAGCGGATCGTGCGGCGCGCGATCGCGATGGAGGGGACGTGCACCGGAGAGCACGGGATCGGGATGGGGAAGATCGGCTTCCTGGAGGAGGAGTTCGGGGCGGCGGGGGTGGCGGCGATGCGGGCGGTGAAGGCGGCGCTGGATCCGCAGGGGATCATGAATCCGGGGAAGGTGGTGGGGGGGGAATCGGAAAAGGGGTTGGGCACCAGGCTCCACCAGCGGTTCAAGCCCTATGGGGGCGTGGAACTGGAGATTCCGCCGAGGGAGCCGATGCGGGATCCGCCCACATTCGATTGAGCGCATCCTGGACCCAAGTGTAAAGGCGGCTTTACAGAATGTCATGTTCTCCATACAAACTGTGCCTGCTGGGCGCTCCTCAGCGTCGCATCCTCCTGGCGTGCCTCATCCTGTTCGGCTGCGCGCCGGACCGCCCCGGCCGGCCCGCCGACGCAACCCCGCCCCTCGACCTCACCCTCGAGAACATCTACGGCCCCCGCGGGCGCGCCGGGACCAGCGCAATCAGCCCCGACGGGCGGTATGTCGCGGTGTCGGCCACGGGTCCCGAGGGGTCGGCGATCTACCTCGTGCCCACGGGCATGGCTGCCAATGGCGGACGGCCGGACGCGACGGATGCGTTCGTTGCAATCGGGAGCCCGGACACCGCCGGCGTTTCGGGCTCGTCCGCCACAACCGGTACCCTCTGGACCCGGGGCTCCTCCCCCTCCTGGTTCCCCGGCAGCGACCGCATCGTCTTCCGCCGGGGCGGCGACCTGTGGACCATCGCCGTCGGCAGCAGCGAACCGGCCCGACTCACCGACGACGAGCACAACGAGCGGGCGCCCCGCGTCTCGCCCGACGGCCGGCGGGTCGCCTTCTACTCGGGCCGCTCCGGGTATCAGGACATCTGGGTGGTCGCCGCGAACGCCTCGACGGCCGCCGACGGGTCATCCCACCCCACCCAGATCACCTTCGACGCCTTCGCCCCCGACGACTTCCGCTGGGCGCCGGCGTGGGCGCCGGACAGTCGGCGGATCGCCTTCATCTCGAACACCGCCGACTACTGGCACGACGATGTCTGGGTCGTCGACACCGAAACCCTCGAGGCCCGCCAGGTCTCGCGCACCCTGATGGCGTCCACCGAGCCCGCCTGGTCACCCGACGGCACGCAGATCGCGCTGCTCGGCACCCACAAGGACGGCTACTGGTACGAGGACCTCGCCGACATCTTCGTCCTCGACCCGGCCGCGGGCACCGAGCGCACGGTGGCGATGCAGATCCACGCGACCGACTGGCTGCACCGCCTGCGAATCTTCTGGTCCGGCGACGGCGAGCGCATCCTCTTTCCCTACCACGAACGCGGCGACTTCGACCTCTGGTCGGTACCGGTGGTCGGCGGCGTCGCCACGCGCGTCACCAACATGGGCGGCTCGCTCGGGTCGCTCTCGGCGTCGGCCGGCGCGGAGCTCTTCGCATTCACCCGCGCCACCCCCACGCGCGGCTCCGACGTCGACCTCATCCCCGCGGCCGGCGGCCCCCACCGCCGCCTCACCCACTTCGCAGCCACCTGGAGCACCGTCGTCGACCCCGTCGAGATCTCCTTCCGCAGCTACGACGGCCTCTACATCCAGGGCTTCCTCTACATGCCGCCCGGCCACCAGCCCGGCGACCGCCATCCGGCGCTGGTGCAGGTGCACGGCGGCGGCACCAACTCGTACCTGCGCGGCGAGAACCTCTTCGAGCAGTACCTGGCCTCGAAGGGGTACGTGGTGCTGGCGGTCAACTACCGGGGCGGCTCCGGCTTCGGCCGCGAGTTCCAGGATCTGGGCGTCAACGACTGGGCCAACGGGCAGGCGCGCGACGCGGCGGCCGCCGGCGAGTTCCTTCGCATGCAGGACTACGTGAACGGCAGGGTCGGGATCTACGGGTACAGCTACGGCGGAATCACGACCATGGCGGCGATCGCGCGGGTGCCCGGCGTCTTCGACGCGGCGGTGCCGATGGCGGGGATCTACGACTTCGGCGACGCGTACACCAACGCGGACCGCATCGGGCGGATCTTCATCAGGACGGGACACTCCGGGTCACCCGAAGAGCAGCCCGGCATCTACGCGGTGAGCAACACCCTGGCCCGCATCGCGAACATCGACACGCCGCTGCTCATCATGCACGGGGAGCTGGACGTGCGCGCCCCGTACCGGCAGTTCGAGATCGCGGTGGCGGAGCTGGAGCGACATGGGAAGGTGTTCGAGAGCCGGAGCTATCCGGGCGAGACGCACGGGCTGAGCACGGCGGCCCGGATCGACATGTACCGGCGCGCGGAGGAGTTCTTCGGGAGGATGTTGCGGGGGGAGGGGTAGGGGGCGCGGCGGCGATATCCTCAGCGACCGGCGTCAGAAAACGTTTCAGCTGAAACGTCCCATCCAGCCATGGGAGCGGACAACGGAGATCCAGTATCGTCCGTTGATGTCCGTAGAGTCCCGTAAAGTTCTGTATTTCAACCCGTTAGATAGCGTATCTCCTATCCTCTACCACTAGCTGCTTCCCTTGCGATCCACTGCCATCCCCACTACGATTAGGGAATGAATAATGTTACCAACTCTCGCGCACAGCGCCGAGGCAAGCCGAAGGGCCGGCATCCGCACAACCGGCTGTCCGCTGCCTTCGTGCGCTCCGCCCCGCCCGGTCGGCACTGCGACGGGAACGGCCTGTACCTCTACGTCAAGAAGACCGGAACCCGCAGCTGGATCCAGCGGCTCGTTGTCCGGGGCCGCAAGCGCGAGATCGGTCTCGGCAGCGTCGTCCTCGTCTCGCTGGCCGAGGCCCGCGAGCAGGCGCTGGCGAACCGGAAGCTTGCCCGCGCGGGTGGCGACCCACTCGCCGAGAAGCGGCGGTCGGTGGGCATCCCCACCTTTGCCGAGGCCGCCGTGCGCGTCATCGAGCAGAAGCGCGGGGGATGGCGCAGCCCGAAGACCCCGAGGTTGTGGACTCGCTCGCTGGAGATGTACGCCTTCCCGCGCCTTGGGAAGCTGCCGGTCTCCGAGATCACCAGCGCCGATGTGCTGGAAACGCTCTCCCCGATCTGGCACGCGAGGCCGAAGGTCGCCCGTTCCGTCCGCCTCCGCATCCGGACCGTGCTGGAGTGGGCCGTCGCCATGGACTGGCGGAGGGACAACCCGTGCGACCGGATCCTGCCGGTGCTCGGCCCCCAGCACGATGTCGTCACGCACCGCAAGGCCCTGCCTCATGGCGAGGTGGCGGCGGCCATCGCGAAGGTACGGGCGGCGAAGCCGGAGAAGGTGGACACGCTGGCGTTCGAGTTCCTGGTCCTGACGGCGGCTCGCGGCGGCGAGGTCCGCGGGGCGGTGTGGAGCGAGATCGATCAGGATGCGGGCGTGTGGACGATTCCGGCAAGACGGACGAAGACGGCGAAGGAGCACCGGGTGCCGCTGTCCGGGCGGGCGCTGGAGGTGCTCGACGGGGCGCGGCGGCTGGGCGATGGGTCGAGTCCGATCGTGTTCGTCAACGAGCGCGGGAAGCCGTTGACCCGGAAGCGGCCGGGGCGGTTGCTCCTGAGCTGCGGGATCTCGGCGGTGCCGCACGGGTTCCGGTCCAGCTTTCGGGACTGGGCGGCAGAGAAGACCGATCACCCGAAGGAGGTCGTCGAGGCGGCGCTGGCCCATGTCGTTCAGAACAAGGTCGAGGCGGCGTACATGCGGTCGGACCTGTTCGAGCGGCGGCGGCAGCTCATGGATGACTGGGCGGAGTACCTAGCGGGCTTCGGTGCAGCAACGACCCACAGGGGTACGTACGGGTAGGCAGAACGTGGCGGCTGGCGGGGACGGCAGCCTTTGCTATGAAGTGGCGGCGCGCCCACCAACCCTCGCCGTCCGTGAGGTTGGCGGGGCGGTGTGTACGCTGGACACTCCGACCGCCGAGAGCTCGCCGGAGTCCATCAAGACCATGCCGGCCATGGAGGGCTGGTCAGTGTCTACGGTAGCCCTCCAAGGCATCATACCCGGGGGGCTTCTTCCGGCTGGGCTTCGGTTGTGAGTGTTCAGCCGTTGAGGTGCGCGCGTTGTCCGGTGAAGCCGAAGTCTGACAGGAAGCCCTGGTAGGCTCCGCCGGAGCCGCCACCACTACCCTGCCATCCGTAGAACCTTCTCCGGTTCCAGTAGCACTCCGTGTTGCTGGTGCTGATCGACCTGCTCGGCACTCCGCACCTGGAATACGCAGGGTTGTTGCTCTGCCCGAGGTTGCCGTAGTCTCTCACATAGAACCAGGTCTCGAAGGTGTTGTCGTCGCAGGAGTCGGATATGAAGGCACCGCTGTCGCATGCGATTTGCGACACGTAGTTCGCGTGTTTCCCGTTTGCGACCCATACCACAGGATGTCCCTGCCATCCTGTTTCCATTTCCGATCCATAGACTTTCGCCGATGAATCGGTTGATCGGCCGCGGTGCGCTGAAAGGTAGGCCCGCAGCAAGCTCCATGGCTTGTTGCGCTCGGTAGCCGGGAACAGTTCGAACACCAAGAACTCCGAGTCGCCATTATGGCCGGTAACCAATGCGATGTCGCGGTGGTATCCGAAGGCGTAGAAGATCATGATCTTCGATCCCTCGCCCGGCATCACCACGTAGTATTCGTCGCGTACTACGTCGTCGTCGGGATCGACCATCATGACCGGCGCGAAGGCGTAGGCCACATCGTACTCGCACCCATCGTTCAGGCCGTCGCCATCGGAGTCGCCTCCGCCCATCGAAGTGTCCTGGCAGTCCGCGAGGTTCCAGCCGTTCGCCACGTTGAGCCGTAGCGAGGTCGAGCCCCCGCCGCCGGGGTCTACCGGGCCGCAGTTCTCATCAAGCGGCGGACAGTCAGCGGCGGTCGAGGCAGTGGGTTCGTCGGCGGGTTCGAGCGGGGGCGTCGTGTGCTCGGGGGCTGTCGGTGGATCGAACACGTCCCCGCATCCGGATGCGAGCACTAGGACGCAGAGACAGAGGGTGATGGTGATTATGCGGTTCACGATACACTCCCTTGAGGTTAGTAAACGCGGCAGGAGGAATCGCGAATCGGTTCGCCTTCCTGCCAAACGGTATCACGATAGGGAGTCGTCCGAGGGTGCTGCGACGGGGAAGACCCGGTAATTGGGGGGGGAGGTTTCCCCTCACGGCAGGGGGAAAACCTGTTCGGTTCGGCTTCGGGCGGCAATGAAGCTTCGTGTCATCGACATCGGGGCTGGGGGCGGGGTGGGGGCAACACGCCTGAAGGGGATGCGGGGACAGGATCCCGAATAGCCATGAGCCCCACGCCACCCCCCCCCTTTTGGGAGGCGCGGCGGCCCGCTGTCTCCCCCGAGATTCCTTCGGAGGGGCTTCAGTTGGCTATTCCGCAGGAGGTTAGGGTAATGACGAGATGGAAGCACGGGCGCCCGACCTTGGGGCATCTTCTCTGCGTTTGTGCGCTCGCCGCGTGCGATTCCACCCCGGTGGAACCTCCGCCGCCCGTGCCCACGACAGTGACACTCGAACCCCGTGCTGCGAGACTCGACGCACTCGGGGATACTGCCCAACTAACCGTGAGCGTGAGGGACCAGAGCGGGCAGTTGATGGCAGGAGTCGCCCTCAGTTGGGTGAGCAGTGACACGGTTGTGGCTACGGTGAGCGCAAACGGGCTAGTCACGTCAGTGGCGAATGGTGTCGCACGCATCACGGCCTCGGCCGGGATGGCCAGCGGAAGCGCGGACGTCACGGTGGAGCAAGCCGTGGTCGCCGTAGAGGTCACACCAACTCCGGATACCCTGGTCGCGTTCGGGGACACGGTACGTCTCTCGGCAGCAGCGTTCGACGCCAACAGTCACGTCGTCGCTGGCACGGAGTTCGCATGGGCGGCAGTTGACGAGTCGGTCGCCACGGTGGACGCTGCCGGACTGGTGACGGCGGTGGGCAACGGGGCCACCGAGGTCACCGCAACGGTGGGGTCCGTCGACGGGAGCGCGCGCGTCACGGTTGAGCAAGCCGTGGCCGCCGTAGAGGTCACGCCCCCCCCGGATACACTGGTCGCATTCGGGGATACCGTCCGTCTCTCGGCCGAAGGCGTCGACGCCAACGGGCACCTCGTTGCCGGCGCGGAGTTTGCGTGGGCGGCGGCTGACGAGTCGGTCGCCACGGTGGACGCTGCCGGGCTGGTGACGGCTGTAGGCAATGGCGCCACGGAGATCACCGCCACTGCGGGGTCGGTCGACGGCACCGCACTCGTCACGATTGAACAGCAAGTGGCGGCCGTAGACGTCACGCCCGCCCCCGATGCGCTCGTCGCGTTCGGGGACACGGTGCGCCTCTCGGCCGCGGCGTTCGACGCTAATGGGCACCTTGTCGATGCGGCGGAGTTTGGCTGGGCTTCGGATGACGAGTCGGTCGCCACGGTGGACGCCGCCGGACTGGTGACGGCGGCGGGCAACGGGGCCACCGAGGTCACCGCCAGGGCAGGGTCCATCGACGGGAGTGCGCGTGTCACGGTCGAGCAGCGGGTCGCGGCCATCCACGTCGCGCCCGCACCGCGCGCGCTCGCCGCTTTCGGAGATACGGTCCGCCTCTCGGCCGAAGCGCTTGACCCGAATGGGCACCTCGTCGCCGACACCGAGTTTGACTGGGCGGCCGGGAACGGATCCGTCGCCACGGTGGACGCCGCAGGACTGGTGACGGCGGTGGGCAACGGCGCCACCGAGATCACCGCGAGCGCTCGCTCGATCGCCGGGAGTGTGCGCGTCATAGTCGAGCAGCAGGTGGCCGACGTAGATGTCACACCCGCCCAGGATACCCTCGCCGCATTCGGGGACACGGTCCGTCTCTCGGCTGAAGCGTTTGACGCCAACGGACACCTCGTCGCTGGCGCGGAGTTGGCTTGGGCGGCGGTCGACGAGTCTGTAGCCACGGTGAACGCGGCAGGACTGGTGACCGCGGTGGGCAACGGCACCACCGAGATCACCGTCACGGGCAGCTCCGTCACCGGGAGTACGCGTGTCACCGTAGAGCAGGTCGTGACCACCGTGAACGTGAAACCGGCTTCGGGTGACCTGGTCGCATTAGGGGAAACGGTGCGACTTTTGGCCGAGGCGTTCGACGCCAACGGACACGCGGTCGCTAGCGCGGGGTTGGCGTGGGCGGCAGTTGACGAGTCGGTCGCCACGGTGGATGCCGCAGGACTAGTGACGGCCGTGGGCAACGGCGTCACCGAGGTCACCGCCACGACGGGCTCCGTCACCGGGCGGGCGCGTATCTCGGTTAGGCAGATTGCGGTCGCTGCAGATGTCACACCTGCTGCGGAGGTTCTGGTCGCACTCGGAGACACGATCCGTCTCTCGGCCGAAGCACTGGACGCCAACGGGCACGCTGTTGCCGGCACCGAGTTCACTTGGGTCGCCGGGAACAAGTCCATCGCTACGGTGGACGGCGCCGGGTTGGTGACGGCGGTGGGCGGCGGCGCAACCGAAGTTACTGCCACGGCAGGCTCCGTCATCGCGCGCGCGCGCATCACGGTTAGGCAGATTGCGGTCGCGGTAGATGTCACGCCGGCTGTTGAAGTCCTTGCAATCGGGGAATCGATCCGTTTCGTGGCCGAAGCGTTCGACGCCAATGGGTACCTCATTGCCGGTGCAGACTATGCGTGGGGGTCGGATGATGAGTCCGTCGCGACGGTGGACGACGATGGAGTGGTGACGGCGGTGGGCGACGGCGCTACGGAGGTCACCGCCACGGCAGGCTCCGTCAGCGGGAGAGCACGCGTCACGGTCGTCCAAATCGTGGCGGTTGACGTCAAACCGGCTGCGAATGCCCTTTCGATCGGGGATACGGTCCGCCTCTCGGCCGAAGCGTTCGACGCCGATGGGCACGTCCTGGCCGGTGCAGAATATGCATGGGCGTCGGATGACGAGTCCGTCGCCAAGGTGGACAACGAAGGCTTGGTGACGGCGGTGGGTGACGGCACCACCGAGGTCACCGCCACGACGGGCTCGGTCACCGGCTGGGCGGAGATCACGGTCGGGCAGCATGTGACCACCGTTGAAGTAACGCCGACTGCGAATGCCCTTTCGATCGGGGCAACGGTCCGCCTCTCGGCCGAAGCGTTCGACGGCAACGGGCAGCTCGTTGCCGGCACCGTGTTTACCTGGGCGACGGGGGACGAGTCGGTCGCCACGGTGGACGACGCCGGGCTGGTGACGGCGGTGGGCGAGGGTGCCACCGAGGTCACCGCCGCGACAGGCTCCGTCACCGGGCGCGCCCAGATCACGGTCGGGAGCGTGGGGAACGAGCCGTTCCGCATCCACGTCCACTACCTCGGGAACGTTCCCGACCTCATCCGGCAGGAGATGGATGCCGCGGCTGCCCAATGGGAGAGATGGCTGGCGCCTACGCCAGCAGCGCCATTCATCTTTTCCCAGGATGTTGTGCTGTCAATGAATACCGACCTTCCGGAGCGAGGGTTCCACGTGCGGTTCGACGCCGGTGCCCAGTTGGCGCCGGGACTTCACCTTTGGGTGACGACCGGCACGGACATAGGCGCGTGGGGTTGGGTGGTTGACGGGTTCTGGGCCCACAGCGTCGGGCGCTCTGACGTACCAACGCCACCGTGGGCGTTGATCTGGTTCAACTGGCAGGAGATTTCCTCCAGGCTCCAAAACCCGTCCGTGAGGCGGGAACTAGTCGCCGAAACCGCCGTCCACGAAATCGGCCATGCCGTCGGAATCGGCACTTCACCCCGATGGTTCCAGTATCGGGTCACGCCGGACTCGACCAAGCCGTGGGACCGGTTTCTCACGGACCCGGCAGCCATCGCCGGCTTCGACAACATGGGAGGGAACAACTATCCGTACAGGAAGATTCCGCTCAGCGAAGACGGTGCCCATTGGGACGGATGTGCGGGCATCAACGACTATCTAGGCACCCATGGTGGGCCCGACAATGCCATCACTGAGGTGACGTTTGCCGCTCTGGCCGACGGCTTCGAATACGTGCCCGAGCTTGTGCCCCACCGGGCACTCGATTCGACCAAGTGGAACTGGGGCCCCGGTAGATGCGTGGATGGACGCTGGGGGGGGCCTTCTCCTTCACCCGATGCGGCGGCATCCTGGGGGTTGGGGTTCGAGGGGGACGTGATCATTGACCCGCGGGCCCGGCGATACCGACAGGATTCGGTCGAGCAGCGCAGCCGCGGTAACGACGGTGGGCAACTTCGGTCGCGAAGCATCGAGACGCCCGGGCCAGTCCCTCCCATCGATCCGGCGGCGCCGGAGCGGCGAAACACGGATCCACGCCAGCCGATGCCCGATCAAGTGCATCCATGGATCAGACGGCACGCCCATCCCATGCAAGGGAGGTGAATGGTTCCCCTACAGCGAGGAGTGCGACGTGGCAGCACGTGCCCCGCTTCGTCAGGAGCGCCTCCCCGGCCGGGTCTCCGGGTTGCCTCACGCACACCTGATCGAACACGCGACCGGCGCCTGCGAAGACCACCTCGATTTCCGTATCTGGGCGTTGTCGTTCTTCGTTGGTAGGCGGCTGACGCCCACGGAGGCGGGGTTTCTCGACACTACCCCACTCAAGCCCGGCAAGCTCGTCGACTGTCATCGTGCCCAGCGCGAATCTCACCCGTGCGATCGCATTGGCCCAGCACTTCTGGCAGAAAACCCTCTGGAACCCGCGCCGGGCAAAGCTCTGCGCGGCGGCTGTCCACGCCTTCTTCCTTGCCCAGCGCCCGCAGAATCAGGAGTTCGAGAGACTTGTGGTACTTCTATGCTGCGATGGGCGCTTGCTACGGGCTAACCGAAGAGCAGGGCCCGCCCACCACGTATCTCACGCACGCTCGTCGGGTCGAGTGGATATGCACTCGGTTCGGCGCTGCAACGCCCTCCGTGGGCTGATCCCGAGGCTTCGGTTGGGCCAGGAGCGGTCGGCGATCCGGGAACAACACCCCTTCACGAGGCGCTGTTCATGGACGCTCCAATCGGCTTCCGTGCACGCCAAGAAGGCGGCTACGAGAACCTCACTCTTGAGATGCGTGCCCTGATCTGTCGACTGGTGGTGGCCATTCGGCGCCGACAGTGCCGCCCATGTCCGATCATTGGTGAACACCCCGTCGGGACGCACCGCCTCGATCCGAATTCTTGCAGAGGCGAAGTTCCCGGCAATATTGGTGGCGAGGGCCAAACCGTCGCTGGGAACTAGCGAAACCTGGAGATCACCATCAAGGAGAAGCTTCTCGACTACGTTTGAGACCCGCCTATGGAACGGCATTCTGGATGCTTGCGGGGTCGGGGGTGTCTTGGATCTCGGCGTCCCCGGCGCGTGGTCAGAAGCCGCCGAGGGATTAGCGGCGCAGTTCGACTGAGCCTATCAAACCAGCGGATCGGCTATTCGAGGAGCGTGCGCGAGCAAGGGAGGAATCTTGGCTGGCAAACATGGATTGGTGGATGGTTCCGAACGGAAGTGGATCCACGGGTTGATGCGCGAGGTCGTGTCCAAGTCTTCGAAGCGCGGAGGCCCGTGCGTGTACCGGGGTGAACCGGACTGCTATTCGGTGGTGTCGTCCGGATTGTACCGGAAATGCCTCCCGGACAGCGAGAACGAGGCATTCGACATCGCGGAAGTTGAACTGGAAACGGTGGAGACCGCCCGGCAGTACACAACCTCGGGCGACGACGATGACATTCTCACGGAGATCCAGCATCTCGGCGGGGCGACGAACCTGATCGACTTCACCGACGACTACCTTGTCGCGTTGTTCTTCGCGAGCGACGGGGGCACAGGGCGGGACGGCAGATTGGTGCTACACTGGCCGGAGCCCGGCGCGGTCGTGAGGCCCAAGCACACGATGAACAGGATCGTTTCGCAAAAGAGCGTGTTCGTGCGGCCCCCGAGGGGATTCATCGTTCCGGATGCCCGGGATGAGACGGTGGTCGTCCCGGGTGACCGGAAGAGCGACATACTGGAGTACCTGGACCGATATCACGGGATTTCAGAGAGGACCGTCTACAACGACGTCCACGGGTTCATCAGGCACCAGGCTCCCAGACGAAGCGGCTATGCGCTGGCGTTTCGGGAGTCGGTGGACCGATCGAGGAAGAGACCGGAAGGCGACTGGAAGGGTTGCTTGGAGGCGCGGACGATCCGCATTAGCCTGGGAAGGATGCGCCACGCCAACCATCAGATGGGGTTGGCCTACGAAGATGGCAGGAAAAGCGAGGTCTGGGTAACCCAAGAGGACCCGCATGAGCCCGGTCCGACGACGATGGTTCGTGTCGAACTCGCTGCGGACGAACTCGTCCAGTTGTGCACCGGGGCCATTGAGAAGAAGGAGCTCGCCGACAAGCGGGGGGAGTTGTACTGCCGGCGCGGGGAGGCGCACCTGTATCTAGGTGCTGCGGACCTGGCCCTGCGAGATTTCACGGAGGCCCTGAAGCGGGACAGCAACATGCCGGAGGCCCACCACGGCTGCGGGTGCGCGCGCTTGCAGCAAGGCAAGGCCGACCGTGCGAAGGCCGACTTCGAAAAGGCGCTGAACTTGACGGGGCGGCCCGCCGCGGCGCTCATCGATCGGGGGAATGCGCTTCGGGGACGCAATTCGCTGGAAGACGCGATCAAGGACTTCGACGCGGCCGTTTCGAGCGTGCGCTTGCACCGGGCATTGAGTCCTTTCGGGGCGGGCGATGGCCTGTTCCATCGGGCTGTCGCGCGTTGCTTGCAGCAAGACTGGGCAGCGGCCAAGGCCGATTTCGAGGAAGCGAAGACGGAAGGGCTACTGGTAGCGTCGTCGTTCCATGGTGTGTGTGGCGGTGTGCAGCGTTTCGAGGCTAAACACGGCCTGCGGATGCCGTCCGCGCTCGCCACGATGTTGTACGTTGCGTCTCCCGAACGATAGTCCCACCTGCGGACAGGTGGGCGCCCACCGGACGTTGTTAAAGGGCTGTGGGACGGTCCGAGACTAGTCGAAGAACGCCGGGCACCGTGTCACGCACTCTTGGTTCGAGGGAAGGAGAAGTCCGGGCCCGTTCCCACAGAGCCATGTCGTGCCGGTGTACCCACGACGGTGCCCCCTTGACCCGCCGTTGTTGGCCTGGTGCGAGTACGTCGGGTAGCGACCCCCCCGTAGGCCTTCGATCACCACAGCCTTTCCCGTTCCGCCACGCAGCGACGGGCGTGCCATGTCCGGTACAGTAACCGGATTAGGATCGGCGTCTCTGGAGCGACGACCCTGAACCTCGTCGGAACAACATCCGCCGAGCGACCGAGGGGGGCGTCTCGGGGGCGCCACTGGCGATGACCTCCGCCACTTCTGGGGCATGTGGGACAACTAGAGACGCCATAGACACTTAGCCGATTCCCAAGGGTTGACGGCCCTGTGAAGGATCGTTCAGCGTTCGGGCATGGCGACCCTGGAAGGAAAGCTCATTTCGCGCGTCGGCGCGCTCTCGGGCGCTCCGGTCCGGGTCCGAGGGCGTCCGGCATGAAGGCGCTGGGCAAGCGCAACCCGATGCACCGGATCCACCGTGGCCGCTCGTCGTCGCTGAGGCCCGCGAATCGGGTTCCGGCGTTCATCTCGGAGCAGGACGGGAGTTCGGGCGGCGGGCGCGATCCGCCTAGACGCCCGCGACGCCGAAGAACGACCAGCAAGCAGAGACCAACGAGGAGGAGAACGATGGCCGAGAACCCGAGGAATGAGAGAACTAACCCGCCGATCCGCTTCCTGCGGTTGCCCGACGTGCTGGAGCGCACGGGCCTGTCGCGGAGTACGATCTATGTCCGGCTGGCCGAGGGGCGCTTCCCCCAGCCGGTCGCCCTGGGCGGGCGCGCCGTGGGCTGGATCGAGGCCGAGGTGGACGAATGGGTCCGCGACCGGATCGCCGAAAGCCGGCCGGAGCGCGGCGAGGCCGCGTCCGGGATCCCCGAGGGTGGCCGCGGGGCGGCAGTGGGCGGCCCGGCCCGATGAGTCGGCGCGCTTCGCGGCGGCCGCGGAACAGTTCGCCGGTCGCTCTTAAGGTGCGTAAGCCAGCCGACGCAGTGTTGAACACTGCGGCCTGGCAAGGGGGACGCTGCGCCCCCCTAGAACCCCCAGCTTCGCGCGCCGCTGAGAGGTCAGCGGACGGGCGCGGTTGGCCGCGCCCCGAACCCCGCCCCCGGTGCGCCCGTGCCTGAGCGCCGCACCGTAATGATCGCCGCGCGCGTCACGCCGGCGGAGCGCGTCGCCTGGCGGGAGAAGGCGGCGGCGGCCGGTGTGTCGCCGTCCGAGTTGTTGCGGAGGGCGATGGCGCAGACGCGAACGTGGACCGCGCCTGCAAGGGCCGTCGAGCGCGAACGCACCCGGCAGGTCGCTCGCATCGGCAACAACCTGAACCAGCTCGCCCGCTGGGCGAACACGCACGCCTCGGCGGTCGAGGCCGTCTCGGTGATCGCCCACCTCGTGTCGTTCGAGCGGTCGCTGCTGGCTGTGGCCCCAATCGGCGAGGGCGCCGGCGATGCACCTTAAGTTTCTCCCGCACGGAAAGGGATCGGCCAAGACGGCGGTCGACTATCTCGTCGGCGAGCGGGACGCCGCGGGAAATGAGCGCGAGGGAGTCGAGGTGCTGCGCGGGAACCCGGACATGGTGGCCGCCGTCGCCGACTCGCTGGACTTCGAGCGTAAGTACAGGTCCGCCGTGATCGCGTGGGCGCCGGAGGACCGGCCGACCGGCAAGCAGATCGGAGCCGTCCTCGACGAGTTCGAGAAGACGGCGTGGGCGGGGCTGGAGCCGGACCGCTACTCCTGGACGGCGGTCCTGCACCGAGAACGCGGCGGAGGCGTCCACGTGCACATACTCGCCGCGCAGTGCGATCTCCAGACGGGCCGAAGCCTCAATATCGCGCCCCCCGGCTGGCAGAGGACCTTCGATCCGCTCCGCGACGCCTTCAACCACGATCACGGCTGGAGCCGTCCGGACGATCCGGCGCGCGCAAGGGCGCAGCAGCCGGGCCACCGCGCCTACCTCGAGGCGTCAACGCTGCGGGCCGGGCTGGAGCATGAGGCCAATCCCCGCGACCTGATCCGGGACTACCTGGTGCAGCGCGTCGAGCACGGCGCGATCAGGTGCCGCGCCGACTTGGTGTCCTCCCTGGAGCAAATCGGCCTCGATGTGACGCGCCGGGGCAAGGACTACGTCACCGCCCGCGATCCCGGCAGCGGGAAGCGGTGGCGGCTGAAGGGAAAGCTGTATGAGCAGGACTTCGAGCCCGGGCGACTTGACCTTGCGGGTGCAGAGCCGGCTGGAGACCGACCGGAAGCAGATCGAGGAGTCGACCATGCGCGAGCTGGAGCGGCTCGGCGAGAGCTTGAGCGGCGTCGCAAGCGCCGCGCTGCGTTCCATCGAGAGCGATACGGAGAAGGCGACGGGGCGCATGCGCGCACTGCTTCTGAGGGCTTGGCTCCGGCCCCTGATGGTCGGCCTGAGCCTTTTTCTCGGGTTCAGCGCCGGGAGCTGGGCGACGATGCACTGGTTGTCGGCGAGCATCCAGCGCCGGATCGAGACGCTGGAGATGGAGAACCTGCGGATCGAGGACGCGCGCGGTATGCTGGCGGAGATCGAGGAGACGACCTGGGGCGTGACGCTGCGGGAGGTGAACGGGGAACGATACGTGACGCTCCCGGCCGGGACGATGGTCCGCCCGGCCTTCAGCGTGGACGGGCGGCCCTACGTGAAGCTGTCGAGAGAGTGAGGGATCTGTATGACCGACTTGGAACGCCAGCTGACGGCGGCGTTGGGAAGATTGTCCGCGCAGTACGAAAGGGAACAGCGGCGGCACTCCGGGCAGGTCGAAGCCTTGCGGCAGCGCGTCGAGCGGCTGAGCGAGGAGAACGACACCTTGAGGCGGCAAGTCGAGCGGCTCGACGAGCAAGTGACACGCTTGGCCGAGTACTTCGGGACATCCGCCGTCGCGAGACCGCGCGGCCTACCTATCTGACGCGTCTCCCAACGCCGGATCGCGATTCCGGCCCGAGCCGCTGAGCGATCTCCGCAGTGGGCCACGGTCGCTGTTTCGACGCACGATAAGCGTTTCGCACGGCGTCCACCCGGCTGGCTTGAGCGACTGCAACCCAGGACCGGCAACTGAAGCGCACCCCCCCCAACGGGTTCGAAGCGCGACGTTTGGCGCAGGTTCGTGGCCTACCGCCGGCGGGGAGGAAACAGGCGGCGCACGGCGGCCCGGACATCGGTAGACAGTCCGAAGATGAGGGCGACACCCAGCGCCCCGAGGGCGAGGTAGAGGAACAGGCTCACGGCCCGAACTCCGGGAACCGGTCCGACTGCTCACCCGCCGGTATCTGGCGGAGTTTCCGCACCGCGCGCGACACGTCGCGGGCATCGGAGCGGATCAGGAGCCAGTCGTCGCCGAACCGGGTCAGGCGAACCCAGCACAACCCGTCCCCGGCTTCGTCGATGGCGACCACTTCACGGGCGTGGATCTTCCGCCCGTAGGCTTGTCCGATGATTCCGCTGTCGATCACGGTATAGACCCCCGTCTTGGTCCGATGTCGGCACGGACACGGTACGTTCGTAGGACCTCCACGACTTTCCCGAGCAACCTAGTCTCCCCCCATCCAGACCGAAATACGCCTCGGCCTCTGCCACCGGCGGTCAAGTCCCGCCTCCAAGCGTCCACCTACCCCCGGTTGGGTTCGGGACGCCTCTAACTGCCCTCAGGTTCGGAATCCGCGAGTTCCGGCATCAACCCAAAGAACGAGTCTCCCTTCCGAAGCACCTCACCGATGTCCTGGGCTCGAAACACTTCTGTGTGTAGACGCTCGCAACCCTGAGATACGCAGTCTATGGCCGTCTTCTCCCAAAGCCCCCTACATGGCCATGTCTTGATGACTCGGGCAAACGGTGCGGAGGTCTTGTGTCGGCGCAACCTCTCCTTCACATCCGCTCCAAACCCCAGCTTGATGCGGCCTGGATCTAGCTCCGGTTCAAGAGAAATCACATAGAAGCTGCCGGTGCCTTGCACGGCATCGTGATCCGACTCTTCGTTGGAGGAAGGGGTCAGGTCTCTCAAGATCTTCGGATAGTCCTCGGCCCTGATGTAATGGGCGATCTGGCCCCTTGTGCGCTCACTCTTCTGCTTCACGACCTCGATTCCAAGTCGCGCTACCACTCTGTGGATGTAGCCCTTGCTCCGGCCAAGATCGTGCGCGATTTCCCGCACCATCATCAGGTCTTGCTCAGCCAATCGACTTGCTCCGACTCGTTAGGTGACATTTTCCATTTGACGCTGGCGGAGCTGCGCGGAAGGTGGACTCCACAGCCAGCAGTGTGAAGACGATGGCGGTCTCGGCTACTTGGAGCAAGGAAGGTGGGTCGGTGAGACAAGGAGGTCGGTAGCCACGCGACGCGTGCGCGCTTGGAGATTCCGCCGACCAAGATTGCCGGATTCGGGGGGGCTGGCGAAGGACTCCGCGGATGGGCCTTGCGAGCGTCGAGAACTGCGTGCAGCCAGAGACTCACAGCTATTGTCGTCGTCGGCCCAACGGGTGCGTGTCGGGAACGTTCTGAGTTCTCTGTGGGATCGCGCACCTCGACCTAGAGACCGAGCTTTCAGGTGCTGGGCAAGGTACTTGGTCAGGCGTTCCCCTCCGCCTTCGACGAGTGGATCCGGGAGAGTACTCCTCGCGAGTCCGTCCCTTCAACCTAAGCACACTCGGCTCGAACATCCAATGCCGTTCGCTACCGTCGATCCACATCCCGGCCAGCAAACATGAACTGATAGGGGAACGACCCTCACCATGAGTAACGTAAATCAATCAATACCAACAGCTTACAAAAATACCGCCCATCCAGCCATGTGCGCTCCGGCGCTTCCCGCCCATCTTCGGGGTCCGCCCCTCGCCCGCACCCGGCACACCGGCGCCCAGGTCGTGTTCCTGCTGTACCTCCAGGCCGAGAACAACCCGATGATGCCGGTCTGGGTAGCGATGGACATCCGCCAGGCGGTAAGGGAGCTCCGCCGGCGAATGAGGCCTCCTCCCGACCTCGAGACGTTGGATGTGGTGCCCATCGTGCTCTATCACGGCGAAGCGCGGTGGACCGCGCCACGGTCACTCGAGGAGCTGTTCTCCCGCGACGAGGTGGACGAATAGCTGGACATTGGGGTCACGAGAAAAAGTATATAATTCTCGGTAATTATTGACTTTTTCCATTTCAGTCGCCATTTTTCGGTCCGGGAGACCACCTTCGGACACCAAACCGCACCGCCAGCCCACCCCCATGAACCACAGCGAGATCGTCAGCTTCATCTGGAGCGTCGCGGACCTCATCCGCGACACCTTCAAGCGGGGCAAGTACCAGGACGTCATCCTGCCGATGACGGTCCTGCGCCGCCTCGACTGCGTGCTGGGGCCGACCAAGCCGGAGGTCCTCCGGCGTCACGAGGAGCTGAAGGGAAGGCCGGAGGCGATGCCGGGACAGCTTCGGCGCGCCTCGGGCTTCGACTTCTACAACGTATCGCCGTACGACTTCGAGCGCCTCGTCGCCGACCCGCCGAACCTGGCCGACAACCTGCGGAGCTACATCGCCCGGTTCAGTTCGAACATGCGGGAGGTGCTGGAAGCGTTCCGCTTCGGGAACACGATCAGCATGCTGGACGAGGGGCGGCTCCTCTTCAGCGTCGTGCAGCGGTTCAAGGATGTCGACCTCCATCCTGACAGGATCGACAATCCCACGATGGGAACGATTCTCGAGGAGCTCATCAGGAAGTTCAACGAGGCGCTCAACGAGAACCCGGGCGACCACTTCACGCCGCGCGACGTGGTTCACCTCATGGTCGACCTGATGCTCGCGGGCGACGGTGATCACATCGCCCGGGAAGGTGCCGTCCACGACATCTACGATCCGTGCTGCGGTTCCGGCGGCATGTTGATGCTCGCGAAGGAGCACATCACGATCGGGCGACGTGAGAACGGCCGGACCATCCGCACCGCGATCAACGAATCTGCCGAGATCCACCTCTTCGGACAGGAAACCAACCCCGAGACCTGGGCCGTCTCGAAGTCCGACCTCTACATGAAGGATCCCACGGGGCGGGACGCCAAGAACATCAAGCTGGGCAGCGTGCTGTCGGGCGACTTCCACCGCCGGAAGTTCGACTACCTCATCACGAACCCGCCGTATGGCAAGAGGTGGACCACGGACAAGCGGGAGGTCAAGGCCGAACACGCCCGCGGATCAGCCGGTCGCTTCGGTCCCGGGCTGCCGCGCATCAGCGACGGCCAGCTTCTGTTCCTTCTGCACATGCTCTCCCGCATGAGGGAGCCCGACGCGGGACCGGGGCCGGGAGGATCCCGCGTGGCGATCATCATGAACGGATCGCCGCTCTTCAGCGGGGACGCGGGAAGCGGGGAAAGCGAAATCCGCCGGCATGTGCTGGAGAACGATCTGCTTGAGGCTCTGATCGCGCTGCCCGAACAGCTCTTCTACAACACGGGCATCGCCACCTACGTGTGGCTGCTGACGAATCGAAAGAGTCCGGAGCGACGAGGACGGGTCCAGCTGATCGACGCCACTTCGTTCTGGACCCAGATGAAGCGGAGCCTTGGGGACAAACGCCGCGAGATCCCGATTGAGAAAGCGGACGAAGTCCTTGAGCTTCTGGCGGGGTTCCGCGACCGGGAGGTGAGCACCGTCGGCGCGGACGGAGAAGAGGAGGAAGTGGCGGTCAGCCGGGTCTTCCCGACGACGCGCTTCGGGTTTCGGAAGGTGACCGTCGAGCGCCCGCTGAGGCTGAATTTTCGGACCAGTGAGGACCGGATTGCTCGCTTGGACGCGCAGACGGCCTTTCGCAGGCTGGCGTTGTCGAAAAAGCGGGGGAAGGCCGGTGAGGAAGCCCGCCTGCAGGGTGAGGAAATGCAAGAATCCATTCGGGCCATGCTTGGCGGCATGCCGGAGACTCTCTACAAGGATCGCGAAGAGTTCCTGTCGGGCTTGGCGGCCGCCGCGAAGGACGCCGACATCAAGCTGCGCGCCCCGGTTCGCAAGGCCATCGTCACCGCCCTCTCCGAACGGGACCAGACGGCGGAGATCTGCCGCGACCGGGACGGAAACCCTGAACCCGACCCCAAGCTGCGCGACTACGAGCGGGTGCCCCTCACCGATGGGGGGGATCCAGCCGACGAGTCCGGTGTCCCGGCAAGCGTCCGGGAGTTCTTCGACCGTGAGGTGGCTCCGCATCGCCAGGATGCCTGGATCAATCTCTTCAAGGTAGACGCGAAGGACGGCAAAGTGGGCCTCGTAGGCTACGAAATCAACTTCAACCGCCACTTCTACAGATTCCGGCCTCCCCGGCCCCTCGAAGAGATCCAGCAGGACATCGTGGAGATCGAGAGCGAGATCGTCGAGATGCTGCGGGACGTGGTCGGGACGGCGTTCCGATGACCGGCGCGCCGCGTCCTTCGGACCAGCTCCGCGAAGCGGGCCTCGGCTCGTTCTTCCGCCCCCGCGACGCCGAAGCGGCGGGGATTACTTACGGAGAGCTTAGGAGACTGGAGGCCGATGGAGTCGTCGAGCGGGAGGCGCGCGGCCTGTACCGTCGAACCGATGCGGAACTGACCCGCTTCCACGACATCGCGGCGGTCTGCGCGCGCGTGCCCGACGCGATCGTGTGCCTGCTGACCGCTCTGGTGGTGCACGAGATCGGCACGCAGCTTCCCCGTGAAGTGTGGATCGCAATCCCGCAGGGGAACCGTGCCCCGATCCTGACGAGGCCAAGGGCTCGCGTCATGCGCTTCTCCGGGGCGTCGCTCCGCTATGGCGTGGAGGACTCCGAATTCGAGGGTGTGCCGACGCGCATCACCAGTCCCGCGCGCACCGTTGTCGACTGCTTCCGGTTCCGCAGTAGGGTCGGGGTCGAAGTGGCACAGGAGGCCCTTGACGACGTGTTGAGCGATCGCAGGGCGTCGATGGCGGAGATCTGGCGGGCCGCGACGGCTTGCCGGGCGAGGTCGCTGCTCGGACCGGCGCTTGACGCGAGGTCGTATTGAGATGGCCCGGGCGGGTGTCCCGAACGTGGCGGCGTCGGTGCATGCGCGCCTTAAGCAGGTACGGAGGCCGGGCGACGACTTCAACCTCATCCTCCAGAGGTATGTTGCCGAACGCTTCCTGTATCGGCTGGGCGCATCGGATGTGTCCGACCGATTCGTGCTGAAGGGAGCGTCGATGTTCCTCGTTTGGAGCGGTGACATCTTTCGCGGCACGCAGGACATCGACCTCTTGGGGACGGATCCGACCATGCCCGAAGCGGTCGGACGGGCGCTCGGTCTGATTTGCGCGGTTCCGTGTCCGGAGGACGGTGTCTCCTTCGACCCGTCGCGTATCCGGATTACCGACATACCGGTGGAGGAGAAGCGCGCCCTCAGGTGCAAGCTCTTGGGGATGCTCGGCAACATGAAACTCCCGCTCCAGGTGGACATCGCGTTCGGCGATGTGGTCACCCCCGATCCCGAGCGTTGCGAATACCCGACGCTTCTCGACCACCCCAAGCCGGTGCTCTGGGCGTATCCGCGCGAGACCCTCATCGCGGAGAAGTTCTCGGCGATGGTCAGACTCGGAGAACGGAATACCCGGTCCAAGGACGTGTGGGACATCGCCGCGCTGGCCCATGAGTTCTCGTTCGATGGTCCGACCCTGAGGCTGGCGATGCGGCGAACGATGTTGCAACGGGGGCCGATCAGTGGCCACGAGGTCCCAGGGTTGCAGGCCGGGTATTACCTGGACGCCGAGCGTCAGGGCCATTGGGAGAGGTGGCTGGACAGGGTCGTCGTGCACGGTTACCGCCCTGACACCTTGGCGGAGGCGGGCAGGGTTGTACGGAGTTTCCTGGGACCTGTGTGGGACAGCGTGGTGCGCGATGTCGCGTTCGAGATGGATTGGCCTGCCGGGGGGCCCTGGAGGCCGAGATCGACCGGGGCGGGTAAGGGGGATTGACGATGGTGGAATCGCCTGGATCGGGGGTCGGTGGTGTGGAGTCGGGGTTCAGGAGGTATCCGAAGTACCGGGACTCCGGGGTGGAGTGGTTGGGGGAGATTCCGGCGCATTGGGAGGTGCGGCGGCTGAAGTGCATAGCAACGATCAACGATGAGGTTCTCCCGGAGACGACCGATCCCAGCCTCCGAGTAAGCTATGTGGAGATAGGCAACGTCGATTCCGCCCGAGGCATCTTGGGCACTCACGAGACCGTTTTCGGCGACGCTCCGTCGCAAGCTCGGCGAATCGTACGAGAGCAGGACGTCATTGTGTCGACGGTTCGAACCTACTTGAAGGCAGTGGCTCAGATTGGGCCGCGGCACTCTGGTGTGATCGCTTCAACCGGCTTCGCGGTGATCAGGCCCGGTTCGATGTGGGAAAAGCGCTTTGCCGGGTTCGCCCTCCAAGCACCATACTTCATCGAACAGGTCATTGCGGACTCCGCGGGAGTAGCCTACCCGGCCATCACACCCAGCGATCTCTGTTCCTTGGCTGTGGTTGTACCCCCTTGCTCCGAACAATATACAATTGCTGACTTCCTCGACCGAGAAACCGAGGTGATCGACGGGCTTGTGAGAAAGAAGGAGCGCATGGTGGAGTTGCTCCGAGAGAAGCGTGCCTTCGTGATCTCTCGTGCCGTCACCAAGGGGCTTGATCCAGAGGTGCCCATGAAGGAGACCGGCATCGAGTGGCTTGGTGAGATTCCGGCCCATTGGGGGATTCGTCGTCTGAAGGACTTCACCGAAATGCAGAGTGGTGAATCGATTACCGCGGCCTCCATCGAAACCGACGGACCATATCCCGTCTTCGGAGGCAATGGTCTCCGTGGTTACGGGTCGGACTTCACCCATGAAGGTGTACACGTGCTCGTTGGCAGGCAGGGCGCGCATTGCGGCAATGTCCATACGGTCAACGGGCGGTTCTGGGCTTCGGAGCATGCAGTAGTGGTTAGATCCGGTTGGCCCAACGTGATAGAGTGGCTCGGAGCTCTTCTGGAGGCGATGGATCTAAACCAGCATTCGGGTGCCGCCGCACAGCCGGGTTTGGCTGTCGATCGATTGCGAAACCTCCGGGTCCCAGTTCCGCCGGTTGACGAACAGCAAGCCATTGCCGATGTCGTAGACCGTGAGACCGATCAGATCGACTTGCTGGCCGCCAAGGTGACCAAGGCTATCGAGCACTTGAGCGATTACCGCACCGCACTGATCTCAGCTGCGGTGACCGGGAGAATTGATGTCTGGCAAGGGTCGCTTTAGGGCGGTCGGGGTAACGGGTAACGTCGCGAACACCCCCTGACGATCTTGCTGTTCACCTGTGATCGTGAAGGAGTGCGCATTCCGCTGATTTCGATCACCTGTTCCGGCCGATTTCGATCACCTGTTTCCGCCGATTTCGATCACCTGTTCCGGAGGATTCCGATCACCTTGGTGAAGCGGAGGTCCGCAGCGGTGCTGGAGGCTCAGGTCACGGGGTTGAAGTCTAGGGGTTGGAGGGGGTCTTCGTCGAGTGCCGGGGCTGTTGCCGGGGGGTCGCGGGACCGGCCGCGGGCGGTTTTTTCGGAGGGGTGGAGGTAGGGTGAAGGGGTTCGGACGCCCTCTACGGCGCTCTGGGAGACCGATTTGGCTCGCGAGCGGGGCGGCTTGGCCCGGATTGGGCGGATTCCGACGGGTCCGGGGCGGCCGCAGCGGACATCCGGACGGCCACACGGCCCGCTGAGAGCCTTCTTTCCGTCCCATCGCCCCCGATCGCGGGGAGAGAGAAGCCTGCGGACACATGCTTCAGCCCGGTGCTTCGGCGGATCTGGAGCCGCCGGGGACGGCGCGGACTTCCTTCGTCGAGTCGTAGAGCCGTCTCATCGAGGCGCCCCTGAGGTCGATGCGGTGCGCGTTGTTGACGAGACGGTCGAGGATGGCGTCGCCGAAGGTGGGATCGCCGATGACCTCGTGCCAGTGCTCGACGGGGATCTGGCTGGCGAGCAGCGTGCCGCGGCGGGCGTAGCGGTCGTCGAGGACCTCGAGGAGGTCGTGCCGTCCCTGTCCCGATAGCGAGGCGAGCCCCCAGTCGTCGAGGATGAGGAGCCAGGTCCGTGCGAGCCGCTGGATGACCTTGGGATACGACCCGTCGCCCCGGGCGAGGGAGAGTTCGTCGAGGAGGCGGGAGACGCGGTAGTAGCGCGTCGAGATGCCGATGCGGCAGGCCTGGTGGCCGAGCGCGCACGCGATGTACGACTTTCCCGATCCCGTGGCCCCGCTGATCAGCACCGTCTGGCCGTCCCGGATCCACTGGCCGGAGGCGAGGTGCAGGATGAGGGAGCGGTCGAGACCTCGCGGCGCCTTGAAGTTGATGTCCTCGATGGCCGCGTCGAGGTGTAGCCGGGCGTGGCCCTTGAGGCGCTGGTAGCGGCGCTGCTCGCGTTCGGTCTTCTCGCGTTCGAGGAGCAGCGACAGGCGGTCGTCGAAGGACAGCTCGGCGATGTCGGGCATGCCGGCCTGCTCCTCGAAGGCCCGGGCCATGCCCGAGAGCCGGAGTTCGTGGAGCAGGTCGAGTGTGGGTTGGCGAAGCATGGTCGTCAGGACTCCTTTCCGTTGCGGGGAGTGGGGGCGTAGTACTCCGGCCCGCGGATGTTGGCGTGCCGGCCGGGCAGGGAGAGTTCGTACTGCTCGTCGCCGGCCCGGTCGAGGCCGGTCGCGAGGATGGACTTGACGGATCCGTAGGTCAGCGTGCCGATGCGGAGCGCGCGGCGGCAGGCGGCCTCCAGGCGTTCGCCGCCGTAGACCCGCAGCAGCTCCTTGAGCCCGAGGCAGCTGCGGTAGCCCTGCTCGGGGTGGGGCCGGCTGTTGAGGAGCTGCTCGACGAACGCGCCCGTGTGCGGCCCGTTCCTCCCTCCCCAGGCGACGAGCCCCGACGGCGTCCATCCCGCATGCGCCCGGTGCGAGGCGGGCATGTGCGACGACTCGGTCGAGAAGGCGCCTCTCGCGTGGATCCGCAGATGCGCGGCGACCCGGCGGTGCCTGTGGAAGATCTCGACGGTGTGGGCCGTGACCCGGACTTCGACCTCGCGGCGGCCCAGTGCGTGGGGAACGCTGTAGAACGCGTACTCGACCTGGATGTGGTAGTCGATGTTGACCCGCGCCTTGCGCCACTCGGCGTACTCGTAGCGCTGGGCCGGGAGCGGCCTGAGCGCAGGCCGGTCCAGATCCTCGAACCAGCTGCGGCGGCTGCCCTCGATCTTCTTGAACGGCCGCTCGTTGAGTTCGGCCAGCAGCGGCGCCACGGCCTCGCGGAGTTCGCCGAGCGAGAAGAACCTCCGGTTGCGCAGCGGCGCCATGATGCGGCGCTCGACGTTCTGGACCGCGGCTTCGGCCTTGGCCTTGTCCCTCGGTGCCCCGGGCCGCGCAGGCAGCACCGTGGTTCCGTAGTGGCCGGCCAGCTCCCGGTACGTCGCGTTCAGTTCCGGCTCGTAGCGGCTGGCCTTGTGGACCGCCGCCTTCTCGTTGTCCGGGATCACGAGTTCGGGAACGCCTCCCCAGAACTCGAACATCCGGACGTGCGACATCGTCCAGTCCGGCAGCGACCGGCTCCGGGTCACGTCCACGAAGGTATGGTTGGAGACGCCCAGGACCCCGACGAAAACCATCGCGTCGCGCACCTCCCCGGTCTTCCGGTCCACGACCTCGAACTTCGGCCCCGCGTAGTCGACGAACGCCTTCTCGCCCGCCCGGTAGACCTGCCGCATGGCCACGTCGAGGGTCCCCCGCCACTCCCGGTACCGCTGGCAGAACCAGCTATACTGGTAGCCATCGGAATGAGCCTCCCGGTACTCCAGCCACAGCAGCTCCAGCGTCACGCCCTTCTGGCGCTGCAGCTCCCGGTGGACCCGGTCCCAGTCCGGCTCCGGCCGGCGAACCCGCGACGGCGGCGGCGGCGGGAACAGCGCCGCCTCCAGCGCCGCGTCGTCCAGCCCCTCCGGCAACGGCCACGAAAGACCGGCCGCCGACGCCCGCCTCGCGTAGTCGCTCACCGTGCTGTTGGCGATGCCCAGCGACCTCGCGATCTCCCGGTGGCTGCGCCGCAGCTCGTGCTTCAGCCGCAGCACCTCTCGAATCCTGCGCATGGACAACCTCTTCTTCGGCACCTTCTTCCTCCTCCTCGTCGGGGGACCTCTGGCGAGGATGGAAGAAGGCGTCGCTACATCAGGTTCTCCAGCACGGCCGCCCGCTTGACCAAGGGGTGATCGGAATCAACCGGAATCACTGATCGAAATCCCCTGGAATGAGTGATCGGAATGGAATGGAATGGGTGATCGGAATGGTCTGGAATCCGCAAGGAGGCTCTTCGGGTATCCGCCATCAGCACAACCGCCGTCCTTCGGCCAGATTGAGCAGCTCCGGGAAGAACCACAGCGCGGCCCTCCGCCCTGCGGAGGGGACGAGCTCACGCAGGACGCCGCCCTCCCGCAGCACCGTCAGAATGCGACGTGCCGTCGACTCCGGAATCCCTGTCCTCCGCACGAAGTCGGTGCTCGCAAAGATCGGCCTCTCGAACACCCAGTCCACCGCCAGGGTCGCGTACTGCGACCGGGTCATCCCGGGGATCCGGTTCCTCAGGTCGTCGTGCAGTTCCAATATCCCTTTCGCCTTGGCCAGGTTCTCCTCCGCCTGGGCGCGCACGGCCTTCAGGAAGAAGAGAGTCCACGCCGTCCAGTCGCGGTCGCGCGACACCCCAAGGAGAGACTCGTAGTAGTCGCTCCGGTTTGCCTCCAGGAATCCGCTGACGTAGAGGTGCGGGCACTCCATCATCCCCCACTGCCAGAGCAGAAGGGGCACGAGCATGCGGCCCAGGCGACCGTTCCCGTCCAGAAACGGATGCAGCGCCTCGAACTCGGCATGGAGCACGGCCAGCTGAACCAGGCGGTCCGGCACACCCTCCGCGCCTTCGTTGGCATACCCCTCCCATCGGCCCATGGCGTCCGGGATCTCGTGGGCGTCCGGTGGAACGAAGCGGGCTTCCTCGATCGCACACCCGGGGGGACCGATCCAGTTGGGTGTCTTCCGGTACTCACCCGGTGACTTTCCCGCCCCACGCACGCTGTCCAGAAGCACCGCGTGGGCCCTGCGGATCACGCGGCCGCACACCGGAAGCGTCTCCAGCATCATCTCGGCCTCGTGCATCGCGCGCCGGTAGTTGAGAATCTCATGGACGTCCTCCCGGCGCTCCGGCGACTCGGCGTCGCCGCCAGCCTCCACTTCCAGAACTTCGGTCATCGTGGCCTGCGTCCCCTCGATGCGCGACGAGAGTACGGCCTCCTGGGTGGACAGTGGGGAGAGCAGAACGCGGGAGTCGGGCATCGCCTGGAGGACGCCGTCGTACCGTGCCACGGCGGCCGCGGCGGGTCCGACATGGGGCAAGAGCACATTCCAGTCAAAGGCCTCGCTCATCGGCGGAAACGCGCCCGCGTGATAGTGGACCGGAGGCATCATCCGCCTCCTCGCCCGACTGCGGGGCCCAGTGTTCGTTCTTGTCGGTCACTCATGACCAACAAGCTGGTTTGTCGATCACTATAGAAGCAATAGTGGGTGACAACGGAGGAGATCGTCCCCTGCCGACGTTTCAGCTGAAACGTCCCATTCAGCCATGGAATCACCCCTCAGGTCGCGAAAAAGGGCCCCCGCGTCCGCACCGGCGGCAGGATCAAACGGTTCAATTGGCAACCCTTCCCTCAAGATGTGCGCTCACTCCACCCGCGGCTCCATCTCCGCATAGGCTTCCTGACGCCAGATAGTGTCCGTCAGCAGCGATGACTCCCGGTCCCACGCGCGTCGCTCGGTTCGCGACCTCAGGGCCGGAGCGTTGTAAACGAACCGTCGATCGTATATGGCGTACAGTCTGCGAAACATCCGATTGTAGTCGAGAATGGATCCGGGGCCGGGCTGCTCAGCATACACGCCACATTCAGTCGGCCCACCCCTCGCTCTTACGAAAGTCAAGCCGCACGCCTCGTATCTGGACGGGTGGTCTCGGAGATCGTCGCGTTCCGAAAGACGTTCCAGGGCATGCCAGTAGCGCTGGATCGATTCCGTAGGCTCCCCGCCCTCGTGAAATGCGAGATCGTGTACGTCGTAGCGACCATCCTTGAGGCGGAAGTGTGCGACCGGAGCAGGATCGTCAGCTTCGTTCGCCCGCAGGACATGCCAGAACGCGTAGACCAGTGCCGGGTAAGCCATGTGGAGATTCGTACAATCTCCGGCAGCTTCCTCCATTCGGTTGGTCAGGTTGCGAAAGGCATTGTGTGTTCCCTTCAGGGACACCGCGAGCACCGGCCCGATCGTTGGTACCGTTACCGTCACATCCAGCCTCTTGGTCTTCAAGCCACCGAGAATCGTGCGCTCGCCGGGCTTCGCCGCGGACGGGTCATGATGAAGCAGGAGACCATCGCGCCTGCGTTCCACGGCGATTGGCGGCCGCGGACGGATCCGATCGGGGTGGAATCCGCCCTCAATCACCAGCCGACAAGCGACATACCAGTGTAGAGAGCGGATATGGCCACCGGTCTGAACGCTGGCATCCGGGAAAGCGAACCGCGTGAGGGCCCTCTCCAGGCTGGTGAGAACCGGTGATTCAGGCGGCACGGTAGTGCCTCCACCGCCGGAGTTCCCGGGTTCCGCTTCGCAGCAGTTCCTCCTGTTCCGCCGACAGGTCAAGCTCGGGAGCGAGGAGCACGCGGCGTGCCTCCGCCGGCTCGATCTTCAGGACACCGCCACCGAGTGCGTGTCCCTCCAACTCACACGAAAGCGTGGTCAGGGCATTTCGCCAGTTGGCAAGGTACCGTGTCAAGTCCGCTTCGTTGTGGAAACGGACAGCATGGACGGAGTTGGTGCAGGTAACGCCCGCCGAGTTTGCAACCAACCTCGGGCCGTGACCGGACATGATGGACAGGAACGCGTGAGGGGTCTGGACATCAGGGACCGCGAACCATGGCTGCCGGTTCCGGCACTTGTAGCTCTTGCTGGCCGCCTGCCCTGCCTCAGAGTCCAGGTAAGCCTTCACTGCGGGAGGCAGCTCGGTCACCCCGGCCAGATTCAACAGCAAAACCGGACGATCTTCCTCTGACCACCGCCTCACGACATCCTTGTCAACGTCGTCCACCACCAGGTCGCGGTTGGAGCGCACGGAAACACGGAGCACTTCCTTCGGGATACCGAGTGCCGCTGCGGCACTGGGACGCAGGTGGAAGAAGTCGTTGGCTCCAGTCACGTAGCCGATACCGATCCGTGCCACGGTGCCCAGCCTACTGGCCGCCGTCGCAACCGCGATCTCCATGTAGGCTGCACGGATCGATGAGGGGACCAGAAGGGCCCGCAACCGGAATCCCCACTGTTCGAGTTCGTCCACCGAGACCGGCTCGGAATCCCACAATCCTTCCGCCAAGGGAAGCGAGTCGAGGCGAACGAATTGAATCGCCTCCGAGCGCCCGCCGAAGCCGGATGCCCGCAAGAGCCAGCAGTCCTCCGAGAGATCGGGGAAGAGCTTTTCCCGAACTGCGATCACCTCGACGCGTTCGAACGAGCGGAGCAGGTACCGGACCACATCTCGGGCATAGACCGCGTGTCCGATCTCTGCAGGGACGACGAAAGCAAGACGTCCTCCCCGCTTCAGGAGGCGGGAAGCGCCAACCACGAAAGGTGCCCAGGACGAACACAGGCCGGAGAGCTTCACCCCGTGTGCGGCGCAATACTCCAGCGCACGCTGGCGCGCCCGGCCGGTAAACCGCTGGTAGCGGATGAAGGGAGGGTTGCCGACCGCCGCGGCGAATCGGCGTTGTGTGTGGGGCGCCCATTCGAAAAAATCTGCGGTCGTAATCTCGGCGTTCACGCGGCGCGAAGCCTCCGCGGCGGCCACCGGGTCCACATCGATTCCGACGGCATCTTCCAGATCCGCCAGGAACCGGCCGTCCCCGCACGCGGGGTCAAGAACGGGACCGCTCAGATCTCCTCGCATCGCCCATGAGACCAGTGCATCCACGACCGCTGGCGGGGTGTAGTAGGACCCGAGATCCTTCCGAGTCGGCGGAGAGCTCATGAAGTGGACCTGCGAAGGGGGTGCGACTGCTCCAAGCCTCCAAGCTAACACCGCCAAGTCAGCGAAGCGTCAGTAGGATCGTTCCCCCTCACTCCACCCCCTGCCGGCGCGCGATCCGCTCCAGCTTCGGCCCGATCGACGTCATCACCGCCGCGAACAGCACGACCACCCAGCCTGCCGAGAGGATGAGGTGGACGCCGACGAGCGCCTTTGCGCCGACGGACTCCGGCGATACGGTCAGGAAGTCCTGGCCGAGCGCGGTGAAGAACGAGAAGGACAGCCAGTCGGTGATCCCGGCGCCGCCCTCCACACCTGCAAACGCGCCGGGACTGAAGCGCTCCAGCGTTCCGTAGAATCCGGCGAAGAGCACGATGATCGTCAGGTAGCCGACCGCGAACCCGCCGATCGGGACCCACATGACGCGGAGGTAGTCGATGAGGTGGCCGTACACGCTGAGCCGCGGTTGCAGCCAGGTGATGGCGCTCCTCCCGAGGAGAAACGCTCCCACGGGCACCACTACTCCAATGATGCCCAGGGCATAGGCGATAACCAGCACCAGGGAGAGACCCGATTGACCGCGGCCTTCCTCGAGGACGCCGGTAGCCATCAGCAAGGCTAACATGGCGCTCTGGACGACCACGCCGAGGATCAGCAGCAGTGGAGGACGGCGATCGCGCCATCCTTCGCGGCGGTGGCAGAGGAGGCCGGCCGGCAGGGCGACCCAGGGCGTCAGGAAGACCGGCAGTACGAGGATCAGTGTGTAGAGGGAAAAGAAGCCCGACTCCCGTACGGCGAGCAGGATACCATTGGCGACGTGAGCGGGGAAGAATCCCAGGGTGAGCAGGACGGCCACAATGAATGTCTCCCGGGTCACGTCCCGGTAGCCGGAGATCGAGGACCGGTCCAGTCCGACGACCAGACCGACCGCAAGAGCCATCGTGGACGGGCCGATGAGTCCCCATCGGTTGCCGGACAGACCGCCGGCAAACAGCGCGATGGCCATCCCCACGATCGACCCGATCAGAACACCGATCCACGGCCTGCTCCGCGAACCTCCCCGGAACACGACCCCCAAGCCGACCCCGATCCCGCCACCCACCCCCATCAGAACGTCGGCGTGATCCCCCGTGATCGCGTAGCCGAACGGCACCACGACAACGGCGATGGCGGCCGCGATCCGCGCCGCCGGCAAGATCCAACGGTTCATCATTGGCTATCTTCCGTTCAATATGTCAAGCAGGGTTTACAAGTTGCAATGTAAACATGACTTTCCCGATTGCCCGGGCGAGTCTTCAGCGTCGCGGGCTCGAAAAACTCGTCACAGTGACAACCGGACACATCCGCGGCGCCTCGTAATCCAGCCCCAGCAATCGGAAGTAATTCCCCCCCAGCGCAATGTTGCGGAAGGCCTCGTCGTCCAGGAACGCAAGGATCCGGCTGGTGACCTCGAGCTCGGACTTGTACACCTCGAAGTCCTTGTCCGATGACGCCAGGAAGTCGGTGCCGGGGAGGATCCGCTCGGAATACTCGTTCAGGAATTCGACATAGAGCGGCTGGTAGTCGGCCCGGGAGAAGTAGCTGTCGTCGATGACCCGCCAGGTGATGTCGAGCATGAGGTTGGGATGGCGGTCCAGCATCGACGACATGAGCGCGATGTGTTCCGTGGCCGGCAGGGTGGTCAGCTCCCGCGACAGCCCCATGTGCATCCAGACGATCTTGTTGTCGGGGTATTGGTCCAGCACCGCCTGCATCAGCGGAAGGTAGCGGGTCGGCGCCTCCTCGCTGCCGAGGTCCGAGTGAATGGCGATCGGGATGCCGCGCTCGCGCAGCACCGCCATGAACGGCGCCCATTCGGCGATCACGCCGTCCGGCACCGGCTCGTGCCCGTTCGGGAAGAGTGCCTGCTTGACCAGGTTGACCTCGCCCATCCACCGGAACATGCCCGGGTATTCGGTGTCCAGCAGCTCGATGCCGGCGAGGACGCTCTCCGGGCGTCCCAGGTCGGGGAAGGTCATCGACAACGTCACGTGGATGCCGGGTGGGGGGTTGGCGAGGAAACTGTTCGCGTTCGCGAAGTCGTTCTTGAGGGTGGGGATGACGGGGGTCCCCGGGCAGTCCAGGTAGTAGGTGCAGGGCGAGTCCACCGGCAGCATCTGGCCGATTCCGTAGACGTTCACGAAACGCACGCCGGTGTCGCGCAGGTAGCCCATGACCTCGTCAAAGGGGACGGCGACGCCGCCGAAGGGGCGGAAGTGCAGGTGCGTGTCGACGACGGCGGTCTGGGGCTGGGTGGAGCGGTCGTAGCAGGCGAGGCCGAGAGTCCGGCTGGGTTGGAAGGCGTCGAGGCCGAGCTGGGGTGGGGTGGCGCAGGCGGAAAGGGCCGCCGCTGCGGCGACGACGAGCATTCCCGGGAATCGCAGGTGGTTCATGGTTCACCGTCCCCTGAGAAGGATTGACAACTTGTCCAGCACTTCGCCGACCACGGTAGGCGGAGCGCTGCAGACAAAACGAGCTTTTCGGGTCCGCCAGTCCAGACTCTTGATCTGGTCGGCCAACACCACGCCTGTCACTTCGCCCGTGGCTGGCAGCCCGACCTCGAACGGATACCCCTTCGTGT
The DNA here is from genome assembly GCA_965116645.1 of Longimicrobiales bacterium. GTDB lineage: Bacteria > Gemmatimonadota > Gemmatimonadetes > Longimicrobiales > Gaopeijiaceae > Bin94. The sequence continues at coordinate 3,907,773 of OZ220702.1, read as the reverse complement.
TCGAGGTGATCGGACAGAAGAGCGCCAACCCGCTCTTCCGGTTGTAGATGCTCGGGCTCAGGACCAGCGCGGGGCGGCGCCCGGCCGATTCATGTCCGGCCTGCGGCGAAAAGGCAAGCCACACGATATCGCCGGCATCCGGCACATGGGGAGTGGCTACCACGCCTCTTTCCCCTGCGGAGAGCCGGTGTCCACCTCGGCGTGGAGCGTGTCGGGAGTCATGCGTGACACCATCTCGTCCAGGTCGTAGGCCTTCTTGCGCAGTACGAGATGCTCACCGCGGGAGACCAACTCGATCCTGGACCCCTCACGAACACCCCACTGTTCCGCAATGGGCTTGGGGATGCGGACAGCCAGGCTGCTGCCCCACTTCGCAACATGTGATCCCACGCTCACGCTACCGCCTCCGGTCTTTATTCGAGATATACAATAGATATCCCGGCGAGGTGCGGACTGTCAATGCCGGCGCCAGTGCGACCGCCGCTACACCTTCACCCGCTTCCACCTCCCCCGCCGGAACAGCACCGCGCTCACCACCGCCAGCGTAGAGAACGACACGGTCATCGCGATGAACACGCCGTTCGGGCCGAGCCCCACCGGGAAGGCGAGCACCCACGCGAGCGGGATCTCCCAGAGCCAGAAGCAGAAGAGGTTGAGGATGGTGGGGGTCCACACCGCGCCGGCACCGTTGAATGCTGCGGTGAGGACCATGCCGTAGCCGTAGAAGAAGAAGCCGATCGAGACGATGCGGAGGCCGTCGATGGCGGTCGCCGTGGCCGCGCCGGTGCCGCCGAAGAGGCTGACTATCGCCGGGGCGAAAGCGATGAAGAACACCCCGACCGCGCCCAGGAACGCCAGGTTCATCTTGCAAGAGATCCAGACGGCGCGTTCCGCCCGCTCGGGATCCCCCGCCCCCAGCCCCTGTCCCACCATCGTCGCGGCCGCGTTCGACAGCCCCCACGCCGGGAGGATCGCGAAGAGGATGACCCGGATCGCGATCACGTACCCGGCCAGCGCCTCCGCGCCGAACTCCGCCGTCACGCGGATCAGCCCGATCCAGCTTGCCGTGCCGATGAAGGTCTGGAGCGTCCCGGTTGCGGAGAGGCGCACGAGCCGCGCCATGATGGCGGGCTGGATGCGCAGTTGCGGCCGCCGTATGCGCAGCGTTCCGCCGAGCCGAAACAGGGTGTAGAGTTGCACCAGAACCGCGGTGCCGCGCCCGATCGTGGTCGCTATGGCCGCTCCCTGCACACCCAGCTCCGGAAACGGGCCCAAACCGAAGATCAGCAGGGGGTCGAGCACGATGTTGAGCCCGTTGGCGATCCACAGCACGCGCATCGCGATGGCCGCGTCGCCGGCCCCGCGGAAGGCGGCGTTCAGCAGGAAGAGCAGCAGGATGACGATGTTCCCGCCGAACATGATCCGCGTGTACGGGAGTCCGGTAGCCACGACGGTTTCGTCGGCGCCCATCAGGCTGAGGATGTCGCCCGCAAAGATCACGCCGGACACACCGAAGACGACCGCCAGCAGGACGCCCAGCAAGACGGCTTGGGCCGCCGCCCTCGCCGCTCCGTCCCGGTCCCCCTCTCCGATCCGGCGCGCCACCAGCGCCGTGACGCCGATGCTGAGCCCCACCGCCAGCGTGTAGATGATCGTGATCCCGGACTCGGTCAGCGCCACCGCCGCCATCGCCTCGTCCCCCAGCTTCGAGACGAAGTAGATGTCCACGACGGCGAAGAGCGACTCCATCACCATCTCGAGTACCATCGGGATGGCCAGCAGGATGACCGCGCGCCTCAAGGGGCCGGATGTGGGGTCGCCCCCGGTGCCGCGGACGGCGTGGAGGAAGACCTGCCACCAGGTCTCGGCGGGCCCCTGGCCGCGCGCCCGCGACGTGTCCCTCTCCGGGCCCCCGGGCGAGTCCGCCGCCTCCCGGTTGTGATGTTCGCCGGATTCGGTCATAGTGGCGGTAAAGCTAGCGGCATTTCGCGGCGCAGAATCACGAAAGGCAACAATGAACACCGACCTCACCCGGCGCGCATTCGTCCGGACCACCACGATCGCGGTGGGCGGCCTGGCCCTCGGTTCCTGCCGTCTCGGCGAGCCGCCCCCCTCCCCGCTGCGCATCCTCATCCTCGGCGGCACCAACTTCATCGGCCCCCACCAGGTGCGCGCGGCGGTGGAGCGCGGGCACGAAGTCACCCTCTTCAACCGCGGCCTCACCAACCCGGACCTCTTCCCGGAGCTCGAGACGCTGATCGGCGACCGCGACGGCGATCTCGGGACGCTGGCCGGGCGGCAGTGGGACGTCGTCATCGACAACCCGGCCAACATCCCGCGCTGGGTGCGCCTCTCGGCCGAAGCGCTGCAGGGGTCGGTGGGCAAGTACGTCTTCGTCTCGTCGACCGGCGTCTACATCCCCTACCTGACCACCGACATCCGCGAAGACGCCCCGGTCGACACCATCGACGACCCCGAAACCGAGGAAGTCAACGGGCGGACCTTCGGCGCGCTGAAGGCGCTCGCCGAGGACGAGGCCCGGGCCGCCTTCCCCGACGATCACCTCATCGTGCGCCCCACCTACATCATCGGGCCGGGCGACACCAGCGACCGCTTCACCTATTGGCCGGTGCGGCTCGCGCGCGGCGGCGAGGTCCTGGCGCCGGGAGACCCGAGCGACCCGATGCAGCATGTGGACGCCCGCGACCTGGGCGCCTTCATGGTCAAGGCGGTCGAGGACGACCTGGCCGGCACCTTCAACGTGGTCGGTCCGCGCGAGGGCCTCACGATGGGCGGCCTGCTGGAGCGCACCCGCGCGGCCGTCGGCTCGGACGCGACGCTCACCTGGGTCGATGCGGCCTTCCTGCGCGAACACGGCGTCGGCGCCCTCACCTACTGGACCGAGCCCGCCGGCGACTACCTCGGCATGATGCGAGTGAACGGCGACAAGGCCTTCGCGGCCGGCTTCGAGATGCGGCCGCTGGAGCAGACCGCGGCCGAGACGCTGGAATGGTGGAACGCGCAGGATGCCGAGCGGCAGGAGTTGCGGTCGGGGCTGACGCCGGAGCGGGAGGCGGAGCTGCTGGCGGCGTTACGGGGAAAAGGGTAGCCGCGCGCCCGCTTACTCCCCCGGACGGTAGAGCGCGCCCGCCTTGTCGACTGACCCCCATGCGCGATGCATGATTGACAGGTATACAGGAATACATATAGCTTGTCCGAATGAAAGCGACCATCGACATACCGGATGACCTGTACCGGCAGGTCAAGGCGGAGGCCGCTTTGCGCGGGCTCACCATCCGCGAAGTGACGACCCGGCTCTACCGGCGCTGGTTGAGGGAAGACGAGGGCGGGAAGGCTCGGGAGGCTCCAACGGCGTGGCTTCGGTCCTGGCTGGATGCGGCCGATGAGGCGATCAGGAGCGCTCCGGCGGACCGCTCGGCGCGGGAGGAATTGGCCGCGGGCCGCGACCGGCTGGAGAGTTAGTGAACCCGCTGGTCATCGACGCCAGCGTCTGGGTCTCGGCCGCCGACGCAACCGATGCGCTGTCGGAGGTCAGCCGCCTCTTCCTCTCCGGGGTTGTCGCGCGGGAGGTTCCCATCGCTCTCCCCGAGTTCGCGCAGATCGAGATCGCCTGCGCTCTGGCTCGCAGGCTGCGCAACGCCGAGCAGGGCCGCGACCTCACCGACCGGATGCTGGCATCCCCATTGATCACAACGTACTCCCTGAGCCGGGCGAAGCTCCGGGAGGCCATCCATTTCGGCACCAGCAGTTTCCTTCGCTCTGGAGACGCCCTGTACGCAGCCCTCGCCGCAACGCTCGACGGCGGCCTGGTGACCTGGGACGAAGAGCTGATCCAGCGGGTCGGCGCGCTCACTCCTCGCGGCTGGACAAGGCGTCAGGTGCACGTTATCTGAAAGACCATGCGCGCACTAATCCTGCTGTTCGTCGCCGCCGCCCTCCTCGCCTCCCCCTCCCGCCTGGCCGCGCAGACTCCCCTGGAGGCCTTCTGGGACCTGCTCTCGGAAGACGGCCAGAAGGCGGACGCCGCGGAAACGCTGATCCTTAGGGATTGGGACGACTCGCACGCGTCGATCCTGGTCGAGTTGATGCCGTTCGCGGCTTACGAGCGGAGCGTACGAAGGATCATCTTCGTGCTCGAGCGCCGGACGGGGCAGAAGCTGGGACGTGATTTCGAGGGCTGGTGGGAGTGGGTCTGGCGGACCAACCCGGGCACGCATCCGGAGTACGCCGCCTTCAAGGCGGAGCTGTATGAGATGATCGACCCCAGCTTCACGGACTACTTCGACCAATACCCGGTCGCGAACATCCGGCTCGACGAGATCCGGTGGGGCGGTGTCTCCCGGGACGGCATTCCACCCCTCGACCACCCGAAGATGATCCCCGCCGGGGAAGCCGGCTACCTGGACGACGACAACGTGGTTTTCGGGATTGCGCTCGATGGCGACGTGCGGGCCTATCCCAAGCGGATCCTCGCCTGGCACGAGATGTTCAAGGACTCCATCGCGGGCGAGCACCACACCGGCGTGTACTGCACTCTGTGCGGAACCATGATCCTCTACCGGTCGGCGGCCGAGGGCCTGCACCACGAACTGGGCACCAGCGGGTTCCTCTACCGCTCCAACAAACTCATGTACGACCGGGCCACGATGTCGCTTTGGTCGACCTTCGCGGGCGAGCCCGCCGTCGGCCCCCTCGTCGGGCAGGGGATCCGCCTCGACATGCGCCACATAGTGACCACGACCTGGGGGGAATGGCGAAAAAGGCATCCCGAGACCCTCGTGCTGTCCCTTGAAACGGGCCACCAGCGCGACTACAGCGAGGGGGCGGCCTACCGGGAGTACTTCGCGACCGACAGGCTGATGTTCGGCGTCCCCGAACTTGACCGCCGCCTGCGCAACAAGGACGAGGTGCTGGCGCTCCGCTTCGACGACGCGCCGGGTGAGCAGCTCGCGATCTGGGTGCGCTTTCTGTCGCGGAACCGGGTCTACCACGACGCGCTCGGCGAGGTGGAGTTCGTGGTGCTGACCGATGAGAGCGGCGCAAGCCGCGTCTACGAGAGCGGCGGCCGCCGCTTCGCTCGCTGGGATGCCGCCAGCACCGCGTGGGACGATGGCGGTTCGGAGTGGACGGTCGCGGAGGACGCGCTCACGGGGCCGGCGGGTGAGCGGCTGGAACGGCTACCAGCTCATCGCGCGTTCTGGTTCGGCTGGTACGCGCAGTATCCGGACACGCGGCTGGTTCGCAGGTAGTCACCCCGACCAGGGCGGCACCACGCGGTTCGACCGCGCGTAGGCGATCTGCTGGCCCAGATGCTCGTTCATGTGCGCAAGGAGCCGGAAGAGGACGCCCCACCTGGGCACCTCGCGGCCGTACAGGTTCACCGTCGCAGCCATGTCCTCGTCGCTCATTCCGTCAACCACGGCGCGGACGTGATCCATCGAGGCGCGCAGGACCGCCAGCGCCTCCGCCTTGGTGGTGACCGCATCCTCGAAGGTCCCGTAGTCCACGCCTTCGGGCGGCTCGACGCCCATGTTCCGGTGGGGCAGCTGGTAGTTGTAGCGGGCGATGTGCATGTAGGCGCCGGCCACGGTCGCCACGCCTTCCATCGGCTGCCACGAATAGGTCTCGGCGGGCATCGCCTCGGCGAGCGCGACGACCTTGCCGGCGGACGCCTCGAACTCGGCGCGCCAGGTCTGCCGGAAGCTGGCGGGGTCCTGGGCGGAGGTGGGGGCGGGGGTGAGGGTGGCGAGTAAGGCGATGAAGGCTGCGGCCGGGAGGAGGAGGGTGGAGCAAGGCGGTCTGGTGGTTCGGTCGGGCATGGGGACTCCTTCGGAGATGTCGGTGATGCGCGCGTTGGGTGGGCGGTTGCATTTCGGTTCGGGCTAGAGCGGGAATGTGAGCGTGGTGGGGCATGGCCGCAACAGAATGAGCGGATGGGGAGGGGATTCGGCGTTGGCACCAGCGGATCGCTTCGTGATGGAATGCTGGATCACTTGAAAATATCATGATAAATTCAATCACATGTTCAATCGATACCTGATTCTGCCCCGACCGGGAAGCGAAACCTTCTTCCTGTGGGGACCCCGGCAGACGGGGAAGAGTACGCTCTTGCGTGAGCACTACCCCGCCGGCTACTGGATCGATCTGCTGAAGAGCGACGAATTCAGACGTTACGCGACACGCCCGGAACTTCTGCGGCTGGAGCTGGAGGCGAATCCCGACCCTGGGCGACAGATCGTCATTGACGAAGTCCAGAAGGTGCCCGCGCTCCTGAACGAGGTGCACTGGTTGATGGAGAACCGAGGCCTGTGCTTCGCGCTCTGCGGATCCAGCGCTCGAAAGGTGAGACGCGGTGCGGCCAATCTCCTTGGGGGGCGGGCCCTTCGCTACGAACTACGCGGCCTGACCGCGGGAGAACTCGGAGAACGCTTCGACCTCGACCGGCTTCTGAACCACGGGTATCTCCCGCGAATCCACCAGGCGGCGCGTCCCCGGCGGCTCCTCGACGCCTACATCGCCGACTACCTCAAGGAAGAGATTGCCGCTGAAGGGCTCGTAAGGAATCTGCCGGCATTCTCGGGCTTCCTGGATGCGGCATCGCTGAGCGACACCGAGCCTGTGAACTACTCGAACATCGCCCGCGAGTGCGGGGTGTCGAGCCAGGCGGTCCGGAACTACTTCGGCATCCTGGAAGACACGCTGCTGGGGCGCTGGCTCCCGGCCTGGCGGAAACGCCACAAGCGGCGCTTGATCGGGAGCCCCAAGTTCTACTTTTCGGATGTCGGGGTGGTCAACCGGCTGGCGCGGCGGGGTACGGTGGAGCGGGGCTCCGAGCTGTACGGCAAGGCCTTTGAGAACTGGGTGCACCATGAATTGGCGGCGTTTGTGGCCTACACGGAGTTCGACGGTGGCCTGACGCACTGGCGGCTGCCGAGCGGTGTCGAGGTGGACTTCGTGCTGGGGGAAATGGCTCTCGCGGTGGAGGCCAAGGCGAGTGCGGTGATCGGCCGGCATCACCTGAAGGGGCTGCGTAGCCTGGCGACGGAGCACGCCGTGCGGCGCAGGGTGATTGTGTGCCTGGAGGCAAAGTCGCGTCGGACGGAAGACGGAATCGAGGTGTTGTCGGCGGCGACGTTTGCGCGGCGGCTGTGGTCGGGTGATCTGACGGCTGGGGTTTGAGCGGGGTGGCAGCCCTTCAGCCCTCATCGTCCTCCAGAAACCGCGCCGCGATCCCCGGCGGGGGCAGCGGGCACTCGTCCGTCCGACCGAACCAGCGGTAGCGTCGGCGCGCGAAGGCGCGGTAGGCGGCGTCGCGGATGGGGCGGGGGACGATCCGCGCGACGGAGGACAGGGCCGGGTAGGGGAAGCGCAGGTGGCGCATGAGGCGCAGCACCGCGGTCGAGGCCGTGTGGACGCCGGCCTGGTCGACGAGGACGATCGCGTCGGGGAGCGCGTCGAAATCGAGGTGGGGGTCGGCGCGGGCGACCGTACGGCGGGCGGCGGCGGAGCGAAGGGGCGCGAATCGAAGCCGGGCGAGGGGGTCGCGCCTGGCGGTCCAGCGGACGGTGCCGTTGCAGAAGTTGCAATGGCCGTCGAAGAGGACGACGGGTGAGGGGGCCGGTGCGGCGGGCCGGGAGTCCGGTGCGTCGGGCTGGGAGTCCGGTGCCTCGGGCCGCAAGTCGTTGGTCGGTTCGCTATCGCGCATTGCGCCCGCGGGTCCGGGTGCGAGATTGTACGGCGGCGTTTTTCAGGGTGAAAAGTAACAGGAGACGGCGACGGACATGGGTGTGCGGCTGCTGGTGGGCACAGCGAAGGGCGGGTTCTGGGTGACGAGCAAGGATCGCCGCGAGTGGGCGGTCGAGGGGCCCTTCTTCAAGGGATGGAAGGTGACGGCGGGGCTGCGGCTGGCCGGCGGCGGGTGGATGGCGGCGGTGGCCAGCGACATCTACGGGCCGGCGATCTTCCTGTCGGAGGACGGGGAGGAGTGGGAGCAGGTGGCGGAGGGGCCGGCGTACCCGGATGGAGACGATCGGCGGCTGCGCCAGGTGTGGACGCTGCGCGAGAACCGGGGGACGGTGTACGCGGGCGTACAGGATGCCGGGCTGTTCACGAGCGGCGATGGCGGCCGGAGCTGGGAGCCGGTCCCTGGGCTGAACGATCACGAGACGCGCGGCGGGTGGATGCCGGGGGCGGGGGGGCTTTGCTGCCATGCGGTCCTCTTCGACCACACGAATCCCGGCCGCGTTTGGTGCGGGATCTCGGCTGTCGGCGTGTTTCGCACCGACGATGGTGGGGTCACCTGGATTCCCAGGAACCGAGGCGTGTACTGGGCTCACGAGGACGAGGAGTTCAAGGAGATCGGGCACTGCGTGCATGGAATGGCCCAGGATCCGGACGATCCGAACCACATCTTCCGGCAGGATCACTCGGGGATGTACCGGAGCGGTGATGGGGCGGAGAGCTGGGCGAAGAATGAAGACGGCCTTCCCTCCGGTTTCGGCTTCCCGATCGTGATGGACGACGCGAGCCGGTACCTCTTTGCGGTGCCGCTCGAGGCCGACCAGTACCGGTTGCCGGCCGGGGGCGCGATTCAGGTCTTCCGCAGCACGGACCGCGGCGACAGCTGGCGCTCGGCGTCGGCGGGGCTGCCGTCGGAGCACGCGTATGGCGGAGTCCTCCGGGGCGCCATGGCGGTCGACAACCTGGATCCGGGCGGCGTGTACATGGGGACGACGTCCGGGACGCTGCACATGAGCCGCGACCTGGGGGAAAGCTGGACGAATCTGCCGGTGATGCTGCCGCGGATCCTGCACGTTTCGGCGTGGGTCGGGTGAGGGCCGGGCGCGTCGGGTCCGTGCGGACTGATCCCCGGAGGCGGGCCGAGTGAAGCCCTCTGTCACGGTCCACCTTCCCTCGCTCCTCGAGCCGGTCACGGGCGGGGTGCGGGAGCTGGCCGCGTCCGGCGGATCGCTGCGGGAAGTCCTTGACGACCTGATCGCGCGCGAGCCGCGGCTGAAGCCGCACCTATTCAACGAAGCCGGCCAGTTCCGGCGCCATGTGCTGTGTTTCCACAACGGGACGAATACGCGCTGGATCGGGGGATGGGACGTGTCGGTGTCGGACGGCGACACCATCCTGTTCATGCAGGCGGTGTCGGGCGGGTAGGGGCCGCGGATCACGGCCTGCTCTCCGGGATCGGGGGCCGCTCGCGGGGGCCCGCGAGGAAGTGGAGGTCGTGTGGAGTCGCAGGCCCGGTGGATATCGGTCCTTCCCCCGATTCCCGTAAATCGCGCTGCCGAAACGAACTAGAGCGAACGCCGGGAATCCGTCCAGGATCTGAGGCCGGGACCAGCCGACCGAAAGTGCTTGCGGATCGCCGATACCAGGCTCTATATTTGGATGCGCGGAGAGATGCTGGTGAATCCGAAGAATTGACAGGATGGCGTAAACTAGGCCAAATGGTGGCAGACAAGCCGCAAAATGGCCCACCTACGTCCCATAGAGGAAAGGAAACAGGAAGATGGCGAAGAGAAGCTGGAAGTCATTACATTGTGTGTCATTGTGTGCATTGGCCTTGTTACCGTCCATGGATGGAGCCTGGACGACGAGCGTATCTGCGGATGTGGCGGCCCAGGAGGATTGTAGTGACTGGGAGGACTGGGACAATGCGCGGTTTTGGGGGTTGTGGACCGACAGGTATCACGTTTCCTCATCACCGGATTTCAATCCGCACGAAGAAAGCAGGTGGTGGGAGCCCGTCCGGATAGTCTGGGCGGATGGAAGAAAGCACTATGGTCTGGTGCCCGGATACACCTTGGATGAACGCGGCCACGACCATGTCCATAGGGACTGCGGTTGGGTGTGAGGCACCTGACGGGGACGCTGGCTTGCTGTATGGGTATCGCGGTAGCCACACTCGGCCACGGCTGGCAATCCCGACCGACGTCATGCCCGCGTGCGCCGGAGCGGTCCTTCGCGGTGGGGAGCGTCACCGGGATTCCGGACCGAACCCCGCCATGTCGAATTGAGTTTCGCGCGACCGGGATCCGGCTGGAGGCAACGGCCGACGGCAGCAGGCCGGATCCGGGCATGACCGTCGTGGTGGATTCCAACGGCCGCTTCTTCACCTCGGACGCGCCTGGATGGAGAGCGATCATCAGCGTTTGGGATTCGCGGGGAGCGTATCTCTCCCATTTCGGTGGGGAGGGCGAGGGTCCGGGGGAGTTGAGTGCGCGGGGGGGCGTGCGCCTGTTCATCGATGGCCGGGACAACCTGCACGTCCGGGACGGCTCGTTCAATTGGTCGGTGTTCTCTCCGGAGCAGGAGTTCCTGCGGCGGGTTGCGTCCAACATGATGGGTGGACTGTCGTGGAGAACCGTCATTCTGGACGACGGGTCGGCGCTGGCCAGCGACGGTCTGGTGTCCGAGGGTCACTACTTTCGCGTGACCGACTCCGCGGGTGCCCTCGCGCGCACGTTCGGACCGGTGGGCGATGGGTCGTCGGGGCGGAGCGGGCGGCCCATTTCCCACGCGGGCGGCGACACCTTCTGGGCGGGTCCGGGGCAGCTTGGCGCGGATGCCTACGTTGTGGAAGAGTGGGGGGTCGACGGAACGTTGCGCCGGGCGTTTCGGCGTGACGTTTCGTGGTACCAGTGGGATGGGGCGGAGGAGCATGCGCCCCGCGTGACGCAGATACACATCACGCGGGGCGGCCTTCTCTACGCGGTCGTCTGGCGGCCCACCGACGAGTACGTGAGGGAGCGGGCGAGAGTCGAAAGATCGGGAGGGGCGGTCGATTTCCGCGAGCTGGAGGAGCAGGAGGAGCGGATGGATGAACTCACGGAACTCATCCTCGAGGTGATCGACACCAGATCCGGCAGGCTGCTTGCTTCGGACACATACCGGACATCGGACCTGAGTGAGGTTCTTCCGTGGGGGCTTTTCCGCGGCTCGCTCCAGGGGTATCGCTACAAGGAAAACGAGGGCGGGCTGCCATTCGTGGAGATTGTCACGTTGGAACTGGTGGCCCGGTGATGAGGCAAACCGGGCACAAGGAGGGCAGAGAGTTGAGAATCCGGGATTTTCCGGCGATTGCGGCAGCCGCATGGGGGCTGGTGCTCGCTGCCGCCGCGTGTGACGGGCGTGATGTGCGGGTTGGGGAGGCACCCCTCGGCTGGGGCGGGAGGATCGAAGCCCGCGAGGTGCGGCTGTGGACCGCCGAGAGCCTTGAGTCGGCGCCTCGGTGGAGGGTCGGGGAAGAACCCGTCTTCGAGGTGGTACCCGATTCGGTTCAGGTCATGGTTACCGGAATGGAACAACGATACGCCAGCAAGGCGACTTTCATGCCCGATGGGCGGGTTGTCGTGCTCTATTCCCTGAGCGGTCTACTGGATCCGGATTCACTCTTGCTGCACATACTCGATCCAGCGAGTGGTGAAGAGACCCGTATCCCAGCCCCGCGGGGAGTGGAGGACCAACCGCTCAAATGGGTCCATTTCCAACTGGCTTTCCACGACGGGGAGATCCTCCTGATGGGCGACAACCAGCCGCCGCTGAACCGACGGCAAGGGGCGGATGTCTGGCGGGCCGATGAAGGGGGTCGTTTCACCAGGCCCCCGTCCTACACCCACATTTCGGGAGCCCTCCTCGGGATCTTTCCGGATGGATCGCTGGTCCTCTCGGTGTCCGCGGGTACTACGGATACCACGTTGGTCGGGTCGATCGCGGCCGTTGACCCGATGGAATCCGGGAATGAACGCGCGGATTCGCAAGGACGGGAAGTGCTGTTCACAACCGCGGTCCAGAGGGATCCCAACTTTCCACAGGAAGTTCCAATGCGTTTCGCCCACCAGCCTGGCGGCACGGCTGGAGTGTCGGGGGACACGATCTGGATTGTCCCCACGGAGAGACCCGAGCTCCTCGCCGTGCACCGGTCAGGGAGGATCTTGCTGAAGGTCGAATGGGACGCGGGGGACCGCTCCGTTCCGGCAGGAGCGCCGCCTGCCTGGGAGGGAATAGATCGGTTTCCCGCCACCACGGACCTCCATGTCGGTGCCGATGGGCTGATCTACGTGGAAAGGGTTGCCGTGCGGGAAGGCCGCCCAATGCGGGGTCTGGAGTGGCTCGTCTTCAGCCCGGCCGGTGAGCTGATGGCTCGTCTCGATGTCCCGGGCAGATTCCCGTCCTTCAATGTGCTCGCATTCGGCGACGGCGCCCTGGTCGCCAGGGCCCGCGACGAGGAGACCAGGGTTCAGGAGGTCCGGGTCTACCGGTTCAGCAAGTCGGAGTAGGTAGCCAGGGTAGCTCAGACCCAGCAGTCCGCAAATGAGCCCGCGGATGCATCGCCGCTCCATTGCCGGGCGGATTGTCTAGGGGCTGCAAACCAGCGTCTGGCAAGTTCGCCGGGGCGAGATGTCTGCACGTTTGACGCCGTTTCTCGGCTTCCTTTCTTCCAGTTGGGCGCGCTCATACTTCGCAGCTTGGCCTTGTAAACCGGATCGGCCGGGCGTATATCGCCAGAAGCTGCGTCGTCACGGCGACTGTAGTGGTCCCGCGGCTGAAGACGCCGGATGCCCGGCAAAGGCCGGGTCCGGACCGATGTGTGTACGGGCACTATCCGAAGGGAATGAGGACATGAGCAAATCACGAATCGATCGACGCCGCTTCGTTGCGACCGCTGCGGCCGCCGCTGCTACCGGTACGTTGAAACCGGGAACGCTGGGTGGTCTTGAGTCGACTCTGGACGTCGCAACGGCACCCCCATCCCCCGCCCAGCCACCCCAACGGCAACAGCCCCCGCCCCCCGTCCCCCTTGGGAACGGGGAGCCCCCCGCGCTCCAGTTCCAGGCCTACCCGGGCGGGACCGGCGCCCTCATGGAGAAGCTGTGGCGCGACAGCGGCGGCAATCCCTTCGAGCGCACCGCCATCGACATCGAGCGCTGGAGCGGACCGGTCCCCACCACCGAAGAGGACCTCGCCTTCCAGCCGGTGCACCGCCTCGCGGCGCTGATCCGCGCGCGGGAAATCACGTCCTCCGAGCTCACCGAGGTCTATCTCGAGCGCCTCAAGCGGCTCGATCCCGTTCTCCTCTGCGCGGTGACCATCCTGGAGGGACGCGCCCGGGAGGAAGCGCGCCAGGCCGATCTGGAAATCGCCGCGGGGGACTGGCGCGGACCCCTGCACGGCATCCCCTACGGCGTGAAGGACCTGTTCGCGGTCGCGGGAACACGCACGACCTGGGGCGCCGCCGACTTCAGCAACCAGTTCACCCGGTACGATTCGCAGGTGGTGGTGCGGCTGCGGGAAGCGGGCGCGGTGCTGGCCGCCAAGCTCGCGACCGGTGAGTTCGCGCGGGGCGACCAGTGGTACCGCGGCCGGACCCGCAACCCCTGGAACGTGGACGAGGGATCGAGCGGGTCGTCGGCGGGCCCCGGTTCGGCAACGGCGGGCGGGTGCGTCGCCTTCGCGATCGGCACAGAGACCCAGGGGTCGATCGTGTCGCCCTCACGCCGCTGCGGGCTCACCGCGCTCAGACCCACCTTCGGCCGCGTCAGCCGCTACGGCGGGATGGTCCTGTCGTGGAGCATGGACAAGACCGGGCCGATGTGCCGCAGCGCGCTCGACTGCGCGCTCGTCTTCAACGCCATCCACGGCGCGGACGAGAAGGACCCGGCGTCCCTGACCGCCCCCTTCCGCTTCGACCCGGCCCCCGACCTGTCGGCCATGAGAATCGGCTACACGGAAGATGCTCCCGAGTCCTTCGTCGAGGCGCTGCGGGGGATGGGCACCGCCCCGCAGCCGATGCCCGAGATCCCGTCAGGGCGGTCCAACGCGCTCGGCGTCGAGTCCGCCGCGGCCTTCGACTTCCACGTCGCGCCCGGCGGCGAACTCCCCGAGATCCCCGAGGACGCGCCCGAGGCCGAGCGCCGCCGCCGCGGCCGCTTCCGGGGCAGCCGTACGGTTCCCGCCCTCGACTTCGTGCAGTCCCAGCGCCGCCGCCTGATCCTCATGAACGAGATGGCCGAGGTCATGCGGGACTTCGACATGTTCGTGAGCGGGTCGGGGCAGGTCGGCCTCACCAACCAGACCGGCCACCCGGCGGCGGTGGTCCCCTACGACTTCGGCGTGCGCAACCCGGATTCCGACAACCCGACCGAGATGCCGCTCACGACCACCCTGATCGGAGACCTGTTCGCGGACGACAAGATCCTGAGCGTGGCGCATGCGTACCAGATGGGGACGGACTGGCATCTGAGGAGGCCGGAGGTTGGGTAGGGGGTGGACGGGCGGGACAGCGGGGCACCAAGCCTCCGACCGGACATCCGACCATGAGAATGACGTGGCACGGTGGCGCACGGCAAGCATCCGGTACTTCCCCCGTCTGCCGGTCGTAATCCTCACTCTTTCGCTTATTGTCGATGGTGTCGGAGCAGCGTCACCGTTGGCAGCCCAGGCAGGGCCGGGAATCAAGACGACCGTAGTCTCGGGCGGGCCAACCTGCGAGCAATGCGAGATCGAACGGACCTTGCTTGCCACCATCCATGACCGGTCGTTCCCGGGAGGAGCGTTCGTGACTGGCGGTGCCGTCCACGTCAATCGTGACGGCACTTTTCTGGTTCGTGCCGGGCCGCGAATGAGAGAACTGTTCGTGGCGGATGAGAGTGGTGCCATCATACGGCAAATCGGCCGCCAGGGCGAAGGCCCCGGTGAGTACCTCCGGCCCCTCTCCGTGCATGAACTGCCCCAGGCGTTCGTTGTCTTCGATCCGACACTTGGACGGGTCACATGGCTCGCGCGGGACAACCTCGAGGTCACACGCACCGCCAGGATGCCCGCCGTCAATATGGGAACGGCTCCCGCCGTCTTTTCGGACGGAAGCTACGTATTGCGGGCAACATTGCCCACGCGGAGTGGAATCGGCTTGCCTCTGCATCTGGTTGATGCGGACGGCGATGTGGTGCGCTCATTCGGCCATGATTCCCCGCCGGCGATCATCGCACCTTCGGGAGACAGTGCCGTTTGGGCTGCCCATGTCGATCGATATCGTATTGAGAGGTGGCACATCGATGGGCGGTTGCTGGCGGTGCTCCAACGAGAGGTTGACTGGTTTCCATCTCCTGCGGACGACGATTCGCAGCAGGCGGGCGATCTGAGCTTTCAGCTTTCCGGGATTTCGGAAGACCAACAGGGTCGCCTGTGGGTGCACATGAGCATTCGTACACTGAGGGAGGTAAGAGGCGTCGACGCTACTACCGGCCAGGAAGTAAGCGTGTTGCGGCTATCACCTGACCCCGCGACCGCACAAGAGGTGATCGAAGTCCTGGACCCCGTGACCGGGGTGGTCATCGCCAGCAGGCGGATACTCGGCTCTGACGGACGTGCCGCAAACGGAATTTCCGCAATGGGTGGATTCTATCAGCAAGTCCATCGGCTGGGTGAGCAAGGGACTTGGTTACTCGACATCTGGGAGACCCGTTTGAGTTTTTGGCGAAAAGGCAGGGCAAATCGTTTTTTTTTACCATCCCCTAGGAGGTTGACAGCGGCGGACAGCTTCGGGTCGTGCGGGGCATGCTGGAGGGCAAGGCCGATGCCGAGATCGCCCGAACCGAGAGGATGGCCAGAGGATCCGTGAGCGGGCTGAGTAGGCGGAATCGCCGGCTTGGCGAGATATTCCGTGCGACCCCGCTACAGCAGCGAGGCCCGGCGGTCGTTCGCCGACAGGAACTCGCGATAGCGCGCAAAAGCGGCATCGACCGTTTCCCGTGTGAGCCCGTAGTCCGCGATGTCGTACTTGTGGCGCTTCTCGGTTTGCCGCTGCTCGGCCTGCTCCGCAAGCCAGGTTTCCATGGCCGCGGCCGACTCCGGTTCCAGCGACCAGCCGAACCGGTCATAGACGTGGGCGACAACGGCCATGGGATCCTCCACCAGGTCGTAGAAGCTGACATCGACCCATCGATCTGCCAGTTCGGGATGACCGGTGCGAAACTCCACCGCGCAATCGAGCATGCGACTCATGAAGGCGAGCTGTTCCGCCCCGAGGTCTTCGGGCGGGCGGGGCTGGCAGGAGAGACTGCGGACCCGGTCGACGAGGCTGCACCATGATCCCATGAACTGAGCGGGCTCGCGATGGGTCTGAATGAACAGTGCATCGGGGTACGTCGCGATCAGCGCTTCCAGTTCGAAGAGGTGAAAGGGCGCCTTCAGCACCCACTGCCCCTCGCCGCCGCTTCGCCGCTGATGCGCGTAGTTCTGCAGCGCGTGCCGGTGTAGGGCGTAGCTCTCGGACATGTCCCTGCCGGCAAGCCAGCGGGCGAAGTCCGGGATGTCGAACCAAACGGTCGCGCCCCAGGCCAGGAACCCCAACCGGAGGAGTCCGAGGTCCTCCTCCGGTTCGTTCACGTCGAAGTGATGCACCCCCTTGAACATGTCGACGATCCCCGACGCGTTCAGGAGTTCTTCGGCGAAGGCTCGCCGCGGATCTTCGGCCGAGCCGGCCGGAGTGGCATAGTTGCCGTCCGCCGGGACCGGCTCGACATACTCGTAGCCGCGCAGCGTCCAGAACCTGGGGTCACGAGACATCAGGCGGTGCAGGAAGGTCGTGCCGGTCCGGTTGACCCCGACGATGAAGACCGGCTGCCTGACGTCCTGTTCCGCGATCTCCGGGCAGCGGCGGCGCTCGGCTTCCAGGGACGCGTTGTTGCGCAGCCGGCGGGTAAGATCGAAGGCGATGTAGTCGTGTCTCCCGGTCCGGACGCCGGCGTCCGGGGCGGTCACCGCCTTCACGAGCTGCCTGAGTCCCTCGAGCTTCCAGGCGGGGAATGCCGCGTCGAAGGGGACATCGTATTCGAGCGCGAGCGATTCGGCCCGGCGCACGAGGTGTTCGTAGTCGAGGCGGCTCTCGGGTATTCGGTAGGGCCATCGCTCCCGGTGGGCCCGCAACCAGTCGAGGGAGCGCCGGAGCATGGCGTACGCGCCCGGCCACGGAATCGGGTCGGGACAGTCGGCCTGCAGGGCCCGGCTGCAGACGCGATGGGCCGGAGCGGTCGCGTCCCCGCCGAACCAGTAGGGCGCGCCGTGATCGATCAGGCTCCAGAACCCGTGAAGCGGTGACCGCTCTCCCCGGGCCAGGCAGGCCCGCTTGAACGCCTCGTAGGAAACGGTCTTGTAGTACAGTCCGAAGTCGGAGAGCTGCATCTCGGGTCCCAGGGGCGGATCTTCGGCGTAGTGATAGATCGTGAAGCGCCGGTCGGGATTCAGCGAGATGGCCGCCATGGTGTCGGAAACGACATCGGCCGCCGCCTGGCTCCACTGCAAGGTGAACCCCTCCGGCATCCGTCCCGCGTCCACTACCGCGGCCACCGTTCGCACCGCGACATCGTCGGCATTGCCGAAACCGGTACTGGCGACGTTCGCGTGCGGCAGGCGGAACAGGGCCACGGGCACTCCGGCGCGGGTCGCATGAAGCAGCGCCTGCTCGACCACCACCTTGGTCCACGGATAGCCGAGCAGGCCGAGGGGAAAGGCGCGCTTCATGCTTTCGATGTCCGGCTGCATCTGGTGCGTAATGCGGCTGCCGGAATACTCCTTCGCGAAGCCGCAGAAATACTCGGGGAAAACCCCCATGGTCGACGCGAAGAAGAGGTGTTTCAGGCGCGTGGTCAGGCACAGTTCGAGCACGCCGCGGATGCTGAACACGTTGGTCCTGCGCAGACCGACGTAGGGAGTCGCTACGCTCAGGCTCGCGGCGAGGTGGTAGACGGCGTCGATTCGCTGGCCGAGATCCGCGAATTCGGACGGCTCCATGCCGAAGCGCGGAAGGTGGATGTCACCCACCAGCGGACGTATGCGCGGCGGCAGTTCGTCATCCTCGATTTCCGCCTCTTCCAGGGCGGCCTGGATGCGCGCCATGGCATGGTCGGAGCTGTCCGCGCGCACGATGCAGGTCACCGTCAGGTTCGGGTTGCGCCGCAGGAGGTCTCTCAGAAGAAAGCGGCCGAGGAAGCCGGTCGCTCCGGTCAGCAGCACCTCCCGGAAATCCGAGGGACAGGCAGGGGCGCTGGCCCCGGAACCACTGGACGTCTGGTCGATGAACCGGCGGAGCGCATCGAGGTCGTGCCTGCATTGAGGCGGCAGGCTTCCCGTGAGCGGGGGAACCTCGCTGCGCAGAGTGTCCGGGTCAGGCATGGGTTGCTCCGCCGGGATCGAGGGTTTCGCCGACAACCGGCAGGTTGCCGCCGTTTGCACCGGCCCCGCGGACCTCGGGATCCAGTGCGAGCTGGAAGGCCGCGAGGGCCTCGGAGATGCCGTCTCCGGCGTAACGGAATTCCTCCGGAATCGCCTTCTTCCGCGCATTGGCCCGGTTGAGCGCCGCCTGCCGGAGTCTGTTTTCCGCACCCGGTGTTGGGGCCGGCTCGGGCAGGTCGGCGCGGACCGTCGCCAATTCCGCATTCAGAAACTCCTTGAATTCGCGAATAACGGTCTGCTGGCGCGTGAACTTCTCGCAGTGATGGCCGGTTGCGGCCAGTCGAATCGCAAGGGGCAGCATGCGCGGATGGTCCTTGGAGACCTTCGCGATGTACCGTGAGAATGCCGGAAGCTGGGCCTTGGTCAGGCGTCGCCGGATTCCCATGATCCCCGCATAGAGCGCGTGCTGGCTCACGGGCTTGTTGATGTGCGGCACGGGGTTGAGGTGCTTCAGCAGGGTCAGGCAGCGCTCAAAGTAGTTCTCGAGCGTCGAATCGTAGATCGTCCCGATGACCCGCAGATACCCCTCCACCAGCGTCGCGGGATCCATCTGCGGCTTGAAGTTCAGAGAGGTGGCGTTGATCTCGATGGGCCTGTCCAGCAGGCGGCCCTCCCGCTTCAGGCGCTCCCACAGGTTCGTGTCCTTGAGCGCGGTGAGCAGGCCGACCAGCGCGATCGGGATCCCGGTTTCCTGAATGAAGTCGATCTGGGCATCGAAGGCGGTCTCGTCATCCTCGTCGAGGCCGAGGATGAAGCCGCCCTGAACCTGCATCCCCTTCTCCTGGATCTTGCGCACGGCGCCAAACAGGTAGTTGTCGTCGCGCATGCTGATGTTCTGGGGCTTCTTCATCTTCTTGAGCGCCTTGGGGTTGGGCGTCTCGATACCCAGGAAGACGGTGTCGAAGCCGGCCTCGATCATGACGTCCATCAGATCGTTCATGCGCACAAGGTTGACGCTGGCCTCGGTGGACAGCGTGAAGGGATACCCGCGCTCCTTCTGCCACTCGGCGATCGGCGGGAGGAGACGCGTCACGTCGCGCTTGTTGCCGATGAAGTTGTCGTCGACCAGGAACAGAGGGCCGCGCCAACCCAGCTCGTAGAGATGGTCGAACTCGGCCACCATCTGCTCGGGCGTCTTGGTGCGCGACACGCGGCCGTACAGCTTGGTGATGTCGCAGAACTCGCAGTCGAAGGGGCATCCCCGCGAGAACTGCAGGCACATGGAGTAGTAGTCGTTCATCTCGATGAGGTCGAAGCGCGGAAGCGGCGTGATGGTCACATCCGGCTTCCTCGGTGCGCGATAGACCCGCTTCGCCGTGCCGCTCTCGAGGTCACGCAGGAAAGCGGAAAAGGTCTCCTCGACCTCGTCGAGGACGAAGTGGTCGATTCCCTCCATTTCGTGGTGGAAGGTGGTGGGGTGGGGGCCGCCGGCGATCACGGGAATCCCGGCCCGGTTGCAACGCTCCACAACCTGCTCGAGTGACGGGCGCTGGACGATCATGGTCGACGTGAACGCCAGATCCGCCCACTCCAGGTCGCGGTCCTCGAGCGAAGTGACGTTGAGGTCGACCACGCGGAGGTTGTACCGCGACGGGAACATGGCCGCGACGGTGAGCAGGCCGAGTGGCGGGAAGGCCGCCCTGATGCCCAGAAGGTCCAGGGCGAAGTTGTTGCCCCAGTAGGTCGGGGGGTGCCTGGGGTAGATGAGGAGGGCGTTGTTCATGGCTCAGATCGCCTCTGCCGGGAAGTGTGCTTCCGGGGCGTTCGCAAACGCGGACGGCGTGCGGCGGGCCCGGGGCCGGGCGACCACGGCAGCCCGGCCGGGTTCGTCGCCACTGGTCCCGGCCTCGTCCTCGCCGGCGTCTTCTCCACCATGAATGATACCCTGCGCCAGAGAAAGGGACGAGGCGGTGGTCATGAGTTCGAGCGCACTGACGCGGTAGTTGAACTCGGCCTGGATGAACGTCCCGAGTTCGGCGACGGAAATGGAGGTCAACCCGAAACTCGACAGCGGCTCGTCCACCTCGCCGTCCTCGTGGCCACACAGTTCCGCGACCTTGGCGGCGATCCGCTCCACCACGCTCTCGAGCGTGAGTTCTCCGCCGGAGCCCGCCTCGAAGGCATCGTGATTGTGCATCACCCGTCCGATCCGCATGTAGTCGGGGAAGTCGACGGTCCAGGACGGACGCTCGAAGAGCGAGGTGACGACGTGGGGCCTGTCGGACATGGCGCGCAAGGCGTAGTCCAGGTTGGCGATCGCGAGGTCCGAGCTGACGGGTGGCATTCCGGCCGCGCGCATCATGCGCAGCACCGGGAGACTGCGGGCGGCCATGCCCGCGTCGGCCACCGCGGGCATGTTGTAGGTCAGGCACGGCAGGCCTTGCCGATGGCGGGCCGCGGCGAGACCGTCCAGGAAGCCGTTGGCCCCGCTGTAGTTGATCTGCCCCGGGTTGCCGAGCATCGAGGCCGTGGACGAGAAGAGAACGAAGTGGTCGAGCTCGTGGCCGGCCGTGGCCCTGTGAAGATGAAGCGCGCCGGAGGCCTTGGGCGCGAACACTCTCTGCAGCGACTCGATCGACATGTCGTCGAGCAAGCGGTCATCCAGTGCGCCGGCGAGGTGGAACACGCCCTTGAGGGGCCGCTTGAGCTGCTGGACACAGCGTTGCACATCGGCCTGCACGGCCACGTCACCGGACACGATGTCGATCTCGGCTTCGGCGTCCATGTATACGAGGGCGCTCGCGCGCCGGATCCACTCGGCGTCCCGGCGACGCTGGGGATCGCGGTCCAGCAGCGTGAGGTGCCGCGCGCCCGAAGCGACCAGGTACGGGATGAGGCGGAGCCCGAAGCCCCCCAGGCCGCCGGTCACGAGATAGGTGGCATCCGGATCGAAGAGCGGGCGGATGTCCGCGATCGGGAATCCGGGATCGGCGGTGTCCCCTGGCGCCTTGAGCACCAGCTTGCCCTGGTGCCTGCCCGTTGTCATCAGTCGCAGGGCCTCGGCGTAATCCCGGTAAGCGAAGACGGTGACCGGGAGCGGCGGCAGCGCACCCCGGCCCAGCAGCTGCATGCAGGCCTCCGAGAGTTCGCGCGTGAGGCGAGGGTCGTCGAGCATCAGACGGTCCACGTCGATGGCCGCGAAGCGGAGGTTCTTCCGGAAGATGCGCAAACCGAGGTCGTTGTCGGCGTAGATGTCGATCTTTCCGATTTCGCAGTGCCAGCCACCCGGGCGGAGCGCCTTCAGACACAGTTCGATGTGCCGCCCGGCCAGGGAGTTCAGGACTACGTCAACGCCCTCGCCGCCGGTCGCCGCCATCAGGTCGTCGTACCAGTCGTAGCTGTGCGAATCGAAGGCCCCTCGCGCGCCCATCGCCAGAAGCTGCTCACGCTTGTCCGCACTGCCGGCCGTCGTGTAGATCTCGGCGCCAACGTGCCGGGCGAGCGCGATTGCGGCCTGCCCGACGCCCCCCATGGCGGAGTGGATCAGGACGCGCTGGCCCTTCCGGAGCCGGGCCAGGTGGATCAGGGAGTAGTAGGCCGTCACGTAGACCGACAGTGTGGACGCCGCCTCCTCCATGCCGAGCCGGTCGGGCTTCGTGAAGACGAGGTATTCGGGGACGACCACGCGGTTGGCTATGCAGCCGCCCGCGATGAACGCCACCTGGTCGCCGGCGGCGCAGTGCCGCACCTTCGACCCGATCCGCCGCACCGTTCCGCTCCCCTCCATCCCCACCTCGCGTCCGAGTGCCGAACGCTCGTAGGCGAGGGCGGGGAGCAGCCCCAGCGTGACCATGACGTCGCGGAAGTTGAGCGCCGCCGCCTCGACGTCGATTTCCACGTCGTGGGGACCCACGGGGGGGAGCTCATACGTCTTCATCGCGAGGCCGGCGATCTGGCCCGGGTTGTCCAGTGTCAGCCGGTACGCCGCGTCGTCCCCGGCGGCCACGTGGGAATACCGCTTTCGGATGCTGGAAATCCGCGGCACCCACAGGCGGTTCCCGCGCACGGCCAGCTCGCGCTCTCGCAGGTCGCGCCGGGCCAGCCAGGCCAGCGTTTGCAGGTCATCCGAGTCACCGAGATCCACCAGACGGAAGTCGAGCCCGGCCTCGTCGCCGACCTCCATGGCCATGCTCCGCACCGCCCCCCACAGCGCACTGCCGCGCGGGTGTTCCACGTCGAGGGCCGCGCGGTGGGTCACCACGTTCAGACGACAGTCACGACTTGCGTTGCCCAGCCTGGCGGAGACGAGCGCCTGTACGAACCCGACGAAGTGTGCGGTCGCCGTCTCGCCCGTCGGGTCGTCCGGGCCGGCACCGCAGAAGTAGTCGATCGCGCGCAGCTCGCCCGCCTGTGACCACGCCTCGAGCGACTCGAACTGTCCCCTGACGACCGCCTCGTGGGGGATGAGCCGCACGGTCTCCGGGGCGTCCAGCAGCGCGGCCCATTCGGATGCCCAGCTCGTCGTCTCTCCGAGCACCCAGCGCGGTTCGGGAAGCGGTTCCGGAAGCGGGTCGTCCGCGGTTTCGTCCGCGGTTTCGTCCGCGGTTTCGTCTGCGGTCTCGCCCGCGCGGAGATGCGGCGCCTGCAGCAGCGTGGCGGTCTGGCCGGCCCTGACGATCGTCCATCCGCCGCCCGGCTCGATGGCGCCGCCGTCCTTGTGGGAGATCAGCGCCAACCCTCCCGGCACGGCCAGGCGTTGCAGGAAATGCCAGTCAGTGGGGCCGGCGAGGTCGTCCGACCCGTGCAGGAAAACGGCCTCGACACCACCGGGGCGAAGAAGTCCCGCGTCCATCGAGGGTTCGGACGTCGGATCGAGGGACTGGAAGCGCAGCGCGGCGTCCTGCTGATTGAATGCGTCATAGTGGGCCCGGGTCGTTTCCTCGCAGTCGCTCAGCAGCCAGAACTCGGACCGGGAGCCGGGTCCGGTCAGATAATCCAGACAGTCGGCCAGCACGGTCTGGTCGGGCTTCCGCGATCCGGCGAACTCGGCCACGTGGCAAGCGTGTGGCCCTCCGTCTGCACCCGCGTCCCCGCGTTCAAGCGCCGCGATCAGGGCGACCGGCTCGACCTCTCCCTCCGGCAGCCGGTCCTGAAGCGCCTTGCCTTGCGGCACGAACTTCGGCTGCCACGCAATCTCGTGCTTGCTCTTCGGCAGGTCGTTCCAGCGCGGATTCGAGGTGAAATACGTGTACTGCCCGATGTGAGCGATGAGATGGCCGGTGTCGCTGTCGTAGAAGCTGATCGCCCCGGCGGCCCGTTCGCCGCGTTGAACCGAGTACTGACCGCGCTCGTTCGCGTCCATCCAGTCTTCGCTGGGCCTGGTCACGTGGCAGGTGATCCGCGGACCGGTGGGCGGGCGCAGAAAGGTCGTCCGTTCGGCCCGCTGCGGGATGGCGAAGAGGTGGGAGGCGGTCAGCAGGTGGGACAGGAAGATCTGCAGTCCCCCGTCGAGGAGCGGCGGACACCCGACATAGCCTTCTTCCCGACCCGTGGTCCAGAGCTCTTCGTCCATCTCGATGTCGACGATGAGCGCCCTGGATTCCGGATTCAGCTCGAACAGGCGTATGGTCTGGAAATACGGACCGTACTGGAACGTGTCGCTGAGAACCGCCTCGATCCGTTCGTAGAAGTCGCGCCTCCTGGCGAACACGGTCTCGCACGAGGATCTGTCGATTCCCTCGAGGCGGGCCGGTACGCCGGCCGGTTGGCTGGCCTCGACCCGGGCCACCTGGCCGCGGCAGTGGATCTCGCTTGTGGCGTCGACGTCGAATGACCGGGACGAGATCGTGAAGGTGAACGCGTCCGGCGCGCCGGGAACCGGGTGCAGAGCGGTCTGCAGCCGCACCGGCGTTGTGGGGATCGGGCAAGGCTGCAGAAACTCGAGCACCTCGAAGTGAACCGGCACGCCCCCGAGCGCCTGCAGGATGAGTTCGATGTAGCCCGCGGCCGGCATGATCGCGGCGTGATGCACCCGATGGTCGGTCAACCACGGGAAGTCCTTCTCGGAAAGCCGCGCCTCGAAGAGCAGGTGATCGCTCGCGACCCGGTGGCCCACCAGCGGTCCGTGAGAGTACTCGCCCTGCCGGACGAAGAACTCGTTGTCGCTGAGTGTGTCGATCAATGCCTGCTCGTCCCGGGGATGACCGGGAAGGAGATGCGCGATGGGCCGCGGCCGCGGATACTGAGCTGCGAAATCGAGCGCCACGCCCGACGTGTACAGCGAGGCAAGAGCCTGCTGAAAACCAAGCCGGTCGTCGCTGTCCCGATGGAGGCTGGGCACGCTGGCCGGCGTCGGCGAGGCCTGTTCAAGACACTGGACCAAAGCGGACTGAAGCGCGCTGTGCGGGGCGATCTCCAGAAACAGATCGGGACGGACATCGCGCATGATCGTGTCGACCGCACGCGCGAAGTGCACGGGTTCACGGATGTTCGTCCACCAGTAGGCGCCATCGAGGCGCTCCGTGCGGTCCCCGGTTACCGAGGAAACGAACGGCACCCCGGCCTCGAAAGCGCAGTCGTCCAGGAACGCCAGGGCCTCGCGCGCGTCGTCCCGGATGGGATCCATGGCGGAGGAATGAAAGGCGATATTCCCCGCGAGCAGCTGGTTCTGCAGGTTGCGGCGATCGAGTTCCGCCATGACCGGCCTCAACTCCGCTTCCCTGCCGCACACGACCACGTTGGCCGGCGCGTTCTCGCAGGCGATTTCCACCTGCGTCGGCCGGTCCCCGCCGGGCCGAAACGCCACATTCAGCGAGTCGAGCAGCTCCTCGACGCCCGGGAGATCGAGGCCGATCGCCAGCATCCGCCCGGAGCCGGCCCTGCGCTGCTGGAGCGTCGCGCGATGGTAGACGAGACGCGTCGCCCCGGCGAGTGACAGGGCCCCTGAGGCGTATGCCGCCGCGACCTCGCCCGAACTGTGTCCGACCACGCACTCCGGGTGAACGCCCCAGGTCTTGAAGAGCTCGAAGAGTGCGCACTGGATCATGAAGATCGCGGGCTGGGCCAGCCGGACCTCGTTGAGTTCCTCCTGGGGGGCGTGGAAGCAGGCGTCGCGCAGCGAAATGTCCGAGTGGCCGCGCCAGTGGTCTTCGACCGCGTCGATCACCCGGCGAAAGACCGGGTCGGCGTCGTAGAGTCCCCTGCCGCAACCAGCCCATTGGGTCCCCTGTCCGGCGAAAACCATCGCGATTCGCCGCTCGCCGTCGTCAACCGGTGTCACCTTCGGGGGACTTTGGACGAAATCGTCGAGCGACGCGAGCAACTCCTCCCGGTTCCGCACGGCAAAGGCGGTTCTGGTTGCGAAATGCGTGCGCCGGCGGCTGAGATTGCCCGCCAGAGTGTAGAGGTCGCTCCCGTCTTCGGCCACCGCTTCCTGCAGCCGCTGGGCGCTTCGGGTCAAGGCTCCGGCGGTCCGCGCCGACAGCGGAATCATGAAACCGCTCTCCGGAGCCGGGTCGGAGGACCATGTGCGCGGCCGCGACGGCTGGTACTCGCTGATCACGCAGTGCCCATTGGCGCCCCCGAAGCCGAAGGAATTGATGCCGACGACCACGGCCCGCTCCGGGAACGGTTCGCACTCCGTCTGTACCCGCATCGGGCAGCTCTCGAAGTCGATCTCGGGGTTTGGAACGACGAAGTTGTTCGATGTGGGCGCGAAGGTGCGCCGTTGCATCATCAGAATGACCTTCAGCAAGGCGCAGTGAAACGCCGCAGCCTCCATGTGCCCAAGGTTGCTCTTCACGCTGGAGACCCGCAACGGCACGTCGCGGTCGACCCCGCCGAAGGCCTCCATGATTGCGTTGCCCTCGATCCGGTCTCCCACGACCGTGCCCGTCGCGTGCGCTTCGATGTAGTCGAACTCTCCCGACGCGCGGCCGGCGCGGGCGCAGGCCTGTCGCATCAGGTCCACCTGCGCGTGCCGTGTGGGCGCGGTGATGTAGCGACCCTGCGCCAACCCTTCGCTCCCGTCGGCGGCTCCCGCCGCGTTCACGGCGGTGCCCTCGATCACGGCGTGGATCGGATCGCCGTCCCGTTCGGCGGCCTCGAGTGGCTTTAGCGCGAAGATGAAGGCCCCCTCCGAGCGGATGTACCCGTTGGCGGCGGCGTCGAAGGAGTGGCATCTGCCGTCGGGACTGATCACGCCCAGCGCATTGAATGAAGCGCTGAGGCGTGAGGTTCCGAGATAGTTGACCGATCCTACCAGAGCCTGGTCGCAGTCGCCGCATTGAAGCGCGGTCATGGCCGAGTGGAGTGCCGTCAAGCTCGCCGAGCAGGCCGTGCAGTAGGTGATCGACGGACCCATCAGGTTGAAGTGGTACGACACCCGGTTGGCCAGCATGGCCAGGCTGATTGTGGTGACGTCGAACGGGCCTGCGCCGTGCATGGGGCGCCAACTGGCAACCGCCGGAACCTGCGCGCCGATGAAGACGCCGGTGGCGCTGTTGCGAAGCGAGTGCAGACCCCAGCCAACGCGCTCGCAGGTCTCCCAGGAGCAGTTCAGCAGCATCCGCACCTGCGGATCCATGGCCAGCACTTCGTCCTGTGACAGTCCGAAGAGCTTGGGATCGATCAGCTTTTCGCCGTCCTCGCGGATCAGTCCTTCATATGGGCTGGCGAAGCGTCCGGGCCCGGAGAAGCGGCCGATTGGCCGGTAGCCCCTGCCGTAGCGGTCGGTTACGGGCTCCTGGACGACCTCACGTTCACACAGCAAACGCCAGAAGTCGGAATCCGTCCGGATCCCACCGGGCATACGATGGCCATAGCCGACGATGGCGACGGGACTCGCGCGCTTTGCTGAACCCGATTTCATCTCAGCGGTACCTGCGGTGGTGTGCACGTCATCCAACGGGCGACCAGCGGACGCGGTCCCGTTGGGGCGGCCATCGGTCGCGCGGCCGACGGCCCGGCGGTTGCCGGCCTAGCCGGCCGTGGAATAAATCCCCGCTGCATTCGGGAGGCGATGCATCCGCGCTGGATCGCGGTGCTGACGCGTTCGGAATGTCAAGAGAACCTTACATGTTGTCATGTCAACTTCACTTTCAGGTTCGTTGAAGCACCGCTCTGCGTTGCTCCTCGGGCCAATAGCTCCGCTATTCACCCTTTGTCGCGTCTTGCCAGCCCGGCGCCTCGCCCCCCTCGGTGCCACGCGGGATTGTCCACGGACTGCTAGGAGGCGTCAGCGTACTCCTTGACTACCTCGTCGGCCCTGTCGAACATCTTCCGCAGAATCTGCTTCCTTCGCAGCCTGAGATCCTCGATGATCTCCCACAACGCCTCGGCAACCTGCTTGATCGCCGCTTCGCGGTCTCCGGAAGAGAGGGTCGTGTCGTTCCTGAACTCATGCTTCTCGATCGCGAAGTTGGCGATGTCGAGAATGTTGTCCCCGACGATGCTCAGGTCGACGGAACTCTTGAGGGTCAAGGTCCGGTCGGAGTCGTTGTTCATTGCTTGGTCCTCGTAGTGAAGTGTGGCTGGGGAACAGGCTGCCTTGCAGTAGGTTGTGACGTAAAGCTCGCTGGATTGGCGCGCGGGAGCACGCTTGGACGGCAACGATGGCAGGTGGCCGGTGGTTGGCCCTCCTGACGCTGTTGCGAATATCGCCCCTTTCGCCCCAACTCGCCAGTTTCGTCAGCGAGCGGGCGCAACGCCGGACGGGCTGCGAACGCCAGTTGGCAGATCGCCGAGGCGACCGCGCGGAGCGTCGCGCGTAGCCCCCGGGTTTGGATGTCACGACTTCGGAATCTCCTTGTCGGGATCGACGAACGGTCGCGGCACAACGGTGGCATCCCGCTCCCCGTCCGGCGTGCTGACGCTCAGCCGCGTCCCCATCTCGGCCGAGCCCGCCGGCACCATCGCGTAGCCGATGTTCCGGTCCAGCCGCGGCGAATAGACGGCGGAGGTGACGAAGCCGATTCCCTCTCCATTGGCGCCCGCTGCACCACCCCGGTGCACCGGCCAGCGCGTCATGTTCAGATCGAGTGGCGCACCGTCGATCTCGACCCCCGCAAGGAGCTGCGCCGTCCCTGCCTCGGCGATCCGCGCCAGCGCCGTGCGGCCGATGAAGCCGGCCTCCTGGCCCAGGTCGACCTGCCATCCCAGCCCGACCTCGTAGGGATTGTTCTCCAGCGTCATGTCGATCCCGTAGTTGAGGATGCCCGCCTCGATCCGGCGGATGTCCGAGGGGCCTGTGGGGGTGATGCCCAGGTCGTGCCCGGCGTCCATCACCCGGCCCCAAAGCTCCAGCCCCCGGCTCCCGTCGCGGAGATAGATTTCGTAGCCGACCTCCCCGCTCCACCCGGTACGCGTGACCACTACGGGGATGCCGTCCAGCTCCGTCTCCAGGAACCAGTAGTAGCGCAGGGCCAGGACTTGATCACCAAAAAGGCGGCGCACGACTTCCTTCGACTTCGGGCCCTGCACCTGCATCGGCGAGACATCCGGCTCGCGGATGTTCACGTCCAGGCCGGAGTTCAGCGCGACGCCCTTCGCCCAGAGCAGCACATCGCTGTCCGCAAGCGCCAGCCAGAAGTGGTTCTCGCCGAGGCGCAAGAGCACGGGGTCGTTCACGATGCCGCCGTCTTCGGCGGTGATCAGGACATACTTGCCCTGGCCGATTGCGCACTTGGTCAAGTCCCTCGGGGTGAGCATGTTCGTGAACGCGAAGGCGTCCGGGCCGGTGATCTCCACCTGCCGCTCGACACTCACGTCCCACACCGTGACCCCGGTCAGCAGCTTCTGGTACTCGGCCTGGAGATCGTCGTAGCAGGTGGGCAGGAACATGTGATTGTAGACGGTATAGGCGCAGCAGCCGGCGGCCAGCGTGGCGTCGAAGTACGGGGAGCGCCGCACGCGGGCTCCGCGCTGGATGAGGGACATGTCAAAGGTGGGTTGCATGGGGGTCTCCGGAGAGGCTGGCTGGGATGGACCTGGTTTCGGGAAGTTCGGACCCGCAATCATACCCGCTCGCCCGTGAGCACGGCCAGCCCGGCGCCTTGCTTCTTGCCTGGACGGCCGCAAACCTCGACGAGTCTGCGGGGCTACCGCTCGAGCGGCCACACCTGGACGTACTCCACGCGCATTTCGTCGCGGGCGATGCCCAGGATGTAGTCGTCGCCGATTTCGTAGATGTTCAGCCCGGCCGGCGTTTCCACGAAGCCCAGGACGCGTCCATCGGGGTCGAAGATCGTCCAGACAGGATTGGGCCTTTCCTCGCCGGGAAGGTCGAATTCGCGGACCCAGAGATGGTCCGTCAGGTCGGCCATTGCCGTGCGGAAGGCGGGGAAGGTCTCGGGCAGGGGCACCAGCTCGTAGCGTTCGCGAAGCTCTTGCCGCACCGCCTCCTTTTCCCCCTCGTCTGCTTGCGCGACCTGAAGCTCGATTTCCGCGTCGATGTGGGCGGGGGTGGAGACGACCAGGTCGTGCTCCCGGCGGACCACGCGTTGCAGCGTCCCGTCGGGGCCGAACGCCTTGATTTCATAGGTGTCGCTGGGAGCCACGACCACCAGGTCGCCCCAGGCGAAGTGGGAAATCCTGTGAGCAAACGCAATCTCGGAGCCCCAGCCGGAGGTGCCGCTCCAGTAGGAAAACCACTCGGTTCCGGGGAAGGACCCAAGGGAGGCCACCATCTCCGCTCCGGCGCCCCTGACACGGAAGTGTTCTTCCGGCCGGCTCAACCCTTCCGGGAGGCCGCCCCGCAGGAACGCATCGGAGGTGAGAATGACACCGGCCGGCGACACGGCTTCCACCACGAAGAACGCATCGTCTCGCTGGAGGGTGAAGGCGCGCGCGAAGTTGCCCTCGAAGTCGAAGATGGACAGGCGACGGCCCTGCGAATACAGCGCAACCAACGAATCTCCGCGCCATCGATGGACCTGGCTGAGGCTGGTGAACTCCCCCGGCCCTTCTCCGGAACCTCCCCATGTCTCGAGGTGCCGTCCCAGGGCGTCGAAGACCCGCAGCTCATCCGTGCTGGTGTTCGCCACGACGATTCGGCCATCGGGCAGGATCAGCGCGTCCCGGACCCATTGCAGGAGATAGGGATCAGGGCCTTCCAGTTCGCCGATCGAGACCGCCGGCTCCGTGCCGACTCGCCAATCGAGTCTGGATCCCGATGGCGGCCGCGGGTTCTCGACGATCCGCACGTCCGCGCTGTCGCGCACCACGGGTTCCAGTAGCGGGGCGCGCGCGCCGGGCGAGGGGTCTCCGCACGCTGCCACGGCGAGGAAGAGGAGCGTCAAGCGGGACAGAGGTCTCATTCCAACTCCCGGGTTCCAGGGCAGTCCAGACCTTGAAAGCGTGCTGGACTACCCCCGGTCCCGCAAGATCTCGCGCGCCGCCAGCCGTCCCGGCGCGCCGGTGACGCCGCCCCCCGGGTGGGTTCCGGATCCGCACAGGAAGAGTCCCTTTACAGGCGTCCGGTAGCGGGCCCAGCCGGCGATCGGGCGCATGAAAAGGAGCTGGTCGAGGCCCATCTCGCCGTGGTATTCGTCGCCGCCGGTCAGGGCGAGTTCGGTCTCTAGGTCGAGGGGGGTGAGGAGGCGGTGGTCGAGGATGCGGTCGCGGAGGCCGGGGAGGTATTCGTCGAGGGTGGCGTGCACACCGGCAAGGAGGGTTGAGCGAGCCGCGATGTCGCTGGACTCGGGTGTTGGCCCGGCGGAGCGGCTCCGGACAGGCGCATTTTGCGGCAGGTGCGGCGTATTCTGCGGCAGAGTCGGCGCATTTTGCAGCAGGTCCGGCGCATTTTGCAGCTCATACGGGGCGTAGCGGATCTGAATGGACGCCAGATGGCGCCCTTCCGGCGCGAGCGTCGGGTCGTGGAGCGTCGGGATCACGATGTCGAGATGGGGACGGGTGGGGCAGCGGCCGTACTTGGCGTCGTC
Organism: Longimicrobiales bacterium; assembly: GCA_965116645.1. Classification (GTDB taxonomy): domain Bacteria; phylum Gemmatimonadota; class Gemmatimonadetes; order Longimicrobiales; family Gaopeijiaceae; genus Bin94. The sequence goes on along the minus strand of OZ220702.1, from coordinate 3,876,631 downwards.
GCTGGCACGTTCGAGGTAGTTCAGGGTAGGAGCGACGACTGTGTGGCCGGCGAGGCGCCGGGCGGCGTCGGGGAGGGGCGGGAGCGCGTCGAGGAGCAGGTGGAGCACGGCGGTGGTGCCGCGCATCCGGATGTTGGCCACCTTGCGGTTGAATTCGGGGCCGAGGCGCGGTGCGCCCACGAGCTCGAAGAAGGTGCGGCGGGGATCGGCGCCGGAGACCACGCAGCGGGCGGCGATTTCCTCTCCGTTAGCGAGGAGTACCCCTGTCGCGGCGCCGTCTTCGACCAGGATGCGCTTCACTTCGGTGCCGGTGCGGACTTCGGCGCCGCATGTTTGCGCCGCGGCGGCCAGCGCCGCGGAAAGCGCGCCGGTGCCCCCCTTTACGAACGCGGTGGACCGGAAGCCGTGCGGGTCGGTTCCCGCAGCGTGATAGAGCATGCGGAATGCGCCACCCATCGCGCTGGGGCCGTGGTTGGCTCCCGGCAGGGCGGTGGTGGCGAGCATCCCCTTGAGGGCGTCCGAGCGGAACCAGTCGTCGAGGAGATCGCGGGCCGGGAGCGGAAGGACGCGCAGCAGCTCGACGATGTGGCGCTTGCCGAGCCTGCCCGCCTGAAGGAGGGGCCGAAGGAGACGGAGCCGCTCCCGGGTGGTCATTTCGTGCAGGGCGGGAGCCGGGTGGTCGAGGGCGATCTGGAGCGCGCGTGCCATCGTCCGCAGGTAGCCGGCCCATTCGGGGAAGCGAGCCGCGTCGGCCTGGCTGTGACGCGCGATCTCGCCGCGAGTCCTGGCGGGATCGCGCCAGAGTGTGAGGGCTTTGCCGCCGCCGGTCAGCGAGGTCGCGAGCGCGGGCGGGTGGATCCATTCGAGCCCGTGGGCTTCCAGTCCGAGGGCGGAGACGATTCCAGGCCGGAACAGCCCCCCATCCTGCGCACCCACGCTGACGCGGCACCCGGGAAAGACCTCCTCGGTCGCGGCGGCGCCCCCCACGACCCCACGCCGCTCCAGCACCAGGACTCTCCGCCCTGCGCGGGCCAACAGGGCGGCTGTGACCAGCGCGTTGTGGCCCGCGCCGACGATGACCGCGTCGTAGCTGTTGCCGGTCGTCGACTTGCCGGCCGGGCGGCGAGGCGCATGTCCTCCCGGCGCGGCGCCCGCAGCCACGCTCACCGCCGGCCCTCCCGCGACCGCGCTGCGGATGTTCGCCGCCCCCGCCCCAAATCCCCCATCACCACCCCCGCCGCCAGCTTCCCCGGCGCCCCCATGATCCCGCCGCCCGGGTGCGTCCCCGACCCGCACTGGTAGTAGCCGCGCACCGGCGTCCGGTAGCCCGCATACCCCGGTACCGGCCGCAGAAAGAACAGCTGCGACGGACTCAGTTCGCCCTGGAAGATGTTCCCCTGCGAGAGCCCCGTGGTCCGCTCGATATCCAGCGGGGTCACCACCTGACGGTGCAGGATGATGTCCTTCAGGTTGGGGACGTACTCGGCCAGGGTGTCGATCACGGTATCGCCGAAGGCCTCGCGCCGCTCGTCCCAGGTCCCCTCGCGGAGTTGGTAGGGCGCGTACTGCACGAAGCAGGACATGACGTGCTTGCCGGGCGGGGCCATCTCCGGGTCGATCGCGGAGGGGATGACGATGTCGATGTACGGCTGCCGGGAGAAGTCCCCGTACTTGGCGTCGTCGTAGGCGCCTTCGAGGTAGTCGATGGAGGGGCTGATGGAGACCGCGCCGCGCAGGTGCGGGCCGAACCCGGGCATGCAGGTGAAGTCGGGAGCTGCGTCCAGCGCGAGATTGACCTTGGCCGACGAGCCGCGGAAGCGGAACGCGCGCACGCCGCGGACCAGGTCGTCGGGGAGCTGGTCTTCATCGACGAGGTCGAGGAAGGTGCGGCGCGGGTCGAGGCTGGAGGAGACTGCCCTCCCGTGCACCTCGTCCCCGTTGGCAAGCGCCACACCGCTGACGCGCCCGCCCTTCACCAACACCTTTGCGACCGGCGCGTCCGTCCGAATCTCGGCCCCCGCCTCCCGCGCGGCCGACGCGATCGCCTCCGCCACCGCCCCCGTCCCCCCCTTCGCGAACCCCCACGCCCGGAAGTGCCCGTCGATTTCGCCCATGTAGTGGTGCAGCAGGACGTACGCCGTGCCCGGCGACCGCGGTCCCAGGAAGGTGCCGATGATCCCGCTTGCCGACAGCGTCGCCTTCAGCACATCGGTCTCGAACCACTCGTCGGCGAAGTCGGCCGCGCTCATCGTCATCAGCTTGACGAGCGTGTGAAGCTGGTCGGACTCGAGGCCCAGGAAGTGCCGCGCCAGGCGCAGCAGCCCGGAGACGTCGCCGGGGCGCATCCGGACGGGATCGGGAGGGGCGATGCCGAGCAGGTACTTCACCGCGCGGGCCATGTGGAACAGCGTGCGGCCGTAGTCGTCGTACGCTTCGGCGTCGCGCACCGAGAAGCGGGCGATCTCGCGCCAGGTGCGATAGTGATCCGCGTCGCGGTAGAGGCGGTCGCCGTCCGGCAGCGGCGTGAGCGTGCTCTCCAGGGGCAGGATCGCAAGTCCGTGCCTTGGCAGATCCAGTTCCCGGATGATCTCCGGGCGCATCAGGCTGACCACGTACGAGAACACGCTGTAACGGAATCCGGGGAAGAGCTCCTCGGTGACCGTGGCCCCGCCCAGCACCGGCCGAGCCTCCAGCACGCACACGTCCAGCCCGGCGCGCGCCAGGTAGGCGGCGTGCACCAGACCGTTGTGGCCGCCGCCGATCACGATGACGTCGTACTTGCGCGGCATCCGGGTCAGCTCCGCTCGCGGGGCCGGCGGGACGCGGGGACGCCGCCGGGCGCGATGGGCGTGAATGTCCGCCGTGACGATTCAGGGCCGGCCGCGGGGATCGACTCGATGTTCACCGGGCTCAACTCCGCTTCCGCGCCGGGTCGAAGAAGGGCGTCCTGACCACCCTTGCGGGCACCCTGTGGCGTACGAACTCGACGGTCAGCTCCACGTCGATGCGCGTGCCTGGCTCAGCGAATCCGCGCCGGATGGTCGCCAGCGCCACGTACTTCTTCAGGATCGGAGAGAAGGTCGAGCTGGTCGCGTACCCGATCTGCTTCCCGCCCGCGAACACCGGCACGGCCTCGCGCGACGCCCGCCCCGCCACCAGCGGCGGCAGCCCCACGGCGGCGAAACGCGCCTCGATCGGCGGCCAGTCCACCTCGATCCCCGCCAACCCCCACCCCGACCCCCTCACGGCTTCCTCCTCGAGCGCCCTGCGGCCCACGAAGTCGCGCCCGGGACGCGGCTGCACCGCCCACCCCAGCCCCGCCTCGTACGGCGACGACTTCCGCGACTCGATCAGCGCCGTCCACGCGGACACATAGTCCACCTCCTTGAGCAGCAGCCCCGCCTCGATGCGGGCAACGTCCAGCGCGTCGAGGCCGGCCGGGGCGAGGCCGTGTCCCCGTCCCTCCTCCATCAGCGCGTCCCAGACGGCGAGCGCGTGGCCGGGCCGCACCCAGATCTCGTACCCCAGGTCGCCCGTGTAGCCGGTGCGCGTGATCGTGACCGGCGCCGCGCCGACCGCCCCCTCCGCCAGCGCGAAGTACGGGAGCGCAGCGATGTCGGCGCCGGTGACGAGCCGGGCGAGGATGTCCCGCGAGGTCGGCCCTTGCAGCGCCAGCGCCGCGAGGTCGAGCGTGACATCCCGCACCTCCGCGTCCATCCCGAGCGCGCAATCCTGGAACCAGCGCAGGCAGGGGTCGGCCGCCGTGACCCGAAAGGTGTCCGCGCTCAGCCGCTGCACCGTGCCGTCGTCGATCAGCTTGCCCGCCTCGTCGCACCAGGGCGTGTAGAGCACCCGCCCCTCCGCGCACCGAAAAACGTTGCGCGTCACCACTCGGTCCATCAGCGCAGCGGCTTCCGGCCCCGTGACCTCGTACTTGCGCAGCGGCGACACATCGAAGAGTGCCGCCCCGCTGCGCACCGCGTAGTACTCGTACTCGTGGCCCGGCTCGTAGCTGAGGGCGGCGGCGTATCCGGACCAGTTGCGCCAGCGGCGGCTGTGACAGAGGGCAGCGGTGCGCGGATGGAAGGGCGTCTCAAGGAGCATGCCGGGAAACTTGCCGCGGACGGGGAGCGCAGCAAGATGGAAGCCGGGGACGCGCCCATGCATCCCGGTGTCCGCCTGCTTGACCTCCCACGGCCAGGCGTCCCAATGTTGAGCACCTCAAACCACAACTACCCTGCCATGCATCAATCCGCCACAACTTCGACAGCCGGATTTCCCACAACCCTCCTCGTGGGGCTCCTGCTCGCCTGGAATGCATGCACCCCCGACACGCCGGAGCGCCCGGCAGATGCCGGCGAGCACACCCCGGCGGCTGGTTCGCAGTCCAGCAACGACGACGACAGCCCCGCTGACTCCGGGCCCGGCGGCAGCACCTTCCTTGCCGACGCCGGCCCCCCTCCGACCCTCGACCTCGAAACCGCCCTGACCATCGTGGCCGGACCGCTCTCGTGCATCGACCGCCCTCAGGCGCTGCCCGCCAACCGCTCCGGATACCTGTACATCGTCACCTACACGCGACGCCCCGGGTTCGAGGACGACCGCGTCTTCTACGGCTGCTGGGACTGGCACTCGGCGGTCAATTCGATGTGGGCGATGGTGCGGGTGGTAAAGGAGATGCCGGAAATCCCGATTGCCGCGCTGATCAAGGAGAAGCTCAGGGCCCACCTCACCGAACGCGCCATGCAGGGCGAGATGGAGTACCTCGCCGCGAACCCGACCTTCGAGCGGCCCTACGGCTGGGCCTGGCTGCTGTTTCTGCACGCCGAACTGGCGTCGTGGGACGACCCGGAAGCGGAGGACTGGGCGGAGCATATGGAGCCGGCGGCGGACATGATGGCGGAACGCCTGGCGGAGTACCTGCGGGAGCTGAACCGTCCGATCCGCTCGGGTACCCACCGAAGCACCGCCTTCTCGGTGTCGATGGGCCTCCGCGCGGTGGCCATGCATCCGCGCCGCGACCTGGAGAGGGTTCTCAGGAACACCGCCGTCCGCTTCTACTCCGATGACGACGACTGCGACGTCGAGGACGAGCCGGGAACGTCGGACTTCCTGTCTCCCTGTCTGGAAGAAGCGGCCCTGATGGCCGAGGTGATGGACCCGGACGACTACGTGCCGTGGCTGGATTCCCTCCTTCCCCCCATGGATTCCGAAGACTTCGCACCCCTGCGCACCTCCGCGCTGACGGATTCGACGGCGGGCATGGACCTGGAGATGATGATACAGACCATCGTCCGGATGGCGGGGGACAGCGCCGACGCAGCCACCGTGGCCCGCCTGCGCCAGATGACCGCGGCGCCGTTGAACGACACAACGCGTGCGTCGCGGGCGCGCCGGTCCCACCTGATCGGTCTCGCCTTCGCGCGCGCCGACGCGATGCTGCGGATCGCGGCCGCGCTCCCGCCCACCGACCCGCGGGTGGAGAAGTTCCGGCAGCTGGCCGCGTACCACGGCCGCACGGGCCTGGAGACGATGTTCGACGCCGACTACGCGGGCTCGCACTGGATCAGCTCGTTCGGGCTCAAATACCTGGTTGAGGCGAAACGGGGAAGCGACCCGTAGTTCAACATGTAAAGAGAAGGTTACAAAATGTCATGTAGACCATACTTCTGTCGAACAGCCCTGCTCCTCGGCGTCCTCCTCACCGCTCATGCCCCATCGGCACCCGTCTCCGCCCAGGGAACCGTGGTCACGCGGGGCACCCCGGCCGAGGCCGGCATGTCGGCGGGCGTGCTGGCCGGCGGCGTCGCCCTCTACGAGGAGGCGGTGGAGCGCGGAGACCTGGTCGGCGCGGTGCTGCTGGTCGCCAAGGACGGCAAGGTGGTCCTCCACGAGGCGGTCGGGTGGCGGGACAAGGCGCGCGGCGTCCCGATGGAGCCGAACACGCTCTTCCGGATGGCGTCGAACACCAAGCCGGTGGTCGCGGCGGGCGTCGCCATGCTCGTACAGGACGGCAGGCTCGCCTACAACGATCTCGTGCGCGAACACATGCCCGAATGGGACAACTACCGGGCCGGGTTCATCAACATCGGCCACCTGCTGTCGCACTCCAGCGGCCTGAGGATCCCGACCCTCTTCCTGCGGCCGTACATGGAGCCGTCGGCGGAGCACCCGGACGCGCCTACCCTGCAGCTCGAGGCCGCCCGCTTCGGCAGCGTGGGCGCCGAGGTCGTGCCCGGGACCAGCTACAGCTACAACAACCCTGGGTACAACACCTTGGGCGCCCTCGTCGAAATGGCGTCGGGGATGCCGCTCGACGCCTACCTCGACGCCGAGCTGTACACCCCGCTGGGGATGGACGACAGCTACCACCACGAAGTCGACGAAAAGATGGACGGCAAGCTCGACCGCATGTCCGTCGTCTACTACCAGCGGGACGGCGAGGGCGACTGGGCGGCAGGATGGACCCCCGGCGACCCGCCCCAGGTGCCGTTCGTGCGCGCGTCGGGCGGCATGATCTCGACGGCGGGCGACTACGTGATCTTCTGCCAGATGTTCCTGAACGGGGGGGAGTACGGTGGGCGGCGGTACCTGTCGGAGCAGACGGTGAGGCTGATGACGACGCCGAAGATCCGGACCAACCCGGGGTCGGATGGCCCACCGTCATACTACGGGTATGGGTGGTCGGTATCCGAGGAAGGCGTGTATTCGCACGGCGGCTCCGACGGGACCAACGCCTTCGTGGACCCGAACCAGGACCTGATCGTGCTGGTGTTCACGCAGACGCCGGGGGGACGGAATCCGGTGCGGCGGTTCCGGGAGATCGTGAATCTGGCGATCGGGGGGTGAGGGTGAGTTACTCGGCACCAGGCTTGGCTACCGCTGCTCTGCTGGCCCTGGCGCCCATGCCGGTCGCCGCCCAGACAGCAGTGGAGATCGACGATCGGATCACGTGCCCCGAGTGCGTGATCGAAGTCGGCTCACCCGTAACGCTCGACCCTCCGACGGGTCACGTCTATTTCGTCAGCATTCCGCCTCCTCTTGTCGCGCGCGACCGGGAGGGGAACTACATCGTGACGCGCGTGCAAGGGGATGCGCTGGTTGCCGTATTCGGGGCCGACGGCACGTACAGGTCATCCTATGGCAGGATCGGAGACGGCCCGGGTGAATTCGCCGGCATTCCGATGGCGATCGGGGTCGGAGAGAGCGATATCCTGTATGTGATCGACCAGCGAAGCCTTCACACGCTGGCCCCGCGCGCCGGGCGCAGCCTGGATCAAAGCCTTCTGCCGGTTTTCGCCAGCGCCGCGGTGGTTCTGAGGAGCGGAATCGCGATCCAGGCCCCATTGCGCACGGAGGCCGGAATCACGACGGTCCAGATTCTCCAGCCGGATGGGACAATCCGGGCAAATGTCGGCGTCGCCGGGACACCTGACGAGCGATCACGGCAGGGACCTCTTTTCAACGACACCGGCCTGCGGCGCATCCTGGGGAGATCAAACGATGGCGCTGATGTCTGGAGCGCACCCCTCGACCGCTACCAGGTCATCCGCTACGGGCCCGATGGAAAGGAGAAGACTCGCATCGAACGGGTGTCCGAGTGGTTTCGGCCGCCCGGGGTTCCGGGGGGGTCGTCCAGCGGGCCTGGGGATCCGGGGCTGGTGAGCATTCATCAGGATGCGGACGGCCTGCTCTGGACCGCGATCTTTCGGCCCCAGCCGGCAACTTCGCCCGCGGACGATGAACGCCCCCGTGGCGTCGAGGGTCCGCCCGTGGACCCATTCGGTGATTGGAACCAGCGCCTGGACGGCACTGTGGAAGTACTCGATCCGGTCAAAGGGGAGCTGGTCGCACGACTTGACTTCGACGAGGTCGTCACGTTCGTCAGCACGCCGGGCGACGGCGTGTTCATGTACTCGCTTCATCCGGATGCGCTCGGTGAGCTCAGCTGCGTCATCCGTCCCCTGAAACTGCGGCGGTAACGGGGGCGGTGACAGCCGCGGCCGATGGCCGTGACGTCCGATTCTTACTGCACACCCCGCTCCCGCACTTGCGAACCAGGGCAGCGGGCCATATGCATTGCGCATTGCGGTGGGGTTTGTTGGGAATAGCTCCTTAGCTTGAGGGAGTATGAAATGGACCGCCGAACGTTGGGTAACGGCGGGGGCGCCAGCGCGGTTGTGGCGGAGTGGGCCAGATGCTGGCGCGACCCTTTGGTCCTGTCTGCGATGGTGTGGACGAGAGACCGGGATGAAGCGGAGGACATGGTTCACGAGGCTCTGGCCAGGGCTATCGCCATTGCTCGCTCGGACCCGGAGGCACTGGACGAGGTCAAGAGCCCGTACGGATGGCTGGTCGGCATCACCCGTAACGTGACGCGTGATGCACTCCGGAAGCAGGCCCGCCGCGAACGGCTCCTGTGTGAAAACGAGTCTGAAGTCCGCAACCAACTCCACCCGCTGCCCGACCCTGACTGGGATGTGAATCGGCTCTGCGAGTGTGTCGTCGACGCTGCCGGGAGGATTCTCACGAACAAGCAGCTTCGGATCCTCTGGGGAACGCTGCGCGGAGAGAACGACGCTCAGATCGCACACCGGGAGGGAGTGGCGAGATCGACTGTGCGGTGGCACAGGCGCGAGGCCGTCCGTGCGGTTCGCGAAAGCATTGCTCGCCGGGAAAACGAAGGGTGCAAGTATCGCGATTCCTGAGTTGCGAGGTGGGGGTGGACGGCGCCGCTTCGCATGGCACGGAAGTGATCGCGTCCGATCTCCCCATCGCCGACATCCAGTTCACGATGGGACAGTTGGCGGACGCGGTCCGGAAGCAGTCGGTGTTGCCCACGAAGTAGCTGGTCAGGATCCCGCCGCCCGAACACCCGTAGACGAAGAGGTTGGCTCCGTCGACGTAGCCGCGCGCGAGCATTTCGTCCACGGTTATTCGCCGTGGATGGCCAGCATGAGGGGGTACTGCTGCGCGGAGAGCACCCCGGCGCCCAACGGATCGGGGGTCTCGTGACGACTATAAGGCATGAGGGCATCAACAGACCCCTCCCGAAAACCCACATCGGATGCTCATCCACAGGAGAAGCCACATGAAACCCGCCACGACCTTGATCGTCAATCGGTTCCTCCGTCTCCTTACTGTTTCGCGAGTGATGTCGAAACATCTGCCGACGGCGGTCTGCGCGTGTACCATTGCCTTCGCAGGCAATCTCGCCCAGCCCAAAACAGCCCAGGCGCAACCATGGTGTCTGCTCTGCTACGAGACTATGGCATACGAGGATGGCGAATGGTACTGGACTCACTTCTTCAACGTCCTTTCCGAGGAGGTTTGCGCCAACGACCCCGGCCCGATGTGTCGCATGTGCGGAAAAACATCGACCTGCCACACCGGTGCGCCTATCGATGAGGATGGTGACGGAGAGCCGGATCGACGTGACATTGATCGAGGAAGGTGCCATAGCGTTGGATGCATGCCGGAGTTTGCGTTGCTGGACTTGGCTCGGGAAGTAACGACGTTGAGTGCCAACCTGGACTCTCAAAGCGGACCGGTTCTTGCAGGGAGAATAGCTTCAGAGCCGAATCTGGTGTACGATGCGGCGCAGAACATGGTCCGATTGATGCGATGTGAGGGCTCCGTCATGCGCGAATGGTACCTGGACGAATCTATCCGCACCTACCTCATTCCATATTTCAGGGTTCTCGGCCCGCAGGGGGGAGACTATCGGGTCCTGTCCTGAGCAATCGTCAATCTAAGCAGATGATCCGAACGACGCTGTTGTCTGCAGAGGTGTGGTGGGTGCTGTGGGCGGTTTCCGCCTGCTCCGATGGCGAGGAGCCGCCATGGGTCGGTGGAACCATCGATACCGACAGCGCGGGGGTTCGTCTGGTAGTAAACGCAGGCCCGCTGTGGAAGCCGGGAGAAGGGTGGCAGCTGACCTCCGAACCGATTCTCAGCTTGGGCGTCCTCGCCGATACGCCCGTCGTTCAACAGTTCCACAGAATCGATGGGGTGACGCGGTTGAGCGACGGAACAGTCGTCGTACTCAATGGGGGTAGCGGGGAACTCCGTGCTTTCAGTGCTTCAGGGCACCATCTATGGACCGCCGGTGGATTGGGGCAGGGTCCAGGAGAGATTAGCGGTGACGGGCGGAAGACTCTCCGGAGGCTCCTCGGTGATACACTCCTAGTCCGCAGCGGATTGTACTGGATAACTCGCGGTCCCGACGGAGCGTTGATCGATCACCGCAGTGTGGGACCCGAGATGGACGTCAATTGTCAAAGGATGTCAATTATTGGGTCACGTGATCGCTACCTCGCATGCGGAAACACACGGGCTGCGGAGATCCCAGGTCCCTGGACCCGTGAGACCAGCGTCCTGCGGATCGGTCTGGCGGGAGACCAGGTCGATACCATCGGCACCTTTTTCCGGGAAGACGGTTGGCGGGGCCGGGACGGATCCCACGGGATCGATGTCGACATCCGGTCGCCACTGGGGCCCAAGGGGATACTCCTGTACAGCCGCTACGAGCCAGCGCTCGTGTACGCGCGCGATGATGCGTATCGGTTTGAGTTCTGGGACCTCTCTACTGGTGCGCTGTCGATGGTGGTCGAACGCCGAACGCCACGCCGGGCCAGGACGGAGACCGAGATCATTCTCGAAGTTCGATGGGGGATCAACCCGCCAGGTGCGCGGGAAGGGCTGCGGGCCGATGATCGTCGGTTTTCGGTCGCCGATTCACTGTCGATCGTCGAAGGCTTCTTCACCGATCCTGACGGCGTCTTGTGGGTTCGCCGGGCCCCGTCTCCACCGGAGGGCGACGAGGGAATCCCACGGGAGGTGTTTTCGCCCGAAACCGGCGAGAAGATCGGGGATGTGAGGCTTCCGTCGGGTCTCCACGACGTATTCCGCCGTGATGGAGTCTATCTGGGCACTGTGAAGCTTCCCCATGATCTTCGGCAGATCGAGATCGGCCCAGACTATGTTCTCGGGGTTGCCAGGGACGAACTGGGCGTGGAGCAGGTTCGGATGTATGGGTTGGCCCGAGCTCGAAGGGACGATTTGCCACGATGACGACACCGGGTGTTACTGTGCACGTTTCCTCCAGTACCTGGCCAGTCCCCACCAGGAGTCCGTGAAGCCGGAAGCCGCCGTGTAGAGGCGGACATGGTTTTGGGGGACGCGGTGCCGCAGCCCGGCGGTGATCCATTCGGCGAAATCGCGGGCCTGGTCCGTGTTGTCAGCAGACACGCTGGACCCTCCCCCCCCCACCCCCTCACGCACCCACGCTGCCCACGCATCCAGCCCCGACCTCAGCTCGGCAAAGTGCGCGGCCACGTCCCCATACGCCCCGAAGTGCGTCGGCACGGTCCGCTCGGGACCCCACGCCATCACCCTCTCCATGCTGGACTTCCACCTCTCCACGTCGATATCCGGGGGCGGCGTCACCGGCAGCGCGGGCCCGCCCTCGATGCGGATCCCGCCCACGTCGCCCACCCACGCGGTCCCCGTCGCGGCCTCGTAGTAGGCCACATGGTGCTTGGCGTGCCCGGGGACGTACGCCACCTCGAAGCGGCGCCCGCCGCGGCGCCCCCCCAGCACGACCGCATCCCCCTCGTCCACCACCCGCAGCGACCCGCGCGGCACGGGGAGGAACTCGCCCCACAGCGCCGCCATCCGGTCGCCGTAGATCCGCCCGGCCGACGCGAGGAGGCGCGAGGGGTCCGCCATGTGGGGCGCGCCCACCGCATGCACGTAGACCCGGGCGCGGGGCGCTGCCCGCACGATCGCGCCCGCCGCCGTCGCGTGGTCGAGGTGAATGTGCGTGAGCAGGACCGCGCGCACGCTCTCCAGCGAGTGTCCCATTTCGGCCAGGCCGGCGCCCAGCGCCCCCAGCCGAGCCTCCGGCCCGGGATCGACCAGCGCAACCCCGTCGTCCAGCTCCAGCACCCCGACCCCGATGATGCTCGGGAGCCCCTGGTGGTGCAGGTCGACGATGCTGGCGCCGCCTCCTATACGCGTGACCGTCACGGGCTCGTCATCGGCCCCCGGTGCGTGCCCCACTTCTCGAACCACTTGCGCAGGTAGAGCTGGGTGCGCAGGAAGTTCGACGGCCGCGAACTGGTGCCGTGCCATTCGTCCGGGAAGCGGATCATCACGGTCGGCACGCCGATGTACTGGAGCGCCTGGTAGAACTCCTCGGTCTGCGCCATCGGGGTGCGCAGGTCCCGCTCGCCAGTCAGGAACATGGTCGGCGTGGTCACGTTGCCGACGTAGAAGATCGACGACCGGTCGATCCACTCGGCCGGGTCCTCCCAGAACGGCTTCTCGAAAGTGCGCAGGTAGGTGATCGCGTCCGACGTCCCCATCGCAGACATCCAGTTCACGATGGGACAGTTGGCCGACGCGGCCCGGAAGCGGTCGGTGTTGCCGACGATGTAGCTGGTCAGGATCCCGCCGCCCGAGCACCCGTAGACGAAGAGGTTCTCCCCGTCGACGTAGCCGCGCGCGAGCATCTCGTCTACACCTTTCATGAGGTCGGGGAAGTCGGCGCCGGGATAGTCGTGGTTGATCGCGTTCGCGAACTCGGTGCCATAGCCGGTTGAGCCGCGCGGATTCGTGTACAGGACGACGTAGCCGTTCGCCGCGTGCTCCTGGAAGGCGAAGTTGAACCCGCCGTTGTACATGCTGTGGGGACCGCCGTGGATGGCGAGCATGAGGGGGTACTGCTGCGCGGGATCGAAGTCGGGCGGCTTCACGATCCACCCTTGGACGTCGAACCCGTCCGTCGATTCGTACCAGATCTCCTCGACTTCGCCGAGGTCGACGTGGCCGAGGACATCCTTGTTCACCTCTGTGAGGCGCACCGGGTTGCCGGGCGCGGAGAGGTCGAAGCGGTAGATGTCGCCGGGCTCGTGGTCGGTGGAGATGATGCCGGCGGCGGTGCCGTCGTCCGCGAAGGACGAGAGCGCGAAGAGGTGCTTGCCGGAGGTAAGCTCGCGAACCCCGCCGTCGACCGACACGAAGTGCAGCTGCCGGTACCCGTCCCGGTTGACGTTGAAGTAGAGGCCGCTGCCGTCCTTCGCCCACATCAGCCCGCGCGACTGCCGGTCGTAGTCGGCCGAGATGACCCGCGAGCCGGAGCCGTCCCGGTTCATCAGGTAGATCTTCTGGTTGCGGTAGGTGTCGCGGTGCGCGTCGATCCCGGTGTAGGCGATCAGCGAGCCGTCGGGGGAAGGCATCGGGCTGGCGTCGGGGCCGCGGCGGTTCGTCAGCCGGCGGATGTCGCCGGTGGCCACCGAAACCGCGTAGATCTCCGACTCCTGCCAGTGTTCGGGACGGTCGGCGTCGTCTTCCCGGAAGGAGGTGAAGTAGATCTCGGTGCCGTCCGGCGACCACTGGATCGAGGAGTGGTTCCAGTCGCCGTCGGTGAGCTGGCGCGGGGTGCCGCCGCCCGCGGGAACGACGAAGACGTGCGTCCACCCGGTGTCGACGTACCCCTGCCGGTCGCGCTTGTAGGCCGCCCGCTCCACCACCTTGGGCTCACTGACCCAGTTCGCGCCCTCCGGCCTCCTGGGCAGCGAGACCCCGGCGAAGTCCGCCCGGTCCGGCACCCTGCTGGTGAACGCGATCCACTCGCCGTCGGGGGACCAAGCCGGGTTGGACGGACTGCGCTCCAGCCGCGTGACCGGGGTGACCGCGCCCTCCGCGTCCATCCAGCGAACGAAGATCTGGGAGCTGCGGGGCTCGCCCGGCGCCGTGAAGAGGACGCGGGTGCCGTCCGGCGACCACTGCGCGCCGCTTCCGTCCAGAAGGCGCCGCTTCCGGGTGCCGTCCGAGTTCATGATCCACAGCGACGACTCGCGCCGGTCCTCAAGCTTGTCGACCCAGCCCAGCGTGTAGACGATCTGCGTGCCGTCCGGCGAGATCTGCGGGTTCGACACCGTCTCCATGTCGAGGTACTGCTCGAGGGAGAGGGGCTGCTGGGCGGTGGCGGGGGTGGGGGCGAGGGCAGAGAGGATCGCCACGGCGAGGGCCGCGACGGGCGGGACCACGGCAGGTGCCGCGGGCCGGGGGTCTGCCGGGGACATGGGCCTTGGGTTTGCCGCGGATGCCGAGTGTGCCGCTGGCTCTGCCGCGGACGGCGAGTGTGCCGTCGGCTCCACAGGCGCCCCCCGAGTCCCGAGTGTAAACCCCACCTTACCAAATGTCATGTTCACTTTACTATCCTCCTCCTACTGGTCCATCGGGTCGCTCGCGAACTCCCGTCTCAGCGAATTCCATCCTCGATCGGCATCGGGTCCAGCTCCGCAGGAATCTGAGCCTTCTGCCATCAGGCGTGCAACCGAGCGGCGTCCTCCAGCGCGTCAGGCCCGTGAGGAATCCCAGGCCGCCGCCAACGCCCGGTCGAAGGTGACAAGGTCCCGCGGTTTCCGCCGGATGCAGCAGGCGAGGTGGACGAGGTCGCGGGCTTCGAGTCCGGGATAGCTGTGCGCGAGACTGCGGGCCCGCTCGATGTCGGCTCGCTCGACGGGCCAGACTTCGGAAACAGTCCGGTCGACGAGGTCGAACGCGGCGTCCATTGACTGTGCCCTGCCCCTTCGGCGGTAGTAGTGGAGGATCTCCTGAAGTACTTCCGACGATGTCACCAGCCCCTGTTCACGTTCCGCGGCACCCTCCAGGAAATCCCGCGCCCGGTCTCTAAGAGGGTGTTCGTAACCCACGAAGAGGATGAACACGTTGGTATCGACGAAGATCATAGGTCGCCCAGCCCGGCGATCTTGGAGTCCATGATGACCCTCTTGATCTCCTCCCAGTCGGGCTCCCGTGCGCCCGGAGGATGCATCGCATCGCACTTCGCGGCGAACTCGCGAAGCTCCTCGACCGTGAACCTCCTGGGCCGCGCCGAGGCCAGCTTTTCCTCGGCCGCCTCCCGGAACCACTCTCCGAGCGACTTCCCCTCCCGCCGTGCCTGGTCCCGGTAGCGCATCTTCGCGGTCTCCTTCACGATGAAGTGGATGCGTGCCATGGTTTCTCCTTGCGCAAGATAGTGATGCATGTGCATCATGGTGGTGCATATGCAGTATGGTGGTGCAATTGTCACGTGTCAAGGAGGACGGGCTTCAGGTGCCCTGCCGGGCCGACTTGATCGCCTGGCCGGGGAATACGCCCTCCACGAGCGTGCCGTCACGCACAACCGGGGTGCCGTTCACAAGCACGAAGACGAAGCCGCGCGAGGGGGTCGCGGGCGCGTCGTAGTCCGCCATGTCCATGACCGTCTCCGGGTCGAACACAGCCAGATCCGCGTCGGCGCCCACCTGGACGCGCCCCTTGCGCGCCATAACCGGGGCCACCCCTTCGACGCGGCGCGCCGGCAGAATCGTCATCTTGGCGAGCGCGTCCATGAGGCCGATCACCCCCCGGTCGCGCACATAGTGTCCCAGAATGCGGGCGAAGGTGCCCGCGCCGCGCGGGTGGACGGCGACATGCAGGAACGGGATCCCGTCGCTGGCGGCGATCACGTCCGGCTGCGCGACGATCCACTCGCTGGTTTCCTCGCGGCGGCCGTGGATGACCACCCATCCCCCTCGCTCCCGGTACTCGGCGAAGGTGCGCGCGTTGAGCCGCCCGGCCTGTCCCGGCCACTGCAGCCGCGCGTACTCGGCGTCGTCCAGGCCCACCCACGAATCGAAGAGCGCGGATTCGATGAAGGTGGACGAAGCCGTGTACGGGTACGCCTCGGTGGTGACGTCGACGCCCCACTCGGCGGCCCCCCGGATCATGCCCAGGGCCTGTTGGGCCATCTCCCCGGCGGTCGAGTTGAGGTGGACGATGTGCAGCGACGCGCCCGTGGCCGCGGCGTTGGCGATGACCTCCTGGAAGGGGCCGAGGGTTCCCCCGGGACCGGCCGAGCGCAGGTGCACGTAGGCCGGCACCCCGTTGGCGGCCGCCGACTCGAAGAGGTCGAAGATCTCGGTGCGGGACGCGCCGGGCGTGTAGGTGATGCCGAAGCCGTAGCCGAGACCGCCGTCGTCCAGCCCTCCCTCCATCATGGCGGCCAGCTCGGCGACCTGCCCGCCGTCCAGCTCCTCGTAGATGACCTCCGAGCCCATCGACTCGTTCTGCCCGGGCGGCAGCGTGGGCTGGTGGCCGATGTCGAGACCGGTCAGCAGCTTGACACGCGCGTTCGGATGGCTGACGGTCGCGCCGTAGTGGATCAGCGCGCGGCCCTCGCGCGACGCGTACCAGGGGGCCACCGGATAGACGCCGATCTCCATCTCGAGCGCGGTGGTTACGCCGTCGAGCGCCTGGAGCGCCGCGCTTACCGGGTCCTGGCCGTGGGCGTGCAGGTCGACGAAGCCGGGTGCGACGACCAGCCCGGTCGCGTCCAGGGTGTCGCGGCCGCGCAGGGGCTCCTCGCTGATGGCGGCGATCGCGCCGTCGGTGATCCCCATCGCGCGGGGGGCGTCCAGACCCGTTTCGGGGTCCATGACGCGTCCGTGCAGGATGACGAGGTCGTGAGGGGCGGGACCGCAGGCCGCGACGAGGACGTGGAGGAGGAGGAGGGGGGAGAGGGGGAGCGCCCCGCCACGCGATCCATGCGACCGTGGTGGACCACGGCTCATATCCGGCTTCACTGTAATGAAAACATTACCAAATGTCATGTTTACCATACTTTCCGTATCTACACTGACATCTTCCGCGTTGCACGGGCCGCCGAGCGGCGGCAGCATTCGTGGAGTCTCCAATCGACTTGGGTTGCGTTGCAGCCGCAAGTCGGTTGGGTTCGCGCCGCCCGGACCCTGTCGCCTTCGGCCGAGCACATACGATGAAATCACAGCTGTCACTTCTTCTCGCCCTCGGGTGCGCCCTCGCCACCCCGCCCCACACGGCGGCGGCCCAGGCCCAGGCAACCACCGGCGTCATCCGGGGCGTGGTCCTGGACCCCGCGAACGCCACCGTCCCCGGCGCGACCGTCGAGATGACGCACCGGGAGACCGGCCTCGTCACCACCGTGCGCACCACACCGTCCGGCACCTTCGTGCGCCCGCTCCTCCCGCTGGGCACCTACGACATCGTCGCGCGCGTGGAAGGCCAGCTCGCCGCCGCCACCGCGACGGGCCTCGTGCTGCGCGTCGGCGAGGAGTTGGCGCTGACGCTGCGCATTCAGGTGGTGGAGATCGAGGGCATCACCATCGAGGCCGAGCGCGAACAGCTGGTGCATCCGGAGGACGTCACCAGCTCGACCCGCCTTTCGCAAGAGGTGGTGGACGGGCTTCCCAACAACGGGCGCAACTACCTCGACTTCGCGCTGCTCACGCCCGGCGTCGCGATTTCGCAGGGTCCCGACGGCGACGAACTCAACATCAGCGGCCAGCGCGGGATCTTCAACAACTTCATCGTCGACGGCGCCGACTTCAACAACCCCTTCTTCGGCGAGCAGCGCGGGGGTCAGCGGCCCGCCTTCACCTTCAGCCAGGACGCCATCGAGGAGATGGTGGTGGTGAACCAGGGGGCTGCCGCCGAGTTCGGGCGTTCGGCGGGCGGGTTTGTGAATGTAATCACAAAGTCCGGCACCAATGAGCTGGAGGGCTCGGCCCACTACTACGGCCAGTGGGACGGGGTGTCCGCGGCCTACCCGGTGGAAGTGCAGGCGGGCGAGCCGGACTTCGTCCGCAACCAGTTCGGATTCACGCTCGGCGGCCCGATCGTGAAGAGCCGGGCCTTCTTCTTCGTCGCCTACGACCAGCAGGTGGCGACCGAGACGAAGCAAACCCACCGGCTGGTCAGCGACCCGGCGAACCTGGCCAGGCTGCGGGACTTCCTCAACACGCAGTGGCCGGGACTCTTCACCGATGAATTCGGCCCCATCACCCGCACCAACGACGCACGCGCCCTGCTGGCCAAGGCCGACCTGCACGTCGACGGACGCAACCAGGTCTCGTTCAAGTACAACTACAGCTGGTCGGAGCAGCTCAACGGCACCTTCGACGTGGACTCGTGGGGGCTGTCGGCCAACGGGGTCGAGACCGACGAGGCGCACGCCTTCAACGCGAGCTGGCGGTCGCTGCTCAGCAGCACGCTGTCCCACGAGCTGCGTTTGCAGTGGGCCAGGGAGGACCGGGTGCGCTGGTACGACGGCCCGCTCATGCCCGGGGCGACCGTGCCCGCGCCGCCGCAGTTCGGGACCCTCGGTGGCCGGCCCTTCCCGGACATCGGGATGGACTTCGCCGACGGCTTCCGCATCGGTCTGCCCTTTTTCCTCCCCATCGATCCGGCGTACGACACGCGTTTGCAGATCGTCGACAACTGGTCGTGGCTGATGGACCGCCACCTCTTCAAGGTGGGCGCCGAGTACAACCGGACGGCGATCACGCAGCAGTTCATCGGCTTTGCGAACGGGCGCTACATCTTCGACTCGGTCGACGGGTTCATCAACTTCGCCACGCACGGCAGCGGGTACGTGACATGCTCCGACGGGTCGGACAGTGCGACCGGGAGCTGCCCGGAGGGCACCGACATCACCGGGCCGGTGCTCGTCTACCTCCAGTCCGGGACGGTGCCGGGCGTGGCGCCGGACCGGCTTGGCCGGGGCGACTTCGGCGTCGACGAACTGGCGCTTTACGTGCAGGACACCTGGAAACCCAACGACCGGCTGACGCTCAACCTGGGGCTGCGCTGGGAGGGAACCTGGCACCCGTCGGTGACGGTCAAGCCGAACGACACCTTCTACGCCCCCTACCTGTCGGACTCGCGCTTCCCGTCGGACGGGACGATTCCCGACGACCTGGACAACTTCCAGCCGCGCTTCGGGCTGGCGTGGGACGTGGCCGGCGACGAGCGCACGGTGGTGCGGCTGAACGCCGGCGCGTACCACTCGCGCATCCCCATCCTCGTCTTTGCCCAGAGCGTGACCACCAACGGCGCCTTCCAGCAGATCTTCTTCCGCAGCAGCTTCGGCCTGCCGGGACAGGGGCCGCCCGCGCTGGGAGAACTCATCGACGGAAGCTCTACCCCGCCCTTCCTCCCCGACATCCACGTCACCGCCGAGGATCTGGAACTCCCGCGGACCTGGTCGTTTGCGGCCGAGGTCGATCGCGGGCTCGCGCAGGGATTGGCGGGGAGCATCTCGTACCAGCACGCCCGCACCGACGCGCTGTTCCGGTTCGTCAACCGCAACGACGCCGTCTTCGGATCCCCCTTCGGGCTCGGCACCCACCCGGGCGGCGGCGGGATCGGCTCCCTCACCGTGGCCGAGAGCACCGCGCGCTCCCGCTACCACGCCCTCACCGCCGGGCTGCGCGGCCAGGGCGCCTTCGGTGGCCGCCTCACCTTCGACGTCAGCTACACCCTCTCCTTCGACAAGTCCGACGACGACAACGAGCGCGATCCCTTCACCTTCCGCTACGCCGACGCTTCCAATCTGGACCCGGAGTACGGCTGGTCCGACCGGGACCGCCGCCACAAGGCCACCGGCTACCTGGCGTTCTCGCTGCCCGGGGAGATCGCGTTCAGCAACATCGTGCGCTACCTCTCGGCGTCGCCCGTCTCGGAGAGCTGTGCGGAGCGCGGGACCCGCGCCAGCCAGCCAACGGACCGCCTCTGCGCGAACGGCACGATCCTCGAACGCAACACGCTCCGCCGCGACAACGAGTTCTTCACCTGGGACCTGAAGCTGTCGCGCCCGTTCACGCTCGGCGGCGGCCGCA
This sequence comes from Longimicrobiales bacterium, assembly GCA_965116645.1. Lineage (GTDB taxonomy): Bacteria > Gemmatimonadota > Gemmatimonadetes > Longimicrobiales > Gaopeijiaceae > Bin94. The sequence continues at coordinate 3,856,922 of OZ220702.1, read as the reverse complement.
CCGTCGAACCCGTCTTCGAGGTCTTCAACCTCACCAACGCGGACAACTCGCTGGACACCGCCCACGGGTCGCTCCTCTTCAACTTCGACGGCACGATCCGCAGCGGGCTGGGCGACACGCGGCGGGCGCAGCTGGGAGCGCGGGTGCGGTTCTGATGGGAGCCCCGGACCCATGGCGGGCGGCGGGCAAGGCGTTTACGTCACGTCCGGTCCACCTGCACCGTCAGGATATCGACGTTGTGGTACTGGTTGTGCTTCACCGACGATGCGTGATGCCTCAGCAGCGCCAGTGAGAGGTCCCGTTCGCTCGTCGGGTCGGGCCGGGTGCCGAGCAGCACCATCTCGTTCTCGAGGTTGCCGGCCTGTGTGGCGGCGGTGAACTCCAGCAGCGCACCGTCCCGGGTGTTCCTTGCCACGACGCGCAGGCGGCGCTTTTCGGATGCGGGTGCGGGCTCCTCCTCCTCCTGGCGAAGGAGACTCAACAGCGCCTCCTCGGATGCAGCCCGGAGGCGGTCCTTCGCCATGTCGCCCCACTTGTACCGCTCCGCAAAGCCCACCAGGAACCGGTCGAGATCGGCGAGGCTGTGCGGATCGAGCGGCATCTCGGCCCTGTGCCGGCGAGGTCCGGTGAGTCCCATGAACAGATTCAGGAAGAGGATGGTAAGCCCGCCGACGGTGAGACCGTTCGCGAGCATGCGGCCGGTCGGCGTGGCCAGGTGGGCGGGGAAGATCGCCTGGAACTGGATGCCCGCGCCGATCCAGAAGGCGAGCCCTGCGATGAGATGGTCCTGGCGTCCCCGGGCCTCCTGGACGATGACCCGCATTCCCTGCACGAAGGTCATCCCGAACAGGACGATGATGTAGGAGCCCAGCACGGGAGCGGGTATCGACAGGATGAGTGCGGTGATCTTCGGGATGAATGCGAGCAGGATGAAGAACGCGCCGATGTAGACCCCGACCCTCCTGGCCGCGGAGCCCACGCCGGTTGCCAATGAGATTCCCGCCAGGTAGGGCCAGGGCGGCAGGACGCCCGCGAACCCCGACAGCAGCGTGCCCGCCCCGCAGGCGGCAACCGAGCCCTGGACCCGGCGAAAGTCGATGGCTTTCTGCTCGCGTTCGCCCAGGCGCTGCATGTGGACGGCTTCGCCGACCTGCCTGACCGTGATCACGAAGGTGACGAAGAGGAATCCGGGGAGGAGGATCCAGAAGTTGGAGCCGAAGTTCAGGTCCAGTCCGGATGTTGCCACCTCCGGGATTCCGATCCAGGATGCGGCGGCCAAAGGCCCGGAATCGAGAACCCCGAAGAGCGCGGCGGTCGCGCAGCCCGCGCCCATCCCCAGCACCGGGGTCCAGGCACGGACCAGCCGCGGACCGCGCAGCATGAGGCACACGACGGACAGGATCGTCACGGCCGCGATCGTCGGGGCTGCGGCCGGCGGTGCGCCCTCGGGTACCCGTGTGAGCATCGCGAAGCCCAGGGGAATGACCGTCACGGACACGAGCGCGGTCAGGGTGCCCGACACGATCGGCGTGATGATGCGGCGCAGCAGCGCCAGACGGGCCGCAAAGGCGAATTGACAGAGCGCCGACGCGACCACCAGCACCCCGAGGAGGGGAGGCCCGCCCGCGACGAGGGCGAGGACCGCGACGCCGATCGAGGCACCGGAGGCGCCCATGACGGTCAGGGTGCCACCGCCGATTCCACCGATCCTCCGTGCCTGCACGATGGTGATGAGGCCGCCGATGACCATGCTGGCGAAGATCGCCCATGACAGGTAGGCATGGCTCAGGTCCGCCACGCGCGTGACGATGGTGGTGACCACGACCACGGGGACGGTGACCAGGACAGCCGTCTGCAATCCGACGATGGTGGAGAACGGGCGCGGCGGCACCTCGTCCGCTGCGTAGCGCAGCCTGCCGCCTGGTTTCATCTGCTGTGCAGTCATGAGAGCGTCCCCGCGTGGCAGTCCGACCGCCCTGCGCGTAGCGGGTCGAAGCTACACCAGCCGCGCCAAGACCTCGATCAGCCGGTCGACATCGCTCCGGTTGTTGAACATCGCCACCGCCGCGCGCAACAGGCGCCCCTCCTCCTGGAAGGTCACCGCGACGCCCTCGTCGGCCAGGGCCCGGGCCAGGCGTTCGTGCTCCAGCCCGTGGTGGAAGCTCACGATCGCCGACGGATTGTTCGGCGGCGTGAACAGTTCCATTCCGAGGGCTTCGGCCTCTTGGCGAAGCTCCGCCGCCAGGGCGTGGGTGTGCCCTGCGATCCGCTCCAGTCCGACCGTCCCGAGATACTCCAGCGCCGCATCCATGGCGGTTACGGGCCCGTAGGCGGGATTGGCGTACTCCAGTTTCTCGGCGCCGGTCTTCAGACGGAACCGATGGCCGGGCAGGCTCTCCGCGACCTGACGGTGTCCGTACCGGTCCGAGGTCATCCAATCGAGGTGCTCGCGGCGGACATAGAACGGGGCGCAGCCGAAGTCGGCGTGGAGCCACTTGTACCCGTTTCCGCAGGCGAAGTCGACATTCTCCGCGTGCAGGTCCGTCGGAAAGGTGCCCCACGCCTGGATCGCGTCCGCGTACAGATAGGCCCCGTGCGAATGGGCCAGATCGGCGAGTGAGGGCAGGTCGTAGCGGAACCCGTTCCGGTTGGACACCCAGGCAACGCTGATCAGGCGCGTCCGCGCGTCGGTGTGCGCCGCGAAGTCGTCGACGGTGACCACGCCATCCGTCGGGGGGATGATCCTGATCTCGACGCCCGCGCGCCGCTCAAGCTCCCGGTACAGGACGAAGGTCGTGGTAAAGTGCAGCTCGTCGATCACGACGTTGTCGCCCGGGCGCCAGTCCATCGCGCTCACGATAATGTTCTCGGCGCCGCTGGTCGCGTAGAGGAATGCCAGTTCGTCCTCGTCGGCCCCGAAGAGGGAAGCAAAGCGGGAACGCGCGCGCCCGATTGCTTCGCGACCCGCGCTGGTGTTGCGGCGCACCGTCTTCTCGTCCGCGTATGCGTGCAGTGCGTCCCTCACCGCGGTCGGCAGCGGCCCCACGGAAGCCGTGTTGAGATAGGCGAACCCCTCGGTGACGGGAAAATCGTCGCGCACGCCGAGCGGATCGTCCGCCGAACCCGCGGATGTACCCTCCCGGCCGGCGGATTCCCGTGTGAGCCCGGATTCAAGGCCACCGGCCGCCGGAATCGTGGCCAGGCCGGCCGCGGCCGTTGTCTTGAGGAACGACCTGCGACTCAGACTCGTCATGGTCCGGGCCGCCTATGCGCCGGTGCTTGCCAGCGCGTCGTCCAGCGCGGTACGTTCGCGACGAGGATTCCGGAGTCGCGGCTCCAGTCCACCTTCACTGACATGGCGGTGCTCCCGCGGGTTGAATGGGCGCTGGCCGGAAGTGTGCTAGACTATACGCAGCCTGTCAAATCCGGATCCTCGAGAAAACAACCAACCAGGTTCACCCCGCTGACTTCCAGCCCCTGCCAGTGGCTTGCCTCCCTCGAGTCCGAGGCCATCGAGATCATCCGGGAGGGCGTTGCCACCGGCGTCCGGCCCGTGATGCTCTATTCGATCGGCAAGGACTCGTCGGTGCTTCTGCACCTGGCCCGGAAGGCGTTTTGGCCCGCGACCCCGCCGATTCCCCTCCTGCATGTGGACACGACCTGGAAGCTTCGCGACATGATCGTCTTTCGGGACCGGGTGGCGGCGGAGCCCGGCGTGGACCTCGTCGTGCACACCAACCATGAGGGGGTGGCCGCCGGGGTCACGCCGTTTACCCACAGCCCCGGCCACTACACCGAGGTGATGAAAACCGTGGCGCTCAGGCAGGCGCTGGACGCGCGGCGCCACGACATCATCTTCGTGGGCGCGCGCCGGGACGAGGAGAAGTCCCGAGCCAAGGAGAGAGTCTTTTCGCTTCGCAACGCACAGCACCACTGGGACCCCAGGGTGCAGCGGCCGGAGTTGTGGAACCTCTACAACACCCGCCTTCGCAGCGGCGAGTCGCTCCGCGTGTCTCCGCTGTCCAACTGGACGGAGGCCGACATCTGGCGCTACATCTCGGCCGAGGAGATACCCATCGTGCCGCTCTACTTCGCCGCGAAGCGTCCCGTGGTTGAACGCAACGGGCAGTGGATCATGGTCGACGACGACCGCATGCCGCTGGACCCCGGCGAAGTCCCCGAGGTGCGCCGCGTGCGCTTCCGCACGCTGGGGTGCTACCCGCTGACCGCCGCCGTCGCAAGCGACGCGGACACGCCCGACGCGATCATCGCCGAGACCCTGGCGGCCGACCGCTCGGAGCGCGAGGGACGCCTCATCGACCACGACGCCGAAGCCTCGATGGAGCGCAAGAAGAGGGAGGGCTACTTCTGATGCTGCCGACGCTGAGATTCGTGCTCTGTGGCAGCGTGGACGATGGCAAGAGCACGCTCCTCGGGCGGATCCTGTACGATTGCCAACGGGTGTTCAGCGATCACATGCGGGGTGTGGAGGCGGACTCCAGCTCCTATGGCACCCGGGGCGACAGGGCCGACCTGGCCCTCCTGGTCGATGGCCTTCGGGACGAGCGGGAACAGGGCATCACCATCGATGTCGCGTACCGCACGTTCGAGACCCCCCGGCGCAGGCTCGTCGTTGCCGACGCGCCCGGGCACGAGCAATACACGCGCAACATGGCTACCGGCGCCTCGACCGCGGACCTCGCGGTCGTCCTTGTTGACGCCCGCAAGGGAATCCTTCCGCAAACCGGACGTCACACCCGGATCGCGCACATGTTCGGGGTCCGTCACGTCGTACTCGCAGTCAACAAGATGGACCTCGTGGGCTGGGACAGCGCCACGTTTGAGGCCATTGCCTCGGAATTCCGCTCGGTGGCAGAGAAGATCGGAGTGCCGCAGCCGCGGATGATCCCCATCTCGGCGCTGACGGGCGACAATCTCGCGCGCGTCTCCGAAAAAATGCCCTGGTACACCGGCCCCACCCTGCTCAGCCACCTGGAGACGGTAGAGGTGGTGACCCCCGAGTCGGACCAGCCCTTCCGCATGCCCGTCCAGTACGTCAATCGGCCCAACCCGGATTTTCGCGGGTACTGTGGACGCGTGGCCGCTGGAACCGTCACGCCGGGTGAACGGGTCCGCATCATGCCGTCGGGTGTCGAGACCGGCGTGGAATCGATCGTGGTGTGGCAGGGGACGCGCGAGAGTGCCACGCGGGGCGACTCAGTGACGCTCACCCTCGAGCCCGAGGTGGATGTTTCGCGCGGCGATGTGGTCGCTCACGCCGACGACCCGGTCGAGGTCGCGGACCAGTTCCAAGCGAGGATCCTGTGGATGGGAGATGCGCCGCTCCTGGTCGGCCGGCCGTACCTGTTCAAGCTCCACGCCACCGAGGTGGGCGCGACCGTCACGCGGATCCGGCACAAGCTGGACGTGTCCGACGGAAGCGTGCTGGCCGCCGAGCAGCTGGAACTGAACGATCTGGGCGTGGTGAACCTGGCCACGAGCCGGGCCGTGCCCTTCGCAACGTTCGAGGAGAGCAGGGAGCTGGGCGCGTTCGTCCTCCTCGACCGCGTGACCAACGCGACGGTCGCCGCCGGGACGATCACCTTTCCGCTCATGCGTGCGGCCAACCTCAAGTGGCAGGAATTCGACGTCACCGGCGAAGTGCGCGCCGAACTCAAGCAGCAGCGCGCGCGCTGCCTGTGGCTGACCGGCCTCTCCGCGTCGGGCAAGTCCACGGTCGCCAACCTGCTCGAACGGCGTCTCGTGGGCGAAGGCCGTCACACGTACCTGCTGGACGGGGACAACGTGCGACACGGGCTCAACCGCGACCTCGGCTTCACCGAGGCGGACCGTGTGGAGAACATCCGCAGGATCGCCGAGGTGGCGCGTCTCATGGTCGACGCCGGACTGATCGTGATCGTGTCCTTCATCAGCCCCTTCAAGTCCGAGCGCGGCTTCGCCCGCAGCCTCTTCGAGCCGGGCGACTTCATGGAGATCTTTGTGGACGCGTCGCTGGAGGTGTGTGCCCGGCGTGACCCGAAAGGGCTCTACGCCAAGGCGGTGAGGGGCGAGATCAGGAACTTCACGGGCGTGGACAGTCCGTACGAGCGGCCCGAGAGCCCGGATCTGCACCTGGACACCGAGAAGCTCTCACCGGAAGAGTGCGTGGAGCTGGTGATGCGGAGCCTGACGGGGTAAGGTAAACGCGACTTTCAACCTGGCGAAGGACGAACCATTTCCAAATCCGAATCGCGCCGGGAATCGCGCAGGACGTTTCTGAAGCAGTCGGTGGCCACGGTGGCCGCGGCTTCGGTGGTCGGGTGCGCTCCGGACGGCGGGGGAAGCGAAGCCGAACGCACCAACGACGACGGGCGGCTGCTCTGGAGCGACGAGATCATGGCCGACTGGCGAGCGCGTACCGAATCGGGCGCCACCGCGCGCATTCGCGCATATTACGATGTGATCCCCGACCGCGAGAGCCGCCTGACCCTTGACCGCGCGAACACCAACGCCATGGGCGACCCGATGCCCCGAATCGACTACCGGGCCGCCGATGCCACGATCGACCTCGAGCCCCACACCCTATCACGAGAACCTCTTCGTGGTCGGCGCCCCGACGATCGTGTCGAGCGGATGCGCGAACGGGACGCTCACCTTCTGCGCGCTGTCGCTGATGGCGGCCGAAGAGATCGGGAAGGAAGGCCTCCGGTGAAGCGCGTCCTCCTGGGCCTCGCCGCCGCGCTCGTCGCCACAGCCACACTGGCGGAACCGCTGACCGGCCAGTGGCGTGGCTACGGCAGGCGGTGGGTCACCCCCCGCAAGCCGGACGAAGCACCCATGCCCGGCGAATTCACCTTCTGCCGGCTGCAGTACACGTCGGTCAGGAGCGAATGGCTGGGCACCGGCTGGAACACCGACTACCCGGACGCCGACCACAATCTGCCGCTGCGCTACTCGGAGCTCACCACGGGTGATGTCGCGCGCGCCGCGCCCGACGAACCGTTTCACGCCGTGGTCACCGCCACCGACGACGCCCTCTACGCCTGCCCCTTCATATTCGCGTCCGATGTGGGAACGGCCGGGTTCAGCGAGATCGAGGCCGTGCGCCTGCGCGACTACCTGTTCAAGGGCGGCTTCCTGTGGGCGGACGACTTCTGGGGTGACTACGCCTGGCGCAACTGGTCGATCGAGATGGAAAGGGTGCTGCCCGGCTACGCCATCAAGGAACTCCCGATGGACCATCCCATCTTCCACACCCTCTACACGGTGGACAGCATCCCGCAGATCCCGTCGATCCAGTATTGGAGACAGAGCGGCCGCATGGGCACGTCGGAGCGCGGATTCGAGAGTTCGACGTACAGGATGTACGGGATCGAGGACGACTCGGGCCGGCTGATGGTCATCATGACCCACAACACGGACATCGCCGACGGGTGGGAGCGGGAGGGCGAGGAGGAGGAGTTCTTCTACCGCTTTTCGCCCAACGCCTACGCCATCGGGATCAACGTGATCCTGTACTTCATGACCCACTGACGGGCGCGCCATCCCATCCGCCCGGGCCTGCGCGCGGGGCCGGGGCCGATCGCCCGCGGACGGAGGACGACTTGAGCGACTGGTGGGCCGAGGGCCTCCTCTTCGAGAACTGCAACTGCACCGCGGTCTGCCCGGGGCACATCCACTTCAGCCAGAAGTGCACGCACGAGGTCTGTCACGGCTTCTGGGCGATCCGCTTCGACGGGGGGCGGGTGGGAGAGGTGGACCTGGCCGGGGTCGACGTGGTGGTGGTGTACGAGACGCCGCAGGTGATGGTGGACGGGGGATGGAAGCAGGTGATCATCGTGTCGGACCGCGCGGGCGTGGCGCAGCGGCGGGCCGTGGAGGAGATCCTGACGGGGATGCGGGGCGGGCCATGGGAGATCCTCGCGAGGTTCGTGGGGGACGGGAGGCCGACGCGGATCGCCCGAATCCGGATCGAGGAGGCGCCGGAGCGGAAGTCGGTGACGGTTAAGGGCGTGCTCGAAGGGGCCGTCGAGGCGATCCGGGGGCGGAACCGCGCGCAACCGGTGACGTTCGAGAACATCTACAACCAGATCCACGACACCACCCAGGTGATCGCCCGGGGCTCGACCCGGTACGACGACGGCGAGATCGTGATCGCGAACGAAGGCACCCACGGGCTCTGGTCCCGGTTCCGCTGGTCGGCCGGGTAGGGATGCGCGTGGCACCGGCCATCGCGTCCCAGGCCCCCTGCGGCCCTCGTAGCGGCCTGGCAGCCCGCGGACGAAGCACCGCTCTGCGTTGCTCCTCGGGCGAACAGCCGTCGCGATGAGCTTTTGGCCCGTTTTCGCCATGTGGCTGGCGATGACGGCCGTAATGATGGCGCCGGTGGCGTATCCGTGGCTGCGGGCGCTGTGGAGGATCGTTCCCGCGTCCCGGCACTCCGTCATCCCCTTCGTGGGCGGTTACATGATCGCCTGGACCGGATTCAGCGCCGCGGCTGCCGGCGTTCAGCAGACCCTGTCCACCCTGAACCTGCCCGTTCCCTTCGCAATGGATGCCCCGGTTCTCTCGGCGGCGGCGCTCGGACTCGCGGGCACATTCCAGTTCACCAAACTGAAGGAGGCGTGCCTGTCGCACTGCCGCTCCCCGGCGGGATTCCTGCTCACCCGGTGGCGCCCCGGCGCGGCCGCCTCCACCCGGCTCGGACTCGAACACGGACTGTTCTGCGTCGGCTGCTGCTGGGCCCTCATGGCGCTGGCCCTCGCGGTAGGAATGATCGGTCTCCTCTGGATGGGCCTCCTCATGGCGGTGATGGTCGCGGAGACCACGCTGCCCTTCGGCGCCCGCCTCACGCGGCCACTCGGGATTGCGCTGCTCGCGGCCGGAGCGGCGGTGCTGGTGGTGTCGCAAGTTGTCAATTGACAGGCGACAAGCTAGAATGATGCGATGATCGCATCGTTCCGCCATCGGGGGCTGAAGGCCTTGTACGAGGGCAGAACAGCAAGGCGCGTCGCGCCTGAGCACGTTGGCAAATTGCGTGATGTCCTGGCAGCGCTCGATTTCAGCCGGGGACCGGAGGGCATGGATCTTCCCGGGTTCCGGCTGCACGCGCTCAAGGGACCGTTGAAAGGGCACTATGCAGTTTCGGTATCCGGCAACTGGCGCGTGACCTTCCGCTTCGAGGAGGGCGCGGCAGTCGATGTAGACTACGTGGACTACCACTGAGGAGAAGACCGACCATGGCCATGCAGAACCCGCCGCATCCGGGCGGTATCGTAAAGCGGCAGTGCCTGGAACCACTAGGCTTGACCGTGACCCGTGCAGCAGAGGGATTGGGTGTGACCCGGCAGGCTCTGTCGGAACTGGTCAACGGTCGCACGGGGATATCGGTGGAGATGGCGATACGGCTGTCAAAAGCCTTCGGCTCGACGCCCGAGACGTGGCTGGGAATGCAGATGGCCTACGACCTCTGGCAGGCCCGCGGCCGGGTTGGGGAGATCGCGGTGGAGCGGTTTGTCGCGGCGTGACCTGGCCCAGCTACGCATGATCCGAGCTCACCCGGTCTGATCCAACCGAAGACGCTGCCTACCCTTCCTCCATGAACACCGCCCTCTTCGTCACCTGCCTCGCCGACCACTACTTCGCGGACGCGGCCGCCGACGCGGTCCGCCTTCTCCGCCACCTCGGCTGCACCGTCACCTTCCCGGACGCCCAGACCTGCTGCGGCCAGCCCGCCTACAACGCGGGGCGCAACGCCGAGGCCCTGCGCATGGCCCGCCACACGGCGGGTGTCTTCGCGGATGCCGAGGCCGTGGTCCTGCCGAGCGGGTCGTGTGCAACGATGGTCAGGAAGTTCTACCCGCGGCTGATGCCGGAGCCGGTTTCCCGGGCCGACCAGCCTGCTTCCCACGCGTCAATCCGCCGCGCCCGCGCGACCTCCCTCCCAGGCCGCACCTGGGAGCTGGGTGAATTCATCGTGCATCACCTCGGCGTCACGGAACTGGGCGACGGCCTCGCCGGACGCCGCGTCGCCATCCACCAGGGATGCCATGCGCTTCGCGAACTGCGCCTGGAGTCGGAGCCCGCGGTGCTGCTCGAGGGTGCGGGTGCCGAAGTCGTCCCTTGGGACGCCCAGGACGAATGCTGCGGCTTCGGGGGCCTCTTCTCGGTGAAAATGCCGGCGGTCTCGGCGGCGATGGCGGACCGGAAGCTGGACACGCTGCCGCCCGTCGACTGGGTGGTCTCGGGGGACGGGGGCTGCGTCCTGCACCTCGAGGGCCGCAGCCGGGCCCGCCGCCTCAGGGTCGAGTTCGTGCACCTCGCGACCGCGCTCTGGCGGGGGGTCGCGGGCGACAGTGGCACGACCGATCGCAAGCTGGCCGCGCCGCTCGCCCAGCCGGCGGCCGCCCCGGCCGCCCGGGACCGCTGACATGCGCACCCGCATCAGCGAGTACACGGCCCGCGCCACGGAAGCCATCCGCAGCGAGCCCGAGGTTCGCGAATCGGTCACCGGGGCCACCCTCGCCTTCGACAGGAAGCGCCGCGATGCCTACACCGAGGTCGACGCGGACGAGTGGCGCCGCTGGGCCGAGGCGGTGAAGAACCATACCCTGACGCACCTGGACGACTACCTCACGCAGGCGGAGGAGCGGCTCGAGGCCAACGGCGCCCAGGTGCATTGGGCGGCCGACGCGGCCGAGGCGCGCGACATCGTGACCACCATCGCGGATGACGGCCTGGTCGCGACGGCGGTCAAGGGCAAGAGCATGCTCACCGAGGAGATCGACCTGAACCCGGCGCTGGAGGCGATCGGGATGGAAGTCCTGGAGACCGACCTCGGCGAGTACATCCTGCAGCTCCTCGACGAACCGCCCAGCCACATCCTGGGCCCCGCCATCCACAAGTCCCTGCAGCAGGTGAGGAACCTCTTCGCCGACCGCCTGGGCTCCGCGCCGGACGGCGATCCCGACACGCTGGCTCGCGCCGCGCGCCATGTTCTCCGCGACGCCTTCATAGACGCCGACATGGGCATCACGGGCGGCAACTTCCTCGTCGCCGAGACCGGAACGGTCGCCCTGATCGAGAACGAGGGGAACATCCGTTTGACGACCTCGCTCCCGCGGGTGCACGTCGCCCTGGTCGGCATCGAGAAGCTGCTCCCCCGCATGACGGACCTTGCCGGCTTCCTTCAACTCACGGCGCGCGCGGCCACCGGCCAGCCGATCGGCTGCTTCGTGTCGCTGATCCAGGGGCCGGCCACCCAGCCCGGGGACGACGGCCCCGAGGAAGTGCACGTCATTCTGGTCGACAACGGGCGTACGGACGTGCTCGCTCACCCGCACGCCTGGGAAGCGCTCCGCTGCCTGCGCTGCGGCGCCTGCCTGAACGCCTGCCCCGTGTACCGCCAGACCGGCGGCCACGCATACGGCTACGTCTACTCGGGCCCGATCGGTTCTGTGCTGGACCCGGGACTGCTGGGGCTGCACGAGGCGATGCCGCTGCCCTTCGCGTCGTCGCTGTGCGGGGCGTGCTTCGACGCGTGCCCGGTGCGGATCCCGATCCCGGAGCTGCTCCTGGAGTGGCGCCGCGAGGCGCAGGAGCAGGGGCTGACCCCCTGGAAGGAGCGGGCGGCGCTGGCGGGTCTGGCGAGCGTGGCCACCCGGCCGGGACTTTACAAGCTGGCGGGAAGGATCGGGGCACGGCTGGGCGGGACCGGCGCGGCGCGCGCACTCCCGATGCTGGGCGAGTGGGCGAGGGACCGGGCGCTCCCCCGGCCAAGCCGGCGCACCTTCCGCGAGCTGTGGCGGGAGGGGATCGAGTGATGGGGGCGTTGGAACGAAGGCGGGCCCGCCGATGACGGTACCGAACTCGGCTCGGAGCCGCCGGTGAGCACGGCGCGCAGAGGCTCCCGCGAGCGAATCCTGGAGCGGGTCGCGCGCGCGGCCGCCGGGCGGGAGCGGACCGGGCATCCGGGGAACCTGGGCACGCGGGCGCCCGCGGATCCCGTGGCCCGGTTTGTGAAAGTCTTCACAAGCCAGGGCGGTGAGGTCGTGGAGGGGGAAGGGACCCTGTCGGCGGGGGAATGGCTGACCGGGTTCCTGCGAGGGCTGGACAACGAGGTGACCGGCGTCGCGGTCGGCGCCGATGTTCCCTCCGAACTGAGGCCGGAGCTGCCTGTGGTGGCCGCGGCCCACGCGGGCGCAGGTGTCTCGGTGGCCTGGGCTGCGGTCGCGGAGACGGGCAGCCTGATCCTGCCGTCGACGGGAACGCGGGCGGTTCAGCTGCTGCCGCCCGTTCACATCGTCTGGGTGCCCGAAGGGCGGGTCTTCGCAAGGCTGGAGGAAGCGCTGCGGGAACTGCGGGAAGAGCTTCCGTCCGCAATCGGCCTTCACTCCGCCCCGAGCAAGTCGGCGGACATCGGACAGACGGTGGTGACGGGCGTGCATGGGCCGGGGCGGTGCATCGCGGTACTGGCGTAGCGTCCGGGGGGACACGCTGCACCTCGTCGATCACCGCGCCCTCCCGGAACTGGGCCCGGAATGCGCGCGGGTCTTCCGCCGCGAAGGCCCATTGACAACCCGCTCCCATTAGCCCACGCTGGTAAGCAGTGGTTCGGGGTGCCTCTCTACGGGTAGGGCTCTGATCGCCGGACTCAAGCCGCGCGGGGCGCTGCGCCAGCAGGTCCGCGTGAGAGCGTCAACTCTGGTCGGACATCCATTGCAAGTACAGGGACGTTACGCTACCGGGTTACGGCCTGTCATTGACACCCGACGATGGAGACGATGGATCCGGGTAGCCCCGATGATCGCGCTGCTTGCTCCCCACGCTCGTGAACGCAGGTCCTCCCCTGAGTCGGCAGGCGATGTTTCGCCGGCAACTGCACTCTTCCCTACGCGACGAGTGATCTTGTGGCCCGGGTGGTTGCCCACGGCGGCTGCCTCGCTGGTAGCCGCGTCCGACGTGCACCCAGCGCAATCCACCCCACCGGTTGATACGCTCGAGGCGGAGCTCCTGTCCCAACCTCCCGCGATCGGGCAACCCGGCTTCCTGCAGCCGTGGGGTGAGCACCTTCTGGTGTCCGACTGGCTCGGCGATCCGAATCTTCATGTCCTGGACCGGGAAACGGGGGAATTGATCGTCTCCTTCGGCCGCATCGGCCGTGGGCCGGGTGAATTCCCCAACGCGCTTCCGGGCATTCAGCGACCGTGGCACGATACGACCGCGACATGGGTGTTCGACGGCAGGAAGCTCACAAGAGTCGAAACACCGGGGCCCATCGGGCGTGACCCTGCGACGGTCGACCTGACGGCGGTTCCTCTCGTGTTGAGGGCGGCCTGGATGGATTCCACCACGATCCTGGGTGTCACGTGGGAACCACCGGAGAGGCGTTTCGTGTTCTTTGACGAAACCGGACGCGTTACCCGGGAGGTCCCCGGAGATCTCCTGGGTCACGATGGCGTTCCGGAGTCGGTGCGCGCGGAGGCCAGCGCCAGTTTCTCACTTTGCACACACCCTGGGGCGGGCCGATTCGCGCTGGTGTACAAGAGGGCCGCGAGAGTCCGAATCTACGACGGCGCGGCGAAGCACGTGCTCGATGCTCATGTGCCGTATGCGATCGACGCCACCTTCGAGGAAATCGACGGGGAGATCAGGTTCGTTCCGGAGTGGATTACCTACCAGTCCTGCTGGGCGAGCAGTGATTTCCTGTATGCGGTGTATTCGGGTGACCGCTACACGCCCGCTTCGGCAGGCTCGCTTGGCGGTGAGGAAATCCACATTTTCGATTGGAACAGCGGCCGGTTGGTGAAGATGTTCCATCTCGATACGCGGATCTTCGGAATCGCCGTTGACGAGGATTCGGGATGGTTGTACGGCGGATCGCTGCAGGATGCCGGCATTTATCGGTTTCCGCTTGCAAGCGGGGGGCGCGAGGAGTGTTGACGCGAGCGATCAATGCAGTGTCCATTCTGATAGTGGCATTGGCAGTTGGCGTTGTTGTTTGGAGCTTGGTCGGCGACGACCAGGACCGCACATTGCCAGTTTCCGCCGTGGCTCAAGTATCGCCTCAGTTTTTGCAGGCAGCGGGAGTTGGCCCACGGATTGGACCTGACGATGCGCCGGTCGTCCTCTTACTCTACTGGGACTATCGATGTTCGTTCTGTCGGGAATTCGAGAAGGCCCTTCGCACCGTCAGGATGCGGTATCCTGAACACTTGGCGGTGGTAGTGAAGTCGTTTGTTCCCTTGAGTACCTCTGGGGAGACCAGACTGTCGTTGGCCGCTGAATGCGCGCATGAGCAAGGTGTCTTCGAGGCGTTCCATTCCGCGGCTGTGGAGGTGATGGAAGGCGAGCATGAGGATGCGTACTGGACGGCAGCGAGAGACGCGATTGCCCTGCCGGATCGAGGCGATTTCGATCGATGTGTTGTAACGGCCAGGTACGCAGAGCGAGTACACCGCGACTACTCCGAAGGCGTGGCGCTAGGGGTTCGTGGTGTGCCTACCGTCATCATTAACGGGTACGTCTACGAGGGTTCCTTGGAGCTACCGGCGCTGGACTCTGCAGTGGCACGAGCATTGCCGGGGAGGCGTCTAAAGGGTCCTTAGCCCGTGGCATAATCCCCCTGGCGTTTCGAGCGGCGGTGCATCCAGGGGTGGCTGCGGTGCTCACGCGTCCTCAACGTCAAGATAACCTTACCAAACGTCATGTTGCCTTTACGCGGAGATTGTCCACGGACTGCCAGCGTCCGCGGTTGGCGCCCCGGTCAGGTCACGGATGCCCCTGCCGCCGCTCCGAATCGTAGCGCCCGGCCGCCCGCACCGTTCCCCACGTCATGAGAGCCGCCGAGGGTACGAAGACCACACCGATCGTCATCCCTCCCAGCAGCGCGAACACGCCAAGCAGGAAGGCAGCCGAGGCACGGAGCAGCGCGGCGCTCTTCCAGTCGGTCGCCGCAAGGGCCAGGATGGCCGCGACCACCGGAACCAGATGGATCAGCCCCAATCTGTTCGCGCCAAAGACCATGAGAACAACCGCGGGCACCACGGCGAGGGTGGCCGCAATGGTCGGCAGGTCCCTGTTCGGGCGGTCCATCGCGGACGCACGGTCAAATCGGTTCACAATCATCCCTCACTTCCGGCAAAAGCCACTTCCCCCACCCGCTGCCACGGGACCAGCCTCCCCGCGCTCCGCGCCTGAAGCTCGCTTCCGCCGTAGACGACCGCCACTTCGGGCGGCGGCGCATCCGGCCCGCCCGCGTCCACAAAATGACCGCGCACGCGCTCCGCGCCGCGAAGCAGGGCCGAAGTCGGCGTCGCGGCGGCCTTGGCCTCGACCAGGGTCAGCCCGCTGGGCGTTTCGATGACCAGATCGGCCTCGGCTCCGTTGTGGTCCCGGTAGTGGTACAGGCCTCGGGTCTCCCCCTGGTTGATGCGGTTCTTGACGATCTCCGAGACCACCCACGTCTCGAAGATCGGCCCGCGCAGCGGATGCGAACGGAGTTGACCGGATTCGCGAATCCCCAGCAGCCAGCAGGCCAGACCGGAATCGTGGAAGTACAGCTTCGGCATCTTCACCAGCCGCTTTCGCAGATTGGCGTGGAAGGCCGGCAGCCGAAACGTGATGAACGTCGTCTCCAGGATGCTCAGCCACGCCTTGGCCGTGGGTTGTGAGACGCCGCAATCGCCGGCCAGGGAAGAGTAGTTGAGCAGTTGCCCCGTGCGGCCGGCGCAAAGCTCCACGAAACGCTGAAAGAGCGCGAGGTCGCCCACGTTCGCGACGCTTCGCGCATCCCGCTCGACGTAGGTGGCGACGTATGAACGGAGCCAGCGCGACGGATCGAGTGCCCGGTCGAAGATGCGCGGGTACCCGCCGCTGAACATGGCCTCTTCCATGGTCGCCGGATGGTGCTCGAACCGCTGGACTTCCCGCCACGTCAACGGCAGCAGGTAGAGGATCTCGGTGCGCCCCGCCAGGGACTGGCTCACCGACTCGAGGAGTCCAAGGTTCTGCGACCCGGTCAGGATCCACCGCCCCGGTGTCGGATCGGCGTCAATGATGCCCTGCAAGTAGGAGAGCAACCCCGGAACGCGCTGCACCTCGTCGATCACCGCGCCCTCCGGGAACTGGGCCAGGAATGCGCGGGGGTCTTCCGCCGCGAAGGCCCGGTCGTCGGGGGCCTCGAGGGTTCGGTACGGATGCTCGGGGAAGAAGGCACGGCACAGGGTGGTCTTGCCGCTCTGCCGGGGGCCGGTGAGCGTGACGGCGGGCGAATGCATGGCCGCCCGCGCGAGTTCGGGAATCAGATCGCGTCGAATCATGAGGGAAAGGATAAGTAGTGATGTAGGCTAATTCAAGATGCTATTTCGAATAATCCTATTCACACTGTCTTGACACCCTCAGATTTCGAAGACGCTGTCATCTCCGCTCGCGCTCAATCCTGACCAGGTGGTGCTCGTCCGTGTCGGGATGTTCGCGCGCCGTGTAGAAGACGCCCGGAGGACCGAATGCGGTGGGGAAGCCCGGAGGATTCATCAGGCGCCGCGATTCACCGGTGGCCAGCGAGACGACGAAGACTTCGAACTCCTCGCGGGACTCCGTCCACGCGCGCACCCAGGCGTGGCCGCCCGGGTCCACGATGAGTCCCCTCCACCGGGAGAGTAGCGCTGGTCCCGGACGTTCCGGTTGCACCCCGGGACGACCCAGGTCCAGCACAGTGCGGTCGGAGGCCAGTTCTCCGAACTCAGGCACCTCCCAATCCGGCAGGGCAACCGAATCCGTCTCCAGGGTCGCCAGATCGACCACCCACAGAAAGCGACTTCCGCCATCCGAAACGACGACACAGTCCAGATGTCGGGCCCAGTAGGACCGTGCTTCCCTCTTGCCTGGCATGGCAAACGGGGAATCCTGTTCACGGGCGTGCCAGGGGACGGGCCGTTCCCAGAGGAGCATGCGGTGGTTCGGGTCCGTACGCTGCACCCTCCACAGCTGAAGGCGCCGACTCCCGAAACCCACCGAGTCCACCCCGAAGATCATCTGCTCTTCGTCAACGGGACTCACGAACCTCACCCCTTCCACTAAACCGATGGTCAGCAGCCGGGTGGACCAACGATGCTCCCCTCCGGCATCGAAGGCCGCCAGGCGAAACCGGTCGTAGACAGCCAGGTTACGCCCATCGAAGGCCACATGTCCCTCGAAGTGGTCGTCCAGCCAGGTGATGGGAAAGGGCCCCTGGAACTCGCCGGGACCCTCGCCCCTCCGCCCGAACGAATGCCGCTCTTCCAGCTCCCCCGAGAGGTGGACGATGCGCGGACGCAACTGGTCGTACAGGAACAGGCTGTCCCCCGCGGCGGCCAGCCCGCCGTATGACGCGATCCACTCGTCCGCGGATCCCAGACCGTACGTGTGCGTATCCCGGTACGACTCGGCCAGCCAGGCCGACTCATCGGTCGACGCCAGGCAGGCAAGCGGGGCGGCCTGGCCCTGGGCCGATCCGCCTGTGAACACGAGTGCCGCGGCTGCCGCCAGCACATGCGGATGGTCTGCGAGTGGTGGAAGCTTCATGGATATCCTTGGGAATCCTCCGTCAGTGACGGTCGACGGGATCCACATCCGTCGCGCGGATCCCGTCGCAAAGTACCTTGACGCACCCCGCCCGTCCGCCCCACTTCTCAGACGGCTCCTTCGATTCGCAAGGTTGCGTCCCCCGAACTGGAACGCCAAGTCATGAGCGACGATTCCCCCGAGGCCCATCGTTCCCCCGAGGCAGGCTCCTCCGCCGATGTCAGCCCCTCCCCCGAGTCTCGCTCCGGACTCAGCCCCTTCGAGAAGGCCGAACTGCCATCCCCCCCGAGGCCGAAGGGATTGGCCTGGATCGGCGTGGTCGGGCCCGGCGTCATCGTGCTGGGCGCCTCGATCGGGAGCGGCGAGTTCCTGCTCGGGCCGGCGGCGTTCGTACAGTACGGGCTGGTGCTACTCTGGGTGACGCTGGTCGCTGCATTCCTCCAGACCGTCTTCAACACGGAGCTGATGCGCTGGACGCTGGCGACGGGCGAGCCGGTCGTGACCGGGTTCATGCGGACGAAACCGTGGGCGCCGCTGTGGGCATTCTTCTATGCCATCCTCTACTTCCTGCAGGTGGGCTGGCCCGGGTGGGCCGGTGCCGCCGCCGGGGCGATCTACTTTCTGATCTTCCGCGAGCTGGCGGGGCCGGAACAGGCGCAGCTGGTGTACTGGATCGGGGTCGGCACCTTTGCGGCCTGCGTGGGGCTTCTCCTCTTCGGCAAGCGCATCGCGCGGACGCTGGAGCTGCTCAACTGGGTGCTGGTGGCGGCGATCCTCGGCGGCTTTCTGGTCCTGGCGCTGGCGTTCGTGTCGGCGGACACCTGGGTTGCCGCGGGTGCGGGACTCGTGGGCTACGACCCCGGAGCCGGATCCTTCCGTTTCATCCCGGAGGGCGTGGACTGGTTCCTGATCGGCGCGTTCGCGGCGTATTCGGGCGCTGGCGGGGTGATCAACCTGACCCTCTCCAACTGGGCTCGCGACAAGGGCTATGGAATGGGGAAACGGGCCGGACACATTCCCGCGGCGGTTGGTGGGGAACGCGCCGACCTGGCCCCGACCGGCTACACCTTCGACACCGATTCCATGGCCATGGACAGGTGGCGCGGCTGGTGGAGGGTCGTCCGCGCCGACCAGTGGGGCGTCTACTTCGTGGGCGCGATGCTGGGGATGATCCTCCCAGCGGTCCTGTACGTCACCTTCATCGAGGGCGGCACGGATATCCGCGGCCTCTCCGTCGCGGCCGCGCTCGCGAACGCGATGGCCAGCCAGGCGGGCGCCATCTTCGGCGGCGCGATCGCGCTCCTCGGCGTGTGGGTGCTCTTCAAGACCCAGCTCGACATCATCGAGGCGATGACGCGCGCGATCACCGACATTCTCTGGACCGGTTCAGGATGGGTGCGGCGGCTGCGCGGCGGCGACATCCGCTTCCTCTACTACACCGTGCTGGGTTTGCTGGCCGTCTGGGGGGTCATCGCGCTGAAGCTGGCCCAGCCCATCTTCCTGCTCCAGCTGGGCGCGAACATGGCCGGGATCGTCTTCGTGGTCTCGTCGCTGCACCTGCTGTACATCAACACGCGATTCCTCCCCGAAGCGGTGCGTCCGCCGATGTGGCGCAGGCTCGCGCTGGTGGCGATGTCGGTGTTTTACGGGGCGTTCGTGGTGCTGTGGCTGCGAGGGCAGTTCGGGGGGTAGCGGTCCGGGCCCAGCCGCTCCAGCGCCCGCTCGAAGCTGACCAGGCGGCGGATCAGCGCGTTGTAGCGGGAATGGGTGTCGTCGGGATGTTCGGCGCCGATGGCTTGGTAGAGCTCGATTTCGGGGGGTTGGGCCAGCGGCGGCGACGGGGGGATCTCAAGGCCGGCCAGCCGCATGCGGGTCGCACCGACGCACACGAGCAGTGCTTCGACGGTCAGGTCGCCCCGCTTCAGTGCCACGATGCCGGAAGTGACCAGTTCCGCACCGGGAAGGCCGGGGGGGATTCCGGTCATCTCCGGCATGGCTCGTCCTGCCGGCCGGTTGGGGCCGGCCTTTGCTGAAAGCGTCATTCGCCCATTTCGTCGGCCATGAGCAACACCTTCCTCCTGAAACTGGGCGGATCAATGGCTGGATAGCGCACCATGGCCGCTTCGACCGACTCGTAGAGTTCGATTAGCCGACTTGCACGAATCAGCCCGCGCCTGCCCATCTCCCGCACGTCCGACAGGTCCATTTCGTGCCCGCGCTCCAGCTTCGCCAGAGCCTGGGCGTAGAAGTCGTAGTGATGGTAGTCCACGGAGCCGTACCGGTCGATGAACGGGCTGCGCTCGCGCCATCCCGGCAGCGGGGGAAGGAAGTCGTCCGGAGCCGCCAGTTCGACGTTGATGTTCAGTGCCTCCTTGGCACGGGCAATGGCTTCGAAGACGCCCTCCGGCTCCGGATCGAGCTTGAGGTCGATGTCCACGGTCGCCTCCCGCCACCCCACCAGTACGGCGGAGCTGCCGCCGACGAGATAGATCCGCCCGGGACCCGTTGCATCCCGGCCCAGGCGCCGCATCAGCTCCCGCACCTTTTCGGCGCCGGCCGGAAGGCGCGCCCTCACCGCTCCTCGATGCGGAAGAGCTGGATCTGGAAGTACAGCGTCTCGTTGGGGCCCACCAGGCCGTCGCCGACACCGGACCAGCCGTAGCCGAGCCGGCCGGGGACGATGACCTCGAAGTGGCTGCCGGGCGACATCAGCTCGAGGGCCTCGCGGAAGCCGCGGATGAGTTCCCGCAGGGCGAGCACATCCGGTTGTCCGCGCTCGTAGGACGAGTCGATCACGGTGCCGTCTTCGAGCCTGGTGCTGTAATGGACGAGCACCCGGTCCCGCGAAGTCGGCTTGGGGCCGGTGCCCTCCTGGAGGACCTTGTACCTGAGCCCGCTGCGGGTGGTGATGAAACCGTCTGCGTCGGGGGTCAGGTCCGCAACGGCCTGTTCTCCGCCGCTGGCGCAGGCGCTGGCGGTGAGGAGGAGGATCAGGCGGGCTCCGTGGCGGGCGGTGCCGGGCAGGGTCACTTGATTCCCTTTAACATCGGTGTCTCCTGTTGGCTGATTGGTGTCCACTGTGGACCCGTTCGACGCCGGGCCGGCCGAAGCCGCCCGGACCCCAAATGTAGGGTCGGCCCACGGCCGCCGCATCCGCGCGCCGGCCTCCAGCGGCGCAGAACCCCCACGACCCGCGGGGTTGGTCCGGGACTACTTTTGCACGGTTCGGCTCCGGGAACTGTCTATGTCAACAGGTGGGCAATTCCGCCCACGGATGACCATGGAGGAAACGGGATGGCCGACAGGGGTAATTGGAGCGCTGGGCCCAGGAGCACGACAGAGCGATTCCGGCGGTGGCGCCAAGGTACGCGGGGCCGGACGGGCCGGATGGGAGCCCGTCATGACTGGGGGCCGCGGGTCCGTTCTCCTGGCCGGACCCGGCCAGCTCCTGCTGACCGGCATCAAGCAAGTCCTGGAGGCGACGGATCGCTATGAGGTCGTGAGACAGGCGCACGCGAGTGGATTGGCGCCGGCACTGGTGCG
Organism: Longimicrobiales bacterium; assembly: GCA_965116645.1. Taxonomy (GTDB): domain Bacteria; phylum Gemmatimonadota; class Gemmatimonadetes; order Longimicrobiales; family Gaopeijiaceae; genus Bin94. The sequence continues at coordinate 3,835,817 of OZ220702.1, read as the reverse complement.
GCGACTTTGCCCGGACTACGTGGTGTTGGACGGTACAGCGCGATCACACAGGAGTTCGAAGGGGGGCATGGTAGACACCATGCATGGATTGGGCCAGCTATCCAAGCCGCCCGGCGTCCTTGTGGTCGTGGCCCGGGATCAGTTCCCCCTTGTAGAGGAGCTGCGGCGGGCAGGATGCCGCGCGTGCGTGACCACCCGCTCCGCCGAGGCCGTGGTCAGGGCCTTGGACATGCTGGCGCTGGGAAAGGAGTTCTTTCCGGATTGGAGGGCCGCGGAACGAGGCCAGGAACGGGCTGGCGGCGCCTCCCCGAGGGGTCTGCCCGAGGGTCTCAGCCGGAACGAGGTCCGGATACTGGCTCTCATGGCGCACGGATACAGCTCGAAGGAGATCGCCGCGAGGGTCGGCCTGGCGCTGTCCACCGTCAACAACTACCGCACGAGGATCAAGGCGAAGCTCGGCGTGCGCACCCGTGCGCAGATCCGGCGGGCCGCGCGCAAGGCGGACCTGCTCACGCCCCACGAAACCCGGACGTGAACCGCATGGAGAAAGGGCGGCTTCCGCCCCGAACAACGGGGAGTGGATCGTCTACTCGAATCGACACCTGACCGCATCCGGGGCCAGGCCGTCCGGGCGGTAGTATCACTACCATGATGGTTGCTCTGCTACCGACGGAAGGTTATTTCTGTCACAGGGAGTGTGAGTAAAATGATCTGATTCCGGGGGAGGCGGATCGCCAACTTGGTGTCTCGTCACATTCCGAGCGAGCGGCAGACCGCACGATGCACGTCGCGGCCGGCTGCCCCGACAGGGGCCCGACGGCCCCAAGGAGACCAATCATGACTCATCGATCCCCCTACCAGATGTTCGTCAGGACGGTGCTGGCCGCGCTCGCCATCGCCGTCGGTGCGACGCTCACGGTCCCCGTCGGCGCGTCGGCGGTCCTCGTGGCCTTGGAGCCCGCGCCGCAGGAGAACCTCGCTCCGGTACCGAGTCCGGCTTCCGCCGTCTCGGCAGCTCAGGTGTCGCAGCTCGAATCGGGAATCACCGAGTCGAGCGGCATCGCCGCCGGACTCGCCCGGGACCCGGTGGTTCATCTGGCCCGGTCGACCCCTTCGTCGCCGAGTCACGGGCCGCGGGCGGATGGGTCCCCGGTGACCCACGGAGAGCGGGACCGTTCGGCCGTCCCGAACGGTGCGACAGTTCCGTGGATGCCACATCCATCAACCCCGGGTTGCTTGGCCATCGGTTCGGGCGACGACCCACTCGAGCCACCCCAGAAGCCCGCGACGGATATCATTGTTTTCATGGAACAGTTTTGCGAGGCAATAATGGAAGGCTGTTGGCAAGGCTGTTTGGGCGGTAGCCGAGTCCTCATCGCCTCCGGTCTACTCGAGGAGGTGAATCAACACGAATACCTTGAAGACTGTGTATACAGGCATTGTAAGGAAATCGCAGAAGGCTGTGGTTATGAGTTTAAGATTAACCAGAATGACGAGAATGAATCGTCGGGCACATGAGGAATGAACCAAATGTCAAAGATTGCTAAAGTACTAAGAACTGTAAGAACCGCAACAGTCGTAGCCATGACTCTGACGGTCTTGGCCGCGTCCGTTGCTGTCGCCCAGTTGCCGAAGCCGCGCCCGTGGAGTGGGCCTGGTAGCTGGGTGGAGTTCGCAATATCCCTCTTCGGTCAGGAGTACTCCCTCTGTTTGGCTCGCCTGGAGGCGTGCTACGATAGCTGCGCGAGGCAGGCCTCAGACCTGTGGCGCGAAGACGACGAAGTCGATTTCGACGCTGCACTTAGCTTTTTCCTTCACTGTCGTGACAGTTGCCCGCTCTGCAACAACATCGACATCACCGAAGCACTGATCGAGGCGATGAGTGGAGGTACGGGGTGAACAGGTTTACGACGCCCGGGGCCTCGCTTCCCGCGGCGTGTGCGTGCCTGTTGGCGCTTCAGTTGGTTGGCTGTGCGACCGACAAGGGCCAACCCGATGGGGACGGTGGCGCGGCGGTCGAACCGTTTGTTCCTCATCGCACGGGAACTGCGGTGGTGCCGTACAGCATGACCTCCACCGTGGCGCTGGTGGACCCCGAGACGGCTTGCACCGTCGACAGCTACGACGTGAAGATCGTGTGTGTCGAACGGTCCGGGCGTACTCTGGCCAGTTTCGGGAGGGAGGGCGACGGACCCGGGGAGTTCCGTGTGCTGGGCAGGTTGGTGCGTGGCGCCGATGGCAGACTCGGAGTTATGGAGGGTAACGTGCTCCATGTGTTCACGCCTGCCGGGGTGCTGATCATGGAAGCGGCCTTGCCCGTCCCTCTCTTCAGGCCGGTTGTTCCGTTTGGTGCGACGGTGACGGGCATATCCCCGCTGGCCATCGGCTCGGTGCGCGACTTTGGGTTGAATCAGTCGGCGGTGGAGATCGATCTGGAAACAGGTGAGATCCTCGACCAGTGGCGGCCGGGCAGCATTCCGATCATGGAATGCGGAGCGTCGGCGAGGGGGTTTCCGGTCGTTGCCGAGAGGGCGGAGAGGGCGTGGGTCTTCGTCGGATGCGGGGGGCACCTGGCGTTCACCCATGGCTCCGGGCCGGCGACCGTGATACGCGCTCCCGGCTACGTCGAGGGATTGCCGAGCGACCGGGATGTCGCATGGCGCCGGGAGGAACTAGAGGAGTTCGCGAGGTTGTTGGAGGAGATGACGCGTTTTCCCAGCACCGCAGACATCGCGGGGATGACGGAGGAGTACGCGACGCGGGCGCAGTCGTATTTCCTGGCTCGCGCAGTCGAGAGATATGACTCGCGTGGGAGACTGTGGGTGCCGACAGCCCGTGATCGCGACGAGCAGTCGTTCCTGGATGTGTACGCGGAGGCCGCGTACTACGGCACCGTTGTGGTAAGGGACCGGATGATGGGTTTTGACATCGTTGGTGGTACGCTGGCCGTACTGGTTGAACGGGGCGTCGGCCCGGAAGACGCAGATGGGGTTCCGGACCGAGCGATCGACTGGTACGACGTCAGCGGATTAGAGGGGGGCGGCAGGTAGATGTGGGCACGCACGGGTCCATGGGGTGGCACCGTGGCCGCGGTGGGTCTCTTGGCGCTTCAGTCGGCTGGCTGTGTGACCGACAGGCCCGATGCCGGGCGTAGCGGTGTCGCTGGCGAACCGTTTGTTCCTCAGTTCACGGGAACCGCGGGGGTGCCGTACAGCTCCAGCGAGAGCATGGCGTTGGTCGATCCCGAGACGGCTTGTACCGTCGACAGCTACGAGGTGAAGATCGTGTGCGTCGAACGGTCCGGACGTATGCTGGCCAGCTTTGGGAGGGAGGGAGACGGGCCGGGGGAGCTCCGTAGGCCGGGCAGTCTGGTGCGCGGCGTCGAAGGTACGGTCGGATTCACGGATGGTGGCACGTTCCACGTGTTCACGCCCAGCGGGGTGCCGGTCTTGGAGACCGTGCTGCCGACCCGCCTCCTTAAGCCGGTTTCCCCGTTTGGTGCAACGGTCACCGGCACCTTCCCGCTGTCAGTTGGCTCGGTCCACGACTTTTCGCTGAATCTGGCAGCAGTGGAGATTGATCTGGAAAAGGGTGAAATCCTCGACCAGTGGCGGCCGGGCAGTATTCCGGTCATGGAATGCGGAGTGCCCGCGTTCGGGTTTCCGTCGGTTGGCGAGAAGGCGGAGAGCGCGTGGGTCTTCATGGGTTGCGGGGGGCAGCTGGCGTTCGCTCACGGCTCGGAACCGGCCACCGTGATATGGGCTCCCACCCACGTCGAGGAATTGCCGAACCGGCGGGACGTCACATCCTACAGGGAGCGACAGGAGGGGTTCGGCAGAATGGCGGAACAGATGCTGGAACAGATCACCGGTCGTCGGCCCACGGCACCAGCGGTGAACATCGAAGAGGCGACCGAGGCGTATGCCGGACGGCCGAAGCGCTACTACCTGCAAAGGGGGCAGGAGACATATGACTCGCGAGGCCGACTGTGGATTTCGACCGCGCGTGACCGCGACGAGGAGTCGTTCCTGGATGTGTATGCGGATGCGGCATACTACGGCACTGTCAGTGTAAGGGACCGGATAGTCGATTTTGATATCATCGGCCGCACGCTGGCGGTACTGGTGGAACGAGGGATCGGCCCGGAAGACGCGGACGGGGTTCCAGACCGAGCGATAGACTGGTACGATATCAGCGGATTCTGAGGGGGCGGGTAGGATCAACCCGCTACTGTCCAACCGAATAGGACCGGAGTCGGCGTTTCGCTACGCCGAGCCATCGCGCGCCAGCATCTACGCGAATCCCCCGACCAGTGCGAGCGCCACGACGATGGCGATGACCGTGATCACCGCTCGACGATGCCCAGGAGTTCGATCTCGAAGACCAGGGTCGCGTTGGGACCGATCAGCTCGCCGCGGCCCGCCTCGCCGTAGCCCAGCTCCGGCGGGATGGTGACCCGGATCTGACTCCCCACCGACATCAGCTGCAAGGCCTCGCCGAATCCCTCGATCACTCCGTCCACATTGAATTCGGAGGGCTGGCCGTTGTCGTAGGACGAGTCGAACTGGGTGCTGTCGGTCAGCATCCCGCGGTAGTGGACACGCACGCGGTCGTTCGCGGTGGGACTGGGACCATCACCCTCGCGGAGCGTCTCGATCTGCAAGCCGGTCTCGGTTGTGATCATGCCGGAGTCGGCGTCCCCGCAGGCTGCAGCGGCCGCGAGCGTGGTGGCAATGATGAGTGCTGCAACGATGGTGAGCGGCCGAGATGCGCCTGCCTGCTTGATTCCCTTTGACATGGTGTCTCCTGTTTGGCTGATTTGTGTTGAATGTGACGACGGCCGGGTCGGCGCCCTGTCGGCGCCGGGACCGGACCCATCCAGTGGTGCCTATCCCGTCCCGATCGACGATGTTCCGATGCCGGCCAGCGACGGGGTGCCGGCCAGCCGCATCGTGATCGCGAGCTCGTTCCGGAGGATCTCCAGGACCCGCTCGACGCCGGGCTGGCCGAAGGCGCCCAGGCCCCAAAGGTAGGGCCGGCCCACCGCGACCGCATCGGCGCCCCGGGCGATCCCCTTGAAGATATCGCTGCCGCGGCGGAAGCCGCCGTCGACGATCACGGGAACGCGCCGGTTTACGGCGTTTGCGATCTCCGGCAGCGCGTCGATGGTTGCCTGCCCGCTGCCCTCGGAGCGGCCGCCGTGGTTCGAAACCCAGATCGCGTCGACGCCGTGCTCCAGGGCGAGCCGCGCGTCCTCGTGCGTCATCAGCCCCTTCACGACGATCCTTTGGTCGGTGATTTCGCGCAGCCTTCCGATGAAGTCCCAGGTCATGCCGGGGGTGCGGAAGTCGGCGGGGCGGTACTCGGTCCCCTGGAACATCGGCTTGACCGTGGGCGCGCGGCCCCCTGGGCGGTGGCAGCCGACGCAGGTGCGATCGTCGGTGCGCGACCATCGCTCCAGGGTGAGGCGGTTGCTGCCCGCAGGCAGGTCCACGGTGAGTACGATCACGGGGCAGCCGGCCGCGCGGACGCGCTCCACCACGGCCTCGGTGACCGACCAGTTGGAGGTCGCGTAGAGCTGGTACCACACGGGTTCGCCGCGGGCGTCGTTGACCTCTTCCACTGCGGTCGAAGTGACGGTTGAAAGGACCTGGAGATGGCCTGCGGCCTGGGCGGCCCGGGCGGTCGCGACTTCGCCCTCGGAGTGGAAGCCCTTCTGGCTCCCGCACGGCGCGATGATGATCGGCGTGGGCCACTCGCGCCCGAAGAGCGTGACGCGGGTGTCGAGGCGGCTGACGTCGACCAGGCGGCGCGCGCGGATGTGGATGCGCTCCAGCGCGGCCCGGTTGCCGAGCTGGGTCTCCTCGCCGTCGACGCCGGTCTGGATGTAGCCGAAGTGGGCGGGCGGGACGGTGGTGGCGGCGACGCGTTCCATGTCGAATACGTCGAGGGCTTCGGTGGCCTCGGCAGGCAGTGGCGGGGCGCCGCCATGGCTGAATGGGCCGAGGGGGTTGGCGGGGGCCGGGGCGGTGCCATGGCCGGTTGGGACGGTGCCGGAGCCGGGCGGGGCGCACCCCGGGATGGTGGCCAGCAGGGGGCTGGCCGCGAGCCAGCGCAGGAAGCGGCGGCGGTCGGGGGTGGGGGGCGAGCTGTGCTGCGTCATGGTGGCATCTCGGGTTCGCGATTGCGTCAGATGCTGCCTGGTTTGCCAATCTGGGCATGAGGAGGCCGCGGGGCCACTATAGCTTGACTTGACGCCAGCCACCGACGAACAAACCGCCAACCGGGCCGATGAGCACGAGACACGCCGACTCCGGGCGGACGGATGCGACCGCATCCCCCGATTCCGCCGCGCCGCGCAGGATTCACCGCAACGTCTGGGCCGCCAGCGGCACCAGCTTCCTGACGGACGTGTCGAGCGAGATGCTCCTCAACGTCCTGCCGCTCTTTCTGTCGAATGTGCTCGGTGTGCGTGTGTGGGCGGTCGGAGTCGTGGAGGGACTGGCCGACGCGACGGCCAGCATCCTCAAGCTGTACTCGGGCTGGCTCTCGGACCGGCTGGGGACGCGCAAGTGGCCGGCGGTAGCCGGGTACGCGATCTCGGCGGTGTCGAAGCCATTCTATCTGCTGGCTTCGGCGTGGGGGACGGTGGCCGCAATCCGGTGGGGGGACCGGGTGGGGAAGGGGGTCCGCACGGCGCCCCGCGACGCGCTGCTCGCCGATTCGACCCCGCCCGGGCGGCGGGGACTCGCCTTCGGACTGCACCGGGCGGCGGATACGGCAGGGGCCGTGATCGGGATCGCTGTGTCGATCTGGGTGGTGCAGCAGGTGCAGGGCGGCGGAGCGCTGCTGGAAGCCGGGACGTTTCGCAGCCTGGTGCTGTGGAGCCTCGTTCCGGCGTTCCTGGGGGTGGGGGTCCTGGCGATTGGCGCGCGGGATGTCGGCAGCGCAGGCGCGGGACCTCCCCGCCCTGGTCTGCGCGGACTGGGCCGGGGCTTCGCTGCGTTCGTCGTGTGCAGCGTGATCTTTGAACTTGGCAACTCCGCGGACGCCTTTCTGGTCTTGCGGGCGCAGGAACGCGGGCTGTCGGTGGTGGGAATTCTCTGGCTTCTCCTTGCCTTCAACGTCGTCTACACGCTCGTGTCGACGCCTGCCGGCTCGCTGGCGGACCGAATCCCGCGGAAGCGCGTGGTGGCGGTGGCATGGGGACTGTATGCGCTGGTCTACCTGGGCTTCGCGATGGCGGAATCGGTCACCCACGTGACGGTGCTGTACCTGCTGTACGGCTGCTATCACGGGCTCGCGGCGGGTGCGGCCAAGGCGCTGGTCGCGGACCTGGTGCCGGCCACTCGGCGGGGCACCGCCTACGGGGGGTACGCCGCGGCGATCGGCTTGGCCACGCTGCCCGCGTCGGTGCTGGCAGGCGTGCTCTGGGAAGGCGTCTTCGCGTGGGAGGGCTTCGGTCCGGGCGCGCCCTTCGTCTTCGGTGCGGCGATGGCCGCGGCCGCGGCGGTCCTGCTCCTCGTGATGGTTCCCGGCGGGCGTGTCAATGGCGCGGAGTGACGTCCCTCGCCGTGTCGCGCGCGTTCCCCGTCCGGCCGCGCTCGTTGCTCGTCAGTTCCCGCTTGGCTGGAAACGCACCAGCACCGGGAGGTGGTTGCTCGTCGTCTCGCGATAGTTCGGGATCAGACGGTCCACCCGGTGGACGAGTGCCGAGCCCGACCGGTACCAGGCCATCATCTCGTCGGACGCCAGAACGTGGTCGATGATGTCGTCGAAGCCCAGAATCGAGGTCTCGCCCGCGGCGCTGAGTTCGGCGGTGGGGAAGATCCAGCTGTCCGTAGCGTTCACGAGGACCCGGTAGGGGGTGTCCCGCCCCAGTGTGATGGACTGGTCCACGTCATCGTTCCAGTCGCCGGGCACGAGAACCAGCGCCTCGGGCCAGGTGGTGTCGAGGTACTCCTTGAGGCCGTGGGCGCCGGCGGCGCGGCGTTCCCATGAGGCGGTGTCCGCCCTGGCCTTGGCGTGCAGGACGATGACGACCGCGTCGTGGGTGGCGCCCTGGAAGGTAAGCCGGGTCGAGACTTCGAGCGGCGGGCGCCCGGCAAACGCGTGGTCGAGGTCGGAACGGATGATGCGCGCGGAGGTGGGCTGGACGACCGCCGTCTTGTAGATCAGTCCCACCTTGATTTCGTTGGTGCCGTAGAAATCGCTGCCGCCGACCACGGAGGGGTCGTTGGCGAGCAGGCCTTCGTATCCGGGCAGGTGTGCGATGAGGCTGTCGAAGGCGGTGCGGTTGGTCACCTCCTGGACTCCCCACAGGTCCGCGTCGGTGCCGAGGATCACGTCGCGGACGCGGGCGAGCTGGAGGAGATCGTCCGAAGGGCCCTGGTTGGATGCGCCGAAGTAGAGGAGATTCCAGGTCGCCAGGTCGAGGGTGGAAGCACTGCCCTGCGCGGGGATCGCGATAGGGTCCGGGAGTTCGGGGGGCGGTTCGGGGGGTGGGACGGTCGGGGGCTCCGAGCCGCCGCAAGCAGGGAGGATGAGGAGGAAGATTGTAAACAGAACATGACATTCTGTAAAGTTAACATTACAGTTTGGTCGGGTGAATGGGAGGCGGGCGAGTCCGTTCCGGATCGGAGCGACCTCCTTCTCGTCGTTGTGGCGTTCGGGCATGGGCGTACGGTCAGTGGGGGAGCGGATCGTTCGGCTCCGGTTGGGCGAGGGAGTCGAGCCGCGCCATCGCCGCCGCGAAGTGCGCCTCCAGGCGGGGGATCTCCACGCCGGCGTACCCGATGCGCAGCCGGGCGATCGAGGCCGTGAGGATTTCGCGGAGTTCCGCGGCGGCTTCCTGCCGTGCGGTGGGGTCGGTGCTGCCGCGCTCGCCGATCCAGATGGGCGCGGTGTGGGCGTAGGGCGAGGTGTCCATTGAGGGCCACCGCGTTCGTCCGCCCCGGGCACGGGCAGCGATCCATCCGCCCTGGGGAAGCTCGATCTCGCCGGACAGGGTCCGTTGCCCGGGCGAAGCAATGGCTGAATGGGAAGCGACCACCCGGCCGTTTACGATGATGTCCACGGTGTCGACCTCCGTTGCGGTGGCGAGATCGAGCGTCCACGTGGCGGTGCCCGGGGAGACTACGCCGCCGGGCCGAATGTCGTCGCTGCGTGGCCGGTTGCCGCCGCCGAATTCCCCTCCTCCGAATTCCGCGCCGCCACCTTGCGCTCTGCCACGGCCTTGCGCCCCGCCATCGGCTTCCGTCCCGCCATAGCCCGGCGCCCCGCTCACCCGAAAGTCCAGAAACGGCCCGTTGGTCACGAAGGACCGACCCTCTTGCAACCCCTCCAGGTAGGCGGGCCAGTTGAGTCGATCCCCGGTATGGACGTACACGCGTGTCGTCCCGACCGCCATGGTCCGGTAGAGGTTGAGCATGACGTCGGTACCCGCCGAGGGCGCGATCGTCAACCCGAGGTTCAGGAAGCGGTGCCACAGGGCCGCCGTCCCCTCGAAGCTGCTCCAAAGGCACATGATCTCGAGGGCATCCACCTGCCCCATCACGGCGTCGGCCACGAGTTCCACCGGCACGCCGCCGCCCCCGGCCGCGAACGGGTCGGGCACCGAGACGGGGTGGACGTAGTATCCCAATCCGCCATGCCGGTGAGCATAGTCCAGCACCTCGGCGTTGGCGCGGTCGTCCGTCCCGTAGACCTCGTAACCCGGCCCCCACACCCATGGCCAGTGGAACTCGGGAATCTCCAGCAGTCCCATGTGACCGAGGAAGTGCGACCGGATCTCCTGCCCGAACCGGATGAAGGGCGCGGCGTCCGCCTTCTCCCAACCCCACAGGTCCTGGTCTTCGTAGCGGTTGTGCAAGTTGGCGAGAAGCGGAGTCGCGAAGTCCAGTGCCTCGCCCTCCATCTTCGGCACCAGGTCCTCCGGGTCCAGGTTGTACGGCCCGCCGTAGTTGAGGTGGAAGTGGTGGTCGCCGGAGGCCCATCCTGCGGCGCGGGCGTCCCACACCGGCGTGAGGTCCAGAGTCACTTCCGTGATGCCGCCGGCCGCTGCCCTCACGGTTGCGGTCTCCTCCGGAGTGGCGAGTCCCTGCACGGCCGACACCGTGACCTCCCCCGCGGGGACCGTGACCTCGATCAGCCCAGGCGTGTAGAAGAAGATCCGTCCGCCTGCTCCGTCGAAGTGAACGGCACCCTGGTCCGGGACGGCAGGATGTCCGCTTGGGCCCAGAACGCTGATCCGTGCGGGTGAGAGGGAACCGGCACCGGTCGCCGCGGATGTGGAACCGCCGGGAGCCACGCGCGTCCGGATCCGCAAGCGTGCCGTCCCATCTCCCCATTGCCAGGCCCGGATCTCCACATCATCAACAGGCCCGCCCGCCGACCGGATCCGCTTGAGGTTCATGACCTCGCGGCTGTCGGCCTCGGAGTAGTAGATCCATTGCCCGTCCGGGCTCCAGGCGGGGGTGAGCGGCAGCCCGCCCCCGGTCAGCAATACCGAAGCTCCGGGTTGCGCGAGATCGTGCACCCGCAGGTTCCATCCCTCCTGGGTGGGCCAGTTCAGCGCGATGCTGGTCCCCGTGGGCGAAACGGCCGGTCTTGCCATGGAAGCGATGTTGCCGGCCACGAGAACGCTGGCCTGGTCCAGGAGCGCTGCGGCAGGGGGTCCGGCGCCAACGTTCCATTCGCCGCCCCGAGAGCGCAGCTCGACGCGATCGCCGCCCCGCTTGGCCAGCAGCAGGAGCGTGCCGTCCGCAAGTGGTTGCGGCTTGAGCTCGATGCCGAATTCGGAGGTGGCGGGCAGCGATTCCCCGGTGGCGAGATCAAGCGCCCACACGTCCAGGGTGCCGGCCTGCCCGGAGGTGTAGTAGAGGGTGGCGCCGTCGGGAGAGAAGGCGGGGTCGAGGTCGAGCGCGGGCGTGTCGATCGTGCGAAGTTCCTCGCCGGAGGCCGCGTCGGCGATGACGATGCGGGTGTCGTGATCGTTGTCGCGGACGAAGGCCAGCCGGTCGCCGGAGGGGTGCCAGGCCGGGCGGGAATCCATGCCGGGTCCGGTGGTGAAGCGCCGCGCGGTGCCCGTGTCGAGGTCGAGGAGCCAGATCCAGCCACGGGCCGAAAAGGCGACCTGGCTGCCGTCCGGGGACGGTGCCGCGTCGATCGGACCGTTGGTGAGGAGGGGCAGCTCGTACCCCTCCAGGTAGACGTGATGACCGTAGCCGCGGACCTGCGGGTACCGGTTCCGCCATTGACCCGCCCCGGGAGCGGGCACGAAAAGCAGGGCCGCGACGGCCACGAAGAGCGCCACGCGCCCAATCCCCACTCGCGCCGAGGGCTTCTTCAAAGTCGTGACTCCTGCTGGAAGATGACGGGGTAAGCATCGTTGACATCGGGTGCGACCGGCAAGGGTGGATCGCAATCCAGGTCGGGATCGCCCTCGCATGTCGGGATCGACCTGCAGCTTCCCGACTTTCATCCCCCCTTGCGATGGCCCTGCGTGCGGGAAGACCATTATTCACGTCTCACCGGCAGACCCCGCGGCGAACCTTACGCCACCCGGTGACCCGGGAACACCTCCATCACCCCCACCCCGGACCGACATGAAGACCTCCATCGCCACCGCAACGACGATTCTCGCCCTGTCCTTCCCCGGCATTGCCCAGCCGGCAAACAGCCAGGAAACCCCTGAAAGTGTCATCCATCGCGGCGACGCCATTCCGTGGGGGGAGCCGAGCAACGGCGTCCGCTACGTCGCGCTTTACGGCGAAATGAACACCGAGGGCGAATCCTTCGTGTTCCGCCTGGAGGTCCAGCCCGGCTTCGAACTTCGCCCCCACACCCACCCCGTCACGGAACACCTGACCGTCCTGTCCGGCCGCTTTTACGTCGGCCTGGGCGAAACAATGGACAGGGAGGACGCGACCGCCTACGGTCCCGGGAGCTACCTTGCGATCGCGGCGGGTGTCCCGGCCTACATGTGGGCCGAGGAAGAGACGGTTATCCAGGTCCATGGGGTGGGGCCGATGACCACCGAGTTCATCACCCCGCCCGGAGAAAGGTGACGCGGATTCGATGCCACGGCGTACGCGGCAACCCGCCCGCGGCCCTGCGACAGGGATGGCTGGGCGGGCCTGTTCGGCGATCGCAGTCACGGCGACCGCCGCCGTGCTGTCGTCCTGCATCCCCTCCGAGGGGCCCACCCTGCGGCACGGCGACCCGGCCCCGCCCTTCACTGCCACCTCCCTGACCGACGGCTCGCCCGTTTCGCTCACGGACTACCTTGGCAAGACCCTGCTCGTCAACCTGTGGGCCACCTGGTGCCATCCCTGCCGAACGGAGACGCCCTACCTCCAGTCCATCTACGAGCGCTACCGCGAGGACGGCCTGCGCATCCTGGGCGTCTCGGTCGACTTGCCGGCCGACTCGGCGGCCGTGCTCCACTTCGTCGAGGAGTTCGGCGTGGAGTACGACATCGCGCTCGACGCGGAGGCCACATCGCGGGATGTCTTCCTCGCGCGGGGCCTGCCCACATCGGTGCTGATCGACCGGAACGGGAATATCGGGTTCATCTGGATCGGGGAGATTCCGGAGGGTGAGCCGACCTTTATCGAGGGTCTGGAGGCCGTGCTGGGGCGGTGACAAGCAGCCCGTGGACAAAACCCCGCGGCACTCAAGCGGCGAGTGCATCCGTGCTGATCGCGGTGCTCACAGGTATGACTTGCTTTCCGACCGGGTGGCTTGTACGATGTACCTGACAGCACTGTCCATGTTACGAGTTCCACAACGAAGCGAGGAAAGCCATGAGAAGCGGAGACGAAATGCTGCAGCAGATCGTTGAGAAGTCCGCCCTGGACACGGACTTTCGGCAACGGCTTCTTACGGATCCAAAGACCACGATCAGTGGAGAATTGGGCATTACGATCCCCGATTCGATGAATATCAGGGTCCATGAGAGCGACATGCAGACGGTGCATCTCGCGTTGCCACCGGATCCGAACATCACCGAGGATCAGCTCGAAGCCATCTCGGCCGGGCTCTGTTGCTGCTGGTAGGGCCCGGGGTCGGCGCGTAGTCTACGGACGACGCATTCGAGATCCTTCGCTCCCATCCCGGCGGACATGTCGGCATCGTGTTGGGCGCGGCCCGCGCGGAGGGCCTCGGTGCGCCTCCAGGTCACGGTGCGATCCTTCTTCTCGCTCCGGGCCCTGCAGCGCCGCGCAGGTAGTGGGGCGTGACGGGCCAGTTGTGGCGAATCGGGTGGCGCAACCTCGGCCGCAACCGGAAGCGAACAGTTCTCACCGCGCTCGGCCTCGGGGTCGGGTACTTTGCCGTGGTGTTCATGGTCGGCTGGGCCGAAGGGGTCTCCACTGAACTGGTCGAAAACGCCACGTCGCTCGTCAGTGGACAGATCGAGATCCACGATGCCGACTACCGGCCGGAGCGCAGCCTGTACGAGACCATCGGGGGACGCGAAGGTGCCGACGTGGGAGAGATCCTGCGCACCATCGAGGCCGATCCCTCGGTCGTGGCCGCAGCCCCCCGCGTATACGCGAGCGGGCTGGTCAGCTCCGGCGAAGGGACGTCGGCCGGCGTCTTGCTCGGCGTCGACCCCGAGCGCGAGGTGGCGCTGACACGTTTCCTGGATCCTCTCGTGGCGGGCCGCATGCCGGTTACCGGCCAGTACGAAGCCGTTGTGGGGGACGAGATGGCGCGGCAGCTCGGGCTGGGCGTCGGGGACGAACTCGTCGTCGTCGCCTCTGCGGCGGACGGCTCGATGGGCAACGATCTGTACACGGTCACCGGCATCTTCCGGACCGGCCTGCTCGAGTTCGATGCCGGCACCATGGTCATGCCGCTCGCGGACCTCCAGACGCTCGTGGTCCTCGATGCGGGCCGGGTCCACGAAATCGCGGTCGGCACTGACGATCCGTCGCAAGCCGACCTGACCGCGACCCGCCTCGCAGCCGCCCTGGGAGCCCCCGAACGGGCGATGTCGGTCGCGTCATGGAAGGAGCTCAATCCGGTGCTTGCCCAGTATGTCGCGCTCGCCGATGCGATGTACTGGATCTTCATCGTCCTCATCTTTTCGGTCGCCGCCTTCGGCATCGCCAACACGACGCTGATGGCCACCTTCGAACGCCGCCGCGAGTTCGCCGTCATGCTGGCGATGGGTGCATCGCCGCGGTCCGTGGTAGGCACGGTGCTTTCCGAGGCGGCCGCGACCGGCGTCATCGGGCTGGGCCTCGGGACCGCCGTCACGGCGCCGCTGTTGGTCTGGTTCTCCACGGCGCCGCCCGACCTCGGATGGCTCTATGGGAATCTCACCGTGGAGGGCGTCCTGCTGACGCCGAGTCTCCGTGTGGGGACCAACGTGCCGGCATGGACCTGGGCGACGATCGGCCTGATGGTCACGGCCCTCGTCTCCGCCCTATACCCGGCAATCCGTGCGGCTCGGGTGCCGCCCGCCGACACCCTGTCGGGCGTGTAGCGGCCCGGCGATGCATATGCTTCCGCGCGTCCTGATCCGGCTCGCCCTCAGGAACCTGCGCCGTCATCTGCGCCGCACGGTTCTGACCGCCTCGGCGATGATCGTGGGCGGTGCATTCCTGGTCTGGTCGATGACCATCGACGACGGCAGCCACGAGCAGTGGGTCGATTCCGGTGTGCGGATGGGGAGCGGACACCTGACCATCGAGCGGCCCGAATACCGGCTGCACCGTCAGATCGACGACCGGCTGACGGCGGACGTCAGCCGCGCCGCGGAGCAGGCGCTGGCCTCTCCGGAGATCGCGCCGCACGTAGTCTCCGTGTCCGCCAGGCTCGGTATCAACGGGCTGGCGACTTCGGCGGCCGGTGCGCGCCCGGCGCAGATCGTGGGCGTCGACCCCGTCGCCGAAGCGGGGTTCGGCATGATCGACGACGGGGTGATCGAAGGCCGCTACCTCGAGCCCGATGATCGGCTGGCGGCCTTTGTCGGAGTCGAGCTGGCCCGCAGCCTGGGACTCGAGATCGGCTCGCGCTTCGTGGTGCGGGCGCAGGGTACCGATGGCGAGATTGCGGGGCAGTTGCTCCGTGTGGCAGGGATCTTCCGCAGCCGCGTGCCCGCCATCGACCAGGCGACGATCCACATCACGCTCGCGACGGCCGGCGAGTGGCTCGGTTCCGGGAGCGACGTGACCAACGTCGCGGTCGTGCTGCAGAGCAGTGGCAGGACCCAACGGGTCACCGACCGCCTGGCGCAGGCGCTGGCGGAGCCGGTGGAACGCGGCGAGGCACGCGTCGTGGGGTGGCGCGAGGCGAACCCGGTCCTGGCGGCGGGGATCGCGATCGACGAGTTCGGCAATTACGTGATTCAGGGGTTTCTGTTCGTCATCATCGCGTTCGGGATCATCAACACGGTGCTGATGTCGGTGATGCATCGCCAGCGCGAGTTCGGCGTGCTTCAGGCTCAGGGGCTGACTCCGGGTCAGACGGGCACGATCGTTCTCATCGAAGGCCTCACGCTATCCGCCGCCAGCGGGCTGGCCGGCGTCGGCCTGGGACTCCTGGGCACCTGGTATTTCTTCGGCGACGGGCTGGACACGTCGGTCTTCATGCAGGACATCGACGAGTTGACATTCTCGGGTGCCGCCGTTGACCCTGTCATCGTGCCGATCTTCGGGTTACGACGCATAGTCCAGATCGTCGCCTTCATTCTCGGCCTCGGCATTCTCGCCTCGGTCTATCCGGCGCTGCGTGCCGCCCGGGTCGACGTTGCCGAGGCGATGAAGTTCGATCGGTAGGAGGTCATGGCAGTGCGCGAAACGGTAGCCGCCCGGACCGATGGCGTCTGGAAGGTGTTCCAGCAGGAAGCCGAATCCGTGGAGGCGGTCCGCGGCGTCAGCCTGACCATAGAGCGTGGCGAGTTCACCGCGCTCGCGGGGCCGTCGGGCTCCGGCAAGACGACGCTGCTGAATCTGATCGGTGGCCTGACTCGCCCCACGCGGGGACGGGTGTGGGTCGCCGGGCACGAGGTGAGCCGCATGTCGAACCGGGAGCTGGCGCGGCTGCGCCTCGAGGAGGTCGGCTTCGTCTTCCAGGCCTATAACCTGCTCCCCGTGCTCACGGCGCTGGAGAACGCGGAATTCCCGATGCTCCTCCAGGGCGTGGACGCGGAGGAGCGTCAGGCGCGGGTCCGCGAACTCTTTGCGCGAACGGGAATGGAAGGGCTCGAAGACCGGCGCCCGGGCAAGCTGTCCGGCGGCCAGCAGCAGCGCGTCGCCGTCGTGCGTGCGGTGGCCGGCCGTCCGGCCCTGGTGCTCGCGGACGAGCCGACTGCGAACCTCGACTCGGTCACCAGCGAAGCGCTCCTCGATGTCATGGGAGAGCTGAATCGCGACCTCGGGGTGACCTTCGTCTTCGCCACCCACGACAGGCGCGTCATGGAGCGGTCCCGGCGTCTAGTCCGCATGATCGACGGCGCCGTGCGAGACGACGAGCCCCGACCCTGACCAGCTATAGCTAAGCTAAGCTAAGCTAGCAGCCAAGACCCTGGGACACCTGGGCATAGCTGGTGAGAGGGACCGCGCACATCCGATCCCAGTCCTCCGGGTCGATGACGGATCGATTCAACAGTTCGATCATCTCGTCGAACTCACGCAGCGCGTTGCACCCCACCACCTCGGGGTCCGCCGCCTTCCGGTGCCGCGGCCAGGCGCGATCGCGAGCATGGCGCCAGAATCGGCTGTCGTACCTGGAGCCGCACGAGTAGTGCCAGCCGACGAAAAGGCCGTAACGGAGCACGTTGTTGACGAGGAACCGATTGACCACGGGCGCGTCGCGCTCGAGATGCTCCGGCGGACGGCTGAGGCGCGTCCGGAGCACCATCCCGATCTGCAATTGGGCGGATACGATCGCCGTTGCCTCGAGGGGCTCCATGAAGGCCGCCGCGTTGCCGATGCGGGCCACGGCGCCGTCGTAGATCCGGCGGTGGACGAAGTTGGGGAACCCGATGACGGCGCGCTGCTCGAACTCCGGTACGCCGTCGGCCTTCAGGAGCCTGTCAAAGTCCGATTCGACCTCGGCCAGACTCGAAAGGTCGCCGTTGAAGACGTACCCGTAGGAGGTGTGCGCGGTGAGCGGAATAACGAACACCCAGCCGTGCGGACGCGCAACCGCGCGCGTGTAGGTATGCTGGAGCACCGGCCCATCCCGCTCTTCGCCGAAGACCGCCGGACAGCGGCGGATGACGGCCATGTCGGTGGGGATGAAGGGAAGGTCGATGTGCCGGCCGGGATGGAGTTCCCTGGGGAACCCGCGCGCATCGAACACGAGGTCGTAGCGCTCCGGCGGCCGGTCCTCGAATTCGACTCGCGCGCCGCCATTCACCCTGGTGATATCGAGCACCTTCGCGTCGATGTGACGCGCGCGCGTGTCTTCGTGGAGCAGGTCCGCCATCAGGTCGGCGGACAGGTGGTAGGCGTAGGACACCTGCTGCGGCGTGAAGTAGTGGGTGAAGTCTCGATCGCGCCGGCCCCATCCCTCGAACGCGACACCGTACTTGCGAGTCCCGCTCAGGCGCTGCTGGACGGTGTCGTGCGGCAGGTTCGTCAGCTGTTGGAGCTCCCGAACGAGGCTCGGCCAGCTGCCTTCACCGACTCCGATGACCGGGATCCGCGAGTCGTATATGTGGTGCAGCTCGTGGTCGCCGTCGGGGTGCAGGCGCGTTACGCTGGCGGCCGCCAGGGACCCCGCGGTCCCGCGCCCGACAACTGCGACCTTCCGCAAGGACTCGCTGCCCGGGTGTATCACACCTGATAACCTCCGCGCCCGTCGACCGTCGGGACTCTTCCATATGATGCCACGCACAGCAAGCTAACACGATCGGTCTGCACCGAGCACCTGATGGCGTTATACTACCGCTAACCTGTTGCCCTGTCGGTCCTTGCCCTGTTGTGACGAGGAGGCTATGCGGAGTCGTGTTCTACAATCCACTTGATTCGTTTCACGATACCGTTGCCGAAGCGAAGAAGGAACGCGAACAACTCGACCGGCTGCTGACCGTTTCCACGCCGCGAGAGCGCCTGCTTGTCACGGTCATCGCTCTCCTGTTGGTCACCTCGATCACATGGCTCCTTTTCGGCAGCGTAACCCGCAGCCTTGCGATCGACGGCGTACTCGACGAGCCCGGCGAAAACCTGTCCGAAGCCGCCCGGTCCGTGCAGGCGGTGGTCTGGATCGAGGACGATGTTCTGCCCGAGATCACGGCCGGGATGCGGGCGGTGATCGAGCTGGGTATGGCGGATGGAGAAGCGGAGACGATTGCCGGAGAGATTGCGGCGATTGCCGCCGTTCGCCAGCCCGGGCTTCCGGCGGCTTTCGAGTCCGCAGCGCCGGTGTCGGTCCACCGCGTCCGCATAGCGCTCGATGAAAGCCGTGACCTGTCTTCCATTGCGGGCCGGGAGTGCCGGATCGTCATCGAAATCGGCCACCGGCCTCCGATCGCACTCCTGCGACCGGGGCGACCATAGGCGTGCAGAGGATCTCCACGCCGATCGTGCTGCAGGTGCATGCGTCGGAATGCGGTGCCGCCTGCCTCGGCAGCGTCCTCGGCCATTTCGGGCGCTGGGTTCCGCTGACGGAGCTGCGGGAAAAGTGCGAAGTGAGTCGAGACGGGAGCAGTGCGGCGAGCATCGTGCGCGCCGCCAGACACTATGGTCTCGAATGCAGCGGACTCAGTCTGCGTGCCAATCAGCTGGAACGATTGCCGTTGCCGCTGATCGTGTTCTGGCAATTCAGCCACTTCCTCGTCGTCGAGGGGTTCGACAGTCGCAACTTCTATCTCAATGATCCGTCCACGGGGCGGCGCAAGCTCTCCGCCGAGGAGTTCACCAGGGGCTACAGTGGAATTGCGCTCCGATTCAAGCCGGGACCCGATTTCAAACCCGGCGGTGAACGGCCCGGACTGTTCAGACAGCTGCACACCCTGCTCGCCGGATCATGGGGCGTGCTCACCTGGGTGATCGCCTGCGGCCTGATGTTGACGTTGCTGGCCCTCATTGTTCCCGCATCTCTGGGCGTATTCGTGGACGATGTGCTGGAAGACCGGGGGCCCTGGGGCGGCATCGTGACGGCCCTGCTCGGTGGTGGCGTCCTCGTCTACATCCTGTCCCTGCTCAAGCACCGATTCCTGAAGCGGCTCGCGGTCCGGATTTCGGTGACCGGCTACAGTCGAGGCTTGTCGCGGCTGCTGCGGCTGCCGGTGGAGTTCTTTGAACACCGGCTCGTGGGCGATCTGACGGATCGAGTCTCGTCCATCGACAGAATCGCGAGGAATCTGACGGAGCAGTTTCTTGTGCTCACGATCGACATGGGAATGAGTGCCGTGCTGCTTTTTGCCATGTTGGCCCAGGATGTCCGGCTCACCCTGGTCGTGCTCGTTCTGGCCCTCATGCACGGCGTGCTGGCGCACTTTCTGAACGGCCTCAGAGCCGTTCGAAGCCAGGCGATGAGGCGCGAACAGGGACTGCTGATCGGCATCGGCATGCAGATGCTGAACCATGCCGACAACCTGCGCATGACGGGATCTGACGACCATTTCTTTTCGCGCTGGAGCGGTCACCAGGCCCGCGAACTGCATGCGCGCCAGCGCTACTCGGAGCTGGGCGCCGTCAATACCGCGCTTCCGGGTCTGATCGCTGCCCTTCGAGCCGCGGCGATCCTGGGCGTCGGCGGAAGTCTGGTGCTGGCTGGGGAAATGACCCTGGGGGCGCTGATCGCGTTCTACATCCTGGCCGAGATGTTCCTGGCGCCGATCGGGCGATTCCTGGAGTTCGCCGAGAAGCGCCAGGCACTTGAAACCGATCTGCAGCGACTCGAAGACATCTCCAGTACCCCCGAGGACCCCGCCCTCATCCGCCGAAGTCCGCAGTCGGAGTCGATTCCCACCTTCAAGGGCCGGCTTCAGCTCGCCGGCCAGCTTGAGCTGCGAGATGTCTCCTTCGGGTTCAACAGGAGCCGGCCGGCCCTGATCAAGGACTTCAACCTCCTGATCAGGCCGGGGCAGCGCGTTGCCGTGGTCGGTCCCAGCGGCTCAGGCAAGTCGACCCTCGCGCGTCTGATCGCCGGTGTCTACCAGCCCTGGTCGGGCGACATCCTCTTCGATGGCCATCCGCGGGACGAGATTCCCGATGGGGTGCTGCGGCAGTCCATCTCCATGGTGGATCAGG
The DNA here is from genome assembly GCA_965116645.1 of Longimicrobiales bacterium. Taxonomy (GTDB): domain Bacteria; phylum Gemmatimonadota; class Gemmatimonadetes; order Longimicrobiales; family Gaopeijiaceae; genus Bin94. The sequence continues at coordinate 3,815,604 of OZ220702.1, read as the reverse complement.
AGGTGGTGCTCTTTTCAGCGTCCGTTCGCGACAACATCACCCTCTGGAACCCCGCCGTTCCGGACGAGGCGGTGTTCGCCGCGGCGCGCGATGCCCGGATCCATGACGAAATCCTGCTTCGGCCGGATGGGTACGCCACCCGGGTCGAGGAAGGCGGCGTGAATTTCAGCGGCGGCCAGCGTCAGCGGCTGGAGATCGCCCGCGGGCTGGTGGGCGATCCCACCCTGCTCATACTGGATGAGGCGACCAGCGCGCTCGATGCCGCGACGGAGGAATACGTCGACGATGCCCTGCGGCGTCGCGGTGTCACCTGCCTGATCGTGGCGCACCGGCTGAGCACCGTGCGGGACAGCGACGAGATCATCGTCCTCGACAGGGGCGTCGAAGTGCAGCGCGGGACGCACGACGAGCTGATGGGGGACCGGGACGGCACCTACTACAAGCTGGTCAGGTCCGGATGATGCGAGACACGAGACCGGGACACGCGTCCATTGCGGAGCTGGCCGCCAGCGCCGGCGAGTCCGTTCCCTGCGCCGGCAACCTGCCCGTGAATCTCGACGACCCGGACACCGTCTGGTTCATCGACCGGGGCGCCGTCAATCTGTTCCTGGTCGAATTCAGGGACGGGGTGGATCATGCGGCACCGCAGCACCTGCTCCGCCGCGAAGCGGGCTGGTTGCTGCCGGGCGTCGCACCGAACGAACCACGCGAGGGGGAAGACACCACGCTCAGTCTGGTCGCCAAGGGATCGCCGGGCACCATTCTGAAGCGCCTGCCGGCATCACTGCTGTCCGAGGTCGACCCGGCGGAGCTGGCGGAACAGGCCGATACCTGGGTGGCCGCGGTTACGGACACGCTCTCGCGTTTTGCGAGTCACCGTCCGCGTCCGACCGCGCTGGCCGAACCCGGTCCGGCACGGACCCTGGCCCCCTGTACGCTCTCCGTGCGACGAGACGTCGTATGGGTATCCGCACCGCCACGCGGCGCCAGCCTCTTCATGGACCTGGTCGACCAGGCGGCCCTTGCGGAAGGGTACGGCCCGGACGAAGCGGTGATACCGCTGACGCGGGCAAGCTGGCTCACGCTGTCGGACGAGGTGACAATCTCGGGCAGTTCGACCGAGACACTGGCGCGGGAGCGCACCCTGCTCCCGGCGCTCGCATCGTTTCACGCGGTTGCCTTCGCCGTGGAGCGCCTGAACCGCGTACTGGCCGTGGTCGACCATGCGAATCTCGAACGCGCGCGCACCACGAGCCGCAACACGGCCGAGAGAATTGCGCGGCAGCGGCTCTTCAACATCTATGATCTGCCGGTCGACCGGGACGTGAGTGTCGAGGACACGTCGCTGGCGGACGCGCTGCAGGTGATCGGACGCCGTGAAGGGATCGACTTCAAGATCCCCGTGCGCCCGGGGTCCTCCGGTGCCCCGGTCAGCCTCGTTGACGTTCTCGACGCGTCCGGAGTGCGCTCCCGGCGGGTGCGGTTCAAGAACGAGGGCGCCTGGTGGCGCGGCGACAGCAACGCAATGCTGGCATTCCGCGCCGAAGACGGCCGGCCTGTGGCGCTCCTGCCGGGATGGTTCGGGCGCTACCGGGAATTCGACCCGGTCAGCAAGCGCGTTGTCCGGATGACGGCGGATCGTGCCGCCGCACTCGCGGACGAGGCCTGGGTGTTCTACCGGCCGCTGCCCGCGGGGAGCGTGAGGCCGGCGGAGCTGCTGGGATTCGCGCTGCGCGGATCGGGCGCGGATCTGGCGCGGCTGGTGATCGCCGGCCTCCCCGGCGGCCTGATCAAGCTGGTGCCCGCACTCGCGCTAGGGTTCGTCGCGAACCAGGCGGCGGGCGGCGGAACCGCCGGAGCGCTCTATGCCGCGGCTGCGGCGGTGGCGGGGTTCGGCCTGCTCGGCGCTCTGCTGCACCTGCTGCAGAGCACGGCGATGATGCGGCTCGAGGGGCGCTCGGCGTCGCGCGTCGAAGCGGCCTTCTGGGACCGCCTCATGCGCCTTCCGCCAAGCATTCTGCACCGCCATCCGTCGGGCGATCTGGCCATGTCGGGGATGACGTTCCAGAATCTTCGCGACGGGTTGCAAGGCGTCGTTGCCGACGGCCTGCTGTCGATCCTTTTTCTGCTTCCCCTTCTTGGTGTCATCTTCCTCTACGATGCCACCCTCGGGACCGTCGCCCTCGCCTTCAGCCTGGCTTCGCTCCTGATCACGGTTGTCCTCGGGCTGCGCCGGATTCCCCCCTGCGGGCGGATGATCCGCGCGGCGCGGCGCGTCTCGGGCCGGTTGTTCCAGATCGTGGGCGGGATCAGCAAACTGCGTGTGGAGAACGCGGAAGCGTCGGCTTTCGCCATGTGGGCGCGGGACTACCGGGAGCAGAAACGCGCCGAGCTCGATATGGACGCGATCGAGGGACATTCGCGCGCATTCGGCGCCGCGCTCCCCTTGCTTGCCGCCGGGGTCCTGCTGGCGGTCGTGGCCGTGGGCGACGGGGACCTTCGGGTCGGCGATTTTCTTGTCGTCTACCTCGTCTTCATCGCCTTCCAGTACGCCATCGCCCGGCTCGGCGAGTCCCTGGGCACGGTCGCCGCCATGCTCCCGGCGTTCGACCAGATGCGCCCGCTCCTCGCCGCGGTTCCCGAGACCGAGGTCGAAGGGACGCCGGTCGAGTATCTGGGCGGCGACATTCTCTTCGACCGCGTTTCCTACCGCTACGATCCCGACGGCCCGCTGGTCCTCGACGATGTCACGATCCACGCCCGCCCCGGGGAATTCGTCGCGATTGCGGGCGAGTCCGGTGCCGGCAAGAGCACCCTCTTCCGGTTGGCGCTCGGATTCGACCGGCCCACCGCCGGCGCGGTCTACTACGATGGGCGCGACCTGAGGCACCTGAACCTGAAACAGGTGCGCCGCAGGATCGGTGCGGTGCCGCAATCCGTCGGGCTTCATCCCCTCGATCTCTGGGACAATCTGGTCGGTCGCCACGACGAGGTGGAGAGCGACGAGGTATGGGCTGCGGTGCGGGTCGCCGACATCGAGAAGGAGATCAGGGGCATGCCCATGGGAATGATGACCATGGTCGGCACGAGCGGGAACGTCCTGTCGGGCGGAGAGAGCCAGCGTGTCACCATCGCCCGGTCTGTGATCGGCAGCCCGCAGATCATGCTCTTCGACGAGGCCACCAACTGGCTGGACAACGAGAGCCAGGCCAAAGTCATGCGGAACCTCACCGCCCTGACCTCGACCCGGGTGGTCATCGCGCACCGCCTGTCCACGCTGCAACAGGCCGATCGCATCTACGTGCTGCAGGCCGGAAGGATTGTGCAAAGCGGCTCATTCGACGAACTCATGGAGGGCGACGGGGTTTTCAGGGAACTGGTGAAAAGGCAGGTCGCCTGATCCGAATCCCTTGCAGAGGCATCCGATGAACGAACCCATTGACGCGGACGACATCCTCGTATCCAGAGCCGGTGAAGACGGCGACTTTCGGGAACGTCTTCTGCGGAACCCCAGAAAGACGATCGAGAAGGAATTCGGCGTGGCGCTGCCCGAAGATCATGAGATTCAGGTGCACGAGGAGACCTACGGCCGGACGCATGTGGTGCTTCCGCCGCAAAGCAGGTTCAGCGAGGCCGAGCGGGAGGCGGCGAGGACCGGCCGGGAATCGCTCGAGTTTCTTCGAAGAACGCTCCACGATCCCGCGCCGCCCCTTCGCCCTGCGGCGCCGAAACGAGAGGTAGTCCGCAGCACCGGGGCCGGCTCCGAGGCGCTTGGCGCTGCGGCGAGGGAGGGAATCCGCCGCGGGCTCGCCTTCCTGGAATCCACGATCGACGCCAACGGCGCCTGGCACTGCATCCGCTTCAACGTGGCCGACCCAAACATTCCCAGGCACTTCGAGAGGCCACCGTTCGTGTCGGCTCTCTGCGCGCTCGCCCTCGAGAGCTCCGATGAGCCGCGGGCCAGGGCGATATGCGCCGCGACGAAGGCGTATCTCATCGACACCATCGAGTATCCCGGTCTGTGGCGATACTACCGTCACCTGCCTCCGGATCTCGACAGCACCTCGCTCTGTTCGATGGTTGTCGGAACGCACCCCTGGATCTGGCTCGGCAGGAATGTTCCAGCGATACTGGCGAATCAGGACGAGGAAGGCCGCTTCATGACCTGGGTGCTGCAGGAAGGCGAACCCGATGTCGTGTCGCCGTTTCGCATCGAGGCCGACCCCGTCGTCAATGCGAACGTCATCGCGTGGCTGGGCGACCGTCCGGAAACCCGGGACGCCCGGCGCTGGCTGGAAGCCCTGGTGACCGATGGGGGCCTGGAGGGCTCGTCGAAATGGTATCCCGACACGGTCGCGATCCACTATGCGATCGCCCGCGCGATGGTTCGCGCAAAGCCCGCACTCGATCCGCTGCGCCCGATACTCGCGGATCGCATCGTCGGCCTGCGTGACCGGGAGGGAGGATTCGGCAACGTCCTTCAGACCGCTCAGGCGGTGTCGGCGCTCTACAGTGCCGGAAGCCTCGGGCGCATCGACGCCAAGCGCGAGGTGGAGAGGCTGATGAACTCGCAGCGCGCGGACGGCAGCTGGCCGGAGCTGCTCGCGTTCGGCGACCAATCGTTGAAGTGGGGCGTGGTGGGGCAGATCGGGCATGGCTCCGAGGCCGTGACCTCCGCGTTCTGCATCGAGGCCCTGGAGCGCCTCGCCGAAGTCCTGAGTGCATGAGCGTGCCCACCGACACGGCGCCCGCGCGCCCCCGGCCCGGGATCCTGGCCCGCACCACGCTCGCGGACCGGGGCATCGTCAAGCTTCCCGCGCTCACCCCGCACCTCCGGTTCCACGATCTCGGCAAGGGGAGGCTGCTCCTCGTCTCCGAGTCGTTCAATACGCTGCTGCACGGCAAGCTGTACGGCGATCTGCTGCCGCTGCTCGACGGCCGGCACTCCGAGGACGAGATCGTCGCGGCCCTCGAGGGTGCCCATGCGCCCGCCGATGTCCTTGCGGCCCTTTCCGCGTTCGCCGCCAAGGGGTACCTGGTCTCCGCCGATCACGGGATGGACCCGTGCCGGGCGGCATACTGGTCGTCGCTCGGCGCGTCGCCACGCTGGGCCGAGGAGCGGCTGGCGCAGGCGCGCGTCACGGTCGAGGGTGACGACGGCCGGCTCGTCCGGCATCTGGAGGAGGCCGGCGCCGGCGTGGGGGGCGGGGATCCGGCGCTGACCGTCGTCGGTTGCGCCGACTATCTCGACGCGCATCTCGCGGAGGTGAATCGGCGCCAGCTCGAGGCGAAAGCGCCGTGGACCCTGGTGCGGCCGGGCGGGATGGAGCCTCTCTTCGGCCCCATCCTCCGCGCTGACGGGCGGGGCCCCTGTTGGGACTGCCTCGCGTGCCGCCTGCGCAGCCACGGGGAAGTCCACGCTTTCCTGCGCAACGTCGCCGGAGAGGAAGCCGCCTTCAGGCCCTTCGCGGCCCAGCCGGCCGTGCTGGAAGCGATGTACGGGCTGATCGCGGCGGAGATCGTCAAATGGCTGGTGCTGGGCGAGGCGGCCCCGATCCACAACGAGGCGATCACGATGAATACCGCCACATTCACGAGTTCGCAGCACCGGGTCGTGCGCAGGCCGCAGTGTCCGGAGTGCGGCGACGAGGCGCTGCGCCGGCCGGATCGACCGCCCCTCCCGGTGTCTCTCAAGGCGAGCCCCAAGCCCCATCGCAACAGCGGCGGCGCGCGCGCCGTGTCTCCGGAAGCCACCCTGGCGAAGTACCGCCACCTGGTGAGCCCGGTCAGCGGCGTCGTGACCTGGCTGTCGCGCACCACCGATGAGACCGACTCCTGGCTGCACGTCTACTGGGCCGGGAGCAATCCCGCGACGAGAAGCCGAAGCCTGAGTTCGCTGAGGCGCAGCCTGCGCAGCAAGAGCGCCGGCAAGGGCAGCACGCGGCAACAGTCCAGGGTCAGCGCGCTTTGCGAGGCGATCGAGCGCCATTCGGGCGCCCGTCATGGGGACGAGATCCGTGTCGCCAGGCGATTCAGCGAGTTCGCCGGGGGAGAGGAGGCGATTCACCCCAACGACGTGCAGCTGTTCAGCGAGAATCAGCTCGACAACGCGGAGAGCATCAACGCGAAGGGCCACCCCTACAACATCGTCCCGCCACGTCTCGATCCCGATGCCAAGATCGACTGGACCCCGGTCTGGTCGCTGACGCAGCAGCGGCGCCGCTACCTGCCGACGTCCATCCTGTACAGCATGCTGCCCGAGGAGCGCGGCCCTGCGGACCTGGTTGCCGATTCGAACGGCTGCGCCGCGGGCAACACGCTCGAAGAGGCGATCCTGCAGGGCTTCTACGAACTGACCGAGCGCGATGCGTTCGCCGTCTGGTGGTACAACCGGCTGCGGGTGCCGGCGGTCGATCTTTCCAGCTTCGACGACGAGTACCTCGGATCGGCCCCGGACTACTACGGCCGCCATGAGCGGGACCTGTGGATGCTCGACGTCACCTCCGATATCGGCATTCCCACCTTCGTCGCGCTTTCGCGCCGGCCGGACGCCGAAACCGAGGACATCATCTACGGCGCGGGCACCCACGCCGACCCGCGGATCGCCGCCCTGCGCGCGCTCTGTGAACTGAACCAGTGCCTCACCTGGCTGCCGCGTCCCGGGGCAGGGGATGGCCGGCCCAGGATCGACGATCCGCTGGCGCTCCGGTGGTGGAAGACCGCCCGCCTCGCCGACTGTTCCTGGCTGGCGCCGGCGCCGGACGAGCCGCTGCGCAGAGCTTCGCAGTATCCGGTGACCGAAGCGGCGGACACGCGCGAAGATGTGGAGCACTGCCGCTCGCTCGTCGAGGCCAGGGGCATGGAGTTCCTGGTGCTCGACCAGACGCGGCCGGATATCGGCATGCCGGTGGCCCGGGTCATCGTGCCGGGCATGCGCCATTTCTGGGCAAGGTTCGCGCCCGGGCGCCTGTACGACGTGCCCGTCCATCTGGGGTACCGCGAGCACCCGCTCTCCGAAGCCGGCCTGAATTCCGCACCTGTGATTGCGTGAGGAGAATCATGGATACCGACGCGGCCGTCGCACTGACCCAGGACCGTCTCGCCGAGGAGGGCGGCACGATGGGCGAGCTCCTCGGGCACTTCCGCAATCGAATCTCGCCGGTTCTGATCGGAGATCCGCAGTGGGAGCGCATACTCGGGACCGCCGGCAGACTCCCCATTACAATGGGCGCCCTGCCATTCGGTTTCGAGCTGCCGCTGCACGCAAGCGAGCCCAGGGCGGACTTCGGCGCCTCGCTGGCCAGCGGAACGAGACCGGCGGCCTTCTTCCGGGAGAGGGCGCGCGCCGACGGGACGGACGAAACCGCGAGAGTGATCACGCGGATCTTCGGCCGGATGGAGACCGAAGACTCGCCCCTGCGCGGGATTGTCGGCCGCAAACTGATGCTGGAATACGATATCGGCTCGGCAGGGGATGGCGGGCGCTCACTTCCGGGCATGTTCCTCCGGCCCGGCGAACGCCCGATTCTTGGCGCCCGTGGCCAGGCGGCCGATGTCCGTGCGGTCGCGGACGCGCTGTTCTCCTGCGCAGGCTGGGAGATGAGCGGCCTCGAGCGCGAGAACCTCGAGCGGGTCTATCTGGCACAGCCGGAAGGTACGCGCATGGATTCGTTCGGCGTGTTCCCGTCCCGTTCGCGGTTCATCCGCCTGGCGATCATGGGCTTCGGGTCGCGGCAGGCGACGTGGTGCTATCTCGAAGACACCGGCTGGCCGGGCCATATCCCGGCTGTCGACTCCGTGATCGCACGCTTCGACGAGCGCGCGAACATTCTCAGGACCGGGGTGAATATCGACGTCCGGGAAGAGGGTGTCGGACCGACGCTCGGCCTCACGCTCATCGTCAAGCAGCGGTATACGAAGGACTCGCGCTATTGGCTCGACGGCCTTACCGATTGGCAGCCGTTCCTGGAGGCGCTGGGCCATGAGGACCTCGTCGTTCCGGAGAAGCTCGGGGCGCTTGCCGGCTGGGTCTCGAAGCCGACGACGCTCTTTGGGAAGTCCGGGCGGTTCGTACTGCTGCGCGGCATTCACCACATCAAGCTGGTCGTATCCGGAGACCGGCTTCGACAAGCCAAGGCCTACGTGTTCATGGTGCTTTCCGGGGCGGTGTAGCCCAGTCCTGGTCCAGGCAGCCCGTGGGCGGACTTAGCGTCCCGTCCCGGAGTCCGGCGCGAGCGTCCCGATCTCGGTCGCGGCGCCCGACGCGGTCTCCTCGATCACCGCGGCGAGCGCATCGAAATCGTCCACCCCGCAGAGGCCGGCGATCGTGGCCCTGGCTCCGGTGGCCGCCGATTCGGCCTCGAACCCGTCGTCCGCGACAAGCCGCAGCGCGCCGCGGAGATTCCGCCACAGCGCCGCCGCCGCCGCGAGCTGTCCGGCGGCATCTTCGGTGATCAGTCCGCGATCGCCCGCCGTCCGGAAAGTGCGCTCCGCGTCGCCCGCCGGACGATCCGCCGCATCGCCGCCGGGCGCCAGGCGCAGGAACAGCGCGGCGCGTTCGATGTCCCGAAGACCTCCCCGCATCGTGGCGATCGAATCCAGGCTCGCTACGCCGGGTTCGACGGCATGCTCTGCGGGCTCGCGCAATTCAGCCAGCAGCGTCTCGCGAGCCGAAGGTCCGCCCAGCGCCTCGCGCAGCTCTCCGGAGACCCGTTCCGCAACGTCCTCGTCGCCCGATCCCCACATGCACCGGGCCCGCGCCAGAGCCACCGGATCCTGTCCCGAACCGGGGTTGCGGAGTTGTTCGGCGAATGCGTCGAGCGGCTGGATTTCGCCCGCTCCGCCACGCGCGAACGATTGGGGCGACAGCAGCAGGTTGTTGCGGGTCAGCGCACGCAGCGCCTTCCGGAAGCGGCCGCACAGTTTCCGATAGTGCCTGGCCGGGGTGCCCTCGTACACGAACCGGATGTCGAGCGTCTCGCCCGGCATGGCTTCTCCGCTCGCGAGGGGCCCCTGCACGACCACCGCCGCGCCGCCGCTGCCCCGCGGCACGCCGCGATCGGCGAAGTCCTCCTCCACCGCGGATAGCGCGCTGGCGATGGAGGCCTCCGCGACGCGCGACAACGCCGTTGCCGCCTCGCGGACCGACAGGCTGCGGCGCATCACGTGCACCGCGATCTGGAAGACCTTGCCGTTCGACCACTCGCGCGCCGCGTCCACCGCCTCACCGGCGTCCTGCACGTGAATGTCGGCGAGCTGAGCCTTCATCTCCGCCAGGCTGAGCTCGTGCGTCCAGTACAGGCGCGCCAACCCGCACCGCGCGATCGCCTCCGATTCCGGGTCCGGCAGGAATCCCTCCGGGAGCTCCAGATCCGTGAATTCCCGCTCCCTGAGGATGTCGAGCAACGCCGGGGTACGGTTGATCCATCCCGCGATACGAGGGGCGGCGGCGTGAATCTCGGCTATCGCGTCGAACGCGTCGGGGCGCGCCGCGAACGCCCGGCTGTCGTAGGGGCTCCAGTCCTCTATCTCGGGATAGAACTGGGCCCGCTGAAGATCGAGCAGGGGGTCGATGGTCTTGAACCACCGCTTGGGGAAGAGGGCCAGGCCGTTCATCTGGATGTAGCTGCCCGGCAGCTGCGGCGAGGCGGCCTCGCCGTGATGCTGAAGCAGCGGATAGCGCCGGTTCGACGTGTGGTGGTCGGCGTGGCGCTGCATGTTGTAGTACAGCCAGTTGGTGAACTTGTAGGCGGCGCTCCAGGCGTGCCGCGGCTTGACGGGCTCGAACCGGCCGGCGGGTGTGCGGATCCGTCGCAACCCGTAGTGCTGCACATAGTTGCTGATCTTCATCGAGAACAGGACGTTGGCGCACAGAACCACGTAGGCCAGCGCCGCCCACGGACCGCCCATCCAGAGTAGGAGCCCGTACCAGAAGACGAGCTGCACGCCGTAGCGCCAGAACGCGTTCGTATGGTGCCACGCCGGCAGCTGGCGACGCGTCAGGCGGCGGCGTTCGAACCGCCAGGCCCCCACCACGTTGTTCGCCACCTCCGCGGGCAGGTATCGCCAGAAGCTCAGACCCTTCGGAGAGGACCCCGGGTCCAGGGGCGTGCATACCCACGGATGATGAATGTAGACGTGCTCGGTCGCATAGTGCGGGTAGGAGACGGAAGCCAGCAGGAACTCGCCGAGGCGACGCTCCCAGAGAGCGCGGCGGTGGACCAGCTCGTGGCCGACGATGAAGACCGTCTGTCCCACCATCGTGAGAATTACGGCCACGCACCAGACTTCCCACAGGGCCAGATGATCGGAAACCAGTACCTGCCAGAGCGCGAAGATGAACGTGGCCGGCCAAAGCACCGCCCACAGCCAGAGCGAGAGCTTGTACAGAAACAACTGGCTCTCGCGGGTGCTGGCCGGATCCATGTTCCGCTCCTCCAGGCCGAATATCCTGTCGAAGCGGTCCGCGAGCGCGTAGAAGACCAGCGGCACCGCGATCCACCAGCTGCCGTATATCGCGGCGCACGCGACCAGCGGAAAGATCGCGAGGGGCGCGAAGTGCGGGAGCGCATTCGCAACGGAAGCCTCGACGATCCTCCGTTCCATGGCCACGGGGGGACTGGTCGTGTGTGCCTCCATCGTGGAATCCTCGATTTGAACGCTAACGCTGCTCGCACCTCTCGATCCCACGTATTCTTGCCTGAGGCTTCCCGCCGGTCAAGCTCTCACAGGAGTGATTCCGCCCAGTGGAGGACTGCTTCGGCGATTTCGACCGCCTCGGCGTGTTCGCGTTCGGTAACGGGCTCCTCCAGGCCGGGATACCGGGTTGCGGTTGCGTACCGGGTCAGCCGGCCAGCACGCCGAACAGCATCCGGAATCGGATCTCCGGCGGATTCGAGAATGTCGATCAACCGAGCCAAGTCGTGGATGTACGGAAACTCGAGGTCGCGAAAAACCATCACCGCCTTAATCGCCTTTTCGGCCGCCTGCTGGGCGTCGAAGCACGAGTCCTCGAGGTACGTTTCGGGTATCCGGTGTCGAGCCCGCGCAAGATTGCTGCGGGCGCGGTTCAGCCACTCGAGAGGATCGTCGGGCCCAAATCGCTCACGCGGCTTCATACACGACCCTCCCCTCCTGGAGGGCGGGTTTGATCACGAGAGCGTGGCTGTCTCGGTGCCGCTCGATATCTTCCGGGGTCACCACGACCACGTCCACGGCTGCTCCGACACCGCTCATTTCGTCCAGAATGAGGGCTGCCGTGTCACGTCGGTGTACGCCCTCCTTGACGACCATCAGGTCCACGTCGCTGTGGGGATCCATCTCTCCTCGCGCGGCGGAACCGTAGAGAATGATCCTCTCCGGCCGGGCGACTTCCACGATTCGCCGGACGATCTCTGCCAGGATCGCCTCCTCCAGAATCCCGCCGGCGCTGGGGGTTGCCCAGACGGTTGGCTCGCGCTCGCGCCTGCTGCCCGGCGCCCGTCCCGCTGCGCGTCCCTTCGCGATTCCCCGCTCCGGCTCCAACTCGATGAACCGGCACCTCACCCCACTGGCCCGCCGCAACCTCCCGTCCAACGTCGCCAGCGGCAACCCGAACGCTTCCGCCACCGCCACGCACCACGCGTCCTGAATGCTCACGCCGTGGCGCAGGTCCCAGACCCGTTCCGCAAACGGCGCGAACGGGAGCAGCTCGATGTCGCGGCGGAGCAGGTCGCGCATGGCCCCGTTGGCCTCCATTCGGAAGATCTCCCGGCGGCGCTCCAGGCGCCCGAGGATGTTCGTCGCTTCGACCAGGACGCCTTCCGGCGCGGCGAGCGCGTTGTCGCCCACTACCGCCTCCGCCCAGCGGCCCTCCGGCCCCGAATCCACCAGCGCCGCGACCATCACCGTCGCATCGACGACGACCGTCACCTGCGGTCCGCGTCCCGTGCCGAGAGAATACTGCATCTCGGTACCCGGGTACCCGCGGCCTCCTTTCGGGCGCGGACATCCTCCAGCCAGCGGGAGACGGACGGGCGCGCGGCGATCCTCTCAAGCTCGCGGCGCAGATACTCCTGCATCGAGAGGCGGGAGGACGCTGCTCGCGCGGCCAACTCGTCGCGGACATCTTCGGGAACGCCCCGAATCGTGATCTGAACGGCCATGCAAGCAGTTTACTGTCCTGGAAGGCAAAGTGCAAGCACTACGCATCCGGCTCAGTGCGGTCATCCCGGGTTGGCAACGGACTCGGGCAGGGCAGGAGCCTCGCCGTGATCCTCGATCCGAGTGAACACGGACTCCCCCAACTCCTCCAGGCTGAGCACCGCCCGCATGCCGCAAGCGTGCGCCAGACCGGCGAGACTGCGCAGAGTCATGTTCCGCGATCCGCTCAGGAACTGCGTAATGTTGGCACGGCTGGTGCCCAGCTCCCCCGCGATGTCGGCGCGGGTGAGGCCTCGATCCTCCATGGCCTCGCAGATCGCCTCCGTCGTCCACAGAATCAGCCGTTCCTCTTCGTACCGCCTCCGAGCCTCCGGGGTGCGGGTCTGCCTCTCAATCCAAGCGTCGTTGGCCATTCTTGGTGGTATTCCGAAGCTGGCCATGGTCCCCGAGCCGCTGGAAGATCACGTCGACCCTGGTCCGCTCGGGGTCGGCCAACCGGTCCAGAAAACGACCTGCCGGACATTGGCCGCTTGGCCGCACCATGCAGCTGATCGTGAGTCTCTGGCCTTCATATTCCGTGGGTCGCACTTGGGCGTCTCTGGCGCCATTCAAGCTCCTGGGGTAAGACAGAAGTTAACACCGCTGGCCCGAATCGCAAGTTCGGATTGTGGCGAACTACCCCTCCCCCCGCTCCTCCTCCTCCGCGATCTCGCGGGCGCGCCGCCGCAGCCAGATCCCCGTCCCCGCCACGAGCCCGAGGGGCACCAGCGTCAGCAGGCCGGTCGTCGCGAGGAACGCGATCCGCGCCTCGTCGTCGCGGTCGAAACACACGGGGCAGGCGTGCGCCACATCCGGGAAGATCGCCAGCAGCACCAGCGCGAGCACCGTGATGGTCAACGACGAGCGCACACTCCGCCGCGTCCGCACTTCACCGTCTCGGCCTTGCGCCTCACGGCGCCTCAAGCTGCGCATCTTCATCGCCTTACAGGTACACCACGAAGTACAGGAATGGCCACACCAGCACCACAAAGTACCAGAAGATGGCGACCGCGGAAAGCACGTCCCGGGTGAGGGTGCCCCGTGCCAGCCGCAGTGCCGCCCACGCCAGCGCGAGGATCGCCGCCACCGCGTGCGCCGCGTGCGCCCCGATGATCGTGTAGAACAGCGCGCCGTAGGTCGACGACGTGATGGTCAGCCCCTCGCGGATCAGCGCCAGCCACTCCACCCCCTGAAGCCCCACGAAAATCCCGCCGAGCAGCGTCGCCGCGACCAGGAGCCTCCCGACGGGCCGGCTCAGGAGGCCGCCGAGGCCCGCGAAGACGCCGCCGCCGCTGGAGCCACGTGGCGTCGCCTGGCCGCCGCGACCGCCTGCCGGGCCGCCACCCAGCCCCCTCCCCTTCAGGAACATCCGGTGCGCGATCAGCAGCACGATCCCGCTCGCGATCAGCGCGGTCGTGTTGACCGCAGTCTCCTCAAACGGCAGCCGCGGCTGGTTCGGCGGAGGCCACACCGACCCCACGGCGCGGGCCTTGATGATCAGGAACCCCGAAATGAACCCCGCGAACAGCATGATCTCGACGAAGACGAAGAGGATCATGCCGAGAACGGCGTCCGACACCAGCTTCCTCTTCTTCGGCATGGGCCGGAACGGGATGATCGGCGCCCGCGCCACCACCGTCACGCCTCCTCGGCGGCCAGGAACCTCCGGATCCGTCCAACCCCCGGCAGGCGGTCGGCAAGCCCCAGCACCGGTCCGACGAACCGCTGCAGCATCGGGATCCTGCTCAGCATCTCCAGGACCAGCAGCACGAGGCCGATCGAGAGGATGATCGCGACCGCGTTGGTCCCGATCGCCACCAGCACCACCACGGTCCAGAAGGCACCGTGGGTGAAGTTGTATCCGCCCGCCAGCAGATTGTCGTTCGACTTGGCGGTGGGGACCAGGCTCGCGTGTGCCACGTCTTCGGCGTGGTCGTCTTCGCCGGCGTGGTCACCCGCATCCGCGTGCTCCTCATCCCCATGGTCCTCCGACGGGATCCCCCGGTCCACCGCCGCCTTGGCCGCGTCGTTCTCCCACATCCGGCCCTCGTGCAGCTGAACATCCGGTGCCACGCCGCCCCAGAAGAGCGCGAGCAGCAGCACCGACGCCGCCAGGAAGAGCTTTGGAATCACCCGCTCGATCGTCAGGTGCATGAAGTTCTTGATGACCAGCCAGGCCTTGACGACCGCGATCCCGAACGCCGTCACCAGCGTGATCACGATGCCCAGGCTGAACTCCATCCCGAAGACGTTGACCTGCCGGTTCAGCGCGCCGCCCACCACCGGCCCCACGATGCTGATCGCCAGGAGCACCAGCAGCACCGCGTAGACCCTCACGTAGTGGTTGCCGAAGAGTCCCTTGTCTTCCGAGTGACCGGCCATGGGCTATTTCGCGATGTAGAGCAGAGGGAAGAGGAAGATCCACACGATGTCGACGAAGTGCCAGTAGATCCCTATCAGCTCGACCCGGTGGAGTTCGCGGCCCCTGGCGGCGTCCCGGGCCACGAAGGCCATGATCACCCCGCCCGCGATCACGTGGAAGGCGTGAAGGCCGGCGGCGGTGTAGTAGAACGCCCAGAAGCCGTTCGACGTGATCGTGTAGCCGTGGCTGATCTCGTACCACCACTCGTAGGTCTTGACCAGAATGAAGACCGCGGCGCCCCCGATGGTGAAGTACAGGAACTTCGCCGCCTTCTTGCCGTCGCCCCGCTCGGCGGCCTGGTGGGCGAGCACCGCCGTGAGGCTGGAGGTGAGCAGCACAAAGGTGTTGAAGGCGCCGATGTGGGTGTTCGTCACCGCCGCGGCGTCCGCCCACTCGGGGTGGCCCAGGCGGAACATCACATAGGACGCCAGCAACCCGCCGAAGATCACGACTTCGGAGGCGAGCACCCACCAGACGGCGAGCTTGCCGGTGGCGGTCCCGGTGGCGGCGCGCGTGGTCGCGATCGGCCTCATCGGCCCTGCTCCCCGGTGTCGTCGTCTACGACCTGCAGCGGTGCGCCGTCGGGTTCGTTCTGCGGCCAGTAGTCGTCCTCACGGTCCGGAACGCTGTACTCGTAGGGCCCCCGGTAAACGACCGGCATCCGCAGGTGGTGCCAGTTGCCGTGCGGCGGCGGAGACTCGGTGGTCCACTCGAGCGAATTGGCCTTCCAGGGGTTCTTCGGCGCCCTCGGACCCGAGCGGGCCGTCTTCCAGCAGTTGTAGAAGAAGATGAACTGGGCCCCGAGCATGATGAGCAGCGACCACGTAGCCACCACCCGCATGTCCTGGAACACGCCCCCGGCGAGGTCGGGGAACTGGTCGTAGTTGTAGATCCGGCGGTGCTGGCCCCCCATCCCGAGCACGAACAGCGGGATGAAGATCGTGTTGAAGGGGATGATCGTAAGCCAGAAGTGCCACTTGCCGAGGCGCTCGTCCATCATCTTCCCGAACATCTTGGGGAACCAGTATGTGAAGGCCGCAAAGGTCCCTATGATGGCGATCGGGAAGAACGTGTAGTGGAAGTGCGCGAGCACGAAGTAGGTGTCGTGGAAGTAGATGTCCGCACCGGCCGCTCCCAGGAAGATCCCGGTCACGCCGCCGATGAGGAACTCGGCCACGAAGGCGAGCGCCCAGAGCATGGGCGTGGTAAGCCTGATGGACCCCCCGTAGAGCGTGGCGATGTAGATGAAGCACAGCTCCGCGATGGGGACCGAGATCAGCAGCGTCGTGATCGTGAAGATGTTAGCCATGCGCGGGTCGATCCCCGCGATGAACTGGTGGTGCGCCCAGACGAAGAAACTCAGCACGCCGGTCGCGACGATCGTGAAGATGACCGTGCGGTAGGCGAAGAGCTTCTTGCGCGCGAAGGTGGTGATGATCTCGACCACCACGCCCATCGCCGGCAGCAGCACCACGTACACCTCGGGGTGCCCGAAGAACCAGAAGAGGTGCTGCCAGAGGATGGGGTCGCCGCCCATGCCCGGGTCGAAGAAGCCGGTGCCGAGGGTCTGGTCGAAGATCAGCATGATCGCGCCCGCCAGCAGCGGCCCGACCGACAGCATGAAGAGGATGCTCGCCACCACGATCATCCATACGACAATCGGGACATCGAACGCACGCATTCCGGGTGCCCGGGAGTTCATCAGGGTGGTGATGAAGTTGATCCCGCCCAACAGGAATGCCACGAATTCCAGCCCGACCCCAATGACCCACAGGGTACTCCCGAGGTCCGTGAGGTTGTAGGTGGAGTCGGCCGACAGCGGCGGATAGGCGGTCCAGGCCCCGGCGAAGCCGCCGCCCTCCACGAAGAGCGACGCCAGGATGACGATGGTGCTGACGAAGAAGACCTGGAAGGAGAGGCGGTTGATCTTGGGGAAGACCATGTCGTCCGCCCCGATCATGAGCGGGATCAGGTAGTTCCCGAAGGCGGCGAGCAGAACCGGCATGGCCACCCAGAAGATCATGATGGTGCCGTGGTTGGTCACCAGCGCGTTGTATTCGCCCGGCGAGACCGCTCCGAAGCCCGGCACGTTGATCCCGGGGAAGGCGAGCTGCATCCGGAAGACATACGCCATGAAGCCGCCGACGAGGGCCATGAACATGCCGGTGAACATGTACTGCATGGCGATGACCTTGTGATCCGTGGACCACAGGTACTTCAGCCAGCCCTGCGGACCATGGTCTGCATGGTCGTCGTGGGCTTCTCCGTGTGTCAGATCGACCGCAGGCTCAACCATCTCTATCGGTCCTTCCTGTCTCCATCGCTAGTGCCCCCCGTGACCGCCAGGGGCCGCCGCGGCCGCGACCGTTGGTGCCGGCATTGCCGCTTCCATCGCCGCAGCCGCCGTCGCCGGCGTGTTTTCCGCCACCCACGCTGCGTGTGCTTCCGCGTCTTCGATCCATACCCGCGCGGCCATCACTCCGTGCCCGAAGCCGCAGATCTCCGCGCACTGGACATCGAACTCGCCCGTCTCGGTCGGCCGGAACCACCCGGTGATCGTGCGCCCCGGGATGGCGTCCTGCTTGATTCGCCACACCGGCACCGAGAAGCTGTGCAGCACGTCGGTCGACTGGAGCTCGAAGTGGTAGGTCCGGTTGTTCTCGACGTGCAGCTCGTCGACCATGAAGATGTCGTCGTCGGTGTCCAGCTCGCGGTCGGCTCCGGGGTGCTGGAAGGTCCACGCCCACTGCTGACCGATGACCCGGATGACGCCGCCGTCCGGGTTCTCCGGCAGGTCCATCTTGATCTTGTACCAGACGTTGAACGAGATGACGATGATCAGCACGTCGCACACCAGCACCAGGAGGTGCGGCACCGTGATCCACCGCTTGTGGCGCTTCTTCTTCCCATCGATGTACTCGGCCCGCCGCCCCGGCTGCGCCCTGTACTTCAGGATGAACCAGAAGAAGACGCCCTGGGCGAGGAGGAACCAGAAGCCGACCAGCAGCAGCACCAGCCAGATGAGGCCGTCGATGTCCGCCGCGTACGACGACGCGACCTCGATGAGCGGGTCGAAGTAGTCGACCCGGAAGAACTCGAAAAATCCGCTCATAGCTTCAGCCACATGGTCCAGACGACGGCGATGCCGATGAAGAGGACCGCGATGAGCAACGTGTTCATCATCGTCTTCTTCGCGAAGATGATCGCGTCATTGGACTCGTCGGGCGGTGCCGGAGGAATCGCCGCGGCCAGCTCCGCGTGGGTCGGGGTGTCCGGGGTCGCGTTCTCTTCCATCGGGGCTCAGCGGCTGAGGGTGTAGACGTAGGCGGCGACGGCGCGCACCTGCTCGTCGGTGAGCGGCATGCCGGCGCGCGGCGCCATGAACCCGGGGTGCTCCACCGGCTGCGGCACACCGTCGGTGACGATCCGCACGATGTCCTCGTAGTCGCCGTCGATGTTGAGCCAGATGTCGTCGGTCAGATTCGGGGCGAGCGCTCCGCCCACGCCTTCGCGAAGGTGGCAGGTGTAGCAGATACCGGTGCCCGTGTTGAAGATGTCCTGCCCTTCCTGAACCATCGCCACCGTGACGCCCTCGGGCAGGATGGACGGGTCCACGTCGACGGGCGGCAGCGGCTCCGGCGGCGGACCCGGGATCCGGCGCGGCAGGCGCTGCATGGTCATGATGTAGGCGGTGACGTCGTCGATCCGCTCGTCGGTCCAGCCACTCGCCATCGGGTTTCGCATGGTGGTGCCCGACGCGTCGCCGGGGTGGGCGCCACGCACGCCGTCGCGGTACTTCCGCAGCGACGAGACGATGTACCAGTCGTTGAGGTGCAGCAGCGACGGAGCGTCGGGCACGTTGTCGACACCGCGCCCGTCGATCCCATGGCAGCTGGCGCAGAGCAGCGCGTAGTCCTCCTCGCCGGCTTCGGCGTCGCCCGCATCGAGAGTGGCGGGCGGGTCGACGATCGGGAGGCTCATCAGGTACTCGACGATGGACTCGATGTCGCCGTCTTGCGTGATCAGCGCCCGGGACATCGGCCGCATGCGCAGCCCCTCCGCGTCCTGGTAGTGGTATCCGCGGACTCCCGCCTGGAAGCGCTCCAGCTGCGCGGTCAGGTAGGTGTCCATCGCGCCGGCGATGGCGGGTGCGCCGAGCGACTCGTCACCGGCCCCGTCCTTGCCGTGGCACGGCCAACAGGTGTCGAAGATCAGCTCCCCCCTGGCGATCCCCGGCGCGGGCCGCAGATCGAGGCACGCTGCAGCGGCAATCGTGACGGCGGCGCAGCCCGCCGCCCATGTGAGAAGTGAAGAACGCCGTGTCGTGAACCGCGTCATTTTCCTTGCTCTGAGGTCCTCGCCCCTCCGGGCACTCCGCGAAACGATCGTGACTAAAGATCGCAGATTCAGCGCGCGGATTCTAGCGGCGGAGCCGTTGCGGGGCAACCGATGGGGCCGACGGTGCGCGCGACGGCGCTCCGGCGCTCGGGCTCGGTGCGGTTCGTTGCCACGTCCGGGCGGCACCCGGCGGGGTCACCGGTAGACATCCAGATCCGCCGCCGAGACCACCCGCCCGGTGTACCCGGCTTCCCGGATCTCGCGCAGGAGGTCCTCGTCGGTGGCGCCCCAGTACAGCTGGTGATAGAGGACGAGCAGCCCCGGCCGGGCGCGGCCGGCGATCTCGGCCAGCTCCACGGTGGAGGTGTGGGAGTCGGCGTGGTAGCGCTGCCACTCCGGTGGCCGGTTGCGGAAGGCTTCGGCGGAATAGACCTCGTGGACGAGGATGTCGCAGCCGTCGCACGCCTCCACGAGCGACTCGCTCGGCCGCGCGTCCCCTGAAATGACGATGGTTCTGCCGCCGGCGTCGAAGCGGTAGCCGTACGAGTGGGGCCAGGAGCCGTGCAGTACGGGGATGGCGGTGACGCGCACGTTCCCGTCCTCGTAGACGAGGCCGCCGGTGGTCTCGGTGACGACGGCGCGGTAGGCGTCGGGATTGGCCTCGCGGGGCTCGAGGCCGGAGAGGCGGATCTGGATGTCCTCCCGCCAGGCTTCCTCGATGCGCGCGGCCATGTCGGCGGTGCCGGGCGGGCCGAAGATGTGGATCGGGTCCGGGCGGTCCAGGACCCACGGCGACAGGATCACGTCGGGGAGGCCGACGGTGTGGTCGGAGTGGAGGTGGGTGAGGAAGAGGAGGTCCAGACCGGGGGCTTCCAGCGCGGGCATCCCGTGCTCGGCGGCCGCGGCGGCGGCGCGGCGAACGATGCCGGGCCCCGCGTCCACGAGGTAGGCCCGCCCACCCGCGACGACCGCCAGGGCCGGGCCGGAGCGGGCCGGGTCGGCGTTGGGCGTACCGGTGCCCAGGATGACGACGCGCGGCACGGGGTCGGGGGTGGCGGGGGGGTCCTGGGCGGGGAGGGGGGGTGGGGGGGCCGCGATGATCGTGAGAATCGCGGTGGCGTACAGGCATCGTCGCATGTCGATACAATCCGTGGCCTTGGGTACCGTAACCGGGCGCGCTGTCTCGCGCTTCCGGTGGAGGCGCGCGGCGCCAGCTGTCCCAACAGCTTGACCTGTCGGGGCATCCCTCGCTAGATCAAAGGTCGACTTCGTCCGATGGCATCGCCAAAAGGCCGGTGCAGGTCGGCCCGCCCGATCGAGGTCGGCTGGACTCGGCCGATGGTGCTTTCGGGCCGGACCGCCACATTTGACAGCGCACGATGTCAAGAAAACCTTACAATATGTAATGTTTACAGTACATTCACGCTCTCCCAAGCCGCACTTTGGGCTGGTCTTCTGGTGCGTTATTGTGGCCGCCGGGTCCGGGTGCGCCACCTACCGCCAGGTCGGAGTCGACGAGTTGGCGTCACAGCAGAGCGTCCGGCTGCAACTCACGACCGACGAACTTGCCAGGCACCTCAGCTTCGCCAGCCCGGACCGGCGGACCGTGAGCGGGCGCTTCGTGGATCTGCGGGGTGACTCCGCGGTCTTCGTCCTCACCACCCCGCTCGCGCACCAGCAGGTGAGCATACCGCTGGCCTCGATCGTCGTAGCGGAACGCAGGGATCCGGACCATGTGCGCAGCATCCTGCTCTCGGCTGCGGTAGTGGGCGGCGTCGCCACCCTGGCCTATCTGGGGTTCGAGGGGAACCAGAATACGGATCCGGACGGCCCCGGCGAAGTGGTCGACCAGTTCGGTCCCGTCTTCCGAATCGTGGTCCCTTTCGGACGCTAGTGGATGGCTCCATTCATCAAGTCCGTGCGTCACCGGCCACGACACCGGCTACGACACTTGCGGCCACCGCTGTTATTTGGGATACTCATTCGCCGTGGATGCATAGGCATCACCGTTTCTCCCTCGTTACCCGGAGGCAAAATGTCCCCAACCAACTTTCGCCGGGCGGCCATGAGAGCCGCCCTTCCCACACTGCTGGCCGGCACGCTGGTCGCGGCCGGTCCTGCCCTGATGGCGGCGCAGCAGAGCGGCACGATCACGGGCACGGTGCGCAGCGCGACCAACGGACAGGCGCTGGCGGGCGCCCAGGTCTCGATTCCGGCCATCAACGCCGGGATCCTCGCCAACAACGTGGCCGCTACCTGATCCCCAACGTCCCCGCGGGCACGCACACCGTGACCGTGACGTTCATCGGCTACGAGACCGTGGAGGCCGAAGTGACCGTGACGGCGGGAGGCGCGGCCGTCGAGAACTTCGAGATGCGTTCCGAGGCGATCAGCCTGGAGGGCGTCATCGTCACCGGTACCGCCGGAGCGGCCCGGAGGCGCGAGATCGGGAACTCGGTCAGCCAGCTCAACGAAGAGGATTTTGAGTCCGCGCCCGTGAAGAGTGTTGCGGACATCCTGCAGGGCCGGGCCCTGGGCGCCACGATTCTCACCAACGGCGGTCAGGTGGGTGCCGGGCCGACCTTCAAGCTGCGCGGCAACAACTCGGTGTCCTTCAGCAACTCACCGCTGGTGTACGTCGACGGCGTGCGCATCCGCGAGAGGGGCATGGTTCACTCCCAGGAGGCCAACCAGCAGCGCAATCCCTTTGACGACATCAATCCCGCAGACATCGAGCGAATCGAGACGATCAAGGGCGCCGCGGCCACCACCCTCTACGGGACCGAGGCTGCCGGCGGCGTGATCCAGATCTTCACGAAGCGCGGTGTGGCGGGGGCCCCGGCGTGGTCGCTCACCGTCGACCAGGGCCTCAACACGCTCGGGCACATCGGCCCCTCGTCGGACATCAACCCCACCGGCCTCGGCCTGAACAACTGCAACTTCACGGGTGACGACAACTTCCCCGGCGGAGACCCGATGTTTCCGGCCGACCCGAGCTGCCCGGAAGGCGGCGACTGGCTCAAGAACGGCGTCATCCAGAACTACAACCTGTCGGTTCGCGGCGGTGCCCAGCGGATGAACTACTTCATGTCCGCCAACTGGGGGAACGAGGAAGGTGTGTTCGACACCGGCATCGACGACAACGGCGTCGCGCGCCCCACGCAGGGCGTGGAAACGTGGAGACTCCGCGGCAACTTCGCCTTCGCCCCCAGCGACGTCATGGACGTGCGTTTCAACACTTCGTACGCGCACCGTGACATCACCTGGGTTCCGGACGGCAACAACGCGGAAGGGCTTCTGCTGAACGTATTCCGCGGCGGCAGCGACTACACCAACGATTCGGACGGCAAGCTCCTCGACATGGGCGTCAACAACATCGCCGATCACTTCACGAGCGGGATGAACGTCACCTGGACCCCGATGGAGGGAATGAGCCACCGCGTCAACGCGGGGATCGACTGGAACCGCGACACCTACTTCGAGAACCGGCCCTGGGGCTACTTCTACGTCCAGGGAGGCAACCGCGAGACCGTCGAGCGGACCTACCGCTACCTGACGCTCGACTACGCCGGCCAGTACGACAACGAGATTTTCGGCTTGTCCTCGTCCTTCTCGGTCGGGGGGCAGCTGTACAACAACTTCATCACGGGTACATCGGGAGACGGCCGGGACTTCGCCGGCCCGGGAGCCAAGGTGCTGCAGTCCGGCGCGATCACCTCGGCGTCGGAGGCGAACAGCACGGTCACCAGCGGGGGATTCTTCCTGCAGGAGGTTATCGGCCTGTCGGACAAGCTCTTCCTGACGCTGGGCCTGCGCGTGGACGGCCACTCTACCTTCGGCCAGGACTTCGGGCTGGAGCAGTATCCCAAGGCGTCCTTCTCGTACGTGATTTCGGACGAGGACTTCTACCCCGCCTCGTACGGCACCCTCAAGCTGCGGGGAGCCTTCGGCGAATCCGGCAAGGCCCCGGGACTCTTCGACGCGACGCGGACCTGGAGTTCGGTGGCCGGCGACAACGGCAGGCCGGGCGTGACCCCCTCCAACCTCGGCAACCCGAACCTCGGGCCCGAGCGGACCAGGGAGTGGGAGCTGGGATTCGAGGGAACCACCTTCAACGACCGCATCACCTTCGAGTACCAGTACTTCGACCAGAACACCTTCGATGCGCTGATCCGCGTGGTCCAGCTGCCCTCGGGCGGCTTCGTGGGTGACCAGCTCGAGAACGTGGGGCAGGTCACGAACGCGGGACACGAAGCCTTCGTGGGCGTCAACCTGCTGGCGACCGACAACGTCATCTGGGACACCAACCTGCGGATGTCCACCAACCGGTCCCGGGTCGTCGACCTCGGCGGCCTGGAGAGCATCAACCTCGGTTGGCGCAACTACGTGCGCGCTCCGATCACCTGCACCGCCGATCTGGCCAACCAGGTCGACTTCGACGGCAACGGCTTCATCGGCAAGGGCTGCACGCCCGGCGAGTTGGTCTACTTCCCGCTCCCGGCCTTCTGCCACGACCGGGTACAGAATCCGGACGAGATCGGCGCGCCCGACTATGAGGAACAGTGCCTGGGTCCCACGACCCCGACAATGACCTACGGGATTGGCACCAGCGCGACCTTCTTCCAGCGCCTGACCGTGGACATCCTCGGCGAGGGCGTGGGTGGACAATGGCTGTCCTCCGGAACCGCCTACCAGAACGCGCGGCGCCGTGTCTGGCCGCTATGCCGAGAGACCGTAGCGGCGATCGCTGATGGCCGCCAGGATCAGCTCACGGCCGGCGAGAGGGCGCTCTGTGACCGATCGGTGGTGCGCTACGGCATGTGGACGCAGCCCTCCGACTTCTTCAAGGTACGCTCGGCATCGATCAGCTACCGGGTGCCGGATGAATGGCTGCCGGGACAGATCAGAGGTGCCACGGTGCGTCTCCAGGGGCGGAATCTGCTGACCTTCACGGACTTCGAAGGCGTCGATCCGGAGGCGTTCGAGGACGGTTCCGCCGAGGTGCTCTTCAGACAGGAGTACTACAACCTGCCGCCGATGCGGAGCTTCCTGCTCTCCGTCAAGGTCGACTTCTAGGATCGGGAGAACAGATAGATCATGAAAACGAGAAAAACCCAAGGGCTTGTTCTGGGCGCCCTTCTGGCGAGCTTCGTGTTCACCGGTTGCGGCGAAGGCAGCATCTTCGACGTCAAGAACCCGGGCCAGATCCTGGATGACGACCTGAACACCGCGGCGGGAGTACGGTCGCTGGTGACCGGAATGTCCTCCGACTTCTCGGCCGGATATGACGACCTGTCATTCACCACCGCGATCCTCTCCGACGAAATCGTGGGCTCGGGAAGCTACTTCTCGACGGGACGCTACCGCAGGGGGCTCTTCGATTCCGAAGACTCAAACGCTTTCTGGGATGAGGTCCAGAGGGCCCGCTGGGTCGCGGAAGCCGGACTGATCCGCATGGCGGGCATCGATGGGTATCAGTTCGAAGGGAACGCGGAGACTGCTCGGGCTTACCTGTTTGCGGGTCTCGCCAACCGCTGGTTCGGCGAGAACTTCTGCCAGACGGTGTTCAGCCAACCGTACGACGAGGAGAATCCCGGACCCGGGGGCGAGACGGATACCGGTGGTGCGATGGACCGCAACGCCGCGTTCAATCGGGCCATTCCGCTGCTTCAGAGTGCGGTTCGGCACGGAACTTCGGCGGGTGCGTCCGATGTCGTGACCGCCGCCGAGGGGGCGCTGGCCCAGATCTACCTGGGGCTGGGCGACATGGGCAATGCGGTGGCGCACGCCGCCAGGGTTCCCACGGACTTCGTCTTCGCTGCGGCCTATTCCTCGAACTCGCCACGCGAGACCAGTCAGATCTGGAATGAGACGCACGGCCGCCACGAGATATCGGCGTGGATGGCGCTGGCCGGTACGGTGGGCGCGGGCGATCCCCGCACCCCGTGGACCGACTGTTCCGACCCCTCGGCCGGCTGTCCCAGCGGCAACGGTGCGGACGGCACGACCACGCACTACCGCCAGGAGAAATACCCCACCCGCGATGATGACATTCCCCTGGTGAAGGGGACCGAGATGAGGCTCATCGAGGCGGAGGCGGCGCTTGTGTCGGGGGATCTGAACAGCGCCATGGCCAAGATCAACGAGGGGCGCGCCCATCACGGTCTTGCGCCACTTGAGTCGGACGGGACGATCGGCACGATCACGGGCGGAGAGAAGGGTGGTGCCAACCTGACTTCGATGTCGGGGTGGGACATCCTGGATCGCGAACGCCACCTCACACTGTGGCTGGAAGGCCGCCGACTGTGGGATCTCCATCGGTGGGATCACCCGCACCTGGACGGGGGCGGGGTCGTCTACGAGGCGACCGTGGACCGCAGGGCGTCGTGCATCCCGATCTCGCTGAACGAGTGCCAGGTCAACGAGAAGGTGGCGGGCCTCTGCTTCAGCATATAGAGGCACAGGCCGCTCGATGACCGGAACCGCCCCCCGGAGCACTCGCCCTGGGGGGCGGTTCTGCATGGCGGGAGTGCTGCTGGCGATGGTTGTCGGTGCCCCCGCGTCCGCTTCCGGGCAGATCAAGGTGGAGGGGGAAGTTCTCGACGCGGCGACCGGTCTGCCCGTGGCGGGGGTGATCCTGCACTTCCCCGATCTGAAGAAGGGCACCATCACCGACGAGCTCGGCTACTTCTCGATCGACTCGCTGCCCGAGGGGCCGCAGATGGTGGCCACGCATCACCCCGGTTACGCCACGCTGCGGGAGAAGGTGCCGGTGGTCGCAGGCGAGACGTGGGTGCTGAGGCTGACGCCGGGCCCGATCGTGCTTCCCGGGCTGGAGGTGTCGGGCCTGCGCAGCGAGGAGCTGGAGGCGCGGCGGACCGGGCGCCGCTCCGACTTCATCGGGCCGGAGGATGTCGCCGAGGCGGCGGACCGCACCAACAAGCTGCTGGAGGTGCTTCGGAGCAAGGCGCCCCCGCGGCTGCAGATTCGGCAGGAAGGCGGGGCCGGAGGGGTGAAGTTCTGTATCCAGTCCTCCCGGCGAAGGCCGTCGGTACAGGAACTCCTCGAACTGGGAACGGGATGCCACCCGGTGCTGCTGGTTCTGGACGGGGTAGTCATCTATTCGCCGCCGCCGGTCGCCGAGATGGCGAGTTTGGACGGGGCGCTCCCCGAGCATGTGGCCGCGCTGCTCCTGAATCGAAACCCGCAGGAGATCGCCAGCATCCGCGTCCTGACTCCGTCGGACGGGTTCTTCCGCTATGGCGATGCGGGCCGCCTTGGGGCGGTGGAGATCAAGACGAAGCATCCCGGCAGGCCGAGGGGGCTGTAGCCGCCCGATGCGCCCGCTCCTCATCCCCTGTGCTGTCGCCGTTGCGCTCGCCGGGTTCCTGATCGACCCGGGGGTGCGCGGTACGCCGGGCGCGCTGTGGACCTTCATCGTTGCCGCGGCGGGGATTCTCCTCTGGACCGGCTGGCTCTTCGCGTCGCGCCGCAGCCGGGGCGGGAAGCTCGAGCTGGAGGTGGTGATCCGCACGCCCCACTGGATGCAGACGCTCGCTCAGGGCGCGCTGCTCGTGTGGTGGGGCACGTTCGTGGACATGGTGCAGCTGTGGGCCCCGATGATCGTCGCGCAGTTGCTGCTCGCCGTCGCGATCGAGGGGCTCTTCGCCTGGACCCGGAGGGGCCGCTACGCGATCGGCCTGGGCGTCGTGCCGGTGATCTTCAGCGTCAACCTGTTCCTCTGGTTCACCGGCCCGTGGTTCTTCTTCCAGTTCGCCATGGTCTTCCTCGTCTACGCCGGGAAGGAGTTCATCCGCTGGCAGCTGGACGGGCGCTCACGGCACATCTTCAACCCGTCGGCGCTGGCGCTGTCGGTGGCTGCGGTGGGACTGATCGTGACGGGCTCGACGGAAATCACCTTCGGAATCGAGATCGCCCAGAGCCAGTTCATCCCGCCGCACATGTTCCTGGTCATCTTCCTGGCGGCCGTCCCCGCCCAGCTGCTATTCGGGGTGGCGATGATGACGATGCCGGCGGTGCTGACCATCCTCGGGTTCGGTCTGCTCTACCAGTCGCTCACCGGCATCTACTTCTTCTACGACGCCTACATCCCGGTGTCGGTGTTCCTGGGGCTGCACCTTCTCTTCACCGACCCGGCGACCTCCCCGCGCTCGGACGGGGGCCGCATCATGTTCGGCCTGATCTACGGCACGGGGGTCGTCGCGAGCGCCGCCATGCTCGACGCCATCGGCGCGCCCAACTTCTACGACAAGCTGCTGCCGGTCCCGATCCTGAACGTTCTGGCCCCACGGCTCGACCGCGCGGCGAACTACCTGGGCGAGCGGGTGCCGGCCCTGATCGGCAGGTTGCAGACCCCCGCAACCGCGCGGCGCCGCTTCGCCACCGTCGCGCTGTGGGCCGGCACCTTCACGGCCCTGAGCTTCACCGGCGGCGTCGGCGACAACCACCCCGGCCAGTACTACCCCTTCTGGCGCGGCGCCTGCGAAGCTGGCAGCGACCGCGCCTGCAACTACTCCGGCGTCATGCTGCAGAACTTCTGCGACCTCGGCTCCGGATGGGCCTGCAACGAGTTCGGCGTGCTGCTGGTGGAACTGGACCGCGACTTTGTGGGCGCCGCGGGCGAGCTCGAGCGCTCATGCAGGCTGGAATACGGCCCGGGGTGCGAAAACCTGCGCGGGCTGGCCGGCGGCGACGAGCGCTTCGCGGAGGGGGCGGCTGCGTTCCAGCGGGGGGACCCTCCGCCGGCGGAGTGGCCAATCGTTTTCCGCGGCAGCAAGGGTCCGGTGACGGAGCGGGATCCGGAAGCGCTGAGGGCGCTGGGGTGTGAGCGCGGGTGGGTGGAGCTGGGGTGCTGAGCGGCCGCCGCAGCACCCTTCACAATCAACGGATTGTAAAGCGCACTTTACATAATGTAATGTTTTGTTGTCAACACAGATCGTCCGCCGGGCTACAATGGGGGCTCGCGACGAGGGGTCGAAGGCGGTGACGGGCGCGCCGGGAGAGAAACTCAACCCGGCGCGCCCCTGAACAGGGCCTTGGCGTCAGCCCCGCGCCCTACCCCCGTGGCTGTTCCGCCAGCAGCTCCAGGATGTCCACATTCCACTGATCGTCGCCGAGCAGGTGCTTCACGAAGTACTCCGCCCGCAGCCAGAACCAATAGTTGCTCATGTTCCCGAAGCCGTGGCGCTGGCCGGGGAAGATGAAGAAGTCGAAGCGCTTGTTGGCGCGGATCAGTGCCTGCGCCATGCGGAAGGTTCCGGCGTGGTGGACGTTATTGTCGACGTCGCCGGTGGTCAGCAGCAGGTGTCCCTTCAGGTTGGCCGCCAGGTCCGAGTTGCGGTCGATGTCGTACTCGAAGCCGGTGACAACGCCCGCGGTGTCCTTCACCTCCTTGACCCCGTCGTGCTTCTCCGACCAGTTGGCGTTGTAGACGTCGTTGTTGTGATTCCCGGCTGAAGACACCGCCACCTTGAAGAACTCGGGGTAGACCAGCATGGCCGCGGTGGACATGAAGCCGCCGCCGGAGTGCCCGTAGATCCCCACCCGGTCGATGTCGATCCAGGGGTGCCGGTCGGCGAGCTGCTCGAGCCCGACCTTCTTGTCCTCGAGTCCGTAGTCGCGGAGGTTGCCGTAACCGTAGTTGTGGTACCACTTCGAGCGGTCGGGATGCCCGCCCCGGTTCCCGATCGTGACCACGATGAAGCCGAACTGGGCCAGCGCCTGCTCGGTCGAGTTGAGCGAGAAGAACTTGGAGACGGATTCCGTCTGCGGCCCGGGGTAGACGTAGGCGATGATCGGGTACTTCTTCGCGGGATCGAAGTCATACGGCTTGTACATGACGCCGTAGATGTCAGTGACCCCGTCCCCGGCCTTCACCGAGTAGATCTCCGGGAACTGGTAGCCGGCGGCCTCGAGCGCGGACATGTCGGCGGTCTCAAGGTCCATGATCCTGCGGCCTGACGCGTCGAAGAGCGCCGAGGCCGGCGTGGTGTTCACGCGCGAATAGTTGTCCACGAAGTAGAGCCCGCCGTCCGACGCGCTCGACCGGTGGTCGAAGTTGCCGGGGTTCAGCAGGGTCGTGCGGCTGCCGTCCAGCGCCACCCGGTACATGTGCATGTAGTAGGGGTCCTCGCCCTCCTCCCGCGCGTTGCCGCGCACCAGCGCGTACCCGTCGTCCTCGTTCACCTCCACCAGCGCGTCGACGTGCCAGGGGCCCTCGGTCAGCCGGTTCCGCACGGTGCCGTCCGGCGCGTAGCGGTACAGGTGCGCCCAGCCGTCCCGCTCCGACCACCAGATCAGGTCGCCGTTCTCGAGCCGCTCGGGAGTCTGGTGCTCGACGTACGTGTTCAGGCGCTCCTCGATCACGACCGTCACCTCGCCGGTCGCGGGATCGGCCCGCATCACGTCCACGCGGTGCTGGTTGCGGCTGCGGCGCCAGAAGTAGAGTTCGTTGCTCTGGTCGGAGAGCCACCGGGACTGCCGGATCGCGTTCGGATCGAAGCCGCGCGGGAAGCTGAAGTCGGTGAAGATCCCCATGCGCTGGTCCTTCCAGCGATCGTCCTCGATCTGCCTCATCTCGCGCGCCTCCATGTCGAAGACGTGCAGCGCGACCTGGGTGACGTTCTCCTCGCCCGGCATCTCGTAGCGGTAGCTCTCCAGCTTGGGGCGCGTGTTGCCTACGGCGTGGACCACCCAGAGGTGGGCGACCTCGCGGCGGTCGCTCCGGGTCATCGCGAAGTAGCTGCCGTCGTGGGACCAGCTGATCCCCGGCGGCTGGCGCTTCTTGTGCTCCTCCTCGGTCTCCTCGTCGTTTGCGCCCCGCCCCTGAGAACCCCAGCTGAAGTCCTTCTCGCCGTCGGTGGTGAGCTGGATCTCCTCGACCTCGACCCCGTCTTCCGCCTCCTCCGCCTCGTCGCCCGTCTTGCCGTGCCGCGCTTCGCGGATCCGCTCGTAGTCCTCGTAGCTGATCATGTACAGGTTGAACTCGCGGCTGAAGACCACCCAGGTCGTGTCCGGCGAGATGCTGGCCCAGAACGGGTGGGTCCGCGGCTCCTCGTAGTCCTCGAGTTCGCGGAGCGTCTGCGTCGCCACGTCGTACTCGAAGTGGTGGACCTTGCGGCGCGTCTGGGGCCGGCGCGGCGCCCGCTGCTCCTCGTCCTCCTGGTCCTCCTCGACCTCATCCTCATCCTCCTCGACCACCTCGTCCTGCGATGACGTCACCTCGAACTGGATCGTGCCCTCGTTGATGAAGCGGATCCCGCGGATCGGCAGGTGCTGCGCGTCCCACGGGTCGCGGGTGATGCGCGTCAGCTCGGCGGCGATCCGGTCGTTGTCGAAGATCTCGGTCTTCGTACCGCGCTCCGGGTCGACCAGGTAGTAGTGCGTGCCGCCGGAGTTCTCCCACTGGTACCAGAACTTCTGAGTGTCCCCGACCCACCGGGGCTGCACGCTGGTCGAGTGGAGAAGGTCGCCGATCCGGTAGGGGGCGAAGCGGGCGGCCAGCTCGTAGTTGGCCGATCCGGGACCCATGACAGGGATCGAGCCGGGCTCCTGGGCGGTCGCGGTGCCGGCGGTGGGGGCCAGGGAGAGGGCGGCCGCCGCGAAGGTGAAGGCGACGAGCGCCGTCCGGGTGATGGTGGAGGTGGTGCGGGGAGTCATGTCGGTCTCCGTTTTGCAGGGTATGCGGTAAGCGCCCCGGGCCCGGCGAGCGCGGCACGGGCGGGATCGAGGCGCGGGCCGTCCGGGATTGCACCAGTGAAATGGCGGGGGCGGCCGCGCGTGGTCAAGGGAAGGGTAGGCCGGCCCCACGGGTGGAAGACGATTCGTACCGGCGCCGATGGGCGCGGCCACCGGGGGCTGCCAACGGCGTGGCCGCAAAGCTACTCGCCCGGCTCCGCCTCCTCCGGCATCAGAAGGAACGCATCGATCAGCTCGGGATCGGTCTCGGTTCCCAGGACCCGGCCGGCCATGTACTGCCCGACCATCGGTCCGAACTTGAACCCCTCCGCCGACCCGCCGCCGGCGAACCAGACGTTGTCGAAGTCCGGGTGATGGTCGAAGAAGAAGTTGCGCGTGACCGAGATCTCGTAGTGGCAGGCGCGGGTCTCGCTGATCGGAGCCTCCGCCAGCCCCGGGAAGCGCTGTGTCACGAACGCACGGGGCCGCTCCAGCTCCTCGGGCTCCAGCCAGCGGCGGCTGGTGTCGGGATCGGTATCCGCTTCGTCCCCCCGCCCGCGCCCGCCGGTGCGCACGCGGAAGCCCCGGTTGTCCGGACCGAGGGCGGGCCATCCCGTCACCCCCGGGAAGTTGTAGCTGGGCAGGTTGGGATAGCTGTAGCTGTTGTCTCCCGGAGGGGTCCGGAAGTAGGCGACGTGGCCGATGGGGATGCGCACCCGGTCCCCCATCAGCTCCGGAAACGCCTTCGGGTACCACGGGCCGAGCGCGAAGACGTAGGTGCCCGCGGAGAGCGACTCGTCCGGGTCCAGCTGGAGCGCACCGAGCTGGCGGCCGTTTGCGGGACCCATTGTCGCGCGCGCGATCTTGACCTCGCCACCCTCGTGCTGGAAGACCTGCGCCACGGACTCGATCGCCCGGCGCGCCCGCACCACCCCGGCGTCCTGTTCCCACAGCGCAACCGTGATGTCGGTCAGGTCGATCACCGGCCAGCGCCTGCGGATCTCGTCCGCGTCGATCACCTCGTAGGCAATGCCGAGTTGATCCCAGGCGCTTCGGATGCCTTCCATGAAGTCGTCCCACTCGTCCCGCATGATCAGATCCGACGTGGTGAAGAAGACTCTGGGAAGCAGCATCTCCTGCCACCGCTCGTCCCAGGCGAGCCAATGCCGGATCGACTCACTGGCCCACCGAGTCCACAGCAAGCCGGTGCCGCGGCTGCCGTAGCTGGTGCGAACGCCACGCGTCTCGCCGCCGGAGGTCGCGCGGGAATTCGCCGGGCCGTACTGGTCGATCAGCGTGACCTGGGCGCCGGACTGCTGGAGGTTGAGCGCGGTCCAGGCACCGAAGGCGCCGGCGCCGACCACGGCGATGTCGGGGGTTTGTTTCCTGCGAACCCAGGGCGCGCTCCACCCTGTGACGCGCGGAGTCGGCTTGTCTCCAGCGGTCGCCCCCGCTTCCTGCACCCCACCACCGACGAGAACGGCCCCGGCCCCGGCGGCCGCCGTCTTCACAAACCCGCGTCGATCCAGTCCCTTCCCGTCTGCAGCCATCTTCGTCAGCCCTCCGAAGGCGGAGCCATCCGGATCTCCCGCATCGGGGAGTCGGCGGAAAGCTCCGACGCGCCGGCCTCGTGTCCGTTGAGGCTCAGAATGTACGACACTACGTCGAGGTAGACCTGATCCTCCAATCCTCCCGGATTGTCGTCCGGCATGGTGGACCGGATCGTCCGGTAGAAGGCGTATACGGTCCGCCGTCCCCAGTTGGATTGGAACAGTCTGCCGCGGAACTCGCTGTTGGTGTGGCACTCTGCGCAGGCTTCGTCGAAGCTGTTCCTGCCCCGGTCGGCCTGCCCTTCGGTGAAAACACCGGCCGGGGTCTCGGTCTCGACCACGGAATCGGTGCCGGCTGCGGAATCGGAAGCCTGCGCGGGACCGGCCGGAGCGGCCTCGACGGGGGTGGCGGGTATGGGCGGGTCGGCCTGCGAGTCCGCCGGGCCCGGAGTCGCGCATCCGGCAACTGCCAGGGGAAACGCGAGCAGGGCGGCGGGCACAATCGCGCGCCACCGGGGTATCCTGGAGTACACCATGGACCGCAGCCCCTCCTGTGCACTAGTCTATCACTCCGGCCCCTCCCGGGCCGGTTCGGAAAACCAGTATAGAGGAATAAGCATTATGCATGGTCGCGCACCAGTCCCGGGAACCCCCGCCCCGAATCGTGACACCCCGAGCACCGCAGCCCCAGCCGGACTCGTTCGCCGCGCGTGGCTCTCCGCCAGCCGCAGGCCTGCCTCCGTACCCGGCCTTGCCGCAACGCTGGCGGCAATCGCGCTGGCCCTCGGCGCCTGTGACAGCCGCCCCATTGCGATCGGGGACATCCAGGCCATCAACATGACGGCTTCACCCGAACTGTGGGCCCACGTCGGGGACGAAGTGCTCGACGGCATCGAGGGCGGGATCTTCACGGTCCGCGACGACTACGCCTTCCGGGTCATGTACCAGGATCCGAACGAGGAACCGTGGGTCAGGATACGCCTGTTCAAGCAACTGCTGGTGATCGGGACCCCCGCGGATCCATGGATGGGTCCGGTCCTTGCCGAAGTCGGCGGCGACCAGGGCGCCCAGGTCGGCACGCCTGACTCTCCGGGGACTGTTCAGGTGTACGATGTCTGGTCACGGGGCCAGCTGGTGACGGCTCTGGTCCTCCCGGAGGGCACCGGAACCGCCGCCGCCGCCGAGATGGTCCGGCAGTCCATTCCCGGGCTCCGCGAGCTCTTTGATGCACAGTACCGGGAGTGGGTGATCGCCAGGATGTTCGTGACCGGGCCGGACACGGTGCAGGCGCGGATGCTGGGTGAAGAGCATGGCTTCAGCATGGTGTTCCCCGAGGTGTACGAATACCAACCGCACGAGTCGGTCCACATCTTCCTGAACGACAACCCGGACCCTTCCGAACTGATCCGCCAGTTTGCGGTGACCTGGCGGAGCCCCGGGCCGGAGGAGACCACCACCGACGAGATCCTGGCGTGGCGTTCCGGGATGGTCGAGGAGTACTACGATTTCCCCCAGGTGGTGAACACGGAACACTTGCTGGCGGAGTGGAGGGAAGTCGGCGGCAGACCGGTGTACTCGGTTCAGGCGATCTGGCAGAATCCACCCGGGGCGTACCCCGCCGCGGGCCCGTTCATCACCTGGGCGGTCGCCTGCCCGGAGCTGGGACGGACGTACCTGATCGACGCCTGGCTGTACGCGCCGGAGAAGGACAAGTACGAATACATGATCCAGCTGGACGAAATCCTGAAGTCCTTCCGCTGCGTGGGTGATTGACGGCAGCGAGCGGCGTGGGACGGCATCGAGTGGGCGAGCCCGGAGCCTGTTATAGCCGCTAGCCGGGCGCCCGCGTTTGCCGAACTTCGGTCCACCGGCGCAGCAGCAGGCACACCAGGGCGCCACCGACGGCGACAATCGCGACCGCACCGCGGTTGGCCGGTGCGGAGAAGACCAACCGGTCCAGTCCGATCAACCCGTACCACAGCATACCACCGCTGCCAACCCCCGTTGCGAGCATCTCGATCTGGCGCCACCGGCGCAGTGACCACGACTGCGGTGATGCTCCATCCTGCAATGCAGCCATGATCTCGTCCACCTGTGATTCGGAGACCGGCGCCTGGACGGCACCGATCTTACGGATCGCGTTGACAAGGCGCACGACCCCGGCTTCGGCTTCGCTGGCCGCACTCTTTTCCAGGTACCGTGCGCGGTCGGAGCCACCCTTCTGAACCGCGTTGATCAGTCGTTCCACCGCCTCCGGATCAAGTTGGTGGTCCGCCCTCGGACGCCGGCCCGGCAATCGTCTCCCAGCCATTATTGCAGTCCTTCCGTTTCGGTGATCGTTCGCTCGAGACCCCTCATGCGCCGCAACTTCTTCAGGCCGCGATGAACCAGGGAGCGCACCGAGACCTCCTTGACCCCCATCAGTTCAGAGACTTCCGCCGTGCGACGTCCTTCCAGCAGGCGTAGCACGATCGCTTGCCGCTCCCTTTTCGTCAGTTTCTCAAGTGCCGCGTAGAGTGCCTCCGTCCTGCGCCGCCGCGCCAGCCGGGCCGCGGGACCCTCAGCCGCGTCCGGGATGCCCCGATGATCCTGCAGGCTCACGCGCACCGGTTTCGCAGTTCCCCGCAACGACATCCTGCACACGTTGCGGCTGACCGCCAGCGCCCATCCCGCGAAGGAGCCCTTGCCGGAAAACCTGTTCCGCTTGCGGTAGATCCGGACCCAGCTCTCCTGGAGGAGATCGTCCGCCTGGTCGTCGTCCGAGGCGTAGCAGCGGATCATTCCCAGCATGCGTGGAGACACCTCTCGGACGAGCTGGCGGAAGAGGACCGGATCACCCTTGCGAAAGAGTTCGCGGTCGAATCCCGGCTGACCGGTCGTCAACGGTCCGACCACCGGTTGAGCACCCAGAAGATCGGCAGAATCAGCAGTGGAAAGGACACATGCAACCCGAGAATCAGGGCGAACAATGCGGCAGCGGACAGGTCGAAGTCGCCGGCCACCTCGCCGGCGATATCCAGCGGAATCCAGCAGACCCCGGCGAAGAAGCCCACAGCCGCACACCTGATCCCGGTGGTCGCGGCCCGGATCATTGCGGCCGAACCCTCGAGCTCCGCGGCCAACCCCCTGGAAGAAGGTTCTTCGGGAATACGAATGCCGACGAATGACCCAAGTCCGGCCGCAGCAAAGACCATGGCAGCGGTCGTGAAAGGTACAACGAGCTGCATCAGGTATCCGCCGGCTTCGCGCAGCTGCGCTTCGGACTGGGGGCCCGTGGTGATGCGCGCCGCCTCCCGCGCTACGTCTGCCGCGCGATCGAGGCTGCGAGGGAACAGGGCATCCGACCCGGTGAAGGGTGCGAGGAATGGATCGACCAGGGCAAGCGTCGCGTACGCCGCCCCGGCGACAAGTGCCACCGCGATCCACAAGTGGCTGCGCGGCTTGCCGCCGTCACCACCTCCGAAGAGGGCGGACCGGCCCGTTGTGGCGGCGAACACCGCAACGGGAATGATCTGGGCAACGACGAACGGGAGCCTCGCGGCCAACTGGGAGAGGCGATCCCGGGCTGGCCAGAATGCGGCGTCAACCGCCACGTACGCGACAAAGACGCCGACCGGCACCACGACCCAGAATCCGACGTGACGAAGGAAGCCGAGCCCCGATCGGATCGGTGGAATATGAGCTTTCATTGACGCACCTCCCGTCAACCAGTAATGTAAGGCTGACATTACACTATGTAATGTTTACATTACAGTTTGATCAATTGGCCGAGCGGTCCAGCGTGAATGGGGTCAGCGACCGCATATGGCGAGGGTCTGTTCCGCGAGCTGCTCGGGTTCCCGCTGGCACCTGCCGACAGGATGCATCTGTGATCCTTTCCGTTGCGTTGAACCTGTCACCCCCTTCCCTGATCACCTAGATTCGAAGGGAACCGGGGTGGGAACTCTGCCGCTCCGAACCGCTGCCGGTTCCTGCCGCCGCCGATCTTCACCTCTCGCTCCTCAGCCAAGGCGCCATTGTCCTTCGTCCATCTCCACACCCACTCCGAGTACTCGCTGCTCGATGGCGCGAATCGCCTTTCGGACCTGGTGCGAAAGGCGCTGGAGTACGAGATGCCCGCCCTGGCCCTGACCGACCATGGCTGCCTCTACGGGGCCTGGAACTTCCAGAAGGTGGCCCGCAAGGAAGGGATCAAGCCGATCATCGGGATGGAGGCGTACGTGGCGCCCGGCGACCGGCGCGAACGGACCCGCTCCGGGCAGGGCGGCAAGGCGCACTACCACCTGGTGCTCCTGGCCCGCGACGCCGAGGGCTACCGCAACCTGATGAAGCTGTCGTCGATCGGGTACACCGAGGGGTTCTACTACCGCCCGCGGGTGGATCGCGAGACGCTGGCCCGTCATTCCGACGGCCTGATCGTGACGTCGGCGTGCATGGCCGGAGAGCTGGCGCGCCAACTGACCGCGGGCAACGACAAGATGGCCCGCGAAGTCGCCGACTGGTACGCGAACGCCTTCCCCGGACGCTACTACCTGGAGGTGCAGGCCCACGGAACGCCGGGCCAGACCGAGCATAACGAGCGCATCTTTGCGCTGGCCCGCGAACTCGGGTTGCCGGTGGTGGCCACCAACGACGCGCACTTCCTCCAGCACGAGCATCACCCGGCGCACGACATCCTGGTGTGCATCGGCACCGCCAAGAATCACGACGACGAAGACCGGTTGCAGTACGACGACGGCCTCTACTTCAAGACCGCCGAAGAGATGGCGGCGGCCTTCCCGGACCACCCCGAGGTGATCGAGAACACGCTTCGCATAGCCGACGAGGTCTCGCTCAAGCTGGAGAAGAAGTACCACCTGCCCGGCTTCCCCCTGCCGGACCGCTTCAAGGACGACAACGCCTACCTGGTGCACCTGGCGGAAGCCGGCGCGGTGGAGCGCTACGGTGACCCCCTGCCGACCGCAGCCCGCGAGCGCCTCGACTACGAGCTCGACGTCATCCTGAAGACCGGCTACGCGGGGTACTTCCTCATCACCTGGGACTTCATCCGGTGGGCGCGCGAAGAAGGAATCCCGGTAGGTCCCGGAAGGGGGTCGGCCGCTGGCTCGCTCGTCTCCTACGCGCTACGGATCACCGACCTGGACCCCATCGACTACGGCCTCCTCTTCGAGCGCTTCCTCAACCCGGAGCGCATCTCGATGCCGGACATCGACATCGATTTCTGCTACGAGCGCCGGGGCGAGGTGATCGAGTACGTGCGCGAAAAGTACGGGCGCGACGCCGTTGGCCAGATCGTGACCTTCGGGACGATGAAGAGCCGGGCCGTGATCCGGGACGTGGGCCGGGTGCTGGGCTTCGAGGTCGGCGAGACCGACCGGATCGCGAAGATGATCCCGAACCAGCCGGGGCAGAGCTACACGGTGGCCCAGGCCGTGGAGCGGATCCGGGACGTGAAGGCGCTCTACGAGTCCGACGAGCGCCACAAGCAGCTCTTCGACTACTCGATGACCCTGGAAGGGCTGTCGCGCCACGCATCGGTCCACGCGGCGGGGGTGGTGATCGCGCCGGGACCGCTGCACGACTACGTGCCGATCTGCACGCAGAGCAAGGGTGCGCGGAACGGGGGTGCGGGGGCGGGCGCGGTCGCAAATGGGGGCCAGGACGGGCCGGATATCGTCACCCAGTACGACATGAACTGCCTCGAGGACGCCGGGATGCTAAAGATGGACTTCCTGGGCCTCAAGACGCTCACGGTCATTCACGACGCGGTGAAGGCCGTGAAGGACCGCCTCGGGGAGTTCAGCCACCCGGACACCGGGAAAGTCTACCACTCCCCGGCCATGGACGATGTACCGCTGGATGATCCGGAGGTCTACCGGATGCTCGCGAGCGGCGGGACGGCCGGCGTCTTCCAGTTCGAATCGAATCTGGCGCTCGACAAGCTGCGGGCCATGCGCTGCGACCGCTTCGACGACCTCGTCGCCACCAACGCCCTGATCCGCCCCGGCCCCCTCGATTCGGGGATGACCGACAAGTACATCAAGCGGAAGCTCGGGCACGAACCCGTGTCCTACCCCGCGCCCGGGCTGGAGCACATCCTCGAGCCGACCTACGGCATCATCGTCTACCAGGAGCAGGTGATGCTGATCGCGAACGACCTGGCCGGCTATTCCCTGGGCGATGCCGACGTGCTGCGCAAGGCGATGGGGAAGAAGGACGCCAAGCTCATCCGCTCCGAGCTGGCCCGGTTCCAGGAGAGGGTCATCGAGCGTGAGGTGCCGCGAAGCACGGCCTCGGAACTCGCGAACCAGATCGAGACCTTCGGACGCTACGGCTTCAACAAGTCGCACTCGGCCGCCTACTCGCTGCTCTCGTACAAGACCGCGTGGCTGAAGCGCTACTACCCGGCGGAGTTCATGGCCGCGCTGCTCTCGTCGGTGCTCGACAAGACGGACGACGTGGTGAAGTACATGGGCGAGTGCCGCGAACTGGGACGGTACCACCCCGCGCTCGCCGATGGCCTGGAGGTCCTGCCGCCCGACGTGAACGAGAGTGGCTGGAAGTTCACCCCCGTGGGCGCGACAACGATCCGTTTCGGGCTGGGGGCGGTGCGTGGAGTGGGCTCGGCTGCGGTGCAATCGGTCCTCGCAGCGCGCGCCGACGGCGGACCCTTCGAGAGCCTCTTCAACTTCCTCGACCGGGTCGACACGCGCGCCCTCAACAAGCGGGCGTGCGAGGCGCTGATCACCTCCGGGGCGCTGGACTCGTTCGGGCACCGGGCGCAGATGGAGGCCGGGCTCGACGCCGCTTACGGGGAGGCGGTGGCGCGCATGCAGGAAGCCGAGCAGGGGCAGCACTCGCTTTTCGGCGGTGGTGGCGTGGAGCGCCCGACGCCCGAGCTTCCGACCGTGCCCGAATGGCCGGACCGGGAACGCCTCAAGCGCGAGAAGGAGGCGCTGGGGTTCTTCATCTCGGGGCATCCGCTGGACCGCTACCGCGAAGTCGTACGCGCCTTCGACCCGGTGGGCTCGGACGCGCTCAAGGCCCGGATGGGCGATTCGGTGGAGATGGCGTGCGTGGTGACTGCGGTGGCCCGCCAGATCTCCCGGCGCGACGGCTCCGAGTGGGCGAAGATCACCATCGAAGGCTTCCAGGGCACGGCCACCGTCCTCGCCTTCAAGGACGTCTGGCAGTCCCACAAGGAGGCGCTGCACCCCGACGCGGTGGTGCTCCTGCGCGGGAAAGTGAGCGACCGCGAGCGCGACGAGGAGGCCCCCCCCGTCTTCCTCGATGCGGCCGAGCCCCTCAGGGGGGTCCCCGGCAGCGGCCGTCTTGCGGTGAGGATCATCCTGCACCCGCACGACGAATTCGCGGCCGACGCCTTCAGCCGCGCCCGCAAGGTGATGGTCGCCCACACCGGCGAGGCGCCGGTCGAGGTGGCGGTCGGTGACGGGAACGGGGCCGCGCTGCCCCGGCTCAGGTCGCGCAGCCTCAGGGTCAGCCCCGACCGCGACACGATCCGCGCGCTCGAAGAGGTCTTCGGGAAGGGCAGGGTGGGGCTGGTGAAGGTTTGATCATGAGATCACCGATCGTCTGCATGTCCGCCGCCGTGGCGGCGTTCGCTCTCGGTTGCGCCGCCGAGGAACAACGGGAAGCCGCTGCCGATCCCGCCGGCCTGGTGGGGAGCTGGGCGGGCACGGCGGATGCCGGCGACGTCCAACTGGAGCTGCGCCTGGTCCTGGCCGTAGAGGAGGGCGTGGTGAGCGCCACCGTGAACTCGCTGACGCGGTGGAACTGGGAAGGCCACAATAGTGAGAGGTTGTCCTTCAGCCTCGGTGCCCCCGTTGTGACTGTGAATGGCTACAGTATCTCGGTTCCATTGCCGGATTTCGAAGCATCCTATTCGGGAACCTGGTCGCAGGAAGACAGCAGTATCACCGGTACCTTTACCCAGGCCGGCGAGACCTTGCCACTCGTGCTTGAACGCCTGTCAGAGGACGAGGCCGGGCCGAGCTGGCCCCAGACCCCCAGGGAGCCCCTCCCCTACCTGGCCGAGGATGTCACCTACCTGAACCCGCAAGGTGGCCACACGCTGGCAGCCACCTTCACACGACCCGCAACCGGGGGCCCGTTCCCGGCGGCGATCCTGATCTCCGGTTCGGGTCCGTACAAGCGGGACCGGAACGGGAGTGGGCACAAGCCTCTGGCCGTGCTGGCCGATTACCTGACCCGGAGCGGGATCGCTGTCCTGCTCTACGACGACCGCGGCGTCGGTGAATCGACGGGGGACTTTTCGACAGCGACCTCGAAAGACTTCGCCACCGACGCGCTGGCTGGCGTCGCGTACCTCAGGACCCGCGACGATGTCGACCCCGGCAGGATCGGCCTGGTCGGCGCGTCGGAGGGCGGCCTGATTGCGCCGATGGCGGCGGTGCAGTCCCCCGATGTCAGCTACATCGTCCTCCTGGCCGGCCCGGGGGTGATCGGGGAACGCATCTTAAGGGCGCAGATGGAGTTGCGGGCCCGTGCGGGCGGTGCCTCCGAGCAGGCGGTCGCCGAAGCCCTGGAGCGGCAGGGCGCCATTCACGAGATCCTGAGGTCCGAAACCGATCCGGAACGTTCGCGCGAGGCGATCGAGGCGATCATTCGGACTCGGTTTGAGAACGCGAGCATGCAGGAACGGCTGTTGTACAGCACCACGCACGACGCCACGCTAACGCAGATCATCTCGGAGCAGGTGCAGGCAGTCAACACCCCGTGGCGCCGCTACTTCCTGACATACGATCCGGCGCCAACGCTCGAAGAGGTGACCGTGCCGGTCCTCGCGCTCAACGGAACGGAAGACCTGTGGGTTCCCCACGAAGAGAACCTGCGCGAGATCGAAGCGGCACTGAAGCGCGGCGGCAATACCCGCTACGAGATTCACGCGATTCCGGGACTCAACCATTTCTTCCAGCACGCGGAGACCGGCACCTCGCGTGAATCCGAGATGATCGAAGAGACCGTCGCGGTAGAGGTTCTGGAACTGATCGCGGACTGGATCGTGCGGGTGACGGGCGGTTGATCGGCTTGTTCTTACAAGAATGTCAAGTTTACATTACGAAATGTTAGGCGCGCTTTACATTAAGCCGATCCACACATGTCGAAAAAACCCAAACGGAAACAACCGATGAAGACCCTGCTGGCCTGCCTGACCCTTACTTTCGTCCCCCTGGCTATCGGCATTGGCGCTGCAACTACCACCGCCCAGGAACCACCCGACGCCGACACCTCCGGCTTCGTGGGCACCTGGATGGGAACCCTGGATGTTGGCGCCGCCCAGCTGCGCCTGCGCTTCGTCATCGCCGAGACCGAAGGCGTACTGGGCGCCACGCTGTTCTCCGTCGACCAGGGCAACGCGCAGATCCAGGTCGCCGAAACAACCGTGTCCGGCGACACCATCTCCATGACGATGCCGATGGTCGGCGCATCCTTTCGCGGCACGCTTGCCGAAGAAGACGGGCAGATCACCGGCACGTTCACCCAGGCCGGCCAGTCCTTCCCGCTCGTTCTTGAACGCGCTCCCGACGCAGAAACCGCCCCGCCGAATCGCCCCCAGAACCCCGAGGAGCCCTACCCGTACCTCGCTGAGGACGTCACCTACGCCAACCCGGAGGGCGGCCACACCCTGGCGGGCACCTTTACGCGGCCCGCATCCGGAGGCCCCTTCCCGGCCGTGATCCTCATCTCGGGTTCGGGTCCCCAGGACCGGGACGAAGCCCTCATGGGGCACCGTCCTTTCCTCGTGCTGGCCGACCACCTCACCCGGCGCGGCATCGCCGTCCTGCGCTACGACGACCGCGGCGTCGGCGAATCGACCGGCGACTTCGGCACGGCGACCTCGCAGGACTTCGCCTCCGACGCGCTGGCCGCCGTCGCCTACCTGAAGACCCGCGACGACGTCGCCCCCGGCAAGATCGGCCTCGCGGGCCACTCGGAGGGCGGCATCATCGCCCCCATGGCGGCGGTCGCATCACGCGACGTCAGCTACATCGTCCTGATGGCCGCGACGGGCGTGAACGGCGAGCGCATCCTCTACGCGCAGGCCGCGCTGATCGCCCGTGCTGCGGGCGCCCCCGAGGAGGCCATTGCCGCAAACCGGGAGCAGCAGCGGGCCATCTTCGAGGTCCTCAAGCGAGAGCCCGACCCCGGGCGTGCGGGCGAAGAGATCACGGCGATCATCAGGGCGGGACTGGAGCGCGCCAACCCCGGGGGGGGCACGGCCAACGCCGACGCGATGCAGCAGGCCGTCGCGGCCCAGGTCCGGCAGGTCAACAACCCGTGGTTCCGCTACTTCCTGACCTACGAGCCGGCGCCCATGCTCGAGAGGGTGACCGTCCCCGTTCTGGCGATCAACGGCGAAAAGGACCTGCAAGTCCCCTACGAGGAGAACCTGCGCGAGATCGAGGCGGCACTACGCCGCGGCGGCAACACCCGCTTCGAGACCCACGCGCTGCCGGACCTCAACCACCTCTTCCAGCACGCGCGGACCGGCGCCCCGAGCGAATACCAGTCGATCGAAGAGACCTGGTCGGTCGAAGCGATGGAATTGATCGCCGACTGGATTCTGAAGACGGTGAGGGGATAGCCGGCCTGCTTGGTCGAAGCGTATTGGCTTCGGTGGAAGAGAAACCGAGCGATTTCACCCATTGTCGGCTACGCGGGGTGGTAGAGACGCCTTAGAAGGTCAGTCAGGGCCACGGGGAACCTGTACTCCCATTGTAGAAAACCGTAGGCAGTTCCATCCACAAGCCCGGCTGCGTAGCTCGGGTCTCCCACGCGTCCGATGCTGACGGACACCATGGTGCGGTCGCGACGAATCCAATCGAAGGCCACTTCGCCATCCGGATCAAGCCCGATGCCTGGGACCGGGAATCCACTGGGGATGGTGTCCAGCAGCCGGCGTGCCCTCGCGAACGTTGCCTGAAGCATGTTGTCCTCCGCCATCGATTCGGACCCGAAAAGATCGATGAGATCCAATCGCGCGGTCCAGTAGCCGCGACTCTTCGCTCTGCGGGTCAGCTGTACGATCTCTCGGTCCGCCTCTACAGATTCTTGGTAGGAAACCCGAGATCGAGAAGAGCGGTGTGCATGCGGAACATTGCGTGCCAGAATCATTCGTGAAGCCTCGCACTACGCTCCGTGATGAGTTCGAAGAAGATCCTGTTCTTGAAATCCCTTAGTGACTCGAAAGTTCCCCAGATCTGATCCTCTTCGG
Source organism: Longimicrobiales bacterium (assembly GCA_965116645.1). Lineage (GTDB taxonomy): Bacteria > Gemmatimonadota > Gemmatimonadetes > Longimicrobiales > Gaopeijiaceae > Bin94. The sequence continues at coordinate 3,772,160 of OZ220702.1, read as the reverse complement.
GACCGAACCGGTTGTCCGAGAACACGTCAATGTCCAGCAGGTGCCCAATCCTCCCAGGCGCAAGATCGTCAAGAAGGACATGCATGACGTGCACCGAGAGCCCGGATTCCGAATCGCGGGCGGTAGTCGATGTAAGTAGTCGGTCCACGGACAGACTCAATGAATCCGGGAGCGAAGGTAGGGACACGAAGTAGTCGCGGGGATCCCTGTCAGGGAGCCGGAAGTGATTGACGTACCGGAGCCCGAGCCGAACGACTTGAGCCGGCATGGTGATCGAGAGAAACTCCTCGACAAGGGGACGGGCCAGACCGGAGTACTCTCGCCAACTCGGATAGGGGGACCTGCGGCTGAAGGTCAGCCCGTCCTGGCGAAAGTCAACGGCCCAATCACGCTCTTCGGTAAATCCACGCACTCCGATCACGCCACCAGATTCAGGCCGATGCTCCAGATCCTGATCTTCGGGGTGTGTTGGGGAGACGATTCCGAAGTGATGTCATGGACCTCCGGGAAACGGTCCATCGATTCCAGGGAATTGCGGAGAAGGCGCAGGTCAACGGGTGTTCCCCTCGCGACGCCGACATCCAGCACAGCCTCGCGGATCGGCGCTTTCGAGAGGTGACGTTGATGGGCCAATCGGTGCTCGGGTTGGTTGGCAGATCAGTGGGGCCTGTGTCTCGACAACATACACACTGTAGATCATCGATCGGTCAGTGACAACGACCGGCGTTTTCGGGCTGCACTTTCGGGACGATCCATCCCGCATTCCCCGGACGACCCGCCGTGTCACTACGGAACGCGAACCGCCCGGGGAATTCCCTTCGATCAGCCTCCCGGCCGCCGCGGCTGCAGCAGCTCCGTCAGCTTCTTCGTCTGATCCTCGGTCAGCAGCTCACCCACATCGGTGTGCAGCTTCTCGAAGGCGGGTCCCAGCTTTTCAAGCAACGTCTGCATCCGCTGGAAGGTGGCTTGCATCGCCTGGCGGTTCCCGCCGCCCCTGGCGGCGCCACCGCCCCCGCGGTTGCGCATGCTCTGGCGTATCTCGGTGTACTCTTCGAGCCCCTGCTCGTTCTTCTCGCGGAAGTCCTTGAGGAGTGTGGCGATGCTTTCGGTCTGCTCCTCCGTGAGGGCCAGCTGTTTGGTGAACTCCTCGTTGTTCTCGTCGAACTGGGTCCACAGCCTGATCGCGGGGTTGTTGAACATCCCGCGGGCTCCTCCGCCGGCGCCGCGCTGCGCCGACAGGGACGCCGGGAGGACGAGGGCGATCGCCACGGCGAGTACTCCGAGGGCGGTCATGCGTCGATGGAAAGTCGCGTGCTTCATGTCTTCATCTCCTTGGTGGTTGCACACTGCAGGCCCGCCTCACGCGGTCAGGCTCTGCAACTTGTGGTGAATTCGGCCGGCCCGTTCCCACAGGCCGGGCGCGCCGAGGTCTTCGGCTAGCTTCTCGAAGGCGGGAGTGGGCCCGCGCCACTCCAGTTCGTCCACATCTTCGAACAGGGCGGCGCCGTCGCGCAGGGTCGCCAGGTCGCGGAAGAGAAAGGCGTTGGCGCGGTGTTCCCGCAGCGCCGCGGCCAGGCGCTCGGCGCCCCGCACCGTCACGTCCCAGTCGTCGGCCCTCGCGGGGATGTCCTCCAGGCGCAGGTACCGGGCCAGCACCACCGAGGTCGACTTGGCGCCCCAGCCCGGGACACCGGGGAAGCCGTCGGCGCTGTCGCCAACCAGCGCGAGGTAGTCGGGGATGCTGCGCGGCGGCACCCCGAACTTGCCGACCACCCCTTCGGCATCGCGGATCTCGCCCTTGCGCCGGTCCCACTGGACGATGCGGCCGCCCCGCACACACTGCGCGAGGTCCTTGTCGGGCGTGCAGAGGTAGATGCACTCGACCCGCGAGTCGCGCGCCGCCAGCGCGGCACCGGACGCGAGCCCGTCGTCGGCCTCCAGTTCCTCCATCGGCCAGACCTGGACGCCCATGGTGCGCAGCCCGTCTTCCAGCGGCCCGAACTGCGCCAGGAGGAGCGGATCGATCCCCGCACCGGTCTTGTAGCCTGGCCACAACCGGTTGCGGAAGGACTCGATCACGTGGTCGGTGGCGACGGCCATGTGCGTCACCCCCGCATCGAACATGGTAAGCAGCGAGTAGAGCACGCCGCGCAGGCCCCCCACCTCGCGGCCGGCGCGATCCGTGGCGCCGGGCGCGCCGTAGTAGTGCCGGAAGAGCTCATAGGTGCCGTCGATCAGGTGAACGTTCATCGCTTCAAGGACAACCGAACGGATGATTTCGTTACCGGTGACCGGGCGGCCCGCTCAGAACGCCAGCAGCTTCGTGAACTTCACGGTTATCGCGCGGTCGATCAGCCCCGGGTCCCCGCCCCGCGGAGCCGGGTTCCGCCGCTCCGAGTACACCAGGAAAAGGTCGCTCAGGGGCGCGTGGATGAGGTTGAAACGGATGTTCGTCTGCAGCTCTTCGGCCGATTCGTTGTACTGGACGAAGGCGCTCAGGAAGGTGCGGGTGTCGCGGGCGAGCCGGACGCGGGCGCCGAACAGATTGGCGTCGAAGCTCCGGCCCGCCAGCGTGAGCCGGTTGCGCTGGGCCGTCCCCTCGACGAAGAGGCGGGCGCTCGGACGCAGCGTGACGCTCCCGCCCACCGAGGTCCGTTCCCCGTCGAAGAACCCGCCCCGGGTGATGGACACCTCTCCGCCCACCATCCGGCCCAGGTTCGACCGGTAGCTGGCCGTGAAGGAGCCGAAGTCGTACTCGCCGGCCGGGACGTTGGCACCGACGATGCGAGTCGCCTCCGCCAGCCGCTCGCGGGACGCCGCGTACTCCAGCGTCAGGATGCTGCTGTCGAGGAAGGCCACCCCGAGACCGGACGTGATCTCCCGCGTCTCCAGCACCCAACCCGGATCCGTGTAGAGGTTGACATCCACGTAGGGATTCAGCTCGCGCACCCGTGGAATCGGCGGCTGGGGATGCGCGCCGAGGGTCACGAAGACCTGCCGCACGCCTCGCCGGGCCACGAATCCGACTCCGGGATTGAATTCGTCGCCCACCGTCTTGAGCAGCATGGACGCGTCCCAGAGCGGATCGCGCCACGCGACCTCCAGCGCACCCGCCGTACGGTCACCGTCCGCATCCGGCTCGTCGGTGAGCGCGATGTACGAATTCAGCAGCATCCGCCCGCCGGCGATCCGCAGGTTGGCATCCGCGCCGAACGACCGGTTGTAGTCGCCGGCGACCTCCGGCCCCGTGCCTGCCCGATTGACGAACATCACCCCGATGTCGCTGCTGCCGAGCACGTTCTTCCGCAGCCGGACCACGGAAAAGTTCTCGCCCGGACTCCCGGCCCGGGCGGGGCCTCCCATATCGCCCGGGCTGCCTGGTTGGCGGGAGCCTCCCGTCCCATCCGCGCTCCCGTCCTCGTCGAGCGTCTGCATGTTGAGTAGCCCTATCGCGTAGCCGCCAGCGCGCCCCGTGAGCCGCACCCCGCCCGCGATCGGCACCGGCGTCCGCTCCGCCGACAGCCCGATCCGCCGGCTGTGGAAGAGCTTGAAGTTCTGCGGTCCGGAACCGGTGCGGAAATTGCGGACCCGCGCATCCTGAAAGGCGAATATTCCCTCGTTTTCCAGGAAGAAATCCCTCTTTTCCGGGAAGAAGAGGGAAAAGCGGGTCAGGTTGATCTGCTGCTCGTCGACTTCCACCTGGGAGAAGTCGGTCAGCGCTGTAAGGTCGAGTGTAAACTGAGGGGTAACCCCCCACTTCAAGTCGAACCCGCCCTCCAGCGCCTCACCCGGCGACGCAGCCCGCGCGCCGTCCGTGCGAACCCCGTTCACGAACGGCTTCACCCACAGGTTCCGGCCCTGCCTGAGCCCCTCCAGCGAGGTCAGCGTCCCCGCCCGGGACATCTTGTAGACGCGGAACTGCCGCGTCAGCGGCGCCCACTGCGAGTCCTCCGCAATGCGCCGGATACGGCGCGCAAAGTTCAATCCCCAGCTCTGCGCGCCCTCGGTGGCGCGAAAACGCAGCGTCGTCAGCGGTACGGCCACCTCGGCCGCCCATCCGTCGTCCGTGATCCGCGTCGACACCTCGACTTCGCCCTCCCAGGCCCGGTTCACCGACTGCTGGTCGTTGAACGCCTGCGCGTCGAAGAGAGCCCCGGCCGGGTTCACGGCAAAGAGGAACGCGTTCTGCCGGTCAAGGTAGGTGTCGAGGGCGAAGCCGAAGATGTCGGAGTCCTGCGTCGCGAAGTCCTGCTCCATGCCGGCGGACACCAGCAGGTCGGGACGGCTGTCGTACATGACCGCGCCGACGTAGAGCCGCTCGTCGTCGTAGAGCACGCGGACGACGGTGCGCTCGCTGGCGGGCGCGCCCTGGTCCGGGATCGACTGATAGAACGTGCCCCGGGTGGAGTCGGCCAGCGCCCAGGCAGCTTCGTCCAGGGTGCCGTCGAGGGTGATGGGTCCGGCCGTACGCCTCGCCTCCAGCGAAGGGCGGGGCATGGTGTCGGGGTCGATGCGGGCAGCCGCGCGGGATTGGGCAGAGAGGTCGGGGGTGGTGAGCGGGGCCACCAGCGCCACGAAGAGCGGCGCAAGGAGAGGAACGATTCGGGTCGGCATGGCCGGGAAGAATCCGGCTGGCCGGGGGGGGGGTGTCAAGCGTCGCGCGATGGTCCAGCCGTCCGGCAGTCGGTTGGCGGAGCAACACCATCATCAAGTGCGTCCCGGCACCGGACTGGCGCGCTGGCGCCCAAGGCGGCAGTTTGGCAGTCCGGTTCAGTCCACTCCGTGGTAGAAGACGGGAGAAAGAGATGGCAAAGATCGAGCGAACGCTTCGCTTCATGGTGGGGTCCGCGGTCATGGCCGCGATGGCCGGGTGCGGGGGCGGAGATGCGGGCGGCGAGGCGGACGAGACGGACATGGTGCCGATGGAGGCGGCGGCCGGTCCGGCCACCGTGACGATCGTGTCGCCGGCCGATGGCGCCGAGCTCGATGCCGGGCCGGTGCTCGTGGTGATGGAGGTGGAGAACCTCCAGGTCGTCGAGGCCGGCGTAATGGATTCCGGCACCGGCCACCACCACCTGATCGTGAACGGCGACGTGGACTGGGAGCTGCCCATCCCCAACGACCCCGGCGTCCACTTTCACATGGGCCTCGCCCAGACCGAGTTCACCCTGGAGGACCTTCCCCCGGGTGAGCACCGTATCATCGCGGTGGTCGCCGACGGCGTGCACATCCCGCTCGATCCCCCCGTCGCCGACACCATCATGGTGACGATCAAGTAGGCGGTGGTGGAAGGCGGTCCGCAGCCGAATCCGCGAGGGTGGCGAGGCATGTGGGGTCGGGTCGGCGCGCCGGTCCTCCTGCTCGGGTCGCTGGGGGCGCTGGCCGCGTGCGGCGACCTCACGGACCGGGGGGTGGTGGCCCGCGCGGGTGATTGGACCCTTACCGAGGAACGGCTGGCCGAGCTGCTCATGATGGCTCAGCCGTTCCCGCTCGATACGGTGGCCGTCGCCGAGCTGGTGGATCACTGGGTCGGTGCGGCGGCCATGTCGCAACGCGCGGCGGCGGGCGACTCGCTTCTGGGCAGCGAGGCGCTGGAGGCGGTCGCGTGGGCTGCGCGCCGTGATGCGATCCTGGCCGCCGACCGGGAGCAGCGCTTGGGGGCCATGGTGGTGGTGACGGCGGCCGAAGCCGAGGCGGTCCACCAGGAGGGCGCGCTTCGCCTGGTCGCGCAGGTACTGCGCCGCGCCGACCCGGGGATGTCGTCGAGCATGCGTCTGCAGCAGCAGAGAACGGCGGACCGCCTGCTGCAGGAGCTTGTCGACGGCGGTTCATGGATCAATGCCGTCGCCGAGAGCGAGGACGAGGCCTCGAAACCATCGGGTGGGGTGGTGGGTCTCGTCGCCCCGGGCGAGCTGCCTTCCACCCTGGACCGGGTCGCCTTCCGTCTGGAGGTCGGCCATGTGTCACCGGTCACCCAGAGCAGCGAGGGGTTCCACATCCTCTATCGCCCCACCTTTCCCGAGGTCGAGTTCCAGTTCATCGGGTTCCTGCGGGAGCGGCGGCTGGCCGAGGCGGATGCGGCGGTCAATCGGACGGAACGCGAAGCGCGCAACTTCGCCGTGTCAGCCGGCGGCTCGGTGACCGTGGCGAGGATCGCCGAAGATCCGGGCGCATGGCTGGAATCGCAGCTGCCGCTGGTGACCTGGGACGGGCGGGTGGACGCTGCCGGCACTCCGGTTCCCGGCCACCCCTCCGGAGCGCTTGCCGCTGGAGCAGTCGCTCGCGACTTCTTCTTCATACCTCCCCAGGCGCGTGCTCAACTCGCGGAGGCCGACCGGGAACTGCTCGACAACCTCCTGGCCGACGCGGGAACCCGCGAAATGAGGATTGCGGACGCCGCCGCGCGCGGATTGTCCCTGGACCCGGCGGTCGCGGAGTCCTTCTTCGCGGCCCACGCCGACCGGATGGAGTACTGGTCCCGGGCCCTGGAACTGGGAGGCGCCGGGACCCCTTCCCGCGAGGCGCTCGCAGGGCACATGGAACGGGTCGTGTCGCGGGAGGAGCCGGTGCGCGTGATTCCGCCGCTCTTCGAGGCATGGCTGCTTGACCGCGTCGGCACACGGGTGCGGACGCGAGGCATGCTGGTGGCGATTGTGCAGGCGCGGGCGGCGCTGGAACAGGCGGGTGACCCGTAGGCGGGAGCAGAGGCAGTGACGCTATCGGATGGCCGAAGGCAGGGAGCGATTCGAAAGCAAGGAGCAGGTTTGTATGAAGGAATCGGATGAGCGGGGGGATCCTCGTCGACAAGGGCGGGCCCACAGTGTTTTGGCAATTGCGGTTCTGCTCATGATGGTCAGCGGGGCAGGCGGGGTTGCTTACGGAATAGTCGACGGATGGCAGGGGTGGTCGCATGGATTCGGGGTGATGATCCTCGGTCCGGCACTCTACCTGGTGGCAACCGGAGGGGCTGTCGCCGAGCAGGGTGGCCAGGGATCTCGGATCATTCAGATGTTGCGACGCAGTCGCGGCGCAGTCATCGCCCTGGCGGTCCTGGCGGTCCTGGCGGCCGCGGCCAACCTGTATGAGGGAATCCGCGGCTCGGTTCCATGGTGGCTTGCGGTGGTCATGGCAGCAGCGTGTTGTTCCATGGCCATGGCGCTGAGACAACTGTCGTCCACGGCTTCATAGTCCAACCAGGACGAACGGTTTCCCGGCCCCGCCGGGCCGTACCCGCACTTGACCCGATCCGGCCGCTATCTAGCTTTGCACGCGTACACGATCCCCCCGTCAACCGCCTCGCCGCCTTCGGATCCGCATGGTTGAGCTGACCCAAGTCACCCGGTACTACGGCCCCAAGAGAGCCCTCGGCCCCGTTTCCTTCGAGATCGGGAAGGGCGACACGGTGGGCATTCTGGGGCTCAACGGGGTGGGCAAGACCACGCTGCTGCGCATCCTCGCCTGCGGCCTGCGTCCTTCGTCCGGGAGGGTGAGGATCGACGGACACGACGTGCTGCAGAACCCCCACGAGGTGCGGAAGCGCGTCGGCTATCTCCCCGAAGTTCCCCCCGTGTACGGCGACATGACCGTGCGCGACTACCTCGCCTTCGCCGGACGCCTCAAGGGGATGACGGCCGAAGCGGTGGCCGGGCGGCTGCCCGTCGTCGAGGAGAGCACGCGCATCACCGAGGTGCGGGACATGCCCGCGCGCCACCTCTCCCAGGGCTACCGCCAGCGGGTCGGCGTCGCCCAGGCGATCATCCACGAGCCGGACCTCCTCATCCTGGACGAGCCCACCCACGACCTCGACCCGGTGCAGATCGTGGAGATGCGCGCCATGATCCGGGCGCTGAAGGACTCGCACACCATCCTCATCTCCAGCCACATCCTCCCGGAGATAAGCCAGACCTGCGACCGCCTGCTGATCCTCGACGACGGCCGCATCGTCGCGTCGGGCACGGAGGCGGAGCTGGAGGACCGGCTCTTCCTCTCGCGACGCATCCGCGTGACCGTGCGGCCCGGCGCAAGCGGTGTTGCTGCCGCGCGCGCCCGGATCGCCGGGCTGGCCGGGGTGAAGCAGGTGAAGCCGCTGGATGCGTCCGACGGCATCGCCGAAGAGCCCGGCAGCGCGACCTTCCGCGTCGAGGGCGATTCGGATGTGCGGGCGGAGGTCTGCCGGGCGCTGGTCGAGGCCGGGCACGACGTGATCACGCTTACGCGCGCCGAGCGCCAGCTCGAGCGGGTCTTCGTCGGGCTCGTGGCTGGAGGGGCCAACTGACGATGGGTGCCACCGGCATCATCTTCCGGCGCGAATTCAACGCCTATGTGCGGGCGCCGATCGGGTACATCGTGGGAGCGGTGGTTCTCTTCCTCGATGGGCTCCTCTTCTTCGGCGTGGCTCTGGGGCCCACCGCCGAGAGGCTCTCCGGACTTATCCTCAGCCTCTTCTTCTACTTCGCCAGCGGCATGACCACGATCGCGGCGGTGGTCCTCTCGCTGCGCCTGATCGCCGAGGAGCGCCAGACCGGCACGCAGGTCCTGCTGGACACGTCGCCGGTCCGCGACCGGGAGATCGTGCTCGGCAAGTTCCTCGCCGCACTCGCCTTCCTGTCCGCCCTCAACGCGGCAACGATCTACATGCCGCTGCTGATCCTCGTCAACGGCAAGATCGCGATCGGCCAGATCGTCGCCGGATACGTGGGCCTGACGCTGATCGGCGGGGCGGTCCTCGCGATCGGCATCTTCGGCAGCGCGCTCAGCCGCAGCCAGCTGGTGGCCGCGGTCGTCACCTCCGTGATCACCGCCATGTTCTACCTGTTCTGGGAGCTTTCGGAGGCGGTCGAGTATCCGCTCTCCCAGTTCCTTGCGGCGCTCGCCATCCACCAGCGCCACTTTGTCGGCTTTCAGCAGGGTATCTTCCACCTGCGCGACATCGTCTACTACCTGTCCCTGATGTGGTTCTTCCTCTACCTGGCGACCAGGATCATGGAGGCCAAACGATGGGAGTGAAGCGTCCCTGGCTGACCTGGGTGCTCGTGGGCGGGCTTGTCGCCGTCTTCGCCGGCGCGCGTGTCTTCAACGCGGTGGCGGTGCTCAAAACCGCGCTGGTCGTGGGGGGTGTTGCGGCGGTGGGTGTTGCGAAGGCACTCCGGTTCGTCGCATGGCGAGGGGCGGCGACAGAGACCAGGGGCATGGAAGCCGTCTTCCTGCTGGGTTACGCCGGGTGCGCCCTGGCGCTGGCCGGTTTCGTGCCGGTCACCGAATTCGGTGTGAACCTGCTGGGGCTCGAGTTCGAAGCGGCACGGCCGGAGCTGCGCTTCAAGCGCTTCTTCCTCGTCTCTTCGCTGATTCTGCTGGTCTGTTCCCTGCTCCCCGTGCTTGCGGCCCAATGGGCGGTGAGCAAGGGCGGAAGCGCCGGAGCGGCCCGCGTCGACACGCTGCGAGTGCGCCACACGGCGGGCGGGGCCCTGAGCACCGCGCTGCTCGCCCTCAGCCTGATCTTCATCGGCTACATCACTACGGAGTTCAACCGCAGCGCGGACTTCAGCTACTTCAAGACGGCCACCCCGGGCGAATCGGTACGCCAGATCGTTCTGAACATGGACGGACCCCTTCGCGTGGCCCTCTTCTACCCGGACGTCAACGAGGTCAAGGACGAGCTGCTCGTCTACCTGAACGAGCTGGAGCGTGTGACGGGCAAGGTCGTGATCGAGGAGTACGACCGCTTCGTGGATATCGAGGCCGCGACCGAGTGGCGGGCGGGCGCCGAAGGAGAGATCTTCCTCGGCCGGGGCGACAGCGCCAGGGAGTCGATCTTCGTGGGGCTGGACATGGCAACGGCGAGTGGCACGCTGAGGGTGCTGGACCGTCGGATCCACGAGAAGCTCCTGCTGCTGAACCGCGAACGCCGTGTGGTCTATTTGAGCACGGGCCACGGCGAACTGAACGATCCGCTGGCAGGTACCGAACCCGGTGGCGAGCCCAGGCCGTATCGCGGCGAGCTGTCCGGGGACCAGCTGCCGCTCCAGACGCTGCGGGCCGACCTGAGGGTGCTCAACTACCAGGTCCAGGACCTCGGACTTGTAGGCGGGCTCGGCGACGAGGTTCCCGGCGACGCGGCGATGCTCATGATTATCGGCCCGCAGCGTCCGTTCCACGAATCCGAAATCGCTGCAGTTCGGAGATATCTGGACGGCGGAGGTTCGGTGCTGATGGCTCTGGAAGCCGGTTCGCAGTTCACCCTCGACGGCCTGCGCGACCACTTCCCCTTCGACTTCCAGCCGGCGATGACTCTCCACGATCAGTTTCACCTCAGGAGCCAGAGGCCTTCTCCGGCAGATCGGCGCCTGATCGTCACGAATCGCTTCACGACCCATCCATCGGTAAGGACCGCCGGGCGCCAGAGCGGCCTGGGCATGCACTTCGTGGGGGCCGGCAGCTTCGCGTGGCGGGACTCGATTCCCGGGATCGTGACCGAGGCTGTCATCGAATCCGCGTTGGACAGCTACGCCGACCTCAACGGCAACTTCACCTTTGACGAAGACAGCGAAGAACGGGGAAGCTACGTACTCGGCGTCGCGGTGGAGCGGGCCGGAACGGCTGGAATGGGCGGAACGGGCTCGGACGCCGCGGACGCGGGAATGCGCGCGCTGCTCCTGGCGGATGCCGAGATCTTCCTCGACCAGATGCAGGTCATCTGGCCCCTGAACGGTGACGTGATCGAGGACGCGGTGCGCTGGCTCGACCAGGAGGAGGCGTTTATCGGCGGCATCGTGTCCGAAGAGGACGTGCCGGTCCTCCACACGCGTGCAGAGAACGTGGTCTGGTTCTACGCGATCATCTTCGGGGCGCCGGCGGCCCTCCTCGCGCTGGGCCTCGGTTTGCTGTACTCACGCAGCAGGCAGCGGGCCGCCGACGAGCCGGAAGCGAGGACATCGTGAAAGGTTTCACAAGCTTGCGCGGAGCGGGAGGGGCGCCGGACCTGCGGTTTCACGCAATCCTCTTCGTAGCGGCGCTGATCGCCGCCATCTTCACCTGGACCCGGGACGTCTCCTACGACGACGAGGAGAACGTCGTGCGGATCTGGGACCGCGACACCACCGATATCCTGGCCGTCAACTACCGGATTGCGGGGGTGGAGGTTCGAATCGAACGCCGCACCGACCAGGCCGGGGACTACCTGTGGGGCACCGAGACCATCGGTGGGGAGGAATCCCTCACCACGGAATTCCCCGTCGGGTCGCCCGGCCACGTCCTCCTCGGGCGGATTGCCGGCCTGCCGACGGCGCGGGACCTGGGCCCGCTGTCGACCGAGATGATGACCCGGTTCGGTATCGCAGGGTCCACCGACCGGCTGGCGGTGCAGTTCCCGGACGAGCAGCGCGAATTGATCCTGGGGGATCAGGTCTACGGTGTTCAGCAACGGTACGCCTATGAGCCGGCAACGGGAACGGGGTATGTCCTGCCGAGGGATGTCATATCGACGCTGTCCAACGGACAGGGCGCGATCCGCGAGCGCTGGCTGCACAGTTTTGCCGATGACGATGTGGCCAGGGTGCGCGTGGAAGTGGGCGGTGCCGTTCGCACCATGTCGCGCTTCGGTGACACCGGCGAGTGGGGCGACCCCGGAAGCCCAACCCCGGATGTCGCCTTCGGAACGTTCATGCAGCGGGTCGCCGAGCTGGCGATCCAGGGATTCGCCGAGCGCCCCGGTCCCGCTGCCCGGATGCTCGTCAGGATCGTGTACCTGGACACCGCCGACGAACCGCTGGGATTCATGGAGCTGCTGCGCGACGACGGCCGGGAGGCCGATCCCTACTTCATCGCGACCGAGACCACCCGCGTCCCGGCCCAGGCCATGACCTTCCTGGCCGTACGGGCCGAGGAAGGGCTGGGGGGCGCTCTCTCGGGGGTGGCTGGAGCGCGCTCGGAGCTGCCGGAGTCGTAGCGGTCCGACCAATGAAGAGACTGGCAATCCCGTCAATGCTCCTGGCCCTCGCCGCCTGTGTGACTACGGGGGAAGCTGGACCTGATAACGCACCGATCACCATAAGTGTCGACAACAGGACCAGCCGGGTGGTTACGGTTGAACGCTACGTCGGGGGCACGATCACCCAGCGTGTCGGGCTGGTGAACGGGGGTTCCAGGCGAGTCCTCACCATCCCCTGGCATCCGACCCGGCTGGCCCACGAACTCCTTCGGATGGAGGGTGTGGCACGCGTTGCGACTGGTGCCGAGACTCGGGCTGGTCCAGCCTTGGGCTACGCAGTCGAAGAATGTCGCGACAGTGTCTGTGCGGTGACCTGGGCGCTTCATCTGCCGCCCGGTGCGGAGGTGTCGTTGGTGATCGACTCGCGTGGAGTAGCACGAATGTACTACGACCACCACGATCCACCGGGAGGGGTCGCTGCCCGGTCGACGCGCCTCAGTACGGCACCCCCAACGCGCCGCACAGCCAGCGCTGGAAGGTAGCTCCATCCCTGCAGAGGCTCGAATAGGTCTCCAGGAAATCCTCCGCAATCAGCGTCTGTGCGGTCAACCGGGCCACGCCGATGAAGTCCTTTCGCCTCAGGTCCTCGATGAGCGGGTGGTCCGGAGTGTAGCCCTTCGGGGCGCGGATCAGGGAATCGCCGGTGAGTTCGAAGGTCTTGCGGTAGCGGGCATTCCGGGAGGCCTGCTTCCAGGCCGCGGGGTCTTCGTCGATCGACTCGCGGATCTTCCGCAGGGCGGGGCCGCCCGGACGCCAGACGCCGCACCCCGCGAAGCAGTTCCCCGGCTGGATGTGCAGGTAGAAGCCGGGCGCGTGGGCGTCCCTGGCGGCATCGTGGCGGAAGTGGATGCCGGTGTGGGTCTTGTAGGGGCTCTTGTCCTTCGAGAAGCGCGTGTCCCGGTAGATCCGGAACAGGGAGCCGCCGCTGGCCCTGGGATCCGCGCGGAAGTGGGGACTGATCTCCTTGAGAATGGGACCGAAGTCGGTGATGAACCGGAGCGCGGGGTCCTTCACGTGCTCCTCGTAGCGGGGCTTGTTGGCCTTGAACCAAATGCGGTCGTTGTTGGCGGCCAGCTCCACGAGGAAGTCGAAAGTGGCGTCGGTGAAGTAGGGGTTGGTCATGGGTTGTTTCCGGTTGCGGGTACGCTCGTCTCACTGCGCTCCGCGCACCGTTGCCCGTCCATGGGGAACATGTATCTTGCGCACGGATCCGCAGATTCCGTATGCGAGAATAACACCTCCCGGGAGCGCCCGTGATGACCCGAGTCGAACTCGCCGCCCTGCAGGACGAGCTGGTGCAGTGCCGGCGGTGTCCGAGGCTGGTGGCGTGGCGGGAGGAGATCGCGCGCGAGAAGCGAGCGGCGTTTCGGGACGACGAATACTGGGGCCGGCCCGTGCCGGGGTTCGGCGATCCGCGGGCTGGCGTGCTGGTGGTGGGGCTCGCGCCTGCCGCGCACGGGGCCAACCGCACCGGGCGGATGTTCACCGGAGACCGGGCCGGCGACTGGCTGTACCGCGCGATGCACCGCGCCGGGTTCGCGAACCAGCCGCTGAGCCGGGACCGGGACGACGGGCTTGAGCTCAGCGGGGCGTATGTGACGGCGGGCGTGCGGTGCGCGCCGCCGAAGAACCGGCCGACGACGGGGGAACGGGACCGGTGTGCGCCGTTCCTGCAACGGGAGCTGGAGCTGCTGTGGCCGGGTCTTCACACGGTCGTGGCGTTGGGCGGCTTCGCGTTCAGCGTGGTCCTGGGGATGCTCGCCGAGCGGGGGCTGCCGATTCCCCGGCCACGTCCCCGCTTCGGGCACGGGGTGGAGGTGGACCTGGGCCGGGTCGCGGTTCTGGCGTCGTATCACCCCAGCCAGCAGAACACCTTCACCGGGAAGCTAACCGAGCCGATGTTCGACGCGGTGTGGGGCCGGGCGGGGGCGCGACGTGAGGCCTGACACCGGTTCGTTGCCGCTTCTACGGGAGTTGCACCAGCGGGTGTTCGGCGGCCCGGAGGTTCGGGCGACTCTGGACGTGGCCTTCGAGGTGCTTGGCGAGGAGTTGCGTGAGCGGGCCGAACCGCCACACGCCGCTCGCGTGATTCCCATTGAACTGTTCACGGACGGGTTGGCGCCGGCGTTGGCGAAAAAGGTGCGATTGTGCCGGGCCTTTCTGCTTCGCCGCGGGAGCCGGATGGCCGTGCCGGAGGTGCACCGCAACAGCGTGCAGCGGCTGGTCTCGTATCGGGGGTGGGGTCGGATCCACGCTGAAGTTGCCGGGGAAGGGGGCACTCGGCGCGGTCCCCGGAACCTCGCGGCCAGGACGATTGACAGCCCTGACCGCGGCGAACTTCAGGCGGTCCCCATCGAGCGCTGCTGGGACATCGTGCCGGCCGGGATATGGCACTATCCGGAGGCCGGCGCCGACGCCGATTGGGCCACCGTTACCTTCCATAGCGCATCGGAAGACGAGATCATCGACGAGTATTGGGAGAGCGAATGACGAGAGAGCGCGAAAAAGCCGGAAGGCCCCGGGCCGATGGTGATGATGGCGCGAACGCGGAGGGCGTCGCCGGCAGAGCCTCCGCTGGGGGCAGGCGCGGCGGCACGCTGGCTTCGGGGTCCCGGCTTCGGGACGGGAGCGCCCCGGTGCGCGGGGTCGCCGCCAACAAGTGCTTCGTCTGCGGACCGGACAACCCCATCGGGCTGCATCTGACGTTCCGGCTGGAGGACGGGGTCTGCGTCTCCGAGTTCACGCCGGGAGAGAACCACCAGGGCTATCCGGGTGTGATTCACGGCGGGATGCTCTACAGCGCGCTCGACGATGTCATGGCCAACTGGCTGTACCTGCGCGGCGCGCGCGCCTATACCGCGAAGTGCGAGATCCGCTACCGTACACCGGCCCGCGAGGGGGAGAAGCTGGAGCTGGTGGGGCGCCAGACGGCGAGGAAGCGCAAGCTGGTGGAGATGGAGGGGGTCGCCAGGCGGGCGTCGGACGGGGTGGTGGTGGCCATCGCGAACGCCACCTTCGTGGTGATCGACGAGGGGGAGTTCGCGGGGGTGTCATAACTATGGATCATGCGTCATTCGGGCGGCCCGTCCGGGTGCAACTGGCACTCCGGGGGCTGTAGCCGGGTCCAGGAGAGCGCCACGACCGTCCACGACTCTCCGGACCGTGCGAGTACGAACGCATCGGCGCCGCAGTGGCTGAACTCGTCGCCGACGTAGAAGTCATATGGCGTCCAGACCATGGCGAGGTCGCCGCTGACGCGTACCTCGGGGTCCCACATTCGTTCGGTCAGGACGGCTTCGCTGCCTTCCACGCGCGCCACGAGCTGATCCAGGGTCGAGGTCGAGCTGGACCGGGTGCCGTCCGCGGCGCGCTCCACTGAGTGCATGACGACGTTCGGGTGCATGATGTCGCGCAGAACCCGGCCGTCGCCCGATGCGAGCGCGTCGAAGAGGGACTGGACGGTGGCCAGGATGGCCGCGTGGTCGGCGTCGGTGGGCATGTGGGCCGATTCCGATGTGGGGACGGCCGGTTCAGAGGGGGGATCCCCGTACGTGCATGCAGCGAGAGCGAGGGGGGGCAGCAGGGCTGTGGCGAGTCGTCTCATGAATCGGTCTCCTTGATTGGTTGCACCCTGAGCCGGCAGGGGCCCCGACGCTACCGCACGATGATCTCGTCGATGTAGGTCCAGGCCCGGCTTCCGCCTGAGGGCCAGCTGTCGGGCACTGCGCCGAAGGTCTGCACCGTGACGCGGATCGCCCGCGCGGTGCGGCCGCCGAGCGGAACGTTGAAGTACAGTCGCCCGCCTTCGGGGGCCGCGGCGGCCTCCCCACTGCGGCGGCGCGGCCACGCCCCCGCCACCCCCTCCACCGCCTCACCGAACACCACCCCGTCCTCGCTCACCGCCACCTCGACACGACGCGGCCAGTACACCCCCGATCCCGGGTGCTGCAGGAAGCCGACCTTCACGGCTTCCACCGGCACGGCTCCCGCCTCGGCACCCTCGACGAGTTGGATCACGGCTGTGACCCCATCGGCCCGGTAGCCCTGCCAGTGTCCCCCGCGCCGATCGATCGAGCCCCTGATCCCGTCCACCAGCCCGGCGTCGCCCGCAGCCGAGTAGCGGGATGACGACGCGGGTTCCACGTCAACCGGCCTTCCCCGCGCGAGGTGTTCGACCTTGTTGACCTCGCCGAAGTGGTCGAGGGCGAGGGTGCGCCCCGCCACCGCGTCGGCATCCTCGCGGTACAGAAGCGGCGTCCTCGCGGCGCCCGCGGGATCTTCGCCCGGACGCAGCGGCCGCAGCAGGAAGCGGAAGCCCATCTCGCGCGGCCGGAGCGTGTACTCGTGGTGCGGGACCGCGCCCCAGGAATCGTCGCCGCCGACGCCCTGCTGCCGGTAGTCGACGGTGAGCGTGACCTCGTCGCGGGTAACCAGATCGGCCCAGTGGCGGCCTGCCTTCTGCTCGCCCGCGTCGAGGTCCTCAAGGGTGTAGGGGAGTGCGGAGAACGAGACCGTCGGGAGGCCTCTGACGAGGAGCCCGGTGCCGGAGCCGTCGGTGACCGCGACCCAGCGCGTGTCGCTGCGCGTGCCGGTCTCCTGGGGGCGTACGTAGGGGTGGGCGAGTTCGGATACGGGGGCCGAGTAGCGGCCGACAGCGGCCCCCGTGCGGCGGTCCCAGTAGTTCTCGTGGGGGCCGCGGCCGTACCACTCGACCCGGTCGAGGTGTCCGGGGAGTGTGAGGATCGTGCCGAAACGGGGCATCTCGGGGAGGTCTTCGTGGACATCCGTGAGGTGGGCTGAGATCGCCACCGTGCCGTCGGGATGCACCTCGTGGGAGAGGGTGTAGCGCGCCCCGATCGAGCGAAGCGAAAAGTGGCTCGTGACCGTGAGAGGCCGGAGTTCGGACGCGGACGCAACCGCGACCGTCATGGAATCGAGGTGCCGGGACGGCGGACGGCCAACCCGCTTCCACACACCCGAACGAACCGGCATTCCGTTCCCGTAGTCGTTGTCGGTGGGAGCGCGCCAGAAGTTGGGGGCCGGGCCCGAGAGCAGCAGTTCGTGGCCATCCAGCCGTATCGAGGCGAGTGTGCCGGTGGCGCGGTCGAACTCGAGCGTGAAGTCGTCGCCGCTCACGTGGATGGCGTCGGGTGTCTCCCGTGCGCGCAATGGCCCGCCGGGAAGGGGGCCCGTCACGGGACGCGTCTGCCAATGGTGACGCTGTTCCCAGGCGACGATGTGGCCTGCCGGCAGCAGCGGCGCGTCCTCGCGCATTCTGAGGATGACGTTGAGAACAACTTCAACGGCGTCCCCATGTCGGATCATTGGCACCCCTTCCAGATTCAGCGTGTCCCGTCCACCCGGGGGCGTCGAGAGCGGTGGCAGGGACCCCGCCTCTGCCGGGATTCCATCAACCACATACTCCCACGTCCCCTCCAGGTCCGACAGGTCCGTGAAGGTCCGGCGGTTCTCGACCACGATGCGCCGCGAGTTGCCATCCACCCACGAAATCCCCACCGGCTGGTACACCTTCTTCACTTCCCAGGCGTGCGGGTGCAACTGCCGGTCCGCCGAGACCAGGCCGTTCACCAGGAAGTTCCCGTCGTTGCGCATCCCGGCCGGCCCGAAGTCCCCGCCGTACGCCCAGTACTCCCGCCCGCGCTCGTCCGTCGCGCGCATCGCCTGGTCGACCCAGTCCCATATGAATCCGCCCTGCAGCTGCGGGTGCGCGTCGATCACCGCCCAGTAGTCTGCCAGGTTCCCCACGCTGTTCCCCATCGCGTGGGCGTACTCCACCAGCAGGAAGGGCTTCTCGGCACCCGACCGTGCGTACCGCTCCAGCCAGTAGGGCCGCACGTACATCGGCGCCACGATGTCGATGTTGTCGCGCTCCTCCGAAGGCTCGTAGAGGATGGGCCGGCTCGGATCGCGCGCACGGATCCAGGCCGCGGTCGCGTCGAAGTTCTCGCCGTCCCCCGCCTCGTTGCCCAGCGACCAGATGATGATCGACGGGTGGTTCTTGTCGCGCTCGACCATCCGCACCGTGCGGTCCATGTGCGCGGCCAGCCAGTCCGGACGTCCCGCCAGCGTGACCCCCGGCTCGAAGCCCATCCCGTGCGACTCGATGTTGGCTTCGTCCACCACGTAGAGCCCGTACAGGTCGGTCAGCTCGTACCAGCGCGGCACGTTCGGGTAGTGGGCGGCGCGGACCGCGTTGATGTTCAGCTGCTTCATCAGGCGGATGTCTTCGATCATCGAGGCTTCGTCCACCACATGCGCCCGGTCGGGGTCGTGCTCGTGGCGGTTGACGCCGCGCACCGTGATCGGCTTGCCGTTCACCGTGAGAATCCCGTCGATGATCTCCACGCGCCGGAAGCCGACGCGGGTGAACACGAATTCGGTCGTCTCGCCGTCCGGGCCCCTCACCCGCATCATCAGCCGATAGAGCGCCGGTGTCTCGGCCGTCCAGTGAAGCGGTCGTCCGACGGAGCGGCTGGCGGTCGTCTGCGCCTCGCCACCCTGTGGAACATCCACCTCCAGCACCTCGGGTTCCTCCCAGACCAACCGGCCCTCGGGATCCCGCAGCTGGAAATCAACCTCATGCCTACCCGCCGCCCCCAGCCCCCGGTTGGCCAGATTCACCGTGAGCCGTAGCCGCCCATTCTCGTAGTCGTCGTCCAGCTCGGCCTCGGCGAAGAAGTCACGCAGATACGTCGTCGGCCTCGACAGCAGGTACACGTCCCGGTCGATCCCGCTCACGCGCCAGAAGTCCTGGCTCTCGATGTAGCTGCCGTCGCTCCAGCGGTAGACCTGGACGGCCAGCACATTCGTGCCCGGCCGCACGGCCTCGGTAATGCGGAACTCGGCCGGCGTGCGGCTGCCCTCGCTGTACCCGATGTACTCGCCGTTCACCCACACGTAGAACGCGGAGTACACGCCGTCGAAGTTCAGGAAGATCTCGCGGCCGTCCCATTCGGGCGGAACCTCGAAGCTGCGCCGATACGACCCCACCGGGTTGTCGTCGTGGGGGATGAAGGGCGGGTTTGCGGGGAAGGAGTAGAACTCGTCGCGGTAGACCGGATAACCGTAGCCCTCGAATTCCCAGTTGCTCGGCACCGGGATCTCCGCCCACCCGGAGGCGTCGAAGTCCGGGTCGAAGAAGTCCATGGGCCGCTCGTCGGGGCGGGGTACCCAGTGGAACTTCCAGTCCCCGTTCAGGCTGATGCGGAAGGGAGAGTCGCCGGATCTGCCCGCCGCGGCGCCGTCAGTCGTTGGGAAGGGCGTGAACGAGGCGTGGGGTGGCTCGCGATTCTCCGCGAAGACAGCAGGATCTTCCCAGAAGGGGTCGGAGGTGGGCTGCTCAAGACATGCGGAAGAGACGGCGGCAACTGTCGCAACGAGGGCGATGCAAGTCGGACGGGCCTTGAGCTGCATGGGATCACCACAGATCTCGTGTCTGGCAGACTCCGCAGGCAAACCGCCTCGCTGCAGGCGATGCCGATCGGGTCGCCTCGTTCGTCGAAGATCTCGACCGGATCAGCCACCAACCTAACGCCCTGCAGCCCTGCCGGGGTAATGGGACTTGGCGGGCGGTCTTGACCGGACATAATGAACAAGTTACTATGGTACTATGTCCGGTATCTGGTAAGGAGGCAGGACTCATGACGAAAAGCCGAGGAGAATCCTGGAACTGGCTGCCGCCCACCGCGCGGAACTGTTCGAGGAATGGGAGCGGAGTCAAGCGGATGAGTGACGCCAGGCCATTCAGCCACATTTTCTTCTCCGGGACAGTGGAAGATTGCTTGCCGGACGCTGAATTCCGTTCCTTGGCGAGACAATTGGCTGCCACTACCCAAACCGGACCCGCACCCAGTCTGGTCGTCGCTCGGGCAAGTGAGCTCATCGGCCGAGATCGGCTCAAGCTACCGGACTGGGTGGACACGGAGACACGCTACCTGGTTGTCTTGGACGTGCCAGAGCAGGCGGCACTTCACCTCGCTTCGGTACTTCGACTGCATAAGCCGGATCAGCGGCTTAGGGTGTGCCGGGACCCTTCGGTGGTAAAGCGTCTGGTCATCGCGCTGAAGCGACCGGCCGCTTGGGAAGGCATCCTTGACGCATATGTCCTGGAGGATTCTCTGGTGGTCGTCCTTGGGGACATGAGCGTACAGACGTTTCCGGTCGGAAAGCTCCCCAAAGTTGCGTGCTTTCCGCCGGCAGTGCTCAACGATTTCGAAATCGATTCCGCCGGTTCCTTCCTGTATTGGCCCGACCGGGACGTGCATATGGGTCCATCCCAGATGCTTCAGGCCGTGGATCCCATGTATCTGGCGGAGGTGGAGATTCGCCGGTACGAGATGGAGAACGTGTCGCAAGCCCTCGAGGACATGAGGAAGGATCGGCAGCTGAAGCAGGCGGAGATTCTCGGGCTATCGGAGAGGCACGTCCGGCGATTGGAAAAGGAGAAGGCGCGGCTCACCATCGATGCGGCAACCAGGTTCGCAAGCGCGTTCGGACTGTCACTGTCCGGGTTCCTCGACGAACTGAGTGCACGCATCGCGGCACTGCGGGAAGGCTGTGGGGTCGACACGGATGTACGATTCCACGCCGCTTGAGCGGGTTCGGGCCCCTTCCAATCACCAGAAGATCGCATACAACACCGCTGCCGACCCGATCACCGCCCCCGCCCACCAATTCGCCCCCGGTGCCGGCGTCAGATCCACACCGTCGACCGCCCTCGGCAACCTCCGCGGCTCGTCCAAACCCTGACGTAACGTAAGGGTAACCATGAACGCGCTGATCACCAGAAACGTGATCGCCATGTGGTGCAGGAACGCCACTTCCGGGAGCAGCCACAGTAACAGCCCGTACACGGGAATCCCCAGGATCATCCCGCCGAAGGCCGCGGCCGGCGGCGTGCGCGGCACGAAGATCCCGAAGAGGAACGCCGCCACGATCCCAGGCGAGATGAATCCCCAGAACATCTGGATATACTCGAAGACGCTGCCCGCCCGCGCGACCAGGGGAGCCCACAGGCAGCCGACCAGCACGAGCACGCCCGTCGTCACCCGCCCCACGGTCATCAGCCGCCGCGACGACGCCTCCGGCCTGAGGTGCCGCTTGTACAGGTCCACGCTGAAGATCGTCGCGGCCGAGTTGAGCATCGAGTCGAGCGAGCTCATCACCGCCCCGAAGAGCGCCGCGAACATCGTGCCGGTCAGCCCCACGGGGAGCAGTTCGCGCATCATCACCGGGTAGGCCTGGTCGGGGTTCGTCACCTGGTCGGCAAAGAGTTCGGCCGCCATGATCCCCGGAAAGACGATGATGAAGGGGATCGCCAGCTTGATGAAGCCCGCCAGGAAGATCCCGCGCTGGCCATCCGCCAGGCTGCGCGCCGCGAGCGTCCGCTGCGTGATGAACTGGTTCAGTCCCCAGTAGAAGATGTTGGGGATCCAGAGGCCGCCGATGAAGACGGCCAGCCACGGCATCTCCGGATGATTCCAGGGCAGGACCGTGTGCAGCTTGCCGTCGGCGACTTCCAGGAATTGCCCCACGCCCCCGATCGCCTGGAAGCCGAGCACGGTCACCACCACCCCGCCCAGCAGCAGCGCCACGCCCTGGATCAGGTCCGACCAGACCACCGCCTTCAGCCCCCCGTAGATCGTGTAGCCCCCGGCGAGGATCCCGATCAGCCAGATCCCGGCGACCGTGTCGATCCCGAAGATGGACTGGAGCGCCAGCGCGCCGGAGTAGAGCACGGTCGCCAGCGCCACGAACACGTACGCCGCCATGATGAACGCCGCCATGAGCGTGCGCGTGCGCAGATCGTAGCGGAATTCCAGGTACTCCGGGATCGTGTAGATGCCCGCCTGCAGGAAGCGCGGCAGGAAGAACAGCCCGACCAGCACGAGTGTCACCGCAGCCATCCACTCGTAGCTGGCGATCGCGAGGCCCAGGTCGTAGCCCCGGCCCGCCATCCCCACGAAGTGCTCCGTGGAGATGTTGGACGCGATCAGCGAGAACCCGATCAGCCACCAGGGGAGGTTGCGCCCGGCCAGGAAGTAGTCGGCGGCGTCGTGCTTGCCGCGCGACGCGTACAGCGACACGCCTACGACGAGCGCGAGAAAGCCGATGAAGGCGGCGATGTCGAGGGGCTGGAAGGACATGGTGGAGGGGTGTGGTGTGACGTGATCGGCGAAAAGCGCCGGTAGGATAGCGCCGCGCAGGGGGCGTTGCCAGTGCGCCCGGCGGGTAGGGGCCGACCCCTTCGGCAACCCTTCCGCGGTTCCTCGTGTCAGCGATGTAGTCCACCGTCATTCAGACGGCGGATGCTCACTCAAGCCCAACGACGGATGCACACACTGACCGGGTTCTCCAGCGACAACCGTAGCCGCCTCCCGACATGGCGGCGACCCGCGCTTCCGCAACCCCCACGTCCGCAACCGGCGGGACACCTGCCGTGCGCAATCACCGCTGCAGCGCTTCTGGCCACCGGCGCGGTGCCGGCGGATGCGCGCGCGCAGGCCGTCGTCGAGAACACGCTCGCGTCAGCCTGGACGACCACTCCCGAGTGGACCCTCGAAGAGGACCTGCGGATCTGGGGTCCGCCCGACGGGTATCTGGGCGATGTCGACGCCGTGGCGGCCGATTCCCGGGGCAACATCTACATTCTGGACGGCACGTCGCAGGAGATCCAGGTCTTCGACTACGACGGCGGTTACTTGCGGACGCTCGGCGGACGGGGCCAGGGGCCGGGGGAGTTCCGGGAAGCGCTGGGACCCGCCATCGCGCAGGGGGACACGCTGTGGGTGGCGGACGGGCTGGCGCCCCGCTATTCGATCTTCGCGCCGGACGGTACGTTCACCGGGACGCGGGTTCGCCGGTTGGCCTCGGGCAGGCTCACGGAGCGTTGCACGATCGAGCCGGACGGCAGCTACATGGAGTGGTGGACGCGTATGCCGAGGGTGGAGATGAGCGAAGACATGAACAACAACGATCTCCGCCATTACCATCCGATCCGGGTTTCGACCGATAGGGAGGAGCAGGACACGCTGCCGCACCTGGAGTTCACCCTGATGCTGGCCGATCTGCCGTCAACGGGTAACCGGCGGCCGGTCTTTTTCGGACCAAGTCTCAAGAGGGCCCTGGGCTGCAGAGACGATGTCTGGTTCGCGCCCAGCAGCGAGTACCGCGTCTACAGGCGTACCCTGGCCGGGGACACGACCGTGGTGTTCACTCTGGAAGGAGTCAGGCCGGCGGCGCTCGACGAGGACGACCGCGACGAGGTGCGGGCCACATTCGAACGCTACCCCGGACTCACGTCGGCGTCCGCGTTGATGGCGGACCACCTGCGAGCCCTGCCGGAGAACAAACCGGTCATAGCAGGTCTCTTCGTGGATGGCGCGGGCCACGTCTTCGTGGTCCCGGAAACTTCGCGGATCGACGCGGGGACGGCCATCGACGTATTCCGCGAAGACGGGGTCTTCCTGGGGCGGGCCGCGGTGCCGGAGGCGGTCAGGATCAACCCCGGCCGGGCCTACGCGACCGGGGACTACCTCCTCTTCGC
The DNA here is from genome assembly GCA_965116645.1 of Longimicrobiales bacterium. Lineage (GTDB taxonomy): Bacteria > Gemmatimonadota > Gemmatimonadetes > Longimicrobiales > Gaopeijiaceae > Bin94. The sequence goes on along the minus strand of OZ220702.1, from coordinate 3,748,608 downwards.
GGGCGAGAGTGACGCGGGGGAACCCTACGTGACCCGGCTGAGGATTCGGCGATGACGATCAATGTCCGCCCGGCTGTGCGGCGATTACACGGGTCCGCATCCGGCACGACACGGGACAACATGTACATCCTCGACTATGTGACCCGGGAGATCTACGTTTTCGACTCCGAAGGGGACTTCGTCCGGACTCTGGGAGGACAGGGAGATGGTCCAGGGTCAATCCAAGGCTGCTCGGGAAGACGGCGGCATATGCCTCGCCGGACTACTTCCTCGTCGCCGGTGAGGACGATGCCGGCAGGCCCTGCGTCAGCCGCGTGAGGATCCGGCGGTGAGTGGCCTGGCCTCGGACACGGGGGCGATCCGCAACGAGCGGGATCCGGCCGGCCGCGGCCCCGATGCAACCAATGGGCACATTGCCGGTGTCATCGGATCGGAGGCGGCGGCCAGGGCGGAAGGGGCGGGTGACCGGAGACTCGGCTCGGTGACGGAAACACAGCTCATACAGAGGTTGAAAGACGGAGATCAGTCGGTCGCGCGCACGCTGTACGAGGCGCACGTCGACCGGATCTTCCGGCTGTGCTACCGCTTTGCGGGCGAGTACGACCTCGCCCAGGACTTCACGCAGGAGACGTTCGTGCAGGCGTTCACGAAGATCGGCAGCTTCCGGGGCGAGGCGAAGTTCAGCACCTGGATCACGGCGATCGCGACCAACGTGTCGCTGAACCAGCTGAGGAAGGTGAAGCGGTTCCGCGACCGCCAGGCGGAGCTCGATGAGCGGATGCACGCCGTGAACTCGCCGAAGCGGGTCGAACCCGACCTGCGCGACGATCTTCACCGCGCGATCGACGCGCTGCCCGAAGGCTGCCGCACCGTCTTCATCCTGCACGATGTGGAGGGATACACCCACGCCGAGATCGGCGGCATCCTGGGTGTCCAGGTCGGCACGTCGAAGTCGCAGCTGTTCCGGGCGCGCAGGCGGCTGCGCAAGGCGCTGGCCGTGCACGCGGGGGAGTGGGCATCGTGAGCGGCTTCGACCGGTTCACGGAGTTCCTCCGGCGCGAGGCCAAGGGGTACAACGAGGCGCCGGATGTGCCGAGGGAGGTGATGTGGCGGGGGGTGGAGGCGGGGTTGGGGGAGGGTCGCGAGAGCGACGGTGTGGTGGAGAGTGCGGCGGGTGTGGGGTGGGAGGCCAGGGCTGAGCGGACGGTTGACGGGCCGAGAATGGATGTGGATGCCGGTTGGCGCGGCGCAGCTGAGCGCGGCGGCGACCGGTCAGCCATCGACGCGCTGGGGTATAACAAGGCGCCGCGTGCGCCCCGGGAGGAGATGTGGGGACGGATCGAGGCCGCGTGGGGGTTGAGGGGGGTGGGGGGTGGAGAGCGGGCCGCGGTTGAGGTGGAGGCCGACGGGGTTGCCGGTCCGTCCGCCGAGCCGTTCCGGGCGCCGTGGCGGCGGCAGCCGCGGGGGTGGGGGCAGCGGCGGAGGGTGGCAGGCTGGGCAGCAGCGCTGGCCGCGGCGGCTTCTCTCGTGCTGGGCCTGGGGCTCGGCCGGGGTGCGCGGGAAACGCAGCCGGGTGAGGTGGTGGTTGATCCGGTCTTCGCGACGGTTCCCGCCGAAACGACGCCCCCGGCGCAGACGGCCGCGGAGGCCCCCCAACCGGCACCGCCCCTCGAGCCGGAACCACAGGTGCTCGCGTCCGGGGTCCTTCTGTCGCCGGGTGCGTCGGTCGGCCAGCAGTCCCCGGCCGCGGCCAGCCTGAGCGTACCCGAGCCGCAGGCGGTGCGCTTCGTGGAGGCCACGCTCACCGAGCCGACAGGCCTTTTCTCGAATCGGCCCGCACTGCGAAGGGACCGCGAGCAGCTCCGCTTCTTCGGCCGGGCCGAAACACTGCTCACGGCGCTGCGCACCGACCAGCGCACACCTCTCACCGAGAGGGACCTTGCCGCGTGGGGTCGGGAACTCCTTATCGAGACGCGCATGCACCTCGATCTGCAGGAGCCGCGGATCCCTGCGGAGTTCGCCCTGCTCGAGGATCGGAAGCTGCTCGAGGATTTGGAGCTGCTCGAGGATCTGGAGCTGCTCATGCTCCAGATTTCCCGCTTGGGCTCCGGCGCAACGGATGTCGAATGGAGGCTGGCCCGCGAGAGCATCGACATCAAGAACGCCCTGCCCCGGTTGCGCGCGGCGACGGACGCGGACGGCCAATGATATGGAATAGTATAAATCGGACAGCTGCATATATAATAAAATATATCACCCATATACTTGGAGATATAAAATGAGGAATCAAGGACGTAATGTCGGTTCGGTCGCTCTGGCCCTCGCCGGGCTGCTGGCGTGGGATGTCGCCGTGATGACGGCGGACTCCCTGAGAGGTTCGGAAACAAGGGGGCTGTCGGCTCAAGAGACAGAGGTCCGCGGCGCCGCGGACGAAGAGCGGATGTTCATGGACGCCCGCCGCGCCCTCAACCGGGAGGAGTTCGACCTGGCTGCGGAGCTCTTCCAGGCACTGCGGGAAAAGTACCCTGTAACCAGCGGATACGTCCGCGGAAACATCAGACTTGGGCGGTTTGTTGCCGACTCCTACTACTGGGAGGCCTTCGGCCGCTACCGGCAAGGGGATCTGGACGAGGCGCTGCTGCTATTGGACCTGGTGAGGGTCTACCCCGAGGCGCAGAGCAGCTACCGTGAGGACAGCGTCTGGAGAACCGGCCGTCTCCACACAGACATCCAAACCCTCCGCACGCGCATCCGGCGGCAACTCGCCGAACAGGGCCATCCCGACGCGGCCGAGGAGGTGCTTCGCGAGGCGGAAAGGGTACTGATGGTCGACACGGCCATCCGCGATATGCAGCGGCAATACGAGGCGCAGATACGTGAAGCGCAGGCGCAATGGGCGGCGGAGCAGGAAAGGATGGAAAGGGCGGTGGAGGAAGCGATCGCCGAGTCTCGCGCGCAGTGGGATTCGGTGGGTTTGCAGGAGTACGTTCGGCAGCTGCGCGGATGGGAAGAGCTGTACCGGGGTCAGTTAGAGCCGTTTCGTCCCCGTATCCAAGTGCTGCAACCAGACTCGCTGGGTGGTAGCGTTTTGGAATACGATCCGTTTGGCCGGTATCCGGGTCCGGTGATCGTCGGGTCGGCCGGCGACTTGACTTTCCTGGACTTTGGGCGCGAGGACGCCGTGATTGTGACCGGACTCGACCTCGAGGCGTGCGAGGACGCGCTGGCGCAACAGGAGGCCCTTGTCCTGCTGCTGCGCCTGGAAGTCGACGTGATGCCGACGGTCCGCGATATCCTCGGGCGCGACGACAAGTGCTCGGCGCACCTGCGCTATCTGTCCGTGAACTGGTTGGGCGGCGAGGATACCGATGAGGCCCGGGATCTGCTGACCGAGGTCGCAGAGGAACACCCGGACAGCCGGACTCGGGAGTGGGCGGTTACGAGGCTCGCGAACTTCGAGTCTCCCGAGGTTGCCGAAGTCCTGAAGAACTTCCTGAGTGAATCGAACGACTCCGAAGTGCAGGAAGCGGCTATCCTCGGACTCTACCGCCAGGATAGCGATCAATCGAACCGGGCTCTGATCGACTTCGCATCCGACGGGTCGAAGGCGGAAATACCCCGTCAGACGGCCGCCGTACTGGTTGCCGAGCGTTTGACCGAAGGGTCCCTCCGTGGCGTCTTCGACAGACTCGATTCCGATGTCGTCAAGCAAGCGTACCTCGGGGTCGTTGGGGCGAGGGTCGAAACCGGAGAGCTGGGGGACGCAAGCTGGCTCTTGCCCGTGGTCGTTAGTTCCGGGGAGTCGGAGGACGTCCGAGCCGCGGCGCTGGAGGCCTGGTCCAGGCAGCCATCGCTGGATCTGGATCAGGTCGAACGGACGTACCGGATGCTGACGAGTGCAGAAATGCGCGACAAGTTCCTCTATGCCCTCTACCAGAAGGCTGAATCGGACGAGGAGAACGCCGACGCGGTCATCGACAAGATGATCGAACTGGCTCGCCGGGAGACGGATCCCGAGGTGCGCAGGCGGGCGATTTACTGGCTGGGCCGCACGGGCTCGGATCGGGCCGCGGCGTTCCTGCAGGAGATCCTCAGGGAGGGTTCCGGCTGGCCGATGCGCGCGTCAAGCTGATGCGAGCCGCCATGAAGAGACCACTGCTGGACTTGTCGAGGCAAGCGACGGCAGGGTCTCGATCACGGACGCATGGCCGGACGAGGGAAGTGTGCTGATGCACGACCCGGAGACGATGCAGGTTAGGAATCCAGGTATCGGAGTTGTTTACGCCGTTCGGCTGCGCCTGGAGGGATCATGGTCAGCCGAACGCTCATGGAGGTAGGTCAGTACCATGCGACGACCCATCGCGATCATCGCCATCATCCTGGTTTCCCTCGCCGCCGGAGCCTTCATCTCCGAGGCGGTTGGGTGGCCGAGCTTCTCCCTCCACGTGCCGGAGGAAGAAAACGCTGACTTCCTGCCCGCAGCGCTGAGCCGCGAGTGGTTTCCTCCCCTGGAGGACTACGACAACGGTGGCGAGCCGCTCGACGACGGGCTGTTCGAGAAGCTGATGGAGCACCTCGATGCAGCCATGAACTCTGAGGAGACACAGGCCGACTTCCGGTGGGAAGCGGAATTGCACTTGTCCAACTTTGCTCAACGCCTGGTCGTCCCCAAACTCACGACCGAGCAGCAGGAGCGCGTCACGCGCTATTTTGCCGCCCTGGAAGAGCAATACCAGGAACACGGCGATATGATCGACCAGCAGAGGATGTTCCTGCGGATGGACGCCCGCCCTGCGGACAATATCATGGGTCTGTCCATGTGGACGCAGCCGTATGGCGACGCTGCGGACCTGAACCCCGAGGGTGGGTTTTTCGAAGACCACCAGGTAGACGAGATTATCGGGCGAGTTGACGTGTTTCTCAAGCATCCGGACGTGGTGCGGGGCTTTGAGCGAGACGCGCGATTCCCTTTGATCCACATGATCCAGGTCCTTGGGATGGGACGCCTCACACCGGAACAAACCAGTCTCGTCGTTACCTACTTCGACCAGTTGATAGAGGCGCACCCCGAAGGAGCGGAGTTCCTGGAAGAGATTCGCTATCGGATCGCGAATCTGCTACCCGGGCAGGTCGCCCCGAACATCGTGGGGAAGGATGCCGCAGGGATCGAGTTCTCGCTGGAAGAGTACCGCGGCCAGATCGTCGTCTTGGTGTTCTCGGGATTCTGGTGCGGGCCGTGCCACGCCGAGTATCCCTACCAGCGCGCCATGATGGAGCTTTACGCGGACCAGCCCGTAGCCCTGCTGGAGGTGAATTCCGACGAGTCGCTCGATGTCCTGCTTGCTGCCAAGGCGCAGGAAGGCCTTACTCACCGTGTCTGGTGGGATGGCCATCTGGAGGGAGCGAACAAGGACGGTCCGATTACATCGGCCTGGGGGGTTACCATGTGGCCGACCACCTTCATCCTGGACAAGGAAGGCGTGATCCGCAAAGTCTCGTCGGGGGCACAGCGTGGGAATACAATAGTCGCGGTGGACAAGCTGCTGGCGGAAGGCCGGTAAGCAGTTCCGGCACGGCCGGTCGGCAGTCCGCAATGGAGAATGCGATGGGTGTGATGAGAAGCAAGATGGCGGCCGCTGCCGCCGGCCTCTCTCTCCTCCACGCCTGCGGCCCCGGAACGGATGCCGCCGGCAACACGCCCCACATCTCGGTGGAGACCCGCGGCGACACCACCATCGTCCGCACCCTGTCGGGCAGTGTGTGGGAGGCGGGCGCAACCCTGGTTCCCGAACTCTCGATCGGCGAGGTGGACGGACCGGAGGAGCTGCTGTTCGGACAGATCGCTTCGATTGCGGTGGACGACGACCACAGCGTGTACGTCCTCGACCGCCAGGCGCAGGAGGTCCGGATCTTTGACGCGGGCGGGTCCTACATCGAGACCCTGGGCCGGCCCGGGGAGGGACCCGGCGAATTCAGTATTGCCGACGCGGTCGCCGTTCTGCCGGACGGCCGCCTCACCGTCAGGGATCCCGGCCGCATGCTCGTTCACACCTTTGTGAGGGAAACGGGTGACACCGACCAATGGCGATACGGCACGGGTGGAATCTTCATCGCCGCCAAGCCGCTGTACACCGACCGAAGCGGCCGGACCCTTCTGGTCACCCACAACCCGTTGCGGCGAGAAGATCCTCTGCGGCACGTCATCGTCTTCGGCCCGAACGGAACCCACGTCGACACGCTTCCGGAACCCTGGATCGACTATGAGCGCCCTCGGCTCGTCGCCCAACGTGAACTCGAAGGAGGAGGGACGGCATCGGTAAATGAATCCGTCCCCTTCACACCCGACTTCTACTGGACGATTCACCCGAGCGGCCATCCGCTGGCGGGATTCTCCGCCGACTACCGCATCGACCTCGCCCGAGACGACGGGGTTCTGCGGATCGAGCGCGACGTCGAGCCCGTTGCGGTGGCGGCCGGTGAGCGGGAACAGGAGCGCGAACGCATCACGCGGCGCATGCGAAGACTGGTGCCGGACTGGGATTGGGACGGCCCCCCGATTCCGGAGCGCAAGCCCTTCTACACCGACCTGTACGCCGGCCGGGATGGCCGAATCTGGGTGCAGGTGTCCACCGAGGGACGGGAGGCCGGAAACGAGGACCAGGATCCGGACGAACCGGGTTCAGAAGCGGTGACCTGGGAAGAAGCTACCCGCTTCGATGTCTTCGACGAGGACGGCACCTACCTGGGAGCAGTCGAGTCGCCGGACGACTATTCCATCTACGTCGAACCCGTCTTCGGCCGCGACCACGTGTGGTGGGTGACGGTCGACGAGCTCGGCGTCCAGCGGGTGGTGCGGTACGGTATTCGGCTCGGTGGGCGTGGCGACTGAACTCGCGCTGCATCTGGCGCATGCGCGAGGGGTATCGCAACGGAAAGGACCCCCGACATGATCAAGCATCGCTTGTCGACGCTGACGGCCATCGGCCTGACGCTCGCCTTCCTGCCGGTTCTCTCCTGTACAAGGGAAACCGGGCTTCGCTTCTCGCCCGAAAGCCCGTCGGCGGGCTCGGAGATCACCGTCAACTACGTTGCGGCCGCTGCCCTCGCGAGTGAATCCGAGCTCGTGCTGCGAGGCACGTACCGGACCGCCGCTGGCGAGATTGAGTTGCTGACCATCCCCAACATGCAGCGCGGATCCGGCAGCGCCTTTTCCACGCGGTTTACATTGCCTGAAGCCGCCGTATACGCTGCGTTCGTGGTGGAGGACGCCGCCGGCCAGCGCCTCGACGCGAACGGCGGCAGACTCTTCGATCTGCTGGTGCACGGTGCGGATGGAACGCCACTTTACCGTGGGCTCGTGGGGCGGGCAGACGAGTTCGAAGACCGGAACGTGCATACCTCACTGGATGCGCTCCGGCGCACCCTGGAGCTGTACCCGGATTCACTCGACGGGTGGGGTCGTCTCCGCTCGCTGGAGAGACGGGCGCTGGGATCGAGCAGCGGCGACAGCCTGTTCGTCTGGCACCAGGAGAACTTCGCGGGGATTCACGAGCGATACCGGGATCGGACGGACCTGCCGGCGCCGATCGTGCAAGGGATCTCCGACTACGCTGCGGCCGTCCGCGACTCGGAGGGTATTTCCTACTGGAGAGCAGTCTCCGAAGCGACGATCGGAACGGACGACTGGGCTTTGGACGTCACCTTCTCGCTGGATGGCCGGCGGCGAGCGGAAGGACCGGCGGGCGTGCTTGAAGAGTTCGAACGGCACTGGCCGGACGCGCAGGGGAGGATCGCCCCGTTCGCGGCCCTGGCGTTGGAGGCCGCCATCGAGTCCTCGGACCTCGCGGCGGTGGACCGGTGGACCGAACGTGCCTACGATGGCTATGTGGGGATCTACCTGGCTCGAACGGTTGTCGAGGTCCCCGAGCGCCGGGACCGTGCGCTGGAGATCGCGCGCGAAAAGTACGGGCGGATTCCAATTCGCCCGCTCGGGCGAACCGTCGATGAACACGACCAGTCGGTGGCTTTGGCGCGCGCTGCTCTTCTGAAGGACTACGCCAGGTTTCTGAGCGAATACGCGAGCCCGGACGAGGCCATCGGCGTCGTGGAGGAAGCGACGGCCCAATCGGCGAGTCCCGACCTCTTCGAAACCCTCGCCGAACTGAAGCTGGATCAGGGTGACACCACGGGCGCCGCCCGCGCCTACGCGGTAGTCGCGACCGATCCGGCCACTCCGCAGCCCAAGGCCGATTCGCTTGCGTCACAGGTCGGCTACACCCCCGAAAGTCCGGATTGGGGCGCATTGCTAGAATCCGCTCGCGCGCAAGTGCTGGCGCAGGTCCTCTCCCAGGCCGACGATTGGACCCCCGCAGCCAGCCATGTGACCGACGCCGCCGGGGAGCGCCACGTCCTGGCCGACCTGACCGCCGACAAGCCCACGGTGCTCGTCTTCTGGGCGCGGTGGTGCGGGCCGTGCATCGAGAAGATCCCCGATGTGGCGCGTCTCCAGGAGACCCTTGAACCCATGGGCGCACAGGTGCTGTCCATCGCATGGAGGGATCCGCCCGGTGCCGACATGGATACGTTCATCGAGGAGCACGGGATCGACTATCCCGTCTACCACGACCTCGAGGACTCGGCGACGGGCGCTTTCGGGGTGTTTGCGATCCAGGTGAACTTCGTGCTCGATGCCGAGGGCCGCGTGCGCTTCGAGCGCTCCGAGCTCGTCGACATCCCGCGGCAGGTGGAGGCGCTGGCGCGGTAGCTACGCCGGGCGCAATTCGTACACCACGACATTCTCCACATCCATCTCGTCCAGCTGGACGCCAAGCACGAGCCCACCGGCTATGTCAAGGATGCGGAACCGCGGTGGGGCCTCCACCGTGCCCAGCCACTCCCCGTCGCCGGAGATGATGGTGTACTGCGGCGCTCCCTCGGCTCGGACTGCCGGCTGGTAGGAGGGCAGCCACACCCGGCCCTCCGAATCCCCGATGGGCGTGGAAAAGAGGGGCATCGGGTCGCCAAGGACGGCCCGGCGGGTGGCCATGTTGTCACGGGTCATGCGATCGATGTCGGCATCCGACGCGCCCGGGTTGGCCACCTGGTTTCTGGCCCGGAGCCCGGCCTCGACGCCTTCCAGCAACTCTTCTGTCAGAGGGGCCGCCTCGGCCTGCCACCGCACGATCTGCGTGACGGTACCATCGGGACGGTGCCAGGCGACCTGCGGCCGGTCGGTGCGTGCATACACGAACTGACCGGCGACGACCGCAACCCAGCCGGCCGCTCCGATCGGGTTCCACCGGATTCCAGGAGGAGCCCGCGCAAGCAGGTCGTAGGAAGCGACCGTGTCGAGGGCGCCGGTCTCCATGTCGAAACGGACCATGTGGCCGGGAAGCCATTCCTCCTCGAAGTCGGGCGTCAGCGTACTCGCGGTTCCCAGCAACTGACCGGGTGCGCCGATTCCCAGGACACTCAGCGGATCGGCGTGCCGGATGTCCACTGTGCGTTCGGCCGAGCCACCGTCAAAGATGGTCAGGCGGTTCAGCTGGAAGTCGACCGCCAGGAATCTGTCCTGCCCCAGCGCGAAGGTGGCCCCCACGTAGCTCACGTCTCCCGGTCCCTCCCCTGCCCTGGCAATTACCTCGTGCGAGCCGCCGTCCGGGCTCAGGAGGATCAGTTCGCTGTTGAGCACATCCGAAACCACGGCGCTTCCGTCCGGGAAGAGGCTGCCGGGCTGGACTGCCTGGAAGGCGTAGTCGCCGGGGTTGGTGCCGTGGCGGTAGCGTGGTTCGGGCGGGAAGCGGAAGGGTGCTTCGGTGCCCGGCTTCCCGGCATACTCGACGATCCGCACGCCGGCGCTGTCCTCGATCTGGACGGGGATGCCCGCGGTCTCGCGGATATCGGGTTGGCAGGCTGAGAGTGCCGCCGCGACCAATGACGGGCCAAGGAGATAGCGGTGCGGGGATCGGATTGCCGTCGGCACCGGGGTGAGTTGGGGTCCGTTTCGCATTGGTCCGCAGTCTCCTATCGCTCGATCAGCTCGTAGACGACGACACTCTCCCGACGGGTCTCGTCTTTCTGCACACCCAGGACGTGCGCGTGCGCAACATCGAGAGTCTGCAACCCCAACGGGGCATCCACAATGCCCAGCCACTCCCCATCGTGTACTACGGACGGTATAGGGAGGCGAACCATGGGGCGGACCGCCCGTCACGTTCTTCGGCAGCCATACCCGGTCTTGCCTGCCCGCTGGCCAGCACATCGTGCATTGTGCCATCCGAGCTCAACGCGATTGTCTCGTTGTTGATCGCATCGGTTACAACGGCGCTGCCGTCCGCGAGCAGCGCACCCTTGTAGACATAGCGGAACCGGTAGTCGCCCGGGTCGTCGTCATGTCGGTATCGCGGATCGGCCGCCAGGGAGAAGGGCGCTCTTCTGTCCGGCGCGTCGGCGTGTTCAACGTTGCGAATGCCGGCGCTGTCCCGTGACATCACGGGAGTTGGAGAGTGCGGCAGGTCAATGGGGGTTCCAGCGGTGCTACCGAGCAGGCCACGGCAGATAGGCCCAGCCTGCCAACCGAGAGTCGAAGCACCCACGCCGTCTTCGCGATGGCGCACGGTCCCCGAATCATCCCGATCCTCCCCCACCCCGGTCCAGCCCGTACATCCACACGTACTGGACATCCATCTCGTCCCGCACGATGCCGAGGACGTAGTCCGGGCCGATCTCGGTGATGCGAAGGTCGGGGGGCAGCTTCACCGTACCCAGGTACACGCCGTCCGGCCGGAATACGTCGTGGAGGCCCGTGGGAGCGGGGATCGTCCAGCGCGTGTCGTCGGGCCCGGTGACCTCCTGCACTCGCGCGTGTTCGCCGTCCAGCCGTGAGGGGCCGCGCCGGACCCACAGGTAGCCGAGTTCGTCGAGGAAGAGGGCCTCGGCGATCGACACCGAGTCGATGGCCGCCGAACGTGCCTTGTCCGCTTCCGCCTCCATGTCGATGGCGATGTTCATTTCGTCGGCAATGAGACGAACGGTACCAAGGTCCCCGCTCTGCACCAGATGGTCGGCCTCCTCGCGCGATAGTGCGCGGCGCGGGACCCGCCGCTCGACGACCATGGCCAGGTTGCCGGCCGGGATGTCCCAAACCTCGATCCGGTAAGCGTCGTTGCGGGCGTAGAGCAGCCTGGGTTCGGGACTGGTGGCGACCCGGAACATCCCCTGGGCCGCCAGTGGGGATCGGACGGCGACCCCGGGGGGGCCTGCACGGAAGAAGCTCGCATCCAGGAAGACGCCGAGCGTGTCGAGCCTGTCCAGATCCCACGTTGTCCGCATGATGGTGTGCCGGCCGGCCCAGGAGTCGGGGAAGGGCGGCTCGAACTGCATGCCGTGGCAGACCACTATCTCATCCCGCACGAAGTAGATGTCGAAGGGGCAGTATTGGAGGAAGATCTGCCCCCAGCGGCGGAATCGGGCGTAGTCCACCTTGCGGTGTTCGACCAGCTCGCCGGCGGGGCCGAAGCGCACTCGGTCCTGGCCGTTCTGCAGCTGAAGGGTGTCGCCGGGCAGTTTGGTCAGTACCGCACGCGTGTCGGGGTACGGCCGCGTCTCGCCGGGGCCGTCCCCGATACCGCCGGCTGTCCACAGAAGCGCTCCGGAAGCGTCGAAGGCCTCAAGCTCCATGTGCCGCTGTTCGAGTATGACGATCGTGCCATCGCTCAGGCGCGCCGCCCCGCCGAGGCGCTCGAACTGCTGCTCGACGGGATAGTCCCTGACCCCCAAGGTGACGACGGGCTCAGCGGTGACCTGCCACCCCTCCCCCTCCTCGCCCCATAGTTGACCCGAGTTGACCACGACGCGCACGCCCGCGCTGTCGGTGGCGGTGAACGCGGGCGGGTCAAAGGCCTGCCGCTCGCCGGGGGTGCAATACACGAGGCCCAGGGTCAGCCCGCACGCCAGCGCGGCCGCACCTGCCACCCGAAGCCCTCCGGGCGTGGGCGAAACCGAAGAGGTTGCCATAACCGTCCACAGCCGCTGCTCGAGCCGCCGCGAATCCCGGCAACTGCCGGCCGCGCTCGCCAGGGCCGGTGCCCGCGGGATCGGCACCGCCGACATGATCTCGACTACACGGAGCAGTGACTCGGCGTAGCGATCCCGCGTCAGCCTCGCCGCGGCGACGGCGAGGATATCGCAGCTCGACTCCTCCGCCGACCTCATCCGGCGCTTGGCCCACCAGACGACCGGATTCCACCAGTAGGCCGAGCACGCCAGCAGCTCCACCACGCGCACCAGGTAGTCCCGGCGGCGAACGTGGGCCAGTTCATGGGCAAGCACCGCGCTAAGCTCCGTTTCGTCGAGCTCGTCGACGAACACCGCCGGAATCAGGATCCGGACGCGCCCGCCCGCCCACCACACCATTGGGCGCACCCGCGCACCCGTGGTGTAGACCCGCGGCACTCGCGGCAAGCCCAGCGTGTCGCCGATCTCGGCCGCGACCCGTTGAAGCTGCGGTGCCGGGCGGGCGGCACTGGCAAGCGTTCGCTGAAAACGTACCGTCCGCACCACGGTCCACCCGAGGAACCCGGCGGAGCCCAGAAACCACAGGAGAGCGGCCAGGGGCTTTCCGTTCTGCCTCAGCCAACCCCTGGGGGCCATGCCACCCCGGCTCGCTCCGGCGTCGGCAACCACCACCGACGGGGCGACCTCGGATTGCACCACAACCTCCTCCGCCACGCCCTCCGGCGGAACGGGAGGCGGCCCGGCTGTGGGCTGCGCCACGACGTCGGACTGCGCCACGACCTCGGACTGCACCGCCAACTCGGACTGCGCCGCAACCTCCACCGCCGCCCCCTCCGGCAGAATCCGAAGCGGCACCACCGCGGGCACCAACATGGCGACGAGGACCATAAGCCACAGAGCGTGGACAGTGGCCGGTCGCTTCACGCGCTGCTGGACCATCCAAGCCATCCCGGCCAAGGCGATCGCCAAGGCCAGCTTCGTGGCGCCGATCTGCAACAGGATATCGGTCATTTCCACTCCTCCAGGATCCTGCGAAGCCTCTCGATCTCCTTCTTCGGCAGCCGGTCCGCTTCGAGCAATTGCGTGATGATCGGCACCACCGATCCATCGGTGATCCGTTCTGCCAGCACCTCCAGTTGGTCGCTTGCGTATTCCTCCCGGCTCGGGACGGGAGAGAACAGGTAGACACCCACATCACGGTTACGGACTACGAACCCCTTCTCCATGAGACGCTGCAGCAGGCTCTGGACGGCACCATGCTGCGAACGCGGCGAGGTCGGGTAGAGCTGCTCCTGGATCTGGCGTGCCGACAGGCGCGGCTTTTGCCAGAGGAGTTGCATGATGGCCAGTTCGGCGTTGGGCAGTTTCGGCATTCCCATGGCTGTGTTTCCCAGAGGTCGAGTCATTTCGATACGGCAATCAGCCGTAACGTTAATGCACCGTGCCGTATTCTGTCAAGTCAGCCGTTGGGGTACGCCTCGACCAGATCCCAATGGTGGCGCGGATGGAAACGCCGCCACGGATACCAATCCCGCTACGTCACATCCGCCGACCAGGTCACCTCCACCGCTCCCTTGAGACTGGCGGCCGTAGGACACTTGGCCACATGGGTCTCCAGCGCCCGGTCCACCTTGTCGCGCGGTGCCCCCTTGGGCAGCCTGATCGTGTAGTGGACATGAATCCTGGTCAGGGTGACGACCCGGTCCACCACCTCGTTGGCGCCTTCCGCCGTGACGCTGATCGCGTCGTTTGCCATCGGGATCCCGCGCACCTCCAGTGCGCCGTTGAGGGTCCCGAGTAGTCAGCCGGCGGCGGCCGCGACAAGGTAGTCGACGGGGAGGGGGCGGTCCGGCTCGGCGTCCAGGCGGAAGTACGACTTGATCGGGCCGTGAACGCCGAAGTCGATTTCCGTGCCGTCTTCGAGGGTGGCGCGGCGGTGGATGCCGTCCACCTTGGCCACGCTGGCGCGGGCGGTGTAGAAGGGGTCGCTCATTGGGTGCTGCCTCGTCGATTGGTTGGGGATGGCGGCTTCCGGAAGGTAATCAGGCGGCCGCCGCCGGAGCAGGTGTTGACGCACCACCCCACACGGCACGACCGCCGCGCCTACTCCGACTTCCCACCCTGCACGATCCGCGCATACCGGCCCGGGTCGGTCGCGCCCTCCGTATTGAACACGAGCACGCGCGAGCGCTCATCCAGCCCGATCGCCCGGCGCCGCTCCCCGTCCCGCGCGACCTCGATCAGGCCCAGCAGCCCCGCCACCCCCGACTCCCCCCCCTCGAACGGCTCCCCGAGCTCGCCCCTTGCGGCTTCCCTCATCAACCCGGGAACGCCCTCGTCCGCCACCGTCATGAAGGCGTGCGCCCCCGCCCCCACCACCTCCCACGCCAACGGCGAGATCTCGCGGCAACTCAGCCCCGCCATGATCGTGTGAAGGCTGCCCCGGCTCGCCGCCGGTCGCCCGGCTCGCACGCTGCGCAGCAGTCCGTCGGCCTCGGCCGGCTCCACGATCACCGCCACCGGACGATCCGGCCCCAACCGTGCCCACAGGTGCCCGATCACCGCCGCGGCCAGCCCCCCCACCCCACCCTGAATGAACACGTGGGTGGGCCAAAGCCCGCCTCGCCGCTCTCGGTGCTCACGCGGATTCATTCCCGGACTGCTGAGGGTGTCCAATACCTCCTCCACCATGACCGTGTATCCCACCATCACCACGCGCGGGATCTCCATGTACCCCTCATAGGACGTGTCGGAGATCACCGTCCAGCCCCTCTCGCGGGCATCCCGATCAGCCCGTGCCACGGCATCGTCATACTCCCCATCCACCCGCACCACCCGGGCCCCCAGCGACAGAATCGCCTCTGCCCGCGCCTCGGTCACATGCGCTGGCAGATAGACCACGGCGTCGCATCCGAACATCCGGGCGCCCCACGCCACCGCCCGCCCATGGTTGCCGTCCGAAGCGCAGGTGACGGTGATCCCGTCTCCGCCGTTCCCACGCCGGCCACCCCGAACCCCGCCCGCCCCACCCCCCACCACCCACCGCACCCCATACCCGCCCCCCAGCGCCTTGAAGCTCCCCAGCCCGAAACGCCCGCTCTCATCCTTCACCCACACCTCCCCTACCCCCAGCCTCTCTGCCAGCCGGTCCGCCACTCGCAACGGCGTCGGCCGGTATCCCGGCCACGACCCGATCTCCGCCCGCGCGGCCCGGTGCGCCCCGATCCCCACGACCCGGTCGAGCCGCGCCGCATAGGGGCCGGGGGCCACGACATCCCTGTTCAATGTCCAGCAGCCCGTGGACAGAACCCCCGTGGCATTCGAGCGGCGATGCATCCGCGTTGGACGCTTTGCCGACCTGGCTCCCACTGTAGTGTCTACTTCACACATTGTCGTGTTCTCCATCTCGCATCCCCAAGGCTCCGCTCTTCGTTGCCTTTCGGACGAATAGCGGTGCTATTCGCCCCTCAAGGCGCCTTGCCGACGCGGCGCCTCGCCGCTCTCGGTGCTCACGCGGGTCTATCCACGGACTGCCCAGCAGCCCGTAGACAGAACCCCCGCGGCATTCGAGCGGCGATGCATCCGCGTTGGGCGCTCTGCCGACCTGGCTCCCACTGTAGTGTCTACCTTACATATTGTCGTGTTCTCTTTACATCTCGCATCCCCAAGGCTCCGCTCTTCGTTGCCTTTCGGAAGAATCGCCGCTATTCGCCCCTCAAGGCGCCTTGCCAACGCGGCGCCTCGCCGCTCTCGCCCTTCGGACGAATACATCTTCGGGCCGGGGAGCCTCCGGCGGCAAGAAAAATCCAGCGAACTCTATTACCTTCCTTGGGCCATGTTTGCAAGTTACAGGTCCAGGCTTCCGCTCGGACCGCGCATGCCAGAGCGCGGCGAGCATCTTCCCGGACGGCAGGAGCCGCTCGCGGTGCCGCAGTCCCACCATGTGAACCGTAACCGCATCCAGCCCCCCTTCCCCGATGGCTTCCAGCAGGCCTTTTTCGCCATGGGCTGCTTCTGGGGCGCCGAGCGGCAGTTCTGGGAACTTCCCGGCGTCCATTCTACGGCGGTCGGCTATCAGGGGGGCCTCACCCCGAACCCGACCTACCGGGAGGTCTGTTCCGGCCGCACCGGGCACACGGAGGTGGTGCTGGTCGTCTTCGATCCGGACGCGATTGCGTACGAGTCGCTTCTCGCGGCGTTCTGGGAGGGACACGACCCCACTCAGGGGATGCGGCAGGGAGCGGACATAGGGACCCAGTACCGTTCAGCGATCTACACCATCGGCGATCGGCAGCAGCGCCTCGCCGAGGCCTCGCGCACGCGCTACCAGAAGGAGCTTGACGCCGCCGGATACCGGCGGATCACGACGGAAATCGCCGAAGCACCCCCCTTCTACTACGCCGAGGAATACCACCAGCAGTATCTCGCGAAGAACCCGGGCGGATACTGCGGGCTCGGCGGGACCGGCGTGTCCTGCCCGAGCGGGATTCCGGAACACGCCGAGTAGGCACCCGTGGCAGGCCCGATCAGTCGCGCGAAGAACGGCCCGGCGTGGCGAGGCCTGCTCTACGACATCATCTTCGAGACGGACACCCGGGGCGCCAAGGCGTTCGACATCGTCCTCATCATGGCGATCCTCGCGAGCGTCCTGGTGGTCATGCTCGACTCCGTGGAGTCGATTGCCGCAGTCTACCATCAACCTCTGTACGTGGCCGAGTGGATCCTGACGATCCTCTTTACCCTGGAGTACGCAGGCAGGCTGGCGTCCGTGGAATCGAAGCGCCGCTACGCGCTGAGCTTCTTCGGCATCATCGACCTTCTGGCCATTATCCCCACCTACCTGAGCCTCCTGCTTCCGGGCACCCACTTCCTTGCGATCATTCGCGTGCTGAGGGTGCTGCGCGTCTTCCGCGTACTCAAGCTGGTGCGCTACCTGGGCGAGGCGCGGACGCTGGCGCGGGCGATGGCGGCCAGCCGCTTCCGGATTGTCGTCTTTCTGATCACGGTCCTGACGCTGGTGGTGATCCTGGGCTCATTCATGTATCTGATTGAGGGCGCCGATGCCGGATTCACCTCGATTCCGGTCTCCGTCTACTGGGCGGTGGTCACGCTGACGACCGTCGGGTTCGGCGACATCACGCCGAACACCCCGGTCGGGCAGTTGCTGGCGGTGGTAATCATGCTGCTGGGGTACGGGATGATCGCCGTGCCCACCGGGATCGTAAGCGTGGAGATGGTGTATGCGGCGCGCGCCGCGGGGCGGAGTGGCAGAGTGATGCCGTCGCCGGCCGGCGACATGGTGTGCTCTTCGTGCCGGACCGCGAAGCACGACCACGACGCGCGCTTCTGCAAGACCTGTGGCGGGACCGTGATCGAAGTCATGCTGGAATGAGGATGAGGAGGTTCGCGAGATGAGCGCGAGGAAGCGGGGTGGGCGTGCGGTGAGCGGGATCGAGTCGGCGCCGGACCCGGAGACCGCGCTTGCCGAAGCCAAGGAAGAGTCGATCGACGTGCTCGCGGAATGCTACGCCCAGGACATGCTGACGGTCGAGGACTTCGAGCGGCGGGTGAGCATCGTGCACGCGGCCGGAACCATGCCGGAGCTTGCGAAGGCGGTGGACGGGATCCGGACGGGGAGGTCGGCGGTCCCAACGGCCCCCGAGCGCGCATCGGTGGAGGCGCTTCAGCGCATGACTCCGGACGTGCCCGCGGGCCGTGTGCGGGCTAACGACCGCGCCCTCGCCCTGTTCGGCGACACGAAGCGGGTGGGCCGGTGGATCCCCGCCCGGCAGAACACCTTTGTGGCGGCGTTCGGCAAGGCCGTCATCGACCTGCGGGAGGCGCTGCTCGGTCCCGGGGAGTGCCGCATCCAGGCGTATGCGTTCCTGGGTTCAGTGGACGTTCTGGTTCCGCCCGGGCTCCATGTGCAGTGCGCGGGCTCGGCCATACTGGGCTCCTTCGGCGAACAGCCCGGCGACTCTTCGGCGCTGATCGAACTTGACGCGCCGGTCGTGCGCATCGACGGCCTCGCGGTGCTCGGATCGGTAGAGGTGCACTGCCGCCGCCCGGGCGAGTCGAAGAAGCAGGCCAGGCGCAGACTCAAGCGCGAGAAGAAGGAGGCCCGCCGGGCCAGGAGGCTGGCGGAGCGGGAGGCGCGGCGGCGGCGGTAGCGGCCCCGAATCCCCGGCAGATTCCTTTGCGCGGGCGCCGCCCGGATCGTAATCTGACGGGGTCTCGCAGTCCGCGAAGTCAACCCACCCGTGAGGAGGAGGAAGCCGAAAGATGTTCAAGGATCATGCCGGACTCAGGGAACTGACCCACAACGCGCTGCGCGTTGTCGCCGGGTTCCTCTTCAGCCTGCACGGAGCCCAGAAGCTCTTCGGAGTACTGGGGAGAGACGCGGTCGACAGTCTGATGAGCCAGATGGGGATCGCCGGAATCCTGGAGTTCTTCGGCGGGCTGCTCATCGTGGTGGGCCTGTTCACCCGCCCCGTGGCCTTCCTGGTTGCGGGACAGATGGCGTGGGCCTACTTCATGGTCCACGCCCCACAGGGCTTCTGGCCGGTCGGATCGGGAGGCACCGGCAACGGGGGTGAACTCGCCGCCTTCTACTGCTTCACCTGGCTCTTCTTCTTCGCCCACGGGGCAGGCAAGTTCTCGGTGGACGGCTGGCTGGCAGGCCGGAAGGCGGAGTAGGGGACGAACGCCCGGGGGAGCCCCACCCGCTGGGTGCGACCGCACCTGCGGGGTGCGAACAGCGCGCCCGGGTCGCACCCCCGGTTGTCCGGGGGCGGACCTCAGCAGTGCTCGTCGAAAGCCGCCTGCAGGTCGGTGGCGATTGCCGGTGCCGAGCGCCCTTCGATCTGGAAGCGCTCGAGCATGAAGACCACGTCGCCGTCCTTGAGCAGCGCTATCGAAGGGGACGAGGGCGGGTAGCCGACCAGACGGGTCCGCGCGGCCGCGGTGGCATCGAGGTCCTGTCCGGCGAATACGGTGACCTTGTGGTCGGGCTGCTTCTCGCCCTGTAGCGCCATCGCCACGGCGGGGCGGAAAATCCCGGCCGCGCAACCGCACACCGAGTTGACCGCCATGAGCACGGTCCCTTCCATGGCGTCCATCGCCTGCTCGACCTGTTCCGCGTCGCGAAGTTCCTGAAATCCGATTCGTACCATGTCGCCCCGCATGGGCGCGACCATCATCTCGGGGTAGGGCATGCTGCTTCGTCCTGGCTGGTTGGAAGGAATCCTTTGCCCATCAAGTATATACCCCACTGGCCCAAAACCCATCCCGGAACCGATATTTGAAGGGTGACGAGGAGGTTCCGGATGGAAGTCGCAAGACTGAGGGTCAACGGGGACGAGCGGGCGTGCGGGGTGCCGGCCCACTACACATTGCTGGAGACGCTGCGCTACGGCCTCGGGCTGACGGGGTCCAAGCAGGGGTGCGACAAGGGCGACTGCGGGGCGTGCACGGTGATCGTGGACGGCCGCGCGGTGCTGTCGTGCATCACGGCGGTGTGGGAGGCCGAGGGGAAGGAGGTGCGCACGGTGGAGGGGCTTGCCAGCGGGACGGAGACGCATCCGGTGCAGGACGAGTTCGATCTTAACGGGGCCGCGCAGTGCGGCTTCTGCACGCCGGGCATTCTGTGCAGCTCGGTGGCGCTGCTGGACCGAAACCCGTCGCCGACCCGGGACGAAATCCGGGACGCGCTGGCCGGGAATCTGTGCCGCTGCACCGGCTACGCGAAGATCTACGACGCCGTGGAGGCGGCGGCAGCGAGGCTGGGCGGGCGATGAGGCGCGACGGGAGAGGGGCCGGGGCGGCGAATGGGGCGGCGACCGCGGCCGGGACTCCGGGCACGCGGAACGGTGGGCCCGGCGATGGCGCCGGTGGACCCACCGGGAGCCGCGGCCTCTCCACCATCGGCCGCCCCATGCGCAAGGTGGACGGGCTGGCCAAGGCGACCGGCCGCGCCCGCTACACCGACGACATCCGGCTGCCCGGGATGCTGCACGGCAGGATCCTGCGCAGCCCGCACCCGCACGCCCGCATCGTGGCCATCGACACCGCGCGCGCCGAGGCGCTTCCGGGCGTACACGCGGTCGTGACCGGGCGCGACATGCCCACCAGCTACGGGATCATCCCGTGGACGCCGGACGAGTATCCGCTCTGCGTGGACAAGGTGCGCTACGTCGGGGACGGTGTGGCGGCGGTGGCGGCGGTGGACGAGGACACGGCCATTGCCGCGCTCGACCTCATCGACGTCACCTACGAGGAGCTGCCCGCCTACCTGGATCCTCACGAGGCGATCGCCGCCGAGGCCGGACCGTACATCCACGAGCCGCGCAAGCCGGGGTGGAACGGGAACGTCACCAAGGTGGTCAAGCTGGAGTTCGGCGAGGTCGACGCGGGGCTGGAGGACGCGGACATCGTGGTGGAGAGCGACTACTTCTTCGAGGGCACGACCCACACGCCGATCGAACCCCACTGCGCGATCGGGCTGGCCGAGGGCAACGGGAAGCTCACCGTGTGGTCGGCGACCCAGGTCCCGCACTACCTGCACCGTGAGCTCGCGCGGGTGCTGGAGGTCGACCCCGCGAAGGTGAGAGTCATTCAGCCCCCGGTCGGCGGCGCCTTCGGCGGCAAGTCCGAGCCCTTCGACCTGGAATTCTGCGTCGCCAAGCTCTCGATGATGACGGGCCGCCCGGTGAAGATCCTCTACACCCGGGAAGAAGTCTTCTATGCCCACCGTGGCCGCCACCCCTTCCACATGCGCTACCGCACCGGCGCCACCCGCGACGGCATGCTCACCTCGGTGGACGCCGAGATCGTCCTGGACGGCGGCGCGTACGCCTCCTTCGGGCTGGTCACGACGTACTACTCGGGGCAGCTCCTCACCGCTCCCTACCGGATGCCCGCCTACCGCTTCCACTCGACGCGCGCCTACACGAACAAGCCCGCCTGCGGGCCCAAGCGGGGCCACGGTTCGGTGCAGCCGCGCTTCGCCATCGAGGTGCAGCTGGACCGGATCGCGGAGCGGCTCGAGATCGACCCGATCGAGCTGCGCAGGCGCAACTTCATCGGCGCCAACACGCGCACCGTGAACGATCTGCGGGTGACGTCGAACGGCTTCCTGGAGTGCCTGGAGGAGGTGGAGCGGGCGAGCGGCTGGAAGCGCAAGCACCGCCGGCTGCCGTACGGGCGCGGGGTCGGCGTGGCGGGCTCGACGTACATCACCGGCACGAACTACCCGATCTACCCGAACGAGATGCCGCAGTCGGGCGTGCAGCTGCAGGTGGACCGGTCGGGGCGGGTGGCGGTCTTTTCGGGGGCGTCGGAGATCGGGCAGGGGGTCGACTCGATGGTGGCGTACGTCGTGGCCGAGGAGCTGGGCGTGCCGCTGGAGCACATCCGGGTGCTGGCGGGGGACACGGACTTCACCCCGGTCGACCTGGGCGCGTATTCGTCCCGGGTGACGTTCATGCTGGGCAACGCGTGCATCGAGGCGTCCCGCAAGCTGAAGGCGAAGGTGCGCGACGCAGTGGCGGAGGCGTGGGACGCGAAGCCGGGTGAGGTGCTGCTGGCGGGGGGTTGGGCGGTGCGGGCGGGGGACACCGGGACGAGCATGCCGCTGCGCGAGGCCTTCAACCTGGCCGAGGCGAAGTTCGGGACCCTGGGCGCGACGGGGTCCTACAACACGCCCAAGGACGTGCACGGGGACTACCGGGGCGCGACGATCGGGGCGTCGCCGGCGTACTCCTTCACGGCGCATGTGGCCGAGGTTGAGGTGGACACCGAGACGGGATTCGTGAATGTGGAGAAGATCTGGATCGCGCACGACTGCGGGCGCGCGCTGAACCCGGTGCTGGTCGCGGGCCAGATGGAGGGATCGGCCTACATGGGATTCGCCGAGGCGCTCATGGAGGAACAGATCTTCAAGTCGGCCGACCAGGGGCGCGCGGGTCTGCACAACGCACCCTCGCTGCTCGACTACCGGATCCCCACGAGCCTCGACACCCCCGAACTCGAGTCGCTCATCGTCGAGTCGATCGATCCGGAGGGGCCGTACGGGGCGAAGGAGGCCGGGGAAGGGCCGCTGCACCCGTCGATCCCGGCGATTGCGAATGCGATCCACGACGCGGTGGGGGTGCGGATGGACGCCCTGCCGTTCTCGCCGCCACGGGTGTGGCGGGCGATTCGGGAGGCGGAGGAGGGGCGGCGAAAGACGGCTCCGGCGTCGCGGATAGCTGTTGCTGCCGGGGTGAAATGAGCGGTCGAGTGTCGCGGTGCCGGCGGCTGGTCGCGGGGTGCGTGACAGGGTTTTTCGTTGCGGTTGCGTGCGTGGAAGCGGACGCCTCCGGGGCGGGTGCGCCGGAAGGCCAGGAGGGGGACGGACAGTACCGCGGGGCCCCGGCCACGGACGCGAGCGCGGTACAGGCAAGGCAGGAGGGCACGACCCGGGCCACGGATGTGCAGGCGGCGCCAGCAGGACAGGAGCGCCCCGCCGAAGGCACCGCCCGCGACTGGGAGATCGCCCGCGCTCAGCTTTCCTGGGCGCGGGAGCAGCGGCTGGACACCCTCCCCCGGTTCGGCGATGTCCTGGCCCGCATCGGCGAACGCTTCATCGACACCCCCTACGAACCCCACACGCTGGAACTCTCCGGCCCCGAACGCCTGGTCATCAACCTGGAGACGCTCGACTGCGTCACCTTCGTCGAAAACGTGCTGGTGCTGGCCCGCCTCGCCTGGTCCCGGCCGCCGGAAGTGCTCGAAGACCTTGACCGCTTCCAGGCCGCCTACCGGCGCGAACTGACGGATGTCCGCTACCGGGGCGGCGTGCTCGACGGCTACCCCAGCCGCCTCCACTACTTCAGCGAGTGGATCGCCGACAACGAGGCGATGGGGCTCGTCGACGGCATCTCGGAGGAACTCGGCGGCGTGGCCGACCCGTCCCCGATCGACTTCATGTCGACCCATCCGGATGCGTACCGGCAACTGGCGGACCCCGGTGTGCTGCAGGCGATCACCGGCATGGAGGCGCGGCTCCGCCCCACCCCCCGCCACTACATCCCCGCCCCCGACATCCCCGCCCGGGAACACCTCATCCGGGACGGCGACATCATCGCGGCGACCAGCACCGTGCCCGGCCTCGACATCGCGCACACCGGCATCGCCGTCCGGCGCGGCGGCGTGCTGCGCCTCCTGCACGCCCCCCTGGTCGGCTCCCATGTGCAGCTCAGCGACGACTCGCTCGCCGAGCGGATCCGGCGCATCGACGGCCAGGACGGGATCATGGTCGCGCGGCCCCTGCCCCCGTCCCGGTAACGGCATGCTGCGGCTCCCCCCCTTCCGCTACCACCGCCCGCGCACCGTCGAAGAGGCGGTGGCGCTCCTCCGCGAGCACGGCCAGGACGCGATGCCGATCGCCGGTGGCACCGACCTCATGCCGAACATGAAGCACCGCCTTTTCACCCCCGCGCACGTCGTCTCGCTCAACGGCATCGGCGCGATGCGCGGGATCGGCGTTGTCCCCGGCGACGGGTCCGGCGACGGACCACCCGGCAACCCCGGCGGCGCGGTTGGCGGCGCCCCATCCGATTCGCCCCCGTCGGGCGCCACCCTCCGCATCGGCGCCCTCGAGACGCTCGCCGACATCTCCGACAACCCCCTCGTCCGCCGCCACTTCACGGGCCTCGCCACCGCCGCCGGCCTCGTCGCCGGCCCCCAACTGCGCAACATGGGCACCATCGGCGGCAACGTCTGCCTCGACACCCGCTGCACCTACTACAACCAGACCGAATTCTGGCGCGGCGCGCTCGGGTACTGCCTCAAGAAGAACGGAGACGTCTGCCACGTCACGAAGGTCGGCAAGAAGTGCGTTGCGGCGCACTCGGCCGACACGCCCCCGAACCTGATCGCGCTCGGCGCCACCTTCACGCTGGCCGGCCCGACCGACACCCGCGAGATCGCCGCATCCGACTTCTTCGTTACCGACGGAATCCGGAACACCCGCCGGGCAAGTGATGAAATCGTCACCGAGATTCGTATTCCCTTAATGGGGCCTGTCTCAAATGGGCGCGGGGCGGACCGAGATCGCAGCCGGTTCGGTCCCGATGCACTCGCCGTTCACCGCCGGAGCGCCTACCGCAAACTGCGGCAGCGCAACTCGATCGACTTCCCCCTGCTTTCCGTTGCGGTAGTGGGCGACTTCGAGCAGGACGGGACGGTGGCCGGGCTCAGGGGCGTTGTGTCGGCGCTGGGCGCCAGGCCGCGGGTGCTGGCCGGTTGGGACGAGATCGCGGCGGGCGAGCGTCTCCGCCCGGAGGTGATCGAGGCGCTGGCGGAGCGGGCCCGTGCGCAATGCCGCCCGCTCGACAACATTATCGTGGACGCAGAGTGGCGCCGGGCGATGGTGCCCGTTCAGGTGCGGCGAGCGCTCGGGGAACTGGCCGGAGGCTGAAATGGCGAACCGCAGGCGCGGAGTTGGTCACGACCGCGTGCACTACCGGGAACAAACGTGGGCTCCCCTATGGGCGATAGCGCTCATATGGGGCGCATGTCTCGCCGGCGTGATCGGGACGATCACTCCCATGATGAGAATCGTGGAGATCACCGGCCGGTCCGGCGAGGGGATGTCCGGGTCCGCGATCCTCACCGTAGCCGGGATCAGTGTGGGACTGCTGCTCGTTCTATCCCTGACCGTGGCGTTCATTCGCCTGGACGTCGAAGTCCGCACCGATCACATCTTCATCGCGTTCGGTCCGGTCCACCTGATCCGCAAGCGCATCCATTTCTCCGAAATCGAATCCGTGCGCGGCCTGACCTACCGCCCGCTCGTCGAGTTCGGCGGCTGGGGAATCAGGTGGCGGCCCAATCGAACCGCCTGGTCGATCAGAGGGAACCAGGCGGCAGCGGTCACGCTGCGCGGCGGCAAGCAGTTCTACGTGGGATCCGAATTCCCGCAGAGGCTCGCGGGGGCGATCCAGACGGGAATGCGGACAGCGGGCGCGCGCGAGTAGGCGCCCGCTCAAGAAGGGCAGCGACGATGTCGACGTTTTGGATGCGCTCCGCATGCCCAGCAACGAGGGGCCTCCTCACTGTCATACCCGGTCTCTGGCTGTGTGCCTGCGCGGGCGACGCCGCGCCGCCCGCCGCCGCGGGCCCGTCCTTCGACACACTTGCCAACGGGTCCGTTCTAGTGACGAATTCGGCGAACGGGCTGTGGGACGCAAACCCGGAGGAACGGTGGCGAGTGGTGGAAGGATTGCGGATCGGAACCGCCTTGGGGGAGGGGCCCGAGAGTTTCGGTAGCGTCGGATCGGTTGTGGTGACCGAAGCCGGCAGCCTCTGGATCGTGGACCGCTTGGCGAACGAGATCCGGGTGTTCGATGCGGACGGCGGATTCGTACGCACTGTCGGACGGTCGGGCGAGGGCCCGGGCGAATTCGGGTCCATCGGCCAGGCATACATGGCGCCGAACGGAGAGATCTGGGTCGAGGACCCCCGACTCGGTCGCTTCGAGATCTTCGACACGACGGGGACCAGGATCGGCGGGCACCGGGGCGTGTCCACGAACCGGGGCGGATTCAGTGGGTGGACGGAGGACGGGCGCTTTCTCGTGTTGGAATACGACCGGGAAAGTGAGCGGTTCTTCACCAGGGCCTTCCGCCTCAATTCCGAGGGGCTGCTCGATCCTGTCGGTGTGGTCGAACCGCCGAAGCTGGAACTTCCGGAGATACAACGGATCGTGTTCGAATACCCCAGCAACTACCGGATCGAGGAACGTGTGCCGTATGTCCGGTACGAGGGAGCCAGCCGGATTACTCCGCGCCTCAGCGTGGATGATGTTCCCCGGGTGTACCCGCCGTTCGATAGGGGATTCCGGATATCGAACGACGGCACCATCTGGTTGCGCCAAACCGGGCCGGGGGGCCTGGCGTTCGATGTCTTCGACCGGGAGGGAAGGTATCTGGGGCAGCCGGAGCTTCCCCCCGGCGTCGAAGGGATGTTTATCAGGTTGATCACCGACGCCGCGATCTACGCGATCGACGACGATGAACTGGACGTGGACTACGTGGTGCGCCTGACCATCGTTCGCCCGGGTTGGAGTTATACAACACCCTTGACGGACAGGCACCGCGAATCCTAACCTGAAATCTCCTCAGGATCCACAATCAGCGGGCTGTGAGATATGCAGGATTGCTTTTCTGTGCACCCTTCCAAGCGCCCTGTCTGCGCGGCGCCTCGCCGCTCCCTGTGCTCGCGGGGGTTCGTCCCCGGGCTGCCGGTCGTGGCCGCTCTCCTCGCGGCTCTTTCCGGCGCCTGTGAGAATCCCGTTCCGCCCGAGGACCCGGCCCCGGAGCGAATGATCCCCGCTGGGCAGCCGGTGCTGTTGACGGACCACTCCGGTGCCTACCCTGCATGGTCTCCCGACGGCACCCGGATCGCCTACCTGTCCGGGCGCAGCGGCGACACCTTCAGACCCGATCTCTACGTGATGAACGCGGCCGGAGGTGGCGACACCCGGCTGACGAACTCTCAAACGGTTGTTCAGGGCTACCCTGCGTGGTCCCCCAACGGCAGCCGTATTGCCTTCACGTCCCGCCGGGACGCCAACAACGAGATCTACGTGGTGAACGCGGACGGCAGCGGCGTGACCAACCTGACGAACAACCCCGGTCCCGACTGGTATCCTGCCTGGTCCCCTGACGGAAGCCGAATCGCCTTCGTGTCCTTCCGCGACGGCAACAACGAGATCTACGTGATGAACGCGGACGGGAGCAGCGCGACGAACCTGACGAACAACTCCGGTTCGGATAGTCATCCTGCGTGGTCCCCGGACGGCAGCCGAATTGCCTTCATGTCCTTCCGCGACAGCAACGACGAGATCTACGTGGTGAACGCGGACGGGAGCGGCACGACCAACCTGACGAACAACCCCGGTTCCGACTGGTATCCTGCCTGGTCCCCCGACGGCAGCCGAATCGGCTTCCTGTCTGGTGGCGACATCTACGCAATGAACGCGGACGGGAGCGGCGCGACGAACCTGACGAACAGCGCCGCGCGCGAACAGGGTGTTTGGTGGTCTCCCGACGGCAGCC
This sequence comes from Longimicrobiales bacterium, assembly GCA_965116645.1. Taxonomy (GTDB): domain Bacteria; phylum Gemmatimonadota; class Gemmatimonadetes; order Longimicrobiales; family Gaopeijiaceae; genus Bin94. The sequence goes on along the minus strand of OZ220702.1, from coordinate 3,721,492 downwards.
GAATCGCCTTCGGGTCCAGCCGCGGCCTCGAAGTGGATCTCCATGTGATGAACGCGGACGGGAGCAGTGCGACGAACCTGGCTCTTGATGCAAGTGCTCCTGCCTGGTCCCCGGATGGCCGGAGGATCGCTTTCCACTCCAGTCTGGACATCTACCTGGTGAGCCTTTTCGGCGCACGGTAGTGGCAGCGCGCCCTTCCAACCGCCCTGTCCACGCGGCGCTTGGCCGCTCATGCGGGGGCGGCCTCCAGACCAAGCTCCCGCAGCATTCGGGCGGGTCGTCCACGGCCTGAGCGGCCCTTCACCGGGCGCTACCCTCGCTCCAGCACCATGGCGAACCCCATCCCGCCGGCCGCGCACACTGTGATCAGACCGAACTGGCCGTCCCGCCGCCGCAGTTCGTTGAGGAGCGTCGTCGTGAGGCGGCCCCCGGTGGCGCCGAAGGGGTGGCCGATGGCAATGGATCCTCCCATCACGTTGATCGCTTCGGGGTCCGGGTGGCCCAGCTTTCCGGCGCGGCCGAGTTCCTCGCGGCAGAAGCCGCCGGAGTCCCACGCCTGCAGGTTGGAGAGCACCTGGGCGGCGAAAGCCTCGTGCATTTCCAGCAGGTCGATGTCGGCCATGGTCAGGCCCGCGCGGTCAAGGGCGAGCGGGGCGGCGTAGGCGGGTCCCTGGAGTAGCTGGGCGGCGGGGTCGAGCGCGGTGATGGCGTATGAGCGCACGTACCCCAGCGGTTCCATGCCGAGACCCTTCGCCCGCTCGGGCGACATGAGCAGCACCGCCGACGCGCCGTCGGTGAGCGGCGACGAGTTCCCCGCGGTCACCGAGCCGAACTTGCGGTCGAAGACGGGGCGCAGCGCGGAGAGCGCCTCCATCGATGTGTCGGGACGGATCCCGTTGTCCTTCTCGACTGTCGTCGTGTACTTCGGCGGCACGTAGAGCGGGGCGATCTCCGCCGTGAGACGCCCGTCTTCCGTTCCGGCGTGGGCCTTCAGGTGAGACGCGAGCGCCCAGCGGTCCTGGTCCTCGCGCCCGATCCCGTTCTCCTTCGCCATCCTCTCGGCCGCTTCGCCCATTGACTCGCCCGTCGAGTATTCGGCGATCGCCGGGGCCACCGGCACCAGGTCGCGCGGGCGGATGCGGGCGAAGGTGCGGAGCCGCGCGCCCAGGGTCTTCGCCCGCGATGCCGCGACCAGGGTGCGGGAAAGCCGGTCGGAGACGAGGATGGGGATGCGCGAGAGGCATTCGGCCCCGCCCGCGACCACGACGTCGGCCTGGCCGCTCTCGATGAGGTTCACGCCGTCGGAGATGGCCTGGTTGGCCGACGCGCAGGCGCGCGACACGGTCACCGCGGGGACATCCTTCGGGAGCGTGGCGAGCCCGACTTCGCGCGCGATGTTCGGCGCCTGGGGGTCGTGCACGACGGTCCCGTAGACGATCTGATCGACCTCGCCGGGGGGGATCTCCGATCTGGCCATCAGTTCGGTGACCGCGTGGCGGCCGAGGTCGATCGCCGTCAGACGGCTGAAGTGGGTGCCGGACCTGACGAAGGGCGTTCGGCAGCCGGCGATGATGGCAGTCTTCATTCGGGTAACTCGTGTCTGGAGCCTGGATTGGGTGGGCGGGCGACGCTCGGCGGAGCCCGGCCGGACAGTCGGAGGTGTTGGCAGCGGTGGGCGGGCCGCGCGCCTCACCGAAAACGGCCCTACCTTCCCGCCCGGGTCCGGTCACGCCACTTTACCACGTTCCGGCCTGTGCCGCACCAGAACGGACCCCGCCTGAAAGCTGCACACGCCATTGACACCCGCCCTGATAACCGGACCAGCCATTGCAAGCCGAACCCGCCCTGATAACCGCACCCGCCATTGGGAGCGGAACCGCCCTTGAGAGCCGCACACGCCATTGAAAGCCGTTGAATTCAACGTAACGATCCCGGGGTATCTCCTGGCGAGGAGCATGGGAAGACTCAGCGACGCCTTCGTGTATGGCCGGCTCTCCCGGCTGGGCCTGGTGGACCGCCCGCCGCCCGCGCTCCCGGGTGACGATTGGGTGCGGATCGAAGTCCTGCTGTGCGGGATCTGCGGCAGCGACCTGGGGAATGTCGCCTACCGGTCCAGCCCGGCGATGGAGCCGTTCGGGTCATTCCCGGCGGTTCTTGGCCACGAGGTCCTGGGCCGGGTGGTCGAGGCGGGCCCGGGGGTGACTCACGTGAAGGCCGGCGACCGCGTGGTGGTCGACCCGATGCTCCATTGCGAGGCCCGGGGATGGGGGGTGGATTCCTGGTGTCGCTCATGCGTGGTCGGGACGCATGCCACCTGCGAGCTGGCCGGCGAGAGGGGGCCGGAGGGTGGCCCGTGGGATGGCGGACTGTCCCCCGGGAGCACAATCGGATACCACAGGGACCTGCCGGGGGGCTGGGGGGAGGAGATGGTGGCCCACCGGCGCCAGGTCTTTGCGGTGCCGAAGGGGGTCCCGGACCGGGTGGCCGTGCTCGCGGAGCCGCTCTCGATCGGGGTTCACGGGGTGCTGCGGAGCGGCGCGCGGCGGGCCCAGGGGCCGGTCCTGGTGATCGGGAGCGGGGCGATTGCGTTCGGGACGATCTGGGCGCTGCGCACGCTGGGTTACACCGGTCGCGTGGTGGCGCAAGTGAAGCGCGCGCACGAGGTGGCGCTGGCGGCGGCTCTGGGCGCGGATGAGACGGTCGCGCCGGGAGCGGAGGCGCGCAGGGTGCTGATCGGGACGGGCGCCCGCGCCTACATGCCCGTGGTCGGGGAAGAGGTGTACGCCGGAGGCGGGTTCGAGGCCGTCTTCGACTGCGTGGGGAGCCAGGCCAGCATGTCCCAGGCGCTGCGGTACACGACGCCGCGCGGCCGGGTGGTGCTGCTGGGCTGCGCGGGGCAGATGCGCAAGCTGGACCTTACGTTCGTGTGGGCACGTGAGCTGCAGATCCAGGGCCATGTCGGATACGGGGCCGAAGAGTGGGACGGGCGCGGGCTGCACACCTTCGCAATCACGCTCCAACGGATGGCGGCCGATCCCCGGGCGCTGGGCGATCTGGTGACGCACGTCTTCCCACTGAAGCAATACCGGGACGCGCTCCGCGCCGCGGACGACCACCGGCGGAGCGGCGCGGTCAAGGTGGCGTTGCGTCCCGGCGGGGACCAGGACCAGGCCTAGCCCGTGGACAAGACCCCCCGGCACTCGGCTCGCGATGCGCCGCGCTCACGGAGTGCCGGGCTGCGGCCTGCCGAGACTGAACATGACGACGGTTTGCACCCCGAGTTCATCGGATTGAATGCCCAGTACATAGTCGGCGCCGATCTCGTGGATTGAGATCGGGACACGCTCCAGATGGCACGAAAACGTACCGTCGGGCTCGAAACCCATCCACCGGCGCGGCTCCTGACCGGGCTTGCGGTAGGGGGCGACCCACAGGCGCCCGTCTGTGCCCAGCTTGAGTGAACTGAAGGCGGGGTAGACATCGGCCGCGGGCCTGTCGGGGTCGATGGTCGCATCGTCGAACGGTCCCCACCGGTCGGAATTGCGTCCCCCCCGGCTTTCCACATAGTTGTCGCGCCAGGCGTTTACCTCCGCGGAAGTCACCTGTCTTGAGGGCTCCGACCACCGCACGATTCGGCGCAGACGCAAGTCGTCGTCGAAGAGGCGCACTTCGGGGTCGCGCCCGTGGCCCGTGGCGATGGTACTCCCGATCGCATCGGCGTGCGCAGAGGCGGCGAACAGCGGATTGAGCACGAGATTCGCAGCTTCGGACTTCGCCGTCATTCCCTGGACCATGTTCGGAACACGGGCCAGAGTGGTGACAAGCCGGCCTTCGTCGTCGTGCGCCTCCAGGAGGAGGGTGTCGGGCACTGTGAAATTGCTGCTGCTGGCGATATAGGTGGTTCTGGTATTGACGGAGATGCCGTTGCGCAGCACACCTCCACGCCTTGACGGGTTGGCGTACACCGGCATCATCTGCACGGCCCGCACGAACTGACCGTGCCGCGTGAAGACGTTGTAGCGCCAGGGGCGGTAGTCCCCCACCCACAGCGTGTCTCCCGGGAGTACCCAGAGGAACCAGGCGCTCCTGAACTCGCCGGGCCCGTCACCCGGGCGGCCCATGGATACGAGGTGACTCCCGTCGGGTCCAAACACCCTTACCTCCTCGCTGGATCTGTCGATCACGGCGACGGAGCCGTCCGACAGGAGTCCCATGCCGCGGATCGTGCTGAACCACTGGTTCTCGTCGTCCTCTGCATCGCCGACGCGGAAGATCGGCTCTTCGCCGGCCCGGCAGGTCGCATCGGAACTCAGCGGATCGCTGGTGACGATCCGGACGCTGGCGCTGTCAGCGGTGCCGGGCCCCGGGTTCCGTGCAGCCGAATCGCATGCGGTGCAGGCGATGGCGGCGAGCACCAGCAGTCCGCGCCCAAATCCGCTCGAATGCCGCGGGGGGACGGCACGGGCTGGCAGGACCGGCGGCAGCAAATGCAGAGGGGCGGTCGGTGCGGCGTCGGGATAGGGATCGGACCTAAGGGGGGAGGGCGGGTGAGGCGTGGCCATCGACGTCTCCATGAATGAGGAAGTGCAGGACCGGGACCGTGGAAGTGGTTCTCCGTTCAGGCAGGCGTGAGCGGTCTCGTAACGCGGGCGTGCTCACGTGCATGACGGGCTCACGGCCGCTTTGGTTGCAGCGGCGCCGCCAGCACCACCCTCGCGTCCACCGGCACAACCCGGTCCTCATAGACGAACAGCGGGTTGACCTCGGCCTCCGCGACATCCGGCCACCGCATCACGCACTCGGCCACCACGCCCGCCGCGCCGACGATAGGACGCAACCGCACGGCACGCCCGCCGCGCGCACCAGCGAGCAGCGCGCTCACCTTCAGTTCGGCTATCGCGGCCTCCACCTCACCTGGCGTCACCGGCAGCACTCGGTGTGCCACGTCGCGGAGCACCTCGACCCAGATCCCCCCTGCGCCGATGGTCAGCACGGGTCCGAGTCGGGGATCGCGGCACGCGCCGACCAGCAGTTCGGCAACGGGCGTCGCCAGCATGGGCGAAACGGTCGCAGCGCACGCCTCTTCCGGCAGACCGTGCGCCCGCGCGTAGTCGAGCGCGTTCGCAGCGATCGTCTCGAATGCGGTTCGGGCCTCGTCGCCGCCCCTCACGCCGAGCATCACCCCGCCGGCGTCCGACTTGTGGGTGATGTGCCTGGAGAGGAGCCTGATCGCGACTGGGCGGGCGGCCTGCTGCGCTGCGCTCGCCGCTTCGCTGGCCGAGCGGGCGACTTCGATGGGCGGAAAGGAGAGCCCGGCTGCGGGGGGAGAACGCGTGGGGTCGACCGGTGGGAGCTTGAGCCCGGCTTCGCCCAGCAGCGCACGCGCCTCCATCTCGTCAAGCGTCGTCCTCCCCTCGGCCCGCGCACGTGTGATGACATGATGCGACGATGTGATGATGTGCACGGGCTCCTCATCGGGCCTCCATCGTTGCGCCGAATCCGTCAACCGCACCCCGCGACGTTGCAGCTCGGCCACCGCCCGGCACGCCACATCAAGCGAGCCGATGACGGGGACGTGGGCGTCGCGCAGCTCGTCCAGAGGCGCGCTCGCGTGCGAGGCATACTGCGAGTGCACGACCAGGCCCTTGCCGAGAGTCCTCATCGTCGCCGCCATCGCCCGCGCCGCCCCGGCTTCGGTGTCTGCAAGCTGCTCCGAGAAGCGGATCGCGTACCCGCCGAACAAGCCGACCAGCAGGACCACTCCCACCCCCGGATCCGCCGCGAGCACGTGCAGCGCGCGCGCGAACGCCCCCGGGTCGGCGTCGGCCGCGCCCGCGACGTCCACCGGGGTGCGCACGGCTGCGGCAGGCCCCAGCAGCGCCCGCAGCGCGGACGAAGTTGCGGGCGCCAGCCCGGCCAACGTCACCCCCATCTCCTGCAACGTGTCCACCGCCAGCGTGCTCTGTCCGCCGCCGTCCGAAAGGATGGTGACGCCGCGTCCGGTCGGACGGGAGCGTGTTGGCCGGCGTGCGGGTCTGGAGCCTGCCGGGCCGGAGCGCGTCGGCCCGGACCCCTTTCGTTGCACCGATGGCGGACCCGCCGGCTGCGACGCCAGCGTCTGGGCGACGGCCAGCAGTTCGTCGGTTCTCCGGACCTCGACAATGCCGGCCTGCGCGAGTCCGGCACGCAGCCGGTCGTAGGGGCCTGCCACCGCTCCCGTGTGCGAGAGGGCCGCGTGCGCGCCGGCCGCGGTCCGCCCCGACTTGATCACCACGACGGGCTTGCGCCATGTGACCCGGGCCGCCGTGTAAAGGAGTGCCCGCGCGTCCCTGCACCCTTCGATGTGCGCGATGACGACCCGGGTCTCGTCGTGGTCGCCCAGGTAGTCCAGCACCTCGCCGAACCCTACGTCGACCTCGTTGCCGAGGCCGCAGCAGATCGAGATTCCCATCCGGGACTGCCCGGTGACCCGGGTCATCAGGTCGAGCGCGATGTTCCCGGACTGGACCAGCAGCGCGATCCCGCCGGGACGCACCCCGCGGGCCCCGATCAGGTTGACCCCCTTCGGCAGGTTCAGCAGACCGGAGGTGTTCGGCCCGACGATGCGGACGCCGTGTTCGCGGCCGGCTTCCCGCAGCCGGGCTTCCAGATCCGCGCCCTCGCTGCCGGACTCCCCGAAGCCCACCGCGAGCACCACTGCGCCCGCCACGCCCCGTTCCCCGCACGCACGCACGAGGCCGGGAGCGGCCGCCGCGGGGGTACACAGCACCGCGAGGTCCGCGGGCTCCGGCAGCTCGTTCACCGACGTGTACACCGGCCGCCCGAGGATGCAGCCGCCGCCCCGGTTGACGGCATAGACGGCGCCCGCATAGTCGGACTCCTCCAGGGCGCAGAGGATCTGGTGGCCGCGCTTGGTGGGATTCGCGCTGGCCCCCACGATGGCGATCGAGCGAGGCTCGAAGATTCGCCGGAGGGTCATGAACGGGCGGCCACCTGGGTCGCGCTCATTCGCCCCTGTACTCGGGCGACCGCTTCTCGTGAAACGCGGCCAGCCCTTCTCGCCAGTCGGCCGTGCCGAAGATCTCCTCCAGCGCGGCGCGCTCACGTTCCATCGCCTCTTCCCGGGACAGGCGGGCCGCCGGACCGATCAGCCGTTTGGCCGCGGCCAGGGGAATCGGGGCGCGGTGGGCCAGGCGGTGCGCGAGGCGCGTGGCCTCGGGGAGCACCTCGGCAGGGGGGACGGCCCGGTTGACAACGCCCATCGCCGCCGCGTCCGCGCCCGAGAAGAAGTCGCCCAGGTAGACGAGTTCGCGGGCCTTCAGGACGCCGACCCGCTCGGCGAGGGTGTACACCACGCCGCCGCCCACAAAGGTGCCGAGCGCGAGCTCCGGGAGCCGCAGCTTCGCGTCCTCGGCGGCGATGGCGAAGTCGGCCGAGAGCGCGAGCTCCAGCCCCGCGCCGACGGCGTGGCCGTTCACCGCCGCCACGACCGGGGTGCCGATCGTCTGGATGAGGTGGTTGGCGCGCTGGGCCGCCTCGATGTAGCGGCGGCGCTCCCCGGGGGACTGGGGACGATCCCGGTGCGCCTTCAGGTCGGCGCCGGCGCAGAAGGCGCGGCCGCTCCCGGTGAGGACCACGCAGCGGACGCCGCGGTCGGCCCCGGCGCGCTCCAGTTCGGCGACCAGCCGTTCGTAGAGCGGCAGACTCACCGCGTTGAGGCGGTGGGGGCGGTTGAGGGTGAGCGTGAGAAGGGCGCCGTCGCGCGAGGAGAGCACGGGGTCGGATGGTGCGCCGGATTCGGCCCGGCCGGGGGCGCCGCGGCCGTCCGCCGGTTTGCGCTTGCCAACGCCATCGGCCGGTTCGGAGGCGCCACACGCCTCAGCCTGTTCCTCGCCGCGAGAGTGTGACGGTCCGCCGTGCCCCCTACTCCCCATCGAACGCCGCCCCCCCGCGCACCAGCGGGCGCCCCGCCAGCGCCAACGTGGCTTCCCCGTCGCGGATGGCGAACTCGCCGTTCACGAGCACATGAACCGTCCCGCGCGAGTACTGGTGCGGGTTCTCGTAGGTGGCCACGTCGTCGAGCGTCGCGAGGTCCAGGACGGCGATGTCCGCGATCTGCCCTTCGCGCAGGTATCCCCGTTCGGTCCAGCTGAGGAAATCGGCGGCGAGGCCGGTCATGGAGCGCACCGTGTAGGGCAGGGTGAGGAGCTGCTCGTCCAGCACCAGGTCGCGGATCTTTTTCGTGAAGGACCCGAAGGCGCGCGGGTGGGTGACGGGGCGGGTGGGGCCGGGGTCGCGGCCGTCCGTGCAGGTCATCATCCAGTCGCGCTGGGCCAGGTAGCGCAGGTTCTCGCCGTCGTAGAGGCCCAGGTTCATGACGGCGGCGTTGCCCTCGCGCAGGATGCGCCGCGCCGCGGCGGGGGCCTCCATCCCCCACCCGTCCGCCACCTCCTGCAGCGTCCTGCCGTTCAGTTCGGGGCGCCGGTCCGCGAAGAGGAGCCGCTGTGCGCCACCGCGAATCGCGAGCATCTCGCGCGTCTGCCCGTCGATGATCCGGACCGTGTCGGGGTGGTCGAAGCGGCGCACCATCGCCGAGTCGCCCCCGGCGGCGGCCCACCCGGGGATCGTGTACGAGCGCAGGTTCGACTGCGTGGCGGTGTACGAGTGATGCGCCCCCGCAACCTCGACCCCGCGGTCCCGTGCGGCCTCGATCAGCGCGGCCCCCTCGTGCGCGCGTCCGTAGTTGTGAGCCCCCTGGGCGTTGAAATGGCTGAAGATGACCTTCGTCCCCGCCTCCTCCCCGATCCGGATCCCCTCCGCGATCGATTCCAGGTACCCGAACGGGGGATAGGCGGCGCCCAGATCCCGGTCGTGCGTATCGTAGATCGCGCCCGGGTACTCGGCGGCCACCCGGTTGAGCTCGATCACCTCCTCGGTCTCGGCGTAGTTGCCCGGCAGGTAGAACAGCCCCGACGACAGCCCGTACGCCCCCTGCTCCATGCCCTGGCGAACCAGCGCCCGCATCTCGTCCAGTTCTCCGCCCGTGGGTGCGCGGTCCTCCATCCCCATCACCCACGCCCGCACCGAGTTGTGCCCCACGAAAAGGAACGCGTTCACGCCGATCCCGTCCTCCTCCCAGGCGGCCAGCTGTGCGGCGACCTCCGCACTGCCACCCCCGTCCAGGCCAAGCGCCACGCTCGTGATCCCCTGGTACAGGAACGCACGCGCATCGCGCCCGTGATCCGTCCCCAGCTCCGCGTGGGAGTGCATGTCGATGAACCCCGGTGTCACGACCAGACCCGACACATCGACCGTGTCGAGCGCCGTCACACGCGCTTCCCGGGCATTGCCCACGAAGACGATGCGATCGCCCGCCACGGCGACATCGGCGCTGACCGCCTCGGCGCCCGTGCCGTCCAGCACCGAGCCGCCCATCAGCAGCAGGTCGGCGGGCCCGTCAGCGGTGCAGGAGGCGAGCAGGAGCAGGAGCGCGGAGGCGGCGGGCGATCCGCGCCCTGGGCCAGGCGTGGGTAGGTGCATGGAATTCGTCCGACGTCAGGGAGCCATTGCCACAGGTCCCCGGAAGATAGACGCGGGCGCAAGACCGCTGCCAGGCAGGCCGTGGAGTAAGTCCCCGCTGCGACGCGGAGATTATCCACGGACTGCCAGGCTGGCAGCCCCTCGGTCCGGCGCGGGAACTATCGACGGACTGCCGGAGTGTCAATTCGCCGGAGCGGTCCCGCCTGACAGCCTGACGAAATAGACCCCGCCGCCGGTCGAGGTCGCCCCGATGACTCCGCTCTCGAAGAACGGGTAGTTGCTCCATCCCCCGTTGAGCCCCGGCTCGTTCGATTGATCGGGCTCGTGGTCGAAGAAGGCGATTTCGAACGGCTCTTCCCGGGCCGCAATACTGACGACCCGCAGCCCGGCATGGTAGTTGGACTGGTACATCAGGTTGCCGGCCACATACAGATTGTGGTCCGTCGCCCGGGTAGTCCCGAAGAAGTCTCCGGCAGGGATCGGATCGTCCAGATCCCTGACGTCCCACACGATGGTGCGGGTACCGGAGACCGTGCCGAAGGCCTCGTCGAACTCGTCACTCATGTAGAGGTATTCGTGCGCCTCGTCCAGCCACCCCTGGTGCGCGTAGGCGGTGTTCGGATAGGTGGCCGCGGCCACTGCCACCGGAGCTGCCTTGTCGGTCACGTCCGCGATGCTGAGTGCGGTCTCGTTGGAGCCGAAGCAGATCTCCCGGCCTCGGTACTCGGTGTCGGGTCCGCGGTAAACCACGCACATCGCGTCGTGGGTGTATCCCGTGCCCGCCCTCCCGGTCGCGGTGTCGGCGAAGCACCCCGCAAAGACCGGGCTCAGCGGCGTGCGGATGTCGATCATGTGAAGCCCGCCACCACAGGAGTTCCCGCCGCCGCTGCTCCCGACCGCATAGGCGAAGCCGGTCTGCTCGTTGATGACGATGTTGTGGGCGCTGTGGATGCCATCGTACAGCGCGTCCGCCTCGAGGATCTCCGGAGGATTGGTGACGCGGCGCAGCCGGGTGAGGTCGAAGACCTGCATTCCGTGCGGTCCGGCGCCATCCGACACGACGAAGGCATGGTCCGCGTACACCTTGATATCGCGCCATGCCCCCGCCCGTGCGCCGTCGGTCTTCGGCAGAATGCCGGCGTACAGCGGACGTTCCGGGTCCTTGAGGCTGACGAAGGCCGTGCCCTGCTGGTGCCCGACCAGCGCCCACTCCGTGCCGGTCACCGGGTCGGTCCAGCCCCACATGTCGTTCACGATGCCCTCGGTCAGGCCGATCTCCTCGCCCGTGAAGTACGACACCAGGTCGATGCCCTGGCAGGGATAGATTCCGGCCATGCCGTTGGTGCACGGCTTTGCCCGGGTGTCCGGATCAGCAGGTCTCGCGGGGTTGTCGGACCCGGCACGGACGATCCCATCCGAATCGCAACCCGGCAGGATAGCCAAGCCGACAATCCACACGAAAGAGGCTGTTCGCTTCGTCATCCGTACCCCTCACGTCTATGGCACCGGGCCAAGCGCCGACCCGCAGCCCCCAATGGTACGCAATCAGTTCGATTCGGTTACCGCAGGGTCCGTCGAATCGGTCTGTGTACTCCGCAAATCCACTACGATCATACTGCTGTTCCGCACCTCCAGCAACCGGTATTCCATGTCACCGGCGGCCCCCAGGAGCCACCGCACCCTGTCGCCCTCGTCGCAGGTCTGCACCGCTCGGACGAGCGTCGGAAAGTCCGGAGCCAGATCGCGTTCACCGACCAGGGGGGTCCCGCCGTCGTTGGATATGGTGCGCGGAAACTCGATGGCCAGTTGAACGGGCGCGTCCGTTCCCGGTTCGGAAGCGTCGCAACCGCCCCCCCCTTCCTCCACCAGCCGGAGCTGGTATCCGGCCACCTTGGGTTCGAAGGTGAAGATGACGCGGTCGAATCCGTCCATGGCATGGGCCGATACGTCCGTCAGGCGGGCTGGCGCCGCATCGGGGACGGGGTCGCGCGAAATGAGGTTTTGGGCCCAGGGGATATGCAGCCCGACATCCGCGCGATTCAGATCGCCGTAGTCGGTGTCTTCCATACCTTCGTGGCGAACCTCCCTGGGCTCCTCGCGGGGGAGGGTGTCGTTGTACACCACGTTATCGCCACCCGCGCTGCCCTCGCCGCAGCCGGCCAGCGTGGTGAGCAGCCCGCAGAGAAGCCCCGCGGGAAGCGCCGCCAGTCGAAGTTCCGGGGTCGTTTTCTTGAACACGGGAATAGTCCTTTCCACGTCAGGTCGCTGGCGGTTCATGGCGGGCCGTCCCGGGTCAGGGCAGAAGGAGTCGCCTTGCCGTCTCCACCGCCGCCGCGAGCCGCTCTATTTCTTCGTCGCTGTTATAAAGGTAGAAGGATGCCCGGACCGTTGCCGAAACGTCGAAGCGGTCCACCACCAGCTGGGCACAGTGGTGGCCGGCGCGCACCGCGATTCCCTGGGCGTCGAGTATGGTTGCGACATCCTGGGCGGAAGCCCCTTCCAGCACGAACGGCACCACTCCGGCGCGGTCAGCGGGGTCGGTGGGCCCGAGGATGCGGATGCCCTCCACCTCGGAGAGAAGCGAGACCGCCCGGCGGGTCAGCGACATCTCGTGCCGGTGTATGCTTTCGATTCCCACGCCTTCGAGATAGTCGGCGGCGGCGGCCAGGCCCACCGCCCCGGCGATGTTGGGCGTGCCCGCCTCGAATTTGTGGGGCACTTCCGCCCAGCTACTGTACTCGCGAAAGACCCGTTCGATCATCTCTCCGCCCCCCTGGTACGGGGGCATTCCATCCAGCAGCGACCGCGTGCCCCAGAGTCCGCCGATCCCGGTCGGGCCGCACATCTTGTGGCCGGAAAAGGCATAGAAATCACAACCCAGCGCCTGGACATCGAGGGGGAGGTGGGGTGCTCCCTGTGCGCCATCGAGGATGAAGACCGCGTCGGTCCTGCTCCGGACAAGCGCGCCGACCTCCTGCACCGGATTGATGGTTCCCAGCGCGTTCGAGACATGCGGAAGCGACACGACCCGGGTGCGCGGGCCGAGCAGCGAGGACAGGTGGTCGAGGTCGAGGCGGCCGTCGTCGGTGAGGCCGGCGTAGCGGAGACGGATCCCCCTGCGTGCGGCCAGCAGCTGCCACGGCACCAGGTTGGAGTGGTGCTCCATCTCGGAGATGACGACTTCGTCGGCGGGGCCGAGGTCTTCGCCCAGCGAGAAGGCGACGAGGTTCAGGGCCTCTGAGGTGCCCCGCGTCCAAACGACTTCGTGTGCGTCCGCCGCGTTCAGCCAGCGTGCGATCCGTTCGCGCGAGCCTTCGTACGCTTCCGTGGCCCGGCGCGCCAGTTCGTGCACGCCCCGGTGGACGTTGGCGTGGTCGCGAAGGTAGTAGCGGCTGATCGCGTCGATGACCTGGCGCGGTTTCTGGGAGGAAGCGGCGCTGTCCAGGTACACCAGTGGCTTCCCGTCGACGGTCTGGTCGAGGACGGGAAAGTCCCGCCTGATGGCGGCGACATCCAGGGCGACGGTCTGCCTCACCATTCCCGGTCCGCCGGGTTCATCCGCTGATTGCTGGCAGCCCGTGGAATAAGTCCCCGCTGCATTCGGGCGGCGATGCATCCGGGCTGAGCGCGGTGCTCGGACTCTCCCCATGTCAAGAAAACATTACCAATTGTCATGTTGCATTTACATTCCGAGCTCCCAACGCACCGCTCTGCGTTGCTCCTCGGGCGAATAGCTCTGCTATGCGCCCTTCGTCGCGCCTTGCCAGCCCGGCGCCTCGCCGCCCTCGGTGCGACGCGGGGATTATCCACGGACTGCTATTCAAGCCGCAGATAGACCCCGCCGTCGCGGACCTCCACCTCGAAGGTCCGCACAGGGGTGACTGCGGGCAACCGGGTGGCCCTGCCGGTGCACGGGTCGAAGCGAGCGCCGTGGAATATGCACTCCACCTCGCCGTCCTCCAGTTCACCGGCCGAGAGCGGGTAGTCCTGATGCGAGCAACGGTCCTCGAGCGCGTAGATCCGGCCTTCCACACTCGCGAGCACGACGGGTCCCCGGTCGGTCGACACCGGGGTGAGTTCGTTCGGCCGCACCTCCTCTGCCGACGCCACTCTCGTCCACCGAGCCTCCGTGCTGCGGGTCTTCCTGCGAAGCATCGCGCTATCCGTGCAAGTGCCGCAGCTTCGCCCGGATCGCCCTGGTGACCTTCTCGGTCACGCCACCCAGCGGCAGCCTGTCCAGCACCTCTCCGAGGAACCCGAGCACCACCAGGCGTTCGGCCTGCTCACGGTCCAGCCCGCGGCTCATCAGGTAGAAGAGCGACTCGGCGTCGAGCTGTCCCACGGTGGCGCCGTGCGAGCAGCGCACGTCGTCGGCACCGATCTCGAGGTTGGGCAGGGAGGTGGCGACGGCGTCGTCCGACAGGATCAGGTTGCGGTTGGTCTGGTAGGCGTCCGTCCGCTGCGCGCCCTCGTGAACCCGAATGATGCCCCGGAAGACGCCGCGGGCCGATCCGTCCAGCGCCCCCTTGTACAGGAGGTCGCTGTGCGCGTCGGGCGCCACGTGGTCCTGGCTGGTGTTGAAGTCGAAGTGCTGGTCCTCGTCGCCGAAGTAAAGGCCCAGCATGTCGCTGTTGGCCCCGGGACCGAGGAGCCGTGCGTTCAGATCGACGCGGCCGACCGACCCCCCGAGCGCGACGTTGAGGGTGTCGAGGGTGGAATCGCGCTCCGCCAGGGTGCGCTGGCTGGCGAGGTAGAAGCCGCCCCGCCCCATGCGCTGCAGCGACACGTACTGCACCTGTGCGCCCCCCCGCGAGAAGAGCTCGACGGCGGTGTTGGCCAGCGTGGTCGACTCGAAGTCGGGAGACGTGATCTCGTCCACGAACGAGACCTGGCTGAACTCCTCGGCGACAATGAGGATGCGTGTGAAGGTGGCGGTGCCCGGCCGCGACACCCAGCGGCTGAGCCGGATGGGTTCATCGAGACGGACGCCCTTCGGAACCCGCAGGAAGACCCCGTCCGTCCAGAGCGCGGCGTTGAGTGCAGGGAACTTGCCCTCGGAAGCGGGCACGGCCCGGGTGGCGAGGAGTTCCTCGACCACGGGGTCGCCGCTCCTCGCGGCCTCGCGCAGGGAGCAGAGCACCACACCCTGCGCCGCCAGCGCCGCGTCCAGCTCCACCGACACGGCGTGCCCGTCCAGGTCCACGACGCGTCCGGAGCTCGCCGGGTCATGGGCCATCGTGCGGAGCAGCGCATCGGGGATTATCCCCCGGGATGGATCGCCGCCGCCGGGCAACAGGTCGCCATCCGGCACCCCGCCGGCCCCCTCCAGATTCGGCTCCAGCCCATCCAGCGGCAGCAGTCGCCCGACATCCGTGTAGCGCCACTCCTCGGAGCGCGTCGAGGGAAGTGGCGTGGCCATGTAGACATCCCACGCTTCCTCGCGGCGGTCCTTCAGCCAGGCGGGATCCGCCAGCCCCGTCTCCAGCACCGCGTCCCTGTTCAGCGCGCGCACTGCGCGTTCCCTTGGCGGTGCCATCCGGCTCAACCGACGCTCCCTTCCATTTCGAGTTCGATCAGCCGGTTCAGCTCCACCGCGTACTCGAGCGGCAGCTCCCTGGCGATCGGCTCGATGAAGCCTCGCACGATCAGCGCCATCGCCTCGGCCTCGTCCAGCCCGCGGCTCATCAGGTAGAAGAGCTGCTCGTCGCCCACCTTCGACACCGTCGCCTCGTGGCCCACCGATGCGCTCTTCTCGTCGATCTCGATGTAGGGGAAGGTGTCGGTCCGGGAGGTCTCGTTGATCAGCAGCGCGTCGCACTCGACGTTCGACTTCGAGTTGGAGGCGCCGTCGTAGACCTTGCAGAGGCCGCGGTAGGAGGAGCGGCCCGTGCCCTTCGAGATCGACTTGGACACGATGCTCGAGGACGTGTTGGGCGCCACGTGGATCACCTTCCCGCCCGTATCCTGGTGCTGGCCGTCGCCCGCGTACGCGATCGAGAGGATATCGCCGTGCGCGCCCTCGCCCATCAGGTAGCAGGACGGGTACTTCATCGTGAGCTTGGAGCCCAGGTTGCCGTCCAGCCACTCCATGTGGGCGCCCTGGTGCACCAGCGCACGCTGGGTGACCAGGTTGTACATGTTGTTCGACCAGTTCTGGATCGTGGTATAGCGGAAGTAGGCGTCCCGGTGGACGATGATCTCGATCACCCCGGAATGGAAGGAATCGGTAGAGTAGACCGGGGCCGTGCACCCTTCGATGTAGTGCGCGCGGGACCCCTCATCCGCGATGATCAGGGTGCGCTCGAACTGTCCCAGCCGCTCCTGGTTGACCCGGAAGTACGCCTGCAGCGGCGTCTCCAGCTGCACGCCCGGCGGGATGTAGACGAACGATCCGCCCGACCACACCGCCGAGTTCAGCGCGGCGAACTTGTTGTCCGCCGCCGGGATCACGGTCCCGAAGTACTTGCGGAACAGCTCGGGATGGTTCTTCAGGCCGTCCTCGATGGAGTCGAAGATCACGCCCTTGGACTCCCATTCCTCCTTGAGCGAGTGATAGACCATCTCGGAGTCGTACTGGGCTCCGACACCCGCCAGGATGCGGCGTTCGGCCTCGGGGATTCCCAGCCGCTCGAAGGTCTGCTTGATGTTCTCCGGCACGTCGTCCCAGGAGCGCTCCATCTGTTCCTGCGGCTTCACGTAGAAGTAGGTCTGGTCGAGCGTCTCCTGAAGCTCCGACAGGTCCCCGCCCCACTGCGGCATCGGCTTCGCCTCGTAGATCCTCAGCGCCTTCAGGCGGCTCTTCAGCATCCACTCCGGCTCGTCCTTGCGCGCCGAGATCTGGCGCACGATGTCGGCGTCCAGCCCGGGACGCGTGCGGAAGACGGGCTCCGAATCGGTGACGAACCCGAACTTGTAGTCGTCGAGTCCCAGTCCCTGTATGACTTCATTGCTGGGCATTCAGCCCTCCCTGTTCAGATCCTTCCTGCTGCAACAGACCACTGCGGCCGGTCAGGCCACCTGCGCCCTCCTGTACTTCTCGTAACCCTGCTCCTCGAGGCCGAGCGCCACCTCCGGTCCGCCGGACTCCACGATCCTCCCCTTCACCATTACATGTACCACGTCGGGGGTGATGTAGTTCAGCATGCGCTGGTAGTGGGTGATCAGGAGCACCGACATGGCGGGGTTCTCCGCCTTCAGGGTATTCACCCCGTGCGCAACCACCTTAAGCGCGTCGATGTCCAGCCCGGAATCGGTCTCGTCCATCACGGCCAGCGTCGGATTGAGCACCGCCATCTGGAGGATCTCGTTGCGCTTCTTCTCGCCGCCGCTGAATCCGTCGTTCAGGGAGCGCTGCACGAAGGACGGGTCCATCTGGAGAAGCTCCATCCGCTCCATCAGCAGCTCCTGAAACTCGAAGAGATCCAGCTCCTCGCCATCCTCCAGTCGCGCCTGCAGGGCGGTGCGGAGGAAGTTCGCGATCGACACGCCGGGGATGGCCACCGGGTACTGGAAGGCGATGAACACGCCCGCCTGCGCCCGTTCGTCAGGCTCCATCTCCAGCAGGTCCTCCCCCTGGTAGACCACCGCGCCGGCGGTGGCCTCGTAGCCCGGGTGACCGGAGATCACCTTGGCCAGGGTACTCTTGCCCGACCCGTTCGGGCCCATGATCGCGTGAATCTCTCCGGGACGGATGGCGAGGTTCACGCCCTTCAGAATATCTGGATCCTCGTCCGCGACACGGGCGCTGAGGCCGGTCACGGAGAGGATGGGACGGTCATTCATCCAACAGGCTCCACATTATTGCTTTGGCGACTTCGCTCTGATGACTGATTTCTCGACTATCGGGGGGCGCCGGTCCGCCGCGATTCGACCGCCCGGCCGCCACGACCGCTCGGCCAAGCGGACACGAAAGCTACCGGAGACGGGCGGACCCGTCAAGTCGCACAGGGGCGCTTGAAAATGGCTCACATTCCTTTGTAAGACATTCAATTGCAAGCAATTACGAGACTGTATACTAGAAGATCGCCGCCTTGATCCAGGTGTCCGATCGAGCCCACGCCTCCCGGAACAGCTTGTTGACTTCATCGGCCTCGGACGTGCGGTTCTGGGCTCGGAGAGCCGCCTCCAGGCCGAAGAGCGACCACCCGTTCATGGGATGGTCCTCGAGCGCGGCCTTGAACACGGCCTCCGCCTCCGCGTAACGTTCCATCTCCAGGAGCAGGTCCCCCAACCAGTGGCGGGCCGAGAAGTTGAGCGGTTCGGGCTCGTCGTAGCGCAGGCCGTCCTCGATGACGATCGCCGCTTCCAGCACCTCGACCGCCTGCTCGTTCTCGTCCTCCGCGCGCAGGATCTCCGCCTCCAGGATCCCGGCTACCACGCCGAGCAGATCGGCGGCCGAGTGCCCCCGGAACTGTCCCCTGTTCTGCGCCGCGAGCTTCACCTTTTCCAGGTAGAATCTCGCGCGGTTCGCGTCAATGTCGCGCAGATGCGCGTAGCCGCGCGCGAAGTCCCAGAAGCCGCGCTGGATGCCTCCAGAGGGCGGGTCGTCCAACTCCAGGATTTCTTCGAAGCGGCCAAAGCGCAGCATGGTCATCGCTTCGTAGAAGTTGCCGCTGCGAACGGTCTTGCCGTAGTCCTTCCCTGCCTGGATCGCGACCGCGCCCTGGCCGTCCATCGACGCCGCGAAGAGGAGCATGTGCAGGTTGTGGGACGGATAGATGGCCCACGCGATGTCTTCTTCGGCCCGCAGGTCGGAGTGCCAGGCGTCCAGGTTGGCCCGCACCGCATCGCCCCAGCGGCCGACCCGGTTGTAGGTGTGGGACGGCATGTGCTGAATGTGGCTCGCCCCCGGTATCGCCGCGCCCAGATGGTCGGCGCATGCCTCCGCCTTCTCCGGCTTGACGGTGGGTTCGGTGGCGTGGACGTAGAGGTGGCACGCCCCCGGGTGCTTGATGTCGATGGCAAGAACGGCCTCCAGGACCGCGTGAATCTTCTGCACGGCGGGCTTCTCGATGTCCCAGCGGCCGCGCCTGGGCTCAAGCAGCATGAGCGACTCGCCGTACAGCGTTCCCACTTCGACGTCGTAGGGGAAGCGCTGGTAGACCTCGGCCATGGCGTCGGCGTACTCCTCATCCATCTTCCGGCGCGACTCCGAGTCGTGTTCCATCGCGTAGCGGACCGACATCGCCTCGATGAGCGCACGCTCGACCTCGTTGGCGTACTTGGCCGCGAGCGCCTTCGCCTTCATGATGTTCTCCCAGGCGCGCGGCGCGTCGTCGGGCCCCATGCCGCCGTTCAGGTATGGTCCCCAGGCCCAGGCCTCGCCCCAGAAGCACATTGCGCAGTTCGGGTCTTCCCGCTGGGCCTGGCGGAATGACCGCGCCGCACGCAGCGGAGTGAAGGCGTACATCATCTGTACGCCCTGGTCGAAGAACTTCTGCGCTTCCGCCGAGCTGGTCGTGATCGGCCGTGTGAGGGGACCGAGGGCTTCGGGGTAGTAGGTGGCCTCTTCGTCGAATCCGGCCGGGTACTCCACCTCCTGCGCTGTCGCGCCGGGCGAAGCAATAGCTGAAAGAGACGAGATCACGAAGGTCACGACGATGGCGCTGGAGCGCCTGATGCACGCGGGTTCCATACGTTCGCTGTCCGTTTGGGCTGTGGGTTTGGATGTGCGGAGCATGTCGGCAAAGTGCGGCTTGAAGGTTCCGGCCGCCAGACCCGTGCGATCCGCCGGACGGCGTGCACCTCCCGCTCGGCGCACTGCCGTTCCCAAGGGGTTAGAATGAAATGAAGGCTTGAAGCGTACTATTCCGGATGGGCCCGCCTGGGCCGCGACGGCTTGCCGGGCCTGGCCATGACCACAGATTCGACCCACAACTGGAGGAAGCTTGCTCCCCGACCTTGAGCGGGAGCTTCTGCGAAAGTGCCAGCGGGGCGATTCCCGTTTCTTCGAGCCGATCGTGCGCGCCTATGAGCCCGCGGGCATGAGGGTGGCGCTCGGCATGATGGGAAACCCGGACGATGCGCGGGACGCGCTCCAGGACGCTTTCGTGAAGACCTGGCAGACGCTGGGGCGCTTCGATCTGAAACGTCCCTTCGGACCCTGGTTCTTCCAGATTCTCCGAAACCAGTGCCGGGACGCGCTGCGGAAGCGCAAGGCGAGGTTTCGGCGGGAGGCTCTTGACGAGAGGCTGGAAATGAGGCCGGCGGATCCCGAGACCGGCCCCGAAAGGCGCAGGGAGCGCCGGGCCGCGCGGGAGCGCGTCTGGACGGCGCTGGAGCAACTGAACGAAGACCACAGGGAGATTCTCGTATTGAAGGAGATCGAGGGATTTCGCTACGGCGAGATCGCAGGCATACTGGGCATACCGGAGGGGACGGTGGCCAGCCGTCTCTTCCACGCGCGCCGGGCACTGGCGGCGGTGCTGAGGGGTACGGAGGGGACGGAGTCATGAAACCCGACCCATGTCCGCGAACGGATGGCGGCCGCGGCGGCCGCAGGAGGACTGGCAGATGAAGAGCAATGTGCCAGCAAAAGTGGAACGCGAGGATCTGATGCGCTTCCTCGACGGCGAGGTCACGCCCGAGGAGCGGGCGGTTGTCGAACAATACCTCGAGACGTCGAGCGAACTTCGCCGGGAGGTGGCGATCTTCCGGTCGATGAAGGAGGAGCTGCAGGGTCTCTCCTTCGCCCCGCACGGCGGGGACTCGCTGTGGAACCGGATTCGCGCCCGCATCACCGTACCGACGGGGTGGGTGCTGACGGGTTCCGGCCTGGTGGTCTGGGCGGGCTACGGAATCTGGGCCTTCGTGAGGTCACCGTCGGGGATCCTGATGAAGCTGGCGACCGGAGGGATCGCGATCGGCGTCCTGGTCCTGCTCGCCCACGTAATCCTGGACAGGGTGCGGGAGTACGGGACGGATCCCTACCGGCACGTCCACCGATGATCGTTGCCACAACGGAGAAGGCCTCGGGGTACACGGTCGTGCGCACCCTGGGCCTGGTGCGGGGCAGTTCGGTGCGCGTGCGGCACGTAGGAATGGACCTGATTGCGAGCCTGCGCAACCTGGCCGGTGGCGAGGTCTACGAATACACCAAGCTGCTCGCCGAGGTGCGGGAGCAGGCGGTCGACCGGATGATCGCCGAGGCGGAGGCGCTCGGCGCGAACGGGATTCTGGCGGTGCGGTTCCAGTCGGCCGAGGTCAGCCGCAACGGCGCGGAGATGGTCTGCTACGGGACCGCGGTGGAAATGCGTCCCGAGGCGAGCGTGCCAGCGATGCAGGGCGAGTAGGGCCGGCATCCCCGGCACCTGGCCGCCTGCGGAACCATGCGCGGGTTGTCCAGGGGCTTACTCCCCGGCGGCCTCCGCGCGCTGCCGCGCCCAGTGCCCCATCTGCATCTGGTGAATCCGTCTGACGATCACGAGCAGGACCAGCGCCAGCGCAACGTCGAAGCTGGAGATCGCGATTTCGTAGAGAGCATCCACCCGCTCCGCCCGCGGCCCCTCCATGTCCTGCGTCGCCGCCAGAGACGCCAACCCCAGACCCCAGAACGGAATGAGCCAGAGCGCCCACCACCAGCCGAGCAGCGGGGACCCGCCCTGCTCCCTCCAATCCTGCGGATCGGCGCTCGCCTTCCAGATCTCCTTCATGGCCTGGTACGGCTTCCAGAACCACGCGATCGGCATGAAGTACCACCCGACTGCCGCTCCCGGCGAGAAGGCCATGCCCGAGGCGCCCAGCTGGCGTGCGTTGTAGTTGGCGCGATAGATCCACGAGAGGACGAGGATTGCAGTGCCGAGCATCACCCCCATCACGAACAGACCCCAGAGGATCCCTGCCGCCAGCCACGCCGCCAGCGATCCATCGTAGCTGAGGCCGTAGGTGACGTAGGCGCTGTTCATGTAGACGTGAACCAGCGATGTCGCCAGATAGGCGTAAAGAAAACCCCGCGTCCATTTGGTGAGGGCGGTCGGGTCGCGGAAACCGGCATCCTGCTCACTCATCGTCGAACTCCCCGGTGCTACGAGTACGGTAGTGTGCCATCTGCATCATGTGCACGCGGTTGATGATGCTCACGAGGACCAGCGTCAGGGGGATGCGGAGTACTTCGCGGACGACATCGGAGATGCTTACGGCCGCCTCCGTGGAAACCGTCCAGGATATCCCCTGGGCCCCGGTGGTCAGGAGCCACAGACCCCACCACAGGGTAAGCAGAGCCGGCGTCTCCTCCTTCCACCACCGGGAGGGGCGGACGCTGGCCCGGCAGATCTCCTTCATCGCCTGGTACGGCTTCCACAGGGAGGCAAAGGGGATGAAGTACCAGCCCACCGCCCAGCCCGGCGTGAATTGCATCCCGGCAGCACCCAATGCCCGTGCGTTGTGGTTGGCGCGGTGAATCCAGGTCAGCACCAGAATGGCGGTGGCCAGGGTGACAAGAGCGGTCGGCACGCTGAAGAGCACGAGGAACGACCCAAACGGATCCCTGGCAGGGGCGGGCTCGCCGGTATTCGCCAGGTACTGATAGTTCCGCCAGCTCGCGGCAACGGACACGAGGGCGAGCGGGATGCTCGCATACAGCAAGCCCTTCGTCCACCTGGTCAGTTCCCCGGGATCCCGGAAGGCGGCATCGTGTTCATTCATGATCGGATCTCTCGTTCCGTTGCGTCTGGAAGTGAGCCATCTGCATTTCGCGAACCTTCAGGATGATCGTCAGCAGAAGCAGCGTCAACGGAATGTGGAGCAGGCCGCCCGCGAGGCGGATGGCCCCTTCGACAGCTTCCCTGCCGCCCGGCTCGAGCGCCGGCAATGCCACGCCGGTCGCCAGCAAGCCACCCCACGCAGCCGTTACCCACAGGGCCCACCACCAGCCCACAAGCGGTGATCCGCGGTGCCGCCGCCAATTGGAAGGGCATACGCTCGCCCGCCATATTTCCTTCATCACCTGGTACGGCTTCCAGAAGAGCCCCGGTGGCACGAAGTACCATCCCGCCGCCCATTCGGGCGCGAACCTCATGCCGGAGGCCCCCAGTTGCCGCGCGTTGTGGTTGGCGCGGAGGGTCCAGGCGGGCAGGAGCAACATGATGCCGTACAGCACCACCATCCTGAGGGGCCACAGGATGGCCCCGGCGACCGAGGAAAGCTCGGGCAGGATCCCGGTTCCGGACGGGTCAATGGCGCGGATGCAAAGTCGTGCGACCACAATCGCCAGATGTGCGTACAGGAAGCCTCGGGTCCATCGGGTCAGACGCGTCGGGTCGGTGAAACCGGACCCGGTGCCGGTGATGATTCTCCCCAGAGATCGATGGTCGTGCAGCGCGGCGGCGGCGGATGCACTCCTGGCCTGCACCAGCGCATAGAGAATGATCCGCTTGCAATCGGCCAGCCGGGCCAGGACCGCCTTCAAGGCGCGGCCGCCGGGAAGCCCACGCACTCCGGTCCGAAAACGGCCAGCCTCGCGGCCATGACGCGCGCGGCCTCGGGGTTGGAGTCCACGAGGACGTATTTGCGCCCGTTGCGGGCCGACGCCTCGCCAGTGGTTCCGCTGCCGGCGAAGAAATCGAGCACGGTGTCTCCGGGTTTCGAGTGTACCTTGACGATACGTTCGAGCACGCCCAGCGGCTTCTGTGTGGGGTATCCCGTCTTCTCGCCTCCGGTGGGGCTGACGATGGTGTGCCACCACACGTCGGTGGGCGTCTTGCCACGGGCGGCCTTGGCCTTGCCGACCAGGCCGGGGGCCATGTAGGGGATGCGGTCCATCGCGCCGAAGTTGAAGGTGTAGTCGGCGGGGTCGCGCGCGTACCAGAAGATGGTGTCGTGCTTGGCGGGCCACTTGCGCTTCGGGCGGGCACCGTAGTCGTACGCCCAGATGATCTCGTTCATGAACGACGCGCGTCCGAAGATCTCGTCGAGGAGGATCTTGCAGTAGTGGGCCTCGCGGTAGTCGATGTGCAGGAAGAAGGAGCCGGTGGGGGTGAGGATGCGGTGGGCTTCGCGGAGGCGGGGCGCGAGGAACGCGAGGTAATCGTCGTGGCGGTCGTCGTAGCCGCTCCGGCCGAGGACGGTCGTCCGGTAGCGTAAGTCCTGGAAGCCGGCGCGGTCGCCGCTCGGGTCGCGTTCGACGCGGATGCGGGTGCGTTGCTGGATCTTGCCGGTGTTGAAGGGCGGGTCGATGTAGATGAGGTGGGCGGAACTCGGCGCCATCTCGCGCAGGACGGGGAGGTTGTCGGCCAGGATGATGGTGCCGGATGGAGCATCCTGGCGCCCCGCGGAGCCGGATTCAGCCATGGTCCCGTCGTCCGCGCACCCCCGGGGGTCCGGCAGCCTCGTGGCTCTCCTAGTTCCCCCCGTTGTCGGAGATCGCCCGCTCCTCCTTCGCCTTTCTGACCATCTCGCGCACGTCCGCCAGCAGCTGCTGCGCGTCGTACACGATGCCGTCCTTGATCGTGTACTTGATGCCGCCGACGCGCTCGGTCTCGCCGGTCTCGTCGTTCAGCTTCACGGCGCCGTTGCCGTACAGGACCTTGAGGTTCTGCAGCGGGTTCTCGTCCACGACGACCAGGTCGGCCTTGAGGCCGGCACGCAGGATGCCGAAGTCGATGCTGGTGCCCTTGGGGTCGTGGAGCTCCTCGGCGCCGAAGAGGGTCGCGGAGCGGATCACCTCGACGGGGTGGAAGCCGGCCTCGCGCAGCAGTTCGAGCTCGCGGATGTAGTCGAAGCCGTAGAGCTTGTAGATGAAGCCGGAGTCGGAGCCGGTGGTGACGCGCCCGCCGGCGTTCTTGTAGTCGTTCAGGAAGTGCATCCACTTCTGGAAGAAGCGCTTCCAGTGATACTCGTCCTCGCTGGTCCAGTAGAACCAGTACGAGCCGTGGGCGCGCCGGGACGGCTGGTAGAAGTCCCACTGGCTCGGGAGCGTGTATTCGTCGTGGAAGTCGGCCTCGCGCGAGCGCATCACGTCGCGGCTGGCCTCGTAGATGGTCATGGTGGGATCGATCCCGAAGCCGAGCTCGAGGAAGCGGTCGATGAGGTCGTTCCACTGCTCGGAGCCGGGCTCGGCGGCCTGGTTCCAGAGCCGGCCCACGTTGCCGAAGCGGTGCTGCTCGTCCTGGTAGTTGTAGTCGAGCGGCCAGTCCTGGACGCTGTAGTCGGTCAGCATCGATTCCATGAGGCCGTAGTAGTGGGTCATCATGTCGAGGCCGGCTTCGGCGGCGTCGAGCGCGGTCATGCGCACCACGCCCATCTGGCCGAGGTGCGCGACGGAGCCGAGGCCGTACTTCTTCCCTTCGTCGATGACCGCGGCCATGATGTCGGGGTCCATGGCGCCGAGCTTCAGGCCGTCGATCTGCGCGCCGTCCACCTCGACCCCGACGGCCCATTGCACCCATTCGCGCGCCTTCTCGGGGGAATCGACGGGGCCGCGGTCCCAGGCCTCGCCGGGGCGGGCGTAGGTGAACATGCGCGGCGCCACGATTTCGTTGCGCGCCGCCGCCGCCTTCTCTCCGAGCGCCCACATCATCGGGCCGTGGCCGACGCCGCGCGAGGTGGTGATGCCGTGCCCCATCCAGAGCTTGTAGACGTATTCGGGCTGGGACGCCTTCCCCGGCCCCCCGGTATGCGCGTGCATGTCCACGAAGCCGGGCATGACGTACATCCCGGTCAGGTCGATCTCCTTCGTGGCGCCGGAGGGGCGGCGGTTCTCGTCGATCGGCACGCCGGGGTATCCGACCGTCTGGATCCGGGTTATGCGATCGCCCTCGATCACGATGTCGACGGGGCCCATGGGCGGGGCGCCGGTGCCGTCGATGATCGTGGCGCCGCGGAGAATCAGGCGCTCGTGGGGGCCGTCGCCCTCGTCGGCGCCGCGGGGGGTGGTGGGCTGCATCTGCGCGGAGAGAGCGGGGGAAATCGCGGCGGCGCCGACCAGCGCCAAGGCGAACATGCGAGGCAGGACGCGCGGGGACTTCATCCTGGGACCTCCTGAGTTGGCTGAGTTGGGCCGGCGTCCGGGGCTGGCCCTGTCATGCGGGGTACGGAGTCTGAATAGTAGCCGCATGGCGGGGGTGGGAACAGGATGGCGGGGCGGGATGGACGCGACATTGGGGATGCGGCCGGACCGGCAGGCGTTCAGCGCGGTCCGCACCAAAGGAGAGCCGTGACGGCCTGTGCCCTTCCCCGGGAGGCGCATGCGGCGATAGCGTTGACAATGACTCCCGACGAACGCGGCCAGGCCGCGCCGGATACGCTGAGCCACGTGGAGGCCGCCGCCGAGATCGCTCGGCTGCGCGCCGAGGTCGATCGCCACAACCACCTCTACCACGTGAAGGCGGCGCCCGAACTCTCCGACTCCGCCTACGACGACCTCTTCCGGCGTCTGCAGGCGCTGGAGGCGGCCCATCCTTCGCTGGCGACACCCGATTCGCCCACGCAGCGGGTGGGAGCCGACCCTCTGGAGAGCCTTCCAAACGTTGAGCACGTCGTACCGATGCTCTCGCTGGACTCGGCGCACGACATCGACGCAGTCCGCCGCTTCGACGAGCGGCTGCGGAAAGCCCTGGATGACGACGAGGTCAGCTACGTGCTGGAGCCCAAGCTGGACGGGGCTTCGCTCGAGCTGGTGTACGCCAACGGGGTCCTGGAACGCGCGGTGACCCGTGGGAACGGCCAGGTTGGCGAAGGCGTAACCGAGAATGTGCGGACCATTCCGTCGGTCCCGCTCCGTCTTGGCGAAGACACGCTTCCAGCGCCGGCGTTTCTGTCAGTGCGGGGCGAGGCCATCATGTACCTGGGTGAATTCGAGAACCTCAATCAGCGGCGCATCGAGGCCGGGGAGCCGCCCTACCAGAACCCGCGCAACGCAACGTCCGGCGCACTCCGCCAGCTCGACTCGCGGATCACGGCGACGCGGCCGCTGACCGTGCTCGCCTACGACGTGATGGAGGTGGAAGGTGCGGACTTCGCGACGGACTCGGAGGGACTTGCGGCGCTGAGGGCCTGGGGGCTGCGGACCCCGGAGCGGATCCGCGTGGCGGAGTCGGTGGAGGAGATCGCAGAGTACCACCGGGCGTTCGACGCCGACCGCGAGTCGCTCGATTATGAGATCGACGGCGTGGTGGTGAAGCTGGACGCGTGGGGGCCGCGGGAGCGACTGGGGAGCACGTCGCATCATCCGCGCTGGGCGATCGCATACAAGTTCGAGCCGCGCAAGGAGGTCACGCGGATCGACCGGATCTTTGTGTCGGTCGGGAGGACGGGTGTTTTGACCCCGGTGGCGCTGCTGCGGCCGGTGGAGGTGGGCGGGGTGACGGTCTCGCGGGCGTCGCTGCACAACCGCGAGGAGCTGGAGCGGAAGGACGTGCGCGAAGGCGACCAGGTGCGGGTGCAGCGTGCCGGGGACGTGATCCCCCAGGTGGTGGAGCGGATCGCGGAGGAGGGGAGGGGGCGGGGGGAGGCCTTCGTCATGCCGGACGCGTGCCCTTCGTGCGGCACCGAGTCCGTCGAGAAGGGGCCGTTCACGGTCTGTCCGAACCATTTCGCCTGCCGCGCGCAGCTGAAGGGGCGAATCACGCATTTCGGGTCGCGAAACGCCCTGGACATCGAGGGGCTGGGGTCGGAGACGGCGGCGCTGCTCGTCGACGAAGGACTGGTGAAGGAACTCGCCGACATCTTCGACCTGGCGGAGGATGACCTGGTTCCGCTGGAACGGTTCGCTGAAGTCTCCGCGCGCAACCTGGTGGCCGCGATCGGGGAGCGTCGCCGCGTGGAGCTGGCCAGGTTCCTGGTGGGGCTGGGGATTCCCGAGGTGGGGGTGGCGGTGGCTGCGGACCTGGCCGCCCACTTCCGCAGCGTGGACGCGATTCGCGAGGCGGCGCCGGAGGAGATGGAAGAGATCCACGGGGTGGGGGAGAAGATGTCGGCTGCGATCCGGGCCTTCCTGGACGAGCCGCGGGTCTCGGAAGCGCTGGATCGGCTGATGGCGAACGGAGTCGAGCCGATGGCGCCGCCTGTGCGGGAGAGGGGGGTGGGCGGGGAGACGGATGGGCCCGAGAGCCCCTGGGCGGGGAAGAGGGTCGTGCTGACCGGGGCGCTCGAGACGTTCTCGCGGAGCGAACTCAAGAAGATCCTGCAGCACCTGGGCGCCCGGGTGACGGGTTCGGTTAGTGCTCGGACGGACTTCGTGGTGGTGGGCGCGAACCCGG
The DNA here is from genome assembly GCA_965116645.1 of Longimicrobiales bacterium. GTDB lineage: Bacteria > Gemmatimonadota > Gemmatimonadetes > Longimicrobiales > Gaopeijiaceae > Bin94. Next base: position 3,693,758 of record OZ220702.1, on the reverse strand, counting down.
GGTCGAAGCTGGCCAGGGCGCGGGAGCTGGGTGTGGCGGTGCTGGACGAGACCGAGCTGCGAAAGCGGTTGGACGCGGGCGACGGCGGGCGGGGAGGCTCCGGCAACGGCGGCGACGCATCCGGCGCGGACGCGGCCGAGCGGTGACCAACGCTGAACTGGCGGGGCACATCGCCGAACTGGCCGACCTGATGGCGCTGGACGGTGCGGACGCCTACCGGGTGTCCCACTACCGCAAGGCTGCCACCGCCCTGCGCCGCTTCCACCATCCCCTCGCCGGGATGATCGAAACGGGGACCGATCTGAGCGCGGTCCCGGGGATCGGAAAGGGCCTCGCCACCCTCCTCACCGATCTCGTGCGGCAGGGTTCCTCACCGCGCCTGGACGAGTACCGCGCGAGGATCCCGGCCGGGATCGTGGCCCTGATGCGCCTGGACGGCGTGGGAGCGACGCGGGCGCGCACCCTCCGGGACGCGGGCATCGACACGGTGGCGAAGCTCGAAGCAGCGCTGGACAACCGGGAGATCCGCAGGCTCGATGGATTCGGACCCGGCGTCGTGAGCCGGTTGAAGCGCGGCCTGGCGGCTCGGCGGGTACTCAGGCAAAGCTCGCTCCTGTTCCGGGCGGACCGCGCCGCGGACCGGGTGACTGAAGCACTCGAGGACGCGGGCATCGAATTCAGACTTGCGGGCGATATCCGGCGGCGCACCGAAGTCGTGACCAGCGTGGATGTCGTCTGCGCGGCGCCGGCCGATACGCTCTCTGACCTCGCTGCCGGCATTTCCGGCGCGCGCATCCAGGGCTCGCGAAGTGACAACCCTCTTCCGCTGGTCATGGACGGTGTGAGGATCCGGCTGGTCGCCGCTCCGCGGGACGTGCTGGAAACGGTCGCCCACCACCTGACCGGCCCTCCCGCGTACATCGAGGCCCTGGCGACGCGGGCGCGCGGGCGCGGCCTGGAGTTGACGCCTGCGGGCGTCGTGAGGGGCGCCGATGGAGGATCGCGCCAGGCCACCCGGAATGATGGCGCCAATGCCGGAGCCATGCCGACCGAGGCCACCGCTAACGAGGCGGCCAGGGCGGGAGCCGCGCCAACCGAGGCCACCGCGACCGAACCGAGCCTCTACAAGGCGCTGGCCCTTCCCCGGATTGCGCCTGAACTGCGGGAAGACTCCACCACGATCAAGCGCGCCGAGGCCGGGCTACCGACCCTGGTCACCCGTGGGGACATCCAGGGCGACCTCCACATGCACACGACGTGGAGCGACGGCGCCGCCACCTTGGGCCGCATGGCGGATGCTTCGCTGGCCAGGGGCTACCGGTACATCGCCATCACCGACCATTCGCCCTCCACCGGGATCACCGGCGGCCTGGACGGGCCGGCCCTCAGGGCGCAGGCGGCGGAGATCGCCCGCGTTCAGGAGCGTCTGCCCGGCATCCGTATCCTGCGCGGCTGCGAAGTGGACATTCGCCGGGACGGATCCCTGGACATCAGAGACGAGTTTCTCGCGGAACTGGACCTGGTCCTCGTATCGGTTCATTCGTCCTTCGACATGTCCGAAGCGCAGATGACCAGGCGGATCATCAGGGCGCTCGAGAATCCGCTCGTACACGTTCTTTGCCACCCGACCGGACGGAAGCTGGGTCGGCGCGCACCCTATCCGGTCGATCTGGATGAGGTGCTGCGGGCGGCAGCCGCGCTGAACGTGGCGGTCGAGATCAACGCGAATCCCAGGCGCATGGACCTCGACTCCCGCGGCCTTCAGCGGTGTGGCCAGCTCGGGGTCAGGGTCGCGGTAAACTCCGATGCGCATTCAGTGGCTAGTTTGGATAACATGCGCTACGGCGTCGACCAGGCTCGGAGGGGTTGGTTGCAACCAGACCAGATCTTGAATGCGGGAACGCTTGCGGGGTTGCTCGAATGGGCGGCCCGGAGGCGTGCATGAGTATGCTGGCCTGGTACCTCGTGCTGCTGCTCGGCGGGTTCGGCGCCATCTACTTCGGCGCCGAGTGGCTCGTGCGGGGCTCCGCGCGCATCGCTTCCGGGATGGGGATCAGCCCGGTGGTCGTGGGGTTGACCCTGGTGGCCCTGGGCACTTCGGCCCCGGAGCTCGTGGTCGGGATCTTCGCGGTCCTGCAGGGCGACGGGGGCCTGCTGATGGGGAACGTGCTGGGCTCCAACCTCGCGAACATCGGCCTGATCCTGGGGGGTACTGCGCTGCTCACTCCGCTGGGCGTCGCGGATCGGGTAATTGCGCGCGATGTACCGATCATGCTGGTGATCACGGTGCTGGTCTTTCCCCTGGTGCTCGATGGGGTGGTCGACCGGGGCGATGGCGTGATCCTTCTTGCTCTTCTCGCGCTGTACATCGGCTTCACCTTCATCCCGCTCGGGGAGGAGGCGAGCAGCATCCGCGAGGAGGTGGACAGCCTGACCGACGAACCGGGCAAGCCGTTCTCGGTCCGGGATTCGCTCGGGAATCTGGGACTTGCGGCGGGTGGAGCGGTGGGACTGGGCTTCGGAGGGTGGGCGACGGTGGAAGGCGCCCTGTACCTGGCCGATACGCTGGGTGAAAGTACGGCGGTCATCGGCTTGACGGTGGTGGCGGTGGGAACATCGCTCCCGGAACTGGTCACGTCGCTGGTGGCGGCGGCGCGCCGGCAACCGGACATCGCAGTGGGCAACATCGTAGGATCCAACATCTTCAACCTGACGCTGGTCATCGGGGCGTCGGGCCTGGTCGGGAGCTTCCCGGTCGGTGAATCCATCCTGACGCTCCAGCTTCCCTCGGTGCTGGTCCTGTCGCTCCTGGTCTGGCCGGTGGCGGCCAGCGCCCGGATGGTCAGGCGGTGGGAGGGACTTCTGCTCCTGGCCGTCTATGTTGCCTTCGCGGTCTGGATCTCCGTTGTCACCTGACCGGCCCGGCCGGGAGTGGGCGGAACGCCTTTCGCGGGTCGAGTCGCGCAACATCACCTTCCTGGAACCGCCCCCGCCATTCTGGACCGAGGCTTCGGGCGCCCGCGTCCGGGATGCGGCGGGCCGCGAGTACCTGGACTTCACCGGGGCCTTCGGAGTGGCCTTCGCCGGACACCGTCACCCCATGGTGGTCGAGCGGATCCGCGCGCAGGCCGGGCGGCTCCTTCACGGGATGGGCGACATTCACCCGCCTGCGGTCAAGGTTGAATTCCTCGAGGCGCTGACCTCGCTGATGCCGTGGCCGGAAACGCGGGCGATCCTCGGGCTGAGCGGGTCGGACGCGGTGGAGGCGGCGCTGAAGACGGCCCAGCTCGCGACCGGCCGGCCGGGAGTGATCGCCTTTGAGGGCAGCTATCACGGCCTGACGCTCGGCGCCCTCGCGACGACCCACCGGGACCATTTCCGTGCTCCGTTCGTCCGCCGCCTTGCGGAGCACGTGCACTTCGTGCCCTTCCCGGTGACACCGGAGCAGGGGGATGCGGTGCTCGACAGAGTGGACGAGCTGGTCGGCCAGGCGACACCGGTTCCCGTGGGCGCGGTCATCGTGGAGCCCATCCAGGGCCGGGCGGGGGTGCGCGTCCCGCCGAGCGGGTTCCTGGCGGAGCTGGCGGTACGGGTCCGGGCGCGCGGCGCGCTCCTGATCGCCGACGAGATCTTCACCGGAATGGGGCGCACCGGAACCCTGCTGGCGAGCGACCACGACGGGGTCGTGCCGGACCTCGTCTGCCTGGGAAAGGCGCTGGGGGGCGGCATGCCGCTGTCGGCGTGTGTCGGTCCGGCAGAGGTGATGGACGCCTGGCCACCGTCGTCCGGCGAAGCCATCCACACCAGTACCTTTCTGGGGCATCCCGTCTGCTGTGCGGCGGGATTGGGCTTCCTGAAGGCGCTGCAATGCGACGATCTCATCGCCCGTGCCGCGCGGCTGGGCTCCCTGGCCCTCGACCATCTTTCGCAAGCCCTGGCCGGCCGCGAGCAGGTCGTCCAGACACGGGGGCGGGGGCTGATGCTCGGCGTCGAATCAAGCGGACACGGTGCGGCCCGTGCCGTCCGGCACGCGCTGGAGCACGGACTGATCCTGCTCCCGGCAGGGGAACACGGCCAGGTCGTCGAACTGACCCCGCCCGCCACCCTCACGGAGGACGAACTCGAAGCAGGGCTGGCGATTCTGGTCGCCGCGATAGAGGCGAGCGGGAACGCCGAACAGCGACCCGCGGACTAGCCTGCTGTCAGCGAGCGGACGTGGCGAAGTCGATTCGCTCGGCGAGCGCCAGATCCCTCTCGGTCACGCCCCCGGCGTCGTGCGACCAGAGCCTCAGCAGGACCTCGTTGTAGTTGACCCTGATCTCGGGGTGGTGCTCCAACTCGTCGGAGATCGTCGCCACCCGGTTGACGAAGACGATCGCGCTCCTGAAGGACTGGAAGACGTATTTCTTGCGGATCTTGCCGTCTGCGAACTTCCACCTCGGGTGGGCGTTGACCCATCCTTCGACTTCAGTCGGCGGAAGAATTCCTTTCATCGGTGTCGCGCTCCCATCTGACAACTGCCATCCGGCCCCCGCATCGGGCGGAATCAACCCTGCCAGCGTATTATAACGTTGGCGGGTTTGGGGGCGAAGAAGGAGACCGCTCCCGGGCGTTGGGCGCCCGGAAGGAGTTGCCTACATTTATCATGGCCAACACGGGGAGAAACGCGACCGTGCCGACGTTCGGGCAAGGGAGTGTCGATCCCGACCGTCGGTCGACCATGGATCACGAGGCGTTGCAGTTGCGGGGAGGCGATGGCCGTCACAGTTCCCAGCTCGTACGCGGAGGGGTATGAACTGGCCCGGACCATGGATCCCGGGCTGAGCGAGGTCTATATCCGCCATACACACATCGGCGACCCCTTGGCGGATGCCGTGGCCGAGGACCTGGTGTCGTGGCCGTCTCCAGAGGTCCACGCGCTGCTGGCGAGGGTTCTGCAGGACCCCGAGAAACTGCCCGCAGAAGCCCCGGATTCACTGAGGCGCTTCATGGCTGAATCCCTGGAGGTGCCGGACTGGTTCGATGAGGATGTCGCACTGGTTGCATCGCGGGCCTTCCTTCGCAACTCGGATCTGGTTCTTGCGGGCCTGGTGGGCGGCAGCATTGTCGAGGGGTTCGCGACGCTGATCAGCAAGTCGTTCCGGATCAGGGGCAGGGTCACGGCGTCGGGGGTGCGGCGCCTCAAGCAGAACGGTCTGCAGCTGATCGAACAGTACCTGCCCGGTGGCATGAGCCCGCTCGGCGACGGATGGAAGCTGACGATTCGCGTTCGACTGGTTCACGCACAATCGAGGCTGCTCATCAGCCAGTCCGACGAATGGAACCGGGAGCGTTACGGCCTGCCCATCAGCGCCGCGACCGTGTTCCTGGCCGGCGCGGCCTTCTCGGGCAGGCTGATGCAGCACGTCGCGACGCTGGGCGGCGACTTCTCCAGGGAAGAACGCGAAGCATACATCCACGTCTGGCGCTACACAGGGCTCCTGATCGGCATACCTCCGGAACTCCTCTTTCACGACGAGGCTTCCGCGGTGCGCGCGTTCGAGCTCGGCCAGCTCTGCGAGCCGCCGCCCGACGAAGATGCGATCATCATGGCGAACAGCATCGTCAACAGCGCGCCTCTGGTCATCGGCATCAACGAACCTGCCGAAAGGAGGAAGCTGGCCAGATACGTGTATCAGGTCTCCAGGGAACTCATCGGCAACGAGCTCGCGGATGCCTTCCTGTTCCCGAAGCACCGCCGCAAGGTGGTTCCGGTCTTCCGCCTGAGGAACCGGTCGAAACGGTTTCTGGCCCGAACGCTCCCCTCCTGGCGCCAGAAGAAGGACCTGGAGCGGTTCAGCGGCCTGATGGACTTCGTGAATCTGGGCAGGCTGGAGCACTCCTACAGCCTGCCGACCGCGCTCCACGACGAGCATTCGGCCGAATGGTAGGTCCCCGCTGCCCCGGCATGCCGCGGGCCGTTGTGGTGGAGACGGGCAGCTATGCGGTCCGCTGCGTCCGCCATCCTTCGAGTTTGAACTGAAGCATGACGAGTGCCGGAACGACCAGCATCAGCAGGGCGGTCGCGACGACCACTCCGAATCCCACCGAGGTGGCCAGCGGCACCAGGTGCTGGGTCTGAACGCTCGTCTCCAGCATCAGTGGCGCGACGCCGAGGAAGGTGGTCACCGAAGTCAGCAGGATTGCCCGAAAACGGGCCTTGGCCCCGGCGATGACCGCTTCCCTCGGTGTCAGTCCGCGTTCGCGGGAGCGGTTGATGAACTTGATCATCATCAGTGAGTCGTTCACGACCACGCCGCTCACCCCGATCAGCCCCTGGATGGACGAGAAGCCGAGACTGAGGCCAAGGATGAGGTGTCCCGCCAGCGCGCCCACCAGCCCCAGCGGAATCGCGGTCATCACGATGAGAGGTTGCGCGTAAGACCCGAAGGGGATCGCCATCAGGACATACATCACCAGGAAGGCGAAGAAGACGGATCTGGGCAGGGCGGCGTTCACCTCCCTCTGCTGGCGCTGCTCCCCCCCGTAGGCATAGGTGAATCCGGCGTGGTCTTCGCCCAGCCTGACCAGGAGGTTCCGCTCCAGATTGCTGTTCACCGCCTGTCCGGTGACGACCGCGTTGTCCACGCTGGCCGTCACCGTGATGACCCGCCGTTCGTCCAGGCGGTGAATGGTGGTGGGAGACCGTGCCAGCCCGACGTGCGCCACCTGGCCGAGGGGAACCTCTCCGCCCTGCGGTGTCCGCACCAGGTAGTCCTCGATGTCGGCGGGCGAATTGCGCTCCTCTTCCGGGAGGCGAACGTAGACGCGCATCTCCTCGCGGCCGCGCTGCACCCGCAGGGCCTCGGTGCCGAAGAACGCCGCACGAACCTGGCGGGCGAAGTGATCCAGTGTGAGATCGAGCGTCCGTGCCGCAGGCTTGAGGTTGAGCTGCAGTTCCCGGACGCCCTCGTCGTGGTTGGTCCTTACGTCGTATACCCCGCCCATCGACTCCAGCCCTGCGACCACCTCGTCGGCGATCCGTGCCAGGCGATCCGGATCGGGATGGGAAAGCTCGAGGTGGACCGGGAGGCCCAGCCCGAGGGCGCCCGCCGAAAACGCCAGCGACTTCACCTCGGGAAGCGTCCCCGTCTCCTCCCGCCACAGGTTCTGGAATTCCGTCGAGGTGAAGTCGCGCTGCGACAGCGCGGGGAGCTTGAACTCCACCGATCCGATGTGTCCCCTGGGCAACTCCACCGCGTCGCCACCCAGCGGGTCGAAGAGCTGGGCGGCCTGGCCCACGGTGACGCTCACATCGGCCGCCATCGGTTCGGAATCGCGGGTGAGCGCCTCCAGCACGCGCTGTCCCGCCGCTTCGAGTTGCGCCGCCACGTCTGCCGTGCGCTCGCTCGGCGTCCCGACGGGCATCTCGATGTTGGCCGACACGATGTCGCCCTCGATCTGGGGAAGGAACTCGTACCGGACCAGCCCCGTCGCGACGATCGTCATGGAGATCAGCATCAGCGCGGCTGCGGCGGCGAGCACGATCGCCGGAGCGGCGGTGGCGAAACGAAGTGCGCGATCGAGCGGCCCGTCAACGATGCGCCGCAGCAGGCCGTCGACCGCCCGCTGGGCTTGCCGCACCATTCGCCCGGGCCGCCACCTGGGCTCGCGTGGTGCGGGCAGGTGCGCCAGGTGGTTGGGCAGCACGAGCAGCGATTCCACCAGCGAGAGCATGAGCACGGCGATCACGACGATGGGGATGCTCAGGCCGATCTTGCCGATGGGCCCCGGCACGGTGAGCAGAACGGAAAAGGCCGTCACCGTCGTCAGCACCGAGAAGATCACGGGACCCGCGATGCGCTGCGTCCCGCGAACCGCCGCGGCCAGCCCCTCGGTCCCCCTCTCCCGCTCGGCGTAGATGTTCTCGCCGACCACGATCGCGTCGTCGACCACGATGCCCAGCGCGAGCACCATGGCCATCAGCGAAAACATGCTGATCGAGATGCCCAGGAGCTGCATCACCAGGAATGTCCCGGCGAAGGCAACCGCGAGACCCACCGCCACCCACATCGCCAGCCTGATCTGCAGGAAGAGCGCGAGCGCCAGGAAGACGAGGAGCAGGCCCAGCAACGCGTTCTCGAGGAGCAGGTTGACCCGGCCCCGGAGGTCGACCGAGTCGTCCCTCCAGATCTGGACGCCAACCCCCTCGGGCAGCGATGGCACGACTTCGGCATCGATGTATCCGCGCACCGCCTGCGCGATATCCAGCACGTCCTCGCCGGCGGTGCGGAAGACGTCGATGCGCGCGGCCGGCTGGCCGTTGAAGCGCGCCAGCAGGTCGCTGTCGGCGAAGGCGTCGCGCACGGTCGCGATCTGCCCCAGCCGCACGGCGGTGCCATCGGCCCGGGTCACGACGATGATGTCCTCGAAGTCGAACTGCTCGTAGTTCTGGCCGAGGGTGCGAACGCGGATCTCCTCTTCGCCCGTGGATATCTTCCCCGCGGAGAGCTCCAGCGAACCCTGGCGAACGGCGAATGCGACATCCTCCAGCGTCAGGCCGAGGGCGCGCAGGCGGTCGAGCGGCACCTCGATCGAGATCTCGTAGTTGCGCACCCCGCTGATTTCCGCATAGGAGACCTCGGGCAGGGCGAGAATCCCGTCCTCGATCCGGTAGGTCAGCTCCTTGATGGCGCGTTCGGAGGCGCTGCCGTAGACGATCAGACGGAAGATGCTCTGGCGGCTCGTGACCTCGCGGACCTCCGCGCGCTCGGCACCCGCCGGAAAGGTCAGAATGCGGTCCACCTGGGCCTTCACGTCGGCCAGGGCCCGGCTCATGTTCGTCCCCTGCCTGAACTCCGCGATCACCGAGCCCAGACCCTCCGCTGCCGACGATTCCGTCCGCTTCAGTCCCTCGACGGACTGGATCTGCTCCTCGATCTTGCGGACGATCGATTCCACCACCTCCTCGGGGGCGGCACCCGGGTACGGCACGACCACCTGAATGCGGTCCAGCGAAGCCTCGGGCAGGAACTCCTGCGGGAGTCCCATCGCCGAGATCAGACCCATGAACAAAAGGAAGCCCATCAGCAGGTTTGCGGCGATGGGGTTTGCCGCCATGAACGCGATCGGGCCGCGGCGGCTGCCGGCTGCGGCGCCCGAACTCGGTGGACCCGGCCGGTTGGGGGTTGGGACGGAATTGTCCGGGGGATTCATGGGACCAAGGTGTGCGGCGGCGCTGATGGGCCGCAAGGGTGCCGGCAACGCGCGCTTGCAGTCGCGCCCGCGGACCCGGCAGTGGCTGTGAGAGGTCGTTGACGAATGGGGGCCGGGTGGGAGAAGATCAACCATGGCAACGCTTCCTGAACTGCTCGTCCGGTCCAGCCGGACCTTTGCCGTGGGGATCGGAATCCTCCCCGAGCCGCTACGAGCGGAGATCACGGTCGCCTACCTGCTTCTTCGTGTCTCCGACTATCTGGAAGACAACCAGGAACTTGAGGACGCCGACAAGGTCGCGCTGCTGACTAATTGGGCGCGCGTGCTCGGTGGGGAGGACGAAAGGCGGAAACTGCTTGAGCGACTGAAGGCCGCCCGCGAGGACACCCCGGACGCGCTGGTCGCCCGGGAGGCCGCCGCCGTGCTTTACGGGCTGGACGGACTGGCCCCCGAAGCGCGGGAGATCCTGGCCCGCCGGGTCGGCGAATCGAGCGAGGGGATGGCGAGGTGGGTCGCCCGCGGGTCGGTCTTCGACACCGAGTCCGACCTGGACGACTACATGCACGAAGTGGCCGGACGCGTGGGCCTTCTGCTCACCGAGCTGTTCACGCTCCGGCTCGCCGGGCTGGCGGATCGGCGGGGCCCGATGATGCCCCTGGCGCGCGAGTTCGGACTCGCACTCCAGACCGTCAACGTCATACGCGGGCTGCACGAAGACCGCGACCGCGGCTGGGTGTACGTCCCCAAGGCGTTCATCCCCGACGCGGCAACGCGCCCCTCGGAGCTTTTCGAGCCGGGAAACCACGAGGCCGCGATGAGCGTACTGGCACGGCTGGTTCGGAAGGCGGAGCGCCACCTGGCCGCTGCCCGCGCGTACATTCGGATGATCCCCAGGCGCCATCACGGCGTGCGTCTCTTCTGCATGCTCCCGCTCTTCTTCGCGGTCCGGACCCTCGCGCTCAGCCGGGGCAACCCCGATGTCCTCGAGCGCGAGACGAAGATGACGCGGCGCGAGGTGCTCGCGGTCACCCGGAACGCGAAGCTGCTGGGGTTTTCGAACCGGTGGATGGACTGGTATTGCGGGCGGCTGGCCGTGGTCGCCTGAGGGCCGGCCGCGGGCGGCCCGGGTCCGCGGCTCCAGCCCGGTGGCTATGTCCGGGAGGGGGAGCGGCACGGCTGTTGACAGCCCCGGCAGGCCGCCGCTAACTTAAAGATCTCTGCGGGGTGGAGCAGTCTGGTAGCTCGTCGGGCTCATAACCCGAAGGTCGCGGGTTCGAATCCCGCCCCCGCTATGCTCAGCAAGTGGTTCCCGGGAACGCCGCCTCCGTGCGGCGTTTCTGGCGTATGCAGGATGCGGCGGCCTCCGGGCCAGGTAGCTCAGTTGGTAGAGCACGCGACTGAAAATCGCGGTGTCGGCGGTTCAATTCCGCCCCTGGCCACTGGTATCACAGGTCCGTAGCTCAATTTGGTAGAGCACCGGTCTCCAAAACCGGCGGTTGGGGGTTCGAGTCCCTCCGGGCCTGCATGCGTGGAATTACGCCCTCATCGTCTAACGGTCAGGACACCACTCTTTCAAGGTGGAGATCGGGGTTCGATTCCCCGTGAGGGTATGCGGCCGGGGCTCGCCCTCGGCCGTATGCAGGATGGGGCTGTAGCTCAGTTTGGTTAGAGTGCCGGTCTGTCACACCGGAGGCCGCGGGTTCGAGTCCCGTCAGCCCCGCTAGGCTGTTTGAAAATCCGGGTCCATTGGAACGAGTGTTCCTGGCTCATTTCCGCACTGCAGGGGCCGTAGCTCAGTTGGGAGAGCGCCTGAATGGCATTCAGGAGGTCAGGGGTTCGACTCCCCTCGGCTCCATTGGCAGTCCGTGGCATGGATCGCCGCTGAGGTGCAGCGGCCTTCCAGCGCAGGCTGTCGGAGGTGACGGTTTTGCCGGGAGCTCGGGTGGCGGAATTGGCAGACGCGCAGGATTCAGGATCCTGTGGGGGTTAACCCCGTGAGGGTTCGAGTCCCTCCCCGAGCATTGCTGTACCCGTGCAGTCCAGGCGGCGGCGCGGCGGAAGGCCGCAGGCTGGGCCCGCGCCAGGTCTGCCGGAATGCCCACGTGCTGGAATTGGTAGACAGGCTGGTTTGAGGGACCAGTGTTCGAAAGGACGTACAGGTTCGAGTCCTGTCGTGGGCATGGATCCCGGCGCGCCGGGCCGAGGGCGGTTCGCCGCGCCGGGGGGTTCTCGTTGAAGCGCCCGTAGCTCAATTGGATAGAGTACCTGACTACGGATCAGGGGGTTGGGGGTTCGAGTCCTCCCGGGCGTATTGGCAGTCCGTCGGGCTGTGGCTTGCGGCGCGGCCGGAACGCCGGAAGCGGGCGCGTAGCTCAGTTGGTTAGAGTGCCACGTTGACATCGTGGAGGTCACAGGTTCGAGTCCTGTCGCGCCCACTGTGGGGCCTGCGTGGGGGAGGCGCCCGCGGGTCGCAGGGGAACGGGGCCGTAGCTCAGTTGGGAGAGCGCAGCGTTCGCAACGCTGAGGTCAGGGGTTCGACTCCCCTCGGCTCCACTGGTGGCGGCGGGAGGGCCACGCCCCGTCCCGCTTGCCGCCCAATGCAAACATCGCCACCGTAGCTCAGCTGGTAGAGCACGTCACTCGTAATGACGGGGTCGTCGGTTCGAGTCCGACCGGTGGCTCTAGCAGTCCGGGGATAATCCGCCCCCCGAATGCAGCGGGGACTTATTCCACGGACTGATAGCCCCGTGGTGTAATTGGCAACACGTCTGACTCTGGATCAGAAGAGTCCTGGTTCGATCCCAGGCGGGGCTACTTGGAGGGATGGCTGAGCGGCTAAAAGCGGCGCCCTGCTAAGGCGTTGATCCCAGTGATCACGTGGGTTCGAATCCCACTCCCTCCGTTGAGCGTCAGCAGGAGGCGTAGTCCTAATTGGTAAGGCACCGCACTCGAAATGCGGCGTGCGCGAGCACTTGGGGGTTCGAGTCCCTCCGCCTCCGCTTGGAGTCCGTGGATGCGCCCGAGGGGCATCGTAGCGGGCCGCCAGCAACACTCCTTCGAATGACAATGGACCCGGTTGTCACGGGGCGTGGCTCAGTCCGGTAGAGCGCTGCGTTCGGGTCGCAGAGGTCCCCGGTTCGAATCCGGGCGCCCCGATTATCCGAAGGGGGGGCCGCGCGCGGCCGCTGCCCCCGCTTTCGGTTGCAGGACGGGTGGCCGAGTGGCTTAAGGCGCACGACTGGAAATCGTGTGGGCATCTGCCCGCGTGGGTTCGAATCCCACCCCGTCCGTTCGACAGTTTCCAACTTGTCCGGCCGGCTGGCCCAGACACCCGCGTCCCCGCCCCCGCTTGAAACCGCTTCCCGGCCAGCTCCGTATTCTGCGCCGTTACGGCGACCGGCTCACACGGCACCAGCACGCGCTCCCGGGTGAGCCCGAAGAAACCCCTCCAAAGGGCAGACACCGTGCTTCGAATCAGAGATCTCGTCAAAGTCTACCCCGGACCCGTCGCGGCGCTGCAGGGCGTCTCCCTCGAAGTCCCGACAGGCATGTTCGGCCTCCTCGGCCCCAACGGCGCGGGCAAGACCACATTGATGCGCATCGTGGCCGGCTTGCTGGAGCCCACCTCCGGCACCGTCCACTTCAACGGCGAGGACATCGTCGCCGACCCCCGGCGCATCCGCCGCCAGCTGGGCTACCTGCCCCAGGATTTCGGCTTCTACCCTCATCTCACGGGCGAGTCCATGCTCCGATTCCTCCTGGTCCTGAAGGGAGTGCAGGCGCCCGGAGGGCTGAAGCACCTCGCGGCGGAGCTCCTCGACCGGGTGAACCTTTCCTACGCGGCCAAGCGCAAGGTCAAGGGCTACTCGGGCGGGATGCGGCAGCGGCTCGGGATCGCGCAGGCGCTGGCGGGAGATCCGCGGCTGCTGATCGTCGACGAGCCCACCGCGGGGCTCGACCCGGAAGAGCGGCTCCGCTTCTACCGTCTGCTCGCCGAGCTGGCCGAGGACCGCACGGTGCTGCTGTCGACGCACATCGTCGAGGACATCTCGGTGCTTTGCCCGCGCATGGCGATCATGCACGAAGGGCGGTTCGTGGCGGACACAACGCCGGCCGAGGCGCGGGGCCGGCTGGCCGGAACGATCTTCCAGGGCACGGTCGGCCGGGAGAGGCTCGCCGAGATCGACCGCGACTACCGGGTCACCCAGGCAATCCTGATCGAGGGGCGCAATCAGGTGCGGATCCACCTGCCCGGGGGGTCGCCGCCCGAGGGCTTCGAGTCGGCGGAGCCCACGCTGGAGGACGCGTACCTGCTGCTGGCGCAGGCGAACGGAGGGGGGAACGGCGCGGGTGAAGGCAGCAGTGCCGGTGGTGACAGCGGCGCGGGTGAAGGCAAGGGCGCCGGTGAAGGCAACCGTACCGCCAGCGACGCGCCTGACGCGGACGCCACGAATGCCCGGCAGGAGCGCACCAGCGCCGGAAACGCCTTGTGAATTCCTTCACAAGATGGTGGGAGGTCGTCCGGCGCGAGTTCGTGACCGGGCTGCGCCGCCCCGGCTACTGGATCCTCCTCTTCCTCATGGGGATGCTGGCGCTCGGGCTGTCCGACGGGTCCGTGACCATCGCATCCGGCGGCGGTGACGCGGGACGACCCCACCTCACCTCGGTCTTCGGCCAGAGCAGGGTCCAGTCCATCCTGATCATTTCGCTGGGCGGCCTGTTCCTGGCAATCTTCTCCGGGCTGACCGTGATCCGGGACATCGAGCTCCGCGTCGGGGAGGTGCTCCATTCGACGCGCCTCACGATCCGCGAGTACATCTGGGGCAAGTTCTGGGGGGGCATGGCCGTCTTTGCCCTGATCTGGACGCTCTATCTGCTCTCGTCGATCGGCTTCAACCACGTTCTGCAGAGCGGGAAGGACCACATCGGCCCGTTCGTGCTGGCCAACTATCTCTTCCCGACGCTGCTCTTCGGGATCCCGCAGATCCTCCTGTTCGCGGGGGTTCCTTTTCTGATCGGCATCTGGTCGCGCCGCCCGATCCTGGTCTTTTTGTTCCCGATGGTGGTGCTTCTCCTCGCCTTCACGGTGCTGACCACCTGGGCGCCGAGCTGGATGTCGCCGGAAATCAACCGGACCCTGATGCTGATCGATCCGTCCGGTTTCCGCTGGCTGACCCAGACATTCCTCGTGATCGACCGCGGGGTCGACTTCTACAACACGTCTCCGCTTCGCCCCGATGCGGGCTTCGTGATGAGCCGGCTGGCATTTGTCGCCGCCGGGCTGCTCGCGGTGACCGGGGCCGCGGCGACCTACACGCGGCGCCTGCGCACGGGCGCCCCGGATTCGCGCATCGGGCGACTGTTCCGCCGGCGCCGAACACCCCCGGCGGCCAGGCCCGCGTCAGGCGCGCCCCTCAAGGTTCTGGAGATGGCGACGCGTCCCCTGGGCTTCTGGAAGGCGTCCATTGTCATCGCCCGAAGCGAGGTCCGGGACCTCGTGACGCGTCCCGCCATGTACTTCTTCGTGCCGCTCATCCTGCTGCAGGTGATCTCGTCGACCGCGCTGGGCTACGGTCCCTTCAGTTCGCGCGTCCTCCTCACGCCCGGCGCTGTCGCCGAGCAGCAGCTCAACACGCTGAACCTGCTGATCTGCGCGCTGCTGCTCTTCTACACGGTCGAGTCGCTGCACAAGGAACGCAACCGCAGGATGCACGAGATCTACAACTCGGCACCCGCGGGCACCGGCGCGATGCTGCTGGGCAAGACGATGGGAAACGCGGCCATGGCCGGTCTCATCCTCCTGGCCGCGCTGTTCTCGGGCGCCGGGACCATCCTGTACCACCAGCTCGTCAACGGCAGTCCGGTGGGGTACGATCTCTTCCCGTTCATTGTGGTGTGGGGCGGCGTGCTGCTCCCCACCTTCGCCTTCTGGACAGCGCTCATCACGGCGCTCTTCTCCCTCCTGCGCAACCGCTACGCGGCCTACGGGGCCGGGCTCGCGATCCTCATCTACACGATCTACAGACAGGAGACGGGGGGGACCCCCGGCTGGCTGATGAACTGGCAGGGGTGGAACGTGATCCGCTGGACCGACATGGGTGCGTTCACCCTGCACGGCACCCCGATTCTGCTGAACCGGCTGCTCTATCTCAGCTTCGTCCCGCTTCTGGTTGCGGTTGCTGTGCGGTGGTTCCCGCGGCGGGCCTTCGACGCGACGGCGACCCTGAACCGCCTGCATCCCAAATCGCTTGCTCTCGGCACCCTGCGTCTCCTGCCGCTGGCGATCGCGCCCGTCGTGCTGGCTTCGATGCTCTACTTCGGCGGCCGCTCCGGGTATCAGCGCCCCGATGCGAACGCGTGGAGGGCGGACTACTGGGAGCACAACTTCGCGACCTGGAGCGGCTTCGAGATGCCGTCGGTGTCCCGTGTCGACCTGGATCTGGAGATCGAGCCCGCGCAGCGGTCCATCGCGGTCAAGGGGGTGTACACCTTCCTGAACCACCGCGATTACCCATACGAGGAACTCCCGGTCACCGCCGGACCGTGGGACTCCATGGAGTGGACTCTGGCCGGGGAGACGTACGAACCCGAGGACCGCGACAACCTGTTCGTCTTCGCGCTGGACGAGCCCCTGGCCCCCGGAGATACCGTCACGATCGGCTTCAGCCACAACCTGGTACGGCTTGAAGGCATGAGCCGCCGGCTGGGCGGCGCCAGCGATTTCATCCTCGAGTCGGGCGTGGTGCTCGACGGCTTCGAGCCGACCTTTGTGCCGGTCCCGGGGTACGATCCGGACATCGGGTCGCCCGGATTCCGCCGCCCCGAAATCGAGGACGACTTCTACCTGGGCGAGACCGAGCCGCTGATCGGGTGGGCCGGCAGCCCCTTCACCGTTCGCACCCGCATCACCATCCCGGAAGGGTACACGGCCAATGGGGTCGGCCAGCTGGTCAGCGACGAGGTGGCCGGGGGCTGGCGCACGGTCGTATGGGAGACCGACCACCCGGTGCGCATGTTCAACGTCGTCGCCGGCAGGTACGACGTGACCGAGGGGGAAGGGACGGCGATCTACCATCACCCGGGCCACGACTACTACGTCGAGGAGATGTCCGCGACCCTGGACGCGGCGCGGAGATACTATTCCGAGTGGTTCCATCCTTTCCCATGGAGCGTTCTGAAGCTCTCGGAGCTACCGGTCTTCTTCGGAGGCGCGCAGGGATTCCCGACGAACATCGTCTTCGGCGAGGGGATGGGATTCCTTACCCAGCGCGATCCCCGCTCTCACCTCGGGTTCATGGTGGTGGCGCACGAGGCCGCGCATCAGTGGTGGGGCAACCTGCTCGGGCCGGGCCGGGGTCCCGGGGGCAACATGCTTTCGGAAGGGATGTCGAACTACGCCACGACCCTGCTCCACGAACAGGTCTACGGCGACCGCTACCGGATGGAGTTCACGAAGCGGATGGAGTCGACCTACACGCGTGGGCGGCGCGTGGACACGGAACGCCCCATGGTCGATTTGACGGGCGGTTCCTACAACAAGGGCGCGTGGGCGATGTGGATGCTTCAGCAGGAGATGGGACGGGAGAACATCCTGGCGGGACTGCGCGCGTTCATCGGGAAGTACAAGGAGAACCCGGACCATCCGGTGATCCAGGACATGCTGGCCGTTCTCCGGGACTTCGCGCCGGACACGGCGGCGTTCGACGACTTCACCGGGCAGTGGTTCTTCGATGTGGTGCTGCCGGAGTACAGGTTGTCGGAGGTGACGAGGGTGCAGGAGGGGGATGAATGGGTGGTGCGGGGGATGGTGGAGAATGTCGGGACGGGGCGGATGAGGGTGCAGGTGGGCGCCACCGCGGGCGAGCGGTGGTCGGACGAGGGCGAGGATGCCGACCGTTCGGTGGTGGCGGAGGGATACCGGGACGCGCGCACCGTGGTGGAGCTGGGCGCCGGGGAGTCGGCGGAATTCGTGATCCGCGCCGGGTTCGCGCCCGACCGCGTGGTGATCGACCCGGACGTGCTGGTCATGCAGGTGAACCGGGACGCTGCCGTGTTTGAGTTGTGACCCGGCAGGCCCCCGGATGCATCGCCGGCCGAATGCAGCTGGGACTCACTCCGCGGCCCGCTGGGGGTCTACCCGTCACCGCCGGAATCGTACCGCTTCACCCAGCCCGCGCGTGGTGGCGACCTCCAACCCCTCCCCCCCGCGCAGCCCGGCCGGCAGCGCACCGTCCCAGTCCCGCAGAATGGCGCGAATGCGCCCGGTCCCGCGCTCCATCACCACCGTGATGGCGCGTTCATCGTCGCGGTCCACGTCAACCTGCCCCTCGGGTCCGGTGAGCACGATGCTCTCGAGGGAGTCCTCCCACTCGGGCTCCAAGGGCACCATGAAGAAGAAGTGCTTTCCGCCGTGGCCATCCTCGACGGGTATGAAATCCAGCGTCAACAACGTTCGGCCATCGGAGCCGACCCCCGTGATGCGATACGGACCCTGCTCTTCGGGGAGCCGGGGTGCGGCTCGCATCGTGTACACCGGCTCGAGTAGCAGCTCGCCATCCGCCACGCCTCCCCACAGCACCAGCATCTCCGAAGGCGGACTCGCAGCAGCGACCCCGGAACGCGCGACATCCCCGGCCGCTTCGGCCCGATGGTTGATGACACTTCTGTAGTGGTAGTCGCTGATCCATGGGCGTGTTCTGCAATAGGTCATGATGTCCTCACTACGGTCGGGAGACACCACCGATCCGTCGCGGAAGTCATAGCCCCACACGCCGATGCTTCCGTCCAGGTAGGGGTAGGCCGGATTGACTCCCGGAGGATTGCCGCACGGCGCGTGCCTCAACGAGACATTGTGTCCCACCTCGTGCGTCAGGGTGTTCATGCTCGGTACACCGATGCTAATCCACCCGGGCAGCTGACCCCGGCCGCCCACGGATCCCAGGTCTGCGGCGACCCCATAGTAGTGGCCGGTGCCGCCTTCAGCGGTTCGCAACGCCGCGAGCTCCCCGAACAATGCCAGCTGCCCGGCCGTCGTGGTTATGTCCAGCGACGTGTAGAAGGCGTCGTGAGGACTGACGCTGAACTCGGCGAGCGGAAACGAGTGCTTCAGCAGTCCAACCTGGGGACTCTCGGCCGAGACGCCGCGGACCCACGCCAGAATCGACGTGTCGGGCGCCGCCGCCTCGAGGACCGGAACCAGGGTAAGCTGCAGCCGGGGCACTTCCACGACCCTCAGCGAATCCGAACCGGTGTCCGGGAAACGCGTTTGACTTTCCGCCGTGAGCGGCAGGTCTTGCTCGGGATCCACCTCCACGAACATCTGTACGCCGGGTGTGAGCATGTCGGCGGGAATCACCGCATTGTACGACGACTCGACATCCCCCTCCTGCGCTTCGGCCGGTACCCGGTTGTCGTCACGCGTCATCACCACCCGGTGAACCTCGTCGCCCCCCGGCCCCGTGAAGACCGCCAGAACCTCGGGCTCAAAGTACCCGCGCGGCTCCTCGGCGGTGACGAAAGCCCTGAGCAGTGCGTCCCGATTCGCCACGAGACGCACGCGCCTCGACGGAGTCTGGACCGACTGCGTGAGGTAGACCATCTCGAGCGACACAGTGACCTGGTCCGGGTTGTCGCAGGTTGCACCCGCGGTTTCGGCGATTCCGGTGAACCATGCCTGAAAGTTTGCGGAGGGGGACGCGCAGAGGCCGGTGCCATCGAAGTCCAGCACGCGGAGGTGGTTCAGCCGCCGAAGACCGAACGGGAGTGCGCCTTCGAGCCCCGAATTCCCGCCCACTCGCAGCTCGGTCAACTCCGACAGTCCCGCGATGGCGCCCGGAAACGCACCGGACAGATTGTTCCCGGAGAGATTGAGCACCCTCAACTGCGTGAGATTGCCGATCTCCGCCGGGAGAGGACCGATAAGGCCGTTGCCGGGCAGCGTGAGCTCCACGACGTGCCCGTCCTCGGATGTGACACCGTACCAGTCGCCCACGTCCGCGTCGCTCAGCCAGGCGCTACGGTTCGCCCACGTTGGGCCGCCGGTCATTTCGTGGAATTCCGCCAGGGCGAACCTCTCGAGCTCACCGGGATCACACTCCACGGCGGCAAGGTTCGGCACCGCCTGCAACCACTCCTGGAACTCATCGTCGACCTGTGGGCACAGTCCGGTGTCCTCGAACGACAGCGTCCGCAGAAACTCCAGACCCAGCAGACTCCGCGGCAGCAGTCCAGCCAGCTCCTGGTTCCCGCTCAGGGTAAGCAACTGCAGCGTACTGATCCCACCGATTTCGGCTGGCATCCCGCCGCTCAGGGCGTTTTCGTGTAAAGACAGAATCCTCAGGGGGAAACCGCCCAGAAACGACGGAATCGCGCCACTGAACCCGTTCTCGTAGGCTCGGAGGTCCTCCAGCGCCGTCAGGTTGGCGAACTCGTCCGGTATCGGACCCGCGAGGTCGTTCTGATGGATCCAGAGAACGTCGAGACGGGACAGCTGTCCCATGGCCCGGGGGATTTCGCCGGTCAACTGGTTGTCGTAGAGATACAGGCGTTCCAGAGTCGCCAGGTCGCCAAGTTCAGCCGGAATGGTCCCGGTCAGGTCGTTTCGCGAGACCGACAGCAACTCGACCGAATCCAGATCGCCCAGCTCCGGGGGGATCGTTCCCGAGAGTTGGTTGCGGCTGAAGTTCATGTACGTCGCGTTGTCCAGCCTCCCCAGCTCCGGCGGAATCGGACCCGACAGCTGGTTCCAGCCCACGGTGAATCTCTGAATTGAACTCAGGTTGCCGAGTGACGGCGGGATCGCCCCGGACACCCCGGTGAAGAAGAGGTCCAGGGTGTCCAGTCTGGTGAGTGCACCGAGTTCTGAGGGGATCGGTCCCTCCATGCTGTTCCCCCGCAGGGTGAGCATGGTGAGGTTGCTCAGATTCCCCAACTCCGGCGGAATTCGCCCCGAGACTCGGTTGCCATTCAGGACGAGCCTTTCCAACTGGGCCAGGTTGCCGAGCTCCGCGGGCAATGTTCCCACCAGGTTGTTGTCATCCAACACCAATTCGGTGACGCGGCCGGCCGAGTTGGTCTCGACACCGTACCACGTGCCTATGTCCGCAACCGTGTTCCAGTTGCGGTCTTGCTCCCAGACCGATCCGGTTGTCGCGTTGTAGAGGGCGACCAACACCTGTCTGTCGGGATTGACGGGATCGACCGGAGTGACCGGTGTCGGTTCCGGTGCCGTGGGCTCGGGTTCGTCCGAGCAGGCGGCCAGCGGGATGGCGCACAGGAATACGGGCCAATAGCGTGATGCGGGGCGTGTCATTCGTTCTCCAATCGATCGCATGTTACGTCCACCGTCCATCATTTGGATACCCAGCCGACGGCCTTGGGATCCCGAGAATCGTCACAGATGCTCCGTGGCGAGGCCGGTGTCAGGTGAATACCATACTTGTAGAGGGGCTCCCCAGAACACTTTTCAACCCGTGTGGATCACGGAAGCCGAGCATCAGTTCGGCGACGTGCCCGAACAGGATGTCTTTTTCATTTGTACAGGGACACCCTGCGGGCGTACTACGTCGTGCGGAGGGGCGGTGCCGACGAGCCGCCGCGCCGTGTCCTGCTACCCGAGTCGCTAATGGTACACGACGCCACGGACACGCATGTCTGGGGGATTTGGCGGGACTCGATGGATCGACCGCACGTCGTGGGCAGGAGGCTGGTGCGGAAGGATGACTTTGAGACGGAGACGCCGGTACGATAGGTTCCTGCCAGGCACCCAGACGACCCTTCCACACCGGTCTCAGCCCCACATCCCCACGGAGGTGGCAAATGATCAGCCTTCCTGGAACGCGCAAAGGTGCGCCACGCACTACCCCCCACCCCCCCACCCGCCGCGCCTTCCTCAAGGCCGGGGCCGCCGCGCTCACCGGCGCAGTCATCGCCCCGGAGCGCATCCTGGCCGATCCCTACGCGCCGCTCGACGTTCGCCCGGGCCCACGCCACCCCGCCACCCCGCCCGGCGCGACCCCCCTCTCCGCCCCCATCCGGGTCCGCGGCGTGGTGCGCTCACGCGGCAGCGGACTCCCCCGCGTCCCCGTCACCGACGGCGTCCAGATCGTGGACACCGCGCCCGACGGCACCTTCGAGCTGGTCACCGTCCCCGAGCAGGGGTTCGTCCGGATCACGCTGCCATCGGGCTACCGCATCCCGCTCAACAGCCCCGGCACCGCCCGCTTCTACCAGCCGCTCACGCGCAGCAGCGAGCAGTCGGCCGTCTTCGAACTCGAACCCGATCCGGTCCCCCACGACGACCACACGCTGCTCCTTCTGGGCGACATCCAGACGCAGAACTCCACGGAAACGGGATGGTTCCTCTCGCAGTCCGTGCCCGACCTGCGCGGCACCGCGGCGTCGCTCGGCGACGAGCACGCCTTCGGGATCTCCTGCGGCGACATCATGTTCGACAACCTCGAACTCTACCCCGACTACGAGCGCGGGGTGGAGCAGATCGGGATCCCCTTCTTCCAGGTCGTCGGCAATCACGACCTGGACATGGACAGCCCCACCGACCGCGGGTCGATCGAGACCTTCGGCCGCCACTTCGGACCCGGGTACTATTCCTTCAACCGGGGCGCGGTTCACTACGTGGTGCTCGACGACGTCTTCTGGTACGGCCGGGGGTACCTGGGCTATCTCGATGCCGAAACCCTGCGCTGGCTGGAGCAGGACCTTGCCCGCGTGGAAAGCGGCTCACCCGTGATCGTGGCCACCCACATCCCCGTCGTCGGCAGCCAGCACCTCCGCTTCGACGAGGATTCTCCAACCACCGGGCTCGCGATCACCAACCGCGAGGCGCTCTACCGCCTCCTGGAGCCCTTTGACGCGCATGTCCTGACCGGCCACACCCACGAGTGCGAACACGTCTTCGAGCATGGAACGCACGAGCACGTCACCGGGGCCGTCTGCGGCGCCTGGTGGAGCGGCCCGATCTGCCACGACGGCACGCCCAACGGCTACTGCGTCTACACCATCCGGGGCGAGCAGGTGAGCTGGCGCTACAAGGCGACCGGCCACGAGCCCGACTACCAGATGCGCCTGCACCGCACCGGAACGGATCCGTCAGCCCCCGGCGAGTTGATCGCGAACATCTGGAACTGGGACCCGGAGTGGACGGTCCGCTGGTTCGCGGACGGCCAGCCGCGCGGCCGGATGGAGCGCCGCCGGGGCCTCGATCCTCTCAGCGTGGAGCTGCACAGCGGGCCCGATCTGCCCGCGCGCCGCGACTGGGTCGAGCCGGTGCCTGCGGATCACCTGTTCCGCGCCGCGCTGACCGGAGAAGAGCGTGAGGTCGTGGTGGAGGCCACGGACCGGTTCGGGCGGGTGTACGCCGGGGAGTGGCGGAGGTGATCATGGGACCTCCACGCCCGCCTTTTCGGAACTTCCTTCTTTGCGTGGCTATCGCGGGATGCGATTCGGAGGCGCCCCCGCCCCAAGCTTCCGGCCCATGCGCTGCGGGCGACTGCCGGATCGAACTCGAGCGCATCGTACGCATAACCGACGCGGACGACCCCGGCATTCTGTCGTCTCAGATAGTCTGGATCCAGGAGACCGACGCTGGGACGTTCGTGTCGGCAAGCGTCAATGGGACACAGATCGCGGAGTTCGGTCCGGATGGTCGCCTCGCCGGGGTGATCGGCCGGGCGGGGCAGGGGCCGGGGGAGTTCGTGACAGTGCGCACTGTAATCCCTGGACCGGGAGATACGTTGTTCGCTCCGGACACGAGACAGGGACGCATCACGATGTTCGGTCCTGACCGTGCGCTGGTGCGGACACTTCCGATGCCTTATCCCTATCCGCCGACTCTAGTGATGCCTGACGGGTCCTTCCTCGTGGCGGCGCAGATCAGGACCAGTGAGAAGATCGGCTATCCCCTGCATGTGGTCGATCGAGAGGGCCGGGTGGTCCGATCCTTCGGCACCGACGAACCGCAGTATCGCCCGGATTTGGATCACATCCTGACCCGAGAGGTCGCGCTGGGCCGGGACGGCACGGTCTGGGCGATGGCTCCCGCCCGGTATCTCCTCGAGCGCTGGGATCCGTCTACCGGAGAACAGCTGCAGTCGACCCGGATTCGGTCCGACTGGTTCCGAGAGTCTGACGAGCCCACCGACGTTGCGGTGTACCCACCTCCGCGAGTTGAAGGGCTGTGGGAAGATGAGGACGGGCTTGTCTGGACCATCGTCCGCGATGCGGATGCCGACTGGGAACCGCCACCCCGCGCCGTCGAAGAACTCCCCTTCGACCTGCAGGAGTACAACCGGCTTTTCGACTGGATGATTGAGGTCGTGGACCCTGGCTCGGGGCGCGCGCTCGCAAGCCGCCGGTTCAGTGAGGTGCTGTGGTACCTCCCTCCATCCAGGATTCTTGTGTCTCCCGTGGACACAATCCTTACCACCGTCGCTTACGACGTGTGGAACCCTACTCTCCAGCAAGGGAGATAGCGGGGGGAGACTCGCCCTGGTGTCCCGTCCTCAGAACCCGTACTTCAGACTCAGCGTGACGCCGAACGCCGAGAGGTCGTTGGTCTCCACCCGGTAGACGATCCGCTCCCCGCGCCCGACGCTGGACTCGTGGCTGCGCAGCTGGACGTACTCGGCCTCGTCCGCGAATTCGGCCAGCATCGTCCAGCGGAGCTTGATGCCCACACTGACCGATTCGCTCAGCGCCCGGTCGAGCCCGGCGAGCGCCTGATAGCCGAAGACGAGGTCCGACTTGCGCCCCGTGCCGATGGTCGTGGTGCCCGCGATCCGCGCTTTCATCGCGGGATCGTCGAAGGTGTCGATCCGGCTTGGATCGTCGTTGCGCTTCCAGCGGTTGAAGTAGTCCACCGAGACCGCGGTGATCCCGGCGCCCACCCCCGCGTAGGCCGCGTAGTCCGACGCAATCGCCATCTCCGCGTAGGCATTCGCGAAGAGGCCGTGGCCGATCAGGCCGTTGATGCGGCTCTCGACTTCCTCAAGCTCCTGGTCGGCTTTCTCCAGGGTCACCAGGTCGCCGATGCGCACCGGCGTCGGGTCCCCGTAGGTCGCTGTCCGGTGGAAGTACTCGGCCTCGACCCGGAACCACGAGGCCCGGTAGCCGACCGCCAGCCCGCCGAGGGTCCCCATTCCTCCCGCCACCTCGTTTCCCCACTCCGCCCGGGGCGGCTGCGCGATACAGCCCCCGTTCGTCTCGATCTGGCCGGGGTTGTTGATCAGATCACACTTGGTGCTCCAGTCATTGTCCGATACGAACAGCCCGGCCTCCGGGACCAGCGAAGGGCCGATATCCATCCCGATATACCACCGTTGCTGCCCCACCGCGGGGCTCGCGAACGCCGCGCAGGCCGTGAATGCCATCAGCAGGAACCTGGTCTGTGTACGCATGAGTCGTCTCCTCGTCAGATTGCCCAACGGAGAACGTTATCATTATCGTGAGCGGCTGTCATCGTGATGCGCCACACCAGCAGTCTGCTGCGCGACAGGTGCTTCGCCGGCCGCTCCGAAGTTCGGAGGAGAACCAATGCGACCGACCACGCGAAGCCTGATTCCCGTGACCCTCACAGCCGCAGCGCTCGGGTGTGGCGACGCATCCGAAGAGCCGGCCCGCTCCGACAGCGCGACGGCCTCCGCGACCGTAACGTCCACCGACTCCGCCGGCGTGGACATCGTACGAATCTCCGATCTGGGCGCGCTCGACCTGCCCGAACTGAACACGACGCTGCTCTATTCCACCGCCGCGGACATCGAGCTCTACCACGTGGTGGGCGCGGTGTTCCTGCCCGATTCCTCGCTCGCCATCGCGGACAGGGGGTCGTCCGAGGTCGTCTTCCTCGATCAACAGGGGAGAGAGCGTCAGCGGAAGGGCCGGGAGGGCGAAGGGCCGGGAGAGTACGTCGACATGGCCCGGATCGGGGTTGACGCGGGCGGCTCGCTCTCCGTGTTCGACGCCCGTCTGCAGCGATTCACCTTCCTGGACGCCCAGGGAGACGTGACCGGGGTTCAGCGCATCCAGTTGAACGAGGCCTACGTCCCGCTGGTTCACCTGGCCGGCGGAGGATTTGTCTCCGTGCTCGAGACGCGTCCCTTCCGGCCTCTGGGGTTTCAGCGGGCCCCGCTCTTTCTGGTGGTCTTCGACCAGGCCGGCGAGGTGGCGGATACGCTCGGCCGGTGGGCCGGAAAGGAGCGCCGCGTTTCGACCGACCGGATGACCCCCGTCGGATTCGGGGCCACCACGCTCTACGCCGGACGCGGTCCGCACGCGGTTCTGGCCACGACCGATTCGGTGGACGTCACCCTGTACGAAGGCTCGGCACCGCTGACCCGCATCCGGGGCGGACATGCGCCCCGCGAAGTCACCTCCGACGAAGAGGAAGCCTGGACCGACCTCTATCTGGAAATCTTCCCGGAAGACCTGCGTCCGTCCCAGCGCCAGAGGCTGGAGCAAACAGGGGTACGCGACACCTACCCGGCCATCGGTGCGCTGAAGGTGGACGCCAATGGCGCGATCTGGCTCGGAGGCTACCCCCGACTCGACGACGCGGAGCGGAGGTGGACGGTTCTCGGGCCGGACGGCATCCCGGTCGGCAGACTCAGCCTGCCCGTTTATCGTGCCGAGCTGCTGAGGGTCAGAGACAGCGGAATCACCGGCTGGGCGGCGCTCGAGCTCGAAACCACCATTCCCAGCACCAGCCACGAGCTGCTCGACGTGGCCGCCGGCCGCATCGCCGTCCTCCGCACCGGCGAAATGGGCGAGGAGTTCATCGAGGTGTACGCGGTGGAGTTGCCGTAAGTCGATTTGGGGGCGCCAGCAACAGAGCTATCGCCGTCAGTTCGATGGCAGTCCGGATACTATGGGCCGAAGCAGGTGGATGTAGGGCACACCGGCATCCGTCTCGTGGTATCCGGCGAGGTATCCGGACCCGTGGGCAACCCCGCTTATGAACCCGTCAAACCGGCGGCGAGCGAGCGTTCGTCCCGTTGATGGATCGACCAGTTCCACCCAGCCGTCCCGTGCCTTTCGCGGAGGCACTTGGGGCACTGGCCGAGGGGCCCGCGAGTCCGGGTCGGAACGCTCAGGGTCCGTCCACTCGGGATCTCGCGCATTCCAGGCAATCCACAGACCCGTGTCGTCGAGCATGACTCCCGCATGTGCCGTGAGGGGCCAGCCGCCGTCCGGATTGGCATTGACGAATTCCGCGACCGTGCGCTCAAAAACCCTTTCTGCCCTCGGCTCGGGCCTCAAGTCCCAGCGAGTCAATCGGTTGTTGCCGCGCTCCACGGTCCACAGGGTCTCGGCGTCACCAGCCACAACAGGGGCAGGCCCGGCGGTCCCCCGATACACCGAGCGGTCATCCACGAAGGACGCTATCGCCCCGGACAGGCCGAGGATATGGATCCGGTGCCCAACCGAAGTCCGGCTCGGCACATCGCCCAGCCACACGACCTCGTCCGCATCCGTGACAATTGTCTCGGAGACCAGCCCGGGGAACCGATGTGTGTCAATCACCTCGAAATCATGATCGAGTAGAGTCCGACCCCTGTTGCGGTCGAAGACATGGATGTACTCAGGCCCGACATTGATGTGAAAGACAACATCGTACTCGCCGGGTCCCTCCCCTCGACCCCCGAGAGTCCGGAGGAACGCTCCCGTGGAATCAAACACCGCGATCTCGGGTTGCATGAAATCCGCAACATGAATTCGCCCGCGGCGATCCACCGCAACATCTGCATAGTGGGTGATCATGTGCAGTCCCGGCCCATCGAGTCCTCCGATGGTTGCCACGGTGTCAAGAGTGATCACACAGTCGCCGCAGGTCACCTCGCCCGACACGGTCACGGTATCCTGAGCCGACAGGCCCGTCGTCGCGGCATGAAACGCGAGCAACCCGAGTAGTGCGGTGCAAGTACGCCTGGGTCTCCCATGGTGGTGCATGGGCCGCCGGTAACTTCTATGAATCAAAGTCGGCCAACTCGATGGCCATCGCCTCTACAGCACTGAGAAGATAGCCATCCACCGGAACGTGCCCCGTAATGGTCTCTCCATCGCAACCAGTGATCTGTATCGCCGAGCGACCGGCGACCAGATGCACTGCTGGCGTAATGGCAAGCCTCGCCAACCGATCGACATCTTCGTCAGCTACGGCCTCCGCAATCAGTAACGTAAGCTGGTGCGCGGTGAGTTGCTCCTCTTCGGTTCCGCCGACGACGCAGAACCCGTGCTTATCCCAACACTGGCCCACTACCAACCAAGAATGCCAGCCGTCCTTCTCATTAGCGTTTATGTCTTCGGGATCGGTATCGGGAGTCGCTTTGGTTGCCACATGCTCTCCCGTAGCGTTGTGGTTGGTACACGAGCCACACTCGGACTCTCCTTCTTGGGCGTGTGCCACTCCAGGACTTGGGGTCGCTACAAGTGGGGCGAGGGCCACGATACTCAGAATCGGGAACATCTTCCTCATCTGTGGTCTCCCGGTCGAGAATGTGAAATGGTGAGTTTCCAACAGCATGTGCACTTCCGGCGGCAGCGTCAAGCGATGGTGAGGAGATGTTGGAAGCAAATGGACGTGGCCGGTTCCCGTTGAGTCCAGCGCACCGCACCCGCCGCCTGTCGCCCCACAGGTGCTTCGCCAGTTGAACCGGAGCTCGGAGTGGAGCTGGACGGTTCTCGGGGTGCACGCGGTCGCGTTGTCGTGGTAGCTCCCCGAACCGGGCGACTTGCATCCCGGAGGCGCCGCAGTGCGTATTCTCAAGGGAAGTGGACCGCGACGCCCATCTCCGCCGGAGAGCCAGCCATGATGTTCACCGCCCGAATCTCCACTCGCGCCGCCCTCGCCTGCTTGCTCGCCTTCGCGTCGGCCTGCGGATCCGAAGACTCGGGCTCGAACGGGAGTCTCCCGCTCGAACAGGAGCCGCCGGTTGCCGCCGCTGTCGAATTAACCCCCTGCACCGAGCGCTGCGGAATGACCCTGGCCCCCGTTGCGGAGTTCGGCGAGGCCGCGGGCGCGGGCATGATCGAGGGCGGGGGCGAGATCGCGGTCGATCCTTCCGGCCGCCTGTACATCGGGGGGGAGGACCACGTGCTGGTGTTCGATGCGGGCGGGACCTTTCTGCGACGCATCGGCCGCCGCGGCGAGGGCCCGGGAGAGCTGATGAGCATTCGTGCCTTCTCGGTGGTGGACGATGGCACCTTCGCCATCCTGGACAGCGGGCGGGGCGTGATTCTGAGGTTCGACTGGACCGGCCAGCTTCTGGACGAGGTCAGACCGAGCGGCTGGACGCCGATCGGGACCGGGATCGGGCTGGTCTCGATGGGCGGGGCGCGGGCGGTCTATCAGGCCGTGTTCCGCGCAGGGGACAGGGCCGGCTATCCTCTTCACGTGATCAATCTGGAGAGCGGCGAGATCGAGGCGTCTTTCGGTTCGGAGACCGGGGAATTCGACATCACCCGCGAGCGGGCCCTCGAGGTAGTTCCAGCCCTCGGGCCGGACGAGTCCATCTGGATGGCCCGCAACCGCGCCTACTGGATCGAGCTTTGGGAACCGGACAACCGTCTGATGCTCTCGATGCGGCGTGATGTCGACTGGTTTCCGGATGCACTGGTGGACCTGGAAGGCGGCCACGGCGGGCCGGGCACGGAGCCGGAATCGATGCTCTTCTCCATTGCGGCAGACGATTCGCTGCTGTGGGTGATGATCGCCCGGGCTGACGAGCGATGGGCCGAGGCCGAGGACGAGGCCGCCGATTTCGAGATGATGTTCGACACCTTCATCGAAGTGATCGACTGGAAGCGCGGCCGGGTGATCGCCAGCCAGCGATTCGACCAGATCCTGTCGCCCCTGATCGAGCCCGGGCTGGTGGGCGAAATGGTGATCACGCCGGAGGCTTCGGTCCGATTCCGTACGTTGCGCATCGAGCTTGAAGCTGCGGGCAGGTAGCGCGATCTTGCCACCTTGATCCACCTGCCGCGTGAGGAGCCGTTCATGAGACACCTGATTCCGATCTTCGCGGTGGCCACCCTTGCGTGCCAAACGGGCGAATCACCGCGCGGCGACTCCGGCGCACGGGCTCGCGACAGCGCCGGCATCCGCATCATCGAGAACGCGCCGCCGCAGGGTGACTCGCGTCTGCCCTGGCGGATCGGGCCCGAGCCTGCCGTCACGATCGGCCGGGTTGACGGCGACGAGCCCTACCTGCTCTATCTGGTGATGGATGCGCTCAGGCTGGCGGACGGCCGGATCGTCGTGTTGAACAACGGAACCCAGGAGCTCCGTGTGTTCGACGGCAACGGAACCCACATGACCACCTGGGGCGGCAGGGGCGACGGACCGGGCGAGTTCAGATCGCTTGCGGCCATCGAACCCTGGCGGGGCGATTCCATTGCCGCGTGGTTCGGACCTCGCCGTGGCGTCACCGTGTTGGACGCGAACGGCAACTTCGGGCGCAACATCGTGTTCGAGAGGGACGAGAACTCGCTGTCCTTCAACCCCAAGGCGACCGGGCCCGACGGCACGATCCTGGCGAGCCACGAGCCGCACATGTTCGAGACCGTCGAGGTCCAGATCCGGGATCCTGAAGGCAGGATCGTGGCCTCCCTGGGAACACATCCGGGCGATGCGCGCTACATTGCCAACGAGGGAACGGAACGGGCCATGATGTATTCCGTACCCTTCGGCGCGTACGCGGTCCAGGAGGCATGGGGCGATCTGTTCGTGCTGACTACGACCGGCCGCTCCGAAATCCGGGCCTACGCCGGAGACGGCGCCCTGGCCCGCATCGTGCGCCTCGGTGCGGCGCCGCGCGTCCCGACCCAGGCCCACATCGACGCCTACATCGACCAGCGGCTCGCCTGGATTCCTCCGGAAATACCGGACGACGAGGTTGAGCAATACCTGATGCGGCAGCGAAGAGCCTGGGAGGCGGTGCCCGTCGCGCAGAACCTCCCCGCGTTTACGTCGTTGATTGCCGACAGGGTGGACCACCTCTGGCTGGAGAGGTTCGAGCCGCCGGGCGAGGAGCGACCGGGCTCGCTGTGGACGGTACTGGACCCGGAGGGCTGGGAGCTTGGGGAGATCGAGACGCCGGAGGGGCTGGAGATCTACGAAATCGGCGCGGACTACATACTGGGTCACGCCTGGGACGAACTGGGTGTGGAGTACGTCCAGCTCTGGACGCTGGAGCGGTCGGTGAATTGATATACTAAGTTATATATTTGACATTCAAAAATATAGATTAGCATATCAAAGCTGCAGATAACCATCCCCCAATGGCCTTCCATGCCACCCGATGACCGCCGGGAAGCCTACTTTCCGCCCCAAGTAGCTTCGGGCCCCCGGGGTCGCTCCGCTCCTGCCTCGCGCGCGCGTCGCCCTTTCGCCCCCGACGCCTTTTCGTTATCGGTCCCCGGATCACGACGGATTCAACCCCCCGACAAGCGAGTCATCGACATGTTCAGCCGCGCCACGCTCCATCACGCCAACCCGGCCACGTTGCGCCGCACGGGCCGGGCCCTCCCGGGACCCGCCCTGGCCCTGACCTTCCTGTTCCTCGCGCCCACCGCCATGAACGCCCAGCCGGGCGGGCCACGGGGTGGCGGCGGGGGCGGTGCCGGAGCCGCGCAGGCGCTCGACGACCGCTCCCTCGTCAACCGGGTCGCCGCGCGCTCGATCGGGCCGGCCGTGATGAGCGGCCGTATCGTCGACATCGCCGTCGCCGAGACGCCCGGCATGCGGGGTGGCCGCCTCGGCACCATCATCTACATCGCGGCCGCGACGGGCGGGATCTGGAAGTCGACCAGCGGCGGCGTCGACTGGGAGCCGATCTTCGACGACGCGGGCGTCGGGTCGATGGGTGACGTGACTGTGGCGCCTTCGAATGCCAACATCGTCTGGGTCGGCACCGGCGAGCCGAACAACCAGCGCAGCTCGTCCTACGGCGACGGGGTCTACAAGTCGGTGGACGCCGGCGAGACCTTCGAGCACATGGGGCTGCGCACCTCGCAGCACGTGGGGCGCATCGTCATTCACCCGGAGGATCCGGAGATCGTCTACGTGGCGGCGGTGGGTCCGTTGTGGGCGCCCGGCGGCGAGCGCGGCGTGTTCCGGACGATGGACGGCGGCGAGAGCTGGGAGGCCGTGCTGACGATCGACCAGCACACCGGTGTCACCGACATCGTGATGGACCCCACCAACCCGGACATCCTCTACGCGGCTGCCCTCCAGCGCGAACGGCGCGCCTACAGCTACGTCGGCGGCGGGCCCGGCAGCGGCATCTACAAGTCCATCGACGGCGGCGACACCTGGACCCGGCTCGCGCGCGGGCTCCCGACCTCCGATATGGGACGGATCGGCCTCGACATCAGCCTCAGCCACCCGCAGACCGTCTACGCGGTCATCGAGGGCTCCGAACAGGGCGTCTACCGCACCGACAACGGCGGCCGCGCCTGGCGGCAGATGAGCGACATCGCCTCGATCCCGTGGTATTTCGGCCAGATCCGCGTCGACCCGCAGGATCCCGAAGTCGTCTACCACCTCGGAGTTCCGCTCCAGCGTTCGATGGACGGGGGCGTGACCTGGGCCTCGGCCGCGAGCGGGGGCGTCCACGTCGACCACCACGCCATGTGGATCAACCCGGAAGACCCCACCCACCTCCTGCTCGGCAACGACGGCGGCTTCTACGTCTCGCACAACTTCGGCGACACCTGGGACTTCTCGCCCAACCTGCCGCTCAGCCAGTTCTACGCGGTCGGGATCGACATGCAGGAACCCTTTTTCGGCATCTACGGCGGCCTGCAGGACAACTCGACCTGGGGCGGCCCGAGCGCCACCCGCAACAGCATCGGCGTCGTCAACGCGGACTGGTTCCGGATGCAGGGCGGCGACGGCTTCTACGCGGCAATCGACCCCAACGACCACAACATCGCCTTCGTGGAGTCGCAGAACGGGAACCTTGTGCGGTTCAACGGCCGCACCGGTGAACGCAAGTCGATCCGCCCGCGCCCGGCGCCCGGCGAGGACCCTTACCGCTTCAACTGGAGCTCGCCGATCCAGCTCTCGCCTTTCGACCCGGCCACCGTCTACTTCGCCGGCAACCACGTCTTCAAGAGCCCGGACCGCGGCGATTCCTGGCAGGTGCGCGGGCTCGACCTGACCCGGGAAATCGACCGCAACGTGCTTCCCATGTTCGGGTCGATCCCCGCGAACAACGCGGTCTCCCGCCACCAGGGCACGGCCGTCTTCTCCAACATCTCCGACATGCATGTCTCGTCGCACCAGCCCGGCCACATCGTCACCGGCACCGACGACGGCCAGGTCTCGGTCACCACCGACGACGGCGTCACCTGGCACAGGATGACCGACTTCCCCGGCGTCCCGGACACCACCTACGTGAGCAAGGTGCGCTGGTCCGCCCACGACGAAGCGACCATCTACGCCACCTTCGACGGTCACCGCAGCAACGATTTCAACCCCTACGTGCTGAAGAGCACCGACCAGGGGCAGAGCTGGACCTCGATCAGCGGCGACCTGCCGGAGTTCGGGAACATCCGCGCCTTCGCGGAGCACCACGAGAACCCGAACGTGCTCTTCGTCGGCACCGAGATCCGCCCCTTTGTGACGCTGGACGGGGGCGAGTCGTGGGTCCCGCTGGAGAACGGCATCCCGCCCTCGCCAGTGCATGACATCAAGATCCACCACCGAGACAACGCGCTGGTCGTGGCGACCCACGGCCGCGGCTTCTACGTCATCGACGACCTGAACCCGATCGTGCACCTGGCCGAGGCGAAGGCCGCGGGCGGGCCGTACCTGTTCCCGGTGGCGGACGCCTTCGCGTACGTGACCAACACGGCGCCGAGTTCCGGGATCCACGCGGGCCGCGAATACCGCGCGCCGAACCCGCCATACGGAGCCGGGATCGCGTACTACATGCCGGAGGGGACGAGAGGCGAGCGCAAGCTGGAGGTCGTCGCGAGCGATGGGCAGACGGTGCGGACGCTGGCGGCCGCATCTGGCGCCGGCCTGCAGATGGCGCGGTGGAATCTGAGGTGGGATGCGCCGTGGTCGGGGCCGCCGGCGGCGCAGCAGGGTGGGGGCGGCTTTGGGGGTGGTGGCTTTGGCGGCGGATTCGGCGGCTTCGGCGGGGGTGGGGGGTCCGGCCCGCCGGCGCTCGCGGACCAGTACACGGCGCGCCTCACCGTTACGCCCCCGGATGGGGAGCCGATGGTGATGGAGCGGTCCTTCATGGTCGAGATGGACGAGATGATCCGGATGACGAGGGCGCAGCTCGCGGAGTTGCAGGGGTTGCGGCTGCAGCACCGCCGTCTCTCCGCGACGCAGCAGATGGCGGCGCGCCAGGCGCAGGAGATCCAGACCGAGCTGCGCGGGATCGAGGCCGCGATGGGGCGGGTGGAGGTGAGCGACGAGCTGCAGGCGCGCGCCGATGAGCTGGGCGAGCAGGCGGCGGCGGTGTTGCGGGGGCTGCGGGGTGGGGGTGGAAGGGGATTTGGGGGTGGGGGTGGCGGCACCGTGACCGTGCAGAGCCTGCTCGGGACCGCCGGCGGAATGAACCAGACCTACGCGCCCGCTACGGAAGCCGAAAAGACCGCGCTGGAGGAGGCGGGCCCGGCGCTCGACGAGCAGCTCACCGCGCTCAACGAGCTGGTGGCCGCGATGCCCGCCTTCCGCGACGCGCTTGATGCCGAAGGCGTGCCGTGGACGCCGGGAAGGCCGGTGAACCGGGGAGGCCCCTGACGCCCAATCCGGCGGGCTCCCCCTCGTGAACCGGGGAGCCCGCCTTTGGCCCGAGAAGGCTCCCTGAACCCGGGCATCGCCTGAAACACCCGGACCGGCGCGGTCCGTACTTGAACGGCGGATAGCTGTTTCGCATCTCTCAGCCTGGAGAGTCCGCCATGTCCGGACCGCGCCCGGGCGGGTATTCCCCGCTTCTCAGCATCGCCCTCGCCGCGGCAGCCCTCAGCGCCTCGTGCCGGCAAGGCATCGTTCCTGCCAACGCGATCATGCACCCGACCGAGGAGAACCTTCCGGCTCCGGGCGGGCCGCTCATCGGGGCCGATACGGTGCTGTCAGGCGTCGCCGACCCGCAGCGCGCCGCCGACTGGGCCACAGGGCGGAGGGCCATCCTCGACGCCGAGATCGTGACGCGCATCGGCGCGGCCACCGGCGACGGTCCCGATGTCCTGGGGATTGTGGGCGACGCCGCCGTCGATGAAGACGGTAACGTCTACATCCAGGAAAACACGACGGACGAGCTGCTCGTCTTCAGCGCGTCGGGTGACCTTCTCCACCGCACCGGCGGAACGGGCGACGGTCCCGAGGAATTCCGGGGGATTCGCCGCTT
Organism: Longimicrobiales bacterium; assembly: GCA_965116645.1. Taxonomy (GTDB): domain Bacteria; phylum Gemmatimonadota; class Gemmatimonadetes; order Longimicrobiales; family Gaopeijiaceae; genus Bin94. Next base: position 3,659,184 of record OZ220702.1, on the reverse strand, counting down.
CGTCCGGCTTCCGGACGAAAGGCTGGTGGTGGCTCACGACGGCGGGGCGGCCAAGGTGTTGGAGTTGCGCGACCAGGGCTACAGGTATGCGGGCCTCCTCCTGGAGGACCAGGCAACGGAGATTCCCGCGATCATCGACATGTGTGCCGTGGGTGACCGGCTCTTCCTCCACGCCACGAATCTGGGTTCGGCAGACGCGGACACCCACCGGATCATCCGCGAAGTGTCCGCGGAGGAGGGCCGCGTCACGGCCTCCCTCGCTGACGGCTACCGGTCGGAGTTCGAGCAGGACCGGCAGAGGCGGTCCTACGGAACCATCGCTTGCGGCGACGGTCCTCCGACGCTCGTCTGGAGCCAGTACTACTTCCCGATCGTCAGGGCGTACCGGCCGGACAACACGCTGCTCTGGACGGCGCTGATCGAGGAATTCGAGCAGCCACTGATCTACCAGAACAACGCGCGCAGTTCGTCGGTCCAACCGATAGGCAGCTCGCAGGAGTATCTCATCGGTGTCCACGCGCTGCGACCCGGGTTCGTGGTCCTTCAGGCCGCGCATCTGGGTCGTCCGGTGCCGGGTCAGGGGCTGGCGTCCATGCCGGTCCTTCGACTCCGCACCTATCTGATCGACCAGGAGACAGGAGACGGGGGGGTGGTCAGCGACGACCTGCCGTGGATCGCCTGGATCGGGGATTCGAGCTTCATCACGGTCCCGTCCGATCCCTATCCGAAGGTTGAGGTGCGTGGGCTGCCCCCAGAGCTGCGGCGGGTTGTCGGAGGTTAGCCGTTTGCGAAGCGCAGTAGTCGGCCAGAACATTTCGCGGCAGCGGCCCGTAGGGAATCGCATGGCACGGAGTCTCACGCGGACGACTGAAGAAAGGGATACACGATGATTTTGCGGGCAGATTGTGCAGTCTTGAACAGTTCTCACGGTACGGCAGTGGCGGTCCGGGTGGCGCTGGCGGCCACAGCCACGGCCCTCGCGGCAACGGCCGCACTGCTGGCGGCAACCCCGGCGGCACTCTTCGCCCAAAACGACTGCGAGTTCATGGAGACGATCGAACTATCGGAACCCGCCGTGGGCACATTGCGTGTGGACGCGGGGGCCGGCAGCCTGTCCGTCAGAGGCGTCGAAGGAACGAATGAGTTCCGCTTGGCCGCAAAGCTGTGCGCCTCCGACCAGCGTCGGCTGGACGGCCTCGCCGTAACCCTGCGCGGCGACCGGCTGAACACCACCTACCCGTCCAATCGAGGCGGATTCTTCTCCTGGGGCCGAAACCGGTACGCGCGGATCGATGTGGCGCTGGAAGTGCCGATGGACACGAATCTGCGCGTGGACGACGGCTCGGGCATCATCCACATCAACGATACGGGCGACGTGACCCTCGAGGACGGATCGGGCAACATCCTGATTCGGGATGTTGGGTCGCTCACCATCGAGGACGGCTCGGGGAGCATCAGCGTGAGTCGGGTGAACGGCGACCTCCGGCTGAATGACACCTCGGGAAACCTCGATGTCGAGGGCGTGACAGGAAACATCGTGATCGACGACGGTTCCGGCAGCGTGACCATCCGCGACGTCACCGGCGACGTGACAGTATCCGACGGATCGGGACATATCAGGATAGACGCGGTTGGAGGAAACGTCCGCCTGGACGAGACCGGCTCCGGCTCGGTGACGGTGAATGATGTGGGCGGTGACCTGGTGGTGGCGGACGGGCGCCGCGAGCGAATCCGGTATTCGGACATCCGTGGGAAGCTGGATCTGCCGCCGGCGAGGCGGGGGAGCTAACTTGGTCGGACGCTTTGATTCCCTGATGCGCGGACTTCAGTAGACGTGCGACACAACGGTACACGCCGGCGACGACAGATCCGGGCGATTGCAGGAGCGGTGGCACTCGTGCCGCTGGCGCTGCTCTGCAGCCCCACGCGCGCTGAAGCCCAGGTCCGGCAGCTCCTGCGCGCGATCAACGACGGGGGAAGCTGGGTCAAGCTCCCGGTGGAAGAGGGTCGGGCCGAGTACCGCAGTCCCGTTTTTCCCGTGGCGGGGATGGCCGTCAACGGGTGTGTGAAGATCTGGGACGGGAATCCGGGTTCGTGGACGCTCCGGGCCCGGGACCTGCTGGGAGACGCTCAACTCGAGGCCACGACCGAATCGGACAAGCCGGTCAAGTTCCAGTACAAGGGCGGATTTCAGGCGCAGCTCGATCTGGTGGTGGAGTGGAGCGAGCCGGGGGACACGACCCTCTACCTCTGGGTCGGGGTGTCCCTTCAGGAAGAGAGGGATGAGGATGAACGAGACATCTGCGAACCGCCGCCGCCGTCGCGGGAAGCGGAGGGTGCCGCGCTGTTTCCGGCCCGCCAGCCCGGCCCCTCGCCGCCCAGGACCTTGCCCTCACCGGCGCCACCATCCTGAATCCGGCCGACGAGTCCATCCGGCACGGCGTCCTCCTCATCGAAGACGGCAGGATCTCGCGCATCACGGACGCGGTCCCGCCCGGCTTCCCCGGCGAGACCCTCGACCTGAGCGGCAAGTTCGTCGTCCCGGCGCTGGCCGACCTGCACAGCCACACCTTCGGCAACAACTCGCCCGGCGGGATGCCCCAACTGCTCGGCCCCCAGGGCACGGCGAACGTAGCGCTCTACACCGGCGTGGCCTATGTCCTGGACCTCTTCAGCCCGGAGAAGTTCATCCTTGCCTTCCACCTCCCCACCCTGACCGCCGTGCTGGAAACGGCCCGGGAACGCGGCATCAAGACCATCGTGCACATCGGCACCTGGCAGGACGTGCGCGACGCCGTCCTCGCCGGAGCCGACGCCGTCACGCACACGCCCGGCCCGGATCCCATGCCCGCCGACCTTCCGGAGATTCTCGCCGAGGCGGGAGTCTTCCACATCCCCACCCTCGCCGTGCAGAGCGAATTCGCCCGCATGCTCGACGAGCCCGCGCTGCTGGACGATCCGCTTCTCGTCGAAGCGGTGCCCGCCGCCCTGCTCGGGGGGTCACCATCCTCGCCGGCACCGACGGGGGCAACTTCGGCGTCTTCCAGGGATACACCGCGCACCGGGAGCTGCAGCTCCTCGTGCAGGCCGGCCTCACCCCCTGGGCCGTCCTGCGCAGCGCCACCACCGACGCGGCCCGGTTCCTGGACCGCCGCTGGGGCGTCGAGCCCGGCGACGAGGCCACGCTGCTCGTCCTCGACGCGTCGCCGCTGGACGCAATCTCCAACACGAAGCGCGTGCACGCGGTGATTCAGGCGGGAGTCGTTGTGGACCGGGAAGCGCTGCGGAGCTGGTAGCAGGGGGCTGCTGACCGGCTCGTGTGCGCCGATGATGTCGGGTGGCCGGCCGCGGCCAAAGGCCCGTTAGCGTTAGCGCCTCACCCGGTGATTGGCCACCAGTCCCGCGATCTCGGGCAACCCGATCACTTCGGCCGATTCCGCCAATGCAAAGCGCTCGTGCCCTTGGTAGACCACAAAGGTGCGCTCGGGATTCAGGTCGGCGACCGCACTGTGGAAACCGCGACCGAGGCGGGGTGCAAGGCCGCTCTTGACCTCGACCGCCCACGGACGCTTCCGGCCGGGCAGCTCGAGCACGAGGTCGATCTCGGCTCCGGCGGCAGTGCGGTAGAAGCTCGCACGGGTCCCGGAAGGTGCCGCGGCGAGGAGGTTCTCGATTGCGAACCCCTCCCAGCTGAGGCCCGCGACCGGATGCCCCACGAGGGACTCGAAGCCCCCGATGTCGAGGAGCGCGTGGAGCAGTCCGCTGTCCCGGATGTAGATCTTGGGTGACTTGACGAGCCGCTTGCGTACGTTCGCGGCGAAGGGCGGGAGGCGGCGGACGAGGAACAGACTCGCCAGTGTGTCGATGTAGCGCGACACCGCCGGGGAGCTGATCGCCAGACTCCTTGCCAGCGTCGCGATGTTCAGCGGCGTCCCCTGGGAGTGGGCGAGCATCGTCCAGAGCCGTCCCAGGGTCTCGGCGGGAAGGCGCGTCTGGACGAACTCGGCCAGGTCGCGTTCGAGGTAGGTGCGGACGAAGTTCCGACGCCACGCCAGACTGTCCTCGTCGCTCTCCGCGAGATAGCTGTCGGGGAAGCCGCCCCGGACCCAGAGGGAAGTCATGGTCTCATCGTCAGGACCTGTATCCAGGACGTCGAGCGGATCGAGGGATACGAACTCGATGCGGCCGGCAAGCGACTCGCCCGCCTGCTTCAGCAACTCCACCGAGGCGGACCCGAGGATGAGAAAACGTCCGGTTCGCCGGCCGGCCCGGCGCCCCTCATCAATGAGCCCGCGAAGCTCCGGGAAGAGTTCAGGGGCGCGGTGAATCTCGTCCAGGATCACCAGCCGGTGCTCGTAGCGGCTCAGGAAGTAGCGAGGATTCTCGAGCTTTGCGCGGTCGGCTCTGGCCTGAAGGTCCAGATAGAAGGCGTCGGTGGTCCGGACGATCTCGTACGCCAGCGTCGTCTTGCCGACCTGGCGAGGACCAAGCAGTGCGGTGGCGGCCTGTCGGGCAAGTGCCCGCTGTACGTGATTCAGCGCTCTTCGAGAGATCATCCTTGCAAAATAAAGGGATACCTGCGATTTGCAAGGATAATGCGTTTCAGCCTACCATCCCACCAGATCGTACACGGCCACGCTCGGGACGTCCATCTCGTCCCGCACCACTCCCAGCACGCGTCCCCCGGCGGCCGCGAGGAATTCGAACTCGGCCGGAGGTGCGAAGACGCCAAGCCAGCTGCCGTCGGGCGCGATGACGGTGTAGCGGGGCGTCGTCTTGTAGCAATCGAGTGTCCAGCTGTTGAGCCATACCCGGCCCTGGTCATCCGAGTCGATCCCGCCGAAGAACGGCTCGTGGGTGTCGCCGACGACCTCGAATCGGCTGTCCACCAATTGACGGACCGCCGCCTCGGATGACTCCGGACTCTCCCGCCGGAATTCGTCGACCATGCAGGTGACCCAGTTTTCCCAGCCCTCCGCGGTGGTGAAGACCGGCTCCGGTTGCCAGCGGACGATCTGGCGCACCGTGCCGTCCGCCCGCAGCCATGTCAGTGCGGGTTGGTCAGTGCGTCCATGGACGAACTCTCCTCCGGCCGTGCCAACCTGGCCGCTGTGGCGAAACATCGGTATGGCGGTACGGCCGGCGGGCTCGGGAGGCAACTGGTCGTAGGACCCCACAGTGTCGGCGGTCCAGTTCGCCAGGTCGAGATGCATCAGGTGGCCGGGCGTCCACTCCTCGCTCGGACCCGGGCGCCGGTAGGCCGAGATCATGAGCAGGTGACCGAACCCGTCCGCTCCCTGGACGAACATTGCGATTCCACCTGGTGCATCCGGCAGTCTCAAGTCGTCCACCAGCGAACCTCCCACAAACCTCAGGACACGCCGGACCGCGCGGTCATAGGCCAGCAGACTGTCCTGTCCGGCCGCGAACAGCTGTGCGGGTCCCCCCCTGATTTCACCGGGACCCTCGCCCGGTCCGGCGATCACTTCCTGCCGTCCGTCGGGATCGAGGCGCACGACCTCCCGATTCCCCCGGTCGGAGATCGCGGCGGTTCCATCCGGGAAGAGAACGCCCGAAAAGTCGCCCTGGAAGAGGTAGTCGCCCTCGCGGGCGCCGTGGATGTAGAGCGGCTCGGCGGCGAGACTGAGCATGGGCACCTGCGGCACGCCATCGTACTCCACGATTCGCACGCCGGCGCTGTCGCGGATCAGGGCGGACGGGTCGCTCGTCCCGACCGGGGTGTTGCCATCGCACGCACCGAGCAGGGCGGCCGGCAGCGCCGCCCCGAGCGCAATCATGCCAGTCCTGCGAGACATCCGTTTGTTCTCCTGTCGGCGCGAGAAAGTCACCATCCGACCAGATCGTACACCACGACGCTCTGCACGTCCATCTCGTCCGTCACCCTGCCCAGCACGCGCCCGCCGGCGATGTCCAGCAGCAGGAACTCCTCGGGCGGCTCGAATGTGGCCAGCCAGGTGCCATCCGGTCCGATTGCGGTCCGACGGTGCGGGTAGCAGTCGGGCAGCCACTGGTTTTCCAGCCACAGCCGGCCTTTGTCGTCGCCGTGAATCCGGCGGAACAGGGGGTACGTTCGCGCGGGGTCGAAATCCCACCTGGCCTCAGTCTCCGCCAGCCTTTCCTCGGTGGCGGCCGCACCTAGCTGCTGCCGCAGGTTGTCCCGCATGCAGGCGATGAACGGCTCCCAGTTCTCTTCGCCGGTCAGGAACCAATCCGGCTGCCAGCGCATGATCTGTCGGACTGTCCCATCGGGACGCCGCCACATGAGTTGGGGCGTGTCGCTGCGTCCCTGGACGAATTCGCCACCGACAACGGCGATTCTGCCGAAGTGATCCATGAACCCGAGGGATTCCTTGTCCGATGATTCGAGCCAGTCGTAGCGGGCGATGGTGTCGGCGCCCAGGGTCGAGGGGTCGTAGCGAACCAGGTGGCCGGGCCGCCACGGTTCATCAAAGGCACGATAGTTGCTCGGTGCCGAGGAGCTGAGGCTGGATTCCATCAGGATCCGGCCGCTCTCGTCGATGCCCATCGCCGTCAGCCCGGCTACCACGTCACGCATCGGCGGCCTTCCGGTCCACGCCACTTCTCCACCCGCAAAGAGTGTGAGGCGGAAATGCCAGTCGTCTTCTACCAGCAGCGTGTCGCCACCGCCGCCGGTGAGGCGGATGTTGCCGTACTGGCTGACTTCACCCGGTCCCTCTCCTGTTCCGGCCAACACGTTTCGCAAAGTGCCATCGGGGCCGAGGAACACGATCTCGCGGTTTTCCCAGTCGAATACCGCGGCGCTCCCGTCCGGGTAGAGAACCGACCCGGCGATGCTCGCGAACGGGTAGTCGTCCGGACCGGTGCCGTGGGTGTAAACGGGCTCGCCGGCGAGGGTGAGGGCGGGGACTTTCGGTGTCCCGGCGTACTCCACGATCCGCACGCCGGCGCTGTCCTCGATGTGGACGGAGGCGGATGTGGAAGCGGGGCTGGCGGAGTCGGCCGCGTCCTCGCACCCCGCGAGCGCCAGGGCGATGAGGGCGGGCGAGAAGCGGCTGCCTGGTACGGCCACGTCAGCTACCCCCCACCAGTTCGTACACCACGACGTTCTCCACATCCATTTCGTCCAGCTGCACACCCAGCACGAGCCCGTGGGCCACATCGAGAATGCGGAACCTCGGCGGGGCCTCCAGCGTGCCGAGCCACTCCCCGTCGGCGGAGATGACGGTGTAGCCGGGAGCACCCTCGCTTCTGTCGCCCGGCCGGTAGGAGGGCAGCCATATGCGGCCCCCGGCGTCGCCGAAGGTCGTGGTGAAGAGGGGCATTGGGCCGCCGATGACGGCCCGGTAGACGGACATGTCATCATCGGTCATGCGATCGATGTCGGCGGCCGCGGCACCCGGGTTGGCCAACTGGTTGCCCGCCCTGAGTCCGGCTTCGATGCCCTCGAGCATCTCCTCGGTCAGCGGTGCCGGCTCGGCCTGCCAGCGCACGATCTGCGCGACGGTGCCGTCGGGACGGCGCCAGGTGACTTCCGGCCGGTCGGATCTGGTGTAGACGAACTGCCCGTCCACGACCGTCACCCAGCCGCCCGCGCCGATCGGGTTCCACCGCAGCCCCGGCGGAGGACGCGAGATGAGGTCGTAGGCGGCGACCGTGTCAACTGCGCCGGTCTCCGTGTCAAACCGGGCCATGTGCCCCGGGAGCCACTCCCCTTCAAATCCGGATCTGAACGCACCGGTGGTCATCAGCAACTGTCCGGATGCGGCGACTCCGACGACACTCAGACCGTCCGCCTGCCGGAGGTCCACCGTTCGCTCGACCGAGCCGCCGTCGAAGATGGTCACGCGGTACAGGAACGGGTCGACCGCCATGAACCTGTCCTGCCCCAGCGCAAAGGTGGCTCCCACGTAGTCAACGTCTCCCGGTCCCTCCCCCGGGCCGGCGATCACCTCGTGCGAGGTGCCGTCAGCACTCAGCACGACCAGTTCCTCGTTGCCGATGTCCGAGACCACGGCGCTGCCGTCGGGGAAGAGGCTGCCGGGGTGAATGCGCCGGAAGGTGTAGTCGCCCGGATCGGCGCCGTGGCGGTACAGCGGCTCCGCCGGGAACTGGAAGGGCGCTTCGACTTCCGGCATCCCCGCGTACTCGACGACGCGAACCCCGGCGCTGTCTTCGATCTGGACGGGGATGCCGGCGGTCTCCCGGATTTCGCTTGCGCCTCCGCAGGCGCTGACGCCCACCGCCAGAGCCGGCACCAGCATCTGGATGAGTTCGTATCTCTTCCGCATCTCGCAGGCCTCCTATCGCTCCACCAGTTCATACACTACTACGCTCAACACGTCCATCTCGCCCTTCATGACACCCAGCACCCGTCCCTGGTCGATAGCGAAGACGCGGAGCCCCTCGGGGATGGTGACCCGCCCCAGCCTCAGGCCGTCGGGGGAGAAGACGATGTAGGACCGGGTGGTCGTTTCCAGGGAAGGGTAGTATTCGCGCAGCCAGACGCGACCCTCGTCGTCGCCCATGAGGCCGGTGAAGAGGGGAAGCGGCTTGTCGGTGTCGAATTGCCATTGGGCCAGCATGCCCTCGAGCATCCCGGCTCGCTCCGCCTCGGTCATCGCGCCCATTTCTTCCAGGATCCCGGCTTCCAGCTCCTTCGCCAGCTGGTCCTGGTGTTCGTCGGTCGGGTAGACCCACTCGGGCTGCCACCGTGCGATTTGCCGGATAGTCCCATCCGCCCGGTACCAGGTCAGTTCCGGCGTGTCGGTGCGACCCTGGACGAACTCCCCGCGGACGGGCACGACTCCCCCGAAGTGTGAGGCGGGGTTGCGCGTGCTGGGGCGGACCGGCGGTTGGGGCGGCACCCAGTCGTACGAAGCGATGGTGTCGGTTGCTCCGCTGGCGAGATCGAGGCGGACCCAGTAGCCGGCCTCCCATCCCTCCCGGGAAGGCTGCACACTCCGCGTGGACGACATCAGGATATCGCCGTCCCCGCTGATCCCGCGCGCGCCGAAAGCCTGGCTGAGCTCCGGCGGGATCGTCGTCGTGCGCACGAAGGAGCCGCCCGTGAAGAGCGAGAACCGGGTGTTGATGTAGTCCTGGATGAGCAGGCTGTCCTGTCCCAGCGGCAGCATCGCCTTCGGGGGACCACCCAGTTCGGCCGGGCCCTCGCCGCGGCGTGCGAGAACCGAACTGGACCGTCCGTCGGGTTCGAGCAGCACGAGATCGCCGCTCTCGGCATCGTAGATTGCGGTGCTTCCGTTACTGAGAAGTACTCCGGCCGTGACCCAGGTGAACATGTAGTCGCTGGGGCCGGCTCCGTGGCGGTAGACGGGTTCAGGCGCGAGGCGGAAGGGGGCTTCGGTGACCTGTGCCCGGGCGGACTCAACGATCCGCACCCCGGCGCTGTCCTCGATTTGGACGCCCGCGCCGGTGGGTGGCCGGGGATCGCCCTGGCAGGCCGCGAGAGCTGCGGTCAGCACAGGGATGAAGTGTCGTTCACTTCGCATTTTCGATTCCTCAAGAGGCGCGCGGCCAACTGGACACCGGGCGGCTGAACGGCGGTTTCCCGGCTGTCCCGAATCGCTCTCCTCGAACCCCCGGCAACCGTTCCGCGTGGCGCGTTATCATTAAGGTTGCCCTGCAAATAACCCGAAACACAAGGTGGCATGAACCGGGACATCGAAGTCATACAGGCGAGGATCAAGGAAACGAGCGGTTTCGTCGACCGTCTGCTCGAAGAGGTGGGCGGCGTGATCGTGGGCCAGAAGGCGATGGTCGAGCAGCTGCTGGTCGGGCTGCTTTCGGACGGGCACGTCCTCATGGAGGGGGTGCCGGGGCTGGCCAAGACCCTCACCGTGCGGACGTTGGCCGACGCGATCCGGACCTCGTTCCAGCGCATCCAGTTCACCCCCGATCTGCTCCCGGCCGACCTGATCGGGACGCTGATCTACGATCCCCGCAAATCGGAGTTCAAGACCCGGAAGGGGCCGGTGTTCGCGAACGTGATATTGGCCGACGAGATCAACCGGTCGCCGGCGAAGGTGCAGTCGGCGCTGCTCGAAGCCATGCAGGAGCGCACGGTGACGATCGGCGAGGACACCTATCCGCTGCCGTCCCCATTCCTCGTGCTCGCGACCCAGAACCCGATCGACCAGGAGGGGACGTATCCGCTTCCCGAAGCGCAGGTGGACCGCTTCATGCTCAAGCTTTCGGTCGGGTATCCGGACCGCGACGAGGAGCTGGAGATCATGCGGCGGATGAGCGCGGGGCCGCCGCCGGCCGCCGAGCCGGTGGTGACGCCGGAGGAGATCCTGACGGCGCGCGAGGCGGTCGAGACGATCTACATGGACAGCCAGGTGGAGCGGTACATCGTGGATCTGGTCTTCGCCACGCGCGAGCCGGCGGGGAGCGGCCTCGCCGAGCTCGATCCGCTGATCTCGTTCGGGGCTTCCCCGCGCGCGACGATCTACCTGGCGAAGACTTCGCGGGCGCATGCGTTCCTGCGCCACCGCGGCTACGTGACGCCCGAGGATGTCCGTTCGGTTGCGATGGACGTGCTGCGTCACCGGGTCATTCTCACGTATGAGGCGGAGGCGGAGGAGGTGACCGCGGAGGACGTGGTGACCCGGGTGCTGGACACGGTCGAGGTGCCGTAGGGGGTTGGCGGTGAAGTTGCGGCCAGGCATCGGACGCGGCCAGGGGGCGCGCGGGGTAGCCGCCGGTGCAGCCGGTGCGCGTGGTGCTGCGACGGCGGGCGGGCGCGTCACGGACGGCGAAGGGGCCGTGGCGATCACCCGCGAGATCCTCAAGCAGGTGCGCCGGATCGAGATCACGACGCGTGGCCTGGTGAACGAGGTCTTCTCGGGCGAGTACCACTCCGTCTTCAAGGGGCGGGGGATGAGCTTCGCCGAGGTGCGGGAGTACCAGTACGGGGACGACATCCGCGGGATCGACTGGAACGTGACCGCCCGGACCGGTTCGCCGCATGTGAAGGTCTTCGAGGAGGAGCGCGAGCTGACGCTGATGCTGGTGGTTGACGTGAGTGCTTCATCGGATTTCGGGACGCGCGGCCGGACGAAGGCGGAGTTGGCGGCGGAGCTGTGCGGGGTGATCGCCTTCAGCGCCATCAAGAACAACGACAAGGTGGGACTGATTCTCTTTTCCGACCGGATCGAGCGCTTTGTGCCGCCGCGGAAGGGACGCCGGCATGCGTTACGCGTGCTGCGCGAACTGCTCTTTCATCCGGCCGAGGGGAAGGGGACCGACATCGGGGGCGCGCTGGAGTACCTGGCGCGGGTGACGAAGCGCCGGGCGGTGGCGTTCCTGGTGTCCGACTTTCTGGCCGGGGGCTACGAGCAGGCGCTGTCGGTGGCGGCGCGCAGGCACGATCTGGTGGCGGTCAGGGTGGGCGACCGGCGCGAGCAGGAGATCCCGCCGATCGGATTCGTCGAGTTCGAGGACCCGGAGACCGGCCAGCGCGTGCTGGTGAACACGTCGCGGGGGCTGTTCCAGGAGCGCTTCGGGGAACACCGGGCCGACGTACGCCGCCGGGTGGACCGGCTGCTGCGCCGCAGCAAGGTGGATTCGATCGACGTTACCACCGGGGTGCCGTACGACAAGGCGCTCCGGCGCTTCTTCGAGGAACGGGGACGGCGGGTGCGATGATGGCGCGGACCGCACGACCCGTGGTGGCGGGAACCGCGAGTGCGCGGCGCCTGGCGAGGGGCTTGCTGGCCCTTGGTGTCGTGGTGGCGCTGCAAGGCGCGGGTCCCGCCCCCCAGGAACCCCGCGTCTCCATGCAGGTGGACACGACGCTCATCAACGTTGGCGACCCGATCATTGTGCGGCTCGTGGTGGACCACCCGGCAGAGTGGACCGTCCAATGGCCCGATTCGCTCGGCCTCTCCCCGTTCGAGGTGCTGCATTACGAAGCCGCCGAGGCCACGCCCGCGCCTTCGGGCGAAGGAATGCGCTCCGCAGCGTCCCTTGTCATCACCAGCTTCGAACTGGGCGAGCTCGAGATCCAGCCGATCGAGGTGGCCGTCACCGCCCCCGACGGCGATGTCCGGACGCTGCTCACCGATCCCTTCCGCATCGGCGTGGAGAGCGTCGGGCTCGACGAGTCCGGGGAGATTCGCGACATCAAGGGACCGCTTTCGCTGCCTCGCAGCTGGTGGGGGCTGTTGCCGTGGCTGCTCCTCGCGGCCGCTCTGGCGGGCGGCGGCTACTACCTGCACCGCCGCATGCGGAACCGTCCGGTGACCGCAGCGGCCAAGCCCGCACCCCCGCCCCGTCCCTTCCACGTAGTCGCCCTCGAGCAGCTGGACGAACTGGAGACATCGTCGCTGCTGGAGCGCGGCCAGGTGAAGGCCTACCACATCCGCATCTCCGAGATCATTCGCGCGTATGTCGAGGGCCAGCTCGAGGTGCCCGCCCTCGAGATGACCACCCGGGAGGTCGTGCGCGGCCTGCGCCGGGCGTCGCTGAGCGGAGCGATCACCGGGAGCTTCCGGAGCTTCCTCGCCCGCTGCGACCTGGTGAAGTTCGCGAAACTGCGACCTGGAGCGGACGAGTCCGGGGAGCTGATGGGGGTTGCCCGTTCGCTGGTGGCGATGACGAGTGGGGCGGAGAGCGGGAGCAATGGGCGGACGGATGAATCCGCGCCGGACGCGGGATCGGTCGAGGGCGGAGAGCCGCAGGCGGGGCAGCCGCCGTCGGCAGAGTGGGAGAAGCCGGAGACGCCGGCCGGCCGCGTGGAGGCTCGCGTCCAATGATCTTCCGGTTCGAGGATCCGTGGATGCTGCTCCTGCTCGGGTTCGTCCCGGTGCTGGCGTGGTGGTACGTGATGGCGGCGCGGCGGCGGCGGGGGTCGCTCACGCACCCGGATGCCGAGGGGCTGGCTCACGCCGCCGGACGCGGAGGCCGGTGGCTGAGCCACCTGCCGGCAGTGCTGAGGGGGCTCGCGCTCGTCTGTCTCATTTTCGCATTCGCGCGCCCGCAGACGGGCGTCACTGGCGAGAACGTCGTCGCGGAGGGGATCGACATCGTGCTGGCGCTGGACATCTCCAGCTCGATGCTGGCCGAAGACCTGACGCCCAACCGGATCGAGGCGTCCAAGGAGGTGGCCGCCGATTTCATCGAAGGGCGCACCAACGATCGCATCGGCCTGGTGATCTTCGCGGGCAGGGCCTTCACGCAGGCGCCGCTGACGCTGGACTATTCCGTCGTCACTTCTCTGATCGGCGAACTCGAGGTGGGAATCATCGAGGACGGCACCGCGGTCGGGATGGGGCTGGCCACGGCGGTCAAGCGGCTGCAGGCGAGCGAAGCCGCTTCAAAGGTGGTGATTCTCCTGACCGACGGGCGCAACAACCGGGGTGAGATCGATCCGGTTACCGCGGCGCAGGCAGCCCGGGCGCTGGGGGTTCGCGTCTATGCCATAGGCGCGGGGGCGCGCGGCACGGCGAGGGTTCGCCTACTCGCCCCGTTCGGCGGACAGCGGTATGTCACGACGCGGGTCGATGTGGGCGAGCCGGTTCTGCGCGAGGTCGCGGAGACCACCGGAGGGCGCTACTACCGTGCCACCGACCGCGAGAGTCTTGAGGCCATCTACGATGAGATCGACGAGCTGGAGACCACCGAGATCATGGTCGAGGACTTTACCACCTACGGGGAACGCTTCCCGCTGCCGCTGGCCGCGGGACTGCTCCTGCTGCTGGGCGAGGTGGTGCTGGGGCGCACCTGGCTGAGGACGCTGCCGTGAGGTGTGTATGGTTAACATGACATTATGTAAAGTGTGCTTTACATTCGCCGGGGACTGCTAAGTGTTCCGCTTCGGTTCCGCCGTCGCGCTCTGGGCCCTCGCCCTTGTCCCGCTTCTGGTCCTGCTCTACTGGCGGGCCGGCAAGCGCGGCCGGGCGCTGCTCGACCGCTTCGGCGAACACGAACTGGTGCGCCGGCTTCGTGACTCCGTCGATGCCACCGCCATGCGCTGGAAGGGGGCGCTGGTGCTGGCGGCTGTGGCGCTGCTGGCGCTGGCGCTGGCCCGGCCCCAGTTCGGCACCCGCGTCGAGACGATCCGCCGCCAGGGGCAGGACGTGATGGTCGCGCTTGACGTGTCGCGCTCCATGTACGCGGAGGACATCACGCCGAATCGGCTGGAGCGCGCCCGCATCGAGATCGGCCGCATCATCCAGCGCCTCGAAGGAGACCGGATCGGGCTGGTCGCCTTCGCGGGGGACGCGTTCGTGCAAAGCCCGCTCACCGGCGACTACGGCGCGGCGATGATGTTCCTCAATGCGATGGACCCCGACCTCATGTCCGTGCAGGGGACCGACCTGGCGCGCGCCATCACGGTGTCGATCGAGGCGCTGGAGGAGACACCGCCCGAGAACCGGATCGTGGTGATCGTCACCGACGGGGAGGACCACGAGGGCGGGCTGGCCGAGGCGATCGCGGCGGCGACCGCGGCGGAGGTCACGGTCCACACGGTGGGCGTCGGGTCGCCGGACGGCGTCCCGCTCCCCGACGTGGACGGGAGCGGGGGGGGCGGCCGCTTCCGCCGCGACGACGAGGGCAATGTGATCACCACGCGCCTGAACGAGACGGCGCTGCAGGACATCGCGCTGCAGACGGGCGGCGAATACCACCGCATCGGCCAGGGCACGGGTGGCCTCGGGCGGCTGGTCGAACGGATCACCGGGGGCGGTCGCGAGGTAGAATCAAGGGAGATCACCCAGTTCGAGGAGCAGTACCAGCTTTTTCTGGGCGCGGCATTGCTCCTGCTGGTCGCGGAGTTCATCATTCCAGGGAGGCGCAGGCGGACGCGCGACGCGGTTGGACGCGGGCAGGGGCGCGATGCCGGCGGGCGCAGGCCGGCCCACGAGGCTGGCGGGCGCGGGCCGGCCCACCACGCCGGCGGGCGCGTGCCGGTGCCCAATGCCGGCGGGCGCGGGCGCCCCGCTGCAGTTCCGGAGGTTGATTCATGAGGATTTGTTCCTGGCGTTGGGTGGGTGGTCGGGTCATGGCTGTGTTTGGCGTGGCCGTGGGGCGGGGCGCGGCCGCGTGGGCACGGTGCGTTGCCGTGCTGTCGATTGTCACAGCCGGGTGGCTGCGCTATGCCGCGGTCGTCGCTCCGGTCGCCGCCATCCTGATGCTCGCCGGCCCGCTCCGCGCGCAGGAGGGCCGCCGCGAGGTCGAGGAGGGGAACCGCCTTTACGACGAGGGGCGGTACCAGGAGGCGCACGCCCGCTACCTGGAGGCGCTGGCCAAGGTGCCGGGCCTCTCGCTGGCCCGCTTCAACGAGGGGAACGCGCTCTACCAGAGCCAGGAGTTCCAGCGGGCCATGGAGGCCTACCTGGAGGCGGCCGAGAGCGGTGACCCCGAGTGGCAGTCCCGCGCGTGGTACAACCTGGGCAACGCGCTCATGAGGCAGCAACAGCCCGGTGCGGCGGTGGAGGCGTACAAGCAGTCGCTGCGCCGCGATCCGGGGGACCGGGACGCAAAGCACAACCTGGAGCTGGCGCTCCGGATGCTGGAGGAGCAGGAGCAGCAGGAGGGCGAAGACGGGCAGGAAGGGCAGGAGGGCGAGGAGGGGGAGCAAGGGGAGCAGGGCGGGCAGCAGGATCAGCAGGGCGAGGGCGAGCAGGGCGATGAAGGTGATGAGGGCGAGCAGGGTGGCCAGCAGGGGCAGCAGGGTGAGCAGGGGGACGACCAGGGGCAGGGATCGCAGCCGGGTGGGGGGGATGCGCAGCCCCCGGAGGAGGGCGAGCAGGGGGGGGAGGGGCAGCCGCCACCGCAGATGACCCCCGAACAGGCCGAGCGCCTCTTGCAGGCGGTTACGGAGGACCCGGGCGAAGTGAACCGGAAGGCGGCTCAGGCGCGCGGGCGCCAGCCGAGGAAGGACTGGTAGGATGGTTGAGATGCAAGTGCTGAGGTGGCTGAAGGGGCGGCTTGGCGCGGCGCAGGGTGCGATAACGTCGATGGCCACGGCGGCCGCTGCAACTACGCTGTTGGCTGCGGTGACGGCCAGTCCGCTTTCGGCTCAGGAACCGGTCGTGCGGGCCTATCTGGAACCCCCGGAGGTGGAGGTGGGTGGACAGTTCACCCTCAGGATCGAAGTGTCGGGGGCCAGCGAGGTGGAGAACGTTGTCATTTCGCCCGCCAGGCAGCTTCCGTTCGCCCGGGCTGCGACAACATTCCCGTTTTTCGATGCTTCCGAAGGGGTGCCACTCCCGTTCACCACCGAGATCACAGCGGCCACGGCCCAGTCCCCGGGTCTGGTGACCTTCTCCTATCCGTTGCTGGCCCTGGAGACCGGGTTCTTCGATATCGGCCCCTTTCAGGTAACGGCGGATGGCAGGACGCTGGAGACCGAACGAGCGATGCTCATGGTCACGTCTCCGGACGCCCCGACGGTGCGGGCGCGGTTCGAGCCATCGGAGGTCAGGCTGATGGAGACGTTCCAGCTTGTCGTGGAGGCTCCGGGCCTGGACGCTTCGCTGAACGATGTGATTCTCCCCGACCTTTCGAGCTTCGCCAGACAGGGTACTGCCGCCAGCAGCCACGGAGCCATCTATCAATTGGTGGCCACCAGACCCGGCACCCACGAGGTGGGGCCCATCTCCGTTTCGGTCGGCGGCGAGGTCTACGAAACCGAGCCCCTGACGCTGGTTGTAAGCGAAGAGCATCGCACGATCGAAGCGCGCGCGACCCTCAACACCGATCGCGCCTGGGTGGGCGGGGAGTTCGTCCTCTCCGTGGAAGCCAGGGGTGTCGAAAAGCTGGAGGAGGATCCCGTTTTGCCCGAACTGTCGGGTTTTGCCGAACTGTTGTCGGGCGGAAGCTCCGGGTACGGCTTTGGCAACGGGGAGTTCACGACCAGCGCCAGCTACCGGTTTCGCGCGCTGACGCCCGGCGATTTCGAGATCGGGCCCGTAACGGTGACAACCGCCGGCCAGACGGTCCGGACGGAGCCGGTCCGCCTGACCATCACCGACGTGCCCCCGGATCCGTTCGTTTCTCCGGAGCAACTGCGCGCCATCGCGACTATCGAAACACAGCGGGTGTTCGTCGGGGAGCCGGTGTTCGTCTCCTATCAGGTCCTTGCACGGGACGGGCCACCCTCTTCCGCGTGGTCGGTGTACGAGGGCGGCTCCTTCACCCCACCCGAACACCAGGACTTCCAGATCCACAATCTGGACGAGCAGCCCGGCAGTATCCTGCGGCGCATCTCCGTGGACGGTCGCGCGTTTCGGGCCGCCACCAGGCACCTCGTGGCCCTTGTGCCCCTGCAACCGGGCGAGAAGACGGTGGGTCCTGCCGAGTTCCAGGTCCAGGTCAATACACGGGAGCCCTTCGGCGTGGGCCGGAACCCCTGGGAAGAACACTCCCGAGCGCGAATGATGGGCGAGTGGACGCCGGTGACCCTGGCAACCGATCCCGTATCGGTGGAGGTTGTGCCGCTCCCCGCCGAGGGACGCCCGGAGTCGTTTCGGGGCCACGTGGGACGAGTCGCCGTGGCTTCCTGGCTGGACCGTACCGAGGCCCGGGTCGGGGACACGGTGATCCTGCGTGTCGTAGTGACGGGGAATGCGTATCTGCGGCTGATGCCGGACCCGGAGATCATCGTGCCGGAGGGGTTCGAGATCTCCGAACCGGAGGTCAGCGATGACCCGCCGCGGCTCCTGGTCGGCGAGTCGGCGGAACGCACGCTGGTCTACCGGCTGGTGCCGACGCGGGAGGGCGCCTACCGGATCCCGGCGGTGGAGGTGTCCTGGTTCGATCCCGAGACGGAGGAATACGGAGTGGCTCGTGCCGAGCCCTTCGATCTCGCTGTTGGCCCGGCGGGAAGGGAGTAGGAAGATGAACACCGGAAGTCCGATGAACGGAATGAGGATGTTAGTGGCCGCCACACTCTGCACGATCCTGGCGCCGGCTGCGACGGTGCAGGCGCAGGAACCGTCGGCGCGGGCCTATGTGGACCGCTCGGAGGTGACCGCGGGCGAGACTCTCCGGCTGGTGGTGGAGGTCAGTGGCGTGCGCACACTCGAACGCGTCGCCCTTCCATGGTTTACCGGCGCAAGGACAGTCGAATCCGTTGTCGCCGTGCGGCTCGGGGATTTGGATGGGGGAGTCGCGGGCAACACGTTCACGCTTTCGTACGACGTCCTGTACGAGGCGGCGGGGTCTTTCGAACTGGGGTCGTTCGAGATCACTGCGGATGGCCGGACCATGGAGACCGAACCGATCGCCGTTCAGGTCAACCCTCGGGACGGTGGCGGGGTGACCGTCGAGGCCTCGGTCGCGCCTGCACGGGTCCGGGTGGGGGAGGATTTCAGCCTCTCGGCCGAGGTATTCGGCTCCGCGTTCGCCGAGCTCCGGTTCGTGGCGCCGGATGTCTTCGACTTCGCGGAACCGGCAATTGCAACAGGCAGTGGAACCACCCGGAGTTGGCGTTTGCGGGCGGTCGTTCCCGGCGAGTTCGTGATTGCACCGGTACGGGTTACCGATCCGCGCGGTACCTTCGAGAGTGAGCCGCTGACAGTGGTGATCGAGCCGCGCGAGCTGGAAGTCCAAGGCACTCTCGAGGCCGGGTCGATCTGGGTCGGGGGCGAGTTCATGCTCGAGATCGAGGTCACGGGCGCTACGGAGCTGGACGAGGAACCCGTGCTTCCGGCCACCGGCGACTTTGCGGAGCTGATGGCGCTTGAGCGTTCTACATCGTCGATATCGGGGAGGGCGGCGCGCGTGTACCGGTTCCGCGCCCTCCAGGCCGGCCGGTTCGAGATCGGCCCGGTGCAGGTCGCCGTCGGCGGGCGGACCCTCGCAACCGATCCGATCACCATCGTCGTGGACGAAGTACCGACGGTGGAGACCGATCCTCCGGGCAGCCTGGTGTTCATGGGCTTTCCCGACAAGACCCGCGCCTACGTCAACGAGCCGGTCGTCGTCACGTATTCGCTGGCGCATGATCGATGGACCGCGGGCCTGGGGCCACGGCCCGGCGCCAGGTCCTGGCCCTCGTTTGATGGCTTCAGGGTGTTGGAACGTCAACGATGGGGCAGCTTCGAGGATCTGCTCGTGGACGGACGCACCCTGGACCAGTCGGTAATCAGACGGGTGACACTGTTGCCTCGTGAGCCGGGTGTGCTGAGCGTGGATCGCGGCATGGTGGATGCCAGACGGATGGACCGTTCGCGTGGGTGGGACCGCGCGACGGGCCGTCCTCGGATGACTTCCATCGTCCTCGCCTCCGAACCCTTCGCGGTGGAGGTGCTTCCGCTGCCGGAGGAGGGCCGTCCCGCGTCTTTCCGGGGCCACGTCGGCACGCTTGCGGTCGCGTCCCGGGTGGACCGGACCCGGGTGGCGGTTGGCGAGACGGTGACGCTGAAGGTGGAGGTGTCGCTGGAGGGACATGTGGAGACCCTCCCTGATCCGGAGATCGATTTTCCGGACGGCTTCACGGTTTCCGAACCGGAGGTCACCACGAACTCCCGTGAACGCCGGGGGGTGCTGAGCGGATCCAGGACCTACATCTACCGCCTCACCGCCGTAATTCCCGGGAGCTACAGGATTCCCGCCGTCGAGATGTCCTACTTCGATGCCGGGACCGAATCCTACGGGACGGCGCGCGGGCACCCCTTCACGATCACGGTGGTGCCGGCGGGGAGGGAGGGGCGGTAGGCGGTGGTGGATGAACGGCGTGGGACGCCGACAGCGGCGAGGGTGTCCAACCGGCAAGGTGGTGGGGGACTGGTCTGCGCGCTGCTCGGCGTGGTGGTCGCCTTGGCCGCGACTCCCGGTGACGCTCAGTCCCAGGAGGTCCTGGTCCGCGCCTTCCTGAGCGCGCCCCAGGTCGGAGTGGGGCGGCAGTTCGTACTGAACGTCGAGGTGACCGGGACGCAGCAGGTGGATGAAGAGCCCGCGCTCCCCGACATGGAGAGCTTCGCGAGCTTCCTCAGCTCGGGGACCTCCAGTTCCTTCCAGATGGCCGGCGGACGCACCACCGTGTCGGTCACCTACCAGTACCGTTATCAGGCCCTGGCGGAGGGGACGTTCGAGATCGGGCCGGCGACCGTGACGGTCGGGGGCGAGACGCTGCAGACGGAACCGGTCACGCTGGTGGTGTCGGACGCGCCGCCGCCTCCGGGGAGCGGAAGCGCGGAAGCCGATCCGTCGGGTGGGGTAGCGCCCGAGGACCTCTTCCTTGAGACGTCGGTCTCGAAGACTCGCGCATACGAGAACGAGCCTGTGACCGTCGAGTACCAGATCTTCACTCGGGTCGACGTGGACCAGTACTCGATCACTGCTCTGCCGCAGGCCACCGGCTTCTGGACCGAGGTGCTCACGCAGCCGGAATCGCCGCGGGTGGAGCGGGTGGTCCGGGACGGCTCCGAGTACCTGAGAGCGACGATCCGGCGCGTGGCGCTCTTCCCGACCGGCACGGGCGCGCGGACTCTCGACCCGTTGAGCATCGAGGCACAGGTGCGGGTCCAGGACCGGCGGAACGTCGATCCGTTCGGTGGCCCCCTTGGCGGCATCCTCGGCCGGACGAGCCTCTTCGACCGCCGGAGCCCGTGGTGGTCGCGTCGCAGCCCGTCACCATCGAGGTCCTGCCCACGCCGGCCGAAGGGCGCACGAATTCGTTTTCGGGACATGTGGGAACCCTGAGCGTCTCCGCTTCCGCGGACCGGACCGAGGTTCAGACGAACGACGCGGTGACGTTCAGCGTCGACTTCCGGGGGACCGGCAACCTCCGGGCACTGACTCCCCCGGATGTTGCCTTCCCGGTCGAGTTCGAGACCTTTCCGCCCGAGACGCGCGAGGAGATCGCCACGGGCGGCGGAAGCCTCGAGGGGACGCGCGGCTACGACTACGTGCTGATTCCGCGCGCGCCCGGCCGGGTGACGATTCCGTCGGTGGAGATGTCGTATTTCGACCCGGTGGAAAGCCGCTATGTGACCGCGCGGTCGGACCCGGTGGAGATCACGGTGACCGGGGACGGCGCGGACGCGGGCGTTCCGGGGACCGTGCCCGCCGCTGTCGAATCCATCCGCGACGAGATCCGGTTCATCCACATCGACGCTCCCACGTTCAGGCGCAGGGATCTTCCGCTGTATGCGACTGCGGGTTTCTGGGTGGTACTGCTGCTCCCGGTGGCGGCACTGGGGGGCGCGGTCGCCGTGCGCCGGCACCGTGACCGGATCGAGGGGGACGTGGCTTATGCGCGGGTGCGCCGGGCGGGCCGGATGGCCAGGAAGCGGCTTGCGCGGGCGAGGTCGCTGGCGTCGGGCGATCTGCGTGCCTTCCATGCGGAGGTGGCGGGCGCGCTGGAGGGACTGCTGGCCGACAAGCTTAATGTGGCCGAAGCCGGGCTGGTGCGGGAGGAGGCGGGGCGGCTGGCGGCCGAGCGAGGGGTGTCGCAGGAGACTCTGCAACGCCTCTTCGAGTGTCTCGACGACTGTGACCGGCAGCGTTTCGCCCCGCAGGGGGCCGAGCGCGGGGCGCCGGAGCGGATGCTGGAGCGCGCGGCGGCGCTGATGAGCGACCTGGTGAAGGAGTTGGCGAAGTGATGTGGATTGGAGGAGGGCTGCGGAGTGCCGGCGGCGAGATGCTGCGTGGACTTGCCGTGGCGTTGCGGGGGACTTTCATGCGGGACGACTTTCGCACGGGGCAACCCTCTCGCGGAGCGCTGCTGGCGCGGGCGTCACTCGCGCTCACGCTGGTGGCCCTTGCCGGCACCCCGGCCACTATCTCGGCCCAGCAGGCGCTATTCGACGAGGGCAACCGACTCTACCAGGAGGGGGACTTCACGGGGGCCGTCGCCAGCTACAGCGCGGTGCTGGAGGGCGGCTTCGAGTCCGCGGAGGTCTACTACAACCTGGCCAACGCCCATGTGCGGCTGGGCCAGCTCGGCGAGGCGGTCCTCAACTACGAGCGGGCCGCGCGGCTCGACCCCGCGAACAATGACGTCCTGGCCAACCTGTCGCTCGTCAATCAGCGGCTGGTGGACCGGATCGAACCCATGCCGCGCTTCTGGCTGCTGTCGGCCTTCGACTGGTGGATGGGACTGATCCCGGGCGGAGTGCTCACGGGGCTGGTGGCGGCGGGCTATCTGCTGCTTGGCTCGGCCCTGGTGATGATCGTGCTGCGGCGCCCGGCGGGCTGGCGCAGGGTTTTCGTCGGCGCCGCGTACGTCGCCGGTGTGGCGACGGCGGTGCTCGGCGCGACGCTGCTGGTGCGGGAGACCGGCCTGGCCGATCCCGAGGAGGCGGTGGTGATGGCCGTCGAGGCGAGGGTGCTCAGTGCGCCGTCGGAGGAGGGGGGGCTGACCGTCTTCACCCTCCACGAAGGGACGAAGGTGCGGGTCGACCGCCGGGCGGGGGAGTGGGTCGAGATCGTGCTGGCGGACGGGAAGGTCGGGTGGCTCCCGGCGGAGGTGCTGGAGGTCGTGTAGGGGAGGCGCCCGTGCCTCGTTACCGGATCGTGAACTGGATGCGGAAGGTGCGCCCGGCCTGGGGCAGCCCGCACTGGTCCAGAACCGTGGAGTCCGTCAGGTTCGCGACCCCGACCGTGGCGCTGGCCACGCGGCCCGACCGGGACCCCTGCAGCACGAAAACGCGGGATGCCTCGACGTCGAAGGTGGCGCTGGCATCCATCTTCTCAAGGCCCGCGATTTCCACGTTGCGGCAGTACTGCACGCCCCTGTAAGCTCCGAATCCCGTCAACGTGATGGATCCCGGCATCACGAAACCCAGGTTCGCCGAGCCCGAGAGATTAGGCTGGTACTCGGCCCGCTCCTCGGAGCCCGGCTCATGGGGGTCGAGCACGCGCACGTCCTTCCAGGTTATCCCGCCTCCGAAGGCGAGTGCTCCCAGCGACCCGGCGGCGGCGACCTCGAGCCCGGTCGACCGAACCTCGTCACGGTTCACGCGCTGGAATTGCGGTCCCAGGATAGTGACCGTGGAGGTGCGGACGATCGCGTCGGACAGACGGTGATGAAATCCCACGATCTGTAGCGAAAGTCCATCCCCGGTGTCGACGGTCACTCCGGCTTCCGCCGTGATCAGGCTCTCCGGCTTGAGGTCGGGGTTGGGACGGAAGCGGCCCAGCGCGCCCGAATAGAGTTCGCGAAGGGAGGGAAAGCGGGTGCGGCGGCTGATGCCGGCATGATACAGCATCCGGCCCCCGGCGGCGGGACGGGTCAATCCCGCTCGCATCCCCCAGTCCCATAGGGTCCCCAGCGGCTCCTTGTCGCCCGATTTTGGAGTGTCCGATCCGTCGAGCGACCCGCCCAGAGTCCACCGCGTATCCCCTCCTCCCAACCCGAGAATCCCCTGGCTTGCGACCTCGATTTCGCCCCCCAGGCTCCACAGACGCTGTTCGTAGCCGAATCCGGCGCCGGACGCGAAGATCTCGGTGTGGGCTACGTCCGCGATGGTCAGTGCGCCGCGGAGGTCGATTGCGTCCCTGATGAGGTGATCCAGGAGGAGGCGGCCCGTGAGTGTGTTGGTGGTCCCGGTCTCGCCGTCCACTACCCTCAGATACGAGGCGGATTCGTATTCGACGATCTCGGTCGTGGAGCGATCCAGGCCGAAGTTCGCCTCGACCTGGGACTCCCCGAACCGGTTCGCCCGCCTCTCCGTTCCCCCCGACAACGCGATGAACAGGCGCGACTGCTCGGGATAGCGCCAGAGCCGCGGGTCCGCCACATGCGCCTCCGGAGGGACACCGCGGTTGGCGTCACTGGCGGACACCAGACTTGAGAGCCAGGTGCCCCCGCCGCCCCGATACCGTGCGGCCACGAATCCGTCTACGAGCCGCCGGTCGGAGTTGAGGCGCAGACCCTTGGCGTCGGCGAGGAACTCCTCACGCAGCCTGGGGTGATCGCCGGCACCGCCCGGCAACGCGAGTCCGGGGCTGTTGCGGAATCCGCCGCCGACTCTCAGCACCCACTCGGACTCGTCGTCGACAAAGGAAGCCGCACCGGTGGCCCCGAGGTTGGCTGTTCCCTCGTGATCCAGCGAAAGCGCTCCCGTGAACGGCGGGGGCGCCGCCGCGACCGACGAACCGCGTACGACATCGAACTCGAGGGCGCCGCCGAGCACGTTGGGGCCATGGAGCATGGACGACAGCCCGCGCAGCAACGTGAACTTGCGCACCGAGGTGATCGGGATGATCGACACGTCGGTGCGGTGATCCCATCCCAGGGTGATGGGGATCCCGTCGAGCAGGATGGCGATCTGGCGGTCTTCCGCGCCGCGGAGATCGGGCTGCGCCTCGCCGCGGGAGTTCGCGCGGATCTGGAGCATCGGCATGCCCCGGAGGAGTGCCTCGGCCGTCGGGGCGGCGACGCTCAGCGAGTCCAGGTAGATCTCGATGGCGCTCGTTCCGCCGGTTGTGGTTGCCGGGCGCGGGACCTCGACGGTGATCCCGCGGATTCGGACGACCCTGGTCGTGTCCTGGGCGGCGGCGAGGCTTGCCGGTGAGGCCAGGGTGGGTGCCACCAGCAGCGGCATTGCAAACAGGGTCTGGACAAACCGGGCCCTTGCGGCAGCTGTCAGGACGCGGGCCAAGAGAGTCTTGCCAACAGCAATACGGCTTTTTTCGTCTCCCCGCATTCGTCCCGCCAATCGGAATCCCATATTGAAACTGACCCCCGGCGGACCCAAAACGTTCACGAAAGAAGCGCCTTGTCGGCAGGGCGCCTCGCCCCCCTCGGTGCCACGCGGGGATTATCCACGGGCTGCCTAGCGGGCGATTCCCGCACGCACCGCTTTGCAGACCGCTTGGTGTGATACCCCGTAGTGCCGGAAAATCTCCTGGAAGGGCGCCGAAGCGCCGAAGCGATCGATGCCGATCGATGCCCCGCCGGAGCCGACCCAACGGTCCCAGCCCATCGTGCTTCCGGCCTCCACGGAGACCTTGAAGGCGCCGTCGGGCAGCACCTGCAGGCGGTATTCGGGGGATTGGGCCGCGAACAGACGCCAGCTGGGCATGCTGACCACGCGTGTGCCGATTCCTTCGTCGGTGAGGAGCTTGCGGGCTTTCAGGGCGATCCCCACCTCCGAGCCGGAGGCGATGATCACGGCGTCGGGCCGGCCGGATGCCGCGTCCCGGAGGGTGTAGGCGCCGCGGTGGAGGCCGGTGGCCGCGGGCTGGCCGGGTCCGCGGTCGATGACGGGCACGGTCTGGCGGGTGAGCGCAAGGAAGGACGGGCCTTCGCGGTACCGCAGCGCCGCGCGCCAGCTCTCGGCGGTCTCGGGGCCGTCGGCGGGGCGCAGATCCAGCAGGCCCGGGATAGCGCGCAGCGCGGCGAGCTGCTCGATGGGCTGGTGCGTGGGGCCGTCCTCGCCGAGGCCGATGCTGTCGTGGGTGAAGACGTAGGTGACCGGAAGCCCCATGAGCGCGGCGAGCCGGATGGCGGGGCGCATGTAGTCGGAGAAGATGAGGAAGGTGCCGCCGAAGGGGTGCACGCCCCGGTGCAGCGCCATCCCGTTCATGACCGCGCCCATCGCGTGCTCGCGCACGCCGAAGTGGATGATGCGGCCGCCGGGGTTGTCGGCGAGGAGGTCTCCGCCGCCCACGATGTCCGTCTTGTTGGAGCCGCCGAGGTCGGCCGAGCCCCCGATCATGGTCGGAATCGCGCCGGCCGCGCCCTGCAATGCCTTGCCCGAGTGATTGCGGGTCGCGGTGGCGGGGGCGGTGGTCAGGTCCGGCAGCGCTTCTTCCCAGCCAGCCGGCAGTTCGCCCGCGGCGGCGGCCTCGAAGTCAGCCGCCTGCTCGGGGAATGCCGCGCGGTAGGCCTCCATGCGGCGCGCCCACGCCGCGTGTGCGGCTGCCCGCCCGCCCGCCCGCTCCCGCCAGTGCTCCAGCGCGGCCGGCTCCACATGGAACGGCTCCAGCGACGGGTAGCCGATACTGAGCTTGGTGGCGGCGATCTCGTCCGCGCCGAGCGGGGCGCCGTGCGTGTCGGCCGTCCCGGCCATGTTGGGGCTGCCCTCGGCGATCGTCGTGGTCATCACGATCAGCGTGGGGCGGTCGGTCTCCTCCCGGGCGGCGGTGAGCGCGGCGTCGATCGCCGCTGTGTCCGTGCCGTCCGCAACGTGCAGCGTGTGCCACCCGTAGCCCGCGAACCGCTTGCGCTGGTCGGTGGCCGTGGCCAGGTCGGTGGCCCCCTCGATCGTGATGCGGTTGTCGTCGAAGACCCAGATCAGCTTGCCGAGCCGCTGGTGCCCCGCGATCTCGGCGGCCTCGTGGGAGATTCCCTCCATGAGGTCGCCGTCGGAGCAGAGCGCGTAGGTGTGGTGGTCGACGATCGGGTGGCCGGGCCGGTTGTAGCGATGCGCGAGGCAGCGTTCAGCCAGCGCCATTCCCACGGTGTTCGCGACGCCCTGTCCCAGCGGGCCCGTGGTGGTCTCGACGCCGGGCGTGTGGCCGTACTCGGGGTGGCCGGGGGTGGGGCTGTCCCACTGGCGGAAGTTCCTGATGTCGTCGAGCGACAGGTCGTAGCCGGACAGGTGGAGGAGGCTGTACAGGAACATCGAGGCGTGGCCGGCGGAGAGGACGAAGCGGTCACGGTCCACCCAGCCGGGAGCACGGGGATCGTGCCGCAGGTGGCGGGTCCACAGCACGTAGCCGAAGGGCGCGAGTGCCATCGGGGTGCCCGGGTGGCCGGAGTTGGCGGCCTGCACGGCGTCCATGGCCAGGACCTTGATGGTGTCGATTGCCAGCTTCTCGATGGTGGTCCCCGCCACGGCCTGGGGCATGCATCAGCCTCGCTTCCGCCTGGTCACTTCGATGATTCGCTCATCCGGACCCGCTCCCGACCGCCGCGGCCTCGGCGACCACGAAGTTCAGAAGCCTGTCCGGCACGTGAATGGTCCTGCGAACCTCCATCCCGTCAAGATGGCGGGCCACATTCGGTTCGCTTCTGGCCAGCGCGACCACGGCCTCCCTGTGCGCGCCGGCGGGCGCCGACACCGTGCCCCGCACCTTCCCGTTAACCTGCACGGCCACCCGCGCAACCCTCTCGGCCGCCTTGGCGGGATCGAACGCCGGCCAGTTGGCGCCGTCGAAGATGCTGCCCTCGTGGCCCAGCCGCCGCCACAGTTCCTCGGCGATGTGCGGCGCGAAGGGGGCCACCAGGCACACCAGCGGCTCGATTTCGGCCCGGGCGGGGGCCCGCCCCCCGGCGCGCGCCGCGTTGAGATACTCCATCATCGCGGCGATCGCCGTGTTGTAGCGGAGCGTCGCGAGCTGTTCCGTAACCTTCTTGATCGTCTGGTGCAGTTTTTGCTGCACCGCCGGGTCCGGGCCTTCCCCGGGCGTCTGGTCGTCGTCCGCCACCACCGACTCCCACAGGCGGTGCAGGAAGCCGTGCGGACCCGAGATCCCCTTGTCCTGGTAGTCCCCGCCCTCGACGAAGGGGCCGAGGAACATCAGGTACAGACGGAAGGTGTCCGCCCCGTAGCGCTCGATGATCGGGTCGGGGATGATCACGTTCCCCTTGCTCTTCGACATCTTGGCGCCCTCGCGGATGATGAGGCCGTGGGCGCGGAACTGGTCGTACGGCTCCTCGAAGTGGAGCAGTCCCATGTCGTGCAGCGCCATGACGACGAAGCGCGAGTAAAGCAGATGAAGGACGGCGTGCTCGTTCCCGCCGATGTAGCAGTCGACCGGGAGCCAGCGCCGCGTGATCTCCGGATCGAAGGGACGGTCCGGAAAATCGGTGGACGGGTACCGCAGAAAGTACCAGGCGCTGTCCAGGAATGTGTCGGAGACGTCGGTTTCGCGGGTGGCGTCGCCCCCGCAGGAGGGACAGGCCACCTCGTACCAGTCGCTGACCCGTGACAGGGGACTGACCCCGGTCGCGTCCGGCCGGAAGTCCTCCACATGCGGCAGGATCACGGGCAGATCCCCCTCGGGGACCGCCACCGGACCGCACGCCTGGCAGTGGATGATCGGGATCGGCGGCCCCCAGTAGCGCTGGCGCGAAATGCACCAGTCGTGCAGGCGGTAGGTGACCTTGGCCTCGGCGAGTCCCTGCGACGCCAGGTCGCCGACGATCGCCGTCTTGGCATCCTCCACGTTGAGCCCGTCGTAGCGTCCCGAATTGACGAGCGTCCCGGTGGGATACTCATAGGCGATTTCGAGCGGCGTATTGGCGTCCTCCCCCGGGGCTGCGATGACGCGGGGGATCGGCAGCTCGTAGGTGGTCGCGAAGTCGAAGTCGCGTTCGTCGTGTCCGGGCACGGCCATGATGGCGCCCGTGCCGTACCCCATCAGCACGTAGTCGGCGATCCAGACCGGCACACGCTCCCCGTTCACGGGGTTGATGCAGTACCCCCCGGTGAAAACCCCGGTCTTGCGCTTCTCGATCTTCTTGCGGGCCACCATGTCCTTCGCCTGGGTCCTTGCGCGGTATGCCTCGACATCGGCGCGGCAGCCGTTGCTGGTGACCGCGTCGACCAGCGGGTGCTCAGGCGCCAGCACCACGTAGGTCGCCCCGAAAATGGTGTCGGGGCGGGTGGTGAAGACGGTGATCCGGGTGGTTTCGGCGGCGGGTTCGCGACCTGGCTCCTCTTCGGCGGCCCACCGTCCGGGCTCGCGCTCCGACCCCGCCACCGGGAAGTGCAACTCCGCCCCGTCGGAACGCCCGATCCAGTTTCGCTGCGCCTTCAGCGTCGTGTCCGACCAGTCGATGTGCTTCAGATTGCGCAGCAGCCGCTCAGCGTATTCGGTGATCCTGAAGAACCACTGGCGGATGAACCTCTGCTCCACGCCGGTGCCGCACCGCTCGCACGCCCCGACGATGACCTGCTCGTTGGCCAGGACGGTCATGCACGAAGGGCACCAGTTGACCGGCGCTTCCTTCTGCTCCGCCAGCCCGTGCTTGAAGAGCTGCAGAAACAGCCATTGGGTCCACTTGTAGTAGTCGGGGTCGGTGGTGTCGACGGTGTGGTCCCAGTCGAACATGCCGCCGATCCGGCGCAGCTGCCGGCGGAAATTGGCGACGTTCGCCGGAATCAGTGCAGTGGGGTGCACACCCGACTTCAGCGCGAAGTTCTCGGAGTGGATCCCGAAGGCGTCGAATCCGATCGGCTCGAAGACGGCATGCCCCTGCATGCGTTTGAAGCGGCCGAAGACATCCGCCCCGGTGAAGGCGTAGATGTTGCCCACGTGCAGCCCCTCGGCGGAGGGGTAGGGGAACATCATCAGGTTGAAGAACGGCCGTTCGGCGGTTCGCAGCTCTTCGAGGGTGAAGGAGTTGGTCCGGTTTCGGTCCCACCGCGCCCGCCAGCCGGCCTCGACGGCGACCGGGTCGTATGCCTTGTCAGCTTCTGTGGGCATGGCTGAAGAGATGGTGGTGCAACGGTGCGGTTCCATGCCACGATTCGGGTTTCGCTGGGGCGCTCGGCCGTCGAACGGGGCAATCAAGCGAGAAAGCTAAGAAAGGTCGGAGCTCTTTTGCAGTGCCTGTCCTTCCGC
Organism: Longimicrobiales bacterium; assembly: GCA_965116645.1. Taxonomy (GTDB): domain Bacteria; phylum Gemmatimonadota; class Gemmatimonadetes; order Longimicrobiales; family Gaopeijiaceae; genus Bin94. Next base: position 3,629,688 of record OZ220702.1, on the reverse strand, counting down.
GTCCGGAAGCAGGGAGAAGGGATCGTCCGCCCCTTTCACGCCCGCCCGCAACGATTCGACGGCGTCCGCGAGGGATCCGTCGTGGGCCTCCAGGAGCGCGTTGAACGCGGGTAGGCGGTGGTAGTAGCGCATGCGGCTCAGCAGCGTGGCGTTGTTCAGGGGCAGGGAAGCGAAGCCGGCGAAGCTGAAGGAAAGGAACCCTGGTTGCACCTCGTCGCGAAAGCGTTCCAGGTGGCGTTCGAAGACGGTCTCGCGCGCGGCGATCTTCTCGCCGCCGGTGGCGAGCGAGTCAGCGTACACCGCTTCCAGGTCCTCCACGAGCCCGTCGAGGAAGACCGAGAAGCGCATGGTGTCGCGCCAGCGGTCCCGGGCGCGGTTGCACCAGACGGTGTCGGGGCCGCCGCCAGGCCGGGAGCAGAAGAACTCGATGGCGCCGGTGCGGCCCACCCAGGTTGCGAAGCTCTCGTTGAAGCGCACCTGGCCGGGCACGAAGAGGTGGTTGTGGGAAAGCTCGTGGAGGATGGTCGTCACCAGCTCCACCTCGTCGTACCGGACGATCGTCGACAGTAGCGGGTCGGCGAACCAGCCGAGGGTGCTAAAGGCGGCGGTCGGGCGCAGATAGGTGTCGAACCCCTCGTCCTCGAGCTTCCGTTGCGCGCCCATGGCGTCTTCAAGGCTGAAGAAGCCACGGTAGGGGACGCGCCCCACCACCGGGAACCACCACGTCTTCGACGCCAGCCGGTCGCGGTAGGCCGCCGAGAGGACCATCGCCAGGGTGTCGCGCTCGAGCTCGGTGTAGCTGGTGTAGCTGTCGCCGACATCGAGCTCGAGACGGTCCCGGGCGAACTCCCGCGCCTCCCGCGCCAGCGTGAGCTTGCCGCGCAAGACGTCGTCGGTAGTGGGGGCGAGGATCACTTCGGGGATCGGCCGGCGGGCGCGCAGGATCTTCGCCTCCTCCCACCCGGCCCGGATCACGTACATGGGGGAGCAGGCGGTCCCGGGCCAGAGCGCGGCAGCGGCGAGCAGCACGCCCGCCGCTGCCAGAAGCGTCCGGCGCATCCTGCGGGTCGGCCGGGTCGGCGAACTCGCACTCCGCGCCGAGGATGACGAATCCGGCGCCGGCGCGGTAGATCCCCGCGCAGGCCCGGGCGCCTCGCCCCCCTCCGAATCGCTACCGCCCACCGCCGAGATTCCGGATCAGCGGAATTCCGCCCTCGGTGGGCACGTACACCAGCGAGCCCTCGGGCATCTGCGAGAGCTGCTGGATGTAGAAGAAGGTCAGGTACTCCTGCGTCAGCCCCTCGGAGATAATGCGCTGGGCCTCGGCGATTCCCTTGGCCTCCTCGGCCTGCTGCCGCGCCTGCTCCTGGATGATCTGCGTCTGGAACTCCTCGGCCGCGACCTGCTGCTCGCGCTCCTGCTTCTGCTCGATCGCTTCGCGAACCCGCGGCGGCGCCTGGATGTCGCGCACGTATACGGTCGTGACCTCGATCCAGTCTTCGGCCTTGGCCTGAATCTCCGCCTGCATCGCGGCCGCCAGCTCGCGGCGTTCGGGGGAGAAGATGTCGTTGATCGACTTGGTGGCCACGGCGTCGCGCACGCCGTTGCGGACGGAGCTGAGGACGATCGCCCGCTCCATGGTGGTCTCGCTTCCGAGCTCCGCGTAGATGCGCGGCACGTTCGGGGAAAGGATCTGGTAGAGGATCGAAACCTCGACCGTCACGTTCAGCTGTTCCGAGGTCTGTGCTTCGATCTGCTCCACGCCTCCCTGGGCGGGAAACGACTGTTCGCGGATGGACATGCGTTCCACCGAAGCGAGGGGATTGATGAAGTGAAGGCCCTCGTCGAGTTCGTCGGGCTTCACGTCGCCCAGAAAGTGCTGCGCGCCGGCCTGGCCGACGCCGATGATCACGACGGATTTCACAAGGACCAGTCCGACGCCGAAGACCGCCAGGCCGAGCCCGGCGAGCTTGTTCGGGATCTTGGGGTCCGGCGACGGCATGAGGTATACCAGCACGCCGATGACGACGAGGACGAGTGCGATGGCTGCGAACATGGGTTCCTTCCTTTCGAGGGGAGTCTTTACCGCCGTTACAACCTGTTACGACCGGTAAGCCAAGTTACTTCCTCAGTCCGGCCGTGGGCAGGTAGTGCGTGGCACGGCCCCGTCCACCTTCGCGCAGGAAGCCCAGCTCCACAAGCAGGCCCAGCTCGCGCCGCGCGACCGGATAGCTGAGTTTGACGATCTCGCGGTAGTCCGCGCTGCGGAGCCGCGAGTGCTGCCCGAAGTGCTTGCGCAGCTCGGGTACGCGCTCCTCGAGAAACCATCTCGTGGAATCGAGGTCGGCCGTCAGGTAGTAGGCCGGCACGCGGTCATCGTCGCTGAACTCGGGCTTGACGATACCCCTCTCGACCAGATCCCGGATGCGTTGGTCCGCTTCGGCGGCGGTGACGGAGTTGAGGCGCCGGTATTCCCCCCGCGTGAACCCGTCCGGACGCGCGAGCAGCATGCGCCTCTGGTCCGGGTCGATGCCGAGTCCGCCCACGACGTGCTTCCATCCGGGTCCGGCACTCGCGACCTCCGGTTGATTGTGCAGGCTGATCGTGAATACGCCCCTGTGGGCCGCGAAACGTGGCGCCGTGAGGAGACTGTCCTTCATCTCCCTGAACATGCGCGCGAGGCCGCGGCCTTCGCCGAGCATGTGCCCCGCGGCCACCAGCGCGCTGACCAGGAGGGGATTGCGTGTGGCGTGGGGTGCTTCCCCGTTCGTCAGCTCGTGCACGGTCACACCCTCGGCCAGGAGACCCGGGCTCGCCACCTCCACCCGGTCGTCGTAGAACACGACCTCGGTCTCGCTCCGCGAACGTTCGTAGTCGCGGTGCGCGACCGCGTTGATCAAGGCTTCGCGAAGGGCGCCGGCGGGGTACTCCGGCATGTCCGCGAGCAGCAGTTCCCGCAGCGGCTCCGACCGGCGGCACTGCTCCCCAACGAGCCTGAGGCCCCTGGGAACGGCCTCGGCAAGCGGCGGATCGGCGCTTCCGACCCAGGTCGTGCTCTGGCGGTGACCGAGAATGCGCGCCGTTCCCGCTACCCGCATGACCCGGATTCCGGCCCCCGGATGCCAGTTGCGCGCCGGAGGCCGGGCGAAGAGGAGCAAGGCGGCGTTGGTAATCCCCCAGTCGGGAGCCTCCCCCTCGATCAGGCCGAAGCGGCGCAGGATGTCGACGGCGGGCTCGCGGCCCCCGTTTGCATCCGTAAGAAACGACTGCGCCAGATCCAGGTCCAGATCGGCGATACAGGCGTCCGGCCGTATGCGCTTCCCGTAGTCCAAGGCCCTTGTTTCCCGCTGTGCGATTGATCACGGATCATCTGCATTCTCGCAAGATAGTCACCTGACAATGGGGCCGGGAAATGACACAATGATGATTTGATGACGACATTTGCCGTCCTGTCCGTCAACGGTCAGCGCAATCCCTGACCGGTCATGCAGCGGCACCGACAAACTGGAGCTCGTGGAGTCTGCTGTATAGTCCGTCCCGCTCCAGCAGCTGGTCGTGGGTCCCCTCTTCGACCAGGCTGCCAGCGTGCATCACAAGAATACGGTCCGCGCCCTGTACCGTCGAGAGTCGGTGGGCGATGACAAGGCTGGTCCGGCCCCGCATCAGGCGGTCGGTGGCCTCCTCGATGCGGGCTTCGATCTCGGAATCGACGGAGCTGGTGGCCTCGTCCAGCACCAGGATCGCGGGGTCGAAGGCCAGCGCGCGGGCGAACGACAGCAGCTGCCGCTCGCCCACCGAAAGGGTGGCGCCGCGCTCGCCGAGCGGCTGGGAGGTGCGCTGCGGGAGCCGCTCGACGAACGGGGTGGCCCCGACCGCGTCGAGCGCCGCCGCCACCGCGTCCGCGCCGATCTCGTCCGAACCCAGCTTCACGTTGTATTCGACGGACTGGCTGAAGAGGAAAATGTCCTGCAGCACGAGCCCGATGCGGTCGCGCAGCTCCTCCGTGCGCAATCGCTCGATCGGGACGCCGTCCACGGTGATCCGCCCCCTCTGGGGTTCGTAGAAGCGCATCAGGAGGTTGATGATGGTCGTCTTCCCGGCTCCCGTGTGTCCCACGATCGCCACCTTCTCGCCCGGCGCGACCGTGAACGAAAGGTCGCGGATCACCCAGTCGGGATCATCGCCGTCCCCGCCGCGGCCATCGCCGCCATCGCCGTCGCCGTCCCGGCCATCGTCGCCGCCCCCGCCACCGTACGCGAACCACACGCTCTCGAAGCGGATCTCGCCGCGCCCCCCCGCCGGCAGCCGGGTCGGCACCTCTACGTCCCGGATCGCGGGTTCCCGGTCGAGCAGCCGGAAGATGCGTTCGGACGACGCCATCGCCCCCTGCAGCAGGTTGTACTTCTCCGAGAGGTCCTGGATCGGGCGGAAGAAGCGGCGCGCGTAGTCGAGGAAGGCGGCCAGCACCCCGATCGTCACCGCCCCCTGGATGAGCGCGCCGCCCCCGTACCAGATGATCAGCGCCAGCGCCACCGCGGTGATGAGCTGGATGACGGGGAAGAAGAGTGCGTAGTAGGTGATCGAGCGCAGGTGGGCCGCAAGGTAGTCGTCGTTGAGTTCGCTGAACCGGTCCAGCGCGGCGCGCTCCCGGTTGAAGAGCTGCACGACCCGGATGCCGGTGAAGCGTTCCTGCAGGAAGGCGTTCAGGCGGGCGACCCGCGTGCGGATGTCGCGGTACGCCGACCGGATCCGGGATCGGAAGACGAAGGCGGCGTACGCCACGAACGGCAACACGCTGAAGGTCACCAGCGCCAGCTCGGCGTCCATCTGCAGCATCGCCGCGACGATGAAAAAGAGGATGAAGAGGTCCCCGAAGACCGTCACCAGCCCCGAACTGAAGAGCTCGTTGAGGGTCTCCACGTCCGAAGTCACCCGCGTCATCAGCCGGCCGACCGGGTTGCGGTCGTAGAAGGCCAGGTCCAGCCGCTGCAGCTTGCGGAAGATCTGGGTGCGCAGGTCGTGCATGACGCGCTGGCCGAGCCAGGTGGTGACGATGGCTTGCGCGTACTGGAAGACGAAAACGAGGACGGTAGCCCCGAGAAACAGGATGGCCAGCAGCGCCAGCTGCCGTCCGTCGCCGCTCGGAATCGCCTCGTCGAGGGCGATCTTGGTGAGGTACGGCCCCACCACCGCGAACCCCGACGCCAGCATCAGCAGCGCGACCGCCCCCGCCACCGGCCACCGGTACGGCTTCAGGTAGCGCAGAAGCCGGGCCATTAGGCGCGAATCGTACGCCCGGCCGAGGACCTCCTCTTCGTAGCCGTTTCCGCCGTCGCTCACCGCGCTTCCCCTCCGCCCGCCATCAGATCGTGCCGGCGGCGACGAGGTCGAGGGCGTCCAGGAGGAGCTGCATCCGGTCCCACGGGGCGACCGTCGCGCGCAGCCCGTTGGACAGGGCGGTCGGCCCGCTGAAGGGACGCACGCGCACCCCCGCCCCTTCCAGCCGCGCCGTTACGTCGTCGAGTTCGGCCTCTTCCCGGAGGATGAAGATGAAGTTGGTCGCCGAGGGGGGCACCTCGTAGCCGCGGTGGCGCAGCGCGTCGCGGACACGCTCGCGGTTTGCCTTCGTTTCGGCGATCGTTTCGGCCAGCCAGGGCGACCCGCTGGAGATCGCCGCCGCCGCCGCCGCGCTCGTCACGCTTGTGACCACGAAGGGTCCACGCGCCTTGTCGACCTCCAGCACCAGCGACGGGTGGGCCACGCCGTACCCGGCCCGCAGCCCTGCGAGCCCGTACGCCTTCGACAGCGTCTTCACGCAGATCGTGCGCTCCGCGCCGAGCGCCATCTCGAAGGGTGTGCGGTCATCCGGCTCCCGGTTGTATTCGCCGTAGGCCTCGTCGATGATGAGCACGCTGCCCACCGCCTCGGTCCGCTCCTGCACGGCCCGCAGCCAGTCGTCCGGTATCGCCATCCCGGTGGGGTTGCCCGGGTTGGCCACGAAAACGATCGCCGGCTCGCGGCCGGCAAAGCCCTCCGGGTCGCCCATCGCGTCGTGCCACTCGACCGCGACCGGGACGTGTCCGTTCATCTGCGCGAGCATCCCCGCGGCGGGCCACCCCGGGTCGAGGAAGCGCATCGTGGTGGGCGCGACCGCCCGCATCAGCATGTCGAGAACGCCGGTCCCCCCGGCACCGGTGGTGATGTGGCCGGCGGTGATCCCCAGCAGGGCCGCGACCGCGTCCGTCAGCCGCTCGGAGTAGCTCCCGGGGTACTCCGACGCCGCGGCCGTTCCGGAGCTGGCCAGCACCTCGAGCGCCGCCGGATGAGCGCCCCAGAGATTGCGGTTGTCGCCCAGGTCGGCGGCGATGGGCGACCGTTCCGGGAGGTAGCGGGCAAGGGTCCGGTAGTCGGTGCGTGGGTAGATGTCCATTGCCAATGGTCCTGTGGCGATAGATTTGACGGGGACGCCGCTCGGGGCGGGAGACGCCGCTCGATGGACGGAGACGCCGCCCGTTTGTCGGGGCGTGCCGCTCGCGAGCGCGCACCATGGCCGTTCCACGCTCGGTGAAAACGCGCGTTCCCGCAACGGCCAGCACTCGGACCGGGGGGCCGGAACAAGGCTAATGGATGAGCCGATTCGCATCAGGGGGGCGCGCCAGCACAACCTGAAGGGGATCGACCTCGACCTGCCCCGCCGCGCGCTCACCGTGATCACCGGGCCCTCTGGCTCGGGCAAGTCCTCACTCGCGCTCGACACCCTCTTCGCGGCCGGCCAGCGCCGCTACGTCGAAGCGCTCTCGACCTACGCCAAGCAGTTCCTCGACCGCCTCGACAAGCCCGACGTGGACCGCATCGAGGGACTCCCGCCCGCGGTGGCGATCGAGCAGCGCAACCCCGCCACCTCGAGCCGCTCCACCGTGGGCACCGCGACCGAGGTCTACGACTACCTGCGGCTGCTCTTCGCGCGCGCCGGGCGCACCCACTGCCCCGACTGCGGCGACGAGGTGCGGCCCGACACGGTCAGCAGCGCGGTGGACAGGGTCGCGGGGCTGCCTCCCGGCACCCGCTTCATGGTCACGTTCCCTCTGCGCCGGAGCGGCAAGGTGTCGCACCGGCAGGTGGCGGAGAACCTGCGTGCGCTGGGGTTCGCGAGGGTGTTGGCAGACGGGGTGCCGGCGGAGCTGGAGGAGGTGCTGGGGGATGCCGGGCCGGCGCCGGACCCGGAGGCCGAAGCGCCGGACGGAACCTCCTTCCCGGACCTTGCCGAGAGCCGCGAAGTTATGGTGGTGGTGGACCGGATGAAGGTGCCGGAGAAGCCGGAGCGGACGTGGAGCGAGCGGCTGGCGGACTCGCTGGCGACGTGCTTCAGGGAGGGGGAGGGAGAGGCGGCGGTGATCCCGGCGGATGGCCGCGTAGCCGTCGCGCCGCTCCACTTCACCGAGGCGTTCCGCTGTCCGAGGCACCCGGACCGGGTCTTCCTGCAGCCGGAGCCCAAGCTGTTCTCCTTCAACAACCCCTACGGGAGTTGTCCGGCCTGTACCGGCTTCGGCGCGACGCTGGAATACGACCCCGACCTGGTGGTGCCCGACCCGGGCAAGTCGATCGACGACGGCGCGGTGGATCCCTGGGCCAAGCCCCGCTACGGGCGCGAGCGGTCGGCGCTGCGCCGGTTCGCCGTTCGCGAAGGCGTTTCCAGCTACACTCCCTGGCGCGAGCTTCCCGCTTCCTTCCGTGACGCGGTGCTCTACGGGAAGGGTTCCTTCGGCGGCGTCATGGGGTTCCTCGTCTCGAAGGAGCGGAAGCGGTACAAGCAGTACATCCGCATCTTCCTGCGGCAGTACCAGCGGCCGCTGCGTTGCCGGGCCTGCGGGGGCTCGCGACTGAGGCCTGAAGCGGGCCACGTGACCGTCGGCGGGGTCGCCATCGGCCAGGTCGGCGACATGCCCATCGAGGAGCTGCCCGGGTGGCTCGCCGGGCTCGAGCTGCGTCCCATGGAGGAGAGGATCGCGGCCACGATCCTCAGGGAGCTGACAGCGCGAACAGGCTTCCTGGTGGACGTGGGCCTTGGCTACCTGACGCTGGGCCGCCAGATGCGGACGCTGTCCGGCGGCGAGGCTCAGCGGATCTCGCTCGCCAACTCGCTGGGATCCCGGCTGGTGGACACCCTCTACGTGCTCGACGAGCCGTCGGTGGGACTGCATCCCAGGGACATCGAGGTGCTGCTCGCGCTCCTGCGGCGGCTGCGCGACGGAGGCAACACGGTCGTGGTGGTCGAGCACAACGCGGTGGCGATCCTGGCCGCCGACCATGTGGTCGAGCTGGGGCCGGCGTCCGGGGACCGGGGCGGAGAGGTCGTCTTCGAAGGCTCGCCGGAGGCTTTGACAGATTCTGTGACAGATACAGGGCAGTATTTGTCACAGAATTTGTCACATCATAAAAGCAAGTCATCAAATATGTTAACAGATAATGAGCACAGGAATCTGTCACGAGACAGCTTGCAGAGTCGGGCGGAAACCCGAAGGCCGGTCGATGGGGCCCGGATCCGGCTGGACGGGGCCAGTCTGCACAATCTGCGGGCGGTCGAGGCCGAGTTCCCGGTGGGGGTAATGACGGTTGTGACCGGCGTGTCGGGGTCCGGCAAGTCGACGCTTGTGCACGATGTCCTGTACCGCGCGCTGGAGCGCGAGCTGCGGGGCGGACAGACCTCGGCGAAGGAACACCTGGGCGAAGCGGTCGGCTCCTACTCGTCGCTTTCGGGACTCGAGCACATCGACGACGTGGTGCTGATCGACCAGAGCCCGATCGGCAGGACGCCGCGCTCGAACCCCATCACCTACATCCGGGCGTGGGGTGAGATCCGGCGCATCTTCGCCGGCGAGCCGGCGGCGCGGAAGGCGGGGCTGGACGCGCGCAGCTTTTCGTTCAATGTGAAGGGCGGGCGATGCGAGGAGTGTGCGGGGGCGGGATCGGTGCGTGTCGAGATGGTGTTCATGGCCGACATCCACGTCCCCTGCGAGGTCTGCGGCGGGAAGCGCTACGGGCCGGATGTCCTTGAAGTGAAGGTCCGCGGCCACAACGTGACCGAAGTGCTGGACTTCACGGTCGACCGCGCGATGCGCTTCTTCGTGCGCGAACCGAAGCTGGGGCAGGCGCTCTGGCACCTGCAGCAGGTGGGCCTCGGGTACCTGCGGCTGGGACAGCCGGCGCCGCAGCTTTCGGGGGGCGAGGCGCAGCGGCTCAAGATTGCGCGGGAACTGATCGGGGCGGCCGGGAAGGGGACGCGGGGGCGGAGCGGGCGGATGGCCGCGCGGGCCGCCGGCGGGATGAAACGCGCTGGCCCGGCGACCGGATCGCGCAAGCTGTACATACTGGACGAGCCGACGACCGGCCTGTCCGGCCAGGATGTGGCGCAGTTGCTCAGGGTGTTGCGCAAGCTGGTGCGGGCGGGGAACACGCTGGTGGTGGTGGAGCATGATCTGGACGTGATCCGGGCGGCGGACTGGGTGGTGGACCTCGGTCCGGGCGCCGGGATGCACGGGGGTGAGGTGGTGGCGATGGGCCGGCCGGAGGATGTCGCGACGGTGCCGGAGAGCGTGACGGGGCGGTTTCTGGGGGTGGGGGGAGACGGGGCCGGGGGGGCGGAGGCGGTGGAGGGCGGTAGGCGGAGCCGGTCTGGCAGGCCTGCCAGGGGAGCGGGTGCGGGCGGGCGGGCGTGAGCGGCCGGACGGGAGCCTTGAGGCCGCGCGGCGACCTTCCCATCTCGGTCGTCCTGCCGGTCCGGGACGGCGAGCGCACCCTCGACGCGGCGTTGGAGTCGCTCCGCGCGCAGACGTTTGAGGACTTCGAGGTCATCGTCGTGGACGACCACTCCAGCGACGGGACAGCCGGGATCGCGCGGGCGTGGGCGCGGCGTGATGGGCGCTTTCGGGTGGTGCGGATGGGGGCGGACGGGGCGACTCGGGCGGCTGGCTCTTCGCACGGCCCCGGACAAGCGGTGCATCGTGGTGCGAACGCAGGCCGCGGCCCGGCGGAGAGCGCGGCCCCCAACGGAATCGTCGCCGCCCTCCAGCGCGGCCTCGCCGAGGCGCGCGGCGCCTGCATCGCGCGCATGGACGCCGACGACCGCTGCCACCCCGAACGGCTGGCCGTCCAGCACGACCTGCTCGAACGCGCACCCGGGCTCGCGGGGTGCGGGACCGCCATCCGCCTCGTGCCCGAAGCCACGGTGACCCCCCGGGCCGCCGAGTACGCGGCATGGATCAACGCCATGACCGATTGGGGCGCCGTCGCCGCCAACATCTTCGTCGAGTGCCCTCTCGCCCACCCGACCTTCATGTTCCGGGCGCAAGTCCTCGCCGAGGCCGGCGGCTACCGGGACCGCGCCTGGCCCGAGGATTACGACCTGCTGCTGCGCCTGTGGCGGCGAGGCCACCGCTTCCTCGCGGCACCCCGCGTACTGCTCGACTGGCGCGACGAGCCGGGCAGGCTAAGCCGCACCCACCCCGCGTACTCGCTGGCCGCGTTCCGGGCCTGCCGCGTGCACCACCTGCGCAAGAGCCTGCTCAAGGGGCGAAGCGGGGTGGTGGTGTGGGGCGCGGGCCCGACGGGCAAGAGCCTGGCGCGCGAGTTCGCGCGGCAGGGCGTGAGGGTGCAGGCGTTCGTGGAGGTCGACCCGCGCAAGATCGGGCAGCAGATCCACGGGGCGCCGGTGCTTGGGGTGGAGGCCGTGCGGGAGGGGTGGGGGGTGGCTGGGCGGGGTGGGGGGGGCGGGTGGGGAGGGGGCGGGGGGAGAGGGGGAGCGGGGGTCGTGAGGGGCGCGGGAGCGGAGGCCGTGCGAGGCGCGCGGGGGGTCTCGGGTGCGCTCCACGTGGGGGCTGTCGCGCGGGCAGCGGGCCGGGCAGCGGTGCGGGGGGCGGTGGGGGGGGTGGGGTTGGGGGAGGGGGTGGACTTCGTGGCGATGGCGTGAGGTGGTGGTGGGTGCTCACGCAGAGAATGGGACAGCCGGTTGCTTCTGACAGTGGGGGAGGTCGAGTTGCACGAATCTGCGGGGCGGGCAACTTGGCATCGTGATCGGGTTCCGCCCTGGCGCCCGACGCGCAACCAACTGTTACCGGGCGCGCAAAGTTGCACACATGTGGGCATCCAAAATGGCACGGTTCGGGATCGGGGGCGGGAGCGGTTCGGGCGGCGATTCGCGGACCGGAGCATCGTCGGGTCTGAAGGGGGAGCGGGATATTCTGTCGTCTCCACTCAACGAGGGAGGCGCAGTGTTCGAGAGAGAGAAGAGGGTTCTGGCCCGGCACTATCTGGACGAGGGGATGAGCAGGGCGGAGGCCGCCCGCCGTGTAGGGATCGGCAGGCGGACGCTGTACAACTGGATTGCGGACGGGCTGCTTGAGGGTCACCTGGGAGACCAGAAGGATGGATACGGTCCGCGGCCTCGCCGAGCGTCGAAGCTGGATCCGTTCAAGGGGATCATCCGGACGCGGCTGGCCGCGTATCCCGAGCTGAGCGCGGCGCGTCTGTACGAGGAGGTGCGGGCGGCGGGCTACCCCGGAGGGTACGACCAGGTGAAGCGGCACGTTCGGGAGGTCCGCCCGCGGGAGCCCGCGGAGCCGCCGGTGCGGTTCGAGACGCCGCCGGGGCATCAGGGCCAGGTGGACTTCGCGGAGTTCGGGCTGCCCTGGGGCAAGCGGTACGCGCTGATGGTCGTGCTGGGGTACTCCCGGCGGATGTGGCTGCGGTTCTACGAACGCCAGACCATGGGGGTGGTCATCCACGGGCTCGAGGAGTCGTTCGTATTCTTCGACGGGGTTCCGGCGGAGATGCTGTTCGACCAGATGAAGGCGGTGGTGCTCGCCGACGGGCGGAACTCGGGCGGGCGCCTGGTTGAGAACCCGGAGTTCCGGGGCTTCAGCGACCACTGGGGCTTCCGGATCCGGGCCTGCCGCCCGTACCGCGCGCAGACGAAGGGCAAGGTCGAGCGCCCGGTCCGCTACGTGCGGGGGAACTTCTTCTACGGCCGGGACTTCGTGTCCGACGACGACCTCAACGCGCAGGCGCGGCAATGGCTCGACGAGGTCGCCAACGTGCGGGTCCACGGGACGCTCGGCGAGCGGATCGACGACCGCTTCGCGCGGGAGCGCCCGCTGCTCGGCCCCCTGGCCCCGCATCCATACCGGCCGGTCGTGCCGAGGCCCGGGCCTTCGGAGGCGCCAGCCCCGGCGCGGAGGGCCCGTGCAGCCCCGAGGGTCGAGGTCGAGCGCCGCCCTCTGGGGGACTACGCGCTCCTCGCGGAGAGATCGCCGTGAAGGCGCCGTCGCGGAGGCAGCGCATCGCCGCCCAGCTGGCCGATCTGAAGATGCCGGGCGCGCTGGAGAGCCTCGACGAGGTGCTGGCCGGGGTGGACGGAGGCGCCTTCACGGCGGCCGAAGCGATCGAGCGGCTGCTCGCGGCCCAGATCGAGCTGCGCAACAGCCGCCGGCTGGCCACGGCGATGCGCTCCAGCCGTCTGCCCGGGCTGAAGACGCTGGCCGGCTTCGACTTCAGCTTCCAGCCCACCATCAAGCGCGAGCAGATCGACTCGCTCCACGAGCTCGGCTTCCTGGAGCGCAAGGAGAACGTCGTGTTCCTCGGCCCGCCCGGGGTGGGCAAGACGCATCTGGCGATCAGCCTCGCGGTCGCGGCCGCCGAGAGCGGGCGGAGGATCTACTTCGGAACGCTCGCCGATCTCATCGAATCCCTCGAGGACGCCCACGCCGCAGGCCGGCTCAAGCAGCGCCTCCGGACGCTGACGCACCCCGCCCTGCTGGTCGTCGACGAGATCGGGTATCTCTCGGTCACCCCGAACGGGGCCAGGCTGTTCTTCCAGCTGGTCAACGCCCGCTACGAGCGCGCCTCGACCGTACTGACCTCGAACAAGGGCTTCGAGCACTGGGGCGAGATCCTGCACGACGAGGTCATGGCGGCCGCTCTCCTCGACCGGCTGCTCCACCGGTCCCACATCGTCAACATCCGGGGCAACAGCTTCCGGATGCGGAGGCACATGGAGCTGTCGAAGGCGATCCACCCGACGGCGTCCAGGGCGGCGGACGCCGAAAGACCCCGGAAGGGGGACGAATCGTGAGGCGTCGCCACTCCGGGACGGCCTCCGCTCCGGTCGCTGCGCTCCCTCCGCAGCGGCCGTCCCGGAGTGTGCCATTTTCAATGCCCGAAAGTGTGCCTTTTTCAATGCCCATTGACACCAACTCCAAGAGGAGGATGTATCATGCGGATTCGTAATCTGATTCTCTGCCTGTTCGTGGCGATGTTCGCCGTGGCCGCGTGGACGGAGAGGGCATCTGCCCAGTGCTGGAATTGCAAGCCCAACGCCTGCATGTGGAGGGATTGGGGTAGAGGGTGCGTCATGGGCTTCCCGAAGGCGGCCGGCTATAACGATTGCATCGACTACCCAGTGGGCAACGTCTGCCGGTGCGATACTCCAGAGGCCCCCGGTAGCTGTGTGCCGCCCCAGGACGAGGATCTGGACGTTGCCGCAGCGAAGCTGGAGTCCGAACTATTGGAGACGGTGTCGGCTATCAGAGCCGGAGAGTCGATACCGGCGGACGGCTCCTTCGTCTACGTTAGCAGAGGACCGGATCTGGTCGTCAGAAGGAGGTGCGACTTGGCTGAATTTGCGCGGGTAGCGATCGTCGAGTTAGAACCCGCCCGTATTCTCGCCGGCGGATAGTGGCTGCCATGCCCCGGAGATGGCTCCCCCTCCTGACGCTGGCACTTGCCGCCGCCTGTGCCGACTCCGGACCCACGCCCCGTGACCGAACCGAGTCCACATGGACCACGGAGCTGGAATACCGGTTTGGGGACGCATTTGAGGGGGACGCGATCTTCCACTTCATCCGGTCTGTGCGGGTCGACGGGGAGGGTGAGCGGGTGTTCACCGTGGAAACGGCCTTGTCGAGGGTGTCGGTCTGGACGCCGGAGGGGGAGCTCCTCGTCGAGGTGGGACGGCCCGGCGCAGGTCCCGGCGACTTCGCGTGGGCGGATGACCTGTTCCCGGATGATTCGGGGTTCGTGGTCCGCGACCTGCGGCGGGGGCGGTTCTCTCGCTTCTCGCACGACGGCGCACTGCAGACCACGTTCGACTTCCCCGGCAACGTGGGCTACCAGGGATTCCAGATCGAAGCTCTCTCCTGGTTCGCTGACGGGAGTTTCCTCGGGAGGCCGAGCTTTCCGGCCGATGTCGAGGTGGGGCTACGGGGCGACGACCCCATCCACAGCATGCCGCTCTTGCTGGTTTCCGATTCCGGCGGCGGCTGGTCCCACCGGCCGCTTTGGCGGCTGAACCATCGTAACGAGCCCCTTTGGCTGAGGTTGTCCGGACGGAACGTGTTTGGATTGCAGCCATTCTCCGATGCGGACCGGTACCAGGTGGATCCGGTTGCCGGGACCGTCGTGATTGCGCGCAATGCCGGCGAGGATCTGGGCCCGGGCGAGGCCGAGCTTCTGGAACTCACGGCGGCGGCCGACACGGTCTGGCAGCGCCGGTTGCAGCTCGATTCCGTCCCGGTGGCGGGTTCCGTTCTCGACGAGCAGATCAATGCCGAGATCGGCTATCTTGAGGTCCTCCGGGAGACTCGGCCGGGTGTCCTGGGCCGGCGTTCTCCGCGCGATATCGTGGAGGAAGCACTCTACGTGCCCGACTATCTGCCGGTGGTCAGGAGAAGGCTTTTTCTGACCTCGTTCTCCGGCCAGGTGTGGCTCGAGAGCCACGAGCGCGTCGACTCGATGAGAGTCTGGTACTCGGTCGTGCGGGGTGACACCGAGACTCCGCTCCGGCGGGTTCTGCTTCCTGAGTCGTTCCGCCCCCGCGACGCGACCGAGACCCACGTCTGGGGCGTGTGGTCGGACGAACTGGGCGTCAACCATGTGGAGGGGAGGCGGTTGGTGGAGCTGGGCGACACGGAGCGTTGACGGTGACGGTGGTCTCGATCCCCCGAAGATGGCTCGCCCTCCTGGTCCTGACTCTCCCCCCCGCCTGTGCCGACCCGGAACCGGCGCCCTCCAACCGAACCGAGTCCATCCGGTCCTGGGACAGCCGGCGGCTTCTGACTCTGGCAGTCATCGACTTGCGCTAGTCCGCGAGTCGGGCAACTTGGCACAGCGGTCGGGTGACCACCCCGGTGCCCGATGCAGAATCGGTATTGCCGTATTGGCGGGCCTTGCTTGCAGGGATCGCGTTAGCCGTGGAGGCGCCCCCCCGGGCGACCCACAATTTGTCACAGCCGGAGGTACTATTCATGAAGAGGACGTTCGCCGCAATCGCTGCCGTGCTTCTCGCAAGCTGTACCGACACGGCGATGGCACCTGTTGTCCCGGCGCGAAGGATCATCGCGGACACCGGGGTTTCGGAGCGCGACTTATGCCGTCAGAACTTACGAAGATTCGCGGGGGCGCAGGCATGAGTTGGTTGTCTGCGGCCGGCACCTTCGGATTGGCAACACTGTTCGCGCTGGTGCCTCCGTCCATCCATGCGGTTGATGGCTTGTCCGGTCCCGCTCCACAGGAAGTCGTGGTCGACACGGTTGCAGGCCGTCCCGTGGTGACAACCGAGTTTCCACGCCGGCGCGCAGATGCCGAGGCGTGGCGCCTGGCCGAGGAACTCAAACTGGGCAACGTCATGGGCGACGGGCCGGAGGGGTTCGGTGACATCCACGACATCGCGGTGGACCCAGGGGGGAGCATCTACATACTGGATGTCGGTTCAAAGGAGGTCCGGGCCTTTGGCCGGGACGGTGCCTACCTGAGGACCATGGCTCGCGAAGGTGAAGGACCCGGGGAATTCAGATACCGCGGCGGCCCCGCCCGGAGAATCACGTGGCGGGCGCCCGGCCAGCTGTGGATCGGCAATGGCAACCAGTTGATGGTTGTCGGCACGCTCGGGAACGAGTTGAGCCGGCACGTATGGAAACGCCCCGGCCGCGGGTGGATGCCTGGCGAGGTTCCGATATCCCGGCGGGTGATCGCCGCCGGCACGGACGGCTCGGTGTTTTCCGTCGTGGACGTAGGGCTCTTGGGTGACCCGGATAAGGGGGAAGCCATGGATGTCCATGTGGTTCGGTCGCCGGTGTCCGAGGACCACGAGATGCTGCCCGGAGACACGCTGATGATCGAGCCAAGGAAAATGGTGGAGACCGCCCCCCCTGCGACAGTTGCCAATCGCGAGGGCAACACGATTTCGCTGCAATGGGTACGGCCCGAGGATCCGCGGTTCGTGTGGACGGTCGAGAGCGGCGGAACGCTGTGGCTGGCGCACCGTTCGATGTATCGCTTCGACAGGCTCACGTTCCTGGGAGATACGGTCCGCACGGTTCAGGTGGGCGATGTCCCGCCTCCACCGGCGGCAGACGCCGAGTTCGTCCCGATCCTCGCAGCCCTCGCGTCTTCGCCCGAGGGATGGCTGTGGGTTCAGAGGGAGGAGCCCGAAACGGACGGGGGATCGACCTGGGATGTCCTGGACAACTGCGGTCGATACCGCGCCACGGTGTCCGCTCCGGTCGACTTGACGAGGGTGGAGGTTGGCCCGGGCGGCGAGCTGCACGGGATCTCCTCCGACGACCTGGGTATCGACTTTGTGCACCGTTTTCGTCTGCGGAGCGATGTCGGTACCGCCGTCACGGCGGAGGAATGTCCGTTCTGACAGCCGGATCCTGCGAATCGACAGGTAGCCTGAGATCGTGACGCGTGAAAAACTTGATTGCGTGAGGGGCTTGACTACATTCTGGTCCGAGAGAGCGATGAACAGGATGTTGAACATTTGGCCGTGTACGGGATTGCCCGAGGGGGCTAGCAGGCTCGACCCCGGTTGGTCCCGGGAGCCGGTCCGGCAGCGTCAGGTGGGGTTCGACCCGATCGCGGGTGCTGGTTCCCGGCCGTCCCCGACCGGAATCGTCCGTGGGCTATCCCTGGCGGCATTTGCAACTCTGGCCGCCCTGGCGCCTCCGTCCATCCAGGCGCTGCATCCGGCGCACACGTCCCCTCCACAGGAAGTCGTGGTCGACACGGTTGCAGGCCGTCCCGTGGTGACAACCGAGTTTCCACGCCGGCGCGCAGATGCCGGGGCGTGGCGCCTGGTCGAGGAACTCGGACTGGGCAACGTCATGGGCGACGGGCCGGAGGGGTTCGGTGACATCCAAGACATCGCGGTGGACCCAGGGGGGAGCATCTACATACTGGATGTCGGTTCAAAGGAGGTCCGGGCCTTTGCCCGGGACGGCGCCTACCTGAGGACCATGGCTCGCGAAGGCGAAGGACCGGGAGAGTTCAGGTACGGCAGCACCAATCGAATCACGTGGCGGGTGCCCGGCCAGCTGTGGATCGGCGATGGCTACCAGTTGATGGTTGTCGACACGCTCGGGAACGAGTTGCGCCGGCACGCATGGCGCCGCCCCGGCCGCGGGTGGATGCCTGGCGAGGTTCCGATAACCCGGCGGGTGATCGCCGCCGGCACGGACGGCTCGGTGTTTTCCGTCGTGGACGTAAACTTCCTGGGTGACCCGGATGAGGGGGAAGCCATGGATGTCCATGTGGTTCGGTCGCCGGTGTCGGAGGACGACGAGATGCTGCCCGGAGACACGCTGATGATCGAACCAAGGAAAATG
This sequence comes from Longimicrobiales bacterium, assembly GCA_965116645.1. GTDB lineage: Bacteria > Gemmatimonadota > Gemmatimonadetes > Longimicrobiales > Gaopeijiaceae > Bin94. Next base: position 3,612,031 of record OZ220702.1, on the reverse strand, counting down.
ATGGAGATCGCCCCCCCTGCGACACGTGCCAATCGCGAGGGCAGCACGATTTCGGCGCGATGGGTACGGCCCGAGGATCCACGACTTGTGTGGGCGGTGGAGAGCGGCGGAACGTTGTGGCTGGCGCACCGATCGAGGTATCGCTTCGACAGGCTCACCTTCACCGGGGATACGATTCTCACATTGCGGGTGGGCGATGTCCCGCCTCCGCCGGCGGCAGAGGACGAGTTCGTCCCGATCCTTGCCGCCCTCGCGTCGTCGCCTGAGGGATGGCTGTGGGCGCAGAGGGAGGAGCCCGAAACGGACGGGGGATCGACCTGGGATGTCCTGGACAACTGTGGCAGGTACCGCGCCACGGTGTCCGCTCCGGTCGGCCTGAGGAGGGTGGAGGTCGGCCCGGGCGGCGTGCTGTACGGGATCTCGTCCGACGAAATGGGCATCGACTTCGTGCACCGTTTTCGTCTGCGGAGCGAGGTCGGTACGCCCGTCACGGCGGAGGAATGTTCCTTCTGACAGCCGACCCGCCCGTCATCGGCCGGTGACGACAAGGGGGTGGGAGGTGCCCGCTCCCACCGCCCTGCACCCCTTGAATCACCCCCCCCAAATCCGCTATGATTAAAGGCTCCCCGAGCCCCGTTTCCATCCCGCTCGGACCCCCTGCGGCCCCCCGGCCCCCCGCTCTTTCCCACCGCCCCACCGCATGGCCGAAGACGACCAGAAAAGCACCGGCGAAAGAGTCCTCGAACGAATCCTCGAACAGGAGATGCGCGAGTCGTTCATCGACTATTCGATGAGCGTCAACGTGCAGCGCGCGCTTCCCGACGTGCGCGACGGGCTGAAGCCGGTCCACCGGCGCATCCTCTACGCCATGTCCGAGCTGGGGCTGTCCCCCGGGCGGGCCTACAAGAAGTGCGCGACGGTCGTCGGCGAGGTGCTGGGGAAATACCACCCGCACGGGGACTCGGCGGTCTACGACGCCCTGGTGCGGATGGTGCAGGACTTCTCGCTGCGCTATCCGCTGGTCGACGGACAGGGGAACTTCGGGTCGATCGACGGCGACTCGGCCGCGGCCTACCGCTACACCGAAGCCCGTCTGCAGCGGTTCTCGATTGAGCTGCTGGCCGACATCGACAAGGAAACGGTTCGCTACGACGACAACTTCGACGGCCGGCTGAAGGAGCCTTCGGTCCTGCCGTCGAAGGCGCCCAACCTGCTCGTCAACGGCTCGTCCGGGATCGCGGTCGGGATGGCGACCAACATCCCCCCGCACAACCTGCGCGAGGTGGTTGGAGGCCTGCTCGCGCTGATCGACAACCCGGAACTCTCCGACGACGCGCTGGAGGAGCTCGTTACCGGGCCGGACTTCCCGACGGGCGGCTACATCTGCGGCCGCGAAGGGATTCGGCACGCCTACCGGACCGGGCGCGGACGCATCGTGATCCGGGCGCGCGCCGATATCGAGGAGGACGACGACGGGGCGCGCAGAATCATCGTCACGGAAATCCCGTTCATGGTGAACAAGGCGCGGCTGATCGAGCAGATCGCGGCGCTGGTGCGCGAGAAGAAGATCACCATGATCCGCGACCTGCGCGACGAATCCGACCGGGACGGGCTGCGCGTGGTCGTCGAACTGAAACGCGATGCGGTCCCGCAGGTCGTCCTCAACCGGCTCTACAAGCATACCCAGATGCAGTCCACCTTCGGAGCGATCTTCCTCGCGCTCGTCGACGGTGTGCCGAAGGTGATGCCGTTGCGGGAGATGCTCGGCCACTTCATCGATCACCGGCACACCGTGGTGGTTAGGCGCAGCGAGTTCGACCTCAACGCGGCCCGGGAGCGGGAGCACGTGCTGGAGGGCTTGAGGATCGCCGTCGACAACATCGACGAGGTCGTCCGGATCATCCGCGCTTCGCGTGACGCGGCGGAGGCGGCCGTCAACCTCCGGGCGGCCTCCCGCGAGTGGATGACGGAGTCCGCCGCCACCGTTGACACGGGGGCAGGAGCGGACGAGGCGCCCGCCGAGCCCGGGCTCTCGGAGAGACAGGCCCGCGCCATCCTGGACATGCGGCTGGCCCGCCTGACGGGACTCGAGAAGGAGAAGCTGGACGCCGAACTCGCGCAGGTGCAGTCCCGAATCGCCGAGCTGGTGCACATCCTGGGGGACCGGGCCGTGCGGATGGGGCTGATCAAGGACGAACTGCGGGAGATGGCCGCGCGCTACGGCGACGACCGCCGTTCGGAGATCATCGGCGCCATCTCGTCCTTCGACGTGGAGGACCTGATCGCGGACGAAGAGGTTGTCCTTACCATGTCCCGCCAAGGGTACGTCAAGCGCATCCCCATCGATACCTACCGTGCCCAGAGGCGCGGCGGGCGCGGGATCGCCGGCATGGACACCAAGGCCGAGGACTGGGTCGAGCACCTCTTCGTGGCCTCCACCCACGACTACCTGATGGCGTTCACCGACCGGGGCCGCTGCCATTGGGTGAAGGTGTGGGGAATCCCCCAGGGCAGCCGCTACTCCAAGGGCAAGCCGATCGTCAATTTCCTGGAGCTGGCCCCCGGCGAGAAGGTGGCGTCGGTCCTCCCGGTGCGGGAGTTCGCGCGGGACCGGTTCCTGCTGTTCTGCACCCGCAACGGCGTGGTCAAGAAGACCCCGCTTTCGGCGTATGGCAACGTGCGGGCCGCGGGGATCTACGCGATCAACTTCCGCGAGGGCGACGAGCTGATCGACGTGCGGATCACCGACGGCACGAATGAGGTCGTGCTGGCGACGCGGCGCGGAAAGGCGATCCGGTTCAGCGAAGCCGATGTGCGGCCGATGGGGCGCCGCACCGAGGGCGTGATCGGGATCCGCCTGGGTGCGGGTGACGAGGTCGTGGGGATGGTGGTGGTGCGCAGCGAGGAGGAGACGCTGCTGGTCGCGACCGAGCGCGGGATGGGCAAGCGCAGCGAGATCGACGACTACCGGTTCCAGCAGCGGGGCGGGCAGGGTGTGATCAACCTGAAGCTGTCGCGGAAGAAGGACGTGGTCGTGGCCGTGAAGGCGGTGCGGGATGTCGACCAGTTCATGGTGATCACCCGTAACGGAGTGGTGAACCGCCAGCGGGCGGACGAGGTACGGGTGATCGGGCGCGCCACGAAGGGGGTGCGCCTGGTGAACCTGGACGAGGGGGACCAGGTGGTGGACGTGGCCCTGGTGGTGGGTGACAACGGGAATGACGACGAAGGGGACGACGACCATGGGAACCACGACCATGGGAACCACGACCATGGGAATCACGGCCATGGGGACCGATAGCCCCGGGCTGGTTTCTCTCACCGACATCGAGGAGGCGGCGGAACGGATTCGTGGCACCGTGGTGCGCACGCCACTGATTCCGGACGCGGATCTGTCGGAGTCGCTCGGCATCGAGGTGCGGCTCAAGTGCGAGTCGCTTCAGAAGGCGGGTTCCTTCAAGGCGCGGGGCGCCTGCAACTTCCTTGCCCGGTTGACGGCGGAAGAGCTGCGGCGGGGCGTGATCACCTATTCATCCGGGAATCACGGGCAGGCGATGGCCTTCGCGGCCGGGCTCAAGGGCGTGCAGGCGGTCGTCGTGATGCCTACCACCGCGCCCCGGGTGAAGAGCGACGGCGCCCGCCGGCTGGGCGCCAGGGTCGAGTTCGCAGGCACCACATCCGAGCACCGCCGGGCGCGCGCCGAGGAGATCGCAGCGGATGAGGGGCTCGTGATGGTGCCGCCCTTCGACCATCCATGGATCATCGCGGGGGCGGGCACGGTGGCGCGCGAGGTTGTGGAGGACTGGCCCGAGATCGAAATGTTTCTGGTGCCGATCGGTGGCGGCGGGCAGGTCGCGGGTTGCGCGGCCGCGGTGCGGCGCCTCAGGCCGGATGCGACGATCATCGGGGTGGAACCGGCGGGGGCGCCAACGATGCGGCGGGCCCTCGACGCCGGCACGCCGCAGACCCTGGACCGGATCGACACCATCGCGGACGGCCTGGCGCCCACCAGGGCGGGGGACCTGACCTACGCGCACGCGGCCGCGTTCCTCGATGACGTGGTGCTGGTCGAGGACGAGGACATCCGCCGCGCGGCCCGTCACCTGATGCTGCGCCGCAAGCTCGTGGTGGAGTACTCCGGCGCGGCCACCGTGGCGGCGCTCATTTCGGGGCGCATCGCGGCGGCCGGACCAGGCGGCGCCCCGGACCCGGCGGCCGGACCCTTTCCCAGCAACGTCTGCGCGGTCCTCTCGGGCGGCAATCTGGACACGTCGCTGCTCGGCGACATCATCGGCCCGGCCCCGGCGGCGTAGCGCCCGGCGACATCCGCACCCCGGCGAACCCACGCGCATGCTCCTCCTCTTCGACATCGACGGCACTCTCACCCGGGGAGGCCCCGCGCGGGCGGCCTTCGCCCACGCGCTGGAGCGCACCTTCGGCGCGGCGGGACCAGTGTTCGACCACGACTTCTCCGGCAAGACCGACCCCCTCATCACCCGGGAACTCCTCACCGAAGCCGGCCTCCCGCTCCGCGACATCGAGGCCGGCCTGCCACGCTTCTGCCGCTGCTACGTCACCGAGCTGGAGGCCCGGATCGGCGCGCATCCGGTGACCGCGCTGCCGGGCGCGCACGCGCTGATCGAGGCGCTTGCCGGGCGCGGCGATGTCTTTCTCGGTCTCGTCACGGGCAACCTGGAGGGCGGCGCTCGGCTCAAGCTCCGCTCGGCGGGGCTGTGGGACCACTTCCCCGTCGGCGCGTTCGGCTCGGACCACGAGGACCGCAACGAGTTGCCCTCGATTGCGCTCCGGCGCGCCGCCGCGCACTGGGGCCGGCCGTTCCGCGGCACCGAGACCGTGGTCGTGGGGGACACGCCGCTCGATGTCGCGTGCGGCCGGGCGGTGGGGGCGGCCACGGTGGCGGTGGCCACGGGACAGTATTCGATCGCGGACCTGGAGGCGGCGGGCGCGGACCGGGTCCTACCCGGCTTCGCCGACGTGGAGGGCGCGCGGGAGGCGATCGTCTCAGCGCGGCTTCCTTGATCCCGGCCCCGCTGCGGCCCATCTTCCCAAGGTCGATCCGGACCTTTTCATTGCGCGGGACAGCCGCCCCGGACCGGATGAGACCCGGCCGCGGGTCGCCGGCGAGTCCCGGGCAAGCCAGCAAGTGGAGATTTCAGCATGAAGAACTTCTATGTCGTCCTCGGAGTGGTGGCCGTCGCCGGAGTCGCGGTGGTGTGGTGGGCCCTGCGGGGTGGAACGCCCGTGATCGAACCGGTCGACCTCGGTGAGATCACCGACCAGGAGCTGGTGGATCTGGCTCAGGGCGTCGTCTACGGCAATGAGGACGCACCGCTCACCATCATGGAGTTTGCCGACTACCAGTGCAACCACTGCGCGACCTTCGCACTGAGTGTCAAGCCCCTTCTCGACACGGATTACATCGAGACGGGACAGGCCAAGCTGGTCTTTCACGATTTTCCCACCGGCCTCTTTCCCCACTCCTTCCTTGCGGCGCGCGCGGCCCGGTGCGCGGGCGAACAGGACCAGTACTTCGAGTATCACGACGAGGTCTTCCGGACACAATTGGATTGGGGCGCCATGGAAAGCCCGGTGGGCCACTTCAGGGATCTGGCCGATGGCCTGGGACTGGATGGCCGAGCGTTTCGCCGGTGTCTGAACAGCGACAAGTATGCCGACGTGGTGACCGCCAACCGGTCGCTGGGCGAGAGGATCGGCGTCACCGGGACTCCAAGCATCTTCGTGCACGACGGCCAGATGCTCAACTTTACCGGTGGGTACAACTACGCCGACGTGCAGCGGGTCCTGGAAGCCGTGGGTTCGGGGAATTGACGGACTCCGCGGCCGGCGGATCACCGGCTGTTCCGAAGAACCGCATGGCCATCGCCCTGTTGTCGCTCGCGGGGGTGTTCCTCGCCTTCTATCTCGTGGCCCACAACCTGGGATGGACGCCGCCTCTCCTCTGCGGCACCGGTGACTGCGGGTTGGTCCAGTCCTCCAGTCACGCCTGGGTGGGTCCCATCCCGGTGTCGGCGATCGGCCTCGCGGGATACCTTGCCCTCTTCGTCCTCTCCCTCATGGGCCTGCAGGAATCGATGGCACGCTCGCGGCTCATCGCCCTGCTCCTCTTCGGCGGCGCGCTCGCCGGTGTCCTCTACAGCGGCTACCTCACCTACCTCGAGGCGGCCGTGATCAAGGCGTGGTGCCGCTACTGCGTGGCATCGGCCATCCTCATCACGGTCGTGTTTGCGGCGACGATTCCGGAGGTGAAGCGGATTCGCGGGATGGTTCCGGGGTAGGGTTCCCGGCGGGGCGCCCGGCGGCCAACCCCTTTGCCCTCGCAAGCGACCACTCGCGCACCAGCCGCGGCGGCCAACTTCCCGTGGCGAGCCGCTCCATGAGGGCAGCCGCCTCCTGCCGGGCCCGCTCCGCCAGCTCCGCCGTGACCAGGCCCGCCGCCTCCGCCTCCGCCAGCTCCGCCTCGTCCAGTTGGCAGGCGGCCCCCTGTCGCGGCACCCAGATGTCGAGGCAGAGATCGGTGGTTGTCCACCCGTGCCGGCTCACGAACTCGACAGGGGTGAGGACGTTTGCGTACAGCCCGGTGAACGTGCCGTCGGCGAGGTGGAAGAGGCCGATGTCGTGCCAGGCGCGCGGGAAGGTGAACCAGATGGCGGGGGAGCCGGGCTCCAGGATGGTCCTGCCGGCCACCGTGACGGGCGACTCGATGGGCGTGTGGGATTGAAAGGTGACGATCCCGTGCGGGCTGCTCTCCAGGACCTGCTGGCGATAGACCTCTGTGGGACGCCCCAGCCGCCGGTAGCGGATCTCGACGGTGTTGCCGACCGGGGGGATCACTTTGCCCTACCCGAACCGCTCGGGATTCGCCCTCTCGATGAATACGTTCATGATTCCCCCGCAGACCGCCGGGCTCCAGGTGGTGAAGTCGTCGGTGAGGTCGACGCGCACGGTGGTCGGGGGGGCGCCTTCGAACAGGTCCTGGGCCGCCTCGATGACCTCGCCCTCCCCGCACCCGCCGCCGACGGTCCCGGCAATCACGCCGTCCCTGCCGATGAGCATGCGGGCGCCCGTCTTCCGCGGGGTCGATCCTCTGGCGGACACGATGGTCGCGAGTACGGCGGGCTCCTCGAGGCGTGCCAGGCAAGCCATCAGTTCCTTCTCGTCCAATGTCAGTCCTCCGGCTTGGGCTGGGTGGGCGCTGCGGGCCCGGCTGGCTCCGTTTGGGGCTCGGTTGCCACCGGCGCGGACTCGGCCGCCTCCTTCCGGGCATGTGCCCCTCCGAAGAAACGTTCTACGACCCGTTCCTTTTCCACCAGAGGAACGCCGGTACCGCCCGCGTGAAAGAGGATGACCTCGGCCACGACCGCAACCGCGATTTCGGCGGGTGTCTGGCCACCCAGGTCCAGTCCGACGGGCGCGCGCACCCGCTTCATCTCCTCGGTGGTGAAGCCTTCGCGGGCGAGCTGTTCGTGGGTGGCGCGGACCCGCCGCCGGCTACCGATCATGCCGATGTAGGCCGGGGGATCGGACATCCGCAGCAGGCGCACGAGGCACTCGTAGTCGAAGCTGTGGCCGCGGGTAACGAGGATGACGTGGTCCGACGGGCCGAGCGGGGTGTCCGCGAAGGGGTCGCGGAAGTCGATGACGCGAACCGCGCGGGCGTCCGGGAAGCGCTCGGGTGCGGCGAAATCGGGGCGGTCGTCGAGGACCTCGATCCGCATGCCCAGGATTGCCCCCATGCGGGCGAGGGGAATGGCGATGTGCCCGGCCCCGACGATCACCATTCGCGGCGGTGGTCCGTGCAGCTCGAGGTAGACGCGGGCGGTTCGCACTCGGTCGCCTTCCCGGTACTCGAAGTCCCGGCTGAGCGCGCCGCGGGACTCCCTGGGGGGGAAGAGGGACGGCACCGCCGCGGCCACCGCCTCGTCGAGGAGACGGCTGCCGAGGGTGCCGCGGCTGCGGGTGCCGCAGAACCACCAGCGCCGCCCGATCAGCGATGCGTCGGGGGCGTCGGTGACGACCGCCGTGTAGATGCGTTCGCCCTGTTCGAGCGCTTCCAGCACTCGGGCGGCTACCTGCGCGGCGGAGAGGTTCGCCTCCGGGAAACGGTCGCGGTAGGCGCGGGCCGTGTCGATGTCGTCGAGTGTGGCGGGATCCGGGACCGGGACCTCAAGCACCCGTGCGGGGTCGCGCCGGACGACGGTGCGGGCGCCTTCCGCGAGCCCGTCGTCCAGGAACTCGGCGGCGATGGACATGTCGGCGAGCACCGGGTGGCCGCGCTTGCCCTGGTAATTGGGCGCCACGATGGCAGCCTCGGAGCGTTCCCACGCCTCGATCAGGGTGCGAACCGTCGCGGCGGACACGGCCGGGTTGTCCACGGGGGTGAAGAGCACGGCGGCAGAGGGATCGTCGAGGGCGCGGAGGTCGGCCAGCGCCGCGCGGAGCGACCCGATCTGGCCACCCCGGCCGCCCGGGTTGACGACCAGCCGGGCTCCGCAACGCTTGGCTTCCGCTCCGACCGGGCCGGCGCCGTCAGCCGCTACCACCACCACCGGGTCGCAGCCTCCCCGCCGGAGCGTGCCGGCCAGCCGGGCGACGAAGGTGGTGCCCTCCGCGTCCAGGAGCGCCTTGGGGGTTCCCATCCGGGTGGAGCCGCCCGCCGCGAGGACCACACCCGCCACCGGGCCGCTGCGCGGCAGGCGGCCGGCCGGGGCGCCGGAGTCCATCCTCCCGCCGGGCGCCCCGCCGGAGCCGGCCCTGCGGCTACCCCCGGTCACGCCCGCGTCCAGCCGGAAAGGCCCCGTGAAAGCTCCCCCCGGTGCGCGCCAGCTCCGCCACCAGAGAAACCGGTTCGTAGCGGCTGCCGCACGTGCTGCGAAGCGCCTTCATCGCACCCGCCACCTCCGCCGCGCCCCGGTCGTCCGCGTACTTGAGCAGGCCGCCGCGGAAAGGCGCGAAACCCGTCCCCATGACCATTCCCAGATCGACATCCGCCGCCGAAGCCACAACCCCCTCCTCCAGCACGCGCGCAGCCTCGTTGATCATCACCAGCACCAGCCTGTCGCGGATCTGGTCCGGCTTCGCCTTCGCACGCACCGAGGAGAGCTTCATGTCGGAGTAGGCCGAGGTGTCGAAGGCCTTCTCCCGCCCCTTCTCGTACAGGTAGAATCCCCGGCCGCCCTTCCGCCCCAGCCGTCCCGACCCGGCGAGCGCCACCAGCGCCGCCGCGGGGGCCATCCGTTCGCCGAAGGCCTCGGCCATCGTGCTGCCGGCGTGGCTCATCACATCGATCCCGATCTCGTCCATGAGGCGGTACGGTCCCATAGGCATCCCGAAGCGCTTCCACACCCGGTCGACCGCACGGGCGTCCCATCCCTCGTCGAGCAGGTGGCCGGCCTCGTTCAGGCAGGGTCCGAGGACGCGGTTGACCAGGAACCCGGGCGCGTCGGCGGTAACCACCGGCACCTTCCCCAGGCGAACGGCCAGCGCGGCGAGGGTCTCCACCGCATCGTCCCCGGTCTTCGCGCCACGCACGACCTCCACCAGCGGCATGCGGTGCACCGGATTGAAGAAGTGCATTCCGGCGAATCGCTCGGGACGGTTCAGCACCGCGGCCATCCGGTCGATGGAGAGCGACGAGGTGTTGGATGCGATCACCGCCCTCTCCCCCACCACGGCCTCCACCTCGCGCAGCACGGCCTCCTTCACCGCCATCCTCTCGACCACGGCCTCGACGACCACATCGGCGCGCCCCACGCCCGCGTAGTCGATGCCGCCCGTGATCAGCGCCATGCGGCGCTCCGCCTCGCGCCGGCGCAACGACCGGCGGCGCACCGCGCCATCGAAGAGCGACCGCGCGAACGCCAACCCCCCCGCGACCGCCTCGTGCCGGATGTCCTTCATGCGCACCCGGATGTCCCGGTAGGCGACAACCTGGGCAATCCCGCCCCCCATCGGTCCGGCGCCGATCACGGCAAGGCGCTCCACCCCGGCCGCACGGCCCACGCCCGCCCACGGCCCCTTGCGCGCGGCCTCGCGCAGCTGAAAGACAAAGAGCAGGTTCTTGCACTCGGGCGAAACCGCCAGCTCGCCCACCGCACGAGCCTCGAGCTCGAGTCGCTCGGCCACCGGGCGCCCCCTCCCCCTCCGCACGACTTCGAGGATCCTGAGCGGCGCGGGATAGTGCCCGCCGGTGCGCCTCGCCACCTGGCGCGTCGCGGCCCGGAAGACGAGGGCCCGGCCGGGCGGCGTGCCGTCCAGGAACCGGCTGACCAGCGTGCGGCGGCCGCGCGGCCCGTGGCGCGGTCTACCACTTTCCAGCGGCTTTCCGGCTCCCCCTGCCGGCCCACGCCGATCTGCGCCGGGCACATCACCCTCCACCCCGGCGAGCGCCCGCACCAGCCCCAGACACCGCTCTTCGAACTGCTGCCTCGGCAGCACCTGGTCCACCAGACCGATGCGGCGCGCCTTCGAGACGCGCGCCGGCCTCCCGGAGAGCATGAGATCCAGCGCGGCGGACAGCCCCACCAGGCCCGGCAGGCGAGTGGTCCCGCCCCACCCCGGCAAGATGCCGAGCAGCACCTCCGGGAGGCCGATGCGCGTGCGGTCGTCGTCGTCGGCCACGCGGTAGTCGCATGCCAGAGCGAGTTCCGTCCCGCCGCCCAGGCAGATCCCCCGCACGGCCGCGATGGTGGGGACGGGAAGCGCGGCAATCCGCCCAAAGAGCGCCTGCCCCGCCCGCGACGCCTCTATGGCGGCACGCCGGTCCTCGATCGCCGCGATCGCGTTGACGTCCGCCCCGGCGATGAACGAACCCGGCTGCGCGGATTCCACGATCAGTGCGCGCAACACGCCTCTGCGCGCAGCGTCCTCCGCTTCCTCGACGACAGCAGCGAGAACCTCCATCACCTCCTGTGTGAGGATGTTCTGCCGCCGCTCCGGGTCACGAAATGTGAGCCGCCCCACGCCATCTTCGTCGATCCTGAGGCGCGGATTCATCTCCGGTTGCGCCTGCTACGAGCGTCTTCTGCGCGGAGGCGCGCTCCGCAGTGGCATCCGCGGTGGCGGTCCAGGGGCTGCTAGAATACCGGCCGCACCTCGGCGTTTGCGCGGGTCAGCCGCACCTCCAGCGGCTCGCCCCGGACCACCGTGATCGGCAGGTTCCAATACAGCTCCTCACTGACCAGCTCGTAGCGGGCGTGTACCCAGTAGTCCCCTGGCGCCAGTCTGACAATGACCCCGCCACCGGCATCGGTGGTGTCGACTGCCATGTCCAGTCCCGCCATCTCCATCCTGGCCGCGATCACCTCGCCGACATCGGCAAACGCCTCGTCCGCCCAGTCGGCGCGCATGATCCTGATGGCGTCCATTTGGCCGATCGCAGCTTCCTGGAGACCCGTGAAGGTCTCGAAGAGGCTCTCGCGATTCCGCTCCACGCGTGCCAACTCGTCGCTCAGGTCCTCCCACGAATCGTAGATCTCCTGGTAGGTCCTCATGCCGCGATCCAGTTCCTGCAGTTCGTCGTAGAGCTTCTCCACGGTATCGCGCAGAACCCCCCAGCGGTCTTCCGACGCTCGCCACGACGCTCTCGCCTGTGCGATCTCCGTCTGCGCGGCAATGAGGTCGGCCGGGACCTCCGGCTCGGGACGTGGGGCCGCCGCCGCCAGCGAATCGAAGATCTCGTCGCGATCGTAGGGGAGCAGCTGGACTTCCACCGAGCCGAGCGGGCTGGCGTTCGGGTCCGCGCCGTCACCGAGCGCGGCGATGATGGTCACGTCCACCGGCCCGCACGCCGTCAGGGCTACCACGCCGATGCCCGCTGCGAGTCCTGGACCGAAGATGCGTCGCGTCATTGTTTCACTCCCTGAAGCTTGCCTGACAAATCGAATGGGGGAATTGAGAATGTGCCGCCCAAGGTAAGAACCTACCCCCGCGGCATCAAGGCGCACCAGATTCCGGGGGGCCGGCCGCCGCTTTCAACTGCTGCCGTATGCCACACGGAGGGCCAGGGTCACCCCGCTTGCGACCTCCCGAAGCCGCTCTGCGGAGGGGGGAGTTGCGGTGCTGTTTGCAAAGGCCGCCGCCTGCAGGTCGGTCGCTCCGCGGAGCAACGCCTCCGCCGCGGCGCGGCCGGCGCCCGGCGCCGGCGCGAGTTCCCGGCTCCAGCGGCTGAGTGCCGACGTCAGCAGCTGGCCGAGGGGAAAGAGGCCCTCTTCGGAACCCAGTTGCACGATCGCTTCGTCGAGGCGGGACTCCCAGCTCACGGAAGCGTCGGCGCTGGTGGAAAGGCGAACAACCAAGCGTCCGAGTGCGTCGATTTCGGTATCGAACTCGAAGAGGTCGGGATCTCGGCGGCTCTTGAGCGATTCCTCCAGGACCATTCGCAGGAAGCAGGCCTCAACAAGCGTTGTCTCCGCCGGAAACCGGAAGACCGACCCGACCCAGCGGGTGACGGCATCGCCTGGAACCTGGTCGCTCATGGGCGCCGATGGCTCGGTAGCCGCGTCGCCTGCAACGGGCAGCGGGGGCGGGGGAGGACCAGGAGCGGAGGTTGCCACCTGATCATCCACCAACACCCATACAGGTGGGCCCCACCGAGCCGCGGGGGTCGTCGAGGCGACCTCGTCGGCGAGTCCGTCGAATCCGGTCGTGGCCGCCGTGGCAACGCCATCCGGCACAGCCGACTCGCCCCGGAGGCGCGAGTCGAGCACGCGGTCGAACCGGGACCGGGGCAGATCCCCGCGGAAGGCGAAGTCGGCGCGCATTCCGGCCACCGCGCCTTCCACGAGCCGGGCGGGCAGAGGCGTTCTGGCGGCGCGCTCCATCGTGCGGAGCACGGACTCCGCAGCTTCGGGAGCGACGGCTGCCACGAAGTAGCGCCCCGTGGCGTCGCGGTAATGGCTGATCACCGCGGGTTGATCAGCGGTGGCCTCGCGGATGGCCGCGAGGAGAGCTTCGTCGCTTGCGCGGGCCACGAGGTCTTCCCGGTAGGTTCTCGCCGAAGCCGGATACGCCATCGTCACGGAAGCTACCGGTAGCCAGGCGCGGGCGATTACCAGTGGAGAGTTGTCCGGACGGACCGGATCGGCGGCGGCTTCCTGGCCCTGAAGCGATGCAATGGGGGAGGCTATGGCCGTGACCGCGATTGCGACGACGGACCCCGGCCTCCGGCTCACCTGTCGATCCGGGGCCTGAAGAGAGTGGCTTCAAACTGCTCCAGCACGGGTGCCAGGTCCTCCCTGCGCAGCGTATTGAAACGCTCGAGCGCCGTTCTCGCGTTGGTGCTGCCGTCAGCCGAATGATAGCGGTCGGACAGCGCCAGCCATCCTGCGGGCGTCGACGCGGCGTCGACGAGGTCGCTCCGGGCCGCCGCCACGCCCCGCATCCACCAGGCGTCCAGCCCTTCTTCGCTCACCAGCGCCAGAGCCGAAGCCATGGCTGCATCCGCGTCTCGCCTGCGGGTCGCCTGCGCGGTGATTCCGAGCCAGCCGGAGCGGTCGTCCGGACCCTCCAGGAGGTGCACCGCGGCATTGGCGATGTCACTTTGCTGGAGTCCCAGCCTCAGAGCGGCCACAGCGGCGAGCACCGCGGGGTCGTGGGACGGTCCAAGGGTGAACGCGGCCGCGGTCCACGAATACAGCGGCGACTCGGGGAAGGAGAGCGTCCGCGGCGGCGGCAGGAACGGAGCGGCAGCCAGGGCTTCGGTGCTCGCGCCGATACGGGACAGATTCGCGAACACCCAGTGCAGCGGAAGGTCTCCCAGCACGAGGATGCGCAGGCGGTCCCGGGCGAAGGACCTCAACCACATGTCCTGCACGTCGCCCACGGCGGGGACGGGTAGCGCGCCGCCGCCGCCGCTCCCGAGGATCTTCCCTTCCATCTCCAGGATCAAGCGGCCGCGGGGGGTCTCGGCCAGCTGATCCAGGCGTGCATTCTCGCGCGCGATCGGTCGTCCGGCCCCTGTCGCTTCGGGTTCCGCGGTCAGCATCCTGACGACCCAGGCGAGCTCGTCGGCGTAGCGCGCATCCGCTATCGCATGGAAGGCGATCCGCCCATCCTGTACGCCTCCCCACAACTCCGCACCGATCACTTCGGCTCGGTCCCGAGCGCGATTCAGCGCCTGTTCCACGAGGATTCTGGCGGCACCCGGCCAAGCCGGATCGAGCGGCGCCGAGACACGGATTCCCACCACGGGAATACCCTCGGTCCGTTCGAGGATCAGCGTGGGACCGGCGGGGATTCCGAGGACCGAGTCGGGAACCAGGGGATCGCCGGGCGGGGCCTGGGCGCCGGTCTGGCGAAGGCCGGGGCCCGCTGCGCCGATCAGCCCGGCGATGCAGAGAAGGGAGGCGGCCAGCGGCAAGTCACGGCGGGTCTCCGACTGAACCCCGGGCCTGGCAGCCCGTGGACAAAATCCCCCCGGCATTCGAGCGGCGATGCATCCGCGCTGGACGCGTCGCTTCACGGCTCCCGAGCCGCCGCGGGGCACGGCCGATTACCGCGCTGGCGGCCAGAGAATGTAGTTCGAAGGATTCACGGGCCTGCCGTTCCGGTGCACCTCGTAGTGCACGTGGGACCCCGTGCTCGAGCCCGAACTGCCGACCTCGCCGATGACCTCGCCGCGCTGGACACGCTGTCCGGCACGCACGTGCAGCTTTGAAGCATGGCCGTAACGGGTTCGCAGACCGAACCCGTGATCGATTTCGACCATGTTGCCGTACCCGTCCTTCCGTCCTGCGAAGGAGATCCGGCCCGAGGCCGTGGCGACGAAGGGCGTACCCAACCGGGCAACGATGTCGATGGCCAGATGCGGGCTGTTTACTCCGGTCACCGGGTTTTCCCGGTTGAAGCTGTAGTGGCTCGACACGCGGCCCATCACAGGTGCGATCGACGGCGTCGCTTCCAGCAGTTCATGCTGGTCCGTCAGGCTGGCTTCCACCTCGGTGAAGCTGCTGCCCAGCAACTCCGCCCGGCGAAGAAGGTACGCCACATCATACCGGATCGCGTACGCCGCCTCCGACACCTCCGGATCCATGCGCCCCAGCGTGCCCTCTTCGGGGGTCTCCAGGCCGGGGCCGCCGATACCCACCTCGAGTACCTCCTGGTCGATGCCCATCAGCCCGGCCAGTGCCCGCACCCTCTCGTCCCGCTCGGCAAGGGTGGTCATCTCGCGGTCGAGATCGGCGACCTGGGTCTCGATGCGGTCCATTTCGGCCTTGAGGAGCCTGTTCTCCCTCTCGAGCGACGCGGCGCGCGCCCGGGCACCCGTATCAGCAATCAGCAAGGCCAGGGCCGTTGCGAGAAGAACGCCCAATACGCAACCGGCAACCGCCAGACGCTTCACCCACACCTTCGGCAGCGAATACTGGCGCACGCGTCCGGTTCCCCCCCGTACGAGGACGAGGGTCCACCGATTTCCTTGCGCCGGCCGACTCTTCATTGGACGCCAAGGTTAATCGCAAGTGCGTTTGCCGGTCAAGCTGGCGGGAAGTCGGCGGGGGGGAAGAGGGGGGCGTCCACCGCAACCTCGAGCCCCCCGACCTCCAGCGACTCCAGGTCCCCGAATCGCGGCACCCCGCCGAGGCCGAGGCGGCGTGCAAGCTGGCGGGCCCTTGCCGGCATGACCGGTTCGAAAAGGCATGCGAGCACACCCAGCGTGCGCGCCAGCGTGGCCAGGGTGCGGTCGAGTTCAGCGGCGCCATCGGGGCGGCGGGCCTGCGCCCAGGGCTCCTGCGCCTCCACAAAGCCGTTGGCCGTCCTGGCCAGCTTCATGGCGGCGGCGAAACCCTCGTGCAGACGGTAGCCGTCGAGGCCACGCCGGTAGGCTGCGATGGCTTCGGCGGTCTCCCGGGCCAGGCCGTCCGCCGGTCCGTCGGGAACCATCGTTGCCCGGTAGCGCTTCACCATCGACAGCGTGCGGTGGGCGAGGTTGCCGAAGATGTTTCGCAGCTCGTCGTAGCGGGCAAGGAACCGCTCGGGGGTGTAGGAGGCGTCCTGGCCGGTGGGCATCTCGCGCATGAGATACCAGCGGACCGCGTCGGTCCCGAAGAGCTCCCTCAAGGCGAGCGGATCGACCACGTTGCCGATCGACTTGGACATCTTGGTCTCGCCCACGATCCACCAGCCGTGCGCGAGGATCTTGCGGGGCAGGGGCAGGTCGGCGCCCATCAGCAGCGTGGGCCAGTAGACTGCGTGCGTGGTGATGATGTCCTTGCCCATCAGGTGGAGGTCGGCGGGCCAGCGCGACGGGCGGGGAGGTCCGCCGAAGCCGCGCTCGTCCGGGGCGGCATCCGGGTCGATGGCGCCCGACGCGGTGACGTAGTTGATCAGGGCGTCCACCCAGACGTAGGTCACGTGGTCGGCGTCCCAGGGCAGCGGGATGCCCCAGTGGATGCGCGACCGGGGCCGCGAGATCGACAGGTCCTCCAGCGGCCGGCTCAGGAACCCCAGCACCTCGTTGCGGCGCGTCCGCGGCACGATCCAATCGGGGTTCTCCTCGATATGCCGTATCAGCCTGTCCTGGAAGTGGCTCATGCGGAAGAAGTAGTTCTTCTCGCGGATCCGCTGTACGGGCCCCCCGGCGATGGGATCGACCCGCTCGGGCCCGATCTCCTTCTCGGTGAAGTAGCGCTCCTGCCCGACCGAGTACCACCCGGTGTACTCGGATTCGTAGATGAAGCCATTGTCCCACAGACGCTCCAGCAGCGCGCCCACGACGGCGATGTGCTCCGCCTCGGTGGTGCGAATGAAGCGGTCGTGCGAGATGCCCAGCGTCTCCCAGACGTCCTCGAAGCGCCCCGCCATGCGGTCGCAGAGCGCGAGCGGGGTCAGTCCCTGGGCGGCGGCCGCCTCCTGGATCTTCTGACCGTGCTCGTCGGTGCCCGTGAGGAAGAGCACGTCGTCGCCCGCGCGGCGCCTGTACCTGGCGAGCACGTCGGCCAGGATGGTCGTGTAGGCGTGGCCGATGTGGGGCTCGCCCGAGGCGTAGTAGATGGGCGTGGTGAGGTAGAAGGAGGACATGGTCAGCCGGCCTCGGCGGCCTGCGCCGCGCCGATCGCCCGCGTGTACCACTCAAGGGTCTCGACGAACCCCGCAAACGCCTTCTCGTAGTGGCCTTCCATCGGTTCGCCGTCCTCGCTGAAGCCCTGCGAAACGCGCGACACCGCCATCCCCGCCACCGGAAGCGCCTTCAGCCTCAGGAAGAGAAGCTGGAGGTGGTTGTGAAGTTGAACGCCGCCGAACCCGCCGGCCGACACGGTGACGATTCCGACCGGCTTGCGGAACCACTCGCCGTAAATGTAGTCGAGGGCGTTCTTCAGGACGCCCGGCATGGAGCCGTTGTACTCGGGGCTGACGACCACGACCGCGTCGGCCTCCCGGATCGCGGCGGAGAAGGGCTCCAGTCCGGGGGGAGGATCGTCCCTCTTGTGGAGGCGTTCCTCCATGATGGGAAGGTCGAAGTCCGCCAGGTCGAGGAGTGGCGCGTCGGCGCCCGCGCGGACCAGGCGGCTGCTGGCGAAGCGGGCCACCCTGATGGACTGGCGCCCGCGGCGAACGGAGCCGAGGAGGACGGGGATGCGCAGGGGGTCGTTCATGGGGGGGTACCGCGAAGGGCCGGGGCGCCCCTCTTCAACGCGCCGCGGTCCACCTTGCCGAGGTGGGTGCGGGGGAGGTCGTCGAGGAGGTGGATGCGGCGCGGGATCTTGTAGGATTCGAGGTGGGCGCCGGCGTGGTCGCGCAGGGTGGCGGGGGTGACCCCGGGCTCCGAGCCAGCCGCCGGCACGACGAAAGCCTCCGGGACGACGAGCCCGTCTTCATCGGGGACTCCCACTACGGCCGCCTCCCGGACGCCCGGGTGCCGGAGCAGGCACTCTTCCGCTTCACTCGGCGAGAACCACTTCCCCGAGACCTTGATGAGGTCGTCGGCGCGGCCCTGGTAGGTGAAAAACCCGTCCTCGTCGCGGGTCATCATGTCGCCGGAGACGTACCAGTCGTGGGCGAAGGCGCGCCGCGTCTCGCGCGGGTGCTGCCAGTAGCCGTGCGCGCGGGAGCCGCCCCGGACCCGCATGCGGCCCACCTCGCCGGGCGGGACCTGGTGGCCGGCGTCGTCGCAGAGACGGACATCGAAGCCGGGGACCGCGGTGCCGAGGGTGCCGGGACGCACGTCGCCGGGCCGGTTCGAGATGAAGATGTGCCACATCTCGGCCGTGCCGAGGCCGTCGAGCAGTTCGACGCCGAAGGTGTCGTCCCAGCGGCGGTGCAGGGACGGCGGCAGCGCCTCGCCAGCCGAGGTGGCTAGGCGGAGGCAGCTCAGCTCCTGTTCGGCCGCGCCGGGATGCGTGAGCATGTGGTTTACCATTGTGGGCACGTTGACGAGGATCGTGGGGTGGTGCCGGGCGATCTGGCGGAAGAGCTCGCCAGCCGTGCAGCGCTCGGCGAAGAGCACCGCCGAGGCGCCCGCTGCGAGGGGGAAGAAGAGGTTCGACCCCGTAGCGTAACCAAAATAAAGCTTTGGGACGGAGATGGTGATGTCGTCGGCTGTGTAGCCGAGGATTTCCTTCGCGTAGCACTCGTTCTGGTTGGCAAAGGAGGCGTGGCTCTGCACGACGCCCTTGGGCCGGCCGGTGGTGCCGCCGGAGAAGAGCCAGATCGCGGGGTCGTCGTAATGTGAAGTAAAGTTGACATAATGTAAAGAGGAGTTGTCAATTCTGGCGTCGCCTTCGGGGGTTCCGAGGATGAGGAGGCGCGGGGAGTGTTGCGCGCCGCGGAGGGCGCGGGTGAACGCACCGGCGTGCTCCGCGTGAACGACGGCCGCCGCGGCGCGCGTGTAGTCGTACAGGTCGCGGATGCGATCGTCGGCGAGGTAGCAGTTGACCATCACCCCTACCGCACCGCGCTTGAGGGCGCCGAAGAGGGCAGCCGCGAAGTCGGGCACATCGGGGAGCGCGACCAGGACGCGCTGTTCCGGCTGCACCCCCATCTCCTCGAGCGCGTTGGCGAACCGGTTGGCGCGCGCCTGGAGCGCGGCGTAGGTGACGATGCCGTCTGCCGTGCGAAGCGCGGGGCGGTCGCCGAGCCCCTCCCTTACGCGGTCGTCAAGGAAGCAGTCCGCGATGTTGAAGGGGTCGGGGGGATGGAAGGGCATCTTGGCGGGGAGGTATGAGGCGGCGGGAGCCCGTAGAGAGCGATCCCGCGGCGGGACCCGGAGGGCCGCCTGGGAGCGTTTATCTTTAGGAACGATGGAGACAAGGTCAATGGACGACAAATGCCGAAAGGCCGTCGACGAGTCTGCGTGGGGCCATGCGACGTGGACGGAACTCGCGGACCTGGGACTGGCCCCCCGCCCCACCCCCCCACACGGCTCCCGCCTCGTCGCCATCCTCCCGGTCGGCGCGGTCGAGGCGCACGGCCCCCATCTCCCCCTTGTCACCGACGTGATCATCGCGGCTGCGGCCGCGAAGGCCGCGCTGCCCGGTCTCCGGCGCCTCGGCCTCCACCCCATGCTGCTGCCGTCCCTCGCCTACACCGCCGCTCCCTTCGCGGCAGGCTTCCCGGGGACGATCTCGCTCCGCCCGGCGACGGTCACCGCGCTGCTGGCGGACGTGGCGGCGTCGCTCGAGCGGCAGGGAGTGGCGGCGCTGGTCGTGGTCAACGCGCACCTGGACCCGGCGCATCTGGGGGCGATCGCGGAGGTGGTGCGGAGCGGCGCGGACCGCGCGAGCGCCCCTGGTGAGACCGACGCGGGCGGCCCCGGTGCGGGCGGCCAGCCCGGCGCGGCGCCGTCCTTGACCCGCCCCATGCCCGTCATCCACCCCGACCTGACCAAGAGGCGCTGGGCGTCCCGCCTGACCGACGAATTCCGCAGCGGCGCCTGCCACGCGGGCCGCTACGAGACATCCGTCGTGATGGCGGCCGCCCCCGAACTGGTGCGGGACGACGCGCGGCGGGAGCTCGCGGCGAACCCGGCGTCGCTCTCCCGTGCGATCCGCGCCGGCGCGGCCACCTTCGAGGAAGCGGGGGTGGACGAGGCGTACTGCGGCAATCCCGCCGCCGCGACCGCGCGGGAAGGCGAAGAGACGGTGGCGGCGCTGGCCGCGATCGTGGTTGAGGCGGTGGCGGAGCGGCTGGGGCCCAGAGGTGGGCGATGAGCGACGCCGAGAAGCGGGCGCAATTCAAGGCCTTCGAGGCGCTGGCCGAGAAGTTGGAAAGGGAGGAAATCGAACAGCTGGGGCGCAGCCTGACACTCACACATGCTGAAAAGGGCGCCGTCGTGACCGGCGGAGGCCGCGGAATCGGCGCGGCCGTGGCGGAAGCGCTGGCGGCGTCGGGAGTGCCGGTCGTCGTGACGGCGCGCACCGCAGCCGAGATCGACGCGGTGGCCGACGGGCTGCGGGCGCGCGGCCGCGCGGCGTTCTCAGTCCCCTGCGACGTCGCAGACCCCGATTCCGTCGCCGCGATGGCTGCCCGGGCGCAGGAGCTCCTCGGCAGCGTGGACATCCTCGTCAACAACGCCGGGGTGGCCCGCTCGGCACCCTTCCTCAAGGTGACGCCGGAGCAGTGGGAAGAGGTCCACCGCGTGAACGCCACCGGGACGCTGCTCGTCACGCAGGCGTTCCTCCCGGGGATGCTGGAGCGCGGCTGGGGACGGATCGTCAACGTGGCGTCGGTCGCGAGCCTCACCGGTGCGCGTTACATCACCGCATACGCCGCCTCCAAGCACGCGCTGATCGGCATGACGAGGTGCCTCGCCGAGGAGTTGGGCGGGACCGGAGTGACGGTCAACTCGGTCTGCCCGAGCTACGTGGACACGCCCATGACGGAAGAGAACATCGAGCGGATCGCGGCGAAGACCGGCCGGGACGCCGACGCGGTCCGCTCGGGCCTGGAGGAGATGCAGCCGGGCGGACGGCTCATCACGCCGCGCGAGGTGGCGCACGCCGTGATGACCTTCATGCCGGAGGCGGCGGCGGCGCTGCAGGGCAGCGAACTGGTGGTGCGGGGCGGGGGGAGGGCGGCGGGGTGAGGGGCGTGCGAGCAGCGACGGCGTGGGTTGCAGTCCGCGCCGGTGCGGGCCAGGCCGGGGAGGGAGGCGCCGCGTGACGTACAGGATCATCAACCCGGAGGCGCTGGGGCGTCCGCGCGGGTGGAACAACGGGATGCTCGCGCCGGAGGGGGGCCGCGTGCTGTTCGTGGCGGGGCAGATCGGGGTGGGGGAGGGGGCGGTCCCGAATCTCGCTGCGCAGTTCGGAGCCGCGCTCGCCAGCGTGAAGCGGGTGGTGGAGGGGGCGGGGGGGACGGTCGCCGATGTAGGACGCCTCACCATCTACGTGACCGACATGGAAGCCTACCGGGGATCGCTGGCGGAGATCGGGGCCGCGTACAGGGCGGTGTTCGGGAAGCACTTTCCGGCCATGTCGCTGGCGGCCGTAACCGAGCTGGTCGATCCGCGCGCGGTGGTGGAGATCGAGGCCACGGCGGTCATCCCGTAGGCACGCCCTGCGCCAGCCCTGACAGTCTGGAAGATAGGATCGACAAGCGGTTGTTGGCGGCGGATGATGTTATATTAATGAATGAATTTCTGACACCCAGCGCGAACCGAAGCCATGAAGAGCCTTCCCGAACGCATAATGGAACATGCCGAGGCCATGCCGGAGGCCACGCCGATCTGCCCGCCCGCTCTGCTTCACCTCGGCAAGCGGGGGGCGGTGAATCAAGCGCTCTCCCGCCTGGCCCGTGCGGGCCGGCTGATGCGGATCTGCCAGGGCGTCTACATGCGCCCGATCCAGACCCGCTTTGGGCGGTGCGCGCCGAGCATCAACAAGTCGCTCCAGGCGCTGTCAGAACTCTGGGGAGAGACGATCGTCCCGAACGGTGGCGGCGCGGCCAACTGGCTGGGGTTGACGACGCAAAACCCGGTCCGATCGGTCTACCTCACATCCGGACGCACACGGCGATTGTTCTTCGGCAGGCACCCCGTCGACCTGCGCCATGCCCCACGATGGCAACTGGCCGCCCCGCACGGGATGACAGGGGTGGTCATCCGCGCCTTGGCATGGCTCGGCCCCGACGAGGTCGACGACGGCCTCGACGCCGTGCTGCCCCAACTCTCGGAGCGAGAACTCAACGAGCTTGCAACCGCGCGGGCCATCATGCCCAGGTGGATGGCTGAGCCGTTGAGCACGCGCCTCTCGAATGGCTGAGACGCCGTTTCAACGCCTCACGGCGGAAGAGCGCCGTCAAGCCTTGCGCACAGTTCAGGCCGAAGGCCCACACCCGGCGTTCCTGTTCGAGAAGGACATCTGGGTCGTGGCCACCCTCGGCGTCCTGTTCGACGCGCCCTTCGGCCAAAGACTGGTCTTCAAGGGCGGCACCTCCCTGTCCAAGGTGTGGCGCGCGATCCGCCGGTTCTCGGAGGACATCGACATTACCTACGACATCCGGAGCTTCGCGCCGGACCTTGTTGCCGGTGCCGGCGTCGAGGCGCTGCCGTCCTCCCGCAGTCAACAGAAGCGTTGGACGAAGACGATCCGGTCTCGCCTGGTCGAATGGGTTCGGGAGACCGTTGGTCCGCTTGTCCAGGAACAACTTGGGCACGCCGGGTTCAAGGCGCGCATTCGAGCGGAAGCCGAGCGGCTCTACGTCGGCTATGAGCCGCTGTTCGAGTCGTTCGGAGCCATACGACCGGAGGTTCAGGTCGACTTCGGGGCGCGCTCCACGGGCGAGCCCCATGCTGTCCGCGAGGTGGTGTGCGATGCAGACGCATACCTGCCCGGTCTCGCGTTTCCGGAGGCGCGACCGGTCGTCATGCTCCCGGAGCGCACGTTCTGGGAGAAGTCAACAGCCATACACGTCTACTGCCATCAGGGACGCCGCCGCGGCGAACGATGGTCGAGGCACTGGCACGATATTGCCCGCCTCGACGATGCCGGAATCGCGGACAGTGCTCTTGCCGATCGGGAACTCGCGCTTGCGGTTGCCCGCCACAAGGAGGTGTTCTTCCGGGAAAACGACCCCGGCGGCCAGCGAATCGACTACTTGGCCGCGGTCTCCGGCAGTCTCAGGCTCGTTCCATCCAGCGCCGCACAGCAGGTGCTCGCCAGCGACTACGCCAGCATGCTTGGCAGCGGGATGTTGCTGGACGAGGACGAGTCGTTTGACGCGCTCATGGAGCGATGCGCCAGGATTGAGGCGAGAGCCAATGGCCGGGGAGCGATGGCTCACGCGAACGTCCCCACGGGGATGGAGAAGTCATGACCGACCTGAAATCCCCCAAACTCGAAGCCCCCCGCTCCTTCCTCCTCGACCTGGACCCGAATACCGCGGTCGCGCGGATCACCCTCAACCGCCCCGAGCGGCTCAACGCCCTCACCTTCGAGGTCTACGACGAGCTCAGGAACACCTTCCGGGCGCTCGACACTGAGCCCGAGGTGCGCGCGATCGTGATCACCGGGGCCGGCCGCGGGTTCTGCACCGGCGGCGACGTCGAGGACATCATCGGCGCGCTCTTCGAACGCGACTTCGAGGGGCTGCTGGAGTTCACGCGCATGACCTGCGACCTGATCGCGGCGATCCGGCAGTGCCGCCAGCCGGTCGTGGCGGCGCTGAACGGGACGGTGGCGGGCGCGGGGGCGGTCATCGCGACGGCGTGCGACGTGCGCATCGCGGCGGAGTCGGCGCGGATCGCCTACCTGTTCACGCGCGTCGGGCTGTCCGGTGCCGACATGGGCGCGGCCTGGCTCTTGCCGCGGATCGTCGGGCTGGGCCGCGCGACCGAACTCCTCATGTCCGGCGCTTTCATCGACGCGGCGGAGGCCCACCGAATCGGGCTCTACAACCGGGTGGTGCCGGACGGCGAGGCGCTCGCCGCGGCGACCGGGCTTGCGGAGAAGCTGGCACGGGGGCCGTCGTTCGCGCTCCAGGTCACCAAGGACGCGCTCAACAGCGAGGCGCACATGGGGCTGGAAGAGGCGCTCGAGGCCGAGGCGCGCGCCCAGGCGGCCTGCATGCTCAACCCCAACTTCCGCGAGGCGTACGACGCCTTCGTCGAGAAGCGGAAGCCGCGCTTTGATTAGCCGCGAGGGGCTGTCGCTGGACCCGGTCGCGGCCTTCATCGAGCCGCGGCACCGGGAGTTCCGAGAGCGGGTGGTGGCGTTCTGCCGGGAGGAGATCGGGGATGGGGGGGATGCCGGAGATGGCCGGGCCGCGGGCGGGTCCGGTGCCCGGGGCGGGCGCGATCCCGAGAGTGACGGGGACGAGTCCTGGACGCGGAGCGGGCGCGACCCGGAGAGCGACGCGGAGGCGCGGGTGCGGGCGCGCGAGCTGGTGGGGCTGATGGGGGCGGCGGGGTTGTTCGCGCCGATCGCCGACGGCGACGTACGCGGCTGCCTGGTGGCGCGCGAGGTGCTGGCGTGGTGGTCGCCGCTGGCGGACGCCGTCTTTGCGCTGCAGGGCTTGAGCGCCACCCCGGCGCTGGTCGCGCGGCGGGATCCCGGGGGGTGGGCGGCGCGCGCGGTGGCCGGCGAGGCGATGGGCGCATTCGCCATGACGGAGCGGGAGGCCGGTTCCGACGTGGCCTCGATGACCACCCGGGCGGTGCGCGACGGGGACGGCTATGTGATCGATGGCGGGAAGAGCTTCATCTCGAATGCAGGCGTCGCCGATTTCCATGTGGTGTTCGCGGCGACGGATCCGGAGGCGGGGACGCGGGGGATCTCCTGTTTCGTTGTGCCTGCCGACGCGGACGGATTCGAGTTCGCGGGGGCGCAGGTAATGAGTGCGCCGCACCCGCTGGGCGAGCTGCGGTTCGAAGGCTGCCGGGTGAGCGCGGACTCGATGCTCGGCGACGAGGGCGCAGGCTTCAAGACGGGGATGGCGACCCTCGACCGGCTGCGTCCGACGGTCGCGGCCGGGGCATGCGGGATGGCGGGCCGGGCGCTCTGGGAGGCGGTGCGGCACGCGCGGCGGCGGGAGCAGTTCGGGCGGACGCTGTCGTCGTTCCAGCTGGTCCAGGAGAAGCTGGCCGTGTCGGCGACGGAGCTGACCGCGGGGCGGCTGCTGGCGTACCGGGCCGGGTGGGAGAAGGACCGGGGGGCGGAGCGGATCACCATGGAGGCCGCGATGGCGAAGTCGTTCGCGACGGAGGCGGCCCAGCGGATCGTGGATCGTGCCGTGCAGGTGCTGGGGGGGCGGGGGGTGGTGGGGGATCATCCCGTGGACCGCCTCTACCGGGCCGTGCGGGCGCTGCGGATCTACGAGGGGACGACGGAGATCCAGCACCTGATCATCGGCGGAGGGCTGGTGCGGGATTCGGGGCAGTGAGGATCAAGGTGATCGGCGGGGGGCCGGCCGGCCTCTTCGCCGCGCTGCTCCTGAAGAAGTCCGACCCGTCGAGAACCGTCGAAGTTTTCGAGCGCAACCGCCCGGACGACACCTTCGGCTTCGGCGTCGTCTTCTCGGACGCCACCCTGGACGAAGTGGGCGACGCGGATGCGCCCACGCTCTGCGCCATCGAGGAGCGCTTCTACCACTGGGACGACATCCACGTCCACTACCAGGGCGAGCTGCTCCGGTCGACGGGGCATGGCTTCGCAGGGTTATCGCGGCGCGCGCTGCTGCTTCTGCTGCACCGGCGCTGTCGCGAGGTCGGAGTCGGCCTGCACTTCGAGGCGGATGTAGCGTCGGCCTCGGCCAGGGCGCCCGCCCACTTCGACGCCGACCTCGTCATCGGCGCCGACGGCATCAACAGCACGGTGCGGGACTGCTTCGCGACAGCCTTCGAGCCGGAAGTCGACCTGCGCCCGAACCGTTTCGTCTGGCTGGGCACGACGCGGCCCTTTCCCGCGTTCACCTTCCATTTCCGCGAGGACGAGCACGGGCTGTGGCGCGTGCACGCCTACCAGTACGACGCGACCGGCAAGTCCACCTTCATCGTCGAGGCCACCGAGCGGACCTGGCGCCGCGCCGGGATGGACGCGGCCAGCGAGGAGGAGACGGTCTGCTTCCTCTCGCGCCTCTTCGCAGACGAACTGGACGGCCACCCGCTGATCCGGAACCGCTCGGTGTGGCGGCAATTCCCGACGATCGTCAATCGGTGCTGGTCGGCGGGGAATGTCGTGCTGATCGGGGACGCGGCCCACACTGCGCACTTCTCGGTGGGCTCGGGGACGCGCCTGGCCATGCTGGACGCGATTGCGCTGGCGCGGGCGATGGAAGGGCTGGATGGGCCGGGAAGGGTGGCGCGTGTGGACCGCCGGGATCTCGCCGCCGCCCTCACCGCCTACGAAGACGAGCGCCGCCGCCCTGTCGAGTCGCTGCAGCGAGCCGCCCAGGCCAGCCTCCAGTGGTTCGAGGACACCGAGCGCTACTTACGCCTCGAGCCCACCCAGTTCGCCTTCTCGCTGCTGACTCGCAGCCTGCGCATCTCGCATGAGAACCTGCGCGAACGGGATCCGGAGTTCGTTGACCGGGTCGACGGGTGGGTGGCGCGCAGGGCCGAAGAGCAGTCGGGCGTCACGATAGCCGAGAATGAGGCTGCGCTGGGGATTCGGCGGGACGAAACGGCCGACCGGGCCCCGCCCCCCCTCTTCACCCCCTTCCGACTGCGCGATCTGGTGCTCCGCAATCGCGTGGGCGTTTCCGCCATGTGCCAGTACTCGGCCGCCGACGGCACGGTCGACGACTGGCACCTGGTCAACTTGGGTTCGCGCGCGGTGGGTGGCGCGGGGCTCGTCATGGCCGAGATGACCGCGATCGGGCGCGACGGGCGCATCTCACACGGGTGCGCGGGCCTGTACATGGCGGATCACATCGCCGCCTGGCGCCGCCTGACCGACTTTGTGAAGCGTTTCACAAGCGCCAGGATCGGCATCCAGCTCGGCCACGCCGGCCGCAAGGGGGCCACCCGGCTCGACTGGGAGGGCCCCAACGAGCCCTTGGAAGACGGCGGCTGGCCGATCGTGTCGGCGTCGCCCATCGGCTTCTTCGACCACAGCCCGGTCCCGGCGGAGCTGGACGAGGCGGGCATGGACGTCCTCGTGCGCGACTTCGAGCGCTCCACGGAGATGGCCCTCGAGGCCGGCTTCGACATCGTCGAGATCCACATGGCGCACGGCTACCTGCTCGCCAGCTTCCTGTCCCCGCTGACCAACGTGCGCACGGACCAGTACGGCGGGACCCTGGAGAACCGGCTGCGATTCCCGCTGCGGGTCGTGGGCGCGGTGAGGGCGCTGTGGCCGGACGAAAAGCCGCTCTCGGTCCGGCTGTCGGCGGTGGACTGGTGGCCCGGCGGGAACGAACCCGAAGACGCCGTCGAGATTGCCCGCGCGCTCAAGGCCCACGGGTGCGACATCGTGGATGTCTCGACCGGGCAGACCGTCCCCTACCAGCGTCCCCGCTACGGGCGCCAGTTCCAGACGCCGTTCGCCGACCGGATCCGCCACGAAGTCGGGATCGCCACGATGGCCGTGGGCAACATCTCATCGTTCGAGGACGTAAACGGGATCATCGCGGCGGGGCGCGCGGACCTGTGCCTCATGGCGCGGGCCCATCTCTGGGATCCATACTGGACACGGCACGCCGCGTACGCGCTGGGGTATCCGCTTCCATGGCCTCCCCAGTACGAGACGCTCGACCGCTACACCCCGCGGTTCGGGGCCGCCGCGGGCGCATATGGACCGGATGCAGGAGACGAATGACGGGAGATGATGACGGGCGATGAATGACGAAAAAACGACGATGAACTACCAATACTTCGCAATGCTCCCGGAGCTGCTGTCGCTTCAGAGGCCGCTCTCCGACCCGCCGGAGCACGACGAGATGCTCTTCATCATCGTCCACCAGGTCCATGAGCTGTGGTTCAAGGCCTCGCTGCACGAAATCGACCATGCACGGGGTCTCTTCATAAGCGGCGAAGGTGCCCGTGCCGCCGCGACTCTCAAGCGCGTGCGCTCGATCATGAAGGTGCTGGTGGGCCAGCTCGACATCCTGGAGACGATGACGCCCATCGAATTCGAGTCCTTCCGCGACCGGCTCGAAACCGCCAGCGGGTTCCAGTCCGCGCAGTTCAGGGAGCTGGAGTTCGCGATGGGGATGAAGCGGGCCAAGTACCTGAAGACGTTTCCGGACCCCGACGAGCACCAGCGGCTGAAACGGAGGCTGAACGAGCCGTCGCTCTGGGACGCCTTCCTGCGATTCCTGGCCGGCCGGGGGTACGCCATTCCGCAGCGGGTGCTCGATCGGGATGTGACCGGACCGGTGGAGCCCGACCCCGAGGTGCAGAAGGTCCTGATCGGCCTGTACCGTTCGGATCCGGAGGCGGTGAACCTCTGCGAGCGGCTGGTGGACCTGGACGAGGGGTTCCAGGAGTGGCGCTACCGGCACATCAAGATGGTCGAGCGCACGATCGGCAATAAGCCGGGCACGGGCGACAGCGCGGGTGTGGCGTATCTGGTGACCACGATGCATCCGGCGTTTCCGGACCTGTGGGAGATCAGGTCGGCGCTGTGAGGGGGGGCGGCGGGCGACGCCGGAGGGAGCGGCCGTGAGCGGGCGCGGCGCGGGGTCGTCCTCGTTCAATAGCGGCGGCATCGCGCCCGAGGAGCTCGCGCGCCACTACTCGCACTTTCGGGTGTCGGAGCGAGTGCTGCTCACCGGGCACTCCCACCAGGCGTGGCCGGATGTGGCCTTCGAAGCGCAACAGCAGGCGTGGCTGGACGCCGCGGAGATGGTCGACGACAAGTGGGGCCGGGCCTTCGAGGTGGCCGAAGAGGTGCGGGCCGGGTACCGGCGGCTGCTGGACGACCCGGACGGGCACATCGCGCTCGGCCAGAACACGCACGAGCTGCTGGTCCGGTTCCTGTCGGCGCTGCCGTTGCGGGACCGGCCGCGGCTGGTGACGACGGACGGCGAGTTCCACACGATTCGGCGGCAGCTGGACCGGCTGGAGGAGGAGGGGATCGAGGTGGTGAAGGTGGGGGTTGACTTTGTTCGGGGAGCGAACAAAGTCCGTGCGGATGGCGATGGAGTGGTGAGCGGCGCGCGGTCGCCGCGAGCGGGGGGCGATTCCTTGGCCGAACGACTGATCCGTGAGCTGGACGACCGGACCGCCGCGGTGCTGGTGTCGTCCGTGCTGTTTCGCGACGCGAGGATCGTGGAGGGGCTCGACGAGGTGGCCGCGGCGTGTGCCCGGGTCGGGGCGGAGTTGCTCGTGGATGCCTACCATTCGCTGAACGCGGTGCCGTTTTCGGTGGTCGGGATGGGGCTGGAGAGCGCGTTCGTGGTGGGGGGCGGGTACAAGTATTGCCAGCTTGGGGAGGGGAACTGCTTTCTGAGGATTCCGCAGGACTGTCGGCTGCGGCCGGTGGTGACGGGGTGGTTCGCGGAGTTCGGGGCGCTGGCGGAGGCGGGTGGTGGCGGCGAGGGTGGCGAGGGCGATGGTGGTGAGGGGGGTACCGGACGCGATGGTGGTCATGCGGGTGCCGCTGGAGGTGGCGGTGCGCGGCGGCGAGTGATGTACGGCGAGGGAGATGCCCGCTTCGCCGGTTCCACGTACGACCCGGTGAGCCATTATCGGGCCTCTGCAGTGTTCCGGTTCTTCCGGGAGCAGGGGCTGACGGTGGACCGGCTTCGGGATGTGGGCCTCGCGCAGATCCGGCGGCTGGCGGCGGGGGTGGACGCGCTGGACCCGGATCCGCGAGTGCTGAGCCGGGACCCGGCCGTGCGGCTGTCGCAGCGCGGTGGCTTCCTGACCATGGAAACGCCCGTCGCCGGGGAGATTTGCTGCAAGCTGCGCGGGCATGGCGTCTACGCGGACTATCGCGGCCGCGTGCTGCGCCTGGGCCCGGCACCGTACGTGACCGGGGAGCAGCTGGATGAGGCGGTAGCCGTGCTGGGGGAGGTGGTGGGGGGGCTGGGGCATGGTGGAGGTGCCGGAAGTTGATCGTCAGGCGCGTGGTGGAGGCCTTCGGCGCCGACTACGTCCAGTGGCGCGTGCTCACTCGCGTGATGCTCAAGAACGACTTCCGGGCGGCGACGGGGCTGTCGATGGGGCGGACCGACCTGAGCATCTGGCGCTCTTTCATCCTATACGCCGTCTTCGGGGGCCTGATGACCCTGGTCGCGGTGATGGTGAACGTGTTCCTGCCGGGGTTGATGCTGCCGGGAACGATCGTGCTCACCCAGTTGGGCGTGTTGTTGGCGATGGTAGTATTGATCGACTTCCAGACGGTGGTGATCTCACCGGACGACTACGACATCCTCGCGCATCAGCCGGTTTCTTCCGGCACCTATTTCCTGGTCAAGCTGACGAACGTGCTCATTTTCGCCCTGATCATCGGAGCACTGCTCGGGGGACCGTCTCTGATTCTGCTCTCGTGGCTTACGGGCCGCTGGTGGCCTTCGGCGGCGCCCTGGCTCTTGCCGGGATCACGACCGCCACGACGCTGGCGATCCTCTGCACCTACGCCGGGCTGCTGAGCGTCGTGCACCCACGCCGTTTGGTGCGGGTGCTCTCCTCGGTCCAGATGATCGTGGTGTTCGCGGTGATGATGTTCCCGATCTACATCGACAATCTGTTTGGCCCGGCGCTGGAGCGAATGATGTCGGGAGACGGCGCAATCCCGACTCCGGCCTGGGTTTTTCTTGCACCCCCGGCGTGGTTTGCCTCCCTGCTCCCCCTGTTTGCGGGCGACTGGGGCGCGGGGTACGCCGTCGCAGCCGTCGCGGGCATCGGATCGGTCGGCTTCCTCTTCTTCCTCGGGGCGGGGAGGCTGTCCGTTTCGTACGCGGAACGGCTGGGTGCGATCACGACACGCTCCGAGCGCCGCCGACGTTCCCTGCGCCCGCGGCGTACGACGGCCGACCGTCCCCGTACGCGCCGATTCCGCCTGCCACCCGACATCGGTGTCGTCGCCACGCTGGTGCGGGCCCAGTTCCGTGACGATTTGACCTTCCGGATGGCCGTCATGGGCCTGGTGCCGGCGATCCTGGCCTACTCATTCATTGCGATGCGCCAAGGCCCGTTGCCCGACCCCTTCGTGGATCTCGGTGAGTTCTCGTACGGATTGGTCGTCATGAATTTCGCCGCGATCGGCTTTCCGCTCGTAGTCGCCGAACTGCTGTCAATGACCAAATCCTGGCGAGCCTCATGGATCTTCTTCACGCTGCCGGCCGACCGGGCCAAGCTGGTGGTGAACGCCGGCCTCTGTGTCACGCTGTTCCTGATTGCTCCCATTGCCCTCCTGATCGGGGGAGTCCTGGTCTGGTCCCTTGGAAGCCCCTGGCACGCGGCTGCGCACGCGCTGGTGCTTGCGCTGCTGGCTCACCTGGCCGTCCAGGCCCGGCAACTGGCCGGCCCGCACCTCCCGTTTTCGCGACCGCCGCTCAAGGGCGGCACCATGGCGCATACCCTCGGAGGGTTGTTCGTCTTCGCGGTGATCGGTGTCTTCCTCCCCCTGTTCTTCGGTGTGGTCTACTCCGCCACCGCCGTCACGGTCACGTTCGTCGGATTGCTGCTGCTTGCAGCTGTGACGGCACCGGCTGTGGTGCGGGCCGGCATCCGTTTGCGGATGGAGAGACGGGAGTTCGCGGGTTGAACCACGTGAGATCGAACGGGGACACCGGCTGCTCCGGGCTGAGGATCCTGGTGGCTGCAGTGGTCTCCGTTGTTACACCCTTGGGACGGTTGTTCGCGACAGGGGCGACAACGGGTGGCCACAAACCGGTCCCAGGAGTCCCGCGCGCACGTTCGCATCCCAAAGCGTCACCGTGATTGGGAAGCAGGAGCCTCCGTGTCGGATCGATAATCCCAGCGGTGGCAGCATCAGTGGATGAGCTCCTTCAGCTTCCCTATGGCTCTGTGCTTGTAGACCCACACGGTTCCCTTCTTCAGGCCCGTGGAGACCGCGATCTCGTCGTCGCTGCAACCATCAAGGATGAGCTCCACGATTTCCATCTGCTTCCCCGGCAAACCCGGAGCAGCGTCCAGGACCTGCTCCCTCCGCCAGTCGTTGCAAGCCAATGGATGCCCATCCGTTTCCAGATCGGCGTACTCCAGCGGCAGCTTACTGCCGCGGCGCATTCTCCGTCTGACGGCTTCGCGCGCCTTGTTCCTGACGAAGGCCTGTAGCCAGGCGCGCTCTCCGGCAGGGTCCACGAGCCGGGCGCGGCGCTGGTACGCGGCCAGGAGGGCGTCCTGCGCGATGTCCTCGGGGGTCGTGGCGCACCCTGCTGCCCGCTGTCTGGCCAACTCCACCATTGCATCCCAGTGCTCGGCCAGCCATCGAGTTACAAGAGCTTCGTCGGCTTGGCGGTTGCCGCCGCCGGGCCTTTCGGAGTCGCGTGTGTCTGCCATTTCTAGCTCCCGAGCTTGGAAGTCGTGGACGGGCATAGATCGCCTTTTCTGCAGACACAGACACTTCCGGGACCGAAAGCGTGCAAAACCTGGAACGAGTGACCACCGTGACCGGGGGTCAGCCGGTCGAGGCGACGGCCGTGATGGAGGGGGTGCTGCGGGGGCGCGGACTTGGCAGGTGAAGGCCCGTTGTAAGGTTTGCCGGTCTCGCGGCCATATGATGATGAGTCGCTGGGAACTCACCTCGACTCCAACTCGACCAAGGGGAGTCTCGTGATCGGAGAAGCCTTGACCAGAACGTTGTGGGTCTGGCTGGGAATCGGGATGGCCGGAGTGGCTGGCCACCAACAGGCTGGTGTGCTGGTGCCTCCTCCCGAGGCTCTGACGCCGGGACTATCGGCAGCCCCACGCGATCCGATACGCCCCTCGCTTCGCGCGGAATCTGATAGCGCACTTGAACTTACGGAAATAGCCACCTATACGCTTCCGCCCGGTATGGCCGTCGCGGGAGCAGCACTTTCCCCGGATGGCACCCGCTTGGTCGTTTGGGCCTCGCGGCCGGGGAGTGTCCTGTACTTCGAGCGCGGTGTCGGGGGGGTCCAATCGGTTTCGCCTGAGCCACCCGATGAGATCGCGGGCGTCGCTTTTCACGACGACTCCACGCTCGGCATGATCCACGGACGGGAGAGTCGTCGCCGGGATGCAGCCGGACCGTCTTCCGCCCAGTGCAGCCGTCGAGCGAGACCCGCCTCCAAGGTGGATGGCCCAGCAGTCCGTGGATAAAGCCGCCCGAGCACCGAGAGCGGCGAGGCGCCGGGCTGGCAAGGCGCGACGACAGGTGAATAGCAGAGCTATTCGCCCGAGGAGCAACGCAGAGCGGTGCTGAGGAAACCCGAAAAGTAAAGAAGACATGACGTCTTGTAAGGTTATCTTGACATCGCCAACACTTGGGCACCGCGCCCAGCCCGGATGCATCGCCGCTCGAATGCCGGGGGGATTCTGTCCACGGGCTGCTTGAGTGCGCTCTCCGTCGCACCTGGCGTCATCCAGGTAATCGCCGATGTCACCAGCGACGATCGCCTGTTGGTTACGTACGACGGCATGGGTGATGTCGCGTCCAGCCGACTCTTGCAGGCCCCGTTCGGTCTTGTCGCCGTGGCCTCGCGCGCCCACGTTCTAGCGGCGCTGCGGACGTTCGAAGCGAGCGAAATCGTGTTGTATTCCTGGCGGTGGCGACTACGGGCCCCCGCATACGATGGGTCACTTCCCGAAAGGAGAATCCCCGATGCGTAGTGCAATGAACTCCCTGATCCCGCTCCTCGCGGCGCTGTTCGCACTCGGTGTGCTTGGGATGCCGGAAGGCGTCGCTGCCCAGGACGGTTGCACCGAGTGTCTGAAGGAGGACAACGGTCCGCCGGAGTGCGTGCCAAAACTGGAAGGTGATGGTGTGGAAGAGGACGACCTCGATGTTCCGTACCTGGTTCGATATGCCATCCGCCGCCCGTGAGCAGCTGCCGCTGGCCCCGGGATCGGTCCGACAAGCTTCATTCATTCATCCAAAGGAGGGATTTCCGATGAACAAGCCATTCAGCTACCTGCTTCCCGTCCTCGCGATCCTGGCCGCGTTCGCGTGCGCTGAACTGCGTTCGGACCTCCGGAATGTCACGATCTGAGATCGCCGCCGCAGACGGGTCTGCGAGATTCCAGCATACAGCAAAGGGGTCGTCAATAGCCCTGATGCGTGCCGCGCTGGCCTGCTTCTGTGCCAGCTATCCCTTCCCGGCCTCAGCGCAACTGGAGCGGTGGACGCTGGAGCGCACCGTCACAATTGGCGATGCGTTCGATCCGGAGACTGGACTCACTCTGGTGGCAGGCGTGATTGTCCAGGGTGACCGGCTGCTCGTGGCGCAACCGATGGAGCAGCGCCTACGGGTTTTTTCCCTCACCGGGGATTTCCTAGGGTTCATCGGCCGCGACGGCGAAGGACCGGGGGAGTTCCGGAGTGTGGGCTTTATGGGCGTGCACGAGGGCCGGGTGTGGGTCGACGATCCCGACTTGCGGCGCCACCAGTTCTTTGACGCCGAGGGTCGCTTCGTGTCGTCAGCGCGGATCAGGGGGTACCCGACTTTGCCGACGAGCCGCGGGGCGGACGTGCAGGGAATCCTTGCGGATGGATCCATGCTTGTCAGGCACGACGTGGATACGCACGAATTGGCCCAATCTCCGCCGCCGCCGGGGGCTGTGTTGCTATTCGGTCCCGATGGGTTGCTGCGCGACACGGTGGCCATGATTGTCGGACGCAGCAACATCGTGGCGTTGCGCGGAAGCGGCTGGACGGCGGTTTCGAGTATTCCCGTGTCGTACCGGTCGTGGCTTTCGGTCGCGCCGGACGGGTCGGGATTCGTCGTTGTGCACCGCCCCGGTGCGACGAGCGCCCGACCCCACACGTTTCGCGTGATCCGGTTCGACGCCCAGGCGGACACCGCATGGGCGCGTGACATCCCGTACGATCCAATCCCCGTTCCCGAGGCGTGGCGGTCACGGCATGTGGAGCGGCAGGTCCGCGACATCGTCGAGGAACCCACGTTTCCCGAGGGCCGCATTCGGCCGCAGTTGGAGAGAGCCTATGGCACGTTGGAATTCTTCCCTCCTGTCCACGGCGTACTTGCCGGGCTGGACGGCTCGACCTGGCTGCGCCTCCGCACGGGCGTAGATTCGTTCGAATGGGAGGTTCTGGACGAATCCGGCAGTGCCATCGCGCGCGTCGATCCGCCGCCAGG
Organism: Longimicrobiales bacterium; assembly: GCA_965116645.1. Taxonomy (GTDB): domain Bacteria; phylum Gemmatimonadota; class Gemmatimonadetes; order Longimicrobiales; family Gaopeijiaceae; genus Bin94. The sequence goes on along the minus strand of OZ220702.1, from coordinate 3,576,868 downwards.
CGGGATGAGGTGGGCGGACGCGGAATCGCTGTGGTTCGTCGAGCGTGACGAGCTGGACATCTCGTACCTGGTTCGATATGTCATCCGCCGTCCCTGACCGGTTGCCGGATGGCCCGGCTATTCCTCCGGACGGGCTGTATGACCACCGGTTCTCCGGGGTCGCTAGGGGCGTCAGGCTGTACCTGCTTCCGTTGGTCGCCGTAGCGGCCGGATGGGCGCTGGCCGGATCTGCTGCGCTGCTGTGGACTTCATTCCTGGTCCGCACCGGGATCGGCCCCCTCCTCGGCCCGGCCACCCTCGTCGTACCGCTGCTGAACGGCGTCAACGCCCACGAGGCCCTCCTCCCCGCCGTCGGGCGCGAACGGATGGGCAAGGGCCTCACGCGCATCATCAGCGAGGTCGCGACGCCCGGCAAGATCCGGCACATCGGGGTGGATCCGTACATGGCGCTGGCCGAGTGGGACGGGCGCGCGTCGCCCCGGGCCGAGGCGCTCGTCGGGGCCCTCGCGCAAGCGGGCGTCCACGCCGAGATCCCCCCCGACATCGACGCCGCGCTGTGGCACAAGTTCCATCCGTTTGCGGATGGAGAGACGGAAGTGCGCGGGATGACGTGGGATGCGGATGGACCTCCCCCCCATCGTCGGGTGGCGATTGTCCGCGGAAACGGTTTGGCGGGCAGCGGTGGCGGTGCGCTCCCCGACCAGTTGATGGTCCGGTGTAACGTTTTTCAGGGGTCTTGGCCATATACGAATGAAGAGCGCTGGTACGACCGCTAGCCCGCATTTCTCACACGGTGCCAGCGTAGCGACCTGAGGGCGGTATCCCGGCCGTGATTGTGCCATCGGACCGCGTCACGAAGGAGGGAGGCCGCTTGGGACGTGCAGAGACAGCCGTGCGGAGGGGGATTCAGGTGACTGAACGGCTCCGTGGCGGTCCTGAGGTGCACCGGTCCCAGGGAGCGGCGTGAGAAGGAGGTCCGGGAGGGGGAGGTTACCCTCGTAATCGTGCGTGGACGTGTGCGAAGGCGTCAGCGGAGGGATGCGAGGAGTCCATGGCGACCCTGACCCTCCGCACCGAGACGGTGACGCGGGCGCCGATCCTGAGGAGCTTGAGCCGGAGCGTTCCGGCGGTGGCGCGGGCCAGGCGGGTGCCCGCGAGCATGCGCCTGAGCGCATCGAAGAGGATCGACGCGAAGGCGGAGAAGAGGAGCCGGAGCTGGTTGGCGGCGAAGCGCGAGGCCGAGGTCCGGTCGGAGAAGAGATCGAGCTGCTGCTCCTTGATGGTGTTCTCCATGTCGCCCCGCGGGCAGTAGACGCGCTCGTAGACGGTGCGGGCCGAGAAGGTGCCGGCGGGCAGCGAGGTGACGACGAAGCGGGGGTTGGCCTTGCCCGGCAGGTGCTCCGCCTTGGCGACGACCCGTCGCCGGCGGGACCAGCTCGTCCGCGTGGCGTAGGTGAACTCGGCGAAGCGGCGTGCGGGCCGGCCGTGCCATGCCGCCTCGGCCTGGGCGTCGGCCAGTTCCCAGCCGATCTTCTCGATGAGCCGCGAGTTCTTCGCCAGTCCGATGACGTAGTCCACGCCGTTGTCCTCGCACCACGCCAGCAGCTCCTCGCGGGCATACGCCGAGTCGGCCCGGAGCAGGATCTTCAGCCAGGGCCACTCCTGGCGCAGCCGCTCGATGATGCGGCCGAGCGGTGCAGTCACGCCCCCGGCGGGATCGGAGTTACCGGGCCGCAGCTGGGCGAAGAGCGGGCGGCCGCCGCAGGTGATGTACAGCGGCAGGAAGCAGTAGTGGCCGTAGTAGCCATGGAAGAACCGGCCCTCCTGGCGGCCGTGCACCTCGTCGTCGGTCGAGTCGATGTCCAGAACCAGCCGCGACGGCGGCTTGCCCTGCCACGAGTCGATGAACAACTCCACGAGCACCGCCTGCAGCGCAACCGGATCGTGGCCGATCCTGTGGTAGCGGCCGGGCTCCCCGCCGGCGGGCGCATGCTCGAGACGGTTCAGCGTGCTCTTGCCCGCCAGCGCCGCACAGCCCTTCCGCCGCCCCTCGAGCCTGCCCGCCAGCAGGGCCAGCAGCGGATCGTGCCGCAGATCATCGTGGTCGTTGAGGTCCTCGTACCCCAGGGCGATGCCCACAATGCGCTGCGCCACCAGCGTCCGAACCGAGTGCTCCGTGAGGCGGGGGTCGCGGTGATCCTTGAAGCACCCGGCCACCCGGTCGAAGAGCCCCACGAACCGGTCGATCTCCCGCAGCAGCAGCGCTCCGGCGTTCGACGTGATCGATCCGCCATCGAACGCCGCGCTCACCCGGCGGCGCTGGCACCCTTGAAATGCGAAGGAAAGCGGCTTACACTGTGTCGGCATCGGTCCTCCGGTGTGGCTGCGGTTAAGTTATTGGTCTAACTAAACTTAACAGCCCCCGGGGGCCGATGCCGTCCTATAGGCTTGAGAAATCCGGGCTAGTAGCAGCCGGTGAATGCCGAAACGGTCGGTCCGAAGCCCAACCTCAGGAGGAAGAGATGAACAAGATGGCCCGAGCCACAGTTATCCCCGCGTTCGTCGTCGTTGCCGCCTTCATCAGTTCCTGGCTCGTCCCGTATGGCCCGGCGGAGGCCGCGACTCAGGACACAGAGTGCACCGACTTTTATGACTGGTTGCACATCGGCCCAGACGATTTCCCGCATTGGCACCAACATCACACGGGTCCCGCGCCTTGGATTCAGCGACGAGACACAGACGAGTGGGATTGGTTCCTTATACACGACTTGGAGGCCGATGGAAGACAACACCCCGATATTACACCTGGATGGACCCTGAGCTATGACCGTGCGCACCATGATCCATGTGAGATCGAATAGCAAAGCCGGCTGCGCCAGACCGAGAGTCCTGCTGGCTGTACTGGTCTCGGTTACTCCCTTGGCACTGATTGCTCGCGGTGAGGGCGGTACCGCGCGGCCAGAAGCATGTCCCAGGAGTCCCGCGCGCGCCTTTGCAGCCGGGAGCGTGACCGTAGTCGAGGAGCGGGAGCCTCCGTGCCGGATCGAGTTCCGCGACACCGGAATCAGATTGGAAGGCGTAGCCGATGGATCGCGGCCGGACCCCGGGGGGACTATCGTGGTCGATTCCGATGGTCGCTTCATTACCGCGAACGCGCCCGGCTGGCCGGCCGTCATTAGCGTCTGGGACACGCGGGGCAGATACCTGTACTCCTTCGGAGGACAGGGGGAGGGTCCCGGCGAACTGACCGCACTAGGGGCATTGAACCTGTTGATTGATGGCCGAGACAGGCTACACGTCCGGGACGGCTCTGTCAGTTGGTCGGTTTTTTCCAAAGACCACGAGTTCGTTCGGCGCGTCCCGGCCAATGTCATGGGGGGCTTGCCGTGGATGACGACTATCCTTGACAGCGGATCGGCGCTGGCCAGTGACGGCCTGGTGTCGAATCGGTCGCACCACTTTCGGGTGACCGATTCGACCGGTGCCCTTGAACGCGTCTTCGGGCCGGTTGCGGAAGGGTCGGCGGGGTGGGAAATGCGCGGGATCACACACTTTGGAGGCGATACCTTCTGGGCCGGTCCGGGTTTCCGGGGGGCGGACGCCTATGTCCTGGAGGAGTGGGGGATCGATGGGGAACTGCGGCGGACATTTCGGCGCGACGCTCCGTGGTGGCGGTGGAGTGGCGAGCCGGAGACATCCGCCAGAGTGCGCCGAGTGCACAACGTGCGTAGTGGCCTTCTGTATGTGGTAGCCTGGCGTCCGACTGATGAGTACCTGAAGGAGTACGCGAGACTTCGTACGCGCGGGGAGCAGTTTCCAGCAGACCGGTTGGCGTCACTGGGCGAGATGGTGGAACACATCGTGGAGGTGATCGATACACGATCGGGCGAACTCCTGGCCTCGGAGGTCTACACGGCCCGCCAACTGCGCGAGATTGTCCCGACGTCCTTTTTCCGCGGATCGCTGGTGGGGTATCGATACAACCGGGGCGACGGTGGCTTGCCCTTTGTTGAGATCGTGACGCTGGAGCTATTGCCGCGGTAGGCGTGCGTTCACCCGCTTGATCGGGATTCCCTCGGGCGGCACTATCGGTGGATCAGTTCCTTCAGCTTCCTTATAGCTCTGTGCTTGTAGACCCGTAACGTTCCGTTCTTCAGTCGCGTGGTGGCGGCGATCTCGTCGTCCGGCCACCCGTCGAGGACGAGACGGACGATTTCCTCCTGCCTTTTCGGTAGACCCGCAGCAGCGTTCAGGACCCGCTCCCTCCTCGAGTCGTCGCAGCCGACGGGGTTCCCGTCCGCCTCGAGATCGGCGTACTCTTCCGGCAGCTTCTTGCCGCGGCGGCGTGTTCGTCGCACGGCCTCGCGTCCCTTGTTTCTCACGAAGGCCAGCAGCCAGGCGCGCTCCCCGGCAGGGTCCACGAGCCGGTCGCGGCGCTCGTAGGCGGCCAGGAGGGCCTCCTGCGCGATGTCCTCGGGGGTCGTGGCGTAACCTGCTGCCCACTGTCTGGCCAACTCCACCATCGCGTCCCAGTGCTCTGTCTGCCAACGGGATGCGAAAGCCATACCGTCTTCGTGTCCGTCATCGGGGTGTCGCCGCGAATCGTGCATGTCTGCCATACCGGGCCTCCCAATCGGTGTCGCGGAGGACGATTCGGAGACCCAAGCCAACGAACGCAGTCTTCGGCCTCCTACCCTATAGACGCCGAAGGGGCCGGTTTTTGGGCGGTCACTTTGCGACAAGTTCAGCGAATGTTGGGATATCGCCCTATTCGACGGCGGATTCGAGGGGGTGCCAGCTGGGGTCGGCACCCCCGTGCCCATATGCCATGTGCGAGGTCCAGCAGTCCGTGGATAATCTCCGCGTCGCACGGAGGGTGGCGAGGCGCCGTGCCGGCAAGGCGCGACGAAGGGCGCATAGCGGAGCTATTCGCCCGAGGAGCAACGCAGAGCGGTGCCTCAGCAAAGCTGAAAGTGAAGTTAACGTGACAACATGTAACGTTCTCTTGACAGTCGAGTGCGCGAGCACCGCAGTCCGGCGCGGATGCATCGCCTCCCGAATGCAGCGGGGACTTATTCCACGGGCTGCCAGACCGTGAAGAGGACTTGAGTCCGTCTCCCGTTGCGGTAGCTTCGTCGCCATGAGAATCGCCATCTACGGCGCGGGGGGCGTCGGCGGATACTTCGGGGGCGTGCTGGCCCGCGCCGGCCACGATGTCACCCTCATCGCGCGTGGCGCGCACCTCAACGCCATCCGCTCGCACGGCCTCCTCCTCCGCACCCCCGGCGGCGATTCCCGCGCGCACCCCCCCGCCACCGCCGATCCCGCCGAGACCGGGCCCGTCGACGCGGTGATCGTCGCGGTGAAATCGCTGCACATTCCCGCCGTCCGCGCCGGGATCGGCCCCCTCCTCGGCCCGGCCACCCTCGTCGTACCGCTGCTGAACGGCGTCAACGCCCACGAGGCCCTCCTCCCCGCCGTCGGGCGCGACCGGATGGGCAAGGGCCTCACGCGCATCATCAGCGAGGTCGCGGCGCCCGGCGAGATCCGGCACGTCGGGGTGGATCCTTACGTGGCGCTGGCCGAATGGGACGGCAGCGCGTCGCCCCGGGCCGAAGCGCTCGTCGCGGCCCTCGCGCAGGCGGGCGTCCACGCCGAGATCCCCCCCGACATCGACGCCGCGCTGTGGCACAAGTTCCTCTTCGTCTGCTCGCTGGGCGGCGTCTGCGCGGTTTGCCGCATGCCCCTCGGCCCGGTGCGCGCGAATCCCGCAAGCCGCGACCTCCTGCGGCGCGCCATGGAAGAGATCGCGGCCATCGCCGCCGCGCGCGGCATCACCCTCCCCGCCGACGCCGTCGACCGCGCGCTTGAGATCTTCGATTCCTTCCCCCCCGAGGGCACCTCGTCGCTGCAACGCGACATCGCCGCCGGGATCCCCTCCGAGCTGGACGCCTGGAACGGCGCGGCGGTGCGCATGGGCGCCGAGTCCGGAGTCCCCACGCCCGTCCACTCCTTCATCCACGCGGCGCTGCTCCCCTCCGAGATGGCGGCCCGCGGCTCTTCCGGCGACTGAGCCCGCGATGCGCGAAACCGCCGCAGTCTGAGCTGCCGGCTACGGCCCGCGCTCGCCGCCCGCATGCGTACGGGCGCGCAGGTTCCGCCGCGTTCGCCGAAATCCCGTACATTCCATGGACCATGTTGAGCAAGATGAGAGCCGGGCGGGAATGCCGCACGCCGGGGAGACCACTGCCATGCTGATGTCCCCGTGGGTGCAGAAGCTCCTCGTTGCGAACGTCATCATCTTCCTCTTCTCGCGCGTCAGTCCGGCGGTATTCAACGACTTCGGCTTCGTCCCCCAACTGATCCTGCTGCGGCCCTGGACGCTGGTCACCTACGCCTTCCTGCACGGCGGCTGGATGCACCTCTTCTTCAACATGCTCATGCTGTTCTTCTTCGGCCCGAGGCTGGAGGAGCGGCTGGGGAGCAAGACCTTCATCTGGTTCTATCTGGCATGCGCGGTCGGCGGCGCGATCCTCACCTTTGCCCTCGCCCCCGGTGCCATGGTCGTGGGCGCGTCGGGAGCGATCTTCGGCGTGGTCGTCGGGTTCGCCCGCTACTGGCCCCGCGAGAACATCTACATCTGGGGCATCCTCCCCGTCCAGGCGCGGATTCTCGCGCTCTTCATGGTGGGTTCCAGCCTTTTCTTCGGAATCACGGGCGCCGAGGACGGGATCGCCCACTTCGCTCACCTGGGCGGACTGGTGGCCGGCTGGGTATTCCTCCGCAGCTGGGAGCGCCGGCGCCACCGCCGGGTGGTCCAGCCGGCCGTCCGCCGCCAGAAGGCTTCTCCCGTGCAGGACACCGAGATGATCCGCCGCTGGGAGGCGATCCCGCGCGAGCGCCTCCACGAGATCAACCGGGAGGAGCTGGAGAACCTGTTGAACAAGGTGAAGAAGATGGGGGCGCAGGCGCTGACCAGCGACGAGCGCGCATTCCTCGACCGGATGGCGAATTCGTTCCAGGGGTAGCGGCGGTTCTTTCCGGCCAAACCAGCTTTTTCCGCGGAATTCTTCAATCGTCTTGCCGAATGCAGCCCAAATGGATACTTTAAATATTCCATTTGGGCAATACAGGAAGAGGCGATGAACTGCCCACCTCAAGGCATTCGACGTACCCTGGCCCCCCTCCTCGTCCGCGAGGGGGCTGTGGAACTGGTGCGCCGGGGCCTGCCGTTCAAGATGCTGGATGAAGTGGCCGCGGCGGCAGGAGTGGGACGGCTCGCGCTCGCCGAGGTCATCGGCCTTTCACGCACCACACTCTCCCGCCGGAGGGATGCCGACGCCCTGAGGCCCGCGGAATCGGACCGGCTGGTGCGCCTGGCCCGGTTGGTGGCGATGGCCCATGAACTGATGCGGGGCGACGGAGCGGCGGCCCGCCGGTGGCTGCAGGAACCCAACGAGCTGATCGAGGGGGAGTCACCCCTCGAACGCGCATCCACCGAAGTAGGGGGCCGCGAGGTCGAGGAGCTGATCGGCCGCCTTCGCCACGGGGTCTTCAGCTAGACGTCCGTGGGCAAACTGCCCGCGGCACGGGACTGCCGACGGCCGGCATGATCGAAACCTGGCGTCTCGCGTCTCCCGAGCACGGCGGAACGGTCGGCGACGTGCTCTCCGGCGAAGGGGCGCGGCGGTACGGGGGGCGGTGGAACAGTCCCGGCCGCAGGGCGGTGTACCTGGGCGGCAGCCTGGCGCTGGCGAGCATGGAGCTGCTGGTGCACCTCAAGGCGCCAGCGGTGCTCGCAACCTACCGCAAGCTGCGGGTCCGGATCCCGCGAGCCCTGGTCTCGGCCGTCAGCGAATGTGACCTGCTCGCCGATTGGGCCGCTCCTCGAATGCACCCGGCCACGCAGGAGATGGGGGACCGCTGGCTCCGTTCGCGCGCGTCCGCGGTCCTGCGGGTGCCGAGCGCCGTCGTCATCGGGGAGGTCAACTACATCGCCAACCCGCGGCACCCGGACTTCGGCAGGATCGAGGCAGGGGCCATCCGCGGCTTCCGCTTCGATGCGCGCGTCCTGAAGAGGCAGTAGGTTACGCGATCACACACCCTAACCCACGGGAGCACACACCCCATGCACGACGTCAACCTGTTCGCAGTCCTGGTCGCGGGAGTCATCCCGATGATTGTCGGCTCGCTCTGGTACGGACCGCTCTTCGGCAAGCGCTGGCTGGGCATGATGGAGATGACCGCGGAGGAGGTCCAGGAGGGCTTCAATCCCGTCAAGACGTACGGTGTCAGCGTGCTGCTATCGCTGCTGACAGCCTACATCCTTGCCCAGCTGATTGCCGAGATCGCACCTGCCGATGTTTCCTCGATGGAGGGCGGTGGCGGCTCCGTGATGGTCGGCGTGCATGTGGGACTGATGGCGCTGGTCGCGTTCGTGATCCCCGCCGCGCACCAGTCGGTCACCTTCGAGAAGCGCAAGGCGGGGCTCGCGTGGCTGAACGTCGCCTACAACGGGGTGGCGCTGATTCTGCAGGCGGTGGTGATTGCGTTGTGGCGGTGAGGGCAGCGCGGTCAGCCGCAGCTTGGCTCCGCGTCGACCCGGGCGGTCGGCGGCCACTCCTGCACAAATACCGGCCTGCTCCCGCGCGGCCACACATTGTCACACGCATCCTGGTCCGGAAAGCGCCGGGCGGGGTCCCAGGTGACCTGCGCAATCTCGCAGCCGATATCGAGATCGAAGGTGAGTTCGCGTGCGCCCGGGAACCAGACGTCCACGGGGCGGGTCACGACGACGGTGGAGTCGTCGAGGACGTAGCCGGGTCCGGACAGCCGCGCCGGGCCGCCGTCGGGCGCGCACTGGACCGCAAGCACAATCGGGGACGGCATGTCGCCATCCTGTCGCACGGTGACGCTGCCGCCCAGCGGGTTCGGTTCCACGCCGACGATGGAGCCCTCCACCCCGGCGTGCGTGAACAGCCAGTAGTGCCAGAACCACCCCAGGTCCCGTTCGACCGCGTTGCTGACGAAGGCCATGAAGTCCCAGGGGGAGGGATGCTTGAACCTCCACGCGGCGGCGTAGTCGCCGATAGCGCGCCACATCATGCTGTCCCCGACGACTCCGCCGAGCATTCGCAGCATGTGCTCGGGCCGCCAGTAGCTGGTCATCTGCGAATCGGGGTCGTCGGTGGGGAGGAGAGGCGGGAACATCGCGAATCGGGCCGACGGTCCGTACTGCCGCCGCAGTCGGGCGGGTCCTGGTTCGGCGTCCCCGCGGTAGGTGGACAGGAGGTAAGGCATCGCGTTGGCGAATCCCTCGTCCATGAACGTCAACCGGGTTTCGTCGCTTCCGACCGTCATCGGGAACCACTGGTGCGCGACTTCGTGCGCAAGGGGACTGCCGCCGCTCGACATGATCAGTCCCGGGTATTCCATCCCCAGCTCCGGTCCCTCCACCACGGTGAACGAGGGGAAGGGATAGGGGATGAGACGCTGCGAATAGACTTCCAGGTATCGTGAGACCTCTTCCCCAAGGGAAGGGTAGCCGGCCTTGCTGGCTGCGGTCTGGAACAGGTGCACGGGAATCTCACCCCGCCCGCGGATGTCCGCGGACGCGACTTGCCACTCGTACCGGTCGGACGCCGCCCACGCGAAGTCGCTCACGGTGTCGGCCACGAAGTGCCAGACGGCCCGCTCCGTTGTACCCGTGGGTGGTACACGCTCTACTGGAGGCTGGCGCGCCGCTCGACCGACGGGGCGCGGGTCGCTCTGCAGGACGCCGGTAGCGCCGACGAGCCATCCCGCGGGAGCGTCGACGAAGACCTCGAAGCGGCCGAAGTTGTTGTAGAACTCCCAGACCCCGTCGTAGGAAGCCGTGTCCCACCCGATGAGATCGTCGTACACCGCCACTCGCGGATACCACTGCGCCACCTGGTAGACGGAATCGGCCCATCGCCCCATCCGCAGGCTGGAGGAGCGGTCGTCGAGCGGCACCTCGAAGTGCCATTCGACATCGATCAGGCTGGAATCCGCGGGTGCGAGCGGCTCCGGGAGGGGGAATCGCCGGTTGGTTTCCGGGCCGGTTGGCACCGGGATCGCCACGCTGTCGATCGAGAGGGCAGTGACGACCATGCCGTCGGTGTGGTTCGGGATGTCCATGCGGCTCGCCGCGTCCTCCCGGAAGAGGTTCTGGTCGAACCGTATCCGGACTGCGTCGAGGACATCGCCGCTGGTGTTGTGCAACACGATGGACTCGCTGGCGGTGACAACGGAGGTGGCCGGGTCGAGGGTGGCGTGGATGACGTAGTTGACTTGCAGTTGCCAGTATTCCGGGCCGGGACTGCCGTCCGGGTCGCGCGTGCCGGCCGCGTAGGCGTTGGCCACTGCGTCGGGAACCATGACGGCTCGCTGGATCTGGCGTTCCTGGGTCATTGGATTGGCGGGCGGCGCACGGAGCCCGGGTCCAGGAACAGGAGCCCGCCTGTGGTCCCATGCGACCAGAGCCAGCCCGCCGGCAATCAGAAAAACTCCGAGTGGCGGAGGTTGGCTCGCCGGCTCAGAACCGCAACGAGGCATCGGGCGCGACGCGACCGGCTGCCTCCCCTGCCGCAGTGAACACCGTCAGGTCCACCTGCACCACGTCGGGCAGGAGGTCCGCGAACCGCAGGCTCGCCGGTCCGAGGGGCTCACGGGAACAGGTAAGGGAGGCGAGGAGGCGCACTTCCGTGTGTTGGGGGCCCTCATCCTCCGTGTGCTGGTGGCCCTCATCCTCGTGCGCGTGCTGGTCCTCGCCGGCATGGTCACCTTCCACAAAACCTTCGGGAACCTGCACCTCCGCCGAATCCAGCGCACAGGTCGTCCCGTCCGGAAAGGCGATGAGACGAGCGCCACCGGCTCGGAGTCTGTCGAGAGCCTCCGCTGCGGAGGCCCGCTCCTCCGCCGAGCTGGGGGCGCGCTCGAAGCCGAACACGGATTCTGCGGGGAGTTGCAGGTCGACGGTGAGGCGGGTGCCGTCCACGGCCAGGCCCAGTCGGGCGATGCCGTGTTCGTGGGCCCCGGGCGTCCCCAACCGTTCGCCCTCGACCAGGGGAGGAGCAGGACGCGCGGAGGATGAATCGCCGCATGCGACGCAGAGCAGAAGACCTGGGAGCGTCCACCCGACGAAAGGGGAGCGGGCGTGTGGTGGATTGAGTGTGGCCAAGGTCATGGTGAGGGACCCGGTGGAGGTTGCGTGCCTGCAGAGTACGAATGCAGATGTATGAACGATAGTCAATTCTCATTATCATATCGTGGTTGGTTCCCCAAAGGCCAGAGCCCCTTCCACATGCCAAAGCCACGCCGCCGATTCCCGATTCCCTGGACACGCCTCCAATTCGCCCCGGTCGTCCTGGGCGGCGGAATCGTGCTCAGGATGAAGGACGATGAACGCGTACCGGTCTCCTTCCGGAATCCCGTCTGGATCCACGGCGCCCTGACCGTGGAGGAGACGACGAACCTGTACGGATCGGTCTCCTTCAAGATGGCCGGCACCTCGGTTGCGCCGTACGAGTGGTGACGAAACGAGACACTCGTCAACGACGGGCGATCCGCCGCGTGTTCCTGAACGCCGGGCGCCCCCTCACGCGCGAGGAGGTCCTCCAGCACGGCCAGGAGATCGTACCGTCACTTGGGGTGGCGACCGTCTACCGGAACGTGAAGATCCTGACGGCCGAAGGGTGGCTGTCGGAAGTCGAGCTCCCGGGCGGTGGGGCTCGGTACGAGCTGGCCGACCGTCCCCATCACCACCATTTCCTCTGCCGCTCCTGCGATCAGGCGTTTGACGTTCATCGCTGCCCGGACGAAGTCGAGGCGCTGGCGCCCGACGGCTTCGAGGTCGACGGCCACGAGCTGATTCTCTTCGGTCGCTGCGCGGCTTGTACCTAACGAGCCGGTCGTCGGGGCAGTGGGGCAACCCGGGGTCGTGAGCCAACCCGGGGCAGTGGGCCAACCCGGGACAGTGAGCCAGCCCCCCTTGTTCGTTATCGATAATCCATTATCATTACGGCTCGTTTTCCGGGCCGCGTGGCGGTCGGTCCTGCTTTGGGGCCTCGCGCCGGTCCACGAAGCGGCACGGGAGAGCCTATGGCCCACTTTCGCATCCCCTCTTTTCTCCTCTCGATGACCCTCGTGGTCGTTCCAGCACCCTCCGCAGGCTCAACACCTGCCGGCCAGCAGGCCGCGGACACCCCTGACCACGTAGCGGGGATCGTCCGGTCGGCCGAAAGCGGGATGCCTCTGGCCGGCGCCATGGTGGTGGTCGTCGGCACGGGTGGCAGCGCGATTACGCATGGCGACGGGTCGTTCCGCATCGCCGTGCCGGATGCCGAGCGGTATCGGCTCCGGGTCGATCGCCTCGGGTACGCGGCGGTGGCTGTCGACGTCCGGCCGGGCGAGATGGCCACTGTCGATCTCGAGGTGGCCGCCATCCCGCTGCCGGATGTGGTCGTCACGTCGGTCCTGAGTCCCACGGCCGCCAACGAGACGATCCGGCCTTCCGCCGTCTTCGCGCGGGAGAAGCTGCAGCGGCACCTGGCGGGAACCGTTGCGCAGACGGTTGCGTCGGTTCCGGGGGTAGCCGTGACCAGCATGGGGCCGGGCACGTCCCAGCCAGTCATCCGCGGCCTGGGCGGAGACCGGATCCTCATGCTCGAAGACGGCCAGCGGGTGGGTGACGTCGTCAACAGCGGCGCGGACCACGCCACTGCGGTCACCCCTTCCTCGGCTCAGCGGATCGACGTGATTCGCGGGCCGAGCGCGATTCTCTACGGCAGCAACGCACTCGGCGGCGTGATCAACGTCGTTCGTGAAGAGGTGCCCCGCGCGGTGCCCTACCGTGCGACCGGCTTCACCTCGCTACAAACGCAGACGGTGACCCGGGCAATCGGAGGGAGCGGCCAGATGACGGTCGGAGTCACAGAGCACATCCCTTTTCGCGTCGAGGTATCGAGACACCAGGGTGGGGATCTGCGGACGCCCATCGGGAGGCTTGCGGGAACCCGGACCGACACGTGGAGCGTGGCGGCCGGGACATCCTGGGTGGACGACTGGGGCTACGCTGGCGGTGCGTTTCGCTTCTACGCGAACGACTACGGGATCCCCGGAGGATTCCTCGGTGGACACACCAACCCGGTCCGCACGGAGCAGGAGAGAGCCGCAGGTCGATTTCGCAGCGTCATCCGGCCCGGACGAGGCCTGGAGGCGATTGAACTCGATGCCGGCTACACGTGGTATCAGCACCACGAGTGGGAACCTCCGGACATCCTGGGAACGCTGTTTAAGCGCCAGATCGCGAGCGGGGAGGCACGGGCGCGGCACGCCGGGTGGGGGCCGTTCGCATCGGGCGCCGTCGGAGCGAGGGTCTCGTGGGAGCTGTTCGGATTCGGGGGCGCGCTGTACTCGCCGAATACCCGGCGCAGGACGCAGGCCGCGTACGTCCTTGAGGAGATCCAGCTCGATCCGGTCCTGATCGAGGCCGGGCTCCGCTACGACCAGGTCGACCTGGAGCCAAACAGGGAGGAGCTGTCCGACATCGGGCACATCCGCGCACGTTCCTTCAGCGCGGTCTCCGGATCGCTGGGCGCACTCCTGCGCGTGACGGCACAGTTCACCGTGGGAGCAAGCGTGGGCCGGGCCTTTCGCACCCCGGATGTACACGAACTCTACTCGGAGGGGCCGCACCTCGCGGCCAACTCGTTCGACGTCGGCAACCCCTCGCTCGAGACGGAAACGGGACTCGGAATCGATGTGTTCGGTCGTCTGGCGCGGCAACGCGTCAGCGCCGAGGTGACCTGGTTTCGAAACACGATTGCGGGCTACATCTTTCCGCAGGCGACGGGAAAACTCAGCCGCACACTGCTCCCGGTCTATCAGTACGTGGGCGAGAACGCGCTTCTGACCGGCTTCGAGAGCCAGCTCGAGTGGTCAGTGCCGGCCGGATTCAAGCTGGAGGCCGCCGCGTCGTATGTGCACGGCACGATCCGCGCCACCGACGAACCTCTCCCGTTCATGCCCCCGCTTCAGGGTCGCCTCGCGATCGGCTATTCGCCGGTGGACTGGTTCATGGAGGCCGAGGCACGCATGGCCGGAAGCCAGCAACGGACCGGGCGGTTCGAGGAAGCTACCAATGGATACGCGGTCCTTGGGCTCTCGGGCGGCTTGCGCCTCACCTTCACCGGGCGACTGCACATCGTGACGATCCACCTCGAAAACCTCGGCGATACCGAATACCGCAACCACCTCTCCCGCGTGAAGGAGATCATGCCCGAGGCCGGAAGGGGCCTGGGTGCTACCTACCGGGTCGTGTTCTAGAGCATGCCTGGGCACGACTTACCACTTACCAAACCCCATGGAGACATGAAATGAAGACTTGGAGCTACGGAAGCCGGCCGTTCGCGGTCCTTGCCGCATTCGCCCTGGTCCTTGCGGCCTGCGATTCGTCGACCGAGCCGGAGGAAGAGCACTACGAACCCGAAGGTCTGGAGCTCGTAATGGGCGGCCAGGTCATCGCGTCGTACGACGGCGACACGCAGCGCTGGACCGGGGAACTCGAGGTCGATGTCGGTGAAGAGACTCCGCACATCTCGGTCCGTTTCGTGGATCACGACGGCGACCCGGTCCAGTTGGGAGACGACACATACCTGGAAGTCGAAATCGAGGACGAGTCGATTGCCGAGTTCGAGCAGGACACCCCCGGGGAGTTCGGGGGCCACCTGCACGGCCACATGGAAGGCGAAACCGACGTGACGTTCATGCTGATGCACGGCGCCGTCGGGTCGGGGCACGCCGACTTCGTGACGAGGCCCGTGCACGCGCACGTGCACGATCACGGCTAGCTGACATGGAAGGACCCTCTGTCAGGTAGGGGGTCTCGCTGTCCGGACATCGAAGTTGTCCCAGACTCTCGGCGTAGCCGTGGCGCAGCTCAGGCTGATGTGGCGCGATCGGCGCTTGCTCTGGCTCGCGCTCTCGCTCCTGCTCCTTGCCGGCGCGTCGGTCGCCACGAACGCGGCCCGTTTGTCTTCGCAGGCCGAGGAACGGCGCGCTGTCGCTGAGAAGGAGGCTCTGCTCTGGGACAGCCAGGGCGTGATCGATCCTCACGACGCCGCCCATGTCGGCCGGGCCGTGCCAGCACCGGTGCGGCCGCTGGCGGCCTTCGATCCGGGGCTGTCCGACTTCGTCGGTACATCGGTGTTCATTGAGGGCCATGCGCAGAACCCGGCCCGGCACAGGCCGATCGAGGGAGGCGCCGCCCTCAGCCGCTTCGGCGGGTTCTCGGCCGCCTGGACCCTGCAGATCGTCGCGCCCCTGCTGATCATTCTCGCGGGTTTCGCCACCATGTCCGGCGCGGTCGCGCGGGCACGGATTCGCCTGGAACTCGGCGCCGGGGCCCCGGCCTCGGTGCTGGTCGGTGGACGACTGGTTGCCTTGGCGGTAGCGGCAGGAATGCTGGCGCTCGTCATGATCGGCGTGAGCCTTCCGGCGATGCTCCTGCAGGGCTTGAGCGAGACCGAAGTGGCGGGGCTTGCGGCCATCGGCGGCGCCTATGCGCTCTACCTGCTGGTGTTCTGCGCCGTCACGGTCGGCGTCTCGGGCCTGCTCGCTTCAGCGCGGGCGGCCCTGGTCGTCCTGCTCGGTTTCTGGGCAGTATCCACCCTGCTCGTGCCGCGAGTCGCGCCCGCTGTGGCCGAGACACTGGAACCCACACCCTCCGCCCCCGCGTTCAGAGCGGCCGTCACCGAGGAGGCGGAATACGGCGTCACCGGTCACGATCCCGCCGACGAGCGGCTGAATGCCGTCAGGGACGAGCTATTGGCGCGCTATCGCGTCAGCGACATCGAGGATCTGCCGGTCAACTTCAGGGGCGTCTCGCTGGAGTTTGCCGAGGAGAATTCCACTGAGACCTACAACCGGCATTTCGAGCAGCTCTACGCCGTGTACCACCGGCAGGAGGTCGTGCAACGCGCATTCGCCATCATCTCGCCGACCGTTGCCCTGCAACCCTGGTCGCGCGCCTTCGCCGGCACCGACTTCGGAGCCCACCTTGCCTACCTGCGCGGCGTCGAGGACTATCGCTACCGGCTGATCCAGACACTGAACCAGGAGGTTGCGGCCAACAAACCGCCGCCCGGCGAGCGATACCACCTTGCCGATATTGCGACCATCACGCGTGACGTCGTCTATGCGCCGCGTACAGAGCGCCTGTCCGGGGTTGCTGGGGCGCAGGCACCCAACTTCGCAATCCTGCTGGTCTGGACCATGCTCGCCATCGGCCTGGCTGCCGTCTCGGCCCGGCGTTTGGGCCGCCGTTCGTGAGCAGCTTCACCTTCGCGGGCTATGAGGCGCGCCGTCTCCTTCGTGACCGCGCCCTGCCGGCGCTGCTGATTCTGCTGTTGGGACTGAGCGCCTATGCGGCGTGGAATGGCGCCGACTGGGTCCACAAGCGCGAGGCAGCCATCGATCTGATCAAGGCGGGGGACCAGGCGTCGTTGGCAGACGGTCGCCAATTCGTCGTCCAGTCCTACCCTTCGGTGATCCTGCCGATAACGCAGCCCGTGCTGCCGCCCACAGCGATGGCGCCGGTGTCGGTCGGTCAGGCGGATGCCTACCCCTTTACTGCGGAGACTTTTCCGCTGGCTGACCACACGTACCTCTTCAGGCGCGTGTGGGCGGATATTGGGAGCCCGGGCGTGCGCGCCGCAGGCCGGTTCGACCTGGCTTTCGTTGTCGTTTTCCTGCTGCCGCTGGTCATCCTCGCCACCACCTTTGACCTGTGGTCGCGCGAGCGCGAGCGCGGCATTGCCCCGATGGTGCTGTCGCAGCCCGTCGCCATCGGGCGGCTGATCGCCGTGAAGACGCTGGCCCGTGGCCTTGTGGTGCTGCTCCCCTCGACAGCCATCATCCTGGCTGTCGCCGCCTGGGCAGGGGCGCAAGAACCGATCGGCCTCGCGGCCCTGGCGCTGGCTGTGCTGGCCTATGGTGGCTTCTGGCTGGCGGTTGCAGTGGTCATCAGCCTCGTCGCCCGTCGCTCGACCGAGGCGGCGATTGCCGCTGGCGCCGGCTGGCTGTTGGTGGTGGTCATGGCGCCGTCGCTGACATTGGCAGCCGTTGATCTGGCCGCACCGGCGCCGTCGGAGATGCGGTTCGCCACCGACCTGAAGGCCCGAACGACCGAGATTGCCGAGCGCCAGCGCCTCTATCGCGAGGCCAATCCAACGCCGGAGCGCGTGCCCGCGCCCCGGATTCCCGATCGCCTGCGAGACCTCTACGCCGATCGCGTCGCCCTCGACCGCGAACTTGCGCCGATGATCGTGGCGCATCAACAAGCGAGGGACGCGCGGCGTCACGTGCTCGACACTGTGCGCTTTTTCCTCCCGTCGGTCGCCGTGCAGGATGCCCTCGACCGCATTGCCGGCTCGGACGCCGACCGCGCGCTTGCCTTCGAGAGCCAGGCGCGCGCGGCCCAATTGGAACTTCGGCTCATGTACAAGGGCTACCTGGATCGCGATGCCCTGCTCACTCCCAGCGAGTACGACAACCTGCCGGGCTTCCAGTTTCGTGAATCCGGCGGCGCCCTCCAGGCAGGCGTACTGGCAGACCTCGCGGCGCTGATCGCAGCCACCCTTCTCATCCTTATCGCCGCCCGGGCCCTGCGTGGCCAGGCAGCGACCCTGTAAGGGACTTCCACATGCTCTCCGAAGACGTTTCAGCTGAAACGTTGCGCAACTCAGCTGGCGAACACATCCCCACCCGCCTCCCGCTTAGCAGTCACCTTCCCCGTCTCCCGATCATAGTCCACGATGTTCTCCCACTCCGACGCGTCGGAGCGCGCGACCACCGCGACCACGTCCTCGGTATCGCTCTCGTTGAAGACTTCGTGCGGGACCCCCGGCTCGATGAAGATGAAGTCGCCCGCGTGGTTGGTGATCGAGTGGCGCAGGTTGGGGCCGAAGTCGTGCCGCACGGTGCCCTCGAGGATGTAGAGCATGACCTCGAAGTCGACGTGGATGTGGGCGAAGGCGACGCCGCCGGGCGGGATGCGCGCCACGTTCATGGACAGGGCGCGCGCGGGGACGTTCTTCGCCGACAGGCCGGTCTTGTAGTGGATGCCGTTCCAGCCGCGGTGGATCCCGCTGGCGCGGATGGTGTGGATGCCGTCGTGGCCGTCGGGGGTGCCGGGGCGGTCGCCGGCCGGTCCGCTGACGCTGCCGGCCCCGGCGGAATGGTCGGCTCCGGGGCTGTCCGCGGCGCTCATTCGCGCATCCCCAGCAGCTGCGCGACGCTCGCCATGTCGGGCACCGTCGCGTCCGGGCGGGCGTCGGCGGTAGGAGTCGCGCCGCTGCCGCCCCCCCGGCTGGGCCGGTTCACGTGGACGGTGGCATAGCCGAGGGCCGACGCGGGCGCGATGTCGTGGAAGAGGCTCTGCGCGACGTGCAGAGTGCGATCCCGTGGAACCCCAGAACGCATGGCCATCTCCTCGAAGTGCGCGGTGGCGGGTTTGTAGCCGCCGACCTGCTGGGCGGTGACCACCCAGTGGAAGTCGGTGTGCAGGTGCTCCCGGGTCCGGGCGAAGAGGTCGTCGTCGACGTTGGAGACGATGCCGAGGCGGTAACGGCGCGCCAAGCGCTGCAGCGAGGCCACCGTGTCGGGGAAGGCCGGCCAGTCGCCGACGGAGGCCGCGAAGGCGTCGCACTGGGCGGGCGTGGGACGGAAGCCGAGGGCGCCGCCCATCCTCTTGAGCGTGCGCCCAAGCACCTCGCGGTAGCTTCGGTAGCATTCCGCCTGGACGACATGCTCGGCCGCACCGAAGGCGGAGAGGATGGCCGCGTCGCCGGGCACGAGGTCGGCGGGCGTCCCGCAGGCCGAGGAGCCGCCAGCGGCCGGCGTGGAGCCGGACGCCGAAGCCCGGGCCGAACCGGGCACCAAACCGTGGTCCGCGCAAACTTCGCGCACCGCCGTGATGATCCCCGCCTCCCAGTCGACAAGGGTGCCGTAGCAATCGAAGGTGAGGAGGTCGAAGCGGCCGGGGTCGAGGCGAACGGCGCCATTTGCGGGCTGACGCCCTGGTGCCGGGGTGGCTGCCGGCGTGTCGGAAGCGTTGGAGGTCAAGCCGGTCCCCTTCCTACATGTCGGGGAAGTCAGCGGTCGGCCCGAACAGCTGCGGCACCGGCACGTCCAGCATCCGCAGGTAGACGCCGAGCTGGGCCCGATGGTGGATCATGTGGTCCATGATGAAGGTCCTGAGCACCACACCCTTCGGAAGCGTGAAGCGGGCCTCTCCAGCGACGAGCATCGTCCATGGGCTCGCGAGATCGCCGTCGGAGCAGCGCTCGATCGCGGTGCGGGCCGCAGCGGCGCTCTGTTCCAGCGCATCGACCAACTCGGCGCTGGTGGTGAGTGCGGCCAGGGGCGGCGGTCCGCCGTCCGCCGGACTGATGTCGAACTCGGAGACCGACAGGGTGGCCATGGTCCAGTTGGGCAGATTGGCGAGGTGGGTCCCGAGTTCTCCCAGCGTCCACGACTTCTCGTGAGGGCGCCAGCCCAGTTGATCGTCGGGCACCGCCGCCAGCACCGCTTTTGAACCCGCGACAATCTGGTCGAGGGCGGACAGGATGGGCCTTGCAGGCATGATCTGTTCCTTCATGTGTAGTGACTTGTGCGGCCCGCTCATCGGGCCGGCACCCCGGGAGAAGTTAGCGTGCCCGTGACCCCGGGGGGAACGCCACCGGCCGCGAACGACACCGTGACCGAGGAAGGAGCTGGACGCCCACGGACCCGGTAGGACGTGGCCGCCATCTCTGACCGCGGAACCACCGGTCCGCCAGCACCGAGGCGACCGGCGCGCCGACCACCACCAGGAAGACCCCGATCCCGGTCGATCCCGTGAAGCCATTGTCGTCGTCGGTGAGGGCCAGCACGACCCCGAGCACCGAAAGGATGGCGCCCGCGGCGGCGTTCCTCCACATGCTGCCGCGGGACAGGTCGGTGGTACCCACGCGCGCCGTCAGGTAGCCGACCCCGATCTGGGGCGCCGCGTAGATGGCCAGTCGGGCTCCGGTGTTGGCGGCGAATCCGCACCGCGCTTCGGTGAAGTGCAGGTGAGGCGCGCAAGCGCGTTCACCAGGTGTTCGCCGGAGCCACCGCGCCTGCCAGCATCACGGCCCGTCCCAGGGCGCCGGACAACCCGGCGCCCAGCATCGCCGCGACCACCGGCACGCCGCGCCCACCGGCTCCCGCCTCCGGTACCCGGGCGCCGATCGCCCGGTCGGCCATCCTCCGTCAACTACACCGCCATGCCCTCGTCATACACATCCATGCCCTGGAGATCCTCCGCCATGCCCCGAACATACATTTCCATCCCACCAGCCCATCCATCACCCTCTACCACGCGATCCTCCAGATCCGCCCCCCACCCCCCGCCGCCCACCCCACACGGCCTCCATCCGCGAACTCCACCGCCCACGCGCTCACAGCCGGGATCGCCTCCCACGTCGCCCCCATGTCGTGGGTGAACGCGGCCCCGGTCGGCGCCACGGCCACCACCACCCGGTACCAGCTGCGGCCCCCTGCCGCGCTCCCGTACACCGACCCCTCGATCGGCGCGGCTGCGGCCACCGCCCAGCTCTGGCCGCCGTCCGCGCTCACTGCCGCGTTCCGCTCCACCACCGCCTCGCGCGAACCCAGGTCGCCCCCCAGCGCCATGACCGGCCGCCCACCGTCCACCGCCAGTGTGAAGATCCCCGCCATGTCGCCTCTCGCCATCGGCACCTCGGTCGCGGTCCAGCTCTCGCCGTAGTCGCTCGTCGCCAGGATCCGGGCCGAGCCGCCCGCTCCGGTGCCGATCCAGCCATTGCCTTGCCCGCCGGTCCGTGCGCAGGTACCGCTCGCCGCGAATCCGCCCTCACCCTCGTTCCCGGCGGGCAGCGCATCGGCCGCGACGCGGGTCCAGCTGCGTCCCCCATCCCCTGTCACCAGCACATACGGCGACTCGTCGAAGGTATCCCCGAAGGCGAACCCCCGGTTCCCGTCCCAGAAGTCGAGGCAGTCCATGAAACCGGCGGGCTCGTCCATCAGGAACGCGAGGGACCACGTCTGGCCGCCGTCGGCGGTGCGGTAGATCCGCGACGCGGGCCCTTCGCCCGACGTGAGCGTGACCGCGGCCCGCGACGAAAAGGCGTGGATGTCCCGGAACTGGAGCGAATCGCCCCCGGGAGCGGCGATCCGCTGCCAGCTCGACCCGCCGTCCACGGTCCTGAGGATCACCCCGCCGTGCCCGCTGACCCAGACCGTCTCCTCGGAGACCGGGCTTATCGCCTGCAGCACCTCGGGGGTCCCGCTGGACTGCTCGGTAACGGTCGGCCGCAGCGGCGGCGCGAGTCCCGGCGGGCGCTCCCCCGGCGCGCGTACCTCCAGCGTCACCGCATCCACCCCCTCCGCCCCCCGCCGCCGGTAGACCTCGCGCGCCTCCTCGAACTGCGCGTACACGTGTTCCTTCTCCCCCTCCGACCGCCACCCGGGCCACTCTTCGGCCATCGCCTGGAGCCTGTCGATCCAGCGGAGCGCGTACTCCGCGGCCTCGGCGCTGCGAACGGGCCGCCCCGCAACCTCCACCCACACCGGGTTCGTCGCGGCCTGAGGGTACGAGGTATCGAGCGGCCACCGGTCGTCGCGCAGTCCCGTCACCCGCAGGTGGATCCACGCGCTGCCCGCCAGTGCGATCCGGTCGTCGATCGCGAGCGACTTGCGGTCGCCCTCGAACATGTAGGTGCGGACCACCTCGCCGTTAACCACCACCTCCGCCATCTCCATCCCCACGATCCCCCACACCCGCCCGCTCAGCCGCACCTCGCCCGGCGCCGCGAGCGCGACATCCTCGCCCGGTCCCCGCCCTTCCACCGCGAACTCCACCAGCGGTCCCGAACTCATATACGCGCGCCCGTTCCGCAGCCCCTCGAACCAGCCCTCCATCGTGAGCCTTCCATCCGGCGTCCGCACATACGTCCGCATCGACCCGACAAGCGGCGTCGCGTGCAGGCTCGAAATTGCATCCTCGCCTCCGACCAGCGCGGCCCGGATCCCGTTGCTCCACACCGCGTACAGCGGCGGCCACCCATCCTGCGGCGTCGACCACTCCACCGCGTCCGCCGCGCCCAGCGCCGCGTCGACGATGAACCCCTTCGCGCCACCCAGGTTCCCGTCCAGCGGATCGCCGTTGAAGAAGGAGTGCACGTACGCGGTGGTCGCGCCCTGCGCCTTCGCCTTCAGCAGCATGTCGGTGTTGCTGGGGTACAGGCTCTCGATTGCGGTGCCCTCGTAGCCCATCGCATAGGGAGCGATCAGGTGGTCGGTGTGGCCGAACATGAAGACGTGGCCGTAGAAGGGCGGACGGTACTCCTGCCCGACCACGAGCACGCGGTCCGGCTCGGAGAGCGGATGCGGACCTCCCCCGGGGATCCAGAACTGGTGGTCGAGGATGCGGTTGTCCTTGTTGGCGATCTGCTCGTTGACGATGTCCTGGTCCTCGGCGGCGGACATCATCATCAGGTTCTCGAGGCTGTTGCGGAGGTTTCCGGCGTAGTTCATGTGCACATGGGTCGAACCGGAGAACCATCCCTGGTCGGAGACGTCCGAGATCTCCTCCAGCACGACAGTCCGCTCGGTCACCTCTCCCGCCCGCACCTCGGCCTGCACGGTCTGCGGGGCGGTCTCGAATCCGCGCACCACGGTCATCTCCACCGGGCCGGCCGGCAGCTCGACGGCGAACGAACCGGGGTGATGGAAGATCCGGTCACCGGCGCGGCTGACCCGGGCGTAGGCGTTGGCGGGCGCGTAGAACCTGCCGTCGGCGGCGGTCAGGTGGACGCGGCTGGCCAGGAGCGTCCCGCCGGCGTCGACCGTCCGGACCGAGAGCGTTCCGGTGGGCCGGGCCCAGTGCCGCTCGGTGATGTCGACGCGGCGAAGCCGGCCGCCGTTGGTCTGAAGCAGGTGGAGTTGCGGCAGCCCGTCCGGGTCGTGCGGCGCGCCCACGTTGGCCGGCCCGCCGCCGTTGGCGACAAACGCGATCCACTCGGCGTCGGGGGACCAGCGCGGGTGGAAGGCGTCGAAGTCGAAGAAGGTCATCTTGTACGGTTCGCCGCCACTGGTGGGCTGGACGTACAGGTTCTGGAACTGGTCCGCCGCGCCCGCGGTCGAGGAGTAGACGAAGCGGCGCCCGTCGTACGAGACATGCGGCTGCGTGCGGTACAGGGTCTGCTCGGCGAGGACGGCCTGGCGTTCCTCGATTCCGTCCGCCCGCGCGGGGACCCGGTACACGTTCCCGCTCCCGAGCGCCACGTCGCGGTTGGAGACGATCAGGAGCTCTTCGCCGTTCGGCAGCCAGGCCGGGGAGATGTGCATGTCCCAGGGGCCGAAGTAGAGGCGGCTGCGGCCGAAGGAATTGTCGGAGGTGACCGCGATCTCCGGCCCGGCCCAGGC
Source organism: Longimicrobiales bacterium (assembly GCA_965116645.1). GTDB lineage: Bacteria > Gemmatimonadota > Gemmatimonadetes > Longimicrobiales > Gaopeijiaceae > Bin94. The sequence continues at coordinate 3,553,360 of OZ220702.1, read as the reverse complement.
GCCGTCCGAGAAGGGCCGGATGTAGACGTTGAAGTAGCCGCTGGGGGCCGTGGAGACGTACGCAATCCGGTCTCCGGAAGGCGAGAAGCGCGGGTCGGTGTGGATGTGGGTGCCCTCGGTGAGACGGTGGCGCTCGCCGGTGGCCGTGTTCATGACCTCGAGGTGGATGGTGCGGCCGCCGTCGTCGGCGGTGTAGAGCAGCCACGCGCCGTCGGGGGAGTAGTTGGGCGAGGAGTAGTAGCCGGGTCCGTGCACGATCTCGTGCGCGTCGCCGGTTGCGATGTCCACCTCCCAGAGCGAGCCGCTCATTGCAACGGCGACGCGCTCGCCGCCGGGGTGCCAGGCCGGGTACCAGGGCGACGAGGAGGGCGCCGGGGGGAAGTGGAAGTTGTGCATGTAGTTGCCGCCGTGCGCGGCGGCGGGGTAGGGGCGGCCGCCGGGCTGGGCGGTGAGGGGGGAGGTGGAAGTCAGCGCGAGGGCATTGTGCGGCGCCAGGATGGTGGCCAGTGCCAGGGCGGTGGTGAGTGCCAGGGCGGTGGTGCGCGCCGGGGCGGGGGCCAGCGCCCTGGGCGCCGCCGCTGGACGCGTGAGGTGGGTCGCGGCGGTCGAGGGCGTCGAGCGGGCGAAGCGGGTTGCGAGAGACGGGCCGCGCGAGGAGCGGTGCCGCGGCGAAAGCGGGACTCGTGGCATGGTCGTGCCTTGTGCGGGGGTGGTGGCCGCGCCGGGGGGGCGGGACGCAGCCGTGCAGGGATCGTACCGTGCGGGGGGGTGGGGGGCCAGTGCGGCGTGGGGTGGTTGCCGATGACTTCCCGGGCCGGTTACATATGCCGGATGCGGAAGTGGGGTTCACTTCGATAGGAATGTCAACCGGAGGTTCCATTTTGTCATGTCGAGTTTACAATCTTCGTTTGCGGACAAAGGGATGAGCTGGCGTTCAGTTCCGCTTCTGGTGGCCGGCCTGGCCTGCATCTGCGTTCCCGCTTCCGCCGTGCCCCTGCGCGCGCAGGAATTCGACCTGGAAGAGGCCACGATCGCGGATGTCCACACGGCCATGCGCGCAGGCACCCTGACCTGTGAAGAACTTGTGCTTCGCTATCTGGACCGCGTCGCAACGGACGAGGACGCACTGCCGCATCTGAACGCCATAGCCAACGTCAACCCGCTCGCCCTTGCCGAGGCGCGTCGGCTCGACAGCGCGTTTGCCGCCGACGGGCTCACGGGACCACTCCACTGCATCCCCGTCCTGCTCAAGGACCAGGTCGAGACCAGCGACATGCCCACCACCTACGGGTCGGCCCTTTTCCGCGACTTCGTCCCCCGCCGCGACGCCACCATCGTCACCCGGCTCAGGGATGCCGGCGCCATCATCATGGCCAAGACGAACATGGGCGAGTTCGCGTCACGCTACGTCGGTTCCGGCTTCGGAATGATCCGCAACGCCTACGACCGCTCACGCAACCCGAGCGGGTCTTCGGGCGGCACCGCGGTCGGCATCACCGCCAACCTGGGGTTGGTCGGCATCGGCGAGGACACGGGAGGCTCCATCCGTGGTCCGGCCGCGGTGGCGTCGCTGGTGGGTTTGCGGCCCACCCTGGAGCTGGTCAGCCGCCACGGCTTGATGCCCGCCAACCCCACGACCGACACGCAGGGCCCGATGACCCGCACCGTCACCGACGCCGCCATCGTCCTGGACGCCATCGCCGGCTACGATCCCGACGACCCCGTCACCGCGCGCTCGTTCGGGCACGTTCCGCAGTCCTATGCGCACGGCCTGCAACCCGGCGCGCTCGCTGGGGCGCGCATCGGCGTCATCCGCGACCCCATGGACCGCCGGGTGGAAACGTCGTCGGAAGGCTTCCAGCAGGTCCGCGCCCGGATCGGCGCTGCGGTGGCCGACATGCGCGGGCTGGGGGCGGAGGTGATCGACAGCGTTGCCATCCCCGGGATCGACGAGGTCAACGACATCTTCAATCTCAACACCTTCGAGACCGAGGAAGCGACCGACGAGTACCTGACGGAGCATCCCGACGCTCCCTACCAGACCCTGGCCTCGATCCTTCTGACCGGCCAGGTCAACCCGTGGAGGGCGAGGGGCATGGCCGAACTGCTCGGCAAGACCACCCGCGACCCGGGCTACCTGGAGTACCTAGAGCAGCGCGACCGAATCCGCGTGAACGTGCTGAAGACGATGGCCGACCTGGAACTCGACGCCCTCGTCTACGCCACCTTCGACCATCCCCCGACCGAGATCGCCGCGGACGTCGAGACGAACCCCAGGCCCGCCGACCGCTACGGCCTCGGCGACAATCGCCTCCTCAGCCCGCTCACCGGCTTCCCGGCCCTGACGGTCCCCGCCGGCTTCACTCCGGACGGTCTTCCCGTCGGAATCGAGTTCATGGGGCGCCCGTTCACGGAGGCCATGCTGCTGGGGTTCGCCTACGCCTACGAGCAGGGGACGAACCACCGGAGACCACCGCGGCGATGAAGCCCGCCACCGTTCTGCCCCTCGTTTCCTCGCTTCTTGTCCTCGGCCTTGGCACGACCGCCTGCCAGGGGGATGTGGAGGAGCCCGAACCGGGTCCGGAACAGCCCGCCCTCGACGAGTCCAGTCTGCCCTTCTCCGCGAGCAGGGATAGCGCCGGCGTCCGGATCGTCGAGAACGCCCGGCCCGCGGACACGGCGTTCCTGGATTGGCGGATCGGGCCGGAGCCGTCTGTGACGATCGGGGTCGCCGTGGGCGATGAGGCCCGGATGCTGCACCTGGTCATGGGCGCCACGATGTTGGCGGACGGACGGATCGTGGTGGCGGAAGGGAGCTCGAGTCAGTTGAAGGTGTTCGACTCGTCCGGCGCTCGGGTGGCGACCTGGGGCGGCCGCGGGGAGGGCCCGGGCGAGTTCCCGGAACAGATGCTCCACCGGATTGAACCGTGGCCGGGCGACTCCATCGTGGCCTGGTACGGGCCGGGTTGGCGCGTGTCGGTCTTCGACTCCGAGGGGAACTTCGATCGCACCTTCCTGGGGCCTTCCGGCAACCAGGCGTCGTGGCAGGCAGGACGCCCGAGACTCGCGGCACGGGACGGCACGATCCTGACCAGCCTCGATGGGGATGAGCGCGTGGACACCGCCCTCATCGAGATCCGTGACGGCGAAGGCGGGCTCCAGGCGTCGCTGGGCTATCACTCCGCGCGCCGGCCGCTGTACTTCAGTCGCGAGCTGAGGCTCTCCGCCTGGGGTGACCTGGTCATCGTCAGTTCGCACGACAGGTACGAATTCAAGGCATATGCCACCGACGGCTCCCTGGTCCGAATCGTCCGGCGCGATTACGAGACCCGGATGCCGGTGGCCGCGGACATCCTGGTCAGCCCCACGCTCCGGCCGGAACTCCGGATACCTCTCGAAAGGGAGATGCTGAGGGTGCCGCAAAGTCGGATTGCGCCGACCTTCCCGGCGTTCTCGTGGGTCATGTCCGATGCGGCCGGCTACCTGTGGGTCAAGGAATACCAGCCTCCGAGGGAACAGCGGCCCGTGCCGCTCTGGACCGTCTTCAACCCCGAGGGGCGGGTGCTGGGGTACATCGAGACGCCGGTGGGGATGAACATCTATCAGATCGGGGAGGACTACATCCTCGGGCACATCGAGGACGAACTCGGGGTAGAGTATGTGCAGGTGTGGCCGCTGAAGCGATGGACCAGCCCGGATAGCGAGCGAGAGTGACGACGCGTCCTGGCGCGACGGTTCTGGTCCTCTGTGCCTTCGCCTGCCAGCCGGATGGGCAGGGCGCCCGCACGCCGCAGGTTGAAATCCGCGACAGCGCCGGAATCCGCATCATCGAGAACCCCCGCCCGCCGGAGGGCTCGCGCCTGCCGTGGCGGATCGGCCCGGAGCCGACGGTCTCGATCGGCGAGCGGGCCGGCGAGGAGCCGTACTTGCTCTACTTTCCGGCCAGCTTCTTCAGGTTTCCGGATGGACGGATCGTGGTGGCGAACAGGGGCACGGAGGAGGTGCGGGTGTTCGACTCGCTTGGAACCCACCTGGCAACCTGGGGAAGAGAGGGCGACGGCCCCGCCGAGTTCGGGGCCTTGGCGGATGTCGCACCATGGACAGGGGATTCCATCCTGGCCTGGGACTTCGGCGACTACGGGGTCTCCATCTTCGATGCCGACGGCAACTACGGGCGTTCATTCTTTCTGCAGACCGGCACGGACTCCCCGCGCTGGGGCCCGAGGCCGGTTGCGGCACGCGCTGACGGAACCATCCTGTCCATCGATGACCGGCGATTCGGTGACTCGGCCCGGGTACAGGTCTGGGACGCGGAGGGCCGCGTTCTTCCATCCCCCGGCGCCCTTCCCAATGAGGAGGTGCGTGAGGTGAGGGTTCCCGGCGGTCGCACGGAACGGGTGGGGGTTGCATACACCCGCGAACTCCTGACGGCGGTCTGGGGTGATCTCGTTGTCGCGACCCTGAACAAGCCCTACGAGATCAGGGCGTTTCGGGCCGACGGTGCGCTCGCGCGCATCTTGAGGCTCCAACACGAACCGCGGGTCCCGACAGAGACGGATCGGCAGACCTATGTCGAGGGGCGAATGGCGGAGCGCCGGGGTGGTGTCGATGCGGCGACCGGAGAACCCATACCCGATGCGCTGTTGGCGATGATGCGCGAGGCTTTTGAGGCCATCCCGGTGGCGGAGCACTTCCCGGCGTTCTCGGCGATCCTCGCCGACGATACCGGCCATCTCTGGGTGCGGGAATACGATTACCCGCAGGAGGAGAGGCCGGCCCCGCTCTGGACCGTCTTCGACCCGGCGGGCCAGGTACTGGGGTACGTTGAGACCCCGAGGGGTCTGCGGATCGGGCAGATTGGGGAAGACTACATTCTTGGCCGGGCCGAGGACGAACTCGGTGTGGAGTATGTGCAGGTGTGGCCGCTGGCGCGGGCGGGTGGCTGAACAAGGCAGCGACCGGGTCGCCTCGGGCCAGGCAGCCGGCTAGCTTCCTCGCCGCACCGGCAGAGGCAAGGGAAGAAAGGAATCGGATTGATGTACCGTCGCCACACGGTAGCGCGGCTCACCGGGCTGTCGATTCTTGCCATTGCCTGCCAGTCCGGCGACTCGCCGGCCGGCGGTTCCGCAACCTTCGTCGTCGAGGACAGCGCCGGGATCGAGATCGTCGAAAGCGCGGTGCCTGCGTGGGAGGGCGGCGGGTGGACGGTAGCGACCGAACCCAGCGTGTCCATCGGCCGGACGTCGGGTGACGAGCGGTATCTCTTCGGCTCCGTCCGCGGCGCCGTCGTGCTCACGGACGCACGGATCGCGGTGCTCGACGAGCAGGCCGCGCTGGTGCGCGTGTATTCGCCCGAGGGGGTGCACCTGGAGGACTGGGGAGGAAGAGGCGAGGGCCCGGGTGAGTTCAACTTCCCCGTGAGCCTCTTCCCGTACCGGGGCGACTCGATCCTGGTCCGGGAGCTGATTACCATGGGCCTCAGCGTCTTCGACGACCGGGGGCGGTTCGGGAGACGAACAATTCCGCCGATTCGAGCGGAGTTTGTGTCCGGCCTCTTCGACCTGCTGACAGAGGGGTCCGTGATCCCGGCGGACAGCTGCTGTCGCTTCTGGGGGCCGCTGTCGAGCGGCGCCTTTCTGGTTTCCTACCCGGAGATGATTCCGACGACCGGACGCGGGATGCACCGGAGTTCCGTGTCGGTGGCGATCATCCCGGACTCCGGCGGTGCGGCCGCAGGCGTGGGGGAATTCCGGGGCGGGCGGTACCTGCCGGGACCGACTCGTGCATCGGTGCCCACGACCTTTCAGTTCCCGCTCTGGTTCAACATGGCCGCGGGTCAGGATGGGTATTTCGTTACGGAGGGCGACGCCTATTCGATCAGTGAGTACGACGCGACCGGCCGCCTGCGCCGGAGCATCCGTCTGGCGCGCGGACCCCGGCCAGTCACCGATGAAGTCAAGGCGGAGCACGAGGCCTGGCTGCGCGAGCGGGTGCTGGCCCCTGGTGCGCCCATTGAAGGCGACTCTCCGGAGCAGGTGTTGCAGCGGAGGCTCGATGAGCCCTACCCGGCCACCCTCCCTTCCTTCTTTCAGCTTCATGTCGATCCGGACGGGAACCTCTGGGCGGTGCAGCGGCGCTACGGGGCGGGCGACGATGGACGGTTGTCTGGGATGCTCGACTACTTCGTCTTCGGGCCGGACGGCCGCCACCTGGGGGTGATCGCGCTGCCCGACAATCTCCAGGTGTACCAGATCGGGAGGGACTACATCCTCGGGGTGTTGCGGGACGAACTCGAGGTCCAGTTTGTTCACCTGTACGAGATCGAGAAGGGGGGGCGGTCATGAGAGCGACGACGATCCTGTTGACCCTTGTTGCCCTTGCCTGCCAGGCCGGAGATGGCCCGGTTGACGAGCCCGGCACCGAGGTCCGCGACAGCGCCGGAATCCGCATCGTCGAGAACCCGCGTCCGCCGGCGGATTCGCGGCTGGGTTGGCGGGTTGGCCCCGAGCCGGCGGTGACGATCGGCGAGGTGGATGGCGAGCAGCCGTACATCCTCCAGCACGCCATCGGCGCGACGAGACTGGGCGACGGGCGAATCGTCGTGGCGGACTACGGCTCGATGGAGTTGAGGATCTTCGACGGCGCGTCCGGCACGCACCTGGCCACCATGGGGGGGATGGGCGAGGGGCCGGGCGAATACGAGGGCCTCATGGATGTGTTGCGGCTCCCGGGGGACTCGATCTTGGCCTGGGGATTCCCGCTGAGGGCGAGCGTCTACGACCCGGCCGGCAACTTCGTCCGTGGGTTTCGCCTGGAGCGGCAGGCTGAGACCACCATCGGGCTGCGGCCCGTCATGCCGGTGGCGGCCTCGGAGGACGGTTCGATTCTGGCCAGCGTGAGCCCGGCGCACATCGACACGCTGGTTGTCGAGTTGTGGGATGCGGAAGGGAATCTGCGTGCCCCTCTGGGGTCCCACCTGGCCCATGAACCGCGCACGTGGGTGGGGCCGATCAATCGCACCCAGACCTTCGGCTGGGACCTGAAGCTGGCTCCCTGGGGCGATCTGGCGGTCGTCACCCCGAGCAAACGCTACGAGATCCGGGCGTTCGCGCCGGACGGCACACTGGCCCGGATCGTCCGCGTGGAGCATGTGCCGCGCGCGCCGACGCAGGCCGATATCGAGGCCTACGCCGCGGTGGAGGTCCAGAGCGTGGTCCCCGACTTTGAGGAGGACGTGGCGGAAAGGCGCGCGCAGGTCCGCCGTGACCTCCTGGCCAACCCGGTCGCCGAACACTTCCCGGCTTTCGCTTCCGTCATGTCCGATCGCACGGGCCACCTGTGGGTGGAGGAATACGAGGCCATCGGGGAGGAGGCGGACGGCGTGCTCTGGACGGTCTTCGACCCGGAAGGCCATGTGCTCGGCTTCGTCGAGACGCCGGACGGAATGGAGATCTTCGAGATCGGCGAGGACTACATCCTGGCCCGGGCCGTGGATGAGCTGGGGGTGGAGTCGGTGCAGCTGTGGCCGCTGGAACGGGCGGGGTAGCAGGCCGTCGCTTCGCCGCTCTTGGTGCCCACGCGGGTTTATCCACGGGCTCATAGCGGAGGAGCCATGTCGCCGGGCAGACGCCGTGCTGGAGGCACTGGTCCGCGCGGGGGCGGAGCTGGAGCTGCGGGACAGGATGGGCCGGACCGCGCTGCACATCGCTGCCCAACACAATCCCCTGTCCTTCCCGGGTCTCCTTGCGCTGGGCGCCGACCCGGACGTCGTGGACGACGAGGGCAAGACCCCGATGGACTACGCCAGGTTCTGCAGGACGCTTTACGGGCTGCCGGAGGTGAGAAGGCTGCTGGCGGGGGGTGTGGAGGGTGGGCGGTAGTCCAGGATCCAGCCCGGAGCCGGCCTTACGATCTCGTCGACATCGAGATTTGTCAACTACACATTACATAATGGAATGTAAACTTTACGGTACCCTTGCAAGTTCGGCACGGTGTGCCGGATTTGCAAGGGTCAAAACGTCAGCCAGTTGACGCCGAACCTACACAAAAAACGACGTGGTTCCGCTCGATCCTGCGTCGGAAGGCCGTCGGCAAACGCGCCCAGTCGTGTGCTTCCACGACGAAGGGGATGTTCGAGTCCCTCAGTGCTTCCTTCAGGCGCGCCAGTCTTGCAAGGGGAATCGGTGCAAGCCCGGGGGCACGCAGGACCAGGTCGAGATCGCGCCTCCGTGACTTCGACCATCGGCGCGGCTCCCATGGGCCCAGACTTCCGCTTCGGGAATGTGCCGGGCAACAAGGGCTTGGATTGCGGTCCGATGACGCGGAAGAAGGTTGAGTCCGTCAGTCACTTCCGCCTTCCTCGATTGTGTCGGCCAGAGCCTTGGCGTCCGCGATGAAACCGGGGAGAAGTTCCAGCGTGCTCTCCGCCAGGACCTCCCCATGGTCGTGAGCGGTCTCGTTGCGCGTGTCGCGGTAGGTCAGCCAACGCTCGCAGGCCTCCGGTGTGATCAGGCCATGCCTTGCCGCCTGCCGAAAGAGGTCCTAGATCTCCCCCCGCCGCGCCGCCCACACTGCGTAATGACTCGCCCGCGCGGCCAGCGCCATGTACGTGAGCGACGGGTTCTGGCACGCCGAGGAAGTCATGGACGCGCCGTCGACCACGAAGAGGTTGGGCACGTCCCACGCCTGGTTGTGCGCGTTCAGGACGGAGGTGGCCGGGTCGCGGCCCATGCGCGCGGTCCCCATCTCGTGGATGGTGAGGCCGGGCGGGGTCATCTCGGCGTCGATCGAGATGTCGCGTCCGCCGCCGGCGTCGAGCATCTCGGCCGCGCGTTCGGCGGCGTGCCTCATCATGATCCGCTCGTTGTCGCTCCAGGCGCAGCTGATCCGCAGGGTGGGAATCCCCCACTTGTCGACCTGCTCGGGGTCGAGGGCGACTTGGTTCTCTTCGCGGGGCAGGCATTCGCCGAAGCCGTTGATCCCGAAGGACCAGGGGCCCGGGCGCATGAGTTCGTGCTTGAAGCCGGCGCCGAATCCGGGCATCGAGTTGCCCCGGCCCCAGCCGGCCCGCCCCGCCGAGCCCTGGTAGCCGTAGCCGCGCAGGAAGTCGGCGGCGGGCTCGGTGACGTTGGCGAAGCGCGCGACGTAGATGCCGTTGGGGCGCCTGCCCCGGGTGGTCCGGTCCTCCCAGCCGTCGAAGGTCGCCCGCGCCCCGACGCCCATGGTGTGGTCCATCAGGTACTTGCCGAGAACGCCGCTGGAGTTGGCCAGCCCGTCGGGAAAGTCGGCCGACTTCGAATTCAGGAGGATGCGCGTGGACTCCAGCGCCGAGGCTCCGAGGAAGATGGTGCGCGCGCGGAACTCCATGTCCTCGTGCGACTCTGCGTCGATCACGCGGACGCCTCTGGCCCGGCCCGCCTGCGCGTCCCAGATGACTTCGGCGACCACGCTGTTGGGGCGCAGGGTGAGGCGTCCGGTGGCTTCGGCGGCGGGCAGCGTCGCGTTGATCGAGCTGAAGTAGCTGCGGGTGCGGCAGCCGCGGTGGCAGGGTCCGCAGTAGTGGCAGGCGCTTCGCCCCTTGTGATCGGCGGTGAGGACGGCGGTGCGCCCGATCGTCATCCGCCGCCGCCCGCCGAAGGCCCGGTCGATCGCGTCGGCGACGTGCGCCTCGACGCAGGACATCTCCATCGGCGGCAGGAAAACCCCGTCGGGAAGGTGCGGCAGCCCCTCCGCGCGGCCGCTGATCCCGGCGAACGCCTCGACGTGGTCGTACCAGGGGGCGAGGTCGGCGTAGCGGATCGGCCAGTCCACGCCGAAGCCGTCCCGGGCGTTGGCCTCGAAGTCGAGGTCGCTGAGCCGGTAGCTCTGCCGCGCCCACATGATCGACCGCCCGCCCACCTGCCGCCCGCGGATCCAGCGGAAGGGCTTGTCCGGGTCGGTGGTGTACGGGTTCTCGATGTCGTTGACGAAGAACTTGCGTGCGACCTCGTCGCAGGCGTAGCACTCGCGCTGGACCGGCTGCGTCTCGGCGAGCGCCTTGCGGTCGTTCCAGCCGCGGTACGGCATCTCGTAGCTGGGCAGGTGCTCGGCGTAGTCGCGCTCGGGAACGATCATCGGGCCCGCTTCGAGGACAAGGACGCGGGCACCCAGTTCGCAGAGCTCCTTGGCGGCCCAGCCTCCGGACATGCCGGAGCCGACGACGATGACGTCGTAATCCTGGCGGCGGGGGCGGATGTTCATGGGCGGGGCTCCGGTGAGACGCCGGGCGACCGTGGGGCGCCGGCCGGCGGCGTGCTGGCGTGGGCGCTGCCATGACTGGATGGGACGCCGGACTCCGCCGGCGTGAGCGGGGCGCATCCCTCGAAGGTGCGGAAGGTGGTGCGGTAGCCGAGGGCGTCCAGCCCGACTTCGGAGGTGAAGTAGGCGGTGATTGTGAAACGTTTCACATCGTGGAAGAAGTAACGGGACGCGCGCGCGTCCGGGTCTTCGCGCTGCCGCGTAAGTTCCGCGTCGAATTCGCCGACGAGCTGGGTGCGCTGCTCCTCCGTGCAGTCCGCGAGGTCGGCGCCGAAGCGTTCCCGTGCGTCGGGGTCCACCGTGTCGAGCCCGGCAAGGAAACGGTCCCGGTCCTCGTCGTCCAGCCACCCGTCCACAAGCGCGGTCACGAACTCGGTCACCCCGGCCTCGGCCGCGCCCGGGGTGTCGGTCGCGGGGATGATGATGTCGGCCAGCGCTTCCAGCGCGCGGGCGCGCTCGGGGGTGAGCTGGGTGGCGGTGGGGGTCGTGGCCGGGGACGAATCGGATCCCCCGTTCGAAGGGATCGAAGCCCGGACGCGCTCGCCCCACGACAGCAGGTCGGCGAGCGCTCCCGATTGCAGGAGGAGGGGGCCGCTCGCGACCCCGCCAAGCACTTGAATGGCTCGCCTTCTTTGCATGCGTTACTGTCTTCTGTCGTTCCCGCGAATCCTGCCCCGCGGGCTTCACCGAGTAGCGTGACATCGCCACGCAGAATGGACTTCCCCGATGCCGAACCTTACACGCCGCGAAGCCCTGATGGCAACCGGCGCCGCCTCGCTGGGCCTGATGGTCCCCCAAGCGGGCGCGCGAGTCAATGGCCGGATGGGCACGGCCGGCCGAGTCGATAGCCGGACCGGCCTCGTGCAGTCGGTCGCGCGCTGGTGCTTCTCCGACATCCCGCTGGAGCCGTTCTGCGCGGCAGTCGCCGACATGGGCCTGACCGCGATGGACCTTCTCACGGTGGACGAGTGGAGCGTCGCTCACGACCACGGCCTCACCGTCTCCTGCGGGGACGTGGCCGCCGGAAGCATCGAGGACGGGCTGAACGAGCCGGACAATCACCCCACCATCATTCGCGCCTTCGAGGAGCATATTCCCCGCGCCGCCCGCGGAGGCGTGCCCAACGTCATCTGCTTCTTCGGAAACAGGCGGGGGATGCCGGACGCGGAGGGCATCGCCAACTCGATCCGGTGCCTGCGGGAGTGCGCGCCGATCGCCGAAGCCGAGGGCGTCACGATTCTCGTCGAGGTGCTGAATTCCAAGGCCGGCGGGCACGTGGACTACATCGGCGACCACATGGGGTATGCCCTTGAAGTGATGCGGGCCGTGGATTCACCCCGCGTCCGCATACTCTACGACATCTATCACATGCAGATCATGGAAGGGGACATCATCCGCACCCTCACCGATGCCCGGGAGTGGATCGGCCACTACCACACGGGCGGTGTCCCCGGACGCGCGGAGATCGACGGCACGCAGGAGCTGCACTACCCGGCGATCGTGCGCGCGATCCGCGACACCGACTTCAGCGGGTACATGGCCCACGAGTTCATCCCCCGCAGCAGCGACCCCCTTCGCTCCCTTGCTCAAGCGGTGGAACTCTGCGCAGCCGCGTAGCGTAGAATCGTGATGCGTCGCGTCCCCCTCCTTGCCGCAGCCGCCGCGCTCGCCGTATGCGCCGCGACCGACCCCACCGCCGCCCAGGAGAACGAGCAGATCCTGGCGCGGATGGAATTCGAGCGGATGCGGCTCTACTCGGGACCGGCGGTCAACTACACGATCCTGAAGCAGAACGCACTGCGCGAGGTGCTGGCGCTCGGGTTCGCGCCGGCCCGGGCCATGTCGCTGCGGGACACGCGGTGGCGCGCGATCGGGCCGAGCGGGATCGACGCAGATGACTTCTCGCCGGGTGGCCGGTTCGCGGGCCGGGTGTCGACCATCGCCATCCACCCGACCGATCCGGACATCCTCTACGTGGGGGGCGCGCAGGGCGGGGTCTGGAGGTCGGACGACGCCGGCCTCAACTGGACACCGCTGACCGATGGCGAATGCTCCCTGGCGATGGGGTCGATCGCGATCGATCCGGTCGACCCGCAGATCGTCTACGCCGGCACGGGAGAACAGCACTTCTCCGGCGACAGCTACTACGGGTGCGGGGTGCTGCGGTCGCTGGACGGCGGCGCGACCTGGGAGCAGCTGGGGGAAGACGTCTTCGTGCGACGGAGGTCGTTCACCGGGCGGGCCGGCATGGGGAGCGGCGGTGCCAGGATCGCGCGGGTGGTGGTGGACAGGGCCAGCGAGGGGTCGGCGGCCACGACGAATGTGCTTGTCGCGTCGAGCTTCGGCCTCTACCGCTCGACCTCGAGCGGGCAGGCCTGGGAACTCGTGCTGGAGGGCTACGCCACCGATGTGGTGGCGCACCCGGTCTTTCCTTCGGTCCTGTATGCGGCGCTGTACGGGCGGGGGATCTACCTGTCGTCGGATGGCGGGGCGTCATGGACCTACACGTCCGAGTCGATTCCCCGGGAGGGGACCGAACGGACCATCCTCGCGGTCGCCCCTTCGGACCCGAATGTCCTCTACGCGGGAGTGGTGCTGGAGGGCGAGACCAGCCGAAGCGCCGACATGGCCATCTACCGCACGAATGACGGAGGTACGTTCTGGGAGTTGATGCCCGCGGAGGGCGCCAGCTGTTCCAACCAGTGCTGGTACGACTTCGCGATGGCGGTCCATCCGGACAGCGCCGCCGAGCTGTACCTCGGCACGGTACCGATGTACCGGTCGACCGACGGGGCCATGACGTTCACCCAGGTGCACCCGAACAACCTGTACGTGGATCAGCACTACCTCGTCTTCGATACGCTCAGCGACCCCTACCGGCTCTACGTTGCCAATGACGGCGGGGTCTTCCGCACCATCGACGGCGGCACCAGCTGGCTGGGGCTCAACAGCAACCTCGCGCTGGCCCAGTTCTACCGAGGCATCAGCCTGCATCCGTCGGATCCGGTGATCGCTCTCGGGGGAACGCAGGACCAGGGGACGCTGAGGCCGTCGGGGGGCACGCTGGCGTGGGACAAGATCTACCCGGGCGACGGAGGGTACACGGCCTTCGACGCCGAAGACCCGGATGTGTGGTACAACGAAGTGCAGTGGATCCCGGGTTTCGGGGCGGCCGGGCCGCGCCGAAGAGGCGGGCTGGCCCGAGACGGGATCGACATCAGCGACAACGCACTCTTCATTCCGCCGCTGGTGATGGATCCCCTCGATTCGCGGCGGCTGTACTTCGGGACGCAGACCCTCTACCGGACCGACAACTCGGCCCGGAACTGGACCCCCATCTACGAGACCCCCGACGAAGCCGTGATCACCGCGATCGCACCCTCGGCCGCCAGCCCGAACACGGTCTACGCGGCCATCCGCATGGGGCGGATCGTCGCTACGCACGACGGGGGCGAGACGTGGCTGGAAGCGGGTCAGGCAGAGGGACTGCCCGACCGCTACATCGGGGGCGTGGCCGCGCATCCAACCGATCCCGGCCAGGCCTACGCGGCGGTGGGCGGCTTCCTGAGCGGCCACGTCTATCACACGGCCGACGGCGGCCACAGCTGGCAGGACCGCACGGGCAACCTCCCGGACCATCCCGTCAACTCGATCATCTACGATCCGGCGGACCCGGATGGGGTCTACCTCGCGACCGACTTCGGCGTGTTCCATTCGCCGACGGGGGACGGCACGTGGACCCGGCTGCAGGATGGACTACCCGTGTCGGCCGTCTACGACGTGGCGGCTCAGCCGGGGACCGGCAGGCTGGTTGCGGCGACCCACGGGCGCGGAATGTTCGAGTTGCCCATCGAGGTTCCGCTGAGCGCGCGCGTCCGCCCGGCTTCCATCACCGACACCGCCATCGTGGCCAGCCAGAGACGGATCATCGGCGACGTGATCGTGGCCCCCCACGGACAGGGGGACTACAGCGCGGCCTGGACCGGCTCAAGCGACTCTTCCTGGGTGCTGTTGCCCGGCGCGGCAGGCCGGGGCCGCGGCCGGTTCGACTACCAGCTCTCCACGGCGGAACTGCCTTCGGGCGACCACGAGGCGGCCATCGACATCTCTGTCGCGGGGGTCGCGGAGCCGGTCTCGATTCCGGTCCATCTCCACATTCCGCTGGCCAGCCACCTCGCGCTTGAGCCCGGCGAGCCGCCGCGGTCGGTGCTCGTCGGCAGCACGGAGTCCTTCGAGGACTCGGTCCGGGTGGTCTTCACGGGGCCCAGAACGGGAACGAGGTGGACCGCCGAGTTCGGAGGCGGGCCGTGGTCGCAGTTGGGCAACGCCGCGGGGGCGGGCGATGGCGCGGTGACCTGGACGGTCGATCCCGGCGGCCTGGAAGTGGGTGCCTACGTGGACACGGTGGTCGTGGAGGCCGAGTGGGCCTCCGGGAGCCCGGCCATCGTGCTGGACAGCTTCCTGGTGAAGCCGCCGCTTGGGGTGACGGGACCGCGCACCACGGGTGGCTACGGGATTGCGGGGTGGACTCTGGCGCCCCGCGACTCGGCGGACGCCGGGCTGTTCGGTTTCGAAGCCGAACTCGCGCGGTGGACGGCCGCGGTGGACGGATCGGAGTGGCTGACGATCGAGCGGGGCGCGGGGGCGTACGGGGAGGCGGTCGTGTGGACCCGCAATTCCGCCGCGCTGACGTCCGGGGTGCGCGAGGACACCATCACCATTCGGGTGCAGGGCCGCCCGGAGCTTTCGGCAGTGATCGTGGACCGCTTCGAGGTGGTGGAAGGGATGACTCTGGAGGATGCGGCGCTTCAGGTTCTGGGGCTCGACAGGCTGGAGGCCGGGCAGACCCGCTTCCTGGACTGGTTCGGGAACCGTGACGGGACCTTCAACCTCGGAGACGTGCTGAGGTGGCTGGACCACTGCGCGGCGGGCCCGGCCGGGTCGGGGTGCCCGGCTGGCGCGAGCAGCGCGGGGACGGCGGAGGGCGGCAGTGCCGGATCGGGCAGTGACAGGGCGGGGGCCGGGCGCGGCGCGGGAGCGGCGGCGGGCCGCGTGGGGAGGGAGCCGTGAAGGGGTTGAAGCGGCTCGGCCTTGTGGTGTTCGCCTTGGGCGTGGTCGTGTTGGCCTACTCCTGTGGCGACGGTGTCGAGCCCGAGCCGCCGCCCCCGGACCCGTCGGGGTTCCTCCAGGTCTCGGTCACGCTGAACCGGGACGACGTGGGCGCGATGATCCTGCGCATCTGGGCCGATCCGATTCCGGATTCGATTCGGGGCGCGCCCGGGCTCACGGTCCATCATGCGCCCGCCCCACAGTCGGTGCGCGCGTTCGTGGCGGGTCCCCTTCCGGACTCTGGCAGCGTGCTCCGCTTCTGGACCCCGAACACGAACCTGCTGGGACGTCACAGGGTTACGGTGGAGCAGGTGGCGGGGACGGACTACCGGCAGCTCTTTCCGTCGTCGGTCACGGCCCGGGTGATCCGGTAGGGGCAAGCGGCCGGCCCGGGAGCCAACTCAGACCGGCACCTCCCCCCGAATCGTCACCCGATACCCCGACCGCGTCGCCGGCCAGTAGTCCCAGATCGCGTGGTGCTGGGTGCAGCGGTTGTCCCACATCGCAACCGAGTCGGGGCGCCAGCGGAAGCGGCACTGGAAATCCGGCCGTCCCACATGCTCGAAGAGGAAGGCCAGGATTGCCCGGCTCTCTGCGGGCGGCAGGCCCACGATGTACTGCGTGAACATCTGGTTCACGAAGAGCGCCTTGCGGCGTGTGACCGGGTGGGTGCGCACCACCGGGTGCTCGGCGGATGGGTAGGCGCGCCCACCGTCGTCCCGGCCGATCAACCGGTTGACCTCGCGGTAGTAGGGCCCGCCGTCGTGAACGGCCGCAAGACTGTCCAACAGGGTCCGCATGCGATCGGAGAGCGCCTCGTACGCGGCGTACATGTTCGAAAACAGCGTGTCGCCCCCCGTCTCGGGCACGGTGTGCATGCGCAGGATGGACCCCATCGGCGGCCTCGGGTCGCAGGACACGTCCGAGTGCCACTGCTCGCCGGTCGCGCGGACGGAGTTCTCGTCGGCGTGGATCGGCATGACCTCCGGGTGGCCGTCCACGCCCGGGTCGTTGGGGTGGGCGACGAGTTCGCCGAAGCGCGCGCCCAGGGCCTTCTGGCTCTCTATCGAGATGTCCTGGCCGCGGAAGAAGAGAACGCAGTGCGCCATGAGGGCGTCGCGAATCGCCCGGAAGTCGATGTCGGTGATCTGCTCCAGTTGGACGCCGCGGACCTCGGCACCGATCACGGGTGTAACGGGATGGACGGAGAGATTGGGTTCGCTCATGTTGTCGAAATGTAATCCGGACATGACAGTGGAGGACTATTGACCATGGCTCCGGCGTTCAGATGGTGGGTGACGTTGCCCCTTTTCATGGTTGCCGGTTGCGGCGAGAGGGCCGCGACCGGTGAGGCCCGGACCCCAGTCGAATGGGACCGGGCGGAGTATCCACTCGTAACAGGCATCCAGGACAGCGCCGGCGTCCGCATCGTCGAGAATGCGCGCCCCGCCGACGATTCGCGGCTTCCCTGGAGGATCGGGCCCCAACCGCTGGTGTCGATCGGCGAGGCGACGGGGGACGAGCCCTACCTGCTCCACCGGGTCATGGATGCGCTGATGCTCCCGGACCGCCGGGTGGCGATCGCAAACACCGGGACGGACGAGATCCGCGTGTACGACGCGGAAGGAGTTCACCAGACCACCCTGGGCGGCACCGGCGAGGGTCCAGGCGAGTTCCAGTACCTCGCGGGCGTCAGGCTGTGGCCCGGGGATTCCATTCTTGCGTTGCACACGCTGGAAGGCGCGTCGGACGGGGGTTCCCCATGGCGCGGCGATATCTTCGACAGTACCGGCAGACCGGGGCGTTCCTTCCGCACCCCGTCCGGCATCGGCTTCCCCTTCGAGCCGGCAATCGTCCTGGCCGACGGGAGCATTCTCGGTCGCACGAGAATCAGAGCGCGTGGCCCCGATGGCCGACAACCTGACGAGGGATACTATCGCGATGAAGCCGAGTACGATCTTCTGGGCCGGGACGGGGCAACCACGGTTTCCTTTGGCCGCTACCCGGACATCGAGGCTTACACCGGGGTCTTCGCCGGCATGCCGCTAACAGCGGGAATGGCCTTCGGCCGACGGGTCATGGAGGCGGCGTGGGGGGACCTGCTGGTCATCGGAAACAACGATCGATACGAGTTGCGTGGGTACGGCAGGGCGGACGCGTCGCTTGAGCGGATTGTGCGGCGCGAGCATACAAACAGGGCTCCGACCAGGGCGGAATTGATTGAGGCGAGTGAACGGTCGATAACGGAAGGCAACGTGCCGGCGCGGTTCATCCAGATGGTCCGCGGGGCGGCCGCTGAAGCCCCGATCGTGGAGAGCTACCCGGCGTTCCGCGCAATACTGTGCGACCCGGGGGGCCACCTCTGGGTACGTGAATACGACCCCCCGGGCGAGGACCGCCCCGCACCACTCTGGACGGTGTTCGACGCGGAAGGCCATGCTCTCGGGTTCGTCGAGACGCCCGCCGGGGTGTCGCTCCTCGAGATCGGCGACGACTACCTGCTCGGCTACACCACCGACGAACTCGGGATCGAGAGGGTCCAGGTCTGGGAGTTGGAGCGGGCGGAAGGGTAGCGCCGGGCGAAGGCGTCGCCTCCGCGATTGCCGTGCGGATCGGGTCCGACGCACGGGGCCCCTTTGGGCAAGTCTCGTATGGGATTGCCGTTGCCTGCCGGTCGATGATATCATGAGGTCATGGATGATGATACCATCCGCAACCAGCGCGAACGTCCCCCCTCCGGGCGCTTCGTCCTGCGCATTGATCCCTTCCTGCATGGAACGCTCCGGGCAAGGGCGCGGTCCAAGGGCGTTTCGCTGAATCGGTATTGTGCCCGTGAACTGGGATCTCCGAGCAGCGAGCTGCCGCAGCCCGCCGCCGAAGCGGTGGGTCGCGCGCACTCGATCCTGGGCGAGTCGCTGTTGGGCGTCGTCGTCTTCGGCTCCTGGGCACGCGGGGAGCCCTCGTGGGAGTCGGATCTGGACATCCTGCTGATCGCCGACGACCGGCTTCCGATCGCCAGGGGCCTGTACCGGCAATGGGACGACGGCCCCGTGCTGGAGTGGGACGGGCATGTGGTCGAGCCCCATTTCGTTCACCTGCCGGCAGACGGTGAGGCGCCTTCCGGCCTGTGGGCCGAAGCGGCCATGGACGGTCTTGTCCTCTTCGAAAGGGGACTGGCGGTCTCGCGCGCGCTGGCAGGCGTCAGGCGCCGGATTCTGGAAGAGCGCCTATCCCACCGGGTCGTTCACGGGAACTCCTACTGGGTGCGGGAGTCGTGAAGAACACGGGGCTGGCCCGCGACTACCTCCGCCGCGCAAGGGTCCGGCTGGCGGCTCTGGACGTCCTCTTCGACGGGGAGAGTTGGGCCGACGTGGTGCGCGAGTCGCAGGAGATCGTCGAACTGTCCCTGAAGGGGTTGTTGCGCTCCGCCGGAATCGATCCCCCGCGGATCCACGATGTCTCGACGATCCTCCTGGCGGAGAGGGACCGGCTGCCCGCGGAGCTGCAATGCGAATTGGAGTGGCTGGCCGACACTTCGCGGCACCTCCGGAGGGACCGCGAGCTGGCGTTCTACGGGGCGGAGGACCTGACGCCCTCGGGATTCTACTCCCCTGCCGATGCCGAGGGCGCTCGGGACGGTGCGCGCCGGGTCGTTGAGGTGGTGTGGCCGTGGGTGGTCCGATAGGCGGCCTGGCATTGACACCCGGACGCGTTCCGCCGTAAAATCTCCTAATTCTCTAGGATTTTAGGAGGTGGAGATGTATCGCGCTGGATCACGGTGGACGGCGGACAGGATGGGTCGGGGGGTGTCGACCTGGTTGCTGGCGGTCAGCCTTGTCGCGGCCGCCGGCTGCGACGACGGCGACTCGTCCGAGGCCGGGGCGGAGGTCGAGGAGGATGCAGGGACCGCGCTCGCTGTCGCCGGCGATCGCGTGGCGCAGCCTCTGGTGACCGACATCCGGGACAGTGCCGGAATCCGGATCATCGAGAACGCGCGCCCGGCGGACGATTCGCGCCTTCCATGGCGGATAGGGACCGAGCCGTCGGTGTCGATCGGGGAGATCGACGGCGACGAACCCTACGTCCTTCACAAGGCGGATGACGCGGTGATGCTTCCGGGCGGGCGCGTCGTCGTAGCGAACACGGGGACCAACGAGATCCGCCTGTACGACGCGGAGGGCACTCATCGGACCACCTGGGGCGGCACCGGTGGAGGACCGGGCGAGTTCCAGGCTCTTGCCGGCATCGCCCTGTGGCCGGGGGATTCGATTCTGGCCTGGGAGGCGATGCGGTCATCCTCGGGTGCCGCCGATCTGTGGCGTGCGAAGGTCTTCGACGACGCCGGCGACCTGGGCCGGTCGTTCCGCATCGAGTCGGACGAAGGCACCGGCCTCGAGCCGCGGGTGGTTCTGAGCGGCGGAGGGATCCTGGGACGAGTGACGACGGGCGGGGCGGACGACGGCTATTGGCGCCATGAGGCAACCTATTCCCTTCTTGCCCGCGAAGATGCCGCCGACGTTTCCTTCGGCACCCACCCGGCCCACGAGGGGTTCAGCGGGGTGTACAACGGCGTGATGCTGCACGTCGCCCGCATGGCCTTCAGCCGCGGACTCGAGGAGGCGGAATGGGAAGGCATGCTCGTGATCGCCACGAACGACCGGTATGAGCTTCGGGCGTACGGCGTGTCGGATGGAGCCCTCGCGAAGATCGTGCGCCGGGAGCATTCGAACCGGGCTCCAACCCGCGCCGAGGTTGCCGAGGCGATGCACCGCACGTTCATCGAGGGCGAGCAGCCGGAAGAGGTCATCGAGATGTTCCGTCCCGCCTACGACGAGGCTCCTCTCGTGGAGGGCTTCCCGGCGTTTCGGTCGGTCCTTGCCGATCCCCTGGGGCACCTGTGGGTGCAGGAGTATACGCCGCCTGGCGTGGAAAGGCCCGCGCCGCTTTGGACGGTGTTCGACCCGGACGGG
Organism: Longimicrobiales bacterium; assembly: GCA_965116645.1. GTDB lineage: Bacteria > Gemmatimonadota > Gemmatimonadetes > Longimicrobiales > Gaopeijiaceae > Bin94. Next base: position 3,532,985 of record OZ220702.1, on the reverse strand, counting down.
CGGGCGCTCGGGTTCGTCGAGACCCCGGCCCGGCTGTCGATCTTCGAGATCGGCGCGGGCTACCTTCTGGGCCGCGCCACGGACGAACTCGGGATCGAGAGGATTCAGGTGTGGGGGTTGGAGCGGGCCGGAGGGTGAGACCGCCATGTTGCGCCGAACCCGGCACGGCTGGCGTCAGCGCATCACCATCGACCCGAGCGGCCGCCCGCCCAGCAGGTGCAGGTGGAGGTGGTAGACCTCCTGCCCGCCGTGTTCCCGGCAGTTGATCATGACGCGGTAGCCGGCCTCGGCGATTCCCTCGTCGGCCGCGAGGTCGGCGGCGACCCGCAGCATCCTGCCCAGCACGGCTTCGTCGTCGGCCGAAACATCCGCGAGCGTGGGGATTACGCGGTTGGGCACGATCAGAATATGGGTGGGCGCGAGCGGGCGGATGTCCCGGAAGGCGGTCACCAGGTCGTCCTGGTGCACGATGTCGGCGGGGATCTCGCCGCGAACGATCCTGGAGAAGATGGTGTCGTCGGGCATGATGTTCGGGGGTTGGGGAGGGACGGGAAGCGGGTCGTTGCGTGGGTGGTATGGTAGCATCCGGTGGGCGGCGCGGTCGAGATGTCCCATTCTGCCATGTATGGGCGCCGCACGTCGTACGATCTTCGGTGGAGACGACGTGGTTGCGACCTCCGGCGGGCCTTGAATAGCTTCGGTGGGTCGGAGCCGGAATCCGACTCCGGAGCGAGGGGAAAGCATGGATTGGTGGCAGACGGTCGGCCTGATGGGGACGCTGGTGCTGACAGGCACGGCCGTGGCGACTTTTGGCTGGCGCGTCCTGCGCAAGGAGACCGACAGGCTGCGCGAGGAGGGCCGGCGGGCCCACGACAGGATCGGCGGCGAGATCGTCCGACTCCGCAACGACCTTCGGGGCGAGATCGGGCAAGTCCGCAACGACCTTGGCGGCGAGATCGGGCAAGTCCGCGGCGAGCTTGCCCAGCTCCGCGAGGGTCAGGCAAGTCTCAGCGAGGGTCAGGCAAGTCTGCGCGAGGGACTGGGGGAGGTCCGTGGCGAATTGCGGGGTCTGACCCACTCGTTGCAGGCGCTGCGGGAGGACTTCCGGGCACACGTCCTGGCGGGGGCTGACTGAGTCCGCGCGACCGGCCGCCCGTACCCCACCGCCCTCCGCTACCTCGCGTACCGACTCTCCAGCGCCTCCCTCCGCTGCCGGTAGCCTGCATACCGCTGACGCGACTCTCCTCCGGACCTCCGGCGATTCGGCTCCGCGAAGGCGGTGAGGTGCACGACGGTGTCGTCGGCGACGAGCGCGCCCGCCACCACGCCGTCGCCCACCACGCCCACGTCGCGGCCGAGGCCGACCGCCGGGTGGTCGTCGAAGGAGCCGTCGAAAACTCGCTGGATGAAGGCTTGGGCGTCGCCGTCGGATGAATCGTCACGCTGCCGCTCCCTCCGCCGCAGCACGTCGATCGCGTAGCTGCGCACAAGCTTCGGCAGGAACGCCGCGAAGGTGGCGGGCCGGTCGAAGAGGTCGAGGCCGCACCGCCGCCCGCGCGCGATGAACACCGCGCCTACCTGATCCGGGGCGGCTTCCACGAGGCCGACGTAGTCGTCGAGCGTCTCCCGGTGGCGTTCGAACATCTCGCTCATCGCGCCGGTCGGCGACTCCGCGTCGAGCGCCGCGGCCTCCTCGGCGATCGAATTCCACACCTGGCCCTGGTCCGACAGCCGACTGCCACTGTACCGGAGCGCCATCCGGACGCTCCCGAGCTTCTCGGCCCGGCCGCGGGCGTTCTGCACCCGGTCCGTCACGCCGAAGTCGCGTCTGCTGTACGACCAGCGGCCCGCCTCCACGCACGACACGGGGATGATCGTGGTGCCCCTGGCCGGGATCAGCATGGTGAGGTTGGCGACGCGGTTCTGCTTGGCGCCGACGAGCTCTTCCCCGTCGACGATCAGCACCGGCCGGCTGGCCCGGTTCTCCACGGCGAGTTCGGGAACGCTGCCGCCCTCCGACACCTCGCGTATGGTGACGAGGTTGCTTCGCAGTCCCTCTTCAAGGAGCAGGTATTGCAGGCTGCTGCCAACGCTGGAAGTCAGGGGGAAGACGGTCAGCCCGCGGTGGGCGGCGGCTTCGCCGAGCTTCAGGCTGGCGATCGCGGTCCGGAGGTGGCCCGCGGCCCCGTCGGGTTCGGCAGTCTTGACGTGTTCCAATTTGCGCCTCCTGTTATGTTGGCAGTTGTAACCAGTACTGAACAGTAACGGGTAATCGACAGTAAGTCAACACTAGTCACCAGTGAACGACAGCAGATGACCTCCCAGGTACCCAGCTACACCGTCGCGGAGCTGGAGGAGGAGACCGGCTTCGACCGCCGCACAATTGCCTACTACGTGCAGGAGGACCTTCTTCCGCGCGTCGGCAGGCGCGGTCCGCGGACCCGTTACCCGAAGCTGGTCCGGGACCGCCTGCTCTTCATCCGGCGCGTGCGCGAGGCCGAGGAGGAGGGCAGGGTGCCGGCGGTGGCGCTGAGCGAGATGCGCAAGATCTTCGAGCGCGTTTCCCCGGCTCTGATCGCGGGGGTTGCCGATGGGCGGCTGGCGGTAACGGCGGATCTGGTGCTGCCGGCGTCGACCGCGTTCCGGCTCCCGGAGATGCGGAGGGCGGCGCTGCGGGCGCGGGTGGAGCGCCGGGCGGCGGCGCGCAGGAATCCGCGCGGGTACGCCGTGGAGGCGGAGGAGGAGCCGGAAGAACCGGCCCCGGCGGCGGCTCCGGCAGCGGAGGATTGCGAGGTGGAAGCCAGCCCGGAACCGCCGGGGGCCGCCTTGGCTGACTGGGAGCGAGCAGAGGCGGCAGGGAGTGTTCGCGAGCATCCCTATGCGGAAAGCGAGCCCGCCCGGTTGCCCGCAGCCGCAGCCCGCCTGGCGGAACTGCTTGGGCAACTTCAGGAGGCGGCGAACCGCGGCGGCAGCGATGCCCCGCGCTCGCTGGACACCTGGACCCGAGTGGGTATCACGCCCGAGATCGTGCTTTCGGTTCGCAATATCACTGGGGAGGACCGCGAGCTTGTGGAGAGGGTCCGGCGGTTGATGCGCAGAGTGATTTCCGGGGGCTGAGCCCGGTCAGTGGGGTGCCCGCCTCAGCGTGACGCCAACACTGCCCCCGCCGCTCCGATGAAGCCCGCCGAAAGCGCCGAGACGACCGTTGGTTGCGATAGGCCAGCTCCACCCAGCCACAGAAAGCCCGCCGAGAGGTAGGCCCAGGAACCTGCAAAGCCGCCAGCCATCGCGCCCCAGCGCCGGTCGCCGGATTCCCGCCGGCCTCTGTCCGTCCGAGATTCTGTCGCCGGCTGGGCCGTGGCAGTGAGGCCAGCGACGATCTCGCGCACCCGACCATCGGCGATCGAGACCGCCGGGGCCGCAACCCGGGTCAACCCGTTGACGAGGGCCGCGGTTTCTCCGGGGTCAGCACGACCGCCCCGGCGCAGTCCGACCCGCTCGGCCACCGACTGGATGACGCGCCCACAATCCCGCCAGGCCAGGACGCACACGAGCACGAACGGGACCGCGGGGGGAGTCAGGGCAAGCCACGGCGGGGAGAGAGCGCCGTGCATCGCAATGAGTTCGGCCATGAGGACCATTGTGGCCAGAAACGATCCCACCAATGCCGCACCTACCGTCCAGCGCACCGCGTAACGGGCGCCGGCTGTGAGGCCTCGGGTGGCCCGGCCCGTCACGGCGCCCCCGATCCCCGCGACAATCACGAAGAGCGCGACCGCGAGAGGCACCATCAGGCGGGCGTTGTTGGCTGCCATGTCGTCGAAGAGTGCCGCTTCGGCGGGTCCGATGACGGTCTTGACCGCGTAGTCGTATCCGAGAGGGGCCAAGACCAGTACCAGGCAGGTAATCAGGGCGACCAGCCCCAGTTGCTTCCAGTGTCCGGGACGCACGTCGGAACTCAGCTCGCGATAGAGATCGAAATGGCCCAGGGACGCGAAATAAGTCGCGGGTGCCGCCAGAAGCGGAAGGGGAAAGACCGCCATTCCGCCCAGCTTGACCAGGCGATGAACAAATGGACTGGCTGACTCCAGGGCCATGAATGCGCCGACAGCGTACACCGAATACAGGAAGACAAGGGCCAGGAGGCTGACGGCAACACTAAGTCCGAAGCGTGTGACCGCCGGGCACCCTCGAAACAGCGTCTCGTGAAGAGTCGATCCGGTTGTCATTCGGGCTTTTCGCACCCCTCGGGCGGGCAGAAGTTCGGCCACCAACAGCACCGGAAGCAACACATCCGCTTGCCGTCCGACCGGTCCCGGCAGCAGTCGAACATCCAGGCCGCCCTGGTCGCCTGCGCGCTCGCCGCGGGCGGCTTCTGCAGCGTGAACGGCAGCAGGAGCAGGTTGATTGCCACGGCGATCAGGATCCAGTTGGTCCTCTTCTTCATCTTCGGACTCCTTTTTTGTGTCTCCGATTTCACCGGAGTTCTGGAGGAAGGTCGACTTGTGCCAGGCGTTGTATGGACACCGCATCGGTTACAACGCCCAGCATTCCTGAACTTGAAACCCGCACGGGCTGGAACCCCCGCGGAAGTCCCACTCGGGCGAACCGGGGAACCGAGCCGTCAAGCGAGACCGTGCGCCAGTGGGGACCGTATCCCAACGGGTGCGAGTCGCCGTCAAACTCCTGGATCCACACTCTGCCGGATGCGCACTTCAGGTCAACGCCGCCGGGAGCGTCGGCGGGAAAGAGGTCTTCGGCCTCCGCCAACGCCGATTCCGCCATGCGGTCGACCAGGTCACCCACCACACCCTCGCCCCTGGCTTCGGTCGCGATTTGAAAGTGGATGTATGCGAGCTTGTCGCTCCTTCGCAGGGCGACGGGTTCCCAGGGAAGTTGGATGGCTTCTGCGTCGTCCTCCGACGGGCCAACCACATGGACCGTTCGCGCGATGGGATCGAACACGGCGATTCGTCCATCGCGACATCCGTCCCAGAGCGGGACCGGGACCAGGCCGGGCGCCTGCGGAGATGGCCGTTCGGCGTATCCCGAAAGATCGCCGGCGAAGTCGAAGAAAACCTCACCGACGGGAATCTCCCGCTCATCGCGAGCCTCGTCGGCCACACGCACGAGCTTGCCCCGCCAGAGGTCGATGCCGTGGGTGACCCCGGAATCGAACTGCCCGACCACGGTTGCCCCACCGTATCGGAACAGCCGGAACGGTTGTCCGAAGGTGACGGTTTCGATGTCGGCCCGCATGCCGCCCAGCCGCGGCATCCGATGCGACGAGAGGAACTCCCCACTTGCGGAATAGGTCAGCGCGGCCGCGGAGCCTGCGTCCCAGACGGTCACCGCGTCCACTGCGCCTGTCGGCCAAATGGCACGCGGATACCGGAGCTCTCCCGGTCCCTGGCCCGGAGTCCCGAAGGTGGCCACACGGTTGCCACTCGCGTCGAACCCGTGCAGGAAGGGCGGGGATGCCGTGAGTGCCCAGAAGACGCCACCCGCCTCGAGCACGTCCCTGACGTCCCAGAGCGAGCCGTCGTCGGGCGACAGCAGGGTCATGGACTGTTCGTCGATCTCGATCAGCGGAAGGTCGTCCGGCCATTCGCCGCCACAGGACACTCCGCCGAGGAGGAGGACCGTGCCACACCAGGTCCGGCCCCGGCGGATCACTTCTGGCCCCCAAGGCCGCGGATGGCCTCTTCCGCCAGTTCCATGTCGGTCCCATGGACCTGGAACCGCAGCACGCCGGCCGAATCGAAGACGAAGATCCACGGGGTCCTGGCCAGCAGGGAATAGTCCCGGTCCGCGGGCGTGAGTTGCGACATGCTCAAGACGTCCATCTTCCAGCCGAAGCGCGCCGCGTAGGACAGGGCCGGTTCCGGCAGGTCCATGGTCACTGCCAACCTTCGTACGCGCGTGCCGTCGGCGTCGTCTCCGGGGGCGTATCGGGACCAGGCCGGCGCGATGGAATCGCAGTAGGCGCACTCGGGATGAAAGGCATAGAGCACCGTCGCCCGCGCGTCGCCGGCCGCTAGTGGAATAACGGTTGTGGAACCCGCGGCGGTCCGGCCTGACAGCGCACGCACGGTATCGCCCACGCCAAGCGCCGGAGCGGGCTGGACCGCGTCGCCCTCCGGATGCCTTCGGCTGACGAGCAGGATGCCCTGGACACCGATGGCCGCAATCAGCAAAGCAAGAAGGACCTTTGAGTAGCGCAAATTCACCGTCTCCAGGACTCCCGGTCAGCTCACGCTCTTCAAGATAGCTTCGGCCACGTATTCATGCCCGCCGCACCACTCCAACTCGGTCGGGGACTTTCCGAACACGCCGCGCACGAGCCTTCGGTAGTTCGATCGGTCCGAGAACCCCAGCGCCACGGACACCGACCCGTACGGCTGGCCACACCACTCCGCGAGACGCTGGACGGTGAAGATGCGGGCCAGGGCCAGAAGTCTCTTGGGCGAAGGAATCCCCAGAATGGTGCACCGGCGCTGCAGCGTCCGGGTGGTCCGGCCGATTTGGCGGGCCAGATCGGGCACCCGGCAGGCGCCAGTGGCGAAATCGAGGGCGTGCTCCATGATCTCGATGGCGTCCGGGTGGGCCGAATGCTGGATCTGCCGGCGCAAGCGATCGACGCACTGGGCGTCGATGCTGCTCAGAATGGTCGTGCTCATGGCGCGGAACTCGTCGTCGACGCCGGGACGCAGGTGGGCCGCCACGGTGATGCCGTTTCGGTCCAGTCGGCGATCCCGGCCGGGGTCGAGCCGGGCGTAGCAGATGACCGGGGTGTGGGCCAGCTGGCCGTTCCACGCCTCCGCGCCTCCTTTCGCGATGGGGCTGCCGTTGCCCCGGAAGGTGTCGACCACCGCAGGCGACCCCGGGTGTTGCGCAGCCAGGATGCCCAGTTCGCGCCAGCTGTCCGCGTAGGTGACCGGGCCGATGATCCGGGATGCGCTCCCGAAAACGAGCGCAACCCGGGTGCGCTCGCGTAGCCTGGGACTTGCGAGCAGCGCAAGGAGCGGGGGGGTGGATGAAGGCCTCAGATTGACGTCCGCGTCAGGGCCGGGGTCCGGCCGCGAAGGTGACAGGAAAGGGCGACCGCGGATCCGAAGAATCCGGCCGCGATTCCCGAGACCATGGTGGGGGGCGACACACCCGCGCCTCCCAGTAAAAGAAGACCGACCGATACCGCTGCCCAGGCACCCATGAAACCCGCCGTCATCCCCATCCAGCGCCACGAGCGGCCGCGCCGCCGGTTGCTCCGGGGGGGTGTTGTCCCGGGCGCCGCGGCCAGGACGCCGACAACCGCGTCCACCTGCGCGTCGCTGACCGCGACTTCCGGGGCTGCGGTCCGCCGCAGACCCTCGGCCACGGCGCCGGCATCCATCGCACGTCTCCGGCGGAAGCGGGCAAGCGCGGAACCGGCGAATCGGGCACATTCCCTCCGGGCCACCGCGCACACCAGCGCGAACGGCACGGCCGGCGGAGCCAGGGCGAGCCACGGCGGTGACAGTGTCCCATGCATCTTGATGAGGTCGGCAACGATGACCAGCGTGACCATGAACGATGCGAGCATCCCGACGCAGACTCCCCATCGCACGACGCTGCGCCGGCCCGCCGGCAACCCTGCGGTAACCCGTCCTGTCAGGGCACCCGCCACCCCCCCGGCGACCACGAACAGGGCCACCGCGAAGGGAACCATGGTGCGCCCCCGCGGGTCGGCCACCATGCCCTCTTCAGGCAAGGCGTCGATGGGTCCCATCACGGCTGCCACGGCTTGGTCGTGGATCGCTGGACCCGTGGCGACGACGAGGTATGCCCCCAGCGCGAGCGCCCCGAGCAGCCTCCAGTGCCGCGCCCGCACCCCGGACCCGTGCTCCCCGTAGAGATCGAAGGCGTCCATTGCCGCGAAGTACGTGGCAGGCGCCACCAGAGCAGGAAGCGGGAACGCCGCCATCGCGAACATGATCAGGAACCGGTACGCGATGGACGTGTCAGGCCCCAGGGCGACAAACACCCCCACGTCATAGACAACGTACAGGCCTGCGACCACGAGAAGAGCGCACCCGAGGGCGCGCGGAAACACGTCGCGATCCGGCCGCGACCGGAACAGATTCAGCTCCATTCCCTCTTTGGCGAGCAGTTGGTGGATTTCGGCCTCGAGTTCGGCCCCTATACTCTATAGACGCTCGCCGGCCCGGTTTTGGGCGGTCATTTTACGACATATTTTCCAGCCAGGCTTCCAAAGCCCTGCCAACTCCCCTCATTCGCCGTATCCGGTAGAGCCCGCGCTCCACCAGGTCCCCAACCGCCCGGCGGCTGACGCCCAGCGCTTCTGCCGCCTCCGCCGTGCTCCGCCCCTCGAGTACGCGAAGAACGATCGCCTCGCGCTCACGATCCGGAAGCTTGCTCAGGGCCTTGAACAGCGCCTTCCGCAAACGCCGTTGCGTGAGCCGCTCCTGGGCGTCGGGGGTGTCCCCGGGGACATCGACCAGTTCATCCATCCCCACCTTGCCCCTGGCCTCGCGTCGATCCCGGCGCAGGCTGGAACCGCAGACACTCCGGGAGACGGCGACCGCCCATCCCGCGAATGGTCCGCGCGCCCGGTAGCTGTCCAGCCGTTCCAGTATGTGAACCCAGCACTCCTGCAACAGCTCGTCGGCGTGGTCGTCGTCCCGGGCGTAGCCCTGGATCACCGCCAGGAGTTGCGGACTGAGTTCGCGGACCAGTGCCGTAAGCAACTCCGGGTCCCGCGCGCGCAGACGCGCGAGATCGATGGGCGATGTCATCGGGGTACGGGTTCGGGACCGATGGTCACGGGGACCCGTTCCCCCCCGGGTTCCCGTCCGACGCGTCCTCCTCCTCCTCGTCCGGATCCTCCGGCGGCCGCGTCCGGCTCATCCTGAGCGTCGCTCCACCCCGGAACGCCGAACCGCTCCGGCGCACCTCGTGGTTTCCATCGTACAGGTAGTCCAGCAGCGCCTGGTCCCAGGAGAGGCCGGCCTTCGCCACCAGCTCCATCCACGGCCCGTACGCGGTCTCGTCCGGTGCCTCGGTTATGCCGCTCCAGATGGTGATGCGCGGGTTGTAGCCGCCGCCACCGCTCGACCCCTTCAGCGGCATCTCGATCAGCACACTGTCCGTCATCGGCAGACGGAAGACCTCTGTGTCGAAGTCTGCACCGTAACGGCGATAGCGGTCATAAGCGCGCTGGTTCATCTCGAAGACGTCGCGGTTTGAGTTGATCCCCGCAGTGATATAGTCGCGGATCTTGAACGCGGCGTCCTTGTGGCGGGGGAAGGCCGGGCTGTCGATGTAGCCGAATCCGGGCATGAACCAGCCCTTGTTGAGGCCCCAGTTGCGCTCGGTGACGCGGCCGCTCCGCACCAGCCCGCTGTACTCGGAGAAGAGCTGGACGACCTGGTGGCTCGGGTAGCCGTGGGGGTTCAGGAAGATGTCGGGCAGCCAGCGTTCCCACAGCTCGCGGCGGACACCGGATTCGGGATAGACGGGGAAGCTGCCGAACCCGGAGGTCACGTTCACCCCCAGCGACCCGAGGTAGCCGGCGTGCAAAATGTAGTCCGGCGTGATCCGGTAGAGGTCGTAGGCGAGCTGGGCGCCGTCGGGGTTGGTGAAGGGATGGATGACGACGTTGACCTTGTCCAGCCTGGGCATCTGCTCGGGGTCGGTGAGAAGAAGCTCGGCGTGGCGGAGCACGTGACTCGTTGACGAGACCTCGTTGGCGTGCTCGCGGGCGGAGTAGATGACGGTGGGCTTGAAGGTCGTGGCCTTGACGCGCGACCAATGGGTCGTGGTGACCGGGGACATGAGGTCCATCGCCCAGGTGGTCCTGCCGAGATAGCTCTCGCCGACCCGGTACATCGTCGCGTGGTCGAAGGCGTGGCTCAGCTTGGCCGTCATCTCGTGGCCCTCGGGCGGGGGAATGGGGGTGTCCCACTGGACGATTCTCTCGCCCGTGTACTCCCAGCCGTCGGGAAGCAGGTCGGTCCAGACGGGAAGCGGTTTCGGCACCCCGTTGGCGGGCAGCACCGCGGTCAGGCGGGTGGAGTCGGTCGACTCGTGGGTCCAGTAGGCCCGCACGCCGATCTCGCCGAGTTCGTCATACGCGAGCGCGTCGGTGTAGAGCCCCGCGTCGCGGAGCGTGCCCAGGTTGGCAAGGGTGGCCGCGATCTGCTCGGCGGAGATCATGCGGGCGTCGACGGCGTCGGGGGGTGCGAGGATGAGGAGGGAATCGCGCTGGTCGGTCTCGGAGTCGACGCGCAGGCGGAAGTCGAGGCGGAAAAGGATCGAGGGAGTCGGCTCGCCGGTGGGCCGGGCGCCGGGGTCGGGAGTGGCGCCGGCGGCGGGCGCGATCACGATTCTCCGCAGGCTCGGACGCCCCATCGAGATCTTGGGGATGTCGAGCCGCTCCTCGCCGGTCGTGCCGTCGGCCCGCTCGTAGCGCACGATCACCGCCGGCCGGTCCGTGGCGAATCCGGTGAAGGTGATGCGGCCGCGCCCATTGCCGCCGTCGCCCTTCGGCCGCATGACCGGGATGATCCGCCCCGGATAGCTGAGTCCCTGCCCCCGCGCGTTGCGCCCGAGCAGCGTGAAGAACTCGATCGTGCCGAAGTAGATCTCCTCGTGGAGCGCGTCCATGGTCGAGATGATCTCGTTGTCGACGCCAAGGCGGTAGTCGGGCTCGCTCAGCTCCAGATCGACGGTCAGGGTGCCGAAGTAGGGCTGGTCGGCGCGTCCGGAACGCGGGTTCCCGTCGTGCCGCTCCATCACATAGTCGTAGACCGCCGGCAGGGTCCGCGCCTGAAAGCGGTCCCAGAACCACTCGGGGTCGGTGACGATGCGCTCGTGTGCGAGGGTGTCGGTGCCGGAGGTCGCGGTGATCCACCCGGTGGTGACCCGCACGTGCTCGTAGTCGCGGAAGCGGTCGACGTAGGGCCGCAGCACCCAGACGGGGTCGAATGTCTCCTCCAGGATGGTGTCGCCGCCGGGTGAGCTTGCGCGGACGCGGTAGATCGGGCCGTCGCCTTCGACCATCTCGAAGCGGACCTGGCCGAGATCGATCCCGAGGTCCTTCACGAGGATCTCGTCGATCGGGAAGATCTCGTGCAGCCAGCGCAGGGGCGTGAGCATGGCCTGCTGGGGCCAGTCCCCGGGCGGTTCGTTGCGCAGGAACTCGATGACGATTTCGCCGATTTCCTGGTCCGCGAGCCGGGGCGCCACGGATTCGCGAAGCCAGAAGAAGCCTTGCTTGAAGGCGGAGAGCACTTCGACGGTGGTGGCGTCGGGGTCGGCTCCGGCGTCGATGAGGCGGCGGCGGGCGTCGTCGGCCACGGCGCGGCGGATTTCGGGGGGTTCGGAGAGGCGGGCGTGGAGTTGGATGGGGGCACCGCTGGCGACCTGCGGGAGCACGCGGGCCTCGAAGGCGTCCCAGAAGCTGACTATTTCGGAAGGCACTTCAAAATCGTCGTCAAAAATTGGAGCGGCCTCCGAGACATCCCGGTTGTCGATGGTGACGGTGATGTTGTCGGTGCCGAGTGCGGCGGCGCGCTGGCGCACCACGTCGGCCAGGCCCGGAGGGGCTTTCTCGGCGGAGACCAGTATCTCGGCCGAAGCAATGTCCTCCTCGGCCAGCCCGGCCACGATCCGGTCGAGCTTGTAGAGGCCGACCGCGGCCTGGCCTCCGGGTGTGTAGCCGGACAGCGTGCCCCAGAGTTCCTCCTCGATGTCGCCGAAGGTGGGGTTGCCGTCGGCCCAGGCGCTGACTCCGGGGAAGACCTCGGCCAGGCGCCTTGTGGCCATTGTGGCGCCCGCGCGGTCGGAACCGGTGACCACCACGGCGGATCTGCTCCCGAAGGCTTCTTCCACGAGTTCGATCATGCCGTGACCGGGGGGCAGCTCTCCCGGCGCGATCCTGCCGCTGTCGGCGAGCTCCGCGATGAACGGATGATCGCTGCCGACCAGGACCATCGTGGGCTCGCGGGACGTGCTCTCGATTTCGTCCGTGGTCCTGACCAGCGGGACGGTGAGCCCGGTGGTCTCCAGACCCAGCCGGGCCGCGAGCTCGGGCACGCCCTCGGCGCCCTCGCCCGGCACGACGACCACGCCGACGCTGTTGGGGATATCGCCGCCGCCGAGAAAGCCGCCGCTCCGGTACAGGTCGGCGAGGTCGGGCGTACCGCCGCTTCCGCCGGGCCGGCCGCCGGACGGAGGCGAGGGCGAAAGTGCCGGAAGCTCGACCTGCCAGCCGCCGCCGGTGACGGTCACCGCGGCGAGGCTGCGAAAGCGCAGATCGGCGGGGGCGCTTTCGGTGCTGTCGCTGCCGGCGTCTGTGCCCGTGCCGGTGTTGCCGCGGGCGAGTGCGCCGAGCCGGTCGAGCGCGTCGGCGGTGAGGGAGTCGGCGGTGGCGCTTGCCGGTGTGGCGGCCGCGCCTTCCGGTGCCGGACCCGCCTCGCCCTCGGCGACGAAGGTCAGCTCGGCGACCAGGTGGACTTCGTCGTCCGGGCCATTGACGGAAACGCGCGGGTATGAAAAGCTGGCCGATCGAGCCATTGAGTCGCCCGCCGCGAGCCATTCGTTGATCTGCTCGCCGACATCGGCGATGGTTGGCCCGGAGAGGGACCGGATGTGGGGCAGGGAGCCCGCGAGAAGTCGCGCAGCGCGAAGAATGGCATCGTCATCACCGCCCAGGACGGCCACCCAGCGGTCGCCGGACGGGGTCGTCAGGGTGGCGACGGTGGGGGGCGTGCCGGGGGCCGGGGTGTGGATGCCGAAGTCCGCGGGCGACAGCTCCAGGGGTTCCAGGGCACGGTGGCCGATCAGGATGCCGACCTGTCCGGGCCGGAAGCCACGCCGCAGCGGCAGATCGAGCGCCATGGTCTCGAAACCCAGCCGGGCCGCGATCTCGGCGGCGGCGACCCGTTCGGCCGTGGTCGGTTCGGGCGCGAGGACCAGCGTCGCGCCGAGGCGGTCGGGCACGCTGTCGCCGTTCTCGTCAAGGAGGAGGTGGCCGAAATCGAACAGCGTGGCGAGGTCGAGGGGGGGTGGGGTGGCGGGTGGGGCCTGGGCGGTGGCGGGGTGGGGGGACGCCAGCAGCGCGGCCAGGGTGGCGAGGAGGAGCAGCGGGGTGTGGAGGCCGGTTGTGCCGGGAATGGCAGCCGTGTGGGGCGGGGTGGGGTGGCGGGAGGTGCTCATGAAGTGAATGTCTCCGGGAGGAAAGAACACTTGCGGCTGGCGTCCGGATGAAAATGACGTGGCTGGGGACGCGGGGCCACCTTGCACGGCGCGAGGGTGGGCGCTTCGTTCAGTTGCATGACATGACTTCGTTCAGTTGTACGAACAGCGTTGCAAGGAGCTCCTGGATGGGACGTTTGAGCGTGTTTCCGGCCGCCGCGACTGTGTGTGGAGGCCTCGCGGTGCTTTTGCTGGTCAGCGCGGTTCTGGCCGCGTCCGGTTCCCTGCCGGCGGATGCCCGGCAGGCACCCTGCCCCCGGAAGCCCGAGCGGTCCTTCGCGGCGGGCGATACATCGGTCATCGAGGACGGGCGCCCGCCGTGCCGCGTTGAGTTCCGCAAGGTGGGGATCCGGCTCGAAGCGGTGGCCGACGGGTCGCGGCCGGACCCGGGCCGCACCGTCCTGGTGGACTCCAACGGCCGCTACTACACGGCGAACGCGCGCGGGTGGGGAGTGACCATCAGCGTGTGGGATTCGCGGGGCAGGTACATGCATTCGTTCGGACGGGAAGGGGAGGGTCCGGGCGAACTCACGGCGCGCGGCATGATCAGCCTGTACATCGACGGTCGCGACAAGCTGCACGTCCGGGACGGTGGATTTCAGTGGTCGGTCTTCTCCCCCCGGCACGAATTCCTGCGGCGCGTTCCTGCCAATGTGATGGGCGGAGCGCTGGAGGAGGGCACGGTCATTCTTGACGATGGGTCGGCGTTGGCAAGCGCCGGCTACGCTCAGGATCGGTCACGGCATTTTCGCGTTGTGGACTCCGCTGGCGCGCTGGCGCGGACGTTCGGGCCGGAGGGCGAGGCCGGATACATCGTGCGGCCGATCACCTACGCGGGCGGCGACACCTTCTGGGCGGCTCCGCCCCAGGAGGGCCCGCACGAGTACGTTCTGGAGGAGTGGGGGCTTGACGGCGAGCTGCGGCGAGCCTTCCGGCGAGACGTGTCCTGGTATGAATGGCGCGGCGAGCTGGAGACGTCCTCGGCGGTGTCCCGGCTCCACGTGGTGAAGGACGGCCTCCTCATCGTGGGGCTTCCACGTCCGACCCGGGAATTCCTCGACGCCTACGAGAGTCCCCGGCACGGGGACGGACCCTACGAGGACGACGAGGACAGCGAGATCATGGAGCTGATGGAGGTGGTCATCGAGGTGATCGACACAAGATCAGGCGAACTCCTGGCCTCCGACGTGTTCCGCGTACCGGAATTCATGGAACAGGCCGCAATGGAGTTCTTCCGCGGTTCGCAGCGGGGGTACCGGTACGAGGTGGGTGACGACGGGCTGCCCTTCGTCGACATCGTGTCGGTGGAACTGGTGCCGAGGTAAGCACCCGGGACTGCCCGATTAGCAATTGGCGGAGGCCACCCCGAGCCCTAGCAGTCCGTGGATAAAGCCCCGCGAGCACCGAGAGCGGCGAGGCGCCGGGCTGGCAAGGCGCGACGAAGGGCCAATAGCAGCGCTATTGGGCTGAGGAGCAACGCAGAGCGCAGCCCTGGAGTGACAATATGTATAGTGAACATGACATAATGTAAGGTTGTCTTTACGTTCTCGGAAGGTGGGGCGAAGCGTCCAGCCCGGATGCATCGCCGCTCGAATGCCGGGGGGATTTTGTCCACGGGCTGCTAGCGCCGCGCCTCCCGCCCCGGCCGGTAGCGCCGGATCGCAACCTCCTCGATCTCGTCCGGGGTCCAGGCGATCCGCTTCATTTCGCCGCGCGCGAACATGGCGGCCTGGTCGGAGTAGTGCGGGGATTCGCTGCGGGCGGTCTGGCCGTAGGAGAGAACGGTGTAGGCCGTCGGGATCTCGCCGAACTCCACGATCAGCACCCAGGCGTCGCCACGGTTCGCCGCGAGCCGCAAGCCCGCGCCGCCGGCCGGCGTTTCGTCGTCGGCTGCCGTCCCGCCCACGGGAGCGAAGGAGAGGGTCCGGAAGCAGCCGAGCGTGGGCGGGCAGCCCGAAACCGGCACGTCAACGTCACCACGGATGACGCGGTGGATGTCGCCCCATGGGGCGTCGAGGGGGATTCCCCGGTCATCCAGGGAGTTCACTGCGGCCGCGAGAGCATCGATGGCGGCCGCCGCATCGCGGAGGCCGAATGGTGTCGTCGCCGGACGCTCGGGGTCCCACGGCTGACGCCAGCGGAGAGAGTCGGGAGCGCCGGAGAAGTACTCCTCCGCCCACCGCTGGAAGAGGACGGCGCCGCGGCTGCCGGCGGAAGCGGTCCGGTCCCAGGCGGCGAGTACGTTCAGCGCTTCGGCCAGCCCGGGGTCGCCGGTGGCTGCGGGACCGCCGGCGGTGCCCGGACCCCTCGGCACACGGCGGTCGAGCGCCTCCCGTGCCACGCGCAGGAGGTCGTCCATCACCCGCTCGGCCATGAGCATGCGCGGCGAGTGCTTGAGCGCAATCACGTCTTCAAGGGTGAGGCGTTCGGGGGCAACCGCGGCCTGTGCGGCGGGCGCGACTCCGGGGTTGCCGGCGGGTTGACCGGCCTCGGCAAGTCTCCCGCGGGCCGCCAGCTCCAGGGACAGCTGGCTCCTGAGCCGCAGGCGCGGGTCGGGCAGGTTGGGCGGGACCGTGTCGCGATCCAGCGGAACGTTGAGGTTGGTGTAGTCGGGGGTGTCGTTGGCCTGCTGGACGTAGCCGCCGGGCGGGTTGAGGTAGAGGGGCAGGTCCTCCCAGGGGACGAGCTCGGACCAGATGTCGGTGGACGAGGCGGCGAGGGCGGCCGTGTCGCCGGTGACCGGGTGGGGCAGCAGGGGAAGCCGGGCGTTGTAGTAGTGCGCGATGTTCCCGTCGGCGTCGGCGTAGGTGAAGTTTGACGTGGGGTGGGCCCGCATCCGCATGACGCCCAGCCACTCTTCGAGGTCGCTCGCCATCATCATGCGCAGGAACTGCTCGCCGCGCCGGAATTCGCCGTCCCTGGGGTCTTTCAGGATGTAGACATCGTCTTCGGTGCGGTGGATGACCGGGCCATGCGGGGTGTGCCAGGATGTGCGGGTCTCGGTGGCGGTGTCTCCGGATTCGGTGAGGTAGTCGACGGTGGCGTCGCGCCGCTCCAGGGGCAGTGGCTGGCCGTCGAGGAGCGCGTGGTCGTCGAGTTCGGGGTGGGCGCGGAGGCGGTAGGCCTGGGACAGCACCGGGTAGTTGTTGGTCGTCGCCCAGCCGAGCCGGGGGTTGAAGCCGCCGATGATCCCGAAGGCCGTCCCGATGCGGAAGTCGCCGTAGAAGTCGATGACGCCGGGGACGCGGACGTGCGCCTCGTAGTAGGTGAGGCCGGAGGGTCGGTCGAGCAGGTCATAGTCGCCGTCCCACCGGAGGTGCGGGTTGCGCAGGAGGATGGTGTGGCCGGATGAAGTGCGGGAGCCGTGGAAGGCCCAGGCGTTCGAGCCGTCGAGGAGAAAGGAGGGGGCGGAAGGATCGGGTTGGCGTGCGTGCGTGCGGGGAACCGCGTCCGGGGGCTGGCGAAGATCGGGTGCGGGCGCGGCAGCGGAGGCCGTGACGGCCGACTCGGTGCGCGCGGCCAGGTTGCGGCGGAAGCGGGCGGCGTCGCCGCGGCTCCAGCTCTGGACATCGCGGGCGAGGGCGTCCGCGCCGGTGAAGTCGGGCGCGACCCAGGGGGGGAATTCGTGCGGGTGCAGGCGGATGTAGTGGTTGACGCCTTCCGCGAAGCCGCTGTAGACGGCCTGGGTGCGGGGATCCAGCCGGCCGAAGGTTGCGGCGGCGCGTGCGTGCGACTGGCGCGCAGCGAAATCGGCGTTCAGCTCGGCGTCACCCAGGTGGCGGGCGAGCGTGCCCCGGCTGGCGGCCATGGCGACGGCAATGGAGGCGCTGTAGTCCTCGGACTGGACGTAGCCGAGTCCGAATCCCATCGCCTCGAGGTCGTCGGCGAGGATGTGGGGGACGCCGTACTCGGTGCGCACGATCTCCACGCGGCGGGCGATCTCGTGGGCTGAGGGTTGGCATGCGAGGAAAGCGGGCGCAAGAAGGGTGGCCAGGCCTGCGGGCGCGTGACGTAGACGGGCGGGAGCGTGTCCCCTCACCGGCGCACCACCGTGGCCCTCTCGATCACGGCGCCCTCCTGGACGGCGTCCACCACCTCCATCCCCTCCACGACGACCCCGTGGATGGTGTAGTTGAAGTCGAGGCGAAGGTTGTCCGCGAGGTTGACGAAGATCTGGGCGTCACCGGTGTCGCGGCCGCGAGTGGAGAGGCCGACGGTGCCGCGCCAGTGGGGATGGTCGCTGATCTCGTCGCGGCTGTAGGGGCCGTCGCCCGAGTATTCGTTGGCGTTCGGGCTGCCCCCCTGGATGACGAAGTTGGGCTCGACGCGCTGGAAGGTGAGGCCGTCGAAGTACCCCTCGCCGGCAAGCCGGGCGAAGCGGTCGGCGTTGGTGGCGGCGAGGTCGGGACGGAGCGCGATCACGATGTCGCCCAGGCCGGCCATGGTGAGGACGACGGCAGAGCGTTCCAGCTCGGCGAGCCGCGCGGCGGTGGGGGGTGGGGTGCGGGGGAGCGGTTCGGGCGCGGCCTGGTACTCGTCGCCGCCGGGGCGCCGGCCCTCGGCCCCACCGCTCCCGGCTCCGCCTGGCGTGTTCAGCATCGTGGCGGCGCGGTCGGCCACGACCGGGTCGAAGTCGGTGAGATACGGCTCGAGGTCCTCGTCGGCAAACCCGCCCACGGTGCCGATAGCGTCCAGAATCGCGACCCTTACGTCTCGTTCGGTCTCTCGTTCGCGGGCCGTGAAGCGGGCGAGGGCGGCGAGAAGTGCGGGGGTGGGCGGCTCTTCGCGGGTCAGCCGCGCGAGCTGCCGGACCGCGGTCATGACGAGTTGCGGGTCGTCCTGGCCGAGCTGAGCGAGGAAGATCTCCCCCACCCCCTCCCCCCCCGCCGCCGCCAGGCCCTGCAGCGCGGCCTCGCGCACGTTGGGATCGGGATCCTCGGCGAGCTCGGCCAGCACGTCCGCGATCCCCGCCTGTCCCGCGGCCCGCGCTGCCCACGCCCTCACGAACGGGTTCGCGTGCCGCGCAAATCTCCCGACATCGCCGGCCACCTCGCCCGGCACGAGCGCCGCGAGTGCGTGAAGCGCCCGGGTCGGCGCCCGCCAGTCGGGCGCGGTGTCGAGGGCGTCGTTCTCCGCGCCCACCTCGGCGCTCTCGCCTCCGCCCCCCGCGCCCCCCGCCTCCCCCAGCTCCGCCACTCGTCCCCGCAGCGCCGCCACCTGCGCCTCCATGTCGGTGCAGGGACGGCCCAGCAGCCCGATCGCGACCGCGGCCACGTCGGGGTCCGGGTCCGCCGCCGCCGCGATGATCGCGTCGCAGCCGCGGGCGGACCGGAACCAGCGGTGGTGCGCCCGCACCGCCTCGACGCGCACCCGCGGGTCGGGGTCGTCCAGCGCGGCTGGGACGACATCGCCGGACGCGGTGCCGTAGCGGTTCGTGCCGAGGACGACCTGGCGCCGCACGCCCCAGTCCGCGTCCTGCAGCAGCCGGAGCGCGGCGTCCTCTCCGAGCTGGCCGGTCTGGACGAGGGCGGTCGCGGCGGTGCGCCGGACCCGGTCGGCGGTGTGCGCGTTTGGGTCATCCGGCGGGAGGGTGAGCGTGGCCAGGGAGGCCGCAGCCGCGGCGAGGGCCATGGGCAGGGTGTCGCCCGCCTGGCCGCCGCGGGCGAGGGCCTCGATTCCGCGCGCGAGGCCGAGCCGTGCGAGGAGGTCGGGGTCGCCGTGCAGGGACAGGAGGCGGGCCGAGGCGTTGGTCAGGGCGGCGGAGGTCGCCGCGCGGTGATCGGGGGTCTCCAGGGTAAGGCGGCCGAGGTTGGTGGCCAGCGCGCCGAGCGTCGCCGGGTCGGTCTCTTCCCGGATGCGCGCGGCGAGGAGCCGGGTGACCTCGCCTGGGCCGGTGCCGAAGACGGACTGCGCGAGGGCGGTGGCCGCGGCGGTGCGCACCGCGGGGTCGGGGTCGCCGAGCAGCGGCGAGATCTCACCGTGCAGGGGTGGTTCCTCCAGGCGGCCGAGCGCGCGTACGGCGGCAGCGCGAATCCGGGGGTCATCGTTGCCGAGGTGCTCCCGCACCCGTTCCAGGCCGATCGCGCCGCGCGCGTCCTCCTCGGCGACGATCTCGGCGTAGGCGATGTGGAAATCGGACGCGGGCGGGTCGCAGGCGGCGGTGGCCAGGAGCGCGGCAGCAGTGAAATGCACAACCAGCGCGCGCCCCCGGGCCATCTGCGCCCCCGGCCCTGCCGTCATCCGTGCGGGTCCCATCCGAACCGTCCCCACGATGCCTCTCCATCCGCGTTGAATACCACGCCTTCGCTCTCCAGGATTGCCCGCTGCCGCTGCGCGAGTCCGGTGAGCCGTGAAGTCGAGATCGCGCCCCTGCGGTTCACGACGCGCCACCAGGGTACGTCGGAGCCGGGCGGAAGGTGGCTGAGGGCGTAGCCGACTCCCCGCGCGGCTCGTGGCTCCCCCACCAGGGCGGCAACGCTGCCGTAGTTGATGATCCTTCCGCTGGGGATCCGCCGCACACAGTCATACACTCGCTCCGAAAACGCGGTCATGGCGTGACAAGCTATTTGCGACGCCGTCGATTCGCCACAACGGACGGGACTCCTCGGCGTCCGGGGAACCCGGAGCCCCGTGCGGCTGGTATTACCGGGTGCGTCCTCTCCATATTCCGACAGCGCCCCTCCGGGAAGCACAATCAGGAGCAGCAATGATCAGACCTTCCGCACCAGCCGTCCTCACCCTCCTCGTCACCGCCTGCGGAGGCGGCACCTCGAGGGCTACCATCTCGACCGCAGCACCGCCCACCCCGCCTCCCGCCACCGACACCACGCCACCCGCCGAGCAGCCGGCCACGCCCGTCACGCAACCCGCGCCCCCGGCCGATACCGCTGCGGCTGCGGTCCCCGACCCCGCCCTCGCTGCCCGGGGATACACGGCGGCGGTGCGGATCGGGGCACGCGTCGCGGATGTCCGCCCCGACCCCGAGGTGGTGGAGGTGCAGGTCGGCGACTCCCTCGCAGTGGGCGAGGATGTGAAGATCGTCGCGTACGACGCCAACGGCGAACCCGTGTCCGGCGTACGCATCCTCACCAGCCTGGATTCGCGGCTGGCGGTCATGGAGGAGGGTTTCCTGCGAGGGGTGGCCGAGGGAGAGGCGGAGCTCCGGATGGCGATACGGGCCCCTCCGGCCAGCGGCACCGGCCCGCCCGAGGTCCGTACCTTCTCGGCGCCGGTTCGGGTGGTCGGACGACCGGTGGCGACGGTGGAGATCGACGATCCCGGGGTCCGCTTCTTCGCGGGGTCGGTGGTGGGCCTCAACGCCCGCGCATTCACCGCCGAAGGCAGCGAGCGCCAAAGGGTGGAAATGGAGTGGACCAGTAACCGCGCACGCTTCGCCACCGTCGATCCGCGGGGGTTCGTGCACTCGCTGCTGCCCGGCGAGGTGACGATCACTGCCCGGGCGGAGGGGATCGAGGCCGCGCTCACCCTCGAGGTCGAGGACAACCCGGTTGCCGCGGTGGAGGTCTCGGGAGCCTCCCGCGCCCGCACCGGCGACGTGGTTCGTTTCACGGCGGTGTCGCGTGACGCCTCGGGAACGGAGATCGACGGTGTCCCGACCGACTTTTCGGTGACTTCGTTCGCTGAGCGAACAAACTCCGGTGCGTCCGTGTACCGGGACGGCGCCTTCGTGGCAGAGCGGCCGGGGCTGTACCGGGTGGTGGCGAACGCCGCGGGCCGCACCGGCCAGGCGCTGGTCGAAGTCGTCGAACGTGGCGTGGAACACGACGCGATCGTCGTGGGCCGCGGCCTCGTCGCCGACCGGCCGTCCTCGGACCTGTGGGCCTTCACCGGGGCCGACGGGCGCGACTATGTCTATACGGGCACCCACCTCGGGGGCCAGCGCATGCTCGTCTGGGACGTCACGAACCCGGCCACGCCCGTGCTGACCGACTTCGTCGAGGTCGACGCGCGGGTGGTCAACGACGTCAAGGTCAACCCGGAGGGCACGTTGGCGGTCATCACCCGGGAGGGCGCCCGTGACCGCCGGAACGGGATCGTGGTGCTGGATCTGGCCGATCCCGCGCACCCTGTCATCGCCAGTACCTACATCGGAGACCTGACCGGCGGCGTGCACAACGTCTTCTTCGCGGGGGACATGCTCTACGCGATCCACAACGGCACCTTCGATGTTCACATCCTGAACATCAGCGACCCCGGCAGGGTCGTCGAGGTGGGGCGCTGGGGGATCGATTCGCCCGGCAAGTACCTTCACGACATCTGGGTGGTGGACGGCCTGGCCTACGTCTCCTATTGGAACGACGGCGTCTACATCCTCGACGTCGGTGACGGGCGCTGGGGCGGCCTGCCCGCCCTGCCCGTCGAAGTCGGTCACTACGCCTACCCGGAGGGCAACACCCACTTCGCCGTTCCGTACACCAACGCGGACGGACACCGTTACCTCTTCGTGGGAGACGAGATCTTCGACTGCGAGGACTGCGTGTCGCGCAACGGGCATCCGGGCGACGGCTCGCGCGGGTTCGTCCACATCCTGGACCTGGAGGATCCGGAGAATCTGCGCGAGGTCGCGCGCTACGAGGTCCCGGAGGCCGGCGCCCACAACCTCTGGATCGAGGACGACAGGATGTACGTCGCCTACTACCAGGCGGGGCTGCGGGTGGTGGACGTCTCCGGCGAACTGCGGGGCGACCTCTACCGCCAGGGCCGGGAGATGGCCTGGCTGCCCACCGGAACGCCCGACGGGGTGGTCCCCAATTCGCCGATGGCGTGGGGGCCTCAGCTCTTCAAGGGGAACATCTTCGTCTCCGACCTCAACTCCGGGCTCTGGGTCGTACGCCTGGAGCCGCGGCGGAAGGTACCGGTTTCGTGAAGGAGCACTGCCCAGCGGCATCGCACAATGCCGGTCGCCGCGGAGGCGCTACGGACGCGGGGCTTGCGCGACGCCCGGCGCGGATCCGCGGGATGGCCTGGCGGGTGTGTCCGGCGGTCCTGCTGTCCCTCTCGGGGCTGCTCCCCGCACCCGCGTTGCTTGCCCAGTTCCCCGAATACCGCCTCTACGTTGCCAACGAGTCGTCGGACCTGGTGAGCCGGGTCGTCTTCATCCCCGGCGAGGGCCTGGCGGTGGAGAAGGAGATTCCGGTCGGGATCATGCCGGCGGACAACGACGGTGCGCACGGGCTGAGCGTGTCCCCCGATGGCAAATACTGGTACGTCACGATCGCCCACGGCACGCCCCGCGGACATCTGTGGAAGTTCCGCGCGGGCCCCGACACGCTGGTGGGCCGCACGCAGCTGGGGCTCTTTCCGGCGACCATGGGGATCACCCCGGACGGCCAGTTTCTCCTCGCGGTGAACTTCAACCTGCACGGCGATATGGTGCCGTCGGATGTCTCGGTGGTCTACACGCCGGACATGATCGAGGTCACCCGGGTACGAACCTGTCTGATGCCGCACGGCAGCCGTGTGGGGGCCGGCGGATCGAAGCACTACTCGGCGTGCATGCACTCCGAACGGCTGGTCGAGATCGACCTGGAGACCTTCGAGGTGAGTGCCCGCTTCGACGTGACGCCGGGGAGGGAGGGGCTGGAGCGGGCCGCCGGCGGGGGTGGGGAGCATGCGGGCGCGGGACACGGTGTGACGACCGAGGGGGCGGAGGGCCGTGCCGCGATGGCCGCCGGCGGAGACGCCAGGGTATGCAGTCCGACCTGGGTGGAGCCCGGTGCGGGGGCCGGGGCCGACCGGGTGGTTTACGTGGCCTGCAACAGGAACCGGGAGATTCTCGAGATCGACACGGAGCGGTGGGAGGTGTCACGCAGATTCGCAACGGGGATGGCGCCGTACAACCTGGAGGTGACGGCGGGCGGCGAGCTCTTGATCGCGACGCTGAAGGGCGAGCAGGCGGTCGGCGTGTTTGACCTGGAGACGGGCGAAGAGCTGGCCCGGATCGCCACCTCGCGGCCGGTGACGCACGGGGTCGTCGCCAGTCCCGACGGGCGCTACGCCTTCGTGTCCAACGAGTCTGCCGGGTCGGTGCGCGGCACCCTCGACGTGATCGACCTGGACGCACTCCTGGTTGTGGACAGCATCGAGCTGCAGCACCAGTCCGGAGGGATCGACTTTCACTCCGTCACCCCGGCGGGCGGCGGGACCCGCCAGGACGGCGACCGTGGGCCGGGACCCCGCGACGGCTGACCGGCGGCGCAGGGCGGGCCTGCGTGTGCGGCCACGGGCAGCCCGGGTGCCCGCGGCATCGGCCCGTGGACTGGAGCGGGCGCGCCTGCGGATGCTGAGGCGGCATCTTGCCGGGAGGGGAATCGACGATCCACGGGTCATCGATGCGATGGCCGTGGTGCCGCGGGAGCTGTTCGCGCCGCGGAGCCGGGCCCACGATGCCTACGCCGACCGGCCGCTCCCGATCGGGATGGGACAGACGATCTCGCAGCCCTACATGGTGGCGTGGATGGCCGAAGCCCTGGAACTGGGGGCCGGGGACAGGGTGCTGGAAGTGGGGACGGGGTCGGGATACTCGGCCGCGGTGCTCAGCCGCGTCTGCCGGGCGGTGTACACGGTGGAGAGGCACGCGCCGCTGGCCGATGGCGCCCGGGCGCTGCTGTGCAGGCTGGGCTACGACAGGGTGCGGGTTCGCTGCGGCGACGGTTCACTGGGGTGGCCCGGGCACGCCCCCTACGACGCGATTGTGGTGGCGGCCGCCGGGCCGCGCATCCCGGGCACGCTCCGGGACCAGCTCGGTCCGGGGGGCCGCCTGGTCATGCCGGTCGGGGTGGTTGGGGGAAGGCAGTCGCTGGTGCGGGAGCGGCGTGACCGGTCCGGTGAATTCAGCCGCGAGGAGCTGGGGGTGGTGCGGTTCGTCCCCCTGATCGGAGAGGAAGGGTGGGGCTGACGCTGTGGGGGTCTTGGCCTCGGGCCGCGTAGCAGCTAGCCGAGGCCGAAGATCCCCCGCACAACCCACAGAACCAGCGCGAACCCCATCAGCAACGTCGGGATCAGAAAGATGACCCCCGTGGAGAGGATGAGACCCGCCCGGAAGAGGTGGGGTCCCGTCGGCAACACCTCCTTGCCCCAGAGTCTGTGGAGGCACCACTCGGTCATCGGCCCCAGCGTGTAGCAGATATTCGCCATGATTGCGATGGGAAGCACCGGAGCGAGGAGCTGTGCAGCCGCCATCGGCTGTCCTATGAGCTGGGCAAAGATGGTCGCAATCGACATCGTGACCGCCCCGCACGCCCCGACGATCACGTTGTAGGCCAGGCGCCGGCTCTCCCACCACCTGAAAATGCCGCCAAAGGTGCGCCGGCGCGCGGGAGCGGGGTAAAGAAAGCCGACCAGCCGGGACTCGGAAGCGGGCGGGTCGAGGACTGGGGAGACTTCCCGGTTCATTGGGTTTCTCGGGGCTGGAGCGTTGCGGCGTCTGACCATAGGTTGCCGGATGGCCCCCAACAAGTTGCCTGTCCCGTTCAGCGCCATCCGGGACGCGCGCTCGCGCATCGCGGATGCGGCGATCCGGTCGCCCATCCTCCGGCTCGATGCCCCGGGCGCTCCCGCCGACATCCGGGTGAAGCTCGAGTGCCTGCAGCCGATCGGGTCGTTCAAGGTCCGGGGCGCGGCCAACGCCATGGCGCTCGTCGATCCGGCACGGCTCGCACGCGGCGTCTACACCGGCAGCGCGGGCAACATGGCCCAGGGCGTGGCGCTCGCGGCCCGGCGGCTGGGCGTGCCCTGCAGGGTGGTCGTCCCGGACACCGCGCCCCGCACCAAGCTGGACGCCATCGCACGGCTGGGCGCGACTGCGGTGCCGCTTCCCTTCGACGAGTGGTGGGCCGTGCTGCGCGACCACGGCCACCCGGCCGAGCACGGGTACTTCATCCACCCGGTCAGTGATCCGGCGGTGATCGCGGGCAACGGCACGGTCGGGCTCGAGATCGCTGACGAGCTCCCCGGGGTGCGCGCGGTGGTGGTGCCGTATGGCGGCGGGGGCCTCTCGTGCGGGATCGCGGCCGCGTTGCAGAGAGTCGCGCCGGGGGTGCCGGTCTTTGCCGCCGAGGTTGAGACCGCGGCCCCCTTCGCGGCCGCGCTCGAAGCCGGCCGTCCGGTCGAGGTGCGGCACCGCGCTTCCTTCGTGGACGGCATCGGGTCGACGGGGGTCCTGGAGGAGATGTGGCCGCTCGCAAGCTCGCTTCTGGCGGGGTCGGTAGTGGTCTCGATCGAGGAGGTGTGCGCGGCGATCCGAGTGCTGGCGGGCGGGGCGCACGTCGTCGCCGAGGGGGCGGCAGGGGCAGCCGTGGCGGCGGCGCTGCGGGGGCTGCCGGAGATCGGGGAGGGACCCGTGGTGGCGGTGGTCTCGGGCGGCAACATCGACCCGCACGTCTTCCAGGCGATCATGGAGGGAAGGGTGCTCCCACTCGCCCAGGAGGGTTGCGGTCCGTAGGTTGGGCGACTGGTTCGGCAGCCCCGGCCGCCCGGTGCCGCGGGGGCTTCCCCGAAGGGCCTGCCCGATCCGGACGCTCACTACCTACCAATCCAGAGGTGCACATGGCGACTGAAAAAGGGATCGAATTCGAACCCGGCCTGTTCCCCGGCCATCCGAGAGGGCTTCCGACTCTCTTCTTCACCGAGATGTGGGAACGCTTCTCCTATTACGGGATGCGGGCGCTCCTGATCCTCTTCATGACGGGAACGACGATCGGCGAGAACCCGGGGCTGGGGTTCGATGTGGTCACCGCAGGCGCCATCTATGGCCTCTACACGAGCATGGTCTACCTGCTGGCGCTACCGGGCGGCTGGGTCGCCGACCAGCTCTGGGGACAGCGCAAGGCGGTCTTCGTGGGAGGCTGCATCATCGCCGCGGGGCACTTCAGCATGGCGGTGCCCTCGGACTACACGTTCTTCCTCGGCTTGATCCTCATCGTCGTCGGCACCGGACTGCTCAAGCCCAACGTCAGTTCGGTGGTGGCGGATCTGTACCCGGAGGGCGGGGCCAAGCGCGATGCGGGGTTCTCGATCTTCTACATGGGGATCAACGTGGGGGCCTTTGCCGGACCACTTCTCTGCGGCTTGCTGGGCGAAGGGTACAACTGGCACCTCGGGTTCTCGCTCGCGGGGTTCGGCATGGTCCTGGGCCTGATCCAGTTCCGGCTCGGATACCGCTCGCTGGGCAATGCCGGTGTTCTGCGAACCGACAAGTCCTCCGAGGCGGTGGCGCGACTCGGTCGCCTGTTCTACGGGATCTTCGGCGCCATCGTGCTCGCGCTGGTTGCGTTCGGACTCCTTGTGTCCAACGGGACGATCCCGCTCGCCTTGCCCGACATCGCCGACTACCTGGCCTACACAATCCTGGGTATCATCGCCCTGTACTTCCTGTACGTCATCTTTCTGGGCGGGCACACGCGTGACGAGGTCAAGAAGGTCGGGGTCATCTTCTGGCTGTTTCTGTTGGCGGCTGTCTTCTGGTCCGGTTTCGAACAGGCGGGTTCTTCGCTCAACATCTTTGCCCGCGACTACACCGACCGGACCCTCGGTCCCCTGTTCGGCTGGGGACCCTGGGAGTACACGGCCGCGTCGCTCCAATCCGTCAACGCGTTCTTCATCGTCGTGCTCGCCCCCGTTTTTGGGTGGTTGTGGGTGTGGCTGGCGAACCGCAACGCCAACCCGTCCGTTCCGATGAAGTTCGCTCTTGGATTGCTGGGGCTGGCGGCGGGGTTCTTCGTAATCGCCTGGGGAGCGGCCAACGCGACACCCGATGCACCGGTGTCCGCGGCCTGGCTGGTCGTCATGTATTTCCTGCACACGGTGGGCGAGCTGGCGTTGTCGCCCGTGGGTCTGTCGGCGATGACGAAGCTGGCGCCGAGGAACCGGGTCAGCCAGATGATGGGGGTGTGGTTTGTCGCGGCGGCGCTCGGCAACCTCATTGCGGGACGGGTGGCGGGACAGCTGGAAGGATTGGATCCCTCCCGGCTCTACCTCACCGTGGCCATGATCATCGGCGGCGGCGGGCTGCTTGCCCTCCTCGTCAGTCCCTTCATGAAGCGTCTGACGGGCGACGTCAAATAGCTATGTCAAACAACGTCTTGTCCCGGTTCCGGATTCCCATACCTTCAAGGGACGTACCCGTGCACGGGGCGCAGTCCGACCAGCCCGGATGCATCGCCGGCCGAATGCAGCGGGGACTTATTCCACGGCCTGCCAGGGGCAGCGACATTCGTCCATGACGATCTGGAACAAGATCTTCGGGGGAACCTCGGGAGCCGAGCGCGTCGACTACTACGAGGAGGGGCTCGCGCTTTCCCAGGAGGGGAAATTCCACGAAGCGCTGACGTCCTTCCGGCTGGCGCTGAAGGAGTCCCCGGGCGACCCGATCGTCCTCCAGCAGATCGCCATCACGTACACGCGCATGGGCATGGACGACGACGCCGCAAAGACGTACCGGCACGTCCTCTACCGGTATCCGCAGGCGCCCGGTGCCCACTACGGGCTGGCCTTCATCCTGCTGCGCCAGGGCGAGCGGGACGAAGCGGTCGAGCACCTGGAGGCGTTTCTGGCCGGCGGACCGTCGGAGGCCGAGGCAGGCGAGCACATCGCGCATGCGCGGGCCACCCTGCAGGAGCTGCACGGCGACGGCGGAGATGGCGAAGGCGCCCGGGACGACTCGGGATGAAGACGGACAAGGAGATCCGGCTCGCGTGGACGGGTTCGGGACTCGTATTCGACGGAGGACCGGCCGCCGGGCCGCAGATCATGGTCGATGGCGATTCGGCCACCGGGCCGTCCCCCATGGATCTTGTGCTGACGGGGGTGGCAGCGTGCATGGCCATCGACGTCAAGGTGATCCTGGAGAAGGGGAGGGTGCCGTTCGACAGCATCGACGTGACTGCTCAGGGCGCTCGCCGGGATGAAACACCCCGCCACTACAGCGGGCTGCGACTGGTCTTCAATGTGACCGGGGTGCCGCCGGCGAGCCGTGCGAAGGTCGAGCGGGCGCTCGAACTGTCCCGCGAGAAGTATTGTTCCGTCCTGTTCTCGCTGAGGCAGGACATCCCGGTGGAGATCGTCCTGGAAGGTGGGTAGCTCCATGGCAGACACGATCGATTACTACGCAAACAGGGCCGACGTGCCGCAGGGGACGCTCGTAGAGCTGTTTTTCCGCACCGTAAGTCGCTTGGCGGACAAAACCGCGTACAACGTGACCGGCCCCAAGGCTCGTACCTACAGCTACGCGCAGGTGCGTGACGTGGCTCGGCGGGGGTCCGCGGCGCTCGCGCGCTCGGGCGTCGGGCGCGGGGACCGGGCGGCCATCCTCTCGGAGAACCGTGCCGAATGGGCCCTGGCGGACTGGTCCTGCCTCTGCGCGGGTGTGGTCGATGTGCCGATCTACAGCACGCTTCCCGCGGCCCAGGTCGCCTACATCCTCAAGGACTCCGGCGCCTCGCTGGTCTTCGTCTCCGACGCGGAGCAGCTGGCGAAGGCGCGCGAGGCGGTGGCCGGGCTGGACCGCGAGGTGGAGATCGTGGTGTTCGACGAGGCGGGCGCCGCGGAGGGCGGGGCGGTCGCGTGGCCGGACTTCCTGGCGCGCGGGGACGATGCCGGGAACGACGACTTCGAGGCCGATGCCGGCCGGGCCCGGCCCGAGGACGTGGCCACGATGATCTACACCTCCGGCACCACCGGCACGCCGAAGGGCGTGATGCTCACGCACAACAACGTGGCGTCGAACATCTGGGCGTCCGAGCAGCTGCTCGGGGTCGGCCCCGACGACGTGAGCCTTTCCTTCCTGCCGCTCTCGCACGTCCTGCAGCGCATGGTGGACTACCTCTTCTTCGCCTGCGGATGCACGATCACCCACGGCGCCATCGAGACGGTTGCTGCCGACATGAAGGTGCTCAGGCCGACCGTGCTGGTGTCCGTGCCGCGCCTCTATGAGAAGGTCTACCAGAGCGTGCTGGACGCGAGCGGCCTGAAGGCGAAGATCGTCGGATGGGCGGCGAAGGTGGGGCGGCGCGTTGCGCTGTGCCGGGAGAGCGGCTCCAGGGTGCCGTTCCTGGTGGGGTTGCAGTACGCGATCGTGGACAAGCTCGTGTTCTCCAAGATCCGCGCCGCGGTGGGCGGGCGGCTGCGCTACTTCGTGAGCGGCGGGGCCGCGCTGGCCCCCG
Organism: Longimicrobiales bacterium; assembly: GCA_965116645.1. Classification (GTDB taxonomy): domain Bacteria; phylum Gemmatimonadota; class Gemmatimonadetes; order Longimicrobiales; family Gaopeijiaceae; genus Bin94. Next base: position 3,503,547 of record OZ220702.1, on the reverse strand, counting down.
AGATCAACCGCTTCTTCCTGGGGGCCGGGATCATGATCCTTGAAGGCTACGGGCTGAGCGAGACCTCCCCCGTGACCAACGTGAACACGCCTGAGCAATTCCGCATCGGGACGGTTGGCCGGCCGGTTCCCGGCACCGAGATCCGGATCGCGGAGGACGGCGAGATCCTCATCCGCGGCCCGCAGGTGATGAAGGGCTACTACGGCCTCGAGGAGATGACGCGCGAGGTGATCGCCGACGACGGCTGGTTCAGCACCGGAGACATCGGCGAGCTGAGCAGCGACGGGTATCTGAAGATCACGGATCGCAAGAAGGACCTCATCAAGACATCGGGCGGAAAGTACGTGGCCCCGCAGCTGATCGAGAATCTGCTCAAGAAGAACGCGTTCGTGGACCAGGCGGTCGTCATCGGCGAGGGCCGCAAGTTCTGCTCGGTGCTGGTGGTGCCGGCCTTCGAGCGGCTCGGAAGCTGGGCCGAGGGCGCCGGACTCGACCCATCCGACGCGCGGGCGCTGTTGGACGACCCGAAATGCCAGGCCCTGCTGCAGGAGGAGTTCTTCAGCGAGATGCGGGATCTGGCACGCTTCGAGAAGCCGAAGAAGGTCGGGCTCGTGGCCGACGCCTTCACTGTGGAGAACGGGGCGATGACCCCGACGCAGAAGGTGAAGCGCGACGTTGTCACCGAGCGCTACGCCGGGCTCATCGAGTCGTTCTACAGCGCGGACTCGGTCGAGCAGACGATGTTCGTGGCCTGATGGGCCGCGCCACCGGGGTGGTCACGGTCCTCATGACCGCGCCGGGCGCGGGTGCGGCCGAAGATGTCGTGCGCGCACTCGTCAAGGAGCGGCTGGCGGCGTGCGGGAACATCGTGCCGGGTGCGGTGAGCGTCTATCGCTGGAAGGGTGAAGTGCACCGGGACGAGGAGGTTGTGGTGATCCTCAAGACGACCCGTGCGGTCCTTCCGCACCTGCTCGAGCGCGCGGCGGAGTTGCACCCGTACGATGTCCCCGAGTTGATCGCACACGAGGTGGTGGACGGGACGGCGGCCTACCTCGAATGGGTGGGAACGGAGTGCGGCGCCGGAGCGGAGGCGGTTCGATGACGCTCTTCTGGCAGATTCTCGGCGGGTTGCTCGCGCTGGCGCTTGGCATCTATCTGGGGATGCCCGGCCGATCGGATGGAGCGGGACCACTCCTCGGTCGGTGGCGTGGCAGGAATGCCCGCAGGGTCGGGGAGCACAGCAAGAGGCACCTCGAGGAGCTGGAACGGGCCCTGGGGAATGAATGGGGGCAGAGCCGGAGGGCGAAGCGCCATTTCACCCTCTTCGGTTGGCTGAGAAAGGACCCGCGCGGGTCCCATCAGCGGCGCTCGCGGCAGTACTTCCGCACCGCGGCGCCCAGACGCGGAGGGCGGATCGGCAGGAGACGCTAGGCAGTCCGTGGAACATGTCCCGGTTGCCGGCGGGCGGCGAAGCTGTCCGGGCCGAGCCGCGGGCGCCCTGGCGGCGGGCGGCGCGGCGCGCGGTCAGGCCCAGAACCGGTTCAGCACCACCAGGAGGGTTCCGATGAACGCTCCGAGCGCGTAGCCCAGCACGATGATCATGCGCAGTTCCCGGTCCGTCACCCTCCGGACCAGTTCCTCCATCCGCTCGACCGGGAACTCCAGCACCTTTTCCTCGACGCGGCGCGCAACGTCGAGGCGGGTCACCACGGAGGGGATCTGGGCCTGGATCCCCCGCCACAGCGGGTCACTGGCGGCCTGCCGGATGCTGTCCGCAGCGCCGCTGGGGAGCAGCCTGGCGGGCCGCCCGATGGGACGATCCAGGGCGGCCGTGGCAAGTCGGCGCACCCCGTCGCGGTAGACGGTTGCGGCGACTTCGGTCCGGACTGCCGCGACCACCCAGTTGGACACCCGTTCGGGAGATACCTCCTGCAGCAGCTCTCCCCAGGTGCGCTCGGAGACGCGGGCCAGCCCGGTTTCGAGCTTCTCGGTCAGGAAGTCGCGCGCCGAGGGATCGCGCGCCAGCTCCACCAGCCACGACGAGAATGTCTCGATCGTTTCATTGACTCCGGCGTCGCCCGGATTGCCGAACACATCGGTGACCGGCCGGTCCAGCAGATCGCCGATCGAGTCGCTGATGCCCCTGGCGGTGGCTTCCTCGGCGTCAGGCTCGTGGAAGAGTCCGGCGATCCTCTCCGCTCCCTCCGACTGGATGGTTCGGAAGACCTTGGCGATCGTCTCCTCGTTGAGGACCAGCCGCGCGACGACGCGCTGGTGAAAGCGAAGGTCCTGCAGAAAGCGCTGCAGGAGATCGCGGGTCACCCGCTCGAAGCGGAGTCGGGTGGCAGGCTGTTCGAGGAGTGCGCCCAGGCGCCGTATGACGAGCGGCACGTAGCCGGCGATCGCCCGCTCCACCGCGGGAACCATCCCGGGGGGAAGCAAACCCCTGAGGGTGACATCCGGCTTCAACAACCGTTCCACGGCATCGTTCAGGTACTCGGACACCGCCACGCGGAACCGGTCGGTCGAGACCGCGGCCTCGGCCCAGCCCGCCACCGCGGCGGCGACCCTGGCCTCCCGCCCGGGGACCAGTACGTCGCTCACGGGCTGGTCGGCGACGAAGGCCGCCAGTTCCGACGCCCGCGCCTCCACCGCCTCGGCGAACTCGGCGGAGTGCAGGTGCTTCTCGATCCTGGCTATGGTGTGGTCGAGCACATCCTCGATGACCGGGGCGGCCTCGGCCATCACCTCCGGGCCAAAAAGTTCGCGCACCGAGCCCCTCTCGACCTCCAGCACGTCGTCGAGGAAGCGCGCAAGCCCGCGGTCGAATGCATCCCGGAACTCGGGCTCGGCCAGGACGCGGGTGAGGTCGTCCTCCGTCAGGAGCCGGTTCCCCACGGCGCGCCCGATCGCGGCGGCCAGACGGTCCTGGTTCTTGGGGATGGCGCCCTGCAGGAAGGGGATGCGGAGTCCCAGAACCCGCGGCGGACGGTACGGGTGAAAGAGCATCCAGATCGCGACGGTGTTCGTGAGGCCACCCGCAAGCGCTCCCCCGACGATCGTCACGATGGCCCGCAGCAGCACCTCGCTCATTCCAACGGCCTCCCCGCCCGGGTCATCGCTGGAAGTGCCTCAGGAAGCCCTTCACCGCCACCTCCTCTTCGTCCACGGTGACGCGGCCGGCGACCTCGTAGACCGCGAGCACCGGCAGGATGGCCCCGGAGTCGTCCAGTGCCTGCACGTGCGAACTCCGGGACTCGAATTCCCCCGAAAGCACGCCGGCGTCCGACTCGATGCGCCAAAGCACCGGGACGCCTCGGCGGGCCCGCTCGAAGCCGCGGGTCTCCTCCCAGGTCACGTCCACGTCAGGCCAATAGAGTTCGACGGTGTCACGGCGGGCCCACGCCTGGTAGCGGCGTTGCCCTTCGAGGTTGGCGAGGACCAGCTGCAGGCGGTCGTCCCCGATCAGGACCGCCAACTCGGTGCTCCCGCCGTTGCCGCCGGTCCGCACCGCGGACGCGTCCAGCACCAGGCCCTCCGTCTCCACGTCGGCCAGGCGCACGGCGCCCTCGAGGAGGCGGTAGGTTGCGCCGCGCTGACCGCTCCATTCGACAACCGTCCGGCCCAGCCGCAGCGACAGGTCGCGCACACCCTCCCGGTAGTAGATCTCCTCCAGGACGTCCTCGAGCCCCACCACCAGGCGTGCCGGTCCCCGCGGCACGATCCGCCAGGGCGTGCGCGTGGGGTCCGTCGTCCACTCGTCCTCCATGAACAGGCGCCACTGCCCGGACCGACCCAGCCAGCCCCGGATCGACCTGTGCACACCTTCGGTCTCGACGCGGTTCTCGAAGTCCCACGGGACGAACTGCGCCGAATCGCCGGAGGTCTCGACGAAGACGATTGAGCGCTGATAAGTGGTACCTGGAGTGATAACCGTGGTCGCCGGGGTGCCGCCGCCGGCATCGAGACCGGCTTCCGTTCCGCGCGTTCCCGCCTCGGGATTTCCGCCTCCGCACGATGCGCCCAGAATGGGGGCGACGATCGTGGCCGCCGTCCGCCAGGGGGCCGCAGGGGTGTTTCTCACGCAGCGCGCCCTTCCCGCGGCCGCACATCGAGCACCTCGCTCGGCCCGGCCTCCAGCGCGCGGTCGAGCGCGGAGAAAAAGCGCCGGATCCTCGAGGCGTTCACACCGAGGTCGCCGCCGCGATGCCGTCCCTCGGCCGCCAGGTCCACGCGCGTCTGTGCGTCGTCGTCCAGGGAGACGGTGATCACGACGGCGGCGGGGAAGAGCCGCAGCAGCCCGCGGACGCGGGCCTCGACGATGCCGGCCAGGTCGTCCGACTCCGTCACTGCCCAGCCCCGGAGTCCGCCCGCGGCGAGTCGCACGGCTGCCTCCCAGACGGTCCCGAAGGGAATGGCGTAGGTCCTGCCGGAGAGCCCGGGGATGCCGGAGTCCCAGCTGGAATGAGCGGAACTACTGGTAAGTCCATGCCACATGCCTTTAGTCCCCCGATGGAAGGATCGCGGATGCATTGATGGCTGCAACAGGGCCTGCGAAAGCTGTCCAGAGCGAAGGCCCGAGGTCAACACCACGCGCGGGTGCATTGGACTTCCGAACCTCCGCTATCTTCAATCTCGCACTGGACAACAGGAAAGGATCTCCTCGCCCGAATGAAAGCCGTCATCCCGCTCGCGGGCAAAGGCACCCGTCTGCGGCCCCACACCCACCTGACCCCCAAGCCCCTGATCCGGGTCGCCGGCAAGCCCGTCCTCGACTTCATCCTCGACGACCTGCTGGCGGCCGGAGTTTCCGAGATCGTCTTCATCGTGGGACACCTGCAGGACGCAGTCCGCGCGCACGTCGCCGCCGGCTACCCCGCCGTCCGCGCCCGCTACGTGGTGCAGGAGGTGCAGGACGGGACGGCGGGAGCGGTTGCGCTGGCGCGTCCGTGGGCGGACGACGAGCTGCTCATCCTGTTCGCCGACACCCTGTTCGAGGTGGACCTGTCGATCACGCGAACGCTGGGCGCGGACCGGGCCGGGGTGATCTGGGCGAAGGAGGTCGAAGACTACCAGCGCTTCGGCGTGATCGTCACCGACGACAACGGCGACATGACCCGGATCGTGGAGAAGCCGAGCGAGCCGGTGTCGCGCCTGGCCAACATCGGGCTGTACTACATCCGCGACCCCGATCCGCTCTTCGAGGGGATCGAGCGGACGCTGGCGCGCGGTCCGGGGCCGGCGGGCGAGTACTACCTCACCGATGCCTTCCAGTACATGGTCGACGCGGGGGCCCGGATCGCGACCGCGCCGGTGCGCACGTGGCTCGACGCCGGGAAGGTGGACGCCCTGCTCGAGGCCAACCGGTACCTGGTGGGCGGCAGCAGGGGCGGGGTGGACCGGGCGGCGCGGGTGTCGGAGTCGGTGGTGTCGCCGCTCGCACGGATCGAGGCGGGGGCCCGTGTGACCGGGTGCCGGATCGGCCGGAACGTGACGGTCGAACGGGACGCGTGCGTGCGTGACTCGGAGCTGGGCGACACGATCGTGGGGCGGGGGGCGCGGGTGGAGGGCTGCCGTCTCAGCCGCTCGGTCATCGGCAGCGAAGCGGTGGTGACGGGTTGCGGGGGCACCCTGAACGTCATGGATCATTCGGAGGTGTTTTGCCGCGAGGCGGGCGGGTCGCAATCTTGAAGTGGCCGGGCGCGCGCCGGCGACGGGACCGGGAGAGAGGAATGGAGGCACGATGAACGGCAGGGGCCTGATCCACGACTGGAATGTGGCGGAATTCGATACCCTCGCGTGGGGCCGCCACGTGGAGCTGGACGACGAGACCCTCCGGGACGGCCTGCAGTCGCCGTCCGTCACCGATCCGCCCATCGCCGCCAAGATCCGCCTCCTGCACCTCATGGACGAGCTGGGCATACACGCCGCCGCCCTCGGTCTCCCGGCGGCGGGACCGAGAGCCGTGGAGGACGTCACCCGCCTCTGCGAGGAGATCCGCGATTCGAAGCTGTCCCTCGACCCCAACTGTGCTGCCCGCACGGTGGTCGGGGATGTCGAACCGGCGGTGAGGATCGCGCAACGCACCGGGGTTGCCATCGAGGTCTGCGCCTTCATCGGCAGTTCGCCGATCCGGCGCTTCGCGGAAGGCTGGACGCTCGACCGCATGCTGCGGACCGCCGAGGAGTCGGTCTCGTTCTGCGTGAGGGAGGGCCTGCCCCTCATGTTCGTCACCGAGGACACCACCCGGGCGGACGCGGAGACGCTCAAGGCCCTCTACGGGAACGCCATCCGTTGGGGCGCACGTCGCATCTGCCTCTCGGACACGGTGGGGCATGCGACCCCCTCGGGCGTCAGGGCGCTGCTGCGGTTCGTGAAGCGGGAGATCGTGGACCCCTCGGGCGTACGGGTGAAGATCGACTGGCACGGCCACCGCGACCGCGGGCTGGGCCTGGCCAACGCGCTCGCGGCCATCGAGGCGGGTGCGGACCGGATCCACGCCACCGCCATGGGGATAGGGGAACGCGTCGGCAACGTGGAGATGGATCTTCTGCTGGTGAACCTGGCGCTTGCAGGCGTTCATGATGCGGACCTTTCTCTGCTCTCCGAGTATTGCGAACTGGTCGCCAGGGAGTGCGAGGTCCCGCTCCCGCCGAACTACCCGGTAATCGGTTCCGATGCGTTCCGCACGGCCACGGGCGTCCACGCCGCCGCCATCATCAAGGCGCAGGCGAAGGGCGCGGACTGGCTGGCGGACCGGGTCTATTCGGGCGTTCCCGCGTCTCTGGTGGGCCGGCACCAGGAGATCGAGGTCGGGCCCATGTCCGGAATCTCCAACGTGAGGTACTGGCTGGCCGACCGGGGATACGACGCGGGGGACGCGGAACTGTGTGAACGGATCTTCAACCGGGCGAAGGAGGTCGATCACACCCTCACCGAGGACGAGGTCGCCAGGATCGTCGAGCAGGTCCAGGCGGAGTCGCCGCGGTGACGGGCAAGTCCGAACCGCCTGCCCGCATTCTCGTCATCGAGGACGACCCGGGCATTGCGGCGCTGGTGGCGTACCAGCTCACCCGCGCGGGCTATCGCGTCGAGACGGCCGGGGGTGGTGACGGCGGCCTCGATTCGCTCCACCGGGAGATCCCGGATCTGGTCGTGTTGGACAGGATGCTGCCGGGCGTGTCGGGCGATCAGGTACTCAGGGCGATCCGTCAGGATCCCGCGATGCGCTCTCTCCCGGTGCTGGTCCTCACGGCCAGGCGGGAGGAGGCCGACCGCATCGAGGGACTGGAGATGGGGGCGGACGACTATCTGACCAAGCCCTTCAGTCCCAGGGAACTCGTGTTGCGGGTCGAGGCGATCCTGAGGCGGATCCGCGGATTCGCAGGTATGGCCGGCCACGAGGACGGGGTGCTCAGGGTGGGAGATCTGTCCCTGGACGTGGGTTCGATGCGGGTGAGGCTCGGCAACGAGGAGATCCTCGTTACGCCCACGGAGTACCGGCTGCTCAGGGTTCTGCTGGAGAACAGGGGACGCATGCAGAGGCGGGCCGACCTGCTGGAGGCGGCGTGGGACGCGGATGGCAAGGCCAGGGGCGGGATGCGTACGAGGACCGTGGACATGCATATTCGTCGTCTGCGCACCAAACTGGGGCATGCGGGTGATTGGATCGAGACCGTCCGTGGATTCGGGTACCGGTTCAGGGGACCTGAGCCCGCTGGGTAGCAGGAGTCACGGCGGCGCCCGGCTCGATCCGTCCTCGGCAGGGGACGGGGTGTCGGCAGTCGCCCAACGCGTGGCGGTACATTGAGGGTTCCACTCAGGTTGGCGACCGGCCTGGCCGGTGCGGGGTTCGTGCTGGTACTCGCCCTCGTGGCATGGGCGGTCACACGTGAAGTCGCGACCCGGGTGATGCAAGCCGAGACGGAGCGGCACCTTGTGGCGGCGACCACCCTGGGGGCGGAACGCCTGCGCGCATCGCAGGAGGAATCGCTGGACAGCGTCACCGGGGCCCTGGCGCGCTCCTCCGGCTACCGCGTGAGCGTGTTCGACGCCGAGCAGCGCCTGATTGCCGACTCGGACTTCGGGGCGCAACAGGCCGGCGCCGCGCCGCAGCCTGCCGAGCGGGCCGAGGTGGCGGGAGCTTTGCGGCGCGTCGCCGCGTCCTCCCGGCGCCTCAGTGCGCTGGACGGTCGCCCCTACGTCTTCAGCGCAGCCCGCCTGTACCGCAGCGGCCGGCCGGTGGTGATCCGGTTCGCGGCTCCCGTTGCCCCGGTCGCGGACGCCGCCGGCCAGGTGGCGCGCGGTGTCCTGCTGGCGGTTCTCCTGGCCGGGGCAGCGGGCGTGTTTGTGCTCTACCGGGGGACGGACGCCGTGTCGGGCAAGCTGGACAGTGTCCGCCATCTGCTGACGCGAATTGCGGCGGGCCAGACCGCCGGGCCGCGGGTGAAGCTGTCGCGGTTCATCGAACTCGCGCGGGTTGCGTCGGCGGCCAACCGGGTCAGGGGCGAACTCGAGGAGCAGCTGGGCGGGGTCACAAGGGAGCGCGACGAGCTCGCTCAGCTCATGGACGAGGTGGGAGAGGGCCTGATGGCGCTGACCGACGACGCCAGGATTCTGCGGATCAATCCGGCGGCGCGCGGCTTGCTGGGGCTGGTCGAGGTGCTGCCGTTCTCCCCGGTGGGCTCCCTGGTTCGCGACCCGGTGCTGCGGGATTTTCTCGAGGCCTCCGTGGTGCGCGCCGAGGGCCGCCTGGAGGTGACGGTCGGTGACCGGGAGCTCGAGGTGCGCACCAAGCGGGGCACGGCCGGGGGAGCGGTGGTGTTGCTGGTGGACATCACGGAGATCCGGCGGCTGGAGGCCGTGCGAACGGATTTCGTCGCCAATGCATCGCATGAACTGAAGACCCCCCTGACGGTGATTCGCGCGGCGGCGGAAACGGTCCTGGACGCGGAGCTGCCGGCGGATCTGCGCAGCCGGTTCCTGCGTTCGATCGAGGGCAACACGGTGCGCCTGCAACGGCTGGTGGACGACCTGCTGGACCTCTCGCGCTACGAATCCGGGGCGTGGCGTCCGGAGCGGAAGCGGCTCTCTGTGCACGAGGTGGCGTGGGAGGTCTGGGATGAGCTGGAGGAGAGCTGGTCGGAGCGGGATCTGGAGTTTCGGATTGTGGGGGAGGCCGAGGCGATGGGAGACGAAAGCGCAGCCTACCAGATCTTCCGCAATCTCTTCGAGAATGCCCTGCGGTACGTTCCCGGCGCGAGCGGGCGGATCACGGTGGAAATCACCCGGGTGGAGGACATGATCGAGGTCGCCGTCGAGGACAACGGCTCCGGGATTCCTCCCTCGTCGCTGCCCAGGATCTTCGAGAGGTTCTACCGGGTGGATACGGCGCGCTCGCGCGACGAAGGAGGTACCGGGCTCGGACTGGCGATCGTGCGTCACCTCGTGTCGAGCATGGGGGGCGACGTGGGCGCGCGCAGCTCCCTGGGCGCGGGCACGACCATCACATTCGCGATTCCTGCGGCGGAATCCTTCAATCGCAGTGCCGTGGTCCGTGCCGGGCTCAAGGTCATGGCTGTGTGCGCGATTGCCGTCCAGGCGGCCTGCGCGGCGGCGGACGGGGGCGGCGGGGTGGTGACGGTGGGTGGCTCCAGCAGTCTCTACGCGCTCTCGGAGGCGGTGGCGGAGTCGTTTGCCGGCATCCGGCCCGGCTTCCGGGTCACGGTCGGCTTTTCGGGGACTGCGGGCGGACTGAGGCAGCTGTGCGATGGCGAGATCGACATTGCAGGGGCGTCGCGGCGGATTTCCACGGCCGAGGCCGAGCGCTGCCGTGCCATGGGCTTCCCCTTCCTGGAGATTCCGGTGGCCCGGGACGGCATCGCCATCGTGGTCAATCCGGCCAACACCAGCGTGGACTGCCTGACGCTGGAGGAACTCACTCGGCTCTGGGGGCCGGCGGGCGATGTGCGGACCTGGCGCGACCTCAGACCGGCGTTTCCCGACGAGACGATTCGTCTTTTCGGTCCCGGGCCCGACTCGGGCACGTTCCGCTACTTCACGTCGGTGGTCGTCGGACGGCCGGGAGCCAGCCGTGCCGACCACTATCAGAGCGAGGATGACGGCCTGATCGCCCGCGGGGTTGCGGGCGAGCGCTGGGGGCTGGGGTACTTCGGCTCCGCCGCCTACGCAGGTAACCGGGAGACTCTCCGCGCGGTCCCGGTGGATACCGGCTTCGGCTGTGTGGATCCCACTCGGGAGGCGGTGGCCGACGGGCGCTACAGTCCGCTCTCGCGCGACCTTTTCATCTACGTCGGCGTCACTTCGCTTGCCCGTGAAGCGGTGTACGCCTTCGCCGACCACTACCTGTTCGCCGCGGCCATGCTCACGGCGGAAACCGGATATGTGCCGCTCCCGCCGGCGGAGTATGTGCGGGGCAGGGCGGTCCTCGGGTCGGGACAGGGGGGGCCGTGATGGCGGGCGAACACCCGATGACGTTGTCCGAAGCCCCCGGAGAGGTGCCGGAGCGCCGTCCGGGCGCAGTATTCCACGGCACGGAAACGGCGTCACGGTCCCTCCAGGAGCGACTGGCCGGCCACTTCTTCCGGTTGTGCGCGGCGTTGGCCGCCCTGGCCGCGGCTGCCGTGGCCGTTACCCTGGCCGGCGAGACTGCACTGTTCTTCGCAGAGGTATCGCCGGTCCGCTTCTTCACCGAACTCGCGTGGACGCCGGTGGCCGAGGAGCCGCGCTTCGGAGTCCTGTCCCTTCTCGCCGGCACCGCGCAGATCACGGCCGGTGCGGCTGTGGTGGCCTTTCCTCTCGGGCTCCTGACCGCGATCTACCTGGAGTACTACTCCGATCCCCGCGCCGACGGGATTCTGACTGCCGCGGTGGTGGTGCTGGCTGCGATTCCCACGGTGGTCTACGGGTACGTCGCACTCAACTTCGTCACGCCCGCGCTCAGGAACATCTGGCCCTCGATCGAGGCCTACAACGGGATCTCCGCGTGCCTGGTGGTAGGCATCATGATCCTGCCCACCGTTGCACTGCTTTCGCGCAGCGCGCTGAAGGCCGTGCCGCCCTCGCTCGTCAACGCCGGGTTGGCGCTGGGAGCAAGTCCGGGCCGGATCCTGGTGCGGGCGATCCTTCCCGCGGCCTCCCGGGGCATCGCCGCTGCTCTGGCGCTTGCGGTGGCGAGGGCGGCGGGAGAGACGATGATCGTGACGCTGGCCGCCGGCAACCAGGCGCGCCTGACCTGGAGTCCGCTGGAGGGCCTCCGCACGCTGACAGCGTACATCGCACAGGCGAGCGTGGGGGACGCGCCTGCGGGGACGCTCGAATACCGGGCCCTCTTCGCGGTTGCCACCGTGCTCTTCGCGTTCACCTTTGCGGTGCACGCCCTTGGCGGGTGGCTGGCCGGTGGGCGCACCCGGCAGGGAGGTGCGCGACAATGAATACGTTCCGCCACCAGGGAGCGATCGTCGGCGTGTGCAGCCTCGCAGCCGGCGTCACCCTCGCCGCGGCGATGACGCTCCTCGCCGTCCTGCTCGTGCAGGCGCGGGGGGTCCTCGATTTCGGCTTCCTCCTCGGCGTGCCCTCCCGGTTTGCCGCGCAGGCGGGGGTCGGCCCGGCCCTTGCCGGCACGCTCTGGCTGACCCTGCTGACGGCGGCGCTCGCCTGCCCGGTGGGAGTCGGCGCGGCGGTGTACTTTGAAGAATACGCCCCGCGGACGCGGGCCACGCGGGCGATCGAGTCCGCGATCACCACCCTGGCCGGTGTTCCGCCCGTGGTCTTCGGGGTGGCCGGGCTGGCGCTGTTCGTGCGGGGCCTGGGGCTCGGCCCCACGGTCCTTGCGGGCGGCCTGACGCTGGCCATGCTCGCCCTGCCCACCGTCCTCGCGACCTCGAAGGAGGCCATCCGGCAGGTCCCGTCCGGAGTTCGGGCGGCGGCCTACGCGCTCGGTGCGACGCGGTGGGAGGTCATCCGCCGCCAGGTGCTGCCCGCCGCGGCTCCCGCGATCGTGACCGGCGTGACCCTCGCGCTCGCCCGCACGGCGGGGGCTGCCGCACCGCTGCTGGTGATCGGTGCAGCTTCGTTCATCACCTATGCGCCCGGGGCGCCGGGCGACCCCCTCACCGCGCTGCCGACCCAGGTGTTCGCGTGGAGTGCCCGGTCGCAGCCCGGCTTCGCTGCCGTCGCGGCGAGCGCGGCGGTGGTTCTCCTCGCGCTCCTCCTCCTCCTCCATCTCGTCAGCCTGGCCCTGCGCCGCCGCCTCACGGGAGCGGCCCAGTGAGCGCGCCCGGCTCCGGCCCCGGCCCCGCCCCCCGCCCCCGCCCGGCGGATGCCTCGCCCGCACGCGCGCCCGTGCTGTCGCTCGGCGACCTTTCCGTGCACTTCGGCGACCGCCCAGCGCTGTCCGGCGTCTCGCTCGACATTCCCCGGGGGCGGATCGTCGCACTGATCGGACCCTCAGGGTGCGGCAAGACGACCCTGCTCCGCGCGCTCAATCGGATGAACGAGCTGATTCCCGGGGCGCGCACCACCGGGAGCGTCCGCTTCGACGGGACGGAACTCTACCGGCCTGAAGTCGACCCCGTGGAGGTCCGGAGGCGCATAGGAATGGTGTTTCAGGAAGCCACCCTCTTCCCCGGCTCCGTCTTCGACAATGTCGCGTTCGGGCCCCGGGCGAGCGGCTTCGGCGGCGACCTGCACGCGCTCGCGGAGGAGGTCCTGACTGCGGCGGGGCTGTGGGCCGACCTGGGCCAGGATCCGGATGTACCCGCTGCCTCCCTCTCTGCCGGCCAGCGGCAGCGCGTGCGCATCGCCCGCGCCCTGGCCGTCCGACCGCAGGTCCTCCTCCTCGACGAGCCCACATCCGCCCTGGATGCCACGGCGACCGCCCGCATCGAGTCGCTGATCCACTCGCTCATGCCCCGCCTCACGGTCGTGCTTGCCACGAATGACCTCCGCCTGGCGGCACGCGCGTCCAGCGTTGCCGCCTATCTGGACCGCGGCGAACTTGTCGAGTACGGTCCCACGGAGACGCTGTTCACCAATCCCTCGGACGATCGCACCGAGTCCTACCTGACCGGCCGGGTACGATGACACAATACCCGCCCGACAAGCAGCCCTTCGAGCTCGAGCTCGACCAGCTCCACAACCTGTTTCTGGAGATCGCCGGGCGGGCGGAGGAGCTGGTGCGGCTGGCGATGGAGGGGCTGGAGCAGCGCGACCCGGAGCGGGCTGAGCTCGTCCGCCGCGCCGACAACCGGATCAACGACCTCGACATCGAGATCGACGAACGCGCGCTGGCGCTCCTGGCGCTCCACAACCCCATGGCCGGCGACCTTCGCTTCGTACTCGCCGTCCTGTGGGCGTCCAGAGACATCGAACGGATCGGCGACCACGCCGTGAACATCGCAAATGCCTGCCGCCGCGCTGCGCAGCACCCTCCGCTGCCCGATGTCCTCGAGGCCGGCGAAATGGGAACACAGGTGCGAAGCATGCTTGCCCGCGCTCTCGGCGCGCTGATCAACCGGGACACCGAAGCGGCCCGGGCCGTCATCGCCGAGGACCAGCTTGTCGACGACATGCGGCGTTCCGCCTTCCGCGTCATCTTGTCACACATGGCCGAACAGCCGCGCTACATCCAGCCGGGGGTGAACATGATCCTGGTGGTGCAGAACCTGGAACGGATCGGAGACCTTGCGACGAACCTCGCCGAGGATGCGGTGTTCCTCGCCGAGGGCCGGTCGATCAAGCACGCCGGCAAGTCGACGACCCCGTGAACCGGGAAGCGGCGAGCCTGGGCGAGGCGGTCGAGGAACTGCTGAGCGAGGTCGCGGTCGAAACCGGCCCGGAGCCGGCACCGCTCTTCGACTCGCTGCGGGGCCGCGGTGCGGTCGTGACCGGCGGGTCCAGCGGAATCGGCCGCGCCACGGCGATCGGCCTGGCCACGGGCGGCGTGAACATCGCCGTCAACTATCTGGACACGGGTGCCGAGAGCCAGGACGCGGCCGCCGAACTCGGCGAGGTGCTCGGGCAGCACGGCGTGGAGGTGCTGATCCGGGCGGGCGACGTGCGCGACCCCCTGCAGACTGCCGAGTTCTTCGCCGAGGCGCACGAGCACCTCGGCGGGCTGCACATCCTGGTCAACAACGCCGGCGTGGGTGCGGACCACGCGCTCTGGCGCATGTCGGACGAAGAGTGGGAGTCGGTGATCGACACCAATCTCTCGGGCGCGTTCTACTGCATCCGGGAAATCGCGCCGTACTTCCGCGCCCAGGAGTTCGGGAAGATCGTCAACATTTCCTCCGTGCACGGCCTGTCCAGCGAATTCGGCCTGGCCAACTACTGTTCGTCGAAGGCGGGGCTGATCGGACTGACGCGCTCGGCCGCGCTCGAGCTGGGCCCGTCGAACGTGAACGTGAACGCGGTGGCCCCCGGCTACATCCGCACCACCAGGCTCACCGACCGGGTCCCGGCCGCGATCATGGACCGGGCCCGGGAGCGGAGCGCGCTCGGCCGCCTCGGCGATCCCCAGGACGTGGTGTCGGTGATCCTGTTCCTCTGTTCGGAGCTGGCCCGCCATATTACGGGGGTGGTGATACCTGTGGACGGGGGATACCTGACATGACGAAGATTCGCAAGAGCCACCGCGAGTGGCGGGAGACGCTGACTCCGGAGCAGTACCGGGTCACGCGCAAGGGAGGGACGGAGCGCGCCTTCACCGGGGAGTACTGGGCGGAGAAGAAGGACGGGACCTACATGTGCGTCTGCTGCGGGCAGCCGCTGTTCGAGTCCTCGGCGAAGTACGACTCCGGGACGGGCTGGCCCAGCTTCGACCGGCCGGCAGCCGAAGAGAACGTGGAGGAGCGGGACGACCGCAGCCTCTTCATGCGCCGAACGGAGGTCGTGTGCAGCGGCTGCGACGCCCACCTCGGGCACGTGTTTCCGGACGGGCCGGAGACCACCGGGCTGCGTTACTGCATCAATTCGGCGGCGCTGGACCTGAAGAGGGAGAGCCGGGACGGCGGATGAGCATCACCGTCATCCCCGGAGACGGGATTGGCCCCGAGGTGACCGAGGCGGTCCTCGATGTGCTGTCCGCAGCCGGGGCGGAGCTCGAGTACGATTTCCAGGCCGCCGGCGTGGGGGCCATCGCGACCCATGGAAGCCCGCTGCCGCAGGAGACGAGCGACTCGATCGAGCGGAACCGGGTGGCGCTGAAAGGTCCGCTGGCCACGCCTTCGGGATCCGGGTTCCGCTCCGTGAATGTCGAGATCCGGAAGCGGTTCGATCTCTTCGCCAACGTGCGGCCGGCCCGCACGATCCTCCCGGGTGGGCGCTACGAGGACATCGATCTGGTTCTCATCCGGGAGAACACGGAGGGGCTCTACGTCGGGGTGGAACACTTCATCGGGATGGACCGCGACCCCAGGGCGGCGGCCGAATCGGTCATGATCACGACCCGTTACGGCTGCGAGCGGATCGTACGCTTCGCCTTCGACTACGCGGCGGCGAACGGGCGCGGGAAGCTCACGCTGGCGCACAAGGCGAACATCCTGAAGTACACGCAGGGGCTGTTCCTGGAGGTCGGGCAGCGCATGGCCGCCGACTACGACGGGCGCGTCGCCTTCGAGGACGGCATCATCGACGCGACCGCCATGTTCCTCGTGCTCGATCCGTACCGCTTCGACGTGCTCGTGATGGAGAACATGTTCGGGGACATCCTGAGCGACCTGATGGCGGGGCTCGTGGGGGGCCTGGGGTTCGCGCCCGCGGGCAACATCGGGGAGACGCACGCGGTCTTCGAGGCCGTGCACGGGTCGGCGCCCGACATCGCGGGGCAGGGCGTGGCCAACCCCACCGGGCTGCTGCTGTCGGCCTGCATGCTGCTCGACCATGTGGGCCAGGCGGAGACCGCGTCCCGTGTGAGGGGGGCGCTCACGGCGGTGATCCGGGACGGGGTGGCGCGCACGCGCGACATGGGCGGCACCGACGGGACCGCGGCGTTCACCCGCGCGGTGATCGGGGCGCTGGCGTGATCGGGCTCAGGTCCGGGAAGCTGCCGGACATCGCTGGCGACTTCTCGTGCGGAAGTTGCGAGCGCACCTGCCGCTCCACCGAGCTGGACCGTCACCTCTGGTGCGAGGAGTGCATCGCTTTGGCGCGGGCGCGGGCGAAGCGCGTGGGCTGGAGGTTTGGCGGAGCGCTGGCCGTGGCGCTCGCCGCCTGGATCTTCCTCGTCCTCGAGCCCACCATGCTCATCGGAGGCTGGATTGGCGTGGTGCTGGCCACCTTCTGGCTCTGCTCGCGGATCGCCACCGAGTTCTGGTACGGCCACCTGCGCTTCCGCAAACGGCCCCGTTGAGGGCAGACCCACAGGAGACTTCTGCAATGGCCGCAAGGTTCGAAGGCCTGGACTTCTACGATATCGACTCCCTCCTCTCGGAAGAGGAGCGCATGGTGCGCGACACGATCCGCGACTGGGTCGAGGAGCGGCTCGTTCCGCTGATCGGCGACGCCTACGTCGACCGGCGCTTCCCCACCGAACTGATCCCCGAGCTCGGGGAGCTGGGGGTGCTGGGGGCAAACCTTCCCGAGGAATACGGGTGCGCGGGGCTGAACAACGTCGCCTACGGTCTCATCATGCAGGAGCTGGAGCGCGGCGACTCGGGGATCCGCTCCTTCGCTTCCGTCCAGGGCGCGCTCGTCATGTACCCCATCCACGCCTTCGGCAGCGAGGAACACCGCCGCAGCTGGCTGCCCGCGCTCGCGTCCGCCGACAAGATCGGCTGCTTCGGCCTCACCGAGCCCGACTACGGCTCCAACCCGGCCGGCATGATCACGCGGGCCCGCCGCACCGCCGACGGGTGGGTGCTCAACGGCACCAAGATGTGGATCACGAACGGCTCGATGGCCGATGTCGCGGTGATCTGGGCCCAGACGCGCGACCCCGGCGACACGAAGGGCATCCGCGGTTTCGTCGTGCCCACCGACACCCCCGGCTTCAGCGCCCGCGACCAGAAGGGCAAGCTGTCGCTGCTGGCGTCGGACACCAGCGAGCTGGTCCTGGACGATGTCCACCTGCCCGAGGACGCGCTGATGCCTGGCTCGACCGGCCTCAAGAGTCCCCTGATGTGTCTGACCCAGGCGCGCTACGGCATCGCGTGGGGCGCGGTCGGAGCGGCCATGGCCTGCTTCCACGAGGCGGCCGGCTACGCGGGCACCCGCGTCATGTTCGACGGCACCATCGGCGGCAAGCAGATCCAGCAGGTGCGGCTCGCCGACATGCTGACCTGGATCACGCAGGGCCAGCTGCTCTGCTACCGGCTGGGCCGCCTCAAGGACGAAGGCTCGATGACCCCGCAGCAGGTGAGCCTCGCCAAGCGCGCCAACGTCGACATGGCATGCAACATCGCCCGCGAGGCCAGGCGGCTGCTCGGCGCCAACGGCATCCTTGCCGAGTACGCGTCGATGCGCCACATGGCCAACCTGGAGTCGGTCTACACCTACGAGGGGACCCACGACGTCCACTCACTGATCCTGGGGCAGACGATTACGGGGGTTTCGGCGTTCTGAGCAATCCGTGAACAATCCCCCGGTCGCACCGAGGGTGGCTGCCGTCTCCCTTCGATCCCCTTGGGAATGCACGCGCCGATGCGCGCATAAACGCGGGCTACAGAAAACCCGGGGGTGAGAGGGGGCACGGCCCCCCGGCCGGCTTCCGCAGGAGACTCACGGAGTGTGGCCCCAAAGAGTACGATGCTCCCGACCGATTATCGCGTGTGGAGCCAGCTCCCAAAGGGGACATTTCGCGTGTTCCGAAGACCGGCCATTCTATTTGCTCCCGACACGAGGATCATCGGCCTTGACTGCACCGGATACGCCTCGCATATCGTGGAAACCTCTGGTGGGGTCAGGCGGTTGCAGACGTGAGGGAACCGAATGACACTCAATCGCAATGCGGTTTGCGGGTAGGCAGGTTTCGCCTTGACAAGGAGGCATAAGAGCCATGAGAAGGTTCACCATCCCGATGTTTACCGTAGCGTTGCTGCTCATGATTGGGGCGCCCGGTGTGTCTGCGGCCACCGTAGAGTTGCCGCCGCCCGACGTGGCGTCGCTGCCGGAGATCGTTCCGCCACCCGACCTGCTGCCGACGGTCGAGTGTACGAACGAAACGGGGAATTCCGAGTTCTGCGGCTTGGCGATGTTCGACGACGATGGAGATTACTGCTTCCTGGAGGCGGAGATCATCGTGCTGCAGCCCGTGGTCATAGTGGTGGGGGATGTCGCCATCGTCCTCCTGGTCGGCGACGTATACTGTGACTTCGGGGATTGCGGGCTTTGGAAGTTGGTTCCAGCGGGCCAGAATCAGTGACGGCGTCTGTCGCGCGTGTACTCCTGGTTGTCGGAGGCTTGGCACCCGGTGTGCAGGCCCAGCAGGTCCTCGAGATAGACTACTCGGCGGGCCGGGTCATAATCGACGACCAGTGGCGGGCGATGAGGCCCACGGATTTGGCGATCGACCGTGACCGGGGAGTGCTGTACGTCATCGACAGGGAGGAGCCGGAAGGGGTCATGGCGTTCTCGTTCGAGACTGGCGAGTGGCTTCGGACGCTCCAAGCTCCGACGGGAGAAGGTCCCTACGAGTTTCCCCAAGGGATAAAGGGGATGGCCGTCACTCCGACGGGACACCTCTATGTCTCCGGCATCCAACGCGTCCTCGAATACGACCCTGGGGGCACGCCGGTTGCCACCTGGCGACCCCAAGGGCCGATGACCAGGAGGGTATGCGTGTTCGGGGACGAGCCCGGTGTACCGCTTCAGGACGGAGTGCTCCGGCGCGCCGACGGCGGGGATGAAGCAATCGGCCCCAACGCGAAGCGGCAGATCCAAGCTACGTCGGAGGAAGACGGTGTCACGTCCACCCGGGGGCTGCTCACCGCGAGTATCCTCTGTGCCGAGGACCGCGCCTATGTGTTCGTGCCGCAGGGTAGCGGTGGGCGCCCGGACGCCGTGACCGTCTACCACCTGAACGGCGAGTTGGGTACCCTGGCGCTGCCCACGGAGTACACGAACCACCCCGACGACTGCCGGATCGAGATGAGAGCTTTGGGGGGCCAAGTGATGGGGTACCGGCCATGCCCCGTCTGGAGCCAGAACCTACATCCGTCGTGGGACGGTCAAGGTAACGTGGCGGTGTTCGGCAGCGACAAGCAAACAGCCGGAGCCATCATCAACCCCGAGACCGGGTGTTATGCGCTGATCCGGAAGAACTATCCCGACGACTTCGCGAAAGTCCCCGCACAGATGGTTGGCGACAGTGTCGTGGTGTTTGAGGTACATACCGAGATGCAGGCAGACGGGACACCCCTACGGCACGTAAACAACTCCCACAAGGTCTCCATCCACCCGCTACGGCGGGTGAGCGGGGAGCCGTGTGATGGGATGCTGCCGGACGTGAAACAGGTCCCAGGGGGATCGTAAAGGGAGCGGAGCACCACCTCGCCAGAGCGCGAGTGTTTATGTCAGCCAGCCCGACGGCTCGAACACCAGCACTTGGCGGTCTCCCACGGGGGGAGAGCATCGCAATACGACCGTCCGCGAGCGGTGCGACCCCCTCTCTGATGCCATAGACGAGGGGGGCGCCGAGTCTCCGGGCGGTGTGCCGAGTCTTCCGGTTCCGGGTCCACCGTCCAGAACTCGGTGCTGTCCCAAATAGGGGCATGGTTCTCGACTCAACCCCACCGAGGTAACCAGGCGGCAGCTCCTACCGCCTCCCGCGCCGGTCCAGCCGGTAGCGTTCCACGGACTCGACGCCGGTGTCGTGATTGACCCGGTGAGCGAGGATGAAGTCCTCCCCGATCCAGAAGAGGCCCGGTGCCGGCACGTGGACCGTCCCCAGCCAGCGCCCCTCCGGACTGAACACGCTGTACTCGCCCGTGCCGCCCCGAAAGGGCGAGCGGTCCAAGACCCAGAGGAAGCCCTCCGAGTCCACCCGCATGCCCTTGATGATCGGATGGTGGCGCGGTGGCAGCTCCGCGACCGCCCGGTCCCACTTGCGCCAGTCGCGGAGCGGGTTCAGCTCTTCTACGAACGCCCGCCACTCCTCGTAATCCTCGTCCGTGACCAGGAGCGGATCGACCGAGCGCCGCAGGATCCGCTGGAGAACACCGGTCGCGGAGAACTGGTGGACCTCGTAGTTGTTATTGTTGGTGACGTATGCCGACAGCGGCTCCCCGCCAAACGTCACCGCCGCAGTGGTCGCGAAGGGCACGCCGGAGTACAGATTGTCCCCCCCCCCGGAGGATAGAGTCTCCAGCTCGTCCCACCAGCCGCCGAACCGGTGGACCGAGTACGCGGAGTCGATCCTGACGAAGCCTATCGGCGCCCTGTAGACCACCCCGGATCGATCCGGCCGGGCCCATTCGACCTGGTGCACCGACATCCCGAACGATCCGTCCGGGAGCGGCCACGGGATCTCGCCCGGTTGCTGGTTCCCCATCCGCGTCGCCTCCACCAGGGCCCCCAGGTCGATGCGCCGTTCCCTGACGATCCCGCCCGAAGGGTCGAAGTAGTAGACAGGCCCGAACATCACGTCCCAGACGGCGATCGTGTCCCCCGGAAGCACCTGCATTCCGACGGGACGGACGAACTCCCCCGGTCCTCGGCCCGACCTCCCGAAGGCCGCAGACAGCCGCCCGGTGGTAGGCTCGTAGACCAACACCTTGCGGTCGCCGTTGGGTGCGAGCAGGGCGATCCGGCCATCCGAGAGAGGCTTGGCTCTCCTGACCTGCCAGATGAGATGGGCCGAGTCGCCCGATTCCCCCAGACCGCCCAGCACGAACTCCGGCTCGGGATCCACCGTCCAGAACTCCCCGCTCTCCCACAAGGGGGCGCGGTTCTCGACGATCTCGATGCCGGCCGAGTCCCGGATGGTGGCACCGGGATCCTGCCCGGCGGCGGCCGCCTCGGGCGCGGGCGTGCCGCATGCGGTCCATGAGAGAGGAAGGGCCGCCGCCATGAGGGCGCGCAGGGCGGCAGCCCTCCTGTAGCCCTCGCCTCGGGCGATGATCTCCCCCCCGCGGCGCACTCTCAGGTTCCAATACCACTGCTTGTCCCTATCGCTCTGGAATATTGTCATGCTGAACGTCTTCTTTTCTTCAGCCACTTTGGGTTCCTCCCTTTGGATGGACACCCTGGATCGGTCGTACCTGCTTGAATTGTACGGCCTATCTACCTTGGTATTGGAGCCTCTGTACAACGACCATCATCGCCCCTTCTTCGTATTCGGTGATCGTCAGGGTGGAACTCGGCTGCTCCAGGCACCATTCCTCAAACGGGATCTGATGCGTCGGATGGCAATGTGTCGTCAGACCGTCTGCGTAAGTATGGAGACCTTCTCGCCAACCTCGCAAACTCAGGTCTGTGAATGTCGCGAGCGAATGGCAGTGGCCGATTCGCAGAGAAAACCGCGACCGCTATCACGAGAGGGGTCGAAGGCATCGTCAGAGGTTGACGGCTTGCCGAGCGGGGTCAACGGGAACGAAGTTCCGACCGTACCAGACAGGCTGAAGGGAAGCCATCTGTAACAAGCCGTGTGTACGGCGAGCGGGAGCAGAAGGCGCACACAGCAGCCATCACCGACCCCGAGAGCCACATAATAAAGTTCTTCCGAGGGGTTTCAGCAGAGCCACAGCGCGCAGACCGCGGTGGGTCCCGATGGTCGACCGGCCGGAGCAGACCTGCGGCTAGACACCGGAGCAGGTCTTGGCGGACGCGGGCTATTGCAGCGAACTGGACCTGCGGCGCTGAAGGAGCGGGAAATCGAGGGCAATAATGTACCGCTGGCCCGGGCGGGCAAGGCCGCCGTGGTATCCGATCCTGAGGAGTTACCCCGTCAAGGCCGGCATGGCCGAGAAGCTCGCGAGCGACGAGGGCCGGAGACGCTAACGCAGGTCAGCAAATGGATGGCGGAGACACCGGTCGGCTGGATCAAGGAGGTGCTGGGCCTTCGGAGATTCATTTCCCAAACCCAAGGCTGGCACGGGCGCACCGGGATTGCACGGCAATCGGACATCGCACTTGTTACCGACACGCCACTGACCGCCCTTGACGGAACGGGCGGAAGTATTCGCGTGCAGGGTAAGATCTATCCTAGTGAGATGTATCCGTCGCGAGCGAACTGACCGCAGGCGCCTGCCAGCTCTCCCGATCCGCCCGAATGCGCATGCCGCACAGGCGTGAGCCCGACAAACAGGTCGCCAAGACCAGTGCCGGTACAGAGTTGCCTGGATGGTAGATTGTGTTGTTCTACCAAAATCAGTAAGTTTGGTAGATTCAGTATTTTCCCCATTAATGAAAGAGTATACCACGATGTCCGACATCCACCACCCGAACACGGAACGCGTTGCGATCGACGCGGCGGGCCGGCTCGTGGTTCCCGCGCGCTTCCGCAGGGCCATGGGGATACGCGGACGCGACACCGTAATCGTCGGGATGGTCGGCGACAGCCTGCGGGTCCACACCGTTGACGGGGCATTGGAGCGACTGCAGCGCCTTGCCCGTCGCAAGAGAGCGGACGACGGAAGCGCCGTTGACGCATTCATCGCCGAGCGGCGGGACGAGGCGGAGAGAGAGTAGGTGGCCACCAGCCTTCTGGACGCGTCGGCGATTCTGGCGGCCCTCTACGAGGAGCCCGGTTGCAGCCGGGTCCAGGAAGCGCTGCGCGCGGGAGCGGCGATGTCCGCCGTGAACGCGGCCGAGGTGTCCGCCCACCTTCGCGCCCGCGACTGGACTTCCGGCCAGGTGAAGGACGTCTTCGACGACCTGGGCATCGACGTGCTGCCCTTCGACCGCGCAACCGCTCTGCTCAGCGGTGCCTACCGTCCCCGCACCCACCACCTCGGGCTGGGCCTCGGCGACAGAGCCTGCCTGGCCACGGCCAGGCGGATGCGCCTTCCGGTCCTGACGGCGGACCGGGTGTGGGGTCGGGTCAAGCTCAGGGGTGTGGAGGTTGTCGTTATTCGGTGAGGATCGGTGGAACGAGACGAAGATGTGCGGACAGCAGGAGGTGCGACGCGAACGGCAACTCATCCGGAGAGGCGCTTCCGGGGCAGTCGTATTGATCGCCGCCCTGATGCTCCTCCCGCCTGCGGTCCACGGCCAGGAATGCAGGGTGTACCAGAGGGCGGATTTCCCGCTCGTCCAAGCCCTGCATAAGCTGGATTCGGAAGAGCGTAGGCTGGAGCGCCTGCGAAGCTGGACGCCGGCGATGGGGGCTGAAACGTGCTCGAGTGGTATTCCGGCGGCTATCGCGACTCTCGCGGTGTGGGCGGATCAGGTGTGGCTGTCCCTGCTCGACCGCGACGGTGCCTACCAAGGCCGTCTGGCAGAGGAGGGCGTCTTCCAGCGGCTCAACCCCGGAATGGACCACGAGTACGGGCTGGATGTCCGCTCGAGCCTCTTCGATCCCGGTGAAGACGCACGCTGGGCCGAGCTGACCAACGGCTTTCGGGTTGCCGGGGCCTCGATCAGCAATGCGCACATCCTCAACGTCGTGGACTGGCGCCAGGAGATCCACGTCTCCGGCCCCGTGGACCTGATGGCACGCTACCGCCGGGAGCGATCGCTCACGGCACGGCGCGACTACCCGTGGGTCGCCGTGCGCTGGCGCGACGTGCTCGGGACGCCGTGGACCGTGCGTGTGGGGCTCGGCGTCCACTTCTTCAAGCCGTCCGCAGACGTGGAGGTCGCGCTGGCGCGCTCCTGGAGGGACGGGGAAGACCGGAGCTGGACGCTGGAGGTGCGCCTCGCAGCGCTCGACGCCTTCAACGACGCGATCTTCCAGGGCCTGGGAGTGAGGGCGGACGACGTGGACGCCCACTACGACTACGCGGCGACTCCCCTCGCCGCCCGCACCACCCTGAGGGCCGCCGCGTCACGCTGGCGAGCGGAGCTGCACGCGGGATCGAGCCGAAGAAGCGAGGTACGGGTGACCTTTCCGGCAACCGGTCGGGCTCCGTTCACCCAGCTCGAACAGGTCGCGTTCCTGGGAGCACTGCTCCAGGTCACTCCGCTTGATCGCGTGACGCTGGCGCTGTACGGCACCTGGGCGGGGGCGGACACCGAGCGGCGGGCGCCCGCGGGCGGGCCCGGCTTCACCCTGCGCGAGCAGACGGGGGCTGTGGGCGCCCTCGCACGGACCCGCCTGAACCCGCTGTGGGCGGTTGAGACGGAGCTGGCGCGGGTGGGGCGACCCGAGTGGCGTACGCGAGCAGGGGGCGCTCGCCGCGAGCACCGTGATCGTGAGGTTTTCGCCCGGGCGGCCCTCGTCCGGTACCCGGAGGCCGGATGGACGGGCCGCCTGGCCTACGCCCTCCTGGACCGCGATGCCGGCGACCAGGCGCCCTGGCTCACCGCGCGGAATCATCGGCTGATCACGGAAGCGGGCCACCGGTTCCGGTCGGGCTTCGAGGTGACGGCCGGGCTCCGCTGGGACCTGGACCACTTCGAGCGGGAGCCGTTCGAAGGCGGTCATCTGCGGCTGTCGGCCGCCTGGTGATGGGACGGGGGGGCAGGCGCGTGCGCGGGCTCCTGCCTACGGCACGTCCATCGTCCGCAGCCGCCGCGTCGCGTGGAAGAAAAGCGCGACAATCAGCACCACCCCCAGGACGGCGGAGATGCCCACTGCAGTGTGCTCCTCACCGGCAAACCGCCGCTCATCCACGCCGTGTACAATTGCCAGAGAATGGCTGCGGAGGCTGAGGAAGCGCACGCCGTAGATGAAGCGCGAAAAGAGTCCCTCCCAGACGACTATGTAGGCGAGACCGATGCCGACGGCGTGCGGCGTGACCAGGTCGAGCCAGACGAAGAGGGAGCTGTAGAGCACAACTGCGGCCACGGCGCCGACGGTGACCGCCCAGGTTGCGGCGAGGTCGGCACCGTAGGCGACGTAGCTGGTGAGGCCAGCGGTGACCACGATGGCCAGTCCGGGAACCGATGTGACCGCCAGGAGCTTCGGCAGTACGATCTTCCAGCGGGGATAGGGGGTCAGGGTGACGTTGGCCAGTGTGCGGTCGCTGATCTCGTCGCCGAATCCCGCCCGCGCCGTTGCCAGGGTCGCAAGGGGAATGATCGCGCCGGCGAGCATGGCGTTGAGGATGAACGCCTCGAAGTCCGACATGGCAGTCCCGTCCTCCACGGCGAGCATCATCGCCGTTACTCCGAACGGCACCAGTGCCAGCCCCCCCAGCATCAGGATGCGCGCGGGGGATAGTACCCGCCTGAGCGTCAGCAGGAAGAGAGACTTCATCGCTCGCCCCCATCCACCAGGTAGCCGAATACGCTCTCCAGCGAATCGTCGAGCGGCACTACCCGGCTGAGGGTGACCGAGTGCCGCTGGGCCAGCCTTGGAAGCTCGATCTGAAGGTCGCGTACGTTGCGGCTGATGATGACGATCCTGCCGGCGGGATCCATCTTGACGGCCTCCACCGAGTCCAGCTGGACGACGGCCGACGCGAGCGTTCGAGGCGAATCGCACGCCACGAGCACATGGTAGGGCCGCTCGTTGAGCGCCGCCCGGATCGCCCGGAAGTCTCCCGAGGCCGCGAGCTTCCCGTTCACGAGCAAGACGACGGTATCGGCGATCCGTTCGACCTCTTCGAGGATGTGGGAAGAGACCACGATGGTGCGACCCTCGGCGGCGAACCGTTTCAGCAGCCGTTGAAAGCGGATGCGCTGCTTCGGGTCCGCGCCGTTGAGCGGTTCGTCCAGCAGCAGGACCTCGGGATCGTGGACCAGCGTCCCGGCGAGGCGAATTCGCTGGCGCATGCCGCGGGAGTATGTTCGGATCTTCCGGTCGGCTGCCTCCCGGAGCTCCACATTCCCGATGGCGCGCTCCACGGCCTCATCCAGCGGGTTCACCTGTCGCAGTTCGCCCATCAGCTTCACGAACTGACGCCCGGTCATGAATCCGTACACGGTCTCGTGCTCGAGCATCACCCCCATCCGCTTCGAGAGAGGGGGGTTGTTGCGAACGGGTTCGCCGAAGACGGTGACCTCGCCGCTCGATACCCGGGCGAGCCCCGCGATCATTCGGATCAGGGTGCTCTTTCCCGCCCCGTTCGGACCGAGGAGCCCCGTGATGCCGGGGCGGATGTCAAGGGTGATGTCGTTGACGGCAACGATGCTTCCGAACCAGCGCGAAAGCCCTTCTGCGTGGATCACCGGAGTCGGCGTGCCGGAGCTCAACGGGTCAGCCTCTGGTAGTGCTTCCACAGGATGGCTCCCGGAGCCACGAGCCACGTGAAGTAAGCCGAAAGAAGCAGAGTGGGAGCGAGCCGGCCCGGCAAGAGACCCCCCCCGAGGGGCAACTCGGACTCGAAATCAGGCTGTGCGCCCGAGTCCGCGCCCTGTGCGGCCCCTTCGAAGATGAATGTGTTCGCATCCCCCAGCACCTGGGCCAGGTCGAATACCGACACCCACTGGAGCTGTGGGATCAGGCTCAAGGGGGCCGTCACGGCACTCGGGATCAGGTAGAGCGCGATCAGAAGCACCGAGGCGTAGCCGCGGCGTGTGGCGAGGCCCGAGGCGAACATGGCGACCGTGGTCACGACAATAGCGATGGCGGCACCGGACAGGAGGAACTTCGGGATGTCCGTCCAGTTCCCGTCCAGGTATGTCATCGGCTCCGGATGGCCCAGCACGCGGCCGACCAGCAGGATGAACTGCGGCAACCACGCGACGAGCAGCATCACGGTCAGGAAGGCGGCCCAGCGCGCCAATACGTAGTCCGTGCTGGTCAGCGGCCGCACCAGGTACAGGTGGAGGGTGCCGTTGCGGCGGTCGGGGCAGAGGAGCCTTGGCGCCACGAGCGCGGCGAACACGAAGAGGATGGTGATGGTGATCACGTAATAGAGGCGGTGGGACGGACCGCCGAGCAGTTCGGCACCTGCGTCTCCCAGCGCCCTCTGCCCGGCCCCGGCCATGACCGCCATGATGACGCCGATGATGACCAGCAACCCGACGAAGGCCCAGGGAAGCAGCTTCGTCCGGGCGCTCCTTCCGAAGCCCAGGGCCTTTCGGATCCCGTCCTTGTAGACGGCAAGGCGAGCGCGGCGCCGGCCTTCTCGAGGGCCGGAGTAGCGCTGATAACCGATGTCGAAGACGACGCCCGCAGCATTCGGATCGGTCGCGGTCCCGGGAGCGCTGGCTTCACTCATCGGTCAGCCTCCCCCCTCGCCCCCACGGTCCCCGGCGGCGCCCGTGAAGAGCTCCGTCAGGTCGTGCCTCCGGGGCGCCATCCGGCGCAACGGCGCCTCCGCCTCGACGAGCGCGTCCCGGACCAGGTCGCACAGATCCTCATCGACACCCTGGACGGCCACGCCGCCCTGTCCCACCGCCATCGAAACCCCCCGCGCCTTCAGTGCGGAGAGAAACCGCTCCCGGTTGCCGTCCACCTCGATGAAGAAGGTCCGGGTTTCGGCGGTGTATTCGGCTACCCTGCCCGACCTCGCGACCCGGCTGCCCTCGAGGATGGTGATCCGGTCGCAGGTACGCTCCACATCGGACATGAGATGCGAGGAGAAGACCACCGTGATCCCGAATTCGCGATAGGTCCTGCGCACCAGGTCGAGCATTTCGTCGCGGCCGGCCGGATCGAGACCGGCGGCAGGCTCGTCCAGGAGCACGATGTCCGGATCGTGCACGAGCGCCTGTGCGAGCTTGACGCGCTGCTTCATCCCGGTCGAATAGGTGCCCATGGGGCGGTGCCGCGCTTCGAAGAGACCGACGTGCCTCAGGGTGTCCGCCGCGCGCATTCGGGCCCGGGTGGCGGGCAGCCCGTTGACCTCGGCCATGTGGCAAAGAAACTCGGCGGCCGGTGCCTCGACCGGAAGACAGTCGTGCTCCGGCATGTATCCGAGCCTGGAGCGAATGAGCGGGTTGCGGGTCACGTCCTCGCCGAGCACGCGGGCCGAACCGGCGGTGGGCGGAAACAGGCCGAGGAGAATCTTGATCATCGTGCTCTTGCCCGCGCCGTTTTCTCCGAGGAGGCCCGTAATCCCCTCGTTGAACGAGAGATCCACCTCATCGAGGGCGACCACGGTGGCGTACCGCTTCGTGACCTTGCTCAGTGTCATGAGCGCGCCGGCTTCGTGCATCGGGGTCACGTGGAATCCGAGGACGTGAGTGGGGGTGGGAAACACCCTGCCCGGTAGCCGTTCCAACAGGCGAGGTTATAGTAGCGCTCCGCCTCCCGGTTGCTCTGCTCCACCCCCGTTCCCGACTGGTACATCTCGGCAAGGCGGAAACAGCTCTCACCGTCTCCCCGGCGCACCCTGCCGCAAGCGCGCCGGTAAAACTCCGCAGCCTGCTCCATGTCCGGGTCCACACCCTCGCCGCCGGCGTACATGTCGGCGAGTTCGGCGCAGCTCTGCGCGTTTCCGGTGTCGCAACCCCGCTCAAACAGGATGGCCGCGCGCCTCGGGTCCTGGGCAAGGCCGCTCCCGTTCCGGTAGGTGCGGCCCAGTCTCAGACAGGCATCGGCGTAGTCGTGCTCGACACACGCGCTCGCGTACAGTTCCGCTGCCCTGACGATGCTCCGCTCCCTTCCCTGCCCACCTTCAAAGGCGACGGCCAGTCTCCAGCAGTTCTCGCCGAGTCCGGCATCGCACGCAGCCTCGAAGAGGTCTGCCGCCCGGGCCG
This sequence comes from Longimicrobiales bacterium, assembly GCA_965116645.1. Lineage (GTDB taxonomy): Bacteria > Gemmatimonadota > Gemmatimonadetes > Longimicrobiales > Gaopeijiaceae > Bin94. The sequence continues at coordinate 3,474,837 of OZ220702.1, read as the reverse complement.
GATCGCGGCGGACGCCCAGCCCGTCCTGATGGAGGAGGCCCAACTCGGCGCATGCCGCACCGTGGCCGGCGTCGCACGGCCCTTCGAAGAGTTCCGCTGCGCGCTGCGGGTCTTCCCCCACCCCGCGGCCATCTCTGTACATCCCGCCGAGCTCGTAGCACCCCTCCCACTCTTCTCCGTCACACGCCTGCCGGAGGAACGGACCCGCGGCGCCCGCGTCGCGGAACACCTGCCGGCCTTGGAGAAGCTTGAGGCCGACCTCGAGGCAGGCGCTCGAAACGCCATCGGCGCAGTCGGCCCGCTCCTGTCCTGTTCGCCCGGCTTCGCCCAGTACACATCCCTGGGCAGTCGCGAGGACGACCAGGAGGAAAACCGGAAGGGTAGGCGGCGGGAGGCGGAAGATGTTCCTGAGCATGGATGTCAAATCTACCCTTGGATCTCTGGACTGGACAACGACTCCTGACTAACGGCGCGAGCGGTCAGAGGCCCTTGTCAGCCACATGCGAGGGACCGGTTAGCCGGACGACCCCCCCGCCAGCACCTTCTGCCGCCTCCCCAGCCAGACCGACACCATCACCCACAGCCCGGCCACCGGCACCATCACCCAGGCCAGGGCGGACATGCCCAAACCGGCATCGCCAAGCTTCCCGAACGACCAGATCCCCACCAGATCGCCGGTGCGGTAGACGAAGGTGTCGTTGAAGTTCTTGGCCTTGTACTTGTCGCGGCGGGGGAGCACGGTGTACAGCACTTCGCGCATTGGCACGGCGATGGCGAAGTTGCCCGCGCGCCGGAGGACATTGAAAACCACTATGACGGCGAACACCGGGGCCACGGCCAGTGTAAGGAAGCCGGCCATGCTCAGGAGCGGGAGCAGCGCGAGGGTCAGCCCCACTCCGAGCCGCTTGACGATGCGCCCGGTCAGAAAGAGCTGTGTGAGCAGCGTCAGGATGTTGACCGAAAGGTCGATGCGCGCGAAGACCGCGGGGTGCAGCGTGTCGTCGGGGAAGGCGAGTTCGACTGCGCGCGCCACCATGCCGTAGAGGAAGGCGGACCCGATGGTGAAGAGGAGCAGGAAAACGCAGATGCCCAGGAGGTACGGCGAACGAAGCACCTGCACGATCCCGTCGAGCGGAGAGCCGCCGATGACCTTTTCGCCGGATTTCGGTGCCTCGTCCCGACCCGTCCGCGACCCGGCGGCGCCGTCAGTCCTGGGCTCACCGGCATCCGGGACGTCAGCAGGCCCGTCTCTCTTCAGTGGCCTCGTCCGCCTGTCCAGTCCCTTTACACAGCCGACGGCGCCCTCGAGCAGCAGGATCGAAAACCAGAAGAGGGCGGGCGTACTGAAGATCCCCGTCAGGAATGCGGTGATCGTGGACCCGAGAATCGCGCCCATCGTCCCGCCGACTCCGATCAGGGCGAAGAGACGCCGGCTCTGACGCTCGCGATACAGGTCGGTCATGAAAGACCAGAAAACCGATACGACGAAGAGATTGAAAACACTGGTCCAGACGAAGAACGACCGTCCGGCCCAGATCGTTGCGGGGCCCTCGTCCGGGATCGCGTTGAGGACGAGGAAGAAGACGACCAGGCAAGCCATGAAGAAGCGGTAGGTCACGGTGACGAACCGCCTCCTGGTCCAGCGCGCGACGGCCGCGGCGAATACGGGATGCAGGAGCAGCATCACTACCGCGGTGGCCGTGAAAAGCCACTTCAGGTTTTCGGGGCCTCCGGCCACGCCCATCGCGTCGCGGATCGGCCGCAGGACGTAGTACGCCGACAGAACCAGGAAGAAATACGCGGCCGACAGGAGCACCGTAGCCGCTTCCTCGGGGCGGACCCCGGTGACCCGAACCACGGCCCTGAGCAGTGGGTTTTGGGAGTCTCGTTTCATCCGCCCGGGTTCAGGGTTGGAATGGGTGAACAAGCGCCGGCGCTTGCGAGCGTTCAAGGAACGGCTTCTTTTCGAGAACGTCAATGCCCGGCGGGCCGGGCTGCCGCGACACCGTGACGGCAAGGCCTGGGCGAGGGAGAGTACCGGTTCCTTGGACTGGCAGCAGGGGGATGTATGGAGAACATGACATTCTGTAAGGTTTTCTTTACAGTCTGGCCGGAGGGGTGTGACGGATCCACGTGGGTGCTGCCGAGGCCGGAGGTTCAGATGCGGAGGTCTGGCCGATGAACCTGCTCAACATGAAACGCGGCGAGTTCCCGCTCGCCTGCATGTCCGCGCTCTTCTTCTTCCTGGTGCTGTGCGGCTACTTCTTCCTGCGCCCGGTGCGCGAGGCCATGGGGGTGGCGCGGGGAATGGACGAACTGCGCTGGCTCTTCGTTGTGACGTCGGTCGCGTCGCTCGTGGCGGTGCTCATCTTCGGCGGGGTGGTGGCGCGCTTGAACAGGCGGCGCTTCATCCCCATCGCCTACCTCTTCGTGATCGCGTGCCTGATCGGGTTCGCGGCCCTGCTGATCGCGGATGTGCGCGCCGGGGGCGGGCTGATCGGCACTGACGCCCAGACCGGGCTGTCCATGGGTGTCGGGCGCACCTTCTACGTCTGGCTGACCGTGATCAACCTGTTCACCACCAGCGTCTTCTGGGCGTTCATGGTCGACATCTTCGACGTGCACCAGGGCAAGAGACTGTTTGCGTTCATCGGCATCGGCGGCACGCTGGGAGCTTTCGTGGGCGGATTGTTGGCCAACCTGATCAGCGGCGCGACAGATACTCCCTACCTTCCGGCCGGCCTGATGCTGATCGGTGCCGGCTGCTTCGCGCTGGCGATCGTGGTCATGCTGACACTGGACAGAATGGCGGTGGGTTCGGCCGCATCGTCGCTGGGGGCGGAGCGCCCGGGGTCGGCGGACGGGACGCCGGCTGGCGAGGAGTCAGGTTCATCCGGCTCGATGGAGTCGGAGGAAGGACGCTCGACGGGCGGGGAGCGGATCGGGGGTACGTTCTGGGACGGCGCTAGCGCAGTGGCAAGGTCCCCGTATCTCCTCGGCGTGGGTCTGTGGGTCGTGTTCATGGCGGTGGCCAACACGCTGATCTACTTCACCCAGGCCAACATCATCCTGAGCGACTCGGACACCTTCAGCCAATTGGTGGGGAGCTTCGCACTGTTCGACTATGCTGCCCAGCTCGCGACGCTGATCACTCAGATCTTCATCACCACCCACCTGATCAGGAAGGTCGGGGTCGGCTGGACCCTGGCGATCCTCCCGCTCGTGACACTGGCCGGCTTCGCGGTGCTCGCGGTCTGGCCGGTCTACGGGGTCATGCTGCTCTTCCAGGCGTTGCACCGTGCCACCCGGTACGCCGTTTCCAGGCCCTCCCGCGAGACGCTCTTCAGCGTCGTGACACCGTCCGAGAAGTACAAGGCCAAGCCGGTTGTGGATGTCTTCCTCTACCGTTTCGGGGACGCAGCCGGGGCCGGGATCGACAGTCTCTTCGCCGTGCTGGGGCTGACCCTGGCGTGGGTGGCAGGGTCGACGGCGCCGCTCGCGGCGATGTGGATCGCGCTGTCGATCGGGATGGGGAGGGCGCAGGCCCGCCGGATCCGGGGCTGACGGCGGGTAGGGAACGCCGCCGGTGCAACCGCGGCACGGCCCATCGTGCCGCATTGCCAACCCGCTACTTGACACGCTCACTACTTCAGGTTACTCCTTCTGACAGACTAATCTGTTTTACAGACAACTCTCGGAAAGAAGGAGCCTTCGCCATGAACAAGTCCACCGCACACGACGATCTGGCCGCGGTCGACAGGATTCTCCATGCGGCGGACCGGACGTTGCACATTCCTCCACTCATCCTCGTCACGTGGGGGCTGTGTGGGGCGATCATCAACGGGGTTCATCAGGGCCGGGCGCTGGGGTTCCCGGCGCCGCCCGACGCGTCCTTCCATGTCGCCCTGATGCTGCTCGCGATCGGGATCACAGTCTGGGCCGCAGGTCGTCAGGGGGCGGAGCGCGAGACGCGGGTCGACTCGCAGGCCGGAATCACCTTCGGCGTGGCCCTCGCCGTGGCGCTGCTCCTGAACCTGACCGCCCAGGATGCGGTGATTCCCGCCCGCGCGATGCCGTTGTTCTGGACCGGGAGCTTCAGCATCGCTCTGCTCGTCGTCGGCATTCAGGCGAGCCGGCCCCTGATGGCCGGTGGTATTGCGCTGCTCGCCGCATCCGCCCTTGCAGGCTTCGTTCCGGCCTGGTTCTCGGGAACGCTTGCACTCGGCTGGCTGGCCGGGCTCGTCGTTCCCGGCGTCGTGTTGTGGCGTAGGGGTGCCGATGCATGATCTCCTGCTCTCCCGCGTGCGCCTGGCCGTCATCGCAGAGCTGGTGTCGGTGGAGTGGGCCACCTTCTCGGACCTCAAGCGGTCGGTCAAGACCACCAACGGCAACCTCAGTGCGCACCTGGCCAAGCTGGTCGACGGCGGTTACGTCACCGAGCGCAAGCGCTTCGTACGCCGCCGCCCGCAGACCCGCTACCGGCTGACCCGGGTGGGCCGCGACGCGCTGGTGACGCACGTCGAGCAGTTGCAGGCTGTAATCGCGTCCGGGCCGCCAGCGGAAGGGGAAGACCCGTCGCAACGCCAGGCAAGGTGATGGGCAGGGACCCCCGGCGCCCGGCATTGCGACGGTTCAACCCGATAGACGCGGGAGTTGAGCAAGCCCGGGCGCTCATCGCGAAGGCCTGGCGGGCACGTGCAGGGGTGCTGCAATCGGAACCGACCGCCGGGGCGACGCCAGGTGCCGTGATGGCACGGGTGGAGGCTGACCTGGTCAGGGCCTGCGAGATCTGCGAGCAGATGGATGCCAAGGCGGAGCATTCCGTCGCTCTGGGGAAGCTGGGTCACGTAGCGTTGGACCTGGACGACCCGGACAGGGCCCGGAGCCTGTTCGAGAAGTCGGTCGCGGTCGCCAGGGAGGCCAACGATCCGTTGCGGCTCGCGCACGCCGTGCGGCACCTTGGCCAGGTCGACCATCGCCTGGGCCGGCTCGGATCGGCCGGACGTTGCTATGCGGAGGCGCTAGACCTGTACGACCGGGCCGGGACCGCGCATCCCCTGGACCACGCCAACGCCCTTCGGCCCATGGCTGCGCTGAGGGAGGAAGCCGGCGACGTGGAGGAGGCGCGGCTCCTGTGGCGCAGGGCGGCGAAGCTCTACCGATCCGCGGGTGTCGACGAGGGTGTGCGCGAATGCGAGGCCCACCTGGCAAGCCTGTAGCCTGAAGAAGCCGGGCCGGCCCCGGGGCGCGGAGTTGGCCATCCCGGAACCTGAGCACTGGACGCGCGGTATTGGATATGTCTACTGTATCCCACCCGTGCGAGTCCGCCCCTCGAGACGGTGTTGCACGAAGGGCGGGAGGCGGGTCTATCCGAAGACGAACCCCGGAGGAAGCTTCATTGAGGCCTTGCCGCGTTGACCGGCTGCCGGCAGTCCGTGCAATGCTCGTCCTGGCCCTCCTCATCCTCCCCACCCCCTTACCCGGCACGCTCTCGGCGCAGCAGCCCGGCACCCTTCCCCGCGACACCCTCGCCACCGCCACCGCGCAGGACGCCTACCTCGACGAGACCGCGCGCCATCTCGTGCGCGGGTTGAAGGCCACCCGGGACACCGCCCGGCTGGATATCGACGCGTACACGGCCCTGATCCGCGAACGGATGGCGGTCGACGCGCCCACCTCCCGGCGCGACCAGCCGTATGTGAACGGCGAGCGCGTCACCCGGGTCCGCTGGTCGCGGGAGGAGTTCGATGTGGCGCGCGTCCTGGGGAGCCGGTTCCGCGATCCCGGCCAGGGCCCCAACGATCCCTATGGCTACTTTTCCGGGCTGCGATCCGAACGCTTCGCCACCGATCCCCGCGCCGACCCCTTCCTCTTCAGCCTCGGCGCGCTGGGAGCAAGTCAGGAAGACGTCTCCAGGATGATCCTGAGTCCCCTGGCGCCGGACTCGGAGCGCCACTACCAGTTCCGCTCGGGGGACACGACCTCGGTGGAATTGGCCGATGGCCGCACGATCAGCACGGTCGCCGTCACCGTGATCCCGCGGGTTCGCAGCATCCGGCTCCTCTCGGCGGTGATGTGGATCGAGCCCGGGGAGATGGCCCTGGTCCGCGTCGCCTACCGGCTCGCCAAGCCGGTCAACCAGGAGATCTCCATACGATTGAGGCAGGGCGGGCGGTGGAGAGGTGGCATCACCGTGGATGCGGGACCACCGGATGCCGCCGTCCAGGATGCTGCGGACTCGGCACAGGCCCCGGACTCGGCTGTTGCCGACGGACCGACGCGCCGCAACACCCTCTTCGACCGCCTCCTCAACGGTGTCATCGACAACCTGATTCCACCGTTCGAGCTCGACATCACGACCGTCGTCGCCGACTACACGCTCTGGGACTTCCGCCACTGGCTGCCCCGGCAGGTGCTCTGGCAAGGCCACATGGCTGTCGATGAGCACCCGGGCCCGAGCGGCGAGCCCGCGCCCGCGATCCCGACCACCATCGCCTGGAACATCGAGATCGAGGACATCCTGGAGCGGGGCGCGGAGCCTGCTGCGGGCACACCGGCGACATCGGCGGAGGCGCTGCAGCAGTGGCGCCAGCCGGACGACAGCATCACCGGAGACGTGGACTCGGACGACCCCGGCGAGACCGTCACGATCACGCCCACGGACCGGGCCGCGCTGGCGCTGAGCGAACTGCTGCCCCCGAACCTCTGGGAGGAACGCCCCGCCGGCCTCGACGACGAGGCAGTTGCCGAAATCGCCTCCAACCTGGCTGCGATCGGCACCGGGGACGGGGGCGACCCGACCGTGGCAGCGAGTCCCTGGGTCTTCCATCCCCCCGGCCAGACGCTCTGGCTGCTGCGCTACAACCCGGTGGAATGGGTGTCGGCAGGCACCCGCCTGCGACGCGATTTCGATTGGGGCCGGGCCGTGGCGACGGTCCGGATCCCGACCCGCCGGTTCCAGACCCCGGACGTCCAGCTGACGCTGCTGAGGGATCACCCGGCCGGCCGGCTTCAACTCACCTTCTACCGTGCGTTGCGGGGAGGAGGCATCGAAGACGGAGGGCTTGGGCAGTCTCCCGGCGTCTTCGTCTCCTCGGGAGACTCCACCGACTTCTACTGGTCACGGGGCGTATCGCTGAGAGTGCTCCCGGCCCGGGGCGAGCGTTACTGGATGTCTCTGCGCTTCTTCGCCGAGAGCGACGCGGATCTGGTGGGCATGGGCGACCCGGGACCGGTAGGCGACGCAGGAAGCGTGCACGGCGGGGAGGCCGCCGCGGATCCGGTTGTGGGGGACGTACGCAACCGGTTCGGCGCCGCGGCCGCATGGCGCCCATGGTGGGGCGGCTTGACCCCCCGCTCGCTCGGTGGGGGCGGGTGGGCGCACCTCCGGGCCACGCTGGGCGATAACCCCCACCTTCGGGCGGGTGTTACCGGCGCGCTGACGGTCCCGCTCGGCGGCGACTACAGCGTGGCACTGGAAGCCGGCGGTGCCCGGGTCTGGGGCGATCCCGCGCCGCTCGACCTCTGGAGCCTGGGCGGGACCGGCATCTGGCTCCGCGGGCACTCGGGCATCCTCAGGTCGTCCGGGCTATGGCGAGGCCGGATCGACCTGCAGCGGCCGGTGAGCTTTTTGCGCCTTTCGGTCTTTGCCGACTGGGCGTCAACCGGGGGCGACGACCTGTACGCGGCCGGCGTCGGCGTCGTCTTCATGAACGGCATCACCCGGCTGGACCTGGCCCAGGGGCTGCCGCTGGGGAGGGACGGCCGGCCCCGCGCCGTTCTGAGGGTGCATTTTCAGGGGGACATGCTGTTTTAGGCGTCGAACAGGTCACCGCCGCGTTGGGCAGGCGATGCATCCGGGCTGGCCGCGGGGTGGGCGGGACGTATCTATTAGCGGATGTTCAAGACGTGCATATTCTGCAAGCGGCCCCTCGGCTCGAACGAAGTGGTGGAGACCTTCCCGGTGGGAAGACGGCTCGCTTTCGACGCCGCCAGGGGACGGCTCTGGGTGGTGAGGATCGTCCAGGTCGGCAAGAGTGGCCCGACGAATAGCCGGGCCCGCGCGGCCGGCCTCAGCCGCCCTCAGCCCCCGCCCACCACAATCCGGAACCGGACCACCCGCTGCACCTCCAACTCATCCTGGGTCACGGCCCAGATGTAGTCACCATCGAACACCGCGGTCGAGAGCGTCGTACCGTCCGGCGGCACTACGACCCCCAGATAGGTCCCGTCGGGTTCGAAGACGTCGTAGCGCACGGGTTCCCTCCAGACCACGGGCATCGAGGAGGGATCGGCGGGGTCGTGATCCTCGTTCTCGATCGCGTATCCCTCGGTCGATACCCTCACCCAAATGCGTCCGTCCCGGCCGGTTCGGAGCGAGCGGAAGAACGGCTTGTGCTTCGGTACCGGCGGGCCGCTCCAGCTCCAGTCCGGATCCAATTCGCGCATGGAACGCACCATCTGTTCTCGTGCGTAGGCGCCCTCCTCCTCGAGGACCGGGACCGGATCCACGGCGCGTTCGATTCGGAGCACGCCGTCGTCCCGGACCAGGTCGATCCGGTACTCGGAGGGCATGCCGGTGAGGAAATGCCCGCTGGGGTGGAACGTCCACTGGAACCTGGGGCGGAAGGGCCTGACCGCGGTCGGCGACGGGTGCGTCGGTCGGGCGAGTGTGTCCACATGCGTTCCGTCCGGGCCCAGCACGAGCAGTTGCGTGACGAGAATGCCGGGGGAGGACTCGTCCCGGGATCGGTCGACGATGGGCACGAGCGTGCGACCGTGCATGTCCGTGTACAGCGGCGTAAACGTGTGCAGGCCCCCCGCAGGGTATCGCCACTGCTCCGTCTGACCGGGCTCCGGACCGAAGACCTCGATGCGCTGGTTGCCGGGATTGCGCACCACGAGCCTGCCGTCCGGCAGCATCGCGATGGCCTCGGCGCGGCTGAATTCGCCCGGTCCTTCGCCCCGTCCTCCCAGCGTCTCCAGGTGATTCCCCTCGGCGTCGAAGACACCGACATGCTGGGCCTGGTAGTCGAACACGTAGACGTTGCGGTCATCATCCACGGCGATCGAGAGGATCCACCCGAAGAGGTACTCCTCGGGGCCGTCGAGTTCGCCGATGGAAACTTCGGGGACCAGGGTGGCCTCTGCGCCCCAGGCGCTGCCCGAGAGGGTGCGGACCACGGTCGTGTCGCCGATGGTCTCGGTGACGACGTCCGGTCCGGCGGCGGAAGGGCCGGTGTCGGTTCCACAGGCCGCCAGGGCACATGCGGCCGTTGCGGTCAGCAACACCGATGGACGGGTGCTCATTGTCCTCTCCTCGTCATACTATGTAAACTACACATTACATTCTGACAACTACGCTTGTCATTCCAGGTGTCAGGACTCCCCAAACAATACGCTGACCCCCTGCTCGAATACGATGTCGCGCGGGATGCCGGCGGCGTCGAGGCGGTCCAGGTCGGCCTGCAGTTCGGGGGGCACCATACCTTTCTCTTCGAGCAGCTGCGCCACCGCGTCGTAGTCCCCGTCGCCCTGCAGGGTAAGGATCAGCTCGCTCAGCCCCGCGATGGCCTCGCGCATGGCGTCGAATCGACCCGGTACTTGCCCGTCGCCTCGTCGCGGCTGAAGGCGCCGTGCTCCCGGAAGTAGTTGAAGCGCACCATGTTGGCGCGGCCGTGGGCGCTCGCGGCCCCGAAGCGCACCGAGCGGAAGATCCCCGCCAGGAAGGTCACGTAGTGGTGCTCGACCGAGTGCTCGTTGAGCTCGCCTCGCTCGAAGAGCTGCGTCACCATGTGCAGCCCGACCACGTCCGCCTTCCCCTCCTCCATCGGGGATGCGTGCTCGCGCAGCGCCTCGCGCACCGTCCCCATCCCGTTCACCGTGTTCTTGATGCCGAGCCCGTGCGCCACCTCGTGGAACATCGTGTTGGCGAAGAAGGCGTCGAAGACGACGAACTGCCGCTGGTCCTCGGCGATCAGCTCCTCCGCGATCCCCACCATGATCTCGTCGAACTTGGCGCGCATCGCGTTCTTGAGCTGGAGCCGCCGCGTTCCCTTGGCGAGCTGCACCTCCTCGTCGTTGGGCAGGTTGATCGCGATCGTCTTGGCGCCCGCGTTGGCGTCGCCGGCGTAGTAGACCGCGTCGTAGGCGTTGAGGTCGGAGTCGGTGCCCGGGGTCTCGGCCTTGTACTCGCCGGGGACCGGGAGGCTCTCCTGCAGGGAGGGCAGCAGCGCCGCGAACCGCGCCAGCCGCTCGCTCCATTCCATGTCCTTGATGAGGACGAACCCCTCGTGGGCGGCCTTCGCGCCGAACATCTGGTCCTCGTACGTCTCGATCGGCCCGATCACGACGTCGATCGGGTTGTCCTTCATGTCAAGCCAGGCCATGTCGCTGGGCTGGTAGTCGTCGGTTTCGAGGGCATCGGCGCGAAGCATGAGGTAGTGGGCGAGGGCCGGGTCGCTGGCGAGTTCGGCGGCTTCGCGGAGTTTGGCGGCCGCGGCGGTGTGGGCCTCCGCGAAGGCTTCGTGGTAGGGGTGGGCGACGAGCGCGCCGTTTTCGTCGCGGCGGACGAGCGTGTAGAGGGAGCGGAGGGCGTCGTTTTCGGCCGCGGCGGCCTCGAATTCGTCGGCGGTCATGTCGGCGGGGTAGAAGTTGGCGCCTGCCGGTTTGTCGCCGACGCCGTCGATGAAGGGGCCGTCGCCGCGCAGCCGGTCCCAGGGGCCGTAGTTGATTTCGATGTATCGGCGGGTGGCTTCGTCACCTCCGGCCAGCGCGAGGGCCGCGTCCTTGTCGCCGTAGGCCTGCTGCCAGAAGACGCCGTCCATCGGCTGGGCGGCCTCGATGAGGAGACGCACCACCTGCCGGTCGTTCTCGGAGAGGTGGGACAGGTCGGATTCGAGGCGGAAGACGGCGTATTGGTCGACGAGGGCCTGCATGGCGGGGTCGGAGTCGCCCGCCGCGGGCGCGTCCGATGCGGGGTCGGCGCAGGCGGCGAGGGTGAGGAGGAGGGCGGCGGCGGTGCATGAATGGACGATGTGTGAACCGGCGTGCATCGGATGCTCCTTCCGGACGGGGGACGGGGGGAGGAGGGGGGGTTCAGAATAGGGGGGTGGAAGGGGAGGGGCTACGGTGGGCGGGGACGCTTCGGGCGGGCCGGGGATTCTGTCTGCGGGCTGTTACGTTCCCTGTATGACGGATTCCCGGGTATCGCGCCAGCCGCGTGGTTCACTCCGAGGTCCCGCGCTGGACCGCTTCCTGCTCGGAAAGACCGGCAGGTGCTGGGACGGAATGCCGGACCCCCAGGTGGTGCTGGATGACCTCGATTCCGCCGCAATCGCCGGGTTCCGGAAGCGGGCACGCAAAGAGGGGAGGCTCTCGCGGAACGCGCTCGACGAGGACGATACCGGTCTCATCGAGAAGCTGCGCCTCACCGACGGCGATTACCTGACGAAGGCCGGAATCCTCCTGTTCCACCCTGACCCGGAGCGGTTTGTGGCGGGGGGCGCATGTCAAGGTCGGGCATTTCCGTGACGAGTCGGACGTGCGGTGGTCCACCGGGACTACGCGGTCCCCGCTCCGATTCAGATTCGCGTCCACGACGACCGCTTGCCTATCTACAATCCGGGTTCTCTCCCCGAGGGTTGGCAGCCCTACAACCCGGACATTGCGAACGCCTTCTTCTGGGCAGGCGAGATCGAAACATGGGGACGCGGGATCCGACCGCGTTCTGCGTGCTTGCAGAAGGGCCGGGACACCGGAGCCGGAGATTCGATTGGCGCCGGGAGGCCTCTGGTTCGAGTTCCGGTTTTCGGATGACTACCTGGAACCAGGTTCTCAGGCCCCTGATGGACGCCGGGTGGATCGAGATGACCATTCCGGACAAGCCTACGAGCAGGATGCAGAGGTATCGCACGACCGCGGCGGGGAGGGAAGTGCTGGCTGGGAGGAGCGGGGAGTTGCCGGGATACCCGGTGGCGACTTCGGAACGGGGTGAAGTGCCCATGGTGAGATCGCCGCGGAGGGGGGGTGGCGGGGAGTAGGGGGGTTGGACTTGGCCCCCGGAACCTGTAGGAGTATCCTCAACCCGGCGGGGCTCACATTTGGGGCCTAACTCTTGGGACTTCATCGGGCCAAGTGCCCGAATTTCCCAGGCTCCGGCAGTATTCGGTATATTTTCGGTACACCCATTTCCGGACGATCACCAACATCACCGAGGGCGCGCCATGGGCCAGCGGACATCGATTGAGTGGACCGAAGTCACGTGGAACCCGACGACCGGGTGCACGAAGGTGTCGGAGGGGTGCGACAACTGCTACGCGGATGTGTTGTCGCGGCGGCTGCTCAGCGGGATCTACCGTCGGCGTCTTCCCGTAGTGAACACGTCGGCCAACCGCGCCGATCCGTTCGCCGTGAGGATCTGGCCGGAGCGGCTGGGGCAGCCAGCCGGGTGGCAGGGGCGGCGCCTCGTCTTCGTCAACTCGATGTCGGACCTCTTCCACAAGGACATCCCCGCGGATTTCCTGAGGGCGGTCTTCCAGGTCATGCTCGATGTGGATCGGCACACGTATCAGGTGCTGACCAAGCGTCCGAGTCGGGCCGCACGCTTCGTGCGCCAGAACGCGGATCTGTTCGGTGGCGGAGGGCTGCCGCCACACATCTGGATTGGTACGTCGACCGAGAACCAGAAGACGGCGTACAGGATCCGGCACCTGAAGAAGGTTCCCGCGGCGGTCCGGTTCCTGAGCTGCGAGCCGTTGATCGGGCCGCTGAGCCTGTGCAAGGTGCTGAGTTCGGGGGGGATTCACTGGGTGATCGTGGGAGGTGAGAGCGGGGCGGGGCGGAGGTCGATGGAGGGGAGGTGGGTGGAGGATCTGCGCGACGAATGCGTGGCCGCGAAGGTGCCGTTCTTCTTCAAGCAGTGGGGCGGGAGGACGCCAAAGGCGGGGGGGAGGGAGTTGGGGGGGAGAGAGTGGGATGAGATGCCGTGGTGGGGGGAGGACAAGCGTACCTCTCAAGGAGACGTTTAGGATTTAGGACTCGATTCCTGAGGAATTCCTGTACTCTGACGAACTCCAGGAACTCCCCACTCTTCGAGTCCATTCTCCGTGCCGGTCATCCGCTGTCGTCCTCCGGGCGCCTGCTCCTCAACCCCCGGGTCATCGAGGCCCCGGTGGACACGATCGACGACGTGATCGCGCACGAGCTCTGCCACATGGCCGAGCCGCACCACGGGGCGGCCTTCTACCGGTTGCTGTACCGAGTCATGCCGGACTGGGCGGGGCGGAAGGGACGGCTGGAGGAGCGGATGGCGCGAGGAGCCGCTGGGTTACCGTCTGAGTCGCGGTCCGGAATCACGGTCTGACTGAACTGTCAACACGATTGTTGTCAACGATATTGTTGAAGCGATCAGTCCAACTGCGACTCCCCAAGTCGCTCGCACCGGCGGAACCGGAAGGCGGTCACGCACTCCCTGCCGCAGCCGAAAACTCCGCTGGCTGCTGGAGCAAACCGCGCCCCGAACATAGGTTGCCGCATGTCCGACACACAGCTGCTTCTGGAGGAGATGACCTGGCCCGAGGTCGAGCGGGCCCTCGCGTCGGGATTCAGGACGATCGTGGTCGCGGCGGGCGCGGTGGAGCAGCACGGCCCGCACCTGCCCCTGCTGGTGGACGCGGTGCGCGGGGACCGCCTGGCGTTGGAGGTGGCGCGACGGCTCGGCGACGCCCTGGTCGCGCCCACGATCCGGGTGGGGTGCTCCGAGCATCACATGGGCTTCCCGGGCACCCTGTCGCTACGGCCCGAAACCCTTGCGGCCATCTGCGTCGACTACGCGGAGAGCCTGTCGCGGCACGGCTTCCGCACGATCTGCTTCATCCCGTCGCACGGGGGCAACTTCGCCCCCCTCGCCGACATGCTGGGCGAGCTGCGCGCGGCGGCGGGGCCCGGCTGCGAAGTGCGCGCCTACACCGATCTGCGCGGCTTCGTCGCGCTGTGGGAGGGGGCGGTTCGGGATCTGGCCCCCGGCCTCGTGCACCGGGTGGGGGGACACGCCGACATCGCGGAGAGCTCCGAGATGCTCTGCATCCGGCCGGACCTGGTCCGCGAGGAGCTGGCGGCACCCGGAGCGCTGGTGTCGTTCGGCGACTCCGTGGCGAAGCGAATCTTCAACGACGGGTTCCGCGCGGTGACGCCCAACGGCATTCTCGGCGACGCACGCGGGATGAGCCGCGAGATCGGCGACCTGTGCATCGCCCGCGTGGCCGAAGGGATTGCTGCCGCGCTGGGGGACGGATGAGGGAGCTGGCCGCCCGCCTCAATCAAGCTCCAGCATCTGTTCGACGAATTCCACCATCTCCGCCGCAACGGACTCGCCCTGCGCGGCCGCCAGCCGGAACCACTTCAGGGCCTCGGCCACATCGGGCTCCGTCCCCTGGCCCTTGAAGTACATCGTGCCCACGGCCACCTGAGAACGTCCAAGCCCCTCCGCGGCGGCCCTGCGATACCACTTGAGAGCCTCCCCGAAGTCCTGCTCCACGCCTTTGCCCTGGTGATAGGCGAAAGCCAGGTTGTGCTGCGAGCGCCCGTAGCCCTCCTCGGCCGCCTTCCGGAACCACTTCAGCGCCTCGTCCGCATCCCGCTCGACACGCCGGCCCTCCGCATGCGCCATCCCCAGGTCGTGCTGGGCCGCGGGCCATCCTCCCTCTGCCGCCTCTCGAACAAGCTCAAGCGCCCGGGACTCATCCCTGCGCAGAAAGTCCCCTTCCTCGTACAACCGGCCCAGAACGTGCAGGCCGGCAGGAATCCGTTGTCCGCCGCGGCCGATAGCCACTTCTCGGCATGCGCGGCGTCCTTTTCCAGCCCGATGGCGAGCACGTAGGCGCGGCCCAGGTGGAGCTGTGCGGGCGGATAGCCACCCTCGGCGGCTACCCGCAACCACTTCACCTGTTCCGCTTCATCCTCCAGGTCGGTGTCTCCGTCCGCGTAAATGACACCGAGGTTATATGCAGCGTTCTCTTCCCCCTGAACCGCTGCCGCCCTGAACCACCTGGCCGCCTCATCGTCGTCCTGCTCCACGCCCTTTCCCTCCGAGTACGCCACACCCAGGCTGTTCTGCGCCCCGGGGTGATCCTGCATGGCCGCCTCGCGAAACCAGCGGACGGCCTCGCGCGGGTCCTGCACCACTCCGAGCCCGCGATCGTACGCCACGCCGATGTTGTACTGGGCGTCAGCGAATCCCATGTCCGCGGACCGGAGATTCAGCTGAGCGGCCTTCTCCGGGTCGCGATCGAGTCCCCCGTCGCCGAAATGGTACATGCCGGCGAGATTGTGAATCGCAATCGGATCGTCCTGGCTCGCAGCCGCCCGGAACCACTTCAACGCCTGCTCGGGATCCGGCTCGGGGAGGCCCTGCCCCTCCCTGCACATCACCCCCAGGTTGTTCTGCGCGGCCGCGTCGCCCCTTTTGGCCACCTTGCGGAGCCAGCGCATCGCCTCCACCTCGTCCCTGGGCACGCCCAGACCCTCGTGGTACGCGAACGCGATGAAGAACTGCGCGTCCGGGTCACCGCGCCAGGCCTCCTGAAGGGTCGCCTCGGCCAATTCGCGAAGCTCTTCCTCGTCGGGTTCCAGAGACTCGTCGTCGCCGCGGAGCGCGCCGAGCATGTACCTTGCCGACGTATACCCGGCCGTCGCGGCGACCTCCAGATGACTCTCGGCGTCGGGGTCTTCGTCCATGTCGGCTTCGAAATCGGCGTACATCATGCCGAGCAGCAGGGGCGCGTCCCGATCGCCTCGCGCGACTGCCTCCCTCAACCACCTGGCGGCTTCCTCGAGGTCCATTTCCACGCCGTCGCCGTCCCGGTACATCTCCGCGAGGATCGTCTGGGCGCCGGTGTGACCCTGCTCGGCCGCGGCGCGGAACCACCTGGCCGCCTCGGTGGCGTCGTGCGTCGCACCTCCCTCGCCGGTCAGGTACATCTCGCCGAGCCGGTACTGCGCCTCGGGAACTCCCCGCCTTGCCATGAAGAGGACCCCGGCGTCGGGGCCGTGCCGGGATTTTCGCTTGCCGCGTTTTCGGGGTCGCTTGCGTTTTCGGGCCATGTCCCCTCAACCCACCACAATCCTGAACCGCACCACCCGCTGTACCCCCAGTTCGTCCCGGGTCACCGCCCAGACGTAGTCCCCGTCGAAGACCGGATCGGTGGATGTCGCGAAGCCCTCCGGGGCGTTCACGGCACCCAGGTAGGTTCCGTCGGCCTCGAAGACGTCATAGCGCACCGGCTCCCGCCAGAACACCGGTGCCGACGAGGGATCCTCCGGGTCGTGGTCCGGGTTGTCGACCGCGCGCGCCTCGGTCGGGACCCTCACCCAGATGCGGCCGTCGCGGCCGGCCACGAGGTCGCGGAAGAACGGCTTGTGATCGGAGATCGGCGGGCCGTTCCAGGTCCAGCCGGGGTCGACGAAGTTCCGCATTTCCTGCGTGACGCTCTCGCGTTCGCGGGCGCGCTCCCCGTCGCTGACCGGCACGGGATCGGCGGCGCGCTCGATCCGGAGTACGCCGTCGTCGCGCACGAGGTCGATCCGGTAATCGGTGGAGAGGCCGCTGAGAAAATGGCCGCTGGGGTGGACGGCCCAATGCAGTTGGGGGCTGAAGGGCACGGCATACCCGACCGAACGGGGTCCCCGCTCGACGGTGACCTCGGGTGGCTCATATGTGCTCGAAGGCTCCGGGAGGGTGTCGATCGGCGTTCCGTCCGGTCCGAACACGATGACGTGCATGACGAAGCCGTCGCGAGCCAGATCGTGGGTGTCGAGATACGTGCGCCCGCTCGCGTCGGCGTGCAGCGGAGTTACCGAATACAGGCCGCCGGCATCGTACCGCCACCGTTCCGTCTCCGTGGTGCCGGGAACGAAGACCTCCAGGCCCGAGTTTCCGGGATCGCGCACCACCAGCCGGCCGTCGGGCAGCGTTGCGATGGCCTCGGCGCGGCTGAATTCGCCCGGGCCTTCACCCCGCCCGCCCAGCCTCTCCATGTACTCGCCGGCCGAGTCGAAGACGCGCACCTCCTGAGCCTGGTCGTCGAACGCATACACGTTGTGGTCATCATCGACCGCGATCGAGCGGATCCAGCCGAAGAGAAGCTCCTCGGGCCCGTCGAGTTCGCCGATCGAGATCTCCGGAACCAGGGTCGTCTCCGACTCCCAGACGCTGCCCGAGAGGGTCCGCACCACGGTCGTGTCGCCGATCGTCTCGACGACGACCTGCGGGCCGGCCACCGAAGAGGCGGGATCGGTGTCGCAGGCCGCAAGGGCACATGCGGTCGCCGCGGCCAGCAGCAGAAGTCGGTTTCTCATGACGGTCCTTTCGTGGCTTGCCGATCCCGGGCGGTCACTCGGTCACTCCAGCACCCGGTCCCCGATCATGTGCGTCGCATGCTCCCATTCGTCCAGCGGCGCCTTCCACTCGCGGTCACGGATCCGCCGCAGGTACGTAATCTGCGCCAGGTGATAGAGGTAGTGCTGGGCCATGTGAATGACGTCGGGCCCCAGCCGCGCACCCGTCTCGCCGTCGAGTGAGGTGCGCTCGGCCATGAGATCCTCGTCGCTCCCGCACCGCTCCACCTCCCCGATGATCTGCTCCTGAATGGTGCGCATCCGGCCCGCGATCTCGTCTGCCGTGCCGGGCGCGTCGTGGGTGATCACCGGCTCGATCCCCAGCCGCTTCAGGAACCAGATGTCCACACGGTACATGTGGCGGCAGATCTTGCCGATCCCGCGCGTTCCCGGCGCGGGGTTCCAGTCGAGGTCGGCCTGCGATATCCCGTTGAGCACCATGAAGAGCGGCTTCCGCGCGGCGTCGAAGATCTCGATTGTGGGGGCGATTCGGGTGCGGGTGTGGTGCGATGTCATGTTTGCTTTACCAAATGTCAAGCGCGCTTTACATTCGACGGTTTCATCCACCGCCACCCAGGCCGTGCCTCTTCCTCAGACCCTCAACCGTCTCAGCGAAGGTATGCACCGGTACGATCTTGAGCGTGTTGAACGAGGCGAGGCCGGTTTCGACGGCGAAGGTCTCGATGAGTCGAGGGTCGTCGGCATCGACCACCCAGAGGAAAGTGTGCTCCAGCGCGGAATGATACCGGGCCTCGATCCGGTGGATTCCATAGGTGTCGGCCAGCTCCCGCGGGTCGCGTTCCAGGATGTCCACGAACACCCGGGCGAACCTGGGGATCTGGATGGGACAGGTTTCCGGGGTGTGGCTGCCGTAGATTCCGTATCGCATGGGGTCAGTCGCGGGTCCTTGCGGCGTAGTTCATGAAGGGCTCGCGGCGGGTCGCCTCCTGCCCGATCCGCTGCATGTTGCCGCCCGCGGACGAATCCCCCAGCGGCACTCCGTCCAGCCCCCAGGCCGGGTCGATCTCGATGCCGAGGTGGGCAAGCGCCGTCGCCGCGAGATCGACGATGAAGGCGGGCCCGGGCGGCGGCCAGCCCTCCGTCGCCGGACCGCTCGCGAGTATGAAGATGATCATCTCTTCAGGCGAATCCCCTCCATGGCCACCATCGGCGCGCCTGCCGTGGTCGGTGCTCATGAGGACGAGCCAGTCCTCGTTCTCGTAGTTGGGGCGCGCGCGCATCGCGTCCACGACTATCCCGACATGCGTGTCGGACAGCGCGATCGCGTCCCGGTACTCGGTGCCGATGGACCCGTGCCGGTGGCTGGTCTCGTCGGGGTTGCCGAAGTAGACGAACATCGCGTCGGGGTCGGCCTCGCTCAGGTGCCGGGCCGCGCGGGCCGCAATCACGCCATCGGCCTCGGCCCACCCGAGATCGTAGCCGTCGACCACCTCGCGCACGTCGATCGCGGCCGGGAGGACGGGGCCGGGGTCGCCCTCCAGCTCCGCGAAGGAGACCCGGTCGAGCTCGGCGAGGGGGACCCAGTCGAGCGCCGCGAAGGTGGCCAGTTCGGGGCGCGCGGCCTCGACCCGTACCAGGAACGAGGGATAGGTCGCGTAGTCACGTCCCGTGAAGTTGTTGTTGGTGACGCCGTGCTTCTCGGGCCACACCCCGGTCAGCATCGAGGACCAGGACGGGCCGCTGACCGACGGGTTGGTGGTGCGGGCCTGCGCGGTGTACCAGCCGGCAGCCGCCAGGGCGTCGATGTTCGGCGTGGCCACCTCGGCGAGCACATCCGGCCGCACCCCGTCGATCCCGATCAGGAGAACCTTGGGCGCGCCGCGCGGCCCGTTCCCGCCGAAAAACTGCCCGCCGCCGCAAGACGCACCGAGGAGTGATGCGAGGAGAAGAACCGGTGCGCGCAGCGCGCGAAACGTGTCATTGGCCATGGTAACGCTTACGATGAAGTGCGGTGGGTGAAGTGTCCAGCTTTGCTCCGGCCCGTCCGCGCCGCCGGTCTTGCAGGGCGCACGCAGAAATAGAGGGGAGACGCCAGGCGTGTACAAGACCTGTCTCAACTGCAAGCGGCCTCTCGGCGAGAACGAGGCGGTCGAGCACTTTCCCATCGGCCGCCGCCTCGCCTTCGACGAGGCGAAGGGACGGCTCTGGGTGGTGTGCCGGAAGTGCCTGCGCTGGAACCTGACCCCGCTCGAGGAGCGCTGGGAGGCCATCGAGGAGTGCGAGCGCATATTCCGCGACACTCCCGTGCGGGTCTCGACCGAGAACATCGGCATCGCGCGCCACGGCGGGGGTCTGGACCTGGTGCGGATCGGGAAGGCGCGGCCGCGCGAGTTCGCGGCCTGGCGCTACGGGGATCTGTTCAGGCGCCGGTGGTTTCGTTGGCAGGCGGTGTTGTACCCCTTTACTTGCGCGCACTTCGGCGGGTCCCTCGCGATCGAGGCGGGGTGGTTCGCCCTGCCCGCCGGTGTGGGCGCCGCGGGGGCGGTTGGCAATGTGGCTTTCATGTCGTGGTTCTTGTTGCGCACCGTCGGCAGGGTCCGCCTCGGGAGCGCTATCAACGAAGGTGCCCCGGACAACGGCGGCGGGAGCGATATGGTCAGGTTCAGATTCAAGGACCTCAGATCGATGCGCCTGGTGCCGGGCGAGGGTGACGCCGATTTCGCGGTGGAGCTCTGCAAGCTGACGCGAAGGGCCCGGTTCGAGGGCGCAGACGCCCGGCGCGTGGCCACCGCCGTGATCTCGGCGTTCAATCCGGCCGGCGGGCCCCGTGACATAGTCCGGCAAGCGGTGAGGGAGGTCAACGCCAGCGGCCACCCGAGCCGTTTGGCCGCCCGTGTGGCCGAACGCCGGCACAAGAAGCGGTGGCGCCGGGAGGGGTCCATCGGGTCGCTTCCCCACAGCACCAAACTCGCCCTCGAAATGGCGCTCCACGAGGAACGGGAACGGCGCGCCCTCGCAGGTGAACTCTGGGTGCTGGAGCAGGCGTGGAAGGAGGCGGAGGAGATCGCTGCGATTTCCGACAGCCTGCTGCTGCCGGCTGGGACCGACGAGTTCTTCAGGCGGCACGGCGCCCGGGGGGGCCGAATCGTCACGCCGCCCGCCAAAGGAGGTTTCGAACCTTGAAGACCTGTATCGCACTTGTCGCACTTGCCGTGCTGGCTTGCCAGGACGTCGATTCGCCACCGGACGGGCCGCCCCCCCAACAGGAGCGCGACAGCGCCGGCATCCGGATCATCGAGAACGCGCGCCCGCCCGAGGGGTCTCGGCTGGATTGGCGGATCGGCCCCGAGCCGTCCGTCACGATCGGCTCAGTCGAGGCAAACGACGAATTCCAGCTGCACCTGGTGGATGACGCGCTGATGCTCGGCGACGGGCGGCTGGTGGTCGCCAACGCCGGTTCGCACCAGCTGCTCGTGTTCGACGAGGCCGGCAACCATCTGGCGGCCTGGGGACAGAAGGGTGAGGGTCCGGGCGATTTTGGTGGCGTGCACAGCGGGAATGCGTATGGATTCAGGCTGTTCTGGGCGGAGCCCTGGCCGGGTGACTCGATCGCCGTCTGCCACGGAACCTACTCGCTGGGGCTGGATCTGCTCTCCATCTTCGACTCGAATGGCAGGCATGGGCGCCGGGTCAATCTGGCGCGCGACGGTTCGCACACGGCGTGCCGCGACGTGCTGCCGGACGGAGGGATCCTGGCCAGCCGCTATCCCGAGTCGTCGGGGCTTGCGCCCACCGGCCTCAGCCGTCCGAGTATCGATTTCCTCCTCCTGGAAGGGGATGGCTCGCTCCGGGCCGAACTCGGCACCCATCCCGGTGCCGAGGAATTCCAGTACAACGACGAAACCGGCTTCCCCCCGTTCAACTTCTGGATGCACGATCCGCCGTTTCAGCAGTCCATCGTCTGGGGTGTGTGGGACGGGCTGGCCATTGTGAGCAACACGGACCGCTACGAGATCAGGGCGTACGGAGCCGACGGTGCCCTCGCCCGCATCGTGCGACGGGATCACCCGGTGCGGACCCCGACCGAAGCCGACCTCGATTGGTACAAGGCGAACTACCTGGACAGGATCACGGACGACGGCTTCAGGGAGAAGATGACCCCGGTCCTCGACGCGCTGCTCCTCCCGTCATCGTTTCCGGCCTTCTCACCCATCGAGAAGTACGAACTCGGCATCAAGGTCGATGCGCTCGACTACCTGTGGGTCCGCGAGTACAGGCTGCCGGGTGACGAGAGCGATCGTCCGCTCTGGACCGTCTTCGACCCCGGCGGGATCGTGCAGGGCTTCATCGAAACACCCCCGGGTCTGGTCATCTACGAGATCGGCGAAGACTACATCCTCGGCAAGGTGTTCGATGAGCTGCGGGTGGAGTACGTGCAACTCTGGCCGCTCGAGCGGTCACCCCGCCGGTAGCGCGGCTGTCCGACCCATGTACCGGACCTGCATGTTCTGCACCCGCTCCCTCGGCTCCAACCAGGTGATCGAGCACTTCCCGGTCGGTCGGCGGCTCGCCTTCGACGAGGCGAAGGGTCGGCTGTGGGTGGTTTGCCGGAGGTGCCTGCGGTGGAACCTGACCCCACTCGAGGAGCGCTGGGAGGCCATCGAGGAGTGCGGGCGCATATTCCGCGACACGCCCGTCAGGGCCTCTACCGAGAACATCGGCATCGCGCGCCACGGCGGGGGTCTGGATCTGGTGCGGATCGGGAGCGCGCGTAGACGCGAGTTCGCGGCCTGGCGCTACGTGCGGCGGTTCAGGCGCCGGTTGTTTCGCACGCACGGCGCGTTGGCCACCTACTGGGCCGGTCTTCTTGCCCTGGATGCGGGCCTTCTTGTGCTACCCACGGGCCTCCTGTCCGTGACCGGCACGGCGGGCCTCGCCTGGATGTTCATGCACACGGTCGGCAGGGTCCGGGTTGGTGGCAGGGTCGGCGAAGATGGCGCAACCGATGGGAGCGACGTCATCCGGTTCAGATTCAAGGACCACTGGTCGATCCGTCTCCTGCCCGACGAGGGAGACCCCGGATTCGGAGTGGAGGTACACAAGCTGACGCGAAGAGCGTGGTTCGAAGGCGAAGACGCCGCGTTGCCGCCGCGGTCATTCCGGCGTTCAATCCCGCAGGCGGGACTCGGTACAAGGTCGAGCAGGCGGTAGCCGAGATCGAAACCAGCGGGAACCCGGGCCGCTTCATCACCGACGCGGCGAACAGGGGCTACCGCGGCTGGCGGTTCCGCAAGGGACACATTCGGTCCTTCCCCGAAACCACCAAGCTCGCCCTCGAAATGGCCCTCCACGAGGAACGGGAACGGCGCGCGCTCGAAGGCGAACTCTGGGTGCTGGAACAGGCCTGGAAGGAGGCAGAAGAAATCGCAGCGATCTCGGACAATCTGTTGCTCCCCGCGGGGACCGACGAGTTCTTCAATCGGCATGGCCGATAGTCGCCATGCCCGGCACCAAAGGAGAGTTTGAACATGAAGATTCGGATCGCCCTCGTCGCAATTGCCGTGCTCGCTTGCCAGGATGTCGATTCGCCACCGGAGGGACTGCGCCCGGAACAGGAACGCGACAGCGCCGGCATCCGGATCATCGAAAACCCCCGCCCGCCGGAGGGGTCCCGCCTGGATTGGCGGATCGGGCCCGAGCCCTCCGTGTCAATCGGCGAGGCCGATGGCGAGGATCCGTACGTGCTCTACCGGGCGCTCGATGCCACCAGGCTGCCCGATGGCAGGATCGTGGTGGCGCACCGGAGTTCGGGGGAGCTGAGGGTGTACGACGCGTTCGGAGCCCATCTTGCTTCATGGGGACGATCGGGCGAGGGACCCGGCGAGTTCGCCCCCTCGGCCGGCCTGGTGGCGGTCGATCACTGGCACGGGGACTCGATCATGGCCTGGTGGTCGGGGTTTGCCGGTGTGGTTTCCATCTTCGACGACAACGGGCGCTTCGGCCGCTCCCTTCGCTTCGGGGCACCGCCGCCGGACGTTCGCTGGCCCGAGGCCACACGCCCGGACGGCACGATCCTGGTTTCCCCCAATTCGGACACCATCGAGATCTGGAACGGCGACAATACCCGCTCCGCCTCACTCGGTTACCACCCCTACGCCGAGAGCTACGAGATCCCGGTTCAATACGACTGGGAGCTGAACATCTACCCGGTCGTCTACCGCCAGACCCGGAAACTGGGGCTTTGGGGTGATCTGGTGTTTATCGGCTCCCTTCACGGTTACGAGATCAGGGCATACCGGGCGGATGGCACCATCGCGCGGATCGTGCGGCGCGACATTGTCCCCCGCGCCCCCACCCAGGCCGAGATCGACCACTACGTGAGCACGGGGGCATTGTATCACGAGTCCGCGCAGATCGCGGAGTCATTCCCTGCGTTCTCCGACATTGTGGGCGATGGCGCCGGCTACCTCTGGGTGCGGGAATACGACTTCCCCCTCGAGGAGAGGCCCGCCCCGCTCTGGACCGTCTTCGACCCGCAGGGGCGCGTGCTGGGGTTCGTGGAGACGCCTGCGACCCTCCAGATCAAGGAGATCGGCGAGGACTACATCCTGGGTAGAGTCGTGGATGAGATGGGGGTGGAGTCGATACAGCTGTGGCCGTTGGAGAGGTCGGGTGCCTTTTCTCCGTCTTGACACGTTGCAGGTCTCGAAATCATCATGTCCTACTGTCAGTAATCATGTAATAACCTCTTAACAGAAAAGAGTCGCGACGTGACGATCGCGTCGCACCGGCAACGCGAGTTCGTCGCGAGCTACTGCGGCCACCGGATCTACCGGGTGTGGAAGGAATGGCGAATCCCCGGTCCCTTCCGCGGCGGCGCCTACGGCAAGGGCTACTGGACGGACGGAATGGCCCGGCCGGGGAAGACGCTGCTCGATGTGAAGAAGTGGATTCACGCGTACGGCAACGACTGACGACTTGCCAGGAGCGCCGGGACCCCGCGATCGTGGGTTGCGACCTCCTCATCAACCCGAACGGCGTCAGTGCTCACAGCCTGATTGCGAACGTCGTTGCCCGCTTCGGCAACCGCCACGTCACGCCCTGCCTCGGCGTCGGTGCCTGACTGCCACCGCTATGAAATCCTCCCGGTTCCGGGAGAGCCCTCCACCCATCCAAAGGAACCCGCCCATGCGCTACGCACTCGCCACACTGCTCATGTTCACGCTCGTCACGCCCGCGCACGCGCAGCTTGGCCTCCACCTGATTGGCGGCGCAGGCAGCTCCACTGTGCTGCTCGACGACGAGGATGCCGGCGATACCGGCCACAAGTTCAGCTACCACGTCGGCGCCGGCTTGACGGTGCCGGTCACCACCGGCATCGGCCTGCGCTTCGATGCCCTGTACGTGCAGAAGGGCGCCGTGCTCGACGCGAGCGAGCCGGGCGTGACGATCGAGGCGGACGTCGACCTCGCCTACTACGAAGTCGCCTCGTCCGTTACGGTCGGCAATGAGCATGTGTATGCGATCGGCGGGCCGTGGTTCGCGTTCAAGGCAAGCTGCGACATCGGCATCTCGGCCGCCGGGATGTCGATCGAGCAGGAGTGCGGCGAAGACACACTCGACATCAAGAACACGGACTTCGGCGTCGCCGGCGGGCTGGGGCTGAAAGTTCCGCTCGCCGCGGGCCTGACGCTCGGCCTCGAGGGAATCTATTCGACCGGGCTGGCGAACGTGTCGGCCGAGGACAGCGACGGCGAAGCGAAGCACCAGTCGCTGCGCGGCCGCGTCGTCATCACGCTGCCGCTCATCGGGTAGGACAGCGGCAAGGAGGTCTTCCATGAAACGAATGATCCTCCTGTTCACCCTCCGTGCTGCCCCCGGGGCCGAGGCTAGCCTGACGATGAGCCGAGTTCGACGTGGACGCTGTACCAGCTGAAGCTCTGGCCGGAAGCGTCGAGCGTTACGGATTTCGTCTCGTCCGCTACAAGGCCGACGCGGGGCGTCGGGCCCAGCTCCGTCCCGTTGGACAGGTGGATCTCGACTCTCACGTCCGTGACCGCCGATGCGTTCGTGTTGGTCACCGATCCGTCGAACCGTTGGGCTGAGGCGTTGTACGAAATCGTCAGGTCGACGCCTCTGCGGCTGTCGGTGGCGGTCTCGTCGGCATTCCAGCGCGTGCCCGACTCGCCCGGTTCGGTGAGGCCGTTGTCGGTGCATGCGGCGAGTACGGCCACGAGAGCCAGGATCGCCGTGCGGGGGGCAAGTGCATGTCTTGTCATGGGTCTTTCCCTTGTGTTGTAGTGATTGGGGATGTCGAGCGTTGCGCGTACTCCGCGTCGCTACGCTCCCGTCGCTCGCGGAGTTCGTGCTCCCGCAGCTGCTCGTGTTCGGGCTGCCGTGCATGTTCGAGAGCTCGTCGGCCCTCGTGCGCCCGGTCCGCTCCGGGAGCCACCGCCGGAGCGAACAACGGGGCGAGGATCAACAGGCCCACGGCACCCACCTGCCTCCAGGGGCGCGAGGGCGCATGGAGCGACCGATGTTCGTTCAGCAGACGCCGAACCCGGAATTCCAGCTGTGAGCGGCGCCTGCCGATGCAGGGGACGGGGCTGTATCGGTCGTGCGGCACGACCCACCGGGCCACCTCCACCAGGCAACTCGCCATGGCGAAGCGGTCTTCGAGCTGACTGGCCGTCCAGTCGTCACACAGCTCCTCGGCGGCCAGCCGCACCTCGCGCGCGGCCAGCCGGATGAGCGGCTGGAAGAAGAAGACCGCCTGCAGGATGTTCAGGATGGCCAGCCGGATCGTGTCGCGGCGAAGATGGTGCGCGACTTCGTGGCCGAGGAGCGCGCGAAGCTCTCCATCGTCCAGTTCATGAAATGCGCGCACGGGCACGCAGATCTCACGACGGGTCCCGACGCCCAGTGCAACCGGCGAGCCTAGGCTGTGGCTCTCCGTCAGCCGCGGCGCCGGGTTCAGGGTTGCTTTGCCGCCGAGTGCCTCCAGCGCGCGCGAGGCCCGCGGATCCGTGACCGGCTCACGGTCGCCAAGGCGGCGGCGCAGCTGCTCCAGCCGAAGGATGTAGAAGGCAAGCAGCGCGCCCGCGAACACGATCCACAAGGTGCCGGCGGAGGCCAGCCAGCCCTGAACGGCCCCGGCCTCCTCGCCGTGGGCGCCCTCGCCGCCGTGGGCCTCCTCGCCCCCGGCCGTCGAGGCGGAAGCTGACCCTTCCCTGTGGCCTGGCTCCCCGTCGGACCCGTGCTCTCCGCCAACGATGAACGTGGGCACCACAAGGCGCCAGACCGCCGAGTCCGGCGATGTCATCGCGTGGACCGTCGGCGTGATCATGCTGGCGGCGAGCGCCGTGTACCAGATCGTTTCCCGGAGACGTGCCGGGGTCCCGGGAAAGAGTCGCAGGCCAAGCCAGGCGACCCCGCACCACAGGGTGCTGTGGACGAGGAACGTAAAGAGCCATGCCGTCATTTCCCAGTCTCCTTCCGCTTCGTTGACAGGATCTTCTCCAGGCCCTCCAGGTCGTCCGGTGCGATCTCCCCGGACTCGACCAGGTGGTTTACCAGGGCGGCGCTGTCACCGGCGAACAGGCGCTGTACGAGTGCGCCCACCATCCCCTTGCGTACGTCCGCCTCCGCGACCGCGGGCCGGTAGATGAACTGCCGTCCATTCGTCCGGTGCTCCACGCAGCCGTACTCCTCCAGCTTGCGCAGCATTGTCTTGATCGTGGTGACCGCGAGTCCGCGCTCTTCGAACAGCGCCTGGTGAACCTCGATCGCCGGGGCCTCGCCGCGCTCCCAAAGCACGCGCATGATCGCGAGCTGCAGGTCTCCGAGTTGTCGTTTCCGCTTCATCACGGCTCTCCGTGGATGGGATTCGCTTCGATTACTCGGGTAGTTACTACTCAGGTAGTCACCCGAAGGTTCCATCAGCTCTGCGCGGGCAGCTCTAGCGTCCGTTACGGCTCGACTTCGCCGCCAGATCGACCGCGAAAGCCTGCATCTCGCCACGCAGGATCTGGAGCTGGTTGTATACCGGCCGGTAGGCTGCCCCGCGCGGGCGAGTGCCCTCGCCGCCCCCGTGCTCGTCGGCCTCCCCGCCGCGTCCCTCGCCCCCGCCGTGCTCGCCAGCGCCTTCGGCACCCTCTTCGGCGCCCTCCTCGCCACCTTCCTCGCCACCACCGCCATGGCCTGCCTCGACGCCGGCTTCCGGGTGACTGACCCAGGCGCTGAATTCGTTCCCGAAGGCGCCCAGCTCCACCGGCACCGTCTGGCCGGGAGCGACATCGATGCGCTTCGTCGGACCGAGTTCCGTGCCGTTGTCCAGATGGACCTCGACCCTCACCTGCGGGAGGGTCCGGGCGGTGGTGTTGGTTACCGAACCGGCGAAGACCTGCGTCCTGGGGTCGAACGCGAGGACGAGGCGGGCTCCGTTCGCGAAGAGTTTTTTCTGCCTCGTCATCTTCGGCAGGTACGCACCCTCGTCCTCGCCTCCTGCGCTGCTCTGGCCATGCTCGCCGCCGCGCTCGGCGCCCTCGCCGCGGCCTTCCCGGCCGCCATGCTCTCCACCGCCTTCGCCCCGCTCGCGGCTCTCGACCTGACGCGCTTCCAGCCCGGCTGCGCCGCTCCCGAGTTCCGCCGCGACGCGCATCTGGCGCAGGTCGGCACGGGCCTGCTTCACCAGGTCGTAGAGCTTGTCCGCGTCCGCGCTCTCCTGTACCGATCGCTGCTCCTGCGTGCCGGAATCGAGAGCCGGTTCGCCGTTCTGGCAAACCGGAACGCCGGCCCCGGCGGCCCCGAGCATAATCAGGGATATCTTCGCGATCTTCATCTTTGGTTCTCCTTTTGGAGTTGGGTAGCGCCCATGGAGCGTCACTCGCGCCCGGCGGGCGACTATTACACTAGTCGACTACTGTAATAGTCTAAGTGCGCCGGAAAAGTTCCACAAGGAGAAGGAGTGCGGTGGTGGTCCGGGGTTACATGCCCGTCAGCCCCGCTACCGCGACAGCCAATAGCTGAACTTGAGCATGAAGATGTTGTCGGGCACGACGCCGAAGAGGTCTCCAAGGTCCGAGTCGAAGTCGAACTGGCCGCTGCGGGTGCTGTGGTTGCGCCCCTGTGACCAGACCAGATAGAGCACCGACCCCGGCGAGTACTCCCACCTGAGGACCGTGTTGGACCTGAACTGCCTGAAGCTGAAGTCCGGCTTCCCGAAGGACACCGGGGTCCCGTCCAGCTCGGCCAGGTAGCGGTCGCCCTCCAGGCGCACGTCGATGGCCTCGAAACGGTCGGCGTGTCGATCCGCGCGCGGGTCGGCCACCCGCTTGAAATCGCGATAGCTGCCGGACCCCACGAAGGGCTGGGCGTACACCTGCAGCGAAAGGTTGGGCGTGAAGGCGTAGTCCATGCGGGCGGTCAGACCGACAGTCGTCTGTTCGATGCGCGCGAACAGGTAGTTCGGGGCGTCGGTATCGATGCGGCGGACCCATTGGCGGTCGTCCAGGTTGCGGCTGAGCCTGGCTCCAAGGCTGATGGTGGCTCTGCCCGATGGCCTCACAGTGACCCTCGGCGCGATGCCGCCGGACCAGGAATCGCTCTCGGGACGCACGTTGCCCCAGGAGTTGACGTTGATCCTGACCGGCTTGCGGGCGTCGCTGCCAAATCCCGCCCAGAAGTTGGTCTGGGCCTCGGTCCGGAAGAGCGGCCCGCCCCGGAGCAGGCCGTCCGACCAGGCGCCGAGTTCCTGGTTCACGCCCCCGTATCCGTTCCAGAAGTTCCGCAGCTGGAAATCGACGTTGAGGTTGCCCCCGGTCCCGGTGCGATCCCGGCCGTAGTTCCAGACGTTCCAGGCGTTGAGGTTGACGAACCAGTTGCGGAAGGGGCCCTGAGGGGTGGAATTGTGGTATCCGCCCCAGATCCAGTGGACGAGGTAGTCGGCGTCGCGCTGATAGCCCAGGTCGTTCACCTCGAAGCCCGGGGTGCGCGTCTGAAACCCGGTGCCCATTCGCCAGGGGCTGCCCGCGAACTTCATGATCCCGACGTTGGCCGCGCCTCCCCCCAGGCTGGTGCGCTCGTCATCGTAGCGCACGTGCCCGGCGTCGGAGCGCTGGTAGTAGCGGGCGGGCGAGCGCTGCGTCCGGGCGATGGCGTCCGCCGAGCCACGCACGTACGAGCCGAGGACGTACCCCTCGAGCTGCCACGCGTCGCCCCCGAAGCGGTGCCTGAAATCGACGCCGCCCGTGTAGGCCGCCGATCTCAGCCACAATTCCTCGGCCACGCCGGCGTCCCGATTCACGGCTGTGCCGATGAAGCCCACTGCCGAGCGGCCTTCCGCGAAGTCCTTCTGCAATCTCAGGACCCCGTGGTTCGAGAGAGGCTCGACGGCTTGCTGGAAGGGGTCGCCCCCGGCCGGCGCGACATCGGCGCGCTCCTCGGAGGTCAGCGCGTGCAGCGCCCCGATCGACCATCCGCCGGCCGTCTTTCCGGAGAGTTTCCAGGCGCCCAGAATAGTGGTCTGATCGTCCGCATCCGCGAACCCTCCCCGCGGATCCGCCCAGCCCTGCGGGGCGCGCCCGATCCTGCGCGAGTAGAACAGCGACTCGTTGGCATCGTCTCCATCCCCCAGTGCGATGCCGAAGTTGAAGATGCCCGCTCCCTCCAGGAAGAACGGGCGACGCTCCGGGAAGAACGTCTCGAACGCGGTCAGGTTCACCTGGGCCGGGTCCGCCTCAACCTGCCCGAAGTCCGGGTTGATGGTCACATCGATTGTGATGTCGGAGGTCACACCGTACTTGAGGTCGGCGCCGACCGATGCCGCCACGTCGTTGCGGCGATAGAAGGGGTTGGCCTCGTCGCCGGGGGCGCGCCGCAGGCTGGCCAGCGAGTACGGAAGGGCCTCCAGCCGCCGGGGCGGATCGAGGTTCCGCAGTCCGCGCAGCTCCCCGAAACGGGACACGATGCCGCCATCGGCGCGGGTTGTGGGCGCCCACACCGAAAGCTCCGCCCGGCGAGCGAGATGTCTCAGGAAGTTGATGCCCCAGGTCTGTTCCTCCCGGTCCCGGAAGCGCAACTGGGAGTAGGGAATGCGGAATTCGGCGCTCCACCCGCCGTCGTCGCGCGCGGTCGCCACGTCCCAGACCGCGTCCCATCCCGCGTCCTCGCTGGTATCGTCGAACCGGTAGACGTCCTGCTTCACGCCGGCAGGATTGACCACGAACTGGAAGGCCGTGCGCCGGTCGAAGTAGGAGTCGATGACCACGGCCAGCAGGTCCGAATACGACTGCTGGTCGCGCCGCGTCACCTGACTAGCAATCTCGCCCGGACTGGTGTCGTTCGCCCGCATGAACACGAAGAGGGCGCCGGCGCCGTAGAGGACGCGCGCCTCGGTGTTCTGCGTCGCGGGACTGCCCTCGTCCGGCTCGAACTGAGTAAACCCGGTGGCCACGGAAGCCGCTCGCCAGGCGGCCTCCTCCATCGCACCATCGATCGTGATGTCCGCGTCGTTGACGCGCGCCGCCTCAAGGACCGGCGCTTCGCCGGTGCCACAGCATCCCGGCACCACCAGAGCAACGCTCCCCGATCCTGCCGACTCCCGTTCCTGCGCTTGAATCTCCGCTCCGAGGCCCGCCAGCGCCAGCATTGGCCCGGTCCAAAGTACCATGCCCGTCCTCATTGTCACCACTCCTCTCGAGTCTGTTGTTGGAACGAGCGGCTACTACGCGACCGGGCCGCTCCTGGTTTCTCGCCGGGGGCGGGCTGGCCATGTAACGAGGTTTCAGCAGGGCAGTCGCGTGCTGCACCTCCAGTCGGCCTGTGGACAAACCGCCCGCAGCCTATGAGCGGCGCGGCTGAGGGGATTCTCCCCGCGGTGCGAGGCGTAATACTCCCCTCACGAATTGCAGGGTTTTCCCTCTATGGACCGTCGTGCTCGGGATTGGCCTTGGATTGGTGCTCACCACTTTATGGGGCATTCGCTATCGCCGAACGCATCGTTCTGCCGCGACCTCCCACCGGGCGGAGTTGCTGGCGGGCTCATGTCGGCTACATGGGTGAAGACGGGAGGAGCTTCCCCTTGCTCCGGGGACCGGACCGGGGCGGACACGTGAACCCGGAGGATCCCAAGGTGACGGGCGGCTACAGCGGAAGGATGTGCGGCCATGAAATCGAGCTCGGCATCTCGCTCACCGGGTTATGAAGAGGTGCTGACGGACGGTCACTACCGGGCCGTGTTCGAGGCGTCGCCGGACGCGATGCTGGTTGTGGACTCCAGCGGCGTCATCCGGGATCTCAACCCGCAGGCTGTTTCGATGTTCGGATGGAGCCGCGAAGAGATGGAGGGCTCGGGCGTGGAACGGCTGATTCCCGCCGCCAGCCGCAGCCGGCACGAGCGGCACCGCATGCGCTACGCCGAGGCGCCGCGCCCGCGTCCGATGGGGCAGGGACTCGGTTTGCAGGCGCTGCGCAAGGACGGCACGACCTTCCCGGTGGAGATCAGCCTGAGCCCCGGCAAACTGGCATCGGGGCCTGAACACGTGATCTGCACGATCCGCGACATCACGAGCTGGAAACGGATGCGATGGCTGTCCAGAATGAAGCTGAAGGCCGCCGAGAACGAGCGAAAGCACCTCTCTCGCGAGCTGCACGACGAGTTCCTCCAATTCCTTGTTGCGTTCAAGATCAGGGGGAAGCTCCTGGTGGCCGACGAGCTGGATCCGGTCGCCGTCCTGGGCCTGTACCGGATCGTACAGGCGGCCGTAACCAATGCAGCGACGCACGCAGGGGTGAGCGAGGCTGCCGTGACAGTCAGATCGGAGG
This sequence comes from Longimicrobiales bacterium, assembly GCA_965116645.1. Lineage (GTDB taxonomy): Bacteria > Gemmatimonadota > Gemmatimonadetes > Longimicrobiales > Gaopeijiaceae > Bin94. The sequence goes on along the minus strand of OZ220702.1, from coordinate 3,442,659 downwards.
ACGGGGTGATCGTGGCGGAGGTCCGGGACGAGGGATGCGGGTTCGAGTTGACCGGCACTGGAGCGGCAGAGGACGATGGCCACGTCGGGCTCGCCGGAATGCGTGAGAGAGCGCAGCTGGCCGGAGGCAGCCTCACCGTACGTACCTCGCCGGGCAGGGGAACCACTGTGCGGGCTACCGTGCCGATGGTGAACCCGGACCGCGAACAGCGGTGAGGGTCCTGCTGGTCGCCGATACCGATCTCATGGGTGCAACCGAGATGCGGTCTCGCGGTTCACGAGCGCAACTGAAGGAGCATCCTCAAGACGGGGCCGACGTCGTGACCGAATGGGCGCCGAGGACGACGTTGACCAGCGGGCCATTGACCCGCAACCTTTGGCGCAAGTCTTCGAAAGCCGCCCGGCGGTCGTCGGGGTAGGAAGTCACTGCAGCGACGTCGCCAGCCAACCTCCGCCTTGCAGTGGGCATCACAATGATGCGGCCGAGGGCCGGACCACCACCAGCGTTCGCGTGCTCGCAGCCTGTGCACCGCCACGGGGCCCAGGAGCAGAGAGGAGCCATTGAGTGAAGACCCGCAATCGGGCATCCCTCGTGAAGGGTATCGTTGTCCTGGCCTTCGTGGGCACGGGCGTCGTGGCCTGCCAGAGTGACCGCGAGGCAGAGGAAGGACTTCGCCCCGAACAGGAGCGCGACAGCGCCGGCATCCGGATCGTCGAAAACCCCAGCCCGCCCGAGGGGTCGAGGCTCGGCTGGGTCGGGCCGGGGCCGTCCGTTACGATCGGCGGGCTTCAGGCCGAGGGACCGTACATGCTCTACCGGGCATTCGGCGCCAGCAAGCTGCCCGACGGGAGAATCGTTGTGGCGGACAACGACTCGGGCGAGCTGCGCGTGTTCGACGCCGAGGGGAATCATCTGGCCACTTGGGCAGGCAAGGGCGAGGGACCGGGAGAGATCGCTCCCGAAGGTCACCTGACGACTGCCGAGCCCTGGCAGGGTGACTCGATCATGGCGTGGTTCACGGGGTTTGCGGGAGTCGTCTCCATCTACGACAGGGATGGGAACTTCGGCCGCTCCCTTCGCTTCGGGGCACCGCCGCCGGAGGTGCGCTGGCCCGAGGCCCCCCTCACGGACGGCACGATCCTGGTGACCACCAACGCGCACACCGTCGAGATCTGGAGCGGCGACAACACCCTTTCCACCTCTTTCGGTTACCATCCCCTCGGCGAGACCTACGAAGTCCCCGTTCAATACGAGTGGCAGCCCAGCACCTACCCCGTGGTGTACGGCCAGCAACGCGTAGTGGGACTTTGGGGTGATCTGGTCTTCATCGGCGCCCTCCACGGCTACGAGATCAGGGCTTTCGATGCGGATGGCACCCTCGTACGGATCGTTCGCCGCGACCATGTGCCCCGCGCCCCGACACAGGCCGACATCGACCACTACGTAAGCTCGGGAAGACGGTACCACGAATCCGCGCAGATTGCGGAGTCCTTTCCGGCGTTTTCGTACATCATGGGCGATGGCGCCGGCCACCTCTGGGTCCGGGAATACGACTTGCCTCTGGAGCCCGGGCCCGCCCCGCTCTGGACCGTCTTCGATCCCGCGGGGCGCGTGCTGGGGTTCGTGGAGACTCCCGCGGAACTCGATATCGAAGAGATCGGCGAGGACTACATACTGGGACGCGTCGTGGACGAGATGGGGGTGGAGTCGATTCAGGTGTGGCCGTTGGAGCGGTCGGGATAGGGGAAACCCGGGTCGGGCGGGCGCTCGGCCGATTGTTTCCGTGGCGCCCTGTGATGTGCGCGCCTTGGGTCGGCTTCAGCGTTCCGCCGGATCGCGGGCCATCGCTCCCAGCACGAAGTCCTTCCGGTAGTACAGGGTGCCCCGTTTCACAGTGAGCACCACCGAACGGAAACGCGCTGGGCCGGCCATTGGGTCGTTGCGCAGGAAAACGATATTGGCGTGTTTGCCGGGCTCGAGCGTGCCGATCGAATCCTCCAGTCCCAGCGCGACGGCGCCGTGGTAGGTGGCCGCCTTCAGGACCTCCGTCATTGGCAGGCCCGCGCCTTCGTGCAGGTGGCGGATCTCCTCGTGAAGCGCGGGAAAAACGGAATCGGGCGGAGTCATCCCGTCGGTTCCGGCGGCGATCATGACTCCGGCCTCGTAGGCTCGGCGGGTGAGGTCCATCGCGTCCTCGGTCAAGCACATCGCGCGCACGCCCCGGCGCCTGCGGTCAATCGGCGCGGGGCGGGTAGCATCCGGGCGCAGTCGTGCGCTGTCGCGGACCTCGCCAGGTCGGCGTGCCCTTGTCGAGTCGTCGGCTGCTCCCGCCTGCTGCGGCCGCGCCGAGTCTCCGGCCTCCCCAAGCCGCTGTGCCTGTGCCGAGTCCCGGGCCGCCCTGATGCTGTCGTTTGCCGCCGCGAACGCCCGGGTGAACCGAAGCGTGATCCGGAGGGTTGCATCGAGCACGGTGCCGCTCTGCCGCATCGCCGCAAACACCGAGTCCACCGCGGGATCATCCAGATCGACATCGACGAACCCGCCTCGCCGCCCTTCCTGTCCCTCGCGGAAGACATCTTCAGGGATGGCCGCGCTGCCGATATCGCACACGTGGGACATCGCGCGGACGCCGGCGCGTGCGACCTCCAGCGACCGTGCAGGCCCGACGTGGACGTGGGACCACACCGGCATCCCCTGCCGGGAGGCTTCGGCCGCGATGGCCGCAAGGAGATCGCCCTCAATCGCGGCGTAGGTCTTGATCCCGGTCGCCCAGGTCCCCCGCGCCAGCGTGACGGCTTCCCGCAGATCGGTGTCGGGCGTCACCGCCTGCATCCACGGGACGGCCCCCGGCGTCTCTCCCGCCGCCGCCGTGGCAGTGCGGCGATCGGTGAAGAATTCGGGCCCCGCCATCAGGGCCGCGAAGTGCAGGTCCGGGGCGGCGATTTCCTTGACCAGCGAAGCGCGCTGCAGGTCCAGGAGGGCGCGCGCGTCGCCGGCCATGTCGCGGGCCGTGGTGATGCCCCCGTACAGCTGCCGGTTCAGCAGGAACTCGGCGCGGGCGCGGTTCGCCACGGTCGCCAGGTGCGTGTGCGACTCGATCAGGCCGGGAATCGCGAACCAGGCGCTCGCGTCCACGATCTCTGCGCCTTCGCGGATGTCCTCCCCCAGATCCTGGACCGGGACGATCGCGGTGATCGCGTCCCCCTCGACAACGATCGCCATCCCGGGCCGCGCCGGGGCGCCCGTCCCGTCGATGACGGTGGCGTTCTGGAAGATGGTGCGGGTCTGTTGTTGTGGCGTGGCGGAGGGGCCGGGCCCGGGCTGGGGGTGCAGGGGGGCGGGTGGCGTCGCCAGTGCGGCGACCGCTGCCAGAATGACCCATCTGCTGTCACGGTTCGTCATGCTGAAAGGGTCTGGGGCTCCTGGTCCCGAGTCAAGCGACAAATCACCTCCGTCGCCAGATTGCCATATCACCATACATTCGGTATGGTCATATGTATGAAGACGACTCTGAACATTGACGACACGGTCATGCGGCGCCTGCGAGAGGAGGCGGCTCGCCGTCAGACCACGATGTCCGCCTTGGTGGAGGGGGGTCTGCGCCTCGTGCTTGCGGATTCCGGCTCTGACGATTCGGAACCGATCCAGCTGGCGCCCCTCCCGTCCTGGCAGAGCGGCGGGCACCGGGTCGACATTTCGAATCGCGAGGAGCTATACGGGGTGATGGAGGGCGAGTGATGCTGGTATTCGACACGAACGTGCTGCTCTACGCGGCGGACCAGGACTCGGAGCACCACGAACCCTGCCGTCGCCGGATCGAGGATGCCCGGCGGAGTCCGTCGCCGGCCTTCCTCACCTGGAACATCTGCTACGAGTTCCTTCGGGCAAGTACCCACCGCTGGGTCTTCCGTTCGCCGTGGACGCCGGATGACGCGCGGGAATTCCTTGCGGCGTTGCTGGGGTCACCAGGGATCGCGCTGCTACTTCCGACGCGCCGGCATGGGGCGGTGCTGGAGCAGACGGTCGATGAACTGCCGGACGTTCGCGGCAACCAGATGTACGATCTGCACACGGCGGTTCTCATGCGCGAGCATGGCGTCAGCCGGATCTGCACGCGGGATACCGGGTTTCACCGGTTTCCGTTTCTCGACGTGGTGGATCCGCTGAGGTAGGGGGAGGCGACGTGCGATTCAAGGACGACAGAATGATCGGGCCGTCCGACCCAATGGTCCCCTTCGATCAACTAGTGGTTTCAAACGCCACGATCGAAGGTCTGAGTCCCGATCTCTGGGAATGGCGCCGCGCCTGGCGCTCTCGGGACGAGTGGGTCTCCCGGCTCCTGAAGCTACGAATGGTTCGGAGGGACGCGGACGGGGTCTTGCGGCCGACGGTCGCGGGGGTCCTGATGGCGGCGCCCGACGCGCGGCAATGGTTACCGAACGCGTTCATTCAAGCTGAGTCGTACAGTTGTGATTCGGTGCGCCCGAGCGAAGGAAGACAGGCCTTCCTGCTGGAGGCGGCTGACATCTCGGGCCCGCTTGACAAGCAAGTCGAAGAGGCGTGCCGGTTTGTCGCGAGGAACATGAAGGTGGCTACGTTCGAGGATCCTCGGCGTGCCGACGGGCCGCGGTTCGATATGACGGCAGTGTTTGAAGCGGTGGTGAACGCGACCGCGCACCGTGACTACTCGATGCAGGGATCCTGGATACGATTGCGGCTGTTCGCGGACCGCTTGGAGCTTTGTTCCCCCGGCGCTATCGTCGGCACCCTGGGGCCCGAGAATCTCCTTCACATTCAGTCGTCCCGGAACAGACTGGTTTCCAGTCTTCTCGCCAAGTGCCCCTGTACCTTCGAAGATTTCATGGCTGGCGACCGATCGCGGCGCGCTGATGGACAAGCGTGGGGAGGGCATGCGCGTGATCGTGGAAAACAGCTTCGAGCTTTCGGGCAGGGTGCCGGAGTACGGAGTGATTGATGGCTCGGAGTTCGTCTTGACGGTCTATGCGCCGCCAGAGCTGGAACCCGGTCACGGAACGGCTCATGAGGCTGGCCGAGTGGAATCGGAGAAGCGCACCGAATGAACATAGATCAGATGTACTCTCGTACGGATGGCGGCGATTACAGGCTCGGAGTCAGAGACTTCGGTTCCATCGAGCGGGCCGATGTCGAATTTCGTCCCTTGACGGTTTTTGTGGGGCCGAGCAATACGGGGAAATCCTACCTGGCGACCCTGAGCTATGCGTTGCACCGATACTTCGCGGCGGAAGCTGATCCGTATGCATGGGGTCTCCGACGATTCGCTCGTGTCCTGGATCCCGATGCCTTAGATCGCGGGTCCGACGAAACGTCCCCGTCAAAGCTCCCCGACGAGCTGAGCTAGCGTCCTGGGCGTCGACCGTCACTGCGAACGATGACCTGCCCTGTCTCCCCGGTCCGGTTGCTTCGGCGGTGCGTGGGGAGATTGAGAGAGCGGACCGTATAGTCGTCCCGTTACGGGGGGAAATCCTCAGGGCGTTCGGCGCTGCCAGCATTGGCGAGTTGGTCCGGCGGTCAGCGTCAGGAGTTGCAGAGGTCGAAGTTGTACCGACCAAGCCGGTGGAGATCGGGCTGCATGGCTATCTCATGCGAATGCAGGCAGATCAGCTTGATGTCGAGGGGAGAGCCTCGCAATCGACCGACCCACTCGCTGCCATTGGCGACTCTCCAGAGGCGAGACGCTGGACGCATCTGTTGCGACGTGAGGCGTTTCGGTACCAGGCTTTAGTATCAGATGGAGAGGCCGACGGACGTCCAGCTGACTCTGGAGATCGAGGCCGAGATCCCGGATGGGGCGCCGGAGCATGTGGTGCGCACGGTCACCGAGAACGCGAGGACGCTCGGGTTCAGGAGTCAGGGGTTCGAGGACGAGTAGACGATTGTCTCTCGATCATTTCGGGAAGGGCCACAGCTTGCCGATTCTGCGTCGCAGGCGGCCCAACCGGCCGTCTCCCCTTGCTTTCTTCGCGCGCTTCCTGAACTCCTTCGCAACCTCGGTGGGCTCCGGCATGTCGCCCTGCGCGGTCTTGGCGAACGCCGCATCAAGCACCGCGATGTAGAGTTCGCCGAGCGCGGTTGTGAGCGTGGCGGCCGTGGTCGCCGAAATCACTCCGCCCAGCGCCGTGCCCCCACCGGGAATCAGCTTCAGAACGGACACGCGGGCCAACATTGCGACTTGGATAGGTACCAGCACCGCGGCGTGGGCAAACGGTATCGGAGTCGCCCCGGTAGCGGCGGCCACTGAGGCAGAAGACAACACCGTACGGTGAGCCTGTTGCCTCTTGTGTCGCATGGAGACGCCCTGAGCAGCAGTGAATGCGCGTCTCGTGCCTTCAGGCAGCAAATCCATGGTCGCTTCGACCAAGTCCTCCAGCCCCATCGGATTCAGCGTGTGTCCGTCGTCGAATTCTTCGGAGATCGCCCTCACGCGCACGACGTTTCTGGCTTCGGGAAGAAGCTCTTGGACTTGGGCGCGAAACCCGTCGTCACTGCGTGCCTCGACATCTGACGCGACAGGGAGTCCAGATTCTCTACCACCCCGCCTCGTTGCCTCGTTGTATAGGAGATGCGAGAATGCGTCTCGCCGAAACCACCAGGACCGAGGAAGACGAGATGGGAAAGGTACAGATGAACGTCAGGGTGGACGAAGCCCTGAAGAGGGCGGTCGACGAGTGCTGCAGATCCCGGGGATTCGTCGTGAGTCACTTTGTGCGGGAGGCCCTGCTGGATCGACTCCAGACTCCGGGCCACTACTCCTTGACTCCCATTCAGGGAATATACACTACAGGATCGGGTCGCTACTGGGCAATCCTCTTGGAGCCGAGCTGCTGGCCAGCTTCGAGGCGGAGGCTGAAGTCTGACCCCCGAGGTGCTTCGCTCAGCCATACTTCGCGCCAGAGGGCGGCTCTTTCCCTTATGTTATTCCTTTATGGCAACCCCATATGGAAGTACGGCAGCTCGCCGGACAGCGAGTCGAGGCGCCTTGGGTTGCGATCCGAGATGATGCCTCCGGCGGTTGCGGCGCACCGGTCTGGAACTGGCTGTCCGCCACCCGCCCTCACCGCCGCAACAACTCCAGCAACTCCTCCGTGCTCAGCCGGGCCGGCGCGTCCGCCCCCTCGAGCAGCCTGTCCGCCAGATCGCGCTTGTGGCGGTGGAGCTCGACGATCTGTTCCTCGATGGTGCCCCGGGTCACCAGCCGGTAGATCGTGACCGGCCGGGTCTGGCCGATCCTGTGGGCCCGGTCCGACGCCTGGTCCTCGGCGGCCGGGTTCCACCAGGGATCCATGTGGATCACGTAGTCGGCGGCGGTCAGGTTGAGTCCCGTGCCCCCGGCCTTGAGCGAGATCAGGAAGGCGTCGCCCTCGCCCGCCTGGAAGGCTGCGACCCGCTCGGCCCGCTTCTTCGCGGGGGTTGAGCCGTCGAGATACTGATAGGGCACGCCGGACTCGATCAGATGCTCCTCGACGAGTTTCAGGTGACGCACGAACTGGGAGAAGACGAGGACCTTGTGCCTGCTTTCGCGCAGTTCGTCGAGCATTTCCGCGAAGGCCTTGAGTTTGGAGCTCGGCGGGCCCTCCGCCCGCACCAGCCGCGGGTTGCACGATGCCAGCCGCAGCCGGGTCAGGTGGGCCAGCACCTGCAGACGGTTCCCTCCGGTATCGGGTCCTTCCTCCGCGAGCGCTTCCAGGTCGTCGACCGCCCGCCTCCGCACCGCTTCGTAGAACGCCTCCTCCTCCGGCGACATTTCGACCTTGAGCACGACTTCGGTCCGGGGAGGGAGGTCGTCGAGAACCTCGGCCTTGACCCTGCGGAGCACGAAAGGCGAAATCAGGCGGCGGAGCCGCGTACGGGCCACGGGGTCGCCGTCGCGCTCTATCGGAAAGGCCAGATTCTCGCGGAACCTCTTCATTGAACCCAGCATGCCGGGGTTGATGAAGGCGAAGAGCGAATACAGGTCCATCAGGTTGTTCTGAATCGGGGTGCCGGTCGTCACCATGCGGAACCCGGCCTTCAGCTTGCGGGCGGCGCGGGCGCGCTTGGTGGAGGGGTTCTTGATGGCCTGCGCTTCGTCGAGGACGACGGTGCTCCACTCGGTCTCGGCGAGCGTGTCGATGTCGTTGTGCATCAGACCGTAGGTCGTTACCACGACATCCAAGGGTTCCAGATCTGCCAGCTGCCGGGCCCGCGCGCCGGCAACACCGGTGTAGGAACGGGTCCTGAGGGTGGGGGCGAAACGGCGGGCCTCGTCGATCCAGTTGGCGACGACGGAGGTGGGGGCCACGACGAGCGCCGGACCGTCCTGCCCCCGAGCGAGCAGCAAAGCAAGCGCCTGCACGGTCTTGCCCAGGCCCATGTCGTCGGCAAGGCACGCGCCCGCGCCCCAGTGGCTGAGGCGGCCGAGCCACCGGAAGCCGTCTTCCTGGTAGGGACGGAGTTCGGCCTGCAGGGTGCCCGGCGTCTGGGGCTCGAAGCCCCGGGCCTCGCGGATCGCCTTCCGGTGGGCCCGCCAGCCGGCGTCGTCGGTGAGCTGTACGTCGTCGAAGAAGTCCGGCAGTGCCGCGGCCGCCGTACGGTGCAGGCGGAGCTGCTTCTTGCCCGCAGGTGCCGAGAGGCTGCGCAGGTCCGCGAGCTGCCGCTGGAATGCCGTCGTCAGCGAGACGAAGGCGCCGTCTTCCAATGGCACGAAGCGGGAAGCCGGACTGCGGTCCATCAGTTCGAAGAGCCGCAGGAGACCGAGGGTCCGGTCCCCGTCGATATCGAGTTCGCCGGAGGCGCGGAACCAGTCGGCCGCCGACTTGACGGACACACGCAGCGAAGCGGAGTCGGCCCGGGCCACGATCCTGAACGGCTGGCCCTGGGGCCAAAGGCAGCGCGCTCCGGCGGCGTCGAGCTGGTCGACCAGCTCGAGACAGTCGTGCGGTTCGAGATAGGCGAGAGAGCCGTCCGGATCGATTCCGGCCAGCATCGGGCACGCCCGCAGGAGATCCTGGAATCTCCGGGTTTCGGCTGCGAGATCGCGGCTTGCCTGAATGCTCTCGCCGTCGAGTGTGGCGAAGACCGTGGTGCCGCCGATCCCGGGCGGAAAGTACGTGCCCGAGTCCGGCACGGGTGCGACCACTACCGAAGCCGTCAGCCCGGGACCGTGCGGCTCCAGGCGCACCCACGGCCGCGGGTCCGAATCCACATGCGCCGCAGCACGAGCGGGGTCTTCGAGCGCGCCCTGAACGCGGATCTCTCCGGCCAGCGCCGAGACCGCGTCCACGAGACGGTCCCTGGCGTCGATGGGCAGCTCCAGCCCTCCGGCCGGGACGACTTCGCAGAGCTTCCGGTGGCTCTTCGTGAACTGGGTCACCTCGCAGCGCACATCACTCGCCATGAAGATGCGGTAGTGCCGGAGGTATGAGTCGTCAGCGTGCGGCTCGACCTTCGCCCGCATGACGCCGTCGTGCTCCGAAAGCACCAGTTCGGGGTCCCGGCGGACGATCTCGACAGGATCTCCGGTCTCGTTGAAGACGTAGGGATGCCCGGCCAGCGCGTAGATCCCTCCGGGGGGCAGGTAGTAGGGCGGCTCGTGGCTCCATCGGTAGGTGTTCTGCTTGATCCGAGCCGCCGCCGCACGGTCCTGGGCGACGAGAAAGTCCATCGTGCCGGCCTGTGCCTGGAGTCTCTTGAGCGCTACCGCGCGACCCTTGCTCCACTTGCCGCTCTTCAGCACCCTCTGTTCCTTCGGCGCGACGGAGATCTCCCCGAACCTGTCGACGCTCAGTACCCAGGCCAGCCGCAGCTTCGGAGCCGGGGCCGCCTTGCCCGACCTGGACGTCTTCTTCCGCGTCTCGTAGGCGAACTGCTCGATTTCCTGCAGGGCGTACTCCCACTCCGACACGGGCGAGATGAGGGAGGCCAGCGGGGTCGTCCCCATGTCCTCATGCAGCGCGGTTGCGGCTTCGGCCGGAGTCGACTTCTCTCCGTCGAGGATGACCCAATCCACCTCCCGGCCCGTCGCCTTCGCGATCCGCGCGACCGCCTCCAGACACTCGGCGGCCAACCACCGGTAGCCGTTCGCGGACGCGAGGATGGCGAACCCGCTGAGGCCGCGGAAGCGGTCGTCACCGTGCGGCGTATCGCTGTGGAATTGCGAAAAGTCATCTCCCCAGCAGGCGCTCCATCCTTCGATCAATCTGTTGATTGATGGGTTCCTGCAATCCTGTGCCCAGGAGACTCCACCGCCCGCGCGCATATGCAAGGCAAATGAAATGAGGTGCAACAGGCCCGGGTCGGCGTCGGTCTTCTCGGCCACCCGCAAGAGGTGCTCCAGCCTTGCCTTCTGGTCCGGGCCGTGGTCGCGAACCAGCGCGAGCAGGGCCAGGGTGAACGGGCGACTGACCGGAAAGACGTTGCGCTTGCGGGTGCCCGCCTTTTCCGACGCGATTGCGTCCTCGATGTAGCGCACCGCCCCGGCGTCGTCACCTTGCATCGTGGCGGCCAGCGCGCGGGTGGCCGCGCGTCCCGTTCTGGCCGCTTTTGTTTGCGGCAGCTCACCGGGAAGTGCGTCGAAGACCGCGAGGGCATCGTCCCGGCGCCCCTGCAACAGCCGGATGAACGCGATATCGGAAGCTCCGGCGGGCGCGTCGGCCATGCGGTCGTGCCAGGCAGCGACGAGGGACTCCGGATCGGCGGCGGCCTGGGTGAGGTAGGCGACGCTTCCGTCGATCGCGTCGCTCAGGTATCGGGCCGGCAGTTTGGCCAGCAGTCCGCCGGCTCCCGGGGTCCCGAGCCACCACCATTCGTCCGGATCGGTCTCTTCGAAGTCACGCTCAAGGCGGTGGAAGCGGCCCGTCACCACGTGGCAACGCAGGTCCATGGTGGAGAACAGGTGGGCTTCCGCATGCCAGCGGTCCTGGCGCTCCGTCCGAAACGCACGTTCGATTCTGGACAGCTTGTGCTGGCGATGGGCCTCGATCGTGAGCCACGCCGTCCAAGTCGAGTCGGCCACCAGCTTGCCGCGGTCGGTCGTCTTATGGACGATCCCGGCGTCGATGACCTCGTCGCATGAGACCTTGTAGCGGTATTGGGGTACGGGCCGTCCGTCGAGCTTGAACCCCGCTTGCTTCAGCAGCTGGCTCATCTGTAGCGGCGTGCGGCGGCACGGATGGAGGACGCCGTAGGCCATCGCGACGATGCGGGCCGCGGGTTTGAGCGCGCGAAAGCGGGCGGAGAAGTCGGTCATCGGCGCGGGTCGGCTGCTCACCCGATCCGCCTCCCGGGCGTCCACGGCGCCCCCGCCGCCTCCATGTCCCGCTCCAGCCCGGCGAGATCCTCTTCCAGCAGCGACCTCAGCCGCACCACGACCTCTTCAAACCCGGCCCGCGCGACCTGGAGGCTCTCGCGCTGCGTCGCGGTGGGCTCCTGGCGCGTACCCCAGTGCCCCCCGGCGACCTGCCCGATGCGGCCCGTGATCGAGGGGGCACTCGGCTCGTTGTAGCGGCCCGGCGTGGGGTCGCCCTGGAGCTCGGCCGCGACCTCGGCGAGGCGTCCGTCGATGGCCTCCAGGCGCTGGTAGAGCTCCTCGCCCGCTGCGGGGGTCTCGTCGAGGGCGGCGCGCATGTGGCGCAACCGGTCGCGCGCGCGGCCGATCTCGGCGGCGGCACCCCGTGCGCGGCGCTGCAGGTCGGCAGTCTCCTCCGCGAAGGCCATCGCGGCGACGAAATCGGTGCTCATGTCGATGTTGGGCACGGGCTTCACCGTGAAGGGCCGCGCCTCGCCGAGCGGTTGTACACCGGCCTCCGTGACGAGCGCCATCTCGACCGTGTAGTCGCCCGGCGGCGCGAGCGGGCCGCGCGACTGGCCCGCCCATGGGGGCGTGAAGCCCGGCGTGGTGAGGTCGACCGGGTCGGGGGCGGGGCGGCGGAGGTCCCAGGTGACGCGGTGGAGGCCGCGCCGGGCCGGGCCCATGACGCGCCGGACGGGGTTGCCCGCGGCGTCGCGCACCAGGAGCGCCACGCGGGGGCCGCTCTCCCGGGCCTCTGCCGCGAGGCGGTCGTAGCCGGGGAAGGCGATGTCCTCGCCGCGCCCCGCGGCCGCGCGCTCTTCGCGGCGCCGCTCCTCGCGCATCGTTTCGGGCACCTCGGCCAGCCAGTAGGTGAAGGTGGCGCCGAAGTCCGGGTTGGGCGCGACGAACGAGGTCGTGCCGAGGGTGGGCTGGCCGGCCGCCTGGAGCGGGGTGTTGGGGACGTACCACCACGCGTCCCGCACGGGGAACAGCGTCGCGTCAGCCGCCAGCGCACCACCGGCCATCTCTCTCAGCGGCGCGTAATCGTCCAGGATGTAGAAGCCGCGGCCGAAGGTCGCGCCCACCAGATCATCGTCGCGGCGCTGGATCTCCAGGTCGCGGAACGAAATTGTGGGGGCGCCGTTGCCCAGCAGGACCCAGTGGTCGCCGCCGTTCGTCGAAAAATAGATGCCGTGCTCGGTGCCGAGGAATAGCAGTTCGGGACGCACATGGTCCTGCTCCACCGACCAGATCACGATGCCTTCCGGCAGGTCGCCGGCGATCAAGCGCCAGCTGCGGCCGGCGTCGTTGCTCTCGAACAGATAGGGCGTGTAGTCGCCCTCCTTGTGGTTGTCCGGGGCCACGAAGACCGTTGCGCCGTCGTGCTGCGACGCCTTGATGTCGTTCATGAACGCGCGCTCGGACACGCCCGGCAGCTCCGCCGCCTGCCGCCACGTTGCCCCCCCATCCTCCGTCACCTGAACCAGCCCGTCATCGGTCCCCACGAAGATGACCCCCTCTGCCACCGGCGACTCGGAGATCGCCGAAATGGTTGAATACAAGGACATTGCGGTGTTCCCGTACAGCGCGTCGATGCTGCGCACCCGTCCCGCCATCGGCAGCTCGTAGCGGTTGTCGTTACGCGTCAAGTCGCCGCTGATCGCCCGCCACGAACCACCCCGGTCGTCGCTCCGCCACACCCGCTGCGACGCGTAGTAGATCCGGCCCTCCGCGTGCGGGCTCGCAATGACCGGGCTGTCCCAGTTCCAGCGCTCGGGCGGGTCGCCGGGAGCCGGCTGCGGGCGGATGTTGATGAGTTCGTGGTTCACCAGGTTGACCCGCTGCAGATTCCCTTGCTGGGTCTGGATGAAGGCAATGGCTGGATCGGCCATGTCGAAGGCGGCGGCGTACCCGTCGGCGCCCAGCGGCACGTACCAGTCGCGGTTGCGAACCCCCTCCCCGTTCATCGTGCGCGACGGCCCGTGCAGCGTCCCCAGGTCCTGCGCGCCCCCGAGGATGTTGTAAAACGGCTCAGAGTTGTCGAGCGCGAGCTTGTAGAACTGCGACACGGGCATGTTCGGAAAGTGCCGCCACGTCGTGCCCTCGTCGAAGGTCTCGTAAAGGCCCGCGTCGGTCCCGGCCAGCAGATGCCTCCCGTTCGCGGGATCGATCCAGAACGCGTGATTGTCGCTGTGCTTCTCGCGGCCCGTCCCCAGTTCGGCGAAGGTCGCCCCGCCGTCGCGCGTGACGTGCACGAAGACGTCCATCTGGTAGACCAGGTCCACATCGTGCGGCGACGCTTCGATCTCCTGGTAGTAGTGCGGCCCGGTGCCGCCCGAGATGTAGGAATTGCGGCGTTCCCAGCTCTCGCCCCGGTCGGTGGAGCGGTAGAAGCCCCGGTCGCTGGGCCCGGCTTCGATCGTCGCGTACACCACATTCCGGTCGGCGCCCGAAACGGCCAGGCCGATCTTTCCCATATCGGCATTCGGGAGCCCGCGGCTCACCCGCCGCCACGTCCGCCCCCCGTCCGTCGACTTGTGGATTCCCGACCCCGGGCCGCCCGCCAGCAGCGCCCACACGCTCCGCCGGCGCTCGTAGGTCGCCGCATACATGATGTCGGGGTCCACGGGATCGAACTCGACATCCGTCACGCCGGTGTTTTCGTCGACCGTCAGCACGGCCTCCCACGTCTCGCCCCCGTCCTCCGTCCGGTACAGCCCGCGCTCGCCTCCCGCCGACCACAACGGCCCTTCCGCCGCAGCAAACACGACGTTCCCGTCCCTCGGATCCACCAGGATCTTCCCGATGTGCTCGGAGGCCGCGAGCCCCACGCGGCGCCAGGTGCGGCCGCCGTCCCGGCTCTTGTAGACCCCGTCCCCCCACGCCACATGCCGCCCGCTCACGTTCTCGCCCGTACCCACCCACACGATGTCCGGATCGGACGGATCGATGGCGACATCGCCGATGGAATAGGACGGCTGATCGTCGAAAACGGGCGTCCAGGTGATGCCGGCGTTCGTGGTCTTCCACACGCCGCCCGAGCCGACCGCGATGTACCAGGTGGTGGGGTCGCCGGGGTGGACCGCGATGTCGGCGATGCGCCCGCCCATCAGCGCGGGGCCGATGCCGCGTAGCGCGAGGCCCTGGGCGGCCTCGTGCATGATGGCGGGGTCGGCGGGCGGGGTCTGGGCGGTGGCGGGGCCGGTTGGGGCGCCGGCCGCGAGGACCACGGCGTGGGCGGTGACGGCGAGGGGGCTGAGCGCAAGGGGGGCCCGGGCCCGGAACGCCGGCTGGCGGGCCGGGCGGGCCGCCGTAAGGGAGTGGTGGCGGGTCGGTGGGATCGTGGAGCGGTGCATGTAGCGCGGCCTTGGTGGCAGGGTGGGGTGCGGCGGGGGTGGGGGGCGCCGCGTGAGGTGGAAATGGACCCTGCAGGGGTGGCAGCCGCAAGGCAATCCAGGCGAGGCGCCCGGTGTCAGTAACCGCTTCCCCTGTCGATGGTGACTATTGATTGACTGGGTCGACACCGAAGCGTCATCATGTGGCTGTTCCCGCAGGTGCCCTCGTCGCGCGGGCGGGACGGAGCATTGACTTGCCATCGAGATTGCAGGGGACATGCAACCACCCTATCCGATCTTCCAGGTCCAGCCGGAATGGACGCTCGAACCGGAAGACATGGGCACGAAGGCAAAGTTCTGGTTTCGGAGGCCCGGGGACGATGAGCCGGATTGGCTCTTCAAGCATCCGCGGGAGAACACCGGTGAGCATTGGTCGGAGAAGATCGCCGCCGAGATCGCGAATGCAATGGAACCAACTGTTGGAGCGGACAACCGACGGGTACGACCCTGAGGTAAGGCGCGCGTAGGCCGATCACTCGTTCGAGAACATCTGGGGATCGTTCGAACGACTCTTCGCGGAGCCGGAAGGGGCCGAAGAGGCCAAGAAGGCGTTCGCCAGGCTATTGATGCTGGACGCAGTAATCGGCAACACCGACCGTCACCATGAGAACTGGGGAATGCTGCGCAGACGCCTGGGACGACGTGAGTCGGGCGGGCTCGGACCTTCCTTCGACCACGCGTCCTCCCTTGGCCGGGAACTGCTGGACTCGAAACACGATCTACTGCTCAGGGAGGGCAGGGTAGGTCGTTACAGTGAGAAAGCGCCCGGACAGATCTTCTGGTCCGAGGACGCCCAGAGCGCTCCGAGTCCCATCGCCCTGGCACGACTAGCCCGTGATGGGTTTCCGGCTTACTTCGAACCGGTGCTGCAGCGGGTAGCGGGATTGCGCGATTCTCTCGTAATCGAGATTGTAGATCGTGTCCCCTCTGATTGGATGTCCACTTCGGCGCGGGAGTTCGCGGTCCGGCTGATCACCTACAATCGGAACCAACTATTGGAGCTTCGTCGATGACCAAGACGCTCTTCCTGGCATGGCAGGATAAGACGAACAGTCGCCAATGGTTCCCCGTAGGTCGGCTTGACGCAGATCCGGAGCGATCCGCGTATCGCTTCCGGTACACCGGAGGAGCGAGGCGGGCGCAATCCGAAGCAGGGTTTCCTCTCCTGGTCGAGTTCCCTCACCTGGAGCGGGAGTACTGGGCACCGCGTCTGTTCCCGCTGTTCCGGAACAGGGTAATCAACCCCAAGAGGCCGGACCTGGAAGAGTACCTGGAGAATCTCGCTCTTCCGCAAGAGGCCGATCCTTTCGAGATACTGTCAACCAACGGCGGCTACCGCGCGACCGATTCCTACGAAGTCTTCCCGAAGCTCGTCAAGGCCTCCGACGGATCGTTCGAGTGCCGGTTCTTCCTGCATGGATGGAGGCATGTCAATCCCAAGGCACAGGAACGACTCGATGATTTGAAGCATGGTGAAATCCGCGGGACTACGCCGCGCGCGTGGTGCGTATCAATCCCCAGCCCGCACCCTCCAAGCAGCGCGTGCTCATAGAGATGCGAGGCAAGTGGAACGACTACGAGCCGATGAACGGGTCCGACTATCAGCCTGTCGTCGGTGACTGAATCGCCGACAGGGATGGATCGAGCACTTGAAGCGCATACGCAGATCCGAGTAGCCTGAGTACCATGACCGCGCCCGACCGCCCCGAACCGGCGCCCCCCGCCTCCTGCCTCAACTGTGGGGACGCCCGCTCGGGCCGCTATTGTGCCCAGTGCGGCCAGAACGACCGGAACTACAAACGGTCGCTGCTCCCCATGCTCTGGGAACTGAACCGCGAGGCCTTCGAGGTGGACGCGAGGATCCTCCAGACCCTGAAGCTCCTCCTGTTCAGGCCCGGGAGTCTGTCGACCGAGTTTTCCCGCAACCGGCGGGCCCGGTACATGTCGCCGATTCGGTTGTATCTCTTCACGAGCTTCCTGTTCTTCCTGGTGTTGTCGTTCGCGGTGCCGGACACGATGTACGACGATTCGGTCGTGCTGGTGGGACCGAACACTGAGGAGGCCAGTCCGTCGCAGGCGGCAAGCGACGCCGAGCTCGCGGCTCTGAAGGCGGCGTTGCGGCCGGGACAGGGCCACAGGGTGGACGACATCCTCGCCCGCCCGGAGGCGAGCGTGTCGCGCAATATTCTCCCGATGCTCGCCCGGCTGGTGGCCTATCGCGATCCGTTTGGGCCGGATCTTTCCACTCCGGGCGACTCGGTGGCTCCCGTTGCCGCGCCGAGGACGGATCCTCCCGGGTTCCTGATGAGGGCGTTTGTGACCAGCATGGTCGACCTTCTGCACGACCCTGATATCTTCATCCAGCGGATGATCGGGAACATGCCGATCGCCATGTTCTTCCTGCTGCCGTTCCTGGCTCTGGCGCTGAAGGTCTGCTACTTGAAGAAGCGGCGGTACCTGATCGAGCACCTGGTCTTCGCCATTCACGTCCAGACGTTCATCTTCCTGGCGCTTGGGACAGCGCTGGTCATGCCGACGGGCACCTTCGGAGACCTGGCACGCCTGTTCCTGATTATCGCTGCAGAGCTCTACTACCTGATCGCCCTGCGCCGCTTCTACGGAGACGGCTGGATCCGCACCCTGTTCAAGGGCTTCGTGGTGGAATGGCTCTATTTCTGGGTGTTGCTCCCGGGCTTCCTGGTCGTGTTGTTCCTGACGGGCTGATGCATGCCTGACTCCAATCCCGACGCCGGCCCCGCCTGCCTCAACTGCGGCCGCGCCCGCGGGGAACGCTTCTGCGGCTACTGCGGACAGAACGACCGGAACTACATCCGCTCTGCGTGGTCCGTCATGGGCGACCTCGTGCGGGAGACCCTCGAGGTGGACTCGAAGCTGCTGCAGACCCTGAAGCAGCTGGTCCGACCGGGTCGCCTGTCGGCCGAGTTCTCGCACAACCACCGCGCGAACTACATGTCGCCGGTGCGGATGTACCTGTTCGCCACGATCCTGTATTTCTTCGCGTTTGCGCGGGCGTTTTTCGGCGGCGTGGACACGGGGACCATGGACCCCTCGGTGTCGTTCGATGTAACCCGCGGCAGCCCGGCGGCAGACAGTGCAGGCGTGGACGACGCAACCGGCGCCGTGCTGGACGAGCTCGCTCCCGACCGGGCGCAGGTCGACGCCCTCAAAACGCGATTGGAACCGCGGTACCGGCAGAAGCTGGACGATATCCTGAGCCGGCCCGGAGAAGCTGCCGGCGTCGGGACGATGCTCGCGTTTGTCGGGGAGATCGAGCCCAGGGCCCCGGGCGAAACCGGCTGGCTGGAGAAGGCATTCTGGAGCCTGATGATCGACTTCCTCCACGACCCCGTGTTCTTCATGGAACGGGTCATAGGGAACCTGTCGGTCTCCTTCCTCTGCCTGCTGCCCTTCCAGGCCCTCGTATTCGCGATCATTTACCTGAGGAAGAAACGGTACTTCGTCGAGCACCTGGTATTCCAGATTCACCTTCAGACATTCTGCCTGCTTGCGTCGGCCATCCCCCTGCTGCTTCCCGCGGGCGTCGTCGCCAATCTGATCTGGTTCGGCACCTCGGTTTGGATACTGTACTACACGCTGGCGGCCATGCGGCATTTCTACCGGGACGGATGGATATGGACCGTGATCAAGGGATTCCTCGCACTCATTCTGTATTCGAGCCTGCTCATTCCGGCGTTCATTGGCGCGGTCGCGCTGTCGCTGTGAAGCGCGCGCTCGTCGCCTGCCTGCTGTTGCCGGCCTGCGCGCCGCCGTCGGAGGATGCCGACTTCGAAGTGGCCGAAGCCTCGATCGTGGAGCTGCAGGACGCCATGCTGGAGGGCCGCGTCACCTCGGCGCAGCTCGTCGACCTCTACCTGGCACGAGTCCGGGCCTACGACCGGGCGGGCCCCGCGCTGAACACGATTGTCCGTCTCAATCCCCGGGCGCGGGCGCAGGCGGACTCGCTGGACGCGGAGCGGGCGGCGGGCACGGTGCGCGGACCGCTGCACGGGATCCCGGTGCTGATGAAGGACAACTACGACATCTCCTGGATGCCCACGACGGGGTCGAGCCTGGCGCTGGCGGGGCTCCAGCCGCCGGATGACGCCCATCAGGTTGCCCGCCTGCGGGAAGCGGGCGTGGTCTTTCTGGGCAAGACCAACCTGCACGAACTGGCCGCGGGCATCACCACGATCAGTTCCCTGGGCGGGCAGACCCGCAATCCGTACGATCCCTCGCGCAATCCGGGCGGCAGCTCGGGGGGAACCGGAACCGGCGCGGCCGTCGCGGCCAGCTTCGCGGTGGTGGGCTGGGGGACCGACACCTGCGGTTCGATCCGGATCCCATCCGCGGTGCACAACCTCTTCGGGCTGCGTCCCACCAAGGGCCTGTCGAGCATCGACGGGATTCTTCCGCTCTCGCATTCGCAGGACACGGGCGGTCCGCTGGCGCGCACGGTGACCGATCTGGCCATTGCGCTGGACGCGACGGTTGGGATGGATCCGGCGGACCCCGCGACCGCGATCCTGGAGGGGCGGGACGTGCCTGCCTTCCGCGATGCGCTCGACGCGGGGGCGCTGGAGGGCGCGCGGATCGGGGCGCTGGACCTTGAGGAGGGGAGCGCCGGGAGCGTGGTGCGCGTGATCCGCGGTGCCCTGGAGGAGATGGAGGGGCTGGGGGCGACCGTGGTGGACGTGTCGTTGCCGGATGGCGTGCTGTCGAACACCGGCCTCATCGACTTCGACTTCAAGTTCGACCTGGCCGACTACCTGGCCGGGATCCCGGAGGCGCCGGTGACCTCGCTCGGTGAGATCATCGAGATGGGGCTGCATCACGAAGCGCTGGACCGCACCTTCCGGCGGCGGAACGCGCGCGAGGAGCGCGACACCCCCGAACTGGCCGAGACCCTGGAGCGCCGGCGCGCCCTCACGGCGGCGGTGACCGACCTCATGGACCGGGAGGATCTCGACGCGCTCGCCTACCCGACCATGCGGCAGGAGACCGCGCTGATCGGCGCGGCCCCGGTCGGCGCGACCTGCTCCCTCAGCGCGCATTCGGGATTGCCCGCGCTCTCCATCCCGGCCGGGTTCACCGAGAGCGGACTGCCGGTGGGGCTGGAACTGCTGGGCCGGGTGCTGGACGATGCCCGCCTGGTCGGGATGGCCTTCGCGTTCGAGTCGGCGGCGCCGAAGCGGCGGGCCCCGTTGCGGACGCCGCCGCTGGTGGACGGGGCGGCCCCGCCACCGGTGCGGATCGCGGTGGGGGAGGCGGTCGCCAGCGCGGGTGAGGCGGCGATGCCGGCCACCAGCGCGGCCCTGGACTCGGCTGCGGGCGCGGCCGCCAGTGAGGCTGCGGGTGCAGCCACCAGCACGGTCGCCACCGCATCCGTCGAGATGGAGGTCGACCTCCCGCGCGGGCTACTCACCTACCGGATCGCCTTTCTGGGTGCGGAGCTGGCCGACGTGTACGGAGCCGTGCTGCGCCGCGTTGCGGAGGAGGGGGAGGGGGTGGTGGTGCTGCGGCTGGGTGGTCCCGGGGAGGTGGAGATGGCGGGCGCGGTGGAGCTTTCACCGCGGCTTCTGGAGGATCTGATGGAGGGCCGGCTGGAGTTGGTGCTGGCCGAGAGGGATGGGGTGCGGCACGGGGAGCTCGCTCCGGAGAATCAGCATTAGCCGGGGGCCGGCTCGCCGGGCCCACACGCCCGTGGCACCGAGTGCCGTGACATATTCGTTACCGAATCGTTGCGGAAATCACCAATCCTGCCCGCGATCGTTGATGGACAGCATGGTTACCCTCAAACCGGCGATGCCGACTCGAGGAGCTTTTCGAGACCTTGCAACCATCCAACGTCATCTCCTGGCTGGCCGTCCCCGGTCCGCGGCGCCGCTGCGGACCGCTGGAGCTTGCGGCTGCCCTCCGGCGTCTTCACGAGGCGGGAATGCGGCGGGGCTACGTCCTGGTGGTGCCCACCCGGCTGGCCGATCAGCCGATGATGGAAGACGGTTCGAACGCCGAGGTCCTGTGGTGGGCGCGGATCTGTGATGCGATCATGGCCGAAACGCCGCTGGGTGTTGTCCTCATCGATACCGCCGGCAGCGGGCCGGATGCGCGGCTTGTGCGGGACCGGGCCGTGCGGCACCCGGGTTGGCGACACCGCGAGAACCACCTTGCGCGGATCAAGGTCTTCGAGGACCTCTCGCGTCCGGAGCGCTCGGCGTTGATGGAACTCTCTCGCGCGGTGTGCACCGGCCATCGGGGACTGCTGGCGGAGGCCGGTACCCTGGGCGCTGCGGCCTTCGAGCCGTGGCAGCTTCAGGTCGCGCTTGGCGGGGAGGCCGTCGGTCGGCTGGTGGACGACCCGGTGGCGGGCGTCCTGCCGGCGACCGCCTGAACGCCCGACCGGTCCCCGTTCCGCACGCGCCCAGCGCACAGAAGGTGGCAGCGGCCAAAAAGGGCCGAGACCCCTGCCGCCGCTATTTCCCCCTCGCGATGCACTCGATTTCCACCTTGGCGCCCAGCGCCAGCCCGCTCCCGGCCATCGCGGAGCGCGCGGGGGGCTCCATGCCCTCGAAATACGTGACGTAGACCTCGTTCATGGCCGCGTAGTCGGCGATGTCGGCGAGGAAGACCGTGCACTTCACCAGGTCCTCGAAGCCGAGTCCCGCCGCTCCGAGGACACGCCCGATGTTGTCCATTGTCGCACGGGTCTCGGGTCCGACGCCGCCCTCCACGATGCGCAGTTCGCCGGTGGGCGGGGTGCCGATCGCGCCGGAAAGGAAGACGAGGTCGCCGACGCGGACGGCCGGCGTGAAGACGGGCAGGCGCGCCACGCCCTCCGGGACGATGTGCTCGATGGGGGTGGGCTCGGACATTGCTCCGCCTTCCTGTTGTGCACTTTCGCCGGGGGCTGAGCCGTCCGCTTCCCGAGCGCCTTCACCGGTGCCGGGGGCACCCCCGCAGGCGGCGAACGCGGCCAGCGCGGCGACGCAGAGCAGTCCGTGGATAAACCCGCGTGAGCACCGAGAGGAGCGAGGCGCCGCGTTGGCAAGGCGCCTTGAGAGGCGAATAGCACCGCTATTCGGCCGAAAGGCAACGCAGAGCGGAGCCTTAATGTGAAGAAATGTAAAGAAAACACGACAATTCGTAAAGGAGACACTACAGTGCGGCCGGGTCGGCGAAGCGTTCCAACGCGGATGCATCGGCACTCGAATGCCGCGGGGGTTTTGTCCACGGGCTGATGGCATCGTGCAGGCGCCCCGGGGCCGAAACGCGGTCGATTCGGGGGATGGGCGACGCATTTGCAGAATCGGTCGTCCTCTACCGCTCATACTGCACCACCCCTCCCACGATGGTCAAGTCCACGCGCGCATCGGCCAGCTCCCCATCCGGCACGGTGAGAATGTCGCGATCGATCACCACCACGTCGCCCAGCTTGCCGACCTCGAGCGAGCCCTTGAACCCCTCTTCGAAGGCGGCGTACGCGTTGTTGATCGTGTAGCTGCGCAGCGCCTCGATCCGGGACATGTTCTGCTCCGGGTAGAAGATGGACCCGTCGGCCGTCAGGCGGGTGACCGAGGAGTGGAAGCCGGCGAGCGGGTCGATGTCCTCGACGGGGACATCGGTGCCGTTGTTGATCGGCACGCCGGCATCCATGAACGAGCGCCAGAGGTAGGTCCGCTCGCGTGCACGGTCGTCGCCCAGGCGAAGGGGAATCCAGGGAGCGTCGGAGGTGGCGTGCACGCCCTGCATCGACGCAAGGACGCCCAGTTCGGCGAAGCGCGCGATGTCGTCGGGGTGGACATGCTGCGCGTGCTCGATCCGCCAGCGCAGGTCGTCCGCGCCGCCGGCCGAATCGAAGACCGCCTCGTAGATGTCCAGGACCTCGCGGTTGGCTCGGTCGCCGATCGCGTGCGTGTTGACCTGGAAGCCGTGCTTGATCGCGACGTGCGCGGTGCCGGTGATGTCCTCGACCGTTTCCAGCACGAGCCCGACCGATTCGGGCATGTCCTCGTACGGCTCCAGCAGCCACGCGCCGTGCGACCCGAGCGCTCCGTCGATCTGACGCTTGATCGACCGCACCGTGAGGTAGTCGTCGCCCTCGCTCGGCATGTAATAGTCGGCGAGGCGCGCGTCCATCTCCTCGTTGGACTGGCGGCGGACCATGATGTAGAGGCGGACCGGGAGCGCGCCCTCGGCCTCCATCTCCTTGAGGCGGTCGATGGTGCCGAAGCCGGTTCCCGCATCCTGGAACGAAGTCACGCCCTTGGAGAGCGCCTCCTCGGCAGCCAACTCCACCTCGCGCCGGAACTGGGCTTCGATCTCCTCCGGCGAGCGGCCCAGCTGCGAATCGGCAAAGGCCGCCGATACCGGTCCCTGGGCCGTCTCGCGCAGGAGGCCGGTCAGTTCGCCGTTCTCGTCGCGAACCAGCTCGCCCCCGGGCGGGGGTTCCGAGTCTCTCGTGTAGCCTCCCAGCTCCAGCGCCAGCGCGTTGGCGAAGGCCGCGTGCCCCGACGCGTGGCCCAGCAGCACCGGGTTCTCGGGGCTGACCGCGGTGAGCGTCGCGTGGGTCGGGTTGCCTTCCACGACCGGATCCGGCGGCCGGTCCCATTTCTCCTGGTGCCAGCCGCGGCCGCGAATCCATTCCCCCGGCTCGGCCCCGGCCACCGCCTCGGCCACCATGGCCACGATCTCGTCCCAGTTGGGCGCGCCGTTCAGGTCGAGGATCGTCTTCGAGTTGCCGAGGCTCATGTAGTGGCCGTGACCCTCGATGAACCCCGGCCCGGCGAACCGGCCATTCAGCTCGATCACCTCGGTTTCGGCGCCGATGAACTCGGCGACCAGTTCGTCGCTCCCCACCGCCACGATCCACCCGTCCGTAATCGCCACCGCCTCGGCCATCGTGTTGTCGGCGTCCACGGTGGCGACGACCCCGCCGCGCAGCACCAGGTCGGCGGGCGCGGCTGGCCCGGCAGCGTCATCGGCACACCCCGCCGACGCCAGCGCGGCGCCAACGACAATTGCGGCGGCAACCCACGCCCACCGCGCCCGAGCGCACGAATTGCAAACTCTACTTGTCATTATGTAAACTCCACTTTACAGGATAGGCGTCGTCGTCGAGCGGGCCGCCCGCGTTGACTTCCGCCATCCGGGTTGCCCGCGCGCCACTACCCCCGCCGCGACGCATGCCACGCCGCCAGCACCTCGGCCTCCCGCTCCGGACTCAGCCGGTTGAACACCCGGGCCTGCCGCTCATCCGAACGCGAGAAGTGGAACTCCAGCGTCGCCGCAGTCGTGTCGGCGAGCGACCGGAAAGTAAGACCCTTCTCCACCTCCGGCGTGAGATCGAACCGCGCGAACCCCTCGTACCCGTCCCGGGCGGGGCGCCACACCGGCATCTCCGCATAGGGACGCAGCCCGGCCTCACGCAGGAAGTCCGCGTCGACCCAGGTGAAGGTCGTCTCGGCGGTGGTGACCGCGCGGATGCCGTAGAGCATCTCGCTCATGGGGCGGGGCGTCGCCGGGCCGACCACGTTGTAGGTGCCGTGCTCGCCCGCCTCGGCCATGCGCACCAGCCAGTCGCCGAAATCGCGCACGTCGATGATCTGCACCGGGTCGGTGCCGTCGCCGGGAGAAAGCACCTCGCCGCCGTGATGGATGCGCACGGGCCAGTAGGTGAAGCGGTCGGTGTTGTCGCCGGGGCCGATGATGAGGCCGGGCCGGAAGACCAGCGTGCGGTCCTCGCCGAAGACGTCCCGGACGATCTGCTCGGAGAGCGCCTTGCCGAGACCGTAGGGGTGCCGTTCCGCGCCGGGCTCCACGCCTGCCCGCTCGTAGGTCCACACCGGCGCGTCGATCGACATCGGCACCCGGCTCGTGTCTGCGTAGACCGACCGCGTCGAGACGAAGATGTAGCGCTCGCACGAGTCCTTGAGCAGGTTGGCGCTTGCCTCCACCCAGTGCGGCGCGTTGGTCGCCGAATTGTCCACCACCACGTCCCAGCTCCGCCCCTCCAGCGCGGAAAGGTCGCTCTCGCGGTCGCCGACGAGCTTCTCCACCTCGGGGAAGAGGTGCGCGTTCGTGCGCCCCCGGTTGAAGAGCGTGACCTCGTGGCCGCGCGACAGCGCATACTCGACCTGATGCGGCCCGATGAACCCCGTCCCGCCCAGGATCAGAATGCGAAGCGACTGCGCGGCCCTGGTCTGCGCCGCGGCGCTGGCCTGCGGCGACGCGCCCTCCGTTTCCGGCACGCCGCCACTCGCGCCGTCACCCCCGCCGTACCCCGCGAGCCCAACAGGAGTGACCCCCGCCGCAA
Organism: Longimicrobiales bacterium; assembly: GCA_965116645.1. Taxonomy (GTDB): domain Bacteria; phylum Gemmatimonadota; class Gemmatimonadetes; order Longimicrobiales; family Gaopeijiaceae; genus Bin94. The sequence goes on along the minus strand of OZ220702.1, from coordinate 3,417,626 downwards.
CAGCCCCACCCGCGGCAACCGTCGTCTTCAGAAAATCCCGCCGACTCTTGTCCATTCTCGCATCCTTGTTAGCTCGTGACGGTGATAGTCAGGGTATGACAGTACCCGTGTCAGGGCGTGACAGTAAGAGGTCGGGGCGTCCCGTGAAAGGCCAGCGCGACAGGTGAAAGACCGGCGCGTCACGGCAACGCTCAGCGCGTCACCGTCACCCGCACATAAGCATTCGTCCAGCAGCACTGGTCGCCGCCGGTGCTGTCGTTCGCGGCCCAGTTGTCGACGCGCGCCCGCAACACGTACTCGCCCGGCTCGCTGAACACGGCAGTCGCCGTGGCCTCACCAGTCCCGCCCACAACATTGACGCGCCTGGGATCCACGGAGACCGCGCCTGCGGGCCCCTGGTGCTTGAACCAGCTTACCCCCACGGGGACGGACACGTTGACCATGTCCTCGGGCGCGCGCACCGAGACCTCCTCCGTCCACAGCGTCAGAGTCAGCGGCTCCCCGACCTTCGCGGTCAGCGGCTCCCCCCACACGCCCTGGATGTGCTGGCCCGCCTGCCCGTCGGGACTGAATCGCACGACCGGCGACACCGATCCCATCGCCCGCGGCCCGTAGTCCAGCTGCAGCGCCGGGATCCCCACCCGCCCCGGGGTCGCGTTCGTGTACCCGTTCGCCGTGATCGTCCACACCACCGCCTGCTCCCCGTCCTCGTACGAAGCGGGCACCGTGACGTGGAAGACGCCCCGGTCCCGGCGCGGACGCACCGGGAAGTGGGTCGGCTGCATCCCGTCGAACTCCGCCGGCTCGATGAAGTTCTCGGGGCCGAGCGGGATGTCCAGGATCTGCCGGCTGTTCAGGTTGAAGAACCCGAAGGAAAGCGTGAACGTGCCGTCGTCGTTCCGATACCAGCCTTCGAAGAACGGCGCCACTTCGTCCCCCTCGGGCAGGATCGGGGCGAGCGGCAGCCGCCGTTGCTGCGCTTCCAGAGGTCCGCCCGCGGCCGCCTGCACCGCAAGCAGGACCACCAGCGCGACTACGACCCGCGCCGCGACCAGGATCCGAGCCATGCCCGGGGCCCGCGCCGCTCCCACGACCCGGGCCACCTGTCCCCCCCGCATCAGTTGCCGTTGCCCCCGCTGCCGCCGCTTGCGAGCCTCTCCTCCCGCTCCTTCACCAGCCGCTGGTAACCATCTTCGGTCAGGTGGGTAACGGCGATCCACGCATGCGACATCTCGTCCATCGTCCGCGACCCGCGCGCATACCAGATCCCGGGGTCCGGCGTGAGTTCGTTCTCGGCGGTGTTGTCGTACCACCCGGTCAGCACCACGACCGTCCCCGTCGGAAGGAGCGGCGCCACGTCGTCCTCATAGATGTAGCTGTGGTGCCAGCGGGCGTCGAAGTCGGTGACCATGCTGATGAGCCGGACATTGCCATCGGGATACACCGCCTGGATGGACATCGCGTGCAGGTGCACGTGCCCATGCGGCTGGTAGCTGTCGATGCGCACCGGATGGTCCCAGCGGTGGAAGCCCTGGGTCATGGCGGTCCCGCCGGGAGCGAGCGCGATGTCGCCACGAAGCGTGTAGAGGCGCAGGTCCTGCCGGAACTCCGGCTCATAGCCTTCCTCGTGGAACCAGATCCCGAGCTCCAGCTGGTCGCCCGCCACCTCGTATCCCATGGGGTAGTAGTGCGCGTCCCACTCGATCAGGTCGGTCGCCTTGAGAAGCCTGCCCGCGTCGCGTGGCACGATCTCGCCGACCTTGCCCATGGCGTACTCGGACAGGCTCTGGATGCGCCGGTATTCGCCCTCCTCGTTGAGCCGCAGGAGACGCGGGATCGCGTGATGGACGACCTGCCGGCCGGCCGGGAAGGAGGGACGCGTCTCGGCCGCCATCACCCACCTGTCCCTGTCGAGCCCCGTGGGCACGCGCGGACGCCACCAGGTGTCGCCCCCCTCTGCGGGCACGTCGAACGGCTTTGACCTGATCACGTGATCGGGCGGGCCGAGAATATCCTCGAGCTGCCACATCTGCTTGTTCGGCCACTCGACCGGCGGGGGCAGGTCGGCGGGATCCCCCTCCGGCGCCCCGGCGTCCACCCACGCCACGAAGGTCTCGATCTCCTCGTCGCTCAGCCGCCAGTCATCCTTGATCTCCTGGATTCCGACCCCGGTGTCGAGGTGATACGGCGGCATGAGGCGCTTCGACACCAGGTCCCGTGCCCGCGATGCATAGCGGCGGACCTCCTGGTAGGTGAGGAGCGACATCGGGCCGACGGAAGCAGGCCGGTGGCAGATCTGGCAGTTGGCCTGGAGGATGGGGGCGACGTCCTTGCTGAAGGTCACGTCGGCCTCGCGGGCTCCGCCGTTGGCCTCCTCGCCTCCGCCGCTAGCCGGGCCCTGCTGGGCCGCTCCGGGGGAGGCGGTCATCATCGCCAGAATGGCCAGCGACGCGATGGCCAGCGCCGGGGCGGCGAACGGGTTGGACGGACGGTTCGGGCGGTCACGCAAGCTGCGCATGAGCAGGTCCTCCTTCAAGAGCGATCACACGGGGCCGTTGCGATTTCCGCGCTGGGCGCGGCGCGGCCCCGATCCCTCCTATCATGATGCGCCCGCAGCAGGCGGCCAGGCAAGCCGACCGGGACTCGGACAGCGTCCGCCGGGCCCTGGGCGGCTCCTTGAGAGGGTTTGCTACAGATCCCTCTTCCGCATCGTCACGAACGCCACGCCCAGAAAGAGTGCCACGTAGCCCAGCGCGAAGGCCACCACCACCCAGTGCTCGGGAAACTCCAGCAACGGCTGGCCGAACTCCGCCCGCTGCGCGTTGGCCCTGGCAAGCTCGTCCGGGTAGTAGAATTCGATTCGCGTGAGTGTATCGAACAGCTGCGTCGGCAGGAAACCCAGAAAGGTCTCCAGCCCCGCGTTCCACAAGGTCACGACCGACGTCAGCATGTTCTCGACGAGAAAGTAGAGGAGCATGATCCCCATCGCGGCACCTGAACCCCGGATGAGCGCCGCGAGCAGGAACCCGATCGTTCCCCACAGCGCGAGGGCCAGTCCGTAGCCGAGTATGTGGTTGAGCTCAGTGGCCCTGGCGAATGTCCCGGTCGGTGCCGGGCTGATGATGGAAGCGGCGACGCCGGTGACGATCGGCACGATGAAGAAAGCCGCCAGCAGGAGCCCGAAGGCGATGACCTTGCCCACGTAGAAGTGCTCCTTGGCCAGCCCGTCGATCACGTTCTGCCGCGCCGTCTTCCACCCGAACTCTGGCGCGAACAGCAGGATCATCGCGGCGCCGAGGAAGAACGGACCCATGTTGATCGGTGGCTGGAGGACGGCGCGCCAGATCCAGGGCAGCGCGAACGGCGGACCCTGACCGCCCCCCTCCATCGCGCGAAACAGATTGGGCAGGACGGTCACCACGGTGAAGAAGGCGAAGACGCCCAGCGTGATCCAGAGTGCGGGCCGCTTGCGCGCCTTGATGACCTCGATCCGCAGCAGCTTCCCGAATCGGCTCATGTCGCGATCTCCGTCATCGAGCCGAAGTCCCCCTTCGTCAGTTCGATGAAGGCGTCCTCCAGGGTCTGCTGGTGCCGCGACAGATGACTCACGTAGATGCCCTGCCCGGCCAGGTAGCGGTTGAGCGCGCCGAGATCGTCGGAAGCCAGGGTGACGACGGTCCCCTCGTCGGTGGCTTGCACGCCGGTCGCCTCCGGGTAGTCCGCCAGCGCCGCTTCGAGCACCTCGGGGTCATCCACCCGCACCAGCGCCTTCACCTGCTCGCTCACGATCTCGGCCACCGTGCCCGTCTTCATCACCTGTCCCTTGCGCACGATCGCGACGTGCGTGCACATCCGCTCCACCTCCCAGAGCAGGTGGCTGGAAAGGAAGATCGTCTTGCCGCGGTCGGCGAGAATCCGGATGATGTCGCGCACCTCCTTCATCCCCTGCGGATCGAGTCCGTTGGCCGGCTCGTCCAGAATGACCAGCTCGGGGTCGTTGAGCATCGTGGCGGCGAGCGCGAGCCGCTGCTTCATCCCGAGCGAGTAGGTGCGGAAGCGGTGCCTGCCCCGTCCCGCGAGCCCCACGATCTCCAGACACTCGTTGATGCGGTCGTTGCCCACGCCCTTGATGGTCGCGGCCACCTTCAGATTGTCGCGCCCGCTCATGTACGGGTAGAAGTTGGGCGTCTCGAGCGTGGCGCCTACCCGGGCGCGCGCGGCCAGGTGGCCCTTCGGCTCGGAAGCCCCGAAGAGGCTGAACCCGCCACCCGTGGGGGTGATGATCCCCATCAGCATGCCGATCGTGGTCGTCTTGCCGCTCCCGTTCGGGCCGAGGAAGCCGAAGACCTGGCCCCGCTCGACCGTGATGGAGACCTGGTCCACCGCGAGGACTTCACGGAACCGCTTGGTCAGCTCCTGTGTCTGGATTACGGGCGTGTCGGCCATGAAGTCCCGGGGGATCGCTCGATTCGCGGTGGGTTGCGCCGGAGTGTCGCGGGCGTAGAGTACCGGGAACAGGGTACGGGGGCAAACAGGCGGCGGACAAGACGGCGGGGGAGGCCCCCTAGCAAAACCGGGCCCTCAGGGGTCCAACATATGGGACGAGGGACCAACGAAACTGGCGGGGAGCCGGCCATATGAACCGAAAAGCGGGCTTGAGCGCGTTCTGGAAAGAGGTGGAACGCCGTCGTGTGGTCCGCACCGGGAGCTACTACGTCGTCGCGGCGTTCGTACTCCTGCAGCTCGGAGAGATCGTTCTTCCGGCGTTCGATGCCCCCAATTGGGTGATGCAGTCGCTGGTCGTGGTGCTGCTCCTGGGCCTGCCGGTGGTTCTGGCCTGTGCCTGGGTGTATGACCTGACCCCGCACGGGCTCAAGCGAACGAGCGACCAGGGCGCCACGCGGGTGACCCTGGCGCCCCGGGTCGCGCTCCTGGTGGTCACGCTGGTCGTGGCAGGGGTGGGGGCGTTGTGGTTCCAGCGAAATGCGCGGGCCGGGGGTGAGGGGGCATCGCCGGCGTCGGGGCCGGACGCCGAGGTGCTGGCGATCGCGGACATCGACACGACCGTCACCGCGATCGCGGTCCTCCCCCTCGCGGATCTAACAGGCGGTGAAGACCTCTTCGCGCGCCAGCTGCACGAGGAGATCATCACGCTGCTCAGCGAACTCACCACGCTCAGGGTCGTGTCGCGGACCTCGGTGGAGCGGTATCGGACCACGGACAAGCTCCTCCCCGAGATCGCGGCGGAGCTGGGGGTGCAGCGAATCGTGACGGGGTCGGTCGCGATGGCGGCGGGCAGCGACAGCGTGCGGATCTCGGTTCAGCTCCTGGACGCGCCCACGGACACGCATCTGCGCTCGATGACCTACCAGCGCGAGATGAGGGACATCCTGCGGCTCCAGACGGAGGTTGCCGTCGACATCGCCAGGACGGTGGTGGGGGAGCTGGAGGCCGCCGCGGTTCCGCAACTGTTCGCGCAGATCGATCCGGAGGCGTATCGGCTGACGCTGGAGGGCCGGCAGGCGCTGGAGGCCGAGAGGTGGGACGACGCCCTGGCCCTTTTCGACCAGGCGATTGAAGAGGATTCCACCTTCGCGCTCCCCAGCGTTTTGTTGTACGCCGCCGTGCTTGGCGCCCGGATGGAGGGGAGAACGATACCGGAGGACACGCTTGCGATGGCTGTCGCGCACCTGCAGCGGGCCAGGGAGCTTGGAGGTGAGGAGGAGGTGGTGGCGGCGGTGGAGGAGGCGGCCAGACAGGCGGTTCAGCGGCTGGGCTGGGGAGCGGGCGTTCTTGCTCCGGTCGAAGGGGACCTCGATGCGGGGGTCGCGGAGCCGGGGCTGGACACGGACTCGCTCAGGCGGCGCACGCTGTTGGAGAGGACCAGAATCGGGCGCCAGTTCGGTGAGCCGTCCCCGCTCATGCTCGCGTACCGGTATCGGGAGCGCGGCCAGTACGACAGCGCGGATGTCGCCCTCAGGACGGAGCTCGCCGAAAACCCGAGGATGAGTCCCGCCTGGGCTGCGCTGGAGGATCTCCACCTCCACCAGGGCGACTACGAAGCCGCGGTGGGGATCCGCGAAGAGTGGATCCGGGCCACGCAAGGCGATCCAGCGGCCGCTGAGACTGCGATCGAAGCGCTGCACGCGACCTTCGACCCTGGCAATCCCCAAACCTATTGGCAGTGGCGGCGCGACCATCTCACGGCGCGCCAGGAGCGGGGCAACCGCGTGTCGCAGGTCGAAGCCGCGACCGTGGCCATCCACCTCGACGATCGCCGCGGTGCGCTCGACCACCTGGAGGCTGCCGTCGAGGCGCGGGATCCCGCGCTGGCCTTCCTCTGGACCAATCCCGTTTGGGATCCCGTGCGGCGGCATCCCCGATTCCGGCAGATACAGAACCGAATCGAGGAGCAGTTGCGGGAGAGGCGGGACTCGCGCGGTGGAAGGGGCCGCGGGCCGGGGCCGGCGAGGGAGGGAGTGCGGCGGCCGAACAGCCCGGAGTGACTACCGCGTCTCGACGAGCCGGCGCATCAGGGCCGGAAGTGGCGTCGCGGTGATCCCGTCGCCCAACGGGTAGGTCTCTTCACCCGGATAGACGATGAAGCTGCGGGCCGCCTGGACATCGGCGGTCGCAATCCGGAAGCCCCGAGGGATCGTGGGGGCCGACGATCGCTTCACCTCGATGGCCCAGAGCTCCTGCCCCGGCGGCAGGAGGAGCAGGTCGATCTCCGCCCCGGCCCGCGTCCTGTAGAAGAACGCATCCGTCCCCCGTGGTGCGGCTCCGATGAGATTCTCGACGACATGGCCTTCCCAGCTTGCTCCGGCCACCGGATGGCCGAGAAGGTCGTCGATAGACCGGATGTTGAGCAGCGCGTGGACGATCCCGCTGTCGCGCACGAAGAGCTTGGGGGACTTAATGAGCCGCTTGCCCACGTTCGCGTGGTAGGGCTGGAGCCTGCGCACCAGCATCAGGTCGGCCAGTGTGCCGGCGTACCGCTTCACCGACGGCACCGAGACCCCGAGGCTGCCCGCCAGCCTCGCGGCGTTGAAGGGCGCTCCCTGCAAGTGCGACAGCATCGTCCAGAACCTGCGCAGCGTTTCGGCGGGGGCCCTCAGTCCCGCTTGAGGCAGGTCCCGCTCCAGGTAGGTGCGGATGAGGTTGGTCCGCCAGCGCATGCTGATTTCGTCGCTGGATGCGGCGACGCTGTCCGGAAACCCTCCCCGGAGCCAGGAATGGTCCGGATCGCGGCCCACTTCAAGCGCGTCGAGACCCGGCAGCTCATGATATGCGACGCGCCCCGCGAGCGACTCGGCGGATTGGCGCAGCAGCGCCCGGGAGGCGGATCCGAGGATGAGGAAGTGCCCGCTCTCACGCCCTTCCCGGCGGCGGGCGTCGATGCGGCCGCGCAGAACCCGAAAGAGATCCGGCATTCTCTGGACTGCGTCGAGGATGACCAGACGGTGGCGGTGCAGGTCGAGATACCTCCCCGCGTTCGCCATCCGTCGCGCGACGGCAGGGTCCTCCAGGTCCAGATAGAGGGAATCCGGTTCTTCTCTCGCGATCTCCCGGGCAAGGGTCGTCTTGCCCACTTGGCGTGGTCCCAACAGGAATACCGAGGGGAACCACCCGAGATCTCGCCGGATCAGGCTGAGGTGACGTCTGGTGATCATACACGCTAATCTCAAATGTCAATTAGTGATCAGCAAGGATAATGTACGCAGAGTCCGTCTTCAACAATGCCGGTTTCCGTCGCCGGAGGGTCTCCGCGGCGCTGGCCAGAGGGCCGCCTACCCGGACCGGTCCAGCCCCCAGACCTGCACGTACTCCACCCCCAGTTCATCCCTGGTTTTGCCCAGGATGTAGTCCTCGCCGATCTCGTAGATGACCAGTTCCGGAGGAGTCTCGACGAATCCGAGAACGAGCCCTTCCGGATCGAAGACGGTCCAGAGCGCCCGGCCCTCCTCGCCCGGAAGGTCGTATTCGCGGACCCAGAGGTAGCCGAGAGCATCCACTTCCAACGCGCTGAACGCCGGGAACGACTCCGGCAGGGGAAAGGCGTCGTAGGTGGCATTGTGCTGCTTCAACAGGTCGGGATTGGCGGCCCAGTCGCCCTCGGGCGGATTGGCCGCGCGGTAGTCGTCCAGATCGGCTTCCGTGGGGCGGGGCACAACGTTCTCGCGCCGCACGATGCGTGCGAGTGATCCGTCCCGGCGGTAGGCCCGAAGCTCGTACCGGTCCGTGGGCGCCACTACCACGAACTCGCCCCACGCCGCCCACCTCAGCGTCCTCTGGAACGGGGGTTCATACAGTCCGAGGCCCGTGCCGTCTCCGAAATGGTTCTCGAAGTACCAGAAGATCTCGGCACCGGGATGACGACCGAGTTCGCCGAGGGGAGAACCGTCTCCCGCCAATACGAAGAAGTCCATTCGGCTGCGGTTCATGCCCTTCTCCGGTAGCGGAGAGGGTCGGTCGTCAAACCGGCGGCTGGCAACGATTGTCCCATCGAAGAGCACGTCGCGGCATGTCCGGAGGTCCCCGCCGGCGTGCAGGTCGATTGTGCGACCGTGCTTCCCGCGGGTGTCCCACACGGAAAACAAGTTGTTGAAGACCTCCCCGGCGTTGTGACAGACCGCCAGCGAATCGCCCGGCCAGCGCTCGATCCAGAACATATGGGTCACCAGTCCGTCGCTTCCCCACGAGGGACCGCCGAAGTCCCCCGGCCCCCGTCCGCGCTGTCCCCACGCCTCCAGGAAGTCTCCGGTCGCGCCAAAGACCAGGAGCTGATGCGAGCCCGCGTTGGCGACCACGATACGCCCATCGGGCAGCATGAGCGCGTCATCCACCCGGTGGAGCTGAAAGTCCTCGCTGCCCTCGACGGTCCCGATGGAGACGCTGGGCCGGGCGTTCACCCGCCACCCGAGGCGTGAACCAGCTTTCGGGCGAGCGTTTTCGACGATGGCGACGCCGACGCTGTCCTCAATCTGGTACGGCGATGCGGGTTCGCTGTCCGGGGAGGTTTCGCACGCGGCGATCGTTGTAGCGGCGCTGACGGCGAAGAGACCGATGCGAGCGGTGGTCCGTAAGGTCATTTGTTCCATCCAGTGCATTTACGAACAATCGTCGTATAATTATGCCAGATTGTCGTAGACATCCGCAACTACGAAAACCGCACCCCTTCGCTCCTCCTCATGACGCTGGCTCCACCCCCCCCACCCCGCTCCCCCCGAAGGCTGCACGGCGAACATCACGTCGCGCCCCGGCGGCCCGCCCAGGCGCGGCTCGTAGAACCGCGCGGCGAGGGCATCCATCACCGCGTGGACAGTGTGCTCATCGCACAGCGCCACCGCGCACCCCCCGAACCCCGCCCCGGTCAGCCTGGCCCCGGCGGCTCCCGCGCCGAGCGCGATCTCCACGATCTCGTCCAGCGCGGGCGTGCTCACCTCGTAGTCGCTGCGAAGACTCTCGTGCGATGCCACCATCAGTTCCCCGAAGCGCCCGATGTCGCCCGCCCGCATCGCGTCCTCGGCCTGCGCGACCCGGCGGCCCTCCGTCACGACATGGCGGAAGCGGCGCAGCAGCACGGGGGCGAGCACGCGGTCGGCAACCTCGAGCAGTCGGGTGAGCCCGCCGCGCGCCACCAGATCCGAGTACGTCGGCGACACAGCGGCCGCCCAATCAGACATGGGCGCGCCCAGTTTCTTGCCGCGGCGTTTGTCGGGGCGGTCCCAATCCGACATGCCCGCGTCCCGCGCTTTGCCGCGGTGCGCGTCGGGGCCGTCCCAGTCCCACATGCCCGCGTCCCGCGCTTTGCCGCGGCGTTCATTGCCTCCGCGTCCCGCCGCCAGATGTCTCACCACACCCCCCAGCGCCTCCCGGCACTGCCTCGCCCGCTCGTTGTAGGCCTCACGCGCACCCCCCGACTTCTCCGCGCGCACCAGCGACGACGCCACCACCCACCGCCACCCCTCCGGCACGGCCACCTTCGTCACCCGCAGCGGCTCGAACTCGATCCTGAGCGCATGCCCCGCCTCCCCAAACAGGCACGCGGCCTGGTCCATCCCGCCCCCTTCCAGCCCCACGAAGCGCTCGGCCCGCGCCATCAGCGCGGCGAGCTCAATGCGCGGCACCTCGGCCCCCGCCCCCCCCACACCCACCCCATTCGCCCTCAGCAGCGCCAACGCGCTCGCCACCACCAGCGCCGACGAGGACGACAGCCCCGCCGCGATCGGCACATCGCCGCTCACCGTGCCCTCGATGCCGCGCTCCAGCCGCAGCCCGCTCTCCAGAAGCCCCCGCGCCGCCGCCCGCACATAGTTCGACCAGTCTCCCTGCTCGGCCGGCTCGATGGGACGTTTCAGCTGAAACGTTAAGGGCGCAAACCGCGCCCCGGCGCTGTCCAACCGCACCACCGGCTCGCCCACGACCCGAAACTCGATCCGGACCGCCCGGTCGATCGCGATCGGCAGCACCGGCAACCCGTTGTAGTCGGTGTGCTCGCCGATCAGGTTGACGCGCCCGGGCGCGATCGCGATCCAGGAGTCCGCGGAAGACATCTGCGCGTCATTCAAGCGGCCGCGTCCGGGCTGGATCGCGGCGCCTACGCACTCGCAATGTCAAGAGAACCTTACGGATTGTCATGTTTACTTCACTTTTCGGGTTCTGCCGGGCATCGGGTCCAACCCGCCGCAGGAATCTGGGTCCTGCTCCACCAGGCGTGCAACCGAGGGGCGCCCGCACACGCCAGCGGGCAGGCTTGCCCTGCTCGCTCAGCCCCTGATATCATTCTCCAGGAGACGACTGCCGGCCCGGGGATGGACAATGAACAATCGGAGGATCGTCCTGGTACTGAGCGCGCTGGCGCACGCATGGACCTGGGGCGTCGGATTGTTCCACGTCTTCAATCCAAACGCCTACAGCGGAACATCGACCCGGATCACCTTGAATCCCGACGGCACGACCACCACCACCGTTGTGACAGGGATGACATCCTCCGTCATCGAGATGAACGGAGTCCAGGCGGTACTGGTGCTGCTCGCGCCCATCGTCCTTTCCGGGGTGTTCCTGGCAGTCGCCGTATCGAATCCCGGCGGCCGAGCCATGAGGATCACTCTGCTGTGGGTTGCCACCGTGGTGATGCTGGGATTCTGCGTTCTGGGAGCGGCCTCGATAGGGATCGGCTACGCGCCCGGAGCACTCGCGATGCTGGCGGGGGCCCTGGTCGGTGGCGAGCGGGCACGTGGTCCGGCACGCCGTTCTCATCCACGGCCCGCGTAGCCGATCCTCGGCAGCAGCCGGAAGAGCCACAGGCCGGCCGCCGCCGAGACCCCGAGCGCCAGCAGCGCCCAGTGGAATTGCCCGTAGAGCAGGTATCCGGTCCCGAAGAGCGCCGCGTAGACGAGGACGCACCCCAGGAACCACGCGAGGAAGGACGCGGTGATCGTGCCGGCATCCCTGGGTCCGTCGCCGACCCGGACGACCCGTTCCCACCCCTTGCCCATCGGCTGGATCCGGTCGTAGAAGGCCTGTAGCGTCTCGCGGCTGGCCGGCGGCGTCACAAGCGTCACCCCGACCCACACCACCGTCGTCACCGCGACCCCGATCACGAGCTGCATCGACGCCGGCAGCGGATCGAACCCCAGCAGCTGCTGGTGGCCGAAGGCGAAGTAGAACGCCACGAGGAACGAGATCGTCATCCCGGAGAGTTCGCTCCACACGTTCACCCGGTACCAGAACCAGCGCAGCAGGAAGATCAGCCCCGTCCCGGCCCCGATCTGCAGCAGGATCTGGAATCCCTGTCCGGCGGTGTCGAGCTGGAGCGCGACGTAGGCGCCGAGCACCATCAGCCCCACCGTGGACAGGCGTCCCACCGCCACGAGCTGCCGGTCGCTGGCCCCCTGGTTCAGGAACCGCCGGTAGAAGTCGTTGACGACGTACGACGACCCCCAGTTCAGCTGCGTGCTGATCGTCGACATGTAGGCGGCCGCCAGCGATGCGACCACCAGCCCCAGCAGACCCGCCGGCAGGAACACCAGCATGGCAGGATAGGCCAGGTCGTTGCCCACCAGCGACGGGTCGAGATCCGGAAAGCGGGCCTGGATGTCGGAGAGTTCCGGGTAGATTACCATCGAGCAGAGCGCGACGATGATCCACGGCCACGGCCGCAGTCCGTAGTGCGCGATGTTGAACCACAGCGTCGCCTTCATCGCCTCCCGCTCGTCCTTCGCGGCCAACATGCGCTGGGCGACGTACCCGCCGCCGCCCGGCTCGGCGCCCGGATACCACGCGCTCCACCACTGCACCGCGATCGGGATGATGAAGATCCCCATCGCGACGCTCCAGTCCGAGAAGTCGGGGAAGAAGCGCATCGCGGACTGCAGCTCGGGATTGGAGACGAGGCCCGCCAGCCCGCCGACCTCGGGCTGCTGGAGCGCGAAGACCGCCGCCGCTACGGATCCGATCATCGCGATGACGAAGAGGAGCAGGTCGGTTGCGACGACCCCCCAGAGCCCGGAGGTGGCCGAATATAGCATGGTCACGGACCCGGCGATGAGCACGGTCGTGAGCGGGTCGAGCCCTAGCAGCACGCCGCCGATCTTGGTCGCGGCCAGCGTCACCGTGGCGATGATCACCACGTTGTAGAAGACGCCGAGATAGAGCGCGCGGAAGCCCCGCAGAAAAGCCGCCGGCTGTCCGGAGTAGCGCAGCTCGTAGAACTCGATGTCGGTCAGCGCGCCCGACCGGCGCCACAGGCGGGCGTAAAAGAAGACCGTGAGCATCCCGGTGATAAGGAAGGCCCACCAGGACCAGTTCTGCGCGACGCCTCCGGTGCGCACGAAGTCCGCGACCAGGTTGGGCGTGTCGGTGGAGAAGGTCGTGGCCACCATCGACGTGCCCAGGAGCCACCAGGGCAGCTTGCGGCCCGAGAGGAAGAACTCGTCGGCGCCCGAACCCGCGCGCCGGGCGAAGCGGAGGCCGATGGCGAGGGCCGTGAGGCCGTAGAGGGTGATGACGATCCAGTCGAGTGTGGTGAGTTGCATCGGCTCAGTCGGGGGGCGAGGGTTGGGGCGGAGCGTCCCAGAGTCGCACGGGGTAGACCTTCGAGTCTACCAGCTTGCGCAGCGATTCGGCCACTCCGGCGTGGTCGCCGGGGAAGGTGACGCCGAGCCAGAGGGCGCCGGTGGGGAGCACGGTGCAGTGCGCCCGGCCGGTGGCGATCAGCTCGTTCATCGCTTCGGAGAGGTAGAACTCGCGATCGAGGCCGGGGCCGGCGGCGAGGAATCGGGCGAAGAGGTCGCGGAGGGGGGGCAGGATTTCGGGTGGGAAGCCCCACAGGTTGGTGCAGACGGGGGTGTCGGCGGGCACGTCGATGGGGCGGCCGGCGACATCGCGGCCGTGGACGCGGGCGGCGGCGCGGTCGCGGGCCTCCACCCGGCGCAGCTCCAGCCCCTCGCTGAGGCGAAGAAGGGTGCCGGCCTCGTCGACTTCGCAGAGGCCGCGCGAGACTCCGCCGCTCTCAGAGAGGGTGGCCGAGAGGGGGTAGCCGATGGCGAATGACATGTTTGCTTTACGTTCTGTAATGTTTGCTTGACTATTATTGGCTTTCTGGGGCTGGCGGCTCCGCATTGCCTCTGCCAGCTCCGTGTACGCCTCGCGCCCGTAGAAGTCGTCGGCGTTGCAGATCGCGAAGGGGCCGTCGATGTGCTCGCCGGCGGTGAGGACCGCGTGGCCGGTGCCCCAGGGGCGGGTGCGATTGGGGGGCGGGTCGTCCACCTGACCAGGATGCGCGAGCCGCTGGTAGGCGAAGCGGATGTCAAGGCCGGTTGCGGCTGCGGCGCGGAGGTGCGAATCGAAGTCGGGCCGCAGCGCCTCCCGGATCACGAGGACGAACCGGGTGAAGCCGGCGAGCACGCCATCGTAGAGGGCGTAGTCGAGCAGGGCCGCGCCGCCCGGGCCGACGGGCGCGAGCTGCTTCAGGCGGCCGAAGCGGGTCGAGCGACCGGCGGCGAGGATGACGAGCGTGAGGGGTGGGGGAGGGGGCATCGCCTGCGGCCTCACCCACCCCGCGCCAGTGGCCACAGCTGCACGGATTCCACATCAAGGTCATCCACCATCCGCCCCAGGATGTAGCCCTCGCCGATCTCGTAGATCCTCAGGCCTCTCGGCGTCTCGACAAATCCCAGCATCCACCCCTGCTCGTCGAAGACGGTCCAAAGCGGTGCGGGCCTTGCTTCGCCGGGGAACTCGTATTCCCGCACCCACAGGTGGCCCACCCGGTCGCTCATGACCGCACCGAAGGCGGGGAAGTGCTCGGCCACCGGCACGGTCTGGAGCCGGCGACGTATTTCTCCGGACGTGGTCCCGGGGCGGGCATTTGCCTCGATGTGTGCCACCAGGTCGGCCTCGGTCGGTGCACGGAGCTCATGTCCGCGCCGGACGATCCGGGCCAGGGTCCCGTCCATGGTGAAGGCCTTCAACTCGTAGCGGTAGTTGGAGCTGATCACGACTAGATCGCCCCACGGGCGCATGACCGCTCCTCGTCGGTAAGCCCTGGCGAACTGCGACTCATTCGGCTCCGTGCCTGCGTGTCTCCCGAGCGCGTGCAGCACCTCGCCCTCGCCATCCCTGATCTGCAGGCGAATCGCTGTCTCGTCTCCGGTGACCTCTGCGGTCAGGATTCCGCCTTCGCTCGTGGTGGGGCCCGGCGACCACCGGAGCCCCGGGGTAGATCCGTGATCCGCCATGGTGAAGGTGCGCCCGTAATTGCCTTCGCTGTCGAAGACGGAGAGGCCGAACTGCGGTGCCCTCCATGCCAGGATCGAGTCGCCCGGCCACGGCTCGACCCTCAGGAGGCGTTCGAATTCGCCGGGTCCTTCGCCGTAGCCCCCCCGGGTTGCCGTATGGTTCCCGAGTGCGTCGTAGAACCGGAGCTCTTCCGATCCGCCGTTCGCAACGACGATTCGCCCGTCGTGCAACAGCATGGCATCCCGGACAAAGTACAGCAGGTACGGCTCCTCGCCGTCGGCCTCGCCGATGGACACGGTCGGCGCAGGGCCGATCCGCCAATCCAGCCGGGAGCCATCGGCAGGACGGGGGTTTTCGACGATGCGGATTCCCGCGCTGTCGCGGACCTCGATGCCGGAGCCGCCTGTGCCTTGGTCGTCCGGCTGGCAGGCGAGGGTGGTGACGGTGAGGAGGCTCGCCGTGAGAATCCTGGCCATGTGACAACTCCACATTACAGATTGTAAGGCGTGCTTGACAGTGGAGCCCGGTCTGCTTGTCGCGCTACGATTCCCCGGAATCATCGCCTTCTCCCAGCCCGGCCAAAGCCAGCAGCCGCAGCGCATTCGTCGAAGTGGTGATGCCGTCGCGCAGCCGATAGTCGAAGTTGAGCTCCCTGTCCGCCACCCCGACAGACTCGGTGAAGTGGACGGCGGTTGCCCGATCTGCGAGGTCTTCGGCGTCGGCCAGGGTGAGGTCGTGCGTGGTCACGGCGCCGATTGCGCCGGTGGCGAGGAGCTTGCGCAGCACCGTGCGGGCCGCGATGCGGCGTTCGGCGCTGTTTGTGCCCTGCAGGATTTCGTCGAGGAGGTAGAGGGTGCGGGGCCGGGGGCCGGCGGCCGCGTCCACCACGCGCTTCAGGCGCTGGAGTCCGGCCAGGAAGTAGGATACGCCGTCGGCGAGCGAGTCCTCGATGTGTATGCTGGTCATGACGCGGAGCCGGGGCATCCGCAGCTCCTCGGCACAGACGGGGCCGCCGGCCTGGGCCAGCACCGCGTTCAGTCCGGTTGCGCGCAGCAGGGTCGACTTGCCTGACATGTTGGAGCCGGTGACGAGCAGAAACGAGCCGTCGGGGCCGATTTCGACATCGTTGTGAACGCACTCCCGCGGTGGCAGGAGGGGGTGGCCAAGGGCGCGGGCACGGAGCGTGCGGGCGTCCGGGTCGAGCGCGGGCATCGTCCAGCCGGGATTGTCGGCAGCCAGCGCGGCGAGGGCGGCGAGCGCCTCCGCCTCCCCCACCGCCCCCAGCCACCCCCTCACACGGCGGCCCGACCGCGCCTTCCACCGTTCCAGCGCGGCCAGCACATGCACGTCCCAGTGCAGCACCAGCGTGAGCGGGATGTGGACGACCGGCGACCTTCTGGCCTCGGCCATGTCGAGGAGGCGGCGCAGAGCGGCGATCTCTTCGGGCGCGGCGCGTCGCTCGGTGGGCGGACGTGGCCCGGTGCCGCCCGGGGGCCCGGCGTCGGCCGGCGGACCAGGGCCGATACGCTCGCGGAGGACCGCCAGGTAGCGCGACTCGAGCGGAGCGTCGCGAAGGTGGCCGAGAATGGGGGCGTAGCGCCGCACCCCGGACTCGCCGTCATCCGCCTCGTCGAAGACGGTGTGAATCGCGCGCCACCGCGGCACGAGCACCAGCGCCGAGATCAGGAGCGGCCAGACCAGCGCCGGGATGGGTACCAGGCCCAGGGAATAGAGAGTGATTGCGCCCGCGTTGATCGGCGGGAGCACCAGGCTGGCGGCGCGGAGCCAGCGGTGCCCCGGCAGCCACGGGTCGCCTTCGGCCCAGCGGAGGAAGGAGTCTTCGGACGTTTCCGGCGTGACGGGCGCGGGCCGCGTCCCGGTGGGAGTGGGCGCGAGCTGCGTCCCGGTGGGAGTGGCCCCGTGGCGCGTCGCGGCGGGAATGGCCGCCAGCCGCGTCTGCGCAGCAAGGCAGTCCCGAAAGTCGAGAGCCCCGGCCATCTCGCGGACCGCCTCCTGGCGCAGTGCGATGGTGTCCTGGTCCGCGCCACCGAGCAGCCACTCCTGCAGCGTTCGCCAACCAGGGGGCGTCCCGCACACGCCGGTGAGGTGCAATAGGGAGGCGTGGCCGTAGAGGTCGAGGTCGTTGGCGTAGTCGTGGTTGAGCGGGGCTGCAAGGCCGGGCACCGTTGGCGCGTCCGGCCAAGGTCGCAGTTCCGGCCACGACCGCGCGATGCGGCCGATCCCCTCGCGGTTGAAGCCGGCCATCAGCTCCGCGCGCCGCATGCGTCGCCGGGCGGCGCCCTGCCGAGCCACGAACACCACGAAGAGCGCCGCCGACGCGGCCAGCACAAGCCATGCCGGCGTGCCGCGTCCCGAAGCGAAGAGCCACCACGCGCCCAGGGTGGCAGCCGTGAAGAGGGCCAGACGCAGGCGGCCGCAGACTCGAACGGTGCCCTGCCGGGCGGCGGCCTCCCGATCGAAGCGTTCAGCCCGTTCCCCATAGACGGCTGCGGGTGGCGCGTCCGTGCGGCTCCGTTCACGTTGCATGGATGAAACTAAGCACTTCACCGATGACGGCAGGGCTGGCGGCGATCCTCGCAACCATCACCGCCTGCGGTCCGCCGATCTCCGAGGCGGAGGCCCGCCCCCTCGTCGACGCCATCTTCGCCGATTACGCCAGCCCCAACGGCCCCGGCTGCTCCGTCGGCGTGATCCGGGACGGGAACCTCGTCCTGGCCACCGGATACGGCAGCGCGGACCTCGACCACGGCATCCCGAACGGCCCGGCGACCGTCTTCCGCATCGCTTCGGTCTCCAAACAGGTCACGGCCGGAGCGATCGCGCTGCTGGCGGTTCGGGCCGCGCTGGACCTCGACGCCCCGGTTCAGCGGTACATCCCCGAGTTCCCCGACTACGCCGACCCGCCCACCGTGCGGCACCTGGTCCACCACACCTCCGGCGTACGGGAGTACCTGACAATCGTGTCGCTGGCCGGGTACCGCGACGACGATTCGTACGGCAACCCCGAGGCCCTCGCCGCGATCAACCGCCAGCGTGAACTCGTCTTCCCGCCCGGCGACCGGCACCTGTACAGCAACTCCGGCTACATCCTCCTCGGCGAAATCGTGGCCCGCGTCTCCGGCCAGAGCCTGCGCGACTTTGCCGAGGCGAATTTTTTCGGCCCGCTGGGGATGACCCAAACCCACTTCCACGACGACCACAACGAGATCGTGCCGAACCGCGCGACCGGCTATGCCCCGACGCGGCCGGGCCGGGCCGATTCCGACCGCGCGCCAACCGATGACACCGGGGCAGGCGACTCGGGCGGCGCCTTCGAGATCAGCGTGACCACCCTCGACGTGGTCGGCGACGGCGGCGTCTTCACATCGGTCGAGGACTGGGTCGCGTGGGACCGCAATCTCTCCGAGGGGACGGTCGGCGGCGCTGAATGGGTGGCGCTCATGCACCAGCGCGGCATCCTGAACTCCGGCGACACGATTCCGTACGCCTTCGGCCTCTCCCACGGCCAGCACGGCGGGCTCGCGACGGTTGGGCACACCGGCTCGTGGGTCGGTTACCGGACGGCGATGTCCCGGTATCCCGAGACCGGCCATTCCTTCGTCGCGTTCTGCAACCGCTCCCGCATCAGTCCCGGGCGACTCATCGAGAGGGTCGCGGAGGTCTACCTGGAGGAACGAATGGCGTCTGCGGAGCGGGAGGAGGTGGCGGAAGCGTCAGCGGAAGAGTCAGGGCCGTCCGCTGCGCCGCCAGAGCCCGCGGAAGAGCCAGTTGCCCCTGAGCCCGAAACCGCCATCCCCGCCCGCGCCCGATACGCCGGCTCCTTCTACAGCCCGGAGCTGGCGGCCACCTACCGCATAGTACAAGACGGCCCCGCCGGGCTCACCCTGCACGTGGGCCGAAGCGAGCCGGCGAGTCTTCTCGCCGCCGCGGACGGCGTCCTGACCACCGGGCGCGGGATAACCTTGCGCTTCTCGGACCTCGTCGAGGGTCGCTACCGGACGATGCAGCTGGATGCGTGGCGGGTCAGGGATCTGCGGTTCACCCGTGATCAGGGATAGCCTGGACACCCCCAGCGACGACCTGTTCCACCCCGAGGTCACGCACCTCTCCTTCGGGTCGGGCATCCACTACTGCCTGGGCGCGACCGTGGCGCGGATCGAGGGGCAGGAGGTGTTTCGCGGGCTGGCGGAACGGTTCCGGCGCTTCGAACTTGTTCGCGATCCGCCCGAGTACCAGCCCAGCCTTCAGTTCCGCTCGGTCAAGTCCTTGCCGGTGAGGTGGCCCGAATGAACGAGACGCCACGCGCCCGGGGTCCCGGCGCAAGCCCACCCCCGCCGCTGGACATCCAGGTCGACCACATGCGCTGCGTCGGCAGCGCAATGTGCCTGGAGCTGGCGCCCGGCGTATTCGCGCACAACCATTGGCGGCAGTCCGAAGTGGTCGACCCCGAGGGAGACACGCTGGAAGACGTTCTCGAGGCGGCGGGCAACTGTCCCACCTCGGCGATCACCGTCAGCGACGCCGTGACCGGCGAAAAACTTTTTCCGTAGACGCCCCATGAAAACAGCCCGACGAAGAGAGCCCGATGAAAGCGGCCCGATGAAGTCCGGGCTCTACCTGGCGGCATATCCCTTCGCGGACGATGTCCTTTCTCTGCCCGTTACAGACATTGACGCAACTGTCACGTACTACGCCCACGCCTTCGGCCTGACGGAGGTCGAACGCCATGCTGAACCCCCGAGAGTAGTCATGGAGCGCGACGGGGTCCGCATCGGGTTTGCGGTCACCGCCGCAGATCCGGGCCAGGAGGGAGCTGCCGTCCTCGTTTCGGACATCGAGCGCGCGCGTGATGAACTCCGTGCCGCGGGCGTCGAGATAGGGAATTGGCGTGTGGACGAGCGAGATGGGCAGAAGTACCAGGTGTTTTTCGTGGTCGCTCCCGACGGGCTGTGCTACTACTTTCACCAGCCGCTGGCCGGCTGACCCGACACATGGCGGATCCGACTCCCGACCGTCCCGTCACCGTCCTCGACTTCGCACGGCGTAAACAGGCCGGCGAGCCGATCGTGATGATCACCGCTTACGACGCGCTCTTCGCCCGGCTGGTGGACGCGGCAGGTGTGGAGGCTATCCTGGTGGGCGACTCGGTCGCCACCGCGCTCGGCGGCGAGGAGACGACGCTCTCCGCCACCGTCGACCAGATGATCTACCACGGGCGCATGGTGCGGCGCGGTGCCCGGCGGGCGCTGGTCGTCGTCGACATGCCGTTCATGAGCTACCAGGTGTCACCGGAGGATGCCGTCAGGAACGGGGGCCGGATCCTCAAGGAGACGGGGGCTGGCGCGGTCAAGCTGGAGGGAGGGGCCGAGGTCGCTCCCGCGGTCGAGGCGCTGGTGACGGCGGGCGTCCCCGTCATGGGGCACCTCGGCTTCACGCCGCAGTCGGTCCACCAGCTCGGCGGTCCCCGGCAGCAGGCGCGGGACCACGGCGCCCTGGAAAGGCTCATCCGCGACGCCCGCGCGCTCGAAAAGGCGGGCGCCTTCGCAGTCGTGCTTTCGACGATGCCGGGGCGCATCGCGCAGAAGGTCAGCCACGTCCTCTCCATCCCCACGATCGGCTTCGGGGCGGGCCCGCTCTGCGACGGGCAGGTGCTGGTGCTGACGGAGATGCTGGGGCTGAGCCAGGGGGATGGAGCCGCAGGCCCGAAGCGGTACGCCGAGCTGGGAGCGGAAGTGCGCGAGGCGGTCGCGCGGTACGCCCAGGAGGTGCGGGGCGGGCTCTATCCGGGAGCGTAGCCTACCGCCCCTTCGCGGCCGCGATCCTCTCCTCGGCCATCCAGTCGGCCGCGCGCGCCGTGCTGATCCCCAGCTCATCCGCCATCGCGATCACCTGCAAGGTCTGATCGTAGATGTTGGCCACCTTCGAGTAGACCGTGAAGTCCTCGGTCGCGCGGCCGTTCACCTCTTCCTGGGAGCGGATGAGGCCGCCCGCGTTGACCAGAAAGTCGGGTCCGTAGACGATCCCCCTCACCTTCAGCTCGTCCCCGTGACGGTCCTCGGCCAAGGCGTTGTTGGCGCCTCCGGCGACTGCGGGACAGCGCAGCCGCGGGATCGTATCGTCGTTGATCACGGCGCCGATCGAATTCGGCGAGAACACGTCGCACTCGACGTCGTAGATGTCGTCCGGGGCAACCACTTCGGCCCCCAGTTCGCTGGCCGCCCTGGCCAGGACCGGTTCGTAGATGTCGGTCACGGTCAGCCGCGCGCCCGCCTCATGGCAGAAGCTCGCCAGCGCGAAGCCAACGTTGCCGAGCCCCTGGATGGCTATGTGCCGTCCCCCGATCGAGTCGCTCCCGTTCGTCGCCTTGAGCACCGCGCGGATTCCGCAGCTGACCCCGTATGCGGTCGTTCGCGAGGGGTCTCCCGCGCCGCCTGCGGACTCGTTCACGCAGGACACATGCCGGGTCGCGCCCCGGATCACCGCCATGTCGTGCGAATTGGTGCCGATGTCCTGTCCCGCTATGTACTCGCCCGCCATTGTGTCGATGAATCGTCCCATGGCGCGGAGCAACGCCGGGTTCTTGCCCGTTCTGGCGTCGCCGATGACGACGGACTTGCCGCCGCCCAGGTCTACGCCGCTGATCGCGGCCTTGTAGGTCATGCCGCGGGCCAGGCGCAGCACGTCGTTCAGCGCTGCTTCCTCGGTGGGGTAGGGGAGCATGCGGATCCCGCCCAATGCCGGGCCCAGGGTCGTGTCATGTATCGCGATGATCGCTCGGAGTCCCGAGTCGTTGTCGTTGCAGAAAACCAGCTTTTCGTAGTCGTGTTTGCCCATCAGCGGAAACACTGTCATAGGCTTGTCGCGTCTCCTTTCATCGTTCGTCTCTCTTCTTAGGTGGGTACTGGCCGGCGCCGCAGGGGAACCGGCCGCGCCGGGAAAGATAATCCCATCGGCCCGCGGCTGCCGTGCGGGGTTGCTATAACTACAATTCGTATATACCATGATTCATGGAGTTCGAATGGGATGAGGCCAAGAATGAGACCAACATCCGCAAGCACGGCATCGGGTTCGACACCGCCAAGCGAATCTTCGAAGGGCCGGTTGCGACATCACCCGACCATCGTCGGGATTACGGCGAGGACCGGCACATCAGCATTGGCCGGGCGGGGCCTGGAGCGCTGATCGTGGTCGCTCACACCGAGCGCCGTGGGCGTATCCGTCTGATCTCCGCCCGCCCGGCATCACGCAAGGAAAGGAGAATCCACAGTGAGCGGACGCTACGATAGGCCCCTCACTCCGGAGCAGATCGCGGAAGTGAAGGACGAAGACATCGACTTCAGCGATATCCCCGAACTGGACGAAGAGTTCTGGGACCGGGCGGAGCTTGTGGAACCCGATCGCACGGACCAGATCACCATGCGCGTCAAACGCTCGGTGCTGGCCTATTTCAAGGCTCCGGGAAAGGGCTACCAGACGCGGATGAACCGGGTACTCGAGAGCTATGTGCGGGCTCAAGAAGGGGGATCCCGATAGCACCGGCGAGGGCTTGCGGGCACGCCGCCGCCGCTCTACGGTACCCCCTTGGGGAATCTGCAATCCACGGCCGGGCGACCGGAGCCGCCGTCCGCGCCTTCCCATGGAGGTCCCATGCCCAGCCACCTGCCCGCAACAGGCCAAACCGACTCCGCCCGCCGACATTGTAATGGCAACATTACAAAATGTCATGTTCTCATTACACTTCCGGCGCTTCTGGCGGTGGGAGCAGCCACCTCGCCGCTCGCGGCCCTCCAGGAGCAGGAGGAGGTCGACCCGGTCGCCGTCATGGTCGAGCGCCTCACCCTCGACGAGTACAAGGCGACGCTGAAGGGGCTGACGCAGTTCGGCGACCGCCGCCAGGGCACGCAGCGCAACCGCGACGCGGTCGACTGGATCGAGGCCTGGCTGCAGGACGCGGGCTGCACGAACACCGAGCGCGTCCACTACGTGTATGCGCCTGTGCGGTTCGCCGACCCGCCGCGCCGACAGCCGGCTCAGGCCCAGGGCGCCGCCCGCCGCCCCCCTCCCCGCCAGCAGGTCGAGGACCTGACGACGGCGACGGGAGGCCTCGTGGGACGCCGCGGCCGCGGCTCCGGCGGGAGCACCATCTTCGGTTACCGGGGCCGCACCGGCGTCAACCGCGGCCTCATGGCGCAGCCCGACGAGCGCATCCGCGAGCTCAACCGCGAGGAGCCGGTCGACGGCGACCGCTCCCAGGTCTACTGCACCAAGGTCGGCACCACCCGCCCGGACGAGATGTACATCCTGGGCGCGCACATGGACGGCCACGGCGTGAACGAGGCGGTGGACGACGACGGGTCCGGCACGGCGCTGGTCATGGAGCTGGCCCGCATCTTCAGTTCGCCGGACGTGCAGACCGAGCGCTCCATCCGCTTCATCCTGTGGAACAACGAGGAGACCGGGCTGAACGGCGCCCGGGCCTATGTGGAACAGCGGCAGGAGCTGCAAGGCATCGAGGATCCGCCGGGCTCAGGCCAGTATCCCGAGCCGCGCTGGCTGGGGATGATCCAGCACGACATGATGCTCTGGGACCACGGGGCGCCGGGGCCGGACGGACGGGTCAGCCGCAACCAGCGCCCGGAAGCCGACGTCAACATCGAATTCCAGTGGAACTCGGAGATGGTCCAGGAGTCGATGAACCTGGCGTTCCACTTCAAGTTCGCGAACGCTCGCTACGCCACCGACTACCCGGCCACCGTGGGCCCGCACATGACCAACACCGATTCGACGCCCTTCATGAACCTCGTTGCCGCGATCAGCCTGCGGGAGAACGAACGCGGCGCGCAGGTGGGCGCCGGATGGAACCCGAACTGGCACCAGCCCACCGACGTGTGGACGACCTACACGGATGACGATTTCCGGCTCGGGCTGAACGCCGCGCAGACGACGCTGGCCGCGATCGCGCAGCTGACGGGGGCGAGCGTGGGGCGGTAGGGTCAGCCCCCCGGCCGCGCGATCTCCGCCTCCGCCGCGATAAACCCGAAGCCGGCCCACCCCGACCCCTCCAGAATGCGGCGGAACATCTCCTCGGCCTGCTCCGCGCGCCCGTTGTAGAGGTGCCAGTTCGCGACGCCGTAGGCGATCGCTACGCCCGCGGGGTCCTCGCTCTCCGGGTCCCACAGCTCGTCCGCCTCGATTTCGCCCTTGTACATGAGCAGCAGGCGGTGGTAGCTCGTGTTCTCGATCACGTCCAGCTCCGCGGTGACCGGTTCCAGGACGGCCGCAGCCTCTTCGTCGCGGCCCAGGCGGCGGAGCGCCATGTACCACCAGTGCGAGATCGCGACGAGCTGGTCGGGGTTCGTGGTCACGGCGAAGTAGTCTTCGTATGACTGCAGGGCGGTCTCGAAGTCGCCCTTGAGGTAGTGAGCGAGGGCGAGGTGGTAGTGGATGTTCGACTGCAGCGTGCTCGTCGGGATGCCGCGTTCGTTGGGCTGGCCGTCGGGTTCGACTTCGTCCGGCTGCCCGGCGACGAGCGCGGCGGCATGGGACAGATCCTCGATGGCCCGGTCGAATTCGCGCACGCTGATCCGGCGGTGGCCGCGGTGGCGGTACATGCGCGCGTCCCCGGGGTGCTTGCGGATCCCCTCGGAGAAGACTTCGATCGCGTCCCGGTAGCGGCCGGTGTAGCCGATGCGGCGGCCCAGCCAGATGATCGCGTCCGCGTCGTCGGAGCTGGCGTCGTAGTCGGCCTGGGCGGCGGCGATGTCGTCGGCCTGGCGGGCCGCCACCTCGTCCGGTCTCGGCGTGGGGTAGAGCGGCTCGCCGAGTAGGGAGATTGCCTCGGCGCCCTCGGGCAGCGCCGGCGCAACCGCGGCGGCGGGCGTCTCAGATGGGGCGGCATCGCTCGAGCCGCTGTCGGCGGGACCGCACGCGGTGGAGAGCGGGGCGAGGAAAGCGGCGATGGTGAGGGCGGTGCGGCGCATGAGGGCGTGGTGGCTGGGGTGGGAGCTTGGCGAGTGGTGGACAAGGTTGGAGTCCGGGGTTGCGGGGTCAACCGGGCAGGTCGCCCCGGCACCGAACGTGCAGAGACTGGATCGAAGTGCCGGCCCTGAGCCGGGCCCGGCTTTTTGCGCGCACGAAACTCACCGGATAGACTTTCCACCGTGGCCGAGGCGACCCTTTAGGCAAGGAGCCGTGCAGAATGTCGATTGCGAAGCTGACCAGAGTCTCCCTCGTTACAGGAGCCTTTGCCCTTCCGGCGGTGGCCGGCGTGGCCCTCGCCACACCCGCCCTCGCCGCCCAGACGAACGGCTCGGCCAACGGCACCGCCGACGGCACCGCCGCCGAAGACGAAGTCACCTTCAGCCGCGACATCGCGCCGATCCTGCAGCGCTCCTGCGTGCGCTGTCACCGCGACGGCGGCGTGGCGCCGATGTCGCTGGTCGAGTTCGACGAGGTGAAGGAGTACGCGAGCCGGATCGTCCGCCGCACGGGGATCCGGGACCGCGCCGGGGCCATGCCGCCCTGGTACGTCGAGAAGGACATAGGGATCCAGCACTTCAAGGACGACATGTCGCTCCACGACTGGGAGATCGACGCGCTGGAGCGCTGGTGGCGCGCTGGCACCCCGGAGGGCGATCCCGCGGACCTGCCGCCACCCCTCGAATTCGACGACGACGTGGTGTGGGTCGCGGGCGAGCCGGATCTGATCGTGAAGCTGCCCGAGGTGCTGGTGGAGAGCGACGTGCCCGACTGGTGGGGCGACATCGAGCCCATCCCGACGGGCCTGGAGGAGGACCGCTACGTCAAGTCGGTCGAGATCCGCGAGGTGAACGATGTCGGCCGGACCGCGGACGGCGGACACGAGGGCCGCCACACCGTCGGCGGCCGGTTCGTCGTGCATCACATGATCTGGAGCACGTACAAGGCGGCCGAGACCCTGGAGGATGGCACGCGGACCCGGCCCAGCGTCGTGACCTGGCCCGTCCACGAAGTCGGCCGCGAGCCCGACATCTTCGACCAGGACGCCGGGCGCCTCCTGCGCGCGGGCTCGTCCATCGTCTCCAACTCGCTTCACCTGCACTCCAACGGACGCGACACCCGCGCCCACCTCGAGATCGGCTTCCGCTTCCATCCGCCGGACTACGAGCCGAAGTACCGGCGCACGAGCTTCGGGCTCGGCAACGGCAGCGACATCGACATCCGCGCGGGCGAAGCGGGGCAGGAGCTGCACGCCTACCAGGTGCTGAACCAGCACACCAAGATCGTCACCTTCGAGCCGCACCTGCACGCGCCCGGGATGCGGATGTGCCTCGAGGCGATCTGGGGCTTCAACGTCGAGACGATCAACTGCGTCGGGTACGACCACAACTGGGTGCGCGGCTACACCTACGCGCAGGACCACCAGCCGCTGCTGCCGAAGGGGACGATCCTGCACATCATCGGCTACATGGACACCTCGGACGCGAACCGCAACGTGCCGGACACCCGCAACTGGCAGGGTTCGGGGAACCGCTCGGTGGCGAACATGTTCATCGACCTGGGGATGCGGGTCACGCTCACCGACGAGCAGTTCGTGGAGGAGATGGCCAGGCGGCGCGCGAAGCTCGCGCTGGGCCCGAACGATCATGTGGTCGGATGTCCGCTCTGCATGGTGATCCCGGCGAACGGGAATCCGGAGTATTGGGCGGATGACGGGGCGCAGGGCGGTGGAGCGGGATCGGCAGACCGCGGCGGGAACGGACGTGGGTCGGGCAGCGGGCGGGGGCCGGGCGGTGATGCCGGCCGCAGCAATCGGTAGCCGAATGCGCACAGCAAGTCTCCGGATTGCGATTCTCCTGCTGGCGGCCGGTGCCGCCGGCCTTCAAAACACCGCCGCCCAGACCTACCAGCGCGGCCAGAACGTCGCACCCGCCTTCGAGGGCTGGGTCCCGAACGAGGACGGCACCTTCAGCTTCCTCTTCGGCTACATGAACCGGAACTGGAGCGAGGAGCTCGACGTGCCGGTCGGCGCGGAAAACGGCTTCTCTCCGGGGCCGGCGGACCGAGGGCAGCCGACGCACTTCCTGCCGCGCCGCAACCGCTTCGTCTTCGAGGTGCGCGTGCCGGCGGACTGGGGGGACAAGGAGCTGGTCTGGACGCTGACGACCAACGGCGTCACCGAGCGTGCGTACGCAACGCTGAGGCCGGACTACGTCGTCGACAACACGGTGATCATGTCCGAGACGGGCGCACTCGGGGCGGGCTCCAGCGACGCGCGGATTCGCGGCAACCAGCCCCCGACGATCACCCTGGAGGGCCCCGAGGAACGCACGGCCACCGTGGGCCGCCCGATAACCCTCACCGTGCTGGTCGAGGACGACGGCCTGCTGCGGTCGCGCCGCCCCTCCCCGCCGGACCCCCCGGAAACCGCGGAAGATTCCGCGCGCGCCGACTCGATCTGGAACGCGCCCCCGACCTTCAGCAGCAGGCAGCTGAGGCCCCCTTCGCGCATCACCGTGCAGAAGGTGAACGGCCTCTTCATGTCGTGGTTCCTGTATCGCGGGGAAGGGGGCGGGGGCATGGATCGACAGGTGGCCGCGGGCGAAGAGGTGGGCGCGAACGACACCGGCCTCGCGGGCGCCGTCACCTTCGATCCACCGCAGATCAAGGTGTGGGAGGACACGCGCGCCGGGGCGAATTCGCCGTGGGCGCCGCTATGGGTGCCGCCGGCGCTGCCCGAGGACGGGCGGTGGACGGTCGACGTGACCTTCGATAAGCCGGGGACGTATCTGCTGCGCGGCCGGGCGGACGATGGGGGGCTGTACTCGGATGTGGAGGTGACGGTGGTGGTGAGGGGGACGGCGAGTTAGTTCTGCCCCACCGAAGGCAGCATCCCCGCACACGGCTTGCCGCTGATTCGGCGTAGCGGGTAGATCCGAATTGCGGAATATCCGTAAATCCCGTAAGTTGTCAGCATGTCGAAGCCAGCCGGATCCTCCGACCGCTCACGAGTCGTCAGCGCCACCGAAGCTGCGAAGAACTTCGGTGAGGTCCTGGCGCGTGTCCGGGAGGAGCGCGCGGTCTACGTCGTGGAGCGACGCGGAAAGCCGGTCGCGGAGATCCGTCCGGTGGAGGAAAGGACATTCACGGGTGCCGACTTCGTCGAACTTGTCCGTGCCACCTCGGATCCGTCGGCAGGCCCTGAGTACGCTTGCGCGGTGGAGAAGGGGATAGCGTTCCTCAACCGGGCCGAGGTGCCGAAGAGTCCTTGGGAACGCTGATCGACGCGAGCGTCCTGATCGCGGTGGAGCAGGGCCTGCTCGACGCGGATCGAGTGTTCGGCACGCCGGAGGAGCGACAGCGGCCCGTAGCGATTGCCGCGATCACCGCGTCGGAAATGTTCCACGGCCTCCACAGGCTGGGCGGGGTGCGGCGCGTCAGCGCAGAAAGGTTTGCCCGTCGGTGGCTCGAGGAGCTGCCCGTGATACCCTTCGGTCTCGAGGTCGCCGGAATATACGCGACCCTCGGCGTGCGGCTGGCGCGCACCGGGACCCCGATCGGTCCCCACGATCTGATGGTCGCGGCCACAGCCGTGCACGTCGGCTACCGCGTGGCCACCCGGGACCGCAGGAGCTTCCACAGGGTCGAAGGCCTCACGGTGGAGTACTGGTGATGTTTCGCGGGTTGTCGGGGGGGCTGTCCGCAACCCTCGGCAGGATGCCCCCGGATTGTCCGAAGTGGGGGACCAGGCCCTGTTGCTCCAGCGGGGATCCGGAGGACGGCGCCACAAAGCGGTTCCGGGAAGGTGAGTAGTACAGGCAGCCAGCCTCCTCGTAGGGTCTTTCGCGGATGAACTCTGCTGCGTCGCGGAGTGTGGCCCGCCAAGCTTCCTTGCATTCGACGAGATCCAGAGGCGCGGCGAGGACCAGCTCGTCGACATCCTCCGGCCGGTAGCGGCCTCGGCGCTTCAACTGCTGGAGGAGCGAAGCCGGGTTGAATCCCGGGTCCTTCGCGACGGCTGCCCAGACCAGGGCACCCAGAGGCAGGATGTGCTCGTGCGCATGGAGGATGTCCACGAAGTCACGCGGCTCGTCGCGACCCGCGAGAGTCAGCACCTTGTTGATCGCCAGGTCGACTTCGTGCAGCACAAGGCCGCCGTCTTCGAGTCGCACCAGTGGCATGAACCGCCATGCCGAATCGTGAGCCCAGTCGATGCGCGTTGCCTCCCGGTCATCAGACTCTACCGTCGTCCGGCACAGTCGCTCGGCCGCCTTCCAGGCCCTCATGTCGCCGTTCTTCCTCAGGGTCTCCACGACCCAGTCGATCCTGGCCAGGCCGATTCTCAGATCCTTGCGATACGACCAGAAACACATTGTGTGGAACTTGCGGAACGCCCGCCGGGCCTCACGGACGCGGACCATGTCCCTGGCGGTCTCGGGGTCAAGCTTGCGGCGACTCTTCCTGCCGCCTTTTCGACCGATTTCCGCCAGGTAGCTTCGGATTGCGTTGTCCATGCCAGTACCATAAGCCGCTTACGTTGTGTCGTCCAGCCCCCCTACAACCCCCACCGCTCCTGCAGCACCGCCACCGACGCCAGCATCAGCAGCAGCGAGTCCACCGAGCCGCGGTCCCGGTCGGCGAGGTTCGGCAGCCCGTCGAGGATGCCCCCCACCGCCGCCGCATCCACGAACGGCACCGACTTGAGCGCGTCCCCCCGTAGCGTGTCCTGCAGGAAGTCGTGCAGGGGCCCTTCCGTGCCGACCGCCGACGGTGCCATGAAGGGGCGCTTCACCCGGTCGTACACCGGGTCCGGGATGTGGGGGCGCATCGCTTCGCGGAGGAGGTGCTTTTCGCGGGGTTGTTCGGTGAGGAGGGCGAGGGGGAGGCGGTTCAGGTGCTCGAAGAGGTGGTGGTCGAGGAAGGGGAGGCGGACCTCGACGCCGTGCGCCATGTCGAGCCGGTCGGCGGCCATGTGGTAGTTGGCGAAGATCGAGTGCAGCCAGAGGTAGAGGAGCTGCCGGGCGGGTTCGCGCCGGGAGATGGCGGCGGCCGCGTTGCAGCGGCGGTAGTAGGTGCGGTAGGGGTCGTAGCCGTCGAAGCCGCGCAGGAAGTCGCGTGAGCAGACCGCCTGGATGCGGCCGAGGCCGCCCGACAGCCGCGTGAAGAGCGAGGGGGCCGCCGGGAGGAGGAGCGCGAGCCGGGCCAGCCAGGGGGAGACGGCGTGCAGCGTGGGGTGGTGGCGTCTCGGGGAGCGCAGGAGTCCCGATAGGATGCGCAGGATCCTGGCCGGTCCGAGGCCGCCGCGCGACGCACCGGCCGCCGCGCGTAGAAACTCGTAACCGAAGAAGGCCTCGTCGGCGCCCTCGCCCGCCAGCACCGAGCGGTAACCGGCTTCGCGCACGCCCCGGCTCAGCAGGTAGCGCGCCGCGCCGTGGGTGTTGAACTGAAGGGTCTCGGCGTGCCAGACGGCGTCGGCGAAATGGTCGGCCAGATCGGCGTCGCTGAGCATCACGACGGTGTGGTCGGCGTTCGCGGCCGCGGCTGCTTGCCGTGCCCCTGGGCTCTCGTCGAATTCGCGCCGCTCGAACCCGACGGTGAAGGCGGCGACCGGGCCATCCGTGCACGTCGCCGCCACGGCCAGGACGGAGGAGGAATCGAGCCCGCCGCTGATCAGGCAGCCGACGGGGACGCCGGCGACCATGCGCAGCCGGATCGCTTCTTCGGTGAGTTCGCGGGCGCGCTCGACGGCGTCCGGCAAGGGCCCCCGCCGCCCCGGCGACGCCGGCAGGTCCCAGTACCGCTCCAGCCGCACCCCCCCATCCCCGGCCCTCATCACATGCCCCGGCGGCACCTGCCGAATGCCGCGGAAGAGCGACCGCCGCTCATCCGGACAGGCGAGCAGCCAGTGATACACGCCGTTTTCGTCCCATGCGCGGGGCACTCCCGCCGCAAACAGCGCCTTCGCCTCGGATGCGAGGTAGAGCGCGCCGTCATGCTCGGCGTAGAAGAGCGGCTTGAGGCCGAAGCGGTCGCGTGCCGCGAAGAGGGTGCCCGCCTCCTCGTCCCAGATCACGAAGGCGAACTGGCCGCGCAGGTGTTCCAGGCAGTCGGCTCCGTGGTCCTCGTAGAGGTGCAGCGCGATCTCGCTGTCGGAGCGGGTGCGGAAGCGGTGCCCTTTCGCCTCGAGCTCGGCGCGAATGCGCTTGAAGTCGTAGAACTGGCCGTTGACGATGATGTGCCGCCGCCCGTCCTCGCTGGCGATGGGCTGGTGGCCGTCGGGGTCGTTGATCACCAGCAGCGTGTGGCCCAGAGTGATCCTGCCGCTCGGAGAAACCCAGGTGCGCTCCGCGTCCGGCCCACGATGCCGCAACGCCCCGGTGGCGCGGCGCACCGCCACCGCGTCGACGGGCCCGTCATGGGACAGGATCGCTGCAATGCCGCACATCGTCGCCCTCTACTCCTCCTTCGGATGATGCATGACGGCGCGGCCACCCCGGCAGGTGAAGCGCATCATC
This sequence comes from Longimicrobiales bacterium, assembly GCA_965116645.1. Taxonomy (GTDB): domain Bacteria; phylum Gemmatimonadota; class Gemmatimonadetes; order Longimicrobiales; family Gaopeijiaceae; genus Bin94. The sequence goes on along the minus strand of OZ220702.1, from coordinate 3,386,367 downwards.
GGCCGCCGCTCGCCCTGGGTTAACTCAAGATTATCTTTGGTGACCCGCTGGACGATTGCGACCGCTTCGATGGTGCCCGCGTCGGGGTGCGTGCGGGCGTAGCGGCGGGCGTGACGGACGAGGAGCGCGCGGCGGACCTGCTCGAGTTGGGCCGGGCTCATGCGCATCCAGATGTTTCCGACAAGGTAGGACTGCAGGAGCAGGTGGCGCATGGATTGCGGGAAGAGGGCGTCGGGGTCGAGTGGGACTGCGGGCTTGGGCGGCGTCTTGCGGTCGTCGGGACTGTCGGTGTCGGCCGGCGCGTCGCTCCCGACCCGCGTGACCTCGAAGCGCACGTGATGGTTGCGTTCGTCGACCCAGTCGAAGAGCCGATAGCTCTGGAAGATGCCGAACATCCAGAGGAGCCCTCGTACCGGGTTGTCCCAGCCGCTCGACGAGTAGCGGGGGCGGAGCCGGCGGCCGGTGTTCGCGGCTTCCCAGACGACCTGAATCATGATCAGGGCAACGAGGGCGAGGGCGATCCAGCCGGCGGGGCCGGGGCCTGCGGTGGAGGCGACCGCGGTGCCGCCGACCGTGCCGACGCCCGCGACCGCCCCCTCCACCGGCGGCGTCCCCAGCCAGCCCTGCATGATCTCGGGCGAGAGCGCGAGCGGGATCGCGCCCATCATCGCCAGGTTGGAGTACGGGATCTTGAGCGTAAACGCGATCCCGAGGTGGAAGACGATAGCTCCCGCGACCAGCAGCCACTTGAGCGGCGAGCTCGGCGGCAGCACGAAGATGAGCGCGAAGAGGGGCTCCAGGATCAGCGCGGCCCAGGTCACGAGTCGGAGCGGGGTGCGCCAGCGCAGGGTCCAGAAGTCCGGCGCGCGGGCGATCGGCATGCGGAGCGCGGAGTGCATCGCGGAGCCATCGCGCCACATGGGGCTGGTGAACTTGTACAGCCCGGCGACGATGTAGACGAGCGCCATGTTGGCGATGAAGGCGCGGGGAGCGGCCCCGGGGACGGTCGCGGCGAGCCAGGTGTCGAGGACCGGGGTGCTCGCGGCGGCCACGCTGCCCGGGCCGGCCGCCAGATCCCCCGCTGGGCCGGCCACCAGGTTCCCCGGCGCACCCGCCAGCAGATCCGGCACGTTCAGCGTGGTCCCCACCGGCAGCAGCACGATCCACAGGCAGAAGATGTGGATCATGGCGTCGTCGAGGTAGGAGGCCAGCACGTTCCAGCGCAGGGTGGACAGCGCCGCCAGGAAGAGGAACACCCCGGCGGCGCGGGGATGGAAGCCCGCAACCACCATGAGCGCCGCCGCGCACGCGCAGATGAAGACCGCGCGGAACAGCACCCCGGGCATTCCCGGTTGAAAGAGGCTCACGCGGGTGGGGGGGAAAAGCCGGCACAGCAGCCCGTGGTCGATCAGGCCGTCGGGGTCGCTGAAGTCGCGCGCCTGCCTGAGCGTGTTGAAGAAGTAGACGAACAGGACCGCGCCGACGATGATGCGCCCGATGTCGAGGGGCAGCGCAGGGATGTCTGCGGCGAGGCGTTCCATCACGCCCATCGGGCTTCGGGCTCCCGGGCTGGAGTGGACTGTGGCCGCGTGGGACGCGGAGTGGTGGACAATCTACAAGCGTGTCGGGATGTGCCGGCAATTGTTTGCCGATTGTCATTCGAATTGACAATCTGCAAGGTCTCGATGAACTTGGGCCAGAAAGGAGGGAAGTGTGCCGGTCATAGATCGCAACCTTGCGGGACCGCTGATGGATCGAATGCAGCACTACCCGGTCGTAACGGTCACGGGTCCCAGGCAGTCGGGCAAAACCACGCTCTGCCGAACCGTGTGTTCGGACCGGCCGTACGTTTCTCTCGAGGGAATGGATGTGCGCACATACGCGCTTGAGGACCCGCGCGGGTTCCTGCACGAATACCGCGACGGTGCCGTGATCGATGAGGTGCAGCGGGCGCCGGATCTTCCCTCCTACCTCCAGGAAGTCGTGGACGACAATCTGGAGCCGGGGCGATTCGTGCTCGCCGGTTCGCAACACTTCGGGCTCAGCGCGGCGGTGAACCAGTCGCTGGCCGGCCGCGTCGGCGTACTGCATCTGCTGGCCCCCGGGCTCGACGAGCTGGCCCGCTTCGCAGGTCCGCAGCGTGGACTGCTGGAGGTGATGTGGACCGGTGCCTATCCCCGAATTCACGACCGCGGGATTCCGCCGGACGTCTGGTTGCGGGACTACTTCGCTACATACGTGGAGCGGGATGTCCGTTCGCTCCGCAACATCACGGACCTGGAGGCCTTCTCGACGTTCGTGCGGATGGCCGCCGGACGGACCGCCACCGAGACCAACCTGTCCGCGCTGGCGGGCGACGCCGGAGTCCGCCACAACACCGTCCGTGCCTGGCTGTCGGTACTGGAGGCCGGCTTCCTGGTCATTCGACTGCCGGCCCATCGGAGCAACGTGCGAAAACGCCAGATCAAGGCGCCGAAGCTCCATTTCCTGGACTCGGGTCTGGTGTGCCACCTGCTCGGGATCCGGTCACCCGAAGAGTTGCGCCATCACCCCCTGCGCGGCCAGGTCTTCGAAAGCTGGGTGGCTTCGGAGATTTTCAAGGCCCGCACCCACCGGGGTGAGGAGCCCGGGCTGAGACACTACCGGGCCGCTGGCACGGAGGTCGACATCGTGATGGAGATGGGCGCCCGAACCACGCTGGTCGAGGCCAAGGCCGGAAGCACGGTCACCCCGCGTTTCTTTTCGGGGATGCGCAGGCTGGGCAGCGAGCTTGAGGCTGCCGGATTCGCGGTGGACAGGCGGCTGGTTTACGGGGGGGAGAGTCGGCAGTCCCGTGGTGGGACGGAGGTGATTCCGTGGAACCGGCTTCTGGAGGTCGATTGGTGAGTTCCACGGCCTTGCAGTCCTCGGTGCCATGCGGGGCTATCGGCGGACTGCTTGCGAAAGGAAAGTGTATGGTAAACACGACATTTGGTAAGGTTGGCTTTACAGTCTGGCCAGTCATCGCCCTTGCAACGCTTGCCACGACCGTACATGTCGGGTGCGCCAACGACAGCGGCGGAGACTCGCCAGTGCTCACTCCGGTCGAGGACTGGACCGCCGAACCGGAGTACGGATTCGGGGACCGGCTGGAGGGCGACGCGCTCTTCGGCTTTATCACGAGCGTACGTGCCAACGCGGACGGGTCGCGGATCCACGTGCTGGATTCCGGCGCGGAAGATGTCACGATCTGGACGCCGGACGGAGCGCTGATCCAACGGGTGGGACGTTCGGGGGAAGGACCCGGCGAATTCGCGAACCCCTACACCCTGACCCTTCGCGACGACGGCTTCCACGTGATTGACAACCGCAGGGTCACGACGTTCACGTCCGGCGGCGCCGTGACCGGGACCGCTGCCCTCCCGCGCGGGCTGGAACTTGGACACTCGCCGCTGCAATACCGCGACATCTTCCCCGACGGCAGCCATATGGCGGTACCCACGTTCCCATGGGCGACGGTGGACGGTTCGCCGTGGGGAGAACTGGTCGAGGAGAGCCCGCTACTGCGGATCTCCCGGGAGGCCGACTCCTGGGAAGTCGATACGCTGGCCATGCGGAACGTTGGAAACACCTGGCTGAGATTCCCGGTCGGGGGCAACCGGGATCCGGCCGTTGCCCGGCACCCCTGGCTGGCGGACGACCTGTTTGCGGTGGACCCGCTGAACGGCACGGTCGTGGTCGGGCGCATCCAGACGATGCCGCCGGGAGTGCTGGAACTCATCGAGATATCGACGGCGGGCGACACGTTGTGGACCCGCAGGATCCAGCTGCCGCCCATCGCGATCGAGCAGCAGGACATCGACGACGGTCTGGACCGGTTGGCTTCCCGGGTCGCCGGCCAATCCGGCGATACCGTTCCCTCGGGGCGGTTGAGACGCAGCATTCGCGACGCCATGACCATCCCCGCACACTGGCCCGCAACCCGGGGAATCATTCTCATGTCGAACGGCGAAATCTGGTTCCGGCCGGCGGGGCACGAGAATCCGGAAATATGGTATGCGGTCCGAAAGGGGGTGGTGCGGGGTACAATCCGCAGGATCGTGGTGCCGGAATCCCTCAGACCCCGGGACGTCAACGACACGCACCTCTGGGGGACCCGGCAAGACGAAATGGACGTGCAGTACGTCGTCGGCATGCGCCTTGTTCCCAGGGAGGAGAGATCACCGTGACGAAGCGGATCGCAACACTGAGAGCGGTTGCCGCGTGGACCGTTGCCGCCTGCGCGCTCGCCGCGTGCACGGAGGAAGCCACGGTCACCCCGGTCGCCATCGAGGAGTGGACCGTCGCACCGGAATTCGAGATCGGCGACCAGCTGGAGGGCGACGCGCTCTTTGGCCGGATCCTGGACGTGCGCCCCGCCGCCGACGGCTCCAGGGTCTATGTGCTGGACACCCAGAGTCTGGAGGTGACGATCTGGACGCCCGACGGCACACGCATCGGGCGCGCGGGCGGCCGGGGCGAAGGGCCGGGGGAGTTCTCGGATCCCGGCCCGCTCTTCCTCTTCGACGACCGCTTCCAGGTCGGGGACCACTCCAGGTACACCACGTTTGCACTCGAAGGCGAGGTCCTCCGGACCGACGGCTTCCCGCCCGGGGTGGGGTTGCTGGACGGGGATATGGACGTGGCCACGCAGCGCCGCTCCTTCACCTTCATCCAGGACTTCGCGATGTTCGCCGACGGAAGCGTCGGGGCACTTGGCCTGCTTCCCTGGGTGATGGACGGCGATGTGCCGGAGGAGGAGGACCCGGCCATTCCCATCCTTCGGGCCTCGCAGGACGACGGCGCCTGGGGAATCGACACGCTGGGCCTGCTGAGCTTCACGGATGTGTACGCGACGCTCGACCACCCGGAACTCGGCGAAATCAACCCCACGCAGCCGTGGATCCGGCCCGACCACTTTCAGATGGATCCCTGGAACGGCAGCGTCGTGATCAGCCGGCCGCTGAGAGACCAGCCGGGCGTGCTGGAACTCATCGAGATCTCGCTTGCGGGCGATACGATCTGGACCCGCCAGGTCCAGCTGCCACCCATCCCCGTCACGGAGGATGACATCGAGACGGCGGTGGATGAGCAGGCACCGTACCTCGGGGCCGATTCCGGCAGCGTGCCGTTCGCGCTGAGGCGTGCGATTCGGGGCGCGTTCATCGTTCCGAGTCATTGGCCCGCGACCAACGAGATCCGGCTCATGTCGAACGGCGAGATCTGGTTCAAGCCGGCGGGCCACGACATTGCCACCATGTGGTATGCGGTGCGGAAGGGGGAGGATGATTCACCGATTCGGAGCGTCGTCCTGCCGGAGCGGTTCAGGCCGCTTGACGTCAACGCCACCCACGTGTGGGGGATCCGCTGGGACGAGCTGGACGTGCAGTACGTTGCGGGGCTGAGGCTGGCGCGGGCGGGCGGATAGCGTTTCAGCTGGGTGGATGTGTAGGTTCCGGGGTCTGCCCAAGGGCCTGACATCGGGCTGCAAATCGCTCTGGAGGAAACCGCCCATGAAGGAGAAGTTCGCCGTACTCGCGGCACTCGCCGTGTGTGCACTCGCCGCATGCGCGGACGAACGCGCCGGTACCCTCACCCCCATCGAGGAGTGGACCGCCGAGCCGGAGTATGAAATCGGGGACCAACTGGAGGGCGAAGCACTGTTTACCCGGATCTCCAGCGTAGTTCCGTCTGCCGACGGATCCAGGGTCTATGTCCTCGACCGCCAGGCGTTCGAGGTGACGATCTGGAGTCTCGACGGCACCCTGATCGAGCGTCTGGGCCGCCGTGGGGAAGGACCGGGTGACTTCGTGTCACCGGGCAGTCTCTTCCTTTTCGATGACCGGTTCCAGGTGGCCGAGGCGCGCCGGTTCACCACGTTTTCGCTCGACGGCGACCTTGTGGGAGCCGACGGGCTCGAGCGCGCGATGAACCCGTACCCCTCTGGGAGCGCCTCGCACGGGAGAAGGTTCGATGCCGCCGCGATGTTCGACGACGGGAGCGTAGGGGCGGTTTCTACTGGTGCCGCGGGTGTGGGGTGGATAATGAGTTCAGTGACCGAAGAGATGTCCGAAGATGCTCACCCGGTGGTCAGGATCACACGCGACGGTGGGTCATTCGGCGTCTACACGCTCGGTCTGCTAAGCTCTCGCGATACGTGGTTTGAGTTGCCTGGCTCGGGGGGAAGTCTGGCGTTGCTGCAGCCGTTTGTCGCGCCCGACGACGTTGCCATGGACCCCTGGAACGGCAGCGTGGTGTTCGGCCGCTCGCTGAGGACGCCCCCGGGCGTGTTGGAACTCATCGAGGTTTCCATGGCGGGCGACACGCTGTGGACTCGTCAGATCCACTTGCCGCTCATCCCGGTGACGGAAGAAGAAATCGAGGCGGCGGCCGATGAGTTTACGCCGTTTCTTGCCGACGGCACCCCCGCTCAGAAGAGGGAGTCGATTCGCGACGCCTTGATCATCCCGGAGTACTGGCCCGCGACCCTCGGGATTCGGCTCATGTCGAACGGGGAGATCTGGTATCAGCCTGCGGGGGAAGACGACCCCCGCGTCTGGTATGCAGTGCGCAAGCGAGAGGACGTGGGGCCGATCCGGAGAATTGTCGTGACGGAGTCGTTCAGCCCGCGTGACGCCAACGCCACCCACGTCTGGGGGGTCCGAACCGACGAATTGGGTGTGCAGTACGTCGCGGGGCTGAGACTGGCGCGGGCGGACGGATAGGAAATGAGCCAAGACTACGACGCCATCATCATCGGCGCGGGCGTCATCGGCGTCTGCACCGGGTTCGAACTCGCCAAGCGGGGCTATCGCACCCTCAACGTGGACAAGCAGCCGGCCGCCGGGTCCGGTTCGACCTGCAACACCTGCGCGATCATCCGGCTGCACTACTCCACGCCCGACGGGTGCGCGATGGCGCGGGAGAGCTACTTCTACTGGCTCGACTGGGGGCGCTACCTGGGTGTGCCCGACGAGATGGGCCTGGCGAAGTATGTGAACACAGGGTGCCTGGTCGTGAAGAACGACCGCAACCACGACCTCGTGAACGTGATGGCGGCGCTCGACGAGCTTCACGTCGCCTACGAGGATCTGGGCGCGGCCGAGGTCGCGGCCCGCTTCCCCTGGCTCGACACCCGCTCCTACGGCCCCCCCGTCACCATGACCGACGACCGTTTCGGCGCTCCGAGCGGCGGGAAGATCCGCGGCGCGGTGTACATCCCCGAGTCCGGCTACATCGACGATCCCACCCTGGCGTGCCACAACGTGCAGCGCGCGTGCGAAGCGCGGGGCGGGGAGTTCCGGTTCGGCGCGGAGGTGGTGGAGATTCCGAGGGAGGGAGGCGCCTCCGAGCGCGTCGCGGGCGTCCGACTCGCCGACGGCTCCACCATCCGCGCCCCCATCGTCGTCAACGTGGGCGGACCGCACTCCGCCATCATCAACGGGATGGCGGGCGTCCTCGACGGGATGAACATCGGCACCCGTCCGCTCAAGCAGGAGGTCTGCCATGTCCCGGCCCCCGCCGACATGGACTACCACCAGATCGCCCCGCTCATCTCGGATGGCGACATCGGCTGCTATTCGCGCCCGACCACCGGCAACCACATCCTCATCGGCTCCGAGGATCCGGAGTGCGACGTGCTGGAATGGGTCGACGACCCCGACGACTACAACACCGGATTCACCCACCAGTGGCAAACCCAGGTCATGCGGGAGGCGCAGCGGGTGAAGGGGCTGGGCGTCCCCGGGCAGACGGGCGGGCTGGTCGATCTCTACGATGTCTCCGACGACTGGATCCCGATCTACGACAACTCCGACCTGCCGGGGTTCTACATGGCGGTCGGCACCTCGGGGAACCAGTTCAAGAACGCGCCGGTGGCGGGGAAGCTGATGGCGGAACTGATCGAGAGGGTGGAAGGCGGGCACGACCACGACGCCGACCCGGTCACGATGCCGCTCAAGTACACCCGCAGGACCTGCGACATCGGCTTCTTCAGCCGGCGGCGGTCGTTGAATCCGGATTCCTCGTATTCGGTGATCGGATGACGGACCGGTCGGCGGCGCGCGGCTGGCCGGGCGACACGCGCTGACCGAGGCCCGCCGGTGAACTGGCTCAAGCTGCGCCGACTGTGGCATCCCGCGCCGCTGAAGCGCCGCTACGACACCGTCATCATCGGGGGCGGCGTTCACGGTCTCGCGACGGCCTACTACCTGGCGCGACACCACGGCATCCGCGATGTAGCGGTCCTCGAGTCGCAGTACCTGGGCTTCGGCGGCTCCGGGCGCAACACCGCGATCGTGCGCGCGAATCAGAGGACGCCCGAGAGCGTGCGCTTCTACGCCGAGGGGCTGAAGCTGTGGCGCACGCTCACCGACGAGCTCGACTTCAACCTCATGTTCTTCAACTGCGGCAACCTGAACCTGGGGCACAGCGAGGCCGCGCTGGACGGGTTCAGGATGGCCGCGAGCACCCAGAACTTCCTCGGCGTGCAGTCGGAGGTGCTCGACCCGCAGCAGTGCGCGGAGGTGATCCCCGGGCTGGACATCTCCGACCGGCCCGCGTTCCCGATCCACGGGGGGCTGTACCATCCGCCCGGCGGCATCGTGCGGCACGACGCGGTGGTGTGGGGGCTGGCGAAGGGCGCCGCGGCGCACGGAGCGCATATCCACCAGGGCTGCGAGGTGCGGGGGATCGACACCGAAGGGGGCCGCGTCACCGGCGTGCGCACCAGCCTCGGCCGCATCGGCTGCAACCGCCTCGGCATCATGGCGGGCGGGTACAGCACGGCGATCGCCGCCATGCTGGGGATCGAGCTCCCCATCCACCCCCTCACCATCCAGGCGATGGTCACCCAGCCGCTGAAGCCCTTCCTGCACCACGTCTTCAGCTCGGGCGCCTACCACGTCTACGGCAGCCAGACGCTGAAGGGCGAGATCGCGACCGGCGCCCACATGGACCCGCAGGTCAACTACACCACCGACACGACCGCGTACTACCTCAAGCACCAGGCCGAGGCGCTCGTTGACCTGATGCCCGCCCTGCGCCGGGTCCGCTTCATGCGAATCTGGGCCGGCCTCGCCGACATGACCCCCGACATGGCCCCCATCCTGGAGGGCGACCTCGGCTTCGGCGGCCTCTACCTCGACGCCGGCTGGGGATACTTCGGCTTCAAGTCGGGACCGGTCGCCGGGAAGTACATGGCGGAGTACATGGCGACGGGCGAGCGGCCGGAGATCCTCAAGACGTTTCAGCTGAAACGTTTTCTGGAGAACCGCTACTCGGGGGAGACGGCGGCGGCGATGAAGTACGGGCACTGGGACTGATGGGGATGAAGTGCCGCGCGGCGAGGCCGCCGATGCCGGCTCGCAAGGGGGCCGCCGGCTCCGGGAGGCGACCATGACCTTCCGCCTGACCTGCCCCGTGTGCGGCAAGCGCGACGTCTACGAATTCACCTTCGGGGGACAGGATCGGGGGCCGCGGCCGGAGCAGGAGGGGCTGAGCGCCGATGAACACTTCCGCTGGGTGCAGTTCCGGATGATTCCGGGCGGGATGGGAGCCGGGGAGGATGCCGGGCCGCGCGCCGGCGGGCAGGGTCAACTGCAACACGAATGGTGGTACCACGGGCAGGGGTGCGGGGTGTGGTTCAAGACGACCAGGGATCCGGCGACGAACCGGGAGGTGAAGGATGGCGGTGGGGAGGGGTGACGCGGCGGGCGGGCCGCCGGCCGGAGGCGCGACCGGGCCGGCGGGGGGCGCCGAGCTGCGACCGCCCGGGGGCCGCCTGCCACCCGGCCCCACCTGCCGCGTCGACTTCTCGCGGCCGCTCGATTTCCGCTTTCTCGGGCGGCCGATGACGGGTTTCGCGGGAGACACGGTCGCCTCCGCGCTCTACGCGAACGGAGTCCGGATCTTCAGCCGCAGCCTCAAGTACCACCGTCCCCGCGGGCTCTACAGCATGGAGGGCGAATCGTCCAACACGCTGATGGAGATCGACGGGGTGCCGAACGAGTGCGCCGAGGCGACCTGGCTCCGGGCGGGGATGTCGGTGCGGGCGCAGAACGTCCGGGGCGACCCGCGGACAGACCGGTTCGCCTTCATTGACGCCTTCGACCGGCTGATGCCGGCGGGGTTCCAATACCGGCTTTTTCACTGTCCCTACCGGCTTTGGCCGCGGTTTCAGAATGGGCTGCGCCGGATGGCGGGGACGGGGGTGCTGGATCTGGGGAGGGAGCTTGATCGGGTGGTGCCGCCGGACCGAGTCGCGGGACAGGACTCCGGGGTGCCCGGGGAGGGGACCGGGCGACAGGACTCCCGGGTGCGCGCTGAGGGGGCCGTGCGACAGGACTCCCGGGTTCGGGCCGAGGGAGCTGCGCGACAGGAGTCCGATTTGCGTGCCGAGCGCTACCTGAACACGGATGTGGCCGTGATCGGCGGGGGTGCGGCCGGGATGGCGGCGGCGCTGGCCGCGGCGGAGAGCGGGCTCCGGGTCTGTCTCTTTGAGCGCCGGGCGTGGCTTGGCGGACACCTGGCGTGGCGCGTGCGGGAATGCGAGGGCGAGCCGTTGCATCAACGGGCGGAAAGGCTGGCGGCGCGGTTGCCGGCCGGAAAGACGGCGCTGCCGACGAATGCGGCCCCGGGGATTGTGAAAGTCTTCACAAACTCCCCGGTGACAGGTGTGTGGGGCGAGAATCTGGTGACGGGATTCACGGTGGGCGGCGAGGACGATCCCTTCCGCGAGTGCCACTGGGAGTGCCGTGCCAAGGCGGTGGTGGTCGCGCAGGGTTGCATGGAGCGGCCGCTCGTATTCGGTCACAACGATCGGCCTGGAGTGATGCAGGCGGGTGCGGCCTGGCGGCTGGCGCGGACCCATGCCGTGAGTCCGGGGAACGACGCCGTCTTCAGCGTGGCGGAGGACCTGGGCCTGGAAGCGGCGGTGGACCTGGCGGACCTGGGCGTGAACGTCCGAGCCGTGGCGGACGCCCGGGAAGCCGGCCGGCAGGATCCGGAGCTGGTCGCGGCGCTGGAGGAGCGGGGAGTTCCGTTCCTCCCCGGTTGGGCAGCTTCGCGGGCGATAGGCAGGAAGCGAGTGACCGGGTGCGAACTGCGGTCGCTGCGTGGCCCGGAGTCACGCCGCCTTCCCTGCGACCTCCTCGTCGCGAACGCCGGATTGCAGCCACGCGTCGGGGCACTCGCCACCGCCGGCGCACGGCTCGCGTACTGTTCCCGCACCCACACCTTCCAGCCCGCCGAACTTCCCGGCGGCGTCTTCGCAGCCGGGAGCCTGACCGGGCTGCGCGACCCGCGCGCGATTCAAGCGTCGGGGAGGCTTGCGGGATACCGCGCGGCCGAATGGTGCGGCGGCGCGGTGCCGGGCATCGTCCCCGCCCGGCACGAGTGCGAAACCCTTCCCGGTCCGGCGCCCGGTTGCAACATCCGGCACGGCCCGGGCATCGGCCGCGGCGCAAAGGCCTTCGTCGACCTCGACGAGGACGGCACCTGGAAGAACGTCGTCGAATCGGCCGCGCAGGGTTTCGACGTGCCGGAGCTGGCCAAGCGCTTCGGCGGGTTCGGCCTTGGGCCGGGCCAGTACCGCGTCACGGGCCAGAATCTCGCCATGATCATGGCCGACCTGCGCGGCGACCCGCTCGAGGCCGCGTCGCCGACCACGGTGCGCCCCCCCCTTGTCGCGCCCAGCCTCGCGACGCTCGCGGGCCCGAACCACGAGGTGCACAAGCGAACGCCGCTTCACGCGGAGCTCGCCGCACGGGGAGCAGTCTTCCGCCAGGCGGGACCCTGGCTGCGCGCCCGCTGCTTCGGCAGCGATTCCCGCACCGGACCTGCGACCGCCGGCCACGGGCCGCGCGACGAGATTCTGAACGTGCGCCGCAATGTCGGGATCCTCGACAGTTCGCCGCTGGGCAAGTTCCGGATCTTCGGTCCGGACGCTTTGAACGCGCTGCAGCGGGTCTACATCTCCGACATGCGCACGGCACGGCACGGCCGCTGCAGGTACTCGGCGATGTGCAACGACATGGGCCACCTGATCGACGACGGCGTCGTCGTCAGGGACGGCGACGGCGACTACTACTTCACCACCAGCTCCGGACGCGCGGGATCGACCGTGGAGTGGTTCCGCTACCACACCCGCTACGACGGGTGGGACTACAACCTCGTCAACCTCACCGACGTGCTCGGATCGCTCAACATCGCGGGGCCCAACGCCCGGCGGGTGTTGCAGAAGGTGACCAGCAGCGATGTCTCGAACGAGGCGTTCCCCTACCTGGCCTGCCGGCGAATCGTCGTCGGGGACGGGGTACGGGCGCGCTGTCTGAGGCTCGGTTTCGTCGGCGAGCTGTCGTTTGAGCTGCATGCTCCGTCGAGTTGTCTCCAGTACCTCTGGGATCTGTTGATGGAAGCCGGCGCCGGCCTCGGCATTCAGCCGTTCGGCCTGGAAGCCCAGTACTGCCTCCGTGCGGAGAAGGGGCACGTCATCATCGGTGCCGAATCGGAGGCGCGGGTCACGCTGACGGACATCGGGATGGGGTGGCTGTGGGACCGCGAGGACACCGTGTCCGGGAAGGTGGGGGCGCCGGCGTTGCGGGCGTGTAAGAAGCAGGCGGGCCGGATGAAGCTGGTGGGATTCAGGGTGGAGGAAGCGCCGGGGTCGTCCCGCGACGGGGTGGGGCCGGATGGTGGCCGGATGGGGGCTCCCCGCGACGGGGCGGTGGTGGTCGACGGCGTCGAGATCGTGGGGCACGTGTGTACGACGCGCCGCAGCGACACCCTGGGGTGGCGGTACGGGATGGCGCTGGTGCGTGAGGAGGTTGCCGTGAAGGGCGGGAAGATCCTCCTCCGGGAAGAAGAGGCGCCGGGGAGGAGGGTGACCCGCTCGGCCACCGTGGTATCGCCGCCCTTCTACGATCCCGCAGGCGAGAGGCTGCGCGCATGAGGGCCGCGTTCCGCCGGTCCCCGGTCGACCTCCCCGGTACTCCCGCGGCAACCGAAGTGCGCGACGGCTGGACGGTGGTGCTGCGCTACGAGGAGGAGGACCGGCACCGGGGCCCCTGGCTGGTCGACCTCAGCCACCGGCGGCGCTGGGACTTCCAGGACGGCAAGCTCGCAGCGCATCGGCCGCTGGGTCTGAGGGTACCGGATGCGGCCGGCCAGGTTGGAATCCACGGGCCGCTCGTCATCAACCGCATGAACCGCACCCAGGTGGCGATCTGGCACCTCGGCCCGGGCCGCCCGCCGGAAAGCGCCCCGGAATCCGGACGCACGGAGACGACCGACGGCCACTGCATGCTGGCGTTCGCCGGGGCGGGCGTGCCGGATGTCCTCGAACTCCTCACTCCGCTGGACCTCTTCGAGCCGAATCGACCCACCCCCTTCCTCACCCAGGGACCGGTCCTGCGCATCCCCAGCCAGGTGGTCACCTTCACGGCGGATCTGGTCGTGTTGACCTTCGCGCGCGGCTATGGCGAGACGTTTGCCGCTGCGGCGCTGAAATCGGGCGCTACCGGGGGGCTTCGGCCCGGTGGCGAAGAGGTGTTCCGTCGGGCTTTTCGTGCAGTGACGGCAAGCCGCCGGTGACTCCGGTCACCCAGCCGCCCGCCGAAAGGTCCACCCCCCGTAGAGCATCCCCTTGAAGAACCGCTGCGGGTCGGTGAAGCCCGCGTCCCGCGCCAGCTCCAGCACCCTCTCGGCCGGCGCGAAGTGGATGCCGTGGCGGATGCGTTCGTCGAACGCGGCCATCTCTTCCCGCGTCATCCCCCGGATCCTCCAATAGCGCCGCCACGCCGGCATGTAGCGCTCGTGCTCCTCCGAGCCGGGGTCGCCGTGCAGGTCGAAGAGCACGAAGGCCGCGCCGTGTCGGAGGCGGCGGGCGATTTCGTTCAGCAGCGCCGCCTTTGCGCCGTCGTCCGGTACGAAATGGAGGACGTTGATGAGGGTCGCGGCATCGAATCGGGGCCGTGCCGGGACGTCCGGCGCGTAGCCCAGTTGCAGGGTGACGCCGTCGCTCAGGCCCGCCTCGGCCACGCGCCGCCCGGCGATCCGCAGCATCTGCTCCGAAGGGTCGACTCCGTGCAGGCGAAGATCCGGCCGCGCGCGCTTGAGTGCGACCAGCTCGATCCCCGTGCCGGCGCCGACAACGAGCACGCGCCCGCCCGGCGGCAGATCCGGCTCGATGATCGCCGTGAACATCGGGAAGAGGGTGCGGTACCCCGGAATGACCTGCCGGGCGAGGGCCTCGTACCCCTCTCCGTAGTCGCCGTCGAAGTCGAAGACTGTCTCGTCCAACGCCGCCGCACCGCCTATTCTGAGGTGATTCTCTCATGACCGACTGCCAGGATAGAACGATGCTCCCTGACCCGCCAATCGAAGGCCATCGCCGGTTCGGGCGGCGGGATTTCCTGAAGCGGTCCGCCGCGGCCGCGGTGGCGTTCTCGACAGGATTCCCCCCCCAACCCCCCACCGTCGACGCCTCGCGCGTCAACGCAATCCTCGCCCGCTTCCGCCGCTTCGGCGGCACCGGCGACGGCGGCACGACGCGGCTCGCCTACAGCGACGAAGACCTCGCGGGCCGCGACTACGCCACCGGGGTCATGCGGCAGGCCGGCCTGGAAGTCTCCACCGACCTTGCCGGGAACCTCATCGGCCGCCGCCCCGGCACCGACCCGGCGGCCCTCCCGATCATCATCGGGTCCCACATGGACAGCGTGCCCGGCGGCGGCAGCTACGACGGGCAGGTCGGCTCGGCCGCCGCGTTCGAGGTCGCGCTCACCCTGGCCGACCACGACATTGCGCTGCGTCACCCACTCGAGGTCATCATCTTCCAGAACGAGGAGGGCGGGAAGACCGGGAGCCGCGCGCTCGTCGGCCGCGTCTACCCCTTCGAGCTCGACATCGTCACGGCCTCCGGCCACCCCATACGGGACGGCATCGCGCGCCTCGGCGGAGACCCCGCGCGGCTCGCCGAGGCCCGGCGCGAGCCCGGCTCCATGGCCGGCTTCCTGGAGCTGCACATCGAGCAGGGCGCGCTCCTGGAAGCAGGCGGCACCCAGATCGGCGTCGTCGAGGGCATCGTCGGCATCCGGCGCTGGAACGTCACCGTGCGTGGCGCCCAGAACCACGCCGGGACGACCCCCATGCCCCTGCGCCGGGACGCGCTGGTCGCCGCCGCCGACTTTGTTCGCGCGGCGAACGAAGTCGCCACCACCATGCCGGGACGGCAGGTCGCGACCGTCGGCCGCATCGAGGCGATCCCGGGCGCGCCCAACGTCGTGCCGGGCGAGGTGCGGGCCACGCTCGAGATCCGCGACCTGGAGATGGCCGGCATCGATCGCGTCTTCGCCGGGATCGAGGCCAGGGCGCGCACGATTGAGGCCGACCGCGAGGTCGCCATCACCCTCGCGCAGTTCTACGAGAGCCTCGCCGCGCCCACCGACCCCCGCTTCCGCAACATCGTCGAGGCTGCGGCCGCCGGGCTCGGCTATTCACATGCGCGCATGCCCTCCGGCGCGGGCCACGACGCCCAGAGCATGGCCGAACTCGGCCCGGTCGGGATGATATTCGTGCCGAGCCGGGCGGGGATCAGCCACTCTCCGGACGAGTACACCGCCCCCGAGGACATCGCCCGGGGCGCCAACGTGCTGCTCCGGTCGCTTGTCGCGCTGGATGGCAGGTAGCTGGCGAGGTTACAGGGGTTCCGCTACCGCAATGCTCACGAGGTACCCGCACAGCTCCCCGTTGTACTCGCCCACAACCATCGGGTTTTCCGGGTCTGAAAAGTCGGACTCCAGGTCGGTCACCAGATCCAGCTGGCAATCGCCGGAGTTGCGTCCCGACACCCATTCCAGCACCCCGAAGACGAGACCATCCAATTGGAATGCCCCGGAGGACCGGACCGTCTCGATCCGCGTCTCTTCAACCACCGCCGGTCTCCCGAACAGGACGTAATCGACACCTCCGGCGTCGAGCCGGCAGCTGTTCGGGGTGATCTGCAGGACGGCGTAGGTCCGGGTCGTGTCGCCCACCGCCTCCTGCTCCATCGTCCTGATGAACTCGGTAAGCCCGCCGAGGGGACATGTGGTCGCGAAACGCTCGCGCAGCCCCGGAATGCTTGCAAACCGTACCTGCTGCCGATAGTCCCAGAACGCCTCGAAGAACTCGATCGCCTCCTGCTCGGTCAGTCCGCCCCCGGGCGCCACCGAGTTGCCACCACAGGCGCTAGCGCTCAGAACCAGCGTGATCGCGGCGGGCAAGATCGGTCTCAACACTGACATTGTCCGTTTTCCGCTGCTCCGTTTCCCTCGTGCTCCCGGACCCGGCGGCCCGCACGCCGTCGCCGACCGGTGCTACTCGATCGGCAGCTCCGCCACGTCGATGCTGACCTCGTGCCCACACAGCATCCCGCTCAAGGTGCCGTTCACGCCCGGATCGGTCGGGTTCGAAAGGTCGGGTTCCGCGCCCAGCTCGAGGTCGATGTCGCATGTGCCCGAGCGGTCGCCCAGCTCCCAGGCCAGAGTGCCGACGGTGCCGCCGCTGATGTCGAAGCTCTCGAAGAAACCGACGATCTCCACGGTGATTTCCTCACGGACGCTAGGGTCCCCGGTGAGAGTGAATTCGGTACCGTTGCCCGAGACCCCGCATCCCATTGGATTGACCCGGATGTCCAGATTGATCCGCGCCGTGTCGCCCGCGAATTCCTCCCCGGCGGTCCCGGTGAATTCAGCCTGTCCTCCGAGTGGACACGCGATCACCGCACCGTCCTCGGACTCGGAGACGACATCGGGATCGGTCAGCGTCTGCAGCGTCCTGTACCCATCCAGGAGATCCCTCGCCTCCTCTTCAGTCAGTTGTTCCGGCGGTTCCGTCGTGTCTGTGCATGCGGCGGCACCGAGCACCAGCGCGACCGCGGCAGGCAGAATGATACGTGCATTTGACATTTTCCTACTCCTTCCAGCAATCCTCTTGAATCCGCCAGGCGATCTGACGCCCCCAACCCGTTACACCGCCAAACAGCGCCAGGTTCCCGAAGTGACACCGGCGCTCGTCCCCTCTATTCAAGATACGTCAACCACCCCCACGGATCAGGCCCCTCGCCCTTCGCCAGCTCCAGGAACCGCTGCTGGATGCGCTCCGTGACCGGCCCGCGCCGGCCTTCGCCCACCGTCAGTCCGTCGACCGAACGGATCGGCGTGACCTCCGACGCCGTCCCCGTGAAGAAGAGCTCATCGGCGCCGTAGAGCATCTCACGCGGCACCAGCTGTTCGCGCACGGTCAGGCCCAGGTCCCCCGCGATCTTCAGTACCGTATGCCGGGTGATGCCGGAGAGCGACGTACCGTCCAGAATAGGCGTCACGACCTCGCCGTGCACCACCAGGAAGAGGTTCTGGCCGCTCCCCTCGCTCACCAGTCCGCCGGGCCCGAGTCCGATCGCCTCGGCGTAGCCGTGGGACGACGCCTCCATCACCATCAGCGCGGAGAGGATGTAGTTGCCCGCCGACTTGGCGCCGCTGGGGATGGTGTTCGGCGCCGGGCGGTTCCACGACGACACACAGACGTCGACGCCCCGCTCCAGCGCGCCTTCGCCCAGGTAGGCGCCCCACGGCCACATCGGGATGTAGGTCTCGATGGGACTGTTCTCGGGGTGCATGCTCGACGCGCCGTACCCGCGCAGCACCGTTGGGCGGATGTAGCAGGCGGTGAGCTCGTTCTTCCTGATCGTCGCCGCCGTGGCGTCCGCCAGCTCTGCGACGGTGTGCTCCGGCTGCATGCGGTAGGTCCGGCTCGACGTCATCAGCCGCTTGAGGTGGTCGTGCAGCCTGAAGACGGCGGGCCCGTTCGGGGTCTCGTAGCAGCGGATCCCCTCGAAGACCGAAGCCGCGAACTGCACCGCCAGGCTCATGACGTGAACCTGCGCGTCCTCCCAGCGAATGTATTCCCCGTCCTTCCAGATCCAGGGGCTGCCCTCGAGCTTGCCTATGCTGCCCATCGAGTCAGCTCCCCTCTCCGCCGCCGCGCAGATAGGCGTCGTCCCCATCCAGCCAGTCCTGCCGCGGAGGCGTGAAGACGTCCACGTCGATCGTGTCCTCGAGCGCTTCCGCCTCGTGGGGGACGTTGCTGGGCAGGTGCAGCACCTCGCCCGTGCGCACCACCAGCCCGTCCGGCCCCCCGTCGCCGATCCTGAACCTGAGCGCACCCTCGAGCACATAGGTGATCTGCTCGTTGTCGTGCGAGTGCATCGGAACCACGGCGCCCTTCTTCAGGTAGACATGTGCGAGCATCGTGCGCTCTCCGGTGATCAGGCTGCGGGAGATCAGGGGATTGAGCTGCTCGACGGGTTGCTCGGCGATACGAAAATGCCGGACCTGTGGGGCGGTCATGGAAGGCTCCTTGGACGGATGGGCGAGGGAAGTCGGGTGCGGCCCGGAGGGAAGCCGCGGCACACCAATCTGTATCCGAAGGAGAGATTATGAAAGGCGCGAACCGCGTGACGGATCCATGTCCCGGCGCTTACTATTCGGGCGTGCGCGCAACCTTCCTTCTCCTGTTCCCGCTGATCGGTCTCGGACCGGCCCCGGCGGCGGCGCAGCCCGTGCCAGGCGTCGTCGTCGAAGAGGGGACCGGTGTGCCGGTGACCGGGGCGATGGTCCTGCTCCTGGACGATGAGGGCAGCCAGGTGGACCAGTCGCTGACCGACGGGGCCGGACGCTTCCGGCTCGAGACGACCCGGCCCGGCCCGCACACCATCACCGTTGAGCGGATCGGCTACGCGAGCTTCACCAGCGATCCCTTCACACCGGCCGGCGGTGAGGAGGAAATGCGCATCGAGGTCCCCTTCGAAGCGATCAGGCTGCAGGGCATCGTCGTGTCGGCGGAGCGGGACTGCCGGGTGAGGCCCGAGGAGGGAGCCGCGGCGGGGCAGGTGTGGGAGGAGGCGCGCAAGGCGCTCGCGGCGGAGGCCTGGACCCGGGAGGCCGGGCTCTACCGCTATACGCTGCTGCGCCGGGAGATGCGGCTCGACCGTGACGGTCGCGAGGTCCTGGCCGACACGAGCATGCTCAGGCCCCACCAGCGCGCGGCCTTCACGTCGGCCCCCATCGAGGATCTCGTCGCGGAGGGTTTCGTGCAGAACGAGGGCGACTCGATGTCGGTCTACTACGCGCCGGATGCCGAGTCGCTCCTCTCCGACGCCTTCCTGGACACCCACTGCCTGGCCGTCGTGAACGGTGGCGACGGAACGGTGGGACTCGCCTTCCGGCCGACCCCCGACCGCCGCGTCCCGGAAATCGGGGGCGTGCTCTGGCTGGACGCCGAGACCGCCGAGCTCCAGCGGATCCAGTTCGGGTATGTGGGCCTCATGGACTCACCGGAGGTGGGCTACCCGCCCGGCGAGGTAAGCTTTACCCGCCTGCCCGACGGTGCCTGGATCGTGAAGGACTGGTGGATCCGGATTCCGTCCTTCGCCGAAGCGAGCCGGGGCGAAATCCTGCGCATCGGGCATCGAATGGTGGGGGGCTCCACGGTCGCCGTCACGGACCTGGCGGGCCGCACCGTCCTCGACGCCTCTTCGGCCAGCATCTTCGGGGTGGTCTCGGACTCGGCGGGGACGGGACCGCCTCCGGGGCCGGTCGTGGTTGCGCGAGAGGTCGACCTTCCCGCCGCCACGGGCATCACCACCTCCGCCGACGGCTCCTTCCTCTTCCGGGGGCTCCCCGCCGGCACTCACATCCTTCGCATCCCGAATCCGGCGCTGAGAGCGATGGGGCTGGCCGAACCCGAAGTGGCGGTCGAAGGCATTCTCGGACAGGTGTCCTACGTGAGGATGAAGGTTCCGACGGTGGCCGATGCCCTGGCATTCTCTTGCGGCGGGGCGCCGCGCCCGGAGGGGACCGCGCCGGTCATGGGGCGGGTGGAGCACGTCGGCGGGAACCCGGCCGGGGGCGTCAGGGTCGACGTGCGGTGGCTGCGGGAGACGGGGTACGTCGCGCTTCCGGTTTCCGCCCCCGTCGGCCCCGCCGGCGAGACCGGCGGCGGTTGGTCGATGGAGCTCGACGACAGCTCCGTGACGGTCTCGACCAACACCGATCACCGCGGCTACTTCCTGCTCTGCGACGTCCCCCGGGGATCCAGCCTGCAAGTGGCTGTGAGGCATGCCTCTGGCGAAGGGCCGGCCGTCCGGCAGACATTCCTCGTGCCGCCGGATGTGCCGGCGGTCGTCGAGACAATCACGATGTCAAGATAACATGACATAATGACAAGCAAAGTTTACATATCCACACCCAATCCATGAACCGAATCCGAGGAAAGACCGCGATCGTGACCGGGGCGACGGCCGGGATCGGCGAGGCGTGCGCCCGCGCCCTGGCCGCGATGGGGGTGCGCGTCGTGCTCACCGGACGCCGGAGCGACCGCCTTGAGGCGCTGGCCCGGGAGATCGCGCACACCAGCGAGATGGAGCCCGTCACCGCGACCTTCGACGTGAGGGACCGCACGGCAGTGAACGACTTCGCGGCCCGCCTGGAACGCGACGGCCCGGTCCCCGACATCCTCATCAACAACGCGGGACTGGCCCGGGGCCTCCACACCGTGCAGGAAGGCCGCTACGAGGACTGGGACGAGATGATCGACACGAACATCAAGGGCCTGCTGAACATGATGCGGACGATCCTGCCCGGGATGATCGAGCGCGACTCGGGCCACGTCGTCAACCTCGGGAGCATTGCCGGGTACGTCGTTTACCCGCAGGGCGCCGTCTACTGCGCCACCAAGTACGGTGTCCGCGCCATCAACCAGGGCGCCAACATCGACCTGCTGGGCACCCGTGTGCGCATGTCGAGCATCGATCCCGGCATGGTGGAGACCGAGTTCTCGCTGGTGCGTTTCCGCGGCGACGAGGACCGGGCGCGCACCGTCTACGAGGGCGTGGACCCGCTCAAGGCCGAGGACATCGCCGACGCGGTCTGCTACGTCCTGAACACCCCCCCGCACGTCAACGTGCAACAGATGCTGATCATGCCGACCGTGCAGCGGTCCCCGTACGCGATGGACCGGCGGGCCGTGGGTGCGGAGAAGGAGTAGGATGCGATGTCGCCTGGAAAGCCGATGACAATGGGGGTTGCGCTCGGGCTGGCGATGCTTGCGGCAGGTGCCTGGCGCGATGTGCCAGCGGGTTCGCCCGGAGCCGGCGACCATGGGCCGGACGCAGGTCACGTCGCGTCGCCCGCACCGAGCTTCCCGCCCGCACGCGGTGCCCCGCCCGCTCGCCCCGCCCCGCCCTGGGGATCCGCGGGCCACGAAATGGCGGCGCGGGCCGCGGTGACCCGGTTGCCGGCCGAGATGCCGGCCTTCTTCCGCGAAGCGGGCGAACGGCTGGTATACCTCAATCCCGAACCGGACCGCTGGCGGGTGGGCCGGCTGCGGGAGATGGATCAGGCCTTCCAGTACGACCACTACATCGACCTGGAAAACGTTCCCGAGGGGGCGCTGGAGGCGCGCGACCGCTTCGAGTTTCTGCGGCGGCTCTACGAGGCCGGGCTGGAGCGGCCCGAGCGGGATGCCGGCTTCCTGCCCTTCCGGATCACCGAACTGTACCAGCGCATCGTCACCGAATGGCGGCTGTGGCGCGCGGAGGAAAGCCCGGAGCGGCGGGCGTGGATCGCGGAGCGGATCGTCAACGACGCCGGGGTCCTGGGCCACTACGTGACCGACGGATCGCAGCCCCACCACACCACGATCCACTTCAACGGCTGGGACCGCGACACCCCCAACCCGGAGGGCTACACCACCGACGACGGATTCCACGCCCGCTTCGAGACGGCGTTCGTGACGACGCGCGTCAGCGACGCGGATGTGGCGCTGCATCTGGGCACGGCGCCGCTCCGGTCCGTGGCCGGGTCGGTGCGCGCGGCGGTGATGGATCACATCATGGCTTCCCACGCGGAGGTCGAGACGCTCTACCGGCTCGACCGCGACGTCGGCTTCGATCCCTGGCAGCCGGCCGCCCCGGAGGCGCTGGAGTTCGCCGCGGAGAGGCTGGCCGCGGGTGCCGAGATGCTGGCGGTACTCTGGTGGTCAGCGTGGGTCGAGAGCGGAACGCCGCTGCCGCGCGGTCGGCGGGATGGCGGGCCGGCCGGGTCCCCCGGCGGGCTGCCCGCGGAGCCGTCGGAGGCCGGTCGTCCGTGAGCGATGTCGCTGCCGTGGTGCTGGCGGCCGGCGCGTCCACGCGGATGGGCGGCAACAAGCTGCTGTTGGAGCTGGGTGGCGAGACCGTCGTGCGGCGTGCGGCCCGGCGGGCGGTGGGGGCCGGGATGAGCCCGGTGGTGGTGGTGACGGGCCACGAGCGGGGGGCCGTGGAAGCCGAATTGCACGGAATCGGGTGCAGGAGTGTCTTTAATAGAGAGCATGCGATGGGACAGCACACGTCGGTGGGCGCGGGGGTGGCGGCGGTGGGGGGTGGATGCGCCGGCGCAGTGGTCGTGCTTGCCGACATGCCGTTTGTGACGGTGGCCATGTTGCGCACGGTGGCCGATCGCTACCGCGAGACCGGCGCTCCCCTGGTCCTGTCGCGTTACGGCGGCGAGACCATCGCCCCCCCGATGCTCTACGACCGCTCCCTTTTCGGCGAACTCCTCCGCATGGACCGGCGCTGCGGCCGCGAGGTGGCGAGGCGGCACGGCGCAGCGGCCGCCGTGGTGGACTGGCCCGCCGAGGCGCTGCGCGATCTGGACACCCCGGAGGACTACGAGCGGGCCCGCGTTGAGGTGGAGGGTGCGGTGGCCGGCGCGGCCCCGGCACGGGCGGCGATGGGTGGCGCGGCCCGTGGATAGCGCGCTCCTCCGCGTCGCCCGGGGCCTGCTTGACGAACGGCGTCCATACGCGCTCGCGACGGTGGTGCGCCGGGAGCGCCCCAGCTCGGCGGCGCCGGGCAACACCGCGCTCATCACCGGCGACGGGCGTGTCCATGGCTGGATCGGCGGGAGCTGCACCCAGCCCGAGGTCGTGCGCCATGCGCTGGCCGCGCTCGCCGAGGGGCGGCCCAGGCTGCTCGGCTTCGGGGCGCTCCCGGGAGAGAATCGCGATATCGTTCCCGTTCCCATGTCCTGCGGCAGCGAAGGGAGGGTGGAAGTGCACATCAATCCGGTGTTTCCGGCGCCCCGGCTGGTTGTGGCCGGATCGTCGCCGATCGCGGACGCGGTGGCCCGTCTGGGCGGCGCGATGGGCTATGAGGTCGAGCGGGCCGGGGTCGAGGGGGAGGACGGGTTGGGCCGCGCGGCAGGCGAGGCGGGCGCAGGCGCGGCAGGCCCGCAGGGGGATTCGCTCGACGCCCGGGCGAAGCAATGGGCGGATCGCTCGCCGGGTGCCCGGCTCCTTGCGGTGGTGGCGACGATGGGGCGGGGCGACGAGGACGCCGTGCGGCGGATCCTGGCCGCGCGGCCGGAGTACGTGGGCGTGGTGGTGTCGCCGAAGCGCATGCGCCAGGTGCGGGCGGTGCTCGGGGACCTGGGCGTCGGCGCGGAGGAGGTTGCGCGCGTGCACGGGCCCGCCGGGCTCGACATCGGGGCCGAGAGTCCGGAGGAGGTCGCCGTGAGCATCCTTGCGGAGATCGTGGCCGTGGGCGTGGGGAAGGGAGCGGGGGCGTCCGCCGCGAAACCCGCAGGCGCACCCGCACAGGCAACGGACCCGGTCTGCGGCATGACCGTTCCCGCGGATGGATCGCGGCCCTCCATCACCCATGAAGGCAAGACCCTGCACTTCTGCTGTCCCGGCTGTCGCGCCCGCTTCGAGGCCGATCCCGCGGCGTATGTATAGTTGCGTGGGCCGGTGCCGCGGACTGCCGCGGACGCGAGGCGGCCGATGAGGCCCGAGATCCGCGACCTCCAGGCCTCCATGCGCGAGCAGGGCTACATCGCGGAGCGCTCGATCGTGACCGCCGTCCACCTGGCCCGTGCGATGGAGAAGCCGCTGCTGATCGAGGGCGACGCCGGGGTCGGCAAGACCGAGGTCGCCAAGGTCATGGCGGCGGTCCTGGGCACGGAGCTGATCCGGCTGCAGTGCTACGAGGGGCTCGACGTCAACACGGCGCTCTACGAGTGGAACTACCAGAAGCAGCTCCTGCGGCTGCGGATCGCGGCGGACGAACGGATGCCGGCGGACCCCAGAGCCGATGGGCACGCCGAAGACTCCCTGGAGGACATCATCTTCGGACGCCGCTACCTGTTGGAGCGTCCCCTGCTGCGGGCGATCACCCGGCCGAACGCGCCGCCGGTGCTGCTGATCGACGAAATCGACAGGGCCGACGAGGGCTTCGAAGCCTTTCTGCTGGAGGTGCTCTCCGACTTCCAGGTGACGATCCCGGAGCTGGGAACGATCCGCGCCGAACACCGCCCGGTGGTCATCCTGACTTCGAACCGGACCCGCGAGATCGGTGACGCGCTGCGGCGGCGCTGCCTCTACCTCTACATCGAACACCCCCCGTTCGAGAAGGAGGTGGAGATCGTGCGCACCCGGGTGCCCGGGATCGCCGACCGGCTCGCCGCCGAGATCACCCACTTCGTGCAGGCTCTGCGCCGGCGCGCGCTGATGAAGCCGCCGGGCGTGGCCGAGACGCTGGACTGGGCGCACGCGCTAGTCACGCTCCACAAGGATGCGCTGGACGCCGAGACCGTCGCCGAGACGCTCGGTTGCCTGGTGAAGGACCAGCACGACATGCGGGAGATGGAAGAGGACGACCTGCAGGCGCTGGTGCGGGTGGCCGCAGCCGGCTGAACCGGCAAGTTCGCTGCCGACCGGCGTGCCTCCCGTCGCCCACCCTTGATCCCCCTTCGCCGACTTCCTTAACTTCCCATCGTGACCAGTCGATCCCCCGCCACCTCCGCCGGGCGCCGCCTCCCCGCGGCAGCCTGAATCATGAGCCACATGACGACGCATCAGCACGACGTGATCATCATCGGCGGAGGCGGAGCGGGGCTCCGCGCCGCCATCGCGATCGCGGAGGAGAACCCGTCCTTCTCGGTGGCGTGCGTGTCGAAGGTCTACCCGATGCGCAGCCACACGGTGACCGCCGAGGGCGGCGCCGCGGCGGTGATCAAGCCGAACGACAGCCTGGAAGACCACATCTACGACACGATCAGCGGCGCCGACTGGCTCGCCGACCAGGACGCGGTCGAGTACTTCGTCAACCGCGCCCCGAGCGAGATGATCCAGCTGGAGCACTGGGGCTGCCCCTGGAGCCGCACGGCCGACGGGACCGTGGCCGTCCGCCCCTTCGGCGGGATGAAGATCGAGCGCACCTGGTTCGCGGCCGACAAGACCGGCTTCCACATGCTGCATTCGCTCTTCCAGACCACGCTGAAGTACGGCAACATCGTCCGCTACGACGAGCACTTCGCGTCGAAGCTGCTCCTCGACGACGAGGGCCGGTGCCGGGGGTGCGCGGCCATCGAGCTCAGGACCGGCACGGTACGCTCCATCGTGGGAAAGTCGGTGATCATCTGCACCGGCGGGGCCGGCAAGGCCTTCCCCTTCACCACCAACGGGGCGATCAAGACCGGCGACGGGATGGCGATGGCCTACCGGGCCGGCGTGGCGCTGAAGGACATGGAGTTCATCCAGTACCATCCGACCGGCCTCCCCGGCACCGGCATCCTCATCACGGAGGCGTCGCGCGGAGAGGGCGGGATCCTGGTCAACAAGGACGGATACCGGTACCTGCAGGACTACGACCTCGGCGAGGCGCTGGACGTCAGCGATCCGCGGCATCCGCAGAAGCGGGCGATGGAACTCGGGCCCCGCGACAAGCTGAGCCAGTGCTTCATCAAGGAGAAGAACGCGGGCCGGACGATCGAGACCAAGGACGGCCACGCGGTTCACCTCGACCTGCGCCACCTCGGCAAGGCCAAGATCGACAAGCGCATCCCGTTCGTGCGCGAACTCGCGCGCAACTACGCGGGCATCGACCCGGTCCATCAGCCGATCCCGGTGCGGCCGGTCGTCCACTACGTGATGGGCGGGATCGACGTGGACAGCAATTCGGCGACGAACATCCCCGGGCTCTACGCGGCCGGGGAGTGCGCCTGCGTGTCGATCAACGGGGCGAACCGGCTGGGGTCGAATTCGCTCACCGAACTGCTGGTCTTCGGGGCCCAGGCGGGCACGCACGCGGCCCGTTTCGCCATGGACAATCCCGACTACGACGTATCGGGACTGGAGGCGCAGACGGCCGACGAGGGCGAGCGCCTCCGGCGCACCTACTTCAGCGTGCGCGCCCGCTCCGGCACCGAGCGGATCGCGGTCCTCCGCAACGAACTGCACGACGCGATGGAGGACGGGGCCGGCATCTACCGCGACGCCGATTCGCTCGACGCGGCCTGCAACAAGATCGCCGAACTGCGCGACCGCTACGCGAACGTCACCCTCGACGACCAGTCGAACTGCTTCAACACCGAGCTGACGGCCGCGCTCGAGCTGCTGTCGCTGCTGGACGTGGCCGAGGCCATGGCGCATTCGGCCCGGGAGCGCACCGAGTCGCGCGGCTCCCACCAGCGGCTCGACCACCCCGACCGCAACGACGACGATTTCCTCGCCCACTCGCTGGCCTTCCGCACCGGGGACGGAGGCGCGCCCAGGATCGAGTACCGCCCCGTGACGATCACCAGGTGGCCTCCCGGTGAGCGGACCTACGGCGCGGATTCGGGGCTGAAGCGGCCTGCGGACGAGACCAGCGCGGCCGGCGAACCCTCATAGCGGGGCAAGACCATGGCGAACAACGGAAAAATCACGCTGGAGATCTTCCGCTACCACCCGGAAACCGACTCCGAGCCGCGCTACCAGTCGTACGAAGTGCCCTACGACGAGGACTGGGTGGTCCTCGACGCGATCAACTGGATCAAGGACCACATCGACGGCACGGTCACCCACCGCTGGAGCTGCCGCATGGGGGTTTGCGGGAGCTGCGGGATGATGGTGAACGGCGAGCCCAAGCTCACCTGCGCGGCCTTCCTGAAGGACTACTACCCACGCGCGGTCAGGGTCGATCCGCTGGTCAACTTCCCCGTCGAACGCGACCTGGTCGTCTCGATGGACGGCTTCATGGACAAGCTCGATGCGGTCAAGCCGTACATCATCCGCGACGACGTGAATGACACCTCCGAGGGCGAATACCGGCAGTCCCCCGCCGAGCTCGCGCGCTACAAGCAGTACTCGATGTGCATCAACTGCATGCTCTGCTACTCCGCCTGCCCCGTGGTCGGCCACGAGGAGGAGTTCCTCGGCCCCGCGGCGCTCGCGCTCGGCCACCGCTACAACAAGGACTCCCGCGACCAGGGCCAGCCGGAGCGGATGGAGGTCATGCTGTCGAACGAGGCCATGTGGGGGTGCACCTTTGTGGGCGAGTGCTCGGTGGTGTGCCCGAAGCACGTGGACCCGGCCGGCGCGATCCAGCAGGCGAAGGCCATGGGCGCCCAGGAGTACTTCAAGGGCTTCGTGATGCCGAAGGGGGCGGGCCGATGAGCGGGAGCGCGGCACGTCCGCGGCCACGGAGCCGGGCCGGCGCCGGAGGGAGCGCGCCCATGAGCGGGCAGTATCACCGACCGCACCGCTGGGCGTGGTGGACGGAGCGGCCCGGCTACATGCGCTTCATGATCCGGGAGCTGACGAGCGTCTTCATGGCGGGGTACCTGGTGGTGTTCGTGATGACGCTGGCGAAGGTGGGGGCGGGTGAGGCCGCGTTCGCCGAGTGGGTCGCGGCGTTGCGCAGCCCGGGCTGGATGGCGGCCCACGCGGTCGCGCTGGCCGCCGCCGTATGGCACGCCGTCACCTTCTTCGGCGCCGTGCCGCAGGCGATGCCGGTCTTCCTGGGCGAGAAGCGGCTGCCGGCGCCGGTCGCGATGATCGTGATGGGGTACGGGCCGTGGCTGACCGTGACGGCGGTCATCCTGTGGTGGGTGCTCAGGTGAGCGCGGGCGGAGGCGGCAGGTCGGCGGGCGGTCGCGCCGGGCGTCCCTCCGGCGAGGCCTTCTGGTGGGCGCTGTTTTCGGGGGGCGGCGTAATCGCGGCGCTCTTCGTGCCGGCGTTCGTGATCGTGACGGGGTTCCTGTTGCCCGCCGGGGACGAGGCGGTGGCGGCGGAGCGGGCGGCGGTGTTCGCGCAGGCGGTGGGTTGGTGGCCGGTGAAGGTCGCGCTGCTCGGTGTGATCGTGCTGTCGCTGTTCCACTGCGCGCACCGGATCCGTCACCTGCTGATGGATGTGGGGCTGCGCCGGTTGTCGGGTGCGCTGAAGCTCCCGTGCTACGGGGGCGCGCTGGCCGCGAGCATCTGGGCGGCGTGGGTGCTCTGGGGGATTTGAGGGGGCGGAGGGTCGGCTCCTAGTTCCCCGAAGCGCCAGACATCCACCACGTCCCGGTCCGGATCCACGATCCAGTATTGGCTTACGCCGCTTCGCGCGTAGGAGATCGAGCTTGATCCCGCGGTCCCGGTGTGCGGTGGAAGGAGAGAGGATCTCGACCACCAGGTCGGGCGCCCCCAGCATCTGCTTCTCCCCGATGATTCCGCGTCTCCTGTTCGAAATGAAGAGCAGGTCGGGCTGCACCCGATCGTCGGTTCCCGGGAATCCGACGAGGCACGGAGCGTAGAATACCTCTCCGTGGCCGGAGTGCTCCAGAATGCGCATGAGGGTGTACTGAAGCCGCTTGGAGATGCGCTGGTGACGGGTTACGGGGGCGGGCGTCATATACAGCCGTCCCCCAATCCACTCGTAGCGATTGCCGTCGTCCGGCATTCGCTCGACATCCTCCCAGGTGCGCGGTGCTTTGGTCACGCCAGCTACTCCAGCCCCTCAAGCGCCTCTGGCTTGACCCCGTACAGGATTGCGTTCCCCGGGGTGAGGGTACGGAAGGAGTCTTCGACGAAGTCGAGCACCTCGTCGCGGTCGGCCAGGGGGATGTCTGCGTCTCCCATCATCTCGCGGACACGCTCCGGCTCGAAGGCGCGCCACTCCAGGATGCAGCGCCGGACCGCGCGGCGCGCGAAACGGCGGTATGTGACGCTGGCCCTTTCGATGTTGATGGCCTCCGGCCGCAGGTGGCGATAGCGCTTGGCGGTGGCGACGTAGCCATTCACGAACGCCTCGCGCAGGAGTGAGACGTCATTCAGTTCGTACACTCCCAGCAGGCCGCGGATGTAGTCCCGGTCATCGATGGCGAAGAACGACATCGGGGCCAGGCCGGTCTTGAGGAGGGGGATGATTGAGGCGACCCGGGACGTGCGTTCGTTGAACGTGGCGAACGGCTGCAGATATGGAACGTGCACGAGCCCCAGACGCACCGCGGGGGGCCCGCCGTCCTCCGGCGAACCCCCCGCGTGCGTCCCCACACCGTGCGCGCATCGGCGGCGGGCGAGCCCGAAGCCCGGCCGCCGCCGATCGCCACGCTCGTCAGTTGGCCGTGATCGTCACCTTGATGAAGTCCATCGCGTTGGTGATGTCGGGGTAGACGAAGCAGACCTTCCGTTCGTCCACCATCTCCATCTCGGGCGTGCCCATGTCCGGCATCGCCTGGCGCAGCACCTGGTTGAGCCCGGAGCCCGGCCGCTCATTCAACTCGGTGCCCGCGTCCCAGAGCGTCAGCATGTCGGTGACGTCCCCGGAGAAGGGCCGCGCACCGTCGGGGAAGAGGGCGATGCCGTCCGGTCCGGGGGCGTAGAAGAGGTCGTTGGCCTGGGCGAACCCGGTGGCGAAGGTGAGCATGTCGCCGGGCCGGCCCGCCACGGTGAACTCGTATGCCTGGCCAGGCATTAGGGGCCCAGGTCCCATCCCGCCGACCGGTACGAAGAACGCCCCCATCTGGTGGATGCCGTCCTCGGGCGTCACTTCTGCGGCGAGCATCGTGGGGTCTCCGGTTTCCGCGTAGGCCTCCAGGCCGGCGCTTGCCGCCGTTCCGGGCATGAACAGCACCCCGGATCCCGTGTGGGAAGCGTAGGGCCCGGGCCCAAGCACTCCGGTGATTCCGGTGTGGGCACCCAACGCGGCAGCGAGGCCGCCCGCCATGCCCCTTCTCGCGAGCGCGGCGAGTCCCGCACCCCGGTCGGGCATGCCCGCCGTGAAGAGCGGGTCGGGCGTGGAGTGCACCACGGCCACGCCCTGCGTGAGCATCATCATCTGCTCGCCCCTCACCTCTTCGGTCACATTCAGGATGTTGAGATGGAAGGACGCCGGCCCGATCGATTCGAGCGTGACCATGATCACGTCCGACACCTCGGGCACGTCGTCGCCCATGGCCGCGGCCACGTTGTCGCCCATCTGCCAGAGCATGACCTGGTCGGTCACGTCGCCTGTCACCTGGGTGCCGTCGTCGTTCCACAGTGCGATCCCCATGCCGTCCGGCGCGAAGAACATGCCTTCCGAACCCATCAGTCCGGCCGCGAAGGAGATCATCTGGCCCGGGGTGGCGTCGAAGTTGAAACCGTAGGACATGCCGGGCGCCATGTCGTCCATCATTTCGCCCAGCGGCGTGGCGAGCATGCCACTGAAGGGGAACGGCTTGGGCTGGGACATGTTCTCGATCCGCACGGTGAAGTCGATCTCGCCGATCATGCCGGTGAAGTCGGCGGTCACGGCCTGGCCGAGCCCGGGCGAGACCTGCTGGCTGGTGGGGTCGAAGACGTACCGCGGTTCCTCGTAGCCGGAGATCGTGACGGTGTAGCTGCCCATCCGCAGGTTCGAGACGTTGAAGGTTCCGTCGGCGCCGGTGGTGCCGCTCCCGGACTCGGTGCCCGTCAGCGAGACCGTCACGCCCTCGATCCCCATGTCGTTGACCGAGACGGTCCCGTTGACCGAGGCGGTGCGGATGTAGTCGCCGCCGAAGTCGATGACCTGGGCGCGTCCCTGGGTGGCCACGGTTGTGTTGCCGGAGGTCTGGGCGAACGAGACGTCCTGCGGGAAGCCGCTGATCGTAACGGTGTAGGACCCCGCCTCCAGGTTGGGGAAGGAGTAGTTCCCGCCTCCGCTCGTCGTCGCCGAGGCGTTGGCCGCGCCGCTGAGCGCAACGCTGACGCCGTCAAGTCCGGTGCCCTCCACGGTGACCGTGCCCTGGACCGCGCCGATGATGGGCGGCTCCGTCGATTCGCCGCAAGCCGCCGACAACGCCAGCGCCAGCGCCAGGCTGCAAGCCGCCAGTTTGCGCGACATCGGAGTTCCGCCTTCGGTACCTTGGATGTTCACAGTGTGACCGTCCTTATCTAGTGTGAATGTGAGGATCAAGCACCAAGCTACTATGCGAGCGCCCGACTTGCCACCCGAAGGCGGATCGCCGCCGCCGGTGCCGGCGGACCTGATCGTCCATCTTGCGCGCTTTTCCGGTGCGTTGCGGCGCGGGGGCGTCGCGGTCGCGCTCGGGGACGAGATCGACTCCGCCGCATCCCTCGCCCACCTGGACATCGGAGACCGCGAAGAGGTGCGCCTCGGCCTCAGGTCCGCCCTGCGGGTCGAATACAGGGCCTGGCGGCTCTTCGA
This sequence comes from Longimicrobiales bacterium, assembly GCA_965116645.1. Lineage (GTDB taxonomy): Bacteria > Gemmatimonadota > Gemmatimonadetes > Longimicrobiales > Gaopeijiaceae > Bin94. Next base: position 3,354,839 of record OZ220702.1, on the reverse strand, counting down.
CCGCCTGTTCGACCGGCATTGGCGCCCGGGCGGGCCCGCACGCGAGAAGCCGGACTCCCCCAGGGGACGAACCCGTGCGCCACGTCCCTGGCCGGGCCAAGTCAATCCGCTGGAAGAACTTCGGCGTACCGTGGGCCCGCAGCGGGGGATCGAGCCGGCCGACGACGCGGGGGCGGGAGGAGGGCGTCCCGGGTACAGCCCGCGCGCACTGCTCAGGCGCAAGTCCTTCGAGGCGTGCACGGAGGACGAACTGCGGGAGATGGAGCGACTGCTGGCGCGCCTGGTGCGGCGGTTCGCGACGCGCCGGAGCCGGCGGCTGGTGGCTTCGAGGAGGGGGACGGTGGTGGACTTGCGGCGGAGCTTCCGCGGGGCGCTGGCCCGCGAAGGCGAGCTGATCGAGCTGGCGCGTCGCGAGAGGGCGGTGGAACTCCCCCATTTGGCCATTTTATGCGACACGAGCGGCTCGATGGACCCGTATTCCCGCTTCCTGCTGACCTTCGTGCTGTCGCTGGGCAAGGTGGCGCGCCGCACGGAGACCTTTTCCTTCAACACCTCCCTCACGCGGCTCACCCCGTGGATCACCGCGGGGAACGTCCAGGCCACGCTTGCCCGCTTCGCCAGCCGGGTGGAGGACTGGTCCGGCGGGACCCGGATCGGCGATTGCCTGCGCGAGTTCGTCCGCGATTACTTGCGGCAGACGGTGACGGGCGATACATCCGTCATGATCCTGAGCGACGGGCTCGACCGCGGTGACACCGGAGCCCTGGAGAGAGCCCTGCTGGCGATCCGCCGCCGGGCCCGGCGCGTGATCTGGCTCAACCCGTTGATGGGGGATCCGCGCTACCGCCCCGAGGCGCGGGGAATGAAGGCCGCGCTGCCCCACATCGACCGGCTGGCGCCGGCGCACAACCTGGCGTCGCTCGAAGCGCTGGCGGAGACGTTGTAGCCTTTCCGGCCCTGCCGTTCCGGCACAACGGCGGACATTTCAGCACCATGTTGTTTTTTCCGCATCACCGTGTTACCGTGCAATCCAACCGGCATCCGGCCGTTTCTCCACTCCACCTGGAAAGCGAGGCGCCACTTGACAGAACTGCCCCGGCTCAGCCGGCGAGAGAGCGAAGTCATGGACATCGTCCACGAACTGGGCGTCGCCAGTGCCGCGCAGGTCCGAGAGCGAATGACCGACCCTCCCACCAACTCGGCGGTCCGTTCGGTGCTGAGTATCCTTGTGAGGAAGGGACATCTGGCGAGTGAGTATGACGGGCCCCGGTATGTCTACTCCCACACGGTCCCCGTGCAGCGCGCGCGGAGATCCGCGCTCATGCATGTCGTCAAGACGTTTTTCGGGGGTTCGGTGGAGGGTACGGTCGCGATGCTGCTCCAGCTGGAGGACAGCAAGCTCACGCCGGAGGAGCGCGCCCGAATCAAGGCGTTGATCGACCGGGCATCGGACGAAGGAAGATGATGGGCTCGCTCGCACCATTGGCCGCCTCGAGTCTGCTCGAACTTGCCGTCCGGGCCACGATCCTGTTGTCGGTCGCTCTGGCTCTGGCGTGGCTCGCCCGAAGGGGACCCGCCAGGGTGCGTCACCTGCTGTGGACCATGACATTCGCGCTGCTCCTCGGCCTACCGGTCTTCAGCTTCCTCGGGCTTTCATGGGAAGTGCCGATTCTCCGTTCCGGCAACACCGCGACCGAGCAGCGATTCTCCGAGATCCCTCCGATTCAGGCTGGCGCAGACGGGGTCATCACTCTGCCTGCATCCGAGCCGTTGTTGCCGCTGGCCGCGTCCACGAGGCAGGTCCCGGTCGGAGAGCCTGAGTCACCGGGGCGCTCCATCCCCAGACCGCTGCTCCTCTGGGCGGTTGGCTGCGCCATCGGGCTGACTTCGCTGGTGCTGGGCGGGGTCCGGTTCGCAAGACTTGTCCGCACCGCAAGCCCGGTTCGCGACCCTGTACTGATTCGGCAGGCCGAAGCGCTCCGCCAGCGGCTGGGGATCCACAGCGACGTGCGGCTCCTGGTCAGCCAGGCAACCACCACGCCGATGACCGGTGGTCTGTTGAGACGCGTAATCCTGTTCCCTGCGTCGGCGGCAGAGTGGTCGCCCGAGCGGTGGAAGGTCGTGCTGATGCATGAGATGGTCCACGTGCGCCGTCGCGATGTACTCCGGCACCTCATGGGCAGAACCGTCCTTGCGCTCTACTGGTTCCATCCCCTGAGCTGGGTGGCGACGATGCTCGCGGCGTCCGCGAGCGAAGAGGCTTGTGACCAGGAGGTGTTGACGCTCGGCACGCGCCCCTCCGAGTACGCGGCCCACCTACTCGCGCTGGCCGGGAGCACGAGCGCCCGTCGGCCCGTCTTGACCCTCCCCATGTCCCAGCAGTCCCACTCGCAGTTGGAGAGAAGAATCATGGCTATTCTCACGCCATTTCGACCAGGCCGGAGCGGCATTGGAACCGCGCTGATGGTCACCGTCCTCAGCGGCACGGGTGCCTCGGCGGCCATCGTGCATCCCGTCCAGCAGAGGAATCTGCAGATCGACGAAACTCCGCTGCTCACGATCGGCGACGATGCGGACGAGGCACTTCATGGGGTGGTGGCCGCGGTGCTCACGGACGATGTCCTCATTCTGGCTGAGGTCAGCACTCATTCGCTGCGGTTCTACAACCGCAGGACCGGTGCGCTGATTCGTGCGGCCGGCCAGAGGGGCGAAGGCCCGGGTGACTTCGGAAACCTCAGCTTGCTGCAGGCCGTCGGCGACCGGCTTTACACCTTCGATAGCTGGCTCAGGCGTGTGACTGTCTGGACCCTGGACGGCGAGGTGGAACGCACCGTGCGGATCCAACCGTGGGGAGACCACAACGCCTTCAATATCGAGGGGTTCTTCCCCGATGGCTCGATGCTTGTCTCCGGCTGGGCGGACGCCTGGGCCGAAGAGCCGATGATCTTCCGGGACGAACGTCAGTTGGCGAGGCTCGACACGGATGGCAACTTCATCGGCGTGCTCGGCGGGTTCCTGGGCTCCGAATACTACTCCTCACCGGAGAGCAGGAAGATCTACTCCCACCGGCGCATCACTTGGCCGATCGTCACGGGCGGCCGGTATCATATCGTCGACAACAAGGATCCCGTCATCCGGGCATTCGATATGGCGGGCAATCCGGCTGGCGAGCTGGCACCACACACCGTGCTCAGCCCGCAGCCGCTCACGTCTGCAGCACGCGACTCGTTGCCCGAACTGGAGGGGATCGACCGTGACGCCATGCCGCGGTTCTACCCCTTCTACACTCGGCCACGGTCGGCTGGCGGAATGCTGTGGGTGCCCGACTACGACGGGTTCGCCCCGAACGGCGGCACCGCCTGGACGCTGTACTCCCAGCGGGGCGACATCATCGGCCGCGTGGGCGTGCCGGAACCCAACTTCAACGTGATGGCGGTCGAGGGCGACACCGCGGCCGTTATGATCATCGACGAACTGGGCGTCCAGAGGGTGGAGCTGCGCAGGATCATCGGGCTGCCGTAGCCTGACGGCGATTCTCCACGGACCGACGGAAATGCGTCCTTGCGGAAGCGGGTCCCGCATGGTACATCGACGAGGACGCAAACCCCGACTGGAGAGCCCATGCGAATCGAAGAGAAGTTCACCGTCGCCGCCTCCGCCGACACCGTTTGGGCCTTCCTCACCGACCCCGAGCGGGTCGCGGCCGCCCTCCCCGGCGCGGAAATCGCCGAACAGATCGACGAGAACACCTACAGCGGCGGAATGGCCGTGAAGGTGGGCCCGCTCGCGGCAGCCTACACCGGCACCGTCGCCTTCGAACTCGACGAGGAGGAGCGGTCGGCCGTGGTGCACGCGAAGGGGCAGGGGAAGGCGGGGATGGGGAACGCCGACATGAAGATGACTAGCCGCGTGGTGGCGCTCGGGCCCGGCGAGACCGAAGTTACCGTCGTGGCCGACCTGAGCGTGACCGGGATCCTGGCCCAGCTCGGGCGCGGCATGATGCAGCACGTCAGCAAGAAGATGTTCAAGGAGTTCACCGAGGTTGTAGAGAAGGAGCTCACATGATTCCCCCTCAATTCGACTATCATGCCCCCGGCAGCCTGGAGGAGGCGCTCGCGCTCCTTGGGGAACTTGACGACCCGAAGGTCATGTCGGGCGGCCAGAGCCTGCTGCCGATGCTCAAGCTGCGTTTGGCGTCACCGGCCAACATCGTGGACATCAGCCGCATCCCCGGTCTGGATTCGATTACGGAGACGGCCAGTTTCCTGAGGATCGGGGCGCTGGTGACCGAGACGGCGCTGGAGGAGAGCTCGGTGGTCGCGGAGCGCTATCCCATCCTGCTGGACACCGCGAAGGTGGTCGCCGACCCGCTCGTGCGGAACCGCGCCACGATCTGCGGGAATGTGGCGCATGGGGACCCGGCCAACGATCATCCGGCGACGATGATCGCGCTGAGGGCGCAGATGGTCGCGACCGGGCCGGACGGCGAGCGCGTGATCGGGGTCGACGACTTCTTCCACGGGCTGTTCATGACGGCGCTGGAGCCGGGGGAGATCCTGACCGAGATTCGCATCCCAACGCCCGGCAACGGGGGCGGCAACGGACTTCGTTCGGCTGGCGAACAAAGTGGCGGCGCCTACCTGAAGCTGGAGCGCAAGGTGGGCGACTACGCGGTGGCCGGCGCGGCCGTGCAGCTGACGCTGGACGACGGCGGCAAGGTTGCCAGGGCCGGAGTCGGGCTGACGAACCTGGGCATGGCTCCGATCCGGGCGACCGTCGCCGAGGAGGTGCTGACGGGCGCGAGGCTGGTGGCGCGCGGGGGGTTCCGGGGCGCGATCGACAAGATGCGCGACGCGATCACACGCGCTCCCGACGCGGACGAGATCATCAATGCCGCCGCGCAGGCCGCCGCCGACGCCACCGACCCCGTCGCCGACCGCCGCGGTTCGGTCGAATACAAGAGGAACATGGCCCGCGTGCTGACCGCGAGGGCCACAGCCAAGGCGCTCGCGCGCGCCGCCGCACACAGCGGGTAGGAGGATAAGGACCATGGCCAAGCACCATATCACCGTTACGGTCAACGGAGCCGAACACTCGCGCGAGGTCGACTCCCGGCTGCTCCTCGTCCACCTGATCCGCGACGAACTCGCGCTCACCGGCACCCACATCGGCTGCGACACCACGCACTGCGGCGCGTGCACCGTGCTGGTCGATGGCGTGCCCACCAAGTCGTGCACCGTGCTCGCGGTCCAGGCCGACGGCGCCGAGATCGGCACGGTCGAGGGGCTCGCCGACGCGAACGGCATGAGCGCGCTCCAGGAGGGCTTCATGCAGGAGCACGGCCTCCAGTGCGGATTCTGTACGCCAGGCATGCTGATGACCGGAACCGCGCTCCTCGCCGCCAACCCGAACCCCAACGAGGCCGAGATCCGCGAGGCGATTTCGGGGAATCTCTGCCGCTGCACCGGATACGTGAACATCGTCAAGGCGGTCGAGTACGCCGCCGCGAAAATGGCCGGGGCCGGGGCCGACGCCGACGCCACCGACGCCGACGCCGCCACCCCCGCAGCCGAGGAGGCCGACTGATGGCCAACGAGACCAACGCACCCAGGACTTCCGCCAAGATCTGCGGCATGGGCCACTCCATGAAGCGCAAGGAGGACCCGCGCTTCCTGCAGGGCAAGGGCAACTACATCGACGACTTCACCCTGCCGGGGATGCTGTGGCTCGACATCGTGCGCAGCCCCATCGCCTACGGGAAGATCAAGAACATCGACACGTCCAAGGCGCTCGAGATCGACGGCGTGCTCGCCGTGCTCACGGGCAAGGACCTCGAGGCCTACAACCTGCACTGGATGCCGACGCTCATGTCGGACACCCAGATGGTGCTGCCGACCGATACGGTCATGTACCAGTCCCAGGAAGTGGCCGGGGTGATCGCCACATCGCGCTATGCGGCCGCCGACGGTGTCGCCGCGGTCGAGGTCGAGTACGAGCCGATGAAGCCCGTGATCGACCCCTTCCAGGCGCTCGACGAAGACGCGCCCGTGCTCCGCACCGACAAGGAGGGCCAGGAGGACAACCGGATCTGGCACTGGGAGGCCGGAGACAAGGAGGCGACGGACAGGATCTTCGACGAGGCCGACGTGGTCGTGCGCGAGAAGATGCACGTGCCGCGCATCCACGTGGCGTCGATCGAGACGTGCGGCTGCCTGGCCGACTTCAACCCGGTCGAGGGACACCTCACCGTGTACATGACCACGCAGGCCCCGCACGCGATCCGCACCGTGCTGGCCCTGGTGGCGGGTCACGTCGGGCTGTCGGAGGAGAAGATCCGCGTGGTGTCGCCCGACATCGGGGGCGGGTTCGGGGGGAAGGTCCCCGTGTACCCGGGCTACGTGATCGCGATCGCCGCGTCGGTCGTGTTGGGCAAGCCGGTCAAGTGGATCGAGGACCGGATGGAGAACCTGCAGGCCGACTCGTTCGCGCGGGACTATCACATGGACGCGGAGATCGCGGCGGACGCGAGTGGCAAGATCCGCGCGCTGAGGATCAAGACGCTGGCGGACCACGGGTATGCGGATGCGCAGGCCGCACCGTCGAAGTTCCCCGCGGGGCTGTTTTCGATCTGTACGGGGTCCTACAGCATGGAAAACGCGTACGCCGAGGTGGACGCGGTCTACACGAACAAGCCGCCGGGGGGCGTGGCGTACCGCTGTTCGTTCCGGGTGACGGAGGCGGTCCACTGCCTGGAGCGGGTGGTGGACACGCTGGCCCACAAGGTGGGGAAGGACCCGGCGACGCTGCGCGAGGAGAACTTCATTCCCAAGGAGGCGTTTCCGTACCACTCGCCGCTGGGCTGGGAGTACGACAGCGGGGACTACCAGGCCGCGATGGACAAGGCCAAGGAGATGATCGGCTACGACGAGCTGCGCAGGGAGCAGGCCGAGAAGCGCGAGCGGGGGGAGCTGATGGGGATCGGCGTGTGCAGCTTCACGGAGGTGCTGGGGGCGGGGCCGTCGAAGGACTTCGACATCCTGGGCATCAAGATGTTCGATTCGGCGGAGGTGCGGGTGCATCCGACGGGGAAGGCGATCGCGCGGTTCGGGACGAAGAGTCAGGGGCAGGGGCACGAGACCACGTACGCGCAGATCATCGCGGAGGAGCTGGGGTTGCCGGCGGCGCATGTTCAGGTGGAGGAGGGGGATACGGATACGGCGCCGTATGGGTTGGGGACGTATGCGAGCCGGTCGACGCCGACGGCGGGGGCGGCGGGCGCGATGGCCGCGCGGAAGATCCGGGACAAGGCGCGCAAGATCGCGGCGCACTTGCTTGAGGCGGACGAAGGGGACCTGGAGTGGGAGCCCGGGCAGTTCTCGGTGAAGGGCGCGCCGGACAAGAGCGTGACGATCCAGGACTGCGCGTTCGCGGCGTACACGAACCTGCCCGAGGGGATGGAGCCGGGGATGGAGGCGACGAACTACTACGATCCGCCCAACCTGACGTTCCCGTTCGGGACGTATATCTGCGTGGTGGACATCGACCGGGGGACGGGGGAGGTGAGCGTGAGGCGGTTCGTGGCGGTGGATGACTGCGGGAACATCATCAATCCCATGATCGTGCAGGGGCAGATCCATGGCGGCCTGACGCAGGGGCTGGGGCCGGCGCTGTATGAGGAGATCCCGTACGACGAGGATGGGAATAACCTGGCCGGGTCGTTCATGGATTATCTGGTGCCGACGGCGGTGGAGACGCCGGCGTGGGAGACCGGGCATACCGTGACGCCGTCGCCGCATCATCCGCTGGGGGCGAAGGGGGTGGGGGAGTCGGCTACGGTGGGGGCGCCGCCCGCGATCGCGAATGCGGTGGTGGATGCGCTGGCACACCTGGGGGTGACGCATATGGATATTCCGATTACGCCGGATCGGGTTTGGGGGGTGTTGGCGGAGAGGGGGGTGGCGAAGTGATGGGGGTGGGAGGGGAGGTGTGGGAAGGGGTACGCCCGATCCATCCCATGTGGCGGTGTATGCCGCTAGAGTATGTAACCGAACCCACTTGAGCTTGAGCTAGTAGCGGGTCCGCCAGCTTAAGCTCGTCACCAAAGATACCTGCAACGTAACCGCTTCATCATGCGAATATCCCGAATTCAGATTCGGAACTTCCGGAACTTTCGGGCTCTGGACTTGAACTTGGTCCGAAACACAGTCATAGTCGGCGAGAACAAGATTGGCAAGACCAACTTGCTTTACGCACTCCGCCTCATTCTTGACCCGTCTCTTCCAGATACTGCTCGGCAATTAAGGGCCGAAGACTTCTGGGACGGACTTGAACGACCTCTCGCACGAGACGCGAAGATCACCGTGTCTATTGATCTCACCGATTTTGAAGACGACGAAAACCAATTCGCCTTGCTGGCTGAACACCTAGTCAGTCCTGAGCCGATGACGGCTAGGCTGACCTATCTTTTCCAACCAATCGAGAGCATTGAGGGCCAACCTACCAAGGACTCCGACTATGAGTTCGTGCTGTACGGTGGAGATCGTCCAGAAAACCGTCTCAGCTTCGAGACTCGGCGGCGCCTGCCCCTCAACCTCCTTCCGGCCCTTCGAGACGCAGAGGGTGACTTGGGCAACTGGCGACGTTCACCTCTACGCCCTCTCGTAGACGCAGTTGCGGCACGCATCGACCGAGACGCCCTCATGGCGCTAGCTGACGAGATCACCCAAGCTACGGAGACCGCAGCTCAGAACGACCAGGTCAAGGGGTTGGTTGCTACCATCAACAACCGCATTCGCGATATGGTAGGCTCGGCCCACGCAATCGAAACCACTCTTGGGTTCTCCCCAAAGGATCCCGAGCGTCTCCTGCGGGCGTTGCGACTCTACACGGACTCCGGCCGGCGTGAGATTGGGGCAGCGAGCCTGGGCTCCACCAATGTGCTCTACCTGACACTGAAGGCTTTGGACCTCGACCGATCAGTCGGCGAGGGACAGCGCCATCATACTTTCCTTGCCATTGAGGAACCGGAGGCACATCTACACCCTCATCTGCAACGACTGGTATACCGCGATTTGCTGCGTTCCGGTGGGGCTCAGGCCGCCTCAAGGCCAGTTACTGTCATCGTCACCACACATTCTCCCCACATCGTAAGCGTCGCGCCTTTGGATTCGCTTGTGGTGTTGCGCAAGACCCGAGATGGCCGGAGTAGCGAAGGTGTGTCGACAGCTGCATTGGAACTCAGTTCAGCGGTCGTGGCCGATCTTGAGCGGTATCTTGATGTCACACGAGGGGAAATGCTGTTTTCCAAAGGCGTACTCCTCGTCGAGGGAGAGGCTGAGCGCTTCGTAGTACCGGCGCTCGCTAAGGCGAATGGCATTGACTTCGACGAGTTAGGGATTTCAGTGTGCTCGGTCGCAGGCACGAATTTCGGGCCGTACCTCAATCTTCTCGGCGGTAATGGCCTTCGCCTGCCCGTCGCCGTTGTGACCGATGGAGATCCGATCGCGAGTGGTGAGAGGCGAGGTGACAACCGGGTATTGCAGCTGTTGCGGAGAGTCAGCGAGGTGCCGGACGGACTAGATAGGAACGAGCAACTTGCGATGGCTAAGAAGCGCGGGTTGTTTGTGGGCGAGCACACTTTAGAGGTCGACTTGTTTCGGGCCGGAGCGCACAATGAAGTCTGCGAGACCCTGATTGAACTCGGAAAGAGCAATGCTTCTTCGACTAGGGCACAGGAGTGGCGAGGTGATCCGGGTGCGGTAGACGCTGACCGACTGCTGAGAGACATCAAGGTGATTGGCAAGGGTCGCTTTGCCCAGCGCTTGGCGAATCGTGTCGCTCCAGCTCGCTGGCCGAACTACATAAACGATGCGGTCGAGTACGTCCGGTCCCGGTGTCGCTAGGGCATCGTCAGCCTACCGAAGGGCCGTGGAGCAGCTCCGCGGCAATCCCGGTCAGTGGCAGGCGCTCAATGCTGATGGACACTGTGTTGTCCTCGCCGGTCCAGGGAGTGGAAAGACGAAGACGCTCACCACCAAGATCGCAAAACTGCTAATCGAGTCCATTCGGAAGCCTCGTGGCTTGGCATGCATAACCTACAACACCGAGTGTGCTCGCGAGTTGAAAGCCAGACTTGAGCGTCTGGGAATCTACGAATCCGATAACGTCTTTGTCGGAACTGTACACTCTTTCTGCCTCAAGAAGATCGTGATTCCCTACGCGACACTTGCGGAGATCGATTTGCCGGCTGATTTTCGGGTTGCATCGACTAACGAACAGGAGGTGTTGTTTACCGAAGCGGTAGAGGCGGAGATTGGCCGGGACGAGTATGTTCCGGGGTGGCGTACGCGCTCCGACGAGTATCGCCGCACGTGTCTCGATTCTACCGCCCCTGGATTTCGAACGGATCCACAACTGTCCTCGCTAGTTGGCCGTTACGAGAAACTGTTACGAACGCGCGGGATGATTGATTTTGACGACATGGTGTTGATTGGATTGAGGTTAGTTGAGTCACACTCTTGGATACGCCGTGCACTCCACGCGAGATATCCCGCCATTGTTGTGGACGAATATCAAGATCTTGGTCTCCCACTGCACAGAATCGTGGACAACATCTGCTTCCGAGCCGACTCAGTGTTGTTTGCCGTAGGGGATCCGGATCAGTCAATCTACGGCTTCATTGGTGCACGACCGAAGCTACTCCGTCAACTGGCAGAATCGCCCGAGGTTGAATGTGTGAACCTGGCATACAACTACCGGAGCGGGCCGACCATTGTCCGGGCTTCTGAGATCGCACTTGGGGTGAAGCGGGGCTATCAGGCACGGCATGGAGCTAGTGCAGGAATCGTGCAATTCCACGAGCTACGAGCCGGCGTTGAGGATCAGGCTCGCTACATCTGCGAAGACCTCATTCCCGGGGCGCACGACAGAGTGGAGGGGGCACGCCTTGGCGATATTGCTGTACTGTATGTCGACAGGCATGATGGAGATGTCATCGCTCGGCACGCGAGGGCGCGCGAGTTTCCGACGATTCGAATCGACCGAGGCGCCCCTTATTGGAAGACACCGCTAACGCGATGGCTGGAAGCGTGTGCGGCATGGTGTGGCGGTGGGTGGCGAACTGGATCTCCGCGGCTGTCGTCAATTCTTGCCAGCTGGGCGTCCGTCTTCAGAATCCACGTGTCGGTAGATGGTCGGGGTCACGAGGACAGGGTGAGACTGCTTCGATTCCTCTTGTCTCACCGTGGTAGTGATCGGACACTCCGGGACTGGTTGACGGCTTTTCGGGACGAATGTCTTGGGGCGAACTTGGACGCGAACACGATGCTCAGGGACGAGCGCGAGGCGCTGGCACACCTCATCAAGACGTCGGATCCGAATGGGGAACTCGCAGATTGGACGGTGGGTGTATTCGGTGGGCAGGGTGGATCGCCCGATCACCTCAACCTCATCACATTTCATAGTGCCAAGGGACTGGAATTCAAGATTGTAATCCTAATGGGCATAGAACAAGGTAGAATTCCCCGTTGGGGCAGCAGTGAAGCGGGGCATCGTGAGCAGCGACGCCTCTTCTACGTTGGGCTAAGTCGCGGCAAAGAGGAAGTCCATATGACCTATTCCGGCTGGTATTCGAATAGGTACGGCCGAAGGTTCTTCAACGGACCCTCGGAGTTTCTTGTTGAAGTTCGTGACCGTCTCGACAGCATCGGACCGTGACGGCGTAGGCACGCAGCAATGGCGCGCGCGTGCTCCTCGATGACACGGAAGCGAAGAGGCAGGCTGCCGCGAAAGTCGGGGGCTCTCAGCCTGGCGGGGGCGAGCCGCCGTCCGATCTTGGCTACCTTCGAGCCCTCTGGCGACAGCGGCGGCACCTGCGGTACCCGGAGTCTTGGCGCATGTGACCATCGCAAGTAGGGCAGGGAGTCAGTCCGCAAGTCACGCCATTGGTCATGTGGCCAGGGAGTTCATATCTCTGGCAATGCGGACAGATTACCATGTCCTTCCGATGCAGCCAACGCTTGCTGGCAGTCATGGACAGAAGCAGAAAGCGGAGGGCGCTTTCGACTTTTGCTTGGGTAGGTGTCTTAGTCATTCTATCGAAGACTTGTTGCCAGGTCACCGCTATCTCGATCGCTGGGACGTTGGCCTTCTTCATGTCAAGACAATACGCTTGGTCCTTACTGTGCGAAACGCATATCTCGATCGCCAAGTTACGCTTTCCAGTGGATGTCCTGCCTCCGAGGGGCTCGAATGAAACGTCGGCAAGCAAATCGACACGACGAGGGACTACGTTGATGTTGACCTCGGCGTCTACAGAATGAAGCCTCACATTGTATCCCTGTGTGCGGGGTAGCTTTAGACACTTGCCGACAGAAGCACAAATGACCTGCTTACACAATCGATGTAGGGCGGTCTCGCTGCAAGTGCGTAAGTGTGGTGTCCGTGAGGAGTGTGCGAAATGTGGTCGCCGAACAGCACCTTGACGTGCAATCACGGGTTGGTCACAACCGGGACAACGGCAGTTGCAATCAATGCCGCGCGGGACTTCGGTAGCCGTGCGCCAATGGTCTTGGTGATCGATGGCAACGGGAAGAAGTAGACCAGAGACATCTGGCCGTTCTTTGTCCGGGAGAGTGCGACGTTCGGCAAGTCCATGAGGTCGAGTTGGAGGCATGTCTTAGACAGCTCCGCGCGACTGCACTGCTACGGCAGGCGGGCCGAGTACCCATCCCTCGTCCGCCAAATATCCGCGATTGAGCTCATCTAGCCGGATCCCCCACCCCGGCATCAGTCGATCCAGTATCCCGCGAAATCGGTCGGTATGTCCGCGCTCGACCAGATGCACCATCTCGTGGACCACCACGTACTCCAGACACGACACCGGCTTCTTCGCCAGCTCCGAATTCAGCCAGATCCGCCCGGCTTCCGGGTTGCAGGTACCCCACCGTGTCTTCATCCGTCGGATCCGCCATTCGGCCACCGTGACACCGATCTTCGGCTCCCACTTGGCGACCATTTCGGGGATCCGCTCGCGAAGCCGAGCCCGGTACCACCGGTACAGCAGGGCCTCCCGGCTGTCACGGTCGGCTGACGGCCGCACCCGCATTTCCATCCAGGCATTGTCTCGGAGCCGGATTCCGGTCGGTCCGCCCGACACCACCACGTCGAGCCGATATCTGCGTCCCTCGAAGTAGTGGCTTTCCCCCGTGACGAATTCACGCCGCGACTGGCGATCCTGCCCGTCGAACTCCGCCTGCTTCCGGCGAATCCAAGCCAACCGGGAGATCACAGCCAGCCGCACGGCTTCATCATCAAGCCGCAACGGCGCGGCCACCCTTACCCGTCCCTCCGGGGGATAGACGCCCAGGTGCAGGTGCTTGATGTCCTTGCGGACGATCTCGACCGGGATGCCGCGGATCTCGATGCGGGCGCGCTCAGTAGTCACTCTGCGCCTTCACGATTTCGAGGATCGTGAACGTATGGGCCGCATAGGGACCGAGCGCATCGCGGATGGCCCGGCCGATCTGCTTCTCCTTGATTGGATGGCCCCGCCAATCGTCTTGCTTGGCCGCGCGGACCCCCCGGTCGACGGCCAGCGCAACGGCCTCACGTGGATCGGGCGTGTAATCCTGTCCCTGCGTGTCGTTGCCCTCGGCCACCTTCGTCGGTGGCAACTCTTCCGGCAGGTTGTGATAGATCGCCCGAAGCGCCGTGCTATTGATGCTGGCCGGGTACGATCCACCCCCTTCCCCCCGCTTCACCTGCTCGGCCAGCTCGATCACCTTCTTGAGATAGGCCTCGTACTCGATCGCCTCCTCCCTGCGCTGCTGGATCAGCGCTTCGAGAACGGCCGACATCTTCTTGTAGTACCTCGGGTTGACCGCCATCTCGTCGACGATCAGGCGGCGGACGTTGTTCGCAATTGTCTCGGCGACGGCGCGCTGGCTGCCCTGGATCCCTTCCGGAAGCCCCTTGATGGCGTCCCTGCCGTCCCTGACGAGCAGGTCCACGAGCGTCATGTCGTCGAAGGCTGAAACCACTTCGCTTTCGTCGGCCCGGATGTAGGTGTCGAGCAGGTGCCGCATGGCGGGCTCGAACACCTTGAGGTCGACGTAGTCGCCGCTCGCCAGCTTGACCTCCTGACGGACCTTCTCGTAGTGGGCGACCTCGTCCCTGATGGCGAGCCGCTCGGCCTCGGTGTAGTCCGCCTCAATCATCTCGTTGGCCAGGTTGGCGTACGCGCGCATGAACGCGGCCACCGCGCGGTAAAGGGTGAGGCGCTTTCGTTCGTTGGCCGCGAGCTGTCGGGCTGGGTCGGTCGTTCCGCCATGGCAGAAGTACCGCAGATAGGCATCCGTGTCGTGCGGAGGCTCGACGGGCTCGCACAGCGCCTTGACCGCCTCACGGGTCTCCTCCAGCCGCTCCCGCCCCTGCTCCAGGCGCTCCTTCAGCAGTCCCTTGACGTCCTCGCGGTCAAAGTTCTCGAACGCTTCCCCCGTGTAGTCCCTGATTGCGCCCTCCAGCGACCGGAACAGGTCCCGGTAGTCGATGATGTAGCCGTACTCCTTGTCGTCGCCGTCCAGGCGGTTGACGCGGCAGATCGCCTGGAAGAGGCCGTGGTCCTGCATCTTCTTGTCGATGTACAGGTACGTGGCCGGCGGGGCGTCGAAGCCGGTCAGCAGCTTGTCGACCACGATCAGGAGCTTCATCTGCCCGGGCTCGTTCACGAAGCGCTTCTTGACCTCCTTCTCGAACTGCTCGGCCATGTGCATGGCCTTCTCTTCGGGCTGGTCGAAGTGGTCCGCGAGCATTTTCCGGTAGACATCGTACTTGAGCAGCTTCTCGGTGCGCCCCTCGCCCGTTTCTTCCCCCTTGGTGTCTCGAACCGCGGGCTTGTAGGAGGTGACGATGGCGCACTTGCCGCTCAATTCGGTCTCGCGGAACTCCTCGAAGAAGCGGCACGCCGCATGGACGCTGTCCGATACGAGCAGGGCGTTTCCACGGCCGCTCTGGAGCCGGTCCCGCGTCGCCATGTCCATCAGAATGTCGGCCGCGATGTTCCGGATCCGGGGCAGCGAACTGGTGACACGGCGCATCGTGCCCCACCTCTGCCTGAGCTGCGCCCGGGCCAGATCACTCAGTCCCTTCGTCTTCGCCTCGAACCACTGGTCGATCCTGGCCTCCGACGTGATGTCCTGATCGATCTCCCGAGCTTCGTAGCGCAGGTCGAGCACCACTCCGTCGTCCACCGCCTCGTCGTACTTGTACGTGTGGATGTACGGCCCGAAGGTCTCGATGCTGCGCTGCTTGTCGGCCTTTAGCAGCGGTGTTCCGGTGAAGCCGACCAGGGTGGCCCCGGGGAGTATCGCCTTCATGGCCGCGTGCAGCTTGCCGGACTGTGTGCGGTGACATTCGTCCACGAAGACGAAGATCTCGCGGGGAGGTGGAGAGCCGGCCGACATGTGGCTCCGGAGCTGGCTCACGTATTGGTCGATGTTCCCCTCCTCGGAGCTTCCGAACTTCTGGATCAGGGAACAGATGAGAGACTTGGCGGGGTCGCGCAGTGATGCGGCCAGGTCGGCCCCGTCGCTGGTGCGGTGGATGTCCTCGTCCACTCCCGTGAAGACCTTCTCGATCTGGTCGTCGAGCTCGGTGCGGTCGGTGACGATGAGCACCCGCCCGTCGGCGTTCTTGAGTTCCCGGATCCACTTCGCCAGCCACACCATCGTGAGGCTCTTCCCGCTGCCTTGGGTGTGCCAGATGATCCCGCCCTCGCGACGCCGCACGAAGTCCTGCGCCTCCTTCACGCCGAAGTACTGGTTGTGACGGCAGATCTTCTTGACGCCGCCGTCGAAGACCGTGAAGTCGTGAATGAGTTCGAGCAGGCGCGCCCGGTCGCAGAGGTGGCCGAGCTCGAGAAGGAGGGGGGAGGCGGGGGCGTCGGGGCCGGGGTCACCGGGTTCCTTCCAGCGCAACCAGTACTTCTCGGGCGTCCCGATCACGCCGTAGCGGAGCCCTTCGGTGTCGTTGCCCGCCATGACGAACTGCACGGTGGTGAAGAACGACCGAATGAACTCCTTCTTCTGGTTGTCCAGGTTCTGCCGGATCCCCTGCGCCACCGACACGGTCGAGCGCTTCAGTTCGAGCACGCCGACGGCGATCCCGTTGACGTAGAGCACGATGTCGGGCCGCTTCGTGTTCCTGCCGGCGACCGTGACCTCTTCGGCGATGGCGAAGTCGTTGGCGTCCGGGTTCTCCCAGTCGATCAGGGGGACGGTGACGGTCTGTTCACCGAGTCCGGGACGGATCTTGACGCCGTAGCGAAGCAGGCTGTAGACGTCGCGGTTGGCATCGTAGAGTGTCCTGCCGCCACCGAGCGCGGCGGCCTGGTCGAGCTGGTGGAGTGCTTTGGTGATGAGGTCGGGGGGGTGGCCCTGGTGATTGAGGAACTGGGTGAGAAGGTCGGATTGGATGTTCCGGTTGTCGTCGTGGTCGCGCCAGTCACCGAGGTAGCGGTAGCCGAGGTGGTCGCGGAAGTACGCGATGACGCGGCGTTGGGTCTGGATCTCGAGGGCTCCGACTTTGGTCACGGGCCTACGATCTCCCAGTGGCCGGACTTCCTTGAGCCGACGCGGCGGATGATGCCTTCCGCCCTGAGCTTGCGGAAATGGTAGGTGACGCCATCCCTGGTGATTCCGAGGCGTTCGGCGATCTCGACCTGCGTGATGCGCGGCTCGTCGCTCAGGAGGGACAGGATCCGGCGTCTCGTGCTGTCCCGGACGGTTTCTTGTGTAGTGGCTGCCGCCTTAGGTGTAGTTTCTTGTGTAGTGTCCGACTTCTTACTTGTAGTCTCTTGCGTAGCCTTACCTGTAGTTCCTCCGGTTGCCGCGTTTCCGTTCTGGGTAGTATCGGACGAATTCTGGGTAGTATCTGTCTCCACCGCGTCGCCCACCCGAACCCTTCGGTCTGCCTCCTGGTAGGCCGCAGAGAACGGGAAGCGCACGCGCAGGATGCCGCCCGGCTGCACCTCCCAGGTCGGCGGCGGGTTCCCGGCGTCCCGACACAACTCGGTGATCCGCGGGATGCCTCGCCCCCACGCCTCGATCATGCCCGCGCGGAAGAACGCGTGAGCGACCTGTGGATTGTGGGGCCTTGACTGCACGGCTCGATCGGACGGGGCGGTCCAATCGGGCGGCAGCTGGGCCGCGTTCCCGATCGAGATCCGGTCGTCGTAGACGCGGATCTGCGTGGAGGTCGGCGTGGCGTAGTCGCGGTGCATGACGGCGTTGGTCACCGCTTCGCGCATGGCGTCGCGGGGAACCGGGACGGTCTCGACCCGATAGATGCCGTCGTAGGAGATCAGCGCTCGCGTGTACTTGCTGTACAGCAGCTCCATGGCGCGGTCGATTTGGCTGAAGAGGTCGCCCTGGACGATGTCCTGGTACAGGATCTCCGTGCCCCGGAAGTAGCCGATCTTCACATAGGCCTCGCTCACCAGCCGATGCGGCGCCGGATGGAAGAGCAAGACGGCGGCCCGCTTCAGGTGGACGCCCTCACGCAGCTGAAGCCGGTCGATCACCGCCGCGTCCGATTCCTGCAGGATGCTCCTCGGCAGACGGTCGCTCGCGACGCCCCGTCGGCGAAACTCGGTGAGGGCGCGGTTATCGAGGTCTCCGAGCGCGACGCCGGGCAACGGCACGTCGTCCCAAGTGCGGCCGTGCTTCTCCAGGAGGAGCCGAGTCAATGCCGCCCCCTCAAGCACCTGCTTCGTGCTGCCGCTCCGGTAGTGGAATCTGCCCCGGTAGCTGATCGGGTTGGAGTGCGGCTCGACGACGATCTGGATGTACTCCAGGCCGTTCTCCGACTTCAGGTTCACATCGACCACGATCCCGAGCAGGGACCGCACCTTGCTGGGTATCTCTTCCAGCAGCCCCAGCGCACCCTTGACCCCGACGACCTCGCCTGCGTCGTCCTTGCCGATCTCCAGGACACCGCCCTGCGCGTTCGCGAACCCGCAGATCCATGCCAGGTACTCGTCGCGCCACGAGCTCTTCCACTCGACGTTCTGGGTTTCAGGCGTCATGATCGTGCGGGTTAAGGTGTTGGACTTCCCAGTGGCCGGCCCGGTCCGACCCGACTCGGCGGAGCAGACCGGCCTTCTTCAGTCTGGCGAGGTGGTACTTGACCCCGTCGGGCGTGATGCCGGTGCGGACGGCCAGGTCGTTGCGGGTCAGCTTGGGCTCGGCCCGTAGCAGCTCCAATATACGCTGGCGTGTGGATATCTGGGTAGTGGAGGCCGTGGGTGGAGGGTTCTGGGTAGTGATGGGTGGAGCCGGGATGGGTGGCGAACCCGTACGCTCAGGGCTCCGAGCGGCGGCGCGCGTCCTCCATATCCGCGTCGTGAAGAACCCCGCGTCCTCCTCGAACTCCGGCCCGGGTAGACCCGCCTCCGCGCACAGCCGAGTCATGGCCGCCGTCCCGGTGCCCGTCCCCTCACCGTAGCCGAGCAGGTGCATCGGTGCGGCGATGAGCGGGTTGGTCGGGATCGACGGATGCTCGGAGCCAGGCTTCACCCCGAGGCGCGACGGCGGCGAATGGCCGGGGCTCACGACCTCCAGCCGGTCCTGGAACAGCAGGATCTGAATGCTCTCTGGATCGGTGTAGTCGCGGTGCGCGACGGCGTTCACGACGGCCTCCGTGACGACCTGCTTGGGAATTTCGTGGGCGACCGGTGCCTGCACCGTCTCGGCCCTCGTTCCCACGCTCCGGTCGATCGCGCCCAGGACGAAGTCCACCGCCTGGTCCACCAGCTCGAAGACCGTCCCCCTGTACACCCGTCGGTACGGGGTAGGTCGGGCGACCGCGGTGCCGTGGAAGTGCGTGCACTCGACTTCGGAGGAGATGAGGAACCGCTGCGGCGCCTGTCCGAAGAGCAGGATGGCGGCGTTGGTGAGGCGTCCCCTCCAGAGAAGGCCAAGATGGCGGAGCAAGTCCGTTGGCGGCGCCGCATCCGCCACCGGGAGCCCGCGCGACCTTCGCGTAGTGCGGATGAAGCGGCCCATGGCTTCGGCGTCCAGGTTGTTCGTCGTGGCCCCCGAACACGGTTCGGCGTCGAACGGGACGAGATGCAGGAGCCGCTCGGCCTCGACGTGCCGAAGGAGCGCCGCGTACAGCCCGGCGACGAGCTCTGCCGGCGTGGTGAAGCGTCTTCTCGCGATCCCCGCTTGCGCCCTGTCGATGAGCGCGCGCATCCCGGGGTGACGCTCGGCCCCGTCGGCACCCTTCACGAAGATCAGCCGATGCTTCCCGAAGGCGACGGCTTGGTCGAACTCGCGCTCGACGGGCGAGATACCGGCGTCGTCCTCGAAGCCGTAGTCGGCGCCGAACAGGCCAACATAGATGTCGCAATGTTCGACGGTGTCCCAGCGGGCCGCATCGGGCAGTCCGTCGCGAGCGGGGGCAGGCTCCGGGACGAGAACCTCGAAGAATCGCCGCATCAGGGGGTCGCCACGCAGGTAGTCGCGCAGGTGTGCCCGTTCCCGCGCGAACTCTCCCTGGGCGCCGCCGATGAAGATGCGGGTTGGGCTCACGGCTCCGCGTTCTCGTGGGGCGCCGTCTCCCGGACCGGCAGCCGGATCGCGCCGGTGAGGAGCTGCTGCATCATGCCCTGCTTGATCGCGCGGGTCTTGTCGAGGCGGTGCTCGAGTGCGGTGATCTCGGCGTCCATGTCGGAGAGGACGGTGGCGATGGCGCGTTGTTCGGGGAGGGAAGGGAGTTCAATGCGAATGGTCGCCACGTCACGCTTGCTGATTTCCAGGAATGTGGAGCCAGTGGCCACATCGATCATCTGCTTCTTCAGGGTCAACATACGGTAGTAGAGGAACTCGTAGTCCACCGCGTCGCCGCAAACCAATGACTTGAATCCCTGATTCGTGGCCACCGGCATTGAAGCGATCTTGATCTCGCCGATTGTCGCGCGGCTACAGAGGAGCAGAGCCCCGACAGGCAGCAGACTTGCCCCGCAGCGGGCCAGTCCCTCGGGCGTGATGCTACGTGCAGTGGCGGCAAGATACTTCCCCCGACGGGCCGTGATATCGGTTGGGACGCACCATGGGATTCGTCCGCCCCAATAGGAAGGAACGCCAGTGCGAGGAGTCCCGCCATTCCGGATGTCCGCCAAGTTGCCGAGCGCGGTTCCCTCCCACTCCCCCCCAAACCCCGGCAGCCGCGTCCTACCCGTCAGCAGCTCCTGCATCACGGCCTGCTTGATGACCCGCTTCTTGGCGATCAGCGCCTCCAGCGATTCGATCAGCTTGTCAACGTCCGAAAGGACGGCGGCGATGGCGCGTTGTTCGGCCTTGGTAGGAGGGCAGGCCACATCCAACAATAGAAGTTTGGCAATGGACAGGCCGGGCTGTGCCGAGGACTCCGAATACCGGTTGAGGCGCATTCCTCCCAGCATATAGGTAAGCCATCCTACATCTGTCTGCGGGAATGCCGTCACGACAACCGCATGCTCGGATGCGAAGAACTGTCCAGAGACGCCTATGACGTTTCCGCACAGCGCTCCTTGGCGTCCTATGAGCGCAAAACGGCCGGAGTGCGTGAACCTATTCGTAAAGCCTCTGAGGCCGTTTCCTCCGTGGCACGGAAACTGTGAAGTGTCGTCGATGTCAGCGCTCGTAATGGTCTCGCCACTCTTCATGGAGCAGATCCTGCCGAGAGGGGCGGTCTCCCAATCCTCAGGAACTGTCCCCATCTTGGTACGCTTGTATCCCGGCGATACCTGGATCGCGTTGGCTTCTCGGACCCTCCCCACCCGAGTCTCGACCTCCGCTGTGACGCTCCCCGATTCTGCAGACGGTGTCCGCGGAATCTCGCCGAACGATTCGTCGCGACGCTCGAACCGTAGCGGACGTTTCATACCGAAAGCCCCATTCGCCTTAAGTGACCTTCGACATTGGTGCCGTAGTCATCGACCTGACTGGCGAGTTCCGGCAGAGCCTCGGAATACCGCCCCTCCAGCACCCTGACCCGATCCACCAGCCCACCCGTCAGCCGCTCCACCACCTGCCCGATAGCGCCCTCCACACTTGCCATCCACTTGTCGCCGACCACGAGCTCGGTGATCTCCGCTGCAGTCAGCGTCGCATACCGCGCGAGCACCCGCGAATCCAGCCGAGTCTTAGCCTCCTTCGCCGCCCTCTTCGCCGCGGCAAGGGCTTTCATCAGATCCAGACACACTTCCAGCACATCCCGCTCCTCCTGCCCTTCGGGATCGTCGCCCACCGCCTTCAGCCGCGCCCTAACCGCAGCCTGCGTCACCTTCCCGGCATCGCTCGTCGCACCCTCCAGCAGCCCGTCTTCCCCGGAGTACTCCTCGACGAACTCCTCCAGCTCGCGAGCAACGCCCTCCTGTTCCGTCCGCAAACGGTCAACCTCGGCCTGTTCCACCGCGAAATACCGGGCGACGACCAGCCCGGGAGGCACCAGGTCCATCCTGTACTTCTTCCGGTTCACGGTCAGATCCGGCGTTTCCGCGGTCCCCTTGCCCCTGACCGGCACCAGCACCCGCGGCCGCGCCGCTTCCGTCCACCCTTCCGTCACCACCAGGTACACATCGTCCTGCATGACCTCGTCCCAGTAGTCCATCAGGCACTGGTAGACACCGTAGCGGTCGAGCAGCGGGAGTCCGGCGAAGCGGTGCAGCAGGTCCTCCGACAGATCCCGAATCAACGCCTTGGGGGAATCCCCGATGGCAAGCTCGCGCAGGCGCGGCGCTTGCTCCCGCCGCCAACCGTCGAACACCCGGCGAACGCGGTCCCCATACGCCTTGAACTCGCCATGTTCGAGCACCACCCCCCGCACCTCGTCCGCCCCGACCCGCGCGTCGCTGTACCCTTCCCGGCCGTTCGGCGAGAAGAGCAGCTCCCGCAGGCCCGGAAACACCTCCCAGTAGGCGCCGAGAGCGTCGAGGTCGCGGTTCGGGATGCCACCGTGCAGGTGCGCGGCCAGGTCGTGCAGGTCCTCGGGCTCGCTGGAGTCGATGTAGCGGGGGATGTTGAGGTTGTAGTCGTTGGCCTCGCTGGCGATCTCGGTCGTTGGCACCATGCGCGAGTACCTGGGAACCTCTCTCTGCTCCGTGAAGACGTCCACGATCCGGTGGATGTCGCGCTCCCGCAGCCGGTTCTTGGCGCCGTCCTTCCGGAAGCCCTTGCTGGCGTCGATCATGAAGATCCCGCGGCGGCCCACCGCGTTCTCCTTGTCGATGACCACGATGCACGCCGGGATTCCGGTGCCGTAGAAGAGGTTGGCGGGAAGCCCGATGACGCCCTTGATCAAGCCGTGCCGGACGAGACGCCGGCGGATGTCGGCCTCGCGGTTGCCGCGGAAGAGCACGCCGTGGGGCATGATGATCGCGCCCTTGCCGGTGCTATTGAGCGATGCGACGAGGTGCAGGAGAAAGGCGAGATCGCCGTTCCTGGCCGGTGGCTCACCGTATTCGAACCGGCGGTACTCGTCGTTGGCCGGGTCGAGGCCGTTCGTCCAGGCCTTGTCGGAGAACGGAGGATTGGCGACCGCATAGTCGAACCGCT
The DNA here is from genome assembly GCA_965116645.1 of Longimicrobiales bacterium. Classification (GTDB taxonomy): domain Bacteria; phylum Gemmatimonadota; class Gemmatimonadetes; order Longimicrobiales; family Gaopeijiaceae; genus Bin94. Next base: position 3,332,244 of record OZ220702.1, on the reverse strand, counting down.
TGAGACGCCCCGGTCCGTCCGTGAACCGGGGGGCGGCCAAGGCGTTGTCGCGCGCGATTTCGGCGGCCACGCGTCCGTGAAGAATCATGTTCATCCGCGCCATCGTCCACGTCGCGACATCCTTCTCCTGGCCGTAGACGGTCAGCCCGTGGGGCGCTTCGTCGGCGGCCTTGATGAGAAGCGACCCGGAGCCGCAGGTCGGGTCGTACACGGTGTCATCCCGTCGGGTGTCCGGACCGATCCCGATCACCTGAGCCATGATGCGCGAGACTTCCGCGGGGGTGTAGAACTGTCCCTTGCTCTTTCCGGACTGGGTCGCGAAGTGCCGCATCAGGTACTCGTAGGCGTCGCCCAGGAGGTCGTCGCCGTGAGCGCGGTTGGCGCGGAAGTCGAGCCCCTGGAAGATTCCGACCAGCTTCGTGAGGCGGTCCTGCATGTCCTTCCCCCTGCCGAGCTTGCTCTCGTCGTTGAAGTCGGCTTGGTCGATCACGCCCTTGAGGAGGTAGTCGTTGGCGTCCGCGAGCCGCCCGATGACCTTGTTGATTCCGTCGCCGATCTCCGTGGTTCCCTTGAGCGCGACCATGTCGGCGAAGCTGCCGCCGGGCGGCACCGTGATGTCGGCGAAGTCGTCGCTCCCGGCGTACTTGTCCGAGACGTACTTCATGAAGAGCAGCGTGAGGACGTAGTCCTTGTACTGGGACGCGTCCATGCCGCCGCGCAGCTGATCGCAGCTCTGCCAGAGCGAAGAGTAGAGGTGGGATTTTCGGAGGGGCATGGGGGGTGGAGGGGTGGGGGGCGCTACGTGCGGGGGAGTCACCATTACGCGCCGCCGGGCCGAGCGTCAAGATTGCAGTCGCGTTGGAGTCAGTGGCCGGACACCCGCACCGGCGGCATCCTTGCTCCCTTTCGGGGTCACGCGGTGCGGCGATTCGACAATGGCACTGGGGGTACCACATGCGAATCCAAGGTGCCTTGACGGGGTTGCAAGTAGAAGATATCATCCATCAATTCCATACTCCCAATGGAGAATCCACTTCAAGCCGGTGACGATGACGAGATCTAGAGGGTGTGTACCCCCGTTTGGGGATGCTATCCTGAGGCGACCCACTCTTCCGTCTTCTTTTCCCGGATCATCATGTGGGTTTCACTCCCTCGCACGCACCTGGTGTAGCCTACGGTTGACAGAATGTCATGTGTAGCTGACAGTTCCGGCGTCTTGGCCGCAGGTGAACATGCGCGGACAGACAGTCCGACAGGGAGTGCAACCGGAAGGGCCTCTTCGAGGTGATCACACGGAATCCCACGGGTCTCGCAGGTCGGTCAGTTGAACGACCCCACTTTCTGTCAGGGCCAATCGAACACTAGAGACGGGGTGTGACGATGAGACAGGTAGTGCGCGTGCAGTACGATGGCGGTGAGGCGCAACAAGGCGTGATGAGCGCGGCGGATCTTGGCGGCGCGATTGTGGGCATGGCTGAAATGGTGTCCGGTGCCAGCCAAGTCGTGATAGGCGACGAGGCGCATGTCCGAGCACGGGTTAGGACTGATTTCGGCGGCAACTCGTTCCTCGTGGTATTTGAGATCGTCTCAATTGCGGCCGATCTGTTGAGTAGCGTTGACAGCGTAGTGTCCCTGCTGGGCTTGTCGGAAAACTCCAACGGCCTGATTCAGGCGTTGCAATGGATACGCGGTCGAAGGATTACGGCATTACGCCGACCTCAATCCGACGATCCTGGTGCTTCGATGACCATGCACATCGGCGAGGACGTGAGAGAGATGTCCTTGAGCGATGTCCGCGCCCTCCGGGACGAAAAAACTGTACGGGGTATCATGGCCGTCATGAAGCCCTTGATAGACGGCAATGCGACCAGAGTCACCGTGGGAACCGGCAGCGCGGCCCGGAAGAGTGGGGATCTCTCGATTCAGCAGGAGGAGGCAACCTACTTCAAGGAACCTACCTTTCCGGAAGATGAACCGGTTACGCACTCGTATGAGTTAGTCCTCACCGTGGTCGTTCCCGTTCTCACAGGTGACTACATCTGGAGATTCGAGTGGGGCGGCAACATAATCACAGCAAAGATGCTGGACTCTGACTTCGTCAACAGGATTCGTGCAAACTTGGTTGACTTCGGATACGGCGATACCCTCCGGGTTCGCATGGAGACCGACGAGATCTTGGGAAGGGACGGAACCACCACGCACCGGCACAGAATCGTCAAGGTGCTGGCCCACAAGAAGCGAGAGAGGTACGGCCAGAGTGACCTTCTTCCTCACTAGCGTCATCGACTGTCCGAGCACAACGGCTGGAAGTCAAGAGGATGCTGGGAATACACCGAGTGCCGACGGGCCCCTCAGCCGCCCAGTTCCGCCGATCGCGTCGCCTTCACCGCCCGCGATTCGCTCCACTCCACCGTGTCGAAGCAAAGCGTGGTGCCGAACGTGGCCAGTTCGCGCACGACGGCCTGGAGCTCCTTGGCGGGGAGGCCGCCCTTATCTCTGGCCGCGTCGAAGTACTCGACAATCAGGGCAGCGTGGAGGCGGGAACTGTTGACGACCGTGATTCGCCGGACTGAATCGCCCACGAGCCGGGCCCAGGCATCGCCACCGTCGTGGCGAACCCGGTGAGCGTCGTTCACGCTGAACGGATCGCCGACCCGTTCGGATTCCGCGGCGGCGAATCCGGCAATGTGACCGCGCCACCCGGTCACTCCAAACGCGCACCACCCTAGCACTCCGGCCCATGAGCCGCAACGCCTCGTAGTCCTTCGCGGAATCCACGCCTCGCGGTGTTAGATGTCGCGGCTTCGCGACCGGTGTTCGCGCCGGCAGGAAACCCTGCGGGTGCGCCGTCCGCCGATTGCGAGATCGCAGTCTAGCTGCGTAGCATTGACGTGTTCCAAGCAGGAATCTAAGATGCGCTACCAACGGGGATACGCTCCGCTACGAATACGAGGGGGGACAGGCGAGCCCCGAGATCTTAGCCGCGAGGGGCACTTCCCTGAGCGGGCGATCAGAAACAACACGTACTTCGGCATGCCGTCGCCGGGGAGATCTGGACGAATGGCTACCAATACCTCTCCTTCAAAGAACCGTGGCGGGCTAACGACATGGCCTCGCCTAGTCATATTCTTCACCTACCTGCTCGGCGCCCTTGCACTCAACTTCTGGTTGACCGGTGACGTGCGCCCACTTGGCGGAGATGTCGGCCTATGGTTCCTTAGCGTAGTCGCCTATCTTAGCTTCGCGCTCCTTTCCGCCCCGATCTTCTCACGGCCGGAGGACACGCTCGCCAGCTCGATCGCGGCCGGGGCCCTGCTCTGGAGCACCCAACTTCCGTCGGGCATCCCAGCGGAAGCCGTGGTGGCTGCGACACGCTGGATAGGTCTCGGCCTAGCCTTTGTCACCGCCGTGGTCTCGCTGACCGGAGCGATCACGCGTCGCCGGCCAGCCGGATCCAATCCAGAGATCGCCAAGGTGACGTTTCGCATGAGCGGACGACTGGGAGCTCCAGAGGTGTTGTTCACGCCCGTGGCGTTGATTGGGGCTTTCGGGTTCTTCTACTCCCAACCCGATCGACTTACAGTCCAAGTACTGGTATGGGTCATCCTCGTTGCCGTGCGACCCCTCGAGCTGGCGTGGATCAGTTGGCTCGCGTTACGATCCCGCCGCTCCGCGTCTCCGGAGGACGTTGCAGTCGGCCAGATCGCACGCGTCGATAGCCCTGACATTGTCCGGGTCGAAGTCCAAGACATCCAGGCCTGGGATGTCGCCACAGTACTTGCGGCACGTCTCGCAGATGACTCGGCGCAATGGCTCCTGCCCCTCTTCACTCAGGTGCGAGACGGAACCGTCGTGGGCACGGGCCTATGCATCAGAGCGGGGCAGGATCCGATCGCGGGTGCGGCAAGAGGGGTCGCGTATCGGATCGCTGAGCCACCCGATCGTCAGGAGCTCGTCAAGTCGCTGACCAAGACCGAGATCCAGGCGGACTTGATAGGATTCGTGGTTGAGGACTCCAAGATCTCCCACATCCGATTTGAGGTAGCGTCGGAACGGAGGCTTGAGGAGGGGGATCTTGTCTTCTGTCGTCAGCGTGACCGTACTGTGTACTACCAAATCGTTGACGCTCGGACGGCCGAGGAGAGCTTCGAGCAAAACCCACGCGGTACGCACATCGTCACCGCTTCGCAGCTTGGAGTCGTCCAGAACCAAGGCGGCTTCACCCGCTTTCCATGGCCTCCGGGCATGAATACACCGGTCTTCTTAGCCCCAAGCCGGTCCGCAGTTGAGCCGAAAGCACTACTGGAGGACACGTTTCAGCTAGGGGTAGTTCCTGGAACCGACGTGCCAGTGGTCGCCCGAATTGAGGAGATGCAGAAGCTCCACACCGCCATACTAGGTGTGACTGGTACCGGCAAAACGGAAATGGCCTTGGATCTCGTTCGCCAAGCAGTCGCAAGAGAGATGCGGGTGTTTTGCGTAGACTTCACCGGAGAGTACCTTCCTCGGCTCTCCGATCAGCAGCCCGTATCGCTAGGAGTTGATCCTGAAAGGTCGGCTGAACTGAGTGACATCGTTGAGCGCATCGAGACAGGGCAGTACCGCGGAGCCAGCGAACGGGACGAACTGCGACGCCTAATGGAAGTGCTACGGCCTCAAGCCACTCAGCAGATTGCTGACTTCTTGGGTGGTGCTGGTGGGGCAGTGGCGGTGTTTGAACTACCGGACATCGCGAACACACGCGCCAGTCTCCGAGCGACTGAACTCTACCTGTCCGAGATCTTTCAATGGGCTCGTACCCATCGCCGAGCACAACGAATCCTTGTCGTCCTGGAGGAGGCCCACACCGTTATTCCAGAGATGAATATGTTCGGCTTCGACTATGGCGAGACGCAAGCCGTTGTCGGGCGAATGGCCCAGATCGCCCTGCAGGGCAGAAAATACGGTGTGGGGTTGTTGCTACTGTCTCAGCGAACCGCTCTGGTCAGCAAGACACTCCTCTCCCAGTGCAACACCGTGATCGCCTTCTCTCTCGTGGACAAAACGAGCCTGGACTATCTCCGGAACGTGTTCAGCGCGGAACACGTGGATCTTATCCCAAACCTACCGCGCTTGCATGCAGTAGCGCACGGCTCTGCCATCCTTAGCGAACGCCCGATTGTCGTCGAACTGCCCTTCGACCAAGAGAAGTTGGAAGCCAGCGAGGCACTTCGTACAGAACTCCACGAATCCCAGCCGGCTGCCCAGAACGCTGCCCAGGAGAGTCCAGCCGGACCTGGAGCGGACGCCGAGCCACCGTTCTAGGGAACCGCATTGGCCGGGAGCAATTGGGCTACGGCTTCGCGGAGGTGGTCGAGCGCCAGAGCACTCATGGGGCTGGTCCCAATCTGGTGCGACCCGATCGTGGCGTCACCATGGCTGACCGCGGGGATGGGGACCTTGGTCGGCGGTTGGGCCGGGATGGTGTGCGATCGACTGTGACAGTAGTGACTGGAAATCACTGTCATCACTGGATAAATGTATCACGCATGTGAAAAGTACATCCTTGACAGTATCGAGCTGGTGGTCTTACGTTCACTAGCGTGAGCCCCCGACCTGGGTGAGCCACCTCCAGCCCCTGAGAACCCTCCGCAAGGAGCCAACCAATGATCTCCACATCCCGTCCCGACCTCCCGGCTCTCCTGGCCTACCTCAAGCGCGTGGAGGAGGCACGGAAACTCGTGGCGGAGTTCGACGAATGGCTCGCGAGCGCCCCGCCACTCCCCAGCGTCGAACTTCCGAAGGAACTGACGGACGGAACGCCGCAGATCGAGTGGGAGACCACCGAGGACCTGGCCATCCGCGTCGTCGCAATCCTCCGCCTTGACGGAGGCCCGCTTCGTGCCCGCGACATCCTGACGATTCTCCAGGAGACCGGAACATCATTCATTTCCCAGAACCCGGTCTACTCGGTGGTTGGAGCCCTGAAGGTCGCGCGCGAGAACGGCTGGGTCGTCAAGAAGGGAAGGGGGTGGTGGCAGGCGGCGTCGCGAGGTGGTGAGGACGCCGGCGAGGGGGTGGATGGTGACGCCGGCGAGGGGGTGGATGGTGACGCCGGCGAGGGGGTGGATGGTGACGACGGCGTGGCGTGGCGCGAGGGGGGCGATGGCGACGGGAGCCATGGGTGACCGGGACGAGCGGGGACCGCTGATTCCGGCCCATGCCGATCAGTGATTCCATTCCATGCCGATCACCGATTGCAGAGCATGCCGATCACTTACCAGTCCCCTTCGGCCTCGAACGCTCCCTCGACAGGGGTAGCCAACCGCGGGAGCTTACATAAGTTCACTCAGCCCGTAGCCCCCGTACTCCAGACCGAGAGAACACACGATGGCCTTCGAAACCGCGATTACGATCCGTAGAGCAATTGGTCGCATCCAGACCAGGGAATACGTCCTGCCTGCGATTCAGCGAGAATTCGTATGGCCGACACGCCGGATCGAGTGGCTCTTCGACAGCCTGATGCGCGACTACCCGATCGGGTCGTTTCTCTTCTGGAAGGTCCAGTCCGAGAGCATCAAGCGGTACAAGTTCTATGATTTCATGCTCAACTACCATGAGAAGGAGAACCCGCACTGCGCAGAGACCGGCTTACTGACCCGGGACACAGTCACAGCCGTGCTCGACGGCCAGCAGCGGCTCACGGCGCTGAACATCGCACTCCGAGGAACTTACGCCTACAAGCTCCCCCGCCTTTGGTGGAGCAATCCCGACGCGTTTCCGATCCGCCACCTGTGCCTGAACCTGTTCCAGGACGCCAAGGGGAACGAGCAGGGAATGCGATATGACTTCCGTTTCCTCACCGACGAGGAAGCGGCGATACAGGACGACACTCGATGCTGGTATCCGGTCCGTGAAATCTTCACGGCAGACAACACGATCGCCCTCTTCAAATACCTGACCAAGCGCCTCAACCACATGACGCCTGCGGAGTTGGACGCGCCCCTGGCTGTCCTCGATAGGCTCCGTGAAGCCATTCACGTCAAAGGCGTCATCGCCTTCTACGAGGAGACCAGTCAGGACATCGATCGAGTTCTGGACGTGTTCATCCGTACCAACAGCGCGGGGATGACGCTGAGCCATTCCGATATGCTGATGAGCATTGCGACGGCGCACTGGAAGGGTGACGCGAGGAGTGAGATCAACGGCGCGGTCAAGCGAATCAACGACCCCCATGTCGGTGGGTTCGGCTTCTCGCGGGACTTCCTCCTCAAGGCCGCGCTGATGCTTGCCGGGATCCAGAGCGTCGCATTCAGGGTAACGAACTTCACGATCCAGAACATCGAGCTACTCAACGACCGGTGGGAACAAGTCACAGACTCCGTCTACGCCGCCGCCAGACTCGTGAGGGACTTCGGCTTCTCGCAGTCGACCCTGACGTCGCACAGCGCGGTGTTGCCCGTGGCGCACTATCTCCATTCAAGCGGCGGGCGCCCCAAATCGAAGACGGACGCGAAGAAGATGAGGGAATGGCTGACCCGATCCCTGCTCAAGCGCGGGATCTGGGGCAGCGGCCTGGACACGCTGCTCGTCCGGCTCCGGGCGGTGATCGACGAGCACGGCGACGACGGGTTCCCGGTTGCCGAGATAGAGGAGGAGATGAGCAGGCGAGGCAAGAGCCTGACTTTCGCACCGGAAGAACTACAGGATCTGGTCGAGTCCAAGGATCGAGCGTTCGCCCTGCTCTCCACCCTGTACCCGTTCGTTGACACTCAGCACAACCAGTTCCACATCGATCACGTGTTTCCCAAGAGCCGCTTCACCTGGCGACGCTTGAAAGACGCCGGTGTTCCCGAGGAGGAGATCCCGCAATTCCAGGACCGCGCGGATCGACTGCCGAACCTGCAATTGCTCGCTGGCGGCCCAAATATCGAGAAGAGCGCGACGCTTCCGAAGAAGTGGCTCGACGGGTTGGGAACCAAGGAAGCGGCCGAGCACCGGCGGCTACACGACCTCGGCGAAGTACCCGCGAAAATGGTCGATTTCAACCAGTTCTACGTGGCCCGGCGGGATCGGCTACTCGACCGACTGGAGGCGCTGCTCGGCACGAAGATTGGGGCGGTCGAAGAGGGCTCGGGATAGGGGCCTCGTGGCGCTGCTTCACTTCAGCGCCGATAGGCAGCAGAACTTCAGCTTTTCTCCTGATCCACACGGGCACGGGCCGTAGAGGTTGAACCCGTGGTCCGCCCGGAGTTCCTCTAGTATAGCCCGACTTCTCCTCCGCCAACCGATGATTCGTCGGTCGCTGTTGCGAAGATCTCCCCAGACGGCAGGGTGGAGGGTCGTTCCGGAGACCCGCGGCATAAACAACCCGGAAAGTTCGTTATGGGCCTGCTGCAACACCGACGGTGGGATCGCCTCTTTCAGTCCAGAATTCACGGCGGCAACCGTTTGACCCCCTTTATTCTCGGCTAGCCGCGCCGCGATCTCGCGGCGAAAGCTGTTGCCGAGTGCCGATTCCCTGAAACGCAACACGCCTTCAAGAAGCTCAGGCTGCTGTTCGATCAACGCACCGAGATCCGAATTGAATCGCCCGGTCAAAGTGTAACTGGCCGCCTCATCCGCCCATGTGGTCCCGCCTGTAGCCGAGAAGGCCACACTCGCCAACTTCTCAGTACCTAGAACCATCCGAGTAGCACAGGCATCGATGTGCTGGCAGATCACTCCTTTTCGTATCACTCCTGCGAGGCGGATTACGGGAAAGGCCAGCCACCTTGGCACAGCTCCCACCGGTGTCCCGCCACTCACGCCCAGAAGCTCACGCACCGATGGATTCACGATCCAGCCGTTAGTCATCTGCCCCAGCTGTTCCGAGTTCAGGGCTTTCCCCAGATCTATGGTCATCGATGCGAGCCCTTCCATCTGCATCTCGGCTACCTTCTCCCGCCCGGGCAAAGGAGTCAGTTGCCCACGAATCCTCTCCGCTACTGTGCGATCCTGGAACGAGTCCATTGTGCTGGACTTGGAGCCCCGCCGCACTGACTTGATCTCTCCGACGAGAGCGCCTGGTTCTGGGAACACCACAACCGGCTCCTCTGGCGGAACGATCAGTCTTACCGCCTCAACTTCAATGAACTTCCAGAACCAGAACGAGCCAAGTAGATTGTGGAGGCTTCCCAAGTGATCGATGGACAGGCACGTAACGTCGAAGCAGGTCAGTCCAACAACGATATCGTGCAGCGCTGAGTAGTTGTCGAGCACGATTTCTCCATCGACATACCCCTCGCCGACAATAAGCTCTCGCGTTTCCGATCCTCTAGTTGCCGTAATCGTCTGGGAAGTCGTGTATTGTCCCAACGGCAGCAGCTCTCCCAAGAAGTAGACGCTGTTTCGGATTGGTTGGCCGATGACATCGCCTCTCACAGCCCTTGTGACTGCGCCCCGGGAGCGCTGCAGATCGGCAACGAGTTCAAGGGCCGTTAGTGCGCTTCGGTGATCCGCTGGATCCACCGGATAGCTGATGCGCCTGACCTTAGCGGACACCTGTGACGATCCTTCTGGCGTCACAATGAAGTGGGGGCCGGTCCCGAACAGCGGGTGGGTTCCCGCTCCGCGTCCCAGCGCAGCAATGACATGATCGTCTTGAAGTCCGTAGCCCACAAAAAGGACGCTGCAATCGGCGAATACCGAGCTAAGTGCGTTCACGAATGGGGTGTCGGTCCGCACGGCGTCGTAGTCACGGGCGGAAAACACCAATGTCTCAACCGCACTGATCGATCCATGCAGTTTGCATACGAATGGTCTGCCTGTGCCCAACAACTGCGGCAAACGTTCAGCATCAGATCGCTGAACGGTCTCCGGGTCAGACAACTGACGCTCTAGAGACTCGTCGACGTTGGTTGTCAAGACGTACGTCGGCTCGATCCGATCAAGGGCACGCAACATCCGCTCATAGACGGGGGTGGGCGGCCGAGGTCCGAAGGTTTCAGTGAGACAGGAATGGTACAGTTCGGGGTCGCTTGTCCTCATTGCCTCGAAGAGTTTGGGGAATGCCCTGTTCACCAATAGAGACGAAGCGGTTTCCTTTGCGTACTTGCCAGTTTCCCTGGCGAATCGCTTGTGCATCTGGTCGGCGAGCTGATCCCACAGGGGATAGCCTGCCCACTTGCTGGCGCCGGCTCCAAGCCAGACGACTAGTGGACGACGGCGTGTCTCAATCAGTGATTCGAGAGCGTTGAGCGCTTGCTTCGTCTCGAGATCTGTACAGAACATGGCGAGGCGTACGGTTGAGGTTGGGTTCCGCAGGGTAGACCAATATAGCTCCGGCGCCCGCCGAACCGGATGCAGCCGTCGGGGTGCTCGCTGCCGGTCATCTCCATCAGCTCAAGCCCCAGCCTTGATTCGAACAGGAACCGGGTTGCCGCCTCGAACCCGTGCTCGATCTCGAGGTCCTTTCTGATGATCTGGTTCGCCAGCAGGTTCTCGCGGTCGCGTCGGGCGAGTTCCGGCAGGTACTGGTAGAATCGCTCGCCCGGCGATGCTTCGTCGGGCACCTCCTTGGTGATCAGATTGGCGAAATAGCCGATGATACGCCCGATTCGCTCCGCCTTGGTGCCGCTCACCGGGACACCCGGAAGCGAGGCGCACAGCTTGCGCAGCTCCTCGGTGGACAGGATGCCCAGCATGTGGCTGGGTTTCAGGCCGGAGGAGATCACGCGGCCCTTGAGCTCCGACTTCGTGCCCGAAGAGGGGAGTTTCTTCCTGATGAGCGTCTGCTTCAGCTGGCTGACCGTGAGAGCGTCGAGGAGCAGGCCCCACGCGTGCAGCCCGAGTTCCAGGCCGAGTGCGTCCATCACGGAAGCCCGCATTTCGTCCGGAATCACGTAGGGAGCGCCATCGGCCTTGTTGCAGTGGAAGACGATGCCCCCCCACTGCAGCTTGTTCAGCACGTCGCGGCATTCGCTCGGCGTATGCAGGACGTTGCCCCGCTGCGGGAAGTGGTTGAGCTGGGCGAGCACGATGCGGAAGACGGCCTCCGACAGTCCGAGGCTGTCGCGCAGAGTGCGCAGCAGGTTCAACTCGCGGAACGTGATCAGCCTGTCCTTCAGCGCCGCCCTGAGCACCTTCCGCAGGATTTCGATGCGGTCAGGGTCCTCGTAGCGCAGGCTGTCCTCCGACGCGGCGGCGTCCAGCACGTCCTGCTCCAGCCCGGTCAGGCTCTCAACGATCTCCTGCTCCGTGGCCGACCAGTCGGGACGGTTCACGAACGCCTCCAGCATCAGGATCTGCCGGATCTGGTCCTTGAAGGGACCGTCGAACTGCAGAACGGTCGTGATCCGCTTCCCGTCGGTGAGTTCCTCGACATTCCGCAGAATGATGTCCCGGGCCTGATCCTCGTCAGGCTTCGGGAAGTCCTTCGTGAAGCTGTCCACGATGCGTTGCAGGGGTAGCTTCGACATCTGCTTGATCGCGTCCGCGACCTTCATGGGGCGTGCTCCGTGGTGGGGTTGGGGGGAGTCAGGGCGAGGTTGGGTCGGTGGGCGGGGCGGCTGGTGGCCGCGTCCCAGGCGTCGTCGGCTGTGAGGATGTTCGGTTCGGGGGAGAATCGCAAGGGTGGGTTGGTGGAAAGCAACGTGTGGGGCGATTGGGTGAGAGATGGGAGTCATCTTGACGTTACATAACGTCGTGTGGAGTTGACATCTGGACGGTCATCGACCTGGGCGGCGACTTTCTTCGGGAGATGCCGCAGACGGTGTCTGTGGAATCTGGGCACCTTTTTCAACGGCCCGACCACGGGAGAGGTGGCTGGTTCTTGGTCCCGCGGGATCGCTGCCCAGGAACACGAGGCAGTCGGATTCCTCGCCGCCGTCAGACCATGTCGCCCTGCGGGCCTACTCTTCCAGATCAGGAATCCACAGCAGAGAAAGCACTTGGTCCAGACTGGGAATGAAATGGGTGCTCTCCAGCAGGGTGAAATCACACTCGGGTAGCCTGTCCAACCAGGCTGCGGGATCAACAGGCTCCGCACCGAGCTCTGGAGATTCACCACCTGTCACCGCAGCCGCGATCGTGCCTCCACGAACGGGCTGGCCGCGGGTGGCCATCGGATAGTAGAAACGGGATCGCTCCTGCCACTCGACGCGGCCCTGCCGAGTCACGACGAGAGCGCAGGGTTCGTTCGAGACTTGCACCATCCGGCGGGCTGCAGCGGTGGCTGAGACCCCGTACATGTCCGGCGACATGAGTTCGTAGGCCGCCTCGAAGCTCACCTCGCGTTTCTGGGCATCGCGACGGAAGAGACGCGTCGGCATCAACAACTCAGCGGCGAAGGAATTGGCTTCCCACTCGACCCTCCGCCCGTAGTCGTGCGATGCCTGCAACGCTGACTCCCCACATTCTCTCGGCCCGTTGGTGTGGGTCGGAATATGGAAGTGACCCAGTTCGTGAGCGATCGAGAATCTCCTTCGGCCTGGATTCTGACCCGGCTGCAGAAAGATGGCGCCGCCCTGGCCGCGTGGGTCCGGCATGAGACATGCCGTACATCCTGGATCCGAAGCCTCGAAATCCACGATCTCGATGCCATCGACCGCTGCGAGCGCCGCCAGGTCGCATTGGCGTATTCCGGTAAGGTCTCGTGCCTCACGGAAAAGGCGGGCGAACCGAAGTCCTTGTTGGTTCACCGCTCCTCGTCGTCTTGCCGGCCCGCATGGCGCTTGCTCAAGAATCGGGCGTACTCCGTCAGCTGGCGGCGAGCATCGTCCGTGAGGCTGCGGTACTGACGAAAGTGGGCCTCCTCCACTGGATCCAGATCGCCGGCCGGTTCCTCGCCCAACACGTATCCCACGGTCACCTGGAGGGCCGATGCCAGCTTCATCAACATCCTGTAGGAAGGATTGCGGTCACCCGCTTCAATCTGGGAGATCGTCGATTGGGATGTCCGGACCCGCGCGGCGAGTTCGGTCTGCGTCAGGCCCTGATCTTCCCGGATCTCCTGTATTCGACTCCCAAGCTCCATGTGGTGATTTTCCTCGATTATCGCTATTGTCCTTGCGCAGCATCGCATTTCGACATATCATTCAGTGATGGAAACCGAGGCGAATACTAATACGAGGTCCTTCCCGACGTCGCAATCCGCGAGCGTGGCCTTCCGACCGGCGGACCTGGACCTCGAGCGCCTGCGGGCCTTCGGCGTAGCCGCCGATGTGCCTGACGGGCCAATGGTCAGAATCGATACGGGCGGGTTCATCATCCCCGGGCATGCACCCGCCCCCGAGCTGAGACCGGGGAAGAAAGGCAGACATTGTCATGCCGAAGAACGACTTGCAGCACGCGAGGAGGCCAGACCAGCATCGGGATCTGGGCACCGGGCACTCGACCGATCCCAAGCCCGTGGATCCACCCGACAAGCCCTCGGATCCGCCGAACAAACCCGACCGACCTCCAGTGGGGCCGTTCCCGCCGGACGAGCCCGTCCAGCCCCCGAGGCCCGTTCGTCCCCACAGACCCTCGGGCGTCGGCTGAGCGAGCTGCTGAAGCTCGAGGAGCTCGAGCGATGCTACCCCAGTTCCAGCATTGTTCGTTGCTCTTCGGGCTTCGCGCTCATGGGGATCGATGTCGGAGTTATCCGATCGCTTCCGTATCGCGGTCGGCTGCTGCTGGAGATTCCGCTGAGCGACCCGCCTGCGCCAGTTGCCTTGCCAGCAAGCCCTGACTTCGTCCCCATCGTGCGCGTCTGGGCCTGGTGGAAGGACGGGATTCGTCCGACTGCAGATCATATGTATCCTGACGCGAGCCTATGCACGTACATGAAGGGCGAGTGGGTCTGGGGACGCGATCCTCTGCACGTGCTGGTCGATTGGTCCACCTGCTGGCTCGCGAAGACTCTGCATCTCGAGTTCTTCAATAGGTGGCCGGGCCCGCAACATTGCTCGGCGTGGGTGGCGATGAGGCGGAGAACGTTGGATGAGTACTGCCGATGTGGAGAGGCGAAGCGGTACCGGGAATGCCACTATCCCGAAGACCGCCAACGGGCGCCGTCCGCGCTGATTCGCGAAGAACACGCAGGCGCATCCGGGTATCTGCGGGAGGTGCGGCGTCGGGGTTGGCCGACAACGCCACCCTGGGCGAGATGAGACGAGGTCGTATCTACCCGTACCCGAAGAGCTGGGTGACGCAATACGCGGTGGCTGGCGACCGCGAGGTCGGCACGCCAGTCTTCGTCGAGATTCCCGGTGGTCTGGCCCACCGGATCCTCGCCACCGGCACCGGACCGCGACAGACCGGAGCGGCCATCGCGTCGACCGGTCGACACGAAAACGCATGTTCAGCGGATGCGACGGGACTGAGAGCAGCCCGGCGGGACCGGATAGGCCTCGGAGTTCGGGAGGTCCGGAAGCAGGTGGTGGCGCTGAATCCGTTCCTCGTCGGCCGTCTCGTCCAGCACCACCTCGGCGGGTGACGCCGTCCCCGCATCATCAGCTGACAGTTGACAGGATCGCCAGGTTCTGTGTAGTTCTTGCGGCCCTTTCGACGATCGCGGATCTACGGAAAACGGAGGTGTTCATTGGGTGCGTTTCTCCGCCAGATGGTCGATACCCATACGGAAATGACGGCGTTCCTCCTGTCGTTGGCGACACGTGGCGCTGATCGGCGCCGTCTCCGGCGCCACCACCATTCGGACGCCGAGGTCGTGATGTCCGATCTCGCCACGACCGTTTCCGATCTCGGTACCGCGTCTGCTCGCGTCATCAAGAGGCAGTCGACGAAGAGTCCCAGGAGGGGCGATGAGCGGAGTACTGCCACGCGTCGCGCGACCAGAGCACGGTGACCTTGCCGGGTCTTGCGACCTCGTTGCCGTCCGAGATGCCCAGAACGCCGCGGGAAGGGCTGCCCAAGTCGCGTCCGCGGCATTGGAAGATGTCTCTGAAGAGGGTCTTCAGGGTGTCGGCGGGATCACCCGTCCCTTGCGACATTGTTCTCGTAAACGATCTCGCCGTCTCGCCTGAACAGCAGCCCCTGAAACGGATCGGGAAGGCTCGACAGCCCGTGTCCGGCGGACGCCTTGCCCAGAAAGATCCGGTCGCCCCGATCGCCCACTGAAACGCCCACCTCACCCGTCAGATCGTCCAGGAACAACACGAGACCCTCGGTGCTGCCATTCGAATCGAGGCCGAGCGTCACGCGATAGGTGCCGTCGATATCGAGCAGGCCATACCCCATCCGCTCGAATCCCTCGGCGTCATTGATCACCATACCCGTGCTTGGCCCGATGCGCATACCGACGCTCGGATCGGGCTTCGGGTCGCCGAGGGCAATCCGGTCGAAGCCGTCCTCGCTCAGGATGAGGATACCGTTGGTTGAGTGGTTGAAGTCCTGATAGTAGCTCATATACTCTTCCATATACCCTTCCCGGAACTCGGCAAACCGGGGTTCCCAGGCCTCCCGCAGGCGGGCTGTGTCAGTGCGGACGCGGTTCGCCGCCTCGGGAATCGGCGCGCCGATGAGAATCCTCTCGCGTCCGGCGTTGTCCTCGATGATCAGTCCGCGCGCGCGCAACACGCCGTCGGCCTCCGTCCCGCTCATGAAGAACAGGACGGCCAGTGCAACGGTCATGAGCGCGGCGTACACCTGGAGCCATCGGATCGCGCGTGTCATTCGTTCGGGATTCTCGCTCACGGAACTCTCCTTGGGGACGGGTGGTCTTTCTTGTCGAGGGGAATCTCGACTTTCTCACGGCTTGCGGACACCGGCGTTAGCCGAATGGTTGCACAGCGTGCATGCAGACTTCACGATACTGGCACCGCTCGCACCGCTCTTGGCCCCGCCCATCCAGCCATCCCTTCGCCCCCAGCCCTCCCCCACCTTGAAGTCCCACCATCCCCGGAGACTTCATGCACGAAGCCATCATTGACGTCGCAGACCAGATTTCTGTTACTGTCGGTGTGCAGTTGGGAGGGCTGGCTCGGCGGTCCGTCGAGCCGTTGGGCTCGCCCGGCTGCATTTTTTTTGGGGGGGAGGCCCCGAGGCTGTCGACCGCCGGACCGACGGTCGCCGAACCCGGCGTCGGGTGTCGGCGGACGCGTTTTCTTGGGTAGTGCGGGATTCCTTTTGTGTAGTCCTATGTGTAGCCTTACGTGTAGTTTCTTGTGTAGCTCCTGCACCAGACCGGCCGCGTCCCCCGCCGACCTCGACTTCTCGACACTCCGCAAGGAATCCACCGGGCTCGGCAGCAAGCAGACGCTGAGGCATTGCAATGATGGCATCCGCGAAACGCTGCTCGCGCAGGTGCCCGCGTTGCGGCTCTACTAAAGGCCTGCGCGCCACCCGGCCTTGGACGCCCAGTCATTTCGAGCGTCTTCGTACGCCTGGTAATCTGCCGGAGGCCGCTCTCCCTCAGCGGCCGCCCGGCTACGAGCGGCCTCGATTTGTTCTTCTAGCGGCGGTAGGCCAACGGCGTCCCGGCGAGCTGCAAGCCGCTGCGGATCGTCCACCTCGCCCAGCGAGAGACTCCCGTCGGCATCCCATTCGAGCTGTGTGCCGTAGCGCTGAGGGCGCCCCTCGAAGAATCGGATCCGGTCCTCCAGCATCGCGGCGTGTGCAGGATCCGCCTTCCCGTCTCGTGCCGCGGTCGTGAGGAGAGGCAGTGCTCGACGGAGCAGGTCGGGCGCGGAGATTGCGTGTTGGAGTATCAACCAGGCGGCCTGTGCGCCATCGGAACCGACCAGGTCCGCCCCTGGCCATCCGACCGACTCGATGATTCGCCAAAGGTGCTGGGCGTTGCGTTGGTGGATCCGAGCCATCCGAGGCTCATAGCCGTTGTTGAAGAGGGTGCCCGAGGCTGCGAGTGCGGCCCGCGCTGAGCGGTCCAACCGTGCCATGTCCAGGAGGTGGTTCCGGAGGGGTTGGGGCTGGCGCGACGCGTTTTCCAGGATGCGTTGCAACATGTAGTGGCTACGAATGGTCTCGTTGACCGAGTCCACGGTCACGGCGTTCACGAGGTCGGCGTTCTCCATGACACCACTGAGGGATTCATCGTCACGGATGGTCTCCACCTGGACTGCCTGGGACACCATGCCGATCAGGACCGTATGTGACAACGCGTGATTCTCACTATTCATCGTCCCCTTGCGAACTACGATGGGGCCGCCGCTGTTGCCGACGAAGACGGATCCGTCAATCAGAAAGGCGCCGTGTTCCGGGTCGCCCTCCAGATAGCCTTGCATCTGAGCGATCGTCCCGGAGCGCACAACCGGGTAGTTCTTCCTTCCGCCTTCGATCATACCGGCCGGAAACCCGATCATCGACACCGGCGTGGATTCCCGGAACCCTATTCTCTTGATCTGTGCCCTGGTTGCGGTGTTTTCGCTGCTAACAGTGGAGATCACTAACGCTCGAAACGCTTCGTCCGCAGCCTCGTCGGGGATGGGTTCGACATCGGTGTCCAGTCCGAAGGAGGTCACGACCAAGTCTTGGTCCGGGTGCATCCACCATTTGAATGCGCGGATCGTGAAGACGCGTGTGCCATCCTTCGTGTCAATCCGGACGGCAACTGCGGGTGTTTCCTGGACGCAATGCTGGCAAGTCACGATCCACAGTTGGGCCCAGTAGTAGACAGTTCCCGTCTTCGGGTCCGCATCGGACTTTCCCTTCGCGAATTCCAGCGGCGTGTAGGAATAGATGAAGCCCGTACCTCTGACCTTGAAGTTCACTTGGCTGCCGTCGTAGAACAGCTGACCACGCGGAAGAGGCGGGGGATCCACGAGGGTGCCGATAGCGACAACGGATTGTCTAATCTCCTGTAGGGGATCTTCGGGCGGTGGTCCCGGTGTCGCTCTATTGGCCATCGGTCGGCTCGGTTTCCAGACCGGAATCTCGCGGTTCGGCGCTGGCGACCGGCTCCAATCGTTCTTCAAACCAAGTCGCAAGTCCGTCGTATCCCAACTCGCCCCGCGCCACGGCTGTCACGGCGTCGGCGACGACCAGATCCTCCACCGCCAGCCGAAAGCCGCTTCTGACTGCCAACAATTCCACGAGGTAGAGAGCCGTTCGCTTGTTCCCGTCCACAAAGCCGTGATTGGTCACGATGCCGTGTACCAGGGCGGCCGCCTTCTCGTGGATGCGACGATGGTAGCCGTGGTAGGGCCGAGCGATCGCAGACTCGATCGCCGAACGGTTCAGAATGCCTGGGGCACCGCCTGTCAGTAGCGCCTCGTCATGGGCACGGATTGCGTCCGCCCATGTGATTTGGTAGTGGTCGTCAGCGATTGGCCAAGACCTTCATGGCCGTGCGTCGGCGAACCGAGACCTCCTTGATGATTGCCTCGGACTCCTTGGAAACAGGGCGCTGCCCCACATGACCAGACGTATCCGCAGCAGAGCGGTTCTGCTCCGCGGTGGTAGTCACGGCACCAGTAGGCTCGGGGCTTGGGTTCTCTTTGGTCATGGTTTCCTCCGTCGCTGATCTCTTACGCTAGTCTCTCCTTCCAGAGCCGACAACCCGAGGCCATGTCCTCACCGCCCCGATGGACGCAAGGCCGCGACCGTTCCAGGACATCCCGATCATTACACAACAATACCGTTGACAACGAAACCGTTGTGTATTCTCTTTCGATCCACCAGCCACACGAAGCAGAAGGAGACCCATGAGACCAACCGCCGGCCGCTGGGTGAGCGGCGACGACTTCTTCGACCGCGAGCCCGAACTCCGGGTTCTGGAATCGCACGTCCGGGACCACAACCACCTCCTGCTGACCGGACAGCGGCGGATGGGGAAGACCAGCATCGCCCGAGAGCTCGGACGGCGGTTGGAAGCCGACGGCTGGATCTTCCTGTTCGCGGATGTCGAGGGCTCGACCTGCGCGGAGGACGCGATCGCGGCCATCGCGAAGGAGACGTATTCCACCCGTTCGATCGCCTCCCGCCTCGGCCGCGGCCTCAAGGACTGGTTGGGCGAGAACATCGAGGAGGTCGGCTTCCACGGCTTCCGCGCGAGGATCCGGGCCGGGCTTCACGCCGGCAACTGGCGACAACTCGGCGAACGGCTGCTCCGGCACTGCGCCGAACACGAAGCTTCGGTGCTCCTCGTGATCGACGAGCTTCCCATCTTCCTCAAGCGTATGCTCCACGACGACGGCGGCGCGAAGCGCGTGGACGAATTCCTGAGTTGGCTGCGCGGTGCGATTCAGGCGCTGGGGGATCGAGGGCCGGTCTTCATCGTGTCGGGCAGTATCGGGCTCCAGCCGCTGGTCCATCGCCTCGGAATCCCCGACCGCATCAATCACTTCTACCCCATTCGCCTGCAGCCCTGGGACCGGACGACGAGCGTAGCGTGCTTCAAGCGTCTCGCCGCGGCTCGTCCACTACGAGACGCGACTCAAGGACGGTCTGGACGACGAGACCTTTTCCGTTGCGATGGAGATTCTCGCGGAGGCCGCGACCCGGAACGTCTTCACACCGC
This sequence comes from Longimicrobiales bacterium, assembly GCA_965116645.1. Classification (GTDB taxonomy): domain Bacteria; phylum Gemmatimonadota; class Gemmatimonadetes; order Longimicrobiales; family Gaopeijiaceae; genus Bin94. The sequence continues at coordinate 3,312,809 of OZ220702.1, read as the reverse complement.
TTGCCCGGCGGTGCCTGGAGCGCCAGTACGAAGCGCTGGTGACGGACATCCGCGGACGGGTGGCTGACGCGATCGAGGTTCTGGTGCACGACGGCTACATCGAGGACGGCGAGAGCGGACACCGGTTTCCGTCCAGGCTGCTGCAGGACTGGTTTGCGGCACGATTCCGGGATCACCACGTACCGCTTGAGAGCCGGTGCTCTGACCTGCCGGCAGGAGTTGAGGACCGATGAGCGACCACCCCACCCCCACCATCCGCAAGTTCAACCCGGGCCTGCTCCAGTCGGACGGGGAGATCCGGGAGCAATTCGTGGTCCGCCATCACGAACTCGCCCTCCTGCTCGATGACCTCCGGGGCAACATCGGGTCCCCCTCATGCCAGCACATTCTCGTGGTCGGACCTCGCGGACGCGGCAAGACGATGCTCCTCGCACGGGTCGCGGCCGAGCTCCGGGGCAACGAGGACTTCGCCGGGTCGCTGCTGCCGGTCCGGTTCATGGAAGAGAGCCAGGAGATCTTCAGCCTCACCGACTTCTGGCTGGAGACCATGTTCCATCTGGCCAACGAGGTCGACGAGCACGACGCCACGCTGGCCCGGGAGCTGCGCGACACCCGGGACGCGCTGGCACCGCGCTGGCGGGAGCAGATCACCGAGGCAAACGCCCGCGCCACCGTACTGGATGCCGCGGAGCGACTGGGCAAGCAACTCGTCCTCATCGTCGAGAACCTCCAGTCGCTCTTCCGTGACGTCCACGACGACTTCGGCTGGCAACTCCGCGAAGTCCTTCAAACGGAACCGCAGGTCATCCTGCTGGCCTCCGCCACCAGCCGCTTCCGCGAGCTGGACGATGTGAGCGAGCCGTTCTTCGAGATGTTCCGCATCGTCGGGCTGGACCCGCTGAACACGGACGAGTGCGGCCGCCTGTGGGAAGTCGTGAGCGGCAAGCGCGCGAGCCGGTCCGAAGTCAGGCCCCTCCAGATTCTCACCGGCGGCAATCCTCGGCTGCTGGTGATGGCGGCCGAGTTCGCCCGGCATCGCTCGCTGCGCCGGCTGATGTCCGAACTGGTCACCATGATCGACGAGCACACCGAGTACTTCCGGGGTCACCTGGAGGCCTTGGCGAAGACGGAACGGCGCGTGTACGTGGCCGTGATCGATCTGTGGCAGCCGTCCTCGGCGAGTGAGGTCGCGGCGCGGGCGCGTGTGGACATCCGGGTAGCGTCGACCATGCTGGGGCGGCTGGTCGAGCGCGGTGCGGTGCTCCGGCAGGGCCGCGGCCGGAAGCGGCTGTATTCGGCTGCGGAGCCGTTGTACAGCATGTACTACAAGCTGCGGCGGGAGCGGGACGAGGCGGCGGTGGTGGAGAACCTGATCCGGTTCATGGTGGCGTGTTATGGGGTCGAGGACCTGGTGAGCTTCGTGACCCCGCTGTCGACCGAGGCGGCGGAGTCGTATGCCCTGCGCCGTGGTATCCGGCGGGCGCTGATAGCCAGGCCCACCGCGGCCGATTGCGACCTGGACACGAAGTGGGGCGCCATTCAGCAGGTCTCCTACGTGGCCGAGTCCCTTGCCGAGACTGCTGCCACTCAACGCCTTCGGTCCGACATCGAAGCCGCGCTTGCGGAGGAACGGTACGAGGAGGTCGTCAGTCTGGTCGAGGAGTATGTCTCGGACGGCTGGCTTGAAGTCCCTGAATCAATGGCGGACTTGCGTATTGCCTGGACTACCTACCTCCTATCGTTGGCGCATACCCTTCTGGGGAACGCGCGCACCGTCCTCTCGGTCTCCGAGCGAGCGGTTGCTCTGGCCGCTCACCCCAATGCCACGGTTCTGGCTTGGACGGCCCCAACCCTCTCGGCGCGCGCGGCGGCTCAACTGGAACTCGGCGACTTCAGTTCCGCGGTCGCAACCTGCGACGACATCGTTCGCCGATTCGGCGCCTGGCCGCAACGCCCCTTCAGCGCGGTCATCGCGGATACCCTCGTCACCCGGGGATGCAGCAAGGCTCATCTCGACGACGATCGGGGCGCGATCCGCGACTACGACGAAGTGGAGGATCGGTTCGACGGCAGTGAGATCCCCGAAATCCAGGCGAGCCTCGTTGCCGCGCTGATGAGCAAGGCCCTGGCATGCCGACGCCTCGGCGACACCGAAGAGGAGATTCGCAGTTACGATGCCGTCATAGAGCGCTTTCACCACTCCGATGCGCTGGACTTCCAGCAGCACGCGGCCGTGGCGCTGAGCTGGAAGTGCATGGCCCAGGCCGATATTGGTCGGGCCGACGAGGCCCTTGTGAGTTGCGAGAGATTGGAAGGGACAGCTCACTCTTGGCCGATCGATGAAGAGGATCCCTCGGCAGGATCTTGGGTCGAGTGGTTAATGTGGCGTGCCCAGGGGGCGAGGTCGCTGGCCCTGGCTTTCCGGGCGAGCCATCGAGCGGCGCTGGACTCGTTTCAGGCTGCCTATGCCGTGTTCCCTGCCGACGACGAGGTGACGATGCGGGAGATGCTGGAACTGGTGGCCAGGTTGGTCGCGAGAGGTGTGCCGCCCCAAGATCTGTTGGCAGTCCTTGCGAGAGACACCGGCAAGTCCCCTAGCTTGCGTCCGTTGATCGTCGCCCTGCACCAACGTGCGGGCGACCGGATCCGGGCTCCGAAGGAAGTCGAGGAGGTGGCCGCCGACATTCGTGATCGGTTTCACAAGGCAGAGGAGCGGATACGGGCCGCGATAGCCACCACAGACTAGCCAATTCGGGCCGTCCAACAGCGCTCTGGAAGACGGTGCCGCGTCCTTTGGACGGTAACTCGGTGTGCCCCACTCGACCCCGAACTGACTCCTCAACCCCCCTCGTATCGTTCCCTTGCGGGCGCGCGGGCGGAGTGGATCACATCTACGATCGTCACGGTGTTGGCGGACTCATCGACGAAGTAGTACAGGACATGCCTCATGATTGATCGGGCGCGGATCCGCTCTCCCTCGAGTTTGCCAACGAGAGGAAACGCGTGGGGATGTGTCTCGAGAGTAATCGTGCTATCCGTGACCCTGGCCAACCAGTCGGTGGCTCGGCCCGGTCCGGCTTCCTCGGCGATGTAACGGGTCACCTGCCTCAGCGATTCCAGCGCCCTCGCAGAAAAGACGACCTCATATCGGCTCACAACTCCAGACCCAGCTCCTCGGCCAGGTCCCGGATCGCTTCCTTCGCAGGTATTCCCGGCTCTCCAGCCCTATGGGCCCTGATCGCCTCGCGCCACCTGTGTCCGCGCTCGGCCGAATGGACCAGGAAGTCGTAGAGCTCGGGGCTCATGACGACCATGGCGGCCTGGCCGTTCTGGGTGATCGTCTCCACCCGGCCCTCTCGAATCCGGTCAAGGTGTTCGCTCGTGCGTTGCCGGAAATCGCTCAGCGAGTAGGTGTCCTGAGTGCGGTGCATGTCGGCCTCCGTATGTTATTCGGACTGAATTCAGTATGTCTCGCTGGGCTTGGCCTGTCCAGTCCCCGACGGGGGCTCACGGACCTGACAACTACGACACCCGCCCATCCAGCCATCCCTTCGCTCTCCCACCTTGAGTCCCCACCATCCCGGAGACTTCCATGGACCACGCGTTTCGGCAGACCCGCACTTGCCCGAGATGCGGCACTGCCGCACATTCCTCGGCTCGTCGCCTCGATCAAGAAGGAGGAGCGGAACCGATGACAATCGGACGAACGGATCTGGGACGCGAGGTCGAAGCGGCCCTCGGCGAAGTGCTTGCCCATGTGCAAGGAGAGGCGCCGCTCCCCTGCCGAATCGTCGATGATCCAGCTGCGGAGCACATCGTGGCCCTCCGCAAGCGCATGAAGCTCAGCCGCCAGAGATTCGCGGACCGGTTCGGCCTCGACGTGCGGGCGGTACAGGAATGGGAACAGGGGCGGCGCGTCCCGGACCGGGCGGCTCGAGTCCTGCTGACCGTCATCGACCGCGATCCCGAAGCAGTGGTGCGGGCCCTGGCTGAATGAAAGGGGAGTCAACTAGACTCCGACCAAGCGCAACCTTGACCGGGCCGCCAACAGGACTGTTGGCAACAATTCTGTTGGGAAGATGGACGACATCCGTCGGAACGGGTGGACGGCATGGATCGGAATCAGTGGACGACATGCCTCGGAACCGGGGGTCGGCATGCGTCGGAATCAGCAAGCGCTCTATCCCAACTCGCGATCCTCACTTCAGAACCTCCCAGCGACCGGCCCGTGACGGGCCGACCCGGCGGACGGCACCGGCAGCCTTCAGATGCGGATCGGAGTCATCTGTTCGGGCCCGCCTTCGTGTGCGCGACAGCCAGCACCTTCCAGTGGCCGCCCTTGTCGGGACCGACCCGCTCGATCTTCCCTGCCGCGCGCAGCTTGTCCAGGTGGTATCGGACGGTCGACTGGGTGGTGTCGAGTGCGGCGGCAAGTGCGCGGCGGCTCGTGGACGGATTCCGGCGGAGGACGGCGAGGATGCGATCGGGGAGGGGAACGGATTCTGGCAGTTTTCTCGTAGCTCCGGCGGATTTCTGGCAGTTTTCTGGCAGTCGACCGCCGTTTCTGGCGGTTTTCTGGCGGTTATGGTGTAGCGCCCCGTCGCCCGGGTCTCGTCGCTTTCCAGAGCGCGCCTTGCTCGCGCTCCCGCCCGCCGCACCGTCACCATCGAGCACCATCCAGCGTCCTCCCCTGTCCGGTCCCACACGGCGTAACCTGTTGGATTCCTTGAGCTTGTCCAGCTGATACCTGACGCTGCCCTCGGTAGTGCCCGCAAGCGCCTCCGCGATCTCGCGACGGCTCGCCGAGGGGTTCTCTCGCAGGACGGCGAGGATCCGGTCGGCGAGGCCCCGGCTGAGGTTCCCCTCTTCTGGTTGTTTTCTGGTAGTTTCTTGGGTAGTACGCGGAGCGCCGATCCCCCGAGCAACGGCATCCGCGGACCGGTAGGCTTCGGAGAACGGAAACGTCACCAGCAGACCGTCGCCTTCCGCTTCCGGCCTCCATCTCGGCATCGGGTTCCCGAGCTCGCGGCAGGTGTCCATCATGCGGCGGATTCCCAGCCCCCAGGCCTCGATCAATCCGGCCCGGAAGAACGCATAGGCGATGCTGGGGTTGTGCGGCCGCGAAGAGCGCTCCCCGGCCAGCGCTTCGGCGCTCCAACCGTGAGTCAGGCGAGCCGCGTTCCGAATCGAGATGCTGTCGTCGCGCACCCGGATCCGGATCGGCGCGTGGCTGGCATAGTCGCGGTGGACGACGGCGTTGATCACCGCTTCCCGCATGGCCGAGCGCGGCACGGGGAAGGTCTCGACGCGGTAGATGCCGTCGTAGGAGATCAGGCCTCGCGTGTACTTCGTGTACAACAGGTCCATCGTGACGTCGACCTGCGTGAAGAGGTCGCCCCTCACCACATCCTCGAACAGAAGGTCCGGCCCGCGAAAGCAGCCGAGCTTCACGTAGGCGCCGGGCACGAGCCGGTGGGGCGACGGGTGGAAGAGCAGGGCGGCCGTCCGCTTCAGGTGGGTCCCCTGCCGCAGATCCAGATTCTCAACGAGCACTTCCACGGATTCGTCGAGAACCTCGGGGGGAAGCCGCTCGCACTCGACGGCCCTCCGGCGGAACCGCGCGACCGCCCGACCGTCGAGATCGCTCAGGCCGACGCCGGGCGAGGCCACATCGTCCCACCTCCGTCCGAATCTCGCGAGCAGGAGACGACGCAGAGCGGCAGCGTCAAGCACCCGCTTCGTGCTTCCGGTCCGGTAATGGAACTCGCCACGGTAGCTTACCGGATTACGGTGGGGGGCGACGACGACCTCAATGTACTCTCGGCCGGAATCCGACTTCAGGTTGACGTCAACCGCGATCCCGAGCAGCGACTGCGCCTTGTTCGGTATCTCCTCCAGCAGTCCAAGGACCCCCCTGATCCCGACGGCCTCGCCTGCGTCGTCCTTGCCGATCTCCAGGACACCGCCCTGCGCGTTGGCGAGTCCGCAGATCCGCCTCAGGTGGTCGTCGCGCCAGGAGCGCTTCCACAGGACAATGCCGGATTCAGGCGTCATGGATGGGTCGCGCCGGTCGGGGTGAGTGAGCGGATCACGGGAATATAGCGTGATCCGTTCGGGGGCCGATCAGCACGCCGGCAGCGCATCGTGCCTGCAGTGGGGCCGGCCGAGGACGATTCGCTTGGCAGGCCGAGAAAGACGTGGAGCCGGTCCAAGCGAGAGGCTGGCTGAATTCCGAGACGCCGTCCCGGAAATCGAATCAGCAGCCGGAATTCCGCAACGGTGTTGCGGGTTTCTTCATCGTGACTGGGCTGGGCGCACGCCGCCCGCAGTGAGGCCCGGGTTGAGTGAATTGGTCCAACAGTGTCGGACCTTTTCGGGGAGTCCCTTCGGCTCACGGAATTCCGCAAACGCTGTCTGCGATTCTCCAGCCACAGCCCGCGCCCTCCGGCTCATACCGACGCGGTCAGCGTCGCGTACCGCGCCAGCACGTTCGAGTCCAGCCCAGTCTGCGCCGCCTTTGGCGACCTCTGCGCCGCCGCCAGGGTCTTTAGTCAGTGTCTGCCGAATCTCCTTCGGTGGCAGAAACGGAAAACGCCATTCGCCGCTTGTCGAACTTCGGCATAAGGGGGCAACGCTGAACTGCCTCATTCAAACTCCGACCGCCGTAAGCCGGACTGCCTGATGATCGACCTCACTGTGCCGGTGCGGGGCTCACGGTGTCCGCAGGCGCTTCTCGATTTCCTCGGTGGAAGCTGTCTCGAAGAAAAGGGCCAGGGCTTCTTCGAGGTTCGACCGCGCTTCGGCCACGGAATCTCCCTGGCTGGCCACATCAACCTCCGGGCACAGGGCGACGTACCCGTTCCCGTCGCGTTCCACGATCGCGGTTAGCTGTCTCGTCATCTTGTGCTCTCCGGCTCCGGTCGGAGGACTCTGAAGTTGGATGACTTGGAGGGCGCGAGCAACAATCGGCCTCACCGGGGTAGGAGACTCGACCAACGGCGGTCCACTGTTCCGCGATTCTGGGCCACCATGGCCGCCGGCGGGACGGGGAAGGTCCGGCCGACAGCGCCCCTCACCCCGACGGCCTCGCCACGATCACTCTTGCCTGTGTACTGCGAATGTAGTACCACTCCACATGGGATTCTCGGAGGCGAAGCCGGCGGTCGTGGCAGCTCCGCGAGGGGAACTTCGAGCACGAAGCTCGCGGGGCCCTCGCGGAGAGGAATCTATTGGCGGTTGGCGATGTCGATGCGAGCGACGTTGCCGAACTCGTACTCAAGACTCGCTCTAAAGACTACCGGAAATCGCCCCACCACTGGGATCAATCCGTGGTGGTGCACACGTTTACGCCAACGGTTCGGGAGGAACGGTGGTACATCAAGGTGTATTTCCTGGAGACCGACGGGGACGACCGGAACGCGATGTTCATAAGCGTTCATCGAGCAAGGAACTGAGATGAAGATCTTGCGGGAGGGAGATCGCGGGTACGCTCTGGCGCCGGAACGCGGGCGGGTCGAGGTCGTCTACGAGTATCGAACGGTTGAACTCGAGAAGTCGAAGGCCACGGTCAGCAATGTCCTCGTAGGCGTGGATGCCGAAACCGGAGAAGTTCTGACGGTGCCGGCCCAGTCGACTCCGAAACTGAAGGCAGCGAGGGAGGCGAAGAAGCGGGAGGTGATGAGCGTCCGGATGCCGCGGGAGCTCGACGACGTGCTTCATCTCGTGGCGGACCGCTATCGGGTGGCGCCCAGGCAGTTCGCTCCCGCGGTGATTCGATACTACCTCGCGTTGGCTTGCGCGGATGCCGACATGGCTCGTCGGCTGAACACACTCGCCAAGAGCCCCTTGGCGACGGGGAGGTGTCAGAAAGATCTGCGCTTGAGGATGTATCGGGAGCTTCTTGTGTGGTTGCGCGAAATCGCGGTCGCGACGGAAGGAGCCACCAAGAGCGATATGGTTCGAGGCGCAATCGTGGCGGCGAAGGAAGACGTGCTCGACGATGGCGCTAGAGAACGGCAGCGGCAACTGGAGGCCATTGCCCGGGCCATTTAGGTCCGAGACCAACAACTAAGACTCGGGAGGACCCGACCCAAGACCCGGTTCGAAGGCCTTCCGAACAGGAACCAGCCCATCATGCAGAGCATCATGTGGCTGAACGCGTTCGACAAGCGCTACCGGGAATACAAGAGGCTCGGCTGGGTATACGTCGCACGCAACCAGTGCTTCGCCGATCCGGTCTTCAAGGTGGGTCAGACGAAGGTCTCGCCGGTCATGCGGGTCGAGCGCCTGAGCAGCTCCACTTCCGTCTACCGCCCGTTCGAACTCGTGTACTTCGTTCACGTTTCCGATCGAGACCAGGCCGAGGCTCATGTCCATCAGGCGCTGGGATCATCGCGAGTCAACCCGGCGAAGGAGTTCTTCGAGGCGCCGCTCATGACGGTGGTCCGCGCGCTCGATCAGGCTGCGAGCCACTGGCGGATTCCACTCGGACGGACCCCGCGCTCGGGGTTCCTGGGACCTGCGTTGGTGCCGCGAGTCGTCGCGTGTCAGCGTTGCGGCGGGAAGGCCAAGGTGCCTCGCCTGCTCATCAGCGTCCAGGTCAACTGCGGACATTGCGCGGCACGGTTCGAGCTGGCCTCGGATGTGAACGGATAGGTGGGTGATCGGGGCGTCGGCGGCGAGCTTCCCCCTACCCAACCCGCCTCTCCACCTTCCGCCGGAAGTCCTCCTGCGACGCCAGCGACGAGAGCATGTCCCCGCCCACATCCGACAGCCTCGCCAGATCCATCCGGGGGATTTCGGCCTGATCGCTGAAGACCAGGATCGAATCGAAGTCGAGGTGGTTCCGGTGAAAGTGGGACAGAATGATTGTGGTCAGGCGGGCCTTGTCCCGGTTCGGAACGCCGTAGAGGAAGACCTGGCCACCGCTCTTCCCCTCCATTCGATAATCGATCGGGTAAGCCTCGGCGTTCGGAAGGTCCGGGAGCAGGTGATCCCGCTGAATCCGTTCTTCGTCGACCGTCTGGAAGAGCAGGTCCGCGAGGTCTTCGTAGAACGTCGAGGTGGCCCGTGACCGCGAGTGGAGCGTGAGGTCGTAGATCCGGGTCAGAGCGCGGCCGTAGCGGAAGAGGGCGTCGGAAAGACCGTCGATGGGCGCATCCAGCTGGAACACGCCCCGGTCCTGGGCGACTCGTTCCTCACCCAGAATCCGCTCGATGAGCTGCCCGCGGCTTCCTGCCAGGAACGCGTCGATGTCATGGTCGTAGCTGATCCGCATCAGCGTGTCGCCCCTGTCGGCTAGGCGGACGCCGCCCGGCGCCTCCGATAAGTAGATCGGATAGCGGTCCCCGTCGGGGAACTCGAAATCCGCCTGTAGCATGAGCTCACCATCGGGACGCCGCTCCACGCGCACGGACGCGCCGAGCTGCTCGCACAGCCGCCTCTGGAGGTCTTCAGGATTGATGGCCATTGAACAGACTCGGGTGATCGGGGTCGGCGCGGATTCCAGACAGACTAAAGTCCTCGATCAGGCACGCAAGGGCGCCATCGAGGGTCTGGTAGCGCGTAGTCTCTTCGGCTGCGTGCTCGGGCTTCCTTCCGTCGGTGATCGCGACCTCCGTAGCTCGATGGATGTGCGGCTGATACCGGATATCGCCGTGCTGGTGGTTCGACCGTTGTACCGGGCGAGTGTGAGCCGCGCGCCACCCGGTGCGATGTAGATGATCCCGCAGGAGTAGTTGAGTCGGTCACGGAGGTTCTGGCGCTGGCAGATGAGGAAACGGAGTGTCTCACCGTCGGCGGTGGTTCCGGTCGCTCCTGCGGCCGCGATGCTGCCTGCGGGGGTCCAGACACTCCCTCGCGCCTCGCAGTGCTTCCGCCCAGCCCTGGCCGTCGAGCCGATCCAGCGCAACCGGCGTGGGGGCGATATTCGCCTCCTTGATCGCGCGCCGAGCGGAGTATTGCCACGCGTCGCGTGACCAGAGCACGGTGACCTTGTCGGGTCTTGCGACCTGCGGGCGATACCGGGTCAGGAGGAGTGGCCGGGAGATCTCCCGCTCGATGAGTCGCGCGACCGGCCAGTCGTCGTACTTCATGCCCTCCAGGTTGACGCCCAGCCAGACCGCGCCGTCACGGGGGTAGTAACCGGCGTTCCACTGGACACCCTCGTTGCCGTCCGAGATGCCCAGGACGCCGCGGGACGGGCTGCCGAAGTCGCGTCCGGGGCATTGGAAGATGTCTCTGAAGAGGGTCTTCAGGGTGTCGGCGGGGTGCGTGGGGGTGGGCATGGGGGCTGACGCCGAGTTGCCTCACTGTGCCGGCAGCGACTGATCAACCATGAGGAGCCGCGCGGGATACAGCCACCGCTCGTAGGATCCGATGGATTCTCGTCGCGCGTCGTCAGCAACGGAACGGTAGAACTCGGACAGATCGCTTCGGATTTGGTCCACGTCCTTCCTCGTCAGCTGTGTCTTCGACGTGCCAAACAGCCTTTCAGGCCAGGCAGCCTCCATGGGTTCGAAGGGCCAGTCGTACTGACGGTGCCCGTCGAACGGTGTATCGGGGCTGGGATGTCCAGCGCGAAACGCCATTTGGAGAAGGGCTTTCTCGGCGTCGCGACAATCGAAAGCGCAGCGCCATGGTCTGGACTGGCTGACACTGTGAGCGAGGTCGAAACCCCGAGGGGGCGGCCGGGAGATCATCCGCCGAATGTGCCAACTCGGGACGAGCGTGCAACCCAGTTGGCCTACGGCGAATCGCCGCGAGCAGTGCCAGTGCCGGGAACGCTGTGCGGTATTCGAGTGGTTGTAGAGTAGGTAGAGGGGCAGGGCATGTAGCTGCCGCGCGAACCGTTCGAGCTTGTTCAACTGATCGGCGCACTTTCGCCCCCGGTTCAACATTGGATAGCTGTCGTTCGGGTACAGCTTCTTGGCCTGGAGCGCGAAGCGGGACCAGCGGCGGTTCTTATGTCGCACGGCAACGAAGAGGTCGGCGCCACACGAAGCCTCGGCAGGCTTCGTAGTCGGGAGCAGCCAATAGCCCTTGGCGTGCTGGTGTGGAACCATGTCCAGGACAAGCAGATCAGTCAGCGTTTCCTCGCCGAATCGCGCCCGAAGCTGGTTGGCGAGACCGAGCGTGGACCAAGTGCGCTCAGCGACGCGTTCGGCAGGGGTCATGTTCACCGTCGGAACGAGGAATGGGAATCGGCTTGAGTTGCAACCTCATCGCATTCTAACACCTTGGACCGTCTTCCAGCCCCACGATGTGTCTCCTTTGGCCGACAGCCGAGGGCTCGGGGTCGACCTGGACCGCTCGCTTCGAGCGGGGGGCGATCGCATGAAAGAGGAGTCATCTAGACATTACATAATGTCGTGTGTAGTTGATATTTCTGACGGTTTCTGGACACTAGGCGGCTGCGTTCCGTCCCCCGCCCATCCAGCCATCCCTTCGCCCACGCCCCTCGCCCACCTTGGAGTCCCCACTATCGCGGAGACTCCATGCACGACGCCTTCCTCAAGTCGGTATTCACCGACCGCCGCATGGCCGAGATCCTCATCCGCCACCACGCACCCGAGTGGGCGTCCGACATCGACTTCTCGACACTCCGCAAGGAATCCACCGGGCTCGTCAGCAAGCAGACGCTGCAACGGCGCCACCCCGACATGATCTGGTCCGCCGATTCCGTCAATGGCGAAAGGGTCCTGTTCCTGCTGGAGTTCCAACGCACGGTCGATCGGCTGATGGCCCTGCGGACGACTACCTATTCTGCGCTCGCGCTCGAAGGAATCGCCGCTGGGCCGGACTACCGGCCGGGAGATCCACTTCCCGAGTTCGTATACCTCGTCCTCTACCACGGCGACGGTCCCTGGACGGCCCCGACCAGTCTGGCCGACCTGTTCCGGCGCTCCGATCCGGGTCGCTACCGTTTGGTCCCATGGGGGGAGGGTACGGCCGACGACCGATTGCGCGGCGACCTCACGGCGCTGGTCCTTGGCGTGGCCCGCAACCTCTCGCCCGAGGAGATGGCCGTGCAGTTGTCGGTCCTGTGGCGGGCGATCGAGCGGCACGGGGATCCGGGCCTTGCCGGGTTGATGGTCCAAACCGTGGGCACGATGTTAGAGTTGAGAGACTATCCGGCACGACTGATGAAGGGAGGAGCGAAGACCATGGCACAGGTGGTGGACAGATTCCGGCAAGGTATGGACGAACTGGTCCAGAAGGGTGAGGCGCGCGTTCTGCGTCGGCAGGTCACCCGGAGGTTCGGCGAAGATACGGCTGGGCAATTGTCACGCATTCTCGACGAACCTCCTGCACCCGAAGACATCGACAGGGTCACGGACGCTTTGGTCGAGTGCGCCACGGGCGACGAGTTCATCGAGCGGGTGCGGATGGGTTGAGGGCGGATTCGACGGGTGTCCAACACCCGCCCGGACCCTCCGATCTTGCCACGACGATTTCCGATCTGGGTATCGCGTCTGCTCGCGTCATCAAGAGGCAGTCGACCCGGGCCGGCTCCTGAGCACGCGCGTTCTTCGAGTCGCTACCCTCGAAGATGGCGAGACCAGCCACAACGCGTTCTTCGACCGCAGCTTCCGAAGAGGATCCCGATGAAGCTCCACTACTACCCCGAGACCGACAGTCTCTACATCGAGCTTAGCCAGGAGCCCGGTGTCGAGACCAGGGAAGTCGTCGATGGCGTGAACGTGGATATCGATGCCCGCGGGAACCTGGTTGGCTTCGACATCGATCGCGCTGCGAACCAGCTTGATCTTTCCTCGCTGGAAACAACCGCACTGCCGCTCCGCTCCTACAGGATCGGGTGACGGGGCCCTACGCCGCTTCGACCCCGGCCATCGCCCGATCATCATGAAGCGCGATCACTTCGAGATCGGGAACACGGTCCGACACGACCTCGGAGAGCTTGCGATCCGCCGTAACCAGAACCGATCCCGTACGCCTCGCGCAGGCGATGTACAGACAGTCATAGACCGGATGACCAATTCGCAACGCCGTTTCCGTCGCTTCCCACAGCAGCGTCTCGCCGGGCTGGATTCGGATGACACTCGACAGCCTCGTGATCTCATCCAGGAAGGGCGTCGCGGACCTGATTTCCCCGCGCCGGGCCTTCTTCCAGATCGCGCTGGCACATTCCACCGGCAGCAGATCCGGCGCATAGCGTTCGATTCTCGGTCCAAGCAGACTCCGGGCTTCCTTGCGGTGATCCTCCGCCACGAACCACTTGACGGCCACGCTCGCATCGACCGTCACCTTCACCGGTCGCGGTCCTCCCGAATGAGGATGGTGCTGTCCGTCTGCTTCCTGCCGGATGTGGTCGCCGCCAAAGCGTCCGCGCGTTCCAGAAACTCTGCGGTCCGAAGGTAGTCGGACACCTCGCGCGTCAGCACATGGCGAACTTCCCCCTCAAGAGAACGGTGATTCGCCCGTGCCTGGGCCTTGAGGCGGTCGATGACGCCGTCGTCCAGGTTCCGTATGGTCAGGTTGCCCATGCGAGCCTCCAGCTAAGTGGTGCGATGATCGCATAATGCTCTCATAATGCTTGCGGCTGTGCAAGGGGTACCGCTCGATGCCGGTCTGGTCGGGCGAACCTCGCCAGGAGTATCGGATCGTCGACGGGGCGGAAACATGGCTGAGCCTGGGTGTCGAGCCGAGATCCCCATCCGTCGCCACGCACCCGAGTGGGCGTTCGACCTGGACTTCTCGACGCTTCGCCAGGAATCCACCGGGCTCGTCAGCAAGAAGACGCTGCAACGGCGCCACCCAGACTTGATCTGGTCCTCGGACTGGCCCGCAACCTCTCGCCGGAGGAGATGGCCGTTCAGTTGTCGGTCCTGTGGCGGACGATCGAGCGACACCGGGATCCGGGCCTGGCCGAATTGATGGTCCAGACCGTGGGCACGATGTTACAGTTGAGGGACTACCCGGCACGACTGAAGAAGGGAGGAGCGAAGACTATGGCAGAGGTAGTGGACAGATTCCGGCAAGGTATGGACGGGTTGGTCCAGAAGGGTAAGGCAGGACTCCTCCGTCGGCAGATCGCGCACAGGTTTGGCGAAGAAACTGCGGAGCGGCTGGCGAAGCAATTCGATAGGCTGTGCGGCCCCGAGGGCATCGCAGAGGTCACGGACGCCTTGGTCGAAAGCGCCACGGGCGAAGAGTTCATCGAGCGAGTGCGGATGGCATGACCCTCCTGAGGGTCGCTCCCGTGCCGAACGAGATGGGAGCAGACCCACCCAGATGAACCAACCCCTCCCCAACCACACCACTGAACCCCCTGCCAGGGGGATGGCGAAGGCATACCAGGTGCGCCAGGTCATCCGGGCAGTCGAAAGACTGGAGGACATGCGGTGAGCGACCACTACACCTACCGCGTTACATGGTCGGCCGAGGACGGGGAACATGTGGGCCTCTGCGCCGAGTTCCCGTCGTTGAGCTGGCTGGCGGCCACCCCGGGAGAAGCCCTGTCGGGCATCCGGCGCCTCGTGGCCGACTGCGTGGCGGACATGCGGACCAATGGCGAGCCGGTCCCTGCCGATGGCGGACCGGGCCTACAGCGGGAAGTTCATGGTAAGGGTTCCGCCGGAAACACACCGCTCCCTGGCAATTCGGGCGGCGGAGCAGGGGAGTGAGCATGAATCGCCTGGTGAGTGCCCGGCTCGCGAGGGACGGCTAGCCTCGGCCGGGGTGGGCAAGACAGGCGCCCGGCTCAGCGCGGCGCGGTGCGGTTCAGCCGGTGGACCGCCACCGACTCCACGCCGGTCTCGGGGTCGGTCAGCACCCCGACGATGCGATCCCTCGTGATCCAGGTGACTCGGCCGAACGGCAGCGACATCGTCCCCAGCCAACGGCCCTCCGGGTCGAAGACGCTCCACTCGCTCGACCGCTCGTCCAACCGGTTCGCCACCCACAGGTTCCCGTCGATTTCGGTCATCAGCCCCGCGACCCTCGCGCGGTACGGTCTCGGCGGATTGCGCGCCACGACCCGATCCCACGCGTCCCAATCCAATGGTCCCTCCACGGACAGCCGCGCCTTCCAGGCCTCCACTTCCGAGGCGAGGATGGGGATCGGCTCCACCGCCGTGCGCCTGATGATTCGGCGAAGGACACCCGTCGGGGAGAACTGGTGAACTTCATATCGGTCTCCGCTGCTGATGTACACCGAAAGGGGACTTCCCCCCGCAGCCAACACCGCTTCGGTCGGGAAGAGCAAGGGGAAAGGTGGCAGAGTCGCGAGTACTTCCTGGCCGTCCCACCACCCGAAGGAGTGCGTGGCGTAGGCCGAGTCGACCCTCAGGAAGCCAGTGGGAATCCTGTAGCGCGTGTCGATGACGGGAGTCCAATCCCCGGGCTTGACGTCAACCAGGAACGTTCCGTCCGGAAGGGGCAGGGCCATCGACTCACCCAGGCGTTGCTCCGGCGTCTGCGCCGCAGCGAACACCGCGCTCACGTCGAGGGTCCGATGCCTCAGGAGCGTTCCTGATGGATCGAAATGGCCGATCCGACCCCACATTCGGTCCCAGACCACGATGGTGTCCCCAGGAAGAACCTGAAGGTGAAGGGGATAGGAGAACTCGCCGGGGCCTTGCCCCTTGCGCCCGAATGCAGCGGCAAGGGCGCCCGTGGTGTCGAAGACCAGCACCCATGGCTCACCACCGGAGAGCACGGCCACCCGCCCGTCCGAAAGAAGCGCAGCCCCCTTTAGCCGCCACAGCAGATGAGCGGGATCCTCGGCCGCCTGTGACGCGCGATTCCCGCCGATGACGATCTCCGGCTCGGGGTCCACCGTCCAGAAGCGGGCGGGATCCCATGCGGGGGCATGATTCTCGACGATCCGGATGTTGGCCGAATCCCGGACGGTCACCGTTTCCTGGGGGGCCTCTCCCTGAGCGGCCTCGTCGCCATGCCGGTCACACGCGGGCAGGGCGAGGAACGACACCACGACGACGAGGCACGCGGCCGGTCGGGGCAGGAGCGGAGGGGATCCTGGACGTCGCTCTCGAACCATATTCGCGGTCACTTGGGCGAAGCGCAGCTTATCGCGAAAGCTCAGGAGTCGCTGAAACTGTCGACCGGGACCGAAGCTCGGCCGCCGGCATCGCTCGCACTGAGTGCTGTACATGTCGGCCTCCGTATGTTATTCGGACTGAAGTATGGCTCGCTTTGCTTGGCCTGTCCAAGGCCCAAAACGGGGCTGGCGGACCTGACAACTGCGGCACGCCGCCCATCCAGCCATCCCTTCGACGAGTTGGTCCAGAAGGGCGAGGTGCGCCTGATGCGTCGGCAGGTCACTCGCAGATTCGGTGAAGAGACGGCTGGTCAGTTGTCGCGTCTGGTGCGGGCCTTGGCTGGATGAGAGGGTCAACTGGCCGCTTCCCATGACGCGGCGGTCGAGCTTACCGGTTCTCTTCGGGTTCGTCCCAGGTCTGGGCCCAGAACTCGTCCTCCGCGGCCCGGGCTCGCTCCAGGTCCACCGGCTCGAGATCTTCCGCGTCTACGCGGCCGACCGTCTCGATTTGACGGACGACCTCATCCGTGACCCCGCTTCGGGTCCGATGACGCAGCCGGTGTCGGACCCTCCAGCCGGCCACTGCCACGAGCGCCGCGAGCGCCACGAACAGGTATCCGGTCACTGCTTCCCGCCCGCGCGCCACCCGGCCCTGGCCGCCCAGTCGTTGCGGGCGTCTGCGTACGCCTGGTAGTCCGCCGGAGGCCGCTCTCCCTCGGCGGCCGCCCGGCTTCGAGCGGCCTCGATTTGTTCCTCCAGCGGCGGGAGGCCGACGGCGTCCCGGCGTTCTGCCAGCTGCTGCGGATCGTCCACCTCGCCCGGCGAGAGATTCCCGTCGGCATCCCAATCGAGCTGCGTGCCGTAGCGCTGCGGGCGCCCCTCGAAGAATCGGATCCGGTCCTCCAGCATCGCGGCGTGCTTTGGGTCCGCCTTCCCTTCTCGTGCCGCAGTCGCAAGGAGCGGCAGTGCCAGGCGGAGCAGGTCGGGCTCCGAGATCGCGTGTTGGAGTATCAGCCAGGCGGCCTCTGCTCCATCGGGACCGACCAGGTGCGCACCCGGCCATCCGACCGACTCGATGATTCGCCGGAGACGCTGGGCGTTACGCTGGTGGATCCGGGCCATGCGAGGGTCGTAGCCGGTGTTGAAGAGGGCGCCCGAGGCTGCGTGTTCGGCCCGCACCGAGAGGTCCAACCGTGCCATGTCCAGGAGGGCGCGCCGCAGGGGTTGGGGCCGGCTCAACACGCTTTTCTCGTCATGGGCACGGATTGCCTCCGCCCACGGTCGCGGCAGCATTAGGCTCGGGGCCCGGGTTCGACGACCCTACGGCCTCGAGCGGTCGAACCGGGCCCAACCGCCACGCCAGAAACCCTGCGGCCGTCCGCTCCGCCCAGAAGCGCCGGCGCCAGGGCAGGGCGCCTTCCACGAACCCGAGATGGCCGCCCCGGTCGGTGAACGCCGCCGTGATGCACGGGTTTGCGGCGGCCGCGGCCTCGGGGATCGCGCCCTCGGGCAGGAAGGGATCGTCGCGGGACTGCACGAGGAGCGTCGGCACCCGGATGCCTGCGAGGTGGCGGCGCACATCGGCGCGGTCGTAGTAGTCGTCGGCCCCCGAGAAGCCGTGCAGCGGCGCCGTCAGCGCGTCGTCGTAGTCTATCAGCGTCCGGGCCGCCAGAACGCGCTGGACATCGACAACGCCGTCCAGCAGGCCGCGTTTCGTGCGCACCTTGCGCTTCAGCGCGCGCAGGAAGTGGGAGCCGTACGTGTGTCCCGCCAGACCGCCGGAGAGCCGTGCCGCGCACCCCGCCAGATCGTAGGGCACCGATAACGCCACGGCGGCCGCGATCCCCGAATCGTGGCCGCGCTCCCCGAGATGCTTGAGGAGCACGTTGCCCCCTAGGCTGAATCCCGCCGCTGCGACCGGACGGCTGGCGTGACGGGCGCGCAGCTCGGCGACCACATGTGCCAGGTCGCCCGTCTCGCCGGAGTGATAGAAGCGCGCGACACGGTTGGGCTCGCCGCCGCAGCTGCGGAAGTTCATCCCCACGCCCCAGAGGCCCCGGATGAATAGATGATGGAACATCCCGGACATGTAGCCCCGCTGCGCCGATCCCTCGAGTCCGTGCAGCAGCACGACGACGGGCGCGCCCGGCACCGGCTCCGGCGCGTAGTCGAGATCCAGGAAGTCGCCGTCCGGCGTCCCGATCCGGCAACGGTCCAGCGGGACGGCGGTGCGGGGTCGCAGGTACCTCCCCGCAAAGGTCTGCGCGTGCGGGTTGCGGAGCCACCAGGCGGGTCCGAAGGACGGGGAAGAGAACATGGGGCGGCAACGTTGGCGGATTCGCACAGGTGCGTCAACGAGAGAGCGGGGACGACCCCCTGCACCCCGGTGGAGAGAATCAACCGCCTGGAATGCGCTCCAGCGTCTCCAGCCAGCGGTAGCCCCAGGCCGGAACGTAGGGGGCGCCGGTCACGCCTGCGGGAAACATGTCGAACCGCTCGACGCGCAGGCGGTAGCCGTCTTCGTGGCGGGGGTGGAAGCCGACGATCTCGCCGCGGAACGGGACGCCGTTGACGACCTTGCAGTACCCGGGATAGCCGTCGCCGCACGTCACCCGGTGGCGGTCGACGGTGATCTCCTCCTCCGGGCCCGCGGCCCTGGTTCTCGAAGACACCTCACTGAGCACGTAACGGTCGTCGCGATACCGGTCGGCGCCCAGGACGTAGTGATTCCCGGGCTCGAATTCGAAGCTGGTGATCATGTCGTCGTACGACTCGCCGTTCACCACGAGACAGAAGTCGTCGCCGCCGCCGCCGCATGTCACCCGGGCCGGCGCCAGCGACAGCGTTGCGGGCGTGGACGGTGCGGGGGTCTTCTCCAACAGCTCCAGGAGCCGGTAGGCGTACCGGCCGGCATCCTGGGGCGGTTCCTTCCCACCCCAGGGGTCGTGTTTGCCGATCCTGAGGCGATAGTCGTAGCCGGCCTCCCAGGTGAATCCCTCGATTCCGTCGTAGAACAGGCTGCCGTCGACGACCATGCATGACTGCGGGCCGACGCCTTGGCACCTGGCCAGCGTAGGGCCGACGGTCACCTCGCGTATTTCAAGGTATTCGGGCCCGAAGAGGCCGCAGCCGACAAGGCCCAGGGTCAGCGGGAAGAGGGGAGCCGAGCTTCGGATGCGCATTGGAATCCTCCTTCCCGTCTAGCGCCGCTGCGGCAGGTCCCGCGTTGTGCTCCGGCGATTCTGGTGGGACGCCGACCGGTGTGGCTCCGGCGATTCGGGTGGGACGCAGGGTATGAAGAATAGGAAGATCCGAGGGTGGGTGCCAGGAGGACCGCCCGCCCCGATCCCGTGAGCGCCGCGCCGGCGATTTGGCGCCCGATCCCGCCGGTAGCGGGACAGCGACCAGCCCCTTCTCGTCCAGTTGGACACTATGCGGGTCATTCCATATACCATAATTGGCAATACCGTGATCGAACGGATTCCATAACATGAATATGGATAACCTCTTATTCACATCAATTCGTATCGTAGAAGCGCAATTCTCCCTGGACATTTGACTGGACATTATGTACCATCATAACCCGAACCCCACAGGATCCCGCCCATGACGAATGACCGTGAGTACCGCCGCACCCACCCCTGGATCAGTTTTCGCCACCATCTGGAGCGAGCCGACCCTCTCCACTGGTCGTTGCTGGGCGAGGCGGCCACGCGGTGCGATCATGTCGCTCAGTCGGTCCTCCCGCCCGCCGGTGCCCGCGAGCTGCACCGACTTTACCTGATCAAGGGCGTTCGGGCCACGACGGCGATCGAGGGGAACACGCTCGGCGAGGAACAGATCGCGGCCCAGCTGGACGGGCAGCTGGAGCTCCCACTGTCCCGGGAATACCTGAAGCAGGAGGTCGACAACGTCCTGAGGGCCGTCAATGAGATCTTTCGCGGCATCATGGGTGGAGAGCCCCCGGCACTGACGCCGGACTGGATCGCCGGAGCGAATCGGCGGTTGCTTGCGGGCCTGGAGGAGCACCTCGGGGACGATGTGGTTCCCGGAGAGATACCGGCCCATCCCGTCGGAGTCATGCGTTACCGGGGTGCCCCCAGAGGGGATTGCGCCTTCCTGCTCGACCGGCTCTGCAGGTGGCTCGAGGGAGACGACTGGCCGGTGCGCCCGGACCGGCACGAAGACCGCATCGCGTCCGCGATTCTCCGCGCCGTCTTCGTTCACCTGTATCTCGCGTGGATCCACCCCTTCGGGGACGGCAACGGGCGGACCGCGCGATTGGCCGAGTTCATGATCCTCGCGCGGGAAGGTGTGCCGTCACCCTGCGCCCATCTGCTCAGCAACCACTACAACCTCACCCGGGCCGAGTACTACCGGCAGCTCGACCGCTCCAGCCGGGCGAACTCCGGCCGTGGGGACCCGCTCGGGTTTCTGCTCTACTCGCTGCAGGGGTTCGTTGACGGCCTGCGGGAGCAAGGCCAATTCGTTGCGGGGATCCAGTTGAAGCTGGCCTGGGAGCACTTCGTCTACGATGAATTCCAGCGGATCCCGCCGTCAGCGGCCATGCGTCGGCGCCGTGAGGTGACGCTGGCGCTCGGCCGCATGAGCGAGCCGGTCCGCAAGCAGTCGATACCGGATCTGAGTCCCGACCTGGCCAGGCTGTACGCGGAAAAGACGCGCAAGACGCTGACCCGGGACATGAACTGGCTGGTAAAGCAGGACTTCCTTGAGAGAGGAGAGGATGGCTACCTGGCGAGGGTGGAGTCGATGCGCGCCTTCCGGCCCCCGCGGGCATAGTGGCCCATCCACCTTGGTAGATTCCACACATGCAACTTCGACTCCTGCGACGCTGGGGCTTCGGCCTGCTGCTCGTTGTGCCCGTGGCGATTGCCCTGTTCCCGCCCCCGGCCGCGGCGCAAACAATCACCTACCAGGTGAAGTTCGAAGGCAACTGGACGCTGGCGAGCACGCCCGGGGGAGTGGTGGGCGGAGCGCACTTCACGACTCTGATCGGCGGCGTGCACGGGAGCGGCGTCACCTTCTGGGCGGCCGGGCAGCAAGCCAGTGCCGGTGTCGAACTGGTGGCGGAGCTGGGCTCCACCCCGACCTTCCGTCGCGAGGTCGAGGCCAGCTCGCATACGCGGTCCGTCATTCAGGAAGGTGTTTCCGGAGGCGGCACCGGCACTGCAACGTTCAGTATCGACGTGACGAGGACGCATCCACTGGTAACGCTCCTGTCCATGATCGGCCCCAGTCCCGACTGGTTCGTCGGCGTGTCGGGAGTGTCCCTGCTCGACGGCTCGAATCAGTGGCGGGAGTCGCATGTGGTGGACCTCTTTCCGTACGATGCCGGCACCGAGGACGGGACGGAGTTCACGCTGTCCAATGACGCCACGGACCCGCAGGGCGTCATCACGCGCATCGCGGGGACGGGCAAGTTCTCCAACGTGCGCATGGCGAGGCTGACCTTCACCCGAACGACACCACCACCGCCGCCGCCGACGCCGTCCGTGAGCCTGTCGGTGTCTCCGAATCCCGTGGACGAGGGCCAGTCGGTGACGGTGACGGCGCGGCTGTCGGAGGCGTTGTCGAACAGCGTGACGATCCCGCTGGTGCTGACGGCTGGAACCGCCGAGTCGGGGGACTTCGGGGCGCTGGCGAGCATCACGGTCGGCGGTGGCCAGACGACCGGCACGGGCACGATCTCGACGACGGACGACGCGGACAGCGACGACGAAACGTTCACGGTGGCGCTGGGCAGGCTGCCGACGGAGGTGACTGCGGGCGACCCGTCATCGGTCGAAGTGACGATCCTCGATGGCGACTCTCCGCCGCCGCCTTCGTTGAACAATCCGCCCACTGTACAGGCGAACTGCCAGCCCTGCACCGTTCCGCGCGGGGGCGAGGTGCAGCTGAGCGCCGACGCTTCGGACCCGGACGGCGATCCGGTTTCCTACGGCTGGGGCGCCACGGAGGGGACGTTCACGGGAGCGACCGACGGGCAGGATGCGCGGTGGACGGCACCGGGCCTCATCGGCACCTTCGTCATCCTGGTGGAAGTCGCCGACGACCGGGGCGGGACGGCGGCTGCGGAGGTGGCGGTCGAGGTCGTGAACCGCCCTCCGGTGTTCGGATCGCCGCTTCGTTTCGAGATTGCGGAGAACCGCGACGGCCGCGGGACGGCGGTAGCGCTCGGCAGCGTTCGCGTTACTGACCCCGATGGAGACGGTTTCGAGCTTCGGCTGGTGTCGGGCAGCGACCGTTTCGTCATCAGTGCGGCAACGGGGACTCTGAGGTACATCGGCCCCGGGGAGGACTTCGAGGTCGCTCCGAACCGCTACGCGTTGACCGTGATGGCGACCGACACGCTGGGCGGCGAAGCACGGGCGGAGGTCGTGGTGCAAGTGGTCGATGGCAACGAATACCCGGTGGCCATGGACGACGCGCTGAGCGTGGCCGAGGACCGGGAGGCAAGCGTGGACGTTCTGGCCAACGATGACGATCCGGATCGCGGAGACCGGATTCGGGTGATTTCGGTGGGCGCGCCCGGACACGGACAGGCGCAGGTTGTCGACGCCGGGGTGGCCGTGCAGTATGCGCCGGATCCGAACTACCATGGCCCCGACCGCTTCACCTACGTCGTCGCCGACGTGGGCGGCCTTGCCGACACCGCGACGGTCGAGGTGACCGTGACTCCGGTCGAAGACGCGCCCGAGGCCGCCGGCGACCAGGCCACCACTGCGGAGGACGAGGCGGTTGAGATCCCCGTGCTCGACAACGACGCGGATCCCGACGGCGACCGGTTGCGCGTCCGGAGCGTTTCGTCCGCCCGGCACGGCACCGCGGCGGTCGCGGCGGATGGAACGAGCGTCTCCTACGCTCCGGACCGGAACTACCACGGCTCCGACCGCTTCACCTATGTCGTCGCCGACCCGGGCGGCCTCGCCGATACCGCGACGGTCGAGGTGACCGTGACCCCGGTCAACGACGCGCCCGAAGCCGCTGACGACCAGGCCACCACGCCCGAGGACCAGGCAGTCGAGATCCCGGTGCTCGACAATGATGCCGATCTCGATGGCGACCTGCTGCGCGTCCGGAGCGTGTCGCCCGGCGGGCACGGGACGGCGGCGGTGGCAGCGGACGGAACGAATGTCACGTACGTCCCGGATCCGAACTACCACGGCCCCGACCGTCTCACCTACGTCGTCGTCGACCCGGGAGGCCTCGCCGACACCGCGACCGTCGAGATCACCGTGACCCCGGTCAACGACGCGCCCGAAGCCGCCGATGACCAGGCCACCACCCCTGAGGACGAACCGGTCGAGATTCCGGTGCTCGACAACGACGCGGATATCGACGGCGACCTGCTGCGCGTCCAGAGCGTTTCGCGCGCCGGGCACGGCACGGCCGAGGTCGCGGCCGCCGGAACGAACATCACCTACGTCCCGGACCCGAACTACCACGGCCCCGACCGCTTCACCTACGTCGTTGCCGACGGGGACGGTCTCGCCGACACCGCGACGGTCGAGATCACCGTGACTCCTGTCAACGACGCGCCCGAAGCCGCCGACGACCTGGCTACCACCCCCGAGGACGAGGCGGTCGAGATCCCCGTGCTCGACAACGACGCCGATCTCGACGGCGACCGTCTGCGCGTCCGGAGCGTTTCGCCCGCCCGGCATGGCGCCCCCGAGGTCGCGGCGGACGGGATGCACGTCTCCTACACGCCGGACCCGAACTACCACGGCCCCGACCGCTTCACCTACGTCGTCGCCGACCCGGACGGCCTCGCCGACACCGCGACGGTCGAGGTGACCGTGACTCCGGTCAACGACGGGCCGGAGGCGGTCGGGGCGATCCCCGACCAGCTGCTGGACGAGGGCGGAGGCGGCGTGACCGTCGACCTCACGCCGTTCTTCACCGACATCGACGGCGATCCGCTGGTCTTCAGTGCCGAAACTTCCAACGCGGACGTCGTCACCGCCACCGTGCAGGGGGCGGCGCTCGTCCTGCTTCCGGTGGTTCACGGGGACGCTACGGTCACAGTCACGGCCACGGACCCGGGTGGACTGGCCGCGACCCAGCGCGTCACCGTCGGCGTGAGCGACCGGGCCGCACGAGCGGTGCTGAACGACGCATTCGCCGCCATGGCGCGGTCCTATCTGTCGAGCGCGCGCATGACGCTCGAACGACGCGTCGCTCCCGGCCCTCATCCTGGAAGGACCGACGCGGGCCGGCAGTCGGGGCTGCGCGTTGGAGGCAGATCGGTGGCTCTCCCGGATGGGCACACCCTCTGGGATGCGGCGAAGCGGATCGTGACGGGATGGCTGCCCGACCTGGAAGGGACGTGGACCCGGTCACCGCCCGCTCCAGGTACGGAGCTCTCGCTGACGGACCTCGCCCTACCGGCTGTTGCGAACCCGCTCGCCCATCTTCTGCCCCCCACCGGTATCTCCGGCACCGACTTCAACCTTGGCTGGGGAGGCCAGTCCACCGGCTCGGCCCGCGCGGGAATTGCGTGGTCGCTGTGGGGACAGACGGACGTGCAGCGCTACAACGGTGGTGCCGCCGAACTCGGGTCGGGGTTGCCCGGCATTGACGGCGACTACGACGGAGACCTGCGCGCCAGCTACCTGGGGCTCGACGCAGAGTTTCAGAGCTGGCTTTTCGGCGTCGCGCTGGGCCGCAGCCGGGGCGCCGGCGATTGGAACGCCGGGACTGCGAGCGGCCGGCTGAGCACCTCGATGACATCGGTGCACCCGTACCTGCGCTGGTCAGGAGGGGCCACCTCGGTCTGGACGACATTCGGCACGGGATGGGGAGAGGCCCGGAATGAGCGGACCGCGACGGGCCGCGTTGGCGAGAGTCCGCTGGACCTCGCCATGGGGCTCGTCGAGTTCGAACGGCGGCTGGGACCGGCGGGCGGACCGGTCGCCCTCGGACTGAGGGCCGACGCGGGGTGGGCCAGCCTGTCGACCGGCGAGGGGACGGAGACGATCGACGACCTGCGCGCGCTCGTGCACCAGGCCCGCCTCGGCCTCGATGTGCGAAGCGAGATGCGGCTCGGCGGCTCGGCCCTCGTCCCGTTCGGCGCCGTGCACCTGCGCAGTGACGGCGGCGACGGCCGGACCGGCAGCGGCGTGGAGCTCTCCGGCGGACTGCGCACCCGGATCGGCTTCGTCGGCCTTGACGCGCAGGGGCGATGGCTCGCCTACCATTCAGCCACCGGCTACGGCGAGAGCGGCGCCGGCCTGACCCTTACGGTCGGCGGGCGCTCGGAGGAGGGATTCTCGCTCTCCGCGTCACCCCACTGGGGCGGCGAGACCCGAGGCGGCGTCGCCCTCTGGCAGGACCGCGCGCCCGGTATGACGCCGGGCCCGGACTCCTCCCCCGAAGGCTGGATGATGGATGTGCGCGGCGCGTATCGCGCCCGGCTGGGAGGCCGGCTGCTCGAGGTCGCCACCGTGTACGATCGCCGATCGGGCGGCCGGCGCCTGCAGCTGACGGGACAGATCGGCCTCGGATTCGCCGGCTACCGGTGACGCTCGCCTTCGAGGCGATACGGGCCGGCGCAGGACAATCATCACGTGGAACGTGAGCCACTTCGCCGCGGTGACACCCGGGATCGGCGTCGAAGGCCCAGCGTGACCGGCGCTGGGTGCCTACCGCTCCAGCGACCACATGTGCACCGTTGGCACATCCATTTCATCCCGTCTCACGCCCAGGATGTAGTCCTCGCCGATCTCGTAGACCCCCATCCCCTCCGGCGTTTCGAAGTACCCCAGTATCCGGCCCTCGGGATCGAAGATCGTCCAGAGCCTCCCGGGCGCGTCTTCTCCCGGGGCTTCGTACTCCCATACCCAGAGGTTGTCCAGAGCATCGGTCCTGATGTGGTAGAAGGCGGGCAGGTACTCGCCAACCGGGGCCTCGAGGAACCTCCTCCGGCGCCTCACGGCGAATTCGCTCTCTCCCGTGCCCGCGCGCCGGTCGATCTCCGCCGCAACGTGGGCTCTGGCCGGAGTACGCAGTTCGTGGTCGAGGCGGACGATCCGGGCGAGCGAGCCGTCCAGCGCGAACACCCGGAACTCGTACCGTTGGTTCGTGCCGACGATGAACTGATCGCCCCAGGGCCGCCGCATCACGCTGTAGCCGAGGATCACGGGATCGGGATCGTTCTCATCCCGTTCACGGTCCAACTCCCTGCCGGGGTGCATTCCGAGTGAACCTCGAAGCTTTCCCGCCGCATCCCAGACTTCCACCACTCCGGGGTCGTGGTAAACATCGTCCTGGCCAGCCAGAACCAGGCCACCGCGTGACACCGCGAGCGGCCACAGGTGACTGCGTCGATCCCAGGTGTCCCACATGGCCCTCTCCGGTATGAAGCGGCGCAGAGCCTCACCGTCCGGGCCGAAGGCATGCATCCCCGGATACCAGAAGTGCCAGACGATGATGGAATCGCCTGGCAGCCTGGCCAGCCCCCAGAGCTGGTTGCCCCCGAATTCCCCCGGCCCCTCCCCGTATCCTCCCCAGGTCTCCAGGTGGTTTCCCTGCTGATCGAACACCCTCAACTCCTTGGCGCCTTCGTCTCCGATCACGATCCGCCCGTCGGAGAGCCTCGTGATCCCGAAGACCCGGGTAAAGAGGTAGGGGTCCTCGTCCCCCATCGTGCTGCCTATGGACACGATAGGCTCGGCACCGATCCGCCAACCGAGCCGCGAGTCCTCGGGAGGCCTGGTGTTTTCGACGATCCGGATGCCGGCGCTGTCGCGGAAGGCCGTTTGCTGCGGCCAGGTCGAGGCGTCGATCTCAGGTGTTCCTGCGAAGGTCATCGCCGCTATCGCGACGAGAGCGGGGGTAGTGCGAGCTGTCATCATTCGGGATCCTCGTCGACGGAGGTTGGCTTGACCAGGAGCTGCGATCTGCCGATACGACGGAAGAGCCTGCGGGACGGTTGCTCCCTGGTTGATCCGGGCGGACGCACTCGTCACTTTCAACAGCCGGGACTCCCCGACATTCCGGCAGCTTTCGCAGACTCCACCTTGCCGGAGGCCCGCCCAACCGACCAAGTCGCCTTCGCCTCGCAGGTTCGTGACTGCTGGTCCGCAGTGCTCGCGCACTCGCAATGTCAAGAAAACCTAACGAAATGTCATGTTTACTTTACTTTTCGGGTTCCTAAAGCACCGCTCTGGCGTTGCTCCTCGGACGAAGATCTCCGCTACCCGCCCTTCGTCGCGCCTTGCCAGCCCGGCGCCTCGCCGCCCTCGGTGCGACCCGGGGATTATCCACGGCCTCTGGAACGCAAGATCCGGATCCGGCCGGAACTTCCCGGCTCCATCTGGGTATCGGAGAGAAAAGTGATGGCGCTCGACAGGTGAAACTGACATGAGCAAGAGAGGCAGAATCCGCCGCTTTCCCGAAATGCTGCTACTGGTGGCACTGATCGCCTGCGGGAGCGATCCGGTGACACCTCACGAATCGCCTGTGACCGGTACGTGGGAGGCGACAGCCGCCGTTCCCGACAGCGTCACACTGTCGCTACACCTGACCGAGACGGACGGAAGCGTGAGCGGCCGCCTCGCGGTAACGCTTCTGGGGCCGGGCGTGACGGCAACCACCGGGAGCGTGGTGGGTGACTGGGACCCACCCCGACTCGCGCTATACCTTGACGGCGACCGCGACACATGCCCGCTGGCCGGCACCGTACAGAACGACACTTGGGTCGCGTCAGATCCGTGCCCTGGTAGCGACGCGTTGGTCGACGTGACCTTTCGGCGCGTGTCGCGATCGCCGTAGGGGTGATCGAACCGAAGGCCTGACCAATGCGACGGTGGACGCTGGAAGACGTGGCACCGGTGGTCAGGATTCCAAGTCCCCGCTGCATTCGCGCGGCGATGCATCCGGTCGGCCAACTCGGCCACCCGGATCCGCTCCGGTGGGTGACAACTGTCGTCAGCCCGCGGGCCCTGCCTCGTCAGCCCACCGTCAGCCGCCCGACCACCACGGTCCTCACCCCGAACTCGCCACGGACCCGTCGGGGAGAACGCCCCAGTGCAGCCTGGGGTTGAACGTCAACGGTGTGGGCAGGCCAAAGATGTTCGGTTCACCCGCCTCCCCGGGAGGAAGCCACCCGTCGGCGATGGTATCGGTGTCGGTCTCCTCGCCGTCCAGGCTGACGAGTTCGATCGGCCGTGATTTCGCGGGGCCCCTCGTGGGCATCTGGCCGTCCAGCGAATTCATCGCCGTAGCGAACGATCGACTGCCGATGGGCGTCGTGATCACCGCATTTGCACCTCGCTGGGCGAGGAGGAGCCCGGCGATCATGAGCGAGGGATTGCCTGCCATACGCACCATCCGCTCGATGTCGCCGTTCGGGTCGAACACGTGGTAGGCGCGGTGCCCCAGGTCGCGGACCACCAGCCGCCCGTCGTCCATCGCCACCATGCCTCTGACGCTGCGAAACTCGCCGGGTCCATCGCCTTCCCGCCCGATAGTGCGAATCAGCGTTCCGCCGGTGTCAACCAGGAAGATCTGGCTGACCTGGCTGTCGAGCACGTACAACCGGCCCGCCCCGTCGAAGGCCACGCTTGAGACATTGCCGAATTGTTCCCAGTCCTGGCCGTCCAGCGAGCCGATCCGGTACAGCTCCTCGAAGTTGGCCTCAAGGCGTCGGTCTTCGCCCTGCACCTCGATCACTTCCTGTGCGCCCGCGGGGCCCATCGTCAGGAGGGAGAGGACAGCGGCCCCGCAGACCGTACGAATCGTGGTTTCCTTCGCGTTGTTCATTCTCTCTGTCCTTCCTGCCCCCTCAAAGTGCACACGACCGGTTGCCGCTTGCCGTGTCGAAGGCTAACTCTTCCGCCATGAGAATGACCAGCAGGCACTCATGGCTTGCCCTCGCGGTTCCGTTGCTCTGCCTTGCAGCTCCGGCCACCACTTCGGCTCAGAACATCTTCGCCTCCACGCAGTCGGCGACGTTGCCGACCGCGGCCCCGTCCAGCGCGGGCGACTTCCAGTTCGAGATCTCCCACAGGTTCGGCTACCTGTCGGATGGCGCGAGCGATCTGTGGGGACTCGATGGATTCGTCCTGAATCGCCTCGGCCTGGCCTACTCACCCCACGACCAATTCACCGTCGGGATTCTGCGTTCCAACAGCGCGGACAACCTGGAGTTCAACGCGCGCTTCGCCGGACTGGCCCTCGATGCCGCGACGGGCCCGCTCGAATTCGCAGCGCAGGCCGGGGTGGCGTGGAACCTGCAAGTCGAAGTGGACGATCACGGCGGCCATCAGCATGCGATCCTGCTGAACGGCAACGGAGGCAACGGCCATGCCGACGACGACGCGGCCGAGGAAAACGAGATGCAGGCCTACGCCCAGGTGATCGCCAACGCGATGGTCGGCGACCGGCTCGCGCTCGGTGTCGTGCCCACTCTCCTCTGGAATCCCCGGATCCTGGACCACGACCCGGCGACCACAGTCTCGGTCGGCGTCAACGGCCAGCTGTACCTGGATGGGACGTGGAGCCTTTTTGGTGAGTGGATCTTCAGCGCGGCCCGGGAGGATCAGGAGTACGACTCCGGGTCCTTCGGCGCCGAAATCCGCACGCGCGGGCACTTCTTCAAGCTCCTGGTCACCAATCAGCACCAGATGAACCCGACTCAGACGCTCGCCGGCGCAGCCGAAGATTTCTTTGACACGGGCTCATGGCGCCTTGGCTTCAACATCCAGCGGCGGCTCCGGTTCTGACGTCCACATGACTTCAGCTCGGAGGCATCCCATGCCAGGACGAACGCACGTCGGCGTCTTCGGACTCACTCCCGTCCTGGGACTCGCTTTGCTCGGAGCTCCCGTTGCCGGTGCCCAGCAGATCGTCGAAGTCGACTTTGAGGCCGGCCGCACGATCATCGACGACGAATGGCGCTCGATGTACGTCGGCCTGGTCGCCGTGGACTGGCACCGGGACATCCTCTACGTAGATGACGACGAGGAGCCGGAAGGCATCATGGCCTTCTCGCTGGAGACGGGCGAGTGGATCCGAACGATCCCGACCCCGGAGGGCGATGGCCCGCGGGAGTTTCCGCAAGGCCGGCGGGGAATGGAGATCGCCCCTGGCGGGGGACTCTATGTTTCCAGCTTCATGAGGGTCATCGAGTTCGATGCAGGGGGGATTCCGGTCGACTCCTGGCGGCCGGAGCCGCCGTCAAGCGGCAAGGTGTGCAATCTCGGTGGTGCACCGGCGGTTCCCACATACGGGGGAGTGGTCATGCGAGGACCCGATGGAACAAACGAGAGCGTCGGGCCCAGCCAGCCGGAGAACCTGGTCAACCCCGTGTCGCGTGAGAGGCTCGGGAGGCCCGGGGCACAATGGACGATGTCTACACGGATCGTATGCTCCGAGGATGCGGCCTACGTCGTGATGACCTACGACGAGGGTCCGGATTCCGTGTTCGTGTACCACCGGAACGGAGAGGTGGGGCGTGTGCCGGTTCCAGCCGAGGGCGCGATTGAGGGAGCGTGCATGATGGGGGAAACACGCACCAGGGTTGGCGACAGGGTCGTTGTTCAACCTGCCCGCCCCTGCCCTCACTGGAGCCTGAGGGCGCACCCCTCCATGGATGACCTGGGCAACCTTGTGCTCTTCGGCATGGACCTGCAGACCCGCGGCGCCATCATCGATCCCGAGACCGGCTGCCATGCGCTGGTGCGGGGCGCCGCCGGGCATAGTCGCTTCAAGCCGATGCGCATCCACGCCGACAGCGCTCTGGTGTTCCGCCATTCGGTAACCAGGACAACCATCGAGGGTCGCACCGTGGAGGCAGTCCAACTCAATTCGACCAACGGAGTGTCTCTCCATCCGATCCGCCGAATCAGCGGCGAGCCCTGCCCCGGGATGCTTCCGACCCTGAACGGCGGATAAGCTCCTCCACCTCGCGCGCCGACCTCAGCCGGACGAACCGGATGTGCGCCCACCGGGGATCGGCCAGCCGTTCCAGCATGTCGCTGCGCTTGCGGCCATGCTGGGTGATCAGCCATCCCAGCAGCGAATCCTCCTTGCGCCAGATCATCAGCTGGGGCCAGAACCGCTCCACGTTCGTCCCCCAGAGCACCTCACGGGTCCGCCAGCGCCTCCACGAGCGGCGCAGTGCCCGCCAGGCCAGAACCGGCATCGGCAGATCCAGCCAGACGACGGTATCGAGGCGCGGCCAGACGATCCGCCGGGAGAATCTCCCATAGGAACCCGCGACGACCCAGCGCTCGCCCCTGGTCGCCTCGCGAATCCGGCGTTCGAACTCGTCGGGATCGGTCGCATTCAGGCCGACCCAGCCGGGCAGCCAGTTCAGCGCGTCCAACTCGACGAGCGGAGCGTCGAGCGCATCGGCCAGCCGGCGCGCGAGCGTGCTCTTGCCCGACGCCACGTTGCCGGTGACGTGGATGCGGTTGCCGAAGGGCGGGTCCGGGGGTGCTCCTTGCCGCTCGAATGCGCGAGTCATATTATGCATCATTCTACATCGTTCTATGACTCACACGAAAGACAACACGTGAAACAGCTCACCATTCGAGGTCTTGGGGACGAACTGACCCGGGCGATTCAGCGCCTGGCCAACCAGGACGGTACATCGCTCAACCGGGCCGCCGTCAAGCTGCTGCGCCGGGGGGCGGGGCTGGAGGACGGAAAGGGGCAGGACAGGGTCGGCTCGTCGCTGGACCATCTGATCGGCACGTGGAGCGACGCGCAGGCGGACGACTTCGAGCGCGCGCTCAGGCACTTCGAGACCATCGACGAGGTCATGTGGGAATGAGGGTGCTGCTCGACTCGAACGCCTACGTGCAACTCATGCGCGGGCGCGAGCAGGTGAGCCGGCTCGTGCGGGACGCCGAGGAGATCCTGCTGTCGGCGGTCGTGCTCGGGGAGCTGCTGTACGGCTTCCGCCACGGCTCGCGCCGGGAGCGCAACGCCCGCGCGATGCGCGCCTTCCTCGACAATCCGTACGTCACTGTTGTGCCGGTGGGAGAGACCACCGCCGACCGGTATTCGAGAATCGCGGCGTCGCTGCGCGCCAAAGGCCGTCCCATTCCCACCAACGACATCTGGATCGCCGCGCACGCCATGGAGACGGGGGCCGATCTGGTGTCGGCCGACCGCCACTTCGAGCATGTGGACGGGATCGCGTGGGTCCGGCTGAGGCATAGTCCGCGACCGCTGCGGCCGCCACTATAGCCGGGACCGGGGCCGCTCGCCCGTCAGGACCGCTCCAGCGACCAGAGATGCACGGTCTCCACTCCGAGTTCGTCGCTGACCTTGCCCAGGATGTAGTCCGCGCCGATCTCTTGAACCGCCACCCCCTCCGGAATCTCGAAGTAGCCCAGTACCCGGCCGTCGGGATCGAAGATCGTGAAGACCCGGCCGGGCGTCTCTTCCCCGGCGGCCTCGTACTCGTAGACCCAGAGGTGGTCCAGTGCGTCGGGCCTGTAGGCGGCGAACGCCGGCAGGTGCTCGGCAACCGCCATCTCGCGAAGCGTCCTGCGCCGCTCCGCACGGCGATCGGCCCGGTCCGGCGGAATCGAGGACACGCTCTCCTCGATGTAGGCATTGACGTGAGCGTCGGTGACGGGCCGCGGCGGGCGGTCGAGGCGGACGATCCGGGCGAGCGAGCCGTCCCGCCTGTAGGCCCGGAATTCGTAGCGGCGGTTTGTACTGATGACGACCAGGTCGCCCCAGGATGTCAGGTAGGTGCTGCGCGAGAACATTACGGGCGCGACGCCCGAGGGATCCGTTCCTTCCTCCCGGACCACTTCCCGGCCGGGATGGGTCCCGAGCGTACCGCGAAGTCCGCCCGCCGCGTCCCATACCTCGACCTCGACCGGGTCGAAGTAGGCCACGTCCTGGATGGCCAGGATCGAGCCGTCGCGCGTCACGGTCCACGGCCAGAGGTGGCTTTGACGATCCATCGTGTCCCACCGGGCCCTCTCAGATATGAAGCGGCGCACGAACACTCCGTCCGGTCCGAAGACGTGAATCTCCGGATACCAGAAGTGCCAGACGATGATCGAGTCGCCCGGAATCGACGCCAGCGACCAGAGTTGGTTGTCATCGAATTCCCCCGGGCCTTCCCCCCTTCCTCCCCAGGTCTCCAGGTGACTGCCCTGCTGATCGAATACCCGCAACTCCTTCGTCCCCTGGTCCCCGATGACGATCCGTCCGTCGGAGAGGATCGTGGCCCCGAAGACGCGGGTGAACAGGTAGGGGTCCTCGCCATCCATCTCGCCAATCGAGACGAGCGGTTCCGGCCCCAGCCGCCAGTCGAGCCGCGAGCCCTCCGGCGGGCCGGTATTCTCGACGATGCGGATGTCGCCGCTGTCGCGGAACTCGGTGTGCGGTCCGGTTGGGCTTTCCGTCTCCTGGGTTCCCTGGCAGGCCGTCGCAGCGAGTCCGGTGAGTATTGCGGTGAGGCGGGTTTTCATCGTGATTCCTTCCGTGGGCGGGGTTTGACACCCTGTGAACCTCTCCCTACGATCCCGGCGTAGCCCGCCTTCGTTGTCTCCCCCGGTCGTTTCCGGAAGGAAATCCCCTTGCGCATCTGGGCCCTCTCCGACCTGCACCTGTCCCATCCCGACAACTGCGGGGTGCTGGAGAGCCTTCCGGCCTTTCCGGACGACTGGCTTCTCCTGGCCGGCGACGTCACCCACGGCACGGAGCGGCTTGACCGGTGCCTTCGCGAGTTGGCCGGCAGGTTCGGCCAGGTCGTATGGGTCCCCGGGAACCACGAACTGTGGACCGTCCCCAGGGCAACTCCCCGTCTGGGCGGCGTGGCGCTCTACGAGCGACTCGTCCGGATCGCCCGCTCCCACGGCGTCCTCACGCCGGAGGACCCGTACCCGGTGGTCGAGCACCCGGACGGGCCGGTTCTGATTGCGCCGCTCTTCCTGCTCTACGACTACAGCTTTCGGCCCCGGCACGTCGGCCGCCACGAAGTGGTTGGGTGGGCGCGGGAGGATGGAGCGGTCTGCGGCGACGAACTGTTGCTGCATCCCGATCCGTTTCCCGACCGGGATTCGTGGTGCGCGGCGCGCTGCGAGGACGCCGAAGCCCGGCTCGCGTCGTATCCGGCGGATCTGCCGAAGATCCTGGTCAATCACTATCCGCTCGAGGAACAGCACGCCGTGCTGCCGCGGATTCCCCGGTTCACGCCCTGGTGCGGGACTCGCCGGACCCGGGGTTGGCACCGCCGCTTCAACGCGTGCGCGGTGGTGTACGGGCATCTCCACATCCGGGGGACCCAGTGGCTTGACGGCGTGCCCTTCCATGAGGTTTCGCTGGGGTACCCGAAGCAGTGGGACCGCCGGCGAGGGGTGGGTGCGTACCTGCTGGAAGTGACGCCGGAGCGACGACAGGCGGGCATGCGGCGCGGGGCCGCCCGGCACGCGCCGACGCGGAGCGCGGCCGCCGGGAGCACCGCCGGATGACCGCCGGCGACGCCTGGTGGAGTCCGTGGCGCACGGCCGAGGGCTCGCTCATCCTCCACGTCGACCTCCGCGCCGACCGCGAGCGCGAAGAGCGTGCCCTGGAAGTGCTCGACGAGGTCGAACGCGCGCGTTGGAACCGTTTCGTGGTCGCGGGCGCCCGGCGGCGATTTGCGCTCTGCCGCGCGGCGCTCAGGGTCAACCTCTGCGAGCGGCTGGAATGCTCCAACGAGGAGCTGTCCTTCGGCTATCTCGAACATGGCAAGCCGTTTGCGATCGTCGACGGCGTTCCGTCGGACGCGAGCTTCAACGTGAGCCACAGTGGCAGGCACGGGCTGATCGGGTTCGCCAGGCAGGATGGGCTCGGGGTGGACCTGGAGGTGCGTAATCCGCTGAGGGACTTCGACGGCATTGGGGGCAGGGTGTACGGTCCGCTGGAACGCCGCGCCCTGTCCGCGGCCAGCGGGGGCGAAAAGGCGGCTCTGTTCTACCGGCTATGGAGCCTGAAGGAGGCGCTCATCAAGGCCCTGGGAACCGGCTTCTCGCTGAATCCGGCCCGCTTCGAGGTGCCGCTTGCGATGCTGGAAGGGGAGCAGTCCGCGATGTTTCGCTTCCCGCATCTGCCGTCCGACCAGTTCTGGCTGGAGGACCTGGGCGAGACCCGGTTCGCTGCTGCGCGTGCCTGCCGGCTGGGGGAGGAAGCTAAGTCAGCCACCGTAGCCCGGCGACGAGCGACGCCAGGGCGCCAAGGGCGGCGAAGGTGGGGTTGATCGCGGCGGCGCGCAGGGGTGGGCCGTAGATGCGGGGCATCAGCAGGTACATGGCTACCGCCGCCAGGCCGACGGCCAGAAGCCCGAGTCCGAGGTCGGTTGCGATGCCCTGGACGCCGGGTGGGGAGGCGCCTGAATCCCCGGCCGGCTGACCGCCGGCAAACGCGATGAGCAGGGTCGTGCAGTGGATCAGGATCCAGCCCTTTCCGATGGCACCGAGCAGCCGCACCGGCCGTGGACCGAGGTCGGGCTGCAGGCCGATCTTCGAGACCGCGTACATGGTGAACTGGGCGGCGAAGGAGGCTGCGAAGGGGATGAGGAGCCAGCCGTACCCGGTGATGGCGTGGACGAAAAGCCAGAACAACCCGGTGCCTGCGGCCCAGAGCGCCGAATACACCGTGTGCGGACGGCGCTCGGTGGCGCGCGTCCGGAACATGGTCTGGGAGACGAAGAACACCGCCGGCCCGAGGAGCCACAGCCAGCCGCCGAGCAGTACGGTGGTGTAGCCGAAGAGCCCGCATCCGACCAGCGCGCTGTCGTCGAGCTTGCTGCGGCCACGCCAGGCCACTGCGAACGCAATCAGGACCACGGCGACCAGCAGGCGAATGGCCAGAGTTCCGGCGTCTTCGCCCAGGTAGATACGGAGAAAGGCGTGGGCGCCCAGGGGGATGAAGAGATTGTCGAGCCCGCGCCACGCGACGCTCTCGAGCAGCATGACGAGGAGCGCGAGGATCGTCGCGATGAGCACGGCCTCGGCGCGTCCCGTGCCGGTGAGGAGGAGGAGAGGAAGGTGGGCGCTGAAGAAGGCGACCAGGAAGAAGGCGAGCGATCCTTCGAGGCTCTTGATGCCGTCCGAGGTCTGGTACCGGAGTTGCCCGTAGCGAATCCCCACCAGGGCTGCGACGGCGTCTGCCAGCGTCAGCATGAGGATCGGGACCACGTAAAGCAGCCAGTCGCCGCGACTGAGGATGAAGAGGATGGTAACCGCCACGGGGAAGTAGATCTCACCCAGGCTCTGGCGACCGACGCCGTCCATTACGGTTCCGACCCCGCGGCGCAGCCACCGGATCGAGCGCGTCGCCACCATGACGCCGCACGCCAGGATCGCCAGCACGACCACCGGCCAGACGCGGTCGAAGACCCAGGGGAACGGCAGGACGACCAGTCCCATCCCGACATGGACCCCCTTGCGCAGCACCTCGGGGTGGAACCGGCCCCGCCCATCGGCCACCTTGAGGCCCATCAGCAGGAGCCCCAAAGCCGCCAGGACGGCCGCCATGGCCAGGAGGGTCGCGGCGAGCGTCATGTCACCCTCTCGACGACGAACCGGCTGTAGAAGAAGGCCTTGTCCTGGAGGTGGAGGCGCCCGGCGAGACCGGTGTCCGGGACGAGGAGGTGGGCCAGCTCCGGCGGCCGGCTGCGCGGAACCAGCATGTTCCAGTAGGCGAATCGGGCTCCGTTGCGGGAGCGCGCGGCCAGGGTCGACAGCAGGTCGAGGAAGCTCTCGTCGGACATGTATTCGAAGATGTCGCTCAGATTGAGGCAATCGAAGCGAAGACCGGGGTCGGACGCGAGAAGCTGTTCGATCGACAGGCAGTGCCATTCGAGCCGGTCGAGGTTCTCACGGATCGGGTCGAAGTTCTCCCTGCGCAGGGCGTGGGGAAGGGCGGTGGTGTGGCGGCCGGTGAGGATCCACTGGAGGTAGGGGTTGGCCGCCGGGTCGAGTTCGGTGAGGGCGTGCCGGGCGCGTGACAGGATGCGCTCCGCTACCGAGCCCTCCACGTACCGGAAGAAAGCCGGATCGCGCCCCATCTTGCCCATCACGAAACGGGAGAAGAAGAGGCGGAAGAGGAGCTCCCAGCGGCGGTTGGCCCAGTGCCTGGCGTAGAAGCGGCGGCGTGCCTCCAGCGTGCCGCCCTCCAGGAGCCGGTCGACCCGGTTGCGGGAATGGATCCACGGGAGCACGCGGGAGCGAAATGTGGCGAAGTAGCGCTCGAACTTGCCGGCGGCCCCGATGCCGGCCCGGACGAGTTCGGGACGGGCATCCCAGAAGTCACGTGCGTCGGCCTCGAGGGCGCCGCGGCAACGCCGGTAGAGCGTCTCCCGGTCGGCACATTCCCTGGAGCCCATGAGTTGTAGCAGCTCCCCGTGTTCGAGCACCCGGTACGCCGCGACGCGCAGCGCCAGGCAGGCGAGCTGGGCCGGGTTCATGTCGACGGCGATCACGCGGGCCGGGCCCCGCGACAGGAGCGAGAGCGAGTTGTCGCCGGCCGAGGCGATCGACAGGCAAACGTCCCCTTCAGCGATGTCGAGCGCGTCGAGGAGGATGTCGGCGTCCTCCCAGCACTGCGCGTAGCGGACGAAGGAGAAGTCGGCGCGGTCCGCGGCTTCGGTGCTCACGATCCGCTCCCTGGTTCCGGGACCTCCCGACGCGCTTCCCTGCTCACGGGCCGGCCTGTTGCTCCGGCTGCGCGCGCGGTTCCTCGGGGTCGGGGCCGGTCCGCGGCTCGACATCCAGCCTCACGGTCCCGCGCGCGCCGTCCATCTCGACCCAGCTGCCGCTCTCGATCCGGGCGGTGACGCCGGCGATCGAGACGATGGCGGGGATCCCCATCTCGCGGGCCACGATCGCCGAGTGGGAGAGCAGGCTGCCGCGCTCGACCAGGATTCCGGCGGCGGCCGGGAAGAGCATGATCCATCCCGGGTCGGTGCGCTCCGCCACCAGGATTTCGCCCTGCTGCAGCTCCGCTCCGCGCGGATCGCGGATCACGCGCGCGCGGCCCCGAACTACGCCCGGGCAGCACCCGATGCCGCGGAGGCCGTCCCCGTCTTCGGCTTCCCCCCCGTTAGCCGGATCCGTGGCGCTCCCCGCGTAGCTGTTGGCGATGTAGGGGGCGCCGAAGGTCTCGAAGCGGTCGGCTGGAGCTTCGAGTTCGGCGTAGCGTTCGAAGGCGCGGCGGCGGACGGCGGCGAGACCTCGCAGATCGTCGCACGCTGCCGCTCCTTCGGTGTAGGCAACGATTTCGTCGAGCTCCAGGTAGAACACATCGCGCGGATCGTCGAGGACCCCCTCGGCGAAGAGCCTCCGTCCGGCCTCGAGGAAGATCCTGCGGACGCGGCCGAAGAGGCGGGTGCGCTCGAACCGCAGATTCTCGCGGTCGCGGACCCGCCCGCGGGCGTTGCGGAGCACCCATGCGAAGATGATGCGGCGCAGGGGGCGTCGCGCGAGGGCCCGTCGTACCCTCTCTTCGGCCTGTTCGCGCACCGCCGACTGGATGCCGGTATCGAATGCCTGGCCGCGCGCGAGCCGGGCGGCGGCGTGGCCGATCGAGCGCAGCAGCGGCTCCGGATCCTCGAAGAGCGTGGTCGACTCCAGCTTGAGCTCGTCCAGGCAGCGGTCGCCGAAGGTTGCGAGATAGTCGTTGTAGAGGCGAGCCAGGTCATCGCGGCTGCCCAGTGCCTTCACCGCCGCCGGCGCCGTCCCGTTGCAGAGGATATCCGTCAGCTCGGGGTGGCGCGCCGCAACGGTGGCCATCTCGACGATCCGCTTTGCGGGCTCGGCGCTGATCATGCCTCCCTGGTCGCACACCAGGTCATTGTGCAGCGTCCCCTGTTCGTCTTCGTCGCTGGTGCACCACTTCGCCGTCAGGCGGCCCAGCACGCCGAAGAAGATCATCGCGAAGAAGTCGTTGATCAGCGGCGCATCCCACCGCGTCAGCAGGCTGGACTCGAGGGCGCGATAGTCTGCCGCCAACTGGTCGAGGCGCCTGGCTTCGAGGGGTGGATCTGGAGGGGCGAGCGTGCGGTCGAGGCGGGTCTGGAACCGGTCGATCATCCGGGGGAGCCGCACCTGGTTGGCGACCATGCCTCCCATGGTGCGGAACAGCCGAAGCAGATCGGCGAGGCGCGCGGATCGGGAAGCGCTGGAAGCGGCGGCGGTGATATCTGCGGGAAGGCTCTCCCGCACCCCCATCATCTGTTCCATGAAGCGGCGGTTGAAGGTGTAGCCCGGGAGCAGCGCGATGACGCGGTACCAGTTCAGGAGGTTGTAGTAGACTCGCCCGCGCACCAGCCCGAGCATGCGGCGGAAGGTCAGGTCGTTGGCGGCGATCTTGTCCCTGGTCACGCCGAGGAGGCGGCAGAACTCGCGGTAGACGCCCTCGTAGGCGTGCAGCGCGAAGCTGAAGGTCAGCGGGGTGGTGATCCCGCTGTAGCTCTCGACGATGTTCGAGTTGTCCCAGATCGCGCGGACGCCTTCCGGATCGGGCATGTTGGCCAGGGATGTGATCGGCCGCGACTGGAGCAGGTAGAGTTCGTCGCCGCGCATCGCCCATTCGATGTCCTGCGGCCGGCCAAAGTGCCGCTCCGCGCGGCGGGCGAGTGCCGCGACGCGCGCCGCCTGCTCGTCGGTGAGCGCCGGCGCGGAGGCCGCGGGCTCCGCGACCGCTTGGGCCGCGAAGCCTTCCGGACTGTCCGGCGCCGGCCGGTGCGCCAGATGCTTCGCCACGATGTCCCGTTCGAGGATCGTTCCGTCGAAGTGAACACGCCAGGCATCGGCGTCGGCGTCCCCTCCCACCAGCGCCGTGCCCAGGCCACGGAGCGCCGAAACCACGGCCACCGAGCGGCGCCCGGTCACCGGATCCGCGCTGAAGGCGACCCCGGAGACCTCGCTGTCGACCATCTCCTGCACCAGAACAGCCGGAGCCTGCGGCAGCCCGTCGAGGCGGTTCTCCCGCCGGTAGGCCAGGACGCGTTCGCTGAAGCCGGACTTCCACACGTCGATGATCCGGGCCGGCAGTCGCTCCCGCGTCACGGAAAGGAAGCTGTCGAACTGGCCGGCGAAGGAGTGTTCGACGCCGTCCTCCTGCACGCCGGAGGAGCGCACCGCAACGAACCGGGTGTCGAGTTCCAAAGCCGTGAAGCGCTCCTCGACTTCCGCCATGACCCGGGGTGCCGGCGAAACCCGGTCGAAGAACGTCCGCAACCCTTCCTGGTCCTCCGCCTGGAGGAGGGCGCGGCGCTGGGCTGGCGACAACCCGGCTTCGAAGGCTTCCGGCGCGATCACAAACCAGGCCGGGATCTTCAATCCGGTGCCGGAGAGCGAGGAGAGCGCCGCCGCCTTGCCTCCCATCCGGCCGAGATCGACGCCGTCCGAGAACGAGAGCACGAAAGTCATCCGAGCTCCCTCCACAGGAGCGGCGCCGGCCCCAGGCTCAGATACAGCACCAGCGTCCAGACTCCGGACCAGTTCTCGATCCAGCCGCCCGCGCCCGGCGTCTGGCGGCGCAGGAAGCGAACCCCGACCAGCACCGCTGCGCCGAAGGCCAGGCCCAGGACAATGGTCAGGGGCAGGGCAAACCCGATCCGCCGCGAGGCCTGCAGGGCACAGACAAAGGTGAGCGCCAGCACCATCCACCACATGCCCACCGCCCGCGGCCGTCCCCACACCACGGAGTAGTTGGCCACCCCCTCCTCTTCATCCGCCGGACTGCGGATCTTGCGGCCGATCTCGATCACCATGCCGTTGAAGAGGCTGGCGAGCAGAAACCAGAAGAGCCCGGGCGGAGCATGGCCCTGGAAGACCAGCCAGTCGGTGCTGGTGGCGTAGAGGTCGATGAGCGGCATGATGGCCATGTGGGTGACCATGTAGAGGAGGTGCTTCCCGCGCAGCCACTCCCCGACGAAGAACTCCTTGCTCATCAGCGCCAGGTAGGTCCAGGTGACGAGCAGGAGGATGAGAAGCCGCGCGTCCAGCCAAAGGGCAAGCCCCAGCTGAAGCGCTCCGACGAGCACGAAGAGGCCACCGAGTTCCCGCAGGGTGACGAGGCCTCGCGGCACCGGGCGGTAGGGCCGGTAGCGCGCGTCCTCCTCGTCGTCCTTGAACTCATCCGCGATGCGCAGCTGGAGGAAGAAGATCAGGCAGGAAGCGAAGGCGACGACCGCCGACACCGGGCTGGGCCATCCCGAGGGTGACCGCAGCATCCAGGAGAAGGAGACCGCGCTGAAGCTGAAGGCGAGGATCAGCGGTCCGTGCCGCGCGAGGGGGAATCGCTCCCGCTGGTAGACCCACCAGCGCCAGAGGCCGCGTTCTCCGGGGCCGCGCTCCCTGGCTTCCGTCACGTCGCGCCCGTGTCCGTGCCCCCGGCGGGCCCCCGTGCCAGCGACTGGTGCGCGTGCGTGAAGTGGCCCGCTGACAGCGCGGCGATGATCGACAGCTCGCCGGCAAGCACCAGGGCGGCGCACACCTCGGCGAAGGCAGCCGCCTTGCCCGGCCCCGCAAGGTTCATCATCTCCAGACACGCGTTCTGGCTCGGGAGACCCGTCCCGCCCCCCACCGTTCCCACGATGACGTTTGGCAAGGTGACCGCCGCGTACAGACCGCCGTCTCCCGCCGGCTCGAAGCGGGTCACGCCGACGGCGGACTCCGCCACGCAGGCGGCGTCCTGGCCGCAGGCGATGTAGAGCGCCGCCATCCCGTTGGAGTAGTGCCCCTGGATTCCGATGTTGCCGCTCATCACCCCGCCGATCGACGAGACCCGGTAGAAGTCCAGCATCCGCCTGGCGCTCGACTTCAGGTGTCGCTTGAGGATTCCGGGGGTGAGGGTCACCTCGGCGGTCGCCTTCCTTCCCCGCACGTTCTGGAAGGACAGGTGCGAAGCCTTCTTGTCTCCCGACAGGTTCGCCTCGACGAACCAGTAGGCGGGCTGCACGGGTGTGTTCTCAAGGATGAACCGACAGATGGCCTCGGTTGCGATCGTGACCATGTTCTGCCCGGCGGCGTCACCGGTGCTGTATTCGAAGATCAGGTAGACGTGATTGCCCTCCAGGTTGAAGCGCGTGCGAATGAGCTCGCCGTGGCGGGTCGTCGAGGCGGCGATGTTGCGGAAGGTCTCTTCGTGACCGCCGGCCCAGAGCAGGAACTTGCCGACATCGATCAGGCTGTCGAACGCGAAGACCGGCGCCCGCGTCACACCCTCCCAGAACATCGCCGTTGTGCAGCCGCCGGCCAGCGTGATGGCCTGCGCCCCGCGCGTGTAGGACGCCACCAGCGTGGCCTCGGTCGTCGCCAGGGGCGCGTAGTAGTCGCCCTGCGCGTACAGCCCCCGCACCCGTAGCGGCCCGGCCAGCCCGATCGGCATCTTCACCGTGCCGATGAAGTTCTCGATGTTCTTGCTGTACACGCCCATCTGCTCGCGCGTCATGGCGTCGAGCAGGGATTCCCTGGAGCGCGCCCCGACATCGAGCAACTCCCAGCGCTCGTCCACCGCCTCCGGGGAGATCTGCGACATCGCATCGCCGCGGGGGATGTGGGGCGAGATGTCCTGCCTGGAGGGCGTGAGCGCCTGCTCGATTTCCTCCTCGGTGCGGTCGGCGAGGAGCCGCCCGAAGTAGTTGCGGACGCTGCGGAGATCAATGGCCATATCGGTCCAGTTCCTTCTCCAGTTGAGGGTAGTCGACTTTCGCGTTGTGGCGGCGGTCGACCGGGATTCGGGGCAGTTGCACGATACTGTCCAGTTGTGCCCAAGATAGCGTTCCTCGTACGCGTCGCGCCGCATCCGCGGGCGCTTCGGGCCCCAACTGCACGGCCAGCAGGCGCTTGCCGCTGCGGCTGGCGAGCGCGCTCCGCTCGATCCACGGCAGCTGGCTTGCCGCGCATTCGGCGGCGAAGGGATGGATCGTGCCGCGTTCGTCGCGGATGACGGCGCCGGCGCGTCCGAGGAGCCAGAGCCGGCCTTCGTGGTCGAGGTAGCCGGCGTCGCCGGTGCGGTGCCAGACTGCGCCATCCACCCGGGATTTGGTCTCATCGTCGCCGATGCCGCTCAGGTAGCCGGCGAGCACGTGGGGGCCGCTCACCACGATTTCGCCGCTGTGCACCGGTGGGAGTGCGAGGCCGGCGAACTCCCCGGCCGTCATCGGCCGAAGGGGCTCGCCCCACCGGTTGGGGAGGATGCGCAGGTCGATCTGCCGTACCGGCCGCCCCACCAGGAGTCCCTTCCCGCCATACATGGCGTCCAGGTCGGCGGGTTCCGCCTCGGCCCAATCGAGGTGGGAGATGGGTTCCGCCTCGGTTGAACCGTAGACCACGATCACTCGGCCCCGCGGCAACGCGGATTGGAGATCCTGCAGAAGGGGAGGGAAGACCGGGGCACCGCCGGTGTAGAGTTTTCCGAGTGCGCCGAGGCCGGTCTCCGCGGTCTCGTTTCGCGCATCCGGGGCAGCCCCGCGAGCCCCCCGAAGCAGCCGGGCGTAAAGCGCCGGAGAGCCAACGGTGCGGGTAACGCGATGACGCTCGATCTGTGCGAGTACCGGCCCCGGCTCGATGAACCCGGGACGCCGGAGGTCGCCCTGCGGGATGACCGACGTCACGCCCGACGCCAGGTTGGCGAGCACGAAGATCGGCAGGGTGGGGAGGTCCACCTCGCCGGGCTCAAGCTCGATCGACTCGGCCAGGGCGGCGTGTTGCGCCAGCAGGAAACCGTGGGTGCGGACGGCTGCTTTGGGGACCCCCGTGCTGCCGCTGGTGAAGGTGAGGAGGGCGTCGTGGGATGCATCGCAAGGGGTGATCGGGTTCAGCGGTTCGAGGCGCTCGAGGGTGGACCAGCGGGTCGCCCCGGGAGCCCGGCCCGCGGTGACGAAATGGTGCTCGATTCGACG
This sequence comes from Longimicrobiales bacterium, assembly GCA_965116645.1. GTDB lineage: Bacteria > Gemmatimonadota > Gemmatimonadetes > Longimicrobiales > Gaopeijiaceae > Bin94. Next base: position 3,268,899 of record OZ220702.1, on the reverse strand, counting down.
GAGTCCCCGGCAGAGGAGCCTCAGAAGGTGTGCCCGCGCCGGGCCGATGAACGCCCTGGGCCGCGCAATGCCGCAGCACTGTTCGATGTGCCCGCGTCCGGCCGAAGGGTCGAGCACGGTCGCCACCGCGCCGAGCCGAAAGATCGCCAGAAGCGCGACGTAGAGTTCGATCGACATGGGCTGGAAGACGAGTATTCGATCGCCCGCGCGCAGCCCCGAGGCGCCCAGCAACGCGGCGGCGCGCGCCGAGCGTTCCGCGAGCCGGGCGAAGCTGATTGTGTGTTTGCCCCCTCCCGCCGCCTCGACGATGGCGGGCGCATCGGGCCGCTGCGTGGCCTGTTCGATCAGGATCCGGGTGATGTTCACGTCACCAAGTCGCATGAGTGTATAGAGAACATTACATTATGTAAAGTATTCTTTACATTCGTAAGACTCAGAACACTCCCTTCGCCTCCCGGACTCCTCATGTCAACGCCTTCTCATAGAGCGTATAACGCCTGATCGTGGTGCCGTAGCGGGCCGAGATGCTCCGCGACCGGTTGGTCTCGTGCATCAGGGCGTGAATTGCGCGCCCGAACCCGAGCTTCCTTGCGGCCTGCTGGCAGTCATCCATCAGCAGCCCCCCCAGCCCGTTTCCACCGCACGCCGGATGTACCGCCATCGACTTCACGATCACCGTGCCCTGGGGCACGCCCCGTGCCGGCTCCAGGAGATCGGGGATGGCGAAGATGAAGCCGACCAGCTGCCCGCCCCGTTCCGCGAGCAGGACCAGCTCGCGGACCAGGTGCGGACGGATCGGGATGTATGAGGCGAGGAAGGCGTCGAGCCCGATGGGGCTATAGAGGAGGTTGCCGGTGAACGCCACCAGCGACAGTTCGTGAATGGCCGCCAGTTCAGCCTCGAAGCGCTCGACATCGATCGTGCGCAGGGTGATGCCGTCGCGCTCGAGTTCGGCCCGCCGCTGGTCGGAGCGCGGGTCGTAGCGGGTGAGGTCGGCGTTGAGCGCCGAGAAGTAGGTGGCGAGGGGGGCGAACCCGGCGTCGGTGAAGTGCGTCGGCCAGTCGTCGGGATTGTCGGGCTCCAGAAAGAACGGCGGTTCCGTGCCGCGCTCGGTCAGCAGCCGGTAGCGGTGCCAGGTGGAGCCGTCCATCGGGCCGATGACGCGGTCGCAACCGTCGGCGTGGTGCCACGTCGTGGCGTATTCGAGCAGTTCGCTGCCCGCGTCGGCGTCGGCCGCGGCATAGTGGCCGATCAGGCCGGTCGTGGTCGGAGCGCCGTGATGGTCGCGGGCTCGCCAGAGGGAACAGCGGGCGATCAGGCGGCCCTCCGGATCTTGCAGCGCGAGGTGGCGGGAGGGGGTGGTGAGGCGGAAGGCTGCGGGGTCCAGGGGTTCGACTGGGCCGGTCGGCATGGACGCCAGGTCGTCGGCGTGGTCGATGATGGTGAGTGGGCTCATGCGTCCTCGGTTCTCAGCACGAATCCTCACCTTGTGCGTCGGGGAGTCATTTGGGTTGGATCTGCATCCGCTCACCTGCCTGTTCGGTTGCTCCAGCTTGGCCACTCAAGTGGTTGGTGCATTCAGAACCGCAGGTGGAAGCCGACACCGATGCCGTTGCCAAAGACCGGAGGGAACGCCACAGGCTCGAAGATCGGCGTCCTCATATTGTAACCGATTACACCTCCGGCTAACGTACCGACCGGCACGCTCACCAGACCGATGTAGCCCCATGTCAACCCGCAGGCCAAGTCGCCGAGCCCGTCGTCACCAGAGCATGTAAGCGAGGCTCCCACAATTGGCACAGCCAAGCCGGCCAATGCGCCCAGGAGGACGCCCTCCAACGTCTTGCGCTTGAAGCCCGTCCTGACCTCCAAATACTCCAACTGGTCAAACGGGATGAACCCGGTGTTCAGGTACACCCCGCTCGAGTCGGCCCGTTGGAAGGTGGCCACAGTCTCGCCGTTCACCCTCACCGTGCTGCCCGGGTTCTGTGCGGCCAGCCCGCCGGGCACCACCAGCAGCGCGGTGAGCCAAGCCAGCTTGTTCAGTGACCTCATGGTGTTACCTCTACTTGTGTGTGGGGCTTGTTGCGGTCAAGGGGCGGTTCACCGAGACCTTCCAGGCGCGAACGAAATCCCCAGACGGTAGGTGATGAGGTTGGCGTTGCTCGCAACGGGGTCCGCAACCCAGCCGCCGCCGGGGAGCTCCCGCAGCCCGCCCTCGGTCACGTATTCCGCCAGCCCGTTGTGGTTATAGACCGCGGACAGGTCCAGATGGACGGTACCGTCCTCATCGTCATGCAGCTTCACTGAGAGCCCGCCGCCGGCGGATAGCAACAGGTTCAGGTCTTCGAAATTGGTCGTGGAGGCGATGGGTTCGTCTTCATGGTCACCCTTGACCGAGGTCCGGGTGAAGAAGTAGGACAGGCCCACGGTGCCGTAGATGTAAGGCCTGACCGGTCCGCGCGAGAGAAAGACCTGCGGGCCCACGCCCCCCAACACCAGCCAGTTGGTGGTTGTAACGTCCACATCCACGAAGGGGATAGTCGGGCTCAGCGGCCGCCTGAGGGTTTCGCTGCCGTAGATGACGAAGCTGCCTTCGGCGCGCAGGGCCGCGTAGCGATTGTCGCCAAGGTACAGAAGCCCACCGAGGCCGATGCCGCCCCCCAGTCCCACATGGTCGTTGAATTCGCCAAGGGGCGCAGCCAGCTGGGCCCACGCGAATCCTTCGCCTGCAAGTTGTTCCTCCGATGACTGGGAAGTCGCATCCATGGGGATGAAGACGGGAGTCGCGACGATGGGTAGGACGGTGGCGAATCGGAACTTGCGTCTGAGCATGTCTTCCTTCCTTCCTTCCTTGCCTGCCGGCTGCAAGCGAGCTCATCTTGCCGCCGACCAGGTTCCGGTCACACCTATCGATCCCACCCCGGGGATGGTGCCGGTGCCGGTCAGGCTTCCGCTCATCGAATCCCCGGAAACGGTGCCTTCGTGCATCAGGAGCACGAAGCCGTCGACCTCGAAGCTCACGGAGGTCCCGTCCACCATCCCGCTGATCTGTCCCGGGTCTTCCTCCGTGAACGGCTCGAGAGCGAAGGCCGGGGAATCGCACGTCCACTCCCCGCCCCGTGCGGTTCCCGAGACGGAACTGCCCGACTGAGAGATGGTTGCTCGCACACCGGACCCGGAACATTCTGTGGCACCAAGAGCACCCAGGGTCACCGAATAGGTGGCCGAGTATGTCCACGACCCGCTGACGTCCGCGTGTTCCGGCGGCTCAGTGCCGTCACCGCAAGCCGCAGACGCGACGGCGACGAAGAGTAGCAGGCGATGGACTCCGTTGTTCATGCTGATGTTCATTTTGGTAACTGGTGTCCCGGTTTGATGAGAAAGCCGAGCCGGATCCATGGAGCGGTCTGCCCGCACCACCACCACGGGACGACTCCGTTCGTTCAGTATAATGATCATTGTGTGTACAATCTGTGAATAAAAGAGCACTGTATCGTGATATCTGCGTGTACACAGTACATTTTGGCGAACTTGCGTACGCAATCCGGCCCTCAGTATCGTGAATTCGGCGTCCTTCGTGTCCAACCCAGCCCATTGGAGAGACGACCCAGTGAGCGACCTCGACCAACTCAAACGCGAAAACAGGGCACTGCGCGACCGCACCGCCATGCTGAGCGCTGCGATGCTGCGAATCAGCGAGAGCCTCGATGTCGACATGGTGCTGCACGAGATCGTCGAGAGCGCCCGCGCTTTGACCGACGCCCGCTACGGCGTGATCACGACGATCGACCCCGAGGGGGAGATGCAGGACTTCGTCACCTCCGGACTTACCGCGGAGGAGCATCGGCAGATGGCGGAGTGGCCGGATGGGCCCCGGCTCCTGCGATACCTGCGCGACCATCCTGCGCCGCTGCGAGTGAGCGACGTGTCCGGCTTCCTTGAATCCCTGGGCCTTTCCACCAACCTCTGGGATACGAGCACCCTTCAGATCACACCGATGTACTATCGGGGCGAGCATCTCGGGAACTTCTTTCTCAGCGACAAGCGGAACGGCGAGGAGTTCACCAGCGAAGACGAAGAGGTTCTGGTGCTGTTTGCATCCCAGGCGGCCGCGGCGATTGCGAACGCGCGCGCCTACCGGGACGAGAGCCGGACCCGGGCCGATCTGGAAGCCCTGATCGACGCATCTCCGGTGGGCGTGGCAGTCCTGGACGCCAGGACCGGACGAGCGGTGTCGTTCAACCGCGAGGCGCAACGGATAGTCGATGGTCTGCGCGCTCCGGGCCAGGCACCGGAGCATCTCCTGCACACAGTAACGGGCCGATTTCCCGATGGGCGGGAGTTTGCCATAGAAGAGCGCTCGCTGGCCAGGGAGCTCCAGAAGGGCCGGCGGGTGCGTGCCGAGGAAATCGAGCTGTCGGTGCGCGATGGCCGAAGCGTGAAGATGCTGATCAACACCACTCCCATCCGCTCGGAGGAGGGGGACGTCGTGTCGATGGTCATCGCCATGCAGGATCTGGCGCCGCTGGAGGAGCTGGAGCGGTCGCGTACCGAGTTCCTCAGCCTGGTAAGTCACGAATTGCGGGCGCCACTGACCTCGATCAAGGGATCGACCACGACCGTGCTGACGGCGTCGCCCGAGTTGGATCCCGCCGAGCAGCGTGCGTTCTTCCGCATTATCGACGAGCAGGCGGACCACATGCGCGGACTCATCAGTGATCTCCTCGATACCGGACGCATCGAGACGGGCACTCTCTCGGTCGTGCCCGAATCCTCCGAGGTGGCCGCGCTGGTGGACCTGGCGAGGAACACGTTCCTCAACGGCGGCGGCCTACACACCATCCTGGTGGACCTGCCTGCCGGTTTGCCTCCCGTCATGGCCGACCGGCGGCGCATCGTCCAGGTTCTGAACAACCTCTTCGCCAATGCGGCTCAGCACTCGCCGGAGTCGTCCCCTATCCTGGTTGGGGCGGTGCGGGATGACGTTCACGTCGCCATCTCGATTGCCGATGAGGGCCGGGGCGTGGAGCCCGAGCGGCTGCCGCACGTGTTTCGAAAGTACGCTCCCACCGGTGGGGAGGGTGTGACGACGGGCTACGGCCTGGGGCTTGCCATCTGCAAGGGGCTGGTGGAGGCGCACGGGGGCCGCATCCGGGCAGAGAGCGGTGGCCTGGGCCAGGGGACGCGCTTCACCTTCACGATTCCGGTAGCCGGGGAGCCCCCGCCCGACTCCGTTGGCATCTCCGCGGTGAAGCCCCCGGAAAGTCGCGAGCGCACGCGCATCCTGGTGGTCGACGACGATCCGCACGTGTTGCGCCTTGTTCGCGATGTCCTGGCGAGGGCGGGCTACGCCCCGCTCGTTACGGCCGACCCAGGGGAGCTGCCGCGAATGATCCGGACCGAGGAGCCCGCGCTCATCGTGCTGGACCTGATGCTCCCCGGGGCCGACGGGATCGAGCTGATGGAGCGAATGCCCGAGCTTGCAGGCCTGCCGGTCATCTTCATCTCGGGCTACCACAGGGAAGAGACCGTCGCGAGGGTGCTCGAACTCGGGGCCGCGGACTACATCGTCAAGCCCTTTTCGCCGACGGAACTCGTGGCCAGGATCCGGGCCGTGTTGCGGCGGCGGGCCGAGCCCCGGGAGTTCGTGGTGGGCGACCTGCGCATCCGCTACGCCGAGCGCGAAGTCAGCATTGGCGGCAAGCCGGTCGAGCTCACCCCCACCGAGTTCGGTCTTCTGCGCGTGCTGTCGCTCAATGCGGGGCGCGTTGTGACCACGAACAGCCTGCTGCGGCAGGTGTGGGGCCGGCGGGGCGGAGGCGATTCGGAGCGGGTACGCACCTACGTGAAGAAGTTGCGCCGGAAGCTCGGCGACGACGCGGCCAGGCCCGTCTACATCTTCAACAAGCGCGGCGTCGGCTATCGCCTGGCAAAACCGGAGCGGCGGTAGCGAACACCGCGGGCCGATCCGGCTATCGATCCGGAGCCGCAGTGAGCAGCGGCAGGATGCATCGAATGTCCCAAAAAAGCCCCAGTTCCGTCCAATCGCAAAAAACATGGTCGTCCATATGAAAGATTGGGTGGCCCAGCGGGCTCTGGCCGCTATTCGCCTCCCTCGAACAGCACTCGCAGGGGCACACCGTACAATCGGTCGATCCCTGCGACCCCTGCCGCACCCCGCTCGATGACGATATCGACCTCCACTCCGTCCTTGTCACGAAAATGGTGGAAGGACAGTCGGTAGTCCTGCCAGCTGGCTTGCCGTCGGAGTTCCTGAAGGACGAATGTTTCGAGGAACTGCTGTTCCAACAGGAAGACCTGCTCGAGTAGCGTGACGTAGTCCCGAATCGTGGGGCGGCTCGCGGCAAAGGGCGCGGCGAGGTCGCTCGCATTGAACAGCCTCGCGGTCTGGGCCGCTGCTGCTGCGAGCAATCGCGGCAGGGTTTCCAGTTGCCGAACCCGGGAATCCGCCCGCAAACAGTGCGTCCAGCATCTATCGGCCAAATGAAAGTTCTACCCTCGGCCATTTGAAAGAAACGGTCAGCCGGGGGTAACCCCGAACGCCAAGGGCCTCCCTTACGTCACCGGCTTGCTCCTGTACCTGTCGAACCACGCCTTCAGATAGAGCTGCGTCATGATCCGGTGCGACACCCGGCGCGATCCGTGGTACTCGTCGGGGATCTTGACGTGCATCGTCTCCTGGCCGAGCACCTTGAGCGCGCGGTAGAACTCCTCGGCCTGCGGCATCGGGGTGCGCAGGTCCTCGACGCCCGACAGCAGCATCGTGGGCGTGGTGACGTTGCCGACGTAGTGCAGCGGCGACCGCTCGGCGTACTCCATCGGGTCCTCCCAGGGGTACGAACGGAAGCGGCGGTACCAGCCGGAGCCGTCCGTGGTGCCGACGAAGGAGTGCCAGTTGATGACGGGCCGCTGCGAGACGGCCGCGCGGAAGCGGTCGGTGTGGCCGACGATCCAGGCCGTGAGCACCCCACCGCCGCTGCTCCCAGTGACGAACATGTTGTCCTCGTCGATGAAGCCGCGCTCGATGGCGGCGTCGACGCTGGCCATCAGGTCGTGGAAGTCGTTGCCGGGGTAGAGATAGTTGATGCCGTTGACGAAGTCCTGGCCGTACCCGGTGCTGCCGCGCGGGTTCATCCAGAGGACCGCGTAACCGTCCGCGGCGAAGTTCTGCCAGTTCCAGTTCCAGCGCACGGTGTACATCGACACGGGTCCGCCGTGGATCCAGAGCAGCAGCGGGTACTTCCGGCCGGGCTCGAAGTTGGCCGGCTTCATGAGCCAGCCCTGCACCGGCCAGCCGTCGAAGGACTCGGTCCAGATCTCCTCGACCTCGCCGAGCTTGATGTTGCCGAGCACGTCCTCGTTGTAGTCGACGAGGGTCTCGAGCCGGTCCGGGCTGCCCAGGTCGAAGGTGACGAGGTGGCTGGGGCGGTAGAAGGTCGAGTTGGTGGCGGCCACGCGGCCGTTCTTCGCGATCGAAACGCCGGAGATGTAGTGGACGCCGTCCGTCACCTTGCGCATGTCGCCGCGGGTGGAGACGAAGTGGAGGTTCGACGAGCCCTCCTCGCCGAGGGTGAAGTAGAGGCCGGAGCCGTCGGGCGCCCAGGTGACGCCGCCGGGCGAATTCTTGAGATTGCCGGCGATCATCCGCGGGTTCGAGCCGTCGGCGTTCATCAGGTACAGGTTCGACAGGTTGCTGTAGTTCTCGTTCTGGTCGTAGCCGGTGTAGGCGATCATGGAGCCGTCGGGGGACGGGTTGGGGTTGCCGTCGGGGCCCAGGCGGTCGGTGAGGGTGGTGATTTCGAGGGTCGCGAGGTCGATGGCGTGGACCTCGGAGTTGCCGCGCTCGTAGCCCTCTTCGGGGATGAGGTCGCCGCTGAAGTACAGCTTCGTGCCGTCGGGCGACCAGCGCGGGTTGCCGTGCGAGTTGTCGCCGAAGGTGATCTGCCGCGGGGTGCCGCCCAGGTCCGCGTCGACGATGAAGATCTGCGTGTTCCCCTTCTGCCGGTACCCGCTCCCGTCGCGCTGCCACGCGATCCGGTCCTCCACCACGGCCGGCGCGGCGACGTTCGCGCCCCGCGGGAAGGCGGGCATCTTGATCGGCAGCGGTGATCCGCTCTCGGGGATGAACGACGTGAACGAGATCTGCGTCCCGTCGGGAGACCACCGGATCCCGCCCGGCGACCGGTCGAGGTTCGTGAGCTGCTTCGTCTCGCGCGTGTCCAGCCACATCACGTGGATCTGGTTCGTCCCGCTCTTGTCGGACAGGAAGGCGATCTTGGTTCCGTCGGGCGACCAGATCGGCGACGACACCTCGAAGCTCCCGGTCTCCAGCTCGCTGATCCGCCGCGTGGACAGGTCCATGATCATCAGCTCGCTCTTGCCACGGTCGTTCATCTTGTCCACGCCGCCGCGCGTGAAGAGGATGTAGGCGCCGTCCGGCGAGATGCGCGGGCTGCCGACCGACTCCATCTCCATGTAGGTGTCCATGTCGAGGAGGCCGCTGGGCTGCTGGGCGGTGGCGGGGGCGGCGAGGGCGAGGGCGAGGGTGGCAGCGAGGGCGAGGGTGGTGGGGAAGGGGGAGCGGGCGGTCATCGGAGCCTCCTGGTGTGCTGCGGGTCGCGCGTAGCCTGTGCGTCGCGTCTGTTCCGTGAGTCGCGCCGGGCATGAGTCCTCCATGAGCGGCGTCGGACCATGGGGGCAATCTTGGTGTGCGAAACGCTGGAAATCAAACGGGGACGGCCAGGTTTCGCCGTGGATGTCCATTTCTCGGGACGGATGTCACCCTCCGTCCACCAGCACGAGCAAGCCCGCAACCGCGCGGTAGTGCCGCATCTGCTCCCCTGGCGCGACAAATCCGGAGAGGGAGACGCGGCGGACTGTGGTCGCGGATGTTTCCTCCTATGGTTGGAAGCTCGGTCGAATCATAACTTCCCTGGCCGGCACGGGCTTTGATCCCATGTCTCCTCCACCAGCTGAAGGGAAGGTGTTCGGATGCGCATTCTGTCATTGTCCGCCGTTGCATTGGCCCTGGTGGCGCCGCCTCTGCGGCAGGGCGCGCCGGCTCCGCGGGGGCTGGCCGAAATCGATCTCGCGACATTCCCGGCTTTCGGTGCGGACGAAAGGATGTCGCTCTGCAGCGTGCGAACCCTGCGTGAGAGGCCCAACCACAGGTACAACGTCGACGACATCCGGGAAATGGTGGCGGGGGCCGACGTGATCGTGCGGGCCGTGGCCGTTGACTCGGCACGCGCGGAGGGGCCGATAACCCGGCACCGGATCGTCTTCAGGACGGCGGCTATCGTCGCCGGCCCGTGGCCGGATACGGTATTCACATTGCCGGGGAATGTCGTTGATCGTGACGACTTCAATACCCTTCCGGTTCCCTACGGGATGGTGAGGCGGTCCGGCCAGCGTGGCGACTGCTTTGCGCGCGAATACCGAATTGGGGGCGAGTACCTCTTCCTCCTCAAGCCGGAATCACCCGCCTCTACCCGCGATTCGATGACAGCCTGGTGGTTCCCGCTGGGGCCCACCAACGAACAGATTCGCGGTGCCGACGATCCCTGGGTCCGCTGGGTTCGGGACCAGTTGCCGGCTCGTTGACGACCACTACAAGGCTATGCCAATGAAAAGACGAGACTTCGTGAAGACCGCGGCGGCGGGAGCGGCGGCGGGAGCCGTGCCCGGTTTGGCTGCTGCGCGCTCAGCAAGCGCTGCGCCCGCCGGCGAGGCTTCCCCCCCCATCCACACCCGCCCCACCCGGCCCGTCCTCGTCGCGGACGTGTCCTCGATCCGGTACCGCAACGATGGCCCCGAGAGCGCGATCGAGCGCGCATTCCGAGGCATCACCGAGGGGGAGGACATCCTCGACGCGTGCGTCGCGGGGGTGAACATCCCTGAAATGGACCCGGACGAGCGCGGCATCGGGTACGGGGGGCTGCCCAACGCGGACGGCGTGGTCCAGCTCGATGCCTGCCTGATGCACGGGCCGCGCAGGTGGGCGGGCGGGGTGGCGGGGCTGGAGGGCGTGAAGACCCCGTCGCTCGTGGCGAAGGCGGTCGCGGAGCTGACCGACCATCACCTCATCGTGGGAGAGGGCGCGCGGGAGTTCGCGCGTTCGCTCGGCTTCGAGATCCACGACGACCTCAACACGGAGGCGTCCCGCGCGCTGTGGCTGGAGTGGCGCCGCCGCGTGGATCCGTCGCACTGGCTCGATCCGGAAGAGCGGCTGCGCGGCATCGGCCGCCCCGGCGAGGACACCGATCCGGACGCGATCCGCCGCTTCCACGACGCCTCGCTCGCCGCGGGCCTCTCCATGGTGGACGACGGCCTCATCGACGCGGATTCCTTCTGGGGCACGACCAGCCTGGAAGCGGTCTCCCCCGACGGCGACATCTGCGGCGTGACCACCACGAGCGGCCTCTCCTGGAAGATCCCGGGCAGGGCGGGGGACTCCCCGATCCTGGGCGCGGGCCAGTACGTCGACAACGATGTGGGCGCGGCGGGCTCCACCGGGCGCGGCGAGGCCAACCTCTACAACCTGAGCTGCTGCCTGATCGTCGAATTCATGCGGCAGGGGATGTCGCCGAAGGATGCGGGGATGGCGGCGCTGGAGCGCGTGCGCGGCAACACGGTGGAATCGCGGCTCCGCAACTCGCGCGGTCTGCCCGCCTTCGACCTGCGCTTCTTCATCGTGAACAAGGCGGGCGACTACGCGGGCGTCGCCATGTACGGATCGGCCGAGTCGGCGTTTGCCGTGTGCGACGAAAACGGGGCCCGCGAGGAGCCGCTGGAGGGACTGCTGGAGGGGTCGCCGCGGGATTGATCCCGCTTTCACGCACCGGCCAAGACACAATGACTACCAGCCGACGCCGCTTCATCCATCAGTCAGCTTCGACTCTGGCGCTGGCCCCGATCGTTCCCGTGGGATGGCTCGCCGGGCGCGGCGGGCGGGAAAGCCGCCAGGACTGGGTGGCCCGGGCGCGGGCCGAAATCCCCGCCGCGACCGGCAGCCGCTACTTCCAGACGGGAGGGATCGGCCCGTCGCCGAGCGCCGTGATCGAGCACGTCCAGGAACGCCTCGCCTTCCAGAACCAGGGCCCGGCCGACCCCCGCTATGCGACCGACATGGCGCGGATAGAGCCTGACCTGAGGGCGCGACTGGCGCGCGTCTTCGGCGCGGCGCCCGAGGAGGTCGCGCTGACGCACAGCACCTCGGAGGGGATCTCGATCGTCGCGTGGTCGCTGAACTGGAATCCGGGCGACGAGGTGGTGATCTCGAACGTGGAGCACCCCGCCAACGTGGTCCCGTGGTACGTCCTGCGGGACCGGTTCGGGATCGTGATCCGGGAGATCGACCTGAGCACGGGAACAGGGCTCATCGGCCAGGTCCGCGGGCAGCTCTCGGACCGCACCCGGATGGTGAGCATCTCCCACGTGTCGCGGAACAACGGACGGGCGCTGCGGGCCGGCGAATCCGCCGAACTGGGCCGCCTCCTGCGCTCCCGCGGGGTGCGCTACCACCTGGACGGCGCGCAGGGCCCCGGCTGCGTCGCGACCGACTTCCGCGCGCTCGGTGCCGACTGCTACTCCACCTGCGGGCACAAGTGGCTGCTGGGTCCGAAGGGAACCGGCGCGCTCTTCATCCGCCGCGAGCTGCTCGATGACGTGCGGCTCAGCTGGGCCGGTTCCCACAGCCACGAGACGATGGACTACGATGGCGCCTACACCCTGCTCCCCAGCGCCGCCCGCTACGAGTTCGGCACCCGCGCGCTGGCGGACTTCGCCGGCTTCGCCCGCGCTGTCGAGTGGATGGAGGAGACCGGCCTGGAGAGGATTCACGAGCGGATCCAGTCACTCGTGGACCACGCGATCGAAGCGGTGGACGGCACGGACCGGCTCGGGGTGTCGTCCCCGCGGACACGTCCGGACCGCTCGGGCGTGTTCGTCCTTCAGCTCCCCGAGGGCTGCGACGCCACGGAGCTGTACAACGACCTGCGCGAAGACGACGGCATCCTCGCCTCTCCGGTCCGCGAACCGCGCGACTTCCGTCTCGCGATCCACTTCTTCAACACACGGAGCGAGATAGACGCGGCGGTCGACGCGATCGCGGCGCGTTGCGGGTGAGCGCCTCTCCGGCCCGCACCGTCCGTGAGGCCGGACCCGTCGGGCAAGCCCCCCCTCAGGCAGGCATCGTCTTCACATCGTAGAGCGGGATGCGCGAGTCGCGCGTCACCAGCGTGAGTCCCTCGGCCTGCGCCTGGGCGACAAGCATCCGGTCGAACGGGTCACGGTGATGTGGCGGCAAAGCCGCGGCCCGCTCCGCATGAGCGAAGATGAGCGGGAGGTGTTCGAACCGCTTTTCGTCTACCATGGCCGCGAGGTTGCCGGGTGCGGTGAGCCGTCCCTTCGCCTTCTTGACACCGATCTCACAGCCCGACACCGCGCTCACGAATACCACGCTGCCCGGGTCGGCGATGGCTTCGCGCGCGGGCTCGGCGATCTGCTCCCAGTCGGACAGCCACCAGAGGAAGGTGTGCGTGTCGAGGAGCAGCCGCATCGTCACTCGTCGTCCCGTTTGCCCGGGAAGAGCTCGCAGTCCTCGAAGGCCGCGATGATCTCGTCATCCACGGCGTCGAAGTCCGGCCCGATCACGATCTGCCCTTCAAGTCCTCCCGGCTCCCGCGGTTCAACCGGCTCCCGGTAGGCCACCAGCCGCACCCAGGGCCGACCCGACCTGCAAATCACCACCTCTTCCCCCTCCCGGACGAGTCTGGCCAGGCGGGAGAGCTGGGATTTCGCCTGGTGCATGTTGACCCACATGAATGACTCCAGTCGCTCGCTCGGTGCCGCCGGCCCGGTATCGCGCGCCCGGGCGCGAGGGCTGACGGTGCGATTCTTCAGTTAGCTACGCTAAGTCTAGCTAAGTCGGGTTTGCAAGTCAAGTCCCTCACTTGCCGCCTCGGCAATCGGGCTGGAGAAGATCTGTTGAAGGAGTCAGCGCGTACCCTTCGCCAGAACCTCGAACCTCCGGCGCGCGCGGTTGCCAAGGTCGTCCACCACCGTGAGGGTGTGGAGCCCCTCCGCGATGTCGAGCGCCTGTTCGTGGAAGACGCGGGTGGAACCGACGTAGCGGTCGTCGAGGTGCCAGTGCAGCGTGGCCTCCGGATCGCGGTGCGCCGCCGAGAAGACGGTGCGCCCCTTGCGGTCGCCCAGCTCCACCGGGATGTAGATGCGGGCGCCCGGATGCGGGTAGACGAAGTCGACCGGACCGCTCGCCGACGCGGCCGCGGTGGCCGTCGCGCAGTCCGCGCGGTAGGAGGGCAGGGGACGGTAGCCGGGATTGCGGCGCCGGTAGTAGGTCTCCTGTCTCGGCGGCAGCACGAACCGGACCTGGTGTGACATCGCCTGGACGGACTCGCATTTGCCGTGCACGCGCAGACCGCTGGCCGGATCGAGGTGGGTGGTGCGGTGGTGGGGGCTGGGCCGCGTGAAGTGGCTGTCCCGGGGCGCCCACGTGAAGGTCGTCTCGCAGCCGCCGGCCGCCAGGTAGCCGTCCGACTCGCAGATTCTCAGTTGCTTGAGGTGCGCTTCGGGCATCGGGAACCACTCGCCGCCATCGAGACGGCCCACGATGTCGAAGAGGACGGGCGCGGCGGTGCCGATCCCCGTCAGCTCGGGCCGTCCTTCGCCGCTGGCGTTCCCCGCCCAGACGCCGACCGTGTAGCGCGGCGTGACCCCGACCGCCCACCCGTCACGGTGCCCGTAGCTCGTGCCCGTCTTCCACGCGACCCGGTGCCCGTCGCCGAGGACGCGCCACTGCGAATCGGTCCCGGGACGGACCACCTCGACCAGCGCCTCGAGGGTGAGCCATGCGGCGCCGACGCTGAGACCGGCGGGGCCGGCGGTCTGGTGAGGGTCGTCGAAGAGAAGGCGGGGGCGGAGGTAGTGGCCGACTGACTGCTGCCCGGTGGCTTGCCCGGCCCCCAGGACGCCGCTTCCCGCAATCATCGCGAGATTCGCGTACATCGAGGTGATGTCCCACAGCGTACCCTCCGCGCCCCCGAGCACCAGGGTCAGCCCGTAGTGGCCGGGCGGATTCCGCAGCGTCGCCATCCCCATGCCGCGCAGGAAGTCGTAGAACCGGTCCACCCCGTGGCGCCTGAGCATCCGGACGGCGGGCACGTTGAGCGACCGCGCGAGCGCGTCCCTCGCGGGGACCGCGCCACGGAATTCGCGGTCGTAGTTCTCGGGCATGTAGCCGGCGAACTGGGACGGAATGTCGGGCACGAGCGTCTCGGGGAGGATCTCGCCCGCGTCCAGCATGCGGGCATAGAGGAACGGCTTGAGGATGCTCCCCGTGCTGCGCGGCCGTTGCACCAGATCGATCGCGTAGCCGCTGCCCTCCGAAATCCCCCACCGGCTGTTCCCCACATAGGCGACTACCTCGAAGGTGCGGTTGTCGATCACGAGCGCGGCAGCGTGCCGGATGCCCAGCGACGCCAGCGACTGCGACTGCCGGGCCACTACATCGCCCACCAGCTGCTGGAGCGAGGCGTCCAGGGTGCTCGCGTACCGGCGCCCGGCGCTCCAGGCCTCGGCCGCCAGTCGCTGCAGCAGATGCGGCGCCCCTTCCGGCAGCGGTCCCGGCGCATCCGGGAGCGGCTCCAGGAGGGCGAGCTCCAGCTCCTCCTCGCCGATCGCGCCTCTCTCCCGGAGCCGGTGCAGGAGCCGGTCCCGCTTCGCCAGCAGCCCGGCGCGGCTCCGTCCCGGGTGCATGGAACCCGGGTTGTTCGGCAGGACCGCCAGCGTCGCGGCCTCCGCCCAGGAGAGGTCGTCGGGGCCCCGCCCGAAGTACCGCCACGCCGCCGCTTCGAGCCCGACCACGTTCCCGCCGAAGGGTGCGTGGGCGGCGTACAGCGCGAGTACCTCGTCCTTGGTGGTGCCGAGTTCGAGCCGGACGGCGAGCGCGGCCTCGACGAGCTTCTCGCGGTAGGTGCGGGGACGGTTGCCGCGCGACATGCGGATCACCTGCATCGTGATCGTGCTGCCGCCGCTGACCACTTCGCCCGCGCGCAGGTTGGTCCGGACGGCGCGGGCCAGCGCCGCCGGATCGACGCCGGGGTGCCACCGGAACCGCTTGTCCTCGAAGGCGATCACTGCGGCGGCGTACTTCGCGGGCACCTCTGCGCGCCCCGGGAAGCGCCACTGCCCGTCCCGCGCGATGCGGGCCCCGAGCAGGGTGCCGTCGCGGGCCTCCAGCACGGAGGAGAGCGGGGCGTCGAAGAGGGGATCGGGGAGGCGGGTGACGACCTCGGCCGCGATCAGGAGGGCGAGGGCGGGGAGCCCCCACGTGGCGAGGCGCCGCCGGCGAGGCGGGAGCTGGCGGGCGCGTGCCAGCCACCGGCCGTAGGGAGCAGGTCGCCAGACGCGCGCCAGCCACCGCCCGGGCCAACCACGCGCGTCCGCCGTCTTCGCCCGCGCCCCCGAGCCGCTCACCGTTCCTCCACCACCCGCACCGTCATCCCCTCGGTGCGCGCGTACACCGACGCGTCGTACATGGCCTCCGCCGCCACGGCCGGAAGGTAGTATTCGCCCTGGTAGGCGGCGTTGAACCACATCGAGAAGGTGAGCGCCCGGTCCTCGTCCAGCGAGAAGTAGGTGAGGACGCGGTCGTCGCGCACGTCCTGGTAGTCGATCCGGTCGTCTGCCGGGCCATCGCCCCTGTCCAGCCTGGCGTTGTGGATCTCCCACCCCGATGGTGCGCGGTACTCCAGCGCCACGTCCCGCGCGTCGCGGCCGGACTCGTTCCGCACGGTGACGGTGGCCACCAGGTCGGTGCCCTGCGCCAACTCGGCCACGTCGATCGGCCTGCCGTCCGGGTCGGTGTAGCGCACCTGGATCGCCAGCCCGGACGAGGCCGCGACCTCGTCCCCCGCGGCGGGCGCGCCGCGCGTCACGAGACTCACGAAGAGCGGCGCGTCCGAGGTGTTCGTCACCGCCACCGGTCCCCCGCGCTCCGCGAGCCCGGTGAGTTCCTCGGTATGGATCGGGGAGGAGGCCGTCCACGCCGTCTCGGCATCGTCCGCGTTGACCTCGAAGGTGAACTCCCCGGCCGCGTCGCCGACCCCGTAGAAGCGCGTCATCGCGTAGAGCGCGTAGGCGATGGAATGAGTGCCGTGCCAACGGTCCGAATAGAGGTCGTTCGAGATCTCTTCGGCGACCTGTGCCGCCTGTTCTGCACGATCCAGCCGCACCAGCGCATCCAGCAGAATGGCCCGGTCCCTGAGCCGGGACCCCATGCTCCACCCGGCGTCGACGTACTCCGGCACCTCGTCGTCGGCGCGGACGAGCCGGGCCGCGACATCATCGATCCCCGCGAGCCGGTAGGCCGCCGCGAGGTGCCAGCGGGCGGCCGGGTCCAGATCGCCCGATTCGCGCAGCCGGTTCATCGCGCCGATCTCGGACGCGCCGGCCAGCGCCAGCGTGTACAGCCGGTAGGCCTGGTCCATCGGCGGCGTGTCGCCCCGCGCTCTCCACGTCCGGGCCCGGCGGCGCTGGAAGTCCCGCCACCCCGCCAGCATCCCCGGATCGACGTAGTAGCCGAGCCGCTCCGCCTCGATCAGGAAGTGGCCGACGTAGTTGGTGACCCATCCGTTGCGGCCGTCGGCGGAGGCATGCCCGCCGGGCCAGTACGCGAAGCCGCCGGAAGAGACCTGAAACCCCCGCAGGCGGTCGAGGCCGGCCTGGACATTATCATTCACGCGTGCGCGCGCGACGTCATCGAGGTTCACCAGTTGCGGAAGGTAGAGCTGCGCCAGGACGGCGGAGACGACTTGCTCCAGGCAGCCGTGAGGGTAGCGGACGAGGTATCCCAGACGGGCATCGAGGTTCAGGGGCGGCAGCCTCGTCACCTCCAGCGTCGCCGAGTTCGTTCCGGGAATCCCGTGGGGCTCCACGTCGGCGTTCCACACCTCACCCGGGGCGATCTCCGCGCGCACCAGGTTGGCCGTCACGGGGTTGGGGCTCCTCACGCGCAACGCGATCTCGGTCCGTGCCGTGTGCTCTCCCGCGACGGCCGCGAAGCGCAGCAGACCCTGGCCCGGCGCGTCCCCCGCGCGCAGCTGCAGCCACGCCATGCGCTCGCCCACCCCGTCGAAGGCGACCGTCTCGCTCGAGGTCCCCACCACCTGGAAGCGGGCGCCCGGGTCCACCGTGACCGTCGCCTCGCCGATCCCGTCCTGCATCGCGAAGAGCGTCACGGGGACGGCGATCTCCTCGCCCGGACCCACCACGCGCGGAAGCGTCGCGAGGATCGAGAGCGGCTGCCGCACGAACACCGACTCGGATGCCGAACCGTAGGCGCCGTCACGGCCCGCGACGACCATCACCCGCACCTGACCGAGGTATTCGGGGATGTCGACGGAGTGCGTCGCGGTCGCGCCGCGTCCGAGCCGGAACGGCCCCATGAAGCGCACCACCGGGGGGAACCGGCTCCGCTCCTCATCGGGTTCGAGTTCGGCGTCGTCGCCGCCCAGCGCGAGCAGCCGCTCCAGCTCGCCGCCGTACGCCCCCGCCACCTCGTCGAAGATGTCCCAGGTCGAGACCCCGAGCGCCTCCCGCGCGAAGAAGTGGTCGTGCAGATCGGGAGTCCGGAAGCTGGTGAGACCGAGCAGCCCCTCGTCCACGACCGCGAGAGTGTAGGTCATCGGCCGCCCAGACGCCTCGGAGATCCGCACGCTGACCGTCGTGTCCGGTCGCCACTCCGCGGGGACGCCGATCTCGGGGCGCAGCACCGTCGCCGGGTCCTCCACCTCGAGCGGGATCACCCCGTAGAGCCGGATCGGCCGGTCGTTCGCGCGCCCGGAGTGCGGCTGGATCAGGTGGACGCCCACATACACGTTGGGGCTCATCTCGGCGGTGAGCGGCACCTCGAAGCGCTGGCGGCCGCCGCCGAGCTCCATCCAGCGCTGGTCCAGGATCCGGCTTCCGGTCTCCAGGGTGACGAGCGCTCGGCCAGAATTCGCCTCGGGCAGCTGGATCTCGGCCACTTCGCCCACGGTGTAGCTCGTCTTGTCGGCGAGCAGCGTGAGCACGCTCGCCCCGGTGCCGGACTCCGCCCGGGGCCGGCCCGCCCATCCCGGCCAGTCCAGGTATATGACCTTGCCGGTACAGTGGCCGCCGGCCGTGTCGCACGCTCGCAGGAGGTAGCGGCCCCATTCGGGTGAGTTGACCCGGAAGTCCCAGCTCCCGCGCCCCTCCGCCGTCGCGATGGTGCCCTCCGCGACCACCTGGCTGTACTGGGACTCGGTGTAGCGTGCCAGCGACTCCGCCGAGCGGTCCCACCACCAGCGCCAGTCGATCTTGTAGAGGGTGAGGTCGACCGATTCGGCCGCGACCGGGTCGCCGCCGGGCGACAGGGTCGCGATCTGGACGGTATGCGTCGTGTCGGTGAGGAGCATGCCCCGGGCCGCGTCGCCCGCCGGCGTCCGCACCCCGACGTAGGTTTCGTATGGCGAGAATCGCGTGGTCCTGCGGTTGGTGCTGAAGGCGCCGCCCTCCTCGAAGATGCGCGTGGTGAAGGTCGCCGCGAGCATCCCGGGGGCCTGCCCGCCGGGGGCCAGCTCCGGGGTGAAGGAGGCGTAGCCTTCGTCGTCGAGCTCGCCTTCGAAGATCGTGGCCGGCTCCCCGGCGTACTGGCGCGCGGGATCGTCGAAGACGTGGTCGCCGTACTGCGCGAAAGCTGTGCGCACCGGCCGGAACGCGACCCGCACGTCGGCCTCCAGGCTGCGCGCGACCGCACCGCTCAGCCACTGCCCGAAGAGGGTGGCTTCGCGGGGATCGCCCGCCTGAAGGAGCTCGCCCGCGCCCGAATCGGCCACGTCCGCGCCGCCCGCGCCCAGGTCGAGATCAACCCTGAGCCGGTTCGGCATCACCGTCTCGACCCGAACCGGCGCCGAGAAGCGCGCTCCGCCGATCTCGACGGCGGCGTTCCAGTTCCCGGTGGGGGCGTCGGCGGCCGTGCCGAGCGTGAAGGCGTAGAAACCGTCGAGGGGATCGGCGTTCGTGATCGTGCGAACGACCTGGCCCAGCGGGTTGAAGAGTTGCAGGGTAGCCGGGTGGTCGTCGGGGAGGGGGTTCTCGGCGTCGTCGAGCACGAACGTCAGGTGGATGTCGTCGCCGGGGCGCCACACGCCGCGTTCCCCGAAGATCTTCCCCTTGAACCCGTCGGTGACCACCGAACCGCCCACGTCGAAGTGGCTGGTGGGCAGCGCGGCCCCGGAGTTCATCTTGAGATAACCCTTGTCGCCTCCGGGCCGGGTCCGGCCGCCCAGGCCCATGCCCGTGCCGGCGCCTGGCCGGCTTACCGTCCGCCTGCCGCCACCCCCCTCGGCCACCGCGTAGTACGGAATCCCCTCCAGAGTGGTGCGGGCCAGTCCGTTCGACCCAGTCACCACGGTCGCGAGCGGCTGGTTCTGGTAGTTCATGAAGGTGACCGACACGCCGCCCATCGGATCGGAGGTGCGCAGGTCGGTGGTGGCCACCAGGACATCGCCCCGCGCGTCCCGCTTCGCCGTGATCCCGATGTTCGACGCCAGGAAGTTGCGAGAGTTCGTCGCCCTACCGGACCACCGGTAGTAGGAATCCCTGCAGGGGTCGTCGCGGTCGGCCCACTCGAAGGGAGCCTCGTTTCCCCTGATCCCGTCCCAGCCCGTGACGAAGCGGTCGTACTGGTCGTCGATGTCCGCGGGTTCCGGTTCGATCGCCACCGGCACCTGATTGCGCGCGTCTGAGCATGCAAAGGTGGAGTTGCCGCGGTTGATGGACAGGGTCAGCCGGATGAGGCTCCCCGCGTGGGCGCGCACGACATCGCCGACGTCGAGCGTGTACCGGTTCCACCCGCTGTCCTCCGCCTCGGGGAGCGATATCGTGCGCCGCCACAGCGTGCGTCCGGCCCGCCCGAGTTCGCGGCCGCCGGAGAAATCGTTGTTCTGGAGGAACTGCCCGATGTTGGCCTCGTACACCTCGAAGGCCGTGACCTGGACCGAGTGCACGTTGGCCGCCTCGATCGGGACCGTGAGCATCTCGGCCTCGGGGAGAATCACGCCGCGCCCGGCGAAGCGCACCCCCGGCTTCACGTCGACGAAGGTCACCACATGCTCGCTGGGCTCCTCGAGCCGCTTGCCGCCGGCGCCCCGGATTCCCGCCTCGAGCAAAACCGTCGCGGGTCCGATGACGCGCTCCGCCGGGAAGATGCGCAAAGTGTTGCCGGAGACTTCCAGGGTGAAGCGCTCGTCCTCCAGGCTCACCAGGCCGGCCAGGTCCTGGCTCTCGTCAAGCGGGTCCGAGAACCGAATCTGCGCGTACTGGCGGTCGTCCGACTCGGCGCGCGCGGCGGTGACGCGGAAGACGTCCTGCCCCGGCACTGCGATGTCCCGCCTGCCGCGCGAAGGAACCCCGATGGCGCCGCCGTCCCACCGCAGCCTCACTTCGCCATCGCGCGCCCCGCGTGTCACACCCTCGATGGCAAAGCTGTGATCGGTGCCGTTTTCGCCGTGCGTCCACCGCATCTCGAGCCGTCTTCTGCCCTGTTCTGCGGCGAGCACTTCCTCCACCGCATCGCGCTCTGCAAAGTCGGCGGTCACGACCGTCCCGGTCAGAACGAGGTCGTCCTCCCCCCCAACCTGCGCCTCCAGTCCGTCCACCCAAATCTCGAAGTCCTGTTCGATGACCTCGAAAGCGAACCAGTAGTCGCCCAGGTCCTCCGGCAGGCCGAGCAATCCCCCCCGCGCCAGCGTGACCCGGAAGAAGCCGCCCGAGGGCAGTTCGGCTGCGGGCGTGAAGACGAGTTGCCGGGCGCTGGTGAAGACAGCGGTGCCCTCGATCGCCGGTTCCAGCTCCAGCACCCCGGCCGTCGGCTGGCCGAGAAGGTGCTCACCCGCCACGTCGCGGGTGAACTCGATCGTGACGCGGTCGCGACTCGACACGGTCCCGTGGGTGCGGGCGCTGATCAGCGATCCCCACCTGGGATCGACCGGCGGGCCGGCCGAATCGGGACCATCGACGGTGCTGCAGGCGGCGAGGGCGGCGAGGGTCGCCAGGGAGAGCGGGACGAAGCGGGGCGGCAGGATGGGCATGACCATGCTCCAGGCGGAAAGTTGGGCTGCGCCTCAATGCGAACTTCGGCTATGGCCACATGGAGGGCAAGGAACGTACCAGGGCCGGGGCGCCCGTTTAGCCGGCAGTGGGGTGGATCTCGTGTCTATCGAGTCACGGCTGCCGCTGCGGCGGTGTCGGCGGGGACACAATCCGCAGAACGAGCAGGTGCTCCACGTCCATCGAGTCGCGGCCCACGGCGAGGATCTCCCGGTCGTGGAGCGAGAAGAGCCGGATGCCCTCTTCGAGCGTGAAAGTGCCGACCGTCCCGTTCCGGTCCAGGAGAGACCACTCCACGATGTCGGCCCATCTGTGCACGTAGTGTCCGACGAGGATCTCGGATCCGTCGCTGATCACCGCGGCATAGAAGGGTCGCGGCACCGTCCCGTCCCAGACCTCGACCGATTGCCGCGCACGGGACAGGTAGGCCTCGCCGGGGTCCCGGCTTACCCGGGCTTCGACACGCTCCCAGAGAGCGTCCATCTCCGCCTCCGACACGGCGGGCAGAGGAGAGGCCGGCCGCAGGATCCGCGCCGTCTGTCCGTCCCAGTCAAATGACACCACGCGACCGTCCCTCGCATCCGCGGCGACGACTCCGGTGGGAACCAGATCGTATTGTGCATGCGCCGCAAACGCCGGCATGCCTCCCTTAATCTCCGCGGTCGGATTGCCGAGGACGAAACGCTCGCCGCCCGGGACCTTGATCGGAGTTTCGAGCGGAGTCCCCGGGTCGTCCACTCGATAGAACTCGATCGTGTCTCTCAGGACTTGCATGACGTTCCGCAAGCCCGTCCCCGGATCTCTCTCTACGGACACCACCGGGGCTCCGCCGGCGCCGAAAGCAATCTTCAGAGGTGTCTCGGGGAGGTCGCGCAGCGACCAGGTAGCGACCGGGGACTCACGATGGAACAGCAGCACCCGGCGCATGGCTCCATCGAGGAGGAGAATCGAGTCGCCCTTCGTGTCCAGGTCCAGCAGGCTCTGAAACTCGCCAGGGCCCTCCCCGAGCCGGCCGACCGTCCCCATCAGGTCTCCCGCCTCGTTCAGCAGAAGCACTTCCGTGGGTCCGAGATTCAGGACGACAAAGAGGCCGTCGGGCCCCCGTTTCACGTCTTCGACGAAGTACAGGAGATCGCTGTGGACGATGGCGACGGTGTCGAGGGTGAGCCTTGCCGGTGGCTCGGCGGGGGCCGCGGGTTGCCGGCCGCCCGGCTCGCACCCGACCGCCGTGATCAGGACGGAGAGCGTGGCAAGGAGGCTCAGCCGCGGGGGGAGCGGAGCCCGGTGTGAATCGTGCATGTAGGACAATAGCCTCCATGGACAGGAGCCGACCGAATCGTTAGTTTGATTTATCATATAAACTGTACTAACACTGAGCCGTAGTCCAGGATGCCGGGACACCACATCCGCCTGATCTGGCGCCACGATCCGATTCTCTACGCACCCTCGAAGTTCCGTAGGGCCTGCGTATACCACGCCTTCGTTCCCGAAATACTGGCGGATTTGTGCCTGACGATGGACGGGGCAACGGCAGGCATCGTCTCGGACGCCGAGGGCGCGATCCGTGACCTCAACGCTCATCCCGCCGGTGCCCTCGCGCCGCTCGCCCGCCTGCTGCTCAGGACCGAGTCGGTCTCCTCATCGCGGGTCGAGGGACTGGCCATCGGCGCACGCGCTTTGGCACGTGCGGAGGTGCGCGCGGAGGCGGGGATTCGCGTCGGCCCCACCGCCCGCGAAGTGCTTGCCAGCGTCAACGCCATGCAGGCCGCGATGGACGCCGCCTCGGGCGATCACTGCTTCACCGTCGCTGACATCGTGGAGATCCATCGGCGCGTCATGTCGCAGGCGTCCAACCGCACCATCGGCGGGGAGCTGCGAACCGTCCAGAACTGGATCGGCGGAAACGACTACAACCCCTGCGGCGCGGACTTCGTACCACCCCCTCCGGACCATGTCCACGGCCTGCTGGGGGATCTGGTCGACGCGGTGAACCGCGAGGACCTCCCGCCCTTGGTGCAGGCCGCCGTCGTCCATGCCCAGTTCGAGACGATTCATCCATTCGAGGACGGCAACGGCAGGACCGGACGCGCCCTGATCCAGGTCGTGCTCCGTCGGCGGGGGATTGCTGCCAGCTATGTCCCGCCGATCAGTGTGATTCTGGCCGCAGAGCGGGAGGCGTACTTCGCCAGCCTGGGCGAGGTCCGTTTCGGGGACCCGGTCCGCTGGATTGCGCGATTCGCGGCAGCCGCCGCGCGGGCTGCCACACTCGCGCGCCAATACCTCGACGCGGTCCGCGAACTGCAGGACGAGTGGCGCCGTCTTCTGGCGGCCGCCGCCAATCCGCGGGCCGACGCGGCCGCCTGGGCGCTGATCGACGCATTGCCGGCGCGACCGGTTATCTCTACCGCGGCTGCCATCGTCCTGACCGGCCGCGCCAAGTCCGCGATCCACGCGGCGGTGAGCCAGCTGGTGGCTGCCGGCGTGCTGGTTCCCCTCTCTGCGTCCAGGCGCAACCGTCTTTGGGAGGCGTCGGGATTGCTTGATCTGGTCGAGGGGCTGGACGCCGGGCGACCGCGAGGGTGAAGGGCGGAGAGCCCCTCACCCCCCCAGATCCACCACCTCGAGATTGCGCCACCTCACCTTGATCCCGCCGCCGTCGTGGATCTGGAGCGCGATCGACCCCTCGGCCGCGCCGATCTGCTCGTCGGTGATGTCCACCATGCGCGTCCCGTTCAGCCATGTGGTGACCCGGTCGCCCAC
The DNA here is from genome assembly GCA_965116645.1 of Longimicrobiales bacterium. Taxonomy (GTDB): domain Bacteria; phylum Gemmatimonadota; class Gemmatimonadetes; order Longimicrobiales; family Gaopeijiaceae; genus Bin94. The sequence continues at coordinate 3,244,959 of OZ220702.1, read as the reverse complement.
GGCACGCACCCGCATCGTGTTCCAGTCGCCCATCTTGAGCGCCGCGTCCAGCTCCGGATCCGGCTGCACCAGCCATCCCCGCCCGTACGATTCGTAGATCCCGCCGCTGAACAGCCCCGGCGGCGCCACCTCGGCCTGCCAGCCGCTGACGATCGTGCCCTCCACGCTGGAGCGGAAGAAGATGCCGCTGTTTCCGTCGGACTCCTGCATGAAGTCGACGCTGAGGTCGAAGTCGCGGAAGGTCCGCTCGGTCTTCAGGTACCCGTACTGGGCGTCCGGCCCGCTTTCACAGACCAGCTCGCCGTTCTCCACGTACCAGCGCTCGGTGCCGTGCACCTGCCAGCCATCGAGGTTCTCGCCGTTGAAGAGCGAGACCGGGCCCAGCGGCAGGACCTTGATGTTGCGGTAGAAGACGTTGCGGCCGTGGTCCTGCAGCCCGATCGGGCCCGACGCGGCGCGGCCGTACTGCGGGAAGGGCGCGAATTTGCTCGCCGCGACGAGCGCCTCCCACTCCGGCGAGCCGAGCACGTATTCCACCGTCTTGATCCCGTTCAGCCAGTGCTCGACGTGGTTGTTCGCGACGCGGATGCGCCCCTGGTTCCACCCGCCGGGGCCGTACAGGATCTTGTCGCCGGCCGAGTGCAGGTCGTAGTTGTCGCCGGTGAGGTGCGTGTTCATGTCCATCGTGCCCATCTCGACGTACGCGGGGTCGTCGAGGACCTGGTACTCGGGCGCGTTGTTCCAGATCGCGAAGCCGTCGGCCTCGATCACGCGGTAGAGCACGCCGCTGTTCGCCACCTCCGAAAGCATGAAATCGAACTTCAGGTCGAAGTCGGAGAAGGACTCGGTGGTGACGATGTCTCCGCCGATCGCCACGTCCGGGTCTCCGGCGGTCGCGCCTACGACCAGCATGCCGTCGACAACGGCCCACCCGGTGTCGGGGAAGGCCTCGCGGTTGTAGCCGCGCCAGCCGTCGGTGGTTTCGCCGTCGAAGAGGAGGCGCCAGCCGGCCTCGCGTTCGGCGTCGGTGAGGGTATTGGGGGATGGGTCGGTGTTGGCGGCAGAATCGCCGGACCCGTCGCCGTTGTTCCCATAGCAGGCACCGGCGAGAACCACGACCGCGAGCGCGAACGCAATCAGCGGGGACGGGCGCGAGCGGCGAAAGCCAGCGGGCCGAAGCGTCTCCGAACGGCCAGTGTGTATCGTGTGTATGGTGCGCATCAGGCAAACCTCGCTTTGTCGGGATTCCGGCCTGGCAGCCCGCGCCTCGCCGCCCTGGGTGGGACGCGGGGATTATTCACGGGCTGCTGGGCGGTGGAAGTTGCGGCGATCTGGCGGGCCGCGCGAACGCCCGAGAGAAACGCGCCGTGTACCGTCGCCGGATAGTCGTCGTTGGTCGCTTCACCCGCGAAGAACACCTTGTCGCCGACGGGCTCGCCCAGTGCGACGTGCTCCGCAAACGACGATCCCGCCGGCACATACGAATAGGAACCGTGCGCCCACGGATCCGAGCGCCATCGTGTGATGCGCGCGTCCCTGGGCGGCGGCACGTCCCCATACATGTTCGTGAGGGCCGCTACGGCCCGCGCCACGACCTCGCGGTCGGAGAGCGATTCGAGGTGGGTGCCGTACGTGGCGGAGTTGAGCATCGCGAGGATCGGCTGCCCCACGTACGGGTACAGGCTGATGGTCTCCGCCCACTGCCCCCTGTCCGCACTGACGTATTGGAGGCGCTCGACGTCCCGGTCCCAGAAGACATCGTCGAACAACAGGTACGTCTTGTTGAGCACGCCCATCTCGAGGCTGGCGATCGCGCTCCTCTTCCGGACCGGCAGGGACGGCCGAAACGCGATGAAGTCATCCTTCAGCACTCCGAGCGGAACCGTCACGATGACTCTGTCGGCCTCGAAGGCCGCACCGGAAGCCGTCGTCAGGACGATGGCCGGCCCCGAGTGGTCGATCTCCGTCACGGCCTGCCCGCGCCTGACCGCCACACCGCTCGCCAGCACGTCGACGATCTGCCGGTAACCGCCCGGAAAGACGACATCCCCCCCGCGAAAGGAACCGGCGCCGTCGACGCTCCTGTACGAGAGGTCGCTCAGGTCGGCGGCGTATTCGTTTTCGACCTCGGTGGTGAGCAGGTAGTCCAGGTAGCTCCTGCCGGCCTCGCTGAAGTTCGTGGTCGACAGGAGCTCTTCACGGACCGACTGAAAGCTCCTGTCGGGATCCTCCTCCGCCAGCCTCCAGAAGTCCCGCATCGCCCGCCCGGCGGAACGCGCCGGCTCGCCGACACCGTGATAGTGGAACACTCCGTTGCCCCAGTCGGTCCGGTGCGTTGCGATGTTGTTTTCCCTGGCGATGGCGGTGATCGGGTTCCCGTCGGTCCCCTGAATCCAGGATGCTCCGAGGTCGATCGGGAAACCGTCGCCGATGGTGTCCGTCCAGACGCGCCCGCCGATCCGGTCGCGGGCCTCGAGCACGACGACATCGTCTAACCCGGTGGCGTGCAGTTCGGTGGCGGCGGCCAGGCCGGCCACGCCCGCGCCGACGATCGCGACGCTCTGGTCGCGCTGTGGGGAATCGGGTGAGGAGACGTTGCGCCGCCCGAAGTCGGATACCGCGGGAGCGAGCCCCGCCACACCCACTGCTCCCCTGAGGAAAGCGCGGCGGTTCATTTGCGGATGTGCGGCCCCGGCGCGCCTGTTGACCCGCAGCGCAGCCCCGGCGCGCTTGTCGACCGGCGGCCCGGCCCTGTCGCGTCTGTCCCCCGGCGGTCCGGCTCCGAATCACACAAATCGCGCAGATTATGTAAACCGCCGATCACAGCAGCCTCATCGCATCAGGGTCCCACCGCACGATCCGGTCCTCGAAGTAGCTGGTGTTGCACGCCAGCGCCGGAGCCGCCGCACGCAGCCCGAAGCTCGCGTCCTCGCGCACCGGAGGCCCGCCCCGGATCGCCTCGAAGAAGTTGAAGAAGTGGTCGACGTGGGCGCCGCGATAGCCCCGCTCGACCTGGTAGCGGACCTCGGCCGGGGGCAGCATCCGCACCCGGGCGGGGAGTCCCCCCTCGTCCGCGGCCGCCTCGGCCATCTTCTCCTGGCTGAAGGCGTCCATCGGGTCGACCGCGACGTTCTTGCGCAGCACCACGTCGGTCCACGTCACATCCATCGCGCCCTCGCTCCCCACCAGGCGCAGGAAGGTGCTGCCCGAGGTCCCGTCCACGAAGTTGACCCTGAGCGACAGGTTGAAGCCCGGGTGCGTGTCGGTCTCGGGGTAGTCGAAGACGCCAAGGAGCACGTCCGGCACTTCGCGCCCGTCCTTCCAGTAGCGGAGCCCGCCGGCGGCCTGCACCCGCGTCGGCCCGTTCGAGCTGACCACGAAGTGCAGGCTGGAGAAGAGGTGCACGAATAGGTCGCCCGCCACGCCGGTCCCGTAGTCGCGGTAGTTGCGCCAGCGGAAGATGCGGAGCGGGTCGTAGGGGCGATCGGGCGCAGGTCCCAGGAAGCGCTGCCAGTCCACCGTCTCTGCGGACGCCTCGGCCGGGATGGGATACTGCCATGCTCCGATGGGATCGTTGCGCGCCCAGAATCCCTCGGCGTAGTTGAGCTGGCCTATGGCGCCCTCCTCGTACAGCTCCTTGGCCTTCTCGTTGCCGAGCGAGCTCATCCCCTGGCTCCCCACCTCGAAGACCTTGCCCGATTCCTGTTCCGCGCGGATCAGGTCGTGGCCCTCGGCGATGTCGTGCACCATCGGCTTCTCGCAGTAGACCGACTTGCCGGCTCGCAGGGCGGCGACCGAGATCGGCTGGTGCAGGTGGTCCGGCGTGCCGACGATCACGGCGTCGACGTCGTCGCGGCCGAGCACCTCGGTGTAGTCGCGGGTCGTGAAGATCTCCCCGTGGCGCTCCTTTGCGGCGTCGAGCCGCCCGTCGAAGACATCGCATGCCGCCACCAGCTCCACCCCGGGGATCCGCAGCGCGGTGTTCACGTCGGCCATCCCCATCCCCCCGGCCCCGATCACGGCCAGGCCGATGCGGTCGGAGGGCGGCACCCGTCTGCTACCGGGCTCGCGGCTCAGCGTGCGGCGGACTGCACCCCGCGCCTCGGCCGACAGCAGGGAAGGGAACCCTGCGGCAAGCGCCGAGCCGGCCGCGACGGATTTGACGAACTTGCGCCGGCTGCTGGCGGCGGGCTCCGGATGGTACGCTTGCCGGTCACCGGCGGGGACGGAGGCAGAGTCGGACTGCCCATGGCTACTGGCGGGGCCGGGCTTCGGACTGGACTTTCTCTTGTCGCTCATGGTGTCCACGCGTTGGAAGTCGGTGTGCGGGCGGGTTTCGCCCCGGTCTCACAACGTAAGCGTCCCCCGATCCGGTCAGCAAAGGAGTGAAGCGGTGAGCGTAACGTGAACACGCGGGCCATACTCATCGGGCTTGCACTCGGGCTGGGGCTCGGGGTGGCCGCCTCGGCAACCGGATCTCCAACGCTGCTGTCGGCGGCAGAGGCCGTCGAACCGCTCGGCCAGGTCTTCCTGCGGGCGATCCAGATGGTCGTGATTCCGCTGGTGGCGGCGGTCGTGTTCGTGGGCGTGGGGCGAATCGGGGACCTGCGCAAGCTGGGCCGGATGGGTGGGCTTTCGGTGGGCTTTTTCTGGGTCACGACGCTGCCGGCGATCCTGATCGGGATGGGGGTGATGGGCCTCGCCCTCTCCTTCACGGCTCCCGTGCCGCCCCCCACGGAAGTAGCGGTACTGGACACCCAGCCGCTCGGCGTGGTCGACTTCCTGGTCAATCTCATCCCGCGCAATCCGGTACAGGCCGCCGCCGACGGGTCCCTCCTCTCCGTGCTCATCTTCGTCGTCCTCCTCGCCGCCGCAACGACGGCGCTGCCGGCGGAGAAACGGCGGACGCTCACCTCGGTCGCCGAGACGCTTGGGGATGCCCTCATCAAGCTCATGAACTGGATCCTCTGGACGGCTCCGGTCGGCGTCTTCGGTCTCGCGGCGCCGGTGGTCGCGAAGACAGGGATGGGAATGCTGCAGAACCTTGCGGTCTTCATCGTTGCCGTCGTCGTGGGTCTTTTCATCCTCAAGGGTCTGGTGCTCCTGCCACTGGTCTGGATTCTGGGCAAAGTCCGGCCGGGCCGGTTCATCCGGGGGACGGTGGGCAGCTACACGGTGGGCTTCACCACGACGACATCGGTTGCGACGCTGCCGATGATGCTGAGGGAGGCGGAGAAGCTCGGCGTGTCGAAGGGCAGCTTCACGCTGGTCCTGCCGCTGGCGGCATCGATCAACCGGCCGGGGAGCGCGCTGTTTCAGAGCGCGTCACTGGTGTTTCTCGCGGCGATGTACGGGGTGCCGCTCGACGCGGGGCTGATCGCGGCGGCGGTGCTGGCGATCTTCCTCGCCTCGATGACGGTCGCCCCGGTGCCCAGCGCCAGCATCGTGTCGATGGTGCCGGCGCTCGATGTCGTGGGGGTGCCCGTCGCTGGGCTGGGAATACTGCTGGGGGTCGACCGCGTGCCCGACGTGTTCCGTTCCGCGACCAACGTGATCGGCCACATGTCCGCCGCGACGACGGTCGACACGATGACCCGGAAGGGGAAGGGGTCGTAGCGCCGGTTCAGTCCCCGGAGTCGTCGGCTTCGCGTCGCTCTCCGCCCCGTCCACCGGCCACGAACTCCGCCGCCCCTTCCGGCAGCAGCAGGTCGTCCGCGATCCCGGCGATCTCCTCGGCTTCGCGCCAGGCGCGCTCCAGCCGCCAGAGCTCACCTTCGAGGGCGCGGCGCTCGTCCTCCTCCTGGAGAGCCATTTCGAAGGCCAGCCGGGTCTGTCCGGGGATCTTGAAGAGAGGAAAAGCGTCATGAGCCCAACCGGCCGGTTTCCACCGTGGGAGTTCTTGCAGGAATCGACTCGGGTGGCCGCGGGATTCGATCTCCGAGACGGCCGACTGCACCTTGCTCCTCCTGCCGCTGAGCGTGTTTACCCAGGGAAGAATCGCGTCCAGTGCGCGCCGGGCGTCATCGCCCTCGTGCCATTCCCACTTGTGCATGTGGATAGGAGTCCAACCCGCCGACGCCCGTACGCGGAATCCGATTTCGTCGTGGGTGGGATCAATGAAGGTGAAGAACCGGCACCAGTTGTTGAGCCGCCTCACGCGCCCGTCGGTTGGCCGGAACCGGACGACGGGGCGATTCTCCAACCAGAGATAGCTCGCGCCCGCGACGGTGCCAGCCCCAAGTACGCCTGCCGTTATGCCAGCCAGGGCGATCCCGCCCGCCAGCGCCGCGCCCGCGGCCGTCCCGGTGACGACCTGCCGCCGCAACCGCTTCCCGAACCGGTCTCCATACCGCCACGCCGCGAACTCGGGGCGGAGCGGTTTGCCGATCCGCACCAACTCGAGTCCCTCGCGGTGCCGGGCCAACCCGATGTTCTCGGTGGACATGCGGACCCGGGTTCCCCGGAAGAGCTTCTCACACGCCTCGATCGCTTCCCACCGCTCCTCCAGCGGCGTCAGATTCCAGCGCTGGCAGCTGCGGCAAACGACCCAGAGGCGCCCCTTCGCCGCGTCGAAAGCCAGCCTCCGCCCAACCGGGAATTCCTCCACCACCTCGTTCGACCCCAGGGTCTTCTTGCAGAACATGCACGCTCTGTACATCGTCCCCCCGAACTCCTTGCAATGGCGCCGGCGCGTCCCGCTATCTCACCGCGGCAGGCACCCTCTTCACCACGATGGAGGGGACATCCATCTCGTCTACCTCCCAGAACGCGACCAGTCCGTCCGGGCCGAAGGCGGGAATCCTCGTCTCGCCCGGGGCGTAGGTGCCAACGTAGTTGCGGTCGGCGCCGAAGACGTCGATCGGCCCGTTGTTCGCCCAGGGCTCCTCGCCGCGCCTTCGGACCCACAGGCCGCCCTCCCAGGTGGCCTGGAGCCACCGGATGATCGGCACCTCGGGGTAGAAACCCCGCTCTTCCATGATTTGGCGGAGCCACGGCGGCGATGGTCGCTTGAACTGGTCAAGCTCCTGTTCAATCAGGTCCCCATGCATCCGCCCGGTGACGGGCTCCGGGACGAACGGGCGCCGCAACTCGCCGAGCGGCGCGCCGTCGGCCGCGACGAACCGGACCACGTAAGCCGACGAGTCGGAGTAGGCCAGCGTCCCGTCCGGCAGGACGTCCCAATGGAACTTCGGTTCGAGGATCATGTCGTCCAGCATGACCCTCCACACATCCCCCGCGTCCGCCTCCCCCAGGGGATATGGCTCCGGGGGCGTCGTCCGCGGCGCCCACGCCTGCAAAACGGCTTCCGAGGCGACGATGTCGGCACGAACGTCAATCCGCTCGATACCGCGCTCGTCGATTCCCCTTGGCTCTCCGCCCGGTTCCAGGGAGGCGGCGAAAACCCTGTTCGGGTCCGATGCTCCCTGAGCGAACAGGGAGACTCCGTCCGGGTGGGGCTTCATTCGGCGCTGCAGCGTGAGTGCCTGGAGCGGCCCTGGCTCAGTGTTCATCCGGGCAAAATGGTCGTGCGAGCCGTCTGCGCCGAACACCTGGATGGCCCAGCGCCTCCCGTCGGCCACCGCGAAGCGCCCGTCACGCCAGACCACGAGGGCCGTTGGGTCCCGAAAATCCCCGGGTCCTTCGCCCCATTGGCCCACGGTCCTGACCAACTCGCCTGCCGGGTTGATCACGACCACCCGGAAGGCCTCCGCGTCGAGGACATGGAGGTTCCCGGAGGCGTCGAAACCCAGGTCGCCGGTTTTGGTGAATAGCGCCCAGTCGGGGGCGGCCAGGCCGCCCACGCGGTATACCTCCGGAAAGTCCGCCGTCAGCGGGCGGTCCTGGGCGTGGACGGGGGAGAAAGTCGTGGCCAGGCCGGCCAGAAGGAGGGCGGAGATGGTTGCGGCTTTGGGCCGCGGACTGGACTTTCGTTGTTCGCTCATGGCTCACGAGGCGTTGGAGGGTCGGCGTGTGGGCGGGCATGCTGCGACAGGACCCGCGTTCCGCCCGGGACGCGTCCGAAAAGGTAACCGGGTGCCGACACAGTCGGAAAAGATTGGGGGGTGATGCAGTGCGCCGATCGGAAACGCAGCCGGGTCCGTCGCGCCGGCGGGAGCGAGCCGGGTCGCGCCAGCGGGCGCGCTCCGTCATCCCACCGGCGACGACGACCATCCTCGCCCTTCTGCTCCTCGGCGCCTTGCGCTCCCCCGGCGTCCTGCCCGGCGCGAGCGATCCCGTGCGGGTCGTTGTCGAGACCGAACTCGGCTCCTTCGAGCTGGAAGTCGACCTCGACCGGGCTCCCATCACCGCCGCGAACTTCCTCCGCTACGTCGACGGGGGCCACTACGACGGCGGCACATTCCACCGCACCGTCCACGAGGACAACCAGCCCAACGACTCGATCCGCATCGCGGTCGTCCAGGGATCCCGCAACCGGGAGGCGGGCGCTGCGGCCTTCCCGCCCATCGCCCTGGAACGCACCAGCGAGACCGGCCTCGCCCACCTGGACGGTACGGTCTCCATGGCGCGGGGCAGACCGGATTCCGCCACGCACAGCTTCTTCATCTGCATCGGCGACCAGCCGTCCCTCGACTTCGGCGGGATGCGCAACCGGGACGGGCAGGGTTTCGCCGCGTTCGGCCAGGTGGTGGAGGGGATGGATGTGGTGCGCGCGATTCACCGGGCGCCCTACGAGGCGCAACGGTTGAGCCCAGCCGTGCAGATCGTGAGGGTCTACCGCAAAGAGGGGTGAGCGGCGGGTCTTGGGGACCGAGCAAGGGGGACCGGGTATCACCGGGCCCATTAAAGAATACGTCCCGGATTCGGGATTCCTTCAATCCACTCAGCGGGCTATCCCCTCCGGCAGCAGCAGGTCGTCCGAGATCGCCGCGATCTCCTCGGCTTCGCGCCAGGCCTGTCGGTCAGGTGCCTGCCCCAGCCGAGCCAATCCGTACCGGTGGCCAGGCGCCAGGCCCCGGCGTGAACGTCAACGCTCCACCCGGAAGTGCCGTTCGCTCGCCGCCACCGACCCGTCCGGACCGGCGACTTCAATCTTGAGCGTGTAGTCTCCGGTACCGAGGTTCGCAATGTCCACGGCCAGCGCCATCGGTTCGGCCGCCATGGTTGCGTTTTGCGTCCATGACACCGCGGGTACCCGAGGGGCTGACCGCAACCGAAGTGCGCGGAGCGTCCGGGTGAGCAATCCCGGTCTATCCCCCTCGACGGAGAGCGAGACGCGCAATGGCCACGCCACGACGGCGCCGTAGACCTCCCAGTAGACGGCGAGTTCATCACCGGCCTCGATGGTCGTTGTTCCGAGCATCCGCGCCACCGCCGCCTCCCGGTTTTCCGGCAGACCGATGCCTTCTGGCGTCATCAGGAGCGGGTCGGAGAGTACGAGGCGGCCGGAGTCGAGCGCCGGCAGGCCGCTGCGCGCGCGGGCGGCGGCACGATGCTCGTCGAGCGACTCGATGCCCACCGCCACCGGTCCATTGGCGATGACCGCCTGGAAGATGGGGCGCGTGTCGCCGGGCGTGGCGTGGAGTCGGACCGGGAAGCTGCCGGGACCGTCGCTGACCAGGAAGACTGTCAGGGGATCGGCGAGTGGCGCCTCGCCAAGGTTGGCGGCGGCGGCCACGACCACCGAGTCGCCTTCGCGGAAGCGCGCGAATTGCGCGGGAACCTGGAAGACCGGACCATAGCTTCCCGGCGTGTAGCGCTCGTCCGTCAAATCGGCCTCGATGTCGTAGCGAAGGGCGCCGAGCCCCTCCACGATGGCCGACACGGGCGTAAAGCGGTACCGGGCCGCCTTCATGCTCGTCCAGCGCGATGATGGTGAGCGCATTGGCGTCCACGAGTCCTCGGGGCCCCGGCGCACCAGGAGACCCTGGTGTGGATACCCGTGCTCTCCGCCACGTGCCTTGAGCAGGGTCCGGTGCAGCACCAACTCGACGCCTCGACGTATATGCGTTGTCCAGCGGTCGTTGCCCGGAATGGACCACATGGGGTTGGTCAACCACCAGAATCGCTGCTCGAAGTCACTGCGCTCGTGACCCGTCAGGCGCCGGTATGCCGATCTGTCCTTGCCCTCCATAAGGTCGCCGATGCCCGTCAGGAGCGCCGCCAAAGCCGGATCGGCGGCGGGCAGAGCGGAGCGGAAGTAGGCCGCGGCCTCGGCGGACCGGCCGCCGCGCTCGTGAACCATGCCCAGGAGCAACTCGCACCACCAGGCGACAAAGGTACATTCACCGGCCACCGCCAGGGCCTCCTCGATACTGCTGAGCCTGGTATGCGCATACACGACCTGGGCGAAGGCGAGGGCATCGTCGGGCGTTGCGGCGGCGGCCTCGGCGAGGGCCGTCAACAGCCCGGCTGCTTCCTCCGGCTCACGGAGTCGGCGACTTCGCCAGTTATGGTCTTCGTGATCCCCGTTGAAACACAGATCGCCTTCGTCGGCGTTACAGCCCGACCTCACGTTTGTCCGCACCTGCGCAGGGCCGTAGTAGCTGCCCAGGACCCAGGCGACATCGGGAGCGAGCGGCCCTTGCCATTTCACTTCCTGTTCCCGGGTGGTCACCTCATTCCGGGATGGGGTGGATTGCTGTGCGTGCACGGCGAGCGGCTGCGCCACCGTCAGCGCGAGGAGGGCGGCTGCAGTGAAGATCGAAATGCTACCGGACCTCTACCGGCAACCGCTTCACCACTATGGTCGGCACGTCCAGTTCGTCGACCTCCCAGTAGGCGACCAGGCCGTCGGGGCCAAAGGCCACCGGTATGCGGATCGTGCCGGCCGCGAAGGTTCCGACGTACTGCCGGTCCGGGCCGAAGACATCGATCGGGCCCCCGGTGTCCCAGGGCTCCTCTCCGGGCCGCCGAATCCACAGGCCGCCCTCCCACGTTGCCCTGAGTTGGCGAACAATCTGGATTTCCGGGTAGAACTCGCGATCCTCGATCTGTTCGCGCACGTCGCGGGGCAGGCCGCCGGAATCTTCGAACAGGGTTCCGCGCCTGTCGATTTCACGTTCGATAGCAGCGGACCGCAGGCGACGGTTGACGCCTCCGGGCTCGATCGGCCTCCGCACGACATCGATCACCTGTCCCCCGGGGCGGACGAACTTGACGGCATAGGCCGAAGAATCGGAATACGCGATGGTGCCGTCCGGCAGGATGTCCCAGCGCAGTTGGGGTTCGAAGAAGCGCCCCTCGACCCGGCCGAACGTCAGTGCATTCCTCTTGGCCTCGTCCAGGAGGTCGTTGAGAGTCAGCTGCTCGGGGGCCTCTTCCGGGGCATCGTCGCGGGGTGCCCGCCACGCTTGCAACAGGGGTTGGATGACGAACTCTTCAGCGGTGAGATCGATGCGGCCGATGCCGAAGTCGTCGATGGAGTCCCGGCTCGGCTCTCGTCCGAGCAGCTCGCCGAAGGCGCTGAGGGAGGCGTTCTGCGACGATCCCTGAACGAAGAGTGCAGCGCCCTGCGGATCCGGCCTGATCGCACGCAATGTGCCTTGTTCACCGGTCCGCAGAACGCGCTCGAATCGGCCGTCGGGAGCGAATACCTGAATCGTGTTGCGGGGGATGTCGCTTACCGCGAAACGCCCGTCGCGCCATACAACGAGCTGGAAGGGCAGGCCGAACTCCCCGGGTCCCTCGCCCGACCGCCCGACCGATCTGAGGTGCTCACCCCGGGGATCGATCACGACCACCTGCGCGGCCATGTAGTCCAGGACATGGAGGTTTCCGGCACCGTCAAAGCTCACCGGTCCCGCCCGGAGAACTGGGCCCAGTCGGGGGCGGTGATGCCGCCGGCGCGGTAGACCTCGGGGAAGTCGGCGGCCAGTGGGCGGTCCTGGGCGATGGCCGCGGGCGGCGCAGCGGCGGCAACAGCGAGAACTGCAACCGCAACGGCTCTGGACATCTCGATTCCTCCCGTTTTGGCCCGGGCGATGCTCAAGCGGGCCCTACCTAAGCTCGACCGGCAACCGCTTCACCACGATCGTCGGCACGTCCAGCTCGTCGACCTCCCAGAAAGCGACCAGGCCGTCCGGTCCGAAGGCGAGCGGCATCTTCGTGGCGCCCGCCGGCAAGGTGCCAAGATACTGCCGGTCGCGGCCGAACAAATCAATCGGCCCTTCGTCGTCCCACGGCTCTTCGCCGCGCCGTTGCACCCAGAGCACGCCGTCCCAGCCGGCCCGGATGCTCCGGATCACGGGCACTTCACCGAAGAACTCGCGGCTCTCGACCCGTTCTCGGCGGGACTCGTCCAGGTCCGACATGGCGGCGCGCAGCTCGGGGTCGTCCACCGCAGCGTTCCTCTGTTCGCTGGCGCGCCGGAGCTGGTCAATCTCCCATTCGATCATCGCGGAGCGGATCCCGTCGTTGACCACCTCGGGCTGGATGGGGCGCCGAATCACGTCCCGCACCTGACGGTCTCTGGCGATCCAGACCAGGTAGGCCGAGGAGTCCGAGTAGGCGATCATGCCGTCCGGCAGGATGTCCCAGTGGAACTCCGGTTCGAAGAACATCAGGGCGCTGGCCGCCCGGGCCAGCCCGGCGTTGCCCCTGAGGTCGTCGGCGGTGATCCTGTCAACCGGTTGCCGGCGGGGCGCCCGCCACCCCTCTGCGACCGTCTCGGCGGCCACGACATCACCGCTGAGATCGATTCGCTCGACACCACGTTCGTCGACTCCCGCCCTCGGTTGCGGCTGCGCCCCGGCCAACTCGTCGAACGCGCCGATGAGATCGCCCATGGCGGCCCTTGCCCCCTGTGCGTAGAGGCCGCTCCCGTTCGGATCCGGCCTCATGACCCGGCCCGTCTGCGCGAACATGGTCAGAGGGTTGCCCGGCTGGGTGCTCCAGCGAACCATGCGCTGGAACCAGCCGTCGGGGCCGAACAGGTGCATGGCGTTGTGCCCCGCGTCGAGCACGGCAAAGTGCCCGTCGCGCCAGACCACAAGGTTGGAGGGAAGGTCGAACTCCCCGGGTCCTTCGCCTGCGCGTCCGACGACCATTACCGGCTGGCCGTCCGGGCCGATAATCGCAACCTGGGGCGCATCCGCGTCCAGGACGTACAGGTTCCCCGAGCCATCGAACCCTGCCGGCCCGGGGTTCGTGAACAGCGCCCAGTCGGGGGCATCCGTCCCGCCGGCCCGGTAGACCTCGGGGAAATCGGCGGCCAGCGGGCGGTCCTGCCCGGCGGCGGCAGAGGCTGCAACCGTGCATGCGAACAGGGCGATCGCGGCCCGCAACCGCGGCCGGGGGGGCGACAACCTGGGAACGACGCGTGCCGTCAAGCCCGCTGCCTGCTGGAACATCTCGATGCCTCGCTATTCGAATCGCTTCGCCAGCCCGAGTTCCCGCGGGAATCCGGCATTTCCTGCATCCATAGTTATTATACCACGTCCCTGGACACATGTCCTTGGACACACGGTTGGCCGTCCCGGGTTGCTCTACGCAGCGAGAATGCCCCCGGCTTCACGCCCGGCTTTGCCGGTGCTTTCGCGCCACCACACCCTCTCTATACCTTTGTCCCTCTGAATTGTTTCCGTTTTCCGTCCCCCGCGGCAGGAGAATCCCGACCCGATGTCATCGGCGGCCCATTTCGCTTTCGAGCGCGATATCGTCGAGATGGAGAGCCAGATTGTGCGCCTCCGCGAGATGGCGGCGCAGCGCGGCCTCGACGTCAGCGACGAGGTCCGGGTGCTGACGGCCAAGCTGGAAGACCTCCGAGAGGAGACCTATCGCAACCTGGACCCCATGGAGCAGGTCCAGGTGGCGCGCCACCCCCGCCGGCCCTACACGCTCGACTACATCGAGACCGTCTTCACCGACTGGTTCGAACTCAAGGGCGACCGGTGCTACCGCAACGACGAGGCGATCGTCGGTGGGTGGGCGCGGCTCAGCGAGCGTTCGGTGATGGTGATCGGGCACCAGAAGGGCCGGGACATGAAGGAGAACCTGAGGCGCAACTTCGGGATGCCGCACCCGGAGGGCTACCGCAAGGCGCTCCGTCTGATGAAGATGGCCGAGAAATTCGGCCGTGCCGTCGTCACCCTTATCGATACGCCGGGCGCGTACCCGGGGTTCGGTGCCGAGGAGCGGGGACAGGCCGAGGCGATTGCGACCAACCTGCGTGAGATGGCCCGCCTGCGCGTCCCGACGGTTTCCGTGGTGATCGGCGAGGGCGGCTCCGGGGGGGCCCTGGCGGTGGGCGTCACCGACCGCATCCTCCTGCTGGAGCACTCGATCTATTCGGTCATTTCTCCGGAGGGATGCGCGGCGATCCTGTGGCGGTCCGCCGAAAAGCGCGACGAGGCGGCCCGCGCATTGCGGCTCACGTCGTCGGACCTGCTGAAGCTGGGCGTGGCCGACGAGGTAATTCCGGAGCCGCCCGGCGGGGCGCACGCCGACGGGCCGGTCGCGATGGCGAGCGTCGGCGAGGCCGTGACCCGCCACCTGAACGAGCTCGCCGGCAAGGAAACCGACCAGCTGGTGCGGGAGCGCTGGGCCAGGTACGAGGCGCTGGGCACCTGGATCGAGCCCGAGGACGGATAGCGGCCCGTGGACAGGTTTCCTCCGGCACTCGGGCGTCGCTGGCACTCCGTGGACAATCCCGGCGCGGCACCGAGGGCGTAACGATGTCCGGCTTCGCGGAGGTAAGTTTCAAGGGGACTCGCCGGGACTATTTCCGGTTCGATGCCCTCGATTTGGCCCCCGGTGATTTCGTTATTGTACAGGCCGACCGGGGCGAGGATCTGGGCGAGGTTACGGCGCTGGGGAACATCGCCGAGCGTAAGTGTTCGTCGTCGGGAGGGTGCGCGACGCCCACCCCGCAGCAGCGTATCCTGCGCCGGGCCGGGGCCGAGGAGGTCCGCCGCGCGCAGCACAAGGAGGATGACGAGCGGCGAGCACGCCGCGAGACGCGCGAGCACGTGGCGCGCCACGGTCTCAGGATGAAGGTCACCGAGACGGAATGGCAGTTCGATCGCAAGAAGCTGATCGTGTACTTCACCGCCGAGAAGCGGGTCGACTTTCGCGCGCTGGTGCGCGACCTCGCGCGGTCATTCCGCACCCGTATCGAGCTCAGGCAGATCGGCGTGCGCGACGAGGCCGCGCTGCTGGGCGGGGTGGGGCGGTGCGGTCGCGAGCTGTGCTGCTCCACCTGGCTTCCCGAGCTCAAGCCCGTCAGCCTGCAGCTCGCCAAGGATCAGAGCCTGTCGCTCAATCCCGCGCAGATCTCCGGGTGCTGCGGGCGTCTCATGTGCTGCCTCATGTACGAGCACACCAGCTACGTCGAGGCACGGCGCCGGTTTCCGCGTGAAGGCCGCATGCTGAAGACGGGCCTGGGCCGCGAAAAGGTGATGAGCGTGAACATCTTCAGCGACACGATCGTCCTGAGGAACGCCGAGGGCGAGCACCGCAGCGTCACCGTCGATGAACTCAAGCAGGAAGTGGCTGCGCGCCGGAGGAACTGATCCTTGCCGGACTCGATCCTGCCGCCGCAGCCGCCCGAACCGCCGAAGCCTCCGCCGAAGCCGGTGCCCCCTCGGCCGCCGCCGCCCCCGCGGCCGGTTCCGGGCGGGGTCGTCAGGCGAAGCAATATCATATGGGTCCATCGATATGGGTGATATTGCCGAGAGGGTATCGCAGCCCCGGCAGGAAGCGCCTCCGGAAGTCCACGTCGAATTCGCCGGGGTCAGCAAGAGCTACGACGGACGCACGCTGGTGGTGAAGGACCTCGATCTGCGCGTCCGCACCGGGGAATTCGTGACCCTGCTGGGGCCGTCCGGGTCCGGCAAGACCACGATCCTGATGATGCTCGCGGGGTTCCAGGCGCCGACCGCCGGCGAGATCCGCATCGGGGGCCGGCCGATCCAGAACCTGCCGCCCCGCAAGCGCGGGATCGGGATGGTGTTTCAGAACTATGCGCTCTTTCCGCACATGACCGTGGGGGTCAACCTGGCGTTTCCGCTGGAAGTGCGGGGGATGGGAGCGGAGGAGCGGCGGGAGCGGGTGGGGCGGGCGCTGGAACTGGTGCGCCTGGGGGAGCTCTCGGACCGGCGGCCCGGGCAGCTTTCCGGGGGACAGCAGCAGCGGGTGGCGATCGCGCGCGCGCTCGTCTTCGAGCCCTCGCTGGTGTTGATGGACGAGCCGCTGGGGGCGCTCGATAGGAGCCTCCGCGAGGAGATGCAGTACGAGATCCGCCGCATCCATCGCACCCTGGGGGTGACGATCGTGTACGTTACGCACGACCAGCAGGAGGCGATGGTGATGTCCGACCGAATCGCGGTGCTGCGGGACGGGGTGGTCGAGCAGATCGCGCCGCCGGAGGGGCTATACGAGGAGCCGGAGCGGGCGTTCGTCGCCAGCTTCATCGGCGAGAACAACCGGTTGCACGGGCGGGTCACGGGGATGGCCGACCGGGACGTGTGCGAGGTGGAGACGGGCGGGGTGCGGGTGCGCGCACTGAAGGTGGCGCCATGCGAGCCGGGAGACGACATCACCCTGTCGATCCGGCCCGAGCGGGTCGAGATCAACCCCGAGCCGGGCCGCTACCGCAACGAACTGGACGCGCGGGTTGAGGATCTGACCTTCCTCGGCGACCATCTGCGCGTGCGCCTGAAGGCGTGCGGGCGCGACGACTTCATCGTGAAGATCCCGAACGTACTGGGGCACGGAGGTCTGCTGGAGGGCGACGGGGTGCGGATCGGGTGGACCGCCAGCGACTGCCGCGCGCTCAACCATGAAGGAGGAGAAGAATGAAGATGAACGGGTGGCAGCGGGTGAGCGCGAAGACGACAGGGGGCGGGGATTGCGAGCCAGGCCTTTGCGGGCGCGTCCCCGTCATGTTGGCGGCAGTGCTTGCGGTGGCCGCGTGCGGGTCCGGATCCGACGCACCGCAGTCCATCACCACGGTGTCCTGGGGTGGCTCGTACGGGCGGGCCGTCAACGAGGGCGCGAACATACCGTTCACTGAAGCGACCGGTATCCGCATCGAGGTCGAAGATTACAACGGCGGCCTCGCGCAGATCCGGGCGCAGGTGGACATCGGCGAGATCCACTGGGACGTGGTCGACCTGGAGATCGCCGACGCGGTGCGAGGGTGCGACGAGGGGCTGCTGGAGCCGATCGACCTCGCCTCGCTGCCGCCGGGAGCGGACGGAACGCCCGCCGAAGAGGATTTCGTTGACGATGGGCGAACCGAGTGCGGTGTGGGCAATCTGTACTGGTCCACCGTGTATGCCTACAACGCGGACAACATTCCGGGAGAAAAGCCGGCGACGATGGCCGACTTCTTCGATCTCGAAAAGTTCCCCGGCCGCCGGGGGATGCGGCGCGTCCCGAAGGTGAACCTGGAGTTCGCGCTGATCGCCGATGGCGTTCCGCTCGACCAGGTCTACGCAACCATGGACACTCCCGAGGGGCTTGACCGCGCCTTCGCCAAGCTGGAGACGATCAAGGACGAGGTGATCTGGTGGGAGGCGGGCGCCCAGCCGCCGCAGATGCTCGCCGACGGGGAAGTGACGATGTCCACCGCCTACAACGGCCGCATCTTCAACGCCCAGGTGCTCGAAGACCAGCCGTTCGTGATCGTCTGGGACGGGCAGTTGCTCGATGTGGGCCAGGTGGGGATCGTCGCCGGGACGCCGAGGCTGGAGGAGGCGCTGCAGTATCTGGCCTTTGCGACCAGCGCCGAATCGATGGTGCGTATCGCGCGCCGGATCTCGTACTCGCCCATGCGCAAGTCCGGGATGGGGCTGGTAACGACCCACGTCGTGGCGGGGGTGGAGATGGAGCCGCACATGCCCGCGAGTCCCGCCAATGCGGCAAACGCGCTGCGATACGACTGGGCATGGTGGGTTGACCATGCGGACGAGCTCAACGAGCGCTTCAGCGCGTGGCTGGCGCGCTGAGAGCGGTGGCCGGAAGGGACCGCGGGCCGAAAGGCGGCGGTATGGGCGGTGGGCCCGGCCGGCGGGGCCGGCTTCGCGGTGCGATGCGCGTCCGGCGCGAACAGCTTCGGGCGCTGGGACTTGTTGCCCCGCTCCTGATCTTCATTGGCGTGACCTTCATCGCGGCGCTCGCGACGATGCTCACGCGGAGCGTACACGATCCGGTGGTCGCGGATGCGCTGCCGGAGACGGTGGCGCTGCTGCAGGGGTGGGATGGGGAGCGGCTCCCGGCCGAGGCCGTGTACGAGACGGCCGCCCGCGAGCTGAGCCGCGCCGGCGAGGAGAGGACGATCGGCCAGGTCGCGGGCCGCGTGAACCGGGTGCAGGGGGGTCTGCGCAGCGTTTTCACGCGCACGGCCCGGGATCTGGAAGATGAGGCGCCCGACCCGGCGGCTGCGACGGGGACCCCCTGGCGCGATGCGCTGATCGCCCTCGACACGGCCTGGGCCGACCCCGCCACCTGGCACGCGATCCGCACCACCGGCGAGCGCTTCACGTCCCGCAACTACCTGAACGCTGTGGACATGGATCGCCTCCCGGACGGCACGATCGCCAGGCAGCCCGAGGAACGTCGCATCTATCTGCGCCTCTTCTGGCGCACCCTGCTGGTCAGCGGCGCGATTACCATCCTCTGCCTCCTCCTCGGCTACCCGATCGCGCATCTGATCGCCCGCGCCCCGCCCCGCCGCGCGGCTCTGCTGCTCGTGCTGGTACTGGTCCCCTTCTGGACCTCGCTGCTGGTACGCACGACGTCGTGGATCGTGCTGCTGCAGACGCAGGGCGTGATCAACGACGTCCTCGTCGCCATCGGGCTGGTGAGCGACGACGGCCGCCTCTCGATGGTCTACAACATGACCGGCACCCTGATCGCCATGACCCATGTGCTGCTGCCGTTCATGGTGCTGCCGCTGTACTCGGTCATGCGGGGCATTCCACCCCAGCACATGAGCGCGGCGGCCTCCCTCGGCGCCACGCCGCTGCAGGCCTTCCTGCGCGTGTACTGGCCGCAGTCGCTGCCCGGGGTCGGGGCCGGGGCGCTCCTCGTCTTCATCCTGTCGATCGGGTTCTACATCACCCCGGCGCTCGTCGGCGGGAGCGACGGGCAGCTGATCTCCAACATGATCGCCTACCACATGCAGACGTCGCTGAACTGGGGGCTGGCCGGCGCGCTCGGCGGCATCCTGCTGGTGGGCGTGCTTGCCCTGTACATGGTGTACGACCGGCTCGTGGGCGTCGAGCGGATGGGGCTGCACTGAGATGGTGAAGCAGCGCCCTGACGGCCAGCGTTCGCCGCCCGCGCCCGCCATGGGCACCGCCGCCGTCCTGGCCCCGCGGATGGGCCGCTTCGCCTACCACGCGTTGTGCGCCGCGGTGTTCGTCTTTCTGGTCGCGCCGATCCTGGTGATCATCCCGCTCAGCTTCAACTCGGAGCCGTACTTCACCTTCACCGAGGGGATGCTGCGGCTCGACCCGGACGCGTATTCGCTGAGGTGGTACCGGGAGATCATCGAGAACGAGGCGTGGGTGGGGAGCCTGGTGAACAGCCTCGTGATCGGGGTCAGCGCGACGGTGGTCGCAACCGTGCTGGGCACCCTGGCCGCGCTGGGCCTCGCGAGCCCCGGCGTTCCCGCGCGGCGCGTCATCATGGGGATCCTGATCTCGCCGATGGTGACGCCGGTGATCATCTCGGCGGCGGGGATGTTCTTCTTCTACTCGAATCTGGGGCTCGGCCAGACCCATCTCGGGATCATCCTGGCGCACGCCACGCTCGGCGTCCCCTTCGTGGTCGTCACCGTGACCGCCACGCTGGCCGCCTTCGACCGCAACCTTACCCGCGCGGCCGCCAGCCTGGGCGCGGGGCCGTGGACCACCTTCCGGCGCGTGCAGCTCCCCCTGATCGCGCCGGGGGTGATCTCCGGTGCCCTCTTCGCCTTTGCCGTCTCCTTCGACGAGGTCGTGGTCGTGCTCTTCATGGGGGGCGTCGAGCAGCGCACGATCCCGCGCCAGATGTGGTCGGGGATCCGCGAGCAGATCAGTCCGGCAATCCTGGCCGTGGCCACATTCCTGATCGTATTCGCGGCACTGCTCCTGGTCGCGGTCGCGTGGCTGCGGAGACGGGCGCCGGGCTGATCCCGGCGGGTTCGGCCGGAGCAGCCTGCCGCGCGGCCGCCGTCCGCCCGCGCAACGGCCTGGGGCACGGTGCCTGCACCGTCAGTTGTTCTTCGCCCCCTCCAGGATCCACTGCCTGATCACCGCGATCTCCTCCTCGGGGACCTTGTCGCCCTCGCCCTCCGGCGGCATGTCTCCCTCGGTGATCATCTCCAGCAGCCAGCTGTCCTCCGGATCCCCCGCGGTGACGACGGGACCGAATTCCGAGCCCATCATCAAGCGCTTGTGGTCGATGACGATCAGGCTGACCTCCGCGACCACCTCGCCTTCCTCATTCTCTGCGCCGTGGCACTTCGCGCATCGCTTCTGGAAGATCGGCAGCACGTCCTCCTTGTAGCTGACGGTGTCGGCGGGGGGCGTGGACAAATCGAGGGTCGCCGCGCCGCCGGGGCTTGCGGCCTGGCTGGCAACGATCGCTCCCGTGATGGCGGCCACCCCCACCGCGCGCAACACTCCCCCTGCTGATGGCATCCGCATCATGGATTCAACCTTTCTGCGGGGCGGTCATCCCAGCCCTTCCGCCTCTTTCATGAGTCTGAGATGGGTCGCGGCCTGCTCGAGCCCGCCCTCGCCCTCCTGCCAGGTCACCCGGCCATTGCCGTCCGCGTCCATCCCCGAGAGGATGGCCTGGGTCATGGCGGCGATCTCTTCGGCCATCGTCTTGGCAGCTTCCATGTCGGTCGCCGAGGCCACCATCGCGGCCTTCTCCACGATGGCTTCGGCCCACGTCACGGCGTTCCGCGCGCTCGTGCCGACGTGGTTCGCGTGGGTCTTGACGGCGTTCGAGGCGTCGTCCGCCTCCGCGGCCAGCCCGATGTGCTGGGCGGCGCCGGAGGCGGCCCTGATCAGGCCGTAGCCATTCCCGGGTCCGCGCTCGGAGGTCGACGGATCGATCGCGTGCAGCACGTGCGTGATGTGGCGCTGGATGCCGGCCAGATCGCCGGAACCCGCAGCCAGCCCGGCGTGCTGCGCCGCGACCTCGGCTTCCATCTGGGCCGCGACCAGCAGTCCGACCTGGTCCGGCGTGTCGCGCCACATGTCGGCCACGTGGCCGATGTGGCGGTGGGCTGCGCTCTGCGCGGAGACCTGCGGCGCGGCGACAGCCGCCGCGACGACAGCCGCAAGTGCCGCCCTGGTTACGAATCTCGTCTTTGCCATTGTCCTGACTCCCGGTGTTCTTGAAGGTGGGCGATTCGGCTCAAACACGGTGTTCCGCGACAAGGTAGGCATCTTTTCGGCCCGGAACCAGATGTGCGGATGCGCTGCCGGGTCCCGGCCCTTACACTTGCAGCCAGCGGTCGCCGGCGCCACCGGCGCGGCAGCATCGGGAGACACCGACCGCGTGACCACAACAGAGCCGAGGTTCGACACCATGTTCCGATTCAGCAACCACGCCCCTTCCGCCGCCCTCGTGGCGGTGCTCGCCGCTGCCCTCGCCTGCGCCGCCCCGGACGAGTCCGGTGATGCCGGTGCCAGCCCCGCCGACTCCGGCACCGAGTCCGCCTCCTCCTCATCTCCCCTCGCCCAGCTCCTCGCTGACGGCCAGGCTGTCTTCGGCGTGTTCCCCGGAGGCACCACCCGTGAGCACGGTTTCCTGAGGGGACAGAACCGGGAATTGGACTTCGTCTTCTACTCGCTGGAGTCAGGTCCATTTGACATAATGTCAACTAAAGTTTACATGGAGGGGATCGCTGAGGGTTCGGGCGAGGACGCGCCGCACCCGCTGGTCCTGAGGATTCCGCCGATCCGCAACGGTGTCGCCGAGGCGGAGGCGCACGCTGCGGAGGCGCTTGCGGCCGGGGTCGCGGGGATCGTCTTCCCCCATGCGGAATCGGCCGAGGACGCAGCCGTGGCCGTCTCGGTGATGGGCGATGATCTCTGGCCGGGCAACCCCGCCGGGACGCTCCTGAGCATCCTGATCGTGGAGGACGCGGAAGCCGTGGACCGGGTCGACGAGATCGTGGCCACGCCCGGCGTGAGCGTGGTCTTCGCCGGTCCCGGCGACCTGCGCCGAGCCTACCAGGGCGACATGGAGGCGGTCGAGGCAGCCATCCAGCAGGTGCTCGCCGCCTGCCAGCGCCACGGGGTGCCGTGCGGCATCACCGCGGGGGTGGACGACATCGCCGAGCGGATCGAGCAGGGCTTCCGGGTGTTCATCGTGAGCGATGCGACCGCGGTGACGGTGGGCAGGGAGGCGGCGGGGCGGGGGTAGGCGGCCGCGTCCCCCCAGGTTAGCCGTCGGCTGCGTCGATGCGCTCGCGTGCGAGACGAAGGAAGTGCTCGGCGGCGGCGATCGCGTTCGTCGCCTGTTCCTGGCCGAAGGCCATGAAAGGGAATCCGCCGGGGAGGCCGTTGGGGTAGCGCGTGGGGATGTAGTACTGGTCCAGAATCCCGGCGTCCTCCCGCAGGCTTGCAAGATCCGGGACACCCTCCGCGAATCGGTTGGCCAGGACAGCAACGGAATGTCCGTGGACGGTGCGTTCCCCAAGGAGGTAGCCGACTGCCTTCACCGCCTTTTCGGCGCTCTGCTGCGAGAGGAGGCACACCTGCGCGTAGAAGCCCTCCCGGAGCCCGAGGCGTGCGAAGTCGAGGTCGTTTTCGGCCTGCTTCAGCCAGCGGTCCGCTTCGGCTCGCTTATCCCACATGGATCCGCCTGGCCGACTGCATCGCGTGGGACAGGAAGGGCCGTTCTTCCTTCCGCATCTGCTCGAACTCGTCCGGGGTGTAGACCAGGAGATCCACACCGACTCCGGCCGCGAGCACGGCCGGAAGGTAGTCGCGGAACCTCTCCACAAACGGACGATCCGTTGGCGCGACGATGATCACATCGATGTCGCTCTCCGGGGCGGCGTCCCCGCGGGCCCGCGATCCCACGAGCCAGGCCGAGTGGGCCGAGTGCTCCGCGAGCAACGGTCCGAGCACACCGAGAAACCGGTCCAGGGGGGAGCCCGCCGGTCGCGCGGCGGGCGCCTCGGTTCGTCTGCCTGTCTCAGCCATCTGTCTCGGCGGGTCCTCCTGGACCGGGCGTCGGTCGCGATTTCCTCAACATAGCGACGCGTACTCGGGGCGACCAAGCACGCGCCTGAGCGAGGAGTAGCGCCGCCCCTGCGTTGCTCCTCGGGCCAATAGCTCCGCTATTCCCCTCTCGTCGCGCCCTGCCAGCCCGGCGCCTCGCCTCCCTCGGTGCGACGCGGGGATTATCCACGGCCTGCTGGCGACAGGCCACTACTCATGCGACGTGAGCCACCGCCTGCTTGCGCGTCCCGCCCGCATCGCGTCCCTTGCGGCGTGCGAAAACGGGCAGCCCCACACCGGCACGCTCCGCCCCCGCTCCCCACCCACCGTCCTCCCACGAACCCGGGAACACGCATGCGACACGATTCATGGACTCCCGCAGGCGCAACGATCATGGCCAGGTGGGCCGGCCGTGTGCTCATCGCGGCCGCGCTGGCCGCCGCCGCCCTTCCTCCCGAAGGCATCGTCGCCCAGATCGACGGCTCGCCGACCGCCCCCATCCCCTCCCCGGAGGAGTTCTTCGGCCACCGGATGGGCGCGGACCGCCAACTCGCGCACTGGCCCCGGCTCGTCGAGTACTACGAGCTCATCGACGCTGCCAGCGACCGCGTCCAGGTCGTGCACATGGGCCCGTCCACCCTGGGCGAGCCCTTCCTCTCGATCTTCGTCTCGTCCCCCGAAAACCTCGCCCGGCTCGGCGACTTCCAGCGCATGAACGCGGTCCTGCAGGATCCGCGCGGGCACACCGAGGCCGAGATCGACGACGCCATCGAGAACGGCAAGGTCGTCTTCGTCCAGTCCTACGCGCTTCACTCCACCGAGGTCGCGTGCAGCCAGTCTCCCGCCGAGATCATGTACCTCTTCGCCACCCGCGACGACGACGAGATCCACGAGATCCTCGACAACACCATCTCGATCCTCATCCCCGCCTTCAACCCGGACGGGGTCGGCATCGTCAACGAATGGTACGACCGCTGGGTCGGCACGGAGTACGAGGGGGCGAGCCCGCCCGAGCTGTACCACCACTACATCGGGCACGACAACAACCGTGACGCCTTCATGCAGAACACGGTCGAGTCGCGTTACGGGGCCGAGATCCTCTTCCGCGAGTGGATCCCGCAGGCGTACATCGACCACCACCAGATGGGGCCGTACACCGCCCGCATCTACCTGCCTCCATACGCGGAGCCGATCCGGCCCGGGGGCGACCCGCTGGTGTGGCGTGAGATGTCGTGGTACGGCGCGCACATGGCGTACCGGATGGAGGAGAAGGGCTTCCAGGGGACGGTGAACGCGGCGATCTACTCCGGGTGGGGGCACTTCGGCTTCCACTGGATCACGCCCTTCCACAACATCGCAGGCATGCTCACCGAGTCGGCCAGCGCCCGGCTCGCGACGCCGCTCTATGTGCACCCGGACCAGCTGCGCGGCTCGCGCCAGCTCCCCGAGTACGAGGCCCAGACGACGTTCCCGAATCCGTGGCCGGGCGGCTGGTGGCGGGTGCGCGACATCGTGGAGCGGCAGATCGTGGCGACATTCTCACCGCTCGAGATCGCGGCGAAGAACCGCGAGACGGTGCTCAGGAACGCCTACAACAAGGCGAGCCGGCAGATCCAGCGGGGGCTGGAGGGGGACGTGAAGGCGTACGTGATCCCCGCCGCCCAGCACGACCCGCTGACGATGTCCAGGATGGTGAACAAGCTGCTCCTGCAGGGGATCACCGTGGAGCGGGCGCCGGCGGGATTCACCCATGAGGGGAAGGTGTACGGCGAGGGCAGCTACGTGGTGTCGATGGCCCAGCCGAAGCGGGGGGTCATCCGCTGGCTGCTGGGTCGGACCTGGTACCCGGACAACAGCTATACCCGTACTGCCGACGGCGCCCCGATCCGGCCCTACGACATGTCCGCGGATGTGATCGCGGAGTTCATGGGAGTGCGGGTGGATCCAGTGGGAACCGCGGTCGAGGCGCCGCTGACGGTAGTGGAGGGGAGGGTCGAGCCTCGCGGGACGGTGGCAGCCGAGGCACCCCATGGCCACCGGATCGACGGTACGCTCAACGACGCCTTCAAGGCCGTCAACATGCTCTTCGATGCGGGTGCTCGGGTGCAGCGCGTGACTCGGGCCGGGACGGGAACGAGCCGTGGGGACTTCATCGTGGAGGTGGGGACCGACCTGGGCGCGCTGGAAGAGGTCGCGGCGAACACAGGTGTGGATTTCACCGCCCTCGAGTGGGATCCGTCCACAATCAGCCAGCCCGTTTCCCGGCAGCGCATCGGGATGTATCAGCGCTTCTACGGCGGCAACATGGACGAGGGCTGGACGCGCTGGCTGCTCGAGGAATTCGGCTTCGCCTACACCAGCCTCTTCGACGACGAGATCCTGGCCGGCGATCTGCACGAGCGCTGGGATGTGATCATCCTGCCCCACGACTCGAAGCAGATGATGCTGGGGCCCACCGAACGGCCGCGGGGTGGCCGAGGTCCCGACCCCGCGGGTACGCCGCCGGCCTACCGGAGCGGCTTCGGGCAGGAGGGCGCCGAGGCCCTTGAAGCCTTTGTCGAGAACGGCGGCACGCTGGTAACCTTCGCCCAGGCGGGCGATCTGGTCCTCGACGAGTTTGACGTCCCGGTCCGCAACGCCGTCGCGGGTATGTGGGGGAACGACTTCTGGGCCCCCGGATCGACGCTGAAGGTGAAGGTCGACACATCGAACCCGTTTGCCTACGGTATGCCGGAAGATGCGTTGGCGGCATACCTCGCAGGCGGCCAGGTGTACGAGACCATTCCGGGCGCGCGCAGCGCCGATGTGCACCGCATCGTCACCTACATCGACCGGGACATCCTGCAGAGCGGGTGGCTGCTCGGCGAAGAGGCGATCGCCGACAAGGCCGCGATGGTCTCGGTCGCGCACGGCGAGGGCACGATCGTGATGATCGGCTTCCGGGCCCAGCACCGCGCGCAGACGCACGGCACCTTCAAGCTGCTGTTCAACGCGCTGGTGGGCCGGGCGGGCTAGCGGCCGGCGACGGTTCCGGCGGCGACCTGTTCCGGCGTCAGCGCCTCCACGCAGCTACATCGGGCAGCCCCCCGCTGACCATGATTTCCAGCCCGGGTTCGGGGGCGAGCGCATCGAGGGCGCCGGGGGCCAGGGGATCGGCAGGGAGGTTGCGGAGGATTGCACGCACCTCTCCGGTACGCGGGTCGCGCATGAAGGCCATTGGCGGCTCGCTTCCCTCTCGCATCTCCACCGAACCGTTCGGCCCGATGAGCACGAGGCTCGTCAGCTCCGTGTCCCACCCGGCCTGCACCGGAAGCGCGAAGGCGAAGCCGGATCGTCCGTCGCCGTCCATCACCTCCTCCATCTCGAAGCTCACCGAGAACAGGTCGGTCTCGTCCGCGCCCCGGCCGATCAGTTGGTAGGGCCCTCCGAAGAGCGGCACCACCGGTGAAGTCTCGATGACGAAAGCCGGATCGAGGTGCACCGCTCCGTCCGCGGAAGCGCCGCCGGAGACGAGGAGGGTCGGGGCGGCACCGGTGACCTCAAGCTCGTTCTCGTCGATGAGCCGAAAGCGCAGCGCGTTCGTGAAGTAGTAGTCGCTGACCCACGTCGGATCGCAGTAGCTCATGAAGTCCGCCCGGTCAGGGGATACCAGCGAACCTCCGTCGCGCGGATCGTACCCCCACACACCGGTCCGGGCGTTGGCATGCGGGAAGGTCAGGTCTATCCCCGCCGGGCCCCCGCAATCCGCATGGCGCAGGTTCAGGTTGTGTCCGAGTTCGTGCGCGATCGTCTCCGCGCTCAACCGGGACATGCTGGTCTTTCCTCGCACCGGATTGGAACTGCTACCCAAACCCGCGACGCCGCCGGCACCGGCGGCGACCGCGTTGAGGCCCATCCAGTGTCCGGTCCCCTGCTCCAGGATGCGGATTCTCCGTAACTCGGCCAACATGTCGAAGATACTGTTCGAATCGATCGTTACGGTGCCGTGCTTGATGATCTTGAACTCACCCACCGGCAGCAGGGTCTTCGTCTGGAAGAACATGGGGTCGTCCTCGGTGGCGCTGGCCACGAAGGACACGGCCTGCCGGTTGTTGTTCGCGCGCGAAACGAAGGGCACCAGGGTCAGGTGCAGCGGGGGCACCTCCCTGACTTCCACCGCCATCCCTCCCACTGCGGGGATCCGCCTCGCAACGCCGAGTGACGCGTCGACGGTCCCGTTCGGGTCGACCTCGACGACCACCTCCAGGCCCGGCTGGATCACGTCGGCCGGGATCTCGAGGTTGGCCGACAGCTCCATTCGGCCCACCAGCAACTCGGTCGGTATCGGGGAGGACCCGGCGGGGATATCCACCGCATGCACCTCTGCCCCGTTCACGAAGAAGGCTGCCCGGACCGGGGGAATGGTCTCGGTGGTCTCCTGCTCGGACATGACGAAGACGCGCAGTAGCGCGCTCCTCCCGGCCACGAGCGGGACCGGATACTCGGTCGACTGCGTAGCCTGAATGAGGTAGGCCCCGGCTTGAGCCTCCACACCGCACGACGGGACGCGCCACTTGTAGACCACATCGTTCAGCCACGTTCGGAACTCCGGGTCGGTGGGCGCGCACAGGCCGGTCTCGTACGCAATCAGTTCCTCGAGATCATCAAGCGAGGTCAACTCGGCTGGAAGTGGACCGGAGAGGTCGGGATTGTTCTGGAGGTGCAACCAGATCAGGGACTTCATGCCGCCAAGGCCCGGTGGCAGCGGCCCGGAAAGCGAGTTGTCCTCCGCCGAGATCCACTCAAGGCTTTCGAGCCGGCCCAGCTCGGCGGGCAGGGGCCCGTCGATCATGTTGTCGCGCAGGATGAGGCTCCGCAGGCTGTCGAGTTGGCCAACCTCCGGAGGGAGGGGGCCGTCTATTCGGTTACGACCGACGGCCAGCACTCTCAGACCGTCGATACTGCCAAGTTCCCGCGGCAGGGATCCGGACAATCGGTTGGCGGTCAGGTTGAGGGTCCTGAGCTTCTTGAGCGCTCCCAGGGCTGCCGGGATCGGGCCATCGATCCGGGTGTCCTCGATCCTCAACACCCGCAATTCGGTCAGCGCACCGAACTCCTCCGGGATCGAACCGCTGAACGGCGCCTCATAGAGATGAAGGTCCTCCAGACTTGCGAGTTTGCCGAACTCGGGGGGTATGGGGCCACTCATGTTGTTCCCCCCCATCCAAAGCTCTTCAAGCTTGACCAGGTTCCCGAACTCGGGAGGGATCCGGCCCGTGAAGCTGTTGCCATCGATGTCCATCCGCCGGAGCTCGGTCAGAAGACCGATTTCAGGAGGCACCTCGCCCTCGAGTTGGTTGTAGTCCAGGCGCAGCAGCCGCAGGTGCGGAAAGTACTTGATCTCGGCAGGCACCTCCCCCGTGAGGCCGTTGCGGTTCAGATCGATCTCCGTGACCCGACCTGCCGAATTGACCTCGATGCCGAACCAGCTGTCGAGCGGGGCATTCGTCCCCCAGTTGCCCGAGTTCTCCCAGTCCTCGCCTCCCATGGCTTCATAGAGCTTCATGAGATCCGACCGCTCTTCGTTGCAGGCGATGAAGTCGCCGTCGCGCGCCGGAATCGCATTCAGCCAGGTCCGGAATCCCTCGTCCCGGACCGTGCAGAGCATCGTGCCGCCGTACTGGAGCTGTTGCAGGTCCAGCTCGGAGAGCGAGAACGGAATCGGGCCCGAGAGCCCTTCGTTGCCGTCCACATGGAGTTCGGTCAGGAACGCAATGTCCCCGAGGTCTGCCGGGAGCTGGCCGGTCAGCCCGTTGTCGCTTAGCCGCAGCGTGGTCACGCGGCCATCGGCATTGGCCTCGACGCCGTACCAGGTGCCGACCGGTTCGTCGGAATCCCAGTTCTCGCGGTTGGTCCAGTCCCCTCCGCCGGCCGAGTTCAGGAGATCGATGAGATTGTTCCGGTCCTGACTACGTACCGTCGCGGCGGCGGTGGCGCTGATCGCGGCTGCGGTCACGCTGACGGTGGCCTTTCCCTCCCGGACCCCGGTCACGATGCCCGCGGTATCGACCGTCGCGATCGCGGGGTCGCTGGTGGCCCAGGTGAGCTCGGCATTGAACATGTGCTTGCCGCGCTGATCCAGCACGACGCCCTTGAGACGCACGGTTTCACCCGCCGTTACGGCGAATTCACCGGGCTCGATGCTGATCTGGGCCGGACGCGAGGGCTCTACGGCAGGCGGGGTCGTCGTGGTGTCTTCGCCGCCGCACGAGAGGAGGGTGACAACAGCGCCGATCGCCACAAGGGGATATGCGAGCCGTTTCGGCGCGCAACCCGTGAGAACTTCTCGCTTCTGTTTCGCAATGGCCGTTCCCATAATGTACCTGTCCTTTGGCGGGAGTATGTAATAGAAGCCTGCAAGCATCCAAATCCGGTTGCAACAAACTAGCCCGCTTCGGTCCCCGCTGGCCAGACTGCGGCGCGTGTCCTGCGACGTGCGGCGTGTGACCTGGCAAACATGAGCCGGCCCCAAATCGCGGCGACTGCAATCATGGGATCTCGCAGCCGGCAAGGACCTGCCGCAGTCGGACCAGCGCTTCGGACGAGTTGGCTGCCAGCACCGATCCCCCGTCAAGCCCCACATGACCGCCTTCAACCCGCTCCACCACGCCGCCCGCTTCGGTCACCAGCAACACGCCCGCGCCGTAGTCCCACGGCGCCAGCCGGGACTCCCAGAAGCCGTCGAGGACGCCGCTTGCGACGTACGCGAGGTCGATCGCGGCGGCGCCGGTGCGGCGGACCCCCGCGGTGTGCCGCAGGGCCCGGCCGAGTTCCTTCAGGTAGGCGGGAATGAGGGCGTGCGCCTTGAATGGGAAGCCGGTGCCGAGCAGGAAACGCTCAATTCGCGCGGTGCGGCTCACGTGGATCCTCGCCCCATTCTCTTGTGCGCCGCGCCCGCGCGCAGCGGTCCACACCTTGCCGAGGGCCAGGGCATCGACCGCGGCTGCAAGGGGGCCTGCACCGTCCCACACGGCTACCGAAGCCGCGTGGTAGGGGTGGCCGTGCAGGAAGTTGGTCGTGCCATCGAGCGGGTCCACGACCCAGAGGTACTCATTGCCGGGCCGGCCGTCACGGCCGCCACCCTCCTCCTCGGCCAGGATCGCGTGACCGGGGTGCCTGGCGGCGATCACTTCCATCGCCGCCTCCTGCGCTGCCATGTCCACATCGGACACGAAATCGCTCGATACGGTCTTGGTGTCCACCCACTTTCCGCCGCCGCGACGGGATGCGTCGCCGTGGACGCGTGCCGCGGCGCGGGCGGCTCCGGTGGCGGTGGCCAGCAGGTCTTGGAGTTGTTCGTGCATCGGTGGATCCGGGAGCTGAAGGGGCGCCAAGGGTCGAACGAACGGCCCCGCTCCGCTAAGTTAGCGGTCGCGCCGCCGCCGCGGTCACCGGCCAGAACCCACCCTTCGACCAACCGGACACTTCGCCACCGCCATGCCGCCTCCCAGCCGCGTCTACTCCGGGATCCAGCCGACCGCCGTCATGACCATCGGGAACTACTTCGGCGCGGTAAGGAACTGGGCCCGGCTCCAGGACGAGCGCGAATGCGTCTACTGCGTGGTCGACCTGCACGCCATGACCGCGCCCTACGAGGCCGGCGAGCTCAGGCAGTCGGCGCGCGAAATGTTCGTCAGCCTGCTGGCTGCGGGAATCGATCCCGGCCGCACCACCGTCTACGTCCAGTCGACCGTCCCGGAGCAGACCGAACTCTGCTGGCTGCTCGCCACGCTCACCTCCCTGGGCGACCTGAGCCGAATGACGCAGTTCAAGGAGAAGTCGGGGCTGCTGAAGGGCGGGCTGGGCGAGGACGACGGGACCTTCATCTCTGCCGGGCTGCTCTTCTATCCCGTTCTGCAGGCGGCCGACATCCTCGCCTACCGCGCGGGGTGCGTGCCGGTGGGTCAGGACCAGTCTCAGCACCTCGAGCTCAGCCGCGGCATCGCGAGGCGCTTCAACAACCGCTTCGGTTACCTCTTCCCCGAGCCCGAGACCCTTTTCACGCATGTGCCCAAGGTCATGTCCACCGCGGACCCGACCCGCAAGATGAGCAAGAGTCTCGGTCCCCGGCACTACATCGGCCTTTTCGAAGACGAGGACTCCATCCGCAGGAAGATCCGCTCCGCGGTCACCGATTCGGGGGACACGCCGCCCGGCGAGGTCAGCCCCGGGATCGAGAACCTCCTCACCCTGCTCGCCGCGTGCGGGCACGACGATGACGCGGCGCAGATGCGCGAAGACTACTTTGCCGGTACTCTTCGCTATGTGGACCTGAAGGGCCGGACCGCGGATGCGCTGGTCGCGCTGACGAGCGAGATGCGGGGCCGCCGGGCGGACATCCTCCGTCGGGAGACCGACCTTGTGGGCCGCATCATGGCGATGGGAGAACGGGCTCGTGCAATGGCCGGCGAGACCCTGGAGCGGGCGCGTGAACTGGTTGGCCTGCATTCGCCCGCGGCGGGCGCGCGCGTGGCGCGGTGAGCGGGCTCCGCGTCGCTGGCGCAGCCGTGCGCGGCCGGACAAGCGGCCGCTCGCGTCCGGCCCGTCCGCCACATTCAACGATCACCAGGCGCCGGATTCGACCATGACGACACACGACGCGACACCCCCCATCGACATCGGCGGGGTGATGATCCCGACCACCACCCCCTTCGATCCGGTCACCGGCGACGTGGACCTGGTCGCGCTCCGCGACAATGTGCGGAGGTGGGCGGCTACCGGCGTGAGCGGCATGGTGATCGGCGGTTCGACCGGGGAGGCCGTTTTCCTTGACGAGGACGAACGGGACGCCTGCTGGGACGTGGCGAGCGGCGTGCTGCCCGACAGGATGCTCCTCGTTGCCGGGACGGGCGCCGAGTCGCTGCGCGCCACCCTGCGCCTGACGCGCCTGGCCGCGGCGCGGGGGGCCGACGCGGTGCTGGTGCAGCCGCCCGCCTTCTACAAGGGCGCCATGACCCCGGCGGTGGTGAGGGACCACTACCTGGCCGTGGCGGAGCAGTCGCCGGTCCCGGTGATCGTCTACCAGGTGCCGACCCGATTCAGCACGCTCGACTTCCCCTCGGGGCTGGTGGCGGAATTGTCCGCGCACGAGAACATCGTCGGGATCAAGGATTCGCGGGGGCAGCTGGAGATGGTGGGCGAGCTGGTCACGCAGTGCTCCCGCGGGTTCCAGGTGCTGGTGGGGAGCGGCAACCTGCTCTACGGGGCGCTGGAGAGCGGGGCCGTGGGGGGGATCCTGGGTGTGGCCAACCTGGCACCCCGCGAGAGCGCCGGCCTGCACGCGCGCTACATGGCTGGAGACAGGGCGGCCGCGGGGGCCCTGCAGGAGCGGATCGGTCCCCTTCACAACGCCGTCGTCGGCGGGATGGGGGTTGCGGGCGTCAAGTACGGGCTCGAGCTGCTGGGGTATCACGGGGGGGTGCCGCGGCCGCCGCTGAGGCCGCTGCCCGAGGGACGGCGGGACGAAGTGGCGGAGGCCCTGGCTAGAGCGGGGATCCTGCCGCGCCGCGCGATGGCCCACGCCTGACGAGCTGCGGTTGAACACGAGCGCGCTGAACGGGTCCTGCACCGTCGTCGTCGGGTGCCAGTGGGGCGACGAGGGGAAGGGAAAGGTCGTCGACGTGCTGGCGGCCGACGTGGATGTGATCGCCCGCTACCAGGGGGGTGCGAACGCGGGCCATACGGTGCACGCGGGGGACCAGCACTTCGTCCTGCACCAGGTCCCCTCGGGGATTCTCCACCCTGACAAGCGCTGCCTCCTGGGCAACGGCGTGGTGGTCGACCTCGCGCAGTTCTTTGCGGAGATCGACGGTCTGGTCGAGCGCGGGCTGGATCCGCGGGGGCGCATCGGGCTGAGCACGCGTGCTCATGTGGTGTTCCCCTGTCACCAGGCGCTGGACCTGGCGGCGGAGGCGGCCGCGGAACGCAAGATCGGAACGACCGGACGCGGGATCGGGCCGGCCTATGAGGCCAAGACGGGACGCCGTGGCGTGAGGGTCGCCGATTTGCTCGATCCCCGGCGGGGAGCGGAGCGGGTGGGGCGGGGGATCGCGTGGGCGCGGGACCGCCTGCGGGAGCTGGGTGCCGATCCGGGGTTGGCCGGGACGGTGGAGGAGGCTATGGCGGTGGCCGCGCGGGTACCCGAGGTGGCGACCGATGTGGGCGACGAGATCGCGTGTGCGCTGGCGGCCGGAAAGCGGGTGCTGCTGGAAGGCGCCCAGGGGACCGCCCTGGACGTGGACCACGGGACGTACCCGTACGTGACCTCGTCCAACACGACCGCGGGGGCGGCGGCGGTGGGCGCCGGCATCGGTCCCACGGCCATCGACTCGGTGGTCGGGGTGGTGAAGGCGTACACGACGCGGGTCGGCAACGGGCCGCTCCCCACCGCCTTCTCACCCGGGATGGACGAGCGGGTCCGCGAACTCGGCGGGGAGTTCGGCGCGACGACGGGCAGGCCCCGCCGCTGCGGCTGGTTCGATGCGGTGGTGGTTGCGTACGCCGCCCGCGTCAACGGACTCACCGGGATCGCGGTCACCAAGCTGGACGTCCTCGACACCCTTCCCGAGATCCGTGTCGCCACGGCATACCGCATGGGAGGTGGCGGCGATACCCCGTTCCCGCCCACCTCGTGGGAGCTCGAGCGCGTCGAGCCCGTGTACGAAACGCTGCCGGGGTGGCGGAGGCCCACCACCGGAGTACGCACGCTGAGCGGTCTTCCCCGCAACGCGCGTGCCTACCTGGAACGGATCGAGGAGCTCGTCGCTACACCCATCGCAATGGTGTCGGTGGGGACCCGCCGCAGCCAGGTGATTTGGAGAGCTTGAGGACAGTGCCAGATTCGGCTAGCTTTAAATGCTGTGCAGCTTGCGCCGCCGGACATAACGCAACAACCACTGAGCGCAGGCTCCGATGTTTGAAGATCTGAGCAGGAGACTGGACGGGGTTCTGGGGCGCTTCCGCAAGCGCGGACTCCTCACCGAACGGATGATCCAGGACGGGTTGCGCGAGATACGGCGTGCCCTCCTGGAGGCCGACGTCAACTACAGGGTCACCCGCGACTTCCTGAACGGCGTTCGCGAGAAGGCAATGGGCGAGCGGGTGTTGAAGGCCGTCTCGCCGGGGCAGCAGATCGTCAAGATCGTGCACGACGAGCTGGCGGCGCTGATCGGAGGGGAAGGGGAGACCCGGCTCAACTGGTCCCCGGCACCTCCCACGGTGATCATGCTGGTGGGGTTGCAGGGGTCGGGGAAGACGGCCACCGCGGCCAAGCTCGCCAAACGGCTGACCCGGCGGGGAAGGCCTGTGCTGCTTGCGGCCTGCGACCTGTACCGGCCGGCGGCGGTCGACCAGCTGCGTATGCTGGGACAGCGCGCGGGGGTGCCGGTCCACCACGAGGACGGCGCCAGCGACCCGGTAGAGGTGGCCGGGGCAGCCCACCGCCGCGCCCGGCAGATGAAGTCCGCGGCGCTCATCGTCGACACGGCGGGGCGGCTGCAGATCGATGAGCCGATGATGGACGAGCTGTCGCGTATCCGGGAGGCGCTCGATCCGCGGGAGATCCTTCTCGTGGCCGACGCCATGACAGGGCAGGAGGCGGTGCGGATCACCCAGGGCTTCGACGAGGTGCTGGGCGTCACCGGCTTCGTGCTGTCCAAGATGGACGGCGATGCCCGCGGCGGCGCAGCGCTCTCCATCCACGGGGTGACGGGCCGGCCGCTCAAGTTCGTCGGCACGGGCGAAGGGGTGGACGACCTCGAAGCCGTGGATCCCCACCGGATCGCGGGCCGCATCCTCCAGCAGGGCGACGTGATCGGCCTGGTGGAGCGTGCGCAGGCCGTGGTTGACACGAACGAGGCGCAGGCGCTTCAGAAGAAGGTGTTCGGAAAGCACCGCTTCACCCTGGAGGACTTCCTGGCCGCGATGCGGCAGGTGCAAAGGATGGGACCCATCGAACAGCTCATGAAGATGGTGCCCGGAATGGCCCGGAGCCTTCCCGCCGGAGCGGTGGACCCGAAGAAGATGAGGCACATCGAGGCGATCATCCTCTCGATGACCCCCGCTGAACGCCGCCGTCCCGAAATCCTGAACGGATCGCGCCGCAAACGGATCGCCCGCGGAAGCGGACGGCCGGTCGCGGAGGTGAACCGCCTCTTGAAGCGGTTCGCCGAGATGGAGAAGATGATGAACAACATGAAGGGGCTGATGCCCTCTCTGAAATCCCCCATGCCAAAGATCTGAGTGCCAAGGAGAACATGTCCGTAAAGATTCGCCTCCGGCGGATGGGAAAGAAGAAGCAACCCCACTACCGCATCGTGGTCGCAGACAGCCGTTCACCCCGTGACGGCCGTTTCGTCGAGAACCTGGGCTACTACAATCCCGTGTCCCAGCCGGCCCGGCTCCGGGTGGACCTGGAGCGGGTGGACTACTGGCTGGGCGAAGGCGCGATCGCTTCGCGCACGGTCGGGAATCTGCTGAGCAGGGCACGGGCCGGCGGCGACGGAAAGGTCGCGCTGGTCGGGGACGGCGACGGGTCCGTGCAAGCGGCCACCGCCGAAACCCCTGCCGAGGCCGATTCCGGTGGAGACGGAAAGTCGCCGGAAGCTGCTGCTGCCGATTCGCCGGAGCCGGCTGCCGCCGCCGACGACTCGCCCGATGCCACCGACACCGACTCGCCGGAAGCCGTCGCCGAGGACTCGACCGAGGCTGCCGCCGCCGAATCGCCTGAGGCTGCCGCCGAATCGCCTGAGGCTGGCGCCGAATCGCCTGAGGCTGCCGCCGAGGATTCGTCAGAGGCTGCCGCCGACGACTCGCCCGAAGCCTCCGCGGACGAGGATCCGGCGGAGTAGCCGACCATGGCGGAGGGCCGGCCCAATCCTCCGTTTCTGGTCGTTGGCCACCTCAACAAGGCCCACGGAAGGAAGGGTGAGCTGTTCGTGTGGCCGCTTACCGACTATCCGGAGAGCCACTTCGTCCCTGGGGCGGTGCATTATCCGGGCGACGAGTCCGCCGAGATGCCATCTTCCGCGGTGCCGCCGCTCACGATCGAGTCGGTGCGCGCCTACCGGAAGGGCTTCCTGGCCAGATTCCAGGGGATCGACGATCGCACGGCAGCGGATGAACTAAGGGGACTCTACCTGCTGCGCCCCTTCGCCGCGATCGACAGCCTCGACGAGGGAGAGGTCTTCTACCACGAACTCCTGGGCGCGACAGTGGTCACCGTCGACGGGACTCTCGTCGGCGAAGTGCGCGAAGTTTTTCCGGTCAAGCCCGCCGACCTCCTGCAGGTGAACGGCCCCCGGGGCGAGGTGATGATCCCCTTCATCGCCGAGGTGATCGTCGAGTTCGAGCGAGAGCGGCGGCGCGTGGTAATCGACCCGCCAGAGGGTTTGCTGCCGTGATCCGCATCAACATCGTGACGATCTTTCCGGGGTACTTCACCGCGCCGCTCGAAGGGAGCATTCCCGGCCGGGCGGCGAAGGCCGGACTGGCCGACTACCGTGTAATCGACCTTCGCGACTACACCCACGACCGGCACCGGACGGTGGATGACGAGCCGTACGGGGGCGGCGCCGGGATGGTGATGAAACCGGAACCCTTCTTCGAGGCGATCGACGACCTGCAGCCCGATGGACCAATCGTTCTGCTCTCCGCTCGTGGCCATCGGTTCCGGCACGGCGACGCCGTGCGTCTCTCGCTGCAGCCGGAGGTCACACTGCTCTGCGGACACTACAAGGACATCGACCAGCGGGTCGGGGACCACCTCGCGACGGAGGAGCTCTCGATCGGCGACTTCGTCGTCTCGGGGGGCGAGGTCGGTGCCCTGGCGGTCACCGATGCGGTGGTGCGCCTGCTGCCGGGCGCACTCGGCGACCACGAGTCGGCCTCGTCCGACTCCTTCTACGATGGCGATGTCATCTCGGCCCCATCCTATACCCGCCCGGCCGAGTACCGCGGCTTGCGGGTGCCGGCCGTCCTGCGTAGCGGCGACCACGCGCGGATCGAGACCTGGAGGCGGGCCGAGTCGGAGCGGCTGACGCGCATCCGCCGGGCGGACGGGTAGCAGCCCGGCCCGAGCCCGGTCCCGTTCAGGCTTCCCATCGGCGACCATTGGACAAGAGTTGCTGGACAAGACTTGCCCTTCCAATCGGCTCCCGGTCTGTCTACCTTAAAAGGCTGTCCATCGCACGATTTCAATCTGGTAACAGACTGCTTCGAGAGGAGCCCGGCCATGGCGGATTTCCTCCACCAACTCGATTTGGAACACATCCGGGACGATCTGCCCGATTTTGCGCCCGGTGACACGATCAAGGTCCTCTACCGCGTCCGCGAGGGTCAGAAGGAGCGGATCCAGGTCTTCCAGGGCGTGTGCCTTGGACGGCGGGGCTCCGGCATGGGCGAGACCTTCACCGTCCGCAAGCTCTCCGGCGGGATCGGGGTGGAGAGGATCTTTCCCGTCAACGCCCCCACCGTCGGCGGGGTCGAGATCGTGCGGCGCGGCCGCGTCCGCAGGGCCAAGCTCTACTATCTGAGGGGCCTGCGCGGGAAGGCGGCCCGGATCAGGGAGAAGCGTACGCCGCGGCCCAACTAGGGGGGCCTGGAATAGTCCCCGCTGCATGTGGCGGCCGTGTCCCACTCCGCCGGGAGC
Source organism: Longimicrobiales bacterium (assembly GCA_965116645.1). Taxonomy (GTDB): domain Bacteria; phylum Gemmatimonadota; class Gemmatimonadetes; order Longimicrobiales; family Gaopeijiaceae; genus Bin94. Next base: position 3,207,141 of record OZ220702.1, on the reverse strand, counting down.
CCCGACCTGCTCACTTATGAGCGGCGCTTCTGGCACCGCGGCGTGGCCCACGTCGCGGGGGTGGACGAGGTTGGGCGGGGTCCCCTGGCCGGGCCGGTCGTGGCCGCCGCCGTGATTCTGGCAGAGGGGAAGGAGGTGAACGGCGCCACAGACTCCAAGGCGCTGACGCCCGCCGACCGCCGGGAAATCGCGGCCGAGATTCACGGTCGCGCGGTCTCGGTGGCGCTGGGGGCTGCCTCGGTAAGCGAGATCGACCGCTTCAACATTCTGCGTGCGACGGCTCGCGCTATGACCCGTGCCCTCGACCGCCTGGCCGTGCAGCCGGACCACGTGGTCGTGGATGGTCTTCCGGTGCGTGACCTGGCTCGCGAGCACGACGCCGTGATCGGTGGCGACGGGCTCGTCCATTCGGTGGCGTGCGCTTCGATCGTGGCCAAGGTGTGCCGCGACCGGCTCATGACCCGTCTTGCGCGCCGCTACCCCGGCTATGGGTGGGAGCAGAACATGGGGTATGGCACCCGGCGCCACAGGGAAGCCGTGCAGGAGCTGGGCCTGACACCCCATCATCGCACCACCTTCGGGTTGCTCCAGCTGGAGCTGCCGCTGGGGTACGCGGGCCGGGCAGCCGATGTCCCGCATGATGCTGCGGCGCGTTAGCTTTCCGGTGAGCCGGTAGCTCAGTTGGTAGAGCAACGGACTTTTAATCCGTAGGTCCTGGGTTCGATCCCCAGCCGGCTCACTTTTCTCTTCGCGGAGCCGGTGTTCGCACGGCGGCGGCGAACGCCACGGGCTTCCCGGAGCCAGGTTTCCAGCGGCGTCTGGAGTGTGCCATGAGTTCGCGTTCCTCGCTATCGCGCCTCGCCGCGCTCGGCATCGGCCTTGGCGCCTGGTCCTGCGACCCCGGCGGCGCACAGCCGGAGATGCCCGGTCCGGACACGCCCGCTCGGCCGGTCCCCTGCACCTTCGCCAATGCCACCTGCGCGGAGCGCGTTGCTCTCGGCGACGGCCTGTTCCTTCCCGCCTACACCACGCACCTGCTCACGGCGGGCGACGCCGCGGTCACGCGGGCACTCATCGTCGTCCACGGCAACAACCGCAACCCGGACAACTACTTCGACAGCGGGGTCATGGCGGTGGCCAACGGTGGAGTAGCGGGTACGGTGGTCGTGGTCGCGCCCCACTTTCAGACGAGCGACGACAGTCCGGCGGCGGATGAACCGTTCTGGTCCAGCGCCGGATGGAAGCGCGGACACCTGTCCAGACCCGAGGGTCCGACGCCGCGCGTGAGCTCCTACGCCGCCCTCGACAGGATCGTGGAACTCCTGCTCGACGCCAGGCGTTTCCCGGCGCTGCGGCAAGTCGTTGTGGCGGGCCATTCGGCGGGTGGGCAGGTCGTGCATCGCTTTGCAGCGACCAGCGGCGAGGAAGCGGCAGCGCGCGCGGGCGTGCGGTTCCGGTACGTGGTCACCAATCCCTCCACCTACCTCTACCTGGGCCCGGAGCGCGAAGGGCGCGAGGGGAACTTCACCGTTCCGGCGGCCGGCTGCGAAGACTATGACGACTGGCACTACGGACTTGGCGACCGCAACAGCTACGCCGACGCGGTCGACGCGGACACGATCCGCTCCCGGCTGGTCCGTCGGGACGTGCGCATACTCCTCGGGGACGCCGACACGCTCAGCACCTCGCTGGACCAGAGCTGCGGCGCGAACCTGCAGGGTGCGAACCGTTACGTTCGCGGCCGCACCCTGGTCCGCTTCATGAACGACTTCGACCCTGCACACGCTCACACCGAGATGGTTGTGCCGGGCGTAGGGCATTCCAGCCGCTCGATGTGGGTCTCCGTGGTGGGCCGCGAGGCGCTCTTCGGGAATTGACGACGCGGGCCGGGGTCACCGGATGCTGCGGCGCGGAGCTTGCGCGGGTCCCCGATATGCCACAAGTGACAAGTCGAGATGACAGTTTGTCCAGTGGAGTTTACATGTCGCCGTGTTTGCGAAGGTCGCCAGAGGTCCGGGAGAGCAGTAGGGAAGGCAACTTCCAGCCAGGGAGTGTATGCCGTAGTTTGAAAAATGGCCCTTGTGCTACCGCTGAATCCCGTAATCGGGGCGGCCGTCCGGCAGTTCGGACGTTCATCCGCCGTCCCCGCCTGCTTCCACTTGCCGCGGCTGTCTGCGCCCGCGGGGATGGGTTGATACGACGATGACTTCTCGAGGATCCGTGTTGTTCAGGGACTGCAGGCTCGCGTTGGTGTCCACGGCCGTGGCGTGCGCAGGTCTGGCCGCTCCGTCCAATGCGATGGGTCACAGCCTCACGCCACCGGCCACGGCAGGGCCCATCTCCCCGGTGCCCGACACGAAGCACGTCGATGCCGCTCCCCCTACGGTCTCCATGAGTGCTGCGCCTTCGGGGACAGGCCACGAGAGCTTCCTGCTGAGAATCACCTTTTCGGAGAGCGTCACCGGATTCCGCCTCGGTGACATCGACCTCAATCACGGCAGCCTTTCGAACCTCAGCGGCAGCGGGGCCGCGTACACCGTCACAATCGAACCTCCGGACGATTTCGAAGGTACGATCACGGTCACGATTGCAGAGGCCGCCGCGCAGAATGCACAGGACGAAGACAGCAAACTGGCAAATTACAGCTTCTTCGCCGACAACGTGCGGCCCGAGCTGCACGACGCCTTCGTCGACGGCGACGAACTCGTCCTGGTCTTCGATGACGACCTGGACGTTGCGTCGGTGCCGGGGACCCAGGACTTCCGTGTGCGCGTCGACGGGAGCGCGGAAACCGTCTCGGACGTCGAAGTAGGCCAGGACGAGGTGACTCTGACCCTTGCATCCCCCGTCGCCCACCGCGACGAAGTGACGGTGAGCTACACGCCTGGAACACGCCCGCTCAGCGACGCCGTGGGCAACCGCGTCGAGGCCATCGTGCGGGAGCCCGTCACGAACAGGACCAGCCAGGGCGCCGGGGCACCCAGCGCCCCCCGGTCGTTGTCGGCGACCGCCGGCGGGACATCGGCCATCGATTTGACCTGGACCGCGCCGGCCGATTCCGGCAGCGCCGCGGTCGACGGGTACCGCATCGAGGTCTCAAGCAACGCCGGACGAAGCTGGAGTGCTCTGGTTTCCGATACGCGCACCAGCGCCAGGTCATACAGTCATACGGGCCTCGCCGCCCACACCACGCGCCACTACCGGGTCATGGCGATCAACGATTTCGGCGTGAGCGAGCCTTCCAATACGGCAAGCGCGACCACGGTGGGCAGGGTGCCCGGGCCGCCGACCGGCCTGAGTGCCACTGCCGTGGGATCATCCCGCATCGACCTCAACTGGAGGGCTGCGCCCGGCGGGTCCGGCGGGGCGGTTACGGGATACGAGATCGAAGTCTCGGCCAACGGGGTGTCGGGATGGAGCACGCTCGTGTCCAACACACGCTCGACATCCACGCGCTATTCCCATGCGGGACTGGCGCCCGGCACCAGGCGCTTCTACCGAGTCTCGGCGATCAACCGGACGGGGGTGGGGTCGCCGTCCAACGTGGCCGGGGCCACGACCGGGGCGACGATCCCGGGGCGGCCTCTGAACCTGAGAGCCGGAGCAGCGAGCGGCCAGACCACCCTCACCTGGACGGGACCGACACAGACGGGCGGTTCAGCTGTTTCCGGGTATACCATCGAGTCCTCCTCCGATGGCGGAAGCAGCTGGACCATCCTGGTGGCGAACACCCGCAGCACGGTCACCAGCTACATCCACAGGGGTCTCCCGCCCGGCAGTACGCGCCACTACCGGGTGGCCGCGATCAACAGCAGGGGACGGGGGCCGTATTCGAACGTTGTCCAGGCAACCACGCCGGCAAACCTGCCCGGAAGACCGAGCAATCTGCGTTTCATCAGGCTGGAATCCACGAGCATCACCCTCGCCTGGAATCCCCCCTTGACGACCGGTGGCGCCGCCATCACCGACTATCGGATCGAAGTTTCGCGCAATGGCGGCGTGAGCTGGCAGCTGGCGGCCACCACCGCCGCTACGAGCACGCAGTACACGCACACCGGCCTGGAACCATCGACCCCCTATCACTACCGGGTCGCGGCGGTCAACCGCGCAGGCGTTGGACCGTTCTCGGCACCCGCGGGCGCCACCACCGCCGCGGGCCTCCCGGGTGCGCCCCGGAACCTCAGCGCCAACGCGGTGGGATCGTCCCGCATCGATCTCAGGTGGACCCGGCCGGCCGACGATGGCGGGGCACGGATCACCGGCTACCGGATCGAAGTCTCCCAAGACCGGCGGAGGACCTGGAGTGTTCTGGACGATGTGACGGGAGCGAATACGACCAGGTACTCGCACACCGGGCTGCCGCCCAACACCACACGCCACTACCGGGTGTCCGCGGTCAACCGCTCGGGCGCGGGGCGTTTCTCCAATGTCGACTGGGCGACGACCGCCCCTGATCTCCCGGCGGCACCCACGGCGCTCGAGGCCATGGCGGAAGGCACCTCACGGATCGACCTCTCATGGACCGCCCCTGGCGAAACGGGCGGAGTGCCGCTTATCGGCTACAGGATCGAGGTCTCGGAGAACGCCGGGAGGTCCTGGCGCGTCCTGGTGCCGACCACGCGGTCCACCGGAACCAGCTACTCGCACAGTGGTCTGCCGGCCGGGGCCACGCGTCACTACCGGGTCTCAGCAATAAACCAGGTGGGCATCGGGCAACCCTCCGGTACGGCGGCCGCGACCACGGGATCCTCGGTTCCCGGCGCGCCCACCGCGCTGTCCGCGGCGGCGAACGGCACGTCGCAGATCGATCTCCGCTGGAGGGCGCCGGACCACGACGGCGGCAGGCGAATCAGCGGGTACCGCATCGAGGTCTCCGAGAACGGAGGCACCACCTGGAGCGACCTCGTCGCCAACACCGGGAACAGCAACACCGGCTACTCGCACACGGGCCTCGAGCCCGCGACCACCAGGCACTACCGGGTCTCGGCCATCAACGCCCTGGGCGCGGGCGAGCCATCCAACACCGCGACCGCCACCACCGACGCCACCGTGCCGGATGCTCCCACGGGGCTGGTCGCCACGGCCGTCGACGCAACACAGATCGACCTGTCGTGGACGGCGCCCGGCTACGACGGCGGGGCTCCGATCATCGGCTACCGGATCGAGGTGTCGGAGGACGGCGCGGCGTGGGCCAACCTCGTAGCCAACACGGGGGTGACCAACACAACGTTCCTGCACATCGGGCTGGAACCCGGCAGCACCCGCTACTACCGCGTGTCGGCCATCAATTCGGCCGGCATCGGAATGCCGTCCGGGGTGGCGAGCGCATCGACGGACGACGGACGGCAGCGGTCGAGACGGGTCGGCGAGAGCATCCTCCCGCATGCCGCTGCCGCGATGATGTCGAGCACGGTCTCGGCGATCGCTGCGCGCGTGGACGCGGTGGCGTTGCGCGACGGCGAACGATTGCGGGCAAGTCTGGGCAGCGCGTCGTCCCTGCTCCAGGGGTCGGCCGCAGGGGGAGAAGGGGGCGTCCCGGGCCGGTTCGGCAACGTGAGCCCCGGCCTGTCGGGGGCCGCCCGGCTTCTCGACGGAGCCTCCTTCGTGTTGCCGGTCGGCAATCAGATTGCACGGCAGGGGGGCATCATGGGCACGCTGGCGACCTGGGGCGGCGGCGACTACGTCGGCATCGCCGAGCCGGAAGCGACCGACATCGAGTGGAACGGCAACCAGACCAACCTGCACGTGGGCGCGGACGTGCGCGTGCGCCCGGATGTTCTGGCCGGCGTGGCGGCCACCACGTCGTCGGGGAACTTCGACTTCACCGACCGCACGGGCTCGAACCCGGTTGCCGGCACCTACGGCAACCGCCTCACCACCGTGAACCCCTATGGCGCCTGGCTGCTGGACGGCGAGGGATCGGTGGTCTGGGCGACCGCCGGATACGGCTGGGGCAACATCGAGATGGAGGACGAGCGCGTGGAGCTGCGCACGACCGGCAGCAGCATCCTGAGCGGTGCGGCGGGAGGGAGCCATACACTGCTGACCAGCGGTCTGGGCAACGTCAGGGTGAGGGGCGAGGGATGGATGACGCGCCTGACCGTGAACGAAGGCGAGGAGATCGACTCGCTCACTCTGGACATGCAGCGGGCGCGGCTGCTACTGGAGTGGTCGCAGGGGTATCGGACCGAGCGCGGCGACGAGATCGCGTTCCTGCTCGAAGGCGGAATGCGCTACGACGGCGGTGCCGGGGCGCAGGGCGCCGGGGTCGAGGTCGGGACCGGCATGCGGTTGGTCAACGCTGGACTCGGGGTGCGCCTCGAGGCGCGTGGAAGGGCGTTGCTTACCGGCCAGGAGGGGTATCAGGAGTGGGGTTTGGGGGCGACGCTGCAGATCGATCCCGAGATCCGGGGCGAAGGACTGTCGTTGCGGGTGGCTCCCACCTGGGGCGAGGCGGCAAGTGGTGCCTGGGAACTCTGGGAACGGGGCGTTGCCGAGATGGGGCGGGACGGTGCGGACCCCCTGGGTGGACGGCTGGACGCCGAGATCTCCTACGGTCTGCGCGGGTTCACGGGCACCCCGTACGGGGGACTGCTCCTCGCCGGCGAAGGGCTGCGCGCCTACAGCAGCGGGGTGCGCTACGATCTGGGAAGGGGACTGGGACTGCGGGTGGAGGTGACCCGCCGCGAGAGCTCCTTCGGTCCGCCCGAGCACGCGATCGGACTGCGGGGACGGCTGCGCATGCCGTAGCCGGCGGCCATGACGGCATTGCCCGGTCCGCACACTCCGGCCGGGCCGCGCCGGCCCTCCGGCCGCCCTCCCCCTGTCCAGTTGCGGCTCGGCGCCCCACTATATCGGGAAGCACGTGATGACCGTCCCAACCCAGATGGAGTCGAAGACGATGAGACGTATCCGTTTCGCCACCGCACTCGTCCCGCTCGCCGCCCTCTTCGCGGTCGCGCTGCCGGCCGGCGCACTGATCGGGCAGGACACGACCGTCGACCAGACCGAGCCGCCGCAATCGGCGGCCGAGGCCATCCTGGCCTCCCCGGAGTGGATGGAGCCGCCGCAGGAGATCATGGATGCGGTGCTGGCGCCCCGCTACCTGAACATGAATCTGGGCTCCGCCAGTCCGGACAGGCGCTGGTTCCTTCATCAGGTGAGCGACGGCCAGGTCACCATGGACCGGTTCTCGCGCCCCTTCGACGAGCTGGGCGGCCAGTTCCTCGAACCCCAGGCCAATCGCACCCGCCGGCTGTCGATCCGGGGGGCGGTGGGGTACAAGCTGATCTCGGCGGCGGACGGTTCGGTCACCGACATCGATGTGCCCCGTGACGCCCGCTTCTCGAACGCCAGCTGGTCGCCCGACGGCTCGCAGCTCGCGTTTTTTGCGCACTACGACACCGAGACCCACATCTACGTGGCCGACCCCGAGAACGGGCGCTCCCGGCGTGTGACCCGCGAGCCCGTGCTCGCGACGATGGTGACCTCCTTCGAGTGGACCGGAAACGGGGAAGAGATCGCGACCGTCCTGATCCCCCAGGGCCGCGCGTCCCGGCCGATGGAGCCGTCGGTCCCGACCGGACCGCAGGTCAAGCTGACCGAGGACGGAGCGAACAGGCTTCGTACCTACGCGAGCCTGATGGCCACGCCGTACGACGAGGAACTCCTCGAGTGGCACGTGACCGGGCAGCTCGCCACGGTCGCGGTCGGCAACCGGAGGGTGACGAGGATCGGCGAGCCCGCGATGATTCGCAGCTTCGATTTCTCGCCGGACGGCCAGCATGCACGCGTCACGACGATGCGCCGGCCCTTCAGCTACATCGTCCCGGTCACCAGCTTCGGCCGCGTGGAGGAGATCTGGGATCGCGAGGGCAACGTCCTCACCCAACTCGACGAGACCGAGCTCAACACCGGGATCCGCGGAACACCGGCGGCGCCGGGGGTGGCGGGTGAAGAGGAGGAACCCGAGCGCCGCTCGATGTTCTGGCGGGCGGACGGGGCCGGGCTGACCTACCTGCAGATGGAGCCGGAGCCCGAGGAGGAGGAGGGCGAGGACACTGAAGAGGAGCCGGAGGAGGAGGAGGAGGGCGAACAGGAGCGTCGCGCCCCCCGCAAGGACCGGGTCATGCTCTGGGTTCCTCCCTTCGGTGAGGACGACGTGAGCGTGGTCTACGAGTCCAACCAGCGCATGTCCTCGCACCGGTACTCGGTGGGCTACGAGTGGCTCTTCGTGACGCGGCGGCCGGGTGGAGGCGGGGGTGGCGGACCGGCGGCTTTCCGCGGAGGCGGGGGTGGCGGCGGCAGGGTCACCGAATATGCGGTGCGGCTCGACGAGCCCGAGACCACGTACACGATCACCGAGCGGAACACGAGCGACTTCTACGAGAATCCCGGCTCGCTGGTGATGACCAGCGGCGTCGGCGCGCTTGGCGCCTTCGCCGCCGTCGGTGGCGGCGGATCGTTCGTCGAGATGGGCGGCGAGCCGGGCAACGAGGTGGTCTTCCTGACCGGCACGATCTACCACGAGGATCCGCTCGAGTCGTCGCCGCAGTCGTTCATGGACCGGGTGTCGGTGCGGACCGGCGAGAAGGAGCGCGTCTACGAGAGCTCCAACGACGGCCAGTACGAACGCATCGCGACCGTGCTGGACGCCGACGCCGGGCGGCTTGTCGTCAGCCGTGAGACGCCGACCGAGATCAGGCAGTCGTACCTGGTGGAAGGCGACATGCGCACGCAGCTGACCAGCAACGTCGACTACACGCCCGACATCACGAATGCGCCGCGCCAGCGCTTCACCGTCGAGCGCCCGGACGGATTCCGCTTCCTCGTCAACGTCACGCTTCCGCCCGACTTCGTGGAGGGTGAACGGCGCCCCGCTATGTTCTGGTTCTACCCCCGCGAGTACCAGGACCAGGAGTCGTACGACGAGCGCGGCCGGACCTACAACAAGAACTCGTTCCCGAACTTCGGCACCCGCTCGATGGAATACCTCATCCGGCTGGGGTACGTCGTGGTCGAACCCGACGCGCCGATCGTCGGCGACGCGGGCGCGATGAACAACAACTACGAGCACGACCTGCGCAACAACCTCGCCGCCGTGATCGACGAGCTGGACGCGCGCGGCATCATCGACCGCCAGCGGCTCGGTCTGGGCGGGCACTCCTACGGGGCCTTCAGCACCCTGAACGCCATGGTTCACACCCCATTCTTCAAGGCCGGGATCGCGGGCGACGGCAACTACAACCGCACCTTCACCCCGCTCGGATTCCAGAGCGAAAGGCGGATCTTCTGGGATGCGCCCAACGTGTACCTGGACATGTCGCCCTTCATGCACGCCAACGACCTGACTGGCGCGGTCCTGCTGTACCACGGCATGCACGACCAGAACGTCGGCACCGCTCCCGACCACTCGCCCAGGCTCTTCCACGCTCTGAACGGACTGGAGAAGACGGCCGCGATGTACATGTATCCCTTCGAGGATCACGGTCCCGCGACGGTCGAAACAACCCTGGACCTGTGGGCCCGCTGGACCGCGTGGCTGGAGGTGCACCTGGCGAAGAAGGAGCGGCCGGTGACGTGATACGGGGCTGGCGGGGATGAGGGCCTCGCCCCAAACCCAGCAGCACCTGGGGCTCCTTGCCGCTACCGGCGTTGGCGTTGGCGCCATCGTCGGCAGCGGCATCCTCGCGCTCGCCGGCGTCGCCTTTGCGACGACCGGCCCGAGCGCGATCCTGGCGTTCGCCCTGAACGGGGTGATCGCGATGATCACGGTGTGCTCGTTCGCGGAACTCGCCGCGCGCTTCCCGCAGTCGGGCGGCACCTATACCTATGCGCGCAAGGTCCTCACGGTGGAGGCCGCCTTCGGGGTGGGGTGGGTGGTGTGGTTCGCGTCGGTGGTGGGTGCGGTGCTCTACGCCATGGGCTTCGCGGTCTTCCTGGTCCCGTTTCTGGAGCAGATCGCCCTGATGACGGCCGGCGAGGTCCCCGGGTGGGTCGGGACACGCCTTGCGGTGGTGGCGTATGCGCTGTGCGCGGTGGGCTTCTATTCGTGGCGACTGACGCGGACCGCGGCGGGCGGCGGGCAGTGGGAGACGATCGGCAAGGTCGTTGTGTTCATTGTCCTGCTCGTCGCGGGCTTCTTCGCGCTGGCCGGCGAGGCCCCGGGGCCCGGTGCGCTCGCGGCACGCTTCCGGCCGTTCTTCTCGGATGGACTGGTGGGGCTGGCACAGGCGATGGGCTACACCTTCATCGCGCTGCAGGGATTCGACCTGATCGCGGCGGTGGGCGGAGAGGTACGCGACGCGAAACGCAACATCCCGCGGGCGATGTTCCTGTCGCTGGGCACCGCGCTGGTGATCTACCTGCCGCTCCTCTTTCTGATCGTGGCGGTGGGGGCTCCGGGCCAGCCGGTGACGGAGGTGGCGGCGGAGTACCCGGAGATCCTGGTGGCGGTAGCCGCGCGCAACTTCATGGGCCCGATGGGATACTGGCTGGTGCTGGCGGCAGGGCTCCTGGCGATGCTCTCCGCGCTGCAGGCCAACCTGCTGGCCGCTTCCCGCTTCGCGCGCACCATGGGGACGGACAGGACGCTGCCGCCCCGCTACGCGCGGCTCGCACCGGGCACAGGCACACCGACCGCGGCCGTGCGCCTGAGCGCCGTGGTGGTCGCGTTCCTTATCATCGCGGTCCCGGATGTGGCGGCGGCGGGCGCGGTGGCGAGTCTCATCTTCCTGACGAGCTTCGCCCTTACGCACGGGATCGGGTATCTGGCGCGGAAGCGGGCGGGCAGGCCCGAGGGATTCCGCACACCCTGGTTCCCGGCCGTGCCGGTGGTGGGCGGATCGGCCTGCCTGGCGATCGGCCTCTACCAGGCGGTCGCGGTGCCGCCCGCCGGGGTGCTGGCGGCGCTCTGGCTGGGCGTGGGGGCGATTCTGTACGCGATCTATCTTGCGCCGCGGGCGCGAGTGGTGGACGCTTCCTCGGAAGGGATGGACCCGCAGATGGTGAAGCTGCGCGGCCGACGGCCCGTGGTACTCACGCCGATTGCGAACCCGGCCAGCGCGGAAACGCTGGTGACGATGGCGAAGGCGCTCGCGCCCCCAGAGGTCGCGCGGGTGCAGCTGCTCTCGGTCGTGTCGCCGCCGGAGCGCTACGACCCCGACGAGCTGCCGAGTGAAGTCCGCGACGCCCAGGCGGTCCTGGGGGGCGCGCTGAGCACGGCGATGGAGGTGGATCTTCGCCCGGAGGCGCTGATCACGCTGCACGGCGACCCCTGGGGAGAGATCGCCAGGGTGGCGGAGGCAACGCGGTGCGAGAGCCTGCTCCTCGGCGTCGGGCACCTCGACGACTCGCTGATGACCGGGTCGCTCGCCCGCCTGATCGGTGCTGTGGACGCGGACGTGGTGATTCTGCGCGCACCGAGCGAATGGACGCCGGAGATGGCCCGGCGGATTCTGATTCCGTCGCGGGGTGGCCGCGATCAGAGCCCGGTGCGCGCGCGGTTGCTTGGCAGCCTCGCGCGGACCGCGTCACGCGACGTGACCTTTCTGGGCGTGCTGTCGGAGGAGGCGGGGGCGGGAGTGCACCGGCGGGCGCGGCGGGATCTGGAGCGGCTCGCCTGGGACGAGTTGGGGGACGCCGCTCACGCCGAACTGGTTGTCGGGGACGACATCGCGGCGGAGGTCGCGCGCCGCGCCGCCGATACCGACCTCCTGATTCTGGGATTCCACCGCAGCGGACGCCGCCGCGCCGTCTTCAGCAGTCTCATGCTGCGGATTGCCCGGGCCACGGAGTGCCCTCTGCTGATGATCAGCCACCGCCGTGGCGCGGCGCTGCTTCCGGAGGCCTCGCGGCTATCCCGGAGGCCGCAGGGTTGATCCCGGAGGCGTCCAGCCCGTTCAAGGTGCAGTCGCGGCCGGTCCGCGAGCAGCGCGGGCTCTTGGCGAGTACGCAAAGTAATCTTTATTAACGTAAATCCAATTATGTTATTATCCAGATCAATCGCGATCGCTTGCAGCCGTCGAGCCCGCCCGCAACCGTCGAGCCCGCGCGCAACCGTCCGAGCCCGTGCACAACGGTCAGCCCCGCGCACAGCCGCCGGCCCCACGAGCCATCCGTCGGCCCTGCGAGCATCGTCACAGCCCCAACGGCACCGTCGCGACCCTGCGAGCACCGTCACGGCCCCACGAGCACCGCCGCGACCCCGCAAACACCGTCACGACCCCGCAAGCAGCCTCTCGTACACCCGCGCGGCCTCGTCCACCCTGGACAGGAACCGTGCCCGCTCGGCCTCGCTCACCCAGCGGTCGCGAGCCACCACCCTCTCGCGGAAGGACTGCACGGCCGCGAGCAGGAAGCGGACGTCGTCCTCCGAGCGGTAGTCTCTCCCGCCCGCCACTACCCACACCGGACTGGTCTGGGCGAAGGCATAGCTGTCCGGGACGAGCGGAGAGTACGGTCCCAGCGCCCGGGCCGCGATCCACCCGCTCCCCTCACGCGTCACCCGGCTCTCGACCCGGAAACGGTCGGGGCGGCCACGCACATCGTGCACCTCCGCGACCTCGCCGTTGACAACGATCTCCACGCGGTCGAGCGGACTGTTCGACGCGACCTCCACCGCCACGTCCCACTCTCCGGCGTGTCCGCCCGGCACCCGGATCTCGCTGCCGGGAAGCTCGCCGTCCACCGTCAGAAAGAGCAGCGGCCCGTTTGTCGCGAATGTGCGCCGCTCCCGGATGGCCTCCAGCCACGCGTCCACCGAGAGCGGCCCTTCCAGGTGGGCAAAGGTGCGGCTCGCGCCCGGCCCGGGATCCCGCCACACATCGGAGAAGTTGTCCGTCCCCCCGGTGGCGGCGAGGCGGAAGCCCGCATTCAGCAGCCGGTAGTAGATCTCGGCGTTGCGCAGCTCGTCGTACCAGAAACAGATGACATCGTAGAAGTCGGCCAGGCCGAGCGCCGCGTCGACCGGAATCTCCGAGCCGCCCACGGACTCCGGAGTGTCCACGCTACCGCTGAAGGGGTGCATGAACCCGACCGTGCCTCCGACCGCCCGGGCCGCCTCGAGATAGTCGCCGTTGAAGAGGTCCGCCGCGAAGGGTGTGTTGGCAGCGCCCCCGATCAGCGGCATGATGAACTCGCCGATCCCGGCCAGCCCGACATGCCCGAACGATCCCCGGAACTCCTGCGCGTACTGCAGGATGTGGGTGTCGGTGGACAGTGGGTGCGGCCGTCCCGTAAGGTCGTCCCAGCGTCCCATGAGGCGGGTCCCGTCCATGTGGATCAGGGCGATGGAGACGTGCAGGTCCTCGCTCACGAGGGCGTCGACGAAGTCCTGGTGCGAGAGCCCGTAGCGGCCCTGGTGCAGGTCGTGGACGTGCGTGTCGCCCCCGTACCAGCCCCTGGCAGGCGCGTCGACCAGGCGGCCGAGCTCCAGCGACGCGTCGGCGCGGCCGCCGGGAGGGATGTCTACGGTGGTCGTGACGGGTCGGTACTCCACACCCCGCCGCACGGAGACTGTGACCGGGCCCGCGGGAACCTCCACCTCGAAGTCTCCCGTGGTCCGGAAGTAGTGCGTCTCGGTCGGCGACGCTACGCGGTGAAAGGAGCCCCGCGGGCTGTACCCCCTACCGTCACCGGCGACGACGGAGACGCGCGCGGCCATCGGCTCGCCACCCTCCCCCACAACACGGCCGCGCAGCACCCCCATCGCCCCGGCATACCGGCGCTCACCCACGTCCAGCGTGCGCCACGAACTCCGGGCGCCCCCGGAAACGGCCATCACGTGCAGCTCGGTGGCGCCGCTCTCGTTCGAGACGAAGGCGATGCTGCCTCCGTCGGGGCTGACGCGCGGCGTGAGTTCGTGGCTCAGGCCCCCGGTCAATCGCAGCGGGTTTCCCCCGTCCGCGGCGATCAGCACCAGGTCGTTCGATCCCGCCTCGTCGGACACGTACACGAACCCCTCGCCGCGCGGCAGCCAGTCCGGGCGGGCGCGGTAGGCGGTCTCCTCCGCACGCACCAGCCGCGGTTCTCCCCCCGCCAGGTCGCGCGTCCAGATCCCCCCGCTCCCTGTGACGCCCGGCGCCGGCGCCATGTACACGAGCACCCCGCCCGGCGAAACGCGCGGCTGGTACTGGCTGCCGCCGTCCTCCACGACCGCCTCGCGCACCCCGGTCGCCACCTCAATGCGGTGAATGTCCAGCCCCCGTCCCGCCGTCGTGAAATAGACGAAGCGGCCGTCCGGCCCCCACGCGGACTGAATGTCGATGCCGCCGCCCTCCGCCAGCCGCGTCACCGCCCCTGTCTCGACGTCCAGCAAGGCGATGTCCAGTCCGTCCCCCGTTTCCACCGTCATCGCGATCCTGGACCCGTCCGGGCTCCAGCTCGGCTCGAAGTGGTACCACGGCCCCCGGGTGAGCTGCTCGGCACCGCCGCCGCCGGCCGGCACCCGCCAGATGTCGCCGGCCATGGCAAAGGCGATCCACCGGCCGTCGGGGGACCAGTCCGGGCTCAGCGGTCCCGTGCTCACGGGGGGAAGCATGTGCAGCTCCCCGCGGATGTTCCCGTTGAGGCTGGAGTACCGGAGCACGGGGGTGCGCTCGGGCTGTTGGCGGTCGGCGGCCGGCGGCGGCGGAGTCGTCGCGGCCAGGTCGGTCCGCGCCGGGCCCGGTGTCCCGAGCGCCAGCGCGGTGGCGAGAATCGTGGCGGATGGGATCGATCGCATGCGGGCCTCCGGTGGCTGGCGGTCAGGCTTCCGATTTGTCCGCTACCGGCTTCGCGCGCAAGGGGATGAAGCCTCCACGAACCGGATTTCGCGGGGATGCCAGCCGTCCCGCAGGGGGGCAGCCGTCCCGCAGGGGGGCAGCCGTCCCGCGAGGGGGCAGCCGTCCCGCGAGGGGCCAGCCATCCCGCGAGGGGCCAGCCATCCCGCGAGGGGCCAGCCATCCTGCGAGGGGCCAGCCGTCCCGCATGGGGCCACCCGTCCCGCATGGGCCAGCCGCCACGCATGGAACCAATCGCCGCGCTCAGTGTACCTAAGAAAGTAGTTGACATTTTGCCACACGCCCCCTACCTTCACCTAACGTTTTGGGATTTGCGGCGGACCCGTCGGCACTCGACGCCCGCGGCCAGCCGCTCGCGGCCGGCGCCGCCAGGGTTCGGCCGCACCCGGCACGGCAACTGGAAAGCGGGAACAAGCCCGCAGGGAGATGACCTTGAGCCGCAGACTGACCGAGCGCGAACTCGACATCATGTCGATCCTCTGGGACCTGGGGTCGGCAACGGTCTCGGAGGTGAACGAACGCCTCGACGACGACCTCGCCTACAACACCGTCCTGACGGTGCTCCGGATCCTTGAGGCGAAGGGTCTGGTGAGCCATCGCAAGGAGGGGCGGGCCCACCGCTACCATCCGCTGCTTGGACGCGAGGAAGCGGGGCGGTCCGTCGTCGCGCGCATGCGGGACAAGCTTTTCAAGGGTTCGGCCGAGCTGCTCGTGACGCAGCTCGTATCGGAAGAACAGCTTTCGCCGGAAGCCGTGAAGCGCCTCCGCAAGCTGCTGGATCAACGTCTGGAAGAGGAGAAGTAACGATGATTGCCGCTTGGATGCTCTGGTCGGTCGGAGCCGGTCTGCTGTTTCTGTTGGCAGGCCTGGCCTTGGAAAGAATCCTGGATGGTGAACGGCGCTGGGTCTGGGTCGGAGCCGGGGTCGGGACGGTCGTGCTCACCGCCATGCGGGTGTTTTCGCATGGAGGTGCCGGATCGGTTGGCGGTGGTGTGGAGGTGGGCACCGTGCTGGGACTGGCGCCCGGTTCGGCTGCGGCGGAAGGCGCCGTCGCGGCAGGCGCGCCCGGTTTCCTCGGGTTCGCCGTGCCGTACGATTCAATCCTGCACACGCTGGACGGGATCCTTCTTCCCGTCTGGGTGTTGCTGTCCTGTGGTCTGGTCCTGTGGGCCCTGATCGGCACCGCCGACCTCGTGCGCCGGCGCCGCTTCTGGGAACGGGGGACGCTGCTCGGCCGCTCCGTGCTGTGGGCGCCCAACGCGGGCCCCGCGGTGATCGGACTCCTGCGGCCCCGCGTGGTCCTGCCGGCCTGGGTGAGGGGCGTGGAGCGGTCCAGGCAGAAGCTGATCCTGGCGCACGAGGAGGAACATCTCGAGGCCCGCGACGCCGTCCTGAGATTCTTCATGGCGGTTCTACTTATCGCGTTCCCCTGGAATCCGGCGCTCTGGTTCCACTACCGGCGCCTGTGCCTGGCCATCGAACTCGACTGCGACCAGCGCGTCATGCAGCGGCTCCCGCACCGCCGCTGGCTCTACGGGGACCTGCTCTTCCGCGTGGGTGCCCACGTCCGCTCCCGTCCGGGGCTCGCGCTGGCCGCGTTCGCGGAGCGCCCGTCGTTCCTTGAATCGCGGATCCGCAAGCTGCTGGACAGGGCGCCCGAGGTTGGGCTGGCCCAGGTCGCGTTCCTGGCCTTCGCCGCAATCATGGTGATCGGCGTGGCCGTGTGGGCGCCGGGGATCACGCGGGAGACGCCGGTTCCGGAGCTGGAGGCGGTCCCGGCGGCCAGCGACGTGGTATCGGAGCAGGAAACGGCGGAGGACGCTGCGGGTGAGCGGTACATCATCGTTTCGGGTGTAGCCGGCAGCGAACCCGCGGTAAGGATCGGGCCACGCCCGGCGGAGGTGGAGGCCGAGCCGGAGTTGCACGAGAGGCCGAAGTTCGTGGTTCACACCCTGCGGCCCCGGTTGCTGAACGACGAGGAGGTCCAGCGGGCTCTGGAGCGTGAGTATCCGGCCCTGCTCAAGGACGCCGGCATCGGCGGCACCACCGAGGTCCATCTGTTCGTCGGCGAGACCGGGCGGGTCGAAAACGCGCTGGTAAAGGAGACTTCGGGGCATGTGGCTCTCGATGAGGCCGCGTTGAAGACCGTCAGGGTCGGCAGGTTCTCTCCAGCGATGAACCGGGACAAGGTGGTGGCGGTCTGGCTGTCGATGGACATCACCTTCGGGGCGAACTGAGCCGGCAGAGGATCCCCACACGGACGGCGGGTGGACCGGAGACCAACCGGCCGCCCGCCGTCTGCGTCGCGGCGGGAAGTGTCGGCCGGCCACGCTGCCTGCCGCGTTCGCACCGGCCATCTCCGGCCCCGCTACATTAGGGGATGCCCGGCACCGCCCCTCTCGCATCACCCCTGACCTTCTCGCCCAGTGTCAAGGACTACATGTGGGGCGGAAGGAACCTCGCGCGCCTTACGGGGCGCTCGCTGCCCGGCGGGGTCATAGCTGAAACGTGGGAGATTTCGGGCCACCCCGCCGGGCCCTCGGTCGTTGATTGGGGTCCGCTGGAGGGGCGCAGCCTGCCCGGGCTCGTCGCCGAGTACGGTGCGGCGCTGGTCGGGCGGCGCGGTGTGCGCGCGGGCGCGGCCGGCGGGATGCCGGGCTCCTTCCCGCTGCTGGTGAAGCTCCTGGATGCGAACCATGCGCTCTCCGTGCAGGTCCACCCGGGGGACGACCATGCGGCCGCGCACGGCCTCGGCGAGCCGGGCAAGACCGAGATGTGGTACATCCTGGAGGCCGAAGCGGGGGCGCGGATCATTCATGGGCTGGAGCCGGGCACCGACCGTGCCACCCTGCAGCGTGCCGTCACGGCCGGAAGGCTGCAGGATCGGCTGCGGCGCCTGGCGGTGCGGCCCGGCGACGCGGTGATGGTCCCCGCCGGCACCGTCCACGGCATCCTCTCCGGGATCGTCCTGGTCGAGATCCAGCAGAGCGCCGATACGACCTACCGGATCCACGACTGGGGCCGCACCGGGCCGGACGGACGGCCGCGCGAACTGCACATCGAGCGGGCGATGGAGGTGATCGACTTCGGCGACCCCGGCCCCGGGATCGTGGAGCCGCGCCTGGTGGAGGCCGGGCCGGGCGTGCGGCGCGAGGTGATCGCCGAGTGCGACAAGTTCGTGGTCGAGCGGCTCACGCTGCGGGCGGGGGCCGAGTTCTGGATGGTGTTGGGCGGCGAGACCTTCGAGGCGTGGGGGGTGGTGGCGGGGGAGGCGGCGTTCGCCGGGCGGGGATCGCCGCCGCGGGGGGTGGGGGCGGTGGGGTGCACGCTGCTCCCCGCGACGCTGGGTCCGTGCCGCGTCGGGGCGGTGGCCGATTCGGTGCTGCTGCGCAGCTATCTTCCCTGACCGGAATCAGCCCGCGACGGGGAGCTTTCCCGTCGCGGGCTGGTCGACCGGGTTCCCTTGCCAGAGTGCCCCGCCAGGGACTCGAACCCCGAACCTGCCGATTAAGAGTCGGATGCTCTACCAGTTGAGCTAGCAGGGCAGCGACACTGAATATACCTCCTCCGGCGGTCCGCGGATAAGTGCGCGGGAGAAGCGTAGGTCAACCGGATGGCCGGTCTCCCTGTCCGCCCGGCTCGCGGGGAGGCTGGTCATACCGTCCCGCGTCCCGGTCGGCTCGTCCCGGGCCCCGATCCGGCGCTCCCCGTCCACGGTTCATGTCCCCGCGCCAGCGGTCCACCGCTCCCCGCCACCGGTTCATGTCCCCGCGCCAGCGGTCCACCGCTCCCCGCCACCGGTCCGGCGCTCCGCGCCCACGCGCATCCCGCAGGCGGTCGAAACGCGCGCTTCCGCGGCCGTCGCGCACGGTCCGGTCACGCCAATCAAGACGCCGGTTCAGTTGCCGGATCTCCTGTCGCTGCTCCTCGGTCAGGATCTCGGCGTAGCGGTCCCGAATCCCGGCCAGGCCTTCCCTGGCCTGCGCGGCCATCTCCCGCGCCTCGGCGCGCATGGCCTCCGGCTCGCGGATCCCGGCCCGGATCTCCGAGAGCAGTTCCATCTGCTGTACGGCCCGGCTCGTGCGCGTCTCCAGCAACTCGACCCGAATGGACTCCAGCTGCTCGCGCTGCCGGGCGGTGAGTTCCAGTTCGTCGCCCAGCCGGATGACCCGCTCCACGGTGAGGTTGCCGCCCGCGGTCCGCATGCCTGCCGCCCGCATGCCCGCGCCCCAGCCGCCGCGATCGCCGCCACCCCATCGCTGCGCCGCCACCTCGGGCGCAACCGCCATCGCGGTCATCATCAACCCCAGCGCGGCTGCGACCATCCCGGACCTCGAGAAATATGCCCTGATCATCGTTGTCTCCTTGTGTTGAATTGCGTCCATGGTTCTGCACTTTGCGAACGAGCCGGAGGGCCGCCGGGCCGTCCGTGCGACCGGTCGCCGCCTCGTTCACGGTCGTTGACAGGCGGCATGGGGGTTCCGTTAGGGTAGATGGGTGGGGACGAGTTCCCCCGTCCCCAGAACCGTCCAGGGAGCCCACCATGTTCTTCAGGCAGATCGTCGACGACAAACTGGCCCAGCACGCCTATCTCGTCGGCTGCCAGCGCACGCGCCAGGCGCTCATCATCGATCCCGAGCGCGACGTGGACCGCTACATCGCCATTGCGCGCCGCGAGGGCCTGCGCATCACCGCGGCCGCGGAGACGCACATCCACGCCGACTTCCTGTCGGGGTGCCGCGAACTGGTGGAGCGCTACGGTTGCCGGGCCTACCTCTCCGCCGAGGGCGGAACCGACTGGCAGTACGAATGGGCTGCCGGGCACGACTCGGTGACCCTCCTGCGCGACGGCGACCACTTCATCGTAGGCGGAATCGGGTTCCGGGCGCTGCACACCCCGGGACACACGCCCGAGCACATCAGCTTCCTGATCACGGACCGGGGCTCGGGAGCCGACAGCCCCATGGGCATGGTTTCGGGCGACTTCGTCTTCGTCGGTGACCTCGGCCGGCCGGACCTCCTCGAATCGGCGGCCGGGCATGCGGGCGAGATGGAGCCCTCCGCCCGCCGCCTCTACGGTTCGGCGCTGGGGGTCTTCGAACTGCCGGACTACCTGCGCATCTGGCCGGGCCACGGCGCCGGGAGCGCCTGCGGCAAAGCGCTCGGGGCGATCCCGGATACGACCGCCGGCTACGAGAAGCGCTTCAGCCCCGCGCTGGCCGCGGTCAGGAAGGGCGAGGACGCCTTCGTCTCCTACATCCTCGACGGGCAGCCCGAGCCGCCCCAGTACTTCGGCCGGATGAAGGAGGAGAACCGGCGCGGGCCCGCTCTGCTCGGTTCGCTGCCCCGGCCCCGGCGGCTGTCAGGGAGCGAGCTGCTGGCCGCCGCCACGGGCCGCGACAGGGTAGTGGTCGATACGCGAAGGGACCGCCTCGGCTACTACGGCGGGCACATCCGGGGCTCCCTCTACGCACCGCTCGACAAGTCCTTCCCGACGGTCGCGGGATGCTATCTGGATCCGGCTTCGGCGATCGTGCTGATCTGTGGGGAGGACGAACTGCAGGAGGCGGTGCGCGACCTCGTTCGCATCGGGATCGACCGCGTCACCGCCTGGGCTCCGCCGGAGGAGCTGAAGGCCTACCAGGCTGCGGGCGGAGAGCTGGCGAGCATCGAGGTCATCGATTTCGACGAGGTGGCCCGGAGGCGCGGCGACCCGGCCGTGCAGGTCCTCGACGTGCGCCGCGCCACCGAATTCGCCGCGGGACGGGTCGAGGGCGCGTGCAACATCGCGCACACCCGCCTGGCCGGCCGGCTGGGGGAGTTGCCCAGGGACAAGCGGCTCCTGGTACACTGCCTCAGCGGCGCCCGGGCCTCGGCCGCCGCGTCGTACCTGGCAGGGCAGGGCTTCGAGGTGTCCGCCGTCAACGACCTCTTCGGCTATACGGGGGGCAACCATGCGTAGGAATCCGGGCGCCAGGGCCCGCGAACTCCTGCGGATCGGCCTCCTGGCCGGCGCCGCATGGACCGTTGCCGCGGTCCCCGCGGCTGCCCAGGCGCCGGGATCCGAGGCTGCGCGGCGGGCCGCCCTCGAGCGGATGATCGAAGACATCCGGGAGGACTACCCCGATGTTCCCACGATCACGGCCGCGGCTCTGCGGGAGTCGCTCGGTTCGGGCGGGATCGTTCTCGTGGACGTGCGGACCGACAGGGAGAGGAGCGTGTCCACCCTGCCCGGGGCGATCAGCGCGGACGAATTCGAATCCAGGCTGGGGGAGCTGGCCGGACGGACCGTGGTCGCGTACTGCACCGTCGGGGTGCGCAGTTCGAAATACGTGCGCGAGATGAGCAGGCGCGGGGTCGAGGTGCTGAACCTGGAGGGAAGCGTGCTGGCCTGGACGCACCTCGGCGGGGAGCTCGTGCTTGACGGGGTGGCCACCGACCGGGTGCACGTGTACGGCCGCCGCTGGAACCTGGCTGCGGACGGCTACCGGGCCATCTGGTAACGTTGCCCGGGGCCGCCATCCCTGATGCGAAGCTCCTGGAGGGAGAGCGAGTGGAAGCGAGAGAGTTGACGACTGCCGGCAGTCGTCGGATAGTCCCCGGCCGGCCCCGGCGCCCGACTGCGACACTCGCCCGTTGGCGCCCGGTTGGCCGCGTCCTCCGGGCGATGGCTCTGGCTGTGCCGGCCTTGCTGGTGTCGGGGGTGACCGAACTCGGTGCCCAGGACTCCAACGGCCGCTGGAACGCGTCGAGCGAGTTCAGCTTCGTCCGCACCGGCGGGAACGCCGAGTCCTCGACTTTCGGGTTGGGCACCACCGTGACGCGCTCCTGGGAACGGACCGAGGTGAAGGTGGAGGCGGGTGGCATCCGGACGCATTCGACCCGAGTCAGCCGCACCGCCGTGGGCACCGAATCCGACTACCGTATCGAGGAAGCCAGCGAGAGCAATCTGTCAGCCGAGAAGTACAATGCGTTGGTTCGGCTGGACCGCCGATTCTCGTCGCGAACCTCGGTGTACGTACAGTCCGGCTGGAAGCGGGATACCTTCGCCGGCTTCAGGCACCGCCTGGTCAATGTGTTTGGGGTCTCCACGCAGTGGGTCCGAAACTCCACGCAGCGGTTCCGCACGGCTTACGGACTTACCCACACGGTGCAGAGCGACGTGGTCCCCGATCCGGACAAGGCGGGCCGCTTCGTCGGCCTCCGGGTTTCGTCCGAATACCGTCGGCAGATGACGGAAAACACCGAGTGGCGGAGCAACCTCGTCCTGGACGGGAACGGCGACGATTCGTCGGACGTGCGGGCCGACTGGACCAACTCGATGAGTGTTTCCATGAACGAGCACCTGGGCCTCAAGACGTCCCTCCGCACGACCTTCGACAACGAGCCGGCGCTGCGAAGGGTTCCGCTGCGATCCCCTGAGGGGGAACGGGCAGGCACTGTGCTGATTCCGCGGGACGAACTGGACCGCGTCTTCACGGTGGCGTTGGTCGTGACCTTCTGAGCCGGAGTCAGTTCCGGCGCCGTGAAGACGGAGGACCCGTGCTGCCCCGTTCCGCCCGCAGACCGAAGTCGGAACCCTCCACGTAGGGTTCGCCGAACCGAAGCAGCGTGGTGACGGGGGGCTGGCCCGGGTGGATGACGACGATGTAGAGCCTGTCGTACTCCATCTCGTCGATCGGTTCGAAGGGATTGCCTCCGAGGGCGGCAACCAGCAGTGGCGTGGTGTTGCTGTGACCCGACACGAAGTGGATCCCCGGCGTACCCCGCAGGGTGGCGGCGAATGCCTGCAGCCGGCGCGGATCGTAGACGGTCGGCTCCACGCCCAGCGCTTCAGCGAACGGCCGCGCCGTATCGCGGGTCCGTTTCCAATCGGTCGTGTAGACGTGGGTCAGGCCGGCGTCACTGAGCATTTGCCGCAGCACACGTACTCGAATCTGCCCGGCCAGCGTCAGGGGCGGATCGTCGGTTCCGTCCTCGGCCTTCTCGGCGTGGCGAACCAGATAGACTACGACAGGACCGGAATCGCCTTCCGCGGGAACCTGGATCGCCGAAACCGGGGGCACCGAACCCAGCACCGACACTGCGGCGAGCAAGGCCGTCGACCAGCAACGGACCATTCTTCTTTTTGCGGCTCGGCACCAGACCATCTACGACCGGCTTTCCCGATGTTGATGGGGGCGGGGGTGTTCGCTCGCTACGCCTCTGGAGACGTACATCGAATAATGTGGTGGAAATTCGAGAATGTCAACCCTACCTATATGGAAACCCGGGAACGGGTTATCCGTCTTGCGGAAACATACGTTTCCCTAAACCGCTTATGAGTACACCGGTGGGACTGGCCATGGACCGCCGTGGTGGCCATCTTCCACGTCCAGGGGGACGGGCCGAGGGATCGCCGCCGGGAGTCCGCTGGACTCGCCGCGTGGAGGAAAGTCCGAGCTCCACAGGGCAGGATGCCGGGTAACGCCCGGGCACCGCGAGGTGACGGAAAGTGCAGCAGAGAGCAGACCGCCGATGGCCCCGGCAGCGGGGCACAGGCAAGGGTGAAAGGGTGCGGTAAGAGCGCACCGGGCCGCTGGTAACAGGGGTCGCACGGCAAACCCCATCCGGAGCAAGGCCAAATAGGGGACTCTGGGGCCGCCTGCCCCGCTCGAGTCCCGGGTAGGCCGCTCGAGGCCCGGAGTGATCCGGGTCCCAGACAGATGATCCCGCCCGCCTTCCGGGGCGGCGCACAGAACTCGGCTTATGAGGCCCGTCCTCCTGGGGCCGGGGCTTGACCCGGGGATTGTGCCGGGGGATCATTCACAGCACCTTGCGCCCGTAGCTCAGCTGGATAGAGCGCTGCCCTCCGGAGGCAGAGGCCAGAGGTTCGAATCCTCTCGGGCGTACTACGTTTCGGCAGCCGGGTGCTTGGGCGTGCGCCGCAGCCGGATCGGATCGCCGGCGCGAGCGCGCAGGTTCAGGGCCTCCACGAAGATCGAGAAGCCCATCGCGAAGTAGATGTATCCCTTGGGGATGTGCTGTCCGAGTCCGTCGGCCACCAGCGTCATGCCCAGCAGAAGCAGGAAGCTGAGCGCCAGCATCTTCACGGTGGGGTGCTCGTTGACGAACCGGGAGACGGTTTCCGCAGCCACCATCATCACTACGACGGCGAGCACGATCGCGATCACCATCACGGCCAGGTGATCCGCCAGTCCCACCGCGGTGATCACGGAGTCCAGGGAGAAGACCATGTCCATCACCGCGATCTGTGCGAGGACGGCGCCGTAGCTTATCGCCCGGGCCTTCTTCCCGCCTTCCTCGTCGCCCTCCAGACGGTGGTGGATCTCGCGCGTCGCCTTGGTGAGCAGGAAGAGCCCCCCGACCAGCAGGATCAGGTCGCGCCCTGAGAAACCGTGCCCGAAGAGGCTGAAGAGCGGTTCGGTGAGCCGCATGATGAAGGTGATGGTCCCCAGCAGGGCCAGCCGCGTGGCCATCGCGAGGATGAGGCCGTTCCGGCGCGCGCGGGCCTGCTGGTGTTCGGGCAGCTTGTCGGCGAGGATCGATATGAAGACGATGTTGTCGATCCCGAGGACGATCTCGAGGACCGCGAGGGTGGCCAGGGCAACCCATGCTTCGGGACTTGAAATCCATTCCATGGGACTGTTCCCGTCGTTCGGTGGTGGTAGTTTCCGAATGGTCTGAATGGGAAGTTTAAACCATCTTCCCGTCGGAAGCATCGGAAACGGGGGCCACGCGTGTTCGGCGGGTGCCCTGGGGATCACGAGAACGGATACCGCGCCGGGGGCGCCATAGATGAGTCAATCGCTGGAGTCGCTCGTTAAGGGGTGGGACGGATTGGGCGTCGTCAGTTCCTACCACGCGGGGACGGGCAGCTGGATCTTCGTTGCGCTCCACGACGACACGCTCGGCCGGCCGACCGGCGGCTGCCGGCTGAAGCAATACGAGTCGCCCGCCGCCGCCCTTCTGGATGCCATGCGCCTCGCGGAGGGGATGACATGGAAGTGGGCCGCGATGGATTTCCACTACGGGGGCGGCAAGTCGGTCCTCGCTGTGCCCGGTCCCGTCGAGGGGGAGGCCCGGCGAAGCCTGTTTGCGCGCTTCGGAGAGGTCCTGAACGGGCTCAACGGCGCCTACGGGGTCGGCGAGGATCTGGGAACCACTCCCGAGGACATGGCCTTCCTGGCGACCGTGACGCCCCATGTGGCCGGCTCGGGGCGCGGGGGACCTCCGCCCGATCCCGGCCCGTTCACGGCAGCCGGGGTTCACGAAGGGATCCTCGCGGCGGTGGAGCATGTGGACGGAACCAGGGACCTGTCCGGCAGGGCCGTGCTGGTCCAGGGCGCCGGTGATGTGGGCGGGCCGCTGGCGCACCTGCTGGCCGGCTCCGGCGCGCGGGTGCTGGTCAGTGATCTGGACGGCCGCCGGGCGAAGTCGGTGGCGGATGCGTGCGGCGGCGAGACCGTCGACCCGGCCGCGGCGTACGACACCCCCTGCGACATCTACGCGCCGTGCGCCATCGGAGCCACCGTCAACGAGCGCACCATTCCCCGGCTTCGTTGCCGGATCATCGCCGGCTCGGCCAACAACCAGCTGGAGGTGGACGAGGACGCAGAACGAGTTCGCGCCCGCGGCATCCTCTACGCCCCCGACTATGTTATTAACGGAGGAGGGGCGATGGCCTTCGGACTGATGGAGAACGGCATCCGTGATTCCGACGATCTCGTCCGGCGGGTCCGTTCCATAGGCGGCACGCTGGCGGAGATCTTCCGGGACGCGGACGCCCGGGGAACATCCTCGGTCGACTCGGCGCGCGCGCTGGCGCTGAAGGCACTGGGCAGAGCATGACCCACACCATGAAGGGCAGACTCGCAATGAGCACCGACAGGAGACTGCTGGCCCTGGCGCCGTTCCTGCTGCTGTGCACGCCGTTGGCGCTCCAGGGGCAGCGACCGGACGCGGGCGGGCCGGACCAGGCTGCCTTCCTTCGGGCCGTGGCCGAGCACTTCGGGACACCCCAGCAGGAAGTCGCGGTGCTCGCCCAGTGGAAGCTGGACATGGGCGAGATCCCGGTGGTTCTCTTCGTGGCCGATCGCGCGGGAGTGTCGCCCGACCTGGTGGTCTCCCAGCGGCGGCGGGGCGAGGGGTGGATGGCGATCGCGCGCGGGTACTCGGTGCATGCGGGCGACTTCCACATTCCCATCGACGGCGACCAGGGCGTCCTGGCAGACGCCTACGAGCGCTTCGCCGCGCGCGCCGCCTCCGAGTGGCACGAGGTGACCCTCTCCGACGCCGAGGTGGTCGCTCTCGTGAACGTGCGCTTCCTTTCCAGGCAACTCGGGTTGCCGACGGACCGGGTAGTCGGGGAGCTCGGCGGCAGCGAGGGCATGGTCGCGGTATTCGTCCGGCTCAGGGGCGGCGGGCCTTGACCGGAGCGTCCGGGGACCGGGCCGCGAACGTCCCCCGTTTCCTGCCGCTGGATTCGTGGGTGGAGTACCCGCCTTCCGAGATGGCCCGCCGCGCCGCCGACTTCCGCCGGGAGGTCGCACGGAGGCGGACGGTGCGGGAGTTCAGCTCCCGGCCGGTCCCCAGGCACGTCATCGAGGAGTGCATTCGCGCGGCGGGCACTGCCCCAAACGGGGCGAACCATCAGCCCTGGCACTTCGTGGTTGTTTCCGACCCGGAGGTGAAGGCGCGTATCCGGGTTGCCGCCGAGGAGGAGGAGCGGGCCTTCTACGGGGGCGGGGCGCCGCAGGAGTGGCTGGATGCCCTGGCCGCGCTCGGCACCGACGAACACAAGCCCTTCCTGGAGACGGCCCCCTACCTGATCGCGATCTTCGCCCAGCGCTACCATCTGGCTCCCGGTGGGGGGCGGAAGGTCAAGAACTACTACGTACAGGAGAGCGTCGGCATCGCCACCGGCATACTCATCACCGGCCTGCACCGGGCGGGCCTGGCGACGCTGACGCACACGCCCTCCCCGATGGGGTTCCTGAACGAAATCCTCGGCCGGCCCGCCAATGAACGACCCTTTCTCATCCTGGTGGCCGGCTACCCGGCGGAGGACGCCAGGGTGCCGGACATCACCAAGAAGCCCCTGCAAGAGATTGCGACGTTTCTGTGACGCGGGGAGCCGGGAGCCGCCCCGCGTAACCGGTTGCGGAGTGCCACCTTTCCCGGCAAGCCACGGGGGCGATAGACTACCTGCGGTACGGGCGGCGGGCTCTCCCCGGTTGCGAATCCGCCAGCGCAGGGTCGGCCGCCGGCGGCGGGGGTTAACCCTGGGCCCCGCCCTCAGCAGCCACGAGGAGAAATCATGGGCATAGATGTCGCGCCTGAGCGCTCGCCAGAGGCAATCCGCCGGTTCACGAGGGCGCTGCTTCGCGACCTGCAGGCCATGGAACGGATCCTGGCCGAGGGGATGATCGAGTCGGGCATCCGCCGCTTCGGTGCCGAACAGGAGATGTTCCTGGTCGACGAGGCCTGGCGGGCCGCGCCCGTGGCCGTCGAGGTGCTCGAGGACATCGACGAAGACCCCTTCACCACCGAGCTGGCCCGCTACAACCTGGAGGCGAACCTGTCGCCGCGCGTCCTGGAGGGTTCCTGCTTCTCGGACATGAAGGAGGAGCTCGACGGGTATGTCGACAAGGTGAGGCGGGCCGCCCGCCGGCAGAGCGCCGATGTCATCCTCACCGGGATCCTCCCCACGCTCACCAAGTCCGATCTGTCGCTGGAAAACATCACGCCCCGGGCACGGTACTACGCGCTCAACGAAGCCATGCACCACGCGGGCGGCGGCGCCTTCCGGCTGCGCATCCGCGGCACCGACGAGCTGATGATCGAACACGATTCGGTCATGCTGGAATCGTGCAACACCAGCTTCCAGGTGCACCTCCAGGTCTCGGCCGAGGAGTTCGCGCACCACTACAACGTGGCACAGGCGGTCACCGGCCCCGTCCTGGCGGCGTGCGTCAATTCGCCACTCCTCTTCGGCAGGCGGCTCTGGCACGAGACGCGGATCGCGCTTTTCCAGCAGTCGCTGGACACGCGCGGCGCGGACCTGCACATGCGCGAGATGAGTCCGCGCGTACACTTCGGCGGGAGCTGGCTCGAGAGCTCGGTGGTGGAGCTCTTCCACGAGGATGTCGCCAACTTCCGGGTCCTGCTGGCCACCCAGGTCGACGAGGACCCGCTTCAGGTTCTGGACGAGGGCGGGGTGCCGAAGCTGCAGGCGCTCCAGCTGCACAACGGTACCGTGTACCGCTGGAACCGTCCCTGCTACGGAATCTCCAGGGGGAAGCCGCACCTGCGCATCGAGTGCCGCGTCCTTCCGGCCGGCCCGACCACCCTCGACGAGATGGCCAATGCGGTTTTCTGGATCGGCGCCGTGTTGGGGGCGGCGAAGGAGTTCCCGGATCTCGTCGCGCGAATGGACTTCGACGACGCCAAGAGCAACTTCCTCGCCGCGTCGCGGCTGGGGCTCGGAGCCGGCCAGGCCTGGCTGGACGGCGAGAGCGGCCCCGCCGACCGATTGATCCTGGAGACTCTGCTGCCGCTGGCGCATCGGGGGCTGGCGGACTACCCGGTTGAACCGCGCGAGGTCGACCGCTACCTGGGGGTTATCGAGGAGCGGGTGGAGGCGGGGGTGACGGGCTCGGGTTGGGCGCTGCGCTCGCTGAGGAAGCTGAAGAAGGCCGGAACGCGGGGCGAGAAGCTGGCTGCGATCGTTTCGGCAACCGTGCGGCAGCAGAACGATGGGATTCCCGTCGCTCGGTGGGAGCCGGCGCAGCTCCACGAGGCGGGCGGGTGGAAGCACCACTACGTCCGCGTCGAGCAGTACATGACGACCGCGCTCACCACCGTGAACCAGGACGAACTCGTGGAGCTGGTCGCCTACCTCATGGATCTGCGCCAGATTCGCCATGTGCTGATCGAGGACAACGACCACCGCCTGGTGGGGATCGTGTCCTATCGTTCGGTGCTCCGGCTGATGGCGCAGGGGCGCACCCAGGCCGAGGCCGAGAGCATGCCGGTCAGCGAGGTCATGGAGCGCCACCCTGTGACGGTGACCCCCGAGACCACGACGCTGGAGGCCATCCGCCAGATGCGCAGCCACAAGGTCTCGGCGCTTCCGGTGGTCAAGAACGGGCAGCTCGTGGGGCTCGTGAGCGAGATCGATTTCATGCCGATGGCGTATCACTTGCTGGAGGAGCGGCTGGCCGAGGAGTAGGGCCGGACGGGCAACACACAGGAGAATCGAACGGAATGGCAGTGCGGATTGAGATGGGGCAGGGGGCTTCCCGCGCGGTGGAGGAATCGGGACGTTCGTCATTCGTGGCGGGTGGGACGGGGGCCGCGCTGGCGATGAGCCGGGGAGCTCCCGCAGGGGCGGAGGACGGCCTGGTCGGCTGGGTCGAGGGCCCGTCGGAGGGTCCGCTGCTGCTGTGCGTCGGAGGCGTGCACGGGAACGAGCCCGCCGGCGTGCAGGCCCTGGAGGCGATGGTTGGGAAGGTTCGGGAACGGCGGGATCTGCTCGCGGGGGATTTTGTCGCCATTGTGGGCAACATGCCTGCGCTCGCGGCCGGGCGCCGGTTCATGGCCTATGACCTGAACCGCGCCTGGACGCCGGTTCACATGGATGCGCTCCAGTCGGGGAACCGGCCGGAACCGGACGACGCTGTCGTGCACTCGATCACGAGCAGGCGGGCCCGGACGCCGGTGGCGGAGGACCTGGAGGTCATGCGGGTAATGGAGTTGCTCGAAAGAGTCGCGGCCGGGCGGAGGGGACCCGTGTACGTGCTCGACCTGCACACGACCTCCGGGAGGGGCGGCACCTTCACCTCGGCCGAAGACAATCCGCGGCACCGCGCTTTCGCGATGGAAGTCCCGTTCCCGCTGGTCCTGGGTCTGGACGAGCACATCGAAGGTACGCTTCTGGGCTATCTGAACACCCTGGGCTACACGACGATGCTCTGCGAATGCGGTCAGCATCGCGAGCCACGTGCCGCGCTGAGGGGGGTTGCGGCGGTCTGGCTCGCCATTCGCGCCGCGGGCCTGCTCGGTGACGAGGATGTTCCCGAGGCCAGGCGCGCCCACGAGATGCTGCGCAACACCTGCGCCCACCTTCCGCCCATCCTCGAGACCGTCTACCGGCACCCGTTCGACGAACGCGACCGCTACGTCACACGACCCGGCTTCCGCAACTTCGACCGCGTGCGGGCGGGCGAGGTGATCGGAGACGACCGGTACGGCGAGGTGAAGGCGCCGGAGGGCGGAATGCTCCTCATGCCGCTCTATCAGCGCCTGGGGGAGGACGGCTTCTTCGTGGTGCGGGAGGCCGACGGGGGGCAGGCCGGGTAGGGTTGGCCGGAGCGGTGTGATGTGCGGCCGTTTCACCGTTGCGGAGGAGGCCGGAGCGATCGGCGAGGCCTTTGGCGCCGCGATCGAGCCGCTCCGTGACGTCAGGCTCCCACGCTACAATGTGGCGCCGACGGACGAGGTGCCGGTCGTGATCGCCGCGCCCGGGGGGCGGCGCGCCGGGCCGATGCGCTGGGGCCTCGTGCCGCACTGGGCCGAGAGCCCGAAGGTGGGTGCCCGAATGATCAATGCGAGGTCCGAATCCGTATTGAAGAGGAGGGCCTATCGCGAATCGTTCCTGGCGAGGCGCTGTATCGTGCCCGCGGACGGCTTCTACGAGTGGGAGGCCCGGGATTCCGGGAAGCAGCCGTACTGGATTCACCGCCCTGGCGCCGGGCTCTTCGGCATGGCGGGGATCTGGGCGCTTTGGCGGCCTCCCTCCGGCCCTCGGCTGGCGAGCTTCTCGATCCTCACCCGCGGAGCACCTCCCGGGTTCGTCCGGCTCCACGACCGGGTGCCCGTCATCCTCGCGGAGGGCGTGTGGGACGACTGGCTGGCGCGGGGCACGACGGCCCGGTTGCTGACTTCCATCCTCGCGCACGCGCCGCACCCGGAGTTGTGTCTCCATCCCGTGTCGCGGGCGGTCAACCGGGCCGGCTACGACGAGCCGGACTGCATCGCGGAGGTGGAGTTGGAGCAGGAAAGCCGACCGGAAGGTTGAGCAGGCCTGCGCCGACCCTGGCCGGCGCACCCGTTCAGGCGGTTGCGGGGACGTGCGGCAACCGTGCCGCGAACCCCTCCCGCAGCCGGTCCAGCCCGGCAAGCAACTCGTCCGCGGGGGGACCGAAGCCCAGACGGATCGTCGACTCGATGCCGAAGTGCGCGCCGGGCACGATCAGCAGGCTCTGCTCCACGCGCAGCCTTTCGGCCAGCTCCAGGGAGGGCACGTTCGCGTGGTAGCGGACCATCGCGATCGCGCCGGCGTCGGGTGGCGTGAAGCTGAAGAGTCCGTTGCCGGACTCGATCCACTCCGTGAGCAGGCCGAGGTTGTGGCGGATGATCCGCCGAGTGCGTTCCAGGATCCGGGGCCGGACCTGGGAAGAAAGGGCGATCCGTGCGAGCGCGTCGGACACGGACGCGGGCGCGATGGTGGTGTAGTCGGTGCGCGCCCACAGCCGTTCGACCACATCCTCGGGTCCAACCACCCAGCCGAGACGCACGCCCGGCAGGCCGTAGGCCTTGGAGAGCGAGTTGGTGACGAGGACCTTGTCGTAGCGGCCCCAGAAGCTGGGTACGCGATCGGCGCCCACTTCGGCGCCCCGGTACACCTCGTCGGAGAGGATCCACGCCCCATGGCGATCGGCGAGGGAGACGATGTCGTCCATCTCGGCCTGCGTCAGCGCCACGCCGGTGGGGTTGTTGGGGTGCGTGACGAGGATGAACCCGGCGCCGTCGGCGAGTGCCGATGCCAACTGGTCCAGATCCGGGCGCCATCCGTTTTCCTCGCGCAGTTGGAAGGGCAAAGCCCTGCCCTGAAAGTTTCGAATCAGTCCGGGGATCTGCATGTAGTTGGGTAGCATGACGGCTGCGGATCCCCCTCCGAGTGCGAGCTCCCAGAAGGCCACGAAGTTCGCCTCGGCCCCACCGATGGTGACGACGACCGAGCGATCGGTGGCGCCCGGATGCAGCGAGGCGATCAGCGCCCGCAACTCGTCGGTGCCGTTGGACTGGCTGTATCCGAGCCGGACGGACGACAGATCCGCCAGGGGTCCGTCAAGGGCCAGGAGTTCACCCACGGTGAGTGGGTGTACGCCGCTCTCCGAGAGGTTGTGGTCGACCCTGTGTTCGTAGGTGGACTGCCAGCGTTCCATCCGGAATGGAGTAAATTGCACCGATGTCTCTCCCTTGGGTTCGATGCTGTGAAGCGGATTGGGTCCGCGGGGCAGCCCGTCGCCCGGGTTGCGCCCGGTTCCCCCGCGCCCCCTGGCCGCCACGGCTTGTGTGGGGCGGTGGCGCGGCGTGAACGTTGTCAGCATGGAATATGGCGCAGCGTTGATCGAGATCGAAGAGCACCGGCTCTCCAACGGCCTCCGGGTCGTCCTCGCACCGGACCGGACGACCGCGGTTACCGGGGTGAACCTCTGGTACGGGGTGGGATCGCGGAATGAGCCGGAGGGCCGCACGGGCTTCGCCCACCTCTTCGAGCACATGATGTTCCAGGGCTCGGTGCACATCCCCAAGAACGGACACTTCCAGCACATCGAAGGGGTGGGCGGGTCGGCCAACGCGACCACCTGGTTCGACCGGACCAACTACTTCGAGACGGTGCCGTCGCACTACCTGGATCTGGCACTCTGGCTGGAGTCCGACCGGATGGGGTGGATGTTGCCCGCGATGACGGAGGAGAAGCTGGAGAACCAGCGCCAGGTGGTCATGAACGAGCGCCGCGAGCGCTACGACAACCAGCCCTACGGGGACTGGGACGAGCGCATCCAGTCCCTCCTCTTCCCGGCGAGCCATCCATACCACCACACGGTGATCGGGTCGCTGGAAGACATCGCGGCCGCCACCCTGGACGACGTGCGCGATTTCTTTGCCACCTGGTACGTGCCCGGCAACGCCGTGCTTTCGATCTGCGGGGACTTCGACCCGGCGCACGCCCTGCGGCGCGTCGAGCACTACTTCGCGGCCATCCCCCCCGCCCCCGCCCCGCCCCCCCTCCCCCCCGGCGGCGACCTCCCCTT
Source organism: Longimicrobiales bacterium (assembly GCA_965116645.1). Lineage (GTDB taxonomy): Bacteria > Gemmatimonadota > Gemmatimonadetes > Longimicrobiales > Gaopeijiaceae > Bin94. The sequence continues at coordinate 3,174,257 of OZ220702.1, read as the reverse complement.
CACCACCGGCGGCACCCGGCGCGACGACGTGGTGGCGGCCGTGCCCCTGCCCCGGATCTACGCTGCCGCCCGGGTACCCCCCTTCACGACCGACGCCTTCTACCGTGGCGAGGTCGTGTCCTGCTGTCTGGGAACGGGCCGCTCCTCGCGCCTGTACGACCGCCTGGTGCGGGGCGGCCTCGCCCGCACGGCGTCCTGCCATGTGCTCCCCCTGACCACGGGCGCGGCGATCTTTCTGGTGATCGCCACCGGCCTGCCCGGCACCGGGATGGACGAGTTGGAGGACGCCGTGACGGAGGTGCTCGAAGGGCCGGCCCTGACCCCCGAGGAACTCGACCGCGCGGTGATCGGAGCAGAGACCCGGATGGTTCGGGCCCTGCAGCGGGTGGACACGCGTGCCGATCTGCTGTCGATGTATGCCACGCACTTCGGGACCGCCGCCCGGCTGAACGACGATCTGCGGCGTCTCCGCCGGGTCGGTCTGGACGAGGCGCGGGAGTGGGCGCGCTCCTACCTCCGTGGCGACAACCGGGTGCTGGTGCGCTATGATCCGGAGGCGCGCGCGTGAGCGGCACGGGCGGCGGCCCCACGAGGGGTGCGGGTGGCGGCTTCGCCGGCCGCACAGGTGGCCTCCCCGCGATCGGCCCGGGAGATGCTCCCGTGAACGCGCGCACCGGCGCTCCTCCGCCCGGCGCGATCCGCCCCTACGCGTTCCCGGCCGTGGAGGAGGGACGGCTGGGCAACGGGATGGAAGTCCGGTTCGTCCACAAGCTTCCCTTCCCGATCGTGACGGCCATGGTCGTCGTGCGCGCGGGCGAGACCGCGGCGCCGGAGGGAAGCGCCGGCCTGGCGGTCCTCGCCGGCGACGCCCTGGAGGGCGGGACCGTGCACCGGACCAGCCGCCAGCTCGCGAAGGAGCTGGAGGCGATCGGCGCCAGCTTCGGCGTAGCGGCCGGGTGGGATTCCACCACAGCAGCGCTGTCCTGCATGGCCGACCACCTGCCCGGCGCACTGCCTCTTCTGGCGGAGATGGTGCAGTCGCCCGCCTTCACCGACACCGATTTCGAGCGCTACCGGTCGCAGCGCCTGGCGGCGGCGGTGCACCGGCGCATGGACCCGGCCTCGCTGGCAGTGGACGCGCACGCGCGTTTCGTGTTCGGTGAAGGGGACACCTACGCCAGGCCGCTGGGCGGGACCGAATCCTCCCTGGGGGGCCTTGGTCCCGGCGACGCGCACGCCTTCGTGGCCAACCGCTACGGTCCCTCGCAGGCGGCCCTGGTGGTCGCGGGCGACCTGGAACCGGCCGATGCGCTGGCCCTTGCGGAGCAGTCCTTCAGCGGATGGAGCCCCGGGGTCGAACCCGCGCCGGAGGCGAAGGTGTCGGCGCGCCGGGCGGAACGTTCGGTGCACGTGGTTCACCGGCCCGGGTCGGTCCAGTCGGAGATTCGCGTAGGCCACGTAGGAGTGGCGCGATCCGTGGAGGACTACTTCCCGCTGACCGTCCTGAACCTCATCCTGGGTGGCTCTTTTTCCTCCCGTCTCAACCTTAATCTGCGCGAACGGAACGGCTTCACCTACGGGGTTCGATCCAGCTTCGCTGCGCGCAAGGGACCGGGTCCCTTCGCAGTGTCGACCTCGGTGGAGAACGCGGTTACCGGCGCCGCCACGGAGGAGATCTTTCGCGAGATCGAAGCGATTGCGGAGCAGGGCCCGACGGGGGAGGAGGTGGAGGCCGCCACCAGCTACCTGGCCGGAGTGTTTCCGCTGCGGCTGGAGACCACCGGACAGATCGCCTCCCGGATTGCGGAGATGGTGGTGTATGACCTGCCCGGGGACTACTACCACACCTACCGCGACCGGGTGCGCGGCGTGACACGGGCGCAAGCGGCGGAGTCGGCCCGCCGCCACGTCCGGCCCGGCGAGCTGCGCACGGTGGTGGTGGGGAATGCGGACGAGGTGGCGGGGCCGCTGGAGGCGCTGGGAATCGGCCCGGTCGTCGTGCACCGGGACGACGGCTGAGCGGCCGCGCATGAGCGAGGATCGCCGCGCCCTGTTGAGCAGCTCTCTCGTGCACGACGGCAGGGTCGTGCACCTCAGCGTGGATACGGTTCGCTTCCCGGATGGCTCGGTCGGGGAGCTGGAGCTGGTCCGGCACCGGGGTGCCGCGGCGGTGCTCCCGGTCCTGAGCGCGGCCGACGACCCCGATCCGGAGGTGCTGCTCCTGCGCCAGTACCGCTACGCGGCCGGCGGCGTGATCTACGAGGTGCCGGCGGGGATTATCGAGCCGGGCGAAAGCTGGGACGAGTGCGCGCGGCGCGAACTGGAAGAGGAGGCCGGGGTGCGGGCGGGCAGGCTGGTGCGGATGACGACCATCCACACGACGCCCGGGTTCACGAACGAAGAGATCCACTTGTACGCGGCCTTCGACCTGGCGCCCGGAGTCGCCGGCACCGACAGCGACGAGTTCCTCGAGGTGATCCGGATGCCGTTGAGCGAGGTTCTGGATCTGGTGCGGCGGGGCGAGATCAGCGATGCAAAGACCCTCGTCACCGTTCTGTACGGCGCGCGCTTCCTTCTCGGGCTGGGTAGCTGATTCGTCCCATTCTGTCGCCTGGGTGGGAAGGATTGTCTACGGATTAGGACATCGATGGCCCCCGCAACCCCGCTTTTTCACCCGCAGACCCTGGCACGGAACGTGCACTACGCAGTGCGCACGTGAGACAGTGACCGATCCCGGCAGCCTGAAGCCGGGTCGGGAATACAAGGACAGGAGGGGGGGCAATGATGCACGCAAGACAGCTGGTCGCGGAACGGAAGACGGCCGGCGAGACACGGCGCGAGCTCGCGGGACAGACCGACAGCCAGGTGGTGCAGTTGTTCCTCGACGGTAGGCAGCGGGCATTCAGCGAGCTGGTGCGGAGGTACGAGCAGCGTCTCAAGAGCTTCATCTTTGGGACACTGGGTGATCGCGAGCGTGCCGAGGACCTCGTCCAGGAAACCTTCGTGCGCGTATACCGCCACCTGAAGCGGTTCGACCAGTCGAGGAAGTTCTCCACCTGGATCTATACCATCGCAGGCAACCTCGCCAAGAACGAACTCCGGAACCGCTCGCGGAACCCGGTCGTCCTCTTCCAGGCGCTGATGAAGAACTGGGAGTCCGACTTCCGGCCGCTCGAGTGGGAAGACCCCAAGACCCGTCCCGACGACCTGTACAGGAGACGAGCCCTGCGAGAGAAGGTCCACGAAGCCGTAAAGCAGCTCACTGAACACCATCGGGTGGTGTTCGTGCTCCGCGAGCTGCACGGGAAGAGCTACGACGAGATCGCACAGATCACCGGCTGCAGCCTGGGCACCGTCAAGAGCCGGCTCAACCGGGCGCGCAACCACTTCGCGCGCATCATCGCGCCGATGGTGGAGTAGCGCGCTCCCACTGCGGTCCGAGGCGTGCGTGGCTCGACGCGCCCGGCGATGCCGGCGGGTTGATTCGGGTTGCCGGGTCAGCCGGCGCGCCGCCGGCGCGGAAGCCCCCGACCTGCTGATTCTGCCACGATTGGAACCCTCCGCGCTCTCTGGCGGTATAGTAAATGGCAGCCGGGGTCGTGCGGTGGTATCTTGGCAACGTGGACGAGCGTGGTCGCTCCCACCGGTTGCCGTCCCGGACTGCGGTGGGACACCAATGGGACACACCTCGGGTTCGGAGTTCAGAATCTTGCTCAAGGCCTTTTCAGTCGGGAGGCACTCGGGTCGCCGGGAGGCCGGCGGCTCACCGGCCTGTCGCCGCTGGTTCATCGCACTCTATTCGGACTACCGGGACGACCGGCTCGACGCGGACACGCACGCCGATGTGATCGCCCATTTGGCGGAATGTGCTTCGTGCCGCCGGTACGACAGGGTGATCCGCACGGGAGTCGCGGTTCTCCGGGACTCCGTCGACACGGATTCCGGTGCGCTCGTCGTCCACGGGGAGGAGCATGACGGTGACTGCCGGAAAGCCGCACGGCGGTCCGAACCGGTGGCCTCGGGGATAGCCGTGGCGTCCACGCTACTGGTCATCGCGCTCAACGGGGTTTCTTCCTGGGCTCCTGCGCTCGCACCCGTACCCCCCGAGGTGGAGGTCCCGCCGGTCGTCGCGGCCGAGCCTTCGCCACCGGGCGCGCCGATTTCTTTCCCGGTACCGCCGCTGCTTCGTGTCTCCTTGCCTGGCCCGGAGCCGGGCGATCCGGACGGCGATGTCTCGCCGCCGCAAATCCGGACCTCCGGGGTGGTGTCGGTCGATCCTGACTGAGAGGCCGTGAACTTGCTTCCGCGCGTGAGCCGGCCTGCTCGCGCGAGCTGCATGGCCGGCGCGTCACCCTTGCAACGGGTGAGCCCCTCCCGGTGTGCAGGGTTCCATGACCGCGTTGCTTCCTGAGGCGATCCGGGACGCACGAGAGGGAGGCGTCTTCTTTCTCCACGGCGGCGACGAATATCGCAAATCCCAGTCCGCGAAGTTCCTGGTGGATCGCTTCGCCGATGCGGCGACCCGCGATTTCAACCTCGATCGCCTGCACGGCTCGGAGGTGACCGTGGAGCAGCTGGCGTCGGTCATTGCGACGCCCCCGATGATGGCGGAGTGGCGGGTTGTGCACCTCCGGGAGGTGGAGGCGCTGGCCGGGAGCCCCAGGGCCCGCAAGGTCGTCCTGGAGACCGCGAAGAATCCGCCGCCGGGACTCGTGCTGATCCTGCACGGCACGGTACCCGCGCGGTCGAAGGCCCGCTTCTACACGGATCTGCGCCGGGTGGCGCGTTCGGTCGAATTCAAGCCGGTTCCGGCCGACGGAATGCCGGCGTGGCTGGTCTCGTGGGCACGCGAAGATGCCGGGGTCGTGGTGGAGCTGGAGGCGGCGCAGCAGCTCGCGGGGGCCGTGGGAACGGACCTGGGCGTACTGACCCAGGAGGTGCGCAAGCTCGCCGAGATGGTGGGCGATGGCCCTGTCGACACGGACGCGGTGCGCAGGGGCGGGATCCGGCTTCCCCGGCAGGACCGGTGGGCGTGGTTCGACCTGGTCGGCGGACGCCGGATCCGGGAGGCGGTGGAAGGACTGCCCATCCTGCTGCAGCAGGGCGAGACCGCGGTCGGGCTCGTGATTTCGCTTTCGGTTCATCTGCTCAGGCTGGGCGTTGCCGTGGAGGGCGGGAGCCGGGCGCTGCAGGAGGTGCTCCCGCCCTGGCAGCGCTTCGCCGCGCGCAGGCTCATGGCGCAGGCGCGACTCTGGAACCGCGCCGAGCTGGTGAGCGCGGTGCGGGGTCTTCGCCGCCTGGACCAGCTCCTCAAGGCCAGCGCGATCGACAACGAGGTGCTGGTGGAAGGGTGGCTCCACGGCCTGGTCGTGCGGCCGCGGGATTCGGCCGGGGCCGCGTAACAGTCGGTGGACGGCTCCGCGCCAGGTGTGGGAAGCGGCATGGGACCGGCCGCGGCGGCCGCTAGCCGGGACCGCCCGCCGGGTGAGGGCGCGCCCGAGGTACAGCTCCGCATTCGCGGGATGCACTGCGCGTCGTGCGTGACTTCGGTGGAACGGGCGCTCTCCGGTGTGGAGGGGGTGGCCGGGGCGAGCGTGAACCTGGTGGACGAACTCGCGCGGGTCCGGGTGCCTGGTGGGGAGGGCGACCGGGATGCGCTGTTGCGTGCTGTGGAGGATGCCGGGTACGGCGCCGAGGTCCTCGCCGAGACCGGGGCCGCACGGGAGGCTGCCCGCGCGCGGGACGCCGAGCGCGACGCCGAATACCGGGACCTGGTGCGGCGCTTTCTCGTGGGGCTCGTGTGCGGGGTTCCGGTGGTGGCGATCGGCCACTGGGAGATGATCCCGGGGTTGCCGGTGCTGGCCGGGGAGACGCTCCGTGCGGCCTGGTTGCTCTCCGGCCTCCTCACCCTGCCGATCGTCCTGTACGTCGGGAGTCGGTTCTACACGGGGGCCTGGCACCTCGCGCGGCGGGGATCGGCGAACATGGACACCCTCGTCGCGCTCGGGACCGGCGCGGCCTGGATCTACTCGACGGCGGCCGTCGCGCTGCCGGACCTCTTCCCGGCGGGGAGCGGCCGCCCCTTCTACGAGGCCGTCGCGGCGGTGATCACGCTGGTCGTCCTCGGCCAGGCCATCGAGTCCCGCGCCCGGGGGCGGACCGACCGCGCGCTGAGGGCCCTCTTCGACCTCGCACCCGAAACCGCCGACCGGGTCGCGTCGGAGGGCACCGAGACGGTTGCTGTCTCGCAGGTGGGCACCGGCGACCTCCTCCTCGTCCGTCCCGGCGCGCGCATCCCCGTCGACGCGGAGGTCGTCAGCGGCGAGTCGGAGGTGGACGAGTCGATGCTCACGGGCGAAAGCATGCCGGTTGCCCGCGGCCCCGGGGAGGCCGTGGTTGGCGGATCGCTCAACACCACCGGTGCGCTCACCGTGCGGGCGACGCGGGTGGGTGCCGACACCGTGCTCGCCCGCATCGCCGGGATGGTGCGGCGGGCGCAGGGCAGCAAGCTGCCCATCCAGCGCACGGTCGACGTGGTGTCGGGGCGCTTCGTGCCCGTGGTGGTGCTGGTCGCCGCGATCACCTTCGCCGCCTGGTACGCGCTGGGGCCGGAGCCGCGTCTCGCCTTTGCCACCGTGAGCGCGGTATCGGTGCTGGTGATCGCGTGCCCCTGCGCGCTGGGCCTCGCCACACCGATTTCGGTCATGATCGCGATCGGCAAGGCGGCCTCGCATGGGGTGCTGGTCCGGGACGGTGACGCGCTCCAGCGGGCCCGCAAGGTGGACACGGTCGTCCTGGACAAGACCGGCACCCTTACGCTGGGCAGGCCGGCGGTAATCTTCGCCGAGGCCGCGGCGGGTTTCGGGGTGCGGGAGTTCGTGGGGATCGCCGCATCGGTGGAGGCGCTGTCGGAACATCCGGTGGCCCGTGCGGTCGCGGAGTATGCGCGGGCCGAAGGGGTGCCGCTCCGGGAGGCGCGGCACTTCGCCGCGCACCCGGGGCGGGGCGCCTCGGCGGTGGTGAACGGGAAGCGGGTTCTCGTGGGATCGCCGCCGTTTCTGGAGGGGGCCGGGGTCGGCACCGCGGCGGTGGACGCGCACCTCGGGCGCGTTGCCGGCGAGGGGGCGACGCCGGTGGTGGTGGCGGTGGCGGGGGTGGTGGCGGGGGTGGTCGGGGTGGCGGATACGGTGCGCCCGGGGGCGCGGGAGGCGGTGGCGGGGCTGGCGCACCGGGGGGTGGAGGTCATGATGCTCACGGGGGACGGGCAGGCCGCGGCAGAGCGGGTCGCGGAATTGACGGGGGTTGGGCGGGTACGTGCGCGGGTGAGCCCGGAGGAGAAGGCGCATGCGGTCCAGGCCCTGCAGGACGAGGGGAGGGTGGTAGCGATGGTCGGCGACGGGATCAACGACGCGCCCGCCCTGGCGACGGCCGACGTGGGGATCGCGATGGGGAGCGGGACCGACGTGGCGCTCCTCACCGGAGACGTTGCGCTCATGGGGGACTCCCTTAGCGGCGTGGACACCCTGCTGCGGATCTCCGGGGCGACGCACCGCAACATCGTCCAGAACCTCTTCGGTGCCTTCATCTACAACGTGATCGGCATTCCGGTGGCGGCCGGCGCCCTCTACCCGGCGCTGGGGCTTCGCCTTTCCCCGATGATCGCAGGGGCCGCGATGGCGCTCAGCTCCGTCACCGTGGTGACGAACGCGAACCGGCTGCGGCGCTACCGGCCCGGCTGACGGCGCGGCGTTGCGCCCCTCGCCGCGGGTAGGAGCACCGCGGCTCAGCGCGGATCAATCGGCTCCCGAATGCAGCGGGGACATATTCCATGGGCTGCTCGCGACCGGCCTTCCGCCAGCGGGAAGGCGGTGGGCCGTTGATCCGGTGACGCGCCCGCGGTATCGTTCCGTCTACCTTCTTCCGGCAGGAGCGGCCCGGCTCGGCAAGGGGCAGGGCGGGGCGGTTCTCCCGTCCGCGCGCGAGCACCCCATCGCCTTGGCAAAGCAACCGACCAGCGCTTTCGACACACCGCTCATGAGGCAATGGCGGGAGATCAAGTCCCGCAACCGCGACTCGCTCGTGTTTTTCCGGGTGGGAGACTTCTACGAGCTGTTTTGCGAGGACGCCGAGGAGGGAGCCCGCCTGCTCGGCCTTACGCTGACTTCGCGCAACAACGGCGCCGCGGAAGAGGTGCCTCTTGCCGGTGTTCCCGCCAAGGCGCTGGACGAGTACGTTGCGCGTCTGGTGAAGGTCGGCAGGCGCGTCGCGATCTGCGAGCAGATCGAAGATCCGGCGGAAGCCCGGGGCATCGTGCGGCGCGAAGTCGTGGAGACGGTGACGCCCGGGACCGTCGTTGCCGACGCGCTCCTGGAGGCCAGGCGGAACAACTTCATCGTCTCGCTGGTGCCGGCCGGCGAGGCGGTGGGGGTGGCGGCCATGGACGTCTCCACCGGCCAGCTCTCGGTCCTGGAGGCCGCGCGCTCCGGGGTGGACGACGAGCTCGAACGGGTGGGTCCCCGGGAGATTCTGGTCCCGGAGTCGGGCGATCTGCCGCTGGAGACGGTCCCGGCGCCGGTCCGCACGGTGCGTCCCGGCTGGCTCTTCGACCTCGAGACGGCGCGGCAGGAGCTGGTGAGGCGCTACGGCGTGCTTTCGCTCGACGGCTTCGGCTTCGAGCCCGGGGACGAGCTGCTGATCCGCGCGGCCGGCGCGCTCGTCGCATACGTCGAGGAGATCAGGCCCGGGGCGGCGGAACACCTTCGCGCCCCCGCGATCCAGCGTCCCGGAGCGACGATGGCGCTGGATGCGATGACCCGCCGCAACCTCGAACTCGTGGAGCCCCTGCGGCCCCACGACGGCGACGCGTCGCTGCTTTCGGTGCTGGACCGGGCGCGCTCGCCGATGGGGGCGCGCCTCCTGCGCAACTGGCTGCTCTCCCCGCTCGTCGACCTCGACGAGATCTGGAGGCGCCAGGGCGGAGTGGCCGAGCTCCTGGATTCGACCACGATACGCGGCCGCATCCGGGGCGCGCTGGGCTCCATCCGGGATCTGGACCGCCTCGGCACCAAGCTGGGCTCCGGCCGCGCGGGCCCGCGGGAGCTGCTGGCGCTTGCGGAGTCGATCCGCCAGCTGCCCGCCATCTCCCGGGCGGGAGAGGCGCTGGAGTGCGACATCCTGGCGGAGCTGGTTGGCGGACTGGATCTGCTGGAGGACATCGAGGTGCGCATCGCGGAGGCCATCGCCGACGATGCACCCCAGGCGATGGCCGAGGGCGGTGTCATCCGCAGGGGCTTCAGCGACAAGCTGGACGAGCTCAGGAACCTCCGCGACGGTGCGTTGGAGTTCATCTCGTCGCTGCAGGCCAGCGAGCGCGAACGGACGGGGATCGCATCGCTGAAGGTCGGCTACAACAAGGTCTTCGGCTACTACCTGGAGGTGACCAGGCCAAACCTGTCGCGCGTTCCGGACCGCTTCCTCCGGAAGCAGACGCTGTCGAACGCGGAACGCTTCTTCACCCCGGAACTCAAGGAGTGGGAGGAAAAGGTTCTCGGCGCCGAGGACGAGATCGCCCGCCTGGAACAGAGCATCTTCCTGAGGGTGCGCGCGGAACTGACCTTCTTCGTCCCGCGGATTCAGGAGACCAGCCGCCGCATCGCTGTCCTGGACGTGCTTGCCACGTTTGCGGAGGTCGCCGCCGGGCGCGGCTACACGCGTCCACGGGTGGACGACGGGTTCGCGCTGGAGATTGTTGCGGGGCGGCACCCGGTGGTCGAGACCATGATGCCGGCGAGCGACTTCATCCCGAACGACCTGCGCCTCGGCGAGGAAGGGCGGATCGTGATCCTCACCGGTCCGAACATGGCCGGAAAGAGCACCGTGCTGCGCCAGGCGGGGCTGATCCAGATCCTGGCCCAGACGGGCTCGTTCGTACCGGCCGAGCGGGCGTGCCTCGGCATCTGCGACCGTGTCTTCACCCGGGTGGGCGCCTCGGACAACCTCGCGCGCGGCCAGTCCACCTTCATGGTCGAGATGAACGAGACCGCCGCGATCCTGAATTCGGCCACCGACCGGAGCCTCGTGCTGCTCGACGAGATCGGGCGCGGCACCTCCACCTACGACGGCGTGTCCATCGCATGGGCGGTCACCGAGCACCTGCACGACCACCTCCGAGCCAAGGCTGTCTTCGCCACCCACTACCACGAGCTCACCCGGCTCGGAGATCTGCTGCCCGGTGTGCGCAATCTCAACGTGGCGGTGCGGGAGACCGATGGCGGGATCGTCTTCCTGCGGCGTCTGGAGGAGGGAGGGGCGGACCGGTCGTACGGCATCCAGGTGGCGCGGCTTGCGGGGCTTCCGTCCTCCCTGATCGAGCGCGCGATGGAACTTCTGACCGACCTGGAGGGAAGACATTCGGGGGGGGACTCCGAAGTTGGCGTGCGAACGGGGGGGCCGTCGGAGCGGCGTCACGCGGATCAGCGGCAGCTGTCGCTGTTCGAGGCGCCCCACCCGGTTGTGAAGCGGCTCAGCAAGCTGGATCCGGACGGGGTGACGCCGCTGGAGGCCCTGCGCATCCTGTATGAGCTGCGAGCCGAAGCAGGGGGGAACAAGGAGGACGGTGAATGAAAGATCGGCGGGGGAGTGCGGCAGTCGCGTTGGCGGCCGTCCTGTTCGCGGCCGGCTGCGAGGAGCCCGAGATCGCGGACCCGGTGCCCCGCTTCTCGGAGACACCGGTCGAGTATCCGATCGAACTTTGGGACGCGAACGTGGAGGGGGTAGCGTTCGTCCGCGTCCTGGTGAACACGGAAGGGGGTGTGGACAGCGTGATGATCGCCGAGGGAAGCGGGAACGCGTTGCTGGATTCGGCAGCCGTACGGGGGGCGCGGGAGATGGCCTTCGAGCCAGCGCGAAGAAGCGGGAAACCGGTGCGGGTGTGGGCGCGGGTCCCAGTGCACTTCTCCAGGGACCGATGAGCGTGCCCCGCAACGAGCGGCCGTTCGGGGACGTTCTCGAGCTGGTGGGGTGGACGCCGCTGGTCCGCCTGAACCGGGTCACCGAGGGGATCCGCACGCCGGTCTACGGCAAGGCGGAGTTCATGAACCCGGGCGGTTCGGTCAAGGACCGGATCGGTGTGGCGATCGTCGACGCGGCCGAATCGCGAGGGTTGCTGCGCCCCGGGGGGACGATCGTGGAGGCCACCAGCGGCAACACCGGACTCGCACTTGCGATGGTGGCGGCCATCCGCGGATACCGGTGCATCTTCACCATGCCTGACAAGATGAGCCTGGAGAAGGTGAAGCTCCTGCGCGCGTTCGGGGCGGAGGTGGTAATCACGCCGGCGGCGGTGACGTCCGACCACCCGGACCACTACGTGAACCGCGCCCTGGCGATCGTGGAAGAGCTCCCGAATGCCTTTTTCGCGAACCAGTTCCACAACCGGGACAACCCCGAAGCCCACTATCTGACGACGGGCCCGGAGGTATGGCGGCAGACCGGGGGAGGCGTGACGCACTTCGTGGCCGGAGCCGGGACCGGCGGCACCATCTCCGGCGCCGGGCGCTACCTGAAGGAGCGCAACCCGCACGTCCGGGTGGTCGGGGTGGATCCCGTGGGGTCGGTACTCTCCGGGTTCTTCCGGAGCGGCGAGGTTGGAGAGAGCGAGCCGTACATGGTCGAGGGGCTCGGGAACGACCAGATACCGGGTACGCTCGACATCGAGTACCTGGATGAGTACCGCAGGGTGTCGGATCGCGACGCCTTCACCATGGCGCGGCGCCTCGCCGGGGAGGAGGGACTCTTCGTGGGCGGCTCGACGGGGTTGATCGTGCACGCCGCGCTGGAGGTGGCCCGCGAGGTGTCCGATCCCGGCGCCTGTGTGGTCGCCGTCCTGTGCGACTGGGGTGAGCGCTACCTGACCAAGCAGTATGACGACGAGTGGATGCGAAACAACGGTTTCCTGAAGCGCAAGCGCTCGACCGTCGCGGAGATGGCGGCGTCCAAGCTGGACCCGCTGCCGCAGCTGCTGACGGTGACCCCCGCCACCCCGGTCCGCGTGGCGGTCTCGACGCTCTCGACGCACAACGTCTCCCAGTTGCCGGTGGTGGTCGACGGCGAGTGCGTCGGCAGCGTCAGTGAGCGGCGGCTGATGGGGGCGGTGCTCGCCGACCGGGCGGTGCTGGCGGCCGGCGTGGGATCGGTGATGGGCAAGCCGTACCCGGTCGTGGATGAACATGCGGACGGCGAGGCCGCAACGCGGCTGCTCACGGGCGGCGCCCAGGCTGTGCTGATCCGCTCGAACGGCGCGCTGGACGGCATCCTCACCCGGCACGACCTCGTGCGGTCGCTGGCGGCGGCGCCGTGAGCGTGGCCGCGCCGATGCGGGTGGCCGTGCTGTTGGGGGGCAGCTCGGAGGAGCGCGGCGTCTCCCTGGCGAGCGGCTGCGAGGTGGCCGCGGCGCTCCGTTCGCGCGGACACGATGTCATCGCGGTCGATGCGGCGGGCGGGCCGCTGTCGGCCGCGCAGGAGCGCTCGATCCGGGACTCGGGGATCGGCAAGGCGGAGATCCCCGTGCACGCGCCTTCCCGGGCCGGTGCGCTGCCGGAGGGCGGGATGTTGACGCGGGCGCCCGCGCTCGGGGACGCAGAGATGGTATTCCTGGCACTTCATGGGGGCGCGGGTGAGGACGGCACCGTGCAGACCCTTCTGGAGGTGGCCGGGATCCCCTATGCAGGAAGCGGGCCGCTGGGGTGCGCGCTCGCCATGGACAAGGATCTCTCCAAGCGGCTGCTGAGGGACGCCGGGGTGGACACGCCGGACTGGATCGCGGGACGCGTGCCGGGCGGGGAGGTGGTCGCCCGTCTCGGCCTGCCCGTGATCGTGAAGCCCGCAAGCGGGGGTTCGTCGGTCAGGCTGACCCTGGCCCGGAGCGCCGCGGAGGTGGACGTGGCGGCGGAGCTGGCGGGTGCGGGCGGCGACCGCGTCCTCCATGAGAGGTACGTGGAGGGGCGTGAGTTCACCGTCGGCATCCTGGGCGGCGAGGTGCTCCCCGTGGTGGAGATCGTACCGGCGCACGAACTCTTCGACTTCGACTGCAAGTACGAACCCGGAATGGCCCGCGAAATCGCACCCGCAAGGATCCCGGACGATACCGCGCGGAGGCTTCAGTCGGCTGCCCTCGAGGTGCACCGGGTACTGCGGATGGAGCACTTCTCCCGCGTCGACTTCATGGTGGACGACGGCGGGCGCGCGTGGTGCCTGGAAGCCAACGCGCTCCCGGGCCTCACCGGGAACAGCCTCCTGCCGAAGGCGGCGGCAGCGGCCGGGATTGAATTCCCGGAGCTCTGCGAACGTATTTGTATGGTGGGCAGGGACGCCGGGCCGAGACGGTGTGCCGGGACAGGAGCGGAGCCGTGAGACACAGCCAACAGCCACCCGGATTCGGCACCGCCACGGTGCGGTTTCACATGACTCCGTGGGTGAAGGCGCTCCTGATCGCGAACGGGGCCGTTTTCCTGGTCACCTTCGTCCTGGCGAACTTCACCCGCGTGGGGGCGGAGCCGGTCTTCGACCTGCTGGCTTTCTCCCCGGCGCGGATCTGGTCACGTCCGTGGGGCATGGTGACCTACATGTTCGTGCACGCCGGCTTCTGGCACCTGTTGATGAACGCCCTGTTCATCTTCTTCTTCGGGCCGCCGCTGGAGTCGCGCTGGGGATCGAGCATGTTTGTCAGGTTCTACCTGATCTGCGGACTCGGCGGTGTCCTGCTCAGCTTCGCCTTCTCGGACTCGACGATCGTGGGCGCGTCGGCGGCCTGCTACGGGATCATGCTCGCCTTCGCCATGATCTGGCCCAACACGCCGGTGTACATCTGGGGCCTGGTTCCGGTTAAGGTGAAGTGGCTCGTAATAGTCCTGGTCGCGATCAGCTTCCTGAGTGCGGCCGGCCCCAACAGCGGCGGAATCGCACACCTGGCCCACCTTGGCGGCGCGGTCGCGGGATTCCTGATGATGAAGAGCGGCTGGCTGCCGGCGTTCGCGCCGGGGGCTCCGGTTCGGAGTGACTGGGGGCCCGGCGCCGGGGGTGGGAGCAAGCGCGGTCGCCCTGCGGGCGTGAAGCGGCGGTGGGCCCGGTGGTGGGGGGAGATTGCAGGCCGGCGCGGCGCACGCGGCCGGTCGCGCGAGGGACGTCCGTGGGTCGTGCGCGACGGCGGTGGAGGGAGCAGCCGGGGCAAGGATAGGGGGCAGCGCCCGGAGACCCGCCGGGTGGAGCGCCAGCAAGCCGATCTCGACCGGGTGGACGCCGTGCTGGACAAGATCTCCCGGCAGGGGATCAACTCGCTGACGGCCGAGGAGCGCGACATCCTCGACCGGGTTTCGCGGCAAACGCGGGCCAACTGACCAGCGGCCGACCTTGACCCCGCCGCTGGGCGGTTTCCATAATGCGATCCCTTACGCCAACAAACCGGTAACAACAAGGAGGTGGCATGGCCGCGGCCAGGTCGTTCAGAACGGAGGACATTCGCAACGTGGTGGTGCTCGGGCATGGCGGCTCGGGAAAGACCACCCTGATCGACGCGGTCTGCTTCGCGTCCGGTACCTCCCGGCGGAAGGGCAGCGTCGGCGACGGCACGGCGCTGACCATGACCACGCCCGAGGAAAAGGCCCACGGAATGTCCCTCGAACTGACCGTGGCGCACGCCATCCACAACGGCACGAAGATCAATCTCCTCGACACTCCCGGGTACATGGACTTCCTGGGTGAAGCCGCCGCCGCCATCAGGGTCGCGGACGCGGCTCTGGTGACGGTCGCCGCGGCCTCGGGCGTGGAGGTCGGCACGGAGATGGTCTGGGAGCTGTGCGAGAAGCGCGGGCTCCCCCGGATGATCTTCGTGTCGATGATGGACAAGACGCATGCGAACTTCGTCCAGGCGCTGGACGATGTGAGGGAGAAGCTGGCCCCCGGCGCCGTGCCGGTTCAGATCCCCATCGGGGCGGAAGAGGATTTCCGCGGTGTCGTGGATCTCCTCACCGGCAAGGCGGTCGCCTTCAAGTCCGGCACGGTCACCGGCGAATCCGAGGAGTCTGCAATCCCGGACGAGGCGGCGGAAGATGTGGAGAACTGGTCGACCGAGCTCATGGAAACGCTGGCCACCACCGACGAGGACCTGCTGGACCGGTACCTGGAGGGTGAGGAGATCCCGCTCGACGAACTGGTCGCGGCGCTGGCGGGGGCGATGGCCGACGGCGAGGTCGTCCCCGTGTTCTGTGGCGCGGCCGAGCAGTCCTTCGGGACGGTGGAGCTGGTGGCCAGGCTCGTGGAGCTGGCTCCCCATCCGGGCCGCGCCGGCCAGGTGGACGCCGTGGACGCCGGCGGAGGAACCGTCAGCCTGCGTGCCACGGACGAGGAGTCGCCCACCGCGCTCGTCTTCAAGACCTGCGCGGAGCCGCACGTCGGCGAACTGTCCCTCTTTCGCGTGTATTCCGGGATGCTGGTAAACGGCAGTGAGCTGCGGAACGTGAACCAGGGCGCCAGCGAGCGGATCAATCACCTGGCGATTCCGCAGTCGAAGGAGCGCGTGGGGGTGGAGGCGCTGCACGCGGGGGACATCGGCGTGGTGGCCAAGCTCAAGTCGACCCGCACCAACGATACGCTGTCGGCGCCCGCCAACCCCGTCACCCTCGCAGGGGTCGACTTCCCCCGGGCCGACATCTCGGTGGCGGTGCGCGGGGTAGCGCGGGCCGACGAGGACAAGCTGGGCGAGGCGCTGGGAAGACTCCACGACGAGGATCCCACCTTCGTCGCCGAGTTCGTCCCCGAGTTGCGCCAGACGATCGCGCGCGGGCTCGGCGAGCTGCATTTCCTTGTCCAGTTCGAGCGCATGAAACGGAAGTACGGGGTCTCGGTGGAGACCGAGGCGCCCAGGATCGCGTACCGCGAGACCATCACCGTACCGGCCGAGGGCCAGGGCCGCTTCAAGAAGCAAACCGGCGGCAGAGGCCAATTCGGGGACTGCTGGATCCGGCTGCGGCCGAAGGCGCGGGGCGAAGGCTACGAGTTCATCAGTTCGATCAAGGGAGGGGTGATCCCCACCAAGTATGTGCCATCGGTGGACCGGGGGATCCAGGAAGCGGCCGCCAGGGGCATAGTCGCGGGCTATCCGATGGTGGACTTCGAGGCCGAGTGCTACGACGGTTCCTACCATTCGGTCGACTCTTCGGACATCGCCTTCAAGGTCGCGGGTTCCTACGCCTTCAGGAACGTGGCGGAGAAGGCCCGGCCTTCGCTCCTGGAGCCGATCGTCGAGGTCAGGGTGACGGTTCCGGACGAGTACGTCGGAGATGTCATGGGTGACCTGAACGGCCGATCCGCCCGGGTGCTGGGAATGGACCCGCTGGGAGGCAACACGGTGATCCGGGCGCGGGTGGCGGAAGCTGAGCTGCACCGTTACGCCTCCTCGCTGCGTTCGATCACTCAGGGCAGGGGTCACCACAGGCGCAAGCTGCTCGGTTACGACCTGGTGCCGCCGGTACGGGCCGCGAAGATCGTCGCGCAGGCGGAGGCCGATAAGGACAACTGAGCCGGGCGGCCACGGAGGCGAACGATGCCGGAGCGGGACCCCTGCGTCCCGGCGGCCGCGCCAGCCGGGGTGCGCCGGCAGGGGTGCGGCCGGACCGGGGTGGACCAGCCCGGGCGCAGGCGCGCCAGCCCGCTACCGCGTGTAGATCAGCAGCACTCCGTTGGCCCCGCGCTGGCCGTATGTGAGTCCGGCCTGAAGGGGGGTCAGGAACTGGAACTCCTTGATGTCGCGGTGATCCAGTTCGTACAGGAAGAAGGAGGGGTCGGGCACGGGACCGTCGTTCAGGCGGACCTCGACCATGTTGCACACGTTGGGATTCGCCCCGGCGCGGCTGCGCTGCATCTCGATGCACACTCCCATCTGGGGGCTCCCGAACGCGTTGGCGAGCATCTTTTCGGTGATGGTGAGACCGGGTACGCGCGCCGCCCGCAGAAGCCCCGCGAAGTCGAAGACCCGGGACGCGACCGAGTCCACCTGCGCGGCGGTCAGCCCGCTGAACCTGGCACCGGGGGTGGTGAGCCCCCTGGTCCTGTTGCCGCGGCCCGTCACGACGATGGGCTCCAGGACGATGGCTTCGGTCGACAGGACGATCTCCAGTCCGAGGGCCTCGTTGCTGAATACGGTCAGCGAATCGACCCGGGGGGCGTAGCCCAGCCGCGTGGTTTCGATCGTCTGCCTGCCAGGCGGAACTCCCGCGAAACCGAACCTCCCCACGGAATCGGTAAGCTGGGAGAAATCCGATCCGAGCAGCTCCACCAGCACATCCGCCAGGGGGGCACCGGTGGCGTGATCCAGCACGACGCCCGTAATCGTGACCGGCTCCGAGATCGTGATCGCGATGTCGAGCACGGTGGGTCCCGTGCGCACGAGGTCCACCGGCGGAGCCTGGTTTCTGCCGAAGCTGACGGCGACGGTCAGTTCCTCCGCAGAGTCCAGCTTGCAAACCCTGAATTCACCGGTGTCCTCGGTCCGCACCTCGGCGACCATCCGCCTGCGCTGCAACACGCCGGTGCGGTCGCCCACCACCATCACCCTGGCCCTCGGGAGCGGCACGCCGGTGAGCGCATCGGTCACTATCCCGCCGATGGAGGTGTCGCCTGTCCCGGTCTCGGCGGAACACCAGGCGGCCAGGATGGTCTCACGCGACGGAACCGCGAGATAGACCTCGGAGACGGCGCCCGCGGTCACGCGCACCTGTCCGGGAGGGATGCTGATCCCCAGGGCCCCGAGCCGCGGATGGAAGAAGATGACCTGGTACTCCCCGGGGGGAACGCCTTCGAGCCGGAACTGTCCTTCGTCGTCCGACTCCCCCATGACGGTGGTCCCCACGACGGCCACTCGCGCGCCGGCCAGCGGCGTGCTCGTGGTACTGTCGTAGACCAGTCCGATAACGACGCCGGGCCGTTCGTCCTGCGCCCGGACCGGCGGGGTGAAGAGCGGAAAAACAACCGTGAGAAGGATTGCGGGCAGGGCATACCGTGTGGCTCGCGGGGAAGCGGCGCCGGACCGGGTCGGCCACGGTGTGCGTGACGGGAATCTCATATGGCTACGGCATTCGGATGAAGCGGACAGCTGGGGGGTTGGCCGGGTCCATGGTTCCGGCCCTTCCTAATTATAGTATTCCACAGGCAGAGGGGTGACGCGGGACCGGTGACCGGGGGCTGGCCGCGGGTCGCTATATTGAGGATCGGATGCCGGCAGGCGGGTGCGGGGCCCGCCGTGTCCGAGCCCTCGTCAATCCTCTTCTTCCACCGGATGGAGGCCCCCGTGGCGGGACACAGCAAGTGGTCGCAGATCAAGCGCAAGAAGGCGGTGAACGACCAGAAGCGCGGCCAGGTATTCACGAAGATCATCCGCGAGCTCACCGTGGCGGCCCGCGAGGGCGGAGGGGACCCGAACTTCAACCCGCGGCTCCGCCTGGCGGTCGACGCGGCCAAGGCGGCCAACATGCCGCAGGAGAACATCGACCGGGCGATCAAGCGCGGGACCGGCGAACTCGCGGGAGTCACCTACGAAGAGGTCGCCTATGAGGGATACGGACCAGGAGGCGTCGCCCTCTATATCGAGACGCTGACGGACAACCAGAAGCGCACCGTCGCCGAGGTGCGGCACCTCCTCGACAAGAACGGGGGGAACCTGGGCACCGCGGGGTCGGTGGCGTGGCAGTTCGACCGGATGGGGATCATCTACCTGCCTGCCGACGGCGTGGACGAGGACCAGGTCTTCGAGGCCGCGGTCGAGGCGGGCGCCGACGATGTGCGCACCGAGGCGGGCGAGTTCGTGGTCTCCACCGAGGCGGCCCTGCTGCACGAGGTACGGGGTGCACTGCTGGACGCCGGACTGGCCGTCGCGTCGGCGCAGCTCACGATGGTGGCGCGCAGCGAGGTGGCAGTCGGCGGGCGGGAGAGCGAACGCCTTCTCAAGCTGCTCGACCTGCTGGACGGCCACGACGACGTGCAGCAGGTGCACTCCAACGCCGATCTGGACGACTCGGTGCTCGCGCAGGCGTCATGAAAGAGGGCAGTGGCGGCGGCGTCCGTGGCGCGCTGGACGAGGATGCGGGAAGCGCGAGCGTGAACGACGGAACGGATGGCGGCCGCCGGGTGTTGCTGGGCGTCGATCCCGGCACGGCGGCTACGGGCTTCGGCCTGATAACGGTGGACGAGCGGCGCCGCGCGGAGCTCCTGCAGTGCGGGGTGATCCGCACTTCGCCCGGGGCCGCGCTCGCGCTTCGCCTGATGGAGATTCATGAAGGAGTGGCCGCGCTGATCGACGAGTTCTCTCCGTCGACGGTCTGCGTGGAGAGCGCCTTCTACGGCAAGAACGTGCGCAGCGCGCTCACCCTGGGCCAGGCCCGCGGGGCGATCATCGTGGCGGCGGCGCTCCGCGCGGCGGAGGTCGTGGAGTATGCGCCCCGCGACGTGAAGAAGGCCGTGGTGGGGACCGGGGCCGCGACCAAGGAGCAGGTCGCCTACATGGTGCGCCGGCACCTCCGCCTTCGCACCGACCCGAAACCGAGCGACGCGGCGGACGGCATCGCGGTCGCGCTCTGTCACGCATTCACGGGGCCGTTGCCGGGCCGCTCCCGCGTCGCGCGCTCCGGGGCGCTGGCGGCGCCGTGATCAGCCGCGTGAGGGGCACGGTTGTCAGCCGGGAGACGGACCGTGTCGAGTTGCAGGCGACAAGCGGGGTCGTGTACGAGATCCACGTTCCCCTGACCGTCTTCCAGCGGCTCCCCGACGAGGGCGCGGAGCTGGAGCTGCGCACGGCCTACGTCGTCCGCGACGAGATTCCAAGCCTCTACGGCTTCCTCGAGCGGGGCGAACAGGACCTCTTCCACCGGCTCATGAAGGTCCAGAAGGTCGGCCCGCGGCTGGCGATGGCGCTGATGAGCAGCTACCACGCCGGCCGGCTGGCCAGGGGGATCGCGGAAAAGGACGCCAAGCTGCTCTCGCGGGTGAGCGGGGTGGGGAAGAAGACGGCGGAGAGAATCGTGCTGGAGCTCTCCGACAAGGTCTCGGACCTGGCGGTGGCGAGCGCGGATTCCGGGCCCGAGGCGAAGCGGGCTGCCCGGGCCGTGGAGGCGCTCGTCGCCCTGGGCTACAGCTTCGCGGAGGCCGATGCGGCCGTGCGGGAGGCGGCCTCCACCGACGGCTCCGCGAGCACCGAATCACTGGTCCGCCAGGTCCTTGCACAGCGCGGACAGGGATGAGGCCGCAATGACCGGGCGCACCGAGATCACGACCCCGGAGGTCCTCCCGCAGGAGAAGCTGTCCGAAATCTCGCTGAGGCCGCGCCACCTGTCCGGCTTCGTCGGGCAGAAGAAGCTGAAGGAGGCCCTCGGAATCTCGATTCAGGCCTCCCTCGAACGGGGCGAGCCGCTGGATCACATCCTCTTCCACGGTCCTCCGGGGCTTGGCAAGACCACGCTCGCCCTGCTGCTGGGGCGCGAGATGTCGGTGAACATCATCACCACCTCGGGTCCGGTCCTCGAAAAGGCGGCGGACCTGGTCGGCGCGCTCACCAACCTGCGGCAGGGCGACATCCTCTTCATCGACGAGATCCACCGCCTGCGTCCGGTGATCGAGGAGTTCCTCTACCCGGCCATGGAGGACTACAAGGTCGAGGTCCGCCTCTCGGAGGGGCCGCGCGCGCACACCATGACGATGGGGGTCGAACCCTTCACCCTCGTCGGCGCGACCACGCGCTTCGGCCTCCTTACGGCTCCCATGCGGGCGCGCTTCGGGATCACCGAGCGGCTCGACTTCTACCCGGCCACCGACCTCGCGCGGATCATCGAGCGCAGCGCGCGCATCATGGGGGTCGCGGCCACCGAACGGGGCGCGCGGGAGCTGGCCGAGCGGGCGCGCGGCACCCCGCGCGTGGCCAACCGGCTGCTGCGGCGGGTGCGCGACTTCGCGCAGGTGCGCGCCGACGGCGTCCTGAAGGTCAGGGTGGTGCGCGAGGCGCTGGAGCTCCTCAACGTCGACGAATACGGGCTCGACGCGATGGACACCCGCATCCTGGAGACGATCGTCGACAAGTTCGAAGGCGGCCCGGTGGGACTCAACTCGCTGGCCGTGGCGCTCGGCGAGGACGCGGGCACCATCGAGGAGGTGTACGAGCCATTCCTCATCCAGGAGGGGTTCATCATGCGGGGCCCCCGGGGGCGCGTGGCGACGGGCAAGGCCTTCGCCCGGCTGGGGCGGCCGTTCCCGGCGAAGGGATCCGGCGGCGCGGGCGGCGATCCGGGCGACTCCCATCCGAACCTCTTCAACTGAGTTGGACGGGACGGGCGGGGTGGCCGGCACGGCCGGCGCGGCGTGCGGAACCCTCGCCACCGCCGACTTCGAGTACGAATTGCCCCCCGGGCGCATCGCGCGCTATCCGGCGGCCGCACGCGCCGACTCGCGGCTCTTGGTGCTGTCCCGGACGACCGGCGCGATCCGGCACCGGCATTTCCGCGATCTGCCCGCTCTGATGCGTGACGGCGACCTGATGGTCGTCAACGACACGCGGGTCTTCCCGGCCCGGCTGCGGGGGCGCAAGCCGACCGGTGCCGCGGGCGAGGTACTGCTGCTCCGGCCGGTGCCGGGCGGCGGCGAACACGTGTGGGAGGCGCTGGTGCGCCCGGGTAGGAAGCTGAAGCCGGGCCGCGTGCTCGACGTGGCCCCGGAGCTTTCCGTGCGGATCCTGGAGGCGTGCGAGGACGGGCGCCGGATCGTGCGGCTGGAGGGCGGACTCGGGGTGCGCGAGGCGCTGGAGCGGTTCGGCGAGGTGCCGCTTCCCCCCTACCTGGAGCGCGAGGCGGAGCCGTCCGACCGCCTCCGCTATCAGACGGTCTATGCCCGCCACGAGGGGTCGGTGGCCGCGCCGACGGCGGGGCTGCACTTCACGCACGCGCTGCTGGACGAGGTCTCCGCGCGGGGGGTCGGCCGCCGCGAGGTGACGCTGCACGTGGGGACGGCCACCTTCCGTCCCGTAGAGGTGCGCGACCCGGCCGATCACGCGATGGAGGCCGAGCACTACGCCGTGCCGGAGCGCACCGCCCGCGCGTACCGGCGCTGCCGCGAGCGGGGCGGGCGGGTCTGGGCGGTGGGGACCACGGTGGTTCGGACCCTGGAGAGCGTGGCGGCCGGGCGGGACGGGATCGAAGCCGGGCGGGGGGCGACCGATCTGTTCATTTCGCCACCCTTCGAGTTCCGTGCGGTGGACTGCCTGGTGACCAACTTCCACCTGCCGCGCTCCACCCTGCTGATGCTTGTGGCCGCCTTCGCGGGGACCGCGGCCGTGCTCGAGGCCTACCGGGAGGCGGTGGCCGCGGGGTACCGGTTCTACTCCTACGGCGATGCGATGGCGGTGGTGCCGTGAGCGGGCGGGCGGGCGCCGCGCAATTCGAGCTGGGCGCGGTCGAGGGCCGGGCCCGGTCCGCGCGCCTGGTCCTCCCCCACGGGACCGTGGAGACGCCGGCGTTCATGCCGGTCGGCACCCAGGGGACGGTGAAGGGCGTCTCGCCGGAAGAGCTGGCGGCGGCGGGCGCGTCGATGATTCTCGCCAACACCTACCACCTCTACCTGCGGCCCGGCGCCGACGTGGTGGCGGAGCTGGGCGGGCTGCACGACTTCATGCGCTGGGAGGGCCCGATCCTCACCGATTCCGGGGGATTCCAGGTCTTCTCGCTCGCCGCCATCCGCGATATCGGCGACGACGGGGTGACCTTCCGCAGCCACATCGACGGGAGCAGCCACCACTTCACACCCGAGCGGGTGATCGACGTCCAGCGCGCGCTGGGCGCGGACGTGATCATGGCCTTCGACGAGTGTGCGCCCGCCGGGGTGACCAGCGAGGACGCCGTGGGCGCGAGCCGCAGAACGCTGGCGTGGCTGAGGCGCTGCCGCGACCGGTTCGAGGCAACCGAGGACGGCGCCCCCACACGGCAGGCGCTCTTTCCCGTGCTGCAGGGCACCGTCGACGACGACCTGAGGACCAGCCACCTCGAACAGGTCCTGGAGCTCGGCGACTGGCCCGGATTCGGGATCGGCGGCCTCTCGGTCGGCGAACACAAGGACGACATGTGGCGCACCATCGAGCTGCTGGATTCCCTGATCCCCCCGGCCCGGCCGCGCTACCTCATGGGGGTGGGCTACCCGGACGACCTCCTGGAGGCCATCGCGCGGGGCTGCGACATGTTCGACTGCGTCGCCCCCACGCGGAACGCCCGTCACGGCACCGCCTGGACGGCGGCCGAAGGGCAGATCAACCTCAAGGGCGCGCGCTTCCGCCTCGACCGCGACCCCATCGATCCGGAGTGCGACTGCCACGCCTGCGCCCGCTACGACCGCGCCTACGTCCGCCACCTTCTGGTCGCCGGAGAGCGCTTGGGACACCGCCTCGTTTCCATCCACAATCTGCGGTTCCTGCTGCGGCTCGCGGAGCACGCGCGGTTACGCATCCGCCAGGGAACATTTAGTATGTGGGTTCGCGGCTGGCTCGATCGCTACCGGGCCGCCCGGTCCCGCGCCGGGTCCTGACCATCGCGGGACGACAACACACACCGCCTCAGCCCAAGGAAGCAAGAACCTTGTCTCTTCATGGCACCCTGACCGCCCTGTTCGTGGCCGACCCGCCCCCGCCCGCCGTTCCCCAGGAGGGAGGGAGCGGCATGACCGTGATGCTGATCAACATCATCCTGATCGGGGCCATCTTCTACTTCCTGCTCATCCGCCCGCAGAAGAAGGAGCGGCAGCGCCACCAGGAGATGCTGCAGAAGCTCACCAAGGGCGACAGGGTCGTGACCAACGGCGGGATCGTGGGCCAGATCGTGCACGCCACCGACACCGAGCTGACGATCAGGACGGGAGAGAACACGCGGATCGTCATCGACCGCGGCTACGTGGCCCGCAAAGTCACGGACAGCTGAGCGGCGGGCCCTGGCAGCCCGTGGACAAAATCCCCCCGGCATTCGAGCGGCGATGCATCCGCGCTGGCCGCTTCGCCTCACCTGTCCACGATGTAAGGTACACATTACATTATGTCATGTCCACTGTACATTTTGCCACTCCAAGGCTCCGCTCTGCGTTGCTCCTAGGGCGAATAGCTCTGCTATTGCCTTCTCGTCGCGCCTTGCCAGCCCGGCGCCTCGCCGCTCTCGGTGCTCGCGGGGCTTTGTCCACGGACTGCTGACGCGATGGCGCTGCTGGACATCCGGCTGCTCGGGGACAGGGTGCTGCGTGAGCGGGCCGCCCCGGTGGCGGAGATCACCGAGCAGACCCGCCGACTGGTGCGGGACATGTTCGACACCATGTACGACGCCGAGGGGATCGGGCTGGCCGCCCCGCAGGTGGGCATCCCGGAGCGCATCCTGGTGGTGGACGTCACGGAGGAGGACGAGAGCCGGCACGCCCACGCCCTGGTCAACCCGGTGATCACCTCTTTCAGCCGGGACACCGAAAAGAGCGCGGAAGGGTGCCTCAGCATTCCGGGGATCGAGGAGACCGTCTCGCGTCCGGCGCGGGTCACCGTCGAAGCGCTGTCGCCGGATGGCGAACCGGTGCACATCGAGGCGGCAGGGTTGCTGGCGCGCGCGCTGCAGCACGAGGTCGACCACCTTGACGGGGTGCTCTTCATCGACCGGGTGTCGCCGCTGAAACGGGGAATCCTCCTCAGGAAGTGGCGGAAGAGCCGGACCGGCAAGTGAGGGTCCTCTTCTGGGGCACCCCCGGGTTCGCGCTGCCTGCGCTCGGCGCGGTGGCGGAGGCGGGTCACGAGGTCGTGGGCGTCGTCACGCGCCCGGACCGCCCGCGCGGAAGGGGCCGGAGGAGACGTCGATCCCCCATGCGGCGCGTTGCCGAGGAGCGGGGGTACCCGGTGCTGGCCCCCGAGGTGCCGCACGGGGAGGCGTTCGAGGGCGCGATCCGGGGGCTGGCGCCCGATGTCTCGGTGGTGGTGGCCTACGGCTGCATCCTGCGGCGCCGGATCCTCGATGTACCGCCGCGCGGGTCGCTCAACCTGCACGCGTCGCTCCTGCCCGCGCTCAGGGGGGCCGCGCCGGTCAACTGGGCGATCGCACGGGGACACGCCGAGACCGGGGTCACCGTGATGCGGATGGTGGAGGCGATGGACGCGGGCCCGGTGCTGGCACAGAAGGCGGTCCGGATCGGGCCGCGCGACACGGCGGCGGGGCTGTCCCGGGAGCTCGCTGGGCTGGGCGCCGGCCTCATGGCGGAGACCCTGGGCCGTATGGAGGCCGGACCGGTGGTGGAGACGGAGCAGGACCATGCCGCGGCCACCTTCGCGCCCAAGGTGGACCGCGAGGCCGCGCGGGTGGAGTGGGGGAGGGGGGCTCGCGAGGTGGCCAACCTGATCCGCGGGATGGACGACGTGCCGGGTGCCTGGACGCTGCTGCGGGGCTCGCCGGTGAAGGTTTTTTCGCCGGAATTCGTAGAAGAAGGATGGGGTATGACCAGCGTTGCCGCGGCGGCTGCCCACCCCCCCGGCAGGATCGTGGCTGCCGACCCGAAGCGGGGAATCCTGGTGGCGGCCGGCGATGGGCCGCTTCGCATCGGGGAGGTGCAGCCCCCCGGCAGGCGGCGGATGGAATCGGCGGCGTGGGTGCGGGGGTCCGGGCCGCTGACCGGGGATCGCTTCGAGTAGCGTGACTTCAGAGGGGCGGAAGCAGGCCGGTCGGTTGCCGCGGCTGCATCTGATCGCGGGTGACGGGATCGCGGGCGGGCGAGACTGGCGGCAGCGGCTGCAGCCGGTTGTGGAGGCCGGGGGAGATGCGCTTGCCGTGCACCTGAGGGCGCGGCGAACCCCGGCCGTGCGACTCTTCGAGGTGGCCGGGTGGCTCGTGGAGGCGTCCCGTGCTTCGGGCAGCCTTGCGGTGGTGAACGACCGCGTGGATGTGGCGCTGGCCGCGGGTGCCGGGGGTGTCCACCTGCGCGAGGATTCGCTGCCGGCGGGCGAGGTGCGCGCGATCGTCGGGCCGGGGCTGCGCGTCGGCCGGTCGATTCATGCCGCGCGCCAGGCGGCGGAACTGAGGGGTGAGCAGTTGGACTACCTGTTCATGGGGACCGTGTACGCGACCGCGTCCCACCCGGGGCGCGCGCCGGCGGGATCCGAGGCCGTGGCGGAGGCTGTCGCGCGGGCGGCGGCACCCGTACTCGCGATCGGCGGAGTCACCCCGGCGCGCGTGCGTGAGCTGGCCCCGCTGGGCGTGCACGGCGTTGCGGTGATGAGCGGGGTATGGAGCCGGGGGCGCCCCGCCGTTGCCGTTGCACGCTACCTTCAAGTCCTCCGGGAGGAGGGTTTGCAATGACAGTCTCACGAGAAGGCACAGCGGCCGCTGCCCCGTCTATCGTCGTCAACGGCGATCCGCGGGAGGTGGAGCCCGGGCTCAGCGTCGCGGAGCTGCTGTACGGTCTCGGGCTCGATGCCGGGATGGTGGTGGTCGAGCGCAACCGGCAGATCCTCGCCCGCCAGGACCTCGCGGGGACCCCTGTGGAGGACGGGGACCGCTTCGAACTCGTTCACTTCGTGGGAGGAGGATAGATGGGCAGCGCGCCGCCCACCGACGGACCCCTCGTGATTGCGGACAGGCCCTTCGCTTCGCGGCTGATCGTGGGCACCGGGAAGTACCGCTCCAATGCGGAAATGGTAAGCGCCATACGGGCCAGCGGCTCGGAAATGGTGACAGTTGCCGTGCGCAGGGTGGACCTGGATCGCAGCAGGGAAGAGGGGATCCTCCACCACCTCGATCCGGCGGAGTTCTTCCTGCTCCCCAACACGGCGGGCTGCTACACGGCACCGGACGCGGTGCGCTACGCCCGGCTGGGGCGCGCCGCCGGACTGAACGACTGGGTGAAGCTGGAGGTGATCGGCGACGACCGCACCCTGCTCCCCGATACCGCGGCGACGCTGGACGCGGCCCGCGAACTCGTCGCCGACGGCTTCAGGGTGCTGGCCTACACGAACGACGACCTGATCACGGCGCTGCGCCTGGAGGACGCGGGGTGCGCGGCGGTAATGCCGCTGGCCAGCCCGATCGGGAGTGGCCTGGGGCTGGTGAACCCCTACTACATCCGCGAGATCAAGCGCCGTCTGGAGGTGCCGGTCATCGTGGACGCCGGAGTCGGCACCGCCTCGGACGCGTGCCTGACGATGGAGCAGGGCGTCGATGGGGTGTTGATGAACACGGCGCTGGCCGCAGCGGCGGACCCGGTGGGGATGGCCGGCGCGATGAGGCTCGCGGTGCGGGCGGGACGCAAGGCCTACCTGGCCGGGCGGATGGCTTCGCGCGAAATCGCGGTGCCGTCGTCGCCGTCCGCTGGGATGGTGGAGTAGCGATTGACGCGAAGGCTGGCTCAGTCCCTCCTGCTGGAGGTGGAGGCGGGACGGCGGCTCGATGTTGCGTGGGAGGCGTCCGGAGCCGCAAGCGCGCGGGAGCGGGGATGGATCCGGCGGCTCGTCTACGGGACGGTGCGGCTGCAGGGGCGGCTGGACCACGTCCTGGCGCGGTTCACCTCCCGCGCTCCCGGGGCACTCGACCCGGCAGTGCGGGCCGTGCTCCGGATGGGCGCCTACCAGATCCTGGAGATGGATGCCGTTCCGGCCTACGCCGCCGTATCCGAGTCGGTTGCCCTTGTGAAGGCCGGGGAAGGCAGGGCCGCGGCGGGGCTGGTCAACGCCGTGCTGAGGCGGATCGCCCGCGAGGACGCGCCGGAGTCGTCCTTCCCGTCCCCGGACAACGACCTGGAAGGCTACCTGACGTCCTGGGGCTCGCATCCGGCCTGGCTGGTGCGGCGCTGGCTGGGGAACTTCGGCCCCTCGGAGGCGCGCGCGCTGGTCGAGGCCAACAACCGCGAGCCGGAGATATGCCTCAGGCCCATAGGCGTTCCGGTTGCACGCGCGGCCAGGGTGCTGGCGGAGGCAGGGCTGTGTGATCCACTCGAAGGCACCGCGTCTGCCGGATCCGGCGAGGCGTCCTGGATCCGGCTGCTGCGTGGTGCCGACCCCGGTGCGGCTCTCGCGGCGGTCCCCGCGGTGATCCAGGATCCGGCGGCCTCGCTGGTGACGGACTACGTGTCGCCCCCGGCGGGATCCCTCGTCGCCGATCTGTGCGCGGCCCCTGGGGGCAAGGCCCTCGCCCTCAGCGCGCGCGCGGGCAGGGTTGTCGCAGCCGATCGGTCGGCGTTGCGGCTTGCCCGCGTAGTTGAGGGCGCGAGGCGGATCGGGGCCCCGGTCAGGGCCATCGTTGCCGATGCCCGTTTTCCGCCTCTGCGCAACGCGGACGTGGTCCTGGTGGACGCACCCTGCAGCGGCACCGGCACCATCCGCCGGCACCCCGACGCACGCTGGCGGCTGCGGGAGGGCGACATCACGAAGCTTGCCGAGGTGCAGCGAACCATTCTCCGAAGCGCCGCTTCGGTGGTTCCCCGCGGCGGCCTCCTTGTGTACGCTACATGTGCCCTCGAACCCGAGGAGAACCGGAGTCAGGTGAAGCAATTCCTGACGCGTCATCCGGATTTCCACATCGAGCCGGCGGACATTCCCGATCGCTATCTGGACGGCCTGGGCTGCCTGTCGGTGCTTCCGCAGGAGAGCGGATTCGACGGCGCATACGCGGCCCGTCTGAGGAGGACCTGAAAGGATGGATCTGGGTAGCTCGATTCGCCGCCGCAGAAAGGCGCGGAAGGCGCGCGGGCAGGATGCCGGGGGCAGGGCTCCGTCCGGCCCGGCGTCGCCGCCCGGCGACAAACGCCCGCCCAGGTCCGGGCAGGTCGTGAACTGGCGCGCGCTGGCGACGCAGTGGCGGAACCGGTTCGCGGGTTGGCGCGGCCGCGTGGCGGACCGGCTGGCGCAGGCCCGAAACCGGCGCGGGGGGGACGGCGGCTGGCGGGAGCGGGCTGAGCGCTGGCGTGAGCAGGCCGGGGACTGGCGTGAGCGGGCAGGGGACTTGCGCGAGCGGGCAGGGGACTTGCGGCAGGCCGCCGGGGACCTGCGCAGGCGGGCCGGTGGCGGCGGTGCCAGGGCTGCGCGGTGGGGCAGGGATGCCGCGGAGAGGACCGGGGCGCAAATCAGGACGGCCGGGCGGCGTGCAGTGGAGGGCGATTGGCGCCGGTCGGGGGCATGGCGTCGCCTTCGCCGGGCAGGCCGGGCCAGCGGCGCAGGCGCGCGGCGGACTTTCGAGGGGCTGGCTTCGGCCGGAGCCGCCGTAACTCCCCGGATACCGGTGCTCAGGGACCGTCCCTTCCTCTCCGCGCTGATCGTAGCGGGTGGCGGGCTGGCGTGCGGCTACCTGGTGGCGACGGTCTTCTTCTTTCGCCCTCCCCCGCCCCCGCCCGCGCTACAGGGGGTTCCCGACCTGCGGGGGTATCCGCTCGCGATGGCGATGTCGGTGCTCGGGGACTCGGGATTGGCGACGAGCCAGGTCGATTCGGTGCACCATCCCACGGTGGCGGGAGGACTGGTGATCGGGCAGAGTCCGCTGCCCGGCCGCACCGCCCTGCCCGAGGCCCCGGTGAGAGTGACGGTGTCGATGGGTCCCGACGTGCGCCCGGTTCCGGACGTCACCCGTCTCCCTGGAAGCCGGGCCGCGGCGCTGTTGGCGGAGAGCGGCTTCGAGGTCTCCGTGGACACCATCGAATCGATGGCGCCGGCCGGGCGCGTCATTCACATCGAGCCGGGGCCCGGAACCCCGGTCGCGATTCCCGGCAGCGTGCGGATGGCCGTGAGCCTCGGTCCCCCGACCATCCCGATGCCGTCGCTGGCGGGGCTGAGCGAGCAGGCGGCCCTGAGCCTCCTCCGTGCCCTCGGCCTGGTGGTGTCCCAAATCGAGTATCGGTACAGTATTTTGAACGTCAATCGAGTTTTCGGTCAATATCCTGATCCTAATGCCGAAATCGAGCAGGGTGCGGAGGTTCAGTTGATTATCGGTAGGCAGGTGCGCCAACCGTTCGGGACGTTCTTCCGCAGGCCCCCTCAGTCCCCCGGCGAAGTGGAGACCGGATGAAGGTGCGCTCTATCTACCGGCTTGCGCTGGCGGTCGCGCTGGTGGTCGCGGCGGTGGCATGGTTCGCGCGGGACCGGGAACGTCCGGTCGCCGCCGGATATCCCGCCCCCGGCTTCGAGGTCGTTGACGCGCTGGGGGAGACGGTGTCGCTCGCCGACTACAGGGGCAGGGTGGTGTTGCTGAACATCTGGGCGACCTGGTGCGCGCCCTGCCTGGAGGAGATGCCGTCCATGCAGCGGCTGTACGAGGCCTTTTCGCCGGACGACTTCGTGATCGCCGCGGTGAGCATCGATGCCCCCGCCGGCACCTCCGACGCATCGGGGAATCCGGGGGGCGATCCCTTCGCGTTCGCCGGCCGGCTGGGGCTGACCTTCTCCATCCTTCTGGATCCGTCGGGCGAGATTCAGCGCACCTACCAGGCCACGGCGGTGCCGGAGTCTTTCCTGATCGGCCCCGACGGCATGATATACAAGAAGGTCGCAGGAGCCACGGCCTGGGATTCCGAAGCCAACGTCGGCCTGGTGCGCCGGCTCATCGAGGGTGGATAGAACGATGTCACTGACCGGGATCGTTACGCGCAACTGGCGCCTGAAGATCGCGGCGCTCGCCCTGGCGGTGCTGATCTGGGTGACGATTCGCCTGAGCGACCAGAGCATCAGCCGGATCAGTATCCCGGACGTGCGCGTGAGGGTGGGGCAAGTCGACGAAAACTGGGTTCTGAAGGGGCCGCCGTCGCCCGAACGCGTCGAGATGACCGTCACGGGGCCCTACGGCGAACTGCTGCGGGCTGCGATGGCCGAGCCGGAGGTCGTCATTCCAGTGGATTCAGTCGGGCAGGAGGACGTGGTGCTCGGACTTGCCTCCGGCTGGGTGCGGAACGTCGATCGCGGAAGCATAGGCATCGAGACCTTCGCGCCGAGTTCCGTCCGGCTCATCTTCGAGAGGAAGAGGCGTGTGGAGATTCCGGTGTCCCGCCGGCTTGCGGGACGGCTTCCCGATTCCCTGGCCCTCGTGAGCGAACCGCGGGCCAACCTGCTCTTCGCCGAGGTACGCGGTCCGGCTTCGGCCGTCGATCCACTGGAGACGGTATTCCTGGAGCCGTTCGACCTCGGCGTGGTGACCGGTTCCGGGCGATTCGAGGTGGCGCTCGATACGACGGGGCTCGGCGGGTTGAGGGTGAGCCCCCTGACAGCGGTGCTGAGTGTGGAGGTGGCCCCACGGCAAAGCTGGGTGGTGGGACAGCTGCCGGTCGAGTTCGCGGAGGCGGATGCGGACTGGGTTATCGATCCGGGTACGCTGGGGGCGACACTCTTCGGGGCGGAGCTGCAGCTCAGCGCCATCGACGTGGACGCGATCCGGGTTTCCGTCACGGCGGACGCCGCATCGGTGCGCCTCGAGATCGAGCGGAACGGGGAGGCCCGGGTGCCCGTTGGGCTCAGCGGTTTGACGCAGTGGGTGGAGGGCTCGCTGGAGGCGGATTCCGTTACCGTCCGGAGATCCGGCCCGCCGTGACCGCTCCCATCCTCGGCATCGAGACCACCTGCGACGAGACGTCCGCCGCGGTGCTCGACGAGCGGGGGACGATCCTCAGCCTCGTGATCCACTCGCAGGACGTGCACCGCGTGTACGGCGGCGTGGTCCCCGAGCTGGCCGCCCGGGACCACCTCAGGCGCATCGAGCCGGTCGTCGCGGCCACCCTGCGCGAGGCGGGCGTCGAGCGGCGCGAGCTTCGCGCGATCGCCGCGGCCGCCGCGCCGGGGCTGATCGGCGCGCTCCTGGTCGGCGTCACCTGGTCGCGCACCGCCGCCTTCGCCCTCGGCGTTCCCTGGGTGCCGGTGCACCATATGGAGGGGCATCTCTTCGGCCCGCTGCTCGAGGACCCGGCGGCCGTGCCTCCCTTCGTCGGGCTGCTCGTCTCGGGGGGGCACACCATGCTGCTCTGGGTCCCGGAGTGGGGGCGCTACCACCTGCTGGGGCAGACGCGCGACGACGCCGCCGGGGAGGCCTTCGACAAGGTGGGCAAGCTGCTGGGGCTGCCGTACCCGGGCGGGCCCGCCATCGAGGCCGCTGCGCGCGGCGGGGATCCGGCGAGATACACCTTCCCGCGGCCGATGATGCGGCGCAAGGGAGGACCGGCGGCTCCGGGCGCCTTCGACTTCTCCTTTTCGGGGCTGAAGACGGCCGTGGCGCAGACGGTGGCCCGGCTCGCGGAGGCGGGAGCGGTGGAGGAGGAGCGGCCGCACCTGGCCGCGTCCTTTCAGGCCGCCGTGCTCGACGTGCTCGCCGGGAGGACGGTGGCCGCGGTGGAGGCGGTGGGGTGCGACCGCGTGCTCCTGGGCGGGGGGGTGTCCGCCAACCGGGCGCTCCGGTCGCGGATCCGCGCGGAGATCGGACCGGACGGGCGGCTCTTCACCGGTTCTCCCCGGGTGTCGCTGGACAACGGCGCGATGATCGCGAGGGCCGCCCAGTTCCGCATCGAGGCCGGAACGTTCGGCGGCCTGTGCGAGGCCGCGGCCAGCGCGCCCATCCCCGGAATGCTTCCGTGGAAGCCGGAAATGCGCGACAGTACACAGGGCGCCGGCCCCGGGAGCGCCGCGCGGCCGTCATTCAACTGACACTCGGTAACATGTATCCAAACCTGTTCAGCCTGCCGGAGTGGTTCCCGTTCCTTGGGGGGCAGCCGATTACCTCGTTCGGGGTGATGATGCTGCTGTCCTTCATGGTGGGCGGCTACATCCTGAAGTCGGAATTCCTGCGCATCGGGGAGGATGCCGAGAAGGCCTGGGATATCGTCCTGATGGCCGTGATCGGCGGGATCGTGGGCGCGCGCCTGTACTACGTTTTCCTCAACTACGAGCGCTTCGCGGCCGATCCCTTCGGGATGCTCTTCGCGCGGGGCGGGATGGTCTGGTACGGCGGCTTCCTCGGGGCCACGGCCCTGGTCCTTTGGCGGATCCGCAAGTCGGGACTGCCGCTGGGCCGGACCGTCGACGCGGCGGCTCCCGGGCTGGCGCTCGCCTACGCCGTGGGCAGAGTCGGCTGCTTCCTGGTGGGGGACGACTACGGCCGCCCCACCGATTCCTGGGTGGGGATCGCGTTTCCCAGGGGACTTCCTCCCACGCACGCCGACACCATGGCCGAACGGTTCGGCGTCACCATCGACCCCGCCATGGTCGAGAAGTACGGGGAGATCCTGCCGGTGCATCCCACGCAGCTCTACGAGACCGGGATGTCCACCCTGATCTTCCTGCTGCTGTGGTCGTTGCGCCGCGGGCGGCACCCGGCCGGATGGCTCTTCATGACCTGGCTGGCGCTGGCGGGCGTCGAGCGGTTCGTGGTCGAGATCTTCCGCGCCAAGGACGACCGCTTCTTCGGCGTGCTCACGCTTGCCCAGGTGATCTCCATCGGCCTGGTTGCCATCGGGGCCTACGGGATGGTCCGCCTCCGCAGGCGTGGAAAGGGACGGGGTGCCGCCTAGCATCCTCCATGCGTCGGATCTGCACTTCGGGGAGCCGCACCGACCCGCCGCCGCCGAGGCACTGCTCCGCTTCGTGGAGGAGGCGTCGCCGGCGGCGATCGTGATCTCGGGCGACCTGACGCAGCGGGCGAAGGTTCGCGAGTACCGCGCCGCGCGGGACTTCCTGGCCGCACTGCCCCGGGTTCCCCTCGTCGTGACCCCCGGCAACCACGACGTGCCGCTGTACCGGGCCTGGGAGCGGATCTTCGCGCCCTACCGCAACTACCGCAGGTACATCGCGAAGCAGCTCGACACCGTCCTGGACGTCTCCTGCGGGGGAGATGACCCCGGTCTGCGCTTCGTATCCCTCAACTCCTCAGCGCCCCTTCGGGCCATCGTCAACGGCCGCGTGAGCAACCGGCAGCTCGACTTCGCAGCCGCCGCCTTCGCCGACGCCCCGGACCGGGCGCGCCGCGTGCTGGTCGTCCACCACAATCTGCTTCGGCTCCGTGACGGGGAGCCCGTTCCCCCCCTGCCGCGGTCGCCGCAGATCCTGCGCAGGGCGGAGGAGTGGGCCGTGGACGTGGTGCTGGCCGGGCACATCCACCGCACGCACCTGGCGTGGAGCGGGCGAAAGCGCGAGCGGGGCGGTGGCCGCGGCTTTCCGGTGGTTGTTGCGGGAACCACCACGTCGAACCGGGGCCGGGGCGCCGAGGAGGGGCGGAACTCCCTCAACCTGGTCTCGGTCGATGGATCGGGAGTTGCTGTCACCGTGTATCTTTACTGTCAAGAGGCGGGCCGGTTTCTTGTCCACGAGAACCGCCGTTTCGACCGGCGGGCGTAACAGTCCATTCCCACGCTCGAGAGGTGCTCGGCAGGACATGGACCAGGAAGTATGGAAAACACGACATATTGTAAAGCCGACTTGACATTTCTTGAAGGCGCACCCCGGTGATTCGGGGAATCGGCCGTTCGCAGCGGGGCTCGCCGCGGTGCCTCCTCCTGGCCTTTGCCGCGCTCTGGGCGGCGGGCTGGGGCGCCGGGGCGCAGGCCCAGACCGGCCGCAGCGAAGTCGCGTCGGTCGATTTCGAGGGAAACGAGTTCTTCTCCGGCGCCGAGCTCCGGCGGCTGGTCCAGACGAGGGCGCCCAGCTGCCCGCCGATCCTGGCGATCACCTGTGCCATGGGCATCGGCTGGGGACGCAGCAGTACCCCGTTCAGCGCCCTGGTACTCGCCGAAGACGCCCGGCGGCTGCAGTTCTACTATCAGGCCCACGGATTCCAGGGCGCCGAGGTGGTCCCGGATACGTCCCTCGCCGCCGACTCCGCGGTGGCGGTGACGTTCCGAATCGTCGAAGGATCGGTCTACCATGTGGGTTCGATCAGCTTCATCGGCGATCCGGTGCCGCCGGACCTCGAGATCGCGAGCGATCTGCCGGTTGGCGCGGGCGACCCGCTTCAGTCCCTGCTCATCCAGGAAGCTGCGGACACGCTCGCGCTGCGGCTGAGAGACGCCGGCTACGCCTACGCCGACGTGTTCATCAACCTCGACCTCGCCGCCGTCAGCGATACCGCAAGCGTGGCCTACCGGGTGGAACTCGGTCCGATGTCGACCATCGGGCCGATTCAGGTGAACGGCAACCGTCTCCTGGAGGACGAGGTCATCCTGGCGCGCCTGCCGTTCCGCGAGGGGAAGCGCTTCAGCGAGCGGGAGATCCTGGAGGGGCAGCGCAGCCTCTACGAACTCGGGCTGGTAACGCGGGCTCTGGTGAAGCGGGGCAATACCCGGACGGAGGCCGATCCGGTCATTCCGATCCGGGTGCAGATCGAAGAGGGCGACCTCCACATCGTGGGTGCCGAGGGGGGCTTCGACAACTCGCAGTGCGTCAACGTGGAGGGGCGCTGGGCAAGCCGGAACTTCATCGGCGGAGGGCGCGCGCTCCGGCTCCGGACCCGGCTGTCCAACATCCTCGCGGGAACCCTGCAGGAGACGCCGCTCTGCCCGCAGGCGGGAAGGGGGGACTACGGCCGCCTGAACTGGCTGGTCAGTGCCGACTTCAACCAGCCCAGCTTCTTCACCCCGCGCATCACCTTTGCCGCGGGACTCTATTCCGAGCGCCTGTCGCGCAAGAACATCTTCGTGCGGGAGACCTTCGGCCTCGATTTCGCGCTGCGCAGGAACATCGCCGGCGGGTCACTGGCCAACCTGCGTTACAGGCCGCAGCTCAACCGGCTGCGGGCGGCCGAAGTGACGCTTTGCGCGACCTTCCTGGCCTGCACACCGGCGGATATCGACGTCCTGTCGAGCTACACCTGGCTTGCGCCCGTGGGGCTGTCCTTCAGCCGGGACCGCACGGACGACATCTTCAATCCCACACGGGGCTCGCGGCTCCTCCTGGACCTCGAATACGCGAGCGGCTTCACGGCCTCGGACTACGCGTACCTGCGGGCGTTCGCGGACGCGAGCGTCTACCGGCGGACGGGCACGGACGCGGTGCTCGCGCTCCGGGTCCGGGCAGGGCGGATCGCCGCGGGCGGCTTTGCGGGAGGCCTTTCGGAGGAGGGACGCTTCGCGGACATCGTGCCGTCGCAGAAGCGGTTCTACGGCGGGGGCGCCAACAGCGTGCGCGGGTTCGCGCAGAACTCGCTGGGGCCGCGAACCCTGTCGATCGGCGTCGAGGAACTGCTGCGAAGAGGTTCCGGCGGACGGCCCGCGTGTTTGCCCGAGGCCGTGCGGGACCTGAGTTGCGACGGGGCGGCGCTGGCGGGATCGGAGCGTTACCAGTTGCGTCCGATCGGCGGACTGGCCACCCTGGAGGCAAGCGCCGAACTGCGGTTCCGACTCCTCGGGAATGCCATGGGGGGCGTCGTCTTCGTCGATGCCGGACAGGTGTGGCCCCGTGATCTGAGCCTGGACGACCTGGAGGTGAGTCCGGGCTTTGGTGTTCGCTACAACACGCTGTTCGGTCCCATCCGCTTCGACATCGCGTACTCGTTCCGCCAGCAGGAGCCGCTCCAGGTGGTCACTTCGCAGATACGGCCCTTCGCGCCCGCCCGGGACCGTGCGGACGACCGGATCGACATCGGCGCCCCCGGCGGTCCCCGCGAACCGATCGACTGGGTGGTATCGGAGGACCTGGCCGTCCTCCGGCCGCCCGTGCTCTTCGGCGACATCCCGGGGTTCAGCTGGCGGCGCTTCCAGCTCCACTTCTCGATCGGCCAGGCGTTCTGACGATGAGCGGCGGGACGGCGAAGCCCGGGCGGCGAAGCCCCGGTGCACGGCTCTTCATCTGGGCGGTGCTGACTGCCGCGGGGCTGTGTGTGGCCGGGGTCGCCGGCGGCGTGGTCATCAGCCACACGGCGGCGGGCCGCGGCCTCGCCCTCGACTGGGTCCTGGGCCGGCTGCGACCCGAAATCAACGGATCGCTCACCGTCGGCTCGGTCTCGCCGGGAGGACTGCTCGGCGGAGCCACCCTCCACGACGTGCGGATCAGCGACATCGAGGGGCACACCGTCCTGGTCGTGGATTCGGTCCGCGCCAGCTACTCGCTGGCCTCGTTCCTGGGTGGCCCCCCGGGGCTGGAGGACCTGGAGCTCTGGTCGCCCGCCGTCGACATCGCGCCCCCGGACGGAAGGCGGCTCCGGCTCGACAGCCTCCTCGTGTCCGGCGGCAGCCTGACCGCCGATTCCGCCGCGGCCGGAGATGCACCTGGCGAGGAGGACGACGGTTTCGTGATCCGGGGGGCGCGAATCCATGGGGGCACGGTGGTGGCGCGCGACGTCGAGGGTGCCGTGCTGCACATCCGGGGGATCGAGGCGCGGCTGGGGCGGATAGAGATGGGCACGGGCCCGGAGCCGACGCTCGTGGCCGCGGTGGACGAACTGGATCTTTCCTATCCGCTGGGCATCGGGGTGCTGGAGCTGCGCGACATCCGGGGCACCGTCCGCGCCCGCGAGCCCACGGTCGAAATGGAGGTGGAGCACTTCGAGCTGCCCGCTTCGGCGGGACGCGGCACCATTCACACGCAGTGGAACGTCGACGGCTGGTCGGCCGTCTTCGAACTCGATGTCGACCGCATGGCGCTGACGGACCTGGCCTGGATCGACGGGAGGTTCGACCGCGGCACGGCGCGGGGAGGCGTGCGCATCGCGACCGATCCCTCCGGGAGCCGGATCGAGTTCTTCGACGGCCGGGCCGAACTGGGGTCCGCGCGCCTGGGGTTTTCCGGCGCGTTCCAGGTGGCCGAGTCCGTGCGCTTCGAGGGCCTCAGCGTCCAGCCGGAGCGCCTGCCCGCCGCGGAGCTGAACCGGTGGCTGACCGACCCGGTGGAGGTTGCGGGACTCCTGTCGGGCGATGTCCGGCTCGATGGCGAGCCGGGGCGGCTGACCGGCGCGGGACAGCTCGTGATCCGGTCGGAGGACGGTAGCGGAACGCTCGCGCGGGTGTCCGGCCGGGGCACCGTGCTTGCGCGGGGTGCGGTCGAAGATGTCTCGCTGACCGCCGCGGAGCTCGACTACGGGCTGCTGGCGACCCTCGTTCCGCAGGTCCCCTGGAGCGGGAGCGGGGACATGGCGGTGCGCCTGGACGGCGACCTCAGGACCGGAATGGCCGTGGAGATCGCCGCGAACCGGTCAGCGCCGGAAGGAGAGGCCAGCTCCGTCGCTGTGCAGGGAAGGGTGTACGGCGACACGGCGATCTCGCTGGTCGACCTGCAGGCGCGCCTGGACCCGCTGTCGCTGACGATGCTGGCCGGGATGTACCCCGACTTCCCCCTGTCCGGCACCGTGAGCGGCACGGTGTCGCTGGCGGGGAGCCTTGAAGAGCTCGAGTTCGCCATCGGCGTGCAGACCGCCGCCGGCCCTCTGGCTGCCGAAGGCCGGATCAACGCCAGGGATCCGGCGTCGGGCTACCAGATCGATGCATCGGTGGACGACTTCCGGCTCTCGGAGTTCGTCGCCGGGCTCCCGGACTCCGTCAGCCTCAGCGCCCGCGCGACGCTCAACGGGCGGGGACTCGATCTGGAGACGGTGCGGGGGGGACTCGTTCTGAAGGTGGAGCCCTCGACGATCGGTCTTCTCAAGGTCGACTCGGCCGGTCTGGAGGCCTGGGTGGACGAGGACGGGCTCCTGCGGGTCGAGTCGGTCTACGCGGACGCGGGCGGAGTCGGGGTTCGGGGCGGCGGGACGCTGGGGACGGTCTCGCCTGCGGGCGACGGCGTGACGCTCGGCGTCTCGTCACCTTCCATCCACCCGCTGCGCGACGTCTTCATGGGCGCGAACCTGGTGGCCTGGGACGAACTCCTGCCGATCGAGCAGATCAACATGATCGAATTCGACGGGGTCGATCCCGACACCTTCCCCCGGGCCCGCGACATCCGTTTCGACGGGAGGGCGGACGGGCGGATCCGGGTCGAGGGGGCGGTG
This sequence comes from Longimicrobiales bacterium, assembly GCA_965116645.1. Lineage (GTDB taxonomy): Bacteria > Gemmatimonadota > Gemmatimonadetes > Longimicrobiales > Gaopeijiaceae > Bin94. Next base: position 3,135,294 of record OZ220702.1, on the reverse strand, counting down.
CGCGACCTCGTCGCGCTTGCGGAGATCAGCTTCGAGGAGCTGGAGTACGGCCATTTCCAGGCGCACTCGGCGCACGCCGATCTGGCCGTTGGCGGACTGGGCCTGCCGGTATCGCGGCCGCCCGGCGCGGCGGACGACTCGATGCCCCCGGTGTCTGCGTCCCCGGCCCCGGGCCCGGTCGTGATATCCGGCACGGTCACGGGCGACTCGGTCTCCTTCCGCGACCGCCAATACCGGTCATCCCTGCTCGAGGGCAGCTTCACCCTCGGCACCGGCGGTCGGCTGCGAGCCCTCATCTCGCGCTCGGCCACCGAGTCGTACGACGTGCAGGGCGTGGTCGGCCTTGGCGCAGAGGGTGGGCGCGTCGACCTCGACCGCTTCACCGTGTTGGGGGACGGCCGCCGTTGGAACCTGAGGGGGCCCGCCCGCTTCGAGTGGGACGCCGAGGCGGTGCGCGTCCGCAACTTCGGGCTGATCCGGCCGGGGACGTCGGGGCTGCGAGTGCGTGCGGCCGGCCTGCTGGCCCGGGGAGACGGCGAATCCGACTTCGAACTGGAGATTGCCGAACTCGATCTCGGTGTCGTGGGCAGCCTGCTGCAGATGGAGGCGCCCCCGACCGGGGTGGTGTCCGCGAACCTGCGAGCCGGCGGATCCGGACGTGATCCGCGGTGGACCGGGACGCTGGAGGCATCGGACATCGAGTTGGGCACCTTCAGCTTCGACCGCGTGTCGGCGAACGGGAGCTACTCCGGCCGGGCGCTCGCTACGCGGCTGGAGGCCTGGAGCGGGGGACGCCGCAACCTGCGCGCCGAGGGTACGGTCCCGCTCGACCTGCGGCTGGTGTCGGTCACCGAGCGCATCCCGGACGAACCGGTCGATCTGCGGATCGAGGCCGATTCCTTCCCGGCGGCGATGGTTCTGGGCGCACTGGATGGCCTCGAGGGAGTGACGGGCACGGTGAGCGGCGATGTGCAGCTCGGGGGGCGCCCGTCGGCGCTGGAGCCCGAAGGCTCCCTTCACCTGCGGGACGGCCAGGCGACAGTCGCGGCCTTCGGCACCCGGCTGTCCTCCGCGGCGATCGACCTGGACCTGGACCCGAGCGGCGTGGTGACGGTGAACGGCTCCGCGGTTTCGGGGGGCACCCTGGATGTCCGCGGCACCGTGGACCTGGCCGGGATCCAGAACGACATCGGCCTGGAGCTGGCCTTCTGGCCCAGGGAGTTCCAGATCGTGGACCGGATCGACATCGAAGCGGCGGTCACGGGTGACTCGGTCGTCCTCACCAACACCTTCAACTATCCGCTGATCATGGGCGAGGTCGAGGTGGTCGACGGCACGGTCTACGTCGAGGAGTTCCAGCGGAGCTCGGAGATCGTGGACCTGTACAACCCGGTGCTCTTGAGCGCCGCCACCGCGCAGCTCGGTCTCGGCGTGGAGGAGGATGAGGAGGACGCCCTGGGCGAGCGCATCCCCTTCCTGCAGAACCTGCGCGTCATCGTGGACCTGGATCTGGGAAGGGGGAACCGGCTCTGGTCCCCCCAGATGAACGTGGAGACCTCGGGGGACCTCTCGCTCACCTTCGACCGGGCGCGCAACCAGTTCATCATCTTCGGCAATGCGAACGTGGTCAGGGGGACCTACAGCCTCGGATCGCGCACCCTGCGGATGACGGAGGGCGTCTTCCGCTTCCCCGGCACGCCGGGATTCGACCCGGGGATCTCCGTGACGGCGGTCACGCGGCTGCCCGCCTGCGAAGGCGAGCCGCAGGAGGTCTCCACCAACCTGTCCGGCACGCTGCTGCAACCCCGGATCAGCATCCAGAGCGACGCGGAGCGCGCGACCTCGGAGGCGCAACTGTTCAACCTGCTCCTTCTGGGGCGGTGTTCGTCCACGATCGGATCGGCCGCCACCGCGTCGGTCCTGCCGGGCTGGGATCTCCTGGCGGGCCAGGTCGGCAACGTGCTCGGCAATCAGTTTGCGCGCGAACTCGTGGACTACCTGTCGGTATCCCGGGCGGACTTCGGCATGGCCCCCACGGCTCTCGGCGCCTCGTCGCTGGAGGTGGAGGTGGGCCGCTACCTCCGGGACAATGTCTTCGCGATCGGCGTTTACCGCCGCGGATACTGCGCCGACCCCACCATCCCCGTGAGCAGCGGCGGCCTGAGGCTCGAGGTCGCGCTGCCCCGCGACGTTACCATGGAGAGCTTCCTCGAGGGCCGCTGCACCCGCGAGCAGTACCGCGGACTCGACGACATCTCGCTGCAGCTGGCGCGCATCTGGGGCTTCTCCTTCTTCCGCGAATGGGGATATTGAAGCTCGTCATCCGCGGGGCCCGGGAGCACAACCTGCGGGACATCTCGCTGGATATCCCGCGGGAGCGCTTCGTGGTCGTGACCGGACTTTCGGGGTCGGGGAAGTCGTCGCTGGCCTTCGACACCATCTACGCGGAGGGCCAGCGCCGCTACATCGAGTCGCTGTCGGCGTACGCGCGCCAGTTCCTGGGGATGATGGAGAAGCCCGACGTGGACACCATCGAGGGGCTGTCGCCGGCCATCTCGATCGAGCAGAAGTCCGTTTCGCGCAACCCGCGTTCAACTGTCGGTACTGTAACCGAGATTTATGACTATTTGAGACTACTTTACGCCCGCGTGGGCACGCCCCACTGCCCGGATTGCGACCTTCCCATCAGGCGCCAGCCCGCCACCCACATCGTCAGCCGGGTGCTGGGGATGGAGGAGGGGACGCGCATCCAGGTGGTGGTGCCGCTGGTGCGCGGCCGCAAGGGGCAGTTTCGCGACCTCTTCGACCGGGCGCGGCGCGACGGATTCGTGAGGGCGCTGGTCGACGGCAGGGTGCACGACCTGCGCGAGGTGCCCCGCCTCAACCGCTACGAGAACCACGATATCGGGATCATCGTGGACCGGCTGGCGGTCAAGGAGGAAGACCGTACGCGGCTCTCCGACTCGGTCGAGACCGCGCTCCGCGCCGCGGAGGGAGTGGTGCAGATCATCGAACGGCGCGGCCGCAACGACATCTCCCACCTCTTCAGCGAGCACTACGCCTGCGCGCAGTGCGGGACCAGCTTCCCAGAACTGGAGCCGCGGGTGTTCTCCTTCAACTCCCCGCACGGAGCCTGCTCAGGGTGCGGCGGCCTCGGCACCACGCGCGAGGTCAACGGCACGCTGCTCCTGGCCAGTCCGTCGCTCTCGCTGCTGGAGGGCGTGATCATCCCCTGGGGAGAGCCCGGCGGCCACCTGCGCGGCTCCGTGATCCCGGGGCTGGCCCAGGCCTACGAGTTCGACCCGCGCGTCCCCTGGCGGGACCTGCCCCACGCGGCGCGCGACGCCCTGCTGCACGGCTCCGGGGGCATGAAGATCCGCTTCCCCTACAACGCCGGGAAGATGAAGGGCCACTACGAGGACTACTGGGAGGGCGTGGTCGCCAACGTGGAGCGCCGGTACCGGGAAACGACCTCGGAACACGTACGCAAGCAGCTTGAGCAGTACATGTCGCGGCGCACCTGCGCGGACTGCGGCGGCTCGCGCCTCGGCCCCTTCGGGAGGGCGGTAGGGATCGGCGGCGCCCCGATCAGCGACCTGGTGGAAAGGCCCATCGGCGAGGTGCTGGAGTTCCTGCGCCGCCTCCCGGTGACGGGCGAGTCCGGGAGCGGCGGGGACGGCGCCCTGCCCGCCGGCGCCAGCCCGCGGGGCTCCGAGGCCCCTGCCGGCGACGGCCGCCGGCGCGGCTCGGAGACCCCGCCCCCCGACCCCCTCCCCGGCGAGATCGCCGGCCCCATCCTCAAGGAGGTCACCGAGCGGCTGGGCTTCCTGCGGAACGTGGGCCTCGGCTATCTCACGCTGAGCCGCTCGGCGGACACCCTGTCGGGCGGCGAGTCCCAGCGCATCCGGCTCGCGACCCAGATCGGCAGCCGCCTGGTGGGCGTCCTGTACATCCTGGACGAGCCCTCGATCGGGCTGCACCAGCGCGACAACCACCGCCTGCTCGACACGCTCAAGGAGCTGCGCGACCTCGGCAACTCGGTGATCGTGGTGGAGCACGACGAGGACACGATCCTGGCCGCGGACCACGTGATCGACCTGGGCCCGGGGGCGGGCCGCGCGGGCGGGCGGGTGGTGGCGGCGGGGACGGTCGACGAGATCCGCGCCGCGCCCGAGTCGATCACCGGCGCGTACCTGCGCGGCGACCGCGAGATACCGGTTCCCGCGAAGCGACGCCCCCCCGACCCGGACCGGCGCCTCACCGTGCGGGGCGCGTCGGAGCACAACCTCAAGTCCATCGACGCGGCCTTCCCGCTCGGCTGCTTCATCTGCGTGACCGGCGTCAGCGGTTCCGGCAAGTCGACGCTCGTCAACGCCACCCTGTACCGCGCGCTCTCGCGCCACTTCTACCGCAGCCGCGCGGTCGCGGGCGCCCACGACCGCATCGACGGCCTTTCGGGCGTGGACAAGGTCATCGAGGTCGACCAGTCCCCGATCGGGCGCACGCCGCGCTCCAACCCCGCCACCTACACCGGCCTCTTCACCCCGGTCCGCCAGCTCTTCGCGGGCGTCCCCGAGGCGCAGATCCGCGGCTACCTGGCCGGACGCTTCTCCTTCAACGTGAAGGGCGGGAGGTGCGAGTCCTGCAAGGGCGACGGCCTCGTCAAGATCGAGATGCACTTCCTCCCGGACGTGTACGTGCGCTGCGACGTCTGCCGCGGGCGCCGCTACAACCGCGAGACCCTCGACATCTACTACAAGGGCAGGAACATCGCCGACGTGCTGGAGATGACCGTCGCCGACGCGCTCGACTTCTTCGACGCGGTTCCGCAGATCCGGCGGCGGCTGAAGACGCTCTCGGACGTGGGCCTCGGCTACATCCACCTGGGCCAGGCCGCCACGACGCTCTCGGGCGGCGAGGCCCAGCGGATCAAGCTGTCGTCCGAGCTCTCGAAGAAGGCCACCGGGAGGACCGTGTACACTCTGGACGAGCCCACCACGGGCCTTCACATGGAGGATGTGCGCATCCTGCTCCGGGTGCTCCACCGCCTCGTCGAGCGCGGCAACACCGTCGTCGTCATCGAGCACAACCTGCATGTGGTGAAAACCGCCGACTGGGTGATCGACCTCGGCCCGGAGGGGGGCGACGCGGGGGGTCGGATCGTGGCCGAGGGGACCCCGGAGCAGGTCGCGATGGAGTCGATATCATACACAGGACAGTATCTGAAGGAGCTGTTGGGGCGAGAATAATATACTATTGTATAAATCTGTCATCTGAAATTATACGATAGTATATGATGTTCCGTACCGCTTCGGACGGTGGCGCTGTCCGTGCCTGCGCGAACGGCGAGCCGCGGCGCTAACGGAACCGGGGCGCGGGCGGTCGAAGGTGCAAAAGGATTCGCGACGCAAGGAGGACCCGATGGACCATCACGACTACGGCGGACTGCACGAGGACCTGAAGCGCACGGGCGCCGCGATGAAGCGCCGCGACGTGCTGCGGCTGGCCATGGGAGGAGTGGGGATGGGAGCGCTGTACCTCTTCGGACGCGCCGGCGAGGTCCGCGGCGCGGTGGGCGGCGGCGCGAACTGCGAGAGAATCCCGGAGGAGACCGCGGGTCCCTTCCCCGCCGACGGGTCGAACGGGCCCGATGTGCTGAGCAAGGCGGGAGTGGTCCGCACGGACATCCGGTCGAGCTTCGCGGGCCTCGCGGGGGTGGCTCCCGGGATGCCGCTGACCGTCAACCTGCAGCTCGTCGAACTGCAGAACGGCTGCGCGCCGGCGGCCGGGCTCGCGGTGTACGTCTGGCACTGCGACGCCGCCGGTCTCTATTCGCTCTACAACCGGGGCGCCACCGACCAGAACTACCTGCGCGGGGTCCAGGCGAGCGACGCGGCCGGAGAGCTGTCCTTCACGACGATCTTCCCGGGCTGCTACCGGGGCCGCTGGCCGCACATCCACTTCGAGATCTTCCGCGACCTGGCCGCGGCGGCCGATGCGGAGGACAGGATCGCGACCTCGCAACTCGCGTTCCCGGAAGATTCCTGCGCCGAGGTGTACGGGCTGGAAGGGTACGATGCGAGCGCGCGCACCTTCCGGCGCGTCTCTCTTGCCAGGGACAGCGTCTTCCGCGACGGAGTGGACCGGCAGATGGCGACGATGGGCGGCGACGCCGCCTCGGGGTTCACCGCGCAGCTGACGGTGGCGGTGTAGACGCCTGTCGGACGGAAGGCCACTCCTCCCTGCTCTCGGCCCGGCGGGAGCAGCGTCCGGAACCCCCGGGCGCCACGTGCTGCCGCTACCTGACGGCCGACACTCCGGGGGTCCGTCAGCCGTTAGTATCCCCGGGCTTGGTCCCGATGGCCTGCGGATGTTACGTTCCGCCTGCTACCTTTCAGCCACACAGGTAAAGGAGATTTCATGGTTACCCAGGACGACCTTGAGAGCTATCTGATCCGCATGGACGCGGATTTCGAGGAGGTGGACGAAGGAATGTTCCTCGTCCGCACGGAAAACGGCGGGGCGCCGATCGTCGTCCACCATTCGGAACCGGTTCTGCTGATCCGCATGAAGGTCATGGACCTGTCGGCGAACGCGGACGCCCTGTGCGGTCTCTACGAGACCCTCCTCAAGCTCAATGCGACGGATATGGTCCACGGTGCCTACGGGATCGAGGAGGGCGAACTGATCATCAGCGACACGCTTCAGCTCGCGAACCTCGACTACCAGGAGTTGCAGGCGTCGCTGGAGAGCGTTCAGCTCGCGGCGTCGTCTCACCTTTCCCGCATTCGGGCGCTGGCCGGCACAGGAGAGGACAAGTAGCAAATGAACATTTTCAGCAGGTTTTCGACGATGATCAAGTCCAACATCAACGACTTGATCTCCCGGGCGGAAAACCCGGAGAAGATGCTCAACCAGATCATCATCGACATGCGGGACCAGCTGGCGAAGGCCAAGCGGGAGGTCGCCGGCGCGATCGCCGACGAGCGGAAGCTGCAGCGCCAGCTGGCCGATTCGAAGAAGGAGAAGCAGGCCTGGGAGAAGCGTGCGATGCTCGCGGTCCAGCAGGGCCGGGACGACCTCGCCAAGCAGGCGCTGGTGCGGCAGCAGGAGCACGCCGAGCAGGCCGCGGCGCTCGAGCAGACCTGGCAGGCCCAGGCGGCCGAGACCGAGAAGCTCAAGGGGTCGCTCCGCCAGCTCAACGAGAAGATCGAGGAGGCGAAGCGGAAGCGGAACCTGCTGATCGCGAAGCAGAAGCGCGCCCAGGCCCAGCGCCGGATCCACGAGACCATGTCCGGCCTGTCGGACACCTCCGCCTTCGAGGCCTTCAACCGCATGGCGGAGAAGATCGACGAGGAAGAGCGGCGCAACCTGGCCCAGGCCGAAGTCAACGAAGCGCTCACCGGCGACACCCTGGAGACCGAGTTCGTGAGGCTCGAGGCGGGGTCGGATGCCACGGACGTCGACGACAAGCTGCTGGCGCTGAAGGCGAAGATGGGCCTCATCGCGGCGCCGGAGGCGGAGGCGCCGAAGCAGCTGGGCGCGGGGAGCGGGACGAGCGACGCGGGCGAGGCGGACGACGCGGGCGAGGCGGACGGCAAGGACGGCGGCTCGGCCGAACCGCCCCCGATCCGCGACGCGGAGCTGATCGAGGAGTTCGAGAAGCTGGAGCAGGGCGGAGGCGGCTCCTGAGGTGAGCGTCGTCTACCTGAACGGGGACTTTCTCCCCGTCGGCGAGGCGCAGGTTTCCGTCAACGACCGGGGCTTCCTGTTCGGGGACGGCGTCTACGAGGTGACGCCGGCCTACGGGGGCCGGCTGTTTCGCTGGGAGCAGCACCTCGCGCGCCTGACGGCGGGGCTGGCCGCGATAGGGATCGACTTCGACGCCGCGGTGCTGAAGCGGGTGAAGGAGGAGCTGCTCGCGCGCAACGGGCTGGACGGGGCGTCGGGCGCGTACGTGTACGTGCAGGTGACCCGGGGGACGGCGCCCAGGACGCACTGGTTCCCGGATCCGCCGGTGGCGCCGACCGTCTACGCCTTCGCGAACCGGTTCGCGCGGCCGTCGATGGAGGAGTGGGCGCGAGGGATAACCGCAGTGACTGTGCCCGACCAGCGCTGGGCCCGCGCCGACATCAAGGCGATCGCGCTGCTGGCGAACGTGCTCGCCGCGCAGGCGGCGGTGGAGGCGGGGGCGGGGAACGCCGTCTTCGTCCGGGACGGCATCGCGCTGGAGGGCTCCCACAACAACCTCTTCGCGGTCTTCGGCGGCGTCCTCGCCACCGCGCCGAAGTCCAACTACATCCTCCACGGGATCACCCGCGACTTTCTGATCGAGCTGGCCGCCGGGCTGGGCATCCCGGTCGAGGAGCGCGCCATCCCGCTCCCCGAACTGTACCGGGCCGACGAGGTGTTCTTCAGCGGCACGACCACCGAGGTGCGGCCCGTGGTGGAGATCGACGGGCGGAAGGTCGGCGGCGGGGTCGTGGGACCGGTCGCGCGGCGGCTCTACGAGGGGTTTCTGGGGGTGGTGGAGGGGGAGCGGCCGGCCGGCTGAGGTCCCGGCGGGGGAGTTGCGGCAGCTTCTCCGGCTCCCAGTTGGGTCGTTCAACCAGGGAAACAGGGGTTCTTGCGCGCCCACGAACATAACCCTTGTGAAAATGTCGCTCTACGCCTATATTGCGTCCTTTTCCGTGTCCGTGTTCCGTTCAGTCACGCACTTCAGGAAGAGGGTGCCGTTCGGCGTGAGCCAGATTACTACCGTAGTGCTGGCCGGTCGGCAGACGATGTTGCTTGCAGGCATCAAGCGCATTCTGGAGGAGACGGGGCGGTTCAGGGTGCGTGGTCGTGCGCCTGCGTGCGAGAAGGCGCTGCCGCTGGCTCGCAGGGTGAGTCCGGATATCGTCGTTCTGGAGATCGGGCAAGGCGGGAAGAGGTTGTCTTCCGTCATCAGGGACCTCAACAGCCTGTCGCCGGCCCCGGGGGTCCTTGTGCTGGCTGCCGAGGAGAGGCCGGAGCTGTTGGACCGGATCCTCCATGCCGGGGGCATGGGCTGCATCACCACCGCCCGGTCCCCGGAAAGGATGGTTGCAGCCGTTGACATCCTCGCTGCAGGCCGGATGTACGTGCCTCGGTGGGGTACGGAAACCGTTCGGGGACGCCTCGGTGGGCGCGGGCCGGGCAACCACCGCGACGCGCTGAAGGGACTCAGCGAGAGCGAGCGCAGGATTCTTCCGCTGGTGGCCCTGGGCCTGACTTCAAGGGAGATCGGAACCCGTGTGTTCCTCGCCCCCAAGACCGTCGAGAACTACCGGTCGAGCATCAGACGCAAGCTCGGTCTTCGAACCCGCGCGGAAATCGTCGCCTTCGCATTGGAGACCGGGGTCATTTCCCGGGACGGCAAAGAGCTGTAGCAGGCCGGGAAGACTTCGGCGTACGTGGGAGTCCGCAAGTAGGAACTTCGTGGGGTTTTCACACATCGGCGCCAAATGTTGTCCACGAGGATTGAGGGGTCTTGTCCGCTCTCGGGTGATTACGGTGCGTGGCATCTTGGGGCACGGGACCCGTCATGGGGGCGGGTCCCGCCCTACTGATCACTTGGAGGTCGACAATGAGAACCAAACCGTATTCCGCTCCCAACGCGGTGTTCGGGATTGTCGCCGTCACGGGGAGCCTGGCGCTCCTGACCGGGACGGCAATTGAGATTTCAGCCGATGACTCAACAACCAATGAGCGAGCCGTCACGGAGCATGTGACCGATCCTGCCGCGCTCGGTGTTTTTCCCTGTGTGTCCGCGAAGGCGCGCGCGGATCTTCAACAGGAGCCGCCCGACGGGGAGCCGCAGTGCGTGGACGACGAAGGCATCGAGAGACCTTGCGGACCTGAGGACTACTACGAGATGTGCGTACAGGCAGCAGCTGAGAAGCTACGCTCTTGCCGGAAGGGCGCCGGCTTTTGGAAGCGAGTGCGTTGCCGGCTGGCTTTCGGACGTGCTGTCAGCTCATGCGCGGCGGAGTTCCTCAAGGATACCCTGTTTCCCGGATAGGTCCTATTGGACCAGGAGAGATTTCGTGAGAGACAAGTTGGGAAGGCTCGCCATACGGTTCGAAGAGATCATCCGTGCGGGTACACCGCTGCTTGTTGCGGTGGTTGTCCCGGGATGTTTCGCCGAGACGGACACGGACGGCCTCGGTTCCCCGCCGGAAGCAGACTCTGCAGACCAGACATTGGAACTGGCGGGTCCACCGTCAGGAGCACCGCTGTTTCCCGAGGTGTTTTCGGTCACTGATGCCGCGATGCACCAGGGAGTGTGGTACGTTCTCGACGGACGCGGGAACCAGGTTCATCGCATTGACCCGGATGGAGCGACGCTGCACAGCTTCGGCCGGGAGGGGGGCGGCCCTGGTGAGTTTCGGCGTGTCAGCGCCATCGTGGCCCACGGCGACTCGATCATCGTGGTGGATCACGGCAGCGTGCACGTATTCAGCCCGGAAGGCAGGCACATTGCGGACCGCGGCTTCCGGCCCGGCCCGGGGCTCGACTGCGTGGCAGCGACGGTGCGAGTCAGCGACGCGGTGTCCACGCCGGCCGGATTGCTGATGCTGGGCGAGTGCCTGAGGCCCGACGGGGGCACCACCGTCCACGCCGCGGTCGAGACGGTTGACGGAACAATACGTTCTCTCGCGCACCGGGACGGGCAAGCCGGAAGGATCGACCTGGATGGCATGGCAGCTGTAGTCGCACGTCATCCCCAAGGGTTCCTGTTCGGTTCGGGGTGGGAGCGTTGCCTGGATCTGATCAGCCTTTCCGGCCAGGGGCTGGATACGATCTGCCACGATTGGCTGGAGCGTCTGGACATTCCGCCGGAAGCATTCCGTGAATTGGAGGGCGCCATCGCCGAAGCTCGCGGGCTGGGGATCCGCGTAGAGCTTCCGGAATCCATGCCGGCGCTCGTCGGAGTGACTGCGATGCCCGGGGGGCGGCTCGTCTACCGGGTGTTTGCACCCGGCGACCCGGATATGGAGACCCTGCAGTTGGTGACCCGGGGGGAGGCGGGCCGGGCAGTGCCGCTGCCCCTGCCCAGCGCTCCGCTTCTCTTCCTGGATGGGGAATCGGGCCTCGCGGCCTGGAACGAGATGGAGGGCACCCGGATCGACATTCGTACTGTGGACAGCCTGGATGCCAACTGATACGGACGTGGAGATCCGGGCGTCGGATCTGGCCGTTTCGTACAAGAGTACATTCAGGCGCGTCCACGTGCTCCGCGGCCTGACGCTGGAGGCCAGGCCAGGCGAGATTACGGCACTGGTCGGACCGAACGGGGCAGGCAAGACAACGTTTTTCGCGGTTCTGCTGGGACTGCTTCGCCCCGACCGGGGACGTTGCATAGTGGGTGGAATGCGGCCCGAGGAGTACCGGAGGCGCTGCGGGATGGGCTACCTGCCGCAAGTCAGCGCCTTTCCCAGAGGATGGACGGCCCGGGACGTTCTGGCCCGGGCCGTCGATCTGTCGGCACCGCCGGACCGGGCCGCTGCCTTCGACACCGCCGTGGAACGCGCGGACATCGACTCCGCTACGCTCTCCCGTCCTGCGGGGAGGTGCTCCGGCGGTGTGAAACGGAGGCTCGGCCTTGCGTGGGCGCTAGCTGGTGACCCGTCGCTGATCTTGTTGGATGAGCCCTTCACGGGGCTCGATCCGATTGCTCGTGCCGGTTTGCGGCGTGAGATGATTGCGGCTCGCCAGAGGGATGCGACCGTTCTGTTTGCCAGTCATGAGCTGGCGGAAGTCGAACAGCTCGCCGATCGCGTATTCATTCTGGAGAATGGTCTGACTCGGCCGTTTGCAGGCGCAGCGAATGCAACCGCGCTCAACAGAGAGCTGCTTGGAGGTAAGCCATGAAGTCGCGCCTGCTCCCATGGCCGCGCCGAGCCTTTCTGCACCTGCGCGAAAGCGGGGGCGCCCTGGCCGTTGTGTTGGGAACCGTGCTGCTTTTCCTTGTGCTCGATGCCGCAGCGGGAGGCCTGTCCGGCGAGGGTACGGCGCTCGTGGTTGTTCTGGGGGTGCCTCTGGCTCTCGCCTCCAGAGGTCCAGGCGTACGGGCGGGCATCGCGACGCTGTGGGTGCAGAAGCCGGTGGACCCCGTTCGTTACTACCTCGCGGGAGCTGCATGGGACGTGGTGGTGGCCATCGGGGCAACGTTGATCCTGTTGTCCATTCTGGGCATTGTGGCCCTCCGGGTTGGGTTGGACCCGCTGGCGCACCCGATCTGGACAATCGGTGCTCTCTCGGCGGTCACGCTCGTAGTCGCGTCAATGGCAAGTGGCGCTTCGATGTGGTTCCCGCGCGCGGGCCGGCTCCTGACCCTCGCGGTGCTGATCTTCACACTCTACCTGCGAGCAAACATGGCCCTGAACCCGTCGCTGGGAGACCTGCCGTGGATTCGGTGGGTTAGCCCGGTACTGCCGCCGTGGGAGTCCTTCGTGTCGCTGCTTGACCCGGAAGCACTGGATGCGCCGGCAGCGGCCCGGGCGCTCATGTGGATCCTCCTGTACCCGGCGGTCTGGATCGGCGCCGGCGTCCTCGGCCTTCGCCGACTTCTTGCCAACGGCGCTCTGTGCCGGATGCGTTCTTCCTGACCGGGGGATTGTCACCCATCAGCGCCAGGTGTTGCCCCCTGTGTTCAGGGGTTTTTCGCGCTCTCCTCCGGCGTCGCCCATCGGTATCGTTTGGCACATGGACCCGCCACCAGGGCGAGTCCGAATGCCAAGACACCATATGGAGGACACAATGAGAGACAGGTCATCACACGCAATCCATTCCTTGTTCGGGGTCGTCGCTGTCAACGGCATCCTGTTGCTCCTGCCCGGCACGGCGTATGGCGCGTCCGCACCTTCGCCGCCGAGCGACGGCGCAGCCTTCATGCCGGACATGGTTGCGGCCATTGCCGCGAACCTGGACTGCGCTCTGGTCGAGACCGCAGCCGTCGCACAGCAGCCGCCGGAGGAGAAGGGGGGTTCCGGGTGTACGAACCAGGACGGCACCCCGCGTGAGTGCACGGCCTCGGAGGAAGTTGGACAGTGCGCAGAAAACGCGAGAGACGCTTATGAACAATGCAAGAAGGAAGCCAGGGGCTTCGCGGGAAGGCTTGCCTGTCGGGTGGGTCTTGGAATCGACGCTCTTGCATGCATTGCGGAGGGAGCGTTGGAAACCATCTTGCCGTTCAAGAAGGTGTTGGGGTAGCCCCTCCTGATCTGCGCCCGGGCCATCAGTTGCAGCTTTTCGTTTCAGGCGGCCAGGATTCCGAGTACCCCTTCGGCCGTTCGCGCCGAGACGCCGCCATGAGCGGATAGGGCGCGCCTTCCGGCCCGCACCACGGCCCTCCGTGCCGCCGCGTTGCCGATCCACCCTGCGAGGACGCGCATGGGTTCGGCGCTCACGGCGAGCGCACCGTCGGCGCTCAGAGTGGCGACGATGTCCTGGAAGTGCTCGTGGTGCGGGCCGATCACGGTGGGCTTGCCTGCCGCGACGGGCTCCAGGGGGTTGGAGCCGCCCATCGGCGCGAGGCTCCGCCCCACGAAGACGGCGTCAGCCAGGAGGTAGGCGGTGGCGAGTTCACCGATGGTGTCGAGGAGGAAGACGGAGGGGGCGGGGGTGGATGGGGGTCCATCGGCGGCCGGGGCGGGAACGGGGACCTTGCTGCGCCGTCTCATTCCGGGGACCAGCGCCGCGACCTCGTCCCACCGCTCGGGGCTGCGGGGCGCGAGCAGGAGCTGGCATCCGCCGGGAAGGTCGCGGATCAGGGCCGCTTCCTCCCCCGGGCCTGTCGATCCGGCGACGATCAGCGGTCTCCCGGGATCGATCCCCAGCGCGGAGGCCAGCGCCCGCGCGGCGGCGGGATCGGGCTCCTGGCGGGCGGCGTCCCACTTGAGGCTGCCCCCGACGATGGCCCTCGGCGCGGGGACCCCGAGTTCGACGAAGCGCTCGCGGTAGACATCGGTCTGGGCCACGACGAGCGCCAGCCGGGTGAACATCGGGCGCACGAGCGGGCGCCACGCGCGGTAGCCCCGGAAGCTGCGCGCCGAGAGCCGTCCGTTGACCACACACACCGGGACGTTGCGGCGGGCGCAGGCGGCCATGAAGGTGGGCCAGAGCTCGAGCTCCGCGAGGACCACCGCGTCGGGACGCACCGCGTCCAGGAACCGGTTCACCATCCAGGTAAGGTCGAGAGGGAAGCGGACGACCTCTCTGGTACCCCGGTGGAGGTGCCGCGCGCGCTCGAATCCGGTCGTGGTACTCGCGCTGACCACCACATCGGGCACGGCGGCGGAGTCGGCCAGCGCCTCGACCAGCGGCACGAGCGCGTTGGTCTCGCCCACGCTCACCCCGTGCACCAGAATCCTCGGGCCGGGCGCCCTGCGCCTCAAGTCGCCCACCTTCCCGTTGCGGGTGCGCGCGTCGGAGCGCCACCGCCCCGTTCGCAGGCGCTGCCTGGCCGCGAAGGCGAGGAATCCCGCACCGACAACGAGGTCTCGGAGCTTCCCCGTCACGGCACCCACGCCGAACCGCACTGTCCGTTCTCGAACACTGTAAGGTCTGCTTTACATAATGTCATGTTTGCTTTACTCCTGTGGGCCCTGCGGCACTGCGTCGGGTGGGGGACGGCACCATCGCGCTCCCCGCCCGCTTTGCCGCGGACCCGGCCAATCATAACCTTCCTGTCATGATTCCTCACGATGTCGGGAGAATCCTCGTGGTGCGGCTGTCGGCCAGGGGAGACGTGGCCTTCGCATCCCCGCTGGCCGGGGCACTGCGCCGCAGGTATCCGCGCGCGCACATCGCCTGGGTGGCCGAGGACGGCGCCGCCGACGTGATTCGCCGCAATCCGCACCTCGACGAGGTGATCGTCCTGGAGCGCGGCGCATGGGGGCGCATGTTGCGCGGCGGGCACTGGGGCGCGCTGGCGGGCGCGGTGGCCGACTTCTTCGGGGCACTGCGGCAGCGTCGTTTCGACGTGGCGATCGACGCGCAGGGACTGCTGCGGAGCGGACTGGTGACGTTCCTGTCGGGCGCTCCCGTGAGGATCGGGCTGGGCTCGCGCGAGGGGTCGCGTTGCCTGATGACCAGGGTGGTGGCACGTGGCGGCGATCCGCGCGCGATCTCGTCGGAGTACCGGTATCTCGCGGGGGTGCTGGGACTGGGGGCGGGATCGTTCCCGATGGAGATACCGCGCAGCCGCGCCGAGGTGGCGGCGGTGGGGCGGGTGATCGGGGAGGAGGGGCTGGGCGGCGGGTTCGTGGTGGTCTGTCCCTTCACCACCCGGTTCTACAAGCACTGGCCGGAGGAACGGTGGTCGTCGCTCATCCGGGAGATCCGGGAGCGCACGGGATTGGGCGTGGTGCTGCTCGGCGGGCCGGCGGACCGCTCGGCGGCGGACCGCATCCTGCAGGCGCCTGTCCCATCCGGATCCGCAGGACCCGACGCTGCCACCGCACCCCTGGTCGACCTCGTCGGGCGCACCACGCTCGGGGAAGCGTCGGCGGTGGTGGCGCGGTGCAGCGCGCTGGTCGGCGTCGACACAGGCCTCAGCCACATGGCACACGCCTACGGCCGCCCGGCGGTACTCCTCTTCGGGTCCAACACACCGTACCTGGATCCGCCAGGACCGTCCGCCACGATCCTGCACTCGGGGCGCGCGTGCTCCCCCTGCCGGGGGAAGCTGACCTGTGGCGGCCGCATCGACTGCATGACCGACATTACCGTGGAGCAGGCGCTGAGGGCCGTGGTGGGCGGCCTGGCGGGTGAACCGGCTTCTGCCGCGCCGGCGGCGGAGCCCGGGAGTTTGGCGGCCGCCCGGTGAGCGTCATTCACCTGGAGACCGGCCGTCACCTGTACGGGGGGGCGTTGCAGGTTCTCTATCTGGCTCAGGGGCTCGAAGAGCGGGGGATCAAGTCGGTACTGATGGTGCCGCGGGGGTCGGAGATCGCGGCGGCGGCCCACAAGCGCTGGCTGCGTGTCGAGGAATTCCCCTACCGGGGTGAGGGAGACCTTGCGGCCGCCACCAGGATGCTCTGGAGATTCAGCCGGCGCGACGTCGAGATCGTCCATCTTCACTCGCGCCGCGGCGCGGATACCCTGGGGGGCCTCGCGGGGACGCTGGTGCGAGCCCCCGTGGTGCTGACGCGCCGGGTGGACAACCGGGAGGTCGACTGGCTTGTGGGCGCCAAGTACGCACTGTACCGGCGCGTAGTGGCCATTTCCGGAGCCATTCGTGATGTGCTGACGGAGCAGGGGGTGCCGCCCGGCAAGATCTCGCTGGTGCCTTCTGCGGTGGACGCGTCGAATTGGCTGAGTCCCGAGAACGCCGCCCTGCGCGACCGCGAGTTCGAGCTGCCGCCCGGGCAACCCGCGGCCGCGATGGTCGCCCAGTTCGTGCCGCGCAAGGGGCACTGGGTGCTGGTGCATGCGCTGGGGATCCTGAAGGTGCACGGTCACACGCCGAACGTCGTGCTCTTCGGGCGCGGCCCGACGCGCGACAGGGTCGCCGCGCTCGCCGAGGCCGCCGGCGTGCGGGACCAGATCCGCTTCGCGGGGTTCCGGGACGACCTCCACCGGTGGCTGGGCTCCTTTGACTTCTGCGTCCATCCGGCGCTCAGGGAAGGGCTCGGGGTCGCGGCGCTCCAGGCGGGTGCGGCCGGGATTCCGGTGGTGGGCGCGCGGGCAGGTGGAATCCCCGAAGTGGTGGTCGACGGAGAGACCGGACTGCTCTGCCCGCCGAGCGACGCGGGCGCGCTGGCCGCGGCGATCGAGCGGCTCCTGAAGGACCGGGAGGCGGCCCGGGAGATGGGTGCGCGAGCCCGGGCGCGAATCGAGTCCCACTTCTCCGTGGACGCCATGGTCGAGGGGAACCTGAAGGTCTACCGGGAGATGATCGCGGCGCGGAGGCGCAGCTGAGCGGCCGGCCGCCGATGACCCTCTCCGTCATCCTGAGCACCTACCGCTCGCCCGAGTGGCTGGAGAAGGTGCTGTGGGGCTATCTGTGCCAGTCCCGCCGGGACTTCGAGCTGGTGATCGCCGACGACGGGTCGGGAGAGGAGACCGCACGCGTGATTCGGGCGTGCTCGGCAGCGGGAGCGCGCGCGGGCATCGCGGTGCGCCACGTCTGGCAGCCCGACGATGGGTTCCGCAAGTCGCGCATCCTCAACCGGGCGATCGTGGCGGCGCGGGGCGACTACCTGGTGTTTTCGGATGGGGACTGCATCCCCAGGCGGGACTTCGTGGCCGTGCACCGGGCGCATGCCGCGAAGGGGCGTTTCCTGTCGGGCGGCTACGTGAAGTTGCCGATGGGGGTGAGCCGGGCGATCACGCGGGCCGACGTCGAGTCCGGGGAGGCCTTCAGTGTGCGGTGGATCCGGTCGCGGGGCGGACGGGGATACCGGCGCATGGCCAAGCTCGCCGTGCCGGGATGGGCCGCCGCGGCCGCCGACCGGATCACCACGACCCGGGCGACCTGGAACGGGCACAACGCATCGGGCTGGCGCGCCGACCTGATCGCCGCCAACGGCTTCGACGAGCGCATGGGATACGGCGGCCAGGACCGCGAACTCGGCGAACGCCTCGAGAACGCCGGCGTCCGCGGACGGGGCATCCGCTACCGCGCCCTCTGCGTGCATCTGGACCACGCCCGCGGATACGCCGACCTTGACACGATCGGACACAACAAGGCGATCCGGCGCGATACCCGCGCCCGGCGCATCACCCGCACCCCCTTCGGCATCGAGCAACCGGGCGAACCCGCCCGGGGCACCCCATCCCCCACCGCCCCATGAAACCCTTCGCCGGCTACCGCGACGAATTCCCCGTCTCCCGCACCCACATCTTCCTCAACCACGCCGGCGTCGCGCCCACCTCTACCCGCGCGGCCGACGCGGTCCGGCGCTTCATGGACTCCCTGGTGCGGGTCGGGAGGCCCAGCTTCGACGACTGGGAATCGCTGGCCACCGGGTGCCGCGAGCGCTTCGCCCGCCTGGTCGGCTGCAGCCCCGGCGAGGTCGCGTTCGTGCGCAACACCTCACACGGCCTGTCCCTCCTCGCGTCCGGCCTCGACTGGCGCCCCGGCGACCGCGTCGCGGCGGCGGCCTCCGTCGAATACCCCTCCAACGTCTACCCCTGGATGGACCTCGACCGGAGGGGCATCGCGTCGCTGGACGTGATTCCGGCCGGCCCGGACGGCACGGTCACAGTGGAGGCGGCCGCGCGCGCGATCGGGCCACGCACCCGGGTGCTGGCGGTCAGCTCCGCGCAGTACGCCTCGGGCGCCGTGACGGACCTGCCCGCCCTGGGCCGCCTTTGCCGGGACCGCGGCGTGCTCCTCTGCGTCGACGGGATCCAGACGGTGGGCGCCCTGCCGATCGATGTGAAGGAGGCCGGGATCCACTTTCTGTCGGCCGACAGCCACAAGTGGATGCTCGGGATCATGGGGATCGGCGCGGTCTTCGCGGACCACTCGGTGGTGGACCGGATTCATCCCCCACTGCTCGGCTGGCGGAGCACGACCGACGCCTTCAACTTCGACCGCGTCCACTTCGAACTGCTCGACGATGCCGGCCGCTACGAGGAGGGCAGTCTCGCCTACCCGCTGATAGCGGGGTTTTCGGCGGCGCTGGAGCTGCTGGAGGAAGCAGGCATTGAGCGTGTCGAGACGCACGTTTGCGCGCTGGTGGCGGACCTGGCCGGGAGGCTGGAGGCGCTTGAGTGCGTGACGGCGCCCGACGCGGCATGCCGGCGGCACATCCTCACCTTCCGCCATCCCGGCCTGGGAGACGAGGTGCTCCTCGAGGGTCTCGAAGCCGCAGGGGTGGTGGCGTCGCTGCGGCGTGGCAGCGTCAGGGTTTCGCCGCACCTCTACAACACGCACGATGAGATGGAGCAGGTGGCGGACGCGGTGCGAACGCTGCTTGCAGGGGACCGGTGACAGTCCCGGAACCACATGACGGCGCGGTAGCCGGAATCGCCTTCCCGCGAGCCCGGCCGCGACCCGTCCACCCGAAGAAAGGACCACAAGATGAAGAACGCTGACCTCGAAGGAACCGCGCAGAGCCGTGGTGGACACCTGCATAAGCGCGCCCGGGTGATGCGGGTGACCGGGTCGACACTGGTGCCCCGGGCGGCCCCCGCGACCCTGAAGCTCACGCTGGCGGCCCTCGCCGTTGCCCTCACCGCCGGCCCTGCCACCACTCAGGCCCGCCAGGGAGGCGGAGGCGACCCGCAGAGCATCGAGGACCGAACTGCCTCGATGGAGCTGATGGACGGGTTCCTGCCGATCTACTGGGACGAAGCTGCGGGCAGGATCTGGCTCGAGATCGGCATCTGGGACACCGACATCCTGCACGCGGCCGGAGTTGGGGCCGGGCTCGGCTCGAACGACATCGGGATCGACCGGGGGCAGCAGTCCGGATCGCGGGTGGTGCGGTTCCACCGGGTGGGCCCGAAGGTGCTGATGATCCAGCCGAACTACCGCTTCCGCGCCAGCAGCGACAACCCCGCCGAGCGCAAGGCGGTGGAGGACGCCTTCGCGCCGTCGACGCTGTGGGGCTTCACGGTCGAGGCCGCGACGGGCGACCGGGTGCTGGTGGACTTCACGCCCTTCCTCATGAACGACATCGCCGGTCTGGCGGGGCGGATGCGCCCGGGCTCGTACCGACTGGACCAGAGCCGCAGCTGGGTCTACATGCCGATGGTGATGAACTTCCCCGAGAACACGGAGATGGAGGCCGCGCTCACCTTCGTCAGCCAGCCCGGAGGAGGTGGCGGCGGGTTCGGCGGGGGCGGGGGCGCCTTCGAGGGCGTCGGCAGCGTCGCGGCGACCGGCAGCGCGGCCACGGTCCGAATGCATCACTCGTTCGTCAAGCTTCCGGAGCTCGGCGAGTACACCCCGCGCGCCTACGATTCGCGGGCCGGCTACGGCAGCATGAGCTTCCAGGACTACTCGGTCGCGATCGACGAGCCGATGACGCAGCGGTTCATACGGCGCCACCGCCTTGAGAAGAGGGACCCGAACGCGGCGATGAGCGAACCGGTCGAGCCCATCGTCTACTACCTCGATCCCGGCACCCCGGAACCGATCCGCTCGGCGCTCCTCGACGGGGCCAGGTGGTGGAACCAGGCCTTCGAGGCCGCGGGATTCATCGACGCCTTCCGGGTGGAGATGCGCCCCGAGGACGTCAGCAGCCACGACATCCGCTACAACGTCATCAACTGGGTCCACCGGTCCACGCGGGGGTGGAGCACCGGCGGGTCGATCACCGATCCCCGCACGGGGGAGATCCTCAAGGGCACCGTGACGCTGGGGTCGCTGCGCGTGCGCCAGGACTTTCTCATCGCCGAGGGGCTGCTCGCGCCCTACGAGAACGGCGACGAGGACGCGGGCGACCTCGCCGAGTGGGCGCTGGCCCGCATCCGGCAGCTCTCCGCGCACGAGGTCGGGCACACCATCGGGCTGGGCCACAACTACTACGACAGCGACCTGGGACGGATCTCGGTGCTGGACTACCCTCACCCGCTCATCACCTGGGACGGCCGCGACTTCGACTACTCCGAGGTCTACGACACCGACATCGGTGAATGGGACAAGGTGGCGGTCCGCTACGGCTACACGCAGTTCCCGCCCGGCACCGACGAGGCCGCCGAGCTCGACCGGATCCTGGACGAGGCCTGGGAGCAGGACATCCGCTACTTCAGCAACCAGGACGTCGCCACGCACGCGCGGGCGGACCAATGGTCGAACGGGACGGACGCAGGGGCCGAGCTCGACCGAATGCTGGACGTCCGCCGCGCCGGGCTGGAGCGCTTCGGCGAGAACGCGATCCGCACAGGGAGGCCCATGGCGCAGATGGAGGAGGTGCTCGTACCCCTGTACCTGCACCACCGCTACCAGGTCACGGCGGCCGCCTCAGTGCTCGGGGGCCTCCACTACACCTACGCCATGCGCGGCGACGGCCTTGATCCCGTCCGTCCGGCCTCCGCAGCCGAACAGCAGCGCGCCCTCGACGCCCTGCTGCGCTCCGTCCAGCCCGGCGAACTCACGATCCCCGCCACGGTGCTCGACGACCTGCCTCCCAGGCCGGCCGGCTACGGCCGCTCCCGCGAACTCTTCCCCCGCTACACCGGTTCCGCCTTCGACGCCATCTCGCCCGCGGTGGTCGCGGCCGCCCACGTGGTCGGCCAGGTCTTCAACGGGAGCAGGGCCGCGCGCCTCCTGGAGCAGAGCACCTTCGATCCCTCTCTGCCGGATCTGGCGAGCGTGATCGACGCCTTCGTCGCGGTGGGTGAGCCGAACGCGGCTGACAGCCCCTACGAGGCGGAGGTGCGGCGCGCGGTCGGCAGGGTAGTTGCCGAGGGTCTGATGGGGCTCGCCGGGAGCGCCCAGATGCCGCAGGTACGGGCCATCGCATCGCAACATCTGGAAAGGCTGAAGCTCATGGCGGCGGAACGTGGCCAGGTGCACGACGCCGACGGCGCCCATTTCGCGCTGCTCGCCGGCGACATCCGCCGCTTCCAGGACCGTCCGTACGGCGCGCTGTCCGCTCCGGGTACGCCTTCCGCCCCGCCCGGAGCCCCCATCGGCACGCCGGCGATGGACTGGACCCGTGCCGGAACCGGATCACCGCCCGGAGGGTCTGCCGGCTCCCCGGCCTTCGACTGGATCGGCGGCGGCAACGGCCCGGCGGGTCCGCTGCTGTGGGCCACCGGCCTCGGGGGCTTCGACTGGCTGGCGCACATGGCGCCCTGGTGCAGCTTCGAGATCCCGTGACGCGGAAACGCCCGGGGTTCGTCAGAACCGGTCGATCACCGCCACGCCCAGGACGGAGTAGTCGTCCATCCCCGTCAGGATGTCGACCCCCTCCGCCAGGGAGACCGTCTGCGTGACCAGACGGCCCGGATCCACGAACCCGGACTCCACCATGCGGAGCATCCGGTCGTATTCCCACGCCTGCAGGCCGTGGCTGCCCACCATCTCCAGCTCCCAGGCGATGACCCGGTCCATGGGCACCCGCGCGCTCCGGTGGTCGCCCGTCATGAGGCCGACCTGAACATGGCGCCCCCGCTTGCGCAGGCACGCGACGGAGTTGAAGCAGGTGTCCGGGTGGCCCAGGGCGTCGAGGGAGGCGTGCGCACCGCCACCGGTGACTTCACGCACCTCGCCTGCCACGTCCGCGGCCTCCGACGCGTTCACGGTGGCCACGGCGCCCAACTCCAGCGCCATCGCCAGCGCCTCGGCGCGAATATCGACCGCGACGACGTTGGCACCCAGGGCGCGGGCGATCATCACGGCCGCGAGACCGACGCCGCCGCAGCCGTGAACGGCCACCCAATCGCCTGCGGTGACCCTCCCCTGGGCCTGCACGGCCCGAAACGAGGTCGCGAAGCGGCACCCCAGGCTCGCCGCGGTGACGAAGTCGACGTGGCCGGGGAGCGCGGCCAGGGTGAGGTCCGCCTGGCGGAGCGCGACCCGTTCCGCGAAGCCCCCCCAGCCGTGAAAGCCGGGCTGGAACTGGCGATCGCACACCTGCTGGGCGCCGGCCCGGCAGGGCATGCACCGGCCGCACCCCGCGATGAAGGGGACAGAAACGCGGTCGCCCGGGCGCCAGCGGGTCACGTCACGTCCGACCTCTTCAACCACGCCCGCGATCTCGTGTCCCGGAACGTGGGGCAGCACGATATCGGGATCGTGGCCCACCCAGCCATGCCAGTCGCTCCGGCAGATCCCGTTTGCCTCGACCCGGAGAACGACTCCGTCATGAGACAATTCCGGATCCGCAAGCGTCTCGATCATGATGGGGCCGCGGTACTCCCGGTAGATCGCGGCTTTCATGGAGCGGCAGCGTCCCGAGGGGGGCATCCGGACGGGCCGGGGTGCCGGGGGCTTCCATTTGCCGACATATTGTTTATACAGTACCAAGTTGCTGCGAGGTCACATGAAACCGACCCAGCAAACTTACACCACCATTCGACCACGCGCCCGGGGGGGCGCCACCACACCACCGCCGGCTCAGTGAATGAGCGGGTGGGCGACTCCAAAGGAGCACCTGCATGAACAAGTCCGAGATGGCCAAGAAGCTCGCGCAGCGGACCGGTCTCACCCAGGCCGCCGCTGCCGATGTGCTTGACAACGTCTTCGGCTCGGGTGGCATCATCGCAGACCATCTGGGCGACGGCGGCCGGGTTGCGATCGGCGGATTCGGATCCTTCGAGGTCCGTCGCCGCGAGGCCAGGACCGGCCGCAATCCCCGCACCGGCGAGACGATCTCGGTACCTGCCCGGAACTACCCCGCCTTCAAGCCGGCCAGCGCCCTCAAGGACAGGTTGGCCTAGCACCGGCGGACGACAACGCCCGTTGCGCCCCCGGACGGCGTGGTGTACCGGGAGCGCGGCGGGCGGCTGCAACTTCGGAGGGCCAGGCGGCGTTACTGTTATAGTGCGGTCCGGCATTCCCTCTCCGGCGGAGGTCTGCGATGAGCGGTCTGGATCCGGCGCTTGTCGGCGAACTCGTGGTACTCCTGCTGCTGCTTGGCATCGTGTGGATGGTGTTCAGGGAGTTCCTGCGGGTCGTGCTCAAGGTGGTCGTGCCGCTGGCGATTCTGACCGCGGTCGCGGTCTGGCTGGGATACCTCGACGAGACCCTGGTCGGTAACGCCCTCACCGCGGTGGGCGAGGGGCTGCTGACCGCGATCCGCTTCGTAGCCGAGTGGATCACCTCGGTGGCGCTGTCGGAATGAGCCGGAGGCGGGGGACCCGCCGACGTTTCCGCGAAGCCAGGCCGGTGCCGCGGCCGGGTGGTGCGCTGACGCCGGCCCCGGCGCCCGCACTGGTGGCTTCGGTGACGGCGCTGGCGGTTCTCGCCACGCCCGGATGCGCTGCCCGCTCCCCCGACCGGACCCCCGAACCCTTTTCCGCAGCCCGGGGGGAGCCGATAGACCCGGTGGGCGTCTACGACCTGACCATGTCGTCGGAGACCATGGTGTCCGAGGGCACGATGGAGATCAACGGAGAACCCGGCGCGTATCTGGGCAGGGTTTCGGTCGGAGGCGTCAGCGGGCGCATCGTCCTCGTAGAGCCGGGGGAAGGCCACATGATCGTTCAGGTGGTCGTCGAAGCGGGCCGTCTGGTCCTTCGCCTTGCGGGCGATGGTGCCTTCCTCTCGGGGAACTGGCTCATGGGCGAGCGGCGGGGGGCGGTGGTGGCGGAACGGCGGCCGGGTCAGGAATCCGGCGGCCCCGTGTCCACCGGCAAGTCGCTGCGTCCGCCCCACTCCGACCACGACCCGTCGTAGATCGCGACATCCGGGTATCCGGCGCACGCCATCCGCCAGGCAAACGCGCAGGCGCTGGTTCCTGATCCGCAGGTGCCGACCAGCTCCTTCGCAGGGTCCACGCCGGCCTCCTCCAGGAGCCGGTCGAATGCCTCCCGCCCGACCGCCAGGCCGCTCGCAGGGTCGACGAGTTCCGTGTAGGGGACGTTCCTGCTCCCGGGCACGTGCCCGCCCCGCAGGCCCGCCCTGGGCTCGGGCCGGGTCCCCGCGAAGCGCCCGCGCGGCCGCATGTCCACGATCTGCGTGCCCGCCGTCCCGATCGCCCCAAGCACGTCTTCCGCGGTGCGGATCAGGTGCGGGCGCCGGGCCGGCGTAAACGGCGCGGGAGCTTCCAGCGTCCGTACCGGCGTCCCCGATTCGGTGGGATGTCCGGCGGCCACCCAGCGCTTGAGGCCGCCATCGAGCACGGCCACCGTGTCCAGCCCGAAGTAGCGGAACGTCCACCAGACCCGCGCGGCGCTGAGGTTCACCCCCGACCCGTCGTAGACGACTACCACTGCGGAGTCCGCCACCCCGGCCTCCTCCGCACAGGCGCGGAAGTGTTCCGGCGGGGGAATCGTGTGCGGAAGCGGCGCGTCGGGGTCGCTGCAGACATCGATGTCGAAGAAGCGGGCGCCGGGGATCCTCCTCTGCACGAACTCCCGTCCGGGATCGCGGCCTGATCCGGGCAGGTACCAGGATCCGTCGAGGACGACGAGGCCGGGCGCTCCCAGGCGGGAGGCGAGCCACGCTGAAGTGACCGCCGGTCCGGGGAACGAAACACGGCCCTGCCCAGGGGTGCTGTCCATGGGTCGAGTCTAACCCGGTCCGGGCGTCCGCGCACGTGAGCGATTAGAGTATGGGGATGAGGACGTACCCGACTCCAGGAGCATCTCAGGGCGCCTTGCCGACCTGGCGCCTCGCCGCTTTCGGAGGCGGGTGGCTGGTGCTTGGCGTGTTGCCGGCCGGTTGTGGACTGCCCGGGTACCGGGCGGGCGCGCCCGGCGGGGAGGTCGCCGTGGACTGCAATGGGGCACCGGACGCCGCGGCCGCGCACGCCCTCCTCCGCGTGGGCTGTGAAGGCGAACTACTGCCCGGCCGGGCGACGTGGTCGGTCGAAGGAGGCGTCGTCACGCTCGATTTCGGAACGGGGGCGGGGCGGCCGGAGCAGGCCGATGGGCCGGTTGGAGCCGAACTGGTGAGGACCTGGCCGCCGCTGGATGCGGCCCCCTGGCTGGGCCACCGGGTGGTGGATGTTGCCGTCGAAGGAGAGCGGGTGCATGTGGAGTTTGCCGCGGGCTCCGACGAGCCCGAGCGGCTCTTTGCGGATCTGCGGCTCTCCGGCGTCCGGCTGCCTCCGATTCCGGGCGATGCTCGCGACGCGATCGACGGGGGCGGCCCGGTGGTCGTCACCCACCACGATGCCTCGATCGAATACGCGAGGGCGCTCGGGCGGGCCGTGCGGCGGATCGCCTGGGACCGGCTCTACCTGGCGGTCTTTGCAGGCGACACCGATGCCGGGCGCTCCCGGTTGCTGGCCGGGCGGGTTGCCGGCGACTGGGTCGGATGGGGGGCGCCGGGCGCGCGCAGGGCTCCGGCGCTGAGGTGGACGTCGATCCGGGAGCGGTGTGGCGGGAACCGCCCTGGCGCGGGCGCGGCCGAAGACGTGCGGTCAAACCCACCGGCCCGGCCCACGGTGAGCTACCCGGCCGGGGATCAGGCAGCCCGCCAGGCCGCGGAGCGGCTCGTGTCGGCGGGGATGCGCGGGGGGGACGAGGCGGGTGCGATGGCCGAACTGACCGGTTCGGCGGAGCGTCTGGCCGTGCGGGCGGAGAGCGCAGAGCCTCCAGTGCGCGCGGTCTCGGACGTCGCCGCGGTCGTCGTCGTCCACGCCGGGCCCGGGCATCCGTGTACGCTTCACGCGGAGGTGCTGCGCGCAGCGGCCGCCTGGAGCAACGCCGACGGGGTGCCGAACGCCCACATCCTTCTGCTCGGTGAGGCGGCGACGTTCCTGGTGGGCAGGGAGGTCCCATGAGCTTTCGCAGCCGCCTCGTCATCGGCGGCCTGATCGTCGCGCTGATCCCGGTGCTCCTCCTGGGCCTCCTGGTACGCGGCGTGGGCGTCCGGCGCCTGTCGGAGGCGAACGACCAGCGAACGGAGGAGCGAAGCGGGCGGCTGGCAGCGACGTGGGGGTCCGCCGGGGAAATGCTCGGGGAGCGCCTCGCGACGCTCGGCACCGTGCTGGCGGAGGACAACGAGGTCAGAGCGGCCCTGCGCAGCGCACGGGGAGCCGCGCTGCAGGAGGCCGTGGCGCGTTTCGCGAACTCGAGCGGACTGAGCGTGGCCGGCGTGCTCGACCGGACCGGCACCATCCTGGCGGCCAGTCACTTTCCCGGAGATGCGGGCCGCCGCGATCCGGTCCTGGCCTCCCTCGCCGACCACGCGGGAGCGCCGGTGGTCACCACCCTGTCGCTGCCGGCCGCCGACGCGACCGTGCTGGCCCGCGGCACGCGGCTGAGCGTGGCCGGGATAGAGGTGATCGCGATCGTGGCGGAGGAACTCCCCGCGCTGGGCCTGGTCCCCGAGGGCGAAGGGGTCGCGCTGCTGGCGGTGGTGGAGGGGGGCGTCGGGCGGGCGGAGCGGTTGGTCGGGGAGGCTGCCGGTGCTCCCGGAGGCGACTACCACGGACGCCACTACATCGGGCGGGTGCTCTGGCAGGGGTGGGAAGAGGCTGCCCGGACCGTCCCCGTGGAGCTGTGGCTGGCGTGGCGGGATCCGCTGCTCGCCGGCCTCGTCCGGTCCTACGACCGGGCGCTGTTGTTCTCCCTGGGTCTGGCCATCGTGCTGGCCCTCTTCCTGGGCCGGGCCCTTTCCCGCCGCCTGTCCAATCCCGTGGAGCGGCTGGCCGCCACGGCCCGGCGCGTCCATCTGGGACGGCTCGACGAGACCTTCGGCCGGAGCGGGGGCAGGGAGCTGGACCGGCTGGGGTTCTTCCTCAACGGCATGCTGCAGCGGATCCGCGAGGGCATCGCGCAGGTGAAGGATGCGGAGAAGCGGGCGACCCTCGGCGAGCTGGCCCGCCAGGTCAATCACGACGTGCGCAACGGCCTCGTGCCGATCCGCAATGTGATGGACCACCTGGGCGAGGCGCACCGGAGCGGTCCGGCCGAGCTGGCCGGGGCCTTCGAGGCCCGTTCCGGGACCCTGTCGGCGAGCCTGGACTACCTGGGTGACCTGGCCGACCAGTACCGGGCGGTGGCCGCGCACGGCGCGCGCGGGCGGACCGACCTGCGCGAGGTGGTTCGTTCGGTGGTGGAGGCCAACCAGGCCGCGCCGCCGGGAGTGCGCGTGGTGGGGGAGCCGGGCCGGGAGCCCGCCTGGGTGCAGATGGACGCCGTGTCTCTCCGCCGGGTGGTGGACAACCTGGTCGGCAACGGGGTGGAAGCCGTGCGGGGGGGCGGGGGCGGGGTGGTGCGGGTGGGGGTGGGGGGGGATCGTCCCGGGTACCGTCTCACTGTGGCGGACGACGGGCCGGGGATCCCCGCCGGCGTGCGCGACCGCGTCTTCGAGCCCTTCTTCACCACCCGCGCGGAGGGAACCGGCCTGGGCCTCGCGATCGCGCGCAGGCTGGTGCGCGACGTGGGTGGCAACATCGATCTGGAGAGCGAAGAGGGGGAGGGCACCCGGGTTTCAGTGCATCTGAACGCCGCAGCGGAAGGAGACGGCCGATGAGAGCCATGGGGGGCGGCCGGTGACGGCCGGCGCGAGCAGGCCGGCGATGGACCGGGAGGGCGGCGGATGACGGCCAGGAGCCGCAGGACCCCCGCCACGGGCGGGCTGGTGCTGATCATCGACGACGTGCGTCCGCTGGCGGAGCAGTACGCCTACGACATCGAACGGCTCGGCGGCTTCCGGACCCGGGTG
This sequence comes from Longimicrobiales bacterium, assembly GCA_965116645.1. Lineage (GTDB taxonomy): Bacteria > Gemmatimonadota > Gemmatimonadetes > Longimicrobiales > Gaopeijiaceae > Bin94. The sequence goes on along the minus strand of OZ220702.1, from coordinate 3,107,027 downwards.
GCGCCGGGTGGGGCGGAGGGCCTCGACTTCCTGACGCGCGAGGTGGTGGACTGCGTGATCCTGGACCTGGAGATGCCGGGTCTGGACGGCTTCGACGTCCTGCGCGCGATGGACCACCGCGAGATTGACGTACCGGTGATCGTGTACACGGGGACGGGCAACTTCGACCGGTGCGTGGAGGCGGTCAGGCTGGGAGCGTTCAGCTTCATCGACAAGGCCGAACCGATGGAGCGGGTCGTCCAGGAGGTGCGCCTCGCGCTGCGCCAGACGGATCTGCGCGAACGGCTGGACGACCTGGAGAAGCGGTCCCCGGGGGCCTCGCCGCTGATCGGCGAAAGCCGTGCGATGGTCCGTTTGCGCGAAGAGATCGGGCGGCTGGCGGACATCCCCAGTCCGGTGCTGGTGCTGGGCGAGAGCGGTACCGGCAAGGAGCTGGTTGCGCGTGAGCTGCACTGCCGGAGCCGGCGCCGCGACGAGGCCTTCGTGGCCGTCAACTGCGGCGGCATCTCGGAGGGGCTGGTCGACAGCGACCTCTTCGGGCACGACCGGGGCGCGTTCACGGGGGCCGTCAAGGCGCGGCGGGGCGCCTTCGAGCGGGCCAATGCCGGCACCCTCTTCCTGGACGAGATCGGTGAGCTTCCCGGTCCCGTTCAGGCACGCCTCCTGCGGGTCCTCGAAGGCGGTGAGATGGTGCGGGTCGGCGGCGAGCAGCCGATCACCGTCGGGACGCGGATCGTCGCGGCCACGCATCGCGATCTGGACGCCGAAGCCGGGAAGGGCTCCTTCCGGGAGGATCTTCTCTTCCGCCTGAACGTCCACGTCATCCACGTCCCCCCGCTCAGGGACCGGGGCGGCGACATCGACCTCCTCGCCCGGCACTTCGCCACATCGCTGGCCACCCACCTGGGGCGTTCCCCGCGACCCTTCACCGAGTCCGCGCTGGCTGAGCTGCGGGCCAGGCGCTGGCAGCGCAACAACGTGCGCGAACTCAGAAACACCGTCGAGCGCATGATCATTGCCTCCGATGGTCCGGCGCTCGGAGTCGAACATGTTCCGGCGGACCTGGGGAGCACGCGTGCGGGCCTGCGGGGCGCTCCCGGGGGCCCGGCGGTGCCCGCCAGCCCGCCCGGGTCCACCGGCACCGCGTCCGCCGACCCACTCCCCGCGGACACCCCCGGCGCCAGCTTCCAGGAGCAGAAGCGGGCCGCGGAGCGCGCGATCGTCCTGCGTGCCCTGGAGGCGAATGACTGGAAGGTCGGGCTGACCGCGCGCGCGCTGGGACTCGCCGACCACTCCAGCCTCATCAAGATCATGAACCGCCTGGGGATCCGGCGGGGCCGGCAGCCGGCGCAGTAGGTCCGCGCGGCATCCGGCGCGGCGATGCAACCGTGCCGGCCGCAGCGGTCACGCTCTCGCGCTGTCATGAAAACATTATATTATGTCATGTTTTCTTTACACACATGACGCTTGGATTGCCGTACTGCGCGACTCCCCGGACGTGGCCAAGATCCCACCCTCCGCTCTGCCGGTCCGTGTCCGGGCGGACACAACGCCGTGCCAAGACCCCGCCTGACTGGATCGCTCCCCAAGTCTGAAGTCCTTTCGTGACAAGGCCTTATCCCGATCTGCATCCAATGGACGCATTCTGGCCCGCCCGTTGCCACTACAGGGCGGCAGAATCGACGGCCCCACGCGGGTGGAACGGGACTGGCCCCGCTCCCCCGCCGGGGCCCCTGGCCCGGGGAGGCCAACAATGAGGAAGAAGACGGCAAGAAACGGAACAGTTGGAGTGGACCGCTCGGAGAGGGTGCTGCGCTGGCTCGCCATGGCGCTGGCTACGGCGTGCTTCATGGCGGCCGCCGCGTGCGGGGGTGACGGCGACGGCGTCGAGTCGGCGGATGCCGGCACCATCGACTCCTGGGTGGTGGCACAGGACGAGGGCTGGCAGGAGGCGAGGGTGATCGAGGAACCCTCCGTCACTCATGAAGCTCCGCCGGATCCGCCGAGCGTCCCGGAGGAGACTCGCATCGTGTCCTGGGAAGACGCCGAGGGTGCATACCAGGCGGGCAGCTACGGAGAGGCCATCGACCTCTTCAGCTCCTACGTCGAGGAGCACCCCGAACACCCCTGGGCACACTACATGCTCGGACTCTCGGGCTGGAAGGCCGGCCATCCGGACATCGCCGAGAGCCACCTGCTGAAGTCGATCGAACTGGACCCGCACGACGTGAAGTCGAAGGTGAACCTTGCGCGCGTGCTCATCGAAGCCGGGCGCCCCGGGGAGGCGATCGAGCAGGCCGCGCTCGCCGAGAAACTCGACCCGGCCTCGATCCAGGCGAAGCGGGTGCATGCGCGGGCCCTGTCCGAGAGCGGCGACCACGACGGCGCGCTCGCCAAGTACGAGGACGTGCTCTGGATCGATCCCGACGACGGCTGGTCGCTGAACAACATGGGATACCTGCTGGTCCAGAAGGGGCGCTACGACGAGGCCATCGGTCCCCTCGCGCTCGCGGCCCGGGTCGACAGCACCAACGTCACGTTCCTCAACAACTTCGGCAGCGCCCTGGAGGGTGCGGGGTTCCCCGTCGCGGCCCTCGGCGCCTTCCGCTCCGCCGCGGCAATCGACGCCGGCAGCAGGGCCGCGGAAAGCGCCAGGCGGCTGGAGGCACGGGTCGGCCCGGATGCGGTCCCGGAGGTGACCCGGTCCGAACTGGCGCAGGCCTACCGCGAGGAGCTGATCGTCGGATCCTCCGCCCGCAGCGACAGTGCGGGACGCTGGTTCCCGAGCGAACGTGAAGCATGGCGCGAGAACTGAGGCCTGGCGCGCATCTGGTGAGGCTGGGTCGTCCCGCTCCCCGGCACGGCCGGACCACGGCGCGGCCGGACGCCTGCCGGGCTTGGCCTCCCGCTCCCGCCCTCGCTACCCTTCGGGTCGGACGAATCGATCACGGGGGTGACGGGGGCGGGACCGGTGACCAACAAGAAGAAGCTCCAGCCGGGCAGGGTCTGGCGCGAGGCCAGGGCGATCATCTGGCGGTACCGCCAGAGGGTCGCCATCGGCCTCGTCGTCATGACCATCGGACGGATCGCCGGGATGGCCGTTCCGGCATCCTCCAAGTTCCTCATCGATGATGTTCTGAACGGCGGCCGCACCGACCTCCTCCTCCCCCTCGCGCTCGTCGTCGCGGCGGCCACCCTCATCCAGGGCGGGACCTCCTTCGCACTCTCCCAGATCCTCGGGGTCACCGCCCAGCGCGCGATCACCGAGATGCGCAAGACCGTCCAGGCCCACGTCGCGCGCCTCCCGGTCAACTACTTCGACTCCACGAAGTCGGGCGTCCTCATCTCCCGCATCATGACCGACGCCGAGGGGATCCGGAACCTGGTCGGCACTGGACTGGTGCAGCTCACCGGTGGCCTGATGACGGCCATCCTCTCGCTCTGCGTCCTGCTCTACCTCAACTGGTCGCTCACCCTCTACACGCTCGCGGTGCTGCTTGTCTTCGGGGGCTCGATGGCCGCGGCCTTCCGGCGCCTGCGGCCCCTCTTCCGCGAGCGTGGCAGGATCAACGCCGAGGTCACCGGGCGGCTGGGCGAGAGCCTGTCCGGGGTGCGGATCGTCAAGGCCTACACTTCGGAGCGCAAGGAGGACCGGGTCTTCGCGAAGGGGGCGCACCGCCTCTTCCGCAACGTGGCGAAGGCGGTGACCGGCGTTTCGGCGGTGTCGGCGTTCTCATCGGTCGTCATGGGGGCGGTCGGCACCATCCTGATCGTCGTCGGCGGCAGCGCGGTCGCGGACGGCGCCATGACCCTGGGCGACCTCATCATGTACATCTTCTTCACCGGCTGGATGATCAATCCGCTGGTGCAGATGGCGAACATAGGCACGCAGATCACTGAGGCCTTCGCCGGCCTCGACCGCATCCGCGAGATCCGGACAATGGCCACCGAGCTGGACGGCGACGAGGACAGGCGGCCGCTCCCCGGCACCCGCGGGCACATCGCCTTCCACGACGTGTGGTTCTCCTACAGCGAAGACCTGCCCGTGCTGAAGGGGGTCTCCCTGGACGCCCCGCCGGGCTCGACCACCGCGCTGGTGGGCTCCTCCGGCTCCGGCAAGAGCACGCTGGCGAGCCTCGTCCTTTCCTTCAACAGGCCCGATTCCGGCCGCATTCTGGTAGACGGCCGCGACCTGGCGGACGTCCGCCTCGCCGACTACCGGCGCCACGTCGGGGTGGTGCTCCAGGACAACTTCCTCTTCGACGACACGGTCGAGTACAACATCCGCTACGCGCGTTCCCTCGCCACCCGGGAGGAGGTCGTGCGGGCCGCGAAGCTCGCCCACTGCCACGAGTTCGTCACCGCCTTCCCCGACGGGTACGACACCGTCATCGGCGAACGCGGGGTGAAGGTGTCGGGCGGCCAGCGCCAGCGCCTGGCCATCGCGCGCGCCATCCTGGCCGATCCCCGCATCCTGGTCCTCGACGAGGCCACCTCCAGCCTCGACTCCGAGAGCGAAGCCCAGATCCAGGAGGGGCTGAGGACGCTGCGCAGCGGCCGCACCACGTTCGTGATCGCGCATCGCCTGTCCACCATCCGCAGCGCCGACCAGATCCTCGTCATCGAGGACGGGCGCATCGTCGAGCGGGGCCGCCACGCCGAGCTCATGGCGCTGAACGGCCGATACCGCGAACTTCACGACCGCCAGCACAGGATCGAGATGAACCGCTTCGTCAACCCGGGAGAGGAGCTGGCCCCGGCCGCGGCGGGGCGGAGGCCGTGAGGAGTCGCCAGTGAAGCCGCGCCCCGGGGATCCCGCCGCCTCCGACGGCGAGGCCGGCTTCGAGGTTGGGGACGACTTCCGCCGCTTCTCGCAGAAAGACGACATCTTCTGCCGCTCGTTCTGGGATCCTGAGGTGCGGTCCGACCGTTCCGACATGTTCTACGAGACGTACCGCACGCCCCGGATGACGTGGCGGTCCGCCGACGGGTTCACCCAGCGCGACTACGCGCTCCGCAACGCTTCCTGGCACGTGACGGACATTTTCGCCGAGCTGCGCGGGGATGCCGACCGGCGCGAGGGCTTCCTGGACCCCTACACCGCAGTCCGCGAGGGGCCGGGGAGCGCTGTGGAGGTGGCTTCCCCGGAGGAGATGGCGGGGGAGGTGAAGCGCGCCGCCAGGACCCTGGGCGCCGATCTCGTCGGCATCACCGGATACGACGAGCGCTGGACCTACACGCACGCGTACAGCCGCGAGACCGAGACGGAAAAGCCGCAGGAGGTCACGACGGAACTCGGCAACGTGATCGTGATTGCCCAGTCGATGGACCGGGACCTGCTCCGCACCGCCCCCTCCGCGCTCAGCGGCGCGGCCACCGGCGCGACCTATTCGCGCGACACCATCGTGCTGCTCGCGATCGCCCAGTACATCACCAACCTCGGGTACCGCGCGGTCGCCAGCATGAACGACGCGGCGCTGGCCATCCCGCTGGCGATCAAGGCGGGGCTCGGCGAGTACGGCCGCCACGGCCTGCTGATCACCCGCGAATTCGGCCCCCGCGTGCGCCTCGGCAAGGTCTTCACCGACCTGCCGCTTGCCCACGACCGGCCGGTCCGCTTCGGCGTGCGCGAGACATGCGAGGTCTGCCGCGCCTGCACCGACGCCTGCCCGGCGAAGGCGATTGCGGGCGGCGAACCGTCCACCGGCGTCCACAACCGCTCGAACATCCAGGGCATCCGCAAGTGGACCACGGACGCCGAGAAGTGTTTCCGCTTCTGGGCCAACCAGAACACCGACTGCGCGATCTGCGTCCGCGTCTGTCCGTACAACCGCGACTACACCCGCTGGGCAGGCCGGGCGTGGCGATGGCTCGCCGGGACGAGGTTGCGGCGGCTGGCGCTCTGGCTCGACCGCACCAGCGGCCGGGGCGGGCGGCTGGCACCTTCCCGCTGGTGGAATGCCGCCCGGCAGCCCTATCTATAGAGGTTCAGCGAGTCACCGCGACCCATGCATGGAGGCGCGACGATGGAGAGAGAACTTCCGGCCACAGCCATGGTCCCTGCTCCGGCGCCGCCCGCTTGCGCCGGCGTGACTCCACCCTGGTCGACGTGATGGAAATGGTTGGTCAGCGAAAACGACTTCCGACTGCCGCCGCCGTAACGATCCTGGCCTGGGCGGCCTGTTCGCCCGGAGAGCCCCCGGGGGACCCCTCCGCGGGAAGCTACACGGACCTCGAGACACTCTTCGCCGATTGGCGAGCGTTCGAGGCTCCGGACTTCGTGGGGGGCGTACCGGACTATTCGGAGGGCACGATGGCCATCCGGCACGCCATGCTGCCCACGATGCGCGCACGGCTGGACGCCCTTGATCCGAGCGACTGGCCGGTTGCCAGGCAGATCGACTGGCACCTGGTGCGCGCCGAAATGAACGGGCTCGACTTCGACCACCGGGTCCGCAGGCCCTGGGAGCGCGACCCGGCCTTCTACGTGATGATCCACGCGGCACAGAGCGACGTCCCCGCGCACGAGGGCGCCGTCATTCACGGCTGGATCGACCTTTGGACGTACGACTACCCCCTGTCGGCGGAGGACGCACAGGAGCTGGCGGACCGGATCGGGGCCATTCCCGCGGTCCTGGAGCGGGCGCGCGTGAACCTGACGGGGGAGGCGCACGATCTCTGGGTCGCCGGACTGCGCACCTTCCGCGCGCAGGCCGCCGATCTCGACGCATTCGCCGAACGCGTGGCGGGCACGAGCCAGGCCCTCGACGCGGCGATCGCGGCCGCGCGGAGGGCCACGGTGGAGTTCCACGACTGGATCGAGAGGGAAGCCCCCATGCGCAACCGTCCGTCGGGGATCGGGAAGGAGCACTACACCTGGTACATGCGCAACGTGCACCTCGTCCCCTTCTCCTGGGAGGAGCAGGTGATGCTGATGCGCCGCGAGCTGGCGCGCGCGCATTCCTCCCTGCGCCTGGAGGAACACCGCAACCGGGGCCTCCCGGAACTCGGCCGCATCCAGACCGCGGAGGAGTACGACGAACGGCTCAACGCGTCCGTGACAGAATACATGACCTTCCTCGCGGAGCAGGAGATCCAGAGGGTGGAGGCGTGGATGGATCCGGCCCTGCGGGCGAAGAACGGCTCCTTCACTCCGGCCGCCCCAGGGGAGATCCGCAACTTCTTCCAGGAGGTGAACTACCGCGATCCTGTGGTGCTGAGGGCGCACCTGCACCACTGGATCGAGTTGGCGGCGATGGTCGAGGAGCCGCACCCGAGCCGGGTCCGCAGCGTCCCGCTCCTGTACAACATCTGGGACGCCCGCTCCGAGGGGCTGGCGACCGGGATGGAGGAGATGATGATGCACGCGGGGCTTCTGGACGACAAGCCCAGATCCCGCGAACTGGTGTGGATCATGCTGGCGCAGCGCGCCGCCCGAGCCCTGAGCGGCCTCTACCTGCACGGCAACGTCTTCGACATGGAGGAGGCGGTCGCCCACGCCACGGAATGGACGCCGCGCGGATGGCTCCCCGACGCGGCCCTCGTACGCAACGAACAGCACCTGTATCTGCGCCAGCCCGGGTACGGAACCAGCTACTTGACCGGCAAGATCCAGATCGAGGAGCTGATGGGGGAGTGGGCGCTCCAGCAGGGCGACGCATTCACCATGCAGCGCTTCTTTGACGGCTTCTTCGCGTCGGGCGTCATTCCCGTGGTATTGACCCGGTGGGAGATGACAGGGAACATTGATGAACTGCTGCTGCACCGATGACCGCCGTGCCGAATAGAAGCAACACCATGCCTCGGCGCCGGTGTCAGTCTTGAGAGGAGACCGAACCATGGAACGCCGCGACTTTATCAGAGCCGGAACGATCTCGGGGGTTCTGGCGGGAACGGGGGCCTTCGCCGCGTCGGCCCACCCCCTGGCCGCCCTCGCCGCACCCGGGCGCCGCACCGCCGACGGAGACGTGCGGCTCAACTCGAACGAGAACCCGCTCGGTATTTCGCCGCGCGCCCGCGACGCGCTGGTCGAGGCGATCACGCTCTCCAACCGGTATCCGTCCGCTCAGCACGGTGCGCTCGTCTACAAGCTAGCTGCCGCGCACGAGGTGGCGGAAAACCAGGTGGTGCTGGGCACCGGCTCGGCGGAGGTGCTGCAGATGGTGGTGCAGGCCTACGCGGCGCCCCGCGCGAAACTGGTGATGGCCGATCCGACGTACGAGGCCGTAACCAACTATCAGCGCACGGAGGCATACGAACTGATCAAGGTGCCGCTCACCGCCACGCACGAGCACGACCTGGACCGGATGCGGGAGGAAGCCGAGGGCTCGGGGCACCCCGCGCTGGTCTACCTGTGCAACCCCAACAACCCGACCGCGACGGTCACCCCCAGCGCTGCCATCGACGCCTGGATCGCCGACGCCCCCGAGCACGTCTTCTTCCTTTCGGATGAAGCGTACATCGAGTATGTCGACGACGACCGCATGTGGAGCTCGCTCCCCTGGATCGAGGAGAAGCGCAACCTGGTGGTCGTCAGGACCTTCTCGAAGATCTACGGCCTGGCCGGGCTCCGGCTGGGCTACGGGATCGGGCACCCGGACACCATCGCCCGCCTCTCGGACTTCGCGTCCAGGAACAACGTGAACCAGCTGGCCATCGCGGCCGCCGACGCCTCGTTCCGTGACGAGGGCCTGATCACGAAGAGCCGCGAGGTGAACCGGCAGTCCCGGGAGCTCGTAGAAGCCACCCTCGATGAGTTGGGACTGGACCGGATGCCCACCCAGGCTAACTTTCTCATGCACCGGATCACCGGGGATCTCGCCACCTATCGGAACCGAATGGCCGATGCGGGGTTCCTTGTAGGAAGGGACTTTCCGCCCAAGCTGGACTGGAACCGGCTTTCCTTCGGGCTCCCGGAGGACATGGGGCGGTTTTGTGACACCCTGCGGGACTTCCGCAAGAAAGGATGGATCTGATGGTGAGACGCACACCAACACTCCTTGCCGCGCTGCTCGCTCTCACGCTGCCCGGGGCTCTCTCGGCCCAGGGAACGCTCGAAGGGCGGATTACGGTCTCCGGATCGACCACGCCGCTTCCCGCGGTCCAGATCAGCATTCCCAGCCTGAACATGGGCGGGAGCAGCGGGCTCAGCGGCCTGTACTCGATCGGCGACATCCCGGCCGGTACCCACGAGGTCGTGTTCGAGCGGATAGGCTTCCTGGAGGAGCGCCGCCAGGTCACGATCTCGGACAACCAGACCACAAGCCTCAACGTGTCGCTTGCCGAGACCGCGCTCGACATCGGGTCGCTGGTGGTGGTGGGCACGCGGGCGCAGCCCAGAACGGTGACCGAGTCACCGGTGCCGGTGGTCGTGATTCCCAGCGGGGAAATCGTGAACCAGGGGGCGACCGACTTTGCCGATCTGCTGCGCAACGTCAACCCGTCGTTCAACGTGAACATCCAGCCGATCAGTGACGCGGCCACCTTCGCGCGGCCGGCCAACCTGCGCGGCCTAGCCCCCGACCACACCCTGGTGCTGGTGAACGGGAAGCGGCGCCACCGTACGGCGGTCATCACCTGGTACGGCAACGGCCTCGCCGACGGCTCCCAGGGCCCGGACATCGCGCTCATCCCCGGCATGGCTCTCCGGCAGGCCGAGATGCTGCGCGACGGCGCCTCCGCCCAGTACGGCTCCGACGCGATAGCCGGCGTGATGAACTTCGCGCTGAAGGACGCCCGCTCCGGCGGCATGATCGAGTACAAGACCGGCGGGAACTTCTTTGGCGACACCAGCGAACGGCTCGAGCGAGGCCTCTTCCCCGGGGACGGGGAGACGCACACGATTTCGGGCAATATCGGCCTGCCGCTCGGCGAGACCGGCTTCCTGAACCTGACCGGCGAGTATGGCAACACCCTGCCGACCGACCGCAGCGTCCAGCGCAACGACGCGCTCGCTCTGATCAACACCCAGCGCAACACGCATGTGCGGGAGCCCGCGCAGATCTGGGGTTCGCCGGAAGTCTCCGACGAAATCAAGCTGTGGGCCAACGCGGGGTACAACTTTGACGACTACACGCAGCTCTACGGGCACGGCAACTACGTCACCAAGCAGGTCGAGGGCGGCTTCTACTTCCGGAACCCGAACACGCGAAGCGGCGTTTTCGGCACCAGCAACGCAGACGGCCAGTCGATCCTGCTCGTCGGCGACATGCTTGATGCGCAAGACGGAGTGCTCGACGGGTCCGCCGGCTGCCCCGAGGTCCGTGTCGACGGCGGCGTAGTCGCGTCCGACCCGGAGAACCAGGCGAACTGGCAGCAGGTCCTCGACGATCCCAACTGCTTCACCTTCCAGAAGATCTTCCCCGGTGGGTTCACCCCGCAGTTCGGCGCCTACGTGCTCGACGCGTCGGCGGTTACGGGCGTCAAGGGGACCAGCGGCGACCTGTCCTGGGACGCCAGCGCCGCCTGGGGCAAGTCCAACATGGACTTCTACATGTACAACACCGTGAACGCCTCGCTCGGGCCGGACCAGCCGTGCAGCGACAAGGGCACTTCACCCGCCGTTCCGGACCAGCCCTGCACCCCGTACTTCAATCCGGGAATCTACGACCAGCAGGAGATCAACCTGAACGTCGACCTGTCCTACGCGATGAGCGAGACGATGAACATCGCGGGCGGCGCCGAATTCCGGAGCGAGGGTTTCGAGATCGTGGAGGGTGGGAGGGACTCCTGGACCGAGGGTTCGCTGGCGACCCAGGGGTTCACCCCGGGCTCCAATGGATTCACCGGCTTCGGGCCGTTGACCGCGGGGAACTGGACCCGCACGAACTTCGCGGCCTACGGTGATGTCGAGTTCAAGGAAGCGGACAACAAGTGGCTGGTGGATGTGGCCGGCCGAGTGGAGAACTTCTCGGACTTCGGCTTGACGATCAACGGGAAGGTGGCCGCGCGCGTGAGCCTCTCCGACGCTTTCGCGCTCCGCGGCGCCGCGAGCACCGGCTTCCGGGCGCCCACGCCAGGGCAGCAGAACGCCTTCAACATCTCGACCATCTACGATCCCGACATCATGGATCTGACCAACAACGGCACGATTCCCTCGACCTCGGATCTGGCGGAGCTGTACGGAGGCGAGGCGCTGGAGCCGGAGACGTCGGTGAACGTCTCGCTCGGCGCGGTACACCAACAGGGCAACCTCCACCTCTCGATGGACTACTTCTTCATCGACGTGTCCAACCGCCTCACCACCAGCAGGAACTTCGAGCTGAGCACCGCGGACATCGACCGGCTGCTCAACGAGGGGATCATCCGCCCGGGCGGCGTGCTGAAGCGCTTCCGCTTCTTCATCAACGACTTCGCGACGCAGACGCAGGGCATCGATGTCGAGGGCGCCTACGCGATGGAAAGTGAACGCGGCAAGACCACCCTGTCCTCGGCGTGGAACTGGACCACCACCAAGGTCACCCAGCACAACGACGAGACGCTGAGCGACCTGCGCATCCGGATCCTGCAGGAAGGGCTGCCCAACCTGCGCGGGAACATTGCCGTGAATCACGAGTTCCCGGCGGGGACCCGCGCGCTGGTGCGCGGCAGCTATTGGGGCGGCTACTTCGACGGCGAGACGCCGTACTACGAGAGCAGCCCGAGCAACACGATCGACTATCCGGGCCGCATGCTCGTGGACGTCGAGGCGGCTCATACCTTCATGGGCAGCTACACCCTTACCCTCGGCGCCCAGAACGTGCTGAACACAGTCCCGGCGGAGTATCCCGGGGCGGCGGACGGTGTCGGGAACCGCTACGGCCAGTTCACGCCGTTCGGCTTCAACGGCACCTACCTCTACACGCGGCTGAGCTACAGCTGGTAGACTGATGCCCGAGTGATCCGTCCGGGGGGTGCGGAAGCGTTCCCCCGGGCGGGTCGCTGCCGGGGACGGCAACGTGTCAGGGACGCAGCAGTCTGGTCTCCGTCCAGACGATTCCTTCTATCTAACGGCCTGACGAGCCCCTCGTTGCAGGCGGTCCCCATAGGGAAGACCGCCTCCAGGAGCCTCCAGGACCGGTTCCGCCGCGCGCCACGCCTTCCGGATCACGCCTGCACAACGTTCCAATAGTTGCTCGGCGTCCGCCAGGGCCTCGTCGCTCGGGCCGGCGTTGACGCCACGTTGCCGGATTTGGACGGTACGTCCGTCCTTGTCGAGCTTGACGGATTGGGCTGGCACTCTCCATCGGGAGGCCGTGACGTTCAATCGGGGCTCCGACCCCTCGGGCCTGGTCTGGCTCACCATCAGGACATCTGTGCGCCGGTGCCGATCGAAGAATAGAAGCCCACGTTGGAGCCGCTGGCGCTCGCCTCTGATGAAGCCTGTGGGGCGGTCCCCGTCGGTGATCGTATACCCCAGCTCCACAAGTGTCGCGCTAGCGCAGTCCAGTCCTCCCGCCTGAACGGTAACCGGCCGACTCAGCATCTCCGGGACACTACTCAGGCATCCAGCTGCTGCCACCACTCCCGCTGCCGATACAATCGACCGCCTGTACGCGGCCGCGGTCTCTTTCGTCATTGCGATCTACTCTCCTGCGAGGCCGGGCTGACAAACCGGATGGGGCGGGCCATTTGGTGGTGCGTCGTTGACTTCCATACCATCGGGGTTACTGACATGTTCCGCGAGCAGTGGGAACCGGTTGGTCGCCACCGGACGTACCCACCGCAGATTCCCGAGGAGCGAAGGGTCCGCGCGCGCCCGTCGTGAACGGGGACTTCGCTTGTTACAACGGATCAGCCGGTGCCAGCCGGTCCAGCGCCTCCTGCGCCTGCGCGTTGCCGGCGGCCGCCGCCCTCCCGTACCACTCGCGCGCCGCGTCGAGGTCACGCGGGGCGCCGCGCCCGGCCTCATAGGCTTCGCCGAGCCGCAGCTGGGTGATCGCGTCGCCGCGCTCGGCCGCCCGGATCCACCACTCGACCGCGCGGGCGGGGTCCTCCGCGACTCCGCGCCCCTCCGAGTACTGGTTGCCCAGCACGTGCGCCCCGAGAACGTGGCCGCGCTCGGCGGCCCTGCGGTGCCACGAAGCCGCCAGCACAGGATCGACTGCCTTGCCGAGACCCTCGTCGTACGCGGTCCCCATCAGGAACACCGCCTCCAGGACCCCGGATTCTGCCGCGCGCTGCACGTCGCGGATGACGCCGGCCGCGATCTCGCGCGCCCGCTCCTCGTCGCGGGGAAACCCCATGCGCCCTGTCGAGTGTACGCGCGCCGTCCACATCGCGGCGAGGGGGTCTCCCGTGGCGGCCGCCTCTTCGAGCAGGGCGTGTGCGCGCTCGTCGTCCACCGTGCCTGCCACCCCGGTGTAGTGGTCGATGGCCTCGACGAGCGCGGGGTGGGGCTCGGCGGGGGCGGGGACGCAGGCGGCGGTGAGGAGGAGGGGGAGGGTGAGGGTGAAAACGGACGGGGATTGGCGAAGTACCGGGATGCTCGGGACGGGGTGCGCTCGCATGTCGCTATTCCGAGTTTATCACCAAAACAGAATAGCGGTCGGGGCTATTACGGAGAGCACAATAGCGGTGACCCCGATCTTCGGCCAGCCCCATGAGCGACTGCTGGAGGAGGCCACCACCGCACACCATCGTGCAGGCTTGCATGGGTGACCTGGAGCGCTTTCTTCATGTCGCGGACGACGGGCTGCCGACGCTGGTGCGAATCGCCCTCGCCCACGTCCAGGACTACGGCAGACGGTGCGGTGAACACGACCCGACGACTTCTTGACCTGTTCGCAAACCACCGGAGTGCAATCGAGCAATCGGGTCGCCGTGCGGGGTCGGCCCTTCGCGTGTATGCCGCGCTCCGGGAGCGTCCGGTTCTGTCCATCACCGCGGCAGCCGAGCGCGCACATCTGTCATTCTCCGGCGCGTCATCGGCGATGCGATTCTGGTCGACCACGGAATAGCCCGCGAGACAACCGGCCGCCGGCGGGATCGCCTGTTCGTCTACGATGAGTATGTCGCGGTTCTGAACGAGGGCACGGAGATCGTGGAGGGGTGAATTGAGCCCTGACGGCGACTGTGGCCGTCCCCCTCAGGCCAGATCCTCCCCCGCCAGCCCCAGCTGCTCCAGGACCTCGGGCGGCGGCCCGTCGAAGCTGGGGAGCGGGACGTTGCCCATGTAGCCCAGATCCCGCATCCCCTCTTCGGTGGTCCAGAAGCCGGTCGAGCACATGTCGCGGAATGCGTCGAAGAAGCGGGCCTGCGGCTTGAGGTGCTCCGGCGCGTCCGGTTCGAAGCGGATCTCGTCGCAGATCTCGTGCTGTTGGGCGGCGGTGAGGGCGGGGAAGTCCGCTGCGCCGAAGCGGTCGCGGGCGGTGCGGTTCAGCCACGCGAGGCCGCCGCGCAGCTGGGTCAGCTGTTCGGTGTGGGCGGGGGCCGAGACGAATTCGTTGACGTAGTCCGGAACGCCGACGGCGCTCGCCGCGGGGGAGCGGTCGTCGGCCGGGATGATCACGTCGGCGAGGGCCGCCACGTAGCGCATCTCCTCGTCGGTGAGGACCATCTCCCAGGGGACGACGGGCGCCAGCATGTCGGGATCGGTCGGTGTGCCGGCCGCGAGGGGGTTGCTGGGGGGCAGGGGATTGAAACCCGACAGTTCGGTGTGGGCGGCGTCGGTGCCCGCGCTCCCGCCGGATCCGCCACTTCCGCCGTCTCCCGGTGCGCAGGCCGGCACGGTTGCGCCCAGGGCCGCACCCGCGGCGATGACCTTGAGGGCGCCGCGGCGGGTGATGGTTTCGCCCGGCTCGGCGGGCGCCGACGCGGAGTCCGGCACCGGACGCGGCCCGGTGGCCGCCCGGCGAGCTTCGCCGGCCCCACCTTCCATACGGCCTGCGCCGGCTGTGCGGCCCGCGCCATCATTCGCGCGGCCCGCGGCCTCCGTGCGCTCCACCCGGACCGGGTCGGCCCCGGGCCCCACCGCCTCGCCTCGCCGCCCTTTCTCCTCGCTCATCCGATGCTCCTCTGCCTGAGCTGCTCGACGATGTAGTCGCTGGCCCGCCACGCGAGCGCCATGATCGACAGCGTCGGGTTCTTGTCCGCGTTCGACACGAAAGGCGCGCCGTCGGTCACGAAGAGGTTGGGCACGTCCCAGGACTGGCAGTACTGGTTCAGCACCGAGGTGCGGGGATCGTCGCCCATCATCGCGCCGCCCACCTCGTGGATGATCTGCCCGCCCTTCGAGATCGCCCGCGCGCCATCGGTTTGCACGGTGCTCAGCAGCTGGCCGCCCATCTCATCGACGATCTCGGCGAAGGTGCGCTGCATGTGGAGCGCCTGGTTGAGCTCGTGGTCGGCCCACTTCCAGTGGAACTTCAGCACGGGGATGCCGTAGCGGTCGACCTTGTCCGGGTCGATCTCGCAGTAGCAGTCCTCATTGGGAATCATCTCGCCGCGGCCGTCGAAGAAGAGGAAACTGCCGTAGTAGCGGCGGCAGTCATCCTTGAACTGCTGGCCGTAGGTCCCGCCGGTGAGCGGCTCGAGGCCGCCGAAGGCGCCGAAGCCGGGCATGCGCCGTCCGCCGCCGAACTCGATGTGGTAGCCGCGGGGGAAGTCGAGCCGGCCGGCGAGCTGCTCGCCGTAGAGCCACCACGGCATGTACATGTGCATCGCCGACGAGCCGTCCTCGTTGTGGGGCGGCAGAGCCTGCAGTGCGGGGATGTGCGAATACACACCCGCGCCGACCGTGTCCATGATGTACTTGCCCACGAGGCCGGAAGAGTTGGCCAGCCCGTCGGGGAAGAGCCCGCTGGTCGAGTTCAGCAGGATGCGCGCGCTCTCGCAGGCGCTCGCGGCGAGCACCACGACGCGCGCCCCGGCGAATTCGTCGAGCAGCGCGGTCCGGTCGATGTAGTGCACCCCGGTGGCGCGTCCCTGTTCGTCGACGGTGACCTCGCGCACCATCGCGTCGGTGCGGATGTCCAGGTTGCCCGTGGCCAGCGCGGGCGGCAGCAGCACGGTGGTGGACTGGAAGTTCGCGCGGATCGAGCACCCTCGCCCGCACGGTGTCGCCCAGTAGCAGGCGGCGCGGCCGCGCATCGAGTCGGCGGTGACCCGCCGGGCGAGATCGTTGTCGGGGAAGAGCTCCCCGGGGAGACGGTCCGCGTCCTGGATCTGCGACATGATCGCCAGGTGGGCCGGAATCACCGGAATCCCCATCCGCCGGCACGCCTTGCGGGTCAGCAGCTCGTAGGCCCGCGGCTTCGGCGGCGGCTGCAAAACCCCCGGAGACGAGTTCGGCGTGTTCTCCAGCCCCTCGTTCGACCCGTAGACACCGATCAGCAGCTCGGTCTTGTCGTAGTAGGGCGCGAGATCGTCGTAGGACATGGGCCAGTCGAAGCCCAGCCCGTCCCGGCTGCGCGGCTTGAAGTCGTACTCGCCCATCCTGAGCGAGATCCGTCCCCAGTGGTTCGTGCGCCCGCCCAGCATCCGGGAACGCCACCACATGAATTCGGACCCGTCCGCCACCGAATAGGGCTCGCCAGGGACCTGCCATCCGCCGTCGACGGTCGCGTCGTAGAAACCGAAGGGCTTGTCCGACCCTCCTGCTCCGCGCAAGGGCGCGTCCTTCGGCAACTGGAACATCGGCGTCTCGCGCAGGGGATCGTAGTGGCGTCCCGCCTCCAGCAGGAGCACGCGCAATCCCGAGGTCGCGAGGATGAATGCGGCAATGCCGCCGCCCGCCCCCGAACCGACAACGATCGCGTCGTATTCGGGGGACTGTTTCATCGGCATCCTCTCAACGCAGGCTGGTGGTCGACCCGCGCGATGGGGTCAACAGTCGCGGTCGGAGCCGCCGCAACGGTGTGACTCGCAGCCGTCGGCTCGCGCCGCATTGCCCTGCCGCTCACTCTTCCTCCGGCGCCCCTGGAGCCAGCCGGTTCGCGCGGAAGATCGGAATCTCGAAAATGTACGGGCTCGCCGCCGACTTCAGCCAGAAGTTGCCCTCCTGCTCGGCCATCGCGAGCGACGCCAGCTCATTGCCGTCGGCATCGGTTGCCACAACGGAGCGGTCAGCCGCCTCCGGCATCTCGGCGCCCTCGGGCGCGAAGCCGCTTGCGCGGAGCGACGCCAGCTCCTGCAGGATGCCCCGCACCGTCGCCGCCTCCGCCTCCGCCCCACCCACCGCCCAGCTCGAATCCTGGCGCTGGTAGACCTCTGTCCCGCCCGCGTGCGTGACCGCGATCCGCACCACCGCCGCCGTGTCGGCGCGCAGCACCATCTTGTCGCGCCAGTCCACCAGCGGCCGCGCCGCCGCCGAGCGCAGATCCCCCTCGACCACGCTGACCGGATCGGCGTCCGGCAGGCGCGCGTACGCGGTGCGGAAGCGGGTCCCGTTCTTGCCCAGCAGGATGGGGGGCGCCTCCCCGGCGGTGAAGGTCCAGGCGCTGTCCGCCGTCAGGCCGAAGCGCGCGTGGTTGGCCGGGTTGGTGCCGGCGATTCCGCTCACCTCGGCCTCCTCGACCGCGCGGATGAGCCGTTCGACGGCGCTCGAGTCGGCCTCGAAGCCGTTCGCCGTCCACGCCCCGGCGTCCAGCTCCAGCCGGATCGTCCCCTCCGGTCCCTCGATGGTGAAGCCCGCGTGCGGTCCGGCGGCGATCTCCTCCAGCGCGGCCGCCAGCCCGGAATCGACGGAACGGGTGCCGCCGCCGTTCCCCCGCGCCAGCGTCACCACCAGGTACAGCGCCCCCACCGCGACGAGGGTGTAGATGCACGCGCGGAGTGTCTTCTCGCTCATTCCGCGGCCTCGCTTTCCGCCTCGGCCCCGCCACCGGCCTCGGCCCCGCCACCGGCCCCAGCCCCGCCACCCCCCTCAGCCCCGCCAGCCCCGCCACCGCCCCCAGCCCCGCCACCCCCAACCCCCACCACATCCCCCCACCTCCGCTGCGCCCGCGGCCCGCGCCGCGTCACCCGCGCGACCCCGAACAGCGCGAAGATGGCGGGCACCCCGAGCAGCGACCCCCACTTGAGCGCGTTCCGCCCCCCGTCGGACTCGAACGCCAGAGTCGGCGGCGTCCGGTCCTTCGACCGGATCGCGATCAGGGCCTCGTCCTGGGCCAGCCAGTCGATCGCGTTGGCTGCGAAGATCAGGTTCTGCGAGTTGGCCTGCGCGAACTGGTCCTCCAGGAAGTCCGAGTCGCCCACCGCGATGATGCGGCCATCGCCCGCGCCCGCCGACGGGTCGATCGCCACGGCCAGCGTCTGGACCGCCACCTCGTCCTGCGTCGCGCCGATCGGGAAGCTCGGGTCGGCCATCATCCCGGGCGGACGCGTGCCGCCCGATTCGGTGGTGGTCCACAGCGCCGTCACCGCCGAGTCGCCCTCCTCCCAGGTGAACGGGGCGGCCCAGCCGAAGGTGGCGTTGCCGAGGTCGCGGTTGGTGGGGTGGTCCGCGCCCCGGAAGGCCACCGGCCAGAGCGGATACTCGCGCACCACCGTGAAGATCCCCTGCCGCATCTGCACCCGTTCGGACGACGCCATGTCAAACACGATTTCGGCCGAAGCGGTGACGCCGTAGTCGGCCAGAAGGTCCTCCAGCCCGGTGGTGACCGGCATGATGGTCGGGGACTGGGGATTGAAGAGGTGGCGTTCCATCAGCAGCAGCGCCGCGCCCCCCTGCTCCAGGTAGGCTCGGATCGCGTCCACCGCGTCGGCCGAGAGGGGCCGGGCGGGGGCGGCCACGACCAGCACGTCGACCGAATCCGGGATGGAGGGGAGCGGGGATGCCGAATCGGGCTCCAGCTCCACGGTCGTCATCGAGTAGCGGTCGGCCACGCTCTGGCGGAAGGCGCCGTACTGGAAGGCCTCCCTGGCGTCGAAGCCGCGGGCGAAGGCCAGCGTCGGGCGGCGCTCGGCGGTCATCCGCGCGATCGCCGATACCAGCCGGAACTCCAGGTCGTCGGCGCGGTCGATCACGGGGATCGTCTCCTGCTCGTCCGCGTACGTCACCGCGAGTCCGAAGTAGCCGCGCTTCACCTGCAGCTCGTCGTCGCGCAGCACGTTGAACTCGATCTGCACGATCCCCATCGAGGTGGCTTCCTCGGCCTGCTCGTCGCCATCGTCCGGGTTCACGTTGCGCACGGCCAGCATGCCATTCGAGGCGCCGGCCATGTCGGCCACCAGGTCGCGCACATCGCGCACCCGCAGCTGGATCTCGGGCGGCAGATCGTCGCTCGTGAACAGCGTGAGGTTCACCACGTCGTCGAGGCCGCCCAGGATGTCGCGGCTCCCGCCCGAAAGGGTGAAGAGGTTGTCGCTGGTGAGGTCCACGCGGCCGCGCACGTACCCGCCCAGCAGGTTGAGGAGCACCACGGCCAGCGCGATCACCCCTGTGCCGAGGCGCAGGCGCCGGTAGGCGTCGCCCGTGTGGCTGAGCCGCTCCCGGCCGAGGGCCGCGACCGCGAGGAGGAGGAAAAGCCCGCAGGTCGACGCGAAGTAAAGCAGATCCCGCAGGTCCACGACGCCCCGGGCGATGTTTTCGAAGTGGCTGATCACCGACAGCTGCGCCGCCAGGTTGCCGAGTGTGGGCGGGAGCCCGATCTGCACCAGCGGCGAGCCGAGGAGCACCAGCACCAGACAGATCGTGGCCCCCAGGATGAAGGCCGTGATCTGGTTCCGGGTTATCGACGACGTCCAGATCCCGATCGCGACCATCTGCGCCGACAGGAGCGCCGCCCCCAGGTACTGCGCCAGCATGATCCCCGGGTCGGCTTCCGAAGCCATCAGCACTCCCAGCGCCATCGGCAGCGTGCCTGCGATCGTGATCATCACGAAGAGCCAGTTGCCGGCGAACTTGCCGAGCACGATCTCCGGTTCGGTCAGCGGCTGGGCCAGCAGCCACTCCAGCGTGCGGCCCCGGCGCTCCTCCGCCAGGCTCTTCATCGCCACCGCGGGCACGAAAACCACCAGCAGCCAGGGAAGAAGGTCGAAGAAGGGCCGCAGCGTCGCGTAGGACATCGCGAAGAGCGAACGGAAGGCCAGGTAGAGCCCGAGCCCAAGGAATGCCACCGCCAGCACATAGGCGGTGGGCTGGTCGAAGAAACCGCGCAGCTCCCGGCGCGTGATTTCGGAGACTTGCCTGAAACTCATTCTGCGCCCTCCTCCTCGCCGGCCTGGACGCCGCCGGCATCGGAGCCCGGCTCCTCGGCGCCGGCCGGCTCCTCGGCACCGGCACGCTCGCCGACCCCCATCGTCAGCTCACGGAACACCTGCTCCAGCGTCGCCCGCTCCCGCCGCAGCTCCCAGAGCACCCAATCGCGCTCGGTCGCCAGCCGAAAGATCTCGGGGCGGAGTTCGTGGTCCGAAGCCGCCTCCAGCCGAACCCGCATCCGGCCGTCCACCGCCTCCGCCGTGTGGTCCGCCACACCGGGGAGTGAGCTCAGCCCTTCGGCCACCCGATCGCCCGCCGCTTCCACCGTGTAGCGGGAGACGCCCCGCGCCGCGTCCATCAGCTCGCCCACCGTGCCGTCCGCGGTGATCGCGCCCCGCGAGATGATCAGCAGCCGGTCGCAGGTTGCCTCGACCTCCTGCATTACGTGGGTGCTCAGGATCACCGTGCGCTCGCTGCCGAGCGAACTCATCAGCTTGCGGATCTCGACGCGCTGGTTGGGGTCCAGCCCCTCGGTGGGCTCGTCGAGGACGAGGATCTCGGGCTCGTGGAGGATCGCCCCGGCCATCCCGGCGCGTTGCTTGAACCCCTTCGAGATCTCCCCGATGGGGCGGAAGAAGACCTCCGCCAGTCCCGTCTCCTCGACCGCGCGGCCGATCGCGGGGCGGGCCGCGGCGTCATCCATCCCCCGCAGCCGCGCTACGTACTCCAGGAACTCGCAGACGAGCATGTCGTCGTAGAGCGGATTGGCCTCCGGGAGGTACCCCACCCGGGCCTTCGCCGCGGTGAGGTCCTCGCTGATCGGAGCGCCGTCGAAACGAATCGTGCCCTCGTCGGGCTGGAGGGTGCCCGTGAGCATGCGCATGGTCGTCGTCTTCCCGGCCCCGTTCGGTCCCAGAAACCCGACGACCTCCCCCCGGTCCACCGTGAAGCTGGCCTGGTCCACCGCCGTGATGGCCCCGTACCGCTTGGTGACACCTTCTACCGCGATCATCCGTCCTCCTTGATACGGTCCTCCCGTAAAGCAACCCGAAAAAACCGCGCCGGCCAAGACGGCTGACGCGGCGTGTCACGGCGGCCGGGGCGGAGCCTCGCCGAGGGACACCGCACTCACGGGCGCGCCGTTTGCTACCGCAGGAAAAAGAATCTACGTTTGGGGCGAAATGGTGTCCAGCACGACCCATCCGGCTGGGGTGCCGGCCCCCGCCGAACCGATGATCACAAACCCCGCAACAGGGAGGTATCGACATGAAGCGACTTTTCTACCTGATCGCGCTGCTGCCCCTCGCAGCGCCGCTGAGCGCCCAGCAGAACGGGACGGTCTCCGGGCGCGTGACCGCCGACGGATCCGCGCTCGCGAGCGCCCAGGTGGTGCTGTCCCAGTCCGTGACCGGTGCCCAGTACGGTGGCATCACCAACGATAACGGACGCTACGAGGTAGAAGGCGTCCCGCCGGGCACCTACGACATTTCGGTCGAGCTGATCGGGTACACGACCCCGACCCAGCAGCTCACCCTCGACCCGGGTGGCTCCGAGACCGCCGACTTCGACATGGTGGCGACCGCAGTATCGATCGGAGGAATGCAGATCCTTGCGGAGCGCGCGGAGCCGCGGCGGACTCCCGTGGCGTTCACCAACGTCCGCAAGTCGCAGATCCAGACCCAGCTCGGTTCGCGGGATCTGCCCCTCGTCCTCAACCTCACCCCGTCGGTTTACGCCACCGCCCAGGGCGGGGGCGCCGGCGACGCCCGCATCAACGTGCGCGGATTCAGCCAGCGCAACACTGCCGTGATGATCAACGGCGTGCCGGTCAACGACATGGAGAACGGCTGGGTGTACTGGTCCAACTGGGACGGCCTCGGCGACGCCGCCACAAGCATCCAGTTGCAGCGGGGCCTCAGCGCGATCAACCTCGCGACCCCGTCGATCGGCGGCACGCTGAACGTGATCACGGACCCGAGCGCCCAGGATCCCGGCTACACCCTCAAGCAGGAGTTCGGCAGCGGCAACTTCCGCAAGACGACGATGACCGCCTCCACCGGCCCGATCGGCAACTTCTCCATGACCGCTTCGGGGGTGCGCAAGGAGGGTGACGGCATCATCGACGGAACCTGGACGGACGCGTGGGCCTACTACCTGGCGTCGCAGTACCGGTTCAACGACCGGAACCGGCTGGAGCTGTACGCGGTCGGCGCCCCGCAGCGCCACGGGCAGAATCTGTACAGGCTGAACATCGCCACCATCGACCGCGACTTCGCGTTCTCGCTGGAGGACTACGACCGCGAGGCGCTGGCGCGCTTCGGGCTGGAGGCCGGGCGGTATTGGAGCCCCAACATCGGGGGCGTGTCCCCGAGCTATGTCGGCAGGCAGTTCACGAGCACCGGGCCGGGTTCCGGGGTGTTTAGCCGGCGTGACCGCGGCTTCATCAACGAGCGGGAGAACTACTTCCACAAGCCCCAGGTCAATCTGAACTGGTTCACCTACCTGGGTGACGGCCTGACCGCCAACACGGTGCTGTACTACTCCGGCGGCCGGGGCGGCGGGACGGGCACCTACGGCTCGCTCGTCTGGGACTACACCTTCACGCAGCGCTTCGCCGACTGGGACGCGACGATCGCGCGCAACGAGGGCAGCGACAGCGGGTCCAGGGGGATCCTCCGCAACTCGGTGAACAACCAGGACACCTACGGCCTGATCACCAAGGTGCAGAAGGTGTTCGGCTCCATCGTGACGGAGGCCGGGCTCGACTGGCGGACCGCGACGATCGAGCACTACCGCGAGGTCCGCGACCTGCTGGGCGGCCGCTTCTATAACGACTGCTTCCGCGGGTGCAGCTCCGACTTCTGGAGCGACGCCGAGGGCAATCGCCTGCTGGGCGACAAGATCCACTACCACAACGAGAACGACGTCAACTGGCTCGGCGCGCACCTGCAGGCGGAGCAGTCGTCGTCGTCCGGATCCTACTACGGGATGGTCGGCGTGTCGCAGATTTCCTACGACTTCACCGACTTCTTCACGCGCGGCCCGGCCGGCGGCTTCCTGGAGCTCAGCAGCGGTGGCCTCACCGGCTACCAGATCAAGGGCGGCACCGTGCGGAACGTGAGCAACGAGTGGTCCGTCTACGGGAACGCCGGATACGTCTCCAAGGTGCCGATCTTCGACGGAGTGATCGACGACGGCCGTGGGATCAAGAACCCGGACCCGAAGAACGAGACCTTCCTCTCCTTCGAGGCGGGAGCCCGTTTGCGCTCGATGAACCGCAAGGTGTCGCTGGATGCGAACCTCTACTTCACGCAGTGGAACAACCGCACGCGCAACCAGTTCATCCGCAACCTGCTGGGCGACAACCAGGACGGGCTGGTGAACCTGCTGGGCGTGAACGCGCGCCACATGGGGATCGAGGTAGAGGGCGCCTTCCGGGCGACCGACTTCCTGCGCTTCGACGGGGCGCTGTCGTTCGGGGACTGGAAGTACTCCAATGACCCGAGCGGCACCTTCAAGCCGGACGACCGCCAGGCGGAGACCGAGGAGTACACCTTCTACCTGGACGGACTGCTGGTGGGCGATGCGCCCCAGCTCCAGGTTGCGTACGCGGTCTCGCTGTATCCGAGCGGCGGCTTCTTCATCCAGGGCGTCGGGAAGAGTTACGGGAAGCACTACGCGGACTACAGTCCCTTCGACCGCCGGACCAACGTCGACGCGGGGGTCCAGTCGTGGAGCCCGCCCGGGTACACGGTCTTCGACCTGCACATGTCGTACCGCCTTCCCGAGGACATGTCCTCGGCCTTCGGCGGGGGCGCCGTGAAGCTCTTCTTCAACGCCTACAACGTCCTCGACAGGGTCTACGTGCAGGACGCACGGGACAATTCCCGCTTCAATGGGTACCGGAACGACGCCGAGCGCGAACGCGGGATCCTGAACCACAAGGCAGACGATGCAGAGGTCTTCCTGGGCTATCCCCGCTCCTTCAACTTCGGCTTCGAGCTCACGCCGGGCTCGATCCGCCGGTAGTCGCTGATCTCGCTGGCGGGCCGCCGGGGCTCCGATTGCGCCCCGGCGGCCCGCGGGCATCCGCGGAGTCTTCCTCCTACCCCAGGCTCGCCGCCAGCAGCGCGTGGACCGCGTCCGGGTTCTCGGTGTTGAGCCAGTGCCCGCCCTCGGCCTCATGGAGGACCACCCGGCCGGTCCGGCGGCCGGCGGCACGAATCCGGACGACATCGGCCTCCGCCAGAACACTCGACCCGAGGGCCTTTACAAAGTGGATCGTCGTGCCGGGCGGCGGTGATTCGACGACATCCCACGCGTCGACGCGGAAGTAGTCGCGCAGATAGGCCTCCATCTCGTCCGGGTCGAGCCGCCACCCCCACCCTGCCTCGCCCCTGACCGCATTGATCGCCATCCAGTTGGCCACGAGTGGCGAGTACCCCTCCCCCTCCACCGCCGCCACCGCCTCGGCCCGGCTCCCGAACGGACCCGGATGGCGGCGCAACACGCCCAGCATGCGCCACGCCCCTCCCCCCGCACGGCCCGCACCCGGCGCGGAGTCAATGACCCAGAGCTGCCCCGGCCCCACCGCGCGGCGGCGCGCGTGGACCAGCGCCACCTTGCCCCCGAAGGAGTGACCCAGGACCGCGTCGGCGGCACCCCCGAGGTGCTCTTCGAGCCGCCCCAGGTCGTCGGCGCAGGCCCCGACCGTCTGCGGATCCAGCCGCGGCGACCGCCCATGCGACCTCAGGTCGACCAGCACGATGCTCCACTCCGGCCGCACCCGGACCAGCCTCCGCGCGACACTCCCCCAATTGCGCCCCGCACCGTAGATCCCGTGCAGGAGGAGCATCCGCCGTGGCCGCACGGCCCCAGCCCCCGGCGCCCCAGCCTGCGGTGCCGCGATGATTTCATGGTGGAGGATCGACATGGAGTATCTTATCATCGGCTGACGGATTCCCGTTGCCCGCCGACAGCGCCCCGGACCCATGCACACGCATCGCATCCCGTTGAAACTCCCAGCCCGGTTTGCCAACCGCGCCGCCCTCGCGGCCCGCGCCGCCATCACGGCGTGCGCCGCCCTCGCCGCCCCCATCTCCCTCTCCGCCCAGCTCCCCCCCATCCCCCCCTCGCCCGGCGCTCCCATCGCGATCCCGCGCCTTTCCGGCCCGATCGAGCTCGACGGCGTCGTGGACGAGCCCGCCTGGGACGCGGTCGCCCCCCTCGGCATGACCATGTACACGCCCAACTTCGGCGGCGCACTCACCGAGAGGACCGAAGTCCGGATCGCGCATGACGACCGCTTCCTGTACGTGGCGGGGCGCATGTACGACTCCGACCCCGACCAGATCCGGATCGGCACCTTCTACCGCGACCAGTACAGCGGCGACGACATCCTCGCGGTGATCATCGACAGCTACAACGACCACGAGACCGCTGTCTGGTTCGTCGCCAACCCGGCCGGCGTGCGGCAGGACCGCACCGTGTCGAACGACGCCGAGTTCACCAACGGCATGCCGATGAACTGGGACTGGAACTCGTACTGGGACGTCGTCACTTCGCGCAGCGGCGAAGGCTGGTTCGCGGAGTTCCGGATCCCGTTCTCCACCCTCGGCTTCCAGGCGACCGCGGGAGAGGTGACCATGGGCCTCATCGTCTACCGGATGATCCCGCGCAAGAATGAGCGCCAGACCTTCCCGGCCCTGGACCCCGGCGGGGGCCGACTGGGGTTCGCCAAGCCATCGCGGGCCCAGCGGGTGGTGCTGCGGGACGTGCGCCAGTCCGCGCCGCTTTACATCACGCCGTACGCGCTGGGCGGCTTCCGGCAGACGCCGGTGCTCGACGGGCAGTGGCGCACCGAGCGGGACCCGACATCGGAAGCCGGCCTCGAGGTCAAGTACTCGCCGACCTCCAACCTCGCGCTCGACCTGACCGTCAACACCGACTTCGCGCAGGTCGAGGCCGACGACCAGCAGATCAACCTGACACGCTTCGCCCTCTTCTTCCCCGAGAAGCGGCAGTTCTTCCAGGAGCGCTCCTCCACCTTCGACTTCAACACCGGCGGCTTCAACAACCGGCTCTTCCACAGCCGCCAGATCGGGCTGGACGCGGGAGAGATCGTGCGGATCTACGGGGGCGCCCGGGCAGTCGGAAGGCTCGGCGGGACGGACTTCGGCCTGCTCAACATGCAGACCGCGCCCCACGGGGACCGGTCCACCGAGAACGTGGGGGTCGTGCGGCTGCGCCAGCAGATTCTCAACGCCAACTCGGCGATCGGGGGGATGCTGACGACGCGCCTCGGTTCGGCCGGGCGGAACAATAGCGCGCTGGGACTCGATGCGGTCGTCAGGTGGCTGGGGCACGAATACGTGATTCTGCAGTGGGCGCGCACCTTCGACGAGGCGACCGAGCAGGAGGGGGGACTGGAATCCGGGCTTCTCAGGGGGCGGCTGGAGCGTCGCCGGGACGACGGGTTCTCGTACTACGCCGAGGCGATCCGGGTCGGCGCCGACTATCTGCCGGGGCTGGGGTTCCAATCGCGGCGGGGGTTCAGCAACGGCGGAGCCCAACTCCGCTACCGTCAGCTCAGCGACCCGACGTCACCCCTCGTGTCGCGCGCTCTCCAGGTCGCCACGACGCACTACTTCCGCAACGAAGACGGGTCCGCCGAGTCCCGCGAGATCCGGCCCGAGATCGAACTCGACTTCCGCCAGGGCTCGAACCTGACCTTCGGCGCGCTGTCCAGCTTCGAGAGCGTACGCGAACCGTTTCCCATCTCGGATGTGGTGGTCCCCGCCGCCGAGTACTGGTTTCACGAAGCCACCTTCATGTTCCGGATGCCCCGGAGCAGCCAATTCCGCGGCGAATACAACGGGTCGGCCGGCACCTTCTACGACGGCACGCGGCTGAGCCTGGCTCTGAACCCGGCCTGGGTGCTCTCGAAGTATCTGGAGATCGAGGCCGGCTACGAAGTCAACCGCCTCGACTTCGCGGATCGGGACGCCTCGACCACCACCCAGCTGGCACGCCTCAAAGTCAACACGGCGCTGAATCCAAGCATCTCGCTCAGCACCTTCGGGCAGTACAATAGCGCGATCGGCCAGACCACCTTCAACGTCCGCTTCCGCTACCACTTCCGCGAAGGCACGGACCTCTGGATCGTCTACAACGAGGGACTCCACAACGAGCGCGACAACGGTCTCGGCCCCCGGCGCCCGCTCTCATCCGGCCGCGTGGTGATGGTCAAGTACTCCCACACGTTCGTGGGCTGACGGAATGCGATCGCCCGCGCCAGCAAGCTCCGACGCCAACGTCGCGGCCGGTAGCCCGGCACCCGCGGCCCGTTGCATGCGGCCACTCCCACGGGCGCCCGCGGTTGCCGGCAGGCCCGCGGTTGCCGACCGGTCTCGGCCTGCCGACCGGCCCCGCCTGCCGACCGGCCCCCCCGGCTGCCGACCGGCCCCCGCCTGCCGATGGCCCTCCGCCTGCCGACCGGCCCCCCGCCTGGCGACCGGCCCCCCGCCCCTGGGGACGCCCCAAAGGTGTCTCGGCACACCGTGTCGGGTTTTTTACCGATCGGGAAAATTCTGGCAGTTTTTTTACCGATCGGGCATATTGTTGTCTGATAATGTCGCAACATGGTACTAATTTTACCGATCGGGAAAATTCTCATGACGCTGGCAGAAATAGGTAGTATCGTTCGCTCCGTGCGGCGAGCCCAGCACCTGCGGCAGGATGAGCTCGCGGGTGTGGCGGGCGTCGGTGTGCGGTTTCTCTCGGAGTTGGAACGCGGGAAGACGACGGTCCGGTTCGGCAAGGTGCTCGCCGTCCTGGAGGCGCTGGGATGCACCTTGCACATTGAAGCGCCGCAGATCGGCCGGGACGGGGTCACGCGGGTGGTGGCCACGGAACCGCCGTGGCTGCGGCGCCGTCGGTTGCAGGGGCAGTCGCACGGGCTTTCCGGGGGGCGTTCGCGGCTGTGACCCGGAGCCTTGGCGTCTGGTGGGGCGACACCCGGGTTGGTACGCTCCGCCCGGGCCGGTATGAGGAAGTGGACCCGATCGAGTTCGTCTATGACGACGCCTGGATCGCCGATCCGGGGTTGCCGGCCGTGTCCCACTACCTGCCCAAGGAGCAGCGGCGCTTCCGGTCTCTGTACTGCCGCCCGTTCTTCGAGGGCCTGTTGCCCGAAGGGGCCCAGAGGGAGATGATCGGGGAAGTGCTCGGAGTTGGGGAGGCGACGGCCCTGCCGCTGCTGGCCCACATGGGGGCAGAGTTGGCGGGGGCACTCACTGTGCTGCGTGAAGACGAAGTGCCGCCGGACCCGGCACAGGACGGTCCTTCCGCGCCGCTGTCGGACGAGGAGCTGGCGGAACTTCTGGCCATGATGCGTGAGTGGCCGTTCCTGGTGGGAACGGAGCAGGGCCCTCGCCTGTCGCTGTCCGGAGCGCAGCCGAAGATTCCGGTGGTGGTGGAGGATGGTCGCGTCGCGCTGCCCGCCTTCGGTCAGCCGACCACCCACATTCTGAAGCCCGGGCGCTCGACATCCGACGAGTCCACGGAAAACGAGGCCTTTGCGATGCGCCTGGGAAGGTGTCTTGGTTTGAGGCCCGCGCCTGTCAGCGTCGGAAGTGTGGACGGCAGGTCGTATCTGCTGGTGGAGCGGTTTGACCGGGTGCGCCGAGACGATGGGCGGATTCGCAGGCTTCACCAGGAGGACTTCCGCCAGGCGTTCGGGATGGTTCCGCTGCCGAAGACCGCGTGGAACGGCGGGCCCGGGTACGCCGAGTGCTTCGACCTCGTCCGGCAATCCTGCACCTTCCCCGCGACCGCCGTACTGCGCTTGGTCGACGCGGCCATTCTACAGGTCATCCTCGGCAACGCACGAGCGCACGCAAGGAGCTACAGCCTGCTCTGGCGGCGGCCTGGCGAAATCGCTCTCGCCCCGCTCTACGGCCTCGTCACCACCGTCACCGTTCCCTACCTCCCGGTGGAATTCCTCATGAAGGTGGCTGGACGGTCGACGCTGGAGGAGTTGCGGCGGGGTGACTGGGAGCGCTTTGCCGGCGAGTGCGGGCTGAGTCCGTCGTTCGTTCGGCGACGGGTGCGGGAACTGTGCGCGCGGACGGAGGAGTGCAGTGATGGTGTGGCGGCCGAGCTGGCGGCGCCGGGACTGCGCGAGGAAGCGCTGGCGGGGCTGGCAGCGTTGGTGCGGAGACGGGCACAGCGGTTGTTCGGGACAGCGCGATGATGGCGGGCGGGACGAACCGCAGACGGCGCTTGCGCGGATCGCTGGCCGTCATCGCGCTGGTTATCGGGTCAGCGCCGGTGGCCGTGCCTCCCCTTCGTGACGCGGTTACGCACGGGATCGTCGCCGACGCGGCGCTCGGCCAGCCGCTCGGCTACCTCGTCGGCACACCGCTGTTCGGCGTCTGGGACACGCTCACCCTCCTCACGGTCAGCCAGCACTACGCGGTTCTCGGCACGCTGATCTTGCTGTACGCGGGTTGGCGGCTGGCGGCGGTCCGGCGCTCGGTCGCGGTCCGGCGTCCGGTGGCGGCCCGGCGTCCGGTCGCGGTCCGGCGTCCGGTGGCGGCCCGGCGTCCGGTGGCGGCTTGGCGGCCCGGTGGCGGCTTCCGCCCGGTGGCGCGCCGCCTCGCGCTGGAACTCCTCCGCGCGCTCGGCGCCCTCGCCGCGCTGCTCGCCTTCTACGCGGCCGCGGCCCTCGTCCCGCGCCCCATGACCGGAATCCGGCTCGCATCCCCCGACCTCCTCGCGGTGGACTTCCACTCGCATACCAACCATTCCCACGACGGGTGGTCCCTCTTCACGGCGGCGCGCAACCGCGCGTGGCACGAAGCCGGGGGGTTCGATGCGGCCTATATTACCGACCACTACACCTGGGCGGGCGTGGACGAGGCCCTCCCCGCCAATCCCGCCCGGGCCGGCGACCGCACCGTCCTCCTGAGTGGCATGGAGGTGCGGCTGCGCGGCCGCCACACCAACGTTCTCGGCGACCGATCCCGCTATGTCTTCGCCCTCGACAGCACCTGGCACCACCTCGACCCCGACTCGCTCGGCGCCGCCACCGCGCGCGGCGCGCCGCCTCCCACGATGCTCTACGCGCTCCCCGGCGCGCTCGACCAGATCGTGCCGCTCGCGAGGGGAGGGGAGCGGTCCGCGGGTGGCGCCGCCGCGCCCGGCTCGCCCGCCGGCGTCGTCGGCGTCGAGCTCAGCGACGGGGCGCCGCGCGGGCTGGAGCAGGGGCGGTCGCAGCGCGGCGAGATCCTCGCGCTCGCCGACTCCATGGATCTGGCGGTGGTGGCGGGCACCAACCTGCACGGGTGGGGACGCACCGTCCCGGCCTGGAGCGTGATGCGCATCCCGGGGTGGGGCGAGATGTCGCCGGGCGAGCTCGGCGGCGCGATCGAGGAGGTGCTGCACCGGGAGCGCCGCCGCGCGGTGACGGTGGTGGAGCGCCGCGTCCCATACCATGGCGGCAGCGCGGTCGCGCTCGCCGCGACCGTTCCCGTGCTCGCGTGGGAGCACTTCCGCGCGCTCACCCTCGCCGAGCGGCTGTCGTGGCTGGTCTGGGCCGCGCTCTGGATGGCGGTGCGCGCGAGGGCGGGGGCGCCGGTGGGGCGGGGGCATCGCCAAGGCGCAGGGGCAGCCTGCCGCTAGCCATGTTCGGCGTCTACCTGGAACTCGGCTTCGAGCACCTGCTCGACCTGCGCGGCTACGACCACATCCTCTTCATCGCGGGGCTGTGCGCGGCGTATTCCCTGACCTGCTGGCGCGAGCTCCTCGTGCTTGTGACCGCTTTCACAATCGGCCATTCGGTGTCGCTCGCGCTCGCCACCCTCCGGCTGGTGTCGGTCAACTCCTCGCTCGTCGAGTTCCTGATCCCCGTCACCATCGTCGCCACCGCGCTCACCAACCTCGCCGGGCTCCGGCGGGAAGGCCGCGCCGCGCAACCGCGCGAGCGGTCCGCGGGCCCGCAGCACCAGCGCCCCGCCGAGCACCGCGTCGGCGCGCGCCCCCTTCGCTACGCTCTCGCCCTCGGCTTCGGCCTCATCCACGGCCTGGGCTTCTCCAACTTCCTGCGCATCGCGCTCGGCGACGAGAGGAACCTGTTCGTCCCCCTCCTGTCCTTCAACATCGGGCTGGAGCTGGCGCAGATCGTGGTGGCGGGTGCGGTGCTTGCGCTCGGGGCCGCGTTCGTGTGGGGCGTCCGCGCGGTCCGGGCCGCCGCCACGCCCGACGCGGGCCCGCTCGGTGCCGCTGCCGCGGGCGAAACGGGCGCGGTCCGGGCCGCCAGCCCGCCGGACACCCGCCTTGCCCAAACGATCTGGAACGCCGCCGTCTCCCTCGCCGTCGGCGGCGTCGCCGCCGCCATGGCCGTCCAGCGCTGGCCGTGGTGAGTCCCGACGCGCTAGTTTGATCCCGGGCAGCCCGCCGGGGCACGCCCGCCAACGCCAGCCACCAACGGAGTCGGGCAAATGAGTCTTCAGACGGTTCGCACGAAATGCCTCGCAGCCGCGGCAGTGCTCCTCGCCGCCACCCCGGCCGCCCACGCGCAGTGGTCGCCCATCAAGCCGGGCAGCGACAACATCGACATCCTGGGTCACATCCCCCTGGGCCCGCGCCTCTCCGTGGCCGACATCGACATGGAGCAGGAGATGGACCGCCCCTACGCGTACGTCGCGCGCATGGTCTACGGGGACATCGGGCCCAAGGGCCTAGACATCATCTCGATCGCCGATCCGGAGCACCCCGAAGTCCTCTACGAGTGGCGGATCGAGAACCAGGACCTGCACATGCGCACCGGCGGCATGGACGTCAAGCACTTCAAGCTGGGCGGCCGCTACTACGTCGTGCAGTCGCTGCAGTTCGGGCAGGGCGGACCGAATCCGGACCTGGGCGCCGTCGTCCTCGACGTCACCGGGCTCCCCGACGCCTCCACCGTCCGCGAGGTCGCCCGCATCCGCGAGCCCGACCTCCCCGGCGGCTTCCACAACATCTTCGTCTACAAGCACTCCGACGGACGGGTCCTCCTCTTCAGTACCGTGCGCGGCCCCTTCGCCCACGTCTACGACATGGCGCGGGTCGTCTCCGGCGACCTGGAGAACGCGCTGGTCGGCCGCGTCCCCGTCCCCGAGACCGAGTTCAACCGCGGCGGCCGCGGCTACCACGACTTCTACGTCGGCTATCACCCCGACACCGGCGAGGACCGCTTCTACGGCGGCGGCAGCGGCGGCTACTACATCTACGACGTCAGCGACATCGAGAACCCGGAGCTGCGGGTCACCCTCGTCGGCGTCAGCGGCGTGCGCGGCGGGCACACCTTCACCCCGAGCCCCGACGGCCGCTACGTCGTCGCCGAGACCGAGTACCAGTACGCCCCCATCCGCATCTTCGACCTGCAGCCCGCCCTCGACGGCGAGGTCACCAACATCAACCGCCCGATCTCGGCCTGGACCGCCGACTGGCAGAACCTCGTCCACAACCACGAGGTCCGCTGGCCCTACGTCTTCGCCTCCGGCTACCTCGACGGCCTCCAGATCTTCTCGCTGATGGACCCCGAAAACCCCGTCACCGTCGGCTACTACGACACCTACACCGGCCCGCCCAACCGCGACCGCACCCCCGTCTTCAACGGCGCCTTCGGAGTCGACATCCGCAACGCCGATGGCCTCATCGTCGTCAGCGACATGACCACCGGCTTCTGGACCTTCCGCATGGACGGATTCAGCGGCTGGAACGGCGAGAACTGGGGCGTCCCCAACATCTCGTCGGCCCAGGACTGGGACAACGGGCCGGTCAAGCGCCCGATCAGCTGAGGCGGGAGGAGTGCGCGGTATGGCTGGATGGGTCACACGTATGGAAATATGGGTACCGGGAAGGAAGGGCCGGGGTGGGGTGACTGGATCCGGACGACCGGGAGGCTGGCTTGTACTGGCGGCTGCGCTGGTGCCAGCGGCCGCGGCTCCAGTGCCCGAGGACGCCGGGCGGGTGGCCGGCCCGCCTACCGAGGTGGCCGGGTTGCTGGCCGGATGCGGCCCCGACTACTACCAGTTCCCCATGGTCTCCACCCGGCGCGTCCCCGGCACCGGCAACGCCACCGGAGTCGGCGAGATCGTCTTCGCCAAGTCGCCCTTCGGCATCTCCCTGACCGAAGACGGCAGCTACCTCTACGACTTCACGGTGCGCTTCGAGCGCCTGAGGCCCCCGCGCGCCGGCACCTACGTGGTGTGGACCACCACCCCCGAATTGGACCGGATCACCCTCGCCGGCGAGCTGGCCGACCCGGCCGCCTTCTCCGGCAAGGTCGCGTGGAACAAGTTCCTGGTGGTCGTCACCCTGGAGCCCGAGTTCGACCCCGCCGCGACCACATGGTCCGGCCCGATCGTGATCCGCGGCATGTCGCGGAGCGGAATGATGCATACCATGGCGGGCCACGGCCCCTTCGAACAGGAGAACTGCGCGGCCTACGGGTACGAGTAGGCCCCTTGATTGCGTCGGCAGTTCGGCATAAGGTAGATACCGCTTCAGGCTTTCTACCCCGGAAGAAACACCATGGGACTCAACATCAAGAATGACGAGACCTGTCTGCTCGCTCGCGACCTCGCCCAGCTGACCGGTGAGACCATGACAGGCGCCATCACAGTCGCGCTTCGCGAGCGGCTTGCGCGCGAAAGGCGCCGGCGAGACCTGGATGGCCGAATTGACGAGTTGCTGGCCATTGGCCGCCGCTGTGCCGAGTCGCTCGAGCCGGGGCCGTCGGCTGTCGAGCATGGAGACCTGTTGTATGACGACCGGGGCCTCCCGGCGTGATTGTCGATAGCTCGGCGGTTTTGGCAATCCTGTTTGACGAAGCGGACGCAAGGCGTCATGCCTCTGCGATCATGGCTGCGCACCCATGCCGCATGTCGGTGGCCAACGTGCTGGAGGCCTCGATCGCTCTGGAACGGCGGGGCGGCGCCACGGCCGCCGATGATCTCGATGCGCTTCTGGAGCGTGCGGAGATCAAGCTGGTGCCCGTGACGGTGGAACACCTGGAGGCGGCGCGCCGAGCATGGCGTCGGTTTGGGAAGGGGAATCACCCGGCCGCACTGAACTTCGGCGACTGCTTCGCGTACGCCCTCGCCAGGACGACCGGCGAACCGCTCCTGTTCAAGGGCGGCGATTTCTCTCAAACCGATATCGACGCGGCTTGAGCGTGCGACGAGCCATGACCACGACGGGCCGGATTGTCCTGCCGGCCATCGCCGCTCTCCTCGCGGCAGTCCCCCCCGCGCCCGCCCAGGAGATGGACCACGCCGGCCACATGATGATGGGCGGCGGCTGGCGCATGCCGCCGATGGACCCGAACATGCCGATGATCCCCGGGCTGGAGATGGCGCTGCCCCCGGTCGAGCCCTTCCTGGCGGCGATGGGGATCGACGTCATGACGCTCCCGGAGGCGCGGCCCAGCGAAGTCGTCCACCTGTCGCCCGGCGACACCCTCGACATCGAGGTCTCAATCGTGCGGCGCACGCTGAACGGGCACATGGCCGCCATGTACGGCTACAACGGCCAGTATCCCGGCCCCCTCATCCAGGCCCCCCAGGGCTCGACCGTCGTGGTGCGCGTCACCAACCGGATCGAGAGCCCCACCACGGTCCACTGGCACGGCCTCCGCCTCGAGAACCGCTTCGACGGCGTCGCCGGCCTCACCCAGGACCCTATTCAAGTCGGCGAATCCTTCACCTACGAACTCCACGTCCCCGACGCGGGCATGTTCTGGTACCACCCGCACATCCGCGAGGACGTCCAGCAGGACCTCGGCCTCTACGGCAACCTCCGCGTCACCTCCACCGACCCGGACTACCATGGCCCCGCCCACCGCGAGGAGCTGCTCGTCTTGGACGACATCCTCATGGACGGCCAGGGCTTCATCCCGTGGGGGAAGGAGGCGCCCACCCACGCGCTGATGGGGCGCTTCGGCAACGTGATGCTCGTCAACGGCGTCACGGGACACACGCTCACGGCCGCCCCCGGCGAGGTGGTGCGCTTCTTCCTCACCAACGTCGCCAACACCCGCACCTACAACGTCACCTTCGGGAACGCGCGGGTGAAGCTGGTCGCGTCGGACGTGGGCCGCTTCGAGCGCGAGATGTGGGTGCCGAACGTGGTGATCGCGCCCGCCGAGCGGTACGTCGTCGATGTCGTCTTCCCCGAGGCCGGGGAGGTGGCGATCGCCAACACGATCCAGGCCGTGAACCACTTCCGGGGCGAGTTCTACCCGCACGTCGACACCCTCGCGCTCGTCACCGTCGCCGGCCCGCCCGTCGACGACGAAGTCACCCGCGCCCACGCCACCCTGCGCACCCACGACGCGGTCGTGGCCGAGACCGCCGCGCTGCGCGCCCACCTCGGCCGCCCCCCCGACCATTCCCTCGAGGCCACCGTCCGCGTCCACGGCCTCCCGCTCCCGATCGTCCGCTCCATGGAGATCGACACGCTCTACATCCCCCCCATCGAGTGGAACGACGCGATGCCGATGATGAACTGGCTGTCGGCGGGCACCCAGGTCACCTGGATCCTGCGCGACACCGGCACCGGCCGCGAAAACGAGGACATCCACTGGACCTTCCAGCGCGGCGACCTCGTCAAGATCCGCGTCTTCAATTCGCCCGACTCCTTCCACCCCATGAACCACCCCATCCACGTCCACGGCCAGCGCTTCGTGGTCCTGGCGCGCGACGACATGCCCAACGACAACCTCGTCTGGAAGGACACGGCGATCGTGCCGGTCGGCTCAACGATGGACATCCTGGTGGAGATGTCGAACCCGGGCGACTGGATGCTGCACTGTCACATCGCGGAGCACCTGCACGCGGGGATGATGTTCCACTTCACGGTGGAGGAGTGAGCCGCGGCGGGTAGCCGGCTACTCGCATGGGGTCCCACGGACCCCTATTCGGGGACTTTTCAGGTCTTCCCGGAGGGTTCCCAGCCCTTCTTGTGGGCGTAGACCAGAAACGCGATCAGCGCCAGCCCAAACAGGGCCTTGATCCAGAGCGGCGCGAGCACCCAGACCCAGGACCAATCGATGTGGCCGGTCAGCTTCAACCCGATGAACAGCAAGGAGAGGAGCGAGAGGAAGCCGGGGCCCTTGCTACCCTTCCTGGACTTGAGGTACTGGTTGAGGGGGTCGAGGCCCTTCTTACTGCTCTTCCCGGTGTCGGTGGCGCAGTCGTCGTCGCTGGCGCAGTCGTCGTCAGTGGCGTCAGCGTCGTCGGTGGCGTCGTCAGCAGCGTCGATCGGGTCGGTGGCGTCGGTCATCCGGGTCCTCCTTGTTTCCCGTCCGGGCGCGAGGCGCGTTGGCGCCGGCCCGTTTGGGTCGGGTCTATCCTTAAGATACGAATGGGCGGCGGAGATTCTTCACCGCCCCCTCCAGATCGCGCGCCGGCAGCGCCCGCACTCCCGGGGCCAGCCGGTACCGCTGCGTCCCCGCGTGGACCACATCCAGAGTGTCGAGGTTGAGCGTCTCCATTGCCGAGCCCATCGACCGCGTCATCCGTGGGGCCTCCGCCCGCTTCACCACGAAGCCCAGGCGCCGCACCCCGTCCAGCACCAGCAGGTCGAGCTGCGCGCCGGCATGGGTGGACCAGTGGAAGCACTGTTCCGGAGGTGCGCGCAGCAGGTGAACGATCTGCTCGATCACGAACCCCTCCCAGGAGGCGCCGACTTTCGGGTGGGACACCACGTCCGTCCGGCCTGTGAGGCCAAGGAGCGCGTGGAGGATGCCGGAGTCGGCGATGTAGACCTTGGGGGAACGCACCTGGCGCTTCCGGATGTTCTCGAACCACGGCTGGAGCTGCCGGACCACGAAGACCGAGGTCAGGAGATCCAGATAGCGGCGCACGGTGGTGTGGGAGACGCCGAACGCCCGGCCGAACTCCGCGCCGTTCCAGACCTGGCCGTGCCAGTGCGCGAGCATCGTCCAGAAGCGGCGGAGCGTCGGCTGGGGGATCGTGCTCCCGAGGTCGGGGAGGTCCCGGGCGAGGAGCGTCTGAATGAACCCGTCGCGCCACCGGCGACTTGCGGCCCCCGACGCCGCCAGGTAGGATCGCGGGAAGCCGCCGCGCAGCCAGAGCCGCTCCAGGTCGTCCACCTCGGTCAGGTCGAAGCCGTCGAGGTGGTGGAAGGCGACGCGGCCGGCGAGCGATTCGGACGTCTGCCTCAGCAGGTCGGTCGAGGCGCTCCCGAGCACGAGGAAGCGGGCCGGGAGCCCCGGGCGGTCGGCGAGGACACGCAGCAACGGGAAGATGCCGGGCAGCCGATGGATTTCGTCCAGCACCACCAGGCCGTGAAGAGGCCGGAGCTCGAGGCCGGGATCGTCCAGGCGGGCGAGATCGGCGGGGTCCTCGAGATCGAACCAGGCGACGGGCTCCGTATGCGCCGCGGCGAGCTGACGGGCGAGGGTGGTCTTGCCGACCTGCCGCGCGCCCAGCAGGGCAACGACGGGGAACTCGTCGAGCAGCAGACGCACGCGGGCCAGGTGATGCTTCCGGGGAATGTTCATCATGGAAATATGAGCGATTGACGTTCATATTTCAAGTGCGGGAGCTGGGCCGGCTCCAGGCCTTCGAGGCGCTGATCCCCGTGCCGGAGGTGTCGCCCTATGACGTGGAGCGGTTGGAGGGGAAGGTCCGGCGGCGGGGGCCGGTCACCTTTGCGCCCCGAGCCCGGCGAGGAGCCCTGGCTGATCAAGTTCGATGGCGTGGCGGCCGATGCGGCGGGCACTGCGACCGGCTGCTTGACGACGCCACGGGAACCTTTCGTACGGCCGCCAGATCGGGGGCGACGCCAAGATCGGCATCAATCAGGGTGGCTGGGGGTGTCTCCGCAAGGCGTATCGAGAATTTTACCGATCGGGAAAACTATGCACGGAATGCGACGATTTAGCCGAAGAATATTCCCGATCGGGAAAAAAACTGCGACAATTTTACCGATCGGGAAAATTCCCATGACGGTGCGCCACGAGACATGTTCAGCTCCTGAACGAGCGATCACCGGATGTAAAGTCGGGTTTACAGAATGTAAGCTGGGGTTGTCAGCCCGGCGCATAGTCGACACCGCACTGCTTGACACCGGTCCGCCAAGGCGTAGACTCAGGCGTGGACACTTCAAGGAGACGTGAGAACTGTGGATCTGCAAGTGAGTTGGAGCCGCGACAGCGGAGTGCTGGTCGCGTCGTTGTCCGGCCGTGTCGACAGCGGCAACAGCGAGGCATTCCACGAGGCCCTGAAGGAAGGGATGCCGGAGGGCGAACGCACTCTCGCGCTGGACTGCGGCCAGTTGACATACATGAGCAGCGCGGGTCTTCGCATCCTGCTGGAGCTGGCCCGCAGGTTCCGGGGGCCTGGCAAGGCGATGGGCCTGTGCGGACTCCCGGAGAGCATCGATAGTGTCGTAAGGCTCAGCGGCTTCGACAAGATCATCCCGGTGCATGAGTCAATCTCCGACGCTGTCGCGGCGATCTCCAGCAAGGTGGGCGCTGCCAAACCGCATGACGCCCCGGAGGAAGCGGACGTGGAAGAACCGGAATCGAGTGGGGGTTTCCAATTCCGCCTCGGGAAGCGATCGATCTAGCGGGGAAGCGCCGTCCGATCGACGATGATCCGGTTTTGAGGTCAGGAGGCCAATGAGAATGAGACCCTGTAAACGGGCGATTGCGCTCATGATTCCGGTCCTGTTCCCGCCGCTGCTCGGCGCGCAGGACGTACCCCTGGCCTGGGAGTTCGACGAGGTGTGGCGGGCCGGCGGGCTCCATGCGGCGGATTGGGCGCAGTTCACCCGGAGCGGCCCGGTGGCCTTCGACGGCAGCGGCAGCCTCTATGTGGTGGACGGGGAAGCGCACCACATCGTAAAAGTCGGGCCGGACGGCTCGCTGGTCACCACGGTCGGCCGGGAGGGCGACGGGCCCGGGGAGTTCCAATGGATCACCGATGTGATAGTGTGGCCCGATGGCAGCTTCGCCGTGAACGATGGCCGCGCCAACGGTCTCCAGCTCTTCCAGGCCAACGGCAGGTTCGAGCGGATGGTGCGATGGCGGCCGGCGACCGGCCAGCTGGAGATGCCGTCCCTCTTGCGGCCCATGCGTGCCGGCCCGCGTCCGGGGATCCTCTACGCCCAGGGCGATGACGCCCGTTTCGGCCAGATGTTCAACGCCCTGGCCGAGTTGATGGGGACCGAACCCCAGGAGCAGGCGGCCGACGAGCGCATGATCGAGGTGTTCGAGCTCGTCGGCGATGTGGCGACCGGTGAAACCGTGCTCGAGGCGTGGCGTCCCCCACGCCCCGAGAGCGAGAACGCAGAGATTGACTTTGAGGACCCGGCAAGCTTGATGGGCACCTTCGCCGAGGCGCCGATCTTCGAGCCCGAGCTCAGGTGGGACGTGCTGCCCGACGGTGCCATCGCCTATGCGGATTCGTCGACCTACACCGTCCGGATCGTCCGGGACGGCGTCGTGCTCAACACGCTGACGCGCCCGATCGCACCGCAGCCGGTCACGGACGATATCGAATCCATGGCGCGTGAAGCCATGCTCGGTGCGCTCACTGGTGAGCTCGGCGTCGAGGTCTCCGAGGCCGTGGAGAGGGAGACGCGGGCGGCCATGCGCGAGGTCTTCGAGAACCTGACGTTCTACCCCGAAATCCCCGTCATCGCCGAGATCCGCACGACGCCGGACGGGTTCGTGTGGGTGCACCGCCAGGATCCGGTGCTCGAGGGCAATGACGGCCCGATCGACGTGTTCGACCCCGAGGGCACCTACGTCGGCACCTTCCCCAAGGGCGGATTGCGGATGCCCGGCGCCTTCGGTCGCGGCGGCCTGGTCGCCATCTGGGAGACCGACGACATGGACATCCCGAGCATCGTGGTGTACCGGTTGCCGGAGAAGTTGCGGAGGTGAGGGGCCAGGCGCGTTGCTCGGTCAGGAGGACAATGAGAATGAGACACTGCACACGAGCGATTGCGCTCATGATTCCGGTCCTGTTCCCGCCGTTGCTCGGCGCGCAGGACGTACCCCTGGCCTGGGACTTCGACGAGGTGTGGCGGGCCGGCGGGCTCCATGCGGCGGATTGGGCGCAGTTCAGCCGGCGCGGGGAAGTGGCCTTCGACGGCAGCGGCAACCTCTATGTGGTGGACGGGGAAGCCCACCACATCGTTAAAGTCGGGCCGGACGGCTCGCTGATCACGACGGTCGGCCGGGAGGGCGACGGGCCCGGGGAGTTCAGGCTGATCTTCGGTGTGATCGTGTGGCCCGATGGGAGCTTCGCCGTGAGCGAACTCAGCCGCAACGGTCTCCAGCTCTTCAGTGCCGACGGCAGGTTCGAGCGAATGCTGCGATGGCGTCCGCAGACAGGCCAAATGGACCTGCCGTCCGGCATGTCGCGGGCCATACGCGCCGGCCCGAATCCGGGGATTCTCTACGCCCAGGGCACGGACGCCAGCCTGGGCCGAATGCTTGGTGCCCTGGCCGAGTTGGTAGGAACCGAACCCGAGGAGGAAGGGGCGGACGAGCGAATGATCGAGGCGCTCGACCTCACCGGCGAAGTGATGGCCGGTGAAGTCGTACTCGAGGCGTGGCGTCCACCGCGACCCGAGAGCGCCAAACCAGAGATTGAACTTGGCAACCTGGCAAGCATGATGAGCGTCATCGCCGAGGCACCGGTCTTCGAGCCCGAACTCCTGTGGGACGTGCTGCCCGGCGGTGCCATCGCCTATGCGGACTCGACGACCTACACCGTCCGGATAGTCCGCGACGGCGTCGTGCTCAACACGCTGACGCGCCCGATCGCACCGCAGCCGGTCACGCCCGAGATCGAGTCCAGGGCGCGTGAGGAAATGCAACGGGTGGCAGACCCGGAGTCCTCCACCGAAGTCTCGGAGATACCGGGATTCGACATGGCAGCCGCGCGGAGGGAGGCGCGGGCGGCCCTGCTTGGTGCCTACGAGAACATGACGTTCTACCCCGAAATCCCTGTCATCGCCGGGATCCGCGCCACGCCGGACGGGTTCGTGTGGGTGCAGCGCCAGGATCCGGTGAACGAGGACAACGACGGCCTGATCGACGTGTTCGACCCCGAGGGCAGCTACGTCGGCACCTTCCCCAAGGAAGGGTTGCGGATGCCCAGAGCCTTCGGCCCCGGCGGCCTGGTCGCCTACTGGGAAACCGACGACATGGACATTCCGAGCATTGTGGTGTACCGGCTGCCGGAGAAGTTGCGGGGGTGAGGGGGCAGGCGCGTCCGCGTGGGCGCGCCAGTTGAGTCAGGCTAGAGCCCCAGCACCAGTCTGAGCCCGCTCTCGACTTGCCCCATGAGTCTCCCGGAAACCTGTCCGGCCCGGTCGCTGAGGTCGGCGGTGGAGCGGGGGCGCGGGTGATTCAGTCCGGCGGCTTGCGAAAGAAGTCGAGCCTGCAACGCAACCGTCCCTCAAGGGCCACCCTGTGCGACAGGCCGGGATGGATCGTGGCGCGGTCCGGTGCCGAGAGCAGCCGCTCCTCGCCGGTCTCGAGGTTCACGAACCGCAGGGTGCCCTCGAGCACGTTGAGTACCGCCCAGTGTCCGGGCGCCAGGGAGTGTTCGGCTTGGAGGGCGTCCGGCAGGGTGTCCTGCGAGAAGACCGGAGACGTGCCCCCTGCCACCAGTCCGTCCGGTAGTTGGCTGGTCATGGG
Organism: Longimicrobiales bacterium; assembly: GCA_965116645.1. GTDB lineage: Bacteria > Gemmatimonadota > Gemmatimonadetes > Longimicrobiales > Gaopeijiaceae > Bin94. Next base: position 3,065,178 of record OZ220702.1, on the reverse strand, counting down.
GTCTGGCCTTGCGAGCGATGCCTCGCGGGCCTTCTCCGCCTGCTCCATGATGGCGGGGAAGTACTTGGCCCTCCAGTACGCGCTCCCCATCACCCCGAACACGAGCCCCGTAATGGCGGCCTTGAGTCCGACCGGCGTGTGATCCAACGGGGAGAAGTATACGGCGAGATACACGGCCAGACCGACGATGATCGTGACCGCGGCCACCTTGAACATGGACCAGAGGATCGCAAGCGAGAAGCCGAACCCGGAGTCTGTCTTCATCGATTTCATCTTCTCTATGTAAGGCTGAGGAGTTCGCCGATCAAGGCCAAGTGCGTGAGATCATCTTCGAAGTGACGGAAGCGCCGGAAGGCGGCTACGACGCCGAGCGCTCGGCCACAGCGTCTTCACTCAGGGCGATGACTGGGACGACCTGAGGGCAATGGTCAGAGACGCCGTGCGGTGCCACTTCCATGAAGGGGAGGCGCCGAGTCCCCGTTGGTTACAGCGGCCCACCGTGCATACCGATTTCGGCCCACCCCAAGGGGACGACACGCCGCACAGAGAAGGAGGAACCGGGTGAGCGGACGAAGGGCCCTGCAGACGCTGGCCCCCGACGTGCTTCGCTGGGCGCGGGAGCGATCCGGCCTCCCGCCGGAAAGACTCGCCGCCAAGATGAGGGTGAAGCCGGATCGGCTCCGGGAGTGGGAGAGTTCCGGCAGGATCAGTCTGGCCCAGGCGGACAGGATGGCACGGCACACACGCACGCCGCTCGGTTTTCTCTTCCTGAAGGCACCGCCGGAGGCGCCGTCAGGCGTGGATGCGTGACGAACTGGTCGAGGCAGGCGCGGATCCAGTGCCGTTCGTGGGGATGTCGCGGAACGAGTCCTCCTCCGAGGTGGTTGCGGAAGCCATGCGTGAGGCGTTTTCCCTGCTCCCCGGGTGGGCGGCGACGCAGCCCGACTGGACCTCCGCACTTCGCCACCTTCGTATCCGTGCGGACGCCGCCGGAGTCCTGACTGTTTTCAACGGCATCGTCGGGAACAACACCAGCCGCAAGCTCGACAGGGGCGAGTTCCAGGGGTTCGCTCTGGTGGACATCTACGCGCCGCTGGTGTTCGTGAACGCAGCGGACTTCAGGACGGCACAGATGTTCACGCTTGCGCACGAACTCGCGCACCTCTTCGTGGGGGCACCGGGTCTGTCGGGCCTGGGCGACCAGGACCAACCGCGGCATGGCACCGAGCGCTTGTGTAACGCCGTGGCTGCGGAGTTTCTGGTTCCCGCCACCGAGATGATCGACCACTGGAGGCCCGGTGCCGAAGTGGACCGGGCCCTCGATTCGGCGGCCAGGCGCTTCAAGGTGAGCGCTCTCGTGGCCGCGCGCCGAGCCGTTCAACTCCAGCTCATTCGACCGGACCAGTTCCGGCGTTTCTACGAGCGGCACACGGGTGCGCAGCAACCGAGTTCCGAAGGCGGAAACTTCTGGAACAATCAGAACACCCGCATCGGGAACAGGTTCGGGTCCGCCGTCTGCCGCGCGGTCGTGGCGGGCCGCCTCACCTACCGGGAAGCCTACGCGCTGACCGGACTCCGGGGTGACACGTTCGGCGAGTTCCTGCGGCGAATGGTAGTGAACGGGTGAGCGGGGGCGGCTATCTTCTCGACACGAACATCTTTGTCGAGGCCCATCGTCGCTACTACGGCCTGGATCTCTGTCCCGGGTTCTGGGAGTTGCTCCGTCACTACGCGCGCCGCGGCCGGGTGCTGAGCATCGACCGTGTCTATCGCGAACTCGAAGTGGGCGGCGACTCGCTGTGGGATTGGGCCAAGGACTCTCCGGAGTGCTTCAAGTCCTCAGCTGCCCACGAAGTCGTGAAGCCATTCTCGGAAGTCATGGAATGGGCGAGAGGCGAACCACAGTTTCGCGCGGAGGCGATTTCGGAGTTCGCGGCGGTGGCTGACGGTTGGGTGGCCGCGTATGCGCGCGTGCATGGCATGAAGGCACGGCTCCCGTCAAGCCGATCCCCGGCTCCCACCAGGAGCTGACCGATGTGACGCTGGTGGCTCCTAAGTAGGTGTGGTTTTGAGCCCAGTGTGATCGCGTCGACAGCTTCGGTGGACAGCCCCCCGCCCGTCCCGGGAACGGCGGGGGCCGGCGTCATCGGGCAAGAAAAAGGGACCGGCCCGCGATTGGGACCGATCCCTGCCGATGACGCGTCGATGGCGGCAGGAGCGTGTTCCGCTGGGGAAGTGCCCCTGCACATCCGCAATCTACACGGCGAGCGGCTGAATTCAAGGAATGTCACAAAACTGTTACGGTGTAATGTCTACTTTACATTCTGTAATCCGTACTTGTCATTTCATCGCCGGATCGCCCTGGACCCCAACCACCCCCAGCATCTCCCCTTCGATCAGCCGCCAGTCCCGATTCAGATCGACCGTCCGCGCCTGAATCCGGAACCCCTCCAGCCAGACCTCGGCCCTCAGCGGCTCGCCGCCCGTCTGCGGATACAGCAGAATCCCCTCGTGCCGCGCCCCGTCCGGTCGGGTGGCCTGGCGGTTCCGCAGGTACGCGAGCAGTTGATAGAGGTTGTTCGAGTGCAGCTTGCCGGTGCCGGGGCCGCGTCCGCGGGCGAGCGCGTCGCGGTAGAACTTCGTGTCCAGGATGATGCGGCGCTCGGGTGATTCGAGGATGACGTCGGCTTCCATGACGGGGATCCGTGCGCGGTTCGCGGCGTCGGCGGCGCGGGCGTCCGCCCAGTCGATCCGGCGGCGGCCTCCCGGATTCACCCGGTAGAGGCGCTGCTCGCGCTCGTAGAACCCCGTGACGAAGTCCTCGAAGAGCCGCCACATGGTGGCCTTGTCGCGGCGGAAGTCGCGGAAGACGGTGCGGCCGGTCCGCTCGTCGACCACCGAGCTCAGGTGGAGGAGCCGGCAGACCGAGAGCAGGTGATGGTAGACCCGGCGCTGGCCCCCCAGCTGGACCTGGCCGAAGGTGTTCCTCTTCAGGCGGACGCGCGACACGCCGTCGAGTCTGCGGTAGGCGGAGCGCACCTCGCCGCGGACGGACCGGTCCAGTGGGATTCGGGGGCTCAGGAGGCTGCGGAGCGACGTGCGCAGGATGCGGTTGGGCAGGATGTCCACCGACAGCTCCTCGAAGTCGCACGCGGCCCGGGCGCGCGACCGCAGTGACCGCTTCGCCGTCTCGCTGACCGCCAGCTTGCCGCGGATGCCCGCGAGATCCTCGCGCCGCTCCACGTACCCGCGATCGATGCCGCGGCGGACGAGGTGGTTGACGCCGGTGGCGAGGACTTTGCCGAGGAGGTCCTGCACGGTGGAGAGGCCGGCCAGGCTGGCGAGCCGCTTAGTGTCCCGCTCCTGGACGTGCCTCCACGCGTAGCAGAGGAGGTAGTAGACATTGAGGATCGGGATGCGGTCCAAGGTCAGGCGTCGGCTGTGAGGACGTCCATGGCCTCCTGGAAAATCTCCGGCGAATCGTACCAGTACGCGCGGAGAAGCGGGGCGATCTGGGTGTCCACGATGTGCCGGTACCAGTCCTCGGAAGGCTCTTCGCCGTCGTCGGGGACGAAATAGCTGTGGCCAACTTCAGAGTCGCGGCCGAGTTCCCGGTCATCACGGATCATCTTGTTGAGCGTGGCCATCCGCTCGCAGATGAGGCGGGGCAGGGCGGGGTCGGCGCCCTTTGACGTGAGATAGTCCGCGAACGCCTTCCGGCCGTTGTCCGACTCGTAGGCCGGCCCCAGCGTCTCGAAGGCGAACCGCCGGCGCAGCGCGTAGTCGACCAGGGCCAGCGACCGGTCGGCGGTGTTCATCATGCCGAGGATGTGGACGTTCGCGGGGACGTGGAACCGATCTTCGGAATAGGTCGGCGCGACGGCGTAGTCCTCGCTCCGCTTGTCGTGCTCGATCAGCATGAGAAGCTCGCCGAAGATGCGCGACAGGTTGCCCCGGTTGATCTCGTCGATGATGAAGACGTGGGGGACCTCCGGGTTGGCCCGAGCGCGTTCGCAGAAGCGGTGGAAGACACCGGGCTTGATGTCGAAGCCCCCTCTTTTATTGGGCCTGAAGCCCTCGACGAAGTCCTCGTAGGCGTAGGACTGGTGGAATTGGACCATTTCGACAGGGTCGTTGTCCTCATGGCCGATAAGGCACCAGGCGATGCGGCGGGCGATGAAGGTCTTGCCGGTGCCGGGAGGGCCCTGGAGGATGAGGTTCTTGCGGCGCTCGAGGGAGGTGAGGAGGCGGTTGAAGTGGGTGGGGGGGACAAAAAGGTCCTGGTGGGCGTCGGTGAGGAGGTAGGGGATTCGAGTCGTTCCTTTCCATGGCGAATCCGTGGGCCAACGCGTAGCGAAGAGCTCTCGAATCCCCTCGGCAACTTCCCGCGGCAACGGGTAGAGGTATCCTTGATTGATCGCGTGTCTCGAGTTGAACGGGCCACCCTCTATGTTCTTACGCAATCCGATTGGGATCTCGCCGAGTTCAATTGGTTCATCGAGCTCCCAGTACTGGATCGGTGCCAAGTACCCGTCCATCTCCCAACCACCCACTTGAAGCTCCGCAGGACGCGCTTCTTCATGTCCATCCTCGATTGCCGCTCCCAGGGCGCGAATCCCACCGTTGGCGTAGTGAAGGAGAATATCCTGCTTTGACACGCGTCGAACGTTCTTGTGGTGTTCAGCGGCCCTACCGTTTCGCATGCGCTGTGGCGCCCAGATATAGCCGCCCTGCTGCTCTTGGCGGTATGTTTTCCCTTGGTTGACCCACCAACACCTACCGCGCTCCGACTTGATGCGTCGGTAGGTCCCGTTCTGTTGCAAGAATTCAAGAGTACCCTCGTCCCTTAGTTCCTGTAGGATCTGTCTCAGCTTGGCACGCACGTTTCGATTGCCGGGATAGACTTGTTGCAATTCGGTTTCAAAATCGTACACTTCGCCAATGGTGAACAACTCGCCTACTTCCCACTTTCCTTCAATCCGAACCCTCACTTCTTTGCGCCAGGTTTGCGGGGTGTCATCCGTATCCCCAACTTTCCAAAAGAGTGCGTCTAGTGTCCATAGGTCGATTCCTAGCTGGGCCTTCAGGTCGAGTAACTGGTTGTTGACTTGGACATACAGCTCGGAAAAACCAGCGGATGTGGGGACGACCGGCCAAATGTCCAGAGTCTTTAGCCCTTTCGCCACGACGGCGTTGAGCACTCCGTATTTCTGTGGATAGCGAACCAACAAGATCGGGGTGAGAGTCGCTGGTCCTAGGCCCTGGACCGGCGGCTTCCCAGAAGTTGGACGGAGTTCGTCCAATCGCGCCCGCAGAGGTCGCGATTCATCCAAAAGGACCGAAAGTGCCTTGCGGAGAGCCTCCATGTCCTTCGTGAGAGCACCCTTGGACCGATGAATTGCCTTCCAGTGACGGTTGTTTTTGAATTGCAAGAAGCTCGCGAACTCTTCCTGACTCAGCGTCGGCAGGTGTTCATCGGAAAAGAGCGGTTGGTACCTGCCGATTACCTCGTCTCGCGCTTTGATTATCTGAGCTAGCTCATGGTCATCGCCCGCCGAAATCATGTCCAGGATCTCGCGAAGTTGCGCGAGGGCTTTGCGCTTGCTCACCGGCCTTCTCCTCAGGTCGGAGTACGGTATTGCGTATTTGGGTTCACAATCATAGACATGATGGCCAATGATTGCAAGTCAAGGTCAACGAGCGATGTCGCGTTCGGACCTTCTGGACCGAAGGAATCTCCGATAGTTCACCATGCCCGTTCGTGCTTGCCGGAAAGCTCAGGGCTCCAGGCCGCCATTGGCTTCAGTCGATCCTGACGGCGGCCAGACGGTCGAGGAGTTGCAGGGGTCACGATGCGCCGCGTTCAGCAACGCCGCTGGAGGTGTGGGGGTCCAAGAAGTAAAGGCGAAATGACTTAATGTAAAGCGTAGTTGTCACTTCGTCTGACCCGGCGGCTCCAACGAGATCCTGAATTGGTCCAGATCGAGCTCGTCCGCGTCCTCACGCAGCTTGCTCAGGTACTCCACGAGATCCTGCTGGCGGGGCTGGCCGAAGGCGAGCCGGTACACGGCCAGGCTGCCGACCAGGCGGCGGAGCTGGTCTACCTCCCGGCTGAAGGGGAGCAGCGGTACGCGGCGCTGCACGCGAGCGCTCCCCTCTTCGAAGATCCAATAGGGGATCAGGTCGTTCGAGTGGGAAGCCCGGTCATCCCGGGCTCGTTGGAACAGGATCTTCCATGGATCGGGAACGGTCTGCGAGTCCGTCTGGATCCCGCCAAGACCGTAGCGCTCGGCCACGTTCTTGCGTACGGCGTGCCCCTTGTAGCGATGTACGCGACCCTCCCTCTGTTCCAAATCAACGGGATTGTGGGGCAGATTCCAGTGGTAGACCGCGTGACAGTAGGTGTGGAAATCCAAGCCCTCCTGGCCGATGGATGTTGATGCCAGGATGAACGGCCGGAAGGGGGAGTTGAACGCCTTCCTCACGGTGTCGGCGCGCTGAATGCTCTCTCCCCGTTCGTCCCGGAGGTCGCCGAAGCGAAGCGCGAACCGAGTGCGGATGTTGAACGGATCGACGTCAATCGGCGCACCGAGCCCCTTGCAGCGAATGTCGTCCATGCGAACCGGGGAGGTGCGGATCGACAGCGCCTCCAACATCTCGCCTGCGATGCCGTCGACCACATCCGAGCGCGGCTTCCCCATCAGCCCAAGCGACTCCTCCAGGACGTGTGCGTATTCGTCGAGCACGGCCTGAAGGTTCCCGGCGAGTGCATGGCGAATCACCAGCTCCCAATACCTCGTTCCCCGGGCCGGCGAGAGGGCCCGGACCAGAGCGGTGCTCTCCGGCATGTTGAAGGTCGAGCGCAGACCCTGGGCTACACGGGCTGCACCTGAAAGCAGCTTGGGATCGGTTGCATCCAGGTTCGCGACTCGCCGGAGCGCACGATGCGCGCACACACCCGGCCCAGCGAGCGCCACGATGGCAAGGATCTCGACGAGGTCGTCAGGCGGGATCCCGAGATCGAGGCGATCGTTCATCGCTCGATGGAAGTCGGCGACGTGCCGCGCAAAGCCCCTGTGATCCGTGCCCTCCGGCGAGGGGGGCAGCCAGTCCTCGACTCCTTCGACCCAACCGGCCGCGTCCGGATGTAAGGCTCCGTCAAGCAGTGCGGGGCCGGCCCAATACCACCTCTGGTCCGGCGCGCCCGGTCCGCCCTCGGGGAGCTCGACATCGGCATCCTGGAACCGCCGCCGAATCCGCTCCTTGACGCGCTCCAGCGCCTCGTCGACCGGTACGGGGTTCCCTCCGCGCTCAAGAGCCAGTTCAAGCGGATCGCCGACTGCGGCCAGGGTGGGGCTCGGGTACAGCAGCAGGATGTGGTTCATGGCTCCCGGCCGACCGTCGCGCAACGGAAAGTCCAGCAAGCGAGAGCTGGAACGGTGCAGTTCCGAGTAATCGGGCAGGTCGGATTCCTTCGAGAGCATGCGCCGGTTCACCTCGTAGGAGCAGAATGCCGCGATCGCATCGGGCACTACGACCCAGGACGAGAAGACGAGGGACTTGGTCGAACCAGTTACCTCCCCGGCGTACGGTGACCCCGGCTCCAGGTATGGAAGCGAGGGCGGCATCCAGAGCCACTTCCATTGGTCCCGTTCCACGGTGTCGTCAAGGAGTTGGCGCAGTCGGGGGTTGGCGGGCGTGATCGGGCCGTACCGCTCGACCGCGTCCTGCTGCAGGAGCCAGGCTTCGCCGTCGCGCACCGCCAAGGCAAGGTCAGTCGGCGGATCTTCGCGCAAGTCCATGAATCGGTCCTTGAGCCGGTATCGCCGCATGACGTTGAGCAGGTAGGGGGCCGACTTCCAGTACTCGATCGGGTCATGGGCCTTGACCGCGGCCGCGACCCGGTCGATGACCTGTGCCTGCCTGATGTCGTCGGTCGTGAGAGGTGGTCTGGATTCGCGTTCCTCCAGCATGGCATCCCGCTGCGCCGAGGCCCGCACACGCTCCGTGCGCACCATCAACCGGAGAAGGCGGGCTGCGAGGTCTCGCCGGGCCACGTCCAGATCCTGGATTTGACCCTGGCCATCGAGCAGGCCAAGGCGATAGCGCCGGATGGCCGCGCGCAGTTCACGCATCACATCCTGGTCTTCCTCGCATAGGAAGCAGCATGTGCGCAGGAAGTCCGAGTAGTGGTCCTCGCCCTCGTCGTCGTAGAGGGTCAGCATCTTGTATGGCGTGGCCGACAACAGGAGTACGCGGGCCCTGAGTCCCGCTTCCGGCGCGTCCTGTGCGTAACGGAAATCGAGGATTTGACGCGTGAGGCGGGCGGCCGGGCTGCTGGAGTCGAGGAGGTCACGGAACCGCTGAAACTCGTCAAGGATGATCAGGTCCGGCTCGAGCGCCTCGATGCAGACACTGGCGAGCAGGCCGCGAAGTCGCCCGACCATCGGGTATTGGCCACGCATCCGGCCCCGGCGGGCGAACCCTTCGGAGAGGTCCACCAACTCGTCATGGAGTTCGCGGTCCTCCAGCAGCCGGTCGAGAAACGCATCGGTGAGGGCTGTGTCGACGGTTGGGAGGTTCCACCGCATGTGCCACTTGTAGCTCCGGTCCGACACGCCACACTGGAGCAGCTTGTAGAGGCCGTCCCGGTTCAGGGACGGAGCCGCCCTCGGCGGCAACTGGGTCGGTTGCTCGGTTGCCGTCGTGTCTGTGACAACCTTGGCGGGCCGGGTCCAGGTCAGTGTGGCTCGCCCAAGCGGGTGGGACAGCCGCTTCAGCATCTGCCACAAGACCAAACGCTCATCGATGATGCCGCCCCGGTTGGATCTGGTCGTGTTGAGCGATGTGCCAGGGGTCAGGCTGATGAAGTTGACCTTGTTCCTGTGAAGGTGGCGGGCATGCTTGGGCAGGAGGGTGAGGCGGGTCGGCAGGACGGCATGCGGCAGCCCACCGACATCCAGCCGGCTGACGTTCTGGCGGGCGATGGACGCATTGGAGCAGATGTAGACGATGTCGATGCGTCTGACCCGGTCCCAGAGATGGTCCAGCGTTTTAGCGACGATTCCGCGAGCGACGAGAGTCTTGCCGAGCCCGACCTCGTCCGCGACGAGGAAGCGGTGCGCGGGCGGATCATCCTCCCATATCCGCTTGAACACGTAATCCACCGTTCGGCGCTGGAAGTCCTTCAGTACCTTCAATGCCTTTTCGGCGTTACGGCGCGGGTTCGCCACGGTCCCCTCCCGGCATCGCCGCTTCAAAGGTGCTCCAGAGCTGCAGGAAGTCCGCCGGAACGATCTCCTCGTCATCTTCGGCGGTGCCCGACTTCTGGAGATGATCAATCAGGTGCCGCACCGAATCGAGCCGCGACGGATCGCGGCAGAATGCACGCGTCATCTGCTCCAGCAGCGGCAGCGATCCAAAGCCGGCTCCGCCGCCGCCGGTCTCCAGCGACGAGGCTACGCCCCCTCTGGCCTCGGCGAACCCGTCGAAGGCGCCGAGAAGGAAGAGGAGGTAGCGAAGGAACCCGTCCCGGTTGCGCACGATCTGTCGGACCACAGCCTCGTCGCGCGCGAGAACGGGGAACCCTTCCGCCGGCACGCGAAGTACGAAGGTCTGCGGGGGCGCGCTCCGCCTGTCCCCCTCCAGGGCGATCTCGAAGGCGATGAATCGGGTGATCGAAGACACGGCCATTGGCCCAAAGACGACCTCCCCGCCGCCAAGAAGGGGTCGGCAGTCGAGCTTCCGACCGCGAGGCAGAGTGATGGGCCAGGCCGCGATCCGGAGGCCGGGCGGGAGCTCGATCGGGTCGTCGGCGCGCAATTCGAGTCGCCAACTCTGGCTCTCGCCGTGAGCGTCGTCTGCCTCGTGACAGGAGAGGCGCAGCTCCGATGCGGCCACGGTCTCGCAGGCGAGCTCGAGCTGCCTCTTAGCTTCCACATCCTCCGGCTTGGGCGGGTCGACGTCGTGGGGGTCGAAGTCCTCCAGGATGGCGCCGAACCCGTCTTTGCCCAGAAACTCCTCCACCGACCCCAATCGGTTCCGGCTGCCGGCCAGCTCGACCATAACCTCCACGTTGGTCGTCCCGATCAACGCCGGGTGGGTCGCGTTGGCCGACCCCACGAACAGCCGCGTCCCATCCGCATCATCGCAGAGGTAGAGCTTCGCGTGAAGCCCGATGTGTGCGCCCCGCCGGAGCGACGCGTCCTCGTCGTCGTCGGCCTCCGCGGTTTCGCGTAGCACCAGACGCCGCTCGAACGGCTTGATCGCGTCCCTGGACCCTTGCGAAATCCGGACGAATTCCTCAGGCCGCGAGATCAGCGCCTGGGGGGACCGGCTTGTGTCGGCCAGGCATTTCAGCGCGCCCGCCGTGCAGAAGGGCGACATGACGACGAGTCGCTCGGAGCGAGGCGGCAGCCATGTGCGACCCTCCAGGCCGATCGCGTGCAGGCGGAGTCTGTCGATGCCGTCGGGGAGCTCCCAGGAGGTGCGGGCGAGGTCGTCCGCCAGCGAAGCGATCTGGGTAGCGCGCTCCTCCGGCAGCTCTGGAGCCCAGCGGGGCAGGGCAAGAAGCAGGCGGGCCAGGTCTTCGTTCGCATCCACCACTTCGGTTCGGGGCCGCCCCTCCACGGTCAGCGAGACGTCCCACGACGGGTCGGCGGTCAGGTTGCGGGAAAGGACCGCGAGCCGGATGAGGGGCGCGCGCTCCGCGGGGTCGGTTTCGGCTTCGTCGCTCTCTGGCGAAAAGCGGAGCAGCCAGACCTTGGGGTGGAAGATGCCGCCGCGTGGGGCCGATGCCCGGTAGACGGAGTCCTCCAGCAGGGAATAGAGAATCCGCTTGCCGCGGGGCGCCAGAATGCGACCATGCTGATGAAAGATCGACAGGTTGCCCGTCGTCTGCTTCAATCCATCGAGGACTGCGAGCCGGTCCTTGAGGAGCCTGGTTTGTGGCTGCCCGCTGGCGTGGATGAGAAGGTGGAGCGGTACGGCCAGGAGAGTGTCCAGGCCGAGGGAATAGGTCAGCGCGACGCCGCAGTCGAACCGGAATCCCGGCGGCGTCGTGAGCGCCTCGGTGTACAGGGTGCGGTCGGATTGCGGATCAAGAAGGGTCATGCTTGGCCCAGTCCGGCTGCAAGCTCGCGAATGTAGTCGCGCACCTTGTCCCACCGGTAGTTCATGCGGTAGACTCCCGACCCGCCGCCCCACTGGTCGAGCAACCGCCGGTTCCGGAAGCGGGATCGGTCGCGCTTCAGCTCCTTCTCCCGCCCGCGGACCAACCGGGCCGGAGCCGAGTCGTCCGCAGGTACGCCACGCGCGGCGACATCCAGCGCGCTGGATTGGGCGAGGTCGATCCATCGAGTCACGAAGCTCTGCGCGCGCGGATTGATCCGGCGTCGCTGGCCAACGGTCAACCAGAAGTCCGTCACCGACCAGTTGTCGAGGGCGCTGCGGTCAAGGTCACGCGACCAAGTCTCCAGCTTCTCGCAGTACTCCGCGATCTTGTCCTCCCTCTCAGCGCGCCTCGCGAGAAGCAGATTGTAGAGAAGCGGTGCGCCGTAGATGACCTCCGAAAAGAGGCGGGCGTGCTCCAGCGCCGCCTTGTGGGCTGGCGGGAATCCCGCGTAGTCCGGGTGCTCCCAGGCGAAGCTGCACTCGGCCGGGCTGGCGCGCAGGAAGAGGTGCGCCAGCAGGGTGTCCCGTACCGACTGCGTTACCCGGTCCTGGAGGTATTGGGCCTCCGCCGAGGTAAGCGCGAGCGTGTCGATCTTCGGAAACTCACGCGGGCGGGCGGGGAGACCCTGGTGCCAGGGACTGGACCTGCGGTCGTACCGCAACCCCCAGGTCCCGAGCCCCAGCCAGTACACCGAACTGGGGAGCCGCCTGAGCCGACGGCCCGCGCGTCGGCCGAAGACACCTGCTTCTGAGGTCCCGCGAAGATGGTCCGCGACATCCAGCTCGAGGTCCCTCCCTCTCTTCCAGATCTCCGCTCCCTTGACCCCTTCGATCTCCAGGGCGCGGTAGACCCAGGGCACGATCAGGAAGTAGCGCAGGCGTGTCTGAATCGTGCTCGTTCCGGGGAACAGCAGATCGGCCAGGGAATCACGGATCGGCCCCAAGCCGAGTTCGTCGCGAGCTTCACGCTCGTTCAGGAGCGCGAGGATCTTCTCGACCCGGTTGCGGGCCTCCTGGTCGTGATCGACCCAACTGAGGGTGAAGGACATTGGGTGGCTGGCGATGGTTTTCGGGGTGTGAGGTGGAATGGCGGTCGGTGCTACCGGCGCATCATGAGAGAAGCGAGGGGGAGGTTCGGCGCGCGTGTTGGCAGAGAGGGTGGCCGAGACTACCCGTTAAGAACGTACTGAGACTGACCTCGTCGCGACATTAACCGGGGGCGCTAAGGGGTTCCGGTAGGGCAGGGTAGGGGCTTAACGCCGAGTGGCCTTGCTGCATTCCCTGACGTTCCATCAACTCGGCAGGGGTTCGACCTCGCATTCCGCGACATTCCCTATCACTATGGACCGCAGGCACCCAGCCTGGTGAGCGCTACACCACGACCTACGGGAGAGTCATCTATGCCGAACCATCCCAGTTCCGGCAGGCCAAACGAGTGCCAATTGGCGCTTCAGGGTGTGGAGTGAATATGAAGAATCCCGGCGCCACCTCACCGAAGAGAAGGCTCCCCTATCTGCTCATCGCTGTCCTCGTTGGGATTCTCGTCGTGGCGGTCATCGTGAGCCTGCGGCCGACGCGCGATGCGAGAATCGCCCTGAAGCGGCTCCGCGCCCTCACCGTGGCTCCCGAACTCCGATGTGCTCCATATGATTCCGACGACTACTCCTACCCCGCTTCAATCGAGCAGCAGGTTGTTAGACGAATGGGAGGGCAGATCTATGGCCCCTACTCGGGACGGCACTTTCCTACGACCGGAGATACGGACATCGAACACATCGTGGCCAGATCCGAAGCGCACGACAGCGGTCTCTGCGCTGCTGCGGCGAGCGTGCGCCGATCGTTCGCTAGGGATCTCGACAATCTGACCTTGGCCTCACCCGAAGTGAATCGGTACCGGAAGTCCGGTCGCGACGCGGCAGCTTGGTTGCCCCCGCTGGAAGCCAATCGTTGCTGGTTTGCATCCCGAGTGACGCTGATTCGGGATCGCTACGACCTCACCATCGACCGCGAGGAGCGCGACACGCTCGACGAGATCCTGGGGAGCTGCAAGAACACGAGGATGGTCGTCACGACTAGGCCCGGAGTGTCCATGCTGACGCGCTAACGCGGTAGGATAACCGGGCCGGCCGACCCAAGCCGATCGACCACTTCTTCCCGCGACGGACGGGTTAGCGTGGGGGCGGGTGGGGTCGAACCTGACTGCTGTGCAGCCCTTCGGATACCCCAGCTGGAGGCTGCTCGCCGGAAACAACCGGTACGGCGCGGAGTCCTCGCGAGCGACCGGGAATGTCCGATTGGAGTTCGCTGAGATCACAGAATGTAAACTGCACATTACATAATGTCACCCCAACATTACATCGAAGTCACACTTTGGCCGCCAATGCTCGTTTCGGTCTTTCTTTTCGGAGCTACCGGTCATGGACTCCATTTGACATCGTGTGGCTCCCTACTGTAAGATCGGCGGCTGGCGAAGATTGGGGCGGGCGCCGACGGAAGCAGCGCACTGAGGGATGCGATAGCGACTAAAACGAAGCCTCTAGGAACTGGCAAGACATCATGACGATTGGCCCCGAACGACCCGGCGCATCTGTCCACGAGGCGTTGCGACCGCGTTTCCACCGATCGGTTGGTTGGATGCGCCCGGCGTGGCTCGCACTGTTGGCTCCTTGGCTCCTGGCGGCATGCGAACAGATCGATTCGACCTTGATTGACGATCGTGCCCTCGTTTGGCTGGTGGGGTCTCTCTTCGGAATCGGTCTGGTTGGAGGAATCGGAGTCTACCTTACCTACCGGCGTCAGCTCCAGAGGTGGAACTTGGCGGATTCGCCGTTAGCGCCTGACCCATCCCGTGAGCGGACTGCTATGATCGGCGGGGCCCTGGTCATTGCTTTGCTCTTCGCGCTCTACAACCTATTCGCGGACATCGGAATCCCTCCCGACCAGCAGTGGACCAATATCCTTGCATGGGCCGGCGGCTCCGTCCTGGGTGGCTTCGGCGCGTTCATGGCGGGGCGACGCTTAGCGTTCGGCACATACCGGAAGCTGTCCGAATCAAGAGACCGGAAGGAAGACAGGCCACTTCTCAAGGAGGAGAGCTGATGGCCAACATCCTGGTTTGCTGCGGCGGGACGGGAGCCCATGTGGGCCTCGCGTTCATGCGCCTTCACGCTCTCGGTGACCCGCTCGGATTCTTCCGTGAACAGAACGGCAATGGACAGGCCGGCAAGCCTTTGGCGCTCCCGTCCATCTACCTCGTCGATCAGGACGACGGGGACGGCGACCAGGGGGAGACCGCGTGGCAGGCGTTGCGGAGGGTGATCGAAAACCACCCCTCCCGTAGCGAATGGGGAGACGCTTCGGGCAAGCAGGCAGCACCTCGCGGTCGTGTGTTGACGCCCCTGCCGGTGGGACCTGACAAGGAATGGATCAAGAAGTCGCACGACAGGCTGCTATCGCGCTACGAGGGAATGGACTACCTCCAGTGCATGACGTCACCGAGCCAGGCGGAGATCCAGTTTTCGCATGGCATGATGGGTTCGCCTGCTGTCGGGTCACTGCTGTTCAAAATGAAGACCTGTGACCTCGACTCGGATGGCATCAACAACGATGCCGAGTACCAGAATCTACACGGGCAACGGGGCCGCTTTGCGGTCGTTGGCTCCGCGGTTGGCGGCACGGGCTCGTCTGTCGCACCTACGCTTGCACAGATTCTGGCCGACCTTCCAGACAGCGACGTGATGGCGGTCATGGTACTTGACTGGTTCAGGCTCAACGAAGATCCGAACCGATTCGATGCCGCGACCGTGAAGAGGGCCCAAGCGCGAAACCGCGACATGATGGAGAATGCGAGTTCCGGTCTTCAATACTACGGCTCCTCACTCGCAAAGACAGTAGCGACGGTTCCAGTCGGCGTTCCAGAGAGCGCCCTGGTCCGGAGAGACTATGCGGGAGACACGATGCAACCGTTGCAGGAGGCATACCCACACGCGGTAGCGGCGCTTTGTTGCATGTGGCAATACCTGGACAAGACGCCGCATGCCCCGGGGCTCTATCACATGGGTGCCTCCGACTCGCACACCTTCGGAGGCGGCAACAGTATTCCGGGCGGAACGGTGCAGTCGTTGGCCAATCAGGGAGAGGTAGTGGCCGCTACGGCGCAAGTCCTGGCTCGCGTGCTGGAGACCGACCAGGGGAAGGGTCCGTTCCTGCCGGAGATTTGCAAGGAGGTAAGGAAAGGCCACGTCGATCTCAAGGCCGTCGGCGCGGAGCTGGCCAAGCTCGGTGCCGAATACCGTAGTCACCTGCGCTGGCTATACGGTCTGGGGATACCGAGAGAAGCCCGGCAGGGTCTCACGCGCGAATCCGATGTCCGATGGCGTCTGAAGCACGCGCCGCTGTCGATCGGGCCGGACGACCGGGCTCAAAAGGTCGCCAGCGAAGTGTTCCGGTGGATCGGCAGGTGGGTGCAGGAAGAGGCAGTCGGCGACTCAAGGCTGAGCCCGCCAGCACGGGAGGCGAATGGAACCTACTGGCCGCCGTTGCGGAAGGATGCGTTGAATGTTCCTGCGGGCGAAGCAGGCAAACTCACGAAGCTACCAGCGGAGAAGGAATCGGCCGTCCTCCAGGGATTGGTCGACCCGGAGAAGATATCCCAGAACGGATGGCCGGACGCGTTCGCCACCGCGAGCTACTTCCATAGCGCCATAGACCGGCGTGACCAAACCGCCCTGAGGAAGCTGGAACTTCTGATGGTGGGCCTGGTGGACGGGCCGCTGAGCATCCGGCGTATTGAAGACGAGGATCGGCGCCCGATTTCTCTTGCCAATATCGTCGAACAGGAGCGTCGGCGGTGCCGGTATGACAGCCTTGCCGAATACTGCCTGATAGGGAGGCAGAACGGAACCGGAACCGAACAGGTTTTCGGGTTCAGTTCGCCGTACACGTTGTTCTGCGCTGCCCCCGGTGTGTCTGACACGATGTGGGGCCTCCTTTGGGAGGACCTGACAGGCTCGAAACCCGATGACTGGAGAGAGTCCGACGATTGGGGGTCTAGCGACTTGGCCGTCCGGAAGATCGTCGCATGGGTCAAGGCGTGTCGACTGCGCAACCGCGACGAGACCCCGCCAGTGTGGACGCGAATGTTCCAGGGAGCCAAAGTGCCCTCTGGGGTGCGGGCCAGTTTTGGCGCGGGCATTCGGCTTGAGCTTGACTGGGACCGAGAGGCCATCACCGAGTTTCTGCCGACAATGGAGTCGGGTGATTTCCGACCAGGGGATATCCAGCTGCCAGAGGGCAGTGCGGCCCACTTCCTCCGGGAGCACGGCAAGATCCTCGACGATTCCGGGCAGATGGTGTTCGAGAAGTTCACGTTCCGCATCCCGGGCCGGGACGAGGAACAGGAGGTCCAAGGGATCTGGAAGGGTCATCTTGAGCACCTTCAAGCGGAAGGCCGCATTGTGACCTTTGGCTCGGACCGGGAAGCAAGGGAGGTGTACGTCGTGACTCACCATCCGGGAAGCCCGCGCGAATGCATCGTCCTGTCCAATACGCTCCTGCTGGATCGTGAGTGCATCATGGTCAACAGCATTGTTCCGATGCGCCAGGATCCGATTCCGGGCCAGTCGGCCCGAAGGGATGACCTGTATCCGGATCTTCCCTTGCGATCCGACTATTTTGGCTTGGTCAAGTCCTCGGAGGAGCAAACCGTTCTAGAACAGCTGTGTGGGGGCGGCCCAGTCCAGAAGTACGAGCCGAGGATCCATAGTGGCAGGAATACCAGCTCCGCGGTTTGGACTCTCCCCTTGCTCGGACGTGGTGACCCGGTCAATATCACGCCCACTTCGCCCCCCCAGGAGTCATTCCACGGTGCTCACTGGATGGTCTGGCCGAGGTTCCGCACCCTGACACCGCGTCCTTGGCGGGCCTACTATGTCTACGAGCACTGCACGGATCCGCGGCTTCACCTCGACACCCTCTACCTCGATCCAGACACGGACCAAGTGTTCAAGAGCCGAAATGAAGCGCGCGATCGCCTGAGCTATCCCGTACGCTATGATGCAAGAACCGGCGTTCATGCTGGCGGACCCCCTATCGCATTTGCTTTGCGGGACACGGACTCCGACGAGGAGCGAGGTATCTACTTCGTTACGCTGGATCAACTCGGGAGTCTTCCTGAACGCATTCAAATGGGGATCGACTTCGGCACATCCCACACCGTTGGAGCCGTATCCGTTGGCCAGCACCGAGCCGGGCAGATTGAACTTGAACCGGAGCTGAAGCCGGGGAGCAAGAATACTCTGTCGGCGCATGTGAGTCAGAACTGGGACCATGTTACCGCGCCTGCCGGTGATGTAGGTCTGCTGAGCCAATCGGTCTGGGTGCCGACCTACGTCAAGGACGTGTACGAGAATCTGAAATGTCTGCTGCCCACTGAGATTCTGACGATCGAGAAGTGCAAGACTCTGGCCACCAAATCGGTGTCGGACTGGGTGCCGATGCTTGATTTCGTCGTGCCGCCTGTGGGGATCTCACGTGGAGACTTTGTGGATCACGTGGTTGCCAACTTCAAGTGGGATTCGGCCAGAGCGTTTCGCGGCCATGAGAAAAACCTTCGCAGGATCTACCTCGACCGGATCGTGGAATTGTTCGTGGCGGAGGTGTTTGCCAGGTACGGACGGCCCGATCAGGCGATAGACTGCACTTTCACCTATCCGTTGCGCACTCCAAGCGACGACGTCAAGGCCTATCAGGATACTCTACGCGACGTGATCGAGAGGAGCAGCAAGGGCTTGGGTTGTGATCTTCAGCTCGTCAATGACGAGGGCATCTTCGACGAGTCCCACGCGACTCGTGTAGGGACAAGCCGTTTCGGGGAAGTGTGCCTCGTTGGCGATTTGGGGGGTGGCACGCTCGACCTCATCATTACCTCGGAGGGACGTCCTGAACTCGAGTTCAATGAAGCGGTCGACAGCGTCAAGATCGGGGGGACCCTGCTCCTGCGCACGCTGGCTGAAGAGCTGGGGCCGACGATGCCTGCAGGGTGGTCCGACGCTCCCGAGGAGCGGGCTGCTCAGTTGGTTGCGTGGATGAGGAAGTTCGGATCCAGACGCCTGTTTGGACCCAGCGGCGGGGCAGTTCCGGAGATTCCGGAGCTTGGACTGCGTGGTTTCGACTCTTCGGCGAACGCCAAGGCGGGGCGTGACCTGATTCACCGCTACTTCCATCTGGTCAGCGAATACCTGGCCAGGAGTTTGGCGGCCTACCTTGCCGAACACTGGTATCCGACCGCCGATGAGAATGACTGGAAGAAACTCCGGATCTTGGTGTACCTTCGCGGAAACGGCTGGCGGCTGTGGCCGGAAAGCGACGAATACCGTGAAATCGAACAGGTGATCGCCGATCGCGTATCCAAGCGAGTGAGCAAGCTCTGGAAGGTGCTACCTCGCACTGAAATCCCCGGCGCGGCGCAGAAGTGCATGCCAGGCGGCGGAGGGGGGCATCCGAAACTGGATCCTGTGCGAGAAGTGGTTGGGAGGGCCCAGGCCACGTCGCAAGTCCGCGGAGAATGGCGCTCCTACACGACGGTCGAGCTCAGGATCCTCAACGAGACCGGGGAAGTCAGCGTTCCATGGCACCAGAGGATACCTTTCCCAACCCGTGGAAGCGGCGTGCAGATTCAGCTTGAAGGCGTGACTCCTCCGATACCCCTGACAAGCTCGCGTACCCTTGGACGTTTGAGGCTTGATCAGTTGAGTGAAGAGAGCTTGAGGAGGACCAACGATTCGCTCAACAGGGTGGGCTTCTTCGGAGGTCCGGACCAGCTTGATTTCGAAGCCCCGGTTGGTGCGCTGGTGTGGGAAGCCGCGTTCGAGTCCGCACTGTTGAAGAAGGGCAGGAAGGATTGAAGCGCTATGTTGCCGGAGCCATGTTGGGGATGGGGCTCCTGCTGGCTGGAGCTGTCGTGGCAGTGGTGCTTCTCGAATTCGACCGGCTTGACGAAGTTGGACGAACGGTTGCCATTGCTGGTCTTGTCGTTCTCTCCGCCATAGCCATGTGGGCCTATACCAGGACCATTCGGAGCAGGGGCGAGCCTGGCATGATATCGCCTCCGGTAAGGGCGCCCGATTCAGACGTTACACCGCAGCCCCAGGCAGAGCGGCCGGAGCGATCCGAACCCGTGCAAGAAGATCTGGTGCCCGGGCAAGATGACCCTGCGTCCGCGCGACCAAGTGAGGCGGCCAACGGCGGCGGTGAGCCGGGGCAAACCACCGCCGACCACGACTTGCAAGAGGAGCAAACGAGTGAGGAGCGGGATGCGGGATCAGGCCGCACCCACGCTAGTGGCGCCACCGAGCAGGAGCCCAGTATCTCGGAACCCCATGCCCCGGACCCGTCCGCAATTCATGACGCGGTGGTCGAAGCATGGCGGCAATATCGGCAGCACGGCGATGGACATTTTAACGTGGTCGGATTCCGGCGCCAACTTACGGCATCCGGATTGCGGCTATCGGTCAATGACGGTGCCAGGGTTCAGGCGGGCGAGACCGTCCTGCTGGTGGAGAGTCCCTCTCACCCGGTCGACCGTTTCCTCGTTGTACCCAACTTCATGAAGTCGCCACAGGCGGCGCCGGACTGGTTCGAAGATGTGGGCGACGGCGCGCTCACCCGAAGAACCAAGAAGGTTCACAGGCTTGGCGAGGGGGAATGGAGTGAGGCGGGTTTCAAAATCATCGAGAAGGGACGCATAGAGTAGACATGAAGGCGACAACACGCCGGCGCGCGGCCGCTATCAGCAGGCGAGTTATGGGGTCCAGCGGACGAATCGTATGCGCGACTGTTCCAGTCATGGGGTTGATCGCATGCGGCTCCGACACTCCTCGAGGGCTCGGCCCGATAGACGAACAGTTCAGCGTCGAAGCTTCGGTTCATCCAATTTGGCGCGAAACACCGCTTCCCGAGCCCCCACTGCAGGACTCGGCTGCACCTGGTGAGGCCAGGTCGCTGACGATTTACCTGGATATGTCGCGTCCGATGGCCGGATTCCTGCCATTGGGGGCCGCCAGTCCTCCGCGGGAGGGCTCCGGGGGGACCAACGAGTTCCGAGCAGTCGCACAGTGGGTTCCGGATCACCTCACGCGAGTCTACGCCACCGCAGCCCTCAGATGGCGCGGTGTAGGACGCGATATTCGGGATCTCTCGGAGTATCCCCGGTTCGAGCGCAGCCTCTTCGATGCCACGGCCTCGAGGCTCGATCTGGCCATTCAGGAAGCACTGGCGGACCTGAGATCCGGCCGGTCCGAGGGGGCCGCGCTCATCTCGGACCTCTTGGGGACCGGTGAACTAACAGGAGCGCTGGCCGTGTCCAGGTATTTTGAGGGCTGGTTGAATTCCGAGGCCGTGCGAACAAGCGAGTTCCATCTCGGACTCGTGGGCGTGAAGGCGAGCTACTGGGGCGGCACCTCTTCGAATTGCCCCCCGGTGAGTGGCCTCGGATGCTGGTACAGCGAGCGCGGGCGCGGATGGAGGCGCCTCGACGATGTTGTCGTAGCGCCGTTCTACGTGCTCCTTATTGGAAGGAGCGCCGAGTCGCTGTCAACGATCCTGGAGTCGATCGAGACCGATGCTGGCAATACCGGGATCGAAACCGTTTCGGAGTTGCTGACAACGGCGACCCGCCCACAGCTGGTACCGTTCACCTGCGAGGCCTACGATCCTGGTAGTGAAGAACGCGCCCGCCAATATGCCTTGCATCGCGACGCTCAAAGTGGCGAGTATTCCTGTGTGCGTAGCGACCTGGTCAGGCTATCGTGTAGTTTCGGCGGTGGCTTCGTCCCGAACCCCGATCCGGACGCACTCCGTAGCACAGCCGCCTCCGGGGGGTTCGCTGTGGTGCCATCGTCCGGCGGTGGACAGGTCGAGGTCGATGTGGACTGCGGGATCCTGCGGAGTCTGGAACCATTGCCCGATCTGGTTCTCGGGTTCGACGGAGACGTGATTGGTGCCGCGGCACCGCCGTGGTCCGACTGGTCCATCGAGACCGACGATGTCTTGGAGTTTCCCGGCAAGACCCTTCAATTGCGTTATTTCATCGAAGAGGTTCGTGTGTTGCCCAATGGCTACAGGGCTGAACTGCCTCCAATCCTGCGCGGAGGGAGACAGTGATGGATCCGGTATGGGTTCTCCTCGGCGTTGCCTTGGCTTTGGGCTTCTACGGATTTCGGTCGAACACGCTTCGGCGAAGGGCTGGCTCTGAACTCCAGGACCTGCTGACGCAGTTCACGGCAGACATCATGACCCGCTCGGGCCGAGGGCTAGACCCGGATTGGGTTCGCTATTCGGAGGAGAGCGACCGACAACACGAGGATACCTGCGAGAGAATCCGCAACTACGCGACCACGGCTTTGGCGACGGGCATCGGTGGAACTATGCTCATGTTGATGTTGCACCTGCGGACTGATGCCGAATCGACAGACGCAGTCGCTTCGCTTCTGCAGGAAATGGGAATGGCGCTGTTGGCCAGCTTGCTTGGAGTACTGTGCAACCTGGTGATCCTGCTGTTCATCCTGCCGGGTGCTAGCAACCGATTTCGCGATGAACGACAACGCGTCAACACAGCACTGCTCAGAATCAGTGAAGCCAACTTACCGCGCACGCCAGCGACGAATCTTAATGACGCGATAAGCGAGAAGCTGGAGGAATTCCTCGAGAATACCGCCAGCAACTTTCCGGGAGTGATCACTGGATTCCGCGAGAGCGTCGATAGCCTGGACAGTGTCGCCTCGGACTTTAAGTCCAGTGCGGAGCAAATCCAAACGTCCGCGGCTGCACTGTCTTCTTCGATGTCTGGACTCGACGCTTTCCCGACTCATCTGGGCGAGGCGTTGACGAAGGCGCGGCAGGAATGGACCAGCGATCTCAGAGGGCGACAGGAGCAGTATGTCGACGCGTTCAGAGAGGTGCTCGACGAACAGACCAGGACTGTTCGTCAGACTCTAGCTGAGCTTCGGGAATGGGAGGCGAACAGAGCAGAGGCGGAGTCGAAGTGGCGTGAGGAACGCTCGGCAGACGCGAATAGGCATCGTAGCGCCCTCGTGGAATTGTTGAATAACGCGACCGCCGAACAAGGCGCGGTCGTAGGGCGGGCTGTGGCCACACTCGAGGGGTGGCAGGCCAAGCGGGCGGAATCCGACGAACGCTGGTTGGAAATGCAGGCCTCGGACCGCGCAACCCACAGCAGATTCCTCCGTCAGGTGGAGAATGCGACGGGTGACGTAGCACGGACGGTGAAAGATCTGCCGCAAGCCTTTTCTGATGGGATCAACGCGGCCTCCGACACCCTAGGCAAGCGGTTCGGCCTCGAGGCCAGGCAACAGGTCGCGGACGTCACAGCTGCCATGCAGACTGGTAACAGGGAACTGCGCGACCACTTGGAAGGTCACGTTCGTCAGCTGGTGAACAAAATGGGCGACATCGTGCAGAAGGGCTTGAAGCCCACCGAGGAGGAGATTGCTAGGATAGGCAGAAACATCGAGACCGCCGGCGAGGATCTTCGCATGTCGATCAAGGAATTCGCGGACCACGGTCAGGGCTTCCGAGCAAGCTTAGAGGGCGCCGCGAAAGAGATTGAGGCTTCGACGGGTAAGCTTGCCGGTGTTCACGATAGTACGCGAGCTTCCATCACCGAGATCCAGGAAGGATATCTGGCAATACACGGTATCCTGGGCGAGTCCATAAAGAGGACCGAGTCGCTCCTGCGCGAAGTCTCGGCAGTTCTGGGGTCGCGGAAGCGCGGTTTCCTAGCCCGGATCTTCAAGCGGAACCCGAGATCTGAACCAGGAGGACGCGCTTTGTGAGACGGTCACGAACGCCGGCTACCGCATGGCCCGCAGTCGCGGATCTCATGACGATACTCGCGGTGATTGGGCTGTCTGCGGCGGCTGTGGTAGGTACCGAACGCAACTTGGAGATCAAGGATCTCAGCAGGCAGCTGGAGGCAAGGGACGCCCAGATCGCTGAGCTTGAGAATTTGATCCGCGAGTTGCAGGAATCGATGGAAAACGAGATCGGATTCACACCCTGTTGGCGAGGGGCCACCGGAGACAAGAGGTACTTCTTCACCTATGACGTCACCTTCACAAGCGGGACCTATGCCGTCTCGAAGCATGTGGACTTCAATGCCGGAGTGAATGCTGACACTCCCGGTGGGTTGCTGGCCGTACTCGACAACCTGCCGACCATGGGAATCGACGAGTCGGCTTTTCTCGCGTTTGGCCGCAGAGTGTCGGGCGCCTCGATGAGTGTCTATCCTGCTGGTTGCAGACTGGCAGTAACGATCAACCAGCAGGTCACGGGGGACGTGATCAGCACGATCAGACGAGCAGGGTTCTACCCTGTATATCGGTGACTCCTTGCTCAACGGCTCCCGCAGAAGCACCCGGAGAACACGACGACGTCATCTCGACCTTACAGAATGTCAAGTCAGCATTACCGTCACTGAGTCCCCCTCACTCCCCCCTCACCCCCGAAACACCTCCACCCGGTGCCACTCCACCACCCCCCGATCCGGCACGTCCCCCGCGCTCACCGGCAACCGAATCGCCCTCCCCCGCAACCCCACCAGCCCCTTCGCAGCCGGACTCCTTCCACGCACCCTCCCAGACACCAGCACCCGATACCCACCCCCCTTCCCCTCCAGCCCCATCGCCCCCAGATCCAGCGCCTTGTGATGCAGGGAGCACAGCGCCAGGCCATTGGGGACCACGTCCCGGCCATCGTGGGAGTGCCACCGGATGTGCGCGGCCTCCAGTCCGAGCAGGCGGTCGCCGAGGCGGATGTCGTGCTCGCACACGGCGCAGCGTTCGTCGTACGCTTCCAGCACCGCCCTGCGGAACCGGGGATCCCTCGGCGGGTACTCCCTGACCTTCGTGCCTCTTTGCGGCATGGGTTCGTCGACTCTGCGCGACGGCGGCCCCGCCGTGAGCCGCACGGCATCCAGGATGTCCTGATGGATCGATGGCGGAAAGTGTTCCCACAGGATCTGGCGCGCTGCGCGGGACACGAGTTCCGGCCGACGCCATAGCAGATCGTGGACCTCCCGCCGGAATCCGCCCGTGATCCCGAGGCGCTTCGCTTCACTGACGCGGAGGTCCGCCGCTCGTCCCGTGGACAGCTGCGATTCCTCGGGTATCTCCCACAGACCGTCGTCGTTTCGCAACCGGCCGAACGGGTACTCGACACGGGGTCGGGCACCCGGTCGCCCGAACTCCTCCCACAGCTCCGTGAAGCGCTCGTCCGCAGTCCCATAGGGGATCGGCCGACTCTCCGGCCCCAACCCGACACGCCCGAGCGCCAGCAGCAGCATCAACGGCTTGTGGGGCGCCCGCCCACCATGGCTTCGGTCGATCCTGACGGCGGCCAGGCGTTCGAGGAGTTGGTCGGGGGTCACGGTGACCTATGGCTCTCGTGTCGGTTTCGATCAAAACGTCAAGTCAACTTTACAATATGTAATGCCGACATTACATTCACGCTGCGAATCCGATCCGCTAATCCCCCCGCACGCGCCCCAGAAACTCCTCGCGCGTCTCACAGTCCAGGATCGCGGCTGCGACCAAGGCGATTCGGTCCCGGCCAGGGCTTCCCAGGATCGACCGCCGTACTTCCTCCGCGGTCCGCTCCCCAAACTTCCGTGCGATCTGCTGCATCAGCACCGCCACCTGCCCCTCCTGCCTAATGTCGTCCAGACTGCGCTGGAATTCGGTCACCACAGTGCTCATCGTCATCGCCTCCTCCAATTGTTGGTTGGAAAACCCCTTCGAACGTAACATCGCCTTCGCCGACCGGGCCATGAACTGGTCGAAGTCCTCGTCTTCGCAGGCTTCGACCAGCGGCAGCAGGACCTTCAGTGCCGCCCGCATCTGCGCGGCGGTTGTCACTCCCGATAGCCCCAGCACCACGCGCGGCAGGTCGTCCGGGTCCGTAGGGTGAGAGTCGCCCGGCATCCGGCCCACCACCCGGTAGGTGTCCGGGGCAGAATCCCGGAAGAGTTCGCTCAGTCGCGTCACCGCGTTCCATCGCCTGTCTCCGTGGTGAAGGACAAGGGCCACCACGGCCAGTTCCCGATCGCCGCGCCCGAGTTCCTTGTCGCGCTGGATCAAACTCTGGGCCGCGAGACAGCCGTAGATGGTCGTGCGGAGAGCCATATGCCGCTCCGGCCGGCCCTGGAATTCCATCACGAGCACCAGGTCCGTGGACCCGTCAGTCGTGCGGACCCGCCAAGCCATGTCGGGGTAGCGGCGTCGCAGTTGCTCGTCGATGAGTTCCGTGGGTAGCGGCTGCAGCGTCCGGTAGTCGATCCTGTCAGCCCACTCGGGGACGTGTCGGCGAATGAGAAGTCCAATCATCCGCGGGTCTGAGAAGAGCTTTTTGAATGCGGCGTCGTCCATCCGATGAGACCGGCCCTGGCAGTGATGACGTGCCCCCGGCTGGGGTTGGTGCATCATCCTCGCGGAGCCGACGGGGCGTTGACATGGCTGGATGGGCCTGGTTGCCACCCCTCATCCCCCACCCCCCTCACACCCCCATCTCCCCCAGAAACTGCGACGGCCCCTTCACATACCCGTAGTACTGCCGGGCCCGCGTCAGCGTCAGCGTCTCGCGTGCCCGCGTGATTGCCACGAAGCAGCTCCGGCGCTCCTCCTGCACCTCCTTGCTCCGCTGCCCGCCCTTGAGCGCCCGGTAGGATGGGAACACCTCCTGGGCCATCCCGATCAGGTAGACATGCCTGAACTGCAGTCCCTTCGAGCGGTGCACCGTGATGCACGGGACCGCGTTCGGTGCCGGGGGCGGCGTCTTGGACGAGAGGTCCAGGCGCTGCAGATAGGTGTTCAGCGTCACCCCACGCCCATGTTCGCCAACGATGTCGCGGTGCAGGATCCGCCAGGTCTCGACTTCCTCTTCGCTCGCATCGTCGCCGCCGCCATCCCCCCACGACCGCCACCCGCCCTCCAGGAACGAATCCACGATCCCGGGGAACGCCAGTCCGTCCACGAGTCCGGTCCGGATTTGCCGCAGCGCCGTCCGGCCCTCTCCGGGCCCCGCAGCCGCCGCCGCGTCGGCCCACGCGCGCAGGAAATCGCCACCGGCCAGAGCGGCCGCGGCCCCAACCGCGTGCGGTTCGACCGCCACCCCCGTGAGGCGTTCCCACTGTCGGCACATTCTTCGCAGCACGACCCGGTCATGCCGGGAATTGGCCAGCCTCAGCGCCTCCACCAGAACACCGGGCACGGGGGAGTCGAATTCACTCTTTCTCTGGGGCACGAATGCCGCATGACCCGCGAGCTGGAGCACATCGGCGGCCAGTCGGACCAATCGGTTGGTACGCCCGAGCACGGCGCAGTCGGCAGGTGCCAGGCCGCGCTCGCGAATGTCGCGTCCCACGTACTCGGCTTCCTCGGTCTGGTTGCCGACCACTGCCTGCCGGACGGTTTCCGCGTACGGGACCACCGCCTCGCGCACGGAAACGGTCTTCCGCGTGGTGACCAGCCGCGTGTTGTGACGGATCAGCCTGTTCGCATGCTCCACGATCTCGGGGGGGCAGCGGTAGCTCTCCGGCAGTTGAACCGTCTCCAGCTCGTAGTCGTTCCGCAGGTCGTCGAACCGCCTGGGGCTGGCCCCGTTCCACTGGTAGATGATCTGGTCGTCATCCGCCACGACGAAGAGGTTGTGCCGGCGACCGGGTGCGATCAGCCGGAGCAGGTCGTATTGCGCCCGGTTCGTGTCCTGGAACTCGTCCACGCAGATGTGCGTCCAGCCCAGCCGCACCACCCGCGCGACCGCCGGCTTCTCCCGGAGGAGACGGTTCGCGAAGTGGAGCAGGCTGCCGAAGTCGAGCCGGTTGGCGGCGACCAGCGCGTCGCAGTACCGGCGGAAGAGGGGTGGCAACCACGGTGGAGTGGTGGTCAGCGACGACGACGGGCCATCCCCACCGTAGGATTCCGAGAAGAGCCGGTCGATCAGGTGCAGCAGGTTGGCGCGGTCCGGCGGCAGTTCCGCGTCCCCGTCCGGCAGGCCGGTGATGACCTCCTCCAGGATGGCGACCCGGTCTTCGTCCTGCGCCATCAACTGAAAGTCCGGCCGGATTCCCAGGTGGCTGCCGTGCTGGCCGAGAATGTCGATAGCGAACGAGTGAAAGGTGCACAGCCGGGCCCGGTCGGTGTGCTCCCCCTGGCGCCGGTCCACCCGGTCCCGCATCTCGGCGGCGGCCTTGTTCGTGAACGTCAACGCGAGAGCCGAGGCGTCCTCGTTCTCTTCCAGCAGCCGGACGATCCGCAGGGTGAGGACCACCGTCTTGCCGGAACCGGGGCCCGCAAGCACGAGGAGCGGGCCGTCGTTCCAGTCGGCGGCCCGCTTCTGGTTCGCGTTGAGGTCTGCTAGGGTGAGGAATTGGCTGGGCGTCACGATGACCTATGGCTCCCGCGTCGATTCCGGCCCAAACCGTAAATCAAACTTTACAAAATGTAATGCCGACTTTACATTCCGTGCTCCCGCACGCACTCCCAAAACTCCTCGCGCGTCTCACAGTCCAGGATCGCGGCCGCGACCAACGCGATTCGGTCCCGGCCAAGGCTTCCCAGGATCGACCGCCGTACTTCCTCCGCGGTCCGCTTTCCAAACTTCCGCGCGATCTGCTGCACCAGCACCTCCTCCCGTCCCTCCTGCCTGATATCGTCCAGGCTGCGCTGGAATTCGGTCACCACGGTGCTCATCGTCATTGCCTCCTCCAATTGTCGGTTGGAAAACCCCTTCGAACGTAACATCGCCTTCACCGACCGGGCCATGAACCGGTCGAAACCCTCGTCCCCGAAGGCTTCGACCAGCGGCAGCAGGACCTTGAGCGCCGCCCGCATCTGCGCGGCGGTCTTCACGCCGGACAGCCCGATCACGACCTGTGGCAGGTCCAGGGGGTCCGTTACCTGCGCGTCCGGTAGCAGCCGCCCCACCGCCCGGTAGGTGTCCGGCGCCGAATCCCGAAAGAGGTCGCTCAGGCGGGTTGCGGCGTTCCAGCGCCTGTCTCCGTGATGAAGGACCAGGGCCACCACGGCCAGTTCCCGGTCGCCGCGCCCGAGCTCCTTGTCGCGCTGGATCAAACTCTGGGCCGCGAGACAGCCGTAGATGGTCGTCCGGAGAGCCATATGCCGCTCCGGCCGGCCCTGGAATTCCATCACGAGCACCAGGTCCGTGGACCCATCCGTCGTGCGAACCCGCCAGGCCATGTCAGAGTACCGCCGTCGCAGGCGCTCGTCGACCAGTTCCGTCGGTAGCGGCTGGAGGGTCCGGTAGTCGATCCTGTCAGCCCACTCGGGGACGTGTCGGCGAATGAGAAGTCCAATCATCCGCGCGTCGGAGAAGAGCTTCTTGAATGCGGCGTCGTCCATCGAGATGAGACCGGCCCTGGCAGTGATGACGTGCCCCCGGTGGGGGGTGATAGATCATCCTCGCGGAGCCGACGGGGCGTTGACATGGCTGGATGGGCCTGGTTGCACGCCCCCCGCAGGCCCCTCACACCCAACGCCCGGCAATCCCCCCGGGCGCCCGTTCCCCCTCACTGAACGGATCCACCACGCGCACCTCCCCGAACGCATGCCCATGCTGCAGATCCTCGGTCAACAGGATCGAGCAGCCCAGGGACTGGGCCGCCGCGACAATGACGGCGTCCCACCACGACACGGAGTGGCCATCCTGGATGTGCCAGGCCCGTTCCAGGATCCTGAGGTCGATCGCCACGGGTTGCCAAACGGCAAGATCCTGAACGATTTCGCGCGCTTCCGAGGGGGCGACGCCAATCCGCGCCCTGGCGGTCAGGGTCACGTAGAGCTCCTGCAGGACCTGGAAGCTCAGGCGTCCGGTACGGGAGCGTGCAAGGTGGGCGATCCACTCGTCGGCACGAGCCTGCTTGCCCGGATCTCCACTATCGTGACGGTAGACGAAGACGTTCGTGTCAACGAAGACGAGTGCGGACATACAGTTCGTCCCGGGATGGCCGGCAGCCGCCATGCCAGTCGATCTTGCGCGGCCTTCTTGCCAGATACCGTTTCATGGCGATCTCGTAGTCGTCCTCGCGGTCCCGCTTCCGTTCCAGCAGTTCGCGGATCCACCTGGAGACGCTGCGGTCGTCTTCGGCGGCCCTGACCCTCAGCCACCGGGCGACATCCTCGGGCAAGGTGATGGTGATGTTCTTCACAGGTCCGGCCTCCTTCCCACACGCGCGATAGCGACACGAGTATCGTGAAACACGGAAACAGTGTCAAGATGTCGGCGGCCACTGATGCAGGCCGGCAGCCGCGAGTACATCGATGGCGCCACGAGGACGCGGCGCCAGATCGGCGGCTTCGTGTGGGTGCGGCGGGCGGGCGGCGGATGCCCGGCGCATTCGGCCCCGGCGGCCGAATGCGGTCACGATCCCACAACCTCCCCCACCCCCGCCAACACCGCCCTCACGGGATAGCGGCTGAACACCTCCACCTCCGTAGTCCCCGACAGCACCGCGACGAACGCCATCCCCGCCGCCTCGGCCGCCATCGCATCCACCTTCGAGTCGCCCACGTAGACACAGTCGCCAGCCGGAATCCCCAGCGCACCGGCCGCCCGCAGCAGCCCATCCGGGGCGGGCTTCGGCCTCGCCACGTCATCGATTCCGACAATCACCTCCACAAACCGCCGGAGCCCGTCCCGCTCGAGCGCGTCCTCGACACGGTGGCGGTACTTGGTCGTCACCACCCCGACAGGGGAGCCCGCATCGTGAAGCGCCCGCAGTACCCGCGCCGCGCCCGGCAGGAAGAAGGTGCTGGGCACGATCACCTCGTCCGCCTTCCTGACGAAGTGCTCGAAGAACTCGTCTTCCCGCGATCTCCACTCCTCGCCCGCCAGAATCCCCAGCGCCGTGGGCAGATCGAGCCCGATGGTCCTGCGGATGGCGTCCGCCGGAGCCGAAGGGAGGCCCAGGCGGCCGAGCGCGTGATTCATGCAGACCACGACGCCATCGGAAGAATCCGCCAGCGTGAAGTCGAAGTCGAAGAGGACGGCGCGGGCGGGCGCGACGGCGGGGTGCAGGTGCGCCCCCCTCATCCCACGCCCGCCACCTCATACCAGTCCAACGCCCGATCCGGCACTCCATCCGCGTCCTCGGGCCCGAGCTGCCGCTCGACCAGCACCACCAGCGTCGACCCCACCACGTCGAAGCCCAGCATCCGATCCCTGACCTTCACCGTCGCCACGTATTCGGTGTCTTCGTACACATCCAGGTAGGACCACTCGTGGAGGTCGCGGTGAGTGGCCACCCAGTAGCGGTCGCGGGCGTCGAACAGGTGCTGGCTTGTGGACAGGTAGTACCGCTTGGGCGTGGCCCGGTAGTCTTCCAGCCGCTCCTCGACGCTCTCCGTAGGGGCGAGGCCCAACTCTGCCAGGGCCATGTTGAAGGACTCGATCTCATCCCTGCGCCGGGCCACGTCCCGCTCGTCCGGGAACTCCTCGGCGTAGGTCGGGGCGCGGATCACCGTGGGCTCGGCGCCGCCTCCCCCGTCGAAGACCAGGTAGCCATCGCAGGCCAGGAAGACCCACCCGCCCCGGGAGTCCGGGATGCCGCTGATCACGCTGCCGCACTCGACATCCCACGGCCCGCCCCGGGACCCCTCCTCCCGCACGGTCTCGCCCGAAGCGAGGTTCAGCTCGTACAGGGTCATGAGCGGACCATCGCTGTCCCCGCCTGGCATCAATGGGCCGCGCGAGACGCCCGTCAACACCGTGTCGAACGATCCGGTCGGGCTGAACGCGATGCCGGGCAGGCTCACGCTCGACACGAACGCGCCCGAAGGCTCGAAGATCGAGAACCGGGACAGCGGCAGGTCCACCACCCCGATCTCTCCCCCCTCTCCGCGCACGAGGGAAGCGGCACCCCCGAACTCACCCGGGCCCTCTCCCTCACGACCGAAGCTCCCCACGACGACGCCCTCCCGGTCCAGGCAATGAACGCGCTGATCGTAGGACTCGATCACGCAGGCCACCCGCCCGCCCGCGAGCACCGCGACTTCGTTGTTGTCGCTGAGCGGTACGCCCGCGGTGCCGATGACTTCGGGCGCGAACACAGGCTCGCCGGGCGTGTCGCCTTCGACGCAAGCGCTGGCGAAGGACAGGCCGGCGCACCCCAGAAGGGCGAGGGCGATCGGGCTGCGCGCCTCGCAGCCGCGAAAGCGATACCGGCGAGGCAGCTTGCTGCAATTCATCGGGCACTCCCTTGTGACCCCGGGTGGCTCGAGTTCCACCTGTCTGAGACTACTCTTCCAGGTTGCAGGGGCCAAGCGCCACCCCCATGTCAAGCGCCACCCCCACCTTGCCCCGTCACCCCGCACCCCTTCCATTCCCAGCGTCACCCGTCCCGCAATCGGTGGTCCCCACAATCGGTGAGCGATGAATCCCCTGCGCACGACGACATTCGCGGTCGCCCTCACCGCGCTCCTCTGCCTCGCCCCGCCCACCCGCTCGGCGCACGCCCTCGCCTCGGTCCAGGATCCCGGCCCGCCCGCCGGCAACCTCGTCTTCACACCCGAGGCCCCAGCGCCGGGATCGACGGTCACGGTCACGTACCACCCGGCGGAGGCCCTCGCCGGAGAACCCGAACTCATCCTGCGGGGTCATTTCCGCATCGCAAAAGAGCCCGAATCGGGACTCGGTGCCCGCAACGAACGCATCGCGACGCTTGCGCCCGCGGGCGACGGATCCTTCACCGCCTCGTTCAGGCTTCCGGAGCTTGCTGCCCACGGCGTGTTCGTCGTGGAGGACATCGGGGGCGAGCGGCTCGATACGAACGGCGGCAGGCACTTCGACCTTCTCGTCCACGGCGAAGACCGGTCGTCACAGGCAGACGCGCTGTTTGCGCGCGCGGCCTACTACCGGGATCGCGACCCCGCCATTGCCCTCCGGTCGGGCGAGCGCGCCATGGAGCTCCGCCGCGAGGTGGTGGCCGAGGAGAACCCTGGGGACTCGGTGACCATGACCTTCACGGGCCGTTCGGTCATGCTGACCGCGGAAGATCTGGAGAGATTTGATTTGCCCCCCGACTGGAGGTGGGTCCGCGTATTCGAGCAGTGGCGGCAGGACGGGGACTCGCGCGCGGCCCTGGACGGTTTCGAGGCCGAATGGCCGGCAATCGGACACAAGCGTCCCGGGATGAGCAGCTCCGCGTTGCTGATCGCGGTCCAGACCCTCGATCTCGCCGCCGTGGACCGGTGGGCCGGGAGGATCCTGGACAACGGCTGGACCGATCCGTGGTCGGACAAGCTGATGGTCGCCAGGATGATCTCGCAGATTCCGGTGCGCCGCGACCGTGCGCTCGAACTCGCACGCGGTGCCATGGCCGATCTGGATGCGGTGGATTTCGCCCGCGACCCCAGGCGCCAGCTTGGACAAACGGCCGGTGAATACGCCGGCGTCGTCGCCCAGGCCCGGGCCGATGCTCTGGTCAAGCACTCCCGGCTGCTGGCGGAAGCCGGATTCGAGGAGCAATCCCTCGAAGTCCTTGAAGCGGCCACGGCCGAGTCCGCGGAACCCTGGCTCTTCCGGCGGCTGGGCGAACTCAAATTGGCGCGGGGCGACGCCACGGGTGCGGCGCATGCCTTCGCGGTCGTGGCCTCCGACCCGGGAACGCTCCCGGCGGAGGCGCGCGCCCTTGCCGGGCGGACCGGGCACTCGGCCGACAGCCCGGAGTGGCAGCGGCTTCTGGAGTCGGCCGCCGCCACCGTCCTGCCCCGTGCGCTGGCGGGCGCGGTTCGCCGGTCGCTCCCGCCGGTGCGCGTGGCCGATGCGGAGGGCGAGCGACTGGCCCTCGAGCAGATCGTCGGGGGCAAGCCGGCCGTCGTCGTTTTCTGGGCGCGGTGGTGCGGGCCGTGCATCAAGGAGATCCCCGAGGTGGCACGGCTCGCCCAAGCGCTGGAACCCCGGGGCGTGCGGCTCGTTTCAGTCTCCTCCGACGATGTTCCCGGTGCCGAGATGGACGCGTGGTTGCGGGACCGCCGCGTAACCTACCCGGTCTACTACGACCTCGACGGGGAGGCCTGGGCTGCCTTCGGCGCAGAGTACATCCCGGCGGTCTTCGTACTCGACGCGAACGGGCTCGTTCGCTTCGACCATTCGCATATCGAAGGGGTCTGGCGCCAGCTGGAGGCGCTGGGTCTGTTGGAGGAGGGGGAAGTCCCGTGGGAGCAGAGCCGCCCGGGCGCGTCAACCCGTCCCTACGGGCTCAAGATGGACTCCCGCGCCGCCACACGCCGGAACAGCAACGCCGACCCGCACCACAGCGCGACGAAAAACCCGTTCGACAGCACGATCTCGGGCACCGAACTGACCGCGACGTGCTGCTTTCCGACGATCAGCGCGATCACGATGACCACCGCCTGCGCCCCGGCCGTTGCGAACATCGCCCGCGCCATTCCAGCGGGCCGCAGCCGTGCGATTGCCGCCCCGACGACGCCCACCCCCAGCACCCCCGCGTAGATCCGGTCAAAGGGATCGCCCTCGACCCCGATGAGCCCAACGGCCCCGATCACCCACATCAGGAGGAAAGCGGTCGCCACCGAAGCTCCGACGGCGAATCGATAGACTTTTCCGGTCTGCATGCTGAGGACTCCCTCCGGCAGAATGAACCCCTGGACAACCATCCGGCCAACCCGGCTGTCATGGCCCGGCCCGACCGCCGGGGCCCCCTGGACGCGGTCGGTTCGCCCCCTGGACGCCGGCCGTCCGCCCCTTGGACGCCGGCGGTTTGCCCCCTGGGTGGGTCTCTTCCGGCACCGTACCAGGAATTTTCCCGATCGGTAAAAAAATATAGGAATCTGAACATAGATCTTCCCGATCGGGAAAAAACTACATCGAAATCGATAGAATTTTCCCGATCGGTAAAATTCCCGTAACGCGGCCCGCGGACACACTTGGGGGGCCGCTCCTGTCCCCTCGGCAACCCACGTGGGGGCCGGGACCGTGGTCACCAGGGCTGGCGGGCCTCCGCGGCCAGCTCCTCCTTGCCGATCAGCCAGACCCGGGCGTCGCGGACCGCCATCCGCTGCAGTTCCCGTTCGAAACCGGTCAGGGAGAAGATCAGGCGCAGCCGGGCCTGGCGGCCGTAGCCGTAGCGGGTCGCGCGGATCTGGCGGTCCAGGTCCTGCAGGATCGCGGCGGGGGCGGGGGTCGGCCCGGGGTGGATGTGGCCGTAGCAGACCGCGCCGCTGGCGAGGGTGCCCGCGACGGGGAAGTCGAAGCCGGAGCCCCACAGCGGGCCGGCGGTGCGGGCGCGGGCGCCCAGGACGGGTTCGCAGCCGAAGCGCAGGTAGTTGCGGCAGATCAGGGGCAGCGCGTGACGGACGGCGTGGGCGAATGAGGGGCGGATGGCCTCCTTCCAGATCCTCTCGGCGGTGCCCTCGGGACCTGCCGTCGCCGCGGCGACCAGACCCGGGCGCAGCCTGTGGATCACCGACCACCAGAACGCCTCGTGGGGGTCGGAGAGGCGGTAGCGGGTGCGGCGGCTGCGTGGTGGGGCGTCCACCGGCCGCTGGGCGTCCACGAGTCCCAGCTCCCGCAGCCGGAGGAGGTAGGGGCCGGCCGTCCCGGGGATTCGCGCCGACAGTTCCGGCCAGCTCTCCGCGCCGGTCGCGATGGCCCGCAGGATTGCGGCGTACCGGTTGGCCTTGCCGACCGCCCGCTCCAGCAGCGCCATCGGTCCCTCGACCAGGGGCCGCGAGCCGCGCAGAAGGCCGCGCCGGAGTGCCGCGGCGGGACTTCCCCGGCTGCCCGCAAGCCCCCACAACCCCGGCATTCCGCCGAATACCGACCAGCCGAGCAGCAGTTCGCCACCCTGCCAGCGCGGGACCGCCGCGGCGAGATCGTAGTGCGTGCCGATCCCCAGATGGACGACCCTGACCGGTGCCGGGGTGGCGCCCGGCTGAATCCGCATGGCCGCTTCCCACAGCGGCGAATCGGGCGTGTTGAGCGTCTCCCCCAGCCCGCGTCCCTGGCTGGACAGGAAGAGGTGTACCCGGGCTCCGCTCCGGCGCACCTCGCTCCACGCCTGACCCAGCTCCTGCCAGAAGGTGCGGTTCGAGGCCGCGAGCGCCCCTGGCTCTTCGATCACGACGGTCAGCGGAGCCATCTCCGCCATCGCCGCGAACAACTCGCGCCAGTCGTCCGGCGGCACCTTCCAGGGCGCGAGGGGTGCGAGCCGGACCGCCAGGGCCATGCGGTTGTCCCGATCGGTCAGCCCGGGCGGCACGAACAGCACCCGGCGCCCGCCGTCGGTCGCCTGCAGGACCACCGAAAAAGGCGAATGGCCGAGCCTTCCCTCGACCGAAACCAGGAGCGGTCCCGGGTCCGTCGCCAGCGACCGCAATCGCTCTACCGTCTCATAAAATAACATTCCTTAACATATAATCTTTTTTCTTATTTTTCCTCTTGACATTGCCCGGCCGCCCCCCAAGTTGGATATGCAACACTCCCAGGAACCACTCCAGCAAGGCAAGGAAACCACCACGATGACCCAGAGACGCTTCGACTCCGTCAGTGCCGCCAAGACGTGGAGCCGCGCTCCGGAATCCCGGTCGGGCGACCGCGACCTCCTCCCGCGAATCTTCGGCGAGGACACCTTCGGACTGAGGGAGATGCAGGCCCGCCTCCCGGAAAACGTCTTCAAGCAGCTGACAAGAACCATCGAACACGGTGAAGAGCTCGATCCCGGGATCGCGGACACGGTCGCTGCGGCGATGAAGGACTGGGCGCTCTCCCGCGGCGCCACCCACTACACGCACTGGTTCCAGCCGCTGACGGGAAGCACCGCGGAGAAGCACGACTCCTTCCTCAAGGTCGGCCGCGACGGCCGCGCGATCACCGATTTCGGCGGCGACGAACTCGTCCAGGGCGAGCCGGACGCGTCCTCCTTCCCCTCCGGCGGCCTGCGCGCCACCTTCGAAGCCCGGGGCTACACGGCCTGGGATCCGACATCCCCCGCCTTCATCCTCGGCGGCGAGACGGCCACCTTCCTCTGCATCCCCACCGCGTTTTCCAGCTGGGCCGGCGAGAGCCTCGACGCCAAGATCCCGCTGCTGCGCTCGATGGATGCCCTCGACCGGGTCACCCGCCGCGCACTCAAGATCTTCGGCGTGGACGCCGGCCGCGTCACCGCCAACCTCGGCCCCGAGCAGGAGTTCTTCCTGGTCGACCGCGAGTTCTACTACCGCCGCCCGGACCTGATGACCTCCGGCCGCACCCTCTTCGGCGCCAAGCCGCCGCGCGGGCAGGAGCTCGACGACCACTACTTCGGTTCCATCCACGAGCGGGTGCTCGCCTACATCCAGTCGGTCGAGATGGACCTCTACCGGCTGGGCGTCCCGATGAAGACGCGCCACAACGAGGTCGCGCCGGGCCAATACGAGATGGCGCCCGTCTACGAGAACGCGAACGTCGCGTCCGACCATCAGCAGCTGATGATGCGGATCCTGGAGCGGAACGCGCGCCGCTACGGGCTCGTCTGCCTCCTGCACGAGAAGCCCTTCCGGGGAATCAACGGGAGCGGCAAGCACGTCAACTGGTCCTTCGGCACCGCGGACCGGAACCTGATGGACCCGGGCGACACGCCGCACGACAACCTCATCTTCCTCTTCTTCTGCACGGCGGTGATGAGCGCGGTGGAGAAGTACCAGGACCTGCTCCTGGCCTGCGTGTCCACAGCCGGCAACGACCACCGGCTGGGGGCCAACGAAGCGCCGCCGTCGATCATCTCGGTGTTCCTCGGCGACCAGCTGCAGGACATCTTCGAGCAGCTCGAGGAGTCGGGCTCGGCGGCGGAACGGGAGCGCGAGGGGCTGCTGGGCCTCGGCGTGAGCGCCCTGCCCGATCTGCCGCGCCACTCCGGCGACCGCAACCGCACGTCGCCCTTCGCCTTCACCGGCAACAAGTTCGAGTTCCGCGCGGTGGGCTCCGCGTCGAGCATCTCGCTGCCGGCCACCGTACTGAACACCATCGTCGCCGAGGCGATCGACCACTGGACCGACGTGCTCGAGGGCGTGGTCGAATCCGGGGTGTCGCTGGAGACCGCGCTGTGGAAGCTCCTCTCCAACGAGATCCCGTCGTTCAAGCGGATCATCTTCAACGGCGACAACTACTCGGACGAATGGGTCGAGGAGGCGGAGCGGCGCGGTCTGCTCAACACGGGGAACACCGTGGCGGCGCTCCCGGCGCTCGCGGCCCACAAGAACGAGGAGCTCTTCGACCGGTACGGTGTCATGACGCCGCGCGAACTGGAGGCGCGCCTCGAGGTCCTCACCGAGCAGTACTTCATCAGGATCAACATCGAGGGCGAGACCGCGGCCCACATCGCGCGCTGCATGATCCTCCCTGCGGCGGTCACCTACCTCGAGCGGCTCGCGGCGGCACGGAGCGGGACGGAGGGTGCGGGGGTCGGCACGACCGGCCTCGACAGCAACATCGCGCGGGTCTCCGGGCTCATCGACGAGCTGACCGCCGCGCTCGACGAGCTCGACACCCAGAACGAGGAGCTCGGCGGCGACGAGGTGTCCGAGAAGGTGTTCCACATGCGCGACAACGTGATCCCCGCGATGAATTCGGTGCGCGACGTGGCCGACCGGATGGAGAAGGTGATTCCGGACGATCTGTGGCCGATGCCGAGCTATCGCGACATCCTGTTCGTGAAGTAGGGGCGGCCGGATGCGGGTGAGGGCGCTGGTGAAGCGGTCGGAGTGCACCGGGGCCGAAGGCTCGGCGTGGGAGGTGGCCGCCGGGCTCGGTGCCGGGCTCGGCGCCGGGCTGGCCGCCGTGGCGATCGCCGGGCTGGTCGCCGTGGTTGCCGCCGCCTGTGCGGCTGACGACGGCGGCGGGGCCGCGGACCAGGTGCCGGCCGTGCAGCTGGGGGAGGCCGAGGCGGCGTGGGAAGAGGCCTTCGCGGTCGTCTCCACGGTGCGCGAGCTGCCCGGTGGCCGGGTACTGGTGGCCGACCCGCTGGGCCAGGTGGTAGTGTCGCTCGACATGGACGCGGGGGTGGCCGACTCCATCGGGGGGGTTGGCCAGGGTCCGGCCGAGTACCGGCAACCGGATGCGGTCTGGGCCCTGCCCGGCGACCGGACGCTGCTGGTCGACCTGGGCAACGGCCGGCTCACGGTGCTGAGCCCGGAGCTGGAGTTCGGGGACACGCGGCCGTACGCGACCGGGGACCCGATGGCGGGCCAGATGGTCATGGCCATCCCGCAGGGGGTGGACGCGATGGGCCGCATCTACTTCCGCGGCATGCCGGGATTCGATGAGAGTCTCGATTCGCTGGAGATCCTGCGTCTGAACCTCGAGACCGATCAGACCAGGGCGGTGGGTTTGTTCAAGCCGGAGGGCAGGACGCGCGAGGAGTCGGGGGACGCCGGGAACCAGAACGTCCGGATCACTCCGATCCCGCTGTCGCCGGAGGATGCCTGGGGGGTGGCGGAGGATGGCCGCGTGGTGGTCGCGAGGGCAGGGGACTATCACGTGGACTGGATCGCGCCGGACGGGTCGGTGACGAGCGGACCTCCCGTGCCGTACGCGCCGGTGCGGATCGGGCAGGCGGAGAAGGAGGAGTGGCGCGAGAGCGCGTCCGAGACCGGCGGCGGAATGTCGATCCAGGCCACCATCGAGAACGGGAACATGAGGATGATCGCCACGCGGGGTGGCGGTGGCGACGACGACAACAACCTGGACGACTACCCGTGGCCCGAAGTTAAGCCGGCCTTCTACGGTCGGCCGATCCCGGTGGACCGGGACGGACGCGCCTGGGTCCGGCGCCACCAGCGGGCCGGCATGCCGCCGCGCTACGACCTTTTCGACGGCACCGGCGCGCTCGTGATGAGAGTGGATCTGCCCATGGGCCGGCGCGTGGTGGGCTTCGGCGAGAGCGGGCTCTACGCGGTGAGGATGGACGAGGTCGGCCTGCAGTACCTGGAGCGCTACGCGGTTCCCTGAGGGTCGGAGGCGCGCCCGGACCGGATGGCCGGTGCCCGCGGCCGCTCGCACGTCCTGTGAGTCAGCGGGGGCCGCCGACGCGCAGAACGCCGCGGGATAGCGTTGCCGGGCGGCCGTCGAGCTCCGTCAGCCGCGCGATCCCGGCGCCGCCCACCTGCAGCATCGGGATGGTGGGGTGGCCGAGCTCCCGAGCGACGAGGATCCCCAGCACGAGGATCGCGTCCGGGCGGGCGATCACGATGCCGGCCGGCGCGACATCGTTGCGGAGCAGCTCCAGCATGATGGCGCTGGACGAGCTCGATCCGATCGTGCGCTCCATGACAAGGATGCGGCCGCGCACGGAGCCCCCGTGACGGGGGTGGCGCGGGTCGCGGATCTTCCCGGTCGCGGGGTCGACGCCGCCCCAGAAGCTGAGGGGCTTGCCGAGGACGAGAAGGCGGCCTTCGGTGGCGCCGCCGTGGACGACGGTGCCGCTCAGCTCCACAGGCCCTCGTCCCGGGTCACGCGGCCGCGGACCGCGGAGCGGACGCAGTCCTCCAGGCTGCCGTAGACCACGCCGTAGCCGGTGTTGGGTGGGGTGTAGTGCGCGAACTTGCCGGAGTTGGTCATGAGCACGCCGCCGTCCGGGGGCAGGATGGGAGTGACGACCACGCAGGTGTCCACGACAATCTCGATGCCGGCGGACTCGAGGCGGGGAAGCCGGCCAGCCGCTTCCAGTTTCCGGTACTCGGACCGGCCGGTGCAGACGTAGAAGGGCACCGCGAAGGGGGCTGCCGGAAGGAGCGCTTCGAGCTGGGCGAACTCGTCCAGGGAGAAGTGGGGGCTCCCCACCGCGACCGCGTCGATGCGGCCGGCCGGGGCGGTGCTGAGGGTGTCGCGGACGGAGCGGAGGATGGCCGGGCGGAGCGGGATCACCGATTCGGGGGCGCGGCCGCCCAGCGCGGTCTCCAGGTCGGGCGCTTCGGGGGTGACGCCCTCGACGTGGAAGAGCCCGACGGCACCGGATGTGGCCGCCGCGGCCCCCATCGCCTTGAGCTGGTCCTCGCTTACGGACGCGGGGAGGCCCGTCAGCACAGCCACCCGGTCCCCCACCTCCGCCCCCAGCCACGTCCCCAGCACGGGGTAGAAGATGTCCCGCCGCTTCAGCCCGGCGCCGACCGCCGCCGTGTCCACAACCACCGTCGCGCGGCGCCGCTCACCGAGGTGGAGACCCGTGCGCGGCGCCCGCCCGGCCAGCGCGCAGCAGATGTCCATGAAGTCCCCGTAGCGGTTCGTGCGGGCCCCGAGCACCGAGTTGGCGAACGCGACCGCGTTGCTCTCGCCCCAGGCCACGTGCTCGCCGGCGGCGGGCCGGTGCCCGGCCTGGTACGGCGCGCACGTCCACGTCGGCGTGCACCCCAGCGCCTGGTAGGCCCGCATCTGGCGCAGCGCCATCGCCCGGCGGCCCTCCCCCCCGCGCACCCGCCCCGGGTGGAGCAGGTCGAGCGCGC
The DNA here is from genome assembly GCA_965116645.1 of Longimicrobiales bacterium. GTDB lineage: Bacteria > Gemmatimonadota > Gemmatimonadetes > Longimicrobiales > Gaopeijiaceae > Bin94. The sequence continues at coordinate 3,024,481 of OZ220702.1, read as the reverse complement.
CCACGTTGAGCGTCGCCGGGACCGCGACCCGCCCGCCCAGCTCCACCAGGCGCTCCGCGAACTCGACCCCGCCGTCCCCGTGGTACAGACACCCGTCGATGTGCGACGAGGTGACCGGCACGAGTTCGCGCGCTCCCAGAATCTCCGCCATGCGCACCACGATCCGCATCGCCAGTTCGGCCGCCGGGCCGGCCTCTCCGTCGAGCAGGCGCTTTTCGTCGTCGGTGAGTCGCAAATCGTGTCCAGGTCGCGGAACGGAGGAATCCTGAGCGGGGTAATGATATACTGGCAGTCGACGGGCTGCTAAGGCCGGTCCAGGGATAGCGATCAGCGGAGGCAAGGATGTCGGAATCACGGAGGACGGGAACCCCCCCGGCGGGAATCACCCTGTTGGGATTCACCCTGTCCGCATGCGCCCTCGTTGTGGCCGCCTGCTCGGACTCCACGGAACCCGAGAATCCACTGACTCCCAAGGAGGCCACGACGATGTTCGCCGGCCTCGCGGAAGCCGGCTTCGAGCCCATCTTCGCGTCTCCGGACAGCGTTGTCAGGCAGTGTCCGCTCGGCGGGCGGATCAAGCTGGTCGGATCGATCGACGAGCGACCACCGGTCAACGACACTGCGCGCGCGATGTGGGACTTCGAGATCACGCCCACCCGGTGCGGCTTCACCGCCTCGGGGTTTGAGTTCACCATCGACGCGGATCCCGGCATCCGCGACGTCACCACCATGTTGATCGCCGGCACGCCATTGACGGTACAGCTTGATGGGAGCACGTCGGGCACCCTCGACTGGGAACTGGCGGACAAGAACGGAACCTGCCCCTTGAGCCTGAGGCTGAGCGGCGCCCCTGGCCTGCCCGGGGTCATTTCCACCACGAGGTACGCGGGGACGATGTGTGGCCACGAAGTGGATTTCGAGGCGTCGTGGATTCTCGGGCACCTGCTTGGCCGCTGACGTAGCCCGCGACCCGGACGTAACGCGTTATAGTTGATTGGCGTCCGGTCCAATCGCAGCGATCACAGGAGGCGACAATGACGGCATCGACAAGGGCGGAAATCACCTTATGGGCACTCACCCTGTCCGCCTGCGCGCTCGTCGTGGGCGCCTGCACCGACTCCACGGAGCCCGATAGCAGTCCGCTGGCGCTGGCGGAGGCCACGGCGCTGTTCGTCGGCCTGAGAGCCGCCACATCGGACACCACCTTCACTCCGATCTTCTTCTCGGCGGACAGCATCGTCGTGCGCTGTCCGCTCGCCGGGCGGGCCAAGCTGGTCGGATCGATCGAGGAGAGACCGCCGGCGAACGACACTGCGCGCCTGGTGACGGATTTCGACATCACGCCCACGGGCTGCGGATTCACCAGCCTGGGGTTCGAGTTCACCGTCGACGGGAATCCGAGCATCCGGGACATCACCACGACATCGATCGTAACCACGACGCTCCAGTTCCTGCTCGACGGCAGCACGTCCGGCGCCCTGGACTGGGAGCTGGCGGGCAGGACGGGAACCTGCGAGATCGACCTGACGTTGACCGGGCGGCCGGACTTCTCGGGGACCGAGCCGAGCTTCAGCGCGAGGTACACGGGTACGATGTGCGGCTATGAGGTCGACTTCGACGCCTCGGAGCTGATATCGCCGCCAGGCTGACCGGGAGGCGGGCGCAGGCCGCTGAGACGGCCCCGCTGGCCGCCCTCGAGATCGGCCGCTCCCGCCAGGGCAGACCAATCGTCGCGCACCGGATCGGCGCGGGTCCGCTGCGGGTCAGTCTGGTTGGAGGATGTCATGCGGACGAGCCGGTGGGTCCCCGCTTCCTTCGTCAGCTGGCCGGCCTGCTCTCCGGTCCGGCCGGGGGCGAACTGCGCCGGCGGGCGACCTGGTTCGTGATCCCCCACCTCAACCCCGACGGGGCCGCGGCCAACGCCGCCTGGCAGGCGCCGGACGCCGAGCGCTACGATTTCGCCGAATGGCTGCGCCACCGCGTGCGGGAACTCCCCGGCGACGACATCGAGTTCGGCTTCCCGCGTAGCGAGGGCGACGCCGGCGCCCGCCCCGAGAACCGCGCGGCCTGGGAGTTCTGGCGCGCCGCCGCCCCCTTCGACCTGCACGTCAGTCTGCACGGGATGAGCGTGGCGGCGGGCCCCTACTTCCTGGTCGAGCGGTCGTGGTGGCCGCGCTTCCGGAACGCGGCGCGTGCCCTGGCCGGCGAGGTGCGGCGGGCCGGGTACGAGCTGCACGACGTGGAGCGCGAGGGCGAGAAGGGTTTCCACCGGCTCGCGCGCGGATTCTGCAGCCGCCCGGACTCGCGCGCGATGCGGCAGCACTTTCTGGACCTCGGCGACCCGGACACGGCGGCGCGGTTTCGTCCCAGCTCGATGGAGGCGGTGCGCGCGCTGGGCGGCGACCCCCTGACGCTTGTGACCGAGATGCCCCTGTTCATCACGCCGGGGGTGGGCGCCGAGTTGGGGCCGCCGGATCCGGCGCTGGTGCGGTGGCGGGAGCGGATCGCCGGGTGGGATGGGCGGGTTCGGGGGGTGGGGGCAGAAGCCGCCGCGCGAGTGGAGGCGGAGGTGCGAATGGAGGCGGAGAGTGCCGGCTTGACGGCGATGCCGGTCCGCGACCAGATGCGCTTTCAGCGGTCTTTCATCCAGGCCGGGCTGGCGGTGGTGAGCCCGAGGAGCTGGTGATCCGGAAGATCCCGGACTGACAGGTCCGCGTGCGGCCGGATACCGGTACGACCGGCGGACCGCGACGCGCCTCAGACCGCAAACGGACTGCGCGTCTTCAGCTCTGGAAACAGGAAGAAATCGCGGTCGCGGGTCAGCAGTTCATCCACCCCGTGGGCGAGGCAGACGGCGGCCACACGGGCGTCGTGGACCACCGGGCCGCGCACGCGGGGCCGCAGGATCAGGCTCTCGAGGATCTCCAGAAAGTCGCGAGTCTCACCCAAAAGCCGGTTCGAAGGCGAATCTGTCCAGGCCCGCAGCTGGCTCCAGGCCTGATCGGGTGTCGATTGGGCGCCCCGCCAGATCCGGCGGTTCGTAGCGACGCTGATGAACTCGTAGCAGCAGGGCCACGGAATGGCCCAGGGCCGGTTGCTTTCGGCAAGCTTCCTCAGAACACGCACCGCCTCTTCGTGCACCCTGGACTCACGCCGGTGCGCGTAGACGAGCACGTTGGTGTCGACCGCGATCACGGCTCGCCGGGATGCTCGTAGATCATCTCCGACAGATCCTGCCAGGAGTAGGCCTCAAGGGGATCGTCGTCGGTCGGGTCGCCGACGCTGAGGTCGGGAAGCCGGTAGGGTTCCGAGGTTGCGGGTGCCGACAGGACGATGCGCAACCCCGATTCGACCAGGGACCGCAGGGTGCCGCCGGTCTCTCGCGCATATCGCTTGGCGCGAGCCAGCAGTTCATCATGAATCTCGATGGTAGTCTTCATGACCCATACTACCCATATCAATAGATATGGTCAACCCATATTCGCCCCGCGGCGCGCACGTCCCTATACTTCCCCGCAGTCGCCGGGGGCATCCCGTCGGCGCGCTCGATGCGGGAGGCGCCCAACACGTTGCATAGCGCCCAACCCCGCATCGCGCACCACGCGCGCCACGGGATTGAGAGCGAACCCCAATGACCTGATCCGGCTGATACCGGCGTAGGGAGCGCGGCTTCGGCGGGGTCACCGCCAGCGGCCGAACGCTCCCATCCGGCGACGACGCGGCGGCCGGGGAGAATCGACAGACCGCGATGATCAAGCCAGCCGGCCCGCTTTCGCCAACCGAGCCGCCGACGCCGAATGCCGGCACCGCGCCCTCCGGCACCCCGCCCCCCGCCCCGCCGTCCCCCCCACCCCCCACCCCCTACGGCGACGCCTTCCCCAAATCCACCCGCGTTCACGTCGACGGCCCGGACGGCATACGCGTCCCCATGCGGGAGATCTCCCTCTCGGGCGGCGAGCCTCCCCTGCGCGTCTACGACACCGGCGGCCCGCGCGGCCACGATGTCCGCGAAGGCCTCCCCCCCCTCCGCGACCCCTGGATCGCCGCGCGGGACGTTCGCGTCACGGGCCGCTCGGCCCCCCTCACCCCCGGCAAGCGCGACGACCCCCTCGAGCTCCCCCCCGGCCTCCGCCGCACCACGCGGCGGGGCAACGGCCCCGTCACCCAGATGCACTACGCGCGGCGCGGCGAGGTCACCCCCGAGATGGAGTTCATCGCGCTCCGGGAGGGGCTCGACCCGCGCTTCGTCCGCGACGAGGTGGCGCGCGGGCGCGCGATCATCCCGGCCAACATCAACCACCCCGAGCTCGAGCCCATGATCATCGGGCGCGGCTTCAAGGTGAAGATCAACGCCAACATCGGGAACTCGGTGGTGGCGTCGTCGATCGACGAGGAGGTCGAGAAGCTGCGCTGGGCGACGCTCTGGGGCGCCGACACCGTCATGGACCTGTCGACGGGGAGGAACATCCACGCCACGCGCGAGTGGATCATCCGCAACTCCCCCGTGCCGATCGGCACCGTGCCCATCTACCAGGCGCTGGAGAAGGTGGGCGGCGTGCCCGAGGAGCTGACCTGGGAAGTCTACCGGGACACGATCGTCGAGCAGTGCGAGCAGGGGGTCGACTACTTCACCGTGCACGCGGGGGTGCTGCTGCGCTACGTGCCCCTGACGGCCGACCGGGTCACGGGGATCGTGTCGCGCGGCGGCTCCATCCTGGCCAAGTGGTGCATGGCGCATCACAGGGAGAACTTCCTCTACACGAACTTCCGCGAGCTCTGCGAGATCATGCGCGAGTACGACGTTTCGTTCTCGCTGGGCGACGGGCTGCGGCCCGGCTCGATCGCCGACGCCAACGACGAGGCCCAGTTCGCGGAGCTGCGCACCCAGGGCGAGCTCAACCAGATCGCGTGGGAGTACGACGTGCAGGTCATGAACGAGGGGCCGGGGCACATTCCCATGCACCTCATCAAGGAGAACATGGAGAAACAGCTGGAGTGGTGCGACGAGGCGCCCTTCTATACGCTGGGGCCGCTTACGACCGACATCGCGCCCGGCTACGACCACATCACCAGCGCGATCGGCGCGGCGATGATCGGCTGGTACGGCACGGCGATGCTCTGCTACGTCACCCCGAAGGAGCACTTGGGGCTGCCCGACCGCGACGACGTGAAGGACGGGGTGATCGCTTACAAGATCGCGGCCCACGCGGCCGACCTCGCACGCGGGCACCCGACCGCGCAACAGTGGGACGACGCGATCTCCAAGGCGCGGTTCGAGTTCCGCTGGCGCGACCAGTTCAACCTGTCGCTGGACCCGGTCACCGCGCAGGAATTCCACGACGAGACGCTCCCCGCGGAGGGGGCGAAGGTGGCGCACTTTTGCTCCATGTGCGGACCGAAGTTCTGTTCGATGAAGATCAGCGACGACGTGCGCCGGTTCGCGCGGGAGCGGGGACTGGACACGGCCCAGGCAGTGGAGGAAGGCATGAGCGAGAAGGCCGACGAGTTCCGGCGCGGGGGAAGCGAGCTGTACGTGGCGGCGGACAGCTAGGAGATGTCCACGGCCCGAACATGCCCCGCCTCCGAGTACGCAAGAATCTTCCGGTCGGCGGTCAACAGCGGCTCCTGCAGGTGACGCGCCGTGGCGACGATGAAGCGGTCGGCGGGGTCGGCGTGGAACTTCCCAGGCAGACGCACGGCGTCGATGGCGATGGCGGGTTCAATCGGGATGAGCGTGACGCCCGGCAGGGCGAGAGCCTGTGCGATCCACACCCCGACCTCGCGTCCGAGGCGCAACCGCCGGCGTTCCACCAGAAGCGCGATTTCCCAGGGCGTGATCGCCGACACCGCCACCCGGCCGGTCTGAACCGTTTCCTCGATCAGGCAGGACGCGCTGGTGCCGAGCCGCCCATCGCCTTCCACGGCCCAGATGAGCGCGTGCGTATCGAGCACGATCAACGCAGGGACGCCCATTCGGAGGGGTGGGCGGCCGGCCCGAAAGGATCGTCGTAGGCCAGAACCGTACCTGCCATGGCGCCGATGATCGACTCGGATCGAGCCTGTTCGGGCATGGGTGACAGTATGGCGACGGGACGGCCGCGGTTCGTGACGGTCAATGGCTCGCCGTCCCGATTCATCTGCTTGATCAATCGCAGGCACCGGGCCTTGAACTCGGCTGCGCCGACAGTTTTCATTGGCGTCCTCCGTTCGCCGTAGTGTACATATCGAAATGTACATATCTTGGCGGCGAGCCACAACGGTCGCTCGCAAGAGCGGTTCGGAGTAGAATGGAGCGGGAGGTACAAGCCGCACCGAGATCAGGGAAGGCAGGACCATGAAGGCACCAGTAATCCCCGCACCTCTTGCGGTTGTGCTCGCGCTGTTCCCGGGCGCCTGTGAGTCCGGGTCCTCCTTCGACCCGGCCACCGACTGGGTGCTCATCGGCGCGCGGGTGTGGGACGGGACGGGCGCGCCACCCACCGGTCCGGCAGTCGTGCAGGTCTCGCAGGGCAGGATCCTCGCCATCGATCCCGTCATGGATTTTGCCGGTGCGGCGGGCAGGACCGACGACACGCTGCGGGTCATGACCGACATCGGGATAGACGCCATCGAAGCCGGGATCACGTCGACCGTGTTTACCGGCACGTACCTCATTCCGGGCCTCATCAACACGCACGGCCATGTGGGCGGCACGTGGGTTCCGGGCACCGGCGTGGAGTACGGGGAATACGCCTACGGCGAGCTGGAACGCTACGCCCGGTACGGGGTCACGACGGTGGCAAGTCTGGGTGGCGAGCGAGGGGCGTTGTTCGACCTGAGGGATGCGAGTTGGGGGGAGGGGGATTCGCCGGGTCCAGCCGAGGGCGCCGACGCGGCCGAAGATCCCGGCGCGGCCGGCGCCGGAGAGACCGCCCCCCCGGCCCGCGCGCGCGTCCTCGTGTCCGGCCCGGTGGTGACCGCGTCCACGCCCGAAGAGGCCGCCGAGCGGGTCGATGCCGTCGCGGCGATGGGCCCCGACTGGATCAAGATCCGCGTCGACGACAACCTGGGCACGACGCGGAAGATGTCCCCCGAGACCTACGCCGCCGTGATAACCCGCGCCGCCGAGCACGGCCTCCGCGTCGCCTCGCACCTCTTCTACCGGGAGGATGCGAAGGGGCTGCTGCGCGCCGGGACGGGGATGGTCGCGCACAGCATCCGCGACGAGGCGGTCGACGACGAGACGATCGGCCTCCTGCGCGAGACCGGTGTCTGCTACGTGCCGACGCTTACCCGGGAGGTGTCGACGTATGCCTACGGAGCCCGCCCGGACTTCTTCGACGATCCGTTCCTGATGGCGGACGTCGATTCCGCGCAGGTGGAGACGCTGAGCGATCCGGGGCGGCAGGCGCGGGTGAGGGCGTCGGGGGCGGCCGAGGCGTACGGTCGCGCGCTTGAAGTCGCGCAGGCCAACCTGGGGCGGCTGGCCGAGGCCGGCGTGCCGATCGCCTTCGGCACCGACTCGGGGCCGCTCGGGCGCTTCCAGGGCTACTTCGAGCACATGGAGATGGAGCTGATGGCGGAGGCGGGCCTCACCCCGGAGCAGATTCTGCGTTCCGCGACCGGGGTGGCAGCCGAATGCCTCGGCAGGGACGACATCGGCACGCTGGAACCGGGCCGCCGTGCCGATTTCGTGCTGTTGGGGGGCAACCCGCTCGAGGATGTGGCCAATCTGCGCGAGATCTCGGGCGTGTGGGTGGGGGGGGTGCGGGTGGAGCGCGGGAGTTAGCAGTCCGTGGATAAAGCCCCGCGAGCACCGAGAGCGGCGAGGCGCCGGGCTGGCAAGGCGCGACGAAGTCTCGATGGCCGCTGCAAGACGGGCGTCAAGTGCGACGCCCACCCCGACCCGATTCCTCGCTAGGCTGATTCCTCGCCCGGTCGCCCAGGTGCTCCGCCCATGACCTCAGCCCGCACCCCGCCCCCCAGGGCCAGAGTTGCCGTCATCGGCGCCGGCATCGTCGGCAACTGCCTGGTCGAACACCTGGCGAGACTCGGCTGGGACGACCTGGTCCTGATCGACAAGGGCCCGCTGCCGAACCCCGGCGGATCGACGGGCCACGCGTCCAACTTCATCTTCCCCACCGACCACGGCCGCGAGATCGCACTGATCACGCTGGAGAGCCAGCGGCAGTACGAAGCGCTCGGCGTCAACACGACCTGCGGCGGCGTCGAGGTCGCGCGCACCGAGGAGCGCATGGAGGAGCTGCGGCGGCGGATGACCTCGGCGCGGGTATGGGGCATCGAGAGCGAACTGCTGACACCGGCGGAGGTGGTGGCGAGGGTGCCGTTCGTCAACCCGGATGTGATCCTGGGCGGCTTCTACACACCGGGCGTGTCGGTCGTGGACTCGGTCGGGGCGGGCGCGATCATGCGGGAACGGGCGCGGGCCAGGGGCGTGCTGGCGGTCCTCGACGAGACCGAGGTGACCGGCCTCGAAGTCGACCCCGTGGCCTTCGGCCGCCCCCGCATCCGGGCGGTGGCCACGACCCGCGGAACCATCGAAGTCGACCACGCGGTCATCGCATGCGGGGTCTGGAGCCCTCGGATTGCCGCGATGGCCGGCGCCACCATCCCCCTCACACCAGCGGTGCACCAGATGGCCGACTTCGGGCCGGTCGAACTCCTGCTCGCGACCGGCAACGAGATCGGCTACCCCATCGTGCGCGACATGGACTCGTTCATGTACGAGCGGCAGAGCTACGGAGCGATGGAGGTGGGCTCCTACGCGCATCGCCCCATCCTGACACACCCCGGCGACATCCCCTCCGTCGCCGAGGCGGAGCGTTCACCCACCGAGCTGCCCTTCACGCCCGATGACTTCGCGCCCCAGCTGGAGCACGCGCGAGAGATCATGGGGAGCCTCCTCGCCGGCACCGGGATGGAGTACGCCGTCAACGGCCTGCTATCCCTCACGCCCGATACCCAACAGCTGCTGGGCGAGACCGCCGAGGTGGCGAACCTGTGGTCGGCGGCAGCGGTCTGGGTGCGGGAGGGCCCCGGGTCGGCGCAACTCATCGCCGAGTGGATGACCTACGGCTACCCGCGCCTTTTGGACCCGCACGCCTCCGACGTCACGCGCTTCCAGCCGCACGAACGCACGGCCCATCACGTTCGAGCACGCTGCTGCGAGCACTTCCCCAAGACGTACGGGATCGTGCACCCGCGCGAGCAATGGGAGTCCGCGCGCGGCATCAACCGTTCGCCATCCCACCCCCGCACCGAGGCGCTCGGCGCCGAGTACTTCGAGGCACGGGGATGGGAGCGCCCCCAGTGGTACGCGTCGAACGAGGACCTGGTGGCGCGCTACAGGGTGCCGGACCGCCCCCACGAGTGGGACCGCCCCCACGAGTGGGACCGCCGCTGGTGGTCGCCGATCATCAACGCGGAGCACCTGCACATGCGCGAGAAGGTGGGCGTGGTGGATCTGGGCGCGTTCCAGATCTTCGACGTGTCGGGGCCCGGCGTGGTCCCGTACCTGGAGCGGATGACGGTCAACGAGTGCGACCGCCCGGTGGGCAGCTCGATCTACACGCCGCTCCTGACGCCGGACGGCGGCTTTCGCGCCGACCTGACCATCCAGCGGCTCGCCGCAGACCGGTTTCGGGTCGTCACCGGGGTCTTCGACGGCGCCCGCGACGCCTTCTGGTTCCGCAAGCACCTGCCGGCGGACGGGTCGGTGCGCTTCGAGGACCGGTCGTCGGCGATCTGCACGCTCGGGGTGTGGGGACCGGACGCTGCGCCGCTGCTGTCCGGGGTCGCCGACCGCGGCCTCGGCCACGCCGAATTCCCGTACGGCACGGTGCACCACACCCTGATCGACGGGATTCCCACCACAATGCTGCGGATCTCGTACGTGGGCGAGAGCGGCTGGGAGATCTACACGCGGACCGAGCACGGGCTCGCGCTGTGGGACGCGGTTTGGGGGGCGGGCCGCGATTTCGACCTGCGCCCAGTCGGGATGGGGGTCTACGGCACCACAGGGCGCATGGAGAAGGGCTACCTGTTCATGGGCGCCGAGCTCACGTCCGAGTACTCGCCGGTCGAAGCCGGCCTGGCGCGCCCCCGCGTGAAGCGGGCCGACTTCATCGGCAAGGCCGCCTACCTGAGGGCTCGTGAACGGGGACCGATCGCGAGGATCTGCACGCTCACCATGGACGACCACGCGAGCGCGACCGGATCCGGCATGGCCCGCTTCCCCACCGGCGGGAATGAGCCGATCCTGACGGCGGGTGGCGCCCGCATCGTGGACTCGTTGGGACGGGAATCCCGCGTCACCTCCGCAGGGATGGGCCCGTCCGTGGGCCGCTATCTCCTCATGGCTTACCTGCCGGCCGACCGCGCCCACGTCGGCGAGCGGCTGCAGGTGGTGTACATGAACGAGTGCTACCCGGTTACGGTCGCCGCCGTCGGCGGGAGCGGCGGCAGCACGGCACTTTTCGATCCCGCGGGGAGCCGGATGAAGGGCGATCCCCTGGAATAACTCCCCGCTGCATCCGGCTCACCGCCCCCGGATGCCACGCGAGGACTATCACGATCAGCCCGCCGCCACCAGCCCGCCACTACCACCGGGTCGCCACCAGCCCGCCACCATCAGCCGGACCTCTCCGACACGTCCAGTTCGCCAGCGCCGCGCCCACCTCCTTCCCCCCAGAGGCAGACCATCGCCCACCCCCAGTCGATGCGTTCGCCCTGCCAGAGGCTGCTCCCGGTCGAGGGGCCGATGCAAGACTGGCCGTGCCAGCGGGCCAGCCCGAAGTCCTGCGCCGGTGCGGAACAGGCGCCCGCAGCGGGTTCCGAAACGTCCACTGGCCTTGCGCCGTCCGCGTCCGCGGACCCTGCCTCCGCGCCGTCGCCGGACACCAGCCCGCCGATATCCGGAGGCTCGGGCACGACGGGCATGCGCACGCCCAGCGGGTTGAAGAAGTTCGGCACTCCCCGCTCGTCCATCTCCACCCGCCAGCCGCCTTCGTGGACTGCGCGGTGATGGAAGGGACAGAGCAGCACCAGGTTGTCCATGGCCGTCTCGCCGCCGCGGGCCCAGTGGGTGATGTGGTGGGCGTGGGTGCGCCGCGGTGATCCGCATCCGGGGAAGCGGCATCCGCCGTCGCGCGCCTCGAGCGCCTTGCGCAGCCGCCAGCCCACGGTTCTGCTGCGCCGCCCGACGTCGAGCACCGAGCCGTCCGATCCGCGCGCGATGGGCACGACCTCCGCATCGCAGCACAGCCGCGAAGACGTTTCAGGTGAAACGCGGCAGCCGTCTTCCGTGACCAGCGCGGGCGCCTGCATGACCGTGGGGGACGTTTCAGCTGAAACGTTCGCGGGGGCCGGTGGGACCGGGGCCGCCGTGGCATCGGGCGCTGCCGCTTCGGGGGCTGCACCGGGCGCCGCCGCTTGAGCCGGGGCCGTGGCATCGGGCGCCGCCGCTTCAGCCGGGGCCGCCCCGGCCTTCGCCGCCGCCGCGAACGAATGCACGACCAGCTGGACCCCGGGCTGGACGCGCTCCTCCAGCCAGAGGCCGAAGGCGTCGGCCCGGCGCTGCGCGGCGGTGGTCTCGTGCTCGGTGCCGGCGGCGCGCTGCTCCTGGTAGATCTTGTCCTCGGTCACTTCCAGGGCCTTGAGCAGCAGGGCGCCCACCTCCGGGCTGAGGTGGCCGCGGATCTCGTAGTTGCCGTCGTCGGCGAGGTGGAGCGAGAGGCCCCGGTGTTCGGCCGGGTCCGCCGGGTCGGCCGGGCCGGCGGCGTCGGCCTCGGAGGCGTCGGTCCGGTCCAGGCGGCGCCACTGCCGGACCAGGCGCTCGGCGTGGGCGGTGGTGCCGTGACGGGCGAAGGTGAGGAGTTCGGCCTCGTTGCCGGCGGTGGCGATGCGGGTCAGGGCCCGCACCTTGGAGTACGAGATCTCGCCCTTCGCGAGCGCGGCCGAGATGAGGGGCAGGGAGGGGAGGCGGCGGGCCACGCGGACCTTCTCGCGGGCGGGCCCGAGCGAGATGCCGGTGCGCCAGGAGAGCCAGTGGGCGCAGGAGCGGCAGCCCTGCCACTGCCCCTGCTCGTCGTAGACCTGGAGCAGGGTGAGGAGCCGGTGGACGGCGGCGTCGATGTGGGCGCAGAGCGCGGCGATCCGGTCGCCGAGGGGATCGTCGCCGGGGCGAGGATCGTGGCTGGGGATATCGGCGGCGGGAGCGGGCGGGCCGGGGTCGTCGCCGGGCGAGGGCGGGGCGGGGTGGGGTGGGGCGAAGGAGGTGTTTTCGGCGGCGGGCATGGTGTCTGATCCCCGGGTCTGTGGTGTGGCGGAGGCTGTCTTACCTTCTTATACACCACAGTTCGGGAAAAGTTCGGTCAGCGAACCGCGGGTGCTCAGCCGGGGGTGGCGAACCGGCGGGTGCTCAACCGAGGGGCTAGCGAACCGCAAGGTGCTCAGCCGGGGGGCTGGCGGGCCGCAGGTGCTCAGCCGAGGGGCTGGCGAACCGCAGGTGCTCAGCCGAGGGGCTGGCGAACCGCAGGTGCTCAGCCGAGGGGCTGGCGGGCCGCGACAGCTGAGCCGACCTTGGGCGTCACCTTCTACTCCGCCGCGTCCCGGCCCCGCTCCCATGCGACCTCACGCGCGCTCGGATTCACCGATGGCCGGAAGGGGATCTCGCATACCCTGGCCCGGTCCGGAGTGCCCGGCTCGCTCGCGTATTCTTCCGGCAGCCAGACGGTCAGCTCCGTCCCGACCGCGGACATCCCCCCCGGCACGTACCCCAGCGCGATATTGCACCCCAACTCCGGCGCATGCCAGGGCGAAGTCAGATACCCGATCGGGTCGCCCCCGTCCGCCCCTGACACCAGCCAGAAGTCGGGCGCGTAGTCGTCGATCGGCTTGCCGCCCATCTTCATCCCCACCATCACCATGACGAACGGCGGCTGCCCCGCTTCGATCTCCGCCCGCATCCGCTCGAGCGCGGCGCGGCCGATGTAGTCGCCCTCCTTCTCGCGGGGCACCTGGTACCCGAGGTTGCACTGGAACGGCACGGTCTCGTGGTCCATGTCCTGTCCCCACGACAGAATCCCCGCCTGGATGCGGCGCTGGTGACCGGGCGCGATCACCCTCAGCTGATGCGCCTCGCCCGCCTCCAGCACCTCCTCCCACAGCCGCTCGGCGTGCAGGGTGGCGTCGCGCAGGTAGATCTCGTAGCCCTTTTCGCCCGAAAAGCCCGACTGCGAGATCACCACCGAACAGCCCCCGATCTCGGCCTTCATCAGCCCGTAGTACGGAATGTCGCGAATCGTACTACCCACCAGATCCGCCATGAGCGCCAGCGACTTCGGCCCCTGGATCTGCAGCGGGCACACGTCGATCTCGTCGATCTCCACATCCATCCTCATGCCCACGTTCACGCCCTGCAGCCAGTAGAGCAGATCGGAGTCCGCCAGCGAGAACCAGAATTCGTCCTCCGACAGGCGCAACAGCACCGGGTCGTTGAGGATCCCGCCCCGCTCGTTGCAGAGGATGACGTACTTGGCGTGCATCGGCTCGATGCGGGTGGCGTCGCGGGTGATGACGTAGTCGGTGAACCGCTCGGCGTCGGGGCCGCGCACGCGGATCTGGCGCTCGACGGCGACGTTCCAGAGGGTGACGTGGCTGGTCAGCGCCTCGTGTTCCGCCGCAGCGCCGCCGTCCTCGGGCCGGATGTAGCCGCGTGGGTGGTAGATCCGGTTGTAGATGGTGGCGCGCCAGCAGCCGGCCGCGTGGGAAAGGTGCCAGTAGGGGGACTTCCGCACGCGGGTGGATATCAGCAACTCGACGGGGGTTCGGCCGCTCTGGCGGAGGTTGATGGGGACGATTCGGTCCGACTGGTCGACGGTGTGGGGTTGGTGGGACATGGGACTCCGGGATTCGGGGCTCATCGTTATTCGGCATGCCGCGGAACGGCTCCCGCCCACGGGTTTACCACTTCCATGCCCGTGTCCCGGAAGTCCCGCTCGTTCCGGGTGACCAGGGTGAGGCCGCGACACAGGGCCGTGCCCGCCAGCATGGCGTCCGGGAGGTGGTCGTCGAGCGGTTCGCCCCTCCGCCTTTTCGACTCCATGATGCGGGCGCATGCTTCGGCGTCGCCGAGGGTCCAGTCGAGGATCCGTTCGCTGAAGAGGTCGTTCAGCACGCCCCGAAACCGCTCGGCCAGATGTTCCCGCCGCCGTCCGGCGTCCTGGCGGCCGATGCCGTCGAGGATCTCCCACACCGTGACGGAGGCCACACCCACCCCCTGGGGCCAGATCCCGTCGAGGAATCCGGCCACTCGCGGCTCGGGAGCCGGGCGCATCATCTCGGAGACCACGTTCGTGTCGATGAGCCACCGGATGGGTTGCGTCACGCTTCGCCCTCGCTCTCGTCCTCGAACCCGAACGGCCTGTATCCGTGGCGGGACGGCTCGGGCAGTTCCACCCCGTATTCCGACCCGAAATAACTGTCGAAGACCTCCGAAGGCCTCTTCCCGCCGACGGTGTTCGTCCGCTTCTCACGAATCAGGCGGCGAACGAACTCCTCCATCGACACGCCGGTGTGGCGGGCCTCCCGGCGAAGCCAGGCCTTGTCCCCCGGGTCGATGTCCCGGACCGTGATCGTGTTCCCCATGCTCTCCACTCTCCAAGTCGGAGCGGACGTTGCCGACAAGAGAACGATAATGCCAGCATACAGTGATTGCAAGCACCGGCGTGAGCCCGAGTCCCGTTTCGTGGTCGGCCCGGCGGGCCTATCGTGGTTCGGTCCCCCGCCATCCACCGGGAACCGAGGCCCACCGTGCGCGAGCCGCCGCCCATCCTCCAACTCGACGACCTCTCGCTCCGCTTCGGCGGCGTCACCGCGCTCTCCCGGCTCACCATGGAGGTGCGGCGCGGCGAGCTCCTCGCGCTGATCGGGCCGAACGGGGCGGGGAAGACCAGCGTGATCAACTGCGTGTCGGGGCTGTACCGGCCGCAGGAGGGGACGATCACGCTGGTGGGGCGGGATGGAAAGCGTCACCTGCTGAACCGCCTGCCGCCGCACAGGATCGCGGCGCTGGGCGTGGCCCGCACCTTCCAGAACATCGAGCTCTTCAAGCACATGACGGTGCTGGAGAACCTCATGCTGGGGCGGCACGTGCACATGACGGGCGGCGTGCTGAGCGGCGGGATCTACCTGGGCCGGCAGCGCCGAGTGGAGATCGAGCACCGGCAGCGGGTCGAGGAGATCATCGACTTCATGAATCTGGAGCCGCTGCGCAGCCGGGAGGTGGGGAACCTCGCCTACGGGAACCAGCGGCTCGTGGAGATGGCGCGGGCGCTGGCGCTGGAGCCCGCCATCCTGCTCCTCGACGAGCCGACCGCGGGGATGAACGCGGAGGAGAAGGAGTCGATGGCGCGCTTCATCCTGGATGTGCACGAGGAGCGCGGCGTCACGGTCGTGGTGGTCGACCACGACATCGACGTGATCATGGACATCTCGGACCGGGTGGTGGTCCTCGACTTCGGGCGGCGGATCGCGCAGGGAACGCCGGACGAGGTGCGTGGCGACCCGGCGGTGATCGACGCGTACCTGGGGCACGCGCGGGACGGGGTCACGCCGGCGGGGGCCGCGACGTGAGCGGAGGCCCGAGGCGTGACCGCGGAGCAGGGGCCGTGACCGCGGAGGACCACTTGCCCGCCACCCTCCCGGGCCTGCTCGCCCGCCGCGCCGAGGAGCACCCCGACCGGATCGCGCTCCGCGAGAAGGAGTTCGGGATCTGGCAGGAGATCACGTGGGCGGGGTTCCTGGCGCGAGTGCGATCGTTCGCGCTGGGGCTCGCCGAGCTTGGGATGGAGAAGGGGGACCGGATCGCGATCATCGGCGACAACCGGCCCGAATGGGTGATCGCGGAGTTGGGAGCGCAGGCGATCGGCGCGCTGCCGCTGGGGCTCTACCAGGATTCGATTTCGGCGGAACTGGCGAGGATGCTGCAGGCGGCCGAGGCCCGGGTCATCGTCGCCGAGGACCAGGAGCAGGTGGACAAGGTGCTCGAGGTGCGGGACCGCGTGCCGGGGCTGGAGCACATCGTCTACTACGATCCGCGGGGGATGTACGGGTATGAAGCGCCGGGATTGATGGCTTTCGAGGAGGTCGAGACGCTCGGTGACAGATTCTTTGACAGATTCCCTATGGAATTTGTCGGTCGGCTCGCCGAAGTCCGGCCTGGGGACACCGCGCTGCTCTGCACGACCTCGGGGACGACGAGTGTGCCGAAGCTGGCGATGCTGTCGCACGCGAACCTGCTCGCCATGGCGGGGCAGCTCGTGGAGGTGGACCCGATGCGGCCCGGCGACGAATTCGTCTCCTTCCTGCCGCTGGCCTGGATCGGCGAACAGATGGTGGGGGTGGCGAGCGCACTGCTGGCGGGCTTCACGGTGAACTTCCCCGAGGAGACCGCGACGGTCCGTAGCGACATCCGCGAGATCGGCCCCGCCTTCATGATGTCGCCGCCGCGGATCTGGGAGAACATGGTGTCGGACGTGCAGGTCATGGCCGAGGACACGAGCCCGCTCAAGCGCTGGATGTACCGCTGGGCGATGAGGGAGGGGATGCGGGCCGCCGGGACGCGGTTCGACGGGGGAGCGAACGAGGCGCGGCCGGACCGGGAATCACCAGGCGTCTGGCGCCGTGCCCCGGGCACGACAAAGCGGCGGGCGAGCGCGGCCGCCCGCATGCGCCACCGACTCGCCGACTGGACCGTCTTCCAGCCGATCCGCGACCAGCTCGGCCTGAGCCGGGTGCGGCGCGCCTACACCGGTGGGGCGGCGCTGGGGCCGGACGTCTTCCGCTTCTTCCACGCGATCGGCGTCAACCTGAAGCAGCTGTACGGCCAGACGGAGGTGTCGGGCATCTCGGTCGTTCACCGCGACGGCGACATCCGCTTCCACACGGTGGGGCGTCCGTTCCCGCAGACCGAGATCCGCATCTCCGACGCTGGCGAGATCCTCTGCCGCAGCCCGGCGGTCTTCCAGGGGTATTTCCGCAACCCGGACGCTACCGCCGAGGCGCTTTCGGACGGCTGGCTTCACTCCGGCGACGCCGGCTACTTCGAGGACGACGGGCACCTGGTCGTCATTGACCGCCTCGCGGACGTAATGAAGCTCCCGGACGGGACGAACTTCTCGCCCCAGTTCGTCGAGAACAAGCTCAAGTTCAGCCCCTACGTGCGCGAGGCGGTGGTCTTCGGCGGGGGCGGGGCGCCGTTCGTCACCTCGATGATCGCCATCGACCTGGAGAACGCCGGTCAGTGGGCGGAGCGGCACCGGATCCCCTACACGACCTTCACCGACCTGGCCCGCCGCGACGAGGTCTACGGTCTCGTCCGCGACCACGTCGCCACCATCAACCGCGACCTGCCCCCCGCCGCCCGCATCCGCCGCTTCCTGCTGCTGCACAAGGAGCTGCACGCCGACGACGCCGAGCTCACCCGCACCCGCAAGGTGCGCCGCCGCCACATCGGGGAGCGCTTCGGCGACATCATCGCGGCGCTTGCCGGCGACGCCGATTCGGTCACGGTCGCCACCGAGATCACCTATCAGGACGGGCGCACCTCCGAGGTCGCCCACGAACTGCGCATCGAGACCACCGACCCATGGCCGACTTCCTCCAGCTGACCGTCTCCGGGCTGAGCACCGGGATGATCTACGCCCTGGCCGCCGCCGGGTTCGTGGTCATCTACAAGGCCAGCGACGTGATCAACTTCACCCAGGGGGACCTCCTCCTCCTCGGCACCTACCTGATCTTCTTCGCGGTCGCGCAGATCGGACTGCCCTGGAGCCTCGGCGTCCTCGTCACCATCCTGCTGGCCGTCGCGGCGGCGCTGGCGATCGAGCGCCTGGTGCTGCGTCCCCTCATCGGCGAGCCCATCATCTCGATGATCATGGTCACGATCGGGCTCTCGTCGATCCTGCGCGGGCTGGTCAACGGCATCTGGGGCCCGAGCCCGCGCGCGTTCGAGTCCTTCCTGCCCGCGGGGACCGTCGAAATCGGTCCGGCGGTGCTGTCGACGGGGCGCCTCATCTCGATCCCGATCGCGCTCGCCGTGCTGGCCGCGCTGTGGCTCTTCTTCCGCCACACGCGCGACGGGATCGCCATGCGCGCCATCGCGGACGACCAGCAGGCCGCGCTGAGCATGGGGATCGGCATCCCGCGCGTTTTCGGGGTGGCGTGGGGACTGGCGGCCGCCTCCGCCGCGATCGGCGGGATCATGCTCGGCAACATCGTCGGCGTGACGCCGAACGTCGCCGCGATCGGGCTGCACGTCTTCCCGGTGGTGATCCTGGGCGGCCTCGACTCGATCCGGGGGGCGGTGATCGGCGGCGCCGTGATCGGGCTGCTGGAGGCGTACACCGGAGGGTACGTCGGCCACGGGCTCAACCTGGTGGTCCCGTACGCGGTGCTGATTCTGGTGCTGATGGTCCGGCCGTACGGGCTCTTCGGCAAGGAGATCATCGAGCGCGTATGAGGACGGCTGAGCGGAGCGGCGGGTGGTCCGCCGACACTGGCGGGCGCCCGGATGTTGGCGGGCGCGCGGCGGGCGGGAGGATGCGCGGATGAGCATGGAGTGCGGCGTCTTCCACACGCGCTACCGGTCCGACATGGGGCTGCGGCCGCGGCCCGCGCAACGGATCCGGCTGGGCCTCTTCGCCGCCCTCGTGCTCGCCTTCCCCTTCTTCGCCAGCCCGTACTGGCTCGACCTCGCCAACCAGGTCGCCATCGCGACCATCGGCGCGATCGGGCTCAACATCCTGGTCGGCTACACGGGGCAGATCTCGCTGGGACAGGGCGCGTTCATGGCCGTCGGGGCCTATGCGGCGGGGCTCCTCACCCTCAACCTGGGTCTCCCGTGGGGGGTGAGCATCGTACTGGCCTGCTTCCTCACGGCGGCGGTGGGCGTCTTCTTCGGGCTGCCGTCACTGCGCCTCAAGGGTCTCTACCTCGCCATCGCGACGCTGGCGGCCCAGGAGATCGTGCAGTGGCTGATGGTGCACTGGACGGCGCTCACCGGCGGCACCGAGGCGATCGTTTTGCCCGCGCCGCGCCTCTTCGGCATCCGCCTCAACAACGCCTTCAACTTCTACTGGATCGCGGTCCTCGCGGTGGCCGCCACCGCGCTCTTCACGGCGAACCTCTTCCGCTCGCGGGCCGGCCGGGCCTTCGTCGCGGTGCGCGACCAGGACATCGCGGCGAGCGTCATCGGCGTGGACGTGTTTCGCACCAAGCTGCTCGCCTTCGCCACCTCCTCGTTCTTCGCCGGCCTGGCGGGGGCGCTGATCGCCTTCTACCGCAGCATCATCACCTGGGAGCGCTTCACGCTGGAGATCAGCATCGTGTACCTGGCGATGATCATCGTCGGCGGCCTGGGCACGATCCGCGGGTCGCTCTTCGGCGCCGCCCTGATCACGCTCCTCCCCGCTCTGATCACCAACGCGGGCCGCGCCCTCCAGGAGACCGCCCCCCAGGTGGCCGGCCTGCTTCCCTACGCGCAACAGGCCGTCTTCGGCCTCGTGATCATCCTTTTCCTCATCTTCGAACCCAAGGGGCTGTCGAAGCTCTGGGGCAACGTGAAGGACTACTTCCACGTGTGGCCGTTCGCGTACCGACGGGGGTGAGGTGGGCACCGGCGCCTCGAATGTCGGCGGCGTCCAGCCCACCCATGGGAGGCAGGGCAGGTATTATCTATATTGGAAAAGGTATACCATAATCGATACTCATCATTGATTTTGGTATACTAAATTAAAATCCATTCGGCTAAATCCGGCCGCGACGCCACCCGACCACCCAATCCGCGACCTCGCCGCACACGCGAGATCCCGCCACCGCACTCCAAGGCACCACATGATCACCACAAGCGAGATGGAGAGAAGGCTGGCGCGCACCCCGTGGTGGGCCCGGCCCCGAGACTGGATCCGGGATGATCCGGACCTGCGCGGAGCCCGTGATGCATCATTCGAGTACGCCGCGGGGGTACTGCGGGACCTGGTTCCCGGCGGCCTCTACCTTCTGCGCGGCCCGCGGCGCGTCGGCAAATCGGTCGAGGTCAAGAAGACCATTCAGAGGCTCATCGACAGTGGCGAGGATCCTCGCGGTATCGTGCATGTCGCGGCGGACAACCTGAGTGCCCCGGACCTCCGCAGGATGGTGGACGCATCGACCGCCGTGACGCGCACCGAAGGCCCCCGATTCTGGTTTCTCGACGAAATCACCGCGATTGCGGACGGCTGGCCCGCCGAGATCAAGTGGTTGCGGGACAACGACCCGCGATTCAGCACCGACACTGTCGTCCTCACGGGATCTTCGGCCACCGGCCTCGACGAGGCGGTCAAGGCGCTCGCGGGGCGCAGGGGTGGTGCCCTGGACTCTGACCGGGTGCTGCTGCCGATGCCGTTTCGCGACTTCCTTCGCCTCACCCGGGGAGGACCTCCAGAGGATGACTTCAGACCCTGGTCCGTCGCCCGGGTCACCCGGGACGCGCTGGCCAAGGCCGCGCGCGACATCGCGCCCTGGCTCGACGACCTGGTACGCGGTTGGGAAGACTACCTCCGGGTCGGTGGTTTTCCCCGATCGGTGGACGCTCACATTCGCAGCGCCGATGACGAGGCATTCCGCAGGGAGCTGCTGGATGTCGTCCACGGGGAAGCGTTGCGGCGCGCCCGGTGGTCCAAGTCCCAGACCGATGCGTTCGTGAGGCGCTTGGCCAGGGGTCTGGGGGCTCCCGCGAACTGCTCCGACATCGCCACCGACGTCGGCGGTTCGGCCACACTGGTTCGCAGCCGGATCAACGCCCTGAGAGATGCGTTCACGGTCTGGCCGTGCTACCGGGAACACGACCTGAGGCCGCACCTGCGCGCCCAGGAGAAGGTCTACCTCACGGATCCCGTCTTCACCCGGTTGACCCGGTATCCTCAGCCGGGGCCGGACAGGGGGATCCTCTCCGAGCAGCAACTGGGAATTGCGCTTCTGCGCGCCCTGGAACGGGAGAGAACCGGCACGTTCCTCGACTTCGACGCGGTTCTGCATCATCGTACGCGGACCCGCAAGGAGATCGACTTCGTCGGACCGCACTTCGGCGGTATCGCCATCGAAGCGAAGTACGTGTCCGGCCGCCGGTGGCGGCGAGCCATTCCGACGATCCGGGCATCGCGCTGGCGGGGGATCGTGGCAACACGGGACGTCCTCGATCTGCGAGATCCTGAAGTGTGGGCCGTCCCGACGGGGCTGCTCGTCTGGCTGATTGGCGGATAAGACCGCCCGGCACTTTCCTGCCCGGGCGCACCGCCCTTATGTTGCCTATCTTCAAAGGTCCCTGATTCCCCCATTTTTCCCGCTCCAGGTGTGTCAATGGCCAACAGAACGATCACGGCGGCGCTTGCGGTCCACGGACTGCTGGCCGCCGTTCTCATCGCCCCCGCCGCTGCCACCGCGCAAGCTCTTTCCGACGAGCAGCTCGCGCCCCTGCTCGAACGCGTCGAGGAAGGCGTCCTCGACCGCGCCAAACTCGCCCAGGTGATGGTCGACAAGATCTTCTCCTTCTCCGAGCTCGGGCAGCAGGAGATCGAGACCTCGGCGTACATCACGGGCATCCTGGAGGAGAACGGATTCACCGTCGAACACGCACCGGTGGGCATTCCGACGGCCTGGTTCGCGCGCTGGGGCAGCGGCGAGCCGGTCATCTCCTTCGGCTCGGACATCGACGGGATTCCGAAGGCGAACCAGAAGCCGGGGGTGGCCTATCACGATCCGCTGGTTCCGGGGGCGCCGGGCCACGGCGAGGGGCACAACTCGGGGCAGGCGGTGAACGTGGTGGCGGCGCTCGCGCTGAAGGAGGTCATGGAGGCCGAGGGCATCCAGGGCACGCTCGTGCTCTGGCCCGGAGTCGCCGAGGAGCAGCTGGGCTCGAAGGCCTGGTACGTGCGGGACGGCTACATGGAGGACATCGACGTCACCCTCTTCACCCACGTCAGCAGCAACCTGTCGGTGAGCTGGGGCCAGGGCGGCGGGACGGGGCTCGTCTCGGTGGAGTTCACCTTCGAGGGCGAGGCGGCGCACGGCGCGGGCTCCCCCTGGCGCGGCCGCAGCGCGCTGGACGCCGTCGAGCTCATGAACGTCGCGTGGAACTTCCGCCGCGAGCACCTTCACCCGAACCAGCGCTCCCACTACGTGATCAGCGACGGCGGTGACCAGCCGAACGTGGTGCCGCCGAGCGCATCGGTGTGGTACTTCATCCGCGAGATGGACTACGAGGACATCAAGCGCAACTTCGACACCGCCATCCGCATCGCGGAGGGCGCGGCCATGATGACCGACACCGAGATGTCGTACCGGATCATCGGGGCCGCCTGGCCGCGGCACTTCAACAGGGTCGTGGCCGAGACGATGTACGAGCACATCCAGGATGTCGGGCTCCCGGAGTGGACCGATGACGACCACGACTTCGCCAGCGCCGTGCAGCAATCGGTGGGGAGCGTCCCGTCGGGGATGCCCACCTCCCTCTCGCAACTCGGCACGCCGGGCCCGCGCCGCAGCGGCGGCTCCGACGACATCGGCGACATCTCGTGGAACGTGCCCACGGTGACCCTGCGCTTCCCGTCGAACGTGCCGGGGCTCCCGGGGCACCACTGGTCGAGCGCCATGGCGATGGCGACGCCCATCGCGCACAAGGGGGCGGTCGCGGGCGCCCGCGTCATGGCCCGAACCGCGCTGCAGCTCTTCGCCCAGCCGGAGCTGGTCGACCAGGCCTGGACCTACTTCCGGGATGAACAGACTGCCGGGGTGGAGTATATTCCCTTTATAGGCCCGGACGACGCGCCGCCCATCGACCTCAACCGGGAGATCATGGACACCTACCGTCCCCTCCTGCAACAGTACTACTACGACGAGACCCGCTTCGACACCTATCTGGAACAGCTCGGGATCAAGTATCCCACGATCACCCGGCCGATTTCGGAGGACGACCGGGGATCGAACTGAGGATTCGCACAACAGGATTTGCCATGACCAAAGCCAGCCGCAGGATTCTCTACACAGCCGCTGCCACGCCGCTGATGGCCACGCTTGCCGGGGCGGCCGGACATCCCGGGAACGCGGGGAAGTTCCCGATCGATATGCTCCCGTCCGACGGGCTTCCGGCCGCGTCCGCCCAGGACACGACCGAGGTGAACTGGCGGCGGCTCGCGGAACTCAACTACCGGACCGGCGAAAAGACGGATTCGCTGGCCGCTCTGGAGGGGAAGCTGGTCAAGATCCCCGGTTTCACCGTGCCGCTTGAGGACTGGGCCTCTTCCGCGACCGAATTCCTCCTCGTGCCGTACGTCGGCGCCTGCATCCACACGCCCCCTCCCCCGCCGAACCAGCTGGTCTACATCGAGATGGACGAAGGGAAGCGGGCGAAAATGGACGGCTGGAACCCGGTGTGGGTCGAAGGCGTGCTTACGATCGAGATGACGAATAGCGTCTACGGCGACGTGGGCTACACCATCACCGGCCACCGAGTCTACCCATACGAATTCTGATCGGCGAAGTGGCCGCGTGCCGACACGGTGCGGGCCATCGCCGAGGTGAGGGTCATCGATGAGCCTCGCAGTTGATGTCCGGCACCTCCGCTTCCGCTACGGACGGGGCCCGTGGGTGCTGGACATTCCCGAACTGACCCTGGAACGGGGCACGCGCGCGTTCCTTTTCGGCCCCAGCGGGAGCGGCAAGACCACGCTGCTCGGTGTCTTGGCGGGCGTGCTCAGGCACGAAGAGGGTGAGGTCAAGGTGCTCGGCCGCGACCTCGCCTCCCTTTCGGGGGCGCAGCGGGACGCCTTCCGGGCGGAGCACATCGGCTACGTCTTCCAGATGTTCAACCTCATTCCCTACCTGTCGGTTTTGGACAACATCACGCTCCCGGCACGGATGAATGCGGCACGGCGCGCCCGGCTGGACGGTGCCGGCGTCAAGGAGGCCGCGGCGCATCTCGCCGACCAGCTCCACATCGGCGACCTGCTGAAGAAGCCGGTGACGGAGCTCTCGGTCGGCCAGCAGCAGCGGGTGGCCGCCTGCCGGGCGCTGATCGGCGGGCCTGAGCTGATCGTCGCCGATGAACCGACCTCGTCGCTGGACTTCGACCGCCGGGAGGCCTTCCTCGAGCTCCTCTTCCAGGAGTGCGAGCGTGCCGGCGCCACGCTGGTGTTCGTCAGCCACGACCGCACCCTGGAAGACATGTTCTCCCGCAGGATCTCCCTTCCGGACATCAACAGGGGGGCGCTCTGATGCTCGTACTCGACCTCGCGCTCAAGTCCCTGCGCAACCGCGCGTTCAGCACCTCGCTCACCGTTGGCTCGATCGGGCTCAGCGTCGCCCTTCTGGTCGGGGTCGAGAACGTGCGCGTCGGCATGCGCGAGAGCTTCTCCAACACCATCAGCCAGACCGACCTGATCGTGGGCGCCAAGGGCGGCACCATCCAGCTTCTGCTGTACTCGGTCTTCGGGATGGGATCGCCGACGAACAACCTCTCCTGGGACACCTACCGCGAGTGGGCCGAACATCCCGCGGTCGAGTGGACGATCCCCTACGGCCTCGGCGACAGCCACCGCGGATTCCGCGTCATCGGCACCAACGAGGACTTCTACCGGCACTATCGCTACCGCGGCGGGCAGGAGATCGCGCTGGCCGAGGGCCGCGCCGGCTCGGAGGTCTTCGACGTGACCCTCGGCGCGGATGTGGCGAGCGAACTGGGCTACGGGCTCGGCGACGAGGTCGCGGTGACGCACGGCATCGGCGAGGTGGGCTTCCTGAACCACGACGACATGCCCTTCGTGGTGGTGGGCATCCTGGAGAAGACCTTCACACCGGTCGACCGGGCGGTCTACGTCACACTCGAAGGCATCGAGGCCATCCACTTCGGGTGGGAGGACGGCGCGCCGCCCATGCCCGGCGAGGAGCACACGCACGAGGAAGTACTGGCCATGGAAGAGATCGAGATCACCCAGGTGACCTCGTTCTTCGTGGGCACGGCCAACCGCAGGGACGTGCTGCGGCTGCAGCGCGAGATCAACGATTACGAGGGCGAGCCGATGATGGCGGTCATCCCGGGGCTGGCCCTGAACGAGATGTGGCAGGGGATCGGCTATGCCGAGACGGGGTTGCGGCTGGTGACGATCTTCGTCGTGCTGGTGGGGCTGCTCGGGATGCTCGTCTCGCTCTACACGTCGCTCAACGAACGCCGCCGCGAGATGGCCATCCTGCGTGCCGTGGGGGCGGGGCCGGGCAGGATCGTCGCGCTGCTGGTGCTCGAGTCCTTGTGCCTGGCCGCAGCGGGGGCGCTCGCAGGACTTGGGCTGGTTTACGTGCTCCTCTCCGCGGGGCAGCCGATCGTCGAGGCGCAGGTGGGTCTCTTCATCCCGATCCGGCCGCCCGGCTCGGTCGAGTGGCTTTTCCTGGGCGCGGTGGTGACGGCCGGATTCCTGATTGGCTTCGTGCCGGCACTCAAGGCCTACCGGACCGCACTTTACGACGGACTGGCGGTGCGGGTTTAGCAGGTCCGAGAATAGCAAATGTAAGGAATACATTACAGTTTGTAATGTTCTCATTACAATATCGAACAGGAGCGACGCCATGACCAGTTGCCGCAAGACGTGGCCGGCAAGCATCCTGGCCGCCGGCCTCCTCACCGTAACAGCGGCATGCGGCGGCAGCGGAAGCGGCGATGCCGAGGACGCCATCAAGGTCGGCGCGATCTTCGACTTGACCGGGCCCACCGCCGACGTGGGGACCGACTATGCCGCCGGCATGCGCGGGTTTGTGGACTGGATCAACATGCAGGGCGGCATCGAGGGGCGGCCGATCGACCTGATCTACCAGGACTACGCCTACCAGGTTCCCCGCGCGGAACAGCTGTACAGCCAGTTCGTGAACGAGGGCGTCGTCGCCTTCATGGGATGGGGGACCGGCGACACGGAGGCGCTCAAGCTCCGTATCGCCGAGGACGAAATCCCCTTCAGCTCGGCCTCGCTCTCGCACGTCCTGGGCGACCCGGCCGAGGCACCGTACAATTTCCTGCTCGCACCGAGCTATAGCGACCAGTTTCGCATCGCGCTGGACTGGATCGTGCAGAACCACGGCGAGGGGACCCCGGTCGTCGCGCTCATGCACAACACGGCCCCGTTCGGCACGTCTCCCGCGCGACTGGGCGGGATCGAGTTCGCCGAAGCGCGCGGCATAGATCTCACGCTCTACGAGATGCCGCGTGGCGCGGTCGACTACACCGCCGAGTTTTCCCGCATCCGCCAGAGCGGCGCCCGGTACGTGGTCTTCCAGAACACCTCCGCGCCGGCAGCGGTGGCGCTGCAGAACGCCGCCAGCCTCGGGCTCGACGCGACCTTCATCTGCCTGAACTGGTGCGCCAACGAGCTGCTGGTGCGGCTCGCGGGCGACGCGGCCGAGGGGGCGATGGGGACGATTCCCTATGCGCCGCTCAGCGTGGACGTGCCGGGAACCCGCGTCATTCGCGAATACCTGGAGGCCAGGGGAGAATCGATCGAGGGCAAGACGAACGCCTACACGCAGGCCTGGTGGACCTTCGCGGTCTTCGCCGAGGCGATGCGACAGGTGGCGGCGGCGGGCGACGAACTCACCGGCGCGAACATCAAGGCCGCGCTCGAGACCTTCACCGACTTCGACATGCAGGGCGTGACCGTGCCGCTGACCTTCACGCCGACGGACCACCTCGGCTCGAAGGGACTGAGGATCTTCCGGGTCGAGGGCGGCGAGTGGGTGCCCATGACGGAGTTCATCCAGGCGCCGGCGATGCCGTGAGGTGGTGGCGGTGACCCGGGGCTCCGGCGGGCGCGCGGCGGGCGCGCCGAATGGCCGGCCCGCTACAAGCGACCCCCTCCTGCGCCTCAACAGCATCGAGGTCCTCTACGACGACGTGATCCTGGTGCTGCGGGGCCTCTCGCTGGAGGTGGGCGAAGGCAGGATAGCGGCGCTGCTGGGGTCGAACGGGGCGGGGAAGACCACCACCCTGAAGGCGATCTCGGGGCTGCTGTACGTCGAGGACGGCGAGGTCACCGACGGCACGATCGTCTTCGACGGCGAAGAGATCCAGGGGACGGACGCGCACCGGATCGTCGAGAAGGGGATCTTCCAGGTGCTGGAGGGGCGGCGCGTCTTCGAGCACCTCACCGTGGACGAGAATCTGGCGGCGGGGGCGTACACGCGGCGTGACCGGAGGGCGGCCGACTCCGACGCGCAGAGGGTCTTCCACTACTTCCCCGCACTGGCCGCACGGCGCAGACAGATCGCGGGCCACCTCTCGGGCGGCGAGCAGCAGATGCTGGCGCTGGGCCGCGCGCTGATGGCATCTCCGCGCATGATGCTGCTCGACGAGCCTTCGCTCGGGCTCGCACCGATCCTGGTCGAGAGCATCTTCGAGATCATCGAGCGGATCAACCGCGAGGAGGGGACGACGATCCTGCTCGTGGAACAGAACGCGCGCCTGGCGCTCTCGGTGGCCGACCACGGGTACGTGATGGAGGGCGGACGCGTGGTGCTGGAGGGTACGGCCGACGAGTTGCGCGCCAACGAGGATGTGAAGGAGTTCTACCTCGGGCTGGGCGACACCGGGCGGCGGTCGTACCGGGACGTCAAGCACTACCGGCGGCGCAAAAGGTGGCTGTCGTGAGTGGGTGGCCGGCTTGAGCGGTGGCGGTCATGAGCACATGGCTGTTCCCGTGACCGGGGGCGGTTCAGGGCGCGAGCCGCCGCAGGACTGGGGGGCGCTGCAGGACCGGCTGGCCGCGGGCGCTGTTCGGCACGGAGCGGCGCACAGCCCCGAGATCGGGCGGCGGCTGGCCCGCGCGGGAGTGGCGCCGCGGGAGGTGCACGGCGTCGCGGATCTGGCCGCGATCCCGGTGCTGGCCAAGGACGACCTCCCGGCGCTGCAGGCGGCCGACCCGCCCTTCGGGGGGATGCTCGCCGTGCCCGTGGGGTCGCTGCGCCGGATCTTCCGCTCGCCCGGCCCGATCAACGACCCGCAGGGCGACGGGGCGGACTTCTGGCGCGTGGCGCCCGCCGCCGCGGCCGCAGGGTTCCGCGCGGGAGACATCGTGCTCAACACCTTCTCGTACCACATGACTCCGGGCGGTCTCATGCTGGACGGGGGACTGCGCGCGGCCGGGTGCACCGTGATCCCCGGTGGCGTCGGCAACACGGCCGCCCAGATCGAGATCGCTCGCGCGGCTGGCGCGACCGGGTACACGGGAACCCCCCAGTTCCTGCTCACCCTGCTCGAGCGCGCCCGCGAAACGGGACACCCGCTGCCCTTCCGGCGCGCTCTGGTCACGGGAGCGCCCCTGCCACCTCCCCTGCGCGCCCGCCTCCAGGACGACTTCGGCGTCGACATCTACCAGTCGTACGGCACCGCCGACGCAGGCACGCTCGGCTACGAGTGCGCCGCCAGGGACGGGTGGCACGTGGCCCCGGGCGTCGTGATCGAACTGCTGCGCCCGGGCGACGACAGCCCCTCCGCCGACGGGGAGCCCGGCCAGGTGGTGGTGACGAGCCCGAACGAGGTCTACCCGCTGGTGCGGTTCGGAACGGGGGACCTGTCGGCGTGGAACCGGGAGCCGTGCCCGTGCGGCCGCCCGGCGCCCCGGCTGGCCGGGTTCCTGGGCCGGGTGGGCGAGGGCGTCAAGGTCAGGGGCATGTTCGTGCACCCGCGCGAGCTGGCCGGGGCGCTGGGGCGCGATCCCGCCGTCGCGCAGTACCAGGCCGTGGTGACGGAGGACGCCGGCGGGGGCGATGTGCTCACCGTGCGGGTGGAGGCCGCGCCGGGCGTGGTGCTGGGCGAGGGGGAGGTCGCTGCGCTGAGGGCGCGGATCCGCGAGGCCGTGAAGGTCAGGGCGGGGGTGGAAGTGGTCGAAGCCGGGACGATCGGCGAGGGGGCGGGGGGGGTGGTGGATGGGCGGGGGTGAGGGGACGCGCCGCCGCACCTCGACCTATCGGGGCGGAATCCCTCGCCCGCGTGTGTTCACCACGCCGATCGGCGCCAGCAGGATCTCGGTGCCCGGACCCGGCCTCCGGGATGCGTCCGGCCGCCCCGCACCGCCCGCGTCCGGGGAGGAGCAGTTCATCGGCACCGTGAATTCGTCTGCGCCGCTGGTGTCGACGCCCTCGTACCCAAGGTCGGCCATCGAAGCGAGGGTCACGATGCTGAGCGGGTTCTTTCCCAGGTCGACGAAAGCCGTCATCAGCTCGTTGCAGAGGA
Organism: Longimicrobiales bacterium; assembly: GCA_965116645.1. Lineage (GTDB taxonomy): Bacteria > Gemmatimonadota > Gemmatimonadetes > Longimicrobiales > Gaopeijiaceae > Bin94. The sequence goes on along the minus strand of OZ220702.1, from coordinate 2,995,176 downwards.
CGAAGTCGCGCCAGTGCCCGTTCCAGACCCCCGCGCCGCCCAGGTGCTGCACCGGCACCAGCCTGCTGGCGGTGTACCGTTCGCCGCCGATCCGCGCAAAAGCGGCGACGGCGGAGTCGCCCGCGAAGTGCGGGTTGCCGCGGCCGTTTGCCACCGAGTCCCGGAGCAGCCCCAGGCGCCCCCAGAGGGTGCCGAACCCGAGCACGTGCGCCATCTCGTGGACGATGGTCTCCTCGAGGTGCTCCCCGTCCGCGTCGGCCGCGTCAATGCGCATCGTTCCCACAATCGGCAGGAGACCATCCGCCCGGAGCTGACAGGGGCCCGCCGCCGCGAGGATCCCGCCGCCCCCGTCGATCTGCTCGACGCTGGCGTAGATCAGCATGTCGTTGACGATGCGGTCGCCGCCGGCTTCGAGGTCGATCCCGCCGCGCGACAGGCACGTGATCAGTTCGCCCTCCCGCAGCGTGGCCCAGGGCAGGTTGCCGGTGATGGCCGCTTCCCACAGGCGTTCGGCGTTGTGGAAGGCGGTACGGTAGGATTCGGCAAGCCCGTCCGGATTCCGGAAGACGATCTCGATGTCGTAGACGGGCGGCGTGGCAGTGGCCGTGAAGGTCGTGGATGCCAGCACTTCGTCGCCCTCCCGCACGCTGGCGGTCAGCGAGTAGGCGACTCCCGGCTCGGTCCCGAGCACCCACTTGTCCACGGCGGCGAAGCCGAGCGAATCGGCCTCGGCCTCGGTGGGAATGACTGCGCTGCCCCCGCCCGCCTCGAACGAAACCGTGACGTCGGCGATGGCGTTGCCGTGCGGACCGAGCACTTGAACCCTCGGCGACACCGGCACCGGGAATCTGACCTCCGATTCCTGCCCGTCTCCCGCGACCGGGAGCAGTTCGGCGGGCGGCCCCGCCAGCGCGCGCGCCTCGAAGCGGACCGGATTGCCGGTGATGTCCTCCCCTTCCACGCTCGCCTCGAGCCAATACACGGCGGGGGTCGTGCCCAGCGTCCAGCTCCCTGCGCTCGCACGGCCGTCGTCGTCAGTGACCGAATCGGCCCCGGCGATTGCCGCCGCGGGTTCCGTGGTGAAAGAGACCGCGATCCCCGGCACCGGCGAGCCGTCGGCGGCGGTGACCCGCACTTCGGGCGCCACCGCCACCTCGGATCCCACGAAGGCCCTCTGATCCTGCCCCGCAACGGCTGCGACCGCCGCCGGTACCGGAGTCGCGGTGGCCTCGAAGGTGACGGGCCGCAACCCTTCGACGGTCGCGCGCAGCTCCTGTGCTCCCACGGCCCCCAGCGTCCATCTGCCTGGTGAGGCGAGGCCGTCGGCTCCGGTGGTTGCGGTCGGGAACTGAACCCTTCCGCCACCCGCGGCCACAGCGAATCCCACCTGCACACCGGCTAGCGCAGCCCCTGTCCGTCCGGTCACCCGAACGAGGACCGGCTCGGCGACGGAGGTGCCCGTCATGGCGGCCTGTCCGTCCCCGGCGTAAATCACGATCGCGGTGGGACGGTCGGGCTCCGGCCCGGGATCGATCGGTTTCACCGGCGGATCTTCGCCGCACGATGCAACCGCGAGCCAGAGGAACGCGGCCGGCGCCGCGCACAGCCGTTCGCGCCGACGGCGCCACAGCGGTAGAGTCATGGTGGATCTCTAATCGAGCACCGAGCCCGGGGCAAGTCGAAGGCGCATGGCTGTCACACACTCTCGGCGAGGCGTGGCCGGAACGGATTTGCAACCGGTAGCCACCATGACCGCATCGGAAACCAGGAAAGGGGCGGGTTCCTGGTGGACGCGCCCGCGCACTGCCGGGGCCGGTCACGCATGGCCATGCCCATTGAAGGGATTTGGCTTTCGGACAGTAGGTTCGATAGCAGGAATCGTCACTACGAAACTCCGGGATATCGGGGGAGGATAATCATGAAGTCGCAGTCGCCAGGAAGAATCGGAATGAGTGTCACAGCCTTCGCACAGGTCATGCTTGTGATCGCGTCCGGCGCGTGCGCGAGCGCCCCGGCGGCGGGAGGGGACGCAGGCCAGGAGCCGATCACCGTTCACGTCGAGAACCTGACAAGCCGAGTGATCACGGTGGACCGCATCGTGGCCGTCAGCGGCAGTTACAGGGGTGCCAGCTTCCAGACTTTGAGCAGCCGGGGTGAACGGCCCGTCACCCGGCGCGTGGGTCTGGTGAGCGGCAAATCCAAACGGACGCTGACCGTTCCCTGGCTATCCTCCCGCCTTGCGCACCAGATGCTTTGGCTCGAAGGAGCGGAGAGGGTCGCGACCGGCAGAGAGACCCTCAGTCCGGGCCAGAATCACTTGACCTATCGCGTTGAGGAGTGCCGCGGCGCGGGGCTGCGGGCATGCGTCGAGACATCGGCACTCCACCTGCCCCCGGGCGCAAGAGTGACCCTGGTGATCGACCAGCGCCACGTGGCCACGATGTACTACGATATTCCCGTGGAGGACGTCGGACGGAACACGGCCCGAATCCCGCTGCGCTAGCACGCGACCACCCACAGCAGCCTCCTGTGCGGGTTGGCTGGCCCGCTACGCCGAAACACGGCATCTTGCGGCAGCCAACCACGCACCGGAGGCGCCATGCAAACCCCCCACCCACCCCACCCCACCCCCACACGGCCTCGTTCTCTTCCCGCCCTGCTGCTTCCGGCCCTGCTGGCCGGCGCGGCCGCGGCCACCATCCCATCCAGCCATGGCCTCACCCCGCCTCCCACGGCGACCATCCCGTCCGGCCATGCGATCGCCCCGCCACCCGCGGCCAACATCCCTTCCAGCCGTGGCCTCGCCCCGCCACCGGCCGCCCCAGCCCCCGGCATCGACATCGAAGCCTACGTCTTCGAACTCACCCTGCGCGACGACACCGACGAGATTGCCGGGCGGACCACCATCACGCTGCGCTTCACCGCCGACGGCGTCACTGAAGTCCCGCTCGACCTGATCGGCCGCGCACCGGCGGAACCGACCGCCGCCCGCACGCCGCCCCCCGGCACGCCCACCGCCGCGCGCGGCATGTCGGTCCTCGCCGTCACCACCGCCGCCGGCGGCGCGCTCCCCCACCGCCACGAGGACGACGTCCTCACGGTCACCCTCCCGTCCCCCGGCACGGCCGGCACCCGCACGACCTTCATCGTCAGCTACCGCGGCGTCCCCGCCTCCGGCCTCCGCATCGGCCCCAACAAATACGGCGAGCGCACCTTCTTCAGCGACAACTGGCCCAACCGGGCGCGGAACTGGCTGCCGACCGTCGACCACATCGGCGACAAGGCGACCTGCGAGTTCATCGTCTCCGCGCCCGCGCACTACCAGGTGGTGTCGAACGGGCGCCTCATGGAGGAGACGGACCTCGACGGCGGCATGCGCCTCACCCACTGGAAGCAGTCGGTGCCGATCTCGCCCTGGCTCTACGTGGTCGGAGTGGCGCGCTTCGCCGTCCAGCACCTCGGCGAGTTCAAGGGCGTGCCGGTGCAGACCTGGGTCTATGCCCGCGACCGCGACGCGGGGTTCTACGATTTCGCCGTGCCCACCATCGAAGTCCTCCACTTCTACGACGAGTACGTGGGCCCCTTCGCCTACGAGAAGCTCGCCAACATCACCTCGCCGGCCACCGGCGGCGGCATGGAGGCGGCCACCGCGCTCATGTACGGCGAGAACTCGGTCACCGGCGAGCGGTCCGTCGGCTGGCGCAACGTCGTCATCCACGAGATCGCGCACCAGTGGTTCGGCAACTCCGTCACCGAGTCCGAGTGGGACGACGTCTGGCGCAGCGAGGGATTCGCCACCTACTTCACCCTCCTCTTCCGTGAGCACGCCTACGGACGCGACGATTTCGTGACCGGACTCCGGCAGGCGGCCGAGCGCGTCTGGCGCTGGTACGACGACAACCCCGACTACCGCATCGTCCACGACAACCTGACGGACATGTCCCGCGTCACCAGCGTGGCGACCTACCAGAAGGGGGCCTGGGTGCTGCACATGCTCCGGGCCCGGCTCGGCGACGAGGCGTTCTGGCGCGGCATCCGCCTCTACTACACCCGCCACCTCAACGGCACCGCCACCACCGACGACTTCACGCACGCGATGGAGGAGGTCTCCGGCGACGATCTGCAGGCCTTCTTCGACCAGTGGCTGCGCCGCGGCGGCAACCCGGCGCTGGAGGGGTCGTGGCGCTACGACGCGGCGGCCGGAGCGGTGCAGATCGAGCTGCGCCAGGTGCAGGAAGGGCCTCCGTTTTCGGTCCCCCTGCAGGTCGGAATCTACAACGAGGGGACCCTGCTTCCGGTGCAGACGGCCACGGTCCGGCTTGACGGCCCCTCGCACCGCTTCGTGATTCCCGTCGCTGCCGAGCCTGCCGATGTGCGCCTCGATCCCGACACGCGGCTTCTCTTCCGGGCGGACTTCCGGCGCGCGCACCAGGAGCCGGGGCAGCCGGGATTCCTGCCGGGCGACTGGCGGCCTGGCGAACGATCACATTAGTTTGGCAGACCCGTGCGTACCCCAACCAGGAAGGCAGACATGCGCAGACTGATTACTCCGCTACTCCTCATGCTCCTCGCCGGCGTCCTCGCCCTGCCGGTCCCGGACCGCCTTGCGGCCGCCTCGTCCTCGGGGCTGCTGCTCCTGCAGGAACAGGAGGAAGAACAGGACACCACCGAGGTCGAGGAAGAGGAACCCGACACCACCACCAAGTACACGGACGTGATCACCGAGGACGCGATCACGACCGAGGGGCTCTTCAAGACCCACATGATCGAGGACAAGCTCTACTACGAGATTCCCGACGACATGCTGGGCCGCGAGATGCTCCTCCTGACCCGGATCGCACGCACGGCCACCGGCGTCGGATACGGGGGAACGAAGACCAACACCTCGACGGTGCGCTGGGAGAAGCGGAACGACCGGATCATGCTGAGGCTCGTCAGCCATCAAAACGTGGCCAGCGACACCACGGCGATCGCGGGGGCGGTCCGCAACTCCAACTTCGAACCCATCCTGGACGCGTTCGACATCGAGGTCATGTCCGAGGACTCCACGGCGACCGTGATCGAGGTCACCAGCCTCTTCACCGGTGATCTGCCGATGCTGGGGCTCGCGTCGTTTCAGCGAAGCGCGTACGGGGTGCGGAGGCTTGACGGCGACCGGACCTACATCGTGCGCGCGAACGCGTATCCGCGGAACGTCGAGGTGCGCCGGGTCGTGACCTACGACGCCACCCAGGCGCCGACCAACTCTGCGGGCAACACGCTGTCGATGGAGATGCACCACTCGATGCTGCTTCTTCCGGACGACCCCATGGAGCCGCGCCTCTGCGACGAACGCGTCGGATTCTTCAGCAACACGCGCACGGACTTCAGCCTGGACGCGCAGCGCGCCGAGACCCGCTGCTTCATCACCCGCTGGCGCCTCGAGCCCAGCGACCCGGAGGCATACGCGCGCGGCGAACTCGTGGACCCGGTCAACCCGATCGTCTACTACGTCGACCCCGCGACGCCGCCCAAGTGGGTCCCCTACCTCATCCAGGGCGTGAACGACTGGCAGGTCGCCTTCGAGGCCGCCGGCTTCAGCAACGCGATCGTGGGCCGCGAGGCGCCGAAGGACGATCCGGACTGGAGCCCCGAGGACGCGCGCTATTCGGTGATCCGCTACCTGGCCTCCGATGTGCAGAACGCATCCGGGCCGCATGTGCACGACCCGCGCACCGGCGAGATCCTGGAGAGCGACATCCAGTGGTACCACAACGTGATGAACCTGCTGCGCAACTGGTTCTTCGTTCAGACCGCCGCCGTCAACGAGGACGCGCGCGGGGTGGAGTTCGACGACGAGGTGATGGGCGAGCTCATTCGCTTCGTCTCGGCACATGAGGTGGGTCACACGATCGGGCTGCAGCACAACTTCCAGGCGCACTCGGCCTATCCGGTGGAGCGTCTGCGCACCCGCTTCGTCTGCGAGAACGGAGTGTCGTCCTCGATCATGGACTACGCCCGCTTCAACTACGTGGCGCAGCCGGGCGACGACACCTGCGTCTACCCCGTCGTGGGTCCGTACGACAAGTTCGCCATCGAGTGGGGCTACCGGCACTTGCCCGGCACCGACCGCGACTCCGAGATGGAGTCGCTGCGCGCGATGGTGGTCGACAAGCAGAGAGACGCGATGTACCGCTTCTCCAGCCCCACCGGCGCCGATCCGACAACGCTCACGGAGGCGATCGGCGACGACGCGATGCGCGCCTCCGACTACGGCGTCGAAAACCTGAAGCGCATCACCGACCGGCTCCTCGACTGGACCCGCGAGGACGGCGAGGACTACTCGAACCTCGAGGAGATCTACAACAATGTCGTGTCGCAGTGGTCGCGCTACACCGGACACGTCGTGAGCAACATCGGGGGCGTGGCGCAGGTCCGGAAGCGGCAGGGCCAGCGCGGCGTTCCGTTCGAGATGGTGCCGGAAGAAAAGCAGAGGCGGGCGATGGAATACCTCGACCGCCAGGTATTCACGACGCCCACCTGGATGCTGGACAGCGATATCCTGGACCGCTTCCAGGGTACGGGCACCGTGGACCAGGTTGGGTCCCGCCAGTCGAGCGCGCTCAACCAGGTGCTGAACGTGACCCGCATGAAGCGCCTTGTGGAGCAGGAGGAGTTCCACGGCAACCGAGCCTACACCCTCGGCGAGATGCTCGACGACCTGCGCGAGGCCGTGTGGCGCGAGGCGATGAACGGCCGCGCCACCGACGCCTACCGGCGCAACCTGCAGCGCGCGTATCTCGACCGCATGAAGGACCTGATGATGGACGACAACGCGATGGCCTCCGACGTGGCGCCCTTCGCGCGCGGCCAGCTCATGACACTGATGGATGAGCTCGCGTCCGCATCCATGAACAACCGGCACGAAGCCACGCGGCTGCACTTCGTCGATGCGGTGATCCGGATCGAGACGATGCTGGACCCGGCGAACAACGTGGCGCCCGCGGGTGGCGGTGGGCCCCCGACCATCGTCTTCCCGTTCCCGGTGTCGAAGGTGCCGCCGGATTCCGGCCGGTGAGTTGCGGCCTGTAGGGCGGCCCGGTCACCGGTAGGACGGGCTGGCTGGAGCAGCGGCCCCGTGGCGGAAGGATGCGCCGCGGGGCCGCTGTCTTTTGCCATGCCCCCGCCCATTTGCGCTTGACAACCGTTGGAACACACTTGACAAACCGTTGGAACACACTTGACAGCGGCTGAAACCGCGGCCCACTCTGAATGTTGAGGATCCCCTGTGAGCCCAGTGTACGGAAGCGACGTTACACCCATACACTTCCAGATGGAAGGAAGGCTGAAGATGGAATCGTCAACCAGGATCCGAATGGGCCTCAAGGTGTTCACCGTTGCCGCCCTCGTGGCGGTGTGCGGCGCCTGCGCGTCGGGCGGGGGAGGGGGATCGGGGGGTGGCAGCGAGCCGATCACGATTCACGTCGACAACATGACGAACATCGTGGTGAACGTGGAGCGCGTCGTGGCGTCAGGTGGCCCCAACCCGGTCACCGTGCGCGTCGGCCAGGTGCGCGGCGGGACCCAGCAGACGCTGACGATCCCGTGGCATGCGTCCCGGCTGGCCCACCAGCTCCTGTGGCTCGAAGGTCTGGATCAATCCACCTACCGGGTCGAGGAGTGCCGTGGCGAGGATACGGACACCTGCGCGCAGACCACCGCGCTCCACCTGCCCCGCGGCGCGGAGGTGCAGCTCGTGATCGACGCTCGCCTCCAGGCCACGATGTACTACCGGGCGCCCTCGGGAGGCTAGCGCCAGGGCGGGCAGCCAGCCGCGGACGGACGGGGCTCCGGCATTGGAACGCCGTCCGCAGATGAGACCAACGCGGCTGGTCAGCGCAAGCGGTCCAGGAGTCCTCGCCTGAGCACCTGCACGCACACGGACATCTCGACCCGGGCCTCGGTGGGTCCCTGGTCGTCTTCTGCAGCCGAGAAGCTGGACACGGCCGAAAGCGCCAGGACGGCTTCGTCCACGGCTTCGTCCCCGGAACCCGATTCGATGCGAGGGTCCTGGACCATGCCGGCTTCGTCCACCAGGAAGTGGGCAGTGGCTACACCTGTGAAACCGGGGCCGGGACTTTGTTCGCCAAGCGAACGAAGCAGGACGCCGACAACCTCGTCACGGTTGAGCAGGCTGGGAACCCCCACGGTGCCGGCGGAGTCGCGGTCGACCGCTACCGGGGCCGCAAGGATCACATGGAACGCGTCGTTACCCAGTAGGTGGGCCCCAACTATCGCTTCGTCCATGACTTCAGCGCAGGAGCGGTGAGTCAACTCCTTGAACCACCCATACGCTCCCAAGCCCACGACTCCGGCGACCATGGCCGCGGGCAGGAGGATGAGCCAAAGGCGTGCGCGGTTCGGTGAACTGGTCATGGGTGCGCTTCCTGTTGACCTTCTTGCCGGGCCTTGCGCACACCCACCCACGCGAGCGCCGACCATAGGGCGAGGTGGTAGACGACGAAGCCCGTGGCGCCCCAGTCCCACGTTCCCTGGAAGCCGCGGCCGAACGACTGGATCGACGCGCCGGGGAAGATCACGAATTGGAGCAGGGTGCGAAGCACTTCTCCACCGGCCATGGCGGTTACGAAGCTCGCGAAGCCGCTCACCAGGCCGGACCCGAGATAGTATGCCAGTCCGAGCCAGGCAGCGCGCCTGGAGCCCAATGCCGCGAAGGCGAAGCTGACCGCGCAGGCGACTGCCCCCAGAATGCAGAAGTGAATAAGCATGCCGAACCGGGCTGCAAGATCCATATCGCCGGCCGTGCCGCGGGCCGCCGCGGTGATTCCGAACAGCACCGTCACAAGCAGTGTCGCGAGGTGTACACCACCGTAGCGCCTGCGAAAGAAGTCGCTGCCGACGAGTCCCTGCGGCATGAACGAACCGACCACCACGACTCCCAGGGAGAAGAGCATCGCCAGGCCGCCGACGAAGGCGAGCAGCCCCGCGCCGCGTGCGAGCTGCCCGAGTTCCTCCGTCGGGACTTCGTCCAGATCCTCTTCCGCCGTCTCCGAGACCGTTTCCGCCGCCCCCTCCATCTCTTCCAGGGTTTCGGAGATGTCCACCGTGTTGGTCAACACCGCAAGCAGGGCGCCGAGAAGGAAAACACAGAGCGAGAGCTTCCATCTCCGCCGGAGTGCCTCCTGGAAGGTCTGTTTCACAATCGACATGGGGTATTCCTTTCGAGATGCCGGCGCCGGTTGAACCCGCGGAACGCGTCAGAGTTTGAGCGGTTTGCCCTCGATCCTGCGCAGTCCCAGCCATGCGACCGCCGTCCACAGGGCGAAGTGATACAGGACCATGCCCGTGGCCTTCCAGTTCCAGGCGACCCCGGACTCGAAGCCGGCCATGAGGTCGTTGACGGGAAGGGTGGGGAAGATCAGGAAGGGGATCACTTGCAGGATGACCGCCAGTATGCCCGTCTCCGGGAGTTCCGGAATGTCGGCCGCCAGCGTCAGGACGGTCGACGCGATGCCCGACGCGGCGTAGTACGCCAGCGCCAGGAAGGCGGCGCGCCGAATCCCCAGGGCGGTCACGGCGAAGCTGATCGCGCAGGCGAGCGCACCCTCGACGCAGATTTCCAGGAAGATGCCGGTCTCCGTCGCCGGAAAGCCCGAAGCGGGCAGGACGGCAAGGACGGCCGTGATGCCGAAGAGTGCCTGGGCGCCCAGGTTGGCGCCCTGAATCCCCAGGTACCGGGTCAGGTAGAAGCGGCTCAGAGGCATCGGGTGCTGGGCCCAAAGCATGATGGCGCCGTCGCGCCTCTCGTTGGCGACGACTCCGCCCACCATGAGCATGCCGATCAACACGACGCCCAGGGAGAAGAAAAAGCTGAGCACGCCGAAGACGGCACGCACCAGGATACCCCTGGTCAACGCCTCCATCTGTTCGTCCGTTGGCGGTTCGGGGCTCTCGAAGAGCGCGGCTTCAGCCGCTTCCGCCGCCTCGATCATCCCGGCCACATCGTACGCGTGGGTCAGAGCCACGAGCGCTGAACCGAACAGCGCGACAACCAGGATCAGCTTCCACTTGCGGCGGAGCAGGTGCCGCACCGTTGCCTTGACGATACTCATGACACCGCTCCTTCCAGCCCGAGGAATTCATCTTCCAGAAAGTCGCGGGTGAACCCGCCTTCCGGCTGCTCGACGAGCCGGCCCTTGCCCTGGTCGATCAGAAGCACGCGGTCGCTCATCATCGCCATCTCGCCCAGGTCGTGGCTCGCGACCAGGATCGTCATGCGGCCGCGAATGCTCTCGATGCGCTTGCGCAGCCGGATGCGCTGGCCCGGATCGAGTCCCGATTCCGGCTCGTCGAGGACGAGCAGACAGGTGGGCCGCATCAGGGCAACGGCGAGCGCGAGGCGGCGCCTCATCCCCTTGGAAAGGGAGTCGGTCGGGACAGCGGTGTCGTAGTCGACGCCGGCCAGCCAGAGGGCGTTGTTGAGGTCGGTGTCCGGGCCCGCTGCCGCTGCCGCCAGGGTAAGCACACCGTCGCAGCTCCATCCTGCCGGCATGGCGGTGTCCTCCGCCAGGTAGCCGAGGCCGTGCCGGCGGCGGTAGTCCGCGGGAGCGAGGCCGGCGACGGAGGCTTCGCCGCCGAGCGGATCGAGGACGCCGAGCAGAGTGCGAAACAATGTGGTCTTGCCGGAACCGTTGGGGCCGACGATCGCGAGTACCTCTCCGGGTACGACATCGATGGTGAGTCCACCGAGAACGGGCTGGTTGCGGCGGTAGCCGATGGAGAGTTCGCGGAGCCGGACCGGCGCGGGTTGGGAATCGTTCATGCGCGTTGCCTGTGGTTTGTTTGGAAGGGAGGCGGGATTGTCAAGCCCTAAGTACGTCGCAGGACCGGGATCACTTCAGGACCGGCGACAATATACGAAGACGGTGGTGGAGCCGCTGATGATACACTAACGCGGGGGTGATGCCGAGTCGCGATGTGAACCGGATCGCAACATTCGATCGGGGATTCGACCGGATCGAGGGGATCGAGCGGGTCGAGCTGGCGTAGCCTGGCGGGCGAGCGGACCACGGACCGCCAAGGTGTTCCGCCGGCCGAACCGGATGCTCCGCCGGGCGAATCCGGCGGGGACCTATTTCGCGGCCTCCTGGCGGTCAAACATCTGCCGGAGTCGCTGAAGCGCCCCTTGATTCACACGTAGGCCGAGGGTTATCGCGACCCAGGCCTCCGTCGGACCATCTTCGGTCTCGGCGGGCGAGAAGCTGGCGAGGGGGCCGATTGCCAACAGCGCTTCGTCCAGAGCTTTGTACCCCGAACTCTCGGCGATCCGCTGCTCTTGCACGACACCCGTCTCGTCCACCAGGAAGTGGGCGGTCGCCACGCCTTCGGTGCCGGTTTCTTCGCTCTCGTGCGGGATGTTCCCGGACAGCGCCGCCAGGACATCACTCGTGTTCAGGAGGTCGGGAGGCCGCGTCAGGGCGAGCTCCTGATCGACCGGCAATGGGCCGATAATCGCGATGCACCTTGGTGGAGCGGGAACCGACTCCGAGACGGCAAATGGACCTATATCAACCAGCCCGGGGGTGCCCTCTTCCAGCAATTCCAGGCAGGCGCGTTCGAAACTGCCGGACCCGGCGAACGTCCGAATCCCGACCACCGTGACGGCCGCGGCCACTGCGCTCACGGTCGCCAGGAGGACGATGGTGCGCAGCGGCAGATTGCGCTTTCGAGAGTCGCCCATTGCTTCCTGCTCCCCGGTGAAGTGACCGGACGGCGAACGCGTCTTCCCACGGCATCGCCTCCACCGCTTGCGTCCTGCTCCGGGGCCGGATCAATTGCGCTGTCCCCGCGCTGCCCAACCCGAAACAACAATGGCCATGACGAACCCGACCGGCAAGCTGTCCGCCACCGTTCTCGCGTCCACCCCGGTTTTCGCGTCTGTCCCCGCTGTCGCGTCCATCCCCGTGCTCGCGTCCGTTCTTGCCCTGGCCCTCGCGGCGACGGCCGCCCCGCACGGCCGCCTCCACGCGCAGGAGGGCGCCCACATGATGCACGGGGACCACCACGAAGGCGTCACGGTGCTGCGGGCCGCGCGCATGCTCGATGTGGTGACCGGCGAGATGCACAACGGCGCGGTCCTCGTGGTCGAGGACGGCATCATCACGGCGGTGAACCCGGAGAGCGTCCCGCACTCGATGCACGACATGGACCTGGGCGACGTGACGCTCCTGCCCGGCTTCATCGACGCGCACACGCACCTTGGCAGCCAGATCAGCGCGACCTCGTTCACCGACGCGGTCACCCGCACCGAGGCGTACTACGCCATCAACGCGGTGCGTTTCGGCGCCCTCACCGTGCGGGCCGGCTTCACCACCGTGCGCGACTTCGGCGGCGACGTAACGGTCGAGCTCGGCCACGCGGTGGAGCGCGGCGACATCGTGGGGCCCCGCGTGATCCCGTCGCGCAACCTGCTCGGCATCACCGGCGGCCACTGCGACGTGACGGGGTTCGCGCCGGGGATCCGCGAGGGCGGCCCGGCGGAGGGTGTGGCGGACGGGCCCTGGGAGGTGGTCGAGGCGGTCCGCTACCAGATCAAGCACGGCGCGAAGGTCATCAAGACGTGCGCGACGGCGGGGGTGCTGTCGATGGAGGGGCCGGTCGGCGCCCAGCAGTACTCGCTGGAGGAGCTGACCGCGATGGTCGAGGAGGCCGCGCGGCACGGGGTCAAGGTCGCCGCCCACGCGCACGGCCTCGAGGGGATCCTGGCGGCGGTGCAGGCCGGGGTGGCATCCATCGAGCACGGCTCGGTCCTCACCGACGAGATCATGGACCTGATGATCGAGAAGGGCACCTACCTCGTCCCAACGACGTATCTCGCCGACCGGATCGACCTGGACGCGCTGCCGCCGCTGGTGCGCGCCAAGGCCGAGGAGATCCTGCCCGTCATGCGGGTCAGCCTGGAGCGCGCGATCGAGCGCGGCGTCCCGATCGCCTTCGGCACCGACGCGGGGGTCTTCCCGCACGGTGAGAACGCGGGCGAATTCGCGATCTACGTCGCGCTGGGGATGAGCGAGCTCGACGCGCTGCGCACCGCCACGATCCACGCCGCCGACCTGCTCGGCACCCCCGACCGCGGCCGCCTGGCCGAGGGGATGCTCGCGGACATCATCGCCGTGCCGGGGAACCCGCTCGACGACATCGCCGTGACGATGGACGTGCAGTTCGTGATGCAGGGCAGCCGCGTGGTGAAGCACCTGGTTGACGGGCGCGACATGCACTCGACGGGACACCAGGAGCGAATGGGCGCGGGGGTCGCCGACAGGGGTGCCGGGCCCGCGACCGGTGCCGGATCCACCACCGGCACGGGGCCGACCCGTCGCCCATGAACATCCCCCGCGACGAACTCGCGAGAGCCGTCCGGGCCCTCTGCGCCGACTTCGGCGGCGACTACTGGCAGGCGGCCGACGAGGCCCGCACCTACCCGCACGAGTTCGTTGAAGCGCTGACCGACGCGGGCTACCTGGCGTGCCTGATACCGCAGGAGTACGGGGGAATGGGGCTCGGCGTGCGGGAGGCGTGCGTGATTCTGGAGGAGATCAACCGGTCGGGCGGCAACGCCGCGGCCTGCCACGCGCAGATGTACACGATGGGGACGCTGCTCCGGCACGGGTCCGCCGAGCAGAAGGCGCGCTACCTGCCCGGCGTCGCAGCAGGCGACCTGCGGCTGCAGGCCTTCGCGGTGACCGAACCCGACGCCGGCTCCGACACCACCCGCATCCGCACCTTCGCCGAGCGGGAGGGCGATCGCTACGTCGTTTCGGGACAGAAGGTCTTCATCTCGCGGGTGCTGCAGTCCGATCTGATGATCCTGCTGGCGCGCACGGCCGCGCTGGACCAAGTCGAGAAACGGACCGCCGGGCTGTCCGTCCTCATCGTCGATCTGCGCGAAGCCGGTGACGCCGTCCGGGTCAACCCGATCGACACGATGATCAATCACGAGAGCTGCGAGGTCTTCTTCGACGGGCTGGAGGTCCCGGCCGCGAACCGCATCGGCGAGGAGGGCAGGGGGTTCCGCTACATCATGTCGGGGATGAACGCCGAGCGGATCCTGCTGGCGTCGGAGTCGATCGGCGACGGCCTCTACTTCATTGACCGCTCATCGGACTATGCCAGCGCCCGCAAGGTCTTCGACCGCGAGATCGGCCGGAACCAGGGCGTTCAGTTCCCGATCGCCGACGCCTTTATGGACATCCGTGCCGCGGCGGCGGTACGGGACGAAGCCGCCCGCGCATACGACGCCGGCGAAACCGGCGGCGACGGCCCCAACATGGCCAAGTACCTGGCGTCCCGCGCGGCCTGGAAGGCGGCCAACGTCGCCATGGACACCTTCGGCGGCTGGGGGATGGCGTCGGAGTACGGGATCGAGCGCAAGTTCCGCGAGGCGCGGCTGTACCTGGTCGCGCCGGTGGCCAACAACCTCGTTCTCAGCCATGTGGCGACGCATGTGCTGGGGATGCCGCGGTCGTTCTGAGGGGGGGCGGTGAGCCGTTCGACGATGTCGGCGTTGCCGCCCGGCGGTTTCCCCGCCCGCCGCTCGATCCTCTTTGTGCCGGGCGACCGCCCCGAGCGCTACGCCAACGCCCTGGGGGCCGGGGCCGACGCGGTCTGCATCGACCTGGAGGACGCGGTGCCCGCCAGCCGAAAGGACCGGGCAAGGAAGTCGGTCGCACGATTCCTGAACGAGCGGCTTGCCGGTTCCGGGGGGGACCGGGCGAACGAGCGTTCACGCCCGGTGCCGGTCATTGTGCGCGTCAACGAGCCGGCCGGCGAGGAAGGGGAGCGGGACGCCGACGGTCTCGCCGGCTGTCCGTCGCCGCACGCGTTCATGATCCCCAAGGTGAAGACGGCCACGGATGTTCAGGTTGCGGCGCGTGCCCTGTCCGCCGCCGCGCTCATCCCCCTGATAGAGACGGCGCGCGGACTTGAAAACGCGGTCGCAATCGCCGCGAGCGACGGCGTGGCGGGACTGATCTTCGGCGGGTTCGACCTGGCCATCGAACTCGGCGCCGAGCCTTGCTGGGAAGCGCTCCTGTACGCGCGCTCCCGGGTAGTGCACGCCGCGGCGCTCAGCGGGCTTGACGCCATCGACATGCCTTCGCGGGACTTCGGCGAGATGTCCGGGCTCCGTCGGGAGGCCGTGGGGGCCCGACAGCTCGGTTTCGCGGGCAAGGCGGTCATTCACCCGGCGCAGATCCCGGTGATTCATGAGGTCTTCACCCCCTCGCCGGACGAGGTGCGGCGGGCACGCGAGATCGTCGAGGCGGATCGTGCGGCGGGAGGTGGCGCCGTGGCATTGAAGGGCAGGATGGTGGACCGGCCGGTGGTCGAGGCAGCGCTGCGGATCATCCAGCGGGCCCGTCTTGCGCCGGTGCTACTGAAGCCGCCACCGGAACCACCGACGCGGCCGGCGCCGCCACCCCCGGAGTGACGCGTTGAGCAACCCCGCCGCCGCCGCGATCGGCCGGACCCGCGTCCGGAGGGACATTCTCGCGCCGTGGCCCAGCCGGGCCATGCTGGGTCTCCTCGACCGGGATCCCGATGGCATTGGCGAGGACGACCCGCTCCCCCTGGGGTGGCACTGGCTCTACTTCAACGAGCCGCTGCGGGCTTCGCGTCTCGGGGCGGATGGGCATGAGAAACGGGGTGCTTTCGTGCCCGTGGTGGATCTGCCCCGGCGGATGTGGGCCGGTGGAGAGCTTCGTTCGCTCGGCCCCATCCGGCTCGGCGCGCCGGCCGAACTGCGGTCGAGAGTCCGCAGCGTAAACGAGAAGCGCGGAAAGAGCGGCCGACTCGTGTTCGTCACCGTGGACCACACCGTGCTGCAGGATGGCTACCGGTGCGTGCTCGAGAAGCAGGTGATCGTCTACGCCGGCTCTCAGCCCGCTGCCCCCGCCCCCACCCCCTGGGGCCGCGTCCCGGCTCCCGAGTGGGCGCACACCTTCCTCCCGACCACCACCGCGCTCTTCCAGTTCTCGGCGCTCACCTACAATCCCCACCGCATCCACTACGACCACCCCTACGTCACCGGGCAGGAAGGCTATCCCGGCCTCCTGGTGCACGGCCCGCTCACCGCGCTCCTGCTCCTGGACGCCGCCGGCAGATACGCCCCCGAGCCCCCGGCCCGCTTCCGCTACCGCGCGCTCGCGCCCCTGTATGCCGACCAGCCGATCACCCTCGCAGGCCGCTCCGAGCACCCGCCCGTGGCCGACGCCGGTCGCGCAGGCCGCCCGTCCGCGCACCCCGAGCGCATCGTCGAGGCGCTGGGCCCCACCGGCACGGTAGCCATGCGCGGCTGGGTTTCGTAGCCTCCCGGGAAAGGATGAACCCAATGAAAGAAGTCCCGACCGCCTCCGTTTCGATCTTCCTGGCCGCCGCGGCCATCGCCATCCGCGCTGCCGCCCCCGCCACCGCCCAGCAGCCCCGCGCCCGCGACCTCGGCATCCCCTTCGAGGGAACCCCCGGCGCGCTCAACGCCATCACCGATGTCGCCGGTGTCGAGGTCGGCCACGCCACGATCATCCGCGGCAGCGGCCGGCTCGTGATCGGCGAGGGTCCCGTGCGCACCGGCGTCACCGCCGTGTGGCCGCGCGGCCGCGAAACCCCCGACCCCGTCTACGCGGCCTGGTTCACGCTGAACGGCGACGGCGAGATGACCGGCACGACCTGGGTGCGCGATTCCGGCATCATGGAGGGGCCGGTCATGATCACGAACACGCTCAGCGTGGGCGTGGTGCACCATGCGGTGATCCGCTGGGGGGTGGCGAAGGCCGCCGAACGGGGAAACGGCGCCTGGCTCGCGGCGCTGCCCGTGGTGGGGGAGACGTGGGACGGCACCCTGAACGACATCCGCGGCCAGCACGTGACCGAGGAGGACGCGATCGCGGCGATGGAGGCCGCGCGGGGCGGGCCGGTCGCCGAGGGGAATGTCGGCGGCGGAACCGGAATGATCTGCCACCGCTTCAAGGGCGGCATCGGGACATCGTCGCGGCTCGCCCGAGTGGCGGGCGAGACCTACACGGTGGGTGTGCTGGTGCAGTGCAACTACGGCGGCCGGGGGCCCTTCCGGGTGGCGGGCGTACCGGTCGGGCGGGAGATCACGGACCTGTTGCCGGAGCGGCCGGGGGCGGGAGACCAGGCCATCCCCGGGGCCGACCGCGACGGCTCCATCATCGTCGTGGTCGCCACCGACGCCCCCGTGCTGCCCCACCAGCTGGAGCGGATGGCCCGGCGCGTCTCGCTGGGCCTGGCCCGCAACGGCAGCATCTCGTCAAACGGCTCGGGCGACATCTTCGTCGCGTTTTCGACCGCCAACCGGGAAGCCGCCTCCGAGGAGGAGGCCGCCGCAGAAGCACGCGTGCTGGCCAACTCCCGCCTCAACCCGCTCTTCTCGGCCACGGTCGAAGCCACCGAAGAGGCGATCATCAACGCGCTGGTTGCGGCGGAGACGATGACCGGCGCGAACGATGTGACCGTCCACGCGCTTCCCCACGACCGCCTGCAGGAGGTGCTGAGGAAATACGGCCGGCTGAATTGAAGGAATTCGGTGTCGAATACGTAGTATATTAGGGCCCGGACGAACCAGCGGCCGCACTCCCGGGCCCGCCGCCGGCCAGAGCCTGCCATCGGCCTCGCCTGGCAGTTGGAAGGACATCCCCAGTTGGAAGGATCCAAAGTGACGGACAAGGAATCGCCAAGCGAGGTCACGGTAAACGTCAATCTCCCGACCACGCCGTCCCCACACCCCAGTCCGGTCCCCGAACTGAAGTCCACCGGCTTCGCCTATCTCATCTGGGCGTTTGCCGGCGGCCTGGGGGCCCACCGCTTCTACCTGGGCCGCCCCCACGGGGTCACAATGCTCATCCTGTTGTTGGGCGGCATCATAACGGTTCCGTTTCTGATCGGACTGGTCCCGCTGATGATCCTGGGCATCTGGGTGCTGGTGGACGCGGTCGCGATCCCCAAGTGGGTCGAGGAATCGCGCGCCGCGGCCCTCGCGCCCACCGCTGCGCCGGTCACGCAGACGCGGCAGACCGTCCCCACGGCTCCGCAAACTCCCGCACTGCCTCCGGCGGTGGCCGCGGCACCAGGAACCGGCAGCCTCCGGATCGAGCTGCTCAAGGCGGCCGTGGAAAAGGGCGGCGTCCTGACGGTAACCGAGGGGGTCATCGCCACCGGCAAGACGTTCAAGGAGGTGGAGACCTGCCTCAACCGCATGGTCGACAGCGGCTACGTGGACATCGACAACCGCCCCGGCAGCGGGGTGGTCACCTACGTCTTCACGGAGCTGCGCGACTGAGGGTGGCCCGGGCGCCCTGACGGCCTCGGCGCGGTCGGGGCGGCCCTGCCGCCTTGTTGCCCCCCTACCGCCCCGGCACGGCCACCACCTCACCCACCTCGGGACGCAGTCCTTCCGGATAGATCCGCGCCAGCAGCGCCGGGAGGTCCCCGGTGAGCATCTCGTTCACGCGCTCGATCACGGCAGGCAACTCCGCCCACGACTGCTCGATCCGCCACAGCTGGTCGGCCGTCGCGGGGGAGGTGGACCGCTCGATCTGCCCGTAGACGTTGCTGCCGCCGCCCGCCTGGCCCAGGTCGCCCTGCAGCTCCCGCAGAGCTTCGCGCACGGCCTCGATCTCCTCGGTGAGGTCCTCCGGCACACTCTCGGCGTCGTTGGCGCGCTGCTCGGCGCGGGCCACCAGCTGCATCATCTGCTGCATGCGCTGGCCGGCCTGGTTCCGCGGGCCGGACAGCCGGTACGAACTCAGCATCACCTCGTGGCGGGCAAGCAGATCCGACCGCGAGATCGAAACGCGGGGGTCGAGGCGCACCTCGACGGGCTGCTCAAGAGTCTCCTCGCCCACGGTCAGCGCCACCGTGTAGGTGCCCGGCAGCACACGCGGGCCGGAGCCCATGGGTTCGCCGTCGGGGCCGTCCATCACCAGCCGCAGGTCCCAGATCACCTGGTTGAGGCCCATCTCGGTCCTCGCGTCGAGTTCCCGCACGACCATGTCCCCGTCCCGGACCACCAGCGTGACGCTGTCGGCGTCGGCCCCCAGGTGGTAGCGGATCCACGCCCCGCCGGGCGGATTGGGTGCCGCGTAGATCCCGGGCGTCCACCCCTGCGGCGTGTACATGTTGTAGGAGGTGGCACGCCGCACGGGGTAGAGGTGGGCGGCGGACGCCATCACCTCGGCGCTCATCTCCTGGAGCGGCGCGATGTCGTCCATGATCCAGATGCCGAGCCCGTGAGTCCCGATCACGAGGTCGTTCTCACGCGGGTGGATGGTGATATCGTCGACCGGCACGGTGGGCAGCCCGTTCTTGAGCGGGTGCCAGTTCGCGCCCCCGTCGATCGACGCGTGCACGCCCACCTCGCTCCCCGTGAAGAGCAGGTTGTGCGCGGTCGGGTGCTGCGCCAGCGCGTTCAGCGAGGTCATCGGCAGACCGTCCGTGATCTGGCGCCAGCTCTCGCCGAAGTCGCCGCTGGCGAAGATGTACGGGTTGAAGTCGTCGCTCCGGTGCCCGTCGAAGACCGCGTACACCTCCCCCGGCGCGGCGCGGGACGCCACGATGCGGGTCACGTAGGTGTAGGGCGGCAGCCCGCGCACATTCCCGGTCACGTCCATCCAGTTCTTGCCCCCGTCGCGGGTGACGTGCAGCCGCCCGTCGTCGCTGCCGGTGTAGAGCACCGCGGGGTCGTGCGGCGACTCGGCGAGCGCGGTGAGGTTGCCGTAGTTGGACTGGCCGTCGTTGCGGGACATCTGCGGCTCGCCGCCGGGCACCCCCATCAGCTCGAGGGTGTCGCGGTCGATCGCGTGTGTCAGGTCGCCGCTGATCTCTTCCCAGCTCTGCCCCAGGTCCGGCGAGCGGAAGAGGATGTTCGAGCCGACGTACACGACCTGGTCGTCGTGCGACGACAGCAGGATCGGCGTGTCCCAGTTCCAGCGCAGCGACCGGTCGTCGTCGTCGTCGGTGGGCCTCGCGATAGGGCGGATGGATTTGCGCTCGTTCGCCGCCAGGTTGACCCGCGCGATGTTCCCGCCCTGCGACTCCGCGAACATGATGTCGGTGTTGGTGGGGTGCATGACGGTGAAGAAGCCGTCGCCGCCGCCCACGTTGTACCAGTCGCGCGTGCGGATCCCCTGGTTGGAGAGCGTCCGGGAGGGCGCGCACCAGGACCCGTTGTCCTGAAGGCCGCCGCAGACGTGGTACGGATCCCGCATGTCCACGCCGATCTCGTAGAACTGCGCGATCGGCAGGTTGCGCAGCTGGTACCAGTTGTCGGAGCGGTCCCAGCTGACCGAGACGCCGCCGTCGCCGGCGAGGATCAGGTGCTCGGAGTTGGCTGGATTGATCCACAGCGCGTGGTGGTCGAGATGGACCGTGGGCGCGGCGTCGGCGGTGAAATTGTTTCCGCCATCCGACGAGCGGTAGAGCGCCGCGCCGCCCAGGTAGATCCGTTCGGGGTCGTTGGGGTCGACCCGGATCTGGCTGTAGTACATGGGGCGATTGTTGGTGGTGCTGATCTGTTCCCACGTTTCGCCCCGGTCGGTGGATCGGTAGACGCCGTTCTGCGGTTGGCGGCCGCCACCGCCTCCGCCGAAGCCGCCGAACCCGCCGCCGCCAAAACCGCCCGGCCCGCGCGCGTCCGCCTCCAGCAGCGCGAAGATCATGTCGGTGTCGCCCCGGTAGATGTCCAGCCCGATGCGCCCCTTGTCCCCGGCCGGAAGGCCGCTGGTGAGCTCCGTCCAGTTGTCCCCGCCGTCCGTGGTGCGGTAGATCCCGCTCCCGGGGCCGCCGCCATTGAACCCCCACGCCCGCCGCTGCCGCTGGTACATCGCTGCGAACAGCGTCTTCGGGTCGGTCGGGTCCATTGCCAGATCGATGGCGCCGGTGTGCTCGTCCACGAACAGGACCAGCTCCCAGCTCTCGCCCCCGTCGTTGGTGCGGTAGACGCCCCGTTCCGGGTTCGACCCCCAGAGATGGCCGACCGCGGCCACGTAGGCCACGTCGGGGTCCATCGGATGCA
The DNA here is from genome assembly GCA_965116645.1 of Longimicrobiales bacterium. GTDB lineage: Bacteria > Gemmatimonadota > Gemmatimonadetes > Longimicrobiales > Gaopeijiaceae > Bin94. Next base: position 2,974,088 of record OZ220702.1, on the reverse strand, counting down.
CCCGGATTCGACCGACATGGTGCGTGTTCTCCAGCCCCACATGCGTCCAGGTGCGCCCGGCGTCGACGGAGCGGTAGACGCCGTTGCCCCACGGCGAACTCTGGCGGTTGTTCGGCTCCCCGGTGCCCACCCAGACCACGTTGGGGTTCGAGGGCGCCACGGCCACGGCGCCGACCGATGCGGTGGCCTCGTCCCTGAAGACGTGCTCGAAGGTGATCCCGGCGTTCTCGGTCTTCCAGAGGCCGCCGGTAGCGACGCCGACGTAGAAGGTGCTGGGGTCCGACTCGACGACCGCCAGCTCCGCGACGCGCCCGCCCATGATGGTGGGGCCGATGGTGCGGAAGCGGAGCGCCGAGGTCGCGCGCGCGAAGGCGTCGTCGGCGTCCTGGGCGGCGATGGTGGCCGGGGCCACAAGGACGGACCCGGTGGCGAACAGTCCGATGGCGAACAGGCCAGTGGCGAACCGGCGGGCGGCGTTTCCGATCTGGTACACGGTCTTCTCCAGGCAGGGGTCGGCTTGCTCGGGCGGCGGGCAGCGGGCATTCTGAAGGTGGATCCAGCCGCGCCGCGCCGGGATACAATAGGCGAATGACGGTCTGTTGCACATACCAACCGCAAGGAGGGACGAACAATGGCTACACGGCGAGACTTCATTGAGCGAGCGGGGGCCCTGGCGGGTGCAGCGGCTTTGGGAGTGGCGGGCCGGCCGGGTGCGGTCGGTGCGGCGAGTGCAGTGCGCACGGCGGGAATGGCGAATGCCCGAAAAGGCGGTCGCCAGGCGATGCGAATCCTGATTCTGGGCGGCACCGGGTTTATCGGCCCGTACGTTGTGCGGCGCGCGATGTCCCGGGGGCACGAGGTCACCATTTTCAACCGCGGCCAGACCAACGTCCACCTCTTCCCCGAAGTGGAAAGGCTTGTCGGGGACCGGAACAGCGACCTCAGCGCGCTCGAAGGCCGCCGCTGGGATGCCGTCGTCGACAACTCGGGGTACAACGCGAACCAGCTCCGCCTTTCCGTGGACCTGCTGAAGGACGCGACCGGACAGTACCTCTTCACCTCCACGCGCGCGGTCTATCACGACTTCACGGCTGCGGTCATGAACGAAGATGCGCCGCTCGGCCCCCGTGAGATTCCGGAGCGCGACTGGGTCGGCTACGGTCCCAACAAGGTGCTGGCGGAACGGGTCGTGCAGGAAGCCTTCGGGGAGCGGACTCTGATCACGCGGCCACCGGTCGTTGTGGGTCCCGGGGACCTTTCCGACCGCTTCACCTACTGGGTGGACCGGATCGACGACGGCGGCGAGGTGATGGTCTGGGGCGACCCGACCGATCCGGTTCAGTTCGTCGACGTACGGGACCTGGCCGAGTTTTACATCAACCTGCTGGAGCACGAGACCCGGGGCATCTTCAACACCAACGGCCCCGCGGCGCCGCTCACTTCGGCAGAGCTCGTCTACGGTATCCGCGCCATTACCGCAGCGCCGGTTTCGTTCACTTGGGTGGACTGGGATTTCCTGGCCGAACGCGGGCTGCATCCGCAGAATCCGCTCCCGTTCTGGCAGCCTCCGCGGGGCCGTTACCTCAACTACGGCCGCATGGACAGCAACCGCGCGATCGCTGCCGGCCTTCGCTTCCGCCCGCTGGCCGTGACCGCGAGGCAGACGCTGGATTGGCATCGCAACCGCCAGACCCTGAGCAACTACCAGTTGCGCCTGGTCACCCGGGAGGTCGAGGAGCGGGTCCTCGCCGAGTGGAAGGCGGCGGGTTGAATCGAATTCCCTCCCTTCTCAAGCTCACCCTCGCAACCGCCTGCGGCGAGGACGCTGCCCGTCTGCCGGCGACCCCGCCACCGTAACCGACAGCGCCGGAGTGCGGATCGTCGGTCTGGGCGATGCGCCCCTGGACATCATCGAACGGCTAACGGTCGCCCCCGAGCCCGAGCTCGTCATTCGAAGCCGTGAGGACGACGCCTCCGCAGTGCTCTCCGCTGTCCGGGACGTGGAGGTACTGCCGCAGGGCCGCGTCGCCCGACCCGGTCGAGGCTCTGTGCGCCCCGCGGTCGTCACCCAGGCACCGTTCGGCCGACGCCTGCACATCGCGTCCGCGTCCGACGGTGTCTGGATCGCCGACGACGATCGGTGGGAGGCGCGCAAGTACTCGCCCGGAGGCGTAAACGATTCGGGAGCTGCGGCAGTCCCATTGTAGTGGCCCGCCTGCGGTGAAACGTTTCAGCTGAAACGTTTCGCCACTGTGTGCACGACGCTTTTCGATCACGACTCATATATGATTCGATATATTAGACTTCCGAAAATACACTTTAGCATATCACGCCATGTCTGATTCTGTCGCAACCAGGCGGCATGCCGCCGTCACCCAGAGCCTGTCGGCGACGCTCGTCACCGTCCTCGCAACCGCTTGCGGCTCGGACTCCCCGGGGTCATCCGGACGGCCGGCCACCGCTGGAAGATTTTCGATCCGGACGGAAGGCTGCTGGGGAGTGTGCCGGTGCCGGAGATCAAGGATTAGCAACCCCGGCGCGGCCCGAAGCAACCCCGGCGCGGCCCGAAGCAACCCCCGGCGGGCTGGTGGTGTCTCCCGACCAGGACCGGAGACGGCAACCTGCCTGCCCAACCCGGTTGAAATCGACCCCACCGCCTGGGAGCCCCAATGCGCCGCATACCCGCCCCCTTCTCGCCTGCCCGCACCGCCACGCTGATCATCACCGCCGCTCTCACTCTCGGTGCCACCCTCACCCTCGCCCTTGCCACGGCCTGCACTGAGGACGCCGCGGCACCCCCCGGCGACTTAGCCACCACCTTCGACACCATCGGCGGGACCGTTTACGTCACCAACACCGGCACCCCGCCTCCGGCGCGCCTCGTCCCGGTGGTCTCGATCGGGCCGAAGACCCTGACCGACACCGGCGCGCCGGACGAATTCGGCGGCGTGAACAGCGTGGCGCTGGGTCCGGACGGGGAGGTCTACGTCGCCGACGCCCGCAACTTCGAGGTGAGGGTCTTCGGGCTCGACGGCGCGCACCGCCGCACCTTCGGCCGGCGGGGCGAAGGGCCGGGCGAGTTCGAGACCCTCTCTTCGCTGGCGTGGGCAGGCGACCGGCTCCTGACCTATGACATCATGCTGGGCCGCGTCGGCCAGTGGTCGGCGGAGGGCGAGTGGCTCGGACAGCACCGGACCCGGGGGAGGATGACAGGCGGGGGCGGCGCGATCCGGCTGTACTCCGTCGGCCCGGACGAGTTGTACCGGCGACGGGTTCCGTGATCGAAGCGCGGTTCAGTTCGGTGCTCCAGAACCTGTACGTGGGCCTCAACAGCCGCGGCGCAACGGGCGACACGCTGGTGCAGCTGGAAGGCCCGTCCGACGCTCCCGCATCCTTTATGCTCTGCCAGTATGGGGAGGGCTACCTTCGCGGCTTCACGATCCCCTTCGCTTCGGGGTTCACGCAGCACCCGGGGCCGGGCGGCGTCATCTACTCCGCATACCAGGGTGACTACAGCATCGCGGTTACCCGGAACGGCGGCGCCGACACCGTGCGCGTGATCCGGCGTCCCCTGCCGGCCGAACCGGTCGGGGACGACGAGTGGGAGGAGGGCAACCGGGATTTCAACGAGTGGCGCGCTGAGAACAGGAGCGCGCAATGCGACCCCTCCGGCCCCTCCCGGCCCGCCACAAAACCGATCCTCGGGTCAATCTACATCGCACCCGACGGCAAGCTCTGGGTCACGGTGAGGCGCACTGCCGGCGACCTCTGGGAGGCCTTCGACACCGACGGCCGGCTCCTGGCCAGCGTTCCCCAGCATCCCCGCAAGGGCGGCGTCGCCCCGGCCTTCGACGCCTCCGACCACCTGCTGACGATCCGCCAGGACAGCCTCGACCTGGACCACGTGGATGTCTGGCGGCTGGAGCGGGAGGGCTGAGCGGGCGGGGTGGCTCGCAGGCGCCGTCGGGCCGCCCCACGCCCCGGCGCTCGCCGTCCCCCGATCAGCCCGTCGCCCCCCCGAAGCTCCCCGACCGCAGGAAACGGATCACCGCTTCGGCCGTGTGGCGGCTGTTCATGATCAGGTAGTGGGAGCGGGGCAGAACGAGCATCGGCACCCCCTCGACCCGCGCCTGCTCCACGCTGACGATCCCGTCGTCGGGACCGGGGATCGCGAGGGGGCCGATCGGCTGGACGCTGCGGCTGCCCGCGATGATCCCCATCTCGTAGTCGGGCGGGGGCAGCGTTGCCGGGAGGTCGGTGCTGTCGGTCCCGAGGGTGGCGCCGACCGTGCCGAGCGCCTCCGGCCCGCCGGGCATTTCTCCCAGCCACTCGACAAAGAGGCTGCCCTGGTTGGGCGGGGCCAGCAACACCACTCGTCCAAGGCCTGGCGGGCGGGTTTCGGCGAGGTATCCACGGATGACGATTGCCCCGAGTGAATGACCCACGAAGTGGATGACGGGTTCGTCGGCACAGCACCGGTCGACGGCGGCGGCGAGCGTCTCGATCTGCTCGGTGAAGGAAGCGCTCCGGGAATCGTAGCCGACGCTCTCGACCCGGTAGCCGGCCCATTCGAGGCGCTGGGCGAGGATGGCCATGGAGGCTCGCGTCCGATTCAGCCCGTGAGCCACTACGACGGCCTCCCCCTCGCCCGGGAGGGGGGTCGTCTCACAGCCCAGGAGGGCGAGCGAGAGCAGCAACGAAGGCAGTCGCGTCTTCCTCATGGTTCCTTTACACCATAATGCATCTTGCCGATCCGTGCCGCGCAGGGAAGAATGGGAGATGATCAGCCCGCTTCCACCGATGAAGCCGGTGCCGCCGCGGCCGATTCCGCGGCCCCCGTACACGAGGACACGAATATGAGTACGCTCGCTCACCCGCCCATCGCCGCCCATGCGGCCCGGCCCCCGCTCCGCCCGGCCCCCGTCACGGCCCGGACCCCGGCGCGCCCGGCCCGCGTGCCCGGCGCGGCCGTGTTCGCCGCCCTGATCGCGGCCTCGCTGGCGCCCCCCTCCCTCGCGGCCCAGCAGCGCCTCGACGAGGAGTACACCGCGCTCATCCGCGAGTACACCACCGAGGACTTCTTCTCGACGCCGCTCGTCGACCACCTCCCCTTCAGCGAGACGGTGCCGACCCCGCTCGACCACCTCGGCCACATCTCGGGTGCGCCCGACATCCTGAGCTACCCGGACGAGGTGCACTCGTACATGCGCGCGCTGGCTGCCGCCTCGCCACGGGTCGAGGTCTTCCAGATCGGCACCTCCGAGGAGGGGCGCGAGATGATCCTGGTCGTGGTCGGCTCGGAGGAGTCGATCGCGGCGCTGGACGCCAACAAGGCCGCGCTGCGCCGCCTGGCCGATCCGCGCATCACAACGCCCGAGGAGGCCGCCGGGATCATCGGCACCGCGAAGCCGATCTACTGGTCCGCAGGCGCGATCCACTCCCCCGAGACGGGGTCGCCCGAGATGTTCATGGAGTTGGCCTACCGGCTCGCCGTGGGCGAGAGCGAGTTCATCCGCGACATCCGCGACAACCTCATCTACATGATGACGCCGGTCGTCGAGCCGGACGGCCGCGCCAAGGTGGTCGACCTGCACATGGCGCGGCACAAGGACCCCGACGCCAACACGCCCACCCGCCCGCTCTACTGGGGCCAGTACGTCGCGCACGACAACAACCGCGACAACATCGGGCTGTCGCTGGCGCTCTCCCGCGCGGTGACGAACACCTACCTCGAGTACCGCCCGACCGTCTTCCACGACCACCACGAGTCGGCGTCGCACCTGTACACCTCGACCGGCCGCGGCCCCTACAACGCCTGGCTCGACCCCATCGTCATCAACGAGTGGAACCGGCTCGCGTACAAGGAAGTGAAGGACATGACGGCCTACGGCGTTCCCGGCGTCTACACCTTCGACTTCTACGACGGGTGGGGCGCCAACTACATGATGTGGGTGGCGCACATGCGCAACTCGATCGGCCGCTTCTACGAGACGCAGGGCGCCGGCAACGCATCCACGCGCATCATCCGTTCCAATGTGCAGCGCCAGTGGCACCGGCCCAGCACCCCGGTGCAGCAGGTCGTGTGGGGAATCCGGAACAACGTCAACCTGCAGCAGAGCGCCGTGCTGATCGCCATGCACGAGGTCGCGACCAATCGCGAGGAATTCCTGCACAACTTCTACCAGAAATCCGCGCGTTCGGTCGCGAAGGCGCACAATGAAGGCCCGGCCGCCTACGTGCTGCCCGCCGACGACCCGCGCCCCGGCCAGCAGGGCAGGCTGCTCAAGCTGATGGAGGACCACGCCTTCGAGGTGCACCGGTTGGACGAGGACATCGAGGTCGCGGGCGAGTCCTTCGCCGAGGGCAGCTACGTCGTGCGGATGGACCAGCCGTTCTCGCGCGGCGCCGACATGCTCCTCGACAAGCAGTACTACAATCCCGACGACCCGCGCCCCTACGACGACGTGGGCTGGACGGTCGGGCCGCTCTTCAACGCGAAGACGGTGCGGATCGAGGACCCGGCGATCCTCGACGCCGAGATGACGATGGTCGAGTCGGTGATGGTTCCGGGCGGGGTAGAGGGGCGCCGCGGCGGCGTGTACCTGGTGAACTACAACGCCGACAACACGCTCGCCCAGTTCCGCTTCGCGAATGACGACCTCGTCATCCACGCGGCGCAGGAGTCGTTCAGCGACGGGGACCGTGAGTTCAACCCGGGCACCTTCGTGATCCGCGAGGAGGACAACCCCGAGGTCGACCTGGCGGTGCGGCTGGATGCGGCCGGGACCGAGTACGGCTTCACGGCGGTCCGCACCCGCGACGAGCCCGAGGTGGCCATGCACGAGACGCGCGTGCCCCGGATCGCGGTCATGCACACCTGGACGAGCACCCAGGACGAGGGGTGGCTGCGCGTCGGGCTGGACGAGTACGGGATTCCGTACGACTACATCTCCGTGCACGACGTGCGCGACAACGAGCAGCTCCGCGACTCCTACGACGTGATCGTGATGGGGCAAACCCGGGGGAGCCCGCTCAGCGTGGTTCGGGGGATGCAGGGCAGCGAGCCCGTCCCCTGGAAGGCCACCGAGCTCACCCCCAACATCGGGCGTCAGGCGTCCACCGACGACATGCGCGGGGGACTCGGCCTCGAAGGCGTCCTGAACCTGAAGCACTTCGTCGAGGCGGGCGGCGTCTTCGTGACGATGGCGAGCGCGTCACAGCTGCCGGTCCATTTCGGCCTCGCCGACGGCGTCTCGATCCGGCAGACGCCGGACCTGTGGGCGCGCGGCGGCGTCTTCTCGACGCGAGTCGCCGACGAGGCGAGCCCGATCGGCTACGGCTACGACGAGCTCGGCGTGTCCTTCAACTCGGCCCCCGTGTTCGCGGCGGGTGGCGGTGGGGGATTCGGGGGCTTCGGAGGGTTCTTCGGCGGAGGCGGAGGCGGGGGTGGGCGCGGCCCTGGCGACACGACCGCCCGGCGCACCGGCCGCGGCGGCGCCGACGAGCAGGACTACGTGCAGGGCCGGGCGCGCGACATGGGCCAGGCCGGCGTCGAGGCGTTCCGGGAGGCGCAGCGTGCGGAGCAGGAGGAGAACGCCGGCCAGCAGCGCGGTCCCGGCGGGGGCGGAGGGAACGCGAACCGCGTCCGGGTGGTGATGCGCTTCGCGTCGGACGTGAACGAGCTGCTGATCAGCGGCGGACTGCGAAACGGCCAGGCGCTGACGAACGCCCCGGCGGTGGTCGATGTGACGCTGGGCGACGGGCACATAGTGCTGTTCTCCTTCAACCCGTTCTGGCGCTCGCACACCCACGGATCCTACGCGCTGCTCTTCAACACCTTCATGCACTTCGACGCGCTGTCGGCGGATCCGGAGGAAATGGTCTCGGAGGAGGAGGGAGGGTCGTCCAGCCGGTAGTCCGGTCCGCGGATCCCCGGACACGGCAAGTGTCTGCACACACCGTCTCGGGTTTTTTCCCGATCGGGAAAAAATTTTACCGATCGGGAAAATTCTCGACACGGTTGCCGAACCCCCGGATCGACCCTCTTTCCCCAGCTTCCCCGCCTGCTTGCGCCCCGGCCCCCCGCCACGCATTCTGAACCGGGAGCAACAGGACCGACAGGAGGCCAGCAAATGCCGCGAACGCACGGCCTGGACCGCAGAACTTTCCTCAGGGGGGCAGGGTCCAGCGTCCTGCTCGGCACCGCGGGCATGTCCAGCCTGGCCGCCGGCTCCGGCCTGCTCGGCGCCCGGCGCGCCGCCGCCCAACCCCGCGTCCGCCCCCACCCCCTCCCCCCCGACGACTACGACTTCGACGAGGTCTACGTCCGCACCGGCACGGACAGCGTGCGCTGGGACCGTGCGGTCGCGCAGTACGGCGACGGGATCGTCGCGGGGATGGGCGTCGCGGACATGGACTTCCGCGCGGCCCCCTGCATCACGAACGCGCTGGCCGAGCGGTGCGCCCACGAGAACTGGGGGTACATGCACCGCCCCCGCTCCTACGCCGAGGCGGTCGCGGCGTGGAACCACCGCCGCTACGGCATCGAGATCGACCCCTCGACCCTCGTCTTCACGACCGGCGTGCACCCCGCGATCATCGCGGCGCTGCACACCTTCTCGCCGCCCGGCACGCGCGTCCTGATGACGACCCCACCTACAACGGCTTCTACAGCGATCTCCGCTTCGCCCGCACGGTCACCGACGACAACCCGATGATCGTCGACGCGGACGGCCGCTATTCGATCGACTTCGACGACTTCGAGCGGCGCGCCCGCCGCTGCAACACCTTCATCCTCTGCAACCCGCAGAACCCGACCGGCAACTGCTGGACGCCCGAGGACCTGACCCGCATGGGCGAGATCTGCCTGAAGCACCGCTGCGTGGTGCTCGCCGACGAGATCCACTGCGACTTCGTGACCCAGGGCAACATGTACACGCCCTTCGCCACCCTCGACCCCGAGATCGTCGCGAACAGCCTCACCTTCAAGTCCGGCAGCAAGTCCTTCAGCCTCGCGGCGATGAAGGTGGCGTGGTACTACAGCACCAACCGGGACCTGCTCGAGCGCGTCAAGGCCAACACCCGCGCCGACCTCAGCACGCTCGGCATGGTGGCGATGCGCGCCGCGCTCAACGAGGGCGAACCCTGGCTCGACGACCTGCTCGTGTACATCGACGCGAACCACGACTTCGCCGAGTCGTACATCCGCGACAACATCCCGGGCGTGCGCTACACGAAGGCGCAGGGCACCTACCTGGCCTGGCTCGACGTGGCGGGGGTCGCGGATCGGATCGGGGCGGCGGAGATCGCCGCGCGCGAGAGTGCCGAAGGCAGCGCCAACGTGACCCCCGAGAAGGTCGTGCAGCGGTGGTTCGCGGAGCGGGCGGGTGTTTTCCTGAACCCTGGCCCCGGTTACGGTACAGGCGGGGCCGGGCACATGCGCATGAACCTGGCCTCTTCGCGGAAGATCGTGGATTTGGCTTTGAACAACATGGCCTCGGCGGTGGCCGAGGCGTAGAATGGGATGTCGTCGGAATCGGCCAGGCCCGCACTGGACAAGGTCCCCCGTTGGGGAGGAGAACTGAAATGAAGAAACTGAGCGCGACCCTCTGGAGCGCGGCGGCCGCCGCTACCCTCATCCTGGCTTCCCTGGCCGCCCCGCCCGCGGCGCAGGCCCAGTTCGACGATGTCGGCGTCATCACCTTCCCGACCTCGGCGACCGGCGCGGCCCAGGACCACTTCCTGCGCGGCGTCGCGATCCTGCACAGCTTCGGCTGGAAGCAGGCGCGCGAGCAGTTCCACGCGGCCCAGGAGATCGACCCCGACTTCGCCATGGCGTACTGGGGCGAGTCGCTGGCGTACAACCACCCGCTCGTCACCAACATGAACCCGGACGATCCCCGGGAAGCGCTGAAACGGCTCGGCGCCACCCCTGAGGAGCGCCTGGCCAAGGCGCCCACCGAGCGCGAGAAGGGTCTGCTCGGCGCGGTGGAAATCCTCTGGGGCGAGGGAGAGCACCGGGACCGCGCGGTGGGCTACATGGAGGCGATGGCGGACCTTCACGAGGCCTATCCGGACGACCCCGAGATTGCTGCCTTCTACGCGCTCAGCCTGCTCAGCGCCACGCGGGCGACCCGGGACCAGAGCGACCGCTGGAACGTCCGCGCCGGCACGATCGCTCTCAAGCTGTTCAACGACAATCCGCTCCACCCCGGCGCGGCCCACTACACGATCCACGCCTTCGACCACCCGATCATGGCGCCGCTCGCGCTGGACGCGGCCTACGCCTTCGCCGACATCGCCCCGGCCGTGTCGCATGCGCGCCACATGCCTACCCACATCTTCATCCAGCACGGCATGTGGGACCTGGTCTCGGGCCACAACCAGTCCGCCTACGACGTCGCGCGCGAGCTGTGGGTGCCCGGCGACGCGCTCGGCGACGCCATCCATTCCCTCGACTGGGGGCAGTACGGCGACCTGCAGCGCGGCGACTACGCGAAGGCGCGGCTCTGGATCGAGCGCCTCGAGGCGATGGTGGAGAACGACGGCTTCGAGACCGGCGGCGCTCGGGGCGAAGCGGGATCGGCGCGGGCGCGCAACTCGGTGCCGCTCCTCAAGTCACGCTACATCGTCGAGACCGAGGAGTGGGAGGTGCGCGAGCCGAACGACGACATGCGCACCAGCGAGCTGCTTGCGATCGGCCTCAGCGCGGCCCACACCGGAGACGAGGCCGCGCTCAAGGCGGCCGCCGACATCCTCGGCGAGAAGTCGAACGGCAGCGGCTACAACCACGTCATGCACATGCAGGTCAGCGCGCTCCTGGCCGTGCAGACGGGCTATCCGGACAAGGCGGAAAAGCTGATGGACGACGCTGTCACGACGGTCGAGGCGATGGCGCCGCCGCGCGGCTCCGCCAACCCGATCAAGCCCGTGCACGAGCTCTACGGCGAGATCCTCCTCGACATGGACCGCGCCGAGGACGCGGCCGGGATGTTCGAGACCTCGCTGCAGCGCATGGCGGGACGGCCGCGCTCACTCCTCGGACTGGCCCGCGCGCACGCCATGATGGGCAACGACATGATCGCCGCCGAGAACTACGCCAAGGTGGCGGCGATATGGGAGGGCCGCACGGGGATCGCGGGGCTCGACGAGGCGCGGGGCTTCCTGGCGGATCATGCGGCCGGCGGAGGGTCGAGTTCGGGACGGCAGTAGCGAGAGTGGACTGGCGACCGGGGTGACGGTAGCTTTGTTGCACCACTTCATTGCACCCTCACCACCACATTGCACCATTTGCCATGCCGAGAATCCATTTCGTCGTCAGCGAGACGGCCAAGATCGCATACCAGACGCAGGCGAGCCGGGAGGGGAAGTCGCTCGGCCAGTGGATGCGGCAGGCCGCCGAGGACAGGCTGGCTGCCGGGCGTCCGCGCAAGTTCACCGTGGAGGAGCTGGCGCGGTTCAACGCCGAGTGCGACGCCCGCCGGGCGGACGAGCCGGAGCCGGACTGGGACGAGAGCAAGCGGGTGATCGCCGAGTCCAGGGTGGCGGGGCTCGAGTAGCGTAGGCCAATGATCTTCCTCGACACCAACGTGTTCATCCATCACGTCGGGCGCAGGCACCCGCTCCGCGACCGGGCGCGGGAGGCCGTGAGCGACGCCCTGGAGCGCGACGCACGGCTCGTCACCTCGGCGGAGGTGATGCAGGAGCTGTTTCACTTTTATCGCCGCAGCCGGCGGGAGTCGGTGCTCCGGGACGCGCTTGCGCTTCTGGACGGGGTTGTTGACGAGGTCTGGCCGGTCGAGCGGGCCGATGTCGAGCTGGCCTGGCAACTTGCCGGCCGGCACCCCGCGCTGGACACGCGGGATCTGGTCCACCTCGCCTGCTGCCTCAGGCGAGAACCACGCGAGGTTGTGACGTTCGACCGCGGGTTGGCAGCGGCCTGGGGGGCGCGCGGGTAGGAGCCCTACAGCCCCACCGCCACCGCCACCGCGATCGCGGCCAGCCCGAGCGCGACCAGCCCCAGGTATAGCGGCAGCACGTGCCGCAGCCACGCCTCGTAGCGGACACCCGCCGAGGCGAGGATCGCCATGAGGGCGCCGTTCGTGGGGGTGATGAGTTCGCAGAGGCCGGCGCCGTACTGGTAGGCGAGCACGGTGACCTGCCGCGACATCCCGAGCAGGTCGGATAGCGGCACGAGCAGGGGCATCGTCAGCACGGCCTGGCCGCTCACGCTGGGGACCGGCACGTGGATCGCCGTGTGCGCCCCGACCATCCCGAACGCGGACGCCAGCACGGGAAGCCCCTCGAGCGGCGTGAACATGGCGTGCACGATCGTGTCGATGATCCGCCCGTCCTGGAGCACCACGTAGATCGCGCGCGCGAACCCGATCAGCAGCCCCGCGTACGCCATCCCGCGGAAGCCGCGCACATACGCTTGGGCCGTGCCGCCCAGCCGCATTCCCGCGAGCAGCCCCACGATCACGCCCATGATGAAGAAGGCCGCCGACAGCTCGTTGAAGCCCCAGTGCCAGAGCGCGAGCCCGGGGACGATCAGCGCGAAGGTGGCGGCGACGAGCGCGAGGATCAGGATGTCGGAGCGGCGGACGCCCTCTTCTGCGAGCGGGCCTTCATCGGCGCGGTCGCCGGTGCCGGCCCCGTCGGCCTGCGTCGCGCCATCGCCCGCCACCTCCGGCTCGGCTCGGGTCCGCGCCGCATAGCGCATCGTCATCCCGATCCAGAGCGCCAGCGCGAGCAGCAGGAAGAGGATGCGGAAGAGTGCGCCGGAAAGCAGCGGCAGTTCGGCCAGCCGTTGCGCGATCTGTACCTGAAACGGGTTGATGGGACTGAAGGCGGACCCTACGAAGGCGGGGCCGGCGCTCATCGCCACCGCCGTGATCGGGGTGAACCCCATCCGCCCGGCGAGGATCATCAGCACGGGAATGAGCGGGATGATCTCCTCCTGCATGTTCTCGAGCACGCCGCCGGTCGCGAAGCAGAGCGACACGACGGGGATCACCAGCAGGTCCCGCCCCCGCAGCGCGCGCACCAGCGATGTGATGCCCCGCCGAAGCGCGCCGGTTTCATCCACTACCGTGAACGCGCCTCCGATCAAAAAGACCAGGAAGATGACTTCGGCCGCGTCCACCATCCCGCGCGGGAGCGCCACGATCGCCTCGAAGGGCCCCACCGGACTCGGCTCGACCTCGTGGTAGGTACCCGCGACCACCACGGTCCGCCCGACCTCTTCGTCGATGAGGCGGTCGTAAGCGCCCGCCGGCAGCACATGGCTCGCCGCCGCAGCCAGAACGACGCAGGCCGAGAGGAGGACCAGAGGGTGGGGAACGGAGAGCTTCACCGCCGCCAGATGAATCCGAACGCCATCGTGAAGCCGCCTGAAGCGTAGACCTTCGGGGAGAACGACAGGCCGTTGCGGTTGCCCATCAGAAACAGGTCGAGGCCAAACGCGGCGTCCAGCCTCACGTGCGTGCGGCCCCCGTTGGGCTCCCTGTCGAAGTACCGCAAACGCACGCACTCCCCGCGCGCAGAGCTGGCTTCGAGACAGTCCGCGTAGATCGCGAGCGTCGCCGACGGGTAGATGCGCAAGTCCCCCAGCGATGCGATGAAGAGGGACCCGGAGGCGAGCAGATAGTCGCTCATCTCGTATCCCATGCGCGTCCTCGCCTCTCCGAGCCCCAGGGTGAAAGCCATCCGGTCGGTCCCGGTGGCCACCGCTGCACCAAAGTTGATAGCGTTGCCGAATTCGAGGCCAACGGAGTAGAATTGCCGTTGTGCCAGGGCGGCATCGGCGGTTCCGGCGGCGAGTGTCAGGGTCGTGATGAGGACGGTGGCGGCCTGGTTGCGGCGCTTCATGGTGGTCTCCTTCCAGGGTGACGTGGCGGCGTCCGGATGCACCCCCTTGCGGAGCAACTGAGGTGTCAACCGGCTGGAATGCAAGGCGGAGCGTAGCCGCAAGGCGATTTGCCCCTGTAGGTTCCTACCCTCTGCCGGCGACCGTGGTTCCCGGGACGGAGGGCTACCGGACACTCGGATGGCGCTCGGTCAGCCACTCACCCCTTCGCCGCCAACGGCAGGGGCGGGTCCCACTCGCCCACCGCGACCCCCGGGAACCGCCGCCCCCATGTGTTGCCGTACGGGTCGTCCTTGTCGAGGAGGAAGCGGAGGATCATGCGGTGGACCATGTTCATGGTGGGGAGCAGGCCGTGCAGGCCGGTAAACCGGGTGAGCGCTCGGTCCTTGAGCTCCCAGTAGCCGAAGTCGCGGGGGGTGACGCACACGAGCCGTGATTCGTGGAGGAAGGGTGCCACGGCGCCCGCTAGGGGGACGGTGCCATCGCCGGAGTTGAGGCGGGCCGCGTCGTCGTCGGTGTCCCAATGGTTCTGGCGTTCGGCGGAGCGGAGGTCGAAGCGGGGTGCGCCGTTGTCGCCGCGCCGGACGCGTAGGCCGACCCGCGTCTCGTCGTCGCCGCCGACGATGGCCAGCCAGCGGTCCGCGGAGAGCCGGGGGGAGCCGGTCTCGGCCGCGGCGGCGGCGGCGGGGTTGCCGTTGCCCGTCGGCGCGCTTGCCGCGAGCCGCAGTCCCCCGATCCTCTCCCGATGCGCTCTGGCGGCGCCCAGCATCTCCGCGAAGAGTTCGGCGCCCGAGACATCCCAGCCACGGACGTTGCGCTCGATCGTCCGCACCACGCTGGGCTGCCAGGCGTCCGGGTGGAAGATGTCCGCCTCCAGTTCTTCGTCCACGGAGAGCCCGCCGCCGTAGCTCGGGAGCAGGTGGTAGAGCGCGGGGGTCATCCGCGCCGCGTGGCGTTCGCGGGCCTTGCCGGAGTCCTCGCCGAGGTCGCCGGTCCCGGTGGTCAGCCTGAGGACCGCCTCCCACGACCCCTGGAAGGGCGTCGCGAGGGTCACAACCCTGTCGACGCACGCCGCAGAGTAGCGCTCCAGGTATCCGGCGATGATCAGCCCGCCCATCGAGTGCCCGATCAGCGTGACGGTGGGGTTCGCGGCGAAGTCGGTGTCGCGGCGGTAGAGGGGCATGAGCAGGGTTCGGTCGATGACTTCCCGGATGAACGCGTCGAGCCGCGCCTCGGTCAGATCGAGCGGCATCCGCCAGTCGTAGCCGAAGGGGTAGACGGGCACCGGTCCGGCGCGGCCCTCCGAGAGCCCTTCGCGCAGCTCCTCGACCAGCTCACCGTAGACCATCGGGAAGGGGCCGCCGGGACCGACGCGCGCGGGCTCGAGAAGCTCGTAGCGCTGATCGGCGGGGTGCAGGGTGATGCGGTCGTGGCGCCGGTTGCGCATGGTCGTCCAGACCGCCTCGGGCGGCAGCTCATACCGGTCGAAGAGGTCGGACCCGGTGATTCCGGGGAGGACGATGACGGGGGAGATGACGGGGGAGACGACGGGGGACATTGGGCTCTCCTGTGGGGCCAAGGGTGTGGATCATTGGATGGCAAAGGGGAATCGGGCAGGATGGTCAAGGGGTATCGGGCATAAGCCACTATCTATGGGCTTGTACGGACAATGGCAAGCATTCGGGCTCTCTTCCCGGCCTTCTCGTGGCTCTCCCCGGCTGCGGTTTTCCGGCGCAAGACCCTTGATTTCTCGCAATAAGCAGTGAGATTATTCGTAATAAGCATCTGTATTTCTCGTAATAAGAGATTCACCTTCAGTCCGGCGGGCCATGTACACCAGACATCTCCTCCCACTCGTGCGCGACATGCTTGGCGAGTTTCGCATCGTGTACGTGACAGGTCCGAGGCAGTCCGGAAAGACCACCCTGGTACGCGGGATCGCCGCGGAATTGGGCATGCGCTACGTGACGTTCGACGATCCCGCCGTACGGGCATCGGCCGCCGGCGACCCTCACGGCTTGGTCAGATCCTTCGGCAATGAGCCCGTCGTGCTCGACGAATTCCAGGAGGTGCCCGGGCTCGTGCCCGCCATCAAGGAGGCGTCCGACCTGCGTGGCGGTGTGTCGCCGGGTGGGTCGGAGCCGGGCGGGCCGCGCAAGGGGTTGTTCCTTCTCACAGGATCTGCGGACCTCTTCCGCTCGGCGCGCGCCCAGGAGGCTCTGCCCGGCCACATGGCCCGCCTGGAGCTGTTGCCCCTGTCGCTTGCCGAGATTCAGGGCACCCGCCGGAATCTGGTCGACTACCTGCTGGCTGGCGACTTCTCCGGGCAATTCCGGTCATCGCCCGCCGTCGCTCCGGCCCGCGAGCAGATTGCAAACCGCATCCTCCTTGGCGGCTACCCCGAAGTCCAATCGATGAGTCCGAGGGGTCGGCGCATCTGGTTCCGATCCTACACCGAAGGCCGGTTCTTCAAGGACTTCGACATGCTCTACACCGCCCGCGGCGACTACCAATCGCGGATTCGCGCACTCGCCCCCTTCCTCGCCGGCCTGAGCGGCAACCTGCTCCGGTATGCCAGCCTCGCCAACGCCCTCGAACTCAACGACAAGCTGGCCAAGAGCTACGTGGAGGTGTTGGAACTCATGTTCCTGATTCGCCGGGTTCCCGCCTACCGCAAGAACCTGGCCCGGCGGATGGCCGTGCGAATGCCCAAGCTGCACTTTTTGGACACCGGTCTTGCCTGCCATCTTCTGGGCCTGCGCAACGAAAACCGGCTACTCACGAGCCCCCACCATGGCGCGCTCCTGGAGACTCTGGTCTACACGGAGCTCGCCAAGCATGCGGAATGGGCCGAAGAGGAGGTCGGGTTGTACCACTTTCGGGATAAGCGCAAGCGTGAGGCGGACATCGTGATGGAGCGGCCGGACGGGCAGATCATCGGGGTCGAGGTCAAGGCTTCCGCAACCGTGCGGCGAGAGGACTTCAACGGTCTGGCGGCGCTGGCCGAGTTCGCGGGCGCGGGCTTCGCGCGTGGGGTGCTGTTCTACACGGGCGCGCATGTGCTCCCGTTCCACCGGGGCGGCGTGCAGTTCCATGCCCTGCCGTTGCATACCGGATTGTACGGAGAAGATTACATTCTGTAAAGTAAACATGACAGTTTGCCGTGTAAGGGCCCGACGAAAACGCCGTGCCCACAATCGGGCGCGCCGGTTGCCCCGAAAAACGTTTCAGCTGAAACGTCTCATTGCGACTCCGTCAGTTGCTCGAAGCCGATGTGCTCCGGCGCTCGCCGTGCTCCCGGATGAAGTCCTTGCTACCTTCCGGCAGGAGCAGGCTGTCCGAAATCTCGGCGATCTCCTCCGCCTCCTGCCAGGCGCGCTCCAGCAGCCACAGCTCGCCCTCGAGCGCGCGTCGTTCCTGCTCTTCATGGAGCGCCATCTCGACGGCCAGCCGGGTTGGGTCCGGCATCTTGCTGATGTAGCCCGGCTCGCCGTACTTGGCGTGGTACAGATTCCGCCCGGCGATGTCGAGCAGGAAGCGTTCCGGGTGCCCCGCGGCTTCGATCCGGTCCACGGCGCGCTGAACGGTCTGTTTGGCTCCCCCCGCGTAGTTCATCATGGGAAGGATTGCCCCGGCAAAGCGGAGGGCCTCGGTGCCCTCGAACCACCACGTCTTCCTCTTCTTCTCCTTCTTTCCCTTACGGACCTGGATCTTGAAGCCGGGCTCTGCATCCGCAGGCTGGATGCGCGTGCCGTCGAGGTCGATGTCCCGGAGCTTGATGATCTGACCGCCGTCCGGGCGCAGCGTGACCACGGTGCGCGCCGCGATCCACAGGTTGGCGATCTGGATCGGGAGATTGACAACGCCGATCGAGCCCAGGGTCACAAGCCCGACGGCGAAACCGCCGACGTAGATGCCCCCCACGACGACCGCACCGGCCGCCCCATACAGGATGTGCTTGCGTCTGCGCCGTCCGAACTGGTCCCCGTAGCGCCATGCCGCGAACTCCGGGCGCAGGGGCTCGCCGATGCGGACGAGGGACAGGCCCTCCGGATGGCGCGCGATGCCGATGTTCTCGGTGGACACGCGAACGCGGGTGTCGCGAAAGATCCGCTCGCAGGTCTCCACCGCTTCCCAGCGTTCCTCCAGCGGGGTCAGGTTCCAGCGCTCGCACCGGGTGCAGATGACCCACAGCCGCCCGCGCGCGGCGTCGAAGGCGAGCCGGCGGCCCACGGGGAAGGTCTCGACGACCTCGTTGGCTCCGAGGGGCCTGGTGCAATACATGCATCGCGTGTACATGACTACATTATAGGATGGACGTGACAGTTGGTGCACAGCGCTTCATTATCTTCCTGCGGTTTCGGGTTGAGGAGGGGTAGGAATGCGGTGTGCAGTAGCGTGCCTGTTGCTCGGGGTTGTCGCCGCCCCGCTGGCCGCCCAGGACTCGGTGCGGGTGGTGCCCGACTCCGTCGCCTGCGGCGAGTGCTCCCTGCAGGTGACGGCCGTCGTCGAGGTCGGTGATCGTGACGGTCCCGGCATCGTGGGTGAACAGGCGTACGTCGAACGCGCCGATGACGGCTACTACTACGTTTCCTCGGGCATGCAGCCGGGACGCCTGCTCCGGTTCTCGTCCGACGGCGAATTTCAGGAGGCAATCGGGCGGATCGGCGAGGGGCCGGGAGAGTACCGTTGGCCCGTACTCCTGCGAGGCACGGCGGACTCTCTAACCATTCTGGATACGCGGGGCTTTCGCCTGACGACCATCCGCGGCGGCGAGGTTGCGACGTGGGCGGTGCCGTTCGTGGCCAATACCTGGGCCGTCCTGCCTGACGGCCGCCACGTCTATAACGCGATGTCATTCGAGCCCGATCTGGCCGGCTACCCCCTCCACGTGTATGACCCGGCGGACCGTCGCATCACGCACTCGTTCGGCGGCGAGGGAGGTCGCGTGGATCCAGGTCCCGGGCGGCACGAACCTCCGAGGCGCCTGGTTGCGGCGGCGGCGGACGGGAATGTCTGGGCGGCGCACGAGAACCGCTATCGGATCGACAAGTGGAGCCCGGACGGAGACCGGGTCACCCGAATCGAGCGTGACGCGCCCTGGTTTCGCCCTTGGGAGGAGTGGCCCGGCCTGGACTACGAAGTCAGGCCCGAACCGGCGATCGTCGGCGTCCGGGACTGGGGCGACGGTATCCTGATGGTCGTGGTGAGAGTGCCCGACGCGAACTGGAGGCCGATAGAACCGACGCTCCTTCCCCTGCCTGGCCACGAAACGGTTGAGCCGATGCAGGAGAATGAACTCTACGACACGGTGATCGAGATTCTGGATACTCGTTCGGGAACGGTGCTGGGGCGCACCCAGGTCGATGTCCGCGTTGTCCGGCTCGTTGGGCAGGACGGATTCTACTCGTACGCGGAACACAGCGAAATGGGCGAGGCCAAGTACGTCGTCTGGTCGGTGGAGCTGTCGGGGTATCGGCGGTGAGGGTGGCCTGGGGGGATTGACGGCGTCGGAGTCAGGTCTGTTGGACCCGATCAATCAAGGTCGACATGATTCCTTCCTCCTCAGTCATCAATCTGCGTAGCAACTCGCAGCCCGCCGTCCCGAACCGCTGCGTCGCACCGTGAATGGAGTGGACGAAGACGCTTGGCTGACGGTGGAGTTGGATCAGGTGAGTTGCTGGGACCACTACCGGCTGGAGGCGGCGAGGGGCTTTTGGGTGGGAACGGGAGCCCCGGCAATGTAGCGAAGGGGACGGGAGACGGACTCCGAAGCTCACCATCGATGGCTGGGAGAGCGCCCCAATGGGTGCGAGGGGGGAGTTTCTGGTGGGCTGCTGGTGACGAAGGCCGCCAGATGGTGCTGTGTCCCTCCGTAGTCAAATTACGAAGTGAATGTACAATTACATCTACCAAAGACTCATCTGAGCTTGCTATAACCACCAGCACGTTGCCGTCTAGTGCACTCGACAAGGCCATTGGGGATAGGCAAGCCCTCGCCCCACTCCTTGCAATTGCGAATGACTGAGCCTTACCATCTTGGTGAGCGGTTCGAGTACTATCCGCCCGTATGAAAGGACGTTGGTTGGACTGACCTTTCTTGATTTTCCACGCGACTCCCGATCGGAGACAACATGCCTGACGAAGTCACAGCAGCATTAGAAGCGAACAGCCCGACATCTGATCCGGACCAAGCCGGTTCTGAGGATGCGGAAGCGCAAACCAGTGACCCAGCCCCAGCTTTTGCGCTGCTGCAGAAGGCGGTCTTCAGCGACGTAAAGGGTTGGGTTGAAGAGGACCGAGCTCGGCGGCGCACGGCCACCCTGACTGTGACCTCAATCTCGATGGTCGCGCTAATCGCAATCGGTGGCTTTCTCGTCAACCAACTGCTGGTTTTCAACGTTGAGCGCAGGGTGGACCAGGCTGTTTCTGACAATCTGTCGTCGGTGACATTTCAGTCTCGCCTGGCCGCCTTGAACTTCAGGGTGGTTGCGTTGGATCGAGCCAGCGCCTTTAGCAACGAAGACGCTCATCTCATCATCCAGTCCATAGAGACGCTGTACAAGAGCGGTGTCGGCGAGGACAACATCCCAGCTGACGTAGAGTCCCAGAACATTTCAGACTTGATGTTCGCGGTGGAGACAGCGGTCGAAAGTTTCACGTCCGCCGACCGCGTGGATCTAGTTACCCAGGTGACAAGTGTTGCGCCGAGAGTCGCCGAGCAGAGCTCACGCATTGCTCCGATCGTCGTGAGGCTGACGGCATATAACTTGATTGGAATGGCCGGTGGTGCGGATGCATGGTTGGATGGAACTGGTAGAGAGTATCGCCTCTATGACGTCTACGAACGATACGTTGAGCGCGCGAGAGATACGGGCTATCCGGAGCTCTATTTGGCATTTGAGTTGATACTGCGACACATGGCAGGGCGGCCGGGCGACGAAATCCTTGAACTCGGAGCCGAAGTCGAGGACCTGAACGAAATCGACGAAGGAGCATTCATCGACACAATGGAAATGTTGGTAGAAGGAGAGTTGTTCATGCAACCGACAGCCGTGTCCGAGCGAGTCAAGGAGAGAACGCGCGAGTTTCTGGACGCCTTTGGATCGTCCATCCCAGCCTTGACGAGGTTCTGATTCCTAGAGCAGCTTGGGCCTTGAATTGAGCTTTAGGGATCGGGTAACGACCGTAACGTCCTCGTGACTTCGGTGGATTTGCGGTAACGACAACTGACGTCGGACGTCAGCCCTCCCGCACCCGCTTGAGGAACTCCTCGGCGGTCTCGCATTCGATCACGGCGTCGGCGATGAGAACGATGCCCTCCGGGTCGGATATCCTCGCCAGCACCGGCACGAGCTGCTCGGCGGTACCGGGACCGAATCTGCGGCTGACCATCCGGTGCATCAATTGACGGTCCCGCTCGATCCCCTGCTCAATCCCCTTCTGCAGCCACAGCTGATCCCGCTCCTCGCCCCACTTCCGGGCCCGCTCGATCAAGGTCGACATGGTTCCCTCCTCCTCAGTCATCAATTTGCGTTGCAACTCGCGGCCCGCCGTCCCGAACCGCTGCGTCAGCACATGCATGATCCAGGCCACGAAGGCCCCCGCCAGTTCCGGCGCCTCGATCGTCTCCACCCGGTCCGCCAGCGAGCCGACCAGTTCTTCGAGCGCCTTCGCCGTGGGAGCCTGCTCGAACCTCGCGATCATCGCCAGGATGTTGTCGGGCGGCAGCGAGGCCAAGGCAAGCGACCGAATCTCGATGAGAAGATACCGGGGGCGGGGCCGGTATCCAAGCAGTTCCTCGGGGACTGGGCCGACGAGGTCGCCGACGTCGGTCGCCGCGGTCCAGCGCGGCTCCCCGTTGTAGATGACGACGGGAAGCACGAGGGGGTACTCGCCGCGGGGGCCGAGGTCCTTTCTTCCGAGCCGCATCCAGATGGTCGAGGTGTAGTCCATCATTCGTACGGCCATGCGGTGGTCCACGGTGGACTGGAACTCCAGCAGGATCAGGATGTAGAGCCAGCCGTCGCCGGTGAATCCGATCCGCCAGAGCATGTCGGCGTGGCGCTGCCCGAGGTGCTTGGTGACGAAGCTGGCGGGCAGGCGTTCCAGGGTGGCGAAGTCGAGGCGGCGGGCGAGTTCACCTGCGGCCAGGCGAAGGGTGTCCGCCACGGTCTGCGAGTGGGTGAAGAAGTTCTTGTAGGAGGCGTCGTGCTTGGGCTCTTCCGGCCGTCGCTGCTTTCCCGGCATGGCGGGCGTACCCCCCGGTTGGAAGGATGGCGGGAAAAGGTGTCCGGATCCGGTCCCGCCGGTCCTTGGGTGGTCAGGGGGTAACGGTGTCGAGGGGCCGGGGGTGGGGGAATGGCTGGATGGGACTGATTTGGGGATGCCGCGGTTTCGGGGGTTGGATGGCCAGAAATGTAAACAGAACATGACATATTGTAAGGTCTGCATGACAATCGTGACGGGCACGTGGCTCTGGCGCCCGCGACGCCGCCGGTTCTGGCCGTCAGTCGAGCCGCCCGCCCAACCCCAGCACCGCCCCGCCCATAGTATCTTCCAAAGTTGCCGCAACTCACCATGCACACCCGCCCACCCACCCGTTCACCCGCATCGCCAATCCCCCCACCCACCCCCCCACCCCCCCAATGCCCACCCCCGCCAAAACCCTGACCACCGCCGCCGAGGCCTACTTCGCCGACCTCCACCGGGTGCGCGCATCGGGTGGCGGGACCGGGGAGCGGTCGTACTATCCGGCGCTGGCCAACCTGATCGGGGCGGTCGGCCGCACGCTCAAGCCGAAGGTGTTCTGCGTTCTGGAGGGGGCCGACCAGGGTGCCGGCCATCCCGACTACGCGCTCTACACCGCGAAGCAGGTTCAGAGGGGCCGGCCGCGGGAGGGGCAGGTCCCGGAGCGGGGCGTCGTCGAGGTGAAGGGAGTGGGCGAAGACGCCTGGCTGACGGCGGAGTCGGACCAGGTGAGCCGCTACTGGGGCCACTACCGACTGGTGCTGGTGACGAACCTGCGCGACTTCGTTCTGGTCGGCGCGGACGGGTCGGGCGGCCCGGCCAGGCTCGAACCCTTCCGGCTGGCGGAGGATGCGGACGACTTCTGGCGCAAGGTGGAGCGGCCGCGCGCGTACGCCCGCGAAGTGGGCGCGGGGCTCGGCGAATACCTTGCCCGGGCCCTCTCGCACCAGGCCACCCTGGCCGAGCCGAAGGACCTGGCGTGGCTGCTCGCCTCGTACGCCCGCGACGGCCTGTCCCGGCTGGAGGCGGCGGGAAACCCGGCATCGCTCGCGGCGCTGCGGTCGGCGCTGGAGGAGACGCTCGGGATCCGCTTCGAGGGCGAGCGCGGCGAGCGATTCTTCCGATCGACGCTGATCCAGACGCTGTTCTACGGGATCTTCTCCGCGTGGGTGCTCTGGTCGCGTGAGGAGCAGGCCAGGGACGGCCCGCTGTTCGAGGCCGGCCACGGCCCGCGCAAGTTCCGGTGGAAGCAAGCCGTCTGGCACCTGCGGGCCCCGGTGCTGCGGGCGCTGTTCGCGCAGCTGTCCGATCCGGGCCGGCTGAAGCCGCTCGGCCTCGTCGAGGTCCTGGACTGGACATCGGCGGCGCTCGACCGCGTGGACCGGGCCGCGTTCTTCTCGCGGTTCAACGAGGGCGATGCGGTGCCGTACTTCTACGAGCCGTTCCTCGAAGCCTTCGACCCGGCGCTCCGCAAGCAGCTGGGCGTCTGGTACACCCCGCCGGAGGTGGTCCGCTACATGGTGGCCCGCGTGGACAAGGCGCTCAAGGACGATCTCGGCATCGCGGAAGGGCTGGCGGCGGAAAACGTCTACGTGCTGGACCCGTGCTGCGGCACCGGGGCCTACCTGGCGGAGGTGCTCCGCCGCATCGCGCGGAATGTGGAGGGCGACGGCCTCGGGGCGCTCGCGGGCGAGGCGGTGAGGAAGGCGGCGACCGAGCGCGTGTTCGGGTTCGAGATCATGCCCGCGCCGTTCGTCGTCGCGCACCTGCAGGTCGGCCTGACCATGCAGAACCTGGACGCGCCCCTGGCCGCCGACGGATCAGAGCGCGCTGGCGTGTTCCTCACCAACGCGCTGACCGGGTGGGAGCCGCACATGACCAAGCCGCTACCCTTCCCGGAACTCGAGGAGGAACGCGACCGGGCGGAGCGCGTCAAGCAGGACACCCCGATTCTGGTGATCCTCGGCAACCCGCCCTACAACGGATTCGCAGGCATGGCGGTGGACGAGGAGCGCGAGCTCTCGGAAGCCTACCGCACGACCAAACGGGTGCGCCGGCCCGAAGGCCAGGGGCTCAACGATCTCTACGTCCGCTTCTTCCGCATGGCCGAACGGCGCATCGCCGAGAGGACGGGGCAGGGGGTGGTCTGTTTCATCTCCAACTACTCCTGGCTCGACGGGCTGTCCTTCACCGGGATGCGGGAGCGGTACCTGGAGGCGTTCGACGCGATCCGGATCGACTGCCTGAACGGCGACAAGTACAAGACCGGCAAGGTCGCACCGGACGGCTCCCCGGACCCGAGCATCTTCTCGACCGAGGGAGATCCGGTCGGCATCCAGGTAGGCACGGCCATCGCGACCCTGGTTCGCAAGGCGGACCACGAGCCCGCCACGGCGGTCGAGTTCCGGAATCTCTGGGGACAGAAGAAGCCGGAGGAGCTGATCGCCACGGCCGAAGCGGAGCCGGATGCGCTGTACTCGGGGATCGAGCCGGTGTTGGGGTTGGGCCTGCCGTTTGTCGAGACGGCGGTCAGCGAGGAGTGGTTCGACTGGCCGGCGCTGCCGGAGCTGTTTCCGGTGTCGTTTCCGGGGGTGAAGACGAGTCGCGACGGGTTTCTGGTGGACATCGATCTCGACCGGCTGCGGGCCCGGGTGGGCGATTACTTCGATCCGGAACTGAGCCACCGGCAAATCGCGCGGCGGTATCCGAGGGTGATGAAGTCCACGGCGCGGTTCGATGCGCGGGCGGTGCGTGAGGGGTTGGTGAAGCGAGGAGAGTCCAGTGAATCCGGATTCGTTCGCTTTGCGTACCGGCCGTTCGACAACCGCTGGCTCTACTGGGAGAAGGATACGAAGCTGCTCGACGAGAAGAGGGCCGAGTACCGGCCTCATGCGTTCGAGGGGAACCTATGGCTGTCGGCTGCGCAGCACCTACGAAAGGGGGCGGATGAACCGCAGGCCTATCGGACGGGCTACATGGGTTCTCTACACTTGATTGAGCGTGGCGCTCTCATGTTCCCGGCCTGGCTTCATGAAGAGGGCCTTGGCTACGATGCTGACACGGGGAAACGCACGAATCTGTCGGCCATGGCGGAACGTTATCTCGCCCGTCTTGGTCTCGGCGTCGAGGACCTCTTCCACCATGTCCTGGCCACCTTGCACGATCCTGTCTACCGGGAAGGCAATGCCGGGGCGCTCCGTGTGGAATGGCCGCGCATTCCGCTACCGGGATGGCCGGACGGCGATGCTGCAGAACACGCCGAAGCACTCGCCCGTTCCGCGGCCAATGGTCGGAAGCTCGCCGCCCTGCTCGATCCCGAAACCGCGGTCCCCGGCGTTACCCAGGCGCCCCTGCGTCCTGAGCTCGCGGCGATCGCAGTCCCCTGTACTGTGGCGGGACGCAACATGACGGGGGCCGACTTTGCCGTGTCCGCCGGATGGGGGCACGCGGGTGCGGGCGACGCCGTGATGCCTGGGCGGGGCCGTTCCGTCGAGCGTTCCTACACGCCCGAGGAATCCGCGGCTATGAGGGACCTGGCGGAGACTCTCGGCGACCGGACCCTAGATGTCTACCTGAACGGGGACGCCTTCTGGCGCAACGTCCCCGCAGCCATCTGGGACTACAGGCTCGGCGGCTATCAGGTGCTCAAGAAGTGGTTGTCCTATCGGGAACAGAAGGTCCTCGGTCGGAGACTAGGGGCCGAGGAGGTCCAGCATTTTGCGGATACGGCGCGGCGGATCGGGGCGCTCCTCATTGCCCAATCGCGAGGGGTGGGGAGGGAGGCTCTGTAGGTCGAGACGGCGGACTCGCGACCCAACCGCTGACGAATGTAATGGGAACATGACAGATTGCAATGTCTGCATTACTTTCACTGATCCGTTCCTCGCTCCGTGTGCGGGCCCGTTCGATCCATGTCGTCATCTTACCTTCCCCGTTTCCTTGGCTTCCAGCAGCGAGCGCCTGAAAGGCGCGGCTTCGCGCTCGCTGGACCAGCCATCATAGACTTCCTTTGTTTCAAGACGGAACCGAAAGAGGGCCGAACAGAATAGCTAACTCGATCCGGGCCTCGGGCCGAAGGAAGCGGTCGACACTGCAGACTGCTGCGATTCACCGTTACCTATTTCCCTTCCTTCCAAGGAAACCTCCATGATTGACGCTCAGACTTTGCAGGAAATGCTCGATGAATGGAGCCCGCCGTTGCGAACGAGGCGAGGTAGCCCGATGCGGCTTGGGGGACTGCGCGTACACTACGACTTCAGCTGGAGGGCCATCTTCGGCCATAACAGGGCAGCGTTTCGCCACGGGCAGGATCTTGCAAGGCAAGCGAAAGCGAGCTGTCCCGAAGGAAAGACTCCGTGCTTGCTCCTGACGACGAACGACGACGCTGAAGACGGGCCGCTCTACACGAACGACGAGAACTATGTGTTCGTCATGCGCATTCACCGGTACCTGAAAGAGGCGCGCGCGGGTGCCGCGGCAAACTACCTGCTCAAGAAATTCGGTGTGGCCGACATGGTCACGGCACGCCAACTCAGGAAGGCCGCTGCCAGCCCTCATCAGCAAGACGAGATTCTCGAGGCGATCGCCAACAAACCGGGACTTACACGGTGGACCGGCCGAAAGCCCGCAACGCGAGCCCCGATGCTCCATGAAATCGCCGCCACCCATTTAGGGGTGAGGGAGGATGCGCCCTCCGGTCGTGACACGGCGATGAACTGGGTCCGAAGCGCGGGGGCAAGCGGTATACGCGAGGTAGTCGATGAAGTGGTCGGCACGAAGGAGGGGCGTCGAGCGATTGCCCTAATTGATCCGGTATCCGCTCGGGAAGGGGATCTTCGGGAAGCTACGATGGGCTATCGCGAACTCTTGGCGGGCGAGAATCCCTCGGAGACCGATTTCCAGAACTTCATCATGAGAAACCCGATGTTGCTAGGGCTGGAGTACGCCGAGGTCAGAGCTCGGCAGAAACTCCGTCTCGGTGAACTGGACTTCGTGGCTCGGCGCTATGACGGCTACCACGACTTACTCGAACTGAAGGGGCCGGATGCAAAAATCATCCACTTTCTCGGAGGGCCCGAAAGGCGACCCAGTTCGTATTCGCTGGCACCGAAGCTGGCACAGGCCCTCGCCCAGGTCCATCTCCATCGGGAATGGATCGCAACCATCTCAAAGGACGATCAGGAATACTACGATGTCACCAGAGATCCGAGGATCACGATAGTCATTGGCCGTGACAGCGTTCTTCCCAACGAGACGGCCAGGACGATCCTGCGACAGCTCAACGTGAGCCTTCACAGGACGACGATTCTTCCCTACGACATACTGGCCGACCGGGCGGAGGCCCAGTTGAACAGCCTAGTCAAGTTCCAGTGAGGGGGCTACCATGAGTTTCCTCGTCTACCGACGATGAGGGACCGAATGGAGTTGCCCCGCTATGACGCCCCGGATCGGCCACAGCCCGGCGCGGATCGCCTAGCCCGCATTTCTCACACGGTGCCAGCGTAGCGACCTGAGGGCGGTATCCCGGCCGTGATTGTGCCATCGGACCGCGTCACGAAGGAGGGAGGCCGCTTGGGACGTGCAGAGACAGCCGTGCGGAGGGGGATTCAGGTGACTGAACGGCTCCGTGGCGGTCCTGAGGTGCACCGGTCCCAGGGAGCGGCGTGAGAAGGAGGTCCGGGAGGGGGAGGTTACCCTCGTAATCGTGCGTGGACGTGTGCGAAGGCATCAGCGGAAGGATGCGAGGAGTCCATGGCGACCCTGACCCTCCGCACCGAGACGGTGACGCGGGCGCCGATCTTGAGGAGCTTTAGCCGGAGCGTGCCGGCGGTGGCGCGGGCCAGGCGGGTGCCCGCGAGCGCACGCCGCATCGCATCGAAGAGGACCGACGCGAAGGCGGAGAAGAGGAGGCGGAGCTGGTTGGCGGCGAAGCGCGAGGCAGAGGTCCGGTCGGAGAACAGATCGAGCTGCTGCTCCTTGATGGTGTTCTCCATGTCGCCCCGCGGGCAGTAGACGCGCTCGTAGACGGTGCGGGCCGAGAAGGTGCCGGCGGGAAGCGAGGTGACGACGAAGCGGGGGTTGGCCTTGCCCGGCAGGTGCTCCGCCTTGGCGACGACCCGTCGCCGGCGGGACCAGCTCGTCCGCGTGGCGTAGGTGAACTCGGCGAAGCGGCGTGCGGGCCGGCCGTGCCATGCCGCCTCGGCCTGGGCGTCGGCCAGTTCCCAGCCGATCTTCTCGATGAGCCGCGAGTTCTTCGCCAGGCCGATGACGTAGTCCACGCCGTTGTCCTCGCACCAGGCCAGGATCTCCTCGCGGGCATACGCCGAGTCGGCCCGGAGCAGGATCTTCAGCCAGGGCCACTCTTCGCGGAGCCGCTCGATGATGCGGCCGAGCGGTGCAGTCACGCCCCCGGCGGGATCGGAGTTACCGGGCCGCAGCTGGGCGAAGAGCGGGCGGCCGCCGCAGGTGATGTACAGCGGCAGGAAGCAGTAGTGGCCGTAGTAGCCATATGTGGACGCCCCGAGGTGAGCAAGCCTGATTTGCGAACTGGGTCGGTGCAGTCTGGTCAGGTACTGTCGTATGTCCGGCCTCTTGTTGCGGCGCGTGTTGGCCGCGGGCCCGTATGGTGTTCGTGAGATCGGATCCAAATCGTATGTGGACGCCCCGAGGTGAGCAAGCCTGATTTGCGAACTGGGTCGGTGCAGTCTGGTCAGGTACTGTCGTATGTCCGGCCTCTTGTTGCGGCGCGTGTTGGCCGCGGGCCCGTATGGTGTTCGTGAGATCGGATCCAAATCGTGAAAGCGGGCTCGCGGGCCCGTGGCTACTAACTGGTTTTTCCGACCCCGTCTTGCCGACTGTTTGCCCTTACTCCGTTCGTGCGTCCTGCCGCCCACATCTCCCGGCAGCTTCTCTCTCTTTTCGACTCCCTCCTTTCGGCGCCCGCTCAGGCGGCAGCGTGAACCTGGTAGGCTTCCTCTCCTGTGGCCACCGCCCAGACCCTCCGTGCCGTTCGGTTGGCGAGCGCCACCGCGACCAGCTTCTTTCGGCTTGCGCGCCAGCATCCCGGCCAGCCACGGGTCCGCGGCCTCGTCGCGTCGGCTCGCGTGCCGAATGACCGCCATGGCTCCCATGACCAGGAGCCGCCTCAGGTCGCGCTGGCCCATCTTCGATATCCTGCCCAGCCTCGGCTTGCCTCCGGTGGTGTGCTGCCGGGGCACGAGGCCCAGCCAGGCCGAGAAGTCGCGCCCGCGCCGGAAGCTCTCCATCGGCGGCGCGAAGGCCTGGATAGCCATGGCGGTGACCGGCCCGATGCCCGGGATCGTCATCAGCCGCGCCGTCTCCTCGCACTCCCGGGCGCTCGTGCGGATCTTCCGGTCGAGTCCGTCGATCTTCTCGTCGAGCTCCTCGATCCGCCCGAGCAGCACCGAGCCCAGCTCGACGACCGCCTCCGGCAGGCCACAGTCCCCATCTTCGAGCACCCCGGCCAGCTGCCCGATCCGCGCCCTGCCCTGCGGAGCCACAACGCCGTACTCGGCCAGGTGACCCCGAAGCGCGTTGATCGTCTGCGTGCGCTGGCGCACCAGCAGGTCGCGCGTGTGAAAGAGCATCGCCTGCGCCTGCTGCGCTTCCGTCTTGACCGCCACGAAGTGCATGGTCGGTCGCTGCGCCGCCTCCGTGATCGCCTCCGCGTCGGCCGCGTCGTTCTTGCTTCGCTTGACGAACGGCTTCACGTAGATCGGAGGAACCAGCCTCACCTGGTGGCCGAGCGCCGCGATCTCCCGGCCCCAGTAGTGGGAGCTGGCGCACGCCTCCATCGCCACCGTGCAGGGCGGCTGCGATGCAAGAAAGCCCAGCAGCTTCCCGCGGCTCAGCTTTCTGCGGTACGCCACCGACCCGTCCGCCCGGGCCCCGTGCACCTGAAAGCTGCGCTTTGCCAGATCGATCCCGATGATGGTAACCTCTCCCATGTGGATGCCTCCTCCCTCTGATGGTCAGACCTCTCAAGGTCGCAATCGCTTCAGTACCATCCTTGGCACATTGCGATGCCGCCGGGAGGGGGCGTCCACTCCATCGTGGAAGAACCGGCCCTCCTGGCGGCCGTGCACCTCGTCGTCGGTCGAGTCGATGTCCAGAACCAGCCGCGACGGCGGCTTGCCCTGCCACGAGTCGATGAACAACTCCACGAGCACCGCCTGCAGCGCATCCGGATCGTGGCCGATCCTGTGGTAGCGGCCGGGCTCCCCGCCGGCGGGCGCATGCTCGAGACGGTTCAGCGTGCTCTTGCCCGCCAGCGCCGCACAGCCCTTCCGCCGCCCCTCGAGCCTGCCCGCCAGCAGGGCCAGCAGCGGATCGTGCCGCAGATCATCGTGGTCGTTGAGGTCCTCGTACCCCAGGGCGATGCCCACAATGCGCTGCGCCACCAGCGTCCGAACCGAGTGCTCCGTGAGGCGGGGGTCGCGGTGATCCTTGAAGCACCCGGCCACCCGGTCGAAGAGCCCCACGAACCGGTCGATCTCCCGCAGCAGCAGCGCTCCGGCGTTCGACGTGATCGATCCGCCATCGAACGCCGCGCTCACCCGGCGGCGCTGGCACCCTTGAAATGCGAAGGAAAGCGGCTTACACTGTGTCGGCATCGGTCCTCCGGTGTGGCTGCGGTTAAGTTATTGGTCTAACTAAACTTAACAGCCCCCGGGGGCCGATGCCGTCCTATAGGCTTGAGTAATCCGGGCTAGGAGACTCGGCGCCCGGTCGCCGGGCCAATCTGTCCGCTGTGGCGGAACAATACCTTTCCCGAGTTGGTCTCGTTGTCGAGGACCTGTTCCACCATGTCCTGGCCACCTTGCACGATCCTGTCTACCGGGAGGGCAATGCGGGGGCGTTGCGGATGGAATGGCCACGCATCCCGCTACCCGGCTGGCCGGACGGGGATGCCGAGGGAGCCGCCGAGGCACTCGCTCGCTCGGCGGCCCGTGGCCGGCAACTCGCCGCCCTGCTTGATCCAGAAACCCCGGTAGCCGGTGTCACCCGGCCGCCCCTGCGTCCTGAGATCGCGGCGATCGCAGTCCCCTGTACTGTCGCGGGACGCAATATGACGGGGGAGGACTTTGCCGTCACCGCCGGCTGGGGGCATTCGGGCGCGGGCGACGCCGTGATGCCTGGGCGGGGCCGTGCCGTCGAGCGTTCCTACTCGCCCGAGGAATCCGCCGCCATGGGGGACGCGACGGGTGTTCTCGGTGACAGGACCTTCGATGTCTACCTGAACCGGGACGCCTTCTGGCGCAACGTCCCCGCAGCCATCTGGGACTACAGGCTCGGCGGCTACCAGGTGCTCAAGAAGTGGTTGTCCTATCGGGAACAGAAGGTGCTCGGTCGAAGACTGCGGGCCGAGGAGGTGCAGCACTTCGCGGACACGGCGCGGCGGATCGGGGCGCTGCTGGTTGCGCAGTCCCCAAGCATCTAAGGAGGCAGCATACTGGTCTTGCGTCGACTACCACAACTCGCTACCTTCGACCAAGTCAACCATCGTTCCCTCCAACAGAAATCGCGACGATTGCAGACGAATGAGCACAGACCAAATCGTGGAAGCATCCGTAGACGATCCCATCGGGGACGACGAGCAGATCGCTCAGACCTTTCGGTACGGAATCACAAGCTACGGCGCTGATATGCCAGTCGACGGCATTGTGAAACGCCTAGGTCAGGAAGCCATCTTCATTCCCGACTTCCAACGGAAATTCGTATGGAGCTATACGCAGGCATCCCGGTTCATCGAGTCCCTACTTCTAGGTCTGCCCGTTCCTGGCATTTTTCTGTTCAAGGAACCCGCGTCTCGCAGACTAATGGTGGTCGACGGCCAGCAGAGACTGTTGTCGTTACAGCGATTTTACGAAGGCACATTCCGTGGGCGCGAGTTTCGTCTCGTCGGAGTATCTCAGGAGTTTTTGGGGCAGACTTATAGGGCTCTCACGGCAGAATCCAGACTTGATCTCGATGACTCTATCATTCATGCCACCATTTTCCAACAAGATAAGCCCACAAATGATCGGAGTTCGATCTATTCGGTATTCGAACGCCTCAATACAGGCGGAAGCCCGCTTCAAGCACAAGAGATTCGTGCTTCCGTATATCGTGGAAAACTCAATGACCTCCTCGAGAGCTTGGCGACGAACCAGTATTGGCGAGCAGTATACCGCTCCGAGAATCCGAGAAAGAAGGACGAAGAGATCATTCTTCGTTTTCTCGCATTGTACCACGATGTTGCCAGTTATGAACGACCCATGAAGCAGTTCTTAAATGACTTTATGGAGCGACATCAAGACCCTCCCGATAGCCTGTGCGAAAAGTTCCGACGTACGTTCGAGACGACGATTGAAGCGGTAGCTGAGATTCTACGCCCGGAAGCTCTCAGGCCGGAGAGGGCTCTGAACGTCTCGGTGGCGGACGCCGTGCTGGTGGGTTTGGCGCATAGGCTTGCGAGAGGACCGATCGGCGATCCGCAAATGCTGCGAGAAGCCAATGATCGGTTGATCGACCGCCTGAGACAAGAAGCTTTATACACCACCGGCACAACTAACAAGGATCGGGTGGAAATGAGAATCGAGCTGGCTCGCGACGAGTATGAATCGGTATCATGAGCGTCAGGGACAGAATGCGGTTGGAAGCTGCGATCGATTCGGTGTTCCGAGATTGTCAGTCGACGGAAGTGTCCTCGGTGATGCTGGGGCGGCTCGCTCAACATGTTACGGTGTTGGCATCCGGATACTTGGAGTCAACATGCCGCGAAGTTGTGGTCGCGTACACGGCCAAGAGGGCCGATCAGAATGTTGTGAACTACGTCAGCAATACGGTGAGACACTTTTCTAATCCCAAGATGGGTAAGATCTTGGACCTAGTTGGCAATGTCGATACAAACGCTATGGATGAGTTGCAGGAATTCACGGCGGGAAAGATTAGGGCGAGCGTAAACAGTATTGTGTCGAATCGCCATCGAATTGCACACGGGCGGTCGAGCCAAATCACAATGAGTCAAATCAGAAGCTACTATGAGGACGCGCAACGGCTTGCCAGGAAGATTAAGGAATTGTTGCTTTGAGAAGGCTGCTCATGTAGCAGCTGTCACTTCCAGCAGGCGCTCGATTGCCATCGCCTTCCAGGGTCAATCAATGGAGCGTCGTGCTGATGGGCATTACAGGCGCAATCCGCCGGTTACTGTTTCCCCAATGCTGCTTGAGTAGTCTACGTTGTACTCGCCGGACGGCGTGTACACCAACCCAGTCGACGGAAACCTCCGTTGCGCCCGAAAGAGGGCTATCGACGACAGCTTGGGCCCCAGCGAGGCCATCAGGACGTTCGCAGCTTCGACGTGCGTGCCGACCCGCTTGACGACCTCCGCAAAGCCGTGATCCGTCGCGTAGGCGTCGACAGAGAAGCACTCTACCGTGTATCCCTCACCCTCCAGCCAGTCGGACTCCTCGTGCCGACTTCGGTTCCTCTCATCATTCCCGAACTGCGAACCGGATTGGATTCCCAGAAGTACGACGGATGGATCAAAAGTCCGGATCAGCTGGTTTGTCCGTTCGCGATCGAAACCGGTAAGCACGCACAGCACCGTCGGCGCACCGAATCGCATCTGGCCGGAAAGTTTCAAGGCCAAACGCGGCGGCCCCGGATCCCGGCTAAGCCACGCGCCATAGCTTGCCGGCATATGATACGCATATCGGCCCTGTACACCTCCCTCCTGTAGGAGGTACAGGGTCGTCCAGATTGCCTCGCGTGGCATCGTCGAAATGTCAAGCATGACTTCGGAGCCGATCGCCCGAATCTCGTCAGTGACAGTATGAATCGCGTTCCACGATTCGATAGGGCGCGAATACCCGAGTTCGACTGGTTCAACCTCACACTCATTCTCCTCGCACATCTTGGCCGCCAACTCCTGCGACTCGTCCGTCTTGGCGCTGTCTCGACGGTAACGCAACAAAATCACCTTTTGAAGCTTCTCCGTGGCCAGCAATCGAGCCAACCCAGCCAGGAAGCGCTCCTCCCAGCTCACGGCAGTGAGCAGCACTTTACGCCTATTCTCCGTCATCTGACTCCTCCTCAAATGCGAACAAGTTGTGCTGCGGCCCACGGGATTCGTCAGCCAATGGGATTGGCTTTCCTTCAGCGGCATTCAACGCATCTATCGCCTTGATAGACGCCCGAGCGTGTTGCCCGTGCGGATCCATACCCCGGCTGGGCCAAAGGCTACGATTGGGCACATAATATGGTTCGCGCCGCGCCAGTGCTTTTGCCGGACCAATACGCACGTAGAGCAGCTGAGCTCGTTGGGCAATATCCAGCAACGGCCGAAGGGCCGCCATCACCTGTTCATCCTTTCCAGAAAGACTGAAGGATGTTGCGCTGGGTTCACTCCGGTACTTCAACAGTCGCTTGCGAAAGAAGACGGTCAGTTCCTCAAATAGCTGCCGTACTCTCCTGGCATCCTGATGAGAACACCCATCAATGGTCATGTCGAGGCTTCGCACGCGCTCCCAGGTAGCCTCGCTACGGTCAATGATTGTCTTAGCTTGAATGGATGGCGAAATCACTTCGACGCCATCCGCCCCCCGCCTTCCTTGTGGAATTGCTGCCATAGCTGCCTCCCACATCCAAAAACACGGCTCGAGCAGGTTGCGGATCACTCCAGTCGAGAGGAATGTGAGGGTACTGAACCCGGAGTACAACGGACGATTCGCGCGCGGACTCCGCATTCGGATAAACTCCGACCAGGTTCGTCGATACACATAGTCCCCAATCTTCTTCGCCTCCGCCCCCGGCATCTCTCCGGTCGCCCTCGCCCGAACTGTGTCAGCCGCTTTCGCAAGGCTGGCGGCAAGGCGCGGATGAACGGGAAAAAACTCGTCGGGATTCCTCTCGATCCCAACCGCTTCCAACCGACGGCGGATAACCTTTTCCGCAAACCTACCGAAATCAGATGCTTCGTTCTGGAGGGGCCGCTCCATATCAATGGTCAGAAAATCATGCCCCTCAAGAATGTCCCCACCGGCCCCCGTCTCACGGGTCGGTCGACCAACCTTGGCCGAGGCGACCTTGAAGCTGAACAGCGTCCTATCTCTGTACGCGATCCAGGAATTGAGAGCTCGAATCTGATAGGTGTTGAGAACATGCGCATCATCTACCATTAGCATAAAGTGCGATTCCCGAAAGGCCTCAATCTTCTTGACAGCGCGCATAAAAGGCACCGCCAGCGAGGCAAAGGACAGCGCCCGCGAGTACATTGCGTCGGCCGATGGCAAATTGAGCGCCTGCTGTGCAGCTATGCTCTCACGCTGCGCCACCTGGCACACGGCATCAAACACGTCAGTGTCGGTTGGCAAATCGAAGCCAAAGTAGAATTCAAGTTCCGCTCGGAGCACAGTCGCTTCCTCACCGGTTACCAAACGCTTTACCGTCTGCAGTGCTTCCGAAAGATGGAACACAATCGCCAAAGCCAGAAAGTGTTCCGACGTAACACCTGCACGGAACGGGTCCAGAAGTTCGTGCTCTCGGCGGTGAATCAGCGGCGTGTTCGCGGGAACCAAAGCACCGATGTAACTCAACTCCAACGTTGCATTGTTCTGCTTGGCCACCAACCCTTGAATCGGCAAAGTATTGTAGAGGAGCTCCATGGTCTTCCCCGAGCCGCGCTCACCGATCAAAAAGACATTGCGCCGAGATCGGAGTAGACGTCCATGGCTATGATCATCTATGTAGTACTGCGCAACCGTAGCATCTGGGATTAGGTGCGCCTGTTCGTAGACAAATGGGTTTGTATGAGTCGTCATCCCGCCTCCATGTCTGCGTCTTGAAGTTGCCCAATTATCTGACCAACATCAAATCGGGAATCGATTTCGCCCAGAGAGGTTGGTTGTCCGTCGAGTGCCGTCTTCGCCGACAACTCTAATGCCAGGTCGAGTATCAAGCCTGTATGGCCCCAGAAATTCAACACTATCTCCGTACGGTTGAACGGCGCCAATTGGCGACTGTAAAACCTTGCGTAGCGCCTTTCACGATCCACCTTTGCTGCACGATAGAATGTAAACTCCAACAGTTGGCGAAGGTCTGGGCCATCCAGATCCATGTGGTCGTGGCTCATATCAAACCTGTATGTCAACGCGATGCGTCCGAGGTCGCGATCGATGTGGACGTTACTAATGCTGGCGTATCTGTGGAACACAACACTATCGGCGGCGACATTGAACGGAGCCGTTCCAAGGACAGCCGATGTTCGTTGCGGTCCTTCCGCCAATTCGTCGGCGAATCTGAGGATGGCAGCCAATTCACGTGCCTTTACTCTGTCCCCATCAAGGTCCATGGTTTCAGGGACTGCCGCGATTGTGTCTTTCGATCCCTCGTCCGTTGTGCCGGTATGGGCAAGTGCGATGCGATAGACAAGAGCCTTTTCCTGGAGCGGGGCGCCCGGTGAGGTCCGGACGAGGTCGTATACTTTGGCGACCTGTGCTTCGTGATCCTCGCGACCGTAGACCATGCCGGCGTCATGAAAGAGGACCGCGAGACACAGCGTGTAGGCATCTGCGGCCGAAAACGATGGTGGTGCTGCCTCGAAGGCATCGCGCGCGAGGAGGTAGTCGACACTATCTAGCACGTCCATTATGTGGCGGTCGGTGTGATCTGTAAGGTTGGGTTCGACCACCGGTATTTTTCGATACACATCCTCGAGCAGTCTACGGCGGGCATCAGCGTAGAGACCGAAGAGATGCTGTGCTCTGGCCTGATCAAAGCTGCCATCCAGCGCTCGGCGCATGCGGTTCTCGATCTTTCTGTTCTCCCAAGGCAACGCGTTGGCCTCCTAAGTTGCGCGGGTCAAATGTGGCAGGGAAGCGGACTCAGTGGCGAATCCGTCGGTGAGGCCGGTGGGGCGAGGCAATAATGTGTCGGCTCTGTGCGTTCGGTCATGGGAGCGTGAGCTGCGGAAGATTGCCTTGGCGACGGCTTCGGCGAGCAGCGGAGGGACCGCGTCGGCGACCTGCTGCTGGCGAGGACCAATCGTTCCCAGGAAACGGTAAGTGTCCTGGAATCCTTGGAGGCGCGCAGCCTCTCTGATCGACAACCCGCGACCTTGAGCTGGGTGCACCAACATGTTCTTACGGAAATTGCCAATCACCTTGGCGGGGCGATCCCAATAGAGACGATGGTAGATGCCTGTGTGGCATCGGGTAGTGTCGGCGTAGTTTCCGAGGAGACGAGCGGGAATATCCTTCCAGTTGCCTCCTTCTGGTATGTGAAGGTAGCGCTCTTTGACATGCACGGCGTTACGTGTCACTAGGTTTCCCGAGACAAGTGTGCCCGCCCCCTTGCGCATTCGTCTCTGATAGTCAGACTCGG
Source organism: Longimicrobiales bacterium (assembly GCA_965116645.1). Taxonomy (GTDB): domain Bacteria; phylum Gemmatimonadota; class Gemmatimonadetes; order Longimicrobiales; family Gaopeijiaceae; genus Bin94. The sequence continues at coordinate 2,936,587 of OZ220702.1, read as the reverse complement.
CGTCGGTCCGGTATTCGAGGATGTCGGTCGAGGCTCCATTCGGGAGCACTGGAAGATCGCCGATTGCTTCTCGAACGGTGACGGCAGTACTGAGTGGTGCTATGGTCAATTCTCGTTCCGTCGGTATTGGCTTGCGGAGACGATTGGCGATCACGAAGAGACGCCTTCGCACCTGCGGCACTCCATGACTAACGGAGTTTAGCAGGCGCCACTTTGCACGATAGCCAGCCTTTTCTAGGCCAGCGAGCATTCGGTCGAGAATCGCACCTCCCGCCATGGTGCGCAAACCGGCCACGTTTTCGCAGACGACCCAAACCGGCCTCATCGTCTCCACGAAACGGAGAAAGTGAAGGTACAAATGATTCAATGGGTTATCTAGAGTACGAGTCCGTCGATTGGATTCAGAAAACCCTTGACACGGCGGCCCGCCAATCACGGTACCAATCTCGCCAGGCGCGAGATTGAGGCGATGCATACACGCGACAGGATCTAACGTCTGGATGTCGGCACAAATCACGTCGACATCCGGATGGTTGGATGCATAGGTTGCGCAGGCCCCTGCATCTCTTTCAACAGCCTGTACCACCTTAAACCCGGCGTCGCGGAAGCCTTGGGTCATCCCACCGGCCCCAGCAAACAAGTCGACCGCAAGAGGCGGAAGATCCCGCTCGCTTGATTGGGCGATGTCGACGAACGGCGATCGGAGGCCATCGGTAGGGGCTCGACGGAACACGTGACCGGCAACCCCCAACATCCGAGGCACGTCTTGAACGGTCATCGCCCGTTCCTTTGGTTCCACGTCGGTACCAAGGCTCCTGTAGCGTCGGCGCGTATTCCCGCCGAACGACACCAATGGTCAACTGTCACCCCGACCTTACATTCTGTCATGCCGACCTTACATTCCTACGCCCGTCTCCGCACCTTGCCCCGCGACGACCGCTGCCGGTACGCGACCCCACGTGATCGGGCGAATGCGGGGGAGCGCAGGGTAGCGTGGGCGCTTGCGCGCACCTGGGCGACGGGACTCGCGGCCCGTGCCTCCGCGGCCGGGGGAGTCTGGAAGCGCGGTCCGGGAAGCGCGAGGGATGGGAGTGACGCGCGGCTGGGTTGAGCGGCATCCAACAGGCCGGACTGCAAGCCGCTGAAGGACGCGTCCTGGGCTGGGCTGCTCCCCGGCTTGTTGGTGAAGGTGGGGGAGCGTAGGGTGCTGGTTTCGACGCTGAGGGTGTCCGCAGGGTCCGGCTGACCGGTGTCGGTGGTGTCGACGGTCACGAACGTCATGTGTCCGACCAGTCTGTAGGTGCCGGCTTGGCGGTCCTCCCAATCGAGGATGGGGCATAGGTTGAATCCCTGAGGGGTTTCCGTGCCATCTCTGTAGGTTCGTGGCGCAGTAACCCACCCGCTGCCGGCCGCCAGCTGCCACTCCGACCAGTGCGCGGTGATGTATTGGTTGGGTGCGAAGAAAAAGCCATCGAGTGCGAGACAGAACGTCAGTGGAAGCTCGATAGCACCCAACGACGCCTTCAGCACCCCGAGCGAATCCACCGTAATCCCCGCCAACGTGTCATACTCCGCCGCACTCACCCTTACCATCGCCTCCTGCTCCGCCGACAGCCCCGCCGGGTCGGTCGCCGTCACCGTCAGCGTCACCACCGTGCCCACCGAATCATCGATCTCCCCCGCCGCCGTCGTCGTCACCACGCTTCCGTCCACCGACGCCGTCGCGACCGCCGCGTCCGACGTCACCGCCGTATACGTCAGCTCGTCGCCGTCCTCGTCCGTGAAGAAGGTCGAGAAGTCGAGTTCGACGTGGTTGCCCACGACCATGTCGTGCGTGGGGGGGACGCTGTCGGGCATGGGGGGGGTCTTCACGGCGACGGTGGCCTCCTGCATGGCCGAGGCGCCGCGCGGGTCGGTTGCCGTGATCGTGATCGTCGCCGTGCCGGCGGCGTGGCCGTCGATCGTCACCGTGCTGTCCGCTGCCGAGGCGGTCGCGACTTCGTCGTCGGAGCTGGTCGCCTCGTAGCTGAGGGCGTCGCCGTCGGCGTCGGTGAAGTAGCCGGATACGACGAGGGTGGTCGATTCGTCCACCGCGACCGTGATCTCGTCGATCGTGCCCTCGGGCATCGGCGGGGTGTTGACCGTGACCATGGCCTCCTGGTCGGCCGAGAGCCCGTCGGGATCGCTCGCGGTGAACGTGATCGTCGCGGAGCCCGCCGCTACGCCGGTGATCGTGGCGTTGCTGCCGTCGACCGTGACGGTGGCGACGTCCGCGTCCGAAGTCTCCCCCTGGTAGGTGAGCGCGTCGTCGTCCGGGTCGGTGAAGTGGCCGGAGAGGTCGATGGTGACCTCGCCGTCGGGCATCAGCTCCTGGGCGGGGATCGAGTCGGTCGCCTGCGGGGCCTGGTTGGCCTCCTCGACGGTGACGCCGACTTCCTGCGTGCCCTCCTGTCCGAACTCGTCCCTGACGGTGAAGGTCACGGTCGCGGTGCCCGCGGAGACGCCGGTGATGGTCGCGGTGCTGCCTTCGACCGACACGCTCGCGACTGCGGCGTCCGAGGACTCCGCCTCGTAGGTCGCCACGTCGTCATCGGGGTCGGTGAAGTGGTCGTCGAGGTCGACCGTGGCGCTCGCTCCTTCGGCCAGGATGTGGTCGGGGATCGAGTCAGTCAGTACCGGGGGACCGTTGACGCTGACGCCGAGCTGCAGGCTGGCGGTCAGGCCGCCGGGATCCCGGGCGGTGACCGTGATGGTTGCCGTGCCAGGTGCGACGCCGGTGACGTCGATGTTGGCATCGCTGGCCTGCGCACCCGCGATGCCCGGGGCCGAGGAGGTCGCCGTGAAGGTGAGCCGGTCCCCGTCCGGATCGTTGAAGTTGCCGGAGACATCCTGCGTGACGGTCGCGCGGAGCGGGAGTTCCAGCTCGCCCAGGCTGCCGACGGTCCGCGGAGCCTGGTTGGGCTGCGTCGGCGGGGTCGGCCCGTTCCCGTTTCCGTCTCCTCCCCCACACCCGGCCATGATCGTGATTGCTGCGAACGTCACAAGGTGAAACGGTCTCGGTCGCGACATGTCTCTCATTCCCCGGCTTGCAGTGGATGGGTTACCTGATTCCGACGAGCCCCCGCACGGCTTCAAGCATCCTGGGCGAATCGTAGCCCACTCCGTCCTTGAATACCACCGTCACGTTGCGGATCACCGACGGATCGGCGGTGAGGTCGCCGCTGAGGATGACGAGGTCGGCGATCTTGCCGCGCTCGACGGTCCCCAGGTCGTCTTCCCCGAGCACCTGCGCGCCGTTGGCGGTCAGGACCCTGATCGCGTCGACCGGGGCGAAGCCGCCCTCGCTGAGGAGCTCGTAGTTGCGCTGGTCGCCGTAGCCGGGCAGGGCGCCGCCGTTGCCGGTGGGATCGACGCCGGCCGCCAGCACGCCGCCGGCATCGTAGAAGGCCTTCTCGTAGGCGATGGCGTTCAGCAGTCCCGCCGGATCCCGCCCGACCTCGTCGATCCTCGCCTTGTTGGCCAGGTAGTCGGTCCGCACGGCGGGGGTCATCGCGTCGAGGGTGCGCTGGTCGCGGACCGGCCGTCCCTGGAAGAAGAGCTCGTAGACGGCCAGCGTGGAGGTCATGGGGACGCCGGCGTCGATCATCGTCGTAAAGGTGTGCGCGACCTCGGGGCTGTTCACGTCGACCGTGAGCGCCTGCGCCATGATGTCCTGGGGGCACTCGTCCTTCCCGCGGCCGGGGTAGTAGTCGCTGTTGGTCGGCAGGCCGTGCTCGATGTTGTCGATCCCGAGCGCGACGGCCTCGGTGAAGCTGACCGAGCAGATGTGGCCGGTGACCTTGATGCCCTGCTTGTGGGCCTCGTCGATCGCGGCCGCCAGGTCCTCGGAGCGGATCTGGGTGTACGCCTTCAGCCACGTCGCCCCCTCGGCGGCCCAGTAGCGCACGAAGCGGCGCGCCTGCTCGGGCGAGTTGAGCAGCGTCATCCCGGTCAGTCCGCTGCCCCCGGTGATGTACGGCGCGGTGATGTGGATGCGCGGCCCCGGCGCCCGCCCCGCCTCGATCTCCTCGCGCAGGTTGATCTCCGCGTACGGCTGGCGGCTCCCCGTGGTGCGCACGGTGGTGACGCCGCTGCCCAGGTAGAGGCGCGGGGCGCTGAAGGTGAGCTGGGCGGCGCGCCCCCCCGCGGCGGTGTAGTAGAGGTGGTTGTGCAGCCCGACCAGCCCCGGGATCACGGTGTGGCCGTTCAGGTCCATGACCGACGCGCCTCCCGGGATCGACACGCGGCCGTCCGGTCCCACCGCGGTGATGCGGTTGCCCTCGACCACGATCGTGCGGCCGCGCTGGACGGGCCCGCCGGTGCCATCGATGAGGGTGACGCCGGTCAGCGCGACGATTTCGGCGTCCACGGCCACGTAGGAGGCCGCTGCGGAGCCTGGGACGGGCCTTTGGGCGCTGGCCGTGGGGGAATACGCGCTGAGGGCGGCGATTGCTCCCAGGGCGAATGCGGCGGTGGGCAGGGCGCGTCGGGGGAGGGTGGGTGGTCTCATGTCCGGAATTCTCCTGATGATCTCGTGCGCGCGCGGGTGCGCCCGGCGCGACCACACGGGTAGGGATCGATGGCTCAAGGATTCTCGCCAGAGAGGCCGCAATCCGCCAGAGCACCCCCTACTGCTGCCGCTCCCACACCTTCGCCAGCGTGTGAAACTCCCCGTTCTCCCCGAATGGGTCGATTTCGTCCGGCAGGCGTGTCATCATCGCCCGGTCGAACCGCTCGCCGACCTCGATCACGTCCTCTGCCGGTTCCGTCACGGCCGAGACCTCGCACACGGCCCCGCTCGCCTCCAGATCCGCGATCAACGTTTCAGGTGAAACGCCCCAGAGGGGGAAGTGGAGGGTCGCGCCGCATTCGGCCGCGAGGTCCCGGAATGCGGTGTCGCGCCACTCGCGGATGTGCCGCAGGTGAAGGTCGCCGAATACGAAGCGGGCGATGGCCGGTACCAGCGCCACCGCCTCGCGGATGCGGTCGACGTAGGGGTGGCCGGGGTGCAGGGGAACGCCGAGCAGCGGGAGCCCCAGGTGCTCGGCCTGGCGGACGACCTGGCGCACGCCGATCTCCTGGTGGGCGACGATGCGGCTGGCGGCGTCGAAGGTGGTCAGCAGCACGACGGGGCGGACGGCTTCTCGCGTCAGCGCGCGGTAGCAGAGGAAGCTGTCCTTGCCGCCGCTCCAGAAGAGGACGTCGGCTGGTTCGTCGGGGGGCTTGGCGCCGGTCAGCCAGGAGGGCTGCTGGGCGCCGGCGACGCGGCTGTCCAGCTCCATCGATTCGTGCTGGTAGGGGCAGTGGCGGCACCCGCTGCCGCAGCAGTGTCCGCGCGCCCCGAGGCCGAGTTCGGTGAAGACCTGGAAGCCGGTCTGGGGGTCGATGTAGGTGGAGCGGCCGGCCTCGACGGCCTGGCGGTGGGCTTCGCGCCAGTCGGAGGGGGGCGTCACGGGTTGACCGTGAAGAGCATGCGCATGCCCGCCTCGAGGTGCTCGGAGATGTGGCAATGGGCCATCCAGCGTCCGGGATTGGTGATCTCCAGCAGGATGTCGGTGGTGGTGCCGGCCGGAAGCAGCACGGTGTCCTTCCAGGCGAGGTTCTCGTTCGGGACGCCGTTGCGCGCCAGCACGAGGAAGCGCTGCCCGTGGATGTGGAAGGGATGCTGCATGGCGTGGAACGACCGCCGCTCGTTGTGCAGCCGGACGCGGACGATGTCCCCCACCTCGAATTCCCACTCGATGTCCATGTTCTCGGCCCCTGTCGCCGGATCCCGTACAATCCAGCGCACCTCCTGAGATGACGAGTTCCAGTTCATCATCGGCATCGTCCCGCTCCATTCGACCGGGTGGAAGTACGCCGAATCGAAGCGCATCAGCCGCTGGACGATGTAGGGGACGCCCGTCGTCTCCAGGGTGAAGGTGAGCTCGCGGTCGATGGGGAGGTCGAACTGATCGCGGTAGAGGGCGATCTCGCGGGCTGCGGGGAGGTTGGTGCGGAGGGTGTCGAAGGCGAGGGAGGCGGAGGTGCCGGGCGTAGCGGGCATGCCGGCCGAGGCTGGCGTGCCGGCCGCAGCGGGTGCGCCAGATGTTTCCGCGTCCGCGGGCCTCGCGGCGGTGACCCGCACCACCCCCAACGTGTCCGTTTCGGGGAAGAAGGTGCCGCCCAAGTGATCGATACCCTGGACACGGTTCAGGAGGGTGTACTCGCCCGGCTCGTCGAAGCGCACATGCACGATGTAGCGCTCGGCGGGGCTCAGCACGATGCTCTCAACCCACTCCTCGCGCTCGAAGGCCCCGATGTCGGTGCCGATGACCTTGATGCGGGGGTGGCCCATCGGCGCATCCGCCCGCCCGGTGGCCCCCGGGGGCGCGGCCCCGGCGTCACCCCGCCCGGCGGCCCGCTCGAACGACAGGTTGAAGGTCCGCGTGTTGCTCACATTCGTCAGGTACAGCCGCACGACCTCGCCGGCGGTCACCTCCAGCTCGTAGTCCGGCTCGCCGTTGACCAGGAAGAGGTTCCCGAAGCGTCCCATGAACGCATGCGTCGAGCGCTCCTCGCCGAAGGGCATGGGCTCTTCGCCTGCCATCAGGAAGTCGTCCAGCATGAGGAACTCCTCGCGATCGGCGGGGGCGTAGTAGCCGGGCTCGCGCGGCTCGACCAGCATGTTCCCGTAGAGGCCGAGGTCCTTGAGGATGTCCTCGCGGTGATGCGGGTGGTACCAATACACCCCCGGGTCCTTGAAGTGGACGGTGTAGCGGAAGGTCTCGCCGGGCTCGACGGGGTCCTGGGTAACCCCGGGGACGCCGTCTGACGCGTTGTCGAGACGGAGGCCGTGCCAGTGGATGGTCGTCGGCCACGGGATCGAGTTCGTGAAGTTGACGGTGATCGTCGCCGCCTCCGGAACGTGCAGCAGCGGTCCGGGATACTGGCCGTTGAAGCCGTACATGATGTGGTCGCGGCCGTGGATGCGGCGGCGGACGAGGCCGGCTTCGAGGTCGACGACGTCGCCGTCGCCGAGGCGGAGGATGTCGCGGGGGCGGGCGAGGGGGAGGGCGGTGGGGTCGGTGGCCGCGCCGGGGAGGAAGGGGGTGGCGGCGGGGGGGTCCAGGGCCATCAGCGCGGGGAACATGGTCAGGCCCGGGAGCATGGGGGGGTGGGGCCAGGCACGCGCTCCGGCGTCGGCGGCATGGGCGTGAGCGGGGTCCGCGGAATCGGGCGGCATGCCGGGCATCTGCCGACCTCCGGGCATCTCCGCGTCGCCGGGCTCCGTCCCCATCGCACCGAGCATGAATTCCTGCATGTCGGGCGGGGACATGCGCGAAGAGGGGGACGACGCGCGCAGGAGCAGCCGTCCCTCCCACTCGGGCGCGTCCAGGCGCTCCTCGGCCGTGATGATGATCATGAACTTGTTGAGGCCGATCTCGCCGAGGCTCTGCGTGCCGTTGGCGACGGGGCCGAGCGCGATGATCGTGTCGAAGATGGGCGAGGCCAGCCACGCGACGATGTGGTGGTAGTCGCCCAGCGCCGAGGGCTCGGGCAGTCCGCTCAGGGTGAGGATGCCTTCGTAGAGGTGGTGGCCGGCGGCGTTCACGGCGACCCCGAAGGGCGTGTGGGGCGTGCGCAGTTCGAGGTTGCCCGACATGTACTCGAGACCGTGCCTCGGCGTGAGGAAGAGGCAGTACAGGTCGCGGGAGGGGAGCAGCGTGGCCCCGGGAGTGGGCGCGAGGTCGTCGCAGTGTGGGGTGGGGTGGGGGGCGGTCCGCCCGGTCCCGCTGGCCGCGAACACGGTGATCGCCGTGGCGATCACACCGGCCAGTCCCGCCTTCATCTGTGCATCCGCAGGTTCATGCCTTCGCTCCACTCGGGGGCACTGCGCGGTCAATGCCCGACGCGCTGCCCGTCATCATCCCCGATTTGCCCCGGGGCCCCTGTCAAGCTATTTAGATAGTATCCAACGTTCACGGTCAGCGGCCAATGGAGCCAAGCCCATGCAGGGAAACGACGGGATGTCAGGGGACGGCAGCGACAGCGATGGGCAGTTGACGCCGGATGTCCTCCTTGTGGGTTGCGTCAAGGGGAAGCTCGAATGGGCCAAACCCGTGCAGGCGAAGGATCTCTACGCATCCCCCCTTTGGCGGAGCAGGCGCAAGTACGCCGAGCAGTACGCCGAAGTCGCCGGCAGGCCCTGGTACATCCTGAGCGCCAAGCACGGTCTGGTTGAGCCCGGCACACAAATCGCCTGGTACAACCTGGACCTCGGCGACCTGCCCGCCGCCGAGCGCCGCGCCTGGTCCCAGCGCGTGGTGGACGCCCTGCTTGAGCGGTTCCCCGCGATGGACGGCAAGGTCATCGAGATCCACGCCGGCAAGGACTACGTCGACTTCGGACTCGCGACGGGCCTGCAGAACGCCGGCGCAGTCGTCCAGCGCCCGCTCCTTGGCATCCCCATCGGCAAGCACCTGGGCTGGTACAAGGAGCACGGGGTCGAAGAGGAGGATTGACATGACGAAGTGAGTTGCGCATGCTTCCGGTGCATGCACCACTTTTCTGCACAGGAGCAACAATGTCGCGCATACACTTCATCGTCAAGGAGACCGCGAAGGTCCGCTATCAGGACCAGGCGAGCCGTGAAGGCAAGTCATTGGGGCAGTGGATGCGAGAAGCGGCCGACGAGAAGCTGACCGCCTCGCGTCCGGGGAAGTTCACGCCGGCCGAGTTGCGAGAATTCGCCGCCGCTTGCGACGCACTGCATCCGCCGGGGGCCCGTGAGCCGGACTGGGAGGATGTGAAGCAGCGGCTCCTGGAGACTCGGTACCCGGAGTGAATCGCCAATGGTATTTGTGGACACGAACGTCTTCATGTATTTCGTGGGAGCCGATCACCCTCGCCGAGACGAAGCGCGGGCCTTCTTCATTCGGGCCAGAGAAGGGGACATCCGCCTGGTGACGTCAGCCGAGGTCTTCCAGGAGATCCTTCACCGCTACCTGCGCACCGAGCGAAGCGGGGTCGCGAACGCGGCGTTTGACCTCGTGGATGCAACCGTATCGGAGGTATGGCCGGTGGAACGCCAGGATATTGACATGGCCCGCGGGCTGTCGCATCAGCACCCGGGCCTCGAAGCCCGCGACCTCGTGCACCTGGCCTGCTGCATCCGCCGCGAGCCAGGGCGTCTTGTCACCTTCGACCGTGGCCTGGCGGCCGCGTGGGATTCCCGGCGCTGACCGCGCCCCCTACATCCCCGCCTGCTCCTTGACCCACTGCGCCGCCTCCAGGTGGGTGCCGAACCAGACATCCTCATGTCCCTTGATGTATTGGATCAGCTCGTCGAGGACGATGATCCGGGACCGGTGGCCGATGACGTGCGGGTGCATGGTCAGCAGGAACATCGTTCCCTCGGCGTAGGCGCCGTCGAAGTCGTCCTTCCACACCTGGAGCACGTCGCGCGGGGGTGAGTAGCGGGTCCCGAGCGGGTTGAAAAGCGGCGCGTCGTCGAGGATCCACTCGACCGGCAGCTCGATCATGCCGGTGGGCTCGCCGTGCGCGTTGATCTCGTAGGGGCGGTCGTCGGCCATCAGCGACGAATCGTAGAGGAACCCCATCTCGCGCAGGATGCCGAGGGTGTTGGGGCTGAAGTTCCAGGATGGGGCGCGGTAGCCGAGCGGGCGCGTGCCGGTGACCTCGGTCATATAGTCGACGGCACGCTGCAGGAGGGCGCGCTCCACGTCGGCCTCCAGGCTGGAGTTCAGCTCGTGGATCCAGCCGTGTATGGCGAATTCGTGGTGGCCGGCGGCCTGGATGATGTCGATCTGGGACGGATCGAGGACGAGACTGACCGCCGGAATGAAGAACGAGGCGGGGATCCCCTCGCGGTCGAGGAGGTCGACGACGCGGGGCAGCGCGACGCGCGCGCCGAACTGCCCCTGCGACAGGGAACCGACGGTGGCGTCGCCGTAGCGGAGGCCGAGAACGGTCTCGTTGTCGACATCGAAGGAGAGAAGGACGGCGACGCGTGCCCCGCCCGGCCAGCTCTCGGGCTGCAGACTGCGCCCCGCACGCACCGCATTGACGGTCTCCAGGACCTGCTCGTCCGTCCACTGCCAGCCGGGGATGTTGCCGGTGGTGGTGGAGCCTGCGCCGTCAGTGCCGGGGGAGGGCTGGCAGGCGGATGCGAGGCCGGCGACGGCGCCGACGGCGGCGAAGCCAGCGACGCCACGCTTCCGCGGCAAACAGCGGGTCGTTGGCATGCTCGAATGGGCCGCCGCCCGTTTCCGCGGCAAACAGCGGGTCACCGGCATGCTCGAATGGGCCGCCCGTTTCCGCGGCAAACAGCGGGTCGTTGGCATGCTCGAATGGGCCCACGGTTTCTGCGGCAAACGCCGGGTCGTTGGCATGCTCGATCGGGCCGCCGGTTTCCGCGGCAAACAGCGGGTCGTTGGCATGCTCGATTGGGCCGCCCACGGTTTCCGCGGCAAACAGCGGGTCACCGGCATGCTCGAATGGGCCAGCCTGCGGATCATCCTTCCATCTTCCATAGCGCAATTCCTCCTGCCTGCTTGCCGATCTCCGCGGATGCCACGCGGGTGCCGGACGCGATCTCGATCACCTCCACCGTCCCGGGGTCGCCGCCGATGCCCTCGACAGTGACGATGGCGTAGCGGCCATCGGGCGTCACAATGACGCCGTGGGTCACGCGCATGAGGGAGTCGATCATGTGGAGGAGCTTTCCCGTTTCGACATCCCAGATTCCCAGCTTGGCGCTGCCCTTGAGGGTGGCGAGAAGCCTGGTGCCGTCCGGGGTCAGGTCGAGGTTGTACGGCGCACCGGGGGCCTCGATGCGGCGCGTGATCCGCCACTGTTCCAGGTCGATCTCGAGGATCACGTCGCCCTTGTTGCACGGGACGAAGACGCGGCGGCCGTCCGGGTGTGGGGTCGTCCAGGTGGGAGAACAGTTCTCTCCGCCGGGCGGCGCCATGGCCATATGCCCCTCCATGGGGGCCATCGCGGGCTTGTTGGCGATCAGGTCGAGGCGCCGGGTGACGTCGAGGGTGGCGCCGTCGATCTCGACGAGCTGGTTGTCCATCATGCACGCCGAATAGTGCTTCGTGCCGTCGGCGCTGAAGCGGGAGCCGTGCGGCATTGTGCAGGTGACCACGTCGGCGATCGGGAACATGGTCTCGAGGTCGACGATGGTGACGGTCGAGGGGACGTGGTCGCCGTGGAAGTTGGCGTTGACGGTGAGCGCGACCGCGCCGTGCGGCGGGACCGCGATCGTCGCCGGGAAGAGGCCGAGGTCGGCGACGCCGGCCACCGTGTCCGCGCCGGTGGCGTACTTGACGAGGCGGCCGTTAGGGAAGCCGTGTCCCAGCGTGAGGTACCAGTACTCCCCGGCCGGGTCCATGGCGAGGCCGTGCGGGGCCTCGATCTCGGCCCTCAGCCACCCGGTGATGATCGTCTTCTCGACGACCAGGTCGCCGCCCGCGTCGTAGCGGAGCAGGGCGACTTCGTCCTCCGATTCGGCCGCCACGTAGACCCAGTAGGACTGCGCCGCGGCATGCTCGCGGGACGCCGCCATGGCGAGAAGGGCCAGGCAGACCGCGGCCGCCGGCGATGCAGGCGTGCGGGCGACGCAATGGCTGGATCGGCCGGTGTCAGCCCCGCGGGCGATGCAATGGCTGGATGGGCGCCCCCTCAAGGAATCAGCACCCGCCGCGGCAGCAGCTTCACCGCCCACATCCCCGAGAAGTACTCCGCGAAGAAAAGGTTCCCCTTGTGCATCTGGGGTCCCCAGGTGAAGGGGGCGTTCGCGACGACGCCATCCGGGTCGTACGCCTTGTACACGGCGATCTCGCGTCCCTGGTGGTACAGGTTCCCCTTCAGTTCGCCGGAGATGTCGAGCACCCGCAGCCCGCCCTGGTAGAACGCCGCGTAGAGCCGGTCGTCCTCGATCCACATGTTGTGCGAACCGGCCTCGGGGATTTCATATCGGGCCACTTCCTCCGGGTTCTCGGGGTCGGTGAAGTCGACCACATGGATGTACCCGTCCATGAACTCCGGGGTGCGGCCGTCCTCCTGGCCGTCGAAGGCGGGCGCCCCGATCTCGTCGCCCATGAAGATGTAGAACTTGCCCGTCGGGCTCCTGTACGGGAACGCGGCATGGGTGGCACCCCCGATGTCGCGGAAGCGCGCGATCTCGACCGGATTCGACGGGCTGCCGCCCCTGTCGCCACCGCCCACGTCGATTACCGCCACCCCGTCGCCCCAGTTCGACGTGTATGCGATCCCGTCCACGATCCAGATGTCGTGGATCGCGTGGCCGGGCGTGTCGAGTTCGAAGCGGCCGACCCGGTGCGGGTTCGCGGGATCCTCGATGTTGATCACGTCGAAGCGGATGCCGTTGTTCACCGCATACACGTGATCGTCATGGATGAAGAGGTTGTGCACCCCCCCGGTCAGCTCGTCGTCGTAGGTGGAGATGACCTCGATGTTGCGGGGATCGCGGCAGTCCACGATCACGATCCCGTTTCGCCGGCTCGACGCCCCTTCGCGCGAGATCACGCAGATGGTGCCGTCCTCGGAGACCTTCACGTCGTTGGTCGTCCGGGCGTCCACGATGAGCGAATCGGTCAGCACCGGGTTCGCGGGGTCCGTCACGTCCCACCAGTAGGTGCTGCCGTACCCGCTGTGGGTTCCCGTAATCGCATAGTCGCGCCCATCGACCCCCTCCCACACCCACAGATCCGACGTCGACACGTTGCGCACCGGCGCGTGCCCCACGAACTGCACCTCCTCGGCCACGTGCCGCGGCAGAATCTCTACGGTCGCGTGCGCGGTCTGCCCCGGAACGCTCGCCATCACGGTGTAGATGCCCGGCTTGTAGGCCACGAAGCGCCCCATCCGGTCCACTTCGGCGGGCGGGAAGTCGGCCGTGGCGATCTCGTCGGGGTCGGAGCTCAGCGAGAAGGTGATCGGGATGTCCGTGACGGCGGAGCCGCCGGCGTCGGAGGCCGTTGGCGTGAAGTGGATGACGTCCCCCGTCCGGCCCCGGGTCTGGCTGGCCTCGACGGCCATCGCGGTGACCGGATTGTCGGCCACTTGATACAAGATCCGCCCGGCAATGTTCTCAGCGACCGCTGCCAGGGTGACTTCGCCCGGCGCGTGGGCGGTGAACACCCCGAATCGGTCGACCGTCGCCACGGACTCGTCGGAGGTGATCCAGGTCACCGGCACGTCGCGGACGTCGTTCGCCTCGTCGAACACCATCGCCTTGTGGCGCATTGTTACGCCGGTGTAGTGGCGCATCGTCACGGCGGTGTAGTGGCGCCCGCCCGCCTGCGAGATCTCCACCCGGTCGATCGGCGGGAAGGCAATGGTAACGGCCATGGTCCCGCTGATCCGGGTCGGCCCAAGCGCTCGGGCCATCACCTGGAACTCCCCGCCCTTGAAGGCCTCCAGTTCGCCCGTGAACCGGTCGACGGCCAGCCGGCCCCGCCCGTCGCGCGAGAAATACATGAAGGGCACCTCGACGACATTGCCGTCGGCGTCGTAGGCGGTGGCCGCGATGGTCGCCTTCTCCCCGACTGCGAGCGACAGCGTGGCGGGGGTGACTTCGACGCGCACGACCTCCTGGGCGGCGAGTCGCGTGGTTGGGACGGCCGTCGCTGCCATTGCGACCATCGTTGCCGCGAAGAGCGTGGCGGGGCGGATCTTGCTGCGTGTTTTCATTGCGTGGGTTCCCCCTGGTGTCTCGGTCGAGTCCCTCGGTGTCCCGGTCGGTTTGCCGTCCCGGCGGGTTGCCGTCTCGGCCGGTTGCCGTCTCGGCCGGTTGCCGTCTCGGGCGGGTCGTCTCTGCTACAGCGGCCGGTTCGGGAACGCGATGGTGCGCCACATGTGCGCGACCGGGCTGTTGTCGTAGCCCAGCCCCTCCTTCGGCTGCTTGAAGTTCCGGCCGATGATGTCGGTGAACTCCTCGACGTCGACGTCCATGTCGTCCTGGAACGCGTAGGTGTCGTTCACCGTGATCAGCCGCGCCTCGCCGTACCAGCGGTGCTGGCGCGCGTACTCGTAGGCCTCCCTGATGTACGGCTCCGGCACGTAGTCGTGGCCGAAGATGCGGTTGTACATCTCCGGATACTCGTACCCGTACTCCTCGTCCGGATAGAAGCGGAGCGCCGCGTGGTAGCGGATCCCCCAGGCGATCCTCTCGTCCACGTAGGGCTCGACGAGCTGGGCGCCCCACCAGCCGTGGTCGACCTTGATCAGGTTGAGGACCACGTCGTGCATCAGGCAGGCCATGACGGTGCGCTCGGGCTGGCCGGTGTTGAGCGCGTGGGTGGCGCTCTGCAGCACGTGGTTCGCAGGCGCGAAGCGCAGCCGGAAGAAGTCCAGTAGTGTCGGCTTGTCGGGCATCGGCGGGAATTCGTCCTCGCGCGGCCGGAAAAGATTGCCGGTGCCGCGGGGGGAACGCCGCTCCTGCTCCAGTTCGTCAAGGGTGATGATGGAGCCGGCCTCCCCGTCCGCCCCCGACCGCCGTGCGGCGATCTTCTTGTCCAGCTCCTCTTCCATGTAGTGCTCGAGTTCCTCCGCCTTGTCTTCATGCGACATGACGGCGAGAGCACCGGCGGGAATGGTTGCGAGAAAGGTCTTGCGATCGACTTCCACCATTTTGACCTCCGGGCAGGGGTCGGCGGCTCCGTCCCGCCACCGATCCCGGCGGCGCCAGGAGCCGAGGATCCTTGGAGACACTAGTAGGGCGCGGGGACGGGTGGGGCAAGTGGCGCGCGCGCCCTGGTCGGCGTACGATGCTCGCGCGGATCCGATGCAGATGTTCGCTGGCGGAATGGCCGGCGATCCGCACACCCGGCGATTCACCCCTGGAGGCGATGACGATGCGGAACCACACCAGACGCGATTTCGTGAAGACGACTGCCCGGGCCGGTGGTGCGCTAGGTGCGCTGGGCGCCCTGGGGCCTCTGGCGTGCGCGGCGCCCGACGACGGCGCGATAGCCGGCGGCGACATGGCCCCGCCCGACCCGATGCGCATCCTCATCCTCGGCGGTACCCGCTTCATCGGCCCGCATCAGGTCAAGTACGCGCTCGACCGTGGCCACGAGGTGTCGATCTTCACCCGCGGTCGCACCGAGCCGCCCTTCTTCCACGACTACTTCGAGCGCGTCGAGCACCTGATCGGCGACCGCAACGACGACCTGAGCGCGCTGGAGGGGCGCGAATGGGACGCGGTGATAGACAATTCGGCCTCGATCCCGCGCTGGGTGGCGATGTCGACCGAGCTGCTGCAGGGCCAGGTTGGCCGCTACCTGTTCGTATCGTCCATTTCGGCGTACGCGGACTTCGCATCAGTCGGGATCGACGAGAGCTATCCGGTGGGGCAGCTGTCGTCGCCGGACGCCGAGAACGAGTACGGGCCGATGAAGGCGCGCTGCGAGGCGATCAACACGGAGGTGTTCGGCGACGGTGCCATCAACGTCCGCCCGGGGCTGATCGTCGGACCGGGCGACAACACCGACCGGTGGACTTACTGGCCGGTCCGCGTCGCGCGCGGCGGCGAGGTTCTGGCCCCGAATTCCCCCACCGATCCCGTGCAGAATATCGACGCGCGCGACCT
Organism: Longimicrobiales bacterium; assembly: GCA_965116645.1. Lineage (GTDB taxonomy): Bacteria > Gemmatimonadota > Gemmatimonadetes > Longimicrobiales > Gaopeijiaceae > Bin94. The sequence goes on along the minus strand of OZ220702.1, from coordinate 2,920,923 downwards.
GTCGGAGTGGATCGTGCGGCTGGTCGAGACGCCTGGCACCGGCGGCACCTACAACGCCACCGGCGAGGTGCAGACCTTCGGCGCCATGCTCGACGAAATCCGCGCGGCGCTCGAAGCGGACGCCACCTTCACCTGGGTGTCGACCGGGTTCATGGAGGAACACGGGGTGCGCCCGTGGGGCCACATGACCAACTGGGTGCCGCCCGAGGGCGAGTCGATCGGCATGAACCAGGTGTCGGTGGCCGCCGCGCTGGCTGCCGGGCTGACCTTCCGCCCGCTCGGCGACACGGCCCGGGCCACGATGGAGTGGTGGACCACGCTGCCGGAGGAGCGGCGCGAGGGGATGCGCGCCGGGCTGCCTACCGAGCTCGAGGCCGAGGTGCTGGCGGCCTGGGCGGGGCGGGGGTAGTCTACCGGGAGCGTCCCCGAGTTGGAGATGGCAAGACGATGGAGCCCGGGTCTCGCACCTTGGCCGCGACAGATTGTGAATCTCTTCACAAGCGCGTTGCGGAGACATGCGGTAGTCGTCCGGCTGCTGTAGCCCTCGCCGTCGCGGCCTGCGCAGCGCTGGCCTGCGGTGATGGGGGAACGGTACCGGTCGACCCGCTGCGACCGGTCGCCGTTTCGGTAGCGCCGGATTCGGTGACGATGCGCGCCGTCGGAGACACGGCTCGCTTCGTGGCGGAGGTGCGCGACCAGAACGGGGCGATCCTGATGGGCGACTGGGTTGCCTGGTCGAGCAGCGATACGTCTGTCGTGACCGTGGATGCCACCGGGCTGGCCCGGGCTGCCGGGGACGGGCAGGCGACAATCCTCGCGACTGCCGGAAACGCGACCGACCGCGCCGTGGTGTTGGTGATCACTCCCCGAGGCGCGCTGGCCGACCTGGCCGGAGCCACCGCGACCCTTTCGACCGAATGCTGATTGCCCAGTCCCTGGCGCATGGTATGGCGCTGGTCTCCCGCGACGCGGTGTTCGACCGCTACGGGGTGACCAGGGTCTGGTAGGCTACCGCCAGCGCTCGGGCCGGAACTCCTCGGCCTCCATCTCCAGCAGCTTGAGGTCCCGGGACGCTTCCACCAGCCGGATGAACTCCCCGCGGTAGCCGCGCGGATCGTCGCCTCTGCCGGCTTCGGCCAGGCTCACGACATCATTCAGCGTGAAGGTTCCGGCGTGCTCCGAGTCCCGCAGCAGCATGCCGAAGCCCGCCACCGCCGCCGCGAAGCGCAAGTCGGCCGACGGCATCCCGGTCCGGTCCATCACCGCGTGTTCGAGCAGCTTGCTCCTGTCTCCGTCAGGGTCCTTGTAGCGGACCTTGACGAACATCAGCTCGTCCTCGAACCGGCTGGTGGGCGGCGGTGCACCGTTCTCGACCGGCTGCTGCACCTGGTAGCGCAGCGGATCCACCGACGGCCTCGGCATGGCCACCCCCGCCGGCACCACTTCGTAGAGCGCGGTGACCGTGTGCCCGGCCCCGAGTTCGCCCGCGTCCTTGGTGTCGTCGTTGAAGTCCTCGTCGGCGAGCAGGCGATTCTCGTAGCCGATCAGCCGGTAGCCGGAGACCGTAGCCGGGTTGAACTCGACCTGGAGCTTGACGTCCTTGGCGAGCGTCAGCAGCGTGCCGCCCATCTCCTCCACCAGCACCTTGCGGGCCTCCAGGATGCCGTCGATATAGGCGAAGTTGCCGTTCCCGTGGTCGGCGATCTGCTCCATCTTCGAGTCCTTCAGGTTGCCGGTGCCGAAGCCCAGCACGCTGAGGAAGGTGCCGCTCTCGCGCTCCTTCTCGATCAGCTTCACCATCGCGTCGTCGCTCGACGCGCCCACGTTGAAGTCGCCGTCGGTGGCGAGGATCACGCGGTTGTTGCCGCCGTCCATGTGGTATTTGCGCGCCACGTCGTACGCGAGCTTGATCCCCGCGCCGCCGGCCGTGCTGCCGCCCGCATCGAGCTTCTCGAGCGCGGCCAGGATCTCATCCTTCGCACTGCCCGGCGTGGACGGAAGCACCAGCCCCGCCGCACCCGCGTACACCACGATCGCGACCCGGTCCTGCTCCCTCAGCTGGTCGACCAGCAGCGCGAACGCCTTCTTCAGCAACGGAAGCTTGTCCTGCGAGCTCATCGAGCCCGACACATCCAGCAGGAAGACCAGGTTGCTGGGCGGAAGGTCCTCGGTGTCGATCGACTCGGCGTGCAGCCCGATGCGCACGAGCCTGTGCTCGCGCTTCCAGGGGGCCTGCGTCACCTCGGTCGTGACCGCGAAGGGGTGTTCGCCCGCCACATCGCCCCACTGGTAGGGGAAGTAGTTGATCATCTCCTCGATGCGCACTGCGTCCACCGGCGGACGCTGTCCGTCCTGGATGAAGCGGCGCACGTTGGCGTAGGACGCGCGGTCCACGTCGATCGAGAAGGTGGAGAGGGGAGCGTCGGTGACGGTCTTGAATTCGTTCTCGTCGATCTCGGCGTAGGATTCGGTGTTGTAGGGGCGCCGGAAGGAGTATTCGGCGGCGGCCCTGACCCTTTCCATGCTCCTCGCCACACCCGTGACGACGACGTCCTGGATCCTGAGTGGCGTAAGCGCGATGTTCGCCACCGCAGTCTGGCCCGCCGCGACCGTCACCTGGACCTCCTGCTTTTCGTATCCCAGGACTGTGACGGTTACGGTGTGTTCGCCGGCCGGCACTCCGGTCAGCTCGTAGCGGCCCTGAAGGTTCGTGAGCACCCCCGTCTCCGCACCGTCCAGCGTTACCAGGGCGGATTCGAGCGTCTGCCCGTTGGCGGCGTCGGTGACTACGCCTTCGATCTTGCCCGTCTGGTCCTGAGCGTCGGCCATGCCGGCCGGGCCCAGGATCAGAAGCGCGAGGGCGGCAGTTGCCGCGTTTCGAACGATTGTCTTGGCTTTCATCGACTACTCCTTCCTGGGCAGCACTACGGAGATGACCAGGTCCTCGAGCTTGATGACCTCCATCCGCATCTCCAGATCGGCAACCGTCGGCAGGCCTCCGACGACTGTCACCTCCCGCTCCTGGTCCGCATAGCCCAGGTTCTTGATGGTTACGGTGTGTCTGCCAGCCGACACGTTCGCGATCATGAAGCGACCGTTGCGGTTGGTGACGGCGCCGATCCCGGCGTCTTCCAGCAGGATCACGGCGTTCTCGAGCGCGATTCCGGTTGCCACGTCGGTGACCTGGCCCGTCAGGGTGCCATGAGATGCCTCAGCGCCGGGCGGCACTTCGGGCGCCGTGCCGACCTTGACCAGCGCTACTGCGGTGCCGATGCCCGCCAGGGCGCACAGGGTGGCGACTGCGATGGTTCGAACAGTGATGAGTCGCATAGCGACCTCCTTCGGTGTTGGGCGGCTCGGTGTTCGGGCCGCCGGTTGATGCTGACGCACTATCTATTCCAAACCCCGCCGGTTCCGGTTGGGACGGCCCTTTGGTTCGGATGGCCGCTCCGGTACAGCGGGTTGATCAGCCCCCTTCGTCGCGTTCCTTCAGCAGCCCCAGATCCCGGGTCACCTCCACCAGCCGGATGAACTCGCCCCGGTAGCCGCGCGGGTCGTCGCCCCGGCCTCCTTCCGCCAGGCCCACGATGGCGTCGAGGGTGAGGTCGCCCGCATGCTCCGAGTCCCGCAGCAGCATGCCGAAGCCCGCGACGGCGCTCGCGAAGCTGAAGTCGGTCGAAGGCGAGCGAACTCGGTCGGCGACCGGCTGTTCGAGCAGCTTGCTCCGGTCCCCGTCGGGGTCCTTGTAGCGGACCTTCACGTACATCAGTTCGCCCTCGAAGACGGCGGGCGGCGGGTCGGCGGGCCCGGGCTGGTAGCGTAGCGCGTCGACGGCACGCGGCACATCGAGCCCCGCCGGCACGACCTCGTACAACGCAGAGACGGTGTGGCCGGCTCCGAGTTCTCCCGCGTCCTTCGTGTCGTCGCTGAAGTCCTCGTCGGCGAGCAGCCGGTTCTCGTAGCCTATCAGGCGGTAGCCGGCGACCCGCGCGGGGTTGAATTCGACCTGGACCTTCACGTCCTTCGCCAGCGTCAGGAGCGTTCCGCCCATCTCCTCGATCAGCACCTTGCGCGCTTCCAGCAGCCCGTCGACGTAGTGGAAGTTGCCGTTCCCGTTGTCGGCGATCTGCTCCATCTTGGAGTCCTTCAGGTTCCCGGTGCCGAAGCCGAGGACGGTCAGGTGGGTGCCTGCGGCTCGTTCCCTCTCGACCAGCTCCACCATCGCCTCGTCGCTGGCGGGACCGATGTTGAAGTCCCCGTCGGTGGCCAGGATGATCCGGTTGTTGCCGCCTTCGATGTGGTGCTCGCGGGCGATGTCGTACGCGTGCTGCAGCGCCGGTCCGCCCGCGGTGCCGCCGCCGGGGCGCAGACTTTCGATCAGGGCCAGGATCTCGCCCTTCCGGTCGCCGGTGGTCGGAGCCAGCGCGAGGCAGACCTGGGTGGAGTACGTCACCACCGTCACACGGTCCTGGGGCCTCAGGCGGTCGGCCAGCAGCGCGAAGGCGCTCTGGAGGAGCGGCAGCTTGTTCGGTTCGTCCATAGAGCCGGACACGTCGAGCAGGAAGACCAGGTTGCTGGGCGGCAGGTCCCGCTCATCCACCGTGGGTGCGTTGAGTCCGATCCGGACGAGGCGGTGCTCGGGCGTCCAGGGGGCCCGCGACACCTCGGTGCTCACGGCGAAGGGGTGCTCGCCACGCACATCGCCCCATTCGTAGGGGAAGTAGTTGATCATCTCCTCGATGCGGACCGCGTCGAGAGGTGGCCGCTCGCCGTCCTGGATGAAGCGGCGGACGTTGGCGTAGGACGCCCGGTCCACATCGATGGCGAAGGTGGAGAGAGGCGCTTCGCCGACCCGCCTGAACCGGTTCTCGCTGATGGGGGCGTAGGATTCGGCGCTCCAGCCCTCGGCGCCGCTCGGGGGTGCCGGCACCGCCAGATTGGCGATGTCCACTTCGTGGGCGGTGAACGGGAGTTTGACTTTGGGGATGCCACGCGCCACCCCGGTGACGACGATGTCCTCGACCCGAAGCACACCCGGCTCCACCGCGAAATCGACGACCGCGGTCTGGCCCTCCGATACCGTCACCTGTCGTTGCTGTTCCAGGTAGCCCAGGAGCGTGGCGGTGACGGTGCGCTCGCCGACAGGTACGGACGGTAGGACGTAACGTCCCGAGGTGTTGGTCAGCACCTGGGTCTGGCTGCCGTCGAGCGTCACCAGGACGCTCTCGAGCGACCGACCGCTCTGCGCGCCCGTGATCTGCCCCACGATGTGTCCCACGGGTCCCGCCGGAGGGCTGGGCGCCTGGCCCCAGATCACCTCGGGGCAGGCCAGGGGTGAAACGGGGTTGGGGATTGCCTGGCCGACGCCTCCCGGGCCGGTCGGAGTCGCCGTGGTGGTAGTCGCGTCCGGAGTGGTGACGATCTTTGCCAACGCCACCGCAGCGCCGATGCCTGCCAGTGAGCACAGGGTGGCGATTCCAACGGTTCGAACACTGATTGATCTCATGCAGCCTCCTTGGGGATGTGAGGCGGCTCCGGCAGGGCGGGGCCGCCGGTCAATGCTTATGCACCGTTTACCTTATACACCACAGGTTCCGATTCGGACGGAGGTTCCAGACGGGTTCCGATTTGGACGTCCTCCCGCTTCGAAGGGCCGCTTCGGACGGCCGCGCCGCGCGCCGAGGGCTATCAGCCCCCTTCGGTGCGTTCCTTCAGCAGCCCCAGGTCCCGCGTCGCCTCCACCAGCCTGATGAACTCGCCCCGGTAACCGCGCGGGTCGTCACCCTTGCCCCTCTCGGCGAGCCGCACCACGTCGTTCAGCGTCAGGTCGCCCGCGTGCTGCGAGTCCCGCAGCAGCATGCCGAAGCCCGCCACCGCGCTCGCGAAGCGGAAGTCGGTCGAAGGCGAGCGAACACGGTCGGCGACCGGCTGTTCGAGCAGCTTGCTCCGGTCCCCGTCGGGGTCCTTGTAGCGGACCTTTACGAACATCAGTTCGCCCTCGAAGACGGCGGGCGGCGGGTCGTCGGGCTGAGGCTGGTAGCGTAGCGCGTCAACGGCGCGCGGCACTTCCATCCCCACGGGCACGACCTCGTACAGCGCGGTGACGGTGTGGCCGGCGCCGAGTTCGCCCGCATCCTTCGTGTCGTCGTTGAAGTCCTCGTCGGCGAGCCGCCGGTTCTCGTAGCCGATAAGGCGGTAGCCGGCCGCTCGGGCCGGGTTGAACTCGACCTGGAGCTTCACGTCCTTCGCCAGCGTCAGGAGCGTGCCGCCCATCTCCTCGATCAGCACCTTGCGCGCCTCCAGGAGCCCGTCGACGTAGGCAAAGTTGCCGTTCCCGTGGTCGGCGATCTGCTCCATCTTGGAATCCTTCAGATTGCCGGTGCCGAAGCCGAGCACCGTGAGGAAGGTGCCGCTCTCGCGTTCCTTCTCGATCAGCCGGACCATCTCGGCGTCGCTCGACGCGCCCACGTTGAAGTCGCCGTCGGTGGCCAGGATCACGCGGTTGTTGCCCCCGTCGATGTGATTCTTGCGGGCCACCTCGTAGGCGAGCTTGATCCCCGCGCCGCCGGCCGTACTGCCGCCCGCGCTCAGCTTCTCCAGCGCGGCCGCGATCTCATCCTTCCGGCTGCCCGGCGTCGACGGGAGGACCAGTCCCGCCGCCCCCGCGTACACCACGATCGCCACCCGGTCCTGCCCCCTCAGCTGGTCGACCAGCAGCGCGAACGCCTTCTTGAGCAGCGGCAGCTTGTCGGGCGAACTCATCGAGCCCGACACGTCCAGCAGGAAGACCAGGTTGCTGGGCGGGAGGTCCTCGGTGTCGATGGACCGGGCGTGCAGACCGATCCGCACCAGGCGGTGCTCAGGCGTCCAGGGGGCCTCCCAGACCTCGGTGGTGACCGCGAAGGGGTGCTCGCCGCGCACCTGGCCCCAGTCGTAGGGGAAGTAGTTGATCATCTCCTCGATGCGCACCGCGTCAACCGGCGGCCGCTCGCCGTCCTGGAGGAAGCGGCGGATGTTCGCATAGGACGCCCGGTCCACGTCGATCGAGAAGGTGGAGAGGGGGGCGGCGCTGACGAGCTTGAAGTCGTTCTCGTCGATGTGGGCGTAGGATTCGGTGTTGTAGCGCGGATGGATCCCGGCCACGCGCGCCGCTATCCATTCCGTGGAGGCGGCCCGCAACATTGGCCGGGCCCGCTCCCGCGCGATCGAGTCCGCGATCACCTGTCCCGCCAGGAGCGCGAAGTCGGCGACCGTGGTGCTGCCCGAGGTCACCGTGACCTGCCGCCGCTGCGTCAGGTAGCCGATCCTCGTCACGGTGAGGTGCTGCTCGCCGGCCGGGACGTTCACCATCGAGTAGCGGCCACCCGGGCCGGACCGGGTGGTGAGGCTGGTCCCCTCCACGGACACCACGGCCCCGACAATCGGCTGCCCGGTCACCGCGTGGGTGATCGCGCCGGTGACGGTGCCGGTCTGTGCCTGGACGGGGGCGGCTGTGGCGGCGGCGAGGGTGAGCGCGAGGAGGGGGAGGAGTGCGGGGAGGTGGCGGGGGTTTCGCATCGGTCGGTCTCCCTGGTCACGGGGCGGCGGGCGTCCCCGTATGGTAGTCTGGGGGCCGTAATTGCACTATTGGACACGGTGGTGCGGGGGGAGGGTTGCTGCCTTGTACCCCTCATGCCCCGGCAGGTACTTCGTGTGCCGCCGGATGACCTCCCTGGACAGGTCCGCGAAGTGCCGCTCGACAAGCGCGGCGGCCACCTCCGGGTGCGCCTTCGACAGGTCGCTGATCACCCAGCCGATGCCGGTCTGGATGAAGCGCTCGCGCTCGGTGACCAGGACGGCGATGGTCGCTTCGATGGTGGGGTGGTGGGCCTCGTCCCGCACGACCGCGCGGAACGGCACGATCGAGGAGCGGCGCTGCCAGAGGTTCGGGGCGCCGTGCCACCCCGCGATCCGCCGCGCGACCGGCTCGCCGTGCCGCGCGATCAGCGGGCCCAGCACCCGCACGCTGAACCAGTCGGTCGTGGACCAGTCGTGGAACGCTTCGGCGGCGAAGAGGCTTTCCGCCTCGTCCAGGATGCGGTCCGGGTCCATCCGCCGCAGCAGGTACTTCTGGATGTAGAGGGTGCCGGCGAACTTGTCCTCCGCGAAGCGTCCCTCGATGAGCGAGCGCGCGAGGGCGAGCTGGCCCGCGTCGGGCAGGCTGCCGAGTTCGTGCGCACGCCGCCACTCGGTGACGATCTTTGCGACGGCCGGGGTCTTCACGCCGCGGTAGGCGATTGCGTGCTTGAGGTAGTTCTCGAACCACGCCTTCGTGGCGGGGTCGGCGACGGCTTCGAGGCGGCGGCGGAGGTCAGCGGCGGGCGTCAACGTCGGCTGCCGGCTCGAAGAATCCGAAGTGCTCCAGCATGTACCTGCGGATCACGCGCGCGACCTTTTCGGCGTAGATCTGCCGGTTCTCGTTCGTGTCGCGCAGGCCGGGGTAGTGGTGCTCCAGCTGGATGCCGCTGATCACCTCGCCGTCCGCCAGCGATCCGTGGATGCGCGTGCAGTAGCCTCCCCGCCAGTAGGGCGCGTCCCCGGGACCGGGCGCGCGGGGGCTCGGGACCGAGGGCACTTCCTCCGCGAGCAGCAGGCCGCCAAAGGAGACGGCGCCGCGCAGGACCTCGGAGAAGGGGAGCAGGGTGGTGCGCCCGATCTCGCGGATGCTGGTGCGCCGGACGACCGCCAGGGCGTCCAGCGCGGCGTCGGTGCGGTTCAGTTCGTCGGCACTCAGGAGGTACCCCAGTTCGATGCGGGCGATGTCGTGAGCATGGCCGTGGATGTCGAAGAACATGCCGCCCTCGAAGTCGGCGGCGACGATCGACCGGGCGGTCACGATCCAGTCGTGGAACTCTTCCCAGGCCAGCTCGGCATAGGGATTGCCCTGCGCGGCCTCCACGATCTCGCGGTTGGCGTCCAGCTTGCTGCGCCGCAGATGCGAGACGATGGTGTGCGGCGCGTGTCCGGTCAGGTCGATCAGCGCCTGGCGCATCTTCATGGTGAGGTCGAGGGTGTTGGTGTCGTTCAGAGTGACGCCGAAGGAGCGGTCGGGTATCTCGGCAGGGTCCAGGAGTCCGCCGTGGGTCGCGGCCAGCACGACGGGAAGGGTGCCGGGGATGTACTCGACGTAGCCGTTGCGCCCGAAGTAGCTCGACCCCGGCGTGTAGCGGGTGATGCGCTCCCGCACGTACACCTCGAGCTCGGCGGTGGCGCTGGCCCCGCCCGCGGTGGCGGTGACGCCTGTGACTCCGGCCGCGACCGCGGTGACGAATCCGCGCGTGCTGACTGTGGCGATGGCGGGATCGCCCGTCGACCAGGTGACCCGGGCGTCGACCGGCTCGCCGTCCGGGCCGAGCGTGGTGACCGAGAACGGCATGCCATCGCCCACGCCGACGAGGAGGCCGCGAGCGGGCGAGACGAGCACGCGCGAGACCTGCGGCTCGACGCCGGTCTGGTCGCCGCAGCCCGCGAGCGCGAGGCAGAACGCGGCCGCCGGTGCGAGGGCACGGCGAAGGAGCGGCGGGACTGGGGGCAGAATCCCGGGTGGCGGGGAGTAGCTGCCGGTCACGGCGGGTTCCCCTGCTCCTCCTCCCGTTGCCGCTGTACCTCAAGTCTCAGCGAATCGACCAGTTGGCGGATTTCGGCGAGCTCCTCCTTCCGTAGCCGCTGCCACTCCGGCACCGAATCGACCACCTGGCCCATTACGGCCATGTCCTCCATCAGGGTGGCCCAGGTGCTGACGAAGATGGCATCGTCGATCGCCTCGATGAGCCGGTTGCGCTCGCGGGTGAGGACCGGCGCCGCGAAGCCGTGCCGGTCACCGTCCGCGCCTTCCGCGGCCAGAATCCGGGCCGGGGCCAGGCCGGGCAGGGGGCCCAGGGTGATGCCCGGATCGGGGTGGTAGTTGTTCAGGGGGACGTACATTGCCCGGTGTAGCGGTCGCAGAGCGGCCAGCTGCTCGAGTGGGTCCGTTTCGCCGTCCGCGGCAAGTTCGTCCATCCTCGCCACGGCATCCCGGAGGCGTTTCATACGGTTGCCGAGGTGCTCCTCCAGCTGCAGCGCGCCCCCAGAGGCCGCCTCCCGGGCTGCGATGGCCGCGGCCAGCGCCTCGACCTGGGCGGACACGCTCACGGGGTAGACTTCACCGGCCAGCATCTCGGCCAGGGCGTCGGCGTAGAGGTCGGTGTCGGTCTTGAGGACATCGGCGTCGATCTTGTCGAAGGTGTCGTCGGGGGTGTGCCACCACCAGTAGCCGCCGTCCTCGGCGAGCCGGGTGTGGTTGAACTGGAGCAGCGGGAGGCCGATGCCGTTGAAGGCCTGGTCGGAGTTGCGCCCCGGCCGCGACGGGGAGATCTCCGCGCCCTCGGCGTCCATCACCACGCGGGCCGCGAAGTCCCGGAACGCCTCGGACGCGGTGGCGCCGAAGCGCGCGGCGCCGATCTGGCCGACGCCGTCGATGTTCATGTACGCGAGGCCGCGCGTGCGCAGATCGGTGAAGAACTCGTCCGCGTACCAGGTCGAGCCGGCGTAACGCGCGTTGCTGTGGCCGGGCCACCACGCGACCACGAGGCCGTGGCGGAGCCGGTCGCGCACATCGTGGAAGGCGAGCGCCAGCGCGAGCATCGCCGCGTTCGACGCGGCTTCGTCGGTCGCGCCGTGGTGCCAGCCGTCGATGTGGCCGCCGAGCACCACAAACGGGGCGTCCCTGGGGCGCGGCGGCTCGATCGTCGCCACGGCGAGCCGCATCGGCTTCCACCCCGTCGCGACCTCGGTCTCGACGCGCAGCTCGACCGGCCCGGCCGCCATCCATGCGCGCAGCTCCTCCCCCGCGCTACGCGTGATCTGGGCCACGGGAACGCGCGGGAGCCGGTGGTGATTCATCAGCGACGGGCTGCCCCACGTCGACGTCACGATGAGCTCGTTGAGGCGCTCTTCGGGGTTGACGAAGACAACCGCCGCCGCGCCCAGGCGCTCCAGCACGATGGTGGGCACGTTGCGCGGCTGGCCGTCCACGATGGCGACCTTGCCGCTCAGGTCGGGGAGGTCGGCGCCGAAGTCCTCCCCTTCGATGACGAGGCGCTCCCCCGTGCCGGCCTCGAGCCGCGGCAGGTCGCGGAGCGCCCCCATGTCGACGACCTCGCCGACCGTGCCCGGGGACGAGGCCGAATAGGACATGGTGATCGCGTCCGGGGCGAAATCGGTGCCGGGGATGGTGACGGTAGCCGCAACGGGGTCGCTGGCGTACGCGTCGAGTTCGTGAACCGTAACGGGGACGCCGTGCGCCTCCAGCACGGCCACGATGGTGTCGATCGCCGCGTTCTCGCCGGGGCTGCCGGACGGGCGCACGTGCCGCGTGATCGCGGCGGAGTAGGTCATGAGCGCGTCGGTGGTGATCGCGTCTTTCACCTCCCGGGCGAGCGCCTCGTGATCGGTGTTGGCCGTTTCGGGTTCGGGCAGGCAGGCCTGAACAGCGGCCAGGGCGGCGAGGGCGAGGGCGGCCGGCCTCACCGGTCAGGCCCCAGGCGCCGGCTCGTCGCCGTCCCCGGGCTCGTCACCCTCCTCCGCCCCGGGTTCGCGTCCGGGCGGGTAGAAGCAGTCCTCGCGGCGCATGGTGTCGATCAGCTGTGTGATCTGCCAGCCGGTGTCGCTCCGGTAGAGCTGAAAGGACTCCTCGCCGCAGTGCGAGAACTCGTCGCCCAGGTAGAAGGCGTACTTGGTCCACATGTGGGCGAGGCGGCCGTCGATCTGTACCGTCCAATCCCAAATGGGCTCGTCGTAGACCACTTCGCGGGGTCTCCCGATCATTCCGATGAACCCGTCCGCGGGCGAGAAGTTGATGCCGTCTTCGCCGGCGCGGCCGAGGCGGGCGTCGGGGTGGAAGACGGCCCGGGCCATCGCGCTGTCGCCGCTGCGCATGGCCTCGAAGAGCTGCTCGACCGCGGCGACGACCGCGGCCTCTTCGGCTGGCGGATCCGGGGCCTCGGCTTCCGGCGCGCAGGCGCCGGCGAGGAGCAGGGCGGTGACGGCGACTCGGGCGGTGATTGCGGTCGTCATGGTCGGTCCCTTTGCGGAGAGGTGGAGAGGGATCGCCAATATCGGTTCACGGCACTCGCGGCGCCAATGCGGTCCGGGCCGGGCCGGCCGCCGAGCGACTACTCCGCCGGGGCGTTATGAACGAAGGCCGGCGCGATGGTGTCGCAGTCCCGCTGGCTGACGCCGCACTCGATCATGGTGGTGCGCCAGGTGGCGCGGACCGTAGCCGAAATCCGGTCGAAGACGGGACCGGCCTGCTCCTGCTCAAGAAGGAACCGGTGGGCGCCCCCGAGCACGTTTGCTCTGCTGGCCGTTCGGCCGGACGGGCCGCAGAGCATGGCCAGGTTGCGCTGTTTGCTCTCGGTCGTCGGCACCGGCATGAGATCGTAGGCGGGGCTCAGCCGCCAGTGCCGGCCGCTGGCCACGAGCGCGTGATTGCGGGGATAGTCATCGAGGTTCGAGACCACGATGCTGAAACAGATCCGTCCGAACAGCTCGAGCAGATCCTCCGAGGGCTTGGCGCTTACCCGCCGGACCTCGTCGGCCAGCGCAAGGTACGACCAGCGCCAGCGGTCCACCGGTGTATCGTCTGCCTGGAGCAGGGTGAGCCCGCTGACCATGCGGCTGCGCTGATAGTCGGTGCCGTTCCATTGCCGGTCGAACCGGCGGACCAGAAGTACGTCCCGGCCGCCGACCCGTGTGACCTCGCTGTGGGCCGAACTCAGGCCGCACACACGGGCAAGGCGGAGAAGTCCATGCTCCACCCGGGGATGATTGAAGCGATCGTCCGGCCGGTTGAGCTTCGCCAGCCAGAGGCGGTTCTTGTGCTGGACAACAGCCTTGGGGCGTGCACCGCCCATCGATGTCCAGCAGCGGGCGGGCACGCGGGTCCACCGGTTGCGGTCTCCACCGCCCTCCACGTCGTCGAGGACAACCCGATCGGCTATGGCGTGAAGCTCCGGCAGATCGGCGATTGTGTGGAAGGTGCACCGGGGTTCGGGCAGGCGGGTATCCCTGCTGAAGGCGAGTGCCCCGGCACGGTCGTCCGGTCCGGCAAGCAGGTAGTCCATCTCCTGAAAGACCACCTGGCCGGTGCCCAGCTCGATCAGGCGTCGCCCCCAGTAGTCGGGCATGGAGTCGCGAATGGCACCGAAGATGCCGTCCCTGCGCGCAGTTTCGTACACGTTGCGCGAGAGACGCAACTCAACCGGATCGAGTTCGACCGCATCGGGACGATCCAGATAGCTGCGCCCGTAGACGAAACGGCCAAGCGATGGCCCTTCAAATGTTCGGGATACCCGCAGGCGGCCTGCAAGTACCGGTTCGCTTTGGCCGGGCAGAGTCAGACAAACAAAGCACTCGCGGTCAGAAGTCATTGTCGAGCTGGCGCAGACGCGATGCCTGTCCTGGACGGCGTGCGTTCTCCAGTATCTTGCCTTCCTCGTCGAGGTCGGGGTCGGCGACACCGTCCACCTGATCGAGGAGGCCCAGCGCCCACAGGGAGCCGAAATAGGCGGCGATCGAGGTGCTGGGCTTTCCCTTTTCCAGGTCGGCGACGGTGAACCTTGAGGTACCGATGCGGTCGGCGACATCCTGAATGCGCAGTCGCCTCCGGAGCCTCGCGATTCGGATATTCCGGCCCAGCCGCTTCAAGGCGTTCTCAACTGCGGCGGGCGGCGAATGGGTAATCTTGCTTCTGCGGCTCATGACAATATCCTGTTGACGATCAATTCTGTTGGCATTATGGGAAATGGATTGCCCAAGGATCAAAGACTGGTTCTATTCTAACACCACGGAGCTATTCCTGCATCCGAGATTGATATATTGGTCAAATGTAATACGAAAGTATGTTATATTCTTCATATCTTTGATTGACGTTTGTGTTTCAATACACATGACCTCCCCAAATGATCCGGTTGTCAACCGACGAATGACCCGAACCCTCGACTGAGGATCCGGGTCACTCGCCGGCTCGTGTGGCCGCTTCGATGCGCCGCGCTACCGCTGGTCGAGCCAGACATCCTCCAGCACGGTTACCATCTGTTCCAATGTACGCCCGTCAACCGAAAGTGTTACGCGGTAGGTTCCCGCGGAAGCCATCGGAGCCTGTCCGCGGCCCCGGAAGCCGCCACCTCCGCCACCGAATCCGCCGCCGCCCTGCCGCTCCCGCGGGTTCCCCCGGAGATTCCATTGCACGCGGTGGATTCCCGCCTGCGTGGACGCGTCCAGGTCGCGGAAGACCTCGCCGGTCATGACGTCGGTGATCGACAGCGCCACATCGGAAGCGTCGTCCGCGAGGTAGTAGTGGATGGCCGTTCCGGGCGGGGCGTTGTCGCCCTGCAGCACCTTGTCGCCCGTCACCGACCGCGAGCGCCGCACGTCGCGCCTCCAGCGCACGGCGTCGCGGGGCTCGAAGAGGAACGCGTCCCCGGCCGCGACCGTCTCGGTGAACTGCTGCAGGGGGGTGATGTCATCGGCGACCAGGACGCTGCGGCCGTGCGTGGCGAGCACCAGGTCCCCGTCGCGCGGGTGCACCACCACGTCGTCCACGCGCACGACGGGCAGCCCCGTCATGAAGCGCTCCCAGCTGCCCCCCTCGTCGAGCGAGAGGAAGAAGCCGAACTCGGTGCCGGCGTAGAGGAGGCGCGGGTTCACCGGATCCTGGCGGACGGTGTTGACGTTGCCGTACTCGGGCAGGTTGGACGAGATGTCCTCCCAGCTCTCGCCGTAGTCGCGGGTAACGTAGACGTAGGGGCGCAGGTCGTCGTTGCGGTGACCGTCGACCGACGCGTAGGCGGTGGCGGCGTCGTGGTGGGAGGCTTCGACGCGGGAGACGTAGTAGCGGTTGGTGCCGCCCGGGATGTTCCCGCTGACCTCGTTCCAGGTCGCTCCGCCGTCCCGGCTGACCTGGATGTTGCCATCGTCGGTGCCGACCCACAGCAGGCCGGGCACGATGGAGGACTCGCTGACCGAGACGATCGTGCTCCAGCGGCTCACCCCGTCGTTGCGCGACAGGATGCACTCCTCGCCGCGGTCCATGCGGTTGCAGCGAGACATTGAGTTCGCCATCCCCATCAGCACTTCCTGGTCCCGGTCGATGTTCTTCGTCAGGTCCGGGCTCATGGTCCAGGTCTGGCCCCGGTTGAGTGAGCGGAAGAGGCGGTTGCCGCCGGCGTAGATCACTTCCGGGTTGTGGGGCGAGAGGATGAACGGGGTGTTCCAGTTCCAGCGGATCTGGGTGCCGGGCTCGGGGGCCGGCGCGATGTTGGTGTTCGGGTTGTTCTGCGACGGCGCGCGGGGACGGATGCTGCCTCCCTGGCCGGTCTCCAGGCTGAGGCGGCCGAGGTTGCCGTTCTGCGATTCGTAGTAGACGACCGTGTGGTCGGTGGGGTCGACCGCGGTGTAGAAGCCGTCGCCGCCGCCGACGCGGTACCAGTCCTCGCTGAGGATGCTGCCGGTGCGGACGGCGCTCGGGCCGCACCAGCTGCCGTTGTCCTGCAGGCCGGTGCAGACGTAGTAGGGGCGCCGCATGTCCACGGACGCGTGGTACGGCTGGCCCACCGACCAGCGCCGCAGCGACTCCCAGGTCTCGCCCTGGTCGTAGCTGATGTCCACCGATCCGTCGTTGCCCAGGATGATGTGGTCGCTGTTGCCGGGGTTGATCCACATGGCGTGCTGGTCAACGTGCCCGTAGCCGGAGAGGCGGTCGAAGGTGAGCCCGCCGTTGACCGACCTGTGCAGGCCGGTGTCGACGACGTAGACGGTCTCGGTGTCGTTGGGATCGACCCGGATCTGGCTGAAGTACATCGGCCGGCCATTCTCGTTGCTGCGGAACTCCCAGCTCATCCCGCCGTCCATGGAGCGCCAGACGCCGTTGTACTGGTCGTCGGGCGGGAGCGGCTCGTTGCGGTCGCGGCGGGCCTCGAGGTCGGCGCGCTCCTCCTCGGTGTAGGGCCGCTCGCGGTCGGCGGCGACCTCGATCTGCGCGTAGATGACGTTGGGGTCGGCGGGGGTGGTGGCGAGCGCGACGCGGCCCATGGTCCCCTGAGGCAGCCCGTTGCCATTCAGCCGGGTCCAGGTGTCGCCGCCGTCGTCGGAGCGCCAGATGCCGCTGCCGGGCCCGCCGCCGACGAAGCAGCAGGCGGTGCGGCGGCGCTGGTAGGTGGCCGCGAAGAGGACGTCCGGGTTGGCCGTGTTGATGACGAGGTCGGTCGCGCCGGTGTTCTCGTCGACGCTGAGGACGTGGTTCCAGGTCTGGCCTCCGTCGGTGGTCTTGAAGACGCCGCGCTCGGGGTTGGGGCCGAAGAGGTGGCCGTTGGCCGCGACCCAGGCGACGTTGGCGTTGGTGGGGTGTGCGATGACACGGGCGATCGTCTGGGTCTCGCGCAGCCCCATGTGCGTGTACGTCTCACCGCCGTCGGTGGACTTGTAAATCCCCTCCCCGAACGAGGAGCTCTGCCGGTTGTTCGCCTCGCCGGTGCCGACCCAGACGATGTCGGGGTTGGCGGGCGAGATCGCCAGGGCTCCCACGGAGTGCGTGCCGTAGCTGTCGAAGACCGGCCGGAAGGTGGTCCCGTTGTTCGTGGTCTTCCAGAGACCGCCGGTGGCGAAGCCGACCAGGAAGGTGTGGGGATCGCCGGGGTGGACGGCGATGTCGTCGACGCGCCCGCCCTGCCCGAAGGGGCCGATGGAGCGCCAGGAGAAGGCGCTGAGCAGGGGATGGTCGGACTGGTTGACGGGGGGCGGATCCTCGTCCTGCTGGGCCGAGGCGGCGGTGGGGATGACGGCTGCGGCGACGGCGAGCGCCATGAAGGAGAGTGCCAGCGCGCGGAACGGGGATGTGGGGTGGCGGCCAGACATGATGAACACCTCTCGTGCTTTGGGGACAACGGACCGCGAATGTCAGGGGGTAGTGTAGGACGGCGGGTTGTGGGGCGCCATGGGGGTTGTTGGCGTCCGTTACGCGAATTTTCCCGATCGGGAAAACCGACAAACATTTGACGGATCTCAATCGGCGGCCGATGAGCGGTCCGTGTAGGGCGATTGGCGGGCGGTCCGCGGGCGGTCGGCGGGCGGTCGGCGGGCGGTCGGCGGGGGATTGGCGGGCGATCGGTGGGCGATTGGGCGGTCGGTTGGGCGGTCAGCGGCCCATCTGTGTCGTGACTTCACGCATCCGCTCGGCGAGCTGGCCTACCGCCCCGATGTACACGCGTTCCCAGCCGGGGAGGTCGGCGCGGTCGTTGGTCTCCAGTTCGTAGCGGAGGCCCGGCAGCATCCACGAAGCGTAGCCGCTGAAGGGGTCGGGGGAGACGTAGATCGAGCGGCTCCACGGGCGTCCCTGCAGACCGCGGTCGTTCAGCCAGGCCTTTTCCAGGCCGATGAGGGCGCGGTTCACTGCTTCAGCCCTGATCGGGTCGATGTTGCCGGATGCGATCCAGCGGTCTCGGGCCGCGACCAGAGCGGCCGCCGCTTCGTCCAGCTCCTGCGTCGAGGCGACCAGTTGCGAGAAGTCCACGGTCAGGCCGCGTGCCCTGGCAACGCTGTAGAGGGTCTCGACGTGGGTGCGGGTGTCGGTCGCGTAGCGGACCACATCGTATGGGAGGATGTCCGCGTTGGCGAAGCGCAGCGCGAGGATCCCGTCGGCGCGGGCGACCATCGGTCCGTAGATGAACTCCGAATCGCCGAAGCGCTCGTACCAGGCAAAGTTGTCGTAGTTGGAGTGGTAGACGCCGCCGGGGTTGCCGGAGGAGAGGGCACCGGAGGGCACGCCGGCGTGTGTGTAGAAGCCGACGTGGTCGGAACCGCCGCCCAGATTGCCGAGTCCGGGTTCCTCGGCGCCTTCGGGGGCGCGGGCAAGCCACCAGTCGTAGAGGCGTTCGCCGGTGCCGGGGTAGATAACGGCTTTTGTCGCCTCGATGATCTGGCCCTTGAGCGACGGGGACGACGAGCTTCCGAAGTTCTCGCCCGACACGGCCGCGTCGGCGTTGATGTAGGCGATCGCGTTGGCCTCCAGCTCCTCGCGGAACTCCTCGACCCACTCGGTCGAGCCGATGATCCCGTACTCCTCCGCGTCCCAGTGGGCGATCATGATCGAGCGGCGCGGGTGGCATTCACCATTCTCGCCGACCAGTTGGCCGAGTGCTTCGGCGAGGGTGAGGAGCATGGCGGTGCCGCCGTTGGGGTCGATCGCGCCGAATGCCCAGGGGTCGTAGTGCGCGCCCAGGATGAACCACTCGTCGGGGAACTCGCTGCCGCGAAGCGTGCCGACGACGTTGGTCGCGCGCGTGAGCTTCCGGGGTTGGTTGACGCGCACCCGCACGGTGAGCTCGGGGCCCCCGGTCAGGCGGTAGTCCAGCTCCATCCCGGCGGCCCAGCCGGGCGGCGTGGCGGGGCCGGTCATGCGCGACAGGATCTCTGTGGCGGCCTCGTAGCCGATCGGCAGGACGGGGATGGTGTGGAGAGGCACTTCCGCCGGGTCGAGGCGCTCGACGTGGGTGTCGCCGTCGATGGGCAGGGCGGGGACGAAGGGCGTGAGCGGGTCGCCGGTCCAGGGCAGGGTGAGGACGGAGCCGCGCTGGATCGTCTGCCCGCTCATCATCGGACCCTCTGGATAGGCGTCGATTCCGGAGAAGCCGGGGTCGTTGAACATGATGACGCCCGCCGCGCCGCGTTCCTCGGCGAACTTGACCTTGTAACCGCGGAAGTTCCCTCCGTAGCGGGCGATCACGACCTTGCCTGCCAGCGGGATGCCGATCGAGTCGAGCGCCAGATAGTCCTCGCGGCGCCCGTAGTTGGCGTAGACGACTTCGCCGGTAACGTCGCCGGAGCCGGAAAACGCGTTCCAGCCGTTGAGGAGGTCGGGGTGGCCGGAGAAGCGGTCCTCGTCCAGTGCGGGTTCGCGGTTGGAGAGCTGCATGGCGACGGGGGTGACGAGGTGGACCTCGACATCGTCGGTGAGTTCGGGGAGGTAGACGTCGTAGGGATGGTTCGTGACCTCCAGGCCCGCGCGCTCCATGGTGCCGGCCAGATACTCGCCGACGCGCGCCTGGGCCGCCGAGCCCGCCGGGTGGGGGTTTGCGGTGATGGTGCGCAGGTGCTCGCGGAAGGAGTCGCTCCGGGGCAGTTCGAGAAAGCGGGCTTCGCAGGCGAGCTGCGTGGCGGCGCGCTGTGCGGTGAAGCCGGTGAGGGCGGGGTCCTGGGGTACAGGGTCGCGGAGGGCGCGATGCGCGATGGTGGGGGTGGGTACGAGGGTGGCGGCGGTGAGGGCGAGCGCGGGGAGCAGCAGGGCCACCGTGCGGGTAAGGTTCGGGCGTGTGGGCATGATGGAGGGGTGCTGGGTGGTTGACGGATCCGGAGGCCGGGGCAGATTCCGTCATGATAGCAGGAATCGGGGGGATGCGCGCCGGGGTTGCCGGGACCGGGGGGCGGGCCGTGCGGGCCTTTTAGGACGAGGTAGTAAACAGGACATGACATTTTGTAAAGAATACATTACAGTGCGGTCGGGTGGGCGAACCGGCCCGATGCGTGTGCGACGGCGCCTGATTGCCGCGTGGGCTCTGTCCGCGGGCTGCCTGGTCGCTGCGGGGTGTGACGGGAAGGATGGGCCGGTGACGCCGGAACCCCCGCGCGCTGCCTCGTTGTCCATCTCGCCGGAGTCGGCGGCGCTGTCGTCCCTGGGTGAGACCGTCGCGTTCACCGCCACCGTCCGGGACCAGCACGGCGCGGCCTTCAGCGGCTCCGTCACCTGGTCGAGCAGCGATCCCGGGGTGGCCTCCGTCACGTCGGGCGGCCTCGTTACCGCGGCGAGGAACGGTACGGCGACGGTGACTGCCACTCACCAGCGTCTCACCGCGAGGGCCGTGGTCCTGGTCGCGCAGCAGCCCGCGTCCCTGAGGCTCGTGACCGGGGGGGACCAGGAGGGCCTTCCCGGTCGGAGGCTGCCCGAACCCGTCGAAGTGCTCGTTGCGGATGCAGGAGGTTCTCCCGTCGCGGGCGTCACGGTGAACTTCGCTCCGGACGAGGGGCATGGATCCGTGTTGCCGGTGTCGGCGGAGAGCGACGGGAACGGCATCTCGCGCACGGCCTGGACGCTGGGGGACGAGAGCGGCTCGCAACGCCTCACTGCTTCGGCTGGCGACGGACTGATGGTCGAGGTTCGGGCCACCGCCGTGCTCCAGCTTCCGGTGGTCCCGGTCTGCGATCGCTCGCCCGCCGTGCGGGACGCACTGGTGCGCCTGGCGGGGAGGGCCGGGTGCGACGCCGTCTCCGCCGGCGACCTTGCCGGGATCGACACCCTGGAACTGGTCGGCGCCGGGATCGAGGCAGTGCGGGTCGGCGATTTCAGCGGCCTCGACAGTCTGCTTCTGCTGGACCTCTCGGGAAACCGGATCGGGGAGCTGCCTGGCACGGCGTTCAGCGCCCTGGCAGCGCTGCGGAGCCTCGACCTGAGCGGGAACCGCCTGGAGTCGTTGCCCATGGCGATCTTCGCCGGCCTGGCTGGCCTGGCCGAACTGCGATTGGCCGGCAATCCCGGGTCGCCCTTCATCCTCCAACTGGAGCTCCTGCGCACGGACGCGACCCGTCTGGGCGCCGCCGGCCCCGCCTCAATCGTGCTCGCGGTTGCCGAGGGGGCACCTTTCCCGGTCACCCTCGAACTGGTCGTCGAAAACGGTACCGCATCGGCCACCGCGCTCTCGGTCGGCACCGGCGAGACCCTCGGCGGCCCCCTCACGGTGGAAGGCCCCGCGGCGGATTCCGGGGCCACGCGGCTGGCTCCCGGGACGCTGCCCGCGATGCCTGCGGGCTTCGACGGCCTCGAACTCCGCGCTGCGGCTCCCCTCTCGCTCTTCGACCCTTCCGCCAACACGGCCACCTACTGGGTTGTCTTCGACGCCACCTGGAGCGCGACCACGCACCCCACCAACTTCCCGTCCGGCGCCCACTTCTCCCCGCTCATCGGGGCCGTCCACAACGATGGCGCGACCTTCTGGGCGCTCGGCGATACGGCCACCCGCGGAATCGAGATCATGGCCGAGACCGGCGGGACGGGCACGCTCACCGAGGAGTTCAGAGCGGCGATCCCGGGCCGTGCCCTCGCGGTGATCAACGGACGGGGAATCGGCAGCCCGGGCAGCGCGGCCATTCAGGGGGTCGTCGTCCGGGAGGACTTCCCGCTGGTGACGCTGGTCACGATGATCGCGCCGAGTCCCGACTGGTTCGTGGGCGTGGCCGGCCTGCCGCTGCTGCTGGACGACGGGCGCTGGGCGGACGAGCTGCAGGTCGTCCTGTATCCCCTCGATGCCGGTACGGACAGCGGCACGGACTACCGATCCGCGAACCGCAACACCTCGCCCCGGCAGCCGGTGCGCAGCCTGAAGGGCGTGAGTCCCTTCTCGGATGCGCCGATCGGGACGTTCACCTTCACCCGGGTGGCCGGCTCCGCACGACGATGAGACTGCGCAACATTGCCATCATCGCCCACGTGGACCACGGAAAGACCACGCTGGTCGACCAGATGTTCCGCCAGGCCGGGGTCTTCCGGGCCGGGCAGGTCGTCGGCGAGCGGATCCTCGACTCGAATCCGCTGGAGCGTGAGCGCGGGATCACGATCCTGGCCAAGAACACGGCAATCCTGTGGCGGGGCACGAAGATCAACATCGTCGACACCCCCGGCCACGCCGACTTCGGCGGCGAAGTGGAGCGCATTCTGCGAATGGTCGATGGGGTGCTCCTGCTGGTCGACGCCGCCGAGGGCCCAATGCCCCAGACGCGGTTCGTGACCGCCAAGGCGCTCGCCCTGGGGCTGACGCCGGTGATCCTGATCAACAAGGTGGACCGCGCCGACGCGCGCCCCGAAGAGGTGCACGACGAAGTGCTGGAGCTCCTGATGGATCTGGACGCCAGCGATGCCCAGCTCGACGCCCCCTTTCTGTACGCCGTGGGGCGCGAGGGGTGGGCCGTGGAGCGCGAGGCATGGGCCGCTGGGCGCGAGGCATGGGCCGCGGGGCGCGAAGGAGGGGCCGCGGGGCGTGAGGCATGGGCCGCGGGGCGTGAGGCATGGGCCGCGGGGCGCGAAGGAGGGGCGGTAGGGCGCGAGGCATGGGCCGCAACGGAGCGGGGTGGGCACGGTGAAGGCGGGCGCGGAAAGGACGGGCGGAGCGAGGGTCTGATCCCGCTCTTCGAGACGCTGGTCCGGCGCATCCCCCCTCCGGCCGCCGATCCTTCCGGCCCCTTCCAGATGCTGGTGTCGACCCTCGATCACTCGACGTACGTGGGGCGGATCGCGATCGGGCGAGTGGAGCGCGGCGCTCTGAGGGTGGGCCGGCGGGTGACGCGGCTGCCGGCGGCCGATGCGGACATGGACGCTCCCGCCGATACGGACATGTCGGCGCCCGTCCGGTCGAGCACGCGGCTGCCGGCCGATGGGGGCATGCCGGTGCCCGCCCGGCGGAGCATGCCGGCGCCCGGCACCGCCGAAGTCGGGTCGCGCGTGGCGGGTCTCTACACCTTCA
The DNA here is from genome assembly GCA_965116645.1 of Longimicrobiales bacterium. GTDB lineage: Bacteria > Gemmatimonadota > Gemmatimonadetes > Longimicrobiales > Gaopeijiaceae > Bin94. Next base: position 2,898,340 of record OZ220702.1, on the reverse strand, counting down.
GCGGTCTCGACCGGGTGGACATCGAGGAGGCGCGGGCGGGGGACATCGTGGGGCTGGCCGGCGTCGAGGACGTCGAGATTGGCGATACCCTGGCGGATCCGCGCCACCCGGATCGCCTCCGCGGGATCACGGTGGAGGAGCCGACGATCTCGGTCGATTTCGTCGTCAACGACTCTCCGTTTGCGGGACGGGCAGGGAAGTTCGTGACCACGCGCCAACTGAGGGAGCGACTTCGGCGCGAGCTCGAGCGGAACGTGGCGCTCCGCGTGGAGGACACGGGGCGGCCCGACACCTTCGCGGTGAGCGGGCGGGGCGAGCTGCACCTCACCATCCTGATGGAGACGATGCGCCGGGAGGGTTACGAATTCCAGGTCTCGCGCCCCCGCGTGCTGATGCGCAGCGACGGGGCCGGAGCGCGGCTGGAGCCCTGGGAGGAGGTGGTGGCCGAGGTCCCGGCGGAGCTTGCCGGCACCGTGATCGACAAGCTTGCCCGGCGCCGCGGGGAACTCGTCGTAATGAGGCCGATCGGTGACTCGGGCGTCACGCGACTCGAATTGAGGGTCCCGGCCCGCGGGCTCTTCGGTTACCGCACCGAATTCCTCACCGACACCCGGGGGGACGGAATCCTGCATCACCGGTTCGACTGCTGGGACCGGTGGGCCGGCCCCATACGCGGACGGGGACGGGGTGCGATGGTGGCCGACCGGGCCGGTAAGGCGGTGGCGTTCGCGCTCTTCGGACTGCAGGAGCGCGGGGCCATGTTCGTCGCCCCGGGAGTCGAGTGCTACCGTGGGATGATCGTCGGCGAGAACGCCCGCCCCGGCGACATGGACGTGAACGTGAGCCGCGGCAAGAAGCTCACCAACATGCGGGCCGCCGCGGCCGACGAGAACGTCCGCCTGGAGCCGCCGAGGCGGATGACGCTCGAACAGGCACTCGACTTCATCGACGACGACGAGTTGATCGAGGTGACCCCGGACGCCATCCGCCTGCGCAAGCGGATCCTGGACCCCGGCATGAGGCGGAAGGCGGCGAAGGCGGGCCGCTTGTGAAACCCTTCACAATCTCGGCGGTCCGGGCGGCGATCCGGGCGGCGATCCGGGGGGCGATCCGGGCGGCGATCCGGGGGGTGATCCGGGGGGTGATCCGTGCGTTCTCGCCCGGGTGGAGCCGATCGGATACCTTCCCACGATGAGTTCCCCCACGCACCCTACCCGCCGACCCACCGTGCCCGCCGCCGAGGAGATCCTGGGGGGCTACTTCCCCGTCCTCGACCACGGTTTCGTCGCGCTGGTCGACTACATGGGCACCGACGATTCAGTCGAGCGCGCCGCCCGCGTCAGCTACGGCTACGGGACCCGCAAGGTCTCGGCCACCCGCGGACTGATCCGCTACCTGCGCCGGCACCTCCACACCACCCCGTCGGAGATGGTCGAGTTCAAGTTCCACTGCGCGATGCCGATGTTCGTCGCAAGGCAGTGGATACGACACCGTACGGCCTCTGTGAATGAATACAGTGGACGGTATTCGCTCATGCCGCTCCTCTTCCACAGCCCCGGACAGGACCAGTTCTCACTGCAGAGCGCCACCAGCAACCAGGGCCGCGCCCCGGGGTCGGTCAGCCCCGAGTTGTACCGCGAGGCCATGCGGCGGTGGGACGAAGTGCGGGCCCGGGCCGCCGGCGACTACGGATGGCTGGTGGGCGAAAACGTGGCCCGGGAGCTGGCGCGGATCGACCTGCCGCTGTCGACCTACACGCAGTGGTACTGGAAGATCGATCTGCACAACCTGCTGCACTTCCTGACGCTCCGCGTCGACGATCATGCCCAGTGGGAGATCCAGGAATACGGGCGGGTGATGGCGGGGATGGTGAAGCGGGTGGCGCCGCTGAGCTACGAGGCTTGGGTCGACTACCAGGTGATGGGCGACAAGCTCTCCGGGGGCGAGATCGAGGCGCTGTCGCGGCTGGTGACGGCCGATGGGGATGGGATCGCGGCGCGCGGCGGAGCCGGGCTGACGAACGTGGAGCTGGGTGCGCTTGGGCTCTCCGGGCGGGAGATCCGCGAACTCAAGGCCAAGCTGGAGCCGCGCGAGGTGCCCGACTACGATCTGGACCTGGCGACGATGCGGGATCCGGAGGATGTGGCGGCCGAAATGCTGGAGGCGGTGCCGGCGGTCGACAGGTAAGGCGGCAGCTCTCTACCGCTCCACCCGCACCGTCTTCACGTTGACGAACTCGCGCATCCCGAATTCGGAGAGCTCGCGCCCGAACCCGCTCGACTTCACCCCGCCGAAGGGGAGCCGCGGGTCGGATTTGACGAAGTCGTTCACGAAGCAGGAACCCGCTTCGAGTTCCGTGCGGGCGATCCGTTCGCCGCGCTCCAGATCGCGGGTGAAGACGGCGGCGCCTAGGCCGTAGGCGGTGTCGTTGGCGATCCGCAGCGCGTCTGCCTCCGATCCGGCGCGGATGACGCACGCGACCGGTCCGAACATCTCCTCGTCCCAGGCGGGCATACCGGGTCCCACCTCGGTGAGCACGGTGGCCGGGTAGTACCACCCCGGCACGGCGGGGACCTCGCCCCCCAGGAGGCACTTCGCCCCGGCCTCGATGCTCCGCCTGACCTGCGCGGCCAGGTTGTCGCGCAGGTCCTCCCGCGCCAGCGGCCCCACGTCGGTCATCTCCGCCATCGGGTCGCCCACCCGCACGGCCGCCATGCGCGCAACCACCGCCTCGGTGAACGCGTCGGCCACCGCCTCGTGCACGATCATGCGCTTGGCCGCGATGCAGCTCTGGCCGCCGTTGATCATGCGGCCGGTGACGCACGCCTCGACGGTGCGGGGCAGGTCCGCGTCCTCGAGCACCACGTAGGGGTCGCTCCCCCCCAGCTCCAGCACGCAGCTCTTGATATGGGCGCCTGCGAGCGCCGCCACCTGCCGCCCCGCCCGGGTGCTCCCCGTGAGGGTGACGGCCTGGACGCGCGCGTCCCGGATCAGCGCGCCGGTCGTCTCCACGTCGATGAAGAGGTTGGTGAAGATGCCGTCGGGAAAGCCGGCGTCCCGGAACAGCGCCGCCAGCTCCAGCGCGCACATGGGCACGTTGGGTGCGTGCTTGAGGAGGACCCCGTTGCCGGCGATGAGCGCGGGAACGCTGGCGCGCATGACCTGCCAGAAGGGGAAGTTCCAGGGCATGATCGCCAGGACCAGTCCCAGGGGCTGGAAGGTGACGTAGCTCCTGTGGGACTCGGTCTCGACGACCTGGTCGGCCAGGAAGCCGGGCCCATGCTCGCCGTAGAACTCGCACCCGGTTGCGCACTTCTCGATCTCGGCCGCCGCTTCGCCGAGCGGCTTCCCCATCTCGATCGCCATGACCTCGGCGAGGCGGCGGATACGGTCGCGCAGGTGCTCCGCCAGCGCGGTCACGCGGGCGGCGCGCTCCTCGACCGGGACTCGCCCCCAGTCGATCCGGGCCTCGCGGGCCGTCGCGAGGGCATCGTCCAGGGCGTCGCCGGAGATGAGGGGATATCGCCTGAGAAGGGTTCCGTCGGTGGGATTGATGGTTGTGAAAGCCACGGGCATCTCGTAAGTATCTGGAGGGTGCTTGTGGGAATGCGTGCTGTGAATCGAACCTCAGCGCGCAGGGTACTACGACGAAACCGTCGAGGCGCCCCCGCGGCAAAGGCGGTAAACGAGTCGAATATCAAATATGGAACACACGCCAGAGGCGCTCCCCAGGATAGCGCTCCGGAAGGAGCCTCAACCATGATCGCACCCGCCACATTGCCCCAGTCCCGCACCGTTTCGGTCCCCACAGTCCCTCTCTTCACACTCGACCAGCTCTGGTTCCAGGTCAGCGGCACGGTCTGCAACCTGCGCTGCCGCCACTGCTTCATCTCCTGCTCGCCCGACAACCACGCCTTCTGGTTCATGTCTCGTGAAATGGTTCACAAGGTGCTGGAGGAGTCGGCGGCCATGAACGTGCAGGAGTACTACTTCACCGGCGGCGAACCCTTCATGAACAATGAGATGGAGGAGATCCTCGAGGATACGCTGCACTTCGGTCCCGCGACCGTGCTGACCAACGCCACCCTCTTCACGCCGCGCCGGGTCGAGGAGCTGAGCGAGCTGTGCGCGAAGAGCCCCCACCGGTTGGAGCTGAGGGTGAGCATCGACGGGCCCTCCCCCGAGATCAACGATCCGATCCGCGGCGAAGGCACCTTCGAGCGCGCGATGGCGGGTGTGGGCGCGGCGGTCGCGGTCGGGTTCCGGCCGATCATCACCGCAATGCAGAGCTGGCCGGGCGAGCAGATGCCGTGCATGCTGCAGGCGTTCCAGGAAGCCCTTGACGCGGTCGGCTACGACAATCCGCGGCTCAAGATCCTCCCGCCGCTGCTGATCGGCGAGGAGGCCGAACGCAACCGCGGCTACACTCCCTGCGAGCGCGTCACCCACGAGATGCTGCACGGCTACGACCTGAGCCGGCTCCTCTGCACCAGCGCGCGGCTGGTGACGGCGACGGGGGTGTACGCCTGTCCGATCCTGCTCGACTATCCCGGCGCCCGGCTCGCGGACACCCTCACCGAGGCGGTGGGGATCGACGCCCCTCTGGGAGAGGCCGCCTGCTACACCTGCTACACCAACGGCGCGATCTGTTCGAACGCGACGACCGGGGTGGAGCCGGATGCGGGGTGCTGTGGAGGGTAGCGGGGGGCTGGGGAGCGCAGCCGGGGGCCCCGATAGGCCCGGGATCGGGTACATCGACGGACCCCGCCTTCGCCGGGCGTTCCTGGCGGCGTGCGTGCAGGGGCGAAGGGTCAAGGCCGAACTCAACCGGATCAATGTGTTTCCGGTGCCGGACGGCGACACCGGGACCAACCTGGCGCTGACCCTCGATGCCATCGCCGACGAGCTGTCGGGTCTGGGTGAGCGCAGGGCCGACCGCGTGGCCGCCGTTGCGGCCCGCTCGGCGATTCTGGGTGCGCGGGGCAACTGCGGCATGATGCTGTCGCAGTTCCTCCTCGGCTTCGCCCGCGGGGTGGAGGGCCGGTCGCGGCTGACTCCGGACGAATTCGGGGCTGCGTTCAGACACGGGGCGCGGTCGCTGCACGGCTCGGTGGAAAAGCCGGTCGAAGGCACGATCCTCACGGTGGTGCGGGAGTCCGCCTCGGAGGCGGCCGCTCGAGCCCGCACGGATGGGGCGGCGGACTTCGTCGAGGTGATGGAACGCACCCTCGAGGCCGCGCGCGAGTCGCTCGCCCGCACCCCCGATCTGCTCCCGGTGCTGGCGGAGGCCGGGGTGGTCGACGCGGGTGCCATGGGGTTCGTGGAGATGATCGCGGGGGTGGTGGCGTTGATCGAGCGGGGAGTGGGGGCCGAAGGGGACGTTGGCGCCACCGCGGCCTCCGCCGCCGCCAGCGACCCGTCACACCCGGACTGGTCCCCCATCGCGGCCACCGGCCACCCCTTCGTGCACGGCAGCAGGCGGTACTGCACGGAGATCCTCGTGGAGGGCGACGAGCTGCCCGACGAGAAGACCGTGCGGTCCGCGCTGTCGGAAGGTTCGGAGGAACTGCTCGTCATCCGCGCGGACAACGTCCTGAAGATCCACCTGCACACCGATCAACCCCGCGCGGCGATCGATTACTGCGCGACGCTGGGCACCGTGGCGGCGCACAAGGCGGAGGACATGTTCGCCCAGTACGAAGCGGCCCGGGAGGCGGCCGGGACCGTGCGCCGTCCTGTAGGCGTGCTGGTCGACTCCGGATCGGACCTTCCCGACGCCGTGGCGCGCGCGCACGGCATCCGCACGGTGCCGCTGCTCCTCCTCGACGGCGAGACCTCGCTCAAGGACAGGATCGACATCACCTCCGACGACATCCTCGCGCGTCTGGAGAGCGGGGGACCGCTGCCCACCACCTCGCAGCCCCCTCCGGGCGACTTCATCCAGGCGTACGAACAGGCCGCCAGCGAAGCCGAGGCGGTCGTCGCGGTCTTCCTCGCTGCGAAGCTGTCCGGGATCTACCGGTCGGCTGAGAACTCGGCCGCCATGGTCCCCCACCTGGACATCCACCTCGTGGACTCGCGCGGTGCGTCGATCCTGGTGGGGCTCCTGGCCGTGAAGGCGGCCGAGCTGGCGGAAGGCGGCATGCCGGCGGAGGAGATCGTCGCGGAGATCGACAGGATCCGGGGCCGGTCGGGAATCTTCTTCACGGTCCGCAGCCTCGACCGGCTGATCGCGTCCGGCCGGGTGAGCCAGTTCGCCGGGTGGCTGGGAGGGGTTCTGGATATGAAGCCGGTTCTCGGGCTTGCGCCGGACGGCACGGTCAAGGCGTACGGCAAGGCCCGCGGCGAAGACCGCGCGCGGCGCCTGATGCTGAAGATGATCGAGGACGAGATCCCCGACGGGGCAGGGGATGTCCGCTTCGGGATCGTGCACGTGGGCGCGCCCGAGGTGGTTGAGCCGCTACGGCGTGAACTGCGGCAACGCTTCGGCGATCCCGAGATCCTCGTCGCGCCGATTACTCCGGTACTGGCCACGCACCTGGGGCTCGGCGCCTGGGGCATCGCCTACATGGCGGACTGACCGCCGGCTCCCGGAGCGCCCGGCGAGCCCGGGGCCGTGCCGGCATGGCTGTCACCCGGGAGCATCCGCGGATCCGGGCCGGGCGGGCTAGCCCCCGCCGAGCGCGCGGGCGCCGGCCACCAGCCACTGGTGGGTGGCGAGCTGGGCGGCGGTGGGGTCGGGCGGCAGGGCAACGAGGATCGGCCGGTCCCGGGTTCGTTCGGGGAGGTGCAGGACCATGTCCGCGGTGTCTCCCGGGGGCTCGAAGGGACGGGACAGGCCGGTGGCGTCCACCGCCACGGCGCGCCCGGGAGCGGTCAGGCGCGCGAGCAGGAGCCCGTAGTCCCGCCAGGCCTCGATGGGGTCGGCTTCCCCCGCGGCAATGGACGGGACCAGCGTATTCTGGTAATATGCTACCCCCTCCGCGTAGCCCTGGGGGCTGGTGCGCTTGAGTTCCCGGAGCCGATCGCGGTAGTAGTCGCGCGGATCGCGTGCGCCGCTGGCGGCGAGCGCCTCCGCAAAACGGGCGTCGGCGGCCTGATGTGGATCGCTGGTCATGTGCTGGCGTGCCGGGGCTTGGGGAGGGAACGAACGAAAGGTGCAAACGGCCACGGAGGGAGACAATGTTGAGCGGTTCATTCGACCAGCGTGACGTTACCCCAGCCGAGGATTTCCTGGAACTCTCCTGGGAGATGTTCGGTGAGTTGTGCCGTGCACTTGCGCTGAAGGTTGCCAAATCCTACGACCCGGAGATCATCATCGGCGTCGCCCGGGCGGGTGTGATCCCCGGCGCCGTCGTCGCCTCCATGATGCGCCGCGACTTCTTCTCGCTGAAGATTACCCGGCGCGAGGGGGGGCGGGTGGTGCGGCAGCGGCCCTCGATCCTCTCCGCCGCCCCCCGCCAGGCCCGGGGCAAGCGCGTGCTGATCGTCGACGAGATCACCACCTCCGGGGAGACCCTGCGCCTTGCGCTCGCCGCGGTCCGGGACGTCGGTCCGGCGGAGGTGCGCACCGCCACCTCGTTCGCGCGCCCCCGCGGCTTCCAGCCCGACTACCATTCGCTCGCCACCGACGCCACGCTCATCTACCCGTGGGACCGCAAGGTCTTCGAGGAGGGCGGCTTCGTGGTGAATCCGCGCTACCGCGGCGCGGACGCCTGACGGCCGGGAGCATCCCGCACCAGCCCGGATGCATCGCCGGTCGAATGCCGGGGGGATTGTGTCCACGGGCTGCTAGGCCGAAGCGCCGTCCTCGTGCCGGGTACCGTCCCGGGCCCGCTACTCCCCCGCCGCCATCGCGGCCAGGAACTCCGCGTTGGTCGCATGGCGCCCGATGCGCTGCAGCAGGAACTCGGCGGCCTCCGGAGCGGGCATGTCGGCGAGGAAGTTGCGCAGCAGGTAGACGCGGTTGAGCTCTCTTTCCGAAAGCAGGAGTTCCTCGCGCCGGGTACCCGACCGGTTGAGGTCGATCGCCGGGAAGATGCGCAGGTCGGAGACCTCGCGGCTGAGCACCAGCTCCATGTTCCCGGTCCCCTTGAACTCCTCGAAGATCACCTCGTCCATGCGGCTGCCGGTTTCGATCAGCGCGGTGGCGATGATCGTCAGCGACCCGCCCCCCTCCATGCTGCGCGCCGACCCGAAGAAGCGCTTCGGCTTCGAGAGCGCGTTGGCGTCCACGCCGCCCGACAGGATCCGGCCGGAGTGGGGCGCGAGGATGTTGTAGGCCCGCGCCAGCCGCGTGATCGAGTCGAGGAGGATGACCGCGTCGCGCCCGTGCTCCACCTGGCGCTGGGCCCGGGCCAGCACCATCTCGGCGACCTGGCGGTGGCGCGCGGCGGGCTCGTCGAAGGTCGAGGCGACGACGCGGCCGCGCACGTTGTCCTCCATCTCGGTGACCTCTTCGGGGCGCTCGTCGATCAGCAGCACGGTGAGCTGGACATCGGGGTGGTTCGCCGCGATGGCGCGCGCGATGTGGCGCAGGATGGTGGTCTTGCCCGCCTTCGGTGGCGAGACGATGAGGCCGCGCTGCCCCATCCCGACCGGGGCGATGAGGTCCATGATGCGCATGGAGGCGTCCCCGCCCCGGACCTCCAGGGTGAGGCGGCGGTCGGGGTACCACGGGCGCAGCTTCTCGAAGCGGGGGCGGGACGCGGCCGCCGCCGGGGCGAAGCCGTTGATCCGCTGCACGGTCTGCAGCGCCAGGTATCGCTCGCCCCTCCGCGGAGGGCGTACCGGGCCGGCCACGGTGTCCCCCTTGCGGAGCCCGAAGGAGGCGATCTGCCTTGGGCTCACGTACACGTCGTCCGGGCTCGCGAGGTAGCTCCAGCCCTGCGACCGCAGGAATCCATACCCGTCCGGCAGGATGTCCAGCACCCCTTCCGAGACCGCCGTCTCGTCGCGCGCGGCGAGTCCCTCGTGGATCCTGAAGATCAGTTCCTGCTTGCGGAGCCCGGCGCAGTTCGGGATATCCAGCGCTTCCGCGTAGCCCTGAAGTTCGGCTACCGTTCTATTCTTCAGGTCGGCGATTTCCATCGGGAGGTCACGAAATGGGGCCGGGGTGGCGCCTGCTGGGGATGCCGGATGCCGGGCGGTGCCGCCCTGGTGTGGTGAAGATCGGCCGATGCGGGCCGGAGGGGGACCGGAGCCGGGGCGGACTGCCCCGTTCCGGCGAGATCATGCCTGTCCGATAGAATCGCAGGCTCCTCAAGGGAGGTCAAGGTTTCTCGTCACGTCGATTCAGGATATGTCGCGCCCGGCGGGCCCCATCCAGGCCCGGCCACCGCGCCTTCACCGTCGCCGGCGGAAGCGCATCCGGCCCCTCCGCCACGGCAGGGCCGCCTCCTCATCCACCTGCTCCTCTTCGCCGCGGCGCTGGCCAGCGCCATCGTCGCGGGGGCCTTCCTCGCCGGCGTGGATCCGCTCAGGACCCGCTTCGCCGAGATCGGCGGCGGCCTCTATCCGGTGCCGACCCGCATCCGCTTCGAGCAGTTCGGCGCCGGGCTGACCTTCGGCGCCACATTCATCGGCATCCTCCTCGCCCACGAACTCGGGCACTACCTGCTGGCGCGCCGGCACCGGGTGCCCGTGTCGCTCCCGTACTTCATTCCCTTTCCGCCCTACTTCTCCATCGTGGGGACGCTCGGCGCCTTCATCCGCCTGCGGGGGCCGATGGCGAACCGCTCGGTCCTCTTCGACATCGGAGTGGCGGGCCCGCTGGTCAGCTTCGCGCTTTCCGTGCCGGTCCTGCTGGCGGGTCTGCGCCTCTCCGGGGTCATGCCGGCCGTGGAGGGCGGAGCCTACCCGTTCGGAGTCCTCTTTCTCAGCGAGCCCATCTGGCTGGGCAGCAGCGTACTCCTCCAAATCGCCACCTGGGCGACCGTGCCCGGGCTGGAGCCGGGCCAGGCCATTCTGCTCCACCCACTTGCGTTCGCGGGCTGGTTGGGGATCTTCGTTACAGCCCTGAACCTCATCCCGCTGGGACAGCTCGACGGCGGCCATGTCCTTTATGCCCTCGTCGGACCCCGCCAGCGATTCCTCGGGATGGTGTTCGTCGTTCTCCTCATTCCTCTGGGGCTGGTGTGGTGGGGATGGTGGTTGTGGGCCGGGGTCGCGCTGGCCGTGGGCCGTGGCAGCGTGGGACACCCGCCCGTGCAGATGGAGGAAACCGGACCCGGACGGGGCCGCACAATCCTGGGATGGGTGGCTCTGGCCATCTTTCTGCTGAGCTTTTCCCCAGCACCACTGAGGCTTTGAAGAGTGTCGAGACACAATCGGCAGGGCGGCGGCTCCGACCAGCGGGGCTTCCGTTATCACATCAGCTATCAGCCCGACTGGCTGGACCGGATCCGCGTGACCCGCAGGCTGCCCTCCGGCAGGCAGTCCACGAAGACACTCTTCAGGAATCCCTCGCGGCGTCCGGAGTCCGAGGCCGGGGGCCTGATTCGTACGACGATCGAGAGTCCGGAGCAGGATCTCCATGTCGAAGTGGCCCTGCGCGCGGATGCGGATCGGGTGGGTGAAGTCGAGGTGGTATGGCGCTCGAACGGGGGACCCGAGCCGGCGATGGACCGGGTCAGCCTGACTCTGCAGTCCTTCCCGCCGCATCGCTCACACGGGTCGGAGGCGGGTCATTCGCTATAATTGCAAATGGCTGAGCTGTTGCTGAGACCGTTTGCCGCGATCGGGAACCTGACACTCGCCGGCCTGGAGTCGATGGGGCGGGCATGGAGACTCTTTGCGAGCGCCGCAGTGTCGATTCGCAATACGGACGTCTGGATGCCCCTCCTCCTCCCGCAGATGGCGAGGGTCGGGGTGGCCTCCGTTCCGATCGCACTCTTCATCGCCACCTTCACGGGGATCGTCATGGCGCTGCAGGCGTCGTACTCCCTCACGGGGGCGATCCCGTCCTACTTCGTCGGCACGCTCGTGGGCAAGACCATGATCCTGGAGCTGGGCCCCGTCCTCACGGGGCTGGTCCTGGCCGGCCGGGTCGGCGCCAACATTTCGGCCGAGCTGGGCACGATGCGGGTCACGGAGCAGGTGGACGCGCTCGAGACACTCGCGTACGACCCGTTGGCCTATCTGGTGGTCCCGAGACTGCTCGCGGGGATCGTCATGTTCCCGGTGGTGGTGCTTCTGGCCATCTCGATCGGTATCGCCGCCGGGTGGTTCACCGCGCTCCAGCTCCTGGAGATGTCGTCGAGCGAGTTCGTGAAGGGGCTACGCATCTACTACGCGCCGTGGGACGTGTGGTTCGCGGTCATCAAATCGGTTTCCTTCGGCGCGGTGGTGACCGGGACGGGCTGCTACTGCGGCCTGCAGACCGAGGGCGGGGCAGAGGGGGTGGGCCGGAGCGCCACGCGCGCTGTGGTCGCCGCGTGCATGATCATCCTCTGCCTGGACGCCTTCTGGGCAGCGGTGCTTCTCTGATGCGGACCTGGGAGACCGCCGTCCTCGACACGCGGCGGGGATTGTCCGCCGGCCTCCGGCAACCATGAGCATCCGGCTGCAGGAGGTGCACAAGGCGTTCGGGCCGAAGGAGGTGCTCAGGGGGTTCACCCTCGAGGTCCGGGACGGGGAGACCCTGGCCATCGTCGGACCCTCGGGGAGCGGCAAGTCGGTCCTGCTGAAACACGTGGCGGGGCTCCTGCGGCCGGACTCGGGCTCGATCCTCGTGGACGCCCACTCGGTTCCCGACCTGAGCCGGAAGGAGCTGACCCGGCTGCGGCGCCGGATCGGGTACGTCTTCCAGTTCGCCGCGCTCTTCGACTCGATGACGATCACGGAGAATGTGGGGATGGGACTCCGGCGCATGCCGGAATGGGACGCGAAGAGGGTCGCTGCGCGGGTCGAGGAGTGTCTGGCGCTCGTGGACCTGCACGGCCTCGGGGACCGCTATCCGGCGCAGCTAAGCGGGGGACAGCGGAAACGTGCGGGGCTTGCCCGGGCGATCGCTCCGTCGCCCAAGTTCCTGCTCTACGACGAACCCACGACGGGGCTCGACCCGGTGACCACCACGGTGATCGACCGGCTCATTCTTCGCATGAGCGACGAAATGGGGGTGACGGCGCTGGTGGTGACGCACGACATGACCAGCGCCTACCGCGTGGCCGACCGGATCACGCTGCTGCACGACGGCAGGGCCCGGTTCACGGGGACTCCGGACGAGGTGCAGGCCGCGGGCGACGAGGTGCTGAGGGGGTTTGTGGAGGGGGATCCGGATCTCTACTTCGGGAGGAACAACGATGGAACGTAGACGCGAAGTGCTGGTAGGCCTCGTGGTGGTGCTGGGCATCGCCGCGGGCGTGTTCGGCTCGGTATGGCTCAAGGGGGGCTGGCGGGGTGGCCAGACCGAACTGCGCACCGCCGCCACCAGCGTGGGAGCGCTCGTGCGGGGTGCCGCGGTGAAGTTCCGCGGCGTGACGGTGGGAAGCGTCGAGAGCATTGAAGTGTTGCCCAGCGGGGAAGCCGTGATGGTCGAGATGAGAGTTTTGCAGGAGCTGGTCATCCCGGCGAACGCCGCGGTCCTGCTTGCGCCCGAGTCGATGTTCGGAGAATGGCAGGCGGAGATTCTGGACCGGGGGGAGTTCGGGCTGCCGCCCTTCCTCGACTACCCGGAGGAGGGAGTGCTTCCCGGCGCCGCTCTCCCGGACTTCTCGAGGCTGACGGCGACCTTCGACCAGATCGCGCGCAACCTGACTACCATATCGGACCGCGTCGAGGTTGCGTTCACCGAAGAGACGGCGATGAACCTGAAGGGCGTGATCGACAACGTGAGCGTGGTGAGTGACCTCCTTTCGGAGATCATCACCCAGCAGACGGAACGCTTCGAGGAGCTGGCGGAGGGCGTGGACGAGTCCGCGCAGGAACTCGGCGCCGCGGCTCGCGCGGCCCGCATCTCCTTCGAGCACTTCGATTCGCTGCTGCTTGGCGCGGATGCAGAGACGATGATGGCGGACGCCAGCGCGGGCCTGCGAAACCTGCGCGGGCTGACGGAAGACGTGGGCTCCTCGCTGGGCGACATGCGGTCGGCGGCGCAGAGGGTCGACTCCACCTTTGCCCGCGTGGAGAGGCTTCTGACCGCGCTGGAAACCCCCGACGGCTCGTTCGGGCGCCTGCTGGGGGAACCGGCGCTGGCGGACGGAGCATTGGAGGTTCTCGCCGAGTTCAGGGCGCTGCTGGCGGACATCAAGGAGAACCCGGGCCGCTACGTAACCTTCTCGATCTTCTAGAAGTGGGCGCTTCCGACGGCATGACCGCCATGGAAGACGCAGCCGCGGACCGAACGGGCCATGGTCTCGCCCAGCCGGAGCGAATCGAGCGGAGTGCCGGCGGCGTGGTTGTGCGCTCACTGGCAGGCGTGTGGCACGCGCTCGTGATCCGGGACCCGTACGGGAACTGGAGCCTGCCGAAGGGGCATATCGAGGGCGGCGAGAGTCTGCGGGAGGCGGCGGCCCGGGAGGTGGAGGAGGAGACCGGCCTGGCTCCGGAGGAGGTGGGTCCGAAGATCGCCACCGTGGACTGGACCTTCCGCTACGGGAGCGAGTTCGTTCACAAGTACTGTACCTTCTTTCTCATGCGAAGCCGCTTCGGAGATGCCGTGCCCCAGCTCGACGAGGGGATCAGCGAATGCCGGTGGCTGCCGGTCCCCGACGCCCCGGCCAGGATCGTGTACGACAACACGCGTGCCGTAGTGCTGCGCGCGCATGAAATGATCGAAGAGGTGGGATGGTGAGTGCGCGAAGCAGGCAGGGGGGGCAGGCTTCCGGCCAGGGAGGACGGGCGTCCGGCGAGGGTGCGGGCAGCGGCACGGACGGCCCGGGCACCACACCCGCGACCTGGCGGGTCATCCAGGGGGCCGTGGTGATCCTGGCGGCGGGATTCTTTCTGTTCAGCCTCAGGGAGATGCTCAATCCCTTCCTGATCTACTGCGCCTTCATCGCGCTGCTCATCCCCTTCCGCGGGATCCGCGGCCACGCCCACATGGTGACGGTCGCGACCGTGCTGGTCGCCCTGTGGGTCCTCCAGACGGCCGGCTCCCTCCTCGGGCCGTTCTTCCTGGCTTTCGTCCTCGCCTACATCCTCGATCCCGTGGTCGACAGGGTCTCGGCGCACCCGAGGCTCGGCCGCACCGCGTCGATCCTTGTGATCCTGGTACCGTTCCTGGCTCTCGGCGTGCTCGTCTTCGCCGTGGGCGTGCCGCAGTTCGTCGGACAGGCGCAGGCGCTCATCGGCCGTGCACCCGACTTCGTGGCCAAACTGCATGAATGGGTGGCCGGGCTCACGCCGGAGTCGCTCGGGTTCGACCTGCCGCTGGTGGACGAGGGGGCGCTCATCGACCAGATCCAGAACCTCGACGCGAACTCCGTGCGGGCACTGCTGGAAACCCGGGGGACCGAGCTTGCGCAGCGGGCCTGGACCGCCGTCCTGGGGCTCGGCCGCGGATTCGGCACGCTGATCAACGTGGGCGGCTACCTCGTGCTCACGCCCGTGCTGATGTTCTACCTGCTGCGTGACTTCGACCTCATCATCGCGCGCGCCGGCGAGCTCGTCCCCGGCAGATTCAAGTCCGGCGCGAACAGCTTCGCGCGCAACTACGACAAGCTGCTGTCCAGCTATCTGCGCGGGCAGGTGCTGACCTCGGTGATCGTCGGCGCAATCACCTGGGTGGGACTTCTGATCGTGGGGTTCCCGTATGCGTTCCTGCTGGGCGTGACGGTGGCCGTGCTCGGGGTGGTCCCCTATCTGGGGCTGGTGGTTTCGCTCATTCCCGCCATCATCCTTGCCCTGATCAGCGATAGCGTCGGCATCTCGCTACTCAAGGTCGCGATCGTGTACGGCGTGGCCCAGGGGCTCGAAGGCGCGGTGATCAGCCCGCGGATCGTGGGCGGATCGGTGGGCCTGCACCCGGTCTGGATCCTGCTCGCGCTCGCGCTGGGCGGCTTCTACTTCGGCTTCGTGGGGCTGCTGATCGGCGTGCCGGTCGCGGTCGCGATCAAGCTGCTGCTGAAGCGGGGGGTGGAACGCTACCGGCGGTCGGCGCTGTACAAGGAGGAGTCGACGCTGTCGCGGTAGGCGCGGCAGGCGGCGGCCCGGCCAGGCTTCATACAATCGACTTCCAACCCAACGACTCCCATGTCTGACAACAATATCGAGAATCTGGTGATCGTCGGCTCCGGCCCCGCCGGCTGGACCGCGGCGATCTACGGGGCGCGCGCGAACCTGAACCCGCTTGTGTACGAAGGCGCGGGCAGCCGCACGATGATCCCGGGCGGCCAGCTCATGTTCACCACCGACGTCGAGAACTACCCGGGCTTCGCGGACGGGATCGGCGGCATCGAGATGATGATGGAGTTCAAGAAGCAGGCGATGCGCTTTGACACGCGCGTCGTCACCGATGATATCGTTCAAGTGAACTTTGCAAAGCGTCCATTTGAACTGATTTCCTCGGGCGGGACGGTGGTGCGCGCGCGGACGGTGGTGCTTGCGACGGGGGCGAACGCGCGCTGGCTGGGCGTTCCGGGCGAGGAGCGGCTGGCGCAGAGCGGGGGCGGCGTGTCGGCATGCGCGGTGTGCGACGGGGCGCTGCCCTTCTTCCGCGGCAAGGTGATCGCGGTGGTGGGGGGCGGGGACAGCGCGATGGAGGAGGCTCTGTACATGACCAAGTTCGCCGGCGAGGTGCTGCTCATCCACCGGCGGGACGAGCTCAGGGCCTCACAGATCATGCAGGAGCGCGCGCTGGCCAGCGACAAGATCCGCTTCCTGTGGAACAGCGTGGTGGAGGAGGTGGTGGGCGACGAGGTGATCACCGGGTTGCGGCTGCGCGACACCGTGACGGGGGAGAAGTCCGAGATAGAGGTGGGGGGGATGTTCGTGGCGATCGGCCACGATCCCAACACGGCGTTCCTGCGGGGCCAGGTAGACCTGAAGGAGAACGGGTATGTGCGGTTGCCGATTCCGTGGCGGACGGAGACGAACGTGCCGGGCGTGTTCGCGGCCGGGGATGTGATGGACGACTACTACCGGCAGGCGGTGTCGGCGGCGGGGACGGGGTGCATGGCGGCGCTGGAGGCGGAGAGGTTTCTGGCGCACGGGGGGTGAGGACAGGGGGGCGGGCCAGTGGCTGCATCACCCGTTACGCTACTGAGTAATTTTACTCACATCTATGACGCAGACCGAGATCTTGCGGCGTTCGGATTCGGTAAGCGTGCCGAGGAGTGCCCGCCGGAGTTCCCCGGGTGACTTCGGTTTGGGTCCCGACCGCGGTGTCAGGCGGCATCCCTCGGCATCTCCGAACCAGAACACCAGATAGATGCCGTAGCCGTCGGCTCCAGGATCACGTGTGTACCTGGCGATCAGCTGTGTACGGATCGCACTCCACAGTTCACGGTGGCAACTCCGCTTGATCTCGATGGGGACGTTGAAGCCGCCTTCGCCGGATGCGATCCTGATGTCTGCCCGTTTGTCGTCGGCATAGCTTCCCTCTTTCGTGGCATCGATTCCCAGAGGCGCCAGCTCTCGCCGCAGGTCGGACAGCAGCGCGTCCCGGCAACCGTTTTCCGGCTTGGGGCTCAGGGCCTGGTTGTCCTTGTTGACGTTCCAGTACTGGCGCCAATCCGACGTGGCCCCATCACGGATATCTCTGGCGAGGTGTCGCAGTCTGTCCGCGGTGAGTGCCGCCAGATCGGCGGCATGGGCGGGCCGGTCGCTTCCCAGAACCCCGGCGACCTGCTCGAGGGATGGGTGGGCGAAGGACGCTTCCCGCCGAATGCTCTTCTGCCGATGGAGACGATCGAGAAGTTCAGATCGCCGATTGACGAGTCGATCGTCCGCGGCCAGTGATTCGAGTGCGTTTCCGGCGGCCTCGGAGGCGTCCTCCGCGAGCCGATCGATGAAGCGGTGAAGAGTCCAGTCAGCCTGTATCGGCCAAGTCACCGAATGGACTCCGCCCGTATCTGGCGGTGCGGCGGTGTAGGGTCCGATCACGCGAATCAGCGTCTCGAGGACGGTCGCGCTCCGTAGATCTCCTGATGCGAGCGGAAGGCCGTCTTCCACCAATCGGCCGATACGCCGGGCGCGTCCGGACATATACGACTCAAAACGCTCGCCATACTCCTCCGGCTTCGCGAAGAGCCCCGCGGTGAGCCAACTGACCCGCTGGCCGGGATTCATGCTCTTGAATGCGAGCTTTGCCTCGATCAGTTCCAGCAGTCTTGTCCTGTCCCCGTGCGCAAGGGCGGCGCTGAGCAGGGACCTCAGGATCGGAAGCTGCCCCGCCCGGCAACGAACGGGGAAGGTTTTCAGAAGTGAAACCGAGGCCGCTCGCGCCAATTCGGCGTACCCGGGCTCGCGGGCCAAACGATGGGCGTCATCCAACGACCGTGCGCCATTGCGAAGCTGAGCGCGTGCACAGTAAGCCCACACCTCGGCAACCACATCCGGTTGCCGCTCCAGAGAGATCCGAAGCCAATCCGGCGGACGCTTCGAGTTGCCCGATTGCCGCATCCGTGAAACCGCGAAATGGATGGCAACGGCCAGCCGTGTATGCGCTTCACTGAGGCGCAAGTCGTGTTCCTCCGTGCCGCGAGTGAGCTTCTCCAGCCCCGCCATGAACGGGTAGGCCAGGAAGTGAATCCGTCCTTCAGCGGCCAGTTTCGCCACCTCGGTCCACTTGGGGAGATCCGGGCGGTGAATCGTTCCTCTCAAGCCGGCCAGGGCGGCTTCCACGAGGTCGTCGTCGGGTCCGAGCAGGGATTGCAGCCGCTCCCTGGGGGTTTCGCCGGAGACATCCGAGTAGCCATCGAAATAGGCGAGGGCAAGAGTGTGGAGCAGGTTCGCGCGGCATTCGTTGCCGCGTAGCGCGGACTCGTTCTCCTTGAATACTCCTCTGAGCTCGTCGAAGCGAGTGTCCTTCCGGGCCGGGCGCGCCTTCGGGGCTCCGCGTCCCCCCGTCATGAGGCCGTCCTCCTCTTGCAGATCTCCCAACCTGCGCTCGAACCATCGACCAAGGCGCGCCTCGTTGTGCAGCTTCCGCGCAACCGCCTGCGCTTGGCGGTCGCCAGGCTCCTTCCTGTAGAAGACGAATTCCGCTGACTCCCGCACCAGCCACCGGGCCACACCGGGATCATCCGCCCTGAGCGCCTGGTCTGCACACCACAAGGCATAGTCATGCGGTGGACTAGCCCCGATGTACCGAAGGGTCTGTTTCACACTGCGCATACGAGAAGACCGGTCATGCTCCCGACTACAGCTGCTCAAGCCGTGCTTGACCATTGCCTTGTACCTGTCCGGCCGGTCGGAGAGCCACTTGCCGAAGAACTTGGCATCGCCGACCCGACCCCCGATGTTGAGTACCAGCCAGGCCACGAAATCAAGCCAGTAGACCAGTTGCTCCTGCGGCACACTCTGCGGTGAGTGCTCAAGCAGGTGTCGGAGAAGCACGATCGGGGGTCCGGCCATCCTACGGACATCGGCCCCCGATCCTCGCGATTTCGCCTGCACCCGGTCCATCGGCACGCGGAGAAGATCGAGTAGCTGGACCAGTTGCTGCACAGTCGACTTCTTGATCAGGCGATCCGTCCAAAGCCTGTCATAACGAGTCGACAGGTTGCGCCGAGCCGGTTCACGCAGGTAGCCAACCAGATCCGCCACCGGCAGGTCGTCCGGATACAGCTCCGCCAGCAGGATGCCCAGCATGTCGTCGTGCCGGGTCTTCACTACACCGGTGTAGACATCATCCAGCAATCTCCGAAGCGTTACGGAGACGCCGGGGTCACCCCAGCGAGCTCGAATGTACGCCTCCAACGCGGCGCTTCGGGTGTCCATCGACCAGGAGTCGTCTCGAACGATGGCAATCAGCGGATCCGCAAGTTCGGGAAGGGGGGCCGCGGTGCGGATGGCCTCGGCGATCAGGAGAACGAAGTTCTGGTGCGCTTCGTCGCGCGCCGGATCGGTCAGCGCCTGCCGCATGTCCTCCTCCAGGTCGCGGTCGGCCAGAGGGCGCAAAGGAGGCGCGGCACCCCAGTGGTATGCCACCCACGGATTCCGTTTGATCTCCCGCCTCACAGCCTGGAAGATGAGCCGTTTCTCGTGGAGACCGAACTGCTGGGCATCGCCGTAGAGAACCACACCGAGGGGGTCGCGCTCAATGATCTCGGCCCGCGCCGCGGGGCTCACAGTCGCCAGCCAGGCGGCAAGCCCGCGGAACTCCGAGATGATCCCGCCATCGAAGCCGGTCATCAGGGAGAGCACGCGCCGGACCGGAAGCCCATCGGAAATCCGGGCCGCCAGGTGGCGCGCGGCCAGAAATTCGGCGATCTGCCGGTGCCCGGGAGCGAGGCGGCCCTCGGCGGGCTCGGCGGGCATGGCGAACAGACTGGTACCCACCACGTGCCGAAGGAGCTGCTGGTCCCCCATGGGGATCTGATCCAGACGAGGGTGATTCGCGTCCGGCATGTTTCCAGCGAGGGTCACCCCGGCCTTGCCGGCCAGGAGCAGGAGAGCGCAGAGTTCGCCGGCAAGGTCCAGCAGGGTTTCCGTGTCGACGGTGCCGCTCTTGGGTATCTGGTGCTCGCGATTCTCCTCGGAGACCAGCTTGCGGCAGGCCATGTCGAAGGTCTCGGCCCTCGTCCGTGGCCATTCGTCCGCCTCAGCCACGGCTTCCGCGAGCATGCGGAGGTTCTGCGGATTCTGGAGGAGGTCCTCCACACCGCGCTCTCGGGCCTCCGCTACCAATGCTGCCGGTTCGTCGACGCCATGGTTCCGCTTCAGGATCTCGAGAACTGCGTCTTCCGGTAGCGGATCCAGCCGCACCACCCGCACCTCACGATTCGGGGCAACTGCACTCAGGCGCTCCCGGTCGTTGGCGCCGAACCAGTCCGCTTCCCGGCAGGAAAGCCGGAAATGCGGGCGTCCCAGGCGTTGTAGTTTCGCCCGGATCGCGTCGAACGGCGTGCGTCCGCTGGAGGCGCCGGCCCGCATTTCGTCGAGGCCGTCGATGAAGAGGGTCTTGCCTTCCCATTCGGGCTCCGGATCGAAGGCTATGAAGTCCCGCGCGGTGATGTAGTGTCCGTGTTGCGCCGCTTCGTGCTTGAACGCCTCGGTCTTGCCAGACCCCGGTGGACCGAGCAGGACGTACGCCGACTCGTCGCGGAACGATTTGAGGGGGCGTGAGTCGGGCTCCTGCGCCGCAATGGGGTCGGCTGCCCGGGCCGCTTCCGTTCCTCGCTCCGCGACCAGCGTGCATGTCCGCTCGACGAAGTGCTTCATCATCCGTCGAACCACTCGCTTGCGGGGGTCAGCAGGAACTCCGGGACCGGGATTCCACCCCGGCCGACAATGTGGGAAGCCCTGACCGCGAATCCCTGCCCGAATGCGCGCAGCCCGCTCACGTTGCCGCGGCGCCTGCCGCTCTTGACCTCGAATGTCACCAGCTTGCGCCCGTGCTCCAGGACGAAGTCCACCTCGCGTCCCCGGTCGCGCCAATAGTAGACGCGGTATTCCGGACGACCGGTGTTGACCAGGTGCGCGCCGACCGCACTCTCCACGAGGTGTCCCCAGAAGGTCCGGTCCGCTCGCGCCTGCTCGAAGGTGTAGTCCGAATGGACCGACATGAGCGCGGTGTTGAGAACATTGAGCTTGGGACTCGAAGCCCTGCGCCGGTGGGGACGGCTGGCGTATTTCGCGAGGCCCGTGATCAGGCCGGCGCTGGACAGCAGATCCAGGTAGCGGGCGAGGGTGGTCGTGTTGCCCGCCTCGTCCAGCTGGCCGAGCATCTTGTTGTAGGAGAGGATCTGTCCGGAGTATGCCGCACCCAGGCCGAAGAGCCGCTTCAGCAGGATGTGCTTGTCCACGCGCTGCAGTGCGAGGATGTCGCGTTCGATGTTGGGCTCGATCACCGACCGCCGAATGAAGCGTCGCCATCTGGTCTCGTCGCGAATGAGCGGTGCAGGGCCCGGGTAACCGCCGAAGTACAGGTACCTGTCCAGATCGAAGTCGAACGCCGCCGCCATTTCGGCGAAGGACCAGTGCTCGACATCGATGACCTCGTAGCGGCCGGCGAGGCTCTCGGTCAGCCCACGCTGCATCAGGAGCGGTGCGGAGCCGAGCAGTACGACATGAAGCGGAAGGCCATCAAGCCGATCGGCATCCCAGAGCCCCTTCACGGTGTCCGACCAGTTCGGGATCTTCTGGATCTCGTCGAGTACCAGGATGGAGCCCTGCTCCGACCCCTTGGCTTCCAGGCGGGCCGCCTCCCACTGGCGGACCAGCCAGCGCGAGTCCCGCCGGTCAACGGGCGGAAGGGAAGTCGGCGCTTCGAGTTCGGTGGCGTGCGTCTGGAAGTCCGCGGCTTTCGGCGCCGTGCCCGGATCGGGGGCGTCCACGGCGATGTAGCGGGAAGGCCGGCGGATGTTTCTCAGGACTTGCTGGACGAGCGTCGTCTTGCCGGTCTGACGCGGTCCGGTCACGATATGGAGCCAACGGGGCTGTTCGCGGAGACGGTTCAGCAGGGTCTGCGTGTGGGGGCGTTGGAACGTCATCATAGTCAGTAAGATACACTTTTGAGTATTTTTACTCAAGAGCGTAAACGCTAATGGCCACTGCGCCGCGTGCCGTGTTGCAGCCCAGCCTGGAGGCGGAGCGGTTCCTGGCGCGCCGCGGGTGATTCGGTTATCCTACTAGTTTACACAACTAGTTTGTAGGAGAAGCCGATGCTGAAGGTGGGCGCGTTCGAAGCGAAGACGCATCTCTCTGCGCTGTTGGCCAGGGTCGCCAGCGGTGAGGAGGTGCTGATCTCCAGGCGGGGAAAACCCGTTGCCCGACTGGTTCCCGCCGAGCAGGGCACCCGGGCCGGTGTAGCTGGCGCCATTCGGGAGTTGCGGAACCTGGACGATGGGCTTCGGCTGAAGGGTCTCGAATGGAAGGAGTTGCGCGACGAGGGTCGGCGGTGAACTCCTTCGTGCTCGGTTGCTCCGTTGCGGTGGCATGGCTGCTCGAAGATGAACGGATCCCCGAGGCCGACGCGCTGCTCGATCGGCTGGACGACGGGGGAGAGGCGGTCGTGCCTGGCCTCTGGCGGTTTGAGCTGGGCAATGTGCTCGCGGGTGCCGAACGGCGGAGCCGGATCAGCGGGACAGGGATCGCCCGGTGCCTCGGCATCCTCGCCAGGCTGCCGATCGTGACGGATGCGCAGACCGACGAGCGTGCGCTGAGGGAGACTCTGGAACTTGCGCGCCGCGAATACCTGACCAGCTACGACGCAGCGTACCTGGAACTGGCGATGAGACGCGGACTGCCGCTCGCAACGCTGGACCGGCCGCTTGCTCGCGCGGCGCGGCGCGCGGGGGTCGTGGTCCTGCCGGGATAGGCGCGAGGCCGGGCGCTCCCTACCCCCCCAGCCCCGCCCCTCCATCGACCACGATCACTTCACCGGTGACGTATTTGGCCCCGGCGAGGAAGCGCACGGCGCCCACCACATCCGCCGGGTCGCCGATTCGGCCCAGTGGAACTCTCCCGCGCACGCGTTCGGCGTCGGTTTCGCTGAAGTGCGCCGGCAGCAGCACGGCTCCGGGGGCGATCGCGTTGACCCGCACCTCGGGCGCGAGCCGGCGTGCCGCCACCCTGGTCAGGTGGAGCAGGGCCGCCTTCGACACCGAGTGGGCCGGGTGACCGGTCCAGGGTTGCAGCGCGGCGAGGTCGGCGATGTTGACCACCGATCCCCGGGACGCGCTGAGCAGCTCCGCCGTCTCCCGCACCAGCAGGAACGGCGCGCGCAGATTCACCGCCATGACGGCGTCCCACTCGTCCGCGGTGACCACCAGGAGGTCGTCGGCGGCGAAGGTGGATGCCGAATTCACCAGGAGGTCCAGTCTCCCGAAGTGCTCGGCCGCCGCTCGGGCCAGGCGCACCGCTTCCGGCGCACGAGATAGGTCGGCCTGGACCAGGTGTGCGCGCGTCCCGAGTTGGCTGGCGGCCTCCGCGACTTCGCGGGCACCCGCCGTGGAGGTGTGGTAGTGCACGACGAGATCGTAGCCGTCTTCGGCCAGTCCGAGGGCGATGGCCCTGCCGACGCGGACGCCTCCACCGGTGACGAGGGCGACGGGGCGGGCGGAGGTGCTCATCGGTGTTGTTCTCCGTTCGACACTATACTTATCCCGGTTTCTGAATCCCGACTCACACCACCCCAACCCACCATACGATCATGTCTGACTCCCACCGAATCGAAAAGGACTCCATGGGCGAGGTTCGCGTTCCCGCCGACGCCCTCTACGGCGCCCAGACCCAGCGGGCCGCCCAGAACTTTCCCATCAGCGGTCGGCGCTTCACCCGGCGGTTCATCGAGGCGCTGGGGCGGTTGAAGGGGGCGGCCGCGGAGACGAATGCGGAGCTGGGCCTGGTCACGCCCGAGTTGACCGGGCCGATCGCTGCGGCGTCGAACGCCGTCGCCGAGGGCCAGTGGGACGACCACTTCCCGCTCGACATCTACCAGACGGGGTCGGGGACGTCCACCAACATGAACGCGAACGAGGTGATCGCGGCGCTGGCCAACCGGGCGCTCGCGGGGGCGGCGCACGTCCACCCGAACGACCACGTCAACTACGGGCAGTCGTCCAACGACATCATCCCGACGGCGATCCACATCTCCTGCCGGGCGGCGATCCGCGACGAGCTGGTTCCGGCGCTGGCCCTCCTCCAGAACGCGCTCGGCGATAAGGCGCGCGACTTCGACGGGATCGTGAAGTCGGGGCGCACTCACCTCATGGACGCGACGCCGGTGCGGCTCGGGCAGGAGTTCGGCGGGTACGCGCGCCAGGTCGCGAAGGGGATCGAGCGGGTGGAGCGCGCCGGCGAGGAGATGGCGGAGGTCGCGCTGGGGGGGACCGCGACGGGGTCCGGGATCAACACCCACCCCGAGTTCGCCGCGCGGACGATCGCTCGGGTCGCGGCCCGTTACGGGATCGACTTCCACGAGGCGGAGGACCACTTCGAGGCCCAGGGCGGCAAGGACGCCTGCGTGTCGCTGGCCGGCGCGCTCAACACCGTCGCCGCGAGCCTGATGAAGATCGCCGACGACATCCGCTGGCTGGCGAGCGGTCCGACATCGGGAATCTCTGAGATCCGGCTGCCGGCGGTGCAGCCGGGGAGTTCGATCATGCCGGGTAAGGTGAACCCGGTGATCTGCGAGGCGATGATGATGGTGTGCGCCCGCGTCGCGGGGAACGCCACCACCGTCACGATCGCGGGCCAGCGCGGCAACTTCGAGCTCAACGTGATGATGCCGGTGATCGCCGATGCGCTGCTGGAGTCGATCACGCTGCTGGCGAATGCGTCCGGCGTGTTCACGGACCGGTGCGTGGCGGGGATCACGGGGCGGCCGGATCGGGCGCGGGAACTGCTGGAGCGGAATCCGTCGATCGCGACGGCGCTGAATGCGTACATCGGGTACGATCGGGCCGCGGTGGTGGCCAAGAAGGCGGCGGCCGAGGGGCGGTCGGTGCGGGACGTGGTGGAGGAGATGGGGCTGATCGATCCGGAGCAGCTCGACGACGCGCTGGATGTGCGCGGGATGACGGAACCGGGGATTCCGGGGAAGGGGTAGGCGCCGGGCCGCCGCGTATGTGGGCTTGCGACAGCGGCTCCTCGGGTATCCGGGGTAGGTGGGCTCTGCGGGTTCGCGGGCGCTTGCATGTCAGGAGCGGCCGCGCGGGCGCCGCCATGCCGCGTTGGGACCACTTTGCAACGAAACTATTGCGCCCGAGCCGACCACGCCCCATTATTTTCCCGTGCTGGAGGGCTTCGTATTTGAGCCAACACTAGAAGAGCCGGGACTACCTCCCGCTGCGGACGTCACGCCTCGGCAACGGGGACTGCGAAACCAGAGGGGGAGTCACCAAGAGTTGAGCCCGGGCTTCAGCTTACACCCTCCGGCACGTTGAGGCCGGCGCTCCCTTCACTGGGACGCCGGCCTTTACTTTTGTGGGGGACTTGGCGCCGCCGGCCGGGACCGTCGACCGGCGGCACCAAGCGCTTCGGGAGCCCAGCGGGGCCGGAATCCCATCCACCAGGAGGAACACCGATGCCCAAGGTCCGAATCACGCGGAAGCTGCACTTCAGCGCCGCCCACCGGCTGGCCCACCCGGATTTGAGCGATGACGAGAACCGGCGAGTGTTCGGCGACTGCGCGAATCCGAACTGGCACGGCCACAACTACGAGTTGGAGGTGACGGTGGCGGGGCCGGTCGACCCGGAAACCGGGTACGTGATGGACCTCAAGGACCTCAAGGACCTGGTGAACGGACGTGTGGTGGACGAGCTGGACCACCGCAACCTCAACCTGGACGTCCCCTGGCTGAAGGGGGTGATGCCGACCACGGAGAACCTGGTGGTGCGGATCTGGGAGCGGCTGGCGACTCACATTCCGGAGCCGGCGGCGCTCGAGCGGGTGGTGTTGTGGGAAACGCCGCGGCACTGGGTGGAGTATGCGGGTGAGTGAGGGGGGTGGGGGCGGTCCCGGCTCGGCAGCGGGTGCGGGGCAGGAGGTCGGCGCATTGGGCGCGGACACCGGAGAGCCGCCGGGGGCACGCCGGACGGCCCTGGTGACCGGGGCGACGGGCGGGATCGGCGAGGCGATTGCGAGGCGGTTGGGGGGGGACGGGTTTCGGGTGTACGCGGGGGGGCGTCGGCGCGAGGTGTTGGACCGGCTGGCAGGGGAGATCGGGGGAGTGGCGGTGCCGTTCGATGTTACGGATGAGGGGGAGGTGGAGCGGGCGCGGAGGGTGGTGGAGGGCGGCGGGTCTACGGGGCACTGGAAAGAGGCGCCGCCGGGAAGCGGGCGCGCGCCGCGCCAGGAGAGGGTGCGGCCGGGAGCTGGCCGAGGGGCGTTCCAACTCGAGGTGCTCGTCAATGCGGCCGGCGTCTTCGGCCTCGCGCCGGTGGTGGAGACGGGCGCGGAACTGCTGGCCCGCAACCTGGATGTGAATGTGGCGGGGACGATCAACGTGACACGGGCGTTTCTGCCGGGAATGCTCACCGCCGGATCGGGACTGGTGATCAATGTGGGGTCGGTGGCCGGTTGGCGGGCGTTTCCGGAAAACGCGGCGTATTCGGCCTCCAAGTTCGGCTTGCGGGGATTCCACGAGGTGCTGCTGGAGGAGCTGCGCGGTACTGGCGTGCGGGCCTGCCTGCTTGAGCCCGGGGCGGTCGACACTCCGATCTGGGACCCGCTCGACCCGGACGCGGTGCCCCACCTGCCGGATCGGTCGCAGATGCTGCGGCCGGCGGATGTGGCGCGCGCGGCGGCGTTCGTGGCCGGGTTGCCGCCGACGGTCGCGGTTCCGCTGCTGAGGATCGAGCGGGCGTGAACGTCGCGCTGGTCGACCATCTGGTGTGTCCGCGGTGCGGGCCGCCGAATGGGTTGCTGTTGCTCGCGCATGACGTGCGGGACCGGCGGGTGCGCGAGGGGGAGTTCGGGTGCCCGAACTGTCGGGACCGGTTCCCGGTGGTGGACGGGTTTGGGGATTTGAGGCCGCCGCCGCGGGGGGCGGGGGTGGGGGGAGCGGGAGACGATGGCGGTATCGCAGCTGGTTCGGGCGTGAGTGAGCCCGAAGTGGGTGGGCCCGCCGGAACCGAAGGGGCCGATGGCGGCGCCGCTGAGCGCGCCCTGCGGATCGCCGCAGCGCTGGGTGTGACCGGGGGCCCCGGGCTGATTGTCGTGACGGATGCGCACCGGGCGGAGGCGGTCCATATCGCGCGGCTGGTTCGCGGGATCGAGGTGCTGTTGGTGGGGTGGGGGGGGCGGGGGATGGTCGCCGATGGGGCGAGCATCGACGGTGTGAGCGCCTTCGTTGCCGGGCCGCGGTTGCCGCTAAGGGATGGTGTGGTGCGTGGGGTGGTCGCCGATGGAGACAGCGGTGGAGGGTGGTGGGACGAGGGTCGCCGCGTCCTGATGGCGGGTGGCCGGATCGCGATCACGGAGGCCACGCGCGAGGCGCGCGAGTGGGTGGGGGGGGCGGGGCTGGTGACGATCCTCGACGAGGACGGGATGGTGGTGGGCGCGGTTCCCGTACCGGGTGGGGGGCTGAAGCTGACCGGACTCGGGGCATGAAGACCGGGCCGTCTGCTTCCAGGCTTCCTGGCCCTTTGGCGTGCCTGTTCTCGGCTTCAGGAGTGGCGGCGCCGGAGCAGGAGCGGTGGCGCAGAGACTTTCTGGACAGGAGGAGGACGTTCACCGTGCCCGGCACCGGCGAGCAGCGAATCGATCAGCCCTACGCCCGAGACCGCACTTCAAAGCAGCATGGGACCGGTCACTGATCGCAGGGACCAACCCCGTGCTCGTCCTCGATCGTCTTGAGCCAGTTCTGGAACTGGTCGTCCGGCGGAGAACACAGTTCGGTATCATGCCACTGGAACACTACGAGATCCAGATTCGTGAAGGATCGTGGCAGCGGACCGCTCAGGCCGTTGTGGTTGACCACAAACACCTTCAACCGCGTCAGGTTCCCTATCGAAGCAGGTACGGGGCCGGTGAGATTGTTCCCCCACACTCTGAGGTCTCTCAGCGTGGGGATGTTGCCAAGCCATTCCGGCAGGGGGCCGGTCAACCGATTCTTATGGACGTCCAGCGCTTGCAGATCGGGAAGGTTCGCGAGTACCGACGGGATGGTGCCGGTCAGTGCGTTGTGGTGCAGATACAACCCGACCAAGTGCTCCAGCTCTCCGATCTCGAGAGGTATCCTACCCCTGAGCTCCCCGTTGTACGACAGGTCCAGCAATTCCAGGCGCTCCAGGAGCTTGACCTCGGTGGGGATCCTGCCACTCAGGCCGTTCTCAGGGAGCCAGAGCCTGGTGACGTTCCCGGCATCGTCCGTCCAGACGCCATGCCACTTATCGAGCGTGGTCCTGGCTCCCCAGTTCTCGTTGTTGGTCCAGGCGTCGCCGTTCAGGTCCTCGTAGAACTTCAGCAGCGCACCGCGCTCGACCAGTTCGATGGTGATGGTGGCCGTGCCGGACGCCTGTCCCGCACTCGCTTCGACCTCGATGACACCGCTTCTCCACGCGGTTACGATCCCCGCGGCCGAGACGGTGGCGGCAACCGTGTCGTCGCTCGACCACTCGACAGACACGGCATCCATGATGTCCCCGTGCTGATCCCGGACCGTGGCGGTCAGGTGGATTTCGTCGGCGAACGTCTCCGTCTCTGCTGTTTCCGGCGACACCTCGACGGTCGCGGGGTACAGTGAATCCGGTTCGGTGACGTCATCGCTGCAGGCGACTGCCGAGAGGAACACCGTGACGACTACGCTACACCTGCCCATTTCCCTGCTCATTCCTTCCCCCTTGCCGAGTTTGCCGGGTGCTTGCCTCACCCCATTCATTTCGGGACGGTCCTAATCGCTGACGATACTACATGCTCGCTGCAACGGAACTAATGTTACAACAGGGTACACCGCGTGAGGCGTACAGTGCCAAATGGATGAGGGCGTCCCTGATTGCGGCACACCGTACCCGGTCCTCCCGAACATGGTCAGGAACTTCCGGTACGCGGCCGTCGGCCCCATGCCATTGAAGGTGCTCACCGGGACCTCCGGGTGATCGGCACCGGCGCTCGACCGGCGCCCGCTTCCCCGGTGCCTTCCCCTGAGCCGCCTTCGCCCGAGGGCTTCCCGGCAATCAACTGCCGAAGCCCTCCGACCGCCGTTCGCAGGGCTTCGTCCCGTTGCCCGTGCGCCCAACTCGGCCTCGGGCCTGGTTCCATTTGATCACGAGGCGCTCGCCGTCCTGGAGGAAGCGCGGATGCGGAACCCGAAGACCGCCAGAGGGTTTCCATAAGCCATTTGGGTAGTCAATTAGCTGGAACTGCACCTCGCGATCCCGTAACTTCAATAGGGGCCTGTAGCTCAGGTGGTTAGAGCGCACGCCTGATAATCTCCTGAGAGGGGACGTGAATCCTGGCAAGAAATCGTCTAAGTCTAACGAGGACTGCACGATCTGCCGTTCTTGCCGTGAGATCGAGATCGGGCCTGTAGCGCTCGAATAAGCGGGAAAACCGGGTTGAATAGCGGGAATCTCCCGGGACCGTTGACGCCATCCGACATCCCCCGTCATCCCGTCTAGTGGCTGCCGGAAAGGTTCGACCGAGCCCTCCCGGAAGGGTTGCCCGCTGCATGTCCTGTACTACCAATCCTCTTCAGGTTTCGTCCTAGGTTTGGGCCTAGAACTCGTCCTCCTCGGCCCGCACTCGCTCCATGTCCACCGCATCGACATCTTCCGCGTCTACGCGGCCGAGCGTTTCGATTTGATGGGCGATCTCATCTGTTACCCCGCTCCGGGCTTGGTGAAGCAGCCGGTACTGGACCCTTCAGCCGGCTACGGCCACGAGCACAGCAGCGCCGCGAACAGTCAGCTTGCAGCATGGATCGGGGTTGACCATTTTCGGTGCCGACGATCCTCCCAAGAAGGGTGTCAGCGCCGTGAACCCACTAGCCTCCCTACCGACCAGCGACATGGTGTTCACCATCGATTTTCGGCGGGATGTTGGGTCGGTCGCGCGGGTGTTCGCCGCTACGCACGACTTCATTCTCATGTGCGAGCAAGTGGATCGGGAGCTGGTTCGGTGCCTCGGATTGCGGACTCGCCCCGCGATTGACGTCGTGGCGGTCGAGTTCAGCTCGATCAGAACTATTCTTCGGCAGGTGTTGGAGAGGACGGAGAACAGCGCGATTCAGGAGAGAGGCGTCCGAGCCTTTGCCCACACCTTCCTGATCGTTGGAAAGGAGTCGCTGCTGAGCTTCATGGACGCCAGCGACCATAGGCGTGAGTGGGAGCGTTCCGTGCAGCAGATTTATGATGCGGCCCAGAACGGACGACCCAGGAGCCTACCTCCCTTCCAGCCTCCGCGGCGCGACAAGCTGCTCAGGTCGTTGAGTCTGTACGAGAGGATGAAGCGTCGCCTCAAGCCAGGAGACCGCGCGTATCTCGAAGCCCCGAATGTTCGGCATGACGTGAATCTCTCAGCACAGGTAGATCCACAACTCATCGCAGAATTGAAGACCGCTAGAACGACCACATCCTCTACCGAAGAGACGCTCGTGGTGAAGAAGCCGGACTTTCTGGGATCCAGCCAGTGGGAGTTGTATTTCCAAGGGCAGCGAGTGAAGGTGGCCATCGAAGACCACGATTGGTTGCGACGATTCCAGGAGGGGGCAGTAGAGATACGCCCTCAGGACGGCCTCAGCTGCCAACTTCGTGTCGAGGAATCGTATTCCCGCGACGGCAGGTGGCTGTTCACCCGATACTACATCGACAAGGTGTTCCGCGTCGTTCCTGGCCCAATCAGTTAGATCCGACCCCACTGGAATCACTGAGATGGCACCGGCTCATGGCCGGGAGAGAGGTTGCGCGCCACCCTCTAGGATGCAGTGACCCCATCTTGATCCATCGTCGTCGCACTCCTATTGGCCGCACCGCACCTCCTACACGCTCGGTTGCAGGATAGCGCGCCCCGTTGGAGATTGGTCCGAGACGAAGCTTGGAGCGGCTGGCCGTAGCCAGGTTCTAGAGCGGCGGGAGCCGAGTTCGAGCTGCTCGGCGGCCGCGTCGGCGAGCCACGAGAATTCCGAAACCGAAGAGACCAAGCGGGGAGGAGCCTCAAGCAGCCAGACAGGCTTGGGGGTCGCCGAGACACCGATAGGAGGCGAGGTTGGTCGTGCGAAAGCTCAAGGCCATCAGTCTGTACACGGGTGTAGGTGGGCTCGATTTCGGGTTCGAAGCAGCCGGTTTCGAGATAGGAGTGGCCGTAGAAGTGGACACGGCTTCCTGTCGCGCCCTTCGGCTGAACCGGCCGCGATGGCGTCTCTTGGAGGGAGATATCCACCAGATTCCGTCGAAGGCGATCCTAGATCGGGCGGGGCTGAGACCTGGCGAGGCCGATGTCGTTATCGGGGGACCCCCGTGCCAGCCGTTCTCCAAGTTGTCCTACTGGGTGAACGGGGACACGGGTCGGCTCGATGATCCACGTGGGGACACACTGACGGCCTACTTGCGCGTCGTGCGCGATACACGCCCGGTCGCGTTCCTCCTAGAGAACGTGTATGGGCTCGTCTACAAGGGAAAGGACGAAGGTCTCCGATATCTGCTCGAAGGCATTGAACGGATCAACCGCGAGACGGGAACCAACTATGTCGTCAGATGGAAGATGCTGAACGCGGCGCACTACGGTGTTCCCCAGCGCCGTGAGAGGGTCTTTCTCATCGGTAGCCGGGAAGGGCAAGAGTTCCGTTTTCCGCAGCCCACTCACGGCAACACGGACGGTCCCAGCGTCCTAGAACACCTCGAACCATTCCGGACGGCGTGGGATGCGATTGGGGATCTCCCCCCTCCACCCAATGGGGCGGCACTGGCAGTCGGCGGAAAATGGGCTGACCTCTTGCCGACCATCCCCGAGGGCAAGAACTACCTTTGGCACACTAACCGGGGCGGCGGGTCTCAGTTGTTCGGTTGGCGCACTCGCTATTGGAGCTTTCTGCTCAAGCTCGCGAAGACCCTTCCGTCTTGGACAATTCAGGCGCATCCGGGCTCGTCCGTCGGGCCCTTTCACTGGCACAACCGCAAGTTATCGGTCCACGAGATGTGTCGTCTCCAGACCCTCCCCGATGGCTTGGATTTCGATGGCAGCCGGACAGTTGTGCAGAGAATGCTGGGAAACGCCGTCCCATCATTGCTCGCGGAGGTACTAGCCCGCGAAATCCGCCGTCAGCTGCTTGGGGGCGGGGAGGCCTCCGGTCCCCTTAGACTCCTGCCTCCAGTCCAGACGCCTGTGCCCGAGCCGGAGCCGGTCGCAAAGCTACCTGCGAAGTACCACCCGCTGATCGGACCATATCCTGACCACCCAGGTGAGCGTAGCAAAGCGGTCGCAAGAACTGCATAGACTTAGACCGAACTTCCGCAGCCGCGAAAGCGGCCAACTGCTTGAGGGGGCATGACATAGGCGGGATTCGGGGGTGTACGCTACTGGGTACGGCTCACGGACGGACGCCGAGGAGGCGGAAGGCTTCGGCCTGAAGCGGGGTGGGGCTGGTGAGGACATCGGCGGCCACGGCTCCCTCGGCAGCGGGCTGAACGCGGTTGCGGGTCAGCGTGGCGAGGTCGGCCAGAAGCGTCTGGAAGCTGTGGACGGGCAGGCCGCCGGGGGTGCGCTTGCGGCCCGCCTTGGCGCGGGCCGAGGCCGAGGGGCGGGCGGGTTCGACGGGTGAGGAGCGCGCGGCTTCGGCGGCCGCGGGATCGTCGTCGTCGAAGAGGAGCGGCGCCAGCGCGCGGCGCATGTGCCACTCGACGTAATAGGCGAGCATGCAGAGGAAGACGTGGGCGCGGACCCGGCCTTCGAGGCGGTGGTGGACGGGGCGCACCTTGAGATCGACGGTCTTGTAGCTGCGGAACGCCCGCTCGACGCGGCTCAGGCCCTTGTAGGCGCGGACCGCCTCTTCGGCCCCGAGTTCACCGGCGGGCACGTTGGTGCGGATGACGTAGATGCCGTCGAGCGCGGCCTCTTCGGCGATGCGCCCCTCGTTGCGCTCCCAGGAGAAGCCGTCGGCGGTGCACTTGGTGTCGAAGTGCTTGCCGACCTTGTAGCGGCGAAGCGCCCGGTCGGCGCGAACGGCGATCTTGGCCTCGCCCCTGAGCGGCCGCTGCTCACGCCGGGTGGCCGCCACGACCTTGTCGAGCTCCCGCTCCGTGGCGGCGAGCAGGTCCAGGCGCTTGCGGGCCCGCTCGGCGGCCAGCAGCGGGTTGCGGCAGACCACCAGGCGCTCGCCGGGATAGAGTTCGGGCGCGGTGATCTCGGCCAGGTCCTGCTCGTCAAAGAGCGAGAGCTGCAGGTCGCCGCTGTCCACCAGCCTGCGGATCGCCGGGGCCCGCAGCGCGGTGATCCACTCCAGCCCCGCGGGCCGGGCCTCCTCGCGGATGCGGGCATCGGTCAGGAGCCCCCGGTCGCCGACGAGCACGACGCGCGACAGGGCGAAGCGTTCGCGCAGCTTCTTCAGCTGCGAGCCCAGGGTGCCGGGATCGGCGGTGTTGCCCGCAAAGACTTCCACGGCGACCGGGCAGCCCTCCCGGTTCGTGAGCAGGGCGAAGACGATCTGGGGCTTGCCGCGCTTGCCGTCGCGGGAGTAGCCGAGCCTGGCCAGCGGGCACTTCGAGCCCTCGAAGTAGACCGAGGTGACATCGCAGAGCACCAAGGCGCCGTCGCCGAGGTGCTGCTTCGCCAGGTGGCGCTCGATGCGGTCCTGGCGCCTGAGCAGCCAGTCCATGGCCCGGTACAGTTCGTCTCCGCCAACGTCGGCGATGCCGAGTTCCTCGCCCAGCGTGTGGGCGAGCGTCTCGCTGCCCAGCGACCGCGCGGTGGCGAGCTTCGAGCGGGGATCCAGGATGCGGGCCAGGATCATGGCGGCGGCCAGGGCCCGCTCGCGGGAGACCCGGCGGTCCAGAAGCTTCTCGAGGCCCAGCTTGCGGGCACATCCCAGCACGGCGGCCACGTGGCCGTGGGGCCGGGACCGGAGGATCTCGAAGGCGTCGCCGAGGGTGGGGAGCGCGACGCCGCCCTTGAGCAGGATGCGCAGTCCGTCGACGAGGCCGTCCGGCCATTTGGACAGGTTGGCGAGGGTTCGCTTCTTGACCTTGCCGTCCTCGCGGAAGGACTCGCGGAGCAGGACGGCGGGCGGGGAGTTCCGGTTGGGCACGCGTTCGATGTACATGGGTATAACCGTAACGGATACATTGATTCATGTCAAGTTGATAGAATCTTCATTACATGGGTACACCTACGAACGCGATAATCCCGTCAAATGTCTTCCGCTCAAAGGGTTACCGCGTCAGAATGCCCGGTTTTCGCTGGAAGTTCGGCTTAGACTTAGGTGGAAGCTGACGCTCGATCTGACTCCTCGCGCTCCGGGCCAGGCGCCCAGCCCGTCTGTCGCTGCCGGGAACCGCTCCTAAGCCTGTCCTGACTCTGGTCCACCGTTCTCCGCATCCCCACAGTAGAGTTCGGCGAAGTCACCGTCCACCCAACATCCGAGCAGACCTGCGGGAACAGCGCCCAGGCGCACCTCCTCAACCTCGTACCCTTGGACCGATTCCTGCAGCCTCTCCATGATTCCGTCAAGGTGGGTCGCCTCGAGCCCGAGGTTCGCACTCCCACCTCCCCACAGCTCCAGCAGCGCCCGCCCTGCTTCCCATCGCAGCGACCGAAGGCGCTGGCAGGCCTCCTCCACCTGGCTCCTCGCGCGGCGGGAGTGCGCGCCGATAAGGGGCCACATGGCCTCAAGCTCTCGAGAAAGGTGCTGGGGTCCGATAGGCTCCGCTTGGTCCAGCCTGAGCCAACCTTCGAGCGTCTGCATCGTGCGCTTCACCCCCACCTGTGCGAGACGCGTCTGGAGCTGGGCAGTCGACCAGCTACGCGTCTTCCCGACCGTGCTCAATGCTCGGCGCCATTCACGCGCGTCGTCGATCAACTCGGGACTTGAGGCTCCCACGGCCTCGACGACCGCCTGCGTGAACTCCGCTGCCGGCGACCACTGTTCTCTGCCGATGCCAAGAACCACACGATCTCCCGCTGCTATTCGGGCCGCCGGTACCTCTCGTAAGTCGTCACCCGCCTGTACGAGAACACGGCTGTGCCGCGGCAAGACCTTGCCCTCGCTCTCGTCGGCGAGCCAGATCACCGAGCACTCTACACGGGCTGGCCCTGGGGTACTCTCGAGGCCCGGGTCGCTCCACCCAAGCTCATCTTCGGAGTGCCCGGCCTCCGGCGACCGGTGGGACGTGACCGTAGGCGGGCGTGATCGAACACGATTCCCCAAGGCGTCGAGCACCGACCTCCCCGCAAGCTGGCGGCTACGAGCCGTCAGGCGCGACCATTTCCTTGCCTCTGTCTCATCGACCAGCGCGACCAAGCGCCGTGGCGTGTGCGCTTGCAAGCGACGGCCCAGGGAGAGGTTTCTCCAACCGACGACGAGACAGTCTTGGCACACCTCCAAGTCGCGAACACGGGTCGGCTTGACCTCCCGAATCGACTCAGCGCGGAGCATCCGGCCGGAGGCGCCGATCTGCTCAGGGCGATCGCACACCAGCCGCCAGCCTTTGCCGTTTCGCTCGTCGCCGAGGAGGTCCACGAGGGCCCTGGCCTTCGAGTTCAGATTGGACGGGACGAGCTGGATCTTACTGACGAGGTCATCAAGCAGGCGCCTCAACGGACCGAACGACCGCGTGCGAACCGGTCCAGGCCTATTCCACTCTTGCTCGATTGCGTCCTTGGCGTTGCTCGCATAGGACCGAATGTAGGCCCACTGGGCAGGTGTGGCCGAAATCAGGGCCCGGAGCGTCGTCACGGCGGAGAGGAGGCGGTACCTCCAGTAGGTTGGGAGAGAAGACGCCACGACTGAATCGAGTAACTCGTCGATCAGCGTCAGGAGTTGGCGCTCCTCTTCGGGCGTGGTAACGAGGAAGGTTTCTGGCCCGCTGGTGTTCGCTGCCTCACGCAGGGAAGCCCGGCCGGGAGCCTGGTCACCATCTGGGCTATCGTCGAGCTCGAGGATGGAGGGCAAATCGTCCGGCTCGACGTGAAGAGTGCGGTGCTCGGGGAGCCAGCCCGGCACGCGCTCTGGGAAGTATCCACGCGCTGACCAGACGATGATCGGGGGTGCCGACGGCTGCATCTGCAGGAAGGGAAGGGCGTATCTTCCGCGTCGGAGTCGCTGATACCCGTCGACAACAATGGCGTGCGCCTTCATCAGGGGCTCGCTCAGCAGTGTCCGACTCCTCTCAAGCGTGGGGGTCACCAGGATCTGGCCACTGCGGGCCAACTCCTCGGTGGGCTGGGCGCGCACGAACTTCACAAACCCGTCGTTCAAGAGCGACACGCCGTTCGAAGTGATCCCCGCCAAGAGTTCCGTCGCGCGCTCCCGAGACGTGACCAAGAGAATCCGGGACCTAAGCGATGCGGTGCCGATCGCTTCCTCCCACTCGAAGAACTTCTGGATGGGCTCGGAATCGTAGGAGCTGAAACTCTTGCCAGATGACAAGCGGCGACTGTCGCTCGGGACCATTCGGGCCGCCAGCCCGGGAGGTGTGTATCGCGCCTGATCGCGAAACTCGAGTCGAAGCCAGCCCGGCGCGGGAGGACCTTCAAGTACCCCCCCGTACCTGACGCGGAACTGTCCGTCGATCTCGTAGATTCGTCCGACGCGAAGCGACCCGAACGGACTGGAGGACGATGTGAGCCCATCGAGAACAAGCAGTCCGAGGAGCGACACAAGCGTATGGACGGGGGAGCAGGCGACCGATGGCTGCACCAGGATGAGCGGATCCCTGGAACGCTCCAGCGCGTGGTTGTAGCACAAGAAGGAGGAGATTCGGTCCAGCCAGTTGGTCGCGATGGGATCCCCATCGCGTCTCAGCCGCATCCCGCGGAGGAACGGAAGATCATCCCAAAGTGACGAGATACGCTCCGTCCAATGGGTTCGTTCACCACGCTGATCGTCGAACTGCTCCAGCGTCAACTGGAGGGCGTAGTCGTCGTCGAGCAGCCCGACCGCGCCGAGCCCGTCGGGAATCGCGTCCCGCTGCTCATCGGCGTACAGGATGGCAGCCGCGGCACGCTGCCGCACTTCCATAGGTTGCCCGGCATCCTTAAGCAGTGACGCCACAAGCTCGAGGCGATGCGGGACCCCTGGAACTACAACCCGTGCGGCACCCGACCGGAAGCGATCCCGCACGCTAGGTAGCCTCCTGAGGGCCTGCTCGACGGCTTTTGTGCCCAATACCTCGAAGGCCTCCAGCCTATTCCGAACCTCGCGCCGCTTGCGCGCTGTAACCTGCGGTAGAACCGAGTCACTCCCTCCGCCCGCGTCCGATCTGAAGCCCTCGAAGGCTGTCCCCACAT
This sequence comes from Longimicrobiales bacterium, assembly GCA_965116645.1. Lineage (GTDB taxonomy): Bacteria > Gemmatimonadota > Gemmatimonadetes > Longimicrobiales > Gaopeijiaceae > Bin94. The sequence continues at coordinate 2,861,352 of OZ220702.1, read as the reverse complement.
CCCGAATTACTGCCGGGGTAGGCCCGTCACGGGCGAACGACTCCAGCGCCCTAGAGGTGAGACGCGCGGCGTCACCCACTCCGCCTCCCCCAACGAGGAACTGACAGAGCGCCAAGACCCGCCAACGGACCAGCAGGAGTTCGTCCGTCGAGATGGCGGTGCTCTCGAGTCTTCGCGCAACGCGCTCAAGAAGCGCCTCGTGCCGGATCATGCTCTCAGGCCGAAAGCCGGATTCGACTCAAGGATCTGCTCGGCGGCCAGTCGTTCGAAGTGACGCACGATCGTAGCGGCTGGCGTCCCGCGTTTAACCGTGCCCACCTCTGCGTTCTGGCCAATCCCATGCATCATCGGGTTAGCAAGACTCCTTCGACCTGATCGTGGCTGAGCTTTCGTCAAGGCTCGGCCACCTCTGGAAAGAAACAGAGGTCGGTTCTTGCCATTGTGGGGGCCAGTACACTGCGATCTAAGAACCGGTTAAAGGCCTCGCAAGAGGTTTCAGATGCCAGCAGGCAGGCATGGCAAGCAGCTGCGTTGATACTCGCATGCGCATCGGGACTGTGGTCGGCGCAGAGTGGATCTGAGGAGCAGTAGACTGACCCCCTTAGAGCGGTTGCGAGTAGGTTGGGAAACCTGGCCGCCGACCCTAGGTCGACAAGCCCTCCAAGGCTTCCCTCCGAGTCTGGGCTTGCGGTGTAGAGCAGCACCCCTGCCATGGGCCGTTCAGAGTCCCAGGAGCTGTAGATGCGCTCGCGGACCGAGCTGGCGGAGTAGCCGCAGTCCAGCGCGAGCTGTCGGATCATGGCGTGTGCGAAAGAGTGAAGAAGCACATAGCGGGCGCCCGGAAACGGTGATGGATTGACACGCCGCTGCCTCTCCCACTCGGTGAACTTTCTTGCCATCGCCGTTGCTCGATCTCGAACGGCGGGCCTCGTCTCCCACTCCGCAACCGCCTCCTCTCGGAACTCGATGAAGATACCTTCACCGCGCACCTGTACTCCGGGGAGCCATCTTCGCTTCTCCTTCCAGATCGGCGCGATCTTCGCAGGCAGTGAATCGCCGCTTCCGCCGCCAGGCGGCTCAAGCCTTGTGAATCCCCGCAGAGCCCGCACCTCGAGCAGCTTGCGTGCGCGGACAACCCGGCTCAGGTGGCGCTCGAACCCACTTGGAACCTCCCCTGCCTCAAGGTAGAACTCATCGTCATCTGAGGTCGATTCGGGGGAATCGCGAAGCGCCTCCCACTCGGGCCAACGCAGGTCGCTCTCGTCGGTCTCGATCTCTCCTCTCTCCCGGCGAAGCGCATCCCATACCTCTTCCGGGCAAAACCCCATCAGGCGATCTTCGAACTCCAAGAAGCTCTTCAGGAGTTCAATCGATGTGATTCTAGCGAGCTGCCGGGGATCGCATTGGCTCAGCGCCTGTCCCAGAGGGGACGCTATCTCTCGGACTGCGAGCGCCGAGCGCACGACCGGAAACCATGCGTTCGTGGCGCCCCGCTGGAGTACCCGGACCTGGTTCTCGTACATGCATCGGGCGGAGTCCTGGTTGCCGAGCCCTAGCCAAGGGCGCTGCCGCCGGCACGGTCCGAGCGCTCGGGCCTGGTCTTCCCCAAAGGCATCCGTCATGCTTCGCTTCTGGCCGCAGCTGCACTCGACCACGATGTCTCCCACAGATCCTGTGCGCCCGACGGAGTCGAGCGTTAGGCGCCCCTCGCAGGTCTCAGATCCCTGGTGCACGTACGCGCGCCAAGGGAAATCGTCGATGTGGCCACCGGCACACGCGACAATGAACGGCGCCGGGATCGTCAATGCCCGCTTCTTGCCTTTGGCGCGCCCCCTGCAACCGGGGGCCCGACATTCAAGCGCCTGCGCGCTAGCATCATACTCCACGAGGCCATCCCCCACTCGGGAGAGGGTGCGGCAGTCGCGCACCGGACATACCTGATACCGCGGAAACAGGTACGCCGGAATACTCCCACGACGCCGGAAACGGCTGCCCTCGCCGGGCCTCGGGGGATGGAACGCCTCGACACGAAGTGCCTGCTGCAGCCGTGGCTCGTGGATCGCTTCCTCGCGCGGAGTGTCCCAACGATCAATGCCGGCGACGATGATGGACAGGTTCGGCAGATCAACAACCGCTCCGGGTCCGAACGAAGTGATCACTTGGCTCGGCCGCACATCGCCAACCGCCCGACGAGACGGCATCGCTACCCCTCCGGTTCGTCAATGTAGAAAGCTGCGGTCGGCTCGACTTCCCGAAGCGATCCCGGTGTTGCCCATTCGCCTTCGTTCTGGGTGCCCGCCGTCTTCAGGAGGACCCGCGAGTTCTTCGGGGGTGGTCGGCTATCGTTCAGCCAGGAATACCGTAATAGATCTGATGTCCATGCGGCCCATTCGTCCCGGTGAGCAACGAGGCGCTTGCGCACGAGGTCGGCATTCCCGTCGCCCACGAGATGCGCCGCCCGGGCGACGATTTTCTCGATAATGTCCCGGGTCTCCTCGGCGTCAGCATCGAAGTCCTGCGCTCCCTGCTCCGTCCCCATGGATGTGCCGGCCAACCGGTTCATCCCGGCGAAGACGCCTCGCAGGCCGCGATCCAGTGCGCGCGACGAGAACGGCGTCACGCTGATCGCGTCAACGTATCGATATAGCGCTTCGTGATACGATCTGAACCGCTCGTAGTGAGACAGGTCGCGAGCGCCCAGCCAGTTGTACATCGTCACCACCAGACCCGGGTGCTTCCGGCCTACCCGCGATGTTGCCTGAATGTACTCAGAGGTCGTCCTAGGCTGCCCTGTCACGACCATGAGGCCGAGACGGTCGATGTCTACACCGACCGAGATCATGTTCGTCGCCAAGAGCACATCGATCGGCCAGTCCTTCTCGCCTCGCGGGAATGTCTGGTCCAACTTCTTCAGCAGACCGGGTATCTTCCATGAGTCGAGCCGGCTGGTCAGCTCGTCGGGGGCCAGAATGTTGCGTCGCGGGAAGTCACGCTGGCGTGCGAGATACTTGAGACGAGTAAGCCGGATGTCGTCCTCGACAACCCGCTTCGCGCCTCCGAGAGCCCGCAGGCTGTTGAAGTAGCCCACCAGGGTTCCGTACGGGTCAGCCGCCTCGGGGGCCTTGTCCAGCTCGGCTTGGGCCGCAGCCAAGAGAACGGAATAGGTTCTGACTAGCAGGGTCTTGGTGCTTGAGCCCGGGGCGTTCACCCCAACGAACAAGCGACCTGCCTTCGAGTCGTCGGCCTCATCCACCGGGAGTTCACGGGCGAAGAACGAGTCGCCGGATTGCAGACCGGACGGCGGGAAGATCTGTAGCTCCCTCGCGTAGAGCTGCCGTGCCTGCTCCGAAGCACGTCGGATCGTGGCGGTCGATGCGATGATCTTCGCCCTTGAGCGGCGACCATTGGGAAGACGCGTCGTGCAGAGATGGTCCACAGCCGTCTCGTAAAGACCCACCATCGTGCCGAGCGGGCCGGCGATCAGGTGCAGCTCGTCCTGGATGATGAGATCCGGAGGCAGCAAGCGCGCAGCCGGCTTCGCGTCGCGGACCACACGGCCACCAACCTTGTCTCCACTGGCCTCGACCAGGTGGCCGAACGTGGCGCTGAACCGGGTTCTGAGGCCGAAGAGGGCCTGTGTCTCTCCCTTGAAGGGCATGCGCGCGAACTTGTCCACGGTCGCAACAACCAGCGAAGGACAGGTCCGGTAGATCTCCTCGTCCACGGTGACCACGGGGAGGCCGCCTGGACTCAGCGAGCCGAAAGAAAACTCACAACTATCGCTGTTGGTGCAGTAGACCCTCGTTCGCTGCACCGGCGTATCCGGCAGATAGGTGTTCGGACGGGGTTTTCCCCAGGCGCCAACGAGGCGGGACCCGCAGCGAGGGCAGGATACAAGCTGCACGGGACTTCCTCCGCTCGGAGTCCTGCCCTCTGCGATGTCATCGAGCGCGGACATCGAATCGGCAAAGGTGTTGGGCGTGGTACTGCCGCCCACCCAGAGACCGATCCGAAACGGCTCAGCGCCCCAGCGGTCGTCCTCCTCCATCCGTATGGCCTCGGCGGCGGCGATCAGCGCCGCGGCGCGCTGAAACTGCTGGACGGTCAACAACCGCAGTGTGTATCGCATCACGACCGCGACGCCCGCGCCGCTCTCCGTGCCCTGTCGATCACCACCGAGCCGCCGCAGGGCCAGGACGAATGCGGCGATGCCGAGATAGGCCTCGGTTTTCCCGCCGCCGGTGGGAAACCAGAGGAGGTCGACGACTTCTCGCTCCGCCGATCCCTCATCCGCAAGTCCGACGATGTTCAGAAGGATGAAGGCCATTTGGAATGGCCGCCAGGTACGGTTTCGGGCCAAGTCGTGATCGTCCGGTCGACCCGTTACCTCCCCGACCCTTCGATTCTCCGCAGCCCAAATCGAGTGGATTCTCTGTTGCCACATCGCTCGGCTGGCGAACTTGAACGCCAAGAAGACATCCTGATCGTCCCGCACGCGCTCGAGACCGGCCCGAAGACGCTCTGCCGCGCGCCGACAGTTGCCGATGTTCGTGGCAGCCGCCTCCCGGAGGCCCACATCGGCCCGGATGTCTTCCCGACGCGCCTCAAGCTCGAGACCAATGGCCCAGGTTTCGTACTGCTTCACAAGCGGCTCCAGCATCTCGAAGATCGACGCCCCGTCAGCAGCTTTCGCGAGCGTCCGCATGTCGAGTTCGGCCTTGCCCGCAATCCCCGGAGGAGGAACGACCTGTGGCACCTCGCATGCCGGAATGAACGCAGTGGACACAGCGGTCGTTTGTCGGCCCTCAGGCTCAGGGTCCTCCCAGTCCGCCGCTACTCCGTGTCCCGTCGCGAACTCACGAGCGTTCCGGTAGAGGAGCCGACTCGCAAGCTCCTCGCTATCGTGCTGGCCGCCGGAAGCGGCAGGCCGCAGATCCCGGGCCACGAACACCGCTCTTCCCGCGTCGTGGAAGACCCGCATGCTCGGCTGGAAGATCCATCGTTCATCCTTGGTCCGGTCGCGCAGGGGACCTCTGGTTCGCCGGTTGACCAAGAACAGGCTGACCGCCCGACATCCGCTGAACTCGTGAACCACCCCTTCCAAGCGGATCTCGGGGTCGTCCACCCCTTCGACCAGGATATCGTCGGGAGCCGACTTGGGACTTAGTGGGAGCGGCTTCATCGTGCCGGCGGCACGCACCGGCAACCCAGTGACCAGCCCTTCGCGGTGGTAACGCTTCCAGGCATGTCCGTGCGGAGTGTCCTCCCACCTGTAGTCGCCCCAAGAGAACTTGACACTCAGCCGGTCAACCGAGGAATCGACCAGGAATGACAGGCCCATCGCGGCAGGGTTGAAGCCCACTATGAGCGGAGGGCCCTGTTCATCAGCACCGGTCTCCGCGTCCTCCTCCGCCGTCTCAAGCGTGTCGTTCTCGGCAGCACCGACCAGTGCGTCCAAATCCTCCTCGTCGACGCGCGCGGGTGCGAGCCTCCCTACGATGTAGCGTGCGGTCGGGAACTCCCTGATCACCTCATCGTCCTCCGAGGGCCCCATCAACTCCCGTCGCAACTCGCCCAGGATCCGGTTCCGAGCTTGCCTGGACCTGTTACTCGGCTGGTGCATGGCTACGACCTGCTACTCGAAGAGGTGGACTCGCTTGGTCAGGGTGACGGGGCACTCGACGGCGGACGACAACGCATGCTGGGCCAATTCCCTCCAAGGGGCAACCTCGGCGTGAGGCGCGGCGCCCTCACGAGGAACGATCCCTCGGTGTGTGCGCGCTTCTGCCCCCGTCCTTATGTTGGTCTATTGCCCGCTCCCATGGCTTCGCGACCAGCCACTCCCATGAACTGAGACGGAAAGGGTGCTTCGGTGGACCTCACATCACTGTCTCCCGGCAACCGCCGGCATGAACTTGCTGCGATCGTCGCTCTGATTCGCGCCAAGGCTCGTCCCGTACCGGTCAACCGCCTCGCGACGCTGATTGACCACGCCGGTTCAGCGGTCGAGTTGATCCAGCTCCCGCTTGAGGATGTCCTCTTCAGCACTCCTGACGCCGACTACCGGTGCGCCGGTACGGTTGGTGCCACCGAGATCGAGGAAGCGATTCGGATGGTGGATGGCTGGCTGAAACGCGGGCTTGACGTCCGAACGGTCTTGGATGCCGACTATCCCGTGAACCTCCACTCGATCTTCGACCGTCCTCCACTTCTGTTCGTCCAAGGCAGCTGGCGGGAGCAGACCGATTCGGACTCAATCGCCATCGTCGGAACACGAAGCGCCTCCCGGTACGGACTCGCCCGCGCACGTCGGCTTGCGGCGGAGCTGGTTGAATCGGGCTACACCATTCTCTCCGGCCTAGCGGCGGGCGTGGACACCATCGCACACGAGAGCGCGTTGCGGTCGAATGGCCGGACAGCAGCGGTCATGGGCACTGGCTTGGATCATCGATACCCCGCGGAAAACAGGCCGCTATCCGAGAGGATCGTGAGAGCCGGCGGAGCTCTGCTAACCCAGTTCTTCCCGCACCAGGCGCCGCGCAAGTGGATGTTCCCGTCGCGCAACGTGGTGATGTCCGGGCTATCGTTGGCGACCGTGGTCGTTGAAGCTGGCAGTACGTCCGGGGCAAAGATGCAGGCACGAGTCGCGCTTCAGCACGGGAGGACCGTCTTCCTCCTTCGTTCACTTGTCGAGTCTCACGACTGGGCAAGGAGCTACGTTCAGGAAGGTGCATACGGCGCCGTCGCGATCGAGGTTGCCACAACCGCGGACATCGTCTCTAGGCTCGAAGTTCCGACCGACCATGGGGTCACGCTCAGCGCGTAGGGCCATTCTTCTTGTCCACTGCCCGAGAGTTTCTCGCGGAGGTCCAGAGCGAACTCCGGATGGTCGCGTCCCTAGCCAATCCTTGGGTGTGCCCAGGCTGTTTGGGACCGAGGCGAGAACCGTATGATTGGTGTCCCGGATGCGATCGACTAGCGAAGGCCGGATGTCCCGAGGAGGTGCTTCGGTCCACCGTGCCGGTGACCATCGCGGAGCGGCCTGGGCCATGGTATAATCGCCTCGCGACCTACAAGGCCGGACACCCGGAGTACTCGTTTCATGTGGTATCGGTCTTCTGGACATTCCTGCGTACCCACCGACAGGAGATCGAGCGCCAACTGGGAGGATCGATTTCCATGATCACGCCGGTTCCCTCGAAGCGAGGCAAATCGTATCGGGAGCAACCCTTACGGTCGGCCCTTTCGCTGGCAAGGGAACTCGCCGACCTCCTCGTCCCCGTCCTTGCGTACCAGCCCCATGCTGAGGTGGATAACCTCAGGGGGTCCTACTACCCGCAGTGCTTCCCACGAGCAGGAGAATCGCCCGACCGCAAGCGAGTCCTCCTCGTCGAGGACACCTGGGTGTCTGGGGCTACAGCGGTAAGCGCCGCTGGATCACTGCTTGAGCAAGGCGCGGATTCCGTGCTTTCCGTGCCGATCGCGCGAGTGCTCGACACAGACTATTGGGAGGGGAGTCCCTACCTCACCTGGATCAAGACACAGACCACAAGAGCCCATCAGCTGACGCCTTGGCCGCGCTCGTGAGCAGCTGAGCCAGGGCGTGCCCTCCGCTCTATGGTCCACCCGCTCCAGAGCACCCAGTCGCGAGTTGGTCGAAGAGGGCCACTTGACTTGACATTCCTTCGACACACCCACTGTGTATGGGTGGCAACCAACTCAGCCCGGGGAAGGGACGATGAGAACGAGACGACTCAGGTATCGACACCCTTTCGGAGTTCTGCTCGATCTCGGTGACGGCCGAGAGATTTCCGGGCAGATCAATCTGAGCGAGCACCTAGGTGACAACGCTGCGAGCCTCTACGACAAGGACGACTTCACCGTCCAACGGGGTTCTTCCTTGTGTGGGACCTGTCAATACGGGATGGTATCGCTGTTGGATTGCTACCCCCGCAATCGAGTCGTAACCCAGCAGGGCAGTGCTCCCTTCTTCCGTTCCGATCTTTCGTTCCGGTACGCTGTGTTCGGGACGCGACACTTGTGCCCTGAGGAGAGGACGATACGGAGCATTCACTTCACGTTTGCCGAAATCGACGCAATCCTCTCCAACCGGCGATTCGATGCGTTTGGCCAACTCCTCGATCCACATGACGATATCATCGACGCAATAGAACGGAATAGGCCAGACCATCAAACCGGCAGCTTTCGCAAAAACGGCTCGGCAATGGTCTTCTACTTCACCGGAAAGCACGAACTGTTGCCGCAGACACCGACGCCGTTGGGAGCGATAAGCGCAACCCGGACGCTACACATCGATGCTGCGTCACCCACCGTGGAAGACGTGCCGTACATTACCATCGACTTCGATGACCATCCTGCCACGCTGGCGGGTGCCTTTCAAAAGATGATGATCGTCCGCCAATTCTGTGCGTGGATGATCGGCTACACTCCCAGGTGGAAGGATGTCCGTGTTTTCACCGGTGAATTGGTTGACGGAGCCTATCGGACGCGCGAGGAGGGGCATCCTGACACCGGCCTAGAGGTGTTCGCTCCTATGAGAGTTGGGGGCGACGAATCCGAAGGGAACAACGGCAGCTGGCCCGATGCACTCATTGATGCGTCCCAAGATCCAGATCATTTCATGGCCGTAATGAAGGTTTGGCTAGAGCGGAACAGTGACCCTCAGCGGATGAGGGCTAACAACAGGTTCTTCGGCTCAATGTCGGGCATGCCGAAACGGACCGTGGAGGACGGAATCTGTGCTGCCGCAAATACCTTCGACCTTCTCCCGCCGTCGGACAAACCCAATACAGCCCCGATATCACATGACATCAAGGACATCCTTAGAGAAGCTGGCAAGAGAATCAAAAAGCTCCCGAACCTAGAGCACTCCGAACGGGAAGAAGTACTCAACCAGCTCGGCAGGATTCGGGCATACGTGAATCTCCGTCAAGTTATCGAACCAAGAGCTGATCTCGTGCTGCAATGTGTAGGAGAACGCACACTTCCTCACATGGACAGGGTAATAAGGGCAGCCGTACTGTGCCGAAACTACTTCACCCACGGGACTGACGATGGGAGATCCGGTGACGTCGACATTGCCGATCCGTCGGTTGCTCTCTTTCTGACGAGATCGTTGCGATGTGTCTACGCAATGTCCGAGCTGCTGAGCTGCGGATGGGACTTCGCTGGCTGGATCCAAAGCGTCCGGATGAACCACTTTTTCGCAAGATACCTGACCGAATACAACGGGCAAATCCAGAGAATCGGGCTGCACTCTGCTGGTGACTAGTTAGCGCCAGCCACAGCAGCCCGAGCGACGGCATCAGAACAGCACCAGGTAGTCCCGCGTGTCGTTTGTCGATTCGGTCCGTCAGTGCGGCCCGGAGATCATCCCGCGCGTAGCACCTTCACGCTCCCCCTTGAGGATAACTGGCCTCCAAGCGAGCAGGACTGATCGGTCGCCGCCCGCTGAAGATACGCCTTCTAACAAGGTCTATGACGACGCTGGCTCCCCGGTAGTGTCCCCCTTGGTGTCCCGCAGGTGCGTGTATCGGCAGCAATGTTCCAAGTAGCGTCCTAGTTCTCGCAGGTCCATTTGTTGTTCTCGGTAGTCACGCTCTGCGATAACAATTGTCAACTTGTCGCAGAATGTGCTTTCCGACGATGCTGCAATGAACGAGCTAATGATCTCCCTTACCATATCCTCCCGCCGCGTGTGCAAGATGCGAGCGCGCCCTGTCCCCAGAATTGGAATTGCGATCTCCCCTAGGTCGCCACGTTCGCTGATGTACTGCCACAGTTTTCCGAGAGCTTCCAATACTTGTTCGCGGGAGCTTGAAGCTACACTGTGTTCGTTCATGTCAGATATGGCAACCCAATATCCGATTCTTCCTCTCGATTCCAGTTTCGCTACAGTTCCGTTTGCGTATTTCTGCTTTTTCCCCTTACGACCATCCTCAATAGGAATAGCATTTTCGTGCTTCAATGACTTTTCTAAGTCAGAATCTAGATGCTCCTCCGTATCGTAATACTTGTTCGTGAACTGCCCTTGTAAGCTGTCAGGAGAAATAATGCCTTTGGAGATGCTGGTGTCAAAAGTGGTATTCGTTCCGACTATGATTGCACCATCCACATTCAGGATGTCATCCACCCGGATTGCCATTTTAGTGTCACTGAGTTCAAGGCGATGCTCTTCCTGTCGGATCGGCCAGGACCGCTTGATGCTCCATACTACTGCCGGTCCTATTACGACCCACCAGTGTCCGACTATGGCTTCGGCGAGATCCTTCGGGAGATACCGGAAGCCGAAAGTAGAAAGCGACAATGTGACGCCGAGAGCCGAAAGAAATGACCCCACCGCACATCGCCAATTGTACTTCCAGTGAACACGCGAGAACCAGAGTCGCGCCCGGTCACCTATCATCACAAGCCCAGATGCTTGTAGAGGTCGTCGGGATAGTAGTGTGGACCAGTCTTGCCTTGTTGTCGCAGTGAATTGTGCTTGCTCACCCAGTGCTCCAACGCGTGCTGTACAATGGTGGCATTGAAACTCACATAGACTACCAGTTCATTGCGTATGATCGGTGGACACCTGTCACTGTCTCGGGACCGGCGCCCGTTTAGGTTGACCCCTATTATCGGAATCCCTAGGCTCAAGGCTTGTTCCATTTCCCAACGTACGAATCGATACAAATAGCGAGTCCTTTCTCCGATAAGGACCACCATGACCTTGCTATTCTGCAGCCGTTCTCGAAGCTGTCTGCGTATCGAGTCGGTCAAACTCGTGTCACGTGCCGTATTCAAATCGTGGGCGTCAAAAAAGTTAAACGACAGGCCATCGTTTTGCTTCCACGCTTTCATTAGGTTATAGTAGTGTATGTCGCTGTCGCCATCGAAGCAAACATAGGTCTTGTTCCTGTAAGGCATCGGGTGTTACTCCTTTAGCCCGGATTTCTCAAGCCTATAGGACGGCATCGGCCCCCGGGGGCTGTTAAGTTTAGTTAGACCAATAACTTAACCGCAGCCACACCGGAGGACCGATGCCGACACAGTGTAAGCCGCTTTCCTTCGCATTTCAAGGGTGCCAGCGCCGCCGGGTGAGCGCGGCGTTCGATGGCGGATCGATCACGTCGAACGCCGGAGCGCTGCTGCTGCGGGAGATCGACCGGTTCGTGGGGCTCTTCGACCGGGTGGCCGGGTGCTTCAAGGATCACCGCGACCCCCGCCTCACGGAGCACTCGGTTCGGACGCTGGTGGCGCAGCGCATTGTGGGCATCGCCCTGGGGTACGAGGACCTCAACGACCACGATGATCTGCGGCACGATCCGCTGCTGGCCCTGCTGGCGGGCAGGCTCGAGGGGCGGCGGAAGGGCTGTGCGGCGCTGGCGGGCAAGAGCACGCTGAACCGTCTCGAGCATGCGCCCGCCGGCGGGGAGCCCGGCCGCTACCACAGGATCGGCCACGATCCGGATGCGCTGCAGGCGGTGCTCGTGGAGTTGTTCATCGACTCGTGGCAGGGCAAGCCGCCGTCGCGGCTGGTTCTGGACATCGACTCGACCGACGACGAGGTGCACGGCCGCCAGGAGGGCCGGTTCTTCCATGGCTACTACGGCCACTACTGCTTCCTGCCGCTGTACATCACCTGCGGCGGCCGCCCGCTCTTCGCCCAGCTGCGGCCCGGCAACTCCGATCCCGCCGGGGGCGTGACTGCACCGCTCGGCCGCATCATCGAGCGGCTGCGCCAGGAGTGGCCCTGGCTGAAGATCCTGCTCCGGGCCGACTCGGCGTATGCCCGCGAGGAGCTGCTGGCGTGGTGCGAGGACAACGGCGTGGACTACGTCATCGGACTGGCGAAGAACTCGCGGCTCATCGAGAAGATCGGCTGGGAACTGGCCGACGCCGAGGCGGAGTCAGCCCGCCACGGCCGGCCCGCACGCCGGTTCGCCGAGTTCACCTACGCCACGCGGACGAGCTGGTCGCGCCGGCGCCGGGTCGTCGCCAAGGCGGAACACCTGCCGGGCAAGGCCAACCCCCGCTTCGTCGTCACCTCGCTGCCCGCCAGCACCTTCTCGGCCCGCACCGTCTACGAACGCGTCTACTGCCCGCGGGGCGACATGGAGAACACCATCAAGGAGCAGCAGCTCGATCTCTTCTCCGACCGGACCTCGGCGTCGCGCTTCGCCGCCAACCAGCTCCGGCTCCTCTTCTCCGCCTTCGCGTCGGTCCTCTTCAACGCCCTCAGGCGCATGCTCGCGGGCACCCGCCTGGCCCGCGCCACCGCCGGAACGCTCCGGCTCAAGCTCCTCAAGATCGGCGCGCGGGTCACGGTCTCGGTGCGAAGGGTCAGGGTCGCCATGGACTCCGCGCACCCTTCCGCTGATGCCTTCGCACGCGTCCACGCCCGATTACGAGGGTAATCTCCCCTCCAGAACCTCATTCTCACGCCGCGCCGTGGGATCGGTGCGCCCCAGGACCGTTCAGTCCCCTGAATCCCCGTCCCCACGGCTGTCCCTGCACGCCCAAAGTAGTCTTCGTTCCTTCGTCACACGGTCCGACGGCACAATCACCGCCCGGTTACCGCCTTCAGGTCCCTACGCTGGTGCCATGTGAGAAATGCGGGTTAGGTTCCTTGTATAGACATCGGGTGCGACGGTGGACGGCGCGTGGGGATCCGGAACCCCCGCTTCCTCGGGTCACCCGGCATGTCGCGCCAAATCGAGCGGACCCAACGCTGATGATCCGCGGATTCGATCAGGCTAGCCGTCGCCTCGCTTGCAACACGCTCGGCGCCAGACACCGCGACCGGGGCGCCACCCTTCCGTTCGAGCTTCCTGGGGGGCGGGATCTTCGGGAACTCTCCGCCCCGCACTGCGGTCGTCGGCTTCTGAAGATTCACGTGACGTAACGGCGTCCCGTCCGGTGTTGGATGGAATGTTCGGTCCCTTGGGGTTCGACACCCGGACTCCCCTCGTCGAAGAGATCCGGTAGAAGAAAGGTAAGTCTCGCGGGGGATGAAGGATAGCGGGGAAAGCTCACCGGAACTCCGCATTCCGTCCCCCAAGTCTGCCCAGTCGCGCATCCGACGGCCCCGGCCCATGCCCTCCTGAGCCACTCCAAGGCGCACGCTGCACAGGCAGGAGGTCGGCGCGCCCTGCAAGTCGCGCAGAGAGTAGTCTTGGGGAACCAGTCAGCTCCTCCAGTAGGGTGGGCCACCCCAGTGCGATTCTCTTCCGCAGGCGATCCCGAGGATCGCTGCGGTCACCGGGCGAGCGGATCCGCGAACATGGCATCCTCGTCTTGGATGCTGTCGGCTTGGTGCATCACCGCCCTAGCCGCCAACCGGCGGGCGTGCGCCGGCGCTGGCAAGCGGCGGCGACCGTAGTCCCAGGCTTCGCGCGCCAGGTCGCGGGCGAGGGTCCGAAGCTTCTCGATGGTCGTCATCCCGTGGTCCCAGGATCTGGAGGTTGCTGGGGTCTACCAGCGAAGGCGGCACACCGGTCTTGGCGGGTCTGCCGGACGATACAACGGCCCGATCATCGATCCATCATCGCCGCCGCCAAGACCCGACGTCCCCGTACCCGTTTGCCACCTGCGACCTGTGTCCTGGTGCCGCAGAGTGAGGTTGCAGTCGGGTTCGAGAGGACGCGCCGGAGGCTGGATAGGGCCGGAGGCTCGATAGGAACGATGGCTGTTCACGGTTGCCGGCGTGCCCTTCACGAGCGGCACCGCTCGACATGAGTGGGTGCCTCACCCCTGCGTCCACTCAACACTACGCTCCCAGAGTTCGTTGGCGAGCGTGGTGTCCCGCGCCAAGTCCGATGGCTCCGCTTCCTCCCCGATTTCGAAATACCGTCCGGTAACCGCGTCGCGGGAGGGATCGCCGACGAGGCTCATCACCGCCACGCCGCCCACGTCCGGCTTCCTGATGGCCCAGGCGAACGGGCGGACAAGGAGGCGGACAACAAGGGGGCTGGTCTTCCAGATACCGGTCCGGGTCACGCCGGGATGGAGCGCGTTGGCGGTGATACCCCGGCCACCCCATCGCCGCACGGATTCGAGGGTGAAGAGGATGTTTGACAGCTTCGAGTCCATATAGGCCTGCAGGTCTCCCTTCCAGGCCCGTCCCCTGGCGATGTCTTCCAGGCCCGCCCGCCGCAGCGCGCCGCCCTTGTGCACGCGTGAGGTGATGTTCACGATGCGTCCGCGCCCGGCCTCGAGCCGCCCGAGAAGAAGACGCGTGAGGAGGAAATGGCCCAGGTGGTTCGTTGCGAGGGTCAGTTCGAAGCCATCGGCGGACAGGCGGCGGCCCGCCGGATAGATCCCGGCGTTGTTGACCAGTATGTCGATCGCGGGGAGGCGTGTGGCGATTCGATCGGCGAGATGTCGCACATCGGCCTGGCGCGACAGGTTGGCCACTTCCAGCGCGATATGAGGTCCGGCCACCTTGCCCGCCGGCCTCCCGGGAGACCCCGCCTCCACCGCGTCGCGCAACTCCGCCTGTGCCCGCTCCCCGTCTGGGCGGCTGAGGCAGATCATCGTAACGTGGGCGCCCGCGCGGAGAAGCAATTCGGCGATCGAGCGTCCGATGCCGGAGTCGGCGCCGGTGACGACCGCGACATGCCCTCGGAGTGGTTCCCTCTCCTGCACTTGTCTCTCCAGTGTACCGGTCAGGAAGCGCGAAAGCCGCCCAACGCCAGCACGCGACATACGAGGTCCTTCTGCTTCGATATGCCTTGCTTGCGAAAGATCCGCTTCAAGTGCCATCGCACGGTCCCCGCCGAGCGATCCGTGGCCGCGGCGATGCCGCGCAGGGAATGGCCGGCGGCCAGCATCGCCGCCACGTGGGCTTCCGCCGGAGTCAGGCCCATGGCCTCGCGCACCAGCTCAGGGGCTATGCGGATTCGCTTCTCCGGATCGACCACCAGTACGAGTGCGGCGACCCGCGATGAACGGAACCCCGAACTGTGCTCGGCGACCGGATTGACGTGCAGCACCAGCCTTGTCCTGGCCTTGGGACGTGCGATCGTCATCGAGCCGCCCACGGCCCCCAGGCCGTACGCGCGAAGAGCGTTCGCCAGCAGACGTTGGAGTTCCGCGTCTTCCGCTGGCTTGAGGGCCCTCAGGGACCCGGCCGAGTCGAACAGACCGCCGCGCTGCCGCAAGATCCGGGCGCCCATCTCGTTGCACTCCACGATACACGCCTCCCGGTCCAGCTGAATGACGCCGGTGCCTGCGTGGTCCAGCAGGCCGGCGAGCGATTCGCCGACCGCTCGGGCACCGGCCAGCAGCCGTTGGACGGTGGCAAAATGGCGCACATGCGGCAAGAGGCTCTCGATCACGTCGATCTGGGCCGAAGACCATCCTCTGGTCTCGGCGCTTTCGCCAAGGGTCCACACGATCTGCGATTGATCCGGCCCGCCCAGGCGCACGTGGAACCCCTTCTGCATGCCGGTGTTCTTCAGGAACTCATTGTACATGGACGAGGTCTCCTTCTCATTCACCGTGTACAGATCACCGGTGGGCACGAGTTCGCTGTCGGGGAGCCTCCGGAGGCGCTGGAGGCGTTCATCCCGCGGCCAGTAGTCGGCGAAGTACTCGCGTTCCAGATCCTCGCAACGCCGTCCGCCGAAACAGATCTGCGCAAAGGCGATCTCTTCCCGTGTTTTCCCGGTTCCCGTGCAAATCGCCAGCGCATTGCCCTTGATGCTGGCAGCCTTGTCGATCAGGCCGGCCGCGGCAGGCCAGTCGTCCGGGTCGAGCGCGGCTCTGTGCAGTGACGCCAGAACGCGTCCGAACAGATTCTGTGGATTCACCTCGGCTTCTTTCTGCCCGCGTGTCACCCGAGCACGGTCGTTGAACCTGGATACCCAGCCGAAATGAAGGGGAATGAAGCCGGAGTCGCGCCTGCCAAATAGGGGGGGTGACATCGCCTCCATCGACTCCCGCCAGCGAGACGGCCAGCTCCTTCAGCGCCACCCGCCGCCGCACCGGACCCACAGCCCCGTTCCGAGCCCTTGCAGATGTGACCTGCCCTCCCGCATGATGGTGTCCGGCACCGCAACGCAGGATCCCGGGTTGAAAAAGGCAGGCTCAATGACCTCGACACTCGCCTCGCGCCTCCCATGGGTCCTTCCCGCGCCATGCCTCCTCGCCGGCATCGTTGCCTGCGGAGAAGATCCGCCGACCGTGACGCCACCCCCGGATCCGCCGGTCCCGACTCTCGTGTCCGTAACTCCGGGTTCGGCCATGTTCACGGCCCTGGGTGACACCGTGCGATTCTCGGCACAGGTTCGCGACCAGCGCGGACGCGTGATAACCGGAGCCAGTGTCAGATGGGCGAGCAGCGATGCCTCCGTGGCGTCGATCACCGCGTCCGGACTCGCACGCGCAATTTCCGGCGGGAGCACGACGATCACCGCTGTCGCGGGCGCCGCATCGGATAGCGCCGGTGTCGAAGTACGTCAGGAGATCGCCCGGGTCGTGGTTTCCCCGGCCATGATCGAACTGGATGTCGGCGACACCATTCGCCTGCTGACACAGGCGCAGGACGCCAACGGCAATCCGGTGGACGCGTCCGGTTTCGTCTGGATGTCCGACAACGAGTATGTAGCCACGGTCGACTCCGCAGGGATGGTTCGCGCGCGCGTCAGGGGCAGCGCGACCATCACCGCCGGGCTCGGCACGTTCTCCGGAAACGCCGATCTGACCGTCGTCCTCCCCCATATTCCCCCCAATCCCAAAGTGGATGAGGGAACGTCCCACTCGCTCCAGTTTGGAGGCCTGTACGTCAGCCACGAACGGCTTCGCGAGGGCCGGTTCCAGGACTACTACTACCCCGCCGCCATCGCCTATCTGGATTTCAACGGCGACGGCCGGATCGACATCTTTCATTCCCCCTTGGACGGGTCACGCAATGCCGTCCCGGCGCAGGTGTACATCAACAACGGGATGGGCTGGTTCGACTTCGACGACACCTTCCTTGGCCAAAGTCCTCCAGGTGGAGTGAATCCCCGGAAGGCCCTTCCCGGAGACTTCAATGGCGACGGCAGGCCCGATGTCCTTGTTGTGGATCATGGATACGACCATCCTCCGTTTCCCGGCGCCTCTCCATATGCCGTGCTGTCTTCGGACAGCGGGTATGTCCAGGCGGAGGGCCTGGACGATATCATCGGGTTCCATCACGGCGGAGCGTCGGCTGACATAGATGCGGACGGCGACCTGGATGTTGTGGTGACCGACAACTTTACACGTCCGTTCTTTCTTGTTAATGACGGTGCAGGGGCGTTTACCTGGGACACAACTCGAATCCAAGGCATCGAATACGACCTGATATTCACCGCCGAACTCGTTGACGTCGATCGCGACGGCTACGCGGACCTGCTGGCGGCCGGGCATGAGTACGAGGGCTTTCCGGCGCAGATACTCTGGGGCGACGACACCGGCGTATTCAGTACGGCGAAGGGTTCCATCCTCCCGCCGGTTCCCGGTCACGGCATTGTCGTGGACATCGACGTGGCCGACACCGACGGAGATGGCGACAGGGACATCGTGCTCAACCGCACCGGTGACGAGACCGGCCCCGGGTGGTACGAAGGGTACCATGTACAGTTGCTTGAGCATACGGCAACGCGTGTCTTCGCCGACATGACGAGCCAGCGCCTTGGCGGCCACCAGGACGCTGACGCCGACTGGATCACCTGGCTTCGGATTCACGATATCGACGAGGATGGAGACCCCGATGTCTTTGCCGATGAAGCGTCAAGGCGCCTGGTCTGGAGAAACGACGGATCGGGTACGTTTCGCCCCGGCCCGCTCGCGGTTGTGCCCCCGAATCACACGGCCGACGCTGGAACCTCCCATTCGCTACAGAACCCGCCCTTCATGGTGGACCACTCGGCTGTGAGAGATGGCAGGACGGGATGGGCCCAGGCCTGGGCCTACGGCGATTTCGATGGCGACGACGACGTCGACATTTTCTATGCTCCCATGGACAACGATGGCGGCTCTCTCCCGGCGGAATTCCACTTGAACGATGGCCAGGGGGGTTTTTCGCTGGATGCCGGCCTCTTCAGCGGCACTCTGCCGTCAATGGAAGGCGCGTCAAAGGCTCTGCCGGGCGACTACAACGCGGACGGCCGGCTCGACGTTCTCGTGATTGGTACGGGAGACAATTCGGATGTGTCCCCCTACGTCGTGCTGTCCTCGGCAGACAGGTATGTCCCGGGACCGCCGCTTGACGCGTTCGCGGGCGTCAACTACGGCGGGGCGTCCGCCGACATTGACGCCGACGGGGACCTGGACGTCTTTCTGAGCGGTCCGCGGTCCTTCATGCTGAACGATGGCAGCGGTGCCTTCCGTGCCGGTTCCCGGGTCGAAGGGCTCGATCAGTTCGTGATCGCAGCGGAATTGGTCGACGTCGACAGCAACGGATACGTGGACCTTCTCGTCGGCGGACACGAGTTCGAGGGTGATCCGGTGCAGATCATTTGGGGCGACAGCACCGGTGTGTACAGTGTAGCGGGCCGCACGATTCTTCCCGCGGTCGGGGGTCATGGCGTAATACTGGACATGGATGTGGCCGACACCGACGGCGATGGTGACAAGGATGTTGTGGTTACCCGCACAGGCGATGAATCGGGGCCCGGATTCCACCGAGGCTACTACCTGCAACTGCTCGAAAACGCCGGTGGCGGGCAGTTTCGGGACGTCACATCAGCGTGGATGCCGGAGAACCGGGACGATCGGGCGAGGTCGTTCAGCTGGATTCGCGTTTACGATTCCGACGGCGATTCGGATGTCGACATCGTGGTCGACGACTATACGAGCACGGGTCTGTTATGGAGGAACGACGGCGCTGGCCGGTTCCAGCGGGTGACCGCTGAGCCGGAGGTAGCTGCCAGTCCGACCCCCCCCCATTTGGTAGGCGCACTTTCTTGGCTGACTTCCTAACTTGCTCCATATGCTCTACCCCCCCACCCGACAGGTGGAAAGGGCGGAGATCGACGCGACAGTGGAGAGAGCGGAGATTCAGGTGAAGTTCGACAACTCGAAGCTGGCATGCGGGTGTTGCACTTCGGGTATCTTGACAACGGGATGCAGACCATGAGACCGGAAGTTGGGAGACGGCAATGCGGAGCGTCCATTGGCGACACGCGACCAGGGTTCGCAAGCCTCTTGACGGCAACTGGTGCCCTCGTCATCCTCCTCTGCTGCGGCGGCGAAGACACGACGACGCCTCCCCCTGTGGAGCCTTCACGTCCCACCACCATCGCCATCGAGCCTGATACCTTCGTCGTTACCGCGGGCGCCACCGTGAGTCTGAAGAGCGTCGTGGAGGATCAGCGGGGGAAGCTTGTGTTCAATGCCCCGCTCACCTGGGCCAGCAGCGATCCCGCGGTCGCGACGGTGGATACGGCTGGCGTCGTGACCGGGATCCGGGAGGGGAGGGCCACCGTCACCGTCAGCACCGGCTCGATCAGTGCCAGGGCCAACGGAACGATCCATAGCCAGGACCGTCCGACGTTGATGGACATCTTCTACTCGGCGGGCGGAGGGGATTGGACCAACGCGGAAAACTGGGAGTCTCACGAACCGGTGGGCAGCTGGCACGGCGTCGAGGCGGATGCGAACGGTCGCGTGACGGCGCTGCGTCTGAGTGACAACGGGCTGAGCGGCCATCTCCCGGAAGACCTCGGGAACATGGCCTTCCTGACGGAACTCCATGTGGACGGGAACGAGGATCTCTCGGGTCCCATCCCGAATTCCCTCTCCGGGCTGGACCTTCAACAGCTCCAGTACGGCGGCACGATGCTGTGCACGGTGCGCGACGAGGGGTTTCGCGCGTGGCTGAACTCCATTCCGACGCGCGAAGGCGACTTCATCGCCTGTAACGAGGAGCGTTCGGATCTCATCAAGCTCTACGAAGCCATGGGTGGTGAGGACTGGTCGAACTCGGGCAACTGGGGGTCAAATGCCCCGCTTGAGAGCTGGTACGGCATCGAGGTCAATTCGACGGGGCGGGTAAGGGAGATCAACCTGAACCGCAACAACCTGACAGGAGAGATTCCTCCCGAAATCCAGTACTTCCCGCACCTGAATGTGCTGCGTCTGGACCACAACGAGCTGGAGGGCGAGGTGCCGCCGGAAGTCGGCGCGCTCACCGAGGTTTGGCGGATGGACCTCAACGGCAATAACTTCACTGGACGGATCCCTCCGGAAATCGGGAGGCTGACCAAGCTCCGGGAACTCTGGATGGGGGCGAACGACATGAGTGGTCCCATTCCCCCCGAGTTCGGGAACCTCGCGAGTCTGCAGCATCTCTATCTCTATGACGCGGCGTTCGACGGCTCGATCCCGGAGGGGCTCGGCAAGCTGACCGAGTTGCGGGATCTGCACATCAGGAACACCCGGATCGGTGGCCCGATTCCTGCTGCGCTGGGCGGGCTCGAGAAGCTCCGCGAAATGATTGCCTACGGCAACCGGTTCTCGGGACCGTTACCGGCAGAGCTTGGCAACTTGGGCACCCTGGAAGTGCTGGGCCTGAGCAACAACGAGATTACGGGGCCGCTCCCTCCGGAACTTGGCCAGCTGGGCAGCCTGGAGATCATTGTGCTCCGCAACAACATGATCGACGGCGCTCTGCCCGCGGAACTTGGCCAACTCGGCAACCTCCAGTGGATCTCGGCGGAGAACAACATGCTGTCCGGTCCGTTGCCCCCGGAGTTGGGCGGATTGGAATCTCTGATCCGGTTACACCTCCAGAACAACCCCGGTTTGTCCGGGCCCTTGCCCGCCGAGTTGACCTCGCTCGAGGAGCTCGAGGCAATGATCGCTTACGAAACCGACCTGTGCGCACCTACCGAGCCGGAGTTCCGAACCTGGCTGAACGATGTGGTTTACAAGTGGCGAGTCCCATCGTGCGGAGCGGCGGCGAGTACCGGGGCCTTTCTGATACAGGCGACGCAGTCGACCGAATATCCGGTCCCGCTCGTGGCCGGGAGGAGCGCGCTCCTGCGCGTCTTCGTCGAATCCGGGGAGGAGACCACCGAGACTATCCCGCCTGTCCGAGCCACCTTCTTCGTGGATGGAGCAGAGGTGCATGCCGTAAACATCCCCGCAGGATCGTCTCCGATTCCGACGGAAACGCAAGTGGGCGAAATGGACCTGTCAGCCAACATCAAGATGCCGGCCGAGGTGATTCAGCCGGGCCTGGAGATGGTCGTCGAGGTCGACCCGGACGGGACCGTCGATGCTTCGCTCGGCGTATCCCGGCGTATCCCCGTGGAAGGGCGGACGGCGGTGGAGGTCAGGGAGGTGCCCCCGCTGCATTTGACCCTGGTCCCGTTTATCTCGCGCGCGAATAACAACCGGCAGGCCGTGACCTTCGTCGCTGGTGCCACAGAGAACGATCCCATGTTCTTCCAGACGAGGACTCTGCTGCCGGTGAATGAGTTCAAGATCATAAGGCACGGCAGCGTAACGATTGATTCGAACAGTATTTTCGACATGCTGGCAGAGCTACGGAGAATCCGCATCCTGGAGCAGGGGACCGGACACTGGATGGGCCTGAACGCGGTCGCCACCGGTGCCGGCGGCGTCGCCGGTCGGGGTAGCAGTTCCGACCCAGGGCGAGGAAAGACCAGCATGTCCCGGCTGAACGCGGAGACAATCGCGCACGAACTCGGACACAACCTGAACCTGCGCCATACGGATTGCGGGAACCCCAGTGGGATCGACCCCACCTTCCCGTATGGCAACGCCCGGACAGGCGTGTGGGGATACGATCCGCGCAACGGAGGTTCGCTGGTACCCCCGGACCGGGCGGACTTCATGAGCTACTGCGATCCGACGTGGGTCAGCGACTACTACTTCACGAACGCGCTGCGCTTCCGGCTCATAGACAAGAACGAGATTCAGGCGTCCGCTGCACGGACGCTCCTCGTGTCCGGTGGTGCTTCCGCGGATGGGGCGCTGCACATCGATCCGGCCTTCGTCGTCGAGACATCGCCGTCTGTGCCGCTCTTTGGCGGGCCATATCAGCTGACCGGCCGGCGCGCGGACGGAAGCAACCTGTTCTCGCTGAGCTTCGAAATGGAGGAGGTGATGGATGGTGACGGACGATCCGGCTTCACCTTCGCGATTCCGGCGCAGGACGAGTGGGCGTTGGAGTTGGCGAGCCTCGTGCTCACCGGACCGGACGGCTCGGTGGAGATGCGGGAGGGGAGCGAACCCCTGATGGCGATCATGCGCGACCCGGTGACCGGGCAGGTGCGGGCGATCCTCAGGGATCTCCCGGTCGACGCGATGGCTCCCGGGGCGCTGGACGCGCTGGCGCCGGAACCGGGGCTCGAGATCATGGTCAGCGGCGGCTTGCCCGGCGTGGTTGCGTGGAGGCGGTGAGGACGGATCAGGTGCGTTCAGGCGCCCCCGACCACCGTGGGATCGGAGATTGCAGCGCTCGGTCGTGGCGTGAAGCTGGCTCTACCGATCCAGGTAAGGCCCGTCGTCAAGC
This sequence comes from Longimicrobiales bacterium, assembly GCA_965116645.1. Classification (GTDB taxonomy): domain Bacteria; phylum Gemmatimonadota; class Gemmatimonadetes; order Longimicrobiales; family Gaopeijiaceae; genus Bin94. The sequence goes on along the minus strand of OZ220702.1, from coordinate 2,838,839 downwards.
GGCGGAAGAACGACGCGGCGGACGGGAGGTGATCAAAGAAGCGGCGTAGTGTCCGACGGGCAATTGGCCCGCGTGCTCGAAAACGGGGGCTGGGGCCTGTCAGGGTCGGGCGTAGAACTGAGGCGGTGCTGCTTGGGCAGATCGATTGAGAACGACCGGCAGCACGAAGGGGTACTCGCGGCCGGGCCCGGGATCAGGATGGCCGGTACACTTCCGCCACCCATGCCTCGAACCTCCGGAACACCCTCGAAGGGTCGCGGGCGGCCTCGGACAGTGTGCAGTCCGCGAGCTCAAGTGACCATCGCTCAAGTGTCCGCCGTGGTGTTCCCGCCAGCTTTGCCACCGTGTCCCACTTTGCCTGTGAGCTCCGTTCGACCGCCCACAGGAAGGCCGCCCAGATCAGCAGCTTCTTCGGTCCGCAGCGGAGTGGCACGTCCGACCGCCAGTACCGGGCCAGCGTGCCGGGAGACAGATGGACCGCCCCGGCCAGTTCGGTGACGGTCCTCGGGGGCGGCCGGGGTGGCCCGTCACTCGACAGCCGGCACAATCTCGCGATCACCGCGTGCAACGACGGGCGCAGTTCGGGAATCTCCAGAAGCTGCCGGCCCAGCCGGACGAGCGGATCGCGGCACCATTCGGCCATGACGTCTTTCACGACGGAGGCCAGGCGATCATCCGCCTCCTCATCCCACACGACCCGAAACACGTCGCGCCGGAGCGGTCGCAGGCGCTGCAGGTTGAACAGGGAGAGCGGCGCCACCACCACGCAAGACCGGTTGGCGGGCGGCGGGCGGACGGCGTCGAGGAGCCATGCGGTATCCGCGGCGGAGGGATTCCTCAGCGCTGCGATTCCAGGGCTGCAACGGCGTTTCAGCCGGACGGAGAAGGCCTTTCGCGATTCCACGACATCGAGGTCCGTGCCCGCCAGCAGTCGCCTGATCCGCTCGCGCATGCGGCGGCTGGGACAATAGAGGGCGAATGCGGCGCTACAGTGCATCGTCGGCGGGAGCGGGGTTTGTTTCATGAGCGCTGGCGAGTGCGACGCGAACTTCGGTTCAACGGTGTTTGCCGGTGCGATCACACTCCTCGCCGGTGTAGCTTAGACGAGTCATGGCTGCGTTGCGCCTACCAAATGGGAGGGGGGTGGGATTGGCCCAGAAGGCGTCGGATTGGGTTCTTCCGGGACCCCGGGAAGCGTCTTGGCGGAAACTGGCCGGGTTTTGTCGTGGCGGACTGTGAAACCGGACGGTAATGTGGGCAAGATTGCTTTTGGTGGTCCGCAAGAAGCTCGCGAAACCGAGGGAACGTATGAGACCGGCTGAAGCCAGAAACGCAGCGGGGATGCCGAACACTCTGGTTCCTTGCTTGCTTCCAGCTCGCTGCGGCGGTGCCGGCGGACCTGTACAGCCCAGCCGCGGCCCAGGAGCCGCTCCGCGCGGACGTGATCGCGGTCAACCAGAGGGGAACGGGCGTTCTGGGTGAGCCGGAGGATGACGGCGGACCGGCCGGCAACTGGTTCAGCGATTACTGGATCCTGGCGGGTTTCGGACAAGGTCGTCGTCGGTCCTGGCGGGCGCATGCCCTCTCGGTCTGTACCGGGGCACTGCGCGCGTCTCCGGCCGGATGCGTGAATTATGTTGCGGCCCCGATTATGTTGCGGACGGGCCGTATCGTATTGCTGGACATGAGGATGCGCCATATGGCCGCAACATAATATCCTTCTCTCAGAGTGCGGTCAGGACGCTCATGAGCCTGTTGCTTGTCTTCCACGGGCGATCCGGTCCGGGCTCCGCGGCATCGCAGAGTGCCATGGCCTTGGCTTTCGTCTCCATGTCGATCTCGGCGTAGACGTTGGTGGTGTCGAGGCTGGAATGTCCGAGCCAGGCACGGATCGTGTTCAGATCGACCCCGGCCCGGAGCAGGTGGCAGGCGCTCGTGTGACGGATCATGTGGGGCGTGATTCGTCTTCCTGCGAGCGAGGGTACGCGGGCCCCGGAGCGCTCGACGAGCCGATAGACGCCGAACCGCGTATACGGTCTCCGTTGTCGGCTGAGGAAGACGGTGTCTCCGGCTGTCCGGCCCTGTGCGAGCTCCGCGAGCACGGCTTCGGTCTGCGGCCACAGCGGACACTGCCGCTCTTTTCCGCCCTTGCCATGGATGTTGACGAGCGCATGGGCGCCGTCGCGTCGTCCGATCCGCAGATCGCCCACGACGAGCTGCGTCGTTTCGGAGACGCGCGCCCCGGTGTTGTAGAGGAAGAGGAGGAGGGCGTGTTCGACCCGGCCTCTGGGCGTTCGGCGGTTCGGGACCTCGAGCAGTTCGGCCATCTCGGTCTTGGTGAGCCACCCGATCGGCTTCGGCGCCGCCTTCTTCGAGGCGATCGCCCGGATGCAGCCGGTCCACTCGATGTGCGCGGGATCGCGACTGGCGACGAAGCGTGCGAATGCGCGGATCGCCGATAGCCGCTGGTTGCGAGTCCGTATGGAGCAGCCGCGGTCCTCCTCGAGATGGTCGAGGAACTGGCGCACACGCCCCGGCGTGAGGTCCTCTATCGCGATCCGGTCGACCTGCTTGCGGATCCTGGTGCCGACGAACGGCAGGAGGAGGAGGAAGGTGTCGCGGTAGCTCTTCTGTGTGTTGCGGGCGAGGTTGCGCTCGGTGACGATGTGCTCGGTGAGGAAGCGGCGGAGCCAGGGACCGAGGGTGCGGGGGCTACTCATGGTTGTGTCCTCCGTTGACGTAGGCGTCGAAGCGGACCGAAGCCTGCTGCAGCAGCTCCGGCGTCATCGAGAGGTAGACCCGGGTGCCGTCGAGCTTGGTATGCCCGAGCCAGGTGGAGAGAGCCGGAAGCAGTCGCTGGACATCGGCGCCCTGCCGGTACCAGGACTCCAGCCGGTGAACGGCTGCGGCGTGGCGCAGGGAGTGAAGGCACGGAGCTCGCCGTCCGTCGCCGGCAGGCCCGATCCCGGCAACCTTGAGCAGCTTGGCGAACGCGGTGCGGGTCGTGCGCTCGGCCAGAGGCGTACCGTCCCGGTTGGCGAGGAAGGTCGAGGCGGTGCCCTTGGGAAAGGGGCGTTCGGCGCGCTTGGCGGCGTAGGCACCCAGAGCGTCGGCAAGCTTCGGGCAGACGGGAACGAGGCGGGTCTTGTAGAACTTGGTGTCGCGTATGGTCAGCAGTGCATCGGGCAGGTCGGCATCGTCGAGGGTCAGGCACCGGGCCTCGCCGAAGCGCAGCCCTGCGCCGTATAGCAGCAACAGCAGCGTCCGCAGAGTGTCGGCGTCGATCTGATGCGAACCCCGCCGACTGATTTCGATCGCGTGGAACAGGCGCTGCAACTCGTTGCGGGAATAGACGTAAGACGGTACCGAGCGCGATCGTATCGGCTCGCTACTGCGTGCTGGAAGCGGCGACCGGGTCAGATAACCGCGGCTGATCGCGTAGCGGTAGAAGCCGGCCAAGGCACCGTACTTGTTGGCGCGGTACCGGGTAAGCGGACCATTGCCGGCAAGGAAGTCGAGAACGTCGGCCTGGACGACGGCGTCGCAGCCGATGGTGCCATCGACATGCTCCAGGAACAGGTTCAACAGGCGAGCGCCGCTGTCGAACTTCGCGCCGTGGGCACGGCGCCAGGCGATATAGTCGTTGACTGCATCCCGGAGCATCATACCAGCCCCTCCAGATCGATGTCGGCGATCTCGCGGAGGGTGCTGAGCTGCACCTTGGCGTACACGGCGGTGGACGAGATGCTGCGGTGGCCGAGGTAGTCGCCGACCTCCTTGAAGGAGAGGCCACGGTCGAGCAGGTGCTGCGCTGCGGCGTGGCGCAGTGCATGGGCACCGCGACGCTTGCCGGTGATCCCGAGCCGATCCACGCGTCTTCGGACGATGCCCGACACTACGTTCCGGTCTACAGGATGGATCGGAGTGACCAGCGTGAAGAACAGCGCCCTCTCCCGGCGCATCGGACGAGCCTCGATGAGGTAACGAACGATGGCCTGTCCGACACTGTGAGAGAGCGGATAGTGCTGCGTGCATCCCGATTTGGAGCGGCGTACCCGTAGCGTCTCCTCTTTCCAGTCCAGATCATCGAGCCGCAGGCCGGCGACCTCACCGGCACGCAACCCGTACGCGATCAGCACCATGAGGATGGCCCGGTCACGCACGTCGACCGGCCGGTCGCCTTCGGACGTTGCGAGCAGGCGTCGCGCCTCGTCCCGGTCGAGTCCCTTCGGAAGCGTCTCACCGGGATGGAACCGCGCCGGCATGATCCCGTCGGCCAGCCCCGGTCTACACCAGCCCTGGTGTTCAGCGAACCGGAAGAAGGTACGCAGACGCTGCGCGTAGTTGCGGATCGTGAGCCGACCGCAGCCGCGTGCGTGCCAGCGCGCGACCGCCCGGTCGATGTCGGAGATGACGACCGCGCCCAGGGCCGTGCCCCACTCGTCAAGCCAGTCGAAGAAACGATCCGTCGTGCGGCAGCTGCTGCGGATCGTCGACTGGGACCATCCGCGCTCCCTGCGCATCCACTCCCTGAAGATCGTGACCTCACCGACATGGGCATGCCGTTGCCGCGGAGCAGCTTCTGCAGGCTCTTCAAGCAGATCCGCAAAACGCAGCCATCGCACCGCACGACTGACGAAAGCCTGACGCTCCATCGGCTGTGCCGAGCGACTTGATCGGTGGTCGGCCGTCGCCTCCACCCGGGGCATGCTGACACGCTCACCCCCACGAAGATCCAGAAAACGAACAAGGGTGAGCTGTGTCGCCGCGATCCTACGCAGTGTGAGCGGCCGTGCCCCCTCCCGCGAGCAATGCCTCAGGTAGCTCAGCCGCTCTCTCAGCAGCGGCGCACCGCGATAGCGGGCGATCGCGCCGCGATCGATGAACAGGTCCTCGAACATGATCGTGCCTCCTCTGCAGGGGTGGAGGCATGATCATGGGCAACGAGCCTGCGTCAGGATATTATGTTGCGGCCATATGGGGCGCATCCTCATGTCCAGCAATACGATACGGCCCGTCCGCAACATAATCGGGGCCGCAACATAACTCCCGTTATGTGGAACTCAACATAACGTGAAGCCCGCACGTCCGGTGGTCAATGACCTCGATGGCCACGATAGTCGCGTCGGCGAGTCCATCTGCGGGGAGTCGCCGGACCGGGCCCTGGTGGCTGTCTGGTCCTATGAGACCCCGCGAGGCCCGCGCTACATCGGCGACGGCCCGCTGCAGCCCGTCAGGTCCGGCGATGTCGAGATGGAGGAGGTATTCGTCTACGCGGTGCCGTTCTCACAGGAGCTGCATATCGCCGCGGCCCTGGGGCTTCAGCCGCCGTCTGAAAACGACCGTTTGCCCTTGATGGCGTTCTGGCAAGCTGCCATTCCAAGCTGCAAACGTGCTCTGCCCGGTATCTCCGGCCCGGGAAGGAGGTCGTCTTCTTTGGCCCGGTCCTCTGGCGCTCCGACGTTCCGCACGAGGTGACGATCTACGTTCTCCCGATCCCGGTCGGCGTGCATCCGAGCGGCAATCCGTGGCAGGATGTTCGACAGTGGGTGCTCCGGTGAGGGGGTGGGGTCGGGGCCGGGGGGAATCGGGCAGCCGAGGTCCTCACAACTTGCATTTCCCGCGACCCGGGTGCGGTGGGTGCCCGTTGGGGTCGTGTTGCTGGCGGTCGCCATCGTCGCTCACCCGGCCAACGCCCAGGACTGCTCGATCAGCGCGCGGAGAGGCGACTGGGACGACATCCAGCGTTTTCGCGACTGGGCGCGCCCTGAACCATATCGATGACCACGACGGTCTCCTTCTGACGAATCGCTGGCAGGCCCCCTTCTTCGGAGGGCTATCAGCCGTTGGGAGGGCCGCGCGAGGTGCTCGGTTGTGGGGCCAACCGCCGTCCGCAAACCTGACCGGAGCGCGGTCCTCGGGGGGATCGAACGGGGGCGGGAGCAACCCCTCGCCAGAGTGCCGTGTGGTCATGCGTCTGTTCAGTTAGATTCGCCGATTCGGCCATCCGAGCCCCCCGGAGCCCCCCACCGACCGAACCCCTCACCCCTTGGAGTCGGAAATGGCAAAGCAAAGGACTCGATTGAGAATCCCCGTCCATCCCCTCCGACCCCTGCTCACCATCACAGCCCTCCTCCTCACCTCCTGCGCCGGCGACGACCAGCAGGTAGCCCCCACCCCCCCGATCCCCGCCACAATCATCATCTCGCCCGAGTCCGCGACGCTGCGCTCACTCGGCGAGACGCTCCGCCTCACCCCGGCCGTGCGCGACCAGCGCGGCCAGATCATGTCCGGCGTCACCGTCACCTGGACGAGCAGCGACGCCACGGTGGCCACGGTGGCCGCCAGTGGGCTGGTCACTGCCGCCGGGAACGGGACCGCCACCGTGACCGCCACGGCCGGCGGGGTCTCCGCTCGCGCGGACATCACCATCGAGCAGCGGCCCGCGCGGCTGAGAACCGTCTCCGGGAATGACCAAGAGGGCATCAGGGGGTATCCGCTGGCGCAGCCTCTGGTGATTCGCGTGGAGGACGCGGGCGGGAGTGCCGTCGCGGACGTGCCGGTGTCGTTCTCTCCCGGCGGCGAAAGCGGCATGGTCAGTCCCGATTCCGCGGTTACGGACGCCGACGGCCTGGCTTCAACGGAGTGGACCCTCGGAAGCGCGCGCACTCAGACGGTGTCGGCCACTGCCGGCGGCGGGCTTGCCACCGAGTTCTCGGCCCGCCTCGTCTCCGGGCCCTATCAATGCGGCCAGCCAACGCGGCCGGACAACGTCCTGGAACTTCCCCTTCGAGCGATCCACGCCTCGGGCTACTGGGGAACCAACGAGCAGGTCGTGGAGGCCTGGGAGGAAGCGGGCACCGGACCGCTGGTGCCCCCGGACTACATCGACTGGCTGAAGAGCCTGCACGCGAACTGGGTCGGGATTTCCGTGCATCTCTTCATCGACGACAGCATGGACAGCTCGGTCGAGCGCACGCACCCGGTGCTGGGGTCGTTCTCCGACCCGGCGCTCCGGCAGTTCATCCGGGACCTGAGAGCGGAAGGCTTCGACGTCTATGTCACCCTCGCAATCACCGACGAAGCAGCGGCGGCGGCCCAGCGCCCCGTGCGCCGGTGGCAGCTTGGCGATCCGGGCGACCCGGGCCAAGGTGTGCTGCCCGAGCATTGGCCCTGGCGGCCCGACCACCCCGATCACGAGCGCTTCGTCTCCGAGTTCTGGGAGAGCTATACGGAGCAGGTCGTGCACTTTGCCTCAATCGCGCAGCAGGAAGGTGCGCGGATGTTCTCGCTGGGAACCGAGACTGACCGGCTCTTTCGGACCCGCGCGGGCGGGCACGCAGCCACGCACTTCGGCGAGGAACTCGGGTCGATGACGGACCGGGTGCGCAACGTCTATGATGGCGCGCTAACCTACGACATGCACTACGACGTGTTCAGGGCCCCGGACTTCTACGGGCCGGGATCCTTCTGCCTGTGGGAAGACATGAATCTCGACCTCATCGGGATCAGCGCGTGGTTCAATCTCGCGGACTCGGAGCCCTCGTCGGTGATGAGCGTGGAGAGCCTTGGGATGGCCTACGACAGGATCTTCCGCGAGTATCTGATTCCGCTGTCGAATGACAACCCGGAGCGCCCGCTCGTCTTTCTCGAATACGGTGCGATGGACGTCGTCGCGGCACCCTTCGAGCCTGCCAACACGTCGGACCAGGGCAAGCCCTTCGCGTTCGTCGATGCGAACGGCAACGGAGTGGACGACGGGCGGGAGACCCAGGCCAACATCCATCAGGCCGTGTTCAACACGATGTCCGCGTACCCGGGAGTGGTGAACGGGCTGTTCCTCTGGGACAACTGGATGGCGAGCGACCAGCTCTGGTCCGAGTGGTGGGCGAACCACCGGAACTTCGATATCCGCGGCAAGCCGGCCGGGGCGGTCGTTCGTGCGGCCTATGGGTCGTATCGGCGGTGAGGTGCTCGCTAGTCCTGTAAACTCGACCTGACATTCTGTCAAGTGGACATTACATCATTCCGTTACCGTCGAGACGTTGTCCTCCTCTCAGGAGCAACGCGGAGCCAACCGCCCCATCCCACCCCCCAAATGCGGTGTGCTTCGGAACATCGAACCCCACCGCCACCCCCTCCGTGTACCTGATCATATCAGGACCGATGAGTCCCTGATTTGACAAGCGCGATTGCATGGAAGGGGAGGATACGATAAACACGCAAACTGAATACCGAACGATTTCCCTGGCGCTGGCCGCGACCCTGCTCGCTGCATGCGACAACGCAATCTCAACCCCCCACCACCAGCCCACCGGCCTGGACGCTCCGGTGGCCGAGGTCACACAGTCCTTCAGCGGCCAGACGCTGGCGTACACGTCCGGCGGCTACACCATCGAGGTGATGGCGGCGGACGCCCCGACGAGGCGCCTCGCACCGAAGATCGTGAACGCCGCCGGACCCTGGGCCGACATCCTGCGAAGCACCGAGCTGCGCGACATCGTCATTCCCGCCGGGCCGAAGCATGACCGCCACGGGATCGACATCGACGCCCTCGCGACGACGGTGGACGAACTCCTCATCATCGCCTGGGTCAGGAGGATCGACGGACGCGGCGGCACCCTGGCGGCCGCGGGATCGTGCTACGTGCGCCGCGAGGACGATCTGCCGTTCCTGGGGGCCCTGTTCCTCGACGAGGCGGACATCGGCCGCATGGAGGACGATGAGCTGGCCGATCTGCTGACCCATGAGATCGGACACATCCTGGGGATCGGTCCGCTGTGGCCGATCTTCAACTTCCTGCAGTCTCCTTCAGTCGACTTGCCCGGGCTTGACACGCACTTCCGCGGTCCTCTCGCCGTCGCGGCTTTCGATGCCGCCGGTGGCAGCGACTACCGTAACGGCAAGGTTCCGGTCGAGCACAGGGGGGGACTCGGGGTGGCCGACCGGCACTGGCGTGAATCGGTGCTGGCTTCGGAGCTGATGACACCGGTGCTCCGGCGCGGCGAGAACCCGTTGAGCGCGATCACGATCAAGTCGCTGGCGGATCTGAGATACCGCGTCGATGCATCTCTGGCCGACGCGTTCACGCTTCCGGACGCTGACCAGAGTGCGATGCAGGGGGATGCGGACGGGGGGCGGGCCATCGTTCTGGCCAACGATGTCCTGATGGGACCGGTGGTGACGGTTGGCCCGGAAGGGGACATGATCCGGGTGCCGCGAATGTAGGTGCGCGTGCAGCCATCGCGGCCCCGGTGGTCCGATGGGACCTCGGGGCCGCGATGCGCATCGGGGATGCGGAGATGCCTGTCCCGGCCGGGATTGACTCAGCGTGAGATCGTGGCCGTGTACTCCGCCGGGTCCCGCAACGAGTAGTCTTCGCCCGCTACCTCAAGCAGCCGCACCCGGTAGTGGCCATGGTCGCCCACATGAGGCACCCACACCTCCAGAACCGGCCCGTTGCCCAACTCTCCCGCGACGATGACCTCCTGCCTCGTTGGGGACGACTTGCCGCTCTGGATCAACTCAAGGCCGTGCGCATGCAGCGAATCGATGCCGGGACCTTCGATCAGGATCATGGCTCCGGCCGCCTGGGCCCCGGGCAGGACCGCAAGCCTGACGAGGAGCCGCCCGGGCTCCGGTTCCCCCGCGGCGTCCGCTGGCTGCGGCTGGACCGGGTCGTCCGCCAGGCCGCAGCCCCACGTCCAGACGGCCAAGGCCAGAATGAGGGTCCGTAGCCGCACCGCGGCGCGGCGGAAGCGTATCCCCGGTCGTCGTGAGGGGCGCCTGGCCCCCTTACGCCGCCGCGTCCGCGAGGGGCTTCCCGCCGCTGACGGCACGGCGATGGCGCCAAGGATCGCTGCCCCGGCCGGAGCCGGTGTGCTCCCGCAACGGGCCTCGCCCCGGCGGCAGCGCGCACGCCAGGAAAGCAGGTCCCCGAGGTCGAAGCGGCCGTTGCGGTTGCCGAGGCGGTCCAGGGCATCGAGCTGCGCCTCGCCAAGTTCCATCTCATTGAACAGAGCGACCGCGGCAATCCCGGGCGTGACGTCGTCGAGGATGAGCAGGGGCTCGAAGTCGTCGTCCCCGCCACCGTCACTCGCGGAAGCGGCATTGGCGCCGCTGGCCGGGTCGCTCAGCCCGAAGCGAATCCGGTATCCCGTGGCACCGTCCTCGGCCGCCTCGACCCGGATGTAGTAGGTGCCCGTGTCCAGCGTCGTCTTCAGCCACTCGACCGTCGAGTCGACCGGTGGCGGCCACGTTTCCATCAATACGTCGCCCGAGGCGTGCTCGAGGGTCCCGTCGAGGTCGATCGTCTGGTCCCGCACGCCGAGACCCAGTTCCTGCCGCTCGCTCAGCGTGAAGACGTAGTAGTCGACGGTGTCGCCGGTCGCCCTGTCCAGCGAGCCGGTCGCCAGCCGGTGAACCGTGCGGCGCGGGGTCGCGGTCAGCCTGGTCGCACCCGCACGGGTCCCGTCCGGGTCGGACGGCGCCGCCAGGACGGTCACGTCCGTGTCGTCCTCCACGAAGAGGCCCCCTGCATCCGTCACGCGCAGCCGGAAGGTCAGCGTCTCGTTTGCCGCCAGGCCCGAGGGCGCGCTGAACGTCGCCTCCGCCGACGAGGCCGACGCCAGCGTTACGCTCGTTCCCGCCGTCTGGCCCCAGGCGTAGCTCAGCGTGTCGTCCGCGTCCGGATCCGAGCCCGATCCGCTCAGCGTCACCGTCGCGCCGCCCGCGATGCCCGTCTGGTCGCTCCCGGCGTCCGCGCTCGGCGCCTCGTTCCGGTTGGCAAGCGCCACCGTCACGTCTGCGGTCGCGCTGTTCGTCCCGTCGCTGACCTGGACCGTGACGTTGTAGGTTCCGTCGGTCCCGCTGTCGTCCGGGTTCTCGTAGTCCTTCGCCGAGCCGAAGCTCAGCGCGCCGCCCGCCGTCAGCGCGAACTTGCCTTCGTCGGCCCCGCCCGCCAGCGACCATTCCAGGTCTTCGGCGGAAGTGTCCTCGTCTGTCGCGCTCAGTGTCGCCACCGCGATCTCGCCCTCGGTCACCGTGAACGAGGTCGAGCCGGTCACTACCGGGGCCGATGGCGGGGGGGACGGAGGATCATCCAGCCCGAAGCGGATCCGGTACCGCGTGGCGCCGTCCTCGGCGGCCTCGACCCGGATGTAGTAGGTGCCCGTGTCCAGCGTCGGCTTCAGCCACTCGACCGTCGCGTCGGCCGGCGGCGGCCACGATTCCATCAGCGCGTCGCCCGAGGCGTCCTCGAGGGTCGCGTCGAGGTTGATCGTCTGGTCACGCACCCCAAGCCTCAGTTCCTGGCGCTCGCTCAGCGTGAAGACGTAGTAGTCGACGCTGTCGCCCGCCGCCCGGTCCAGCGCGTCGGTCACCAACCGGTGATGCGTGCGGCGAGGGGTCACGGTCAGCCTGGTGGCCCCCGCACGCGTGCCGTCCGGGTCGGCAGGCGCCGCCAGGACGGTCACATCCGTCTCGTCCTCAGCGAAAAGGCCGCCGGAGTCGGTCACGCGCAGCCGGAAGGTCAGCGTCTCGTTCGCCGTCAGGTCCGAGGGCGCGCTGAACGTCGCCTGCGCCGACGAGTCCGACGCCAGCGTCACGCTCGTTCCCGCCGTCTGGCTCCAGACGTAGCTCAGCGTGTTGTCCGCGTCCGGATCCGAGCCGGAGCCGCTCAGCGTCACCGTCGCGCCGCCCTGTATGCCCGTCTGGTCGCTCCCGGCGTTCGCGCTCGGCGCCTCGTTCCGGTTGGCGAGGGTCACCGTCACATCCGCCGTGTCGCTGTCCGTCCCGTCGCTGACCTCGACCGCGACGTTGTAGGTGCCGTCGCCCCGCTGTCGTCCGGGTTCTCGTAGTCCTTCGCCGAGCCGAAGGTCAGCGCGCCCGCCGCCGTCAGAGCGAACTCGCCTTCGTCGTCGCCGCCCGCCAGCGACCATTCCAGATCTTCGGTGGCGGTATCCTCGTCGCTCGCGCTCAGCGTCCCCACCGCGGTCTCGCCCTCGGTCACCGTGAACGAGGTCGAGCCGGTCACCTCCGGGGCCGCCGGCGGGGGGGGCGGCGGATCATCCAGGCCGAAGCGGATCCGGTACCCCGTCGCGCCGTCCTCGGCCGCCTCGATCCGGATGTAGTAGGTGCCCGTGTCCAGCGTCGTCGTCAGCCACTCGACCGTCGAGTCGGCTGGCGGCGGCCACGACTTCACCAACGCGTTTCCGGAGGAGTCCTCGAGCGTCGCGTCGAGGTCGATCGTCTGGTCGCGTACCCCGAGACCCAGCACCTGTCGCTCGCCCAGCGTGAAGACGTAGTAGTCGATGCGGTCGCCCGCGGCCCGGTCCAGCGAGCCGGTCGCCAGCCGGTGAACCGTGCGGCGCGGGGTCACCGTCAGCCTTGTGGCCCCCGCACGCGTGCCGTCCGGGTCGGAAGGCGCCGCCAGGACCGTCACCCGCGTCTCGTCCTCGGCAAAGAGGCCTCCCGAGTCGGTCACGCGCAGCCGGAAAGTCAGCGTTTCGTTCGCCGCCAGGCCCGAAGGCGCGCTGAACGTCGCTTCCGCCGACGAGTCCGACGCCAGCGTCACGCTCGTTCCCGCCGTCTGGCTCCAGGCGTAGCTCAGCGTGTCGTCCTCGTCCGGATCCGAGCCGGAGCCGCTCAGCGTAACCGTCGCGCCGCCCGCGATGCCCGTCTGGTCCCCGCCGGCGTTCGCGCTGGGCGCCTCGTTCCGGTTGGCGAGCGTCACCGTCACGACCGCCGTCGCGCTGTTCGTCCCGTCGCTGACCGCGACCGTGACGTTGTAGGTCCCGTCGGTTCCGCTGTCGTCCGGGTTTTCGTAGTCCTTCGCCGAGCCGAAGCTCAGCGCGCCGGCCGCCGTCAGCGCGAACCTGCTTTCGTCGGACCCGCCGGCGAGCGACCATTCCAGATCTTCGGCGGATGTGTCCTCGTCGGTTGCGGTCAGGGTCGCCACCGCGGTTTCGCCCTCGGTCACCGTGAAGGAGGTCGAACCCGTCACCTCCGGGGCCGCCGTCGTGGCCGGGTCGGCCTTCACAAGCACGAAGCCGGCATGCCAGTGTGGCAGCACGTGCTCCTGGCCGCCTCGGGTCCGGAGGTTCCTCGGGTCAATATCGGTCGCCCGCAGATCGACGATGTCCACGGTTACGGCCGCGGTGGCGCCGGTCGCACGGGTGAGGGTAAACGTATCGCTCTCCACGCGGCCGATGGGTATCGTGATCGTGTCGCTGGCGACGGTCCCGTTGGTCACGTCGAGGGCCACCTTCAACTCGAACGGGGTGCCGATGGGGACGACCACCTTGAATCGTCCCTGCCCGAGCGCTTGCACCGAAAACGCGATGGGAATGGGAGCTCCCTTGGCGCAATACGTCTTGCTCCAGCACACGTTCAGGTGCTTGAGAGCGGGATCGCCCGGGTTGTTGTACAACTGGAGGCCGCCGAACCCGCGGCTTGGCAGGCCGCAAAGAACCCGTCTGGAAGCTCGGTGAGGGCGTTGTTCGTGGCCCAGAGTTCGAGGAGCTTCCGCACCGGCACCAGGAGATCGGCGGGAAGCGCGGTGAGGTCGTTGTTGTCGAGGTAGAGCACCTCGAGCTTCGACATACCGGCGAGCAGTCCCGACGGCAGCGTGACCAGGTCGTTGTCGTACAGATTGAGAGTCCGCACCGAAGACAACCCGGCGAAATCACCCGCGCTCAACGAGGTGATTTCACTCGAGCTCAGCTTGAGTTCGCCGGTGATCCCCGCCAGATGAGCATTCGTTACGTCCGCGCAGTCGCTGATACCGTCGATCCGCGCCAGGATGGCCTCGCGGACCTGCCTCGTGCGTGCGCAGATGCCCGTTGTGTCGGCGTCGAGCGCCGCGCTCACCGCGCTCGGACCGACGCCGGCAACGTGATTCGCGATCTCTGGCGCGGCCGGGGCAGCCGCAGCGAAGAGTTGCGCGTCCGCGACGGGGGCGAGCAATGAGGCGTGGGTGGCTGCGAAGAGAGCCGACGCCGCAACGCGGGGCCAACAACTTCCTTTGTACCTTCGTACGAATGCGCGCAGAAACTGCCGCGGAGCGACAAGCGCCACCAGTGTGGCAACGCCCCGCCGGTGTGCGGTGCGTTCCGAGTGCCGGACAACAGTGTCAGCTGCCATTCCCGCCTCTATGGTTGCAGTGGTCATGATGGCCCATCCCCCCCGCCCCCACGGCGATGGTCGTAAAGCCGGCATAGTGTGCAGCGACGCCACCTTAACGAGTCGTTCCGATGGGCGCGCCTCCCAAACAGGGGGTACCGTTCTTTGTGTACCCCCCTGTTTTGGGAGGCGCACCCTTGGAATCGAGTTGGTAGTCTGCAGAGGCGCAGCGATGACCGATCGCTGACGACCCACACCATGCAGGTTGACCACTATGATCTCACGCGCGCTCAGCAGGGCGAGTCGTCCGGGTCGGCGATGGGTCGCGCTTCCCTTGCCTCTGGCGCGGGCCGGCGCCCTGCGACCCGTCACAGCCCGGGCGAAGGACTTGGGTGCGGCATGCCTGTTCGCGGTGTTGGCTGCCGCTGGATGCGGCATCGAGCGGCCACCGGAAGCAGATGCACTGGAGCCTGAGGAATACCGGTTGTGGCAGGGCGATTGGTACGAGGCGTCGTCGGGTTCAGTCGAGGACAACGTCTACTTCAGGCTGGAGATCTCCGGCGCCGACCAGCACGGGTTCGGATATCAGCTGGAAGAGCGCACCGTTCCCTACGGTCCCAACGCGGAATGGAGTGGGGAGCGAACCGCAGGTTCGACAATCCCTTGCGCGCGAGCGATCCCGCGACGGGTCAGTCTTCTTCTTGTCCACCGATCCGGCGGACCCCTACTCCCGCATCATCGAGGTGCGTGAGGGCGGTCCGGGCACATCGGGATGGAGCCCGAATCTTGGGCCCGACCCCGCCGGAGGCATCTTCGTCTTCGATGAACCGGCCGGCGGTGCCGGTTCGAGATCCCGCCGACCGTAGGAGGTAGGCGTTCCATGACCATGACTTCAACTCGCACCGCGCCATTGCGGCCCGCACGGCTTGCGGGTGCGACCATCCTCGCCCTGGTCGTGATGCATGCCTGCGGCGACGGCGCCACGGAACCCGCACCCCCCGATCCCCCGCGACCCACCACCGTGACGGTCAGCCCTGCCACCGCCCGGCTCACGGCACTTGGCGCGACCGTGCAGCTCAGCACGGAGGTGCGCGACCAGAACGGCAGCGTCATGGCGGGGGCACCGATCGCATGGTCGAGCGGGGACGCCACGGTGGCGACCGTGGACGGGTCCGGGCTGGTGATGGCTGCGGGTAACGGGACGGCGACGATCACGGCGACCACGGGCTCGGCGTCAGGGAGCGCGGCGGTGACGCTGGCCCAGACGGTGAGCGCGGTCGCGGTGTCTCCCGCCGCCGACACGCTGGTCGCCTGGGGCGATACGGTGCGCCTGACAGCGGAGGCGACCGACGCGAACGGCCACGGAGTGGCGGGCGCCGAGTTCACGTGGGCGTCCGACGACGCCACGGTGGCGACCGTGGACGGGTCAGGGCTGGTGACGGCGGTCGGCAACGGCACGGCGACGATCACGGCGAGTGCGGGCGGAGTGTCGGGGAGCGCGGCGGTCACGGTGGCCCAGGAGGTGAGCGCGGTTGCGGTCGCGCCCGCGGCAGACACGTTGGTCACGGGCGACACGCTGCGCCTGGCGGCGGCGGCCACCGATGCTAACGGCCACGCGGTGGCGGGGGCGGAGTTCGACTGGGCGTCCGGGGACACGGCTGTGGCGGTGGTGGACGCAGCGGGACTGGTGACGGGGGTGGGAGCGGGGGAGGCAGAGGTCATGGCGACGGCGGCGGGGGTCACGGGCCGCGCCGCACTCACGGTCGTGGCTCCGGCACCCACGGCGGTCGCGGTCATACCCGACTCGGTAGCGCTGACAGCACTCGGACAGACCGCGCAACTAACCGCCGAGGTGCGCGACCAGATCGGGCGTGTGATGGAGGATGTCCGGGTGTCCTGGTCGAGCGCCGACACGACCGTGGCCGCAGTCGACTCGGCAGGGTTGGTGACGGCCATCGGCGGCGGCGTGACGACGATCATGGCGACGGCGGGCGAGGTCTCCGCCACGGCGGCCGTGACCGTGATGCAGTCGGCGGGGTCGGTCACCGTATCACCACGCGCGGACACAGTCGCGTTGGGCGACACCCTCCGACTTGTCGCGGAGGCGTTCGACGAGAACGGCCATGCGCTCGCGGGCGCGGAGTTCACCTGGTCGTCGAGCAACCGTTCAGTGGCGACGGTCGACGCGTCGGGGCTGGTGACGGGCCTTGCGGAAGGGATGGCCACGATCACGGCGATGGCGGGAGACGCCTCCGGCACATCCGAGATCACGGTCGAGAACCCGGACCGGGCCGCGCTCGTAGCGCTCTACGAGGCAACCGACGGCAACTGGGTCAGGAGGGACGGATGGCTGACCGACGCACCGCTGGGCGCCTGGCACGGAGTTACGGTTGACCGCGGTGGCCGGGTTGTCGGGGCTGCGACTCGCGAGGAACGGCCTCAAGGGTCGGCTCCCGCCGCTCATCGGCACCTTGGAGCACCTCGAAACGCTGGAACTCAACTAGAACGGTCTCACGGGAGCGATCCCGGCCGCGCTCGGCTCGCTCGCTCGTCTCCGCAAACTGGATCTTCGTTCGAACGAGTTCGTCGGACCGATCCCGCCCGAACTGGTCGACCTGACCCGCCTCCAACGCCTGCATCTCCTGTATGCCGGCATCGCGGGCGAGCTTTGCGTCCCCGACCACCCGCGCCTTGTCTCGTGGCTGAGCCGATTCTCCATGGCTCCCGGCGCTCCGGCGCGCGCCTCGTTCTTTCCCTGCGACCACGACCAGCCTTCGCCCCCGGCCGGCCTCTCGGTCCGGGTCCTGTACGCAATCCCGTCCGATCGCGAGTTCAATCAGGAGTACAGCGACGGTATCCGCAGAGCGGTCGAGCTCCTGCAGTGGTGGTATGCAGAACAGTTGGGCGGTCCGACCTTCGCGATCCACAACGCCGAACCCGAACCATGCTACATGAGCGAGCCGGAATCGTTCTACCTGAAGGACGCATGGCTCAACACCTTCGAGGGCGTACAACACTGCGCCCCCGTGTGGCACGACCGGGCGGAATTCATTTCCATCGTCTACGTCGATGTCTGGGATCCCGCACCGCTGGAGGTCGTGCGGCAAGGAGGTCCGGAGGCCTGTGCCGGATCCCGAATAGGAGCCGCCGCACCGGGCTTGGCCATCCTCCCCGCGGCCGACCTCCACGGACTGATCACACCCCGCTTCAGGGTATGTGGAGGGGAGACCGGAATCGACAGGTGGATCGGCGGACTTGGTCACGAACTCGGGCACGCCCTGAGGATCCCGCATCCCCCGGGCTGCGATCAGAGACTTCCATCCTGCGATGAGAACGCGCTCATGTGGTGGGGGTATGCCGACTGGCCCCACACATACCTTCTGGATGACGAAAAGGCCGCGCTCCGCACCTCACCGTTCATCCGATATTGCCTCGGGGTGGACAGGGATCCAGCGACCATTCCTCGTCGTCGCCTTGCGGCCCGGTGCCTCACTCCACTCTCACCCCCCAGCAACGGGCCCCGGAAAGCCGTCCAGCGACAGCACCCGCCGGATCAACTCCGACTGCCGCGAGATCCCCTGCTTGCTGAAGATCCGCTTCAGATGCCAGCGAACGGTGCCTTCCGTGCGGTTGGTAACCACGGCGATTTCCTGAAGCGTCCGGCCCATGGCCAGCATTGCCGCCAACCGGCTTTCCGTTGGAGTCAGGCCCATGGCGACACCTATGACACCCGGATCGATCCTGGCCCTTCTTTCCGGATCGGCCACCAGCACGAGTGCATTCACCTGCGAGGCGCGGAAACCGGACTCGCAGTCCGTCACTGGCATGACGTGCACCAGCAGCCGTGTCCGGTTCCCGGAGCGTCCGAGGGTCGTCGAGCCCGCCGACGCCTGGGCGCCGAATGGGGGCAACGCTCTCGCTAGCAATCCCTGGAATCTGGCGTCGTCCGCTGCCCGGGCCCGCAGGACGCTGCGCGAGTCCACCAGCGCGTCGCCCTGCATCAGGAGACGTCGCGCCGAGTCGTTCGCGGCCACGATGCGTCCGTGCCGGTCCAGCTGGATGACGCCGAAGCGGGTGGTGTCCAGCAACTCGGTTAGTGACTTATCCAGTGCTCCCGCATCGGCCAGCACCTGCCTTCCCTGCGCGAAGCTGCGCACATGTGGAAGAAGCCGCTCGATGGTCTCCAGTTGCACGGAGTGCCAGACCTGGCGTTGCCTAGAGTTGCCAAGGGTCCAGACGATGTGCGAATCCTCCGGACCATCCATACGGACGCTGAGGCCATTCTGCATCCCCGCCACACGCCTCGACTCGTACGCCGGCGAGGTCTTCTTCTCGCGGTTGGAGTACAGATCCATAGTGTGCGCCAACTGGCAGTCGGGGAGCATGCCGATGCGCGGAATGCTCTCGTCCCGCAACCAGTAGTCCCTGAAGTAGCGGCGCTCCCAATCCTGATGCCGTTCCCCACCGAAGCAATGCCGCACGAAGAACGGGTCCGATTCCGCCTGGGTGCGCCCTTTGCCGACCACCAGCGTATTGACCCCGATCCCGACCAGCTCGTCGATCTGGCACGCGGTCGTTGGCCAGCTGCCCTCATTCAGCGTGGCTTCGTGAAGCGACCTCAGCACGCGCTCGAACAGGTCCTCCGGGCTCATTGGCCCCTCTGCTGAAGAGCAACGCAGAGCGAAGCCTTGGGGGAAGAAGATGGACACTGCATATGACATCCTCGCGCGAAGTGCGAATCGGTGTCGAATCTCAGGGCACCTACCAAACAAGGTGGGACGGCGGCCGCCCCGCGTCGCCTACCAAATGAGGGGGGGTAGGGGTTCCTAGGCGTGCCGACGCGTGCCTGACGGCTGCGCGGCGAGCAAATCCGGGCAGCTTCGAGGACCAGATAGAGGAACATGTGGGGCGATATAACTCGCCGCACGATGGACACCCCCTCCGCTTTAGAACGTTGGTATAGCCTTGCAATACAAGGAGTTACATATCACAAGCAGTAGGTAGTACCCCATCACGTCCCACACTTGATGAGGGGTGGGATCGCGTCCCCTGTGAGTGCGGCGAAGCACCCCCTGATTCGCCAGTTCCCCCGCGCCTAGTCCATCGTCAGCGGTCGATGGGCCCGTCGCTGACGGGCTCCTCGCCGGGCCGCTGCACCCAGGTTCCGCCGTGCCAACTGGTCCCGGTTCACGCACGATCGAAACCGCTTGGGAGAACATCAGACCGTCGATCCACTCGCGCATCAGGCGCTCCTGGCCGGCTCGGCCGGCTCCGGTCGCTGACGCTCGCTCTCGGCTTCCTTCATCTGGTTGGTGACACGGAGGCGCCCACCGGGGCCCAACGACTAGAATGCCGTCAATGAGGTACAGGCTTGCTCGCGCTGTCGAACGCCACGGCGAGTCCCTTTCGGGCGAGCCACCCCAGAGCCAGGGCGACCGACAACAGGATCGTGGCCCGGACATCAAGTTCGAGCAGACTCGAGGCGGCCAATGGTGCGAGCGAGCCCACTATCTTCCCTACTCGGATACCCGGTCGATCAGCGCCTTGGTTCCGGCTGGCTCCTCCGCTGTGAGCTTGCTGTCCTCCAACTGGAGCAGCAGCGCGACCGTACCCTCCACCGAACCCCCGAAAAAAACGTCCATCGTCCGCGGACAGCACCGTTGTGTCGACCTCTGACGGCGTCACCCGCCCCAAAGATCCCCTCCCGCATACACCGTCCACGCCCTGCCCGGAGGTCTGGGATGGAACTGCGGACGGCGCCGGACCACCGCCGAGGGCAAAGGGCCTGAAAGGAGTCTGACCGAGGTGGGGTGCGCGTCCCCGAACCGGTGCCCCTGGGGGGCGCGTCGTGGTTGTCGGCTCCACCCATGGTCTTGCCAGCCTAACGGTCGCCGAAGTATCTTCTCGGACGGTGGGCAAGACCAGGCAAGCGCGTCGTCGCGGCCACAAGCCCCGGCCTTGGTTGAGCTGTGTTAGCTGCCAGGGGCAGATCGGTTTGCTCGCACCCACCGGGTCGCCGGGACTTCGGTCCCGGCCTTTTTTTTGGCGTGCCGCGGCCTAGGCGGCGGTACGGGAACTTCCGCCAGGAACCGCTCCCAGCGGTTGACGCCGATCCTCAGACGGTGGTCTGCGGTTCAGAGTTCAGTTTTCTGTCCCCGTTCGAAAATCTGTCTTAGCGCTAAGTGGTAGTTGCATGGGGCATCACGGGGAGATTCTTCGCCTTTGCATGGGCGTGGCCCGCAACTGGCATGTGTACGGGGGCGCTCAGAAAACTCCGGCGAGAGGGTCTCCCGGAGGTAACCAGTTCCACCGTTCCCCAAAGAAAAGGAGAAACGGAATGAGCAGACGCAAACTTCTTGTGGCGGCCATCTTGCTTGGCCTGCCTCTCGCCGCCTGTGAGGAGGGAACGAAACCCCCTCCGGTGGGCGAGATCAATGGCCAGGTCCTCGTGGAGCGCGAGGGGGTGGACGGCATCACCGTCACCCTGAGCAGCGGTGCCGCAACCACCACGAGCGGCGGTGGGCACTACAAGTTCACCGACGTGGAGGGCGGCACGTACACCGTCACGATCAGTGGCTTTCCGGACGATGCGAGTTTCGACCAGACTTCGGTCGAGGTGACCATCACCCAGCCCGATCAGGCCGTCAACCGCAACTTCAACGGTTCGTGGATCCGCACAGCGAGCCTCATGGGCACGGTGACCGTCGAGGGCAAAGGCCTGCCGGGCATCACTGTGAGCATTTCGGGGCGCCAAGAAGCGCAGATGCCGACCGATGCGAACGGCCAGTACACATTCACCGGGCTGCGTGCCGGCAACTACTCGGTCGAGATCTCGGGCTTCGACCCGACCGACGTGGCCTTCTCCAGCGCTTCGAGTACCACCGAGGTGGCCGTGGGAGCGACGAAGGTGGTTCCGTTCGCGGGCACGTACGTGCGCGAGTCCACCATCAGCGGCCAGGTCAGCGTGGAGGGCAATGGCCTTTCGGGCGTGACCGTGAGCTTGCAAGGCATGGGCGCCGACGAGGAAGAGACGACCGACGCCGGTGGCCAGTACACCTTCTCGAACCTGCGCGCGGGCGAGTACCAGGTCGCGATCAGCGGGTTCGACACTCGCGAGTATGGGTTTTCGTCCACCAGCGCGACGGTCCGGGTCGAGCACGGCCGCACCGCAAACGTCCCGTTCGAGGGCATCATGCTCCGCACCGCGTCGATCATGGGCACGGTGACCGTTGAGGGCGAAGCCCTTCCGGACGTCACGGTCAGGCTGAGGGGCGAGGGCGAAGACGAGACGACGAGGACCGACACGAACGGCCAGTACTCGTTCAGCGATCTGCCGGCCGGGAACTTCCAGGTCGGGATCACCGGCTACGATCCGGATGACTACTCGTTCGAGACGACGTCGAAGAACGTCGCGCTCGCGCTCGGCGAGACGGCGACCGTGCCGTTCGAGGGCGTTCTGCTGCGCACGTCCGGCATCAGCGGCCGCGTGAGCGTCGAGGGAGAGGGTCTCGACAGCGTGAAGGTTACGCTATCGGGCGACGACCTCGAAGACGACATAACGACCATGACCGATGCGAGCGGGCAGTACGCGTTCGCTGGCTTGGCGGAGGGTGATTACACAGTCGCGATCTCCGGCTACGACAACACCCTGTACGCATTCGCCGACACCGATGAGGACGTAGACCTGGGTGACGACGACACCGAGATCGTCAACTTCATGGGCACGCACATCCGTACGGCAAGCATTTCCGGGACGGTGTACGTCGACGAGGCGGGCAAGAACGACGAGTACGACGACGGCGAGGCCGCGCTGGCGGTGCCCGGCATCACGTTCGCGCTGATCGGTGGCGACCGCGGCATCCTGAACCCGCTCGTGGCCGCCACGGACAAGGACGGCGAGTTCACGTTCGAGAACCTGCGGGCCGGTACGTACCAGTTGGCGCTCTCGCCGCTTTCGCCCGTACCGACGGACTACGCCTTCGGCGGCTCCGCCATCGGCTATGCGCTGACCGTCGGCGTCGGCGAGTCCAAGACTCAGGATGTCCCGTTCGACATCACACACCAGACGATCAACTTCACGGTCACGCTGAGGCGTGGCGGCAAAGCGGGCCCGGCGCTTCCCGGTGCCAAGATCACACTCTACCAGGATGACGACGGTGAGCAGCGGATCGGGACCGGTACGACGGATGACGACGGAATGGCCACAATCCGGTTCGCGCGCGCCGAAGCGAGCGGCCACAAGGTGTACGCCGGCGTCGCGGCGCCTGCGGGCAGTTACGAGGCAGACGACGACATGCAGTCCGTGTCGTGGGATCCGAAGAACAGGATGACCGATGCCTCCAACTCGGGCGACATCGTCAACACGATGGCCAGCTTCTCGTTTGGCGGTGCGACGCGCAAGACCGACTTCGGCGGCGGCAAGATGCTCGGCGGGTGGAAGGTGAGCGTGATGTCCGGCGACAAGGCGGTTGCCGGCGCACCGGCCGCGCTGGGTGCGAACGGCATGGCGAAGTTCTCCGAGACGGTGGCGACGGCCGACATGCCGAAGACCTACGAGATCGAGATGGCCGGATGGAAGGCCCAACCCAACGACACGCTCACCGGCGACGGTGGCGAGCGGCACACGAGCACCACGATCGAGTACACTCATGACGGCCTGTCGCTGGCGGGTACGTCGGTGGACGCCGGGATGCTCGAGGTGACGTACACGACCCAGAAGCTCAGGGTCTACGTCCACCAGGAGAACGACCAGGTGATGGGCTTCACGGGCAACGTGCTCGGCGGCGACAAGCGCAAGGGTGAGGGGATCATCGACGTGGACATCCGCTACCTCGACGGTAACGGCCGCAGCCGCGCGTTTGCATCGAAGGACAGCGTCAAGAGCAGCCGCCCCTCGGGTGGCGTGTACACGTTCTCGAACGTGCCGGCGGCCGCCAACGTCATCGTGACGGCGGACGAAGTCGCGACGCTGGGCAAGGACAAGGACGGCAACGACATCGCCAACACCAACCATCTGCTGGACAAGAACGGGCACAGCGACGAGGTCGCCGCCTACACAGGCAAGGACGCCAACGGCATCATGGGCAGCGCGTTCGGCGCCGAGGGCGGCTTCCACCACACGGTGGATCTCTGCCCGCTGATGTCCGACGCGGGCAACCAGCGCCACGGCGAGTGCAGCACGTTTGCCTTCGTCGAGACCTTTGCGGTCGACGGACAGGCGTGGATGTATGTGCGCAACAAGTCCGGCGACGACTTCGCTTCGGCAAACAGCAAGGCGGGCGTGAAGGGCCTCACGGTCAGCATGGATCCGGTCGATGGCGAGAACCTCGCCATGGAAGACGAGTCCTTCACCGCCAAGACCGCCAGCCGCCTGAAGTTCGACTTCGGCCACATGCCGGCTGGCGTCTACAAGGTCACGGTTCCGACCGGCTGGATCGGCCAGAGGGGTCCCCTCGAGTCGCCGACCAACGACCTTGCCGCGCGCCTCAACCCCCTCGACTCGGCGCTCAACATCGACGTGACGCCGAAGACGGGGTACGCCTACGGCGCCGTGACCGATAGCGAGAACCGCCGCCTGGCGGGCGTCACCGTGAACGTGAACGGTGTGTCGGTCACGACGGACTCGAACGGCCGCTACGTGGCGTCCGGCTTCGGGGCAGTAAGCTGCCGGATCGGCACGAGCACGCTCAGGAACCAGATCTGCGTGAACGTCGCCGAGGAAGGAAGCGAACCCGAGACGCAGCGCAGGACATTCAGGGCGAACTCCCCGACGCGGATCGATGTCGAGATCGAGGACGCGACCCAGGTCACCATGATCAACGGTAGGGTGACTCATTCCAACGGAGGCGCCGGTGTCGGCGGGGTGCGGGTCTGGGTGGACGGCAAGGCGCCGCTCAACCCGAACACGAAGATCAACCGGTCCAAGACGAACAACGCCTACGTCACGAACAGCAACGGCGACTTCTCGGTGCGCGTCCGCGCGAAGGAGGGTGGCGCATCTGCCGCCGTCACCGTGTCGAGGGACGGCATGTTCTTCTCGCCGGATAAGCACACGGTCGGGGCCGTGGCCGGAGCGACCATCTCCGGAATCAACTTCACCGCGTTCAACAACGGAACGATCCGCGGCCGGGTGGTCGATGCCAAGAAGAACCCGATCAGCGGGGTGATCGTAAAAGCGACGCAGGTGAGCCCCGGCACGGCAACCGACGCCGACACGACCGGCACGACGGGGACTTACTCCCTCAGCGTGCGCTACGGCCAGTACAGCGTATCGGCGACGAAGGCCGGCTACACGTTCACCGACACCACCGGCGTCAACGTGCCCAACGATGGCAAGGCACTCAAGGATCTCATCGGGACTCCAGCCGAGGACAACGCGAACCTGAGTGCGCTGACCCTGAGCGGCGTGTCGCTGTGCCGCGGGAGCCAGCCGTGCGGCCGCACGATGGGCGGATTCCGCAGTGCCCACATGGACTACACCGCTACGGTCGGCAACTCCGTCTCGATGACCACCGTGACGGCGACACCGTCGGTCCCCGGAGCGAAAGTGACGGAGATCTATCCAGGTGACGACGACGACAAGGCGAGCGGACACCAGGTCGCGCTCGCTATCGGCAGGACGGACATCGAGATCGAAGTTGTATCCGCGGACAAGTCGGACACCACCATGTATACTGTGGCGGTCACCAGACTGGCCGAGTCCACGACGATCACGGGTACCGTGACGGACAAGACATCGGGCGCCGCGATCTCAGGTGTGCGGATCGTGGTGAGCGACGGGCTCATTGGCGGATTCACCGACTCGAAGAACAACGAGCGCTACGTCTCGACGAACGCCAAGGGCGAGTACAAGGCCAATGTGGAGTCGGGGAGCGGCAGCACTACGCTGACTCCGAAGAAGACGTCCGGAACCATGTACTCGTTCGACCCGCCCACGCGCAGTGTCGCGCGAAACGCCGGGACGGTGAGCGGACTGAACTTCAAAGGTTCCAAGTACGCCACGATATCGGGTACCGTAGTGGCGGGTACACCCCCAACCCCGCTGGAAGGCGCGAGGGTCACGGCTACGAGCGGAGGAGAGTCGGAATCGGATGACACCGATCGGCGCGGACGCTTCCGCGTGAGCGTGCCCGCTGGTACGGCGACGATCACGGCCGCGAAGGCTGGCTACGACTTCCCGGAACCCCAACGTGTAGCGCTGAATGCCGGCGAAAGCAGGTCGGGCGTCGTCATTACAGCGGGAGGCAACCTGATGCCGCTGAACGTCATGGCCGAGCGTGATACGACAGTCACTGACGGTGTTGCCAGCTACGACGGCACCGCGACTGTCAAGTGGGATCAGGGCGTATCCGGTGCAGCCGACGCGTATCAGGCGCAGCGCCAAGACGGCGAGAGGTGGGAGGCGTACGGAGAGCTCGTGACCGCCCTCACGGATGGAAAGGGATCGGCTGCGGGACCCGCACTCCCCAACGGTTCAGATACTCTGACGGTTACGTTCCGGGTCCTGGCGCTGACCGATACCGATCCCAGCTCCAACGTCGAGTATGGCGACACGCTGATTTCCGCCACGGCGGTCGTACGACCGGTCAACCCGGCCGTCAGTAACGTTGCGGCCGAACGCGACACCGAGACCACTGTGGATTCGCTGATCGTAACCTGGGACGCCATAGGCGACGCCGATTCACATTGGCGGGTCCTTGTGAAGTTCGGCACAGAGACCAAGTGGTACGTCATGAATGCCGACGCGGGCAACGGCCGTGACTTCAAATTGGTCGATGACTTCACGGCGCTCCAAGCGCTCGCCTCTGGCGGCACCGCGAAGACACCAGATGCTGACGACTGGAACGGCGCCTTGACGTTCCGCGTGGACTATCGACAGCAGGAAAAGCGCGGCGATAGCTCCACAGATGTCAAATGGAAAACCGGTCCCACGGCTTCCGTTGCAGCGAAGCCTTCAGGATAACACAACCCAACCCCATCAGTACGACCGATGGGAGCAGGAAACGGCCCCCGCCCGGTTCGCCGGGCGGGGGCTTCCCGTACCGTCCCCTTGCCCCTCCTGCCCGCAACACGCGGAGGACGCACACTCGTGACCAACGTGCATCCCTTAGCCACGATTCACTCCACTGCCATGGTCGACGCGTCAGCCACCCTGGCACCGGGGGTGCTGATCGCCTATAGGGCCACGATCGGGGCCCATGCGGTGATCGACCATGATGTGGTCGTGCGGCCAGAAGCCACCGTGCACGAGCGTGCGCGCATCGGCCGCGAGGCCGAGATCGGAGCACGAGTGGTCGTGGGTCCCGCGTCGGAGGTGTGCGCGCAGGCCAGGGTGCGAGAGGACGCGCGGCTCGGAGCCAGGGTCATTGTCGGTAAGCGCGCAACCATCGGGCCGGTCAGCCGCATTGAGGACGACGTAACCGTGGGCACGCGAGCCAAAATCTGGGACGGGGTATTCATCGGCCCGCGAGCCACCGTCGCCCCGCGCGCGATCATCGCATCCGCGGCGGTGATCGGCCTGGACGCCTTCATCGGCAAGAACGCTCTGGTCGCAGCAGGTGCCCGCGTCGCGGCGCGCGCGGTTGTTCCAAACCGTGAGGCCGTGAAGGCGCGTGAGCCGAAGGAAGACCGGACTCGACGCAATCCTGGGGCACTGCCTTGATCCGGCTGGGATCGAGCGGAGTGGGGGATGGCGCCGCCGTGTACGACACCGGCCTAAGCCCGCGGGCGAATGGATTTGCGCGGGTCAGTCAGACGCGGCAGCGGGCCGGAAACTGGACACGCTATGCGTTCATGACCGGTCGCCATCGATTCGGCCCAACGGGCGGCGTACGTGACGGGCTATTGCCACGGGTGGCGGGCGTGCACGACATCGTGGTTCCCACCTGCACGTGGCCGGGGTTGGAAAGGGCAGTAGGCGGCGGTTTGTATCAGAGGCACGAGTGGCGCTGTGCGGGGCGGGAGCGAGAAGCGGATGGCGGCTCCGGCGGGAAACGCCGCGCCGAACGGGAGAGCCCACGCATCCACACACCGAGTGACCCAGAGAAAGAAAGGAGACACCCATCCCCATGTCCACGCCATTCATCACGCGCAACCAGGTGGTTGATCATCTTTCCGACCTGCATCGGCGTTTTTTCGACGAATTCGGCGTTGATCCGCACACAGGTATGCCGCGCCGGTTCCCAAGGAGCGGCTGGAGGTTCGCCACACTTCCGCATGTCGGATCGCGCTACTGCGAGAGCACGCGAATCCTGTTCGTCAGTCTCTACATCCACCGCGACCACGGACACGTACAGTCGTTCGACACGCGGCGGCGGCTCGAGGAGCTTCAACCGACCCGAATGAACCCCCACATTGCGGGTACGTGGTGCCAGGCGCTTGCACTGCTGCCGCCCGAGCTGGGCTGGGACGAGATCGCAGCCTCCGAGATGCCTTGCAAGACCCTGTTGCTCCGCACGCCCATGGCAGACTGGAAGGTCAATCCGCTTTCGCTCGTCGGCCTGACCAATTGGTACAAATGGGTCCGGTTGGGTGGTGCGGGGGCTCGGCACCACCTCGACCCGGTCATCGAGCGAGCGTTTCTGGTAGACGAGATCCAGTGCTACGAGCCCGACATCGTGGTCTTCCAGTCGGCCTCGTTTCGCACACGCACCTATCTTCCGCTGGTCAAGACCGTAGCCCGCCAGTTCAAGGTAGTCGTTATGTACCATCCGTCGCGGCGCGGGACCCTTGGCCACCACATGAGGAGTCCGGGGGACTTAGCGCGGGTGCTTTGGCCCTGAGCGAGGCCAGCAGCGGGTCATCAACCCGCCACCTTGGCTGATAGATCTGGCTCTGCCCTAACAAGCGTAATGGCAAGCATCTACCCTGTGGACTACGCGACTGCTCTGCCCGCCGCCGGGCAGCCCAACCGCCGATCGAAGGCCGGAGCATCCACCCGGCGATACCTGAGACGGCAACGTGAGCGAGGCTGTTGATGTCCGCTCAACGAAGGCCGGGCGGCGATCCCGGCGATACCAACCAATGAGTCAAAGCCGCTCCGAGCCGAACGCTCTCGTCGGATCCACCACCGCTCTCGGCCGGTACCGGAGGCTGCGCCAGGCGGAGTGAATGCCCAGGAGCGCCCAATTGCTTCGGTCAGGGCGCCAGAGGTCTAGGAGGGCATCGATTCCGGCCGAGTCAAGGCATGCGCGCCATGCCGGCCAGCTGAACCGTAGCTCTCTGCGGTCGTTCTCGCGACTCCAGCCGCGCTGAATAGCGGAAGATGGTACCGTTGTGCGCAAGCGAGCGTCCGTGCCTGTCCCGCGCACCGGGAACAGCGCCAGCCCGAAGAACGCCAGAACCTCCACCACCGGCTCGACACGTGGCCGTCTGGTCGGCCTGCGACCCCAACCTCGTGATGTCGAAGCCCAGTCCGTTTCCCGGGACTCTCGCAGCGGTGCCCTGCAGCGACCGGGCCAGCCGGCCGGGCGATGGACCGGGCAAGCCGGCGGATTGGCGGACCTGCCGATGAACTCGTACCAGCCGGTCGTGCAGCCACTTGGTCGGGCCCGGCCCCGCCGGGTCGAACGGGGCATGTGCGACATCGCCGTCCGCATTGACGTGGAGGTCGGTCATTGTCGAGGACAGAGCCCACGACTCGGGATGAGCGCGGGCCGCGCGAACCCGTGCGGAGAAGGTCTCGAGCTCCACCTTGCGCTCCATGGGCTGCGTGTTCGCCCAGTCTTCCGCTATCGGCAGCTCCTCGAGGGCGGCGCGCGTGGGCCAGGCGGCGGACAGCAGCTCCGCCGGGTCGCCGTCGGGCGACGACAGAATGGCCCGCGGCGTGCGATCTTCCGTCCAGCCAAGGCGGATCTTCGGGCATAGCACCGTGGCGCCTACCCCGGCCAGCCATCCGTTGACCCAGAAGCCCGGCAAGCCCCGGCAGATCACGCGGTTTCTCATCGATGGCTCGTCCCGGACACGAGTTCTCCGTCGGACACGCTGTGGTTTGCCTGCCTAACGATCGCTTCCAGCAACGCTAGGCCCCACGGACCGAAGGTGTCGTTGAGGCGCCGGAACCGGGCGGGTTGGTCCCAGTCGGTTTCCGAGAGGGTCGCTGGACAGCGAACGGTCGTCCCCTGTATCGTTGCCGACACTTCTGCGGTCGAGTCGTCCGCCACAGGCCTGACCAGCGGCCGCCCGCTGCCGTGATGACTGACGACAAGATGGATCAGCAGGTCGGCCTGCTCCGCATCCATACGCCGGGGATCCATCGATAGCCAACTCTGCAGCAGGCGGGCCGACAGATGTTCATGCCGCCCGCCCCGCGGCCATCCCGAGGGCCGGAGCTGGAACCGGGGGTCGGCCTTGCCAAGATCGAGCCACCGCCCGGCGAGCTCGACGACCTCGGTCAAGGCAGGCGCCAACCCGAGACACTCGGCGATCAGGCGCGACCGCGCCCCAACCGCGTGGCCGTGCAGATCGGGGTCGACGGCCGGGGCGGTCTTCGGGGTGCCGCGGGCCGCGTCCGAAATGTCGGCCACCGGCGCTGTCGAGTCCGGGTTCCAGCCGAAGTCGTCCAGCAATCCGCGATCCGATGGGAGCACGAGGGTATCGTCCGGACGGATGTCGCGTGCCGTAGTGACCTCCGCCGTGATCCCGTCCGGGCCGAGGCGGCGCAGATCGTCGTGCGCGATCAGGGCTCGGCGCACCTGGCGAAGCGGACAGCGGACGGCTTCGCGATCGCCGGGTCGCGGTCGGATCTTCTCGCCGTGGTCCGGGACCCGCGCGCGCCAGACGAGGCACACCGAGGGTTCCACGCTCGGGATGCCCGCGAAGTAGGGCGCGACCGGCGCCGCGTCCCGGGGAGGCGTTGTCGTCTTCGTCCACTCCCACAGGAGGCCGTTCATGACTTCCGGGATGTGGCCGGGCTCGTCGTCCGGGGCTCCGAGTATCTCCGCCAGGTTTCGTGGGGACACCGACAGCTCTCCGCCGGCCCGTTTGGCGGCCTCTCGAAGCCGCCCCAACACGGCTTCCGGCTCTCCACCGCCCGCAAGGCGCCCCCCGCCTCGCCTCGGCGCGTGCACAAACACCGCCCAGGCGTCGGAAAGGCGGCCGCGCCGGTTCAAGCGGCCGAGGCGCTGGGTCAGCGCACGCACTCCGCACGCCTCCGTCACCAGAAACCGGACATCGAGGTCGGCACCGGCCTCAAGAGTCGGCGTGGCCACCACGACAAAGTGGCGGTCGCGGCGCGGCGCGGGGTTTGCGGACGCCGCGATCCCGTGCACCGGATCGAGGATGCGTGCCCGGATCCCTTCCGCTTCCCGTTCGCGTGTTCGTCCGGTGGCGAGGAGGATGTCCGCATCGTCCGCGAGCGGCGAGGAGGAAAGCCGGCCGAACACCGCTCGCGCGACGGTCAGCGTGTTGGCGAACGCGAGGCAGCCGGCCGGACCGCGCGCGCCGGCCAGGAGCGAGGTCACCCACTTCGCAATCGCCTTGTCGGCGTTGCCGCGCTCGACCCTGGCCTCGATCCGCTTCGGCGCGTCGAGTCGCTCCCGCACGACCGGGTGTGCATGATCATCGGCGTCGAGGCCGAACCGGTCGAATGCCGAGGCGCTCCCCGCCGTCAATGAAACCACCTGTGGCAGCGAGCGGGCGCCGCCCAGGATCCGCCGGGCCTTCCGGGTACAGTCTGCAAGATCCGGCACCAGCCGCAGCAGGGTCCTGGCGAATGGACTCTCGTAGACCAGCACGAGGCTGTCGGTGCCCGCGTGTGCCGCATCGACCGGGTGCGTGCGGCGGGTGCTGCCCAGGCCGCGGAACAGCAGCCGAGAGCCGAACAGCGGGACCGTGGAGAGGATGATGGCGGGCCTCGACGGGTCGGTCGGCACCCGTGCGTGGACGCCCGCGCGATGCCGGATCACCTCGAGCGGACCGGCGTCACCCGCATCGGCACCGGATCCCAGTGAACGCAGCCGGTTCGCGACGGCCCGGACGATCCTCGCTGAATCGCCGGTGATCCCGGCGGCTGCGGGATCGCGAAGCGCCGCGCCGAGCGCCCGGGCATGTTCCGCGGCCGAGTCCGCCACCACGCGGCGATGCGGGAGCCACCAGGTCCGGGTCGGTGCCGACCGGGCCGCCGCCGGGCGGTCCGCCTGGGACGCCAGCCACCAGACCGCGATGTCGAGGCATGCGGTCTTGCCGAGCCCGGTCGGGATCTCCACTTCCATAGGCCACGCTTCGGTTTCCGCAACCTGTTTCGCGAGTCGCGCCTGCCAGGGCAGGGGCGGCCGGTCGTGGATGGCCTCATGGAACGCCGTGAATCCCGGCATTCGGCCGAGGTGCCTTTCAGACGGCATCCACTTCCGAATCGCCGGGAACGGCCACGCAGAGTCCGAGGCCGCGCTGCCGGGCGGAACCGAGAACGACGGGTCCGGTCACGGGCTCATCGAACCAGATCATGACGTGGGAATAGGGGCGCCCGCCCCGCCCGGGCCGGTTGACCTCGGCAGGCGCCATGTCCACACCACCTGGAATGAAGGGGGCACGCGCGGACCGGAATGCGCTGGGAGCGGGGAGTCCGGCGTGTCGGCACCACCGGGTGACCTCGTTCAGGTCGACCGGTACCCTGCGCTCATGGACTACCGGGAACGCGGAGGTCCAGCAGCGCGCGGTCCGCGTCCACCTGCGCGTCGCGGCGGTGCCGATTCCGGTCTCATCCATCGTGGGGCGCACGGAAACATCGACTCCGTGGCCGTGAAGCCGACTCACGGAAAACGCAGCCTCCCGAATGCGGGCCCTTTCGGGCGAATCGCTCCCCGGTGGCAGCCAGAGCGCCAGGCCGCGGATGTCCCCGCGCGACCACCGGTTGCCGACATCGGGCAGTGCCAGGTAGCGCGCGAGATCGAAGCCCTTGCGCCGGAACCCGTGTCCGTGCAGGACGGGCGGCGGCTCGCCGTGAATTGCCTGGTGGCGACTGAGTACGGCGTCCTTGAAGACGGCCGTTACACCGGACACGCGGTGCCCGGCCACGGCCCGGCCAAGGCGCAGCCAGGCGACGACACCCCCGCGGTCGACGGCCGCCCGCCCTGTCGGCGAACGGTAGCCGACCCGGTGGCGCAGGGCTGGAAACTGGGACCGGCCGACACCGGGCCCGTGTCTGCTCCAGGCATCGAACATCCGGTCCAGCAGCTCAAGGTCGCCTTCCTCGGGAACGCTGACGGCCACGTCGCCGGCGGGGTCCGGCCGGTAGACTCCGCCGGCGGGTTCCCTGTCCGGCATGCTGTCGCCGACCCTGACGCGCACCGGGGTGTCCGCGGCACCGAGATATCCGATTCGGGCCGCCCGCCGTCGAAGGGCATCGAAGACTCGCTGCGGTGCCTCGGTATCCCAGCGATAGGCGACGTGTGGATGTCGCGGCGTGACCCTGTAGCCCGGGCGGATCCTGACTCCAGAGCGCCCGACGTACTCCATGTGGGTGGACTTCCGGGGGCCCCTGGGGGGGACCACCACATAGCGCGGTTCCAGTGCCTGGTGGCAGGGATCGGCATCGGCGTAAATGACCGGCGGCGGCAGACGCGCGAACCACCGGAGTTCGGAGCCATCCGTCACCCGGCAGCGCTCGCCCGTGCCGTCCGCGGCTATCAAGGCCGCAAACAGCCTGGATGGAGATGGCGGCCACTCGCCCCTGCTCAGTCCGCCGGTGTTCGCCGTGCCGTCCGGATCTCCGCGAAAGGTCCCGTGCAGGAGCTCGACGAAGACCACCAGCATCAGTCGGCCGGCTGCGGCCACGTGGACATGATGGCCTTGCGCAGATTGTCCCTCGGCGTGAGGCGGAGCGCGGGCTGATCCCAGCCGTCCAGGGGCACGCCCTCCGACCTGGCTCGCGCGAGGGCCGCACCGACCAGTTCGCCGGTCGCAGCTGCCCCTCCAAGGGCTACGGCCCTGTCTCCGCCGGCTCCCAGCCATGTGGCGCCGGTTTCCGTCGGCCTGAGCGCGGCACCGGAACGCAGGGCGAATCCCCGCCCGAATGCGAGCACATGCGCGTGCAGCCCGAGCGCCACCAACAGCGCCCGGGCTGCTGCGTCACACTCCGGGCCATGCGGCTCCCCAAGGCTGACGCGCCGCAATTGCGCGAACGACACCGTCGCGCGCTGTGTCACCCACGAGAACGATACGGCCGCGGCCGGCGCCTCGTCGCCCATGAAGGGCACCTTGCCGTGCCCGATTTCGGAGAGCTTGTGCCTTCTTCCACCCTTGACGGGAGCGCGGCCCATTTCCCACTCGTAGCGGTCGTCGGGGTTCGAGGTCAGCGTCTCTCCGGTGTTCAGGTTCATCGGGTCGCCCTTCAGGCCGAGAACCCTGGTTTCCACGGACGCGGGCCGCCACCCGACGATCTCCGATACCCACGCGCGCGCGTGCTTGGTGTGGTGCTGCTTCCTGCCCAGGTGCGACTGCCAGAAGCCGTACAGCAGTGCCTGCGGGAACCAGGCCATCAATGGTCCACAGCGGTTCGGCGTGGCCCCGAAGATCGACCTGCCCAGCTCGGTCTTGATGAAGTCGCGCCCATTGAGCCGGGCGTCACGCAGGTAGGCGTCCGCATTTCGGTGGGGGAATTCCAGACTGGATATCTGGCGGGGCAGGTGCGCCGGCAGATTGGTCAGGTCGGAGAGATCCAGGACCATTTCGGGCACCCTGGTGGCTTCCCTGTGCCGGCGCAGGGCCTCCTCGAGCCGGTTCGCCTGCGAGGGAACGCTGTCGATGACGATGACTTTCGTGGGCTCCTTGTCGGCAGGGGACGCCCACCGCTGGTCCATCTGATAGACTCCGCCTTCATAGACCGCCGGCTTGACCAGCCCGTCCGCGCCGGTCAGAGACTCGAGGGTGGAGTCGATCCGGATCCCGTCTTCGAACGAATCGTCCGCGCACCCGGCAACCAGAGCCGCCAAGTCGATTCCCGCTGCCACCAGGCTACTCCTCCATCCTTTGGGTTTTCGGCCTGCCGAAGTGACAAGATTTGTAGGGATGGTGCGCGGCCTGGGGGGTGGGTGTCAACGGTGGAATTCCGTGGATCAGTAGTTGGTCTAATCATTGGTAACTACCGATCTGGTAGACTCTTACGCCGACTGATCAATCTGCGGCCGTTCAGTCCATCATCGTTGCGGCCGAGCATCGGGCAAGGAAGGAAAGCCCGGATCCGGCCTGCGATTGAGAATCGCGCATTCAGAGCGTTATAATGCGAGGTGACGTGCAGGGCTCGAACGATGCCGCGGAGGTGCGATGACGAGCGACGAGCAACAAACGGGCAGCGAAACAAAGGATGAGGCGCGGGTTGCGGAACCGATGGCTCTGGACGCCCCGTGGTTGCTCCGGCACAAAGTGGAACTGCCCGACCCCATCGCGGACTATGTCCGGCGACCTGAAGTGGAGGAGCGGTGCACGCTCACGGGCCATCGCCTCACGGTGCTGCACGCCCCTGGGGGGTTTGGCAAGACCGCCCTGCTCGTCCGCCGCTGCCGGGCTCTGCGCGAGCGGGGGCTCGCCGTCGCATGGCTCTCGCTCGACGAGGAGGACGAGCCGGAGTCGGTGGCGAGGCTCCTCGCGCTCGCCTTCGAGCGCGCCGGCGTCGTGACTTTCGATCCGGCCGGGAAGCACGACGGCGTCCCGTCGGCCTGGGCGGCGGGTCCCGAAGCGGGCAGCCGGGCCGAGTACCGGATGGACCTGCTGGTCCGGGCGCTGGAGCGACACGACGCGCCGTGCGTGCTCGCGCTCGACGAGGTGGAACGGCTGGCAGAGAGCCCCGGCGCGACCGGGCTGATCAACGGGCTGGTACGACACGCCCCGCCGCACTTTCATGTGGGGATGGCGTTCCGGGAGCGACCGGCCGGGCTCGCGATCGACATGCACCTGCTCGAGGGGCGGGGCGTGAAGGTGACGGCCGAGGACCTGCGCTTCTCGAAGTCCGACATCTCGCGGTTCTTCGGTGGAAGCCTCTCGCGGCGGAAGCTTGCCGCGCTGCTCCGCGACTCGAGGGGCTGGCCCCTTGCGCTTCGCATCCACCGTGACGCCGCCCGGCGCGGACTGCCGGACGCCGCAAGCGGCGAAGACACCGTCGCTGGCTGGATTGAGACCAGGTTGTGGCGCGGCTATTCGGCCGAGGATCGCGAGTTCGTCCTGGACATCGCGCTCTTCGACCGCTTGGAGACGAGCCTTATCGACGAGGTGACCGGTACGCTGAACGCGGGTCGGCGGATCGTGTCGATGGGAGCTTTGGCCGGGCTGCTGTCGACCACAGACCGGGGGTCGACCATGCGTCTGCATCCGCTGATCAAGCGCCACTGCGAACAGCGGCGGTTCGAGGAGGCACCGGAGCGCTTCAAGACCATCCACCGCGGCATCGCGATGGCGCTCGCGCGCCGCGGCCGACCGGTCGAGGCACTTCGCCATGCGGCGGAGGCGGCAGACGGGGCACTGCTCGGTGGCATAGCCGAAACGGCCGGTGGCGTCCGGCTGTGGTTCGAGCAGGGGTTCGAGGCGCTCCGCACGCTCGACGGAATGCTTACCGAGGCGGTCGTGTCGGACCATCCGCGCTTGGCGCTGGTGCGTTGCGGGGTGCTCGCCGCGTCGGGGGACATCGAAGGGGCCAAGCGGCTGTACGCGGAGACATCCGCTGAGACGGACGGCTACACGCGGGACCGAAAGGGGGGCGATGACCGAGCGCTTCGAATCGACCACCTCTTCATCCAAGGCCTGCTCAGCACGTTGGGCTGCATGCGGTACGACGAAGCGATCATGGCGGGGGCGTTGGTCGTTGAGGCATTGGCGGGCGCGCCGGACACCGATCCACTATTGCGTGGCATGTTCAGCCTCGGGATGTGCTTTGCCCACAACCAGATGACAGAGTTCGAATCGGCTGTCGAATGGGCGGGGCGTGCGCGTGCTGCGCTGGGACGGGCTTCTCCGTATCTAGCCCACGTCGACCTCCAGGCGGGGTCGGTGGCGATGGCGATGGGCCGCACCCGTCTAGCCCGGGAGTGCTACGACCGGGCGCTGTCGGTTGCACGGGCGAGCCATCTGCGCGACGCGGGCGCGGTGGTGCTGGCCGACGTGCTGGCGGCGGAACTCGAGTTCGAACGCATGGCAGGCGAGGTGCGGTGGAAAGGGCCGCGGGTGTCGCCGCGGCTGCTCGCCGAGTGCGGTGCCTGGCTCGACGTTTATGCGGCGGGCATCGGCCTCGTAGTGGAGACGGCGCTGCTGCGCGGCGATCCGGACGGCGCGCTGGCGCTGGTCGAGGACGCCCGCGAATATGCGCACCGCACCGACCGGCCGCAGTTGGCGCGGTTCCTCTCGGCGCTTCGCGTCTCCGTGCTACTCGACGGCGACGAGGTGGACGAGGCGACCCGTGCGTGGCGGTTCGACCGTCTGCCGGAGCGGCCGGCCGAGTGCCTGGACCTCGCGGGCCAGAGCTGGCGGGAGGTGGAGATGCTCGCGTGCGCGCGGCTCCGGCTCCTCATCTCCCGCCGCGAGTTCGGCGTGGCCCGCGAGTTCGCCGACGCGCTTCTGGCGGTCGCCTCCGAACACGCCTTGGCGCGGACCCGAATGAGGGGACTGGCGCTCTCAATGGAGCTGGAGCACCACGCCGGGGCGCCGGACCGGGCGTCGGTCCATCTGGCGGACTACGTGTGCCTGTTCGCTCAAGCGGACTACGTCCGGCCACTCGCGCGCCATCGCGCGGTCGCCCTCACCCTGTTAGACGATGCCGCGTTCGTTGCCGGGCCTGATGCCGACATCGCCGCATCGGTCGGAGCGCTACGCGACGCCCTGTGCCCGCAAGTGGGCACCGAGGGGCAACCGGGCGACCAGGCGCTGACCGAGCGCGAACTCGACGTGCTCACGCGACTGGAGCACTGGCAAGACAGGGACATCGCCCGGACCCTGGGACTCTCCTATGACGGCGTGCGCTACCGGGTGCGCAGCATCTTCGCGAAGCTCGGGGCGCGTAACAGGCTCGACGCCGTGCATCGGGCCCGGGCGCGCGGCATCCTGCCGGAACGTTCATACGGCCCGCAACCAGAGGGGTCTGTTCCACCCCAGCCTCGTCCCGGGGGTCGTCCCGCCGCACCCTCACCGCACCGCGTCCGCCCATAGTCTGCGAGCGGCGCGTTTCGATGACCCCCGCCCGAGCGGAACGTGTTGAGCATGTGATCAATGAACGGCACCCGGGTCCGTCCCCTCAACCCACAGTGCTCGTCCCCGGCCTGGATTCATTGAATCTACTAGATCAGTAGGTGCCATGATCCTATCGGCTACTTTTTCCCGGCATTTCCCATGGTGACAGCAAGCCCTAGGAGCCCTACCGTTCTCATTGGCCCGGGTCCCTAGACTAGAGGCCAAGGAAGGCCGGAATGAGACGGAATCCGTTGTCACTAGACAAGCGTGGTGGCGCGTCGGCCAATGGCGGTGCAACCGGACGGGGAGAGCAACACATGGTGTTGAGAATGAGGCTCACGGTCCTGCTGCTGGCCGTGTTCGCGATGGCAGCCACAGCGAAAGCCGCCGCGGCGCAGAGCACCCTCGAAGGAACGGTGACGGACGCCGCTGGCCGCCCGCTTTCGGACGTCAGAGTCACGCTCGCAAGGCCCACGGTCTCGGATCCCGACCAAATGAGATTCTCGACCACGGGCGACGCGGGCACCTTCCGGATCGAGGACATCCCGGCGGTCCCCCACGAGGTGCGGTTCACCCGCCTCGGCTACGGTGTGCGGACGCTCGATGCTTTGTTCACCGACGGCGAGACGACACACCTCGATGTGACGCTGTCCGAAGCGGTGATCGCGATGGAGAGGCTCGTCGTCATCGGCTCGCGCGCGCAACCGCGAACAGCGACCCAGTCGATGGTGCCGCTCGACGTTGTCCCCATGTCCGAACTCACGGGCCAAGGCACAGCCGATCTCAGTTCGCAGCTCAGGAGCGTCTTGCCCTCCTACAACGTGGCCGACGAACCGATCAGCGATGCCGCCACGATCGTCCGCCCGGTGAGCATCCGGAACCTAGCGCCGGAACAGACGCTCGTGATGATCGACGGAAAGCGCCGCCACCGCTCCGCCGTCATCGTCCTCTGGAACGGGAACGGCGTCGCGGACGGGGCCCAGGGTCCCGACATCTCCATGCTGCCGAGCATCGCGATGAGCCGGGTCGAGGTCCTCCGCGACGGTGCGTCCGCGCAGTACGGCTCCGACGCGATCGCGGGCGTGATCAACATCGTGCCCAAGGACAACCGCTCGGGCGGCAGCTTCGAGGTTCGCGGCGGCCGCTACCGGGAGGGCGACGGCGACATGGTCGCCGCCGCCGGCAACATCGGCCTCCCCCTGGGCGAGACCGGGTTCCTCAGCCTGAGCGGCGAATTCGGCCAGTCGGATCCCACGAGCCGCAGCACTCAGCGAAACGACGCGGCGGCGCTCGCGGCCGCCGGCTTTCCTGTGCGGGACCCCGCGCAGATCTGGGGATCCCCCGACGTGGACGACAACGTCAAGCTGTTCGCGAACACCGCTTACGCGCTCGGCGGCGGCTCGGAACTCTACGGGTTCGGCAACTACCACGCGAAACGGGTCGAGGGTGGCTTCTACTTCCGGAACCCGAACACGCGCGATGCCGTGTTCAGCATCGACGGCGGGAAGACCCTTCTGATCGGCGATGTTCTCGACGCCCAGGACGGCGTGCTGGACGGCTCGGCGAACTGTCCGGTCGTGCGCATCGTGAACAACGTGCCAGATCCCGTCGCCATGGAGCGCGTCCGCGCCGACCCCAACTGCTTCTCCTTCCAAGAGCTGTTCCCGGGCGGCTTCACGCCGCGGTTCGGCGGCGATGCGCTGGACGCCTCCGCCGTGGGAGGCATCAGGGGAACGACCGCCGGCGTCGAGTGGGACCTGAGCACGGGCTGGGGCACGCACAGGATCGACTTCCTCATGAGGAACACGGTCAACGCCTCCCTCGGCCCGGAGACGCCGACCGAATTCCGGCCGGGGATCAACCAGCAGCGGGAACTCAACCTCAACCTCGACATGCGCTACGAACTCGGCGCCGGAACCCTGCTCGCCGGGGGATTCGAGCGGCGCGTCGAGAGCTTCGAGATCGTGCGCGGGGACCGGGCCTCTTGGGAGCTCGGCCCCTACCTCGAACAGGGATTCAGCGCCGCCTCGAACGGCTTTCCGGGGTTCGGTCCGCTGTCCGAGGGGCGATGGGACCGGCGCAACGTCGCGGTCTACGGCGAGGTGCACCGCGAAGGCGCGGACGACCGCTGGCAGGCGGGCCTTGCCCTCCGCCTCGAGGACTTCGAGGACTTCGGGACGACGTTCAACGGCAAACTCTCGGGACGCCTTCGTCTCGCGGAAGGGTTCGCGCTCCGCTCCAGCGCGAGCACGGGGTTTCGGGCGCCGACCCCCGGCCAGCAGAACCTCCGGCACATCGGGACGATTTATGACCTGACGCTCAAGGAGTTGGTGAACAGCGGCACGATCCCGCCCACTTCGGCCGTCGCGCAACGCAGGGGCGGCACCCAGCTGCAACCGGAGACTTCGGTGAACGTGGCACTGGGCGCCGCGCTCACCCGGGGACCGCTGATCGTGACGGCGGACTACTTCCGGGTCGCGGTGTCCGACCGCATCAATCTCAGTACCGACTACACGCTCGAATCGCACGAGATCGAGGAACTCCTCGCCGAGGGCGTCGAGGGCGCGCGCAACCTGGCCCGGTTCCGGTACTACAACAACGACTTCTCCACCCGCACGCAGGGAGCGGACCTTGTCGCCAGCTACTCGCCGCCCGCCCTTGGCGGGAATACGACGTTCAATCTGCTGTTCAATTACACGCACACGAGGGTCACGGAATACGCCGGCGAGGATCCGAACGTCCTGCCGGACGCGAACGTGCCGCTGCGCGTCCGGCAGCTTCGGGAGGCCCTGCCCACGACGCGGGGCAGCCTGTCCGCGACGTACCGGGCGGGACGTCTTCGCTTCTTCGGCAAGGTGGGCTACTTCTCCGGCTGGTACGACTGGCTCGACGACCATACCTATGGGGGCAAGGCCCTCGTGGACGCGGAGATCGCCTACACGCTCGCCAGCTCGGTAACGGTCACCCTGGGTGCCGAGAACCTCTTCAACACCTTCACGGACGTGAATCCGGGGGCCGCCGCGAACGTGGGGAACCTGTACAGCCAGAACTCGCCGTTCGGGTTCAACGGCGGGCTGTTCTACGCTCGGGCCAGCTACACCTTCGACGGGTGATTAACCACCGTGATTTCGGCCTCAAGCCGCGAGCCACCGGGAGCTGTTACGATGGCCCCGAGATAGGGGAAAGGAGAACCTCCATGATCGGTTCCACGAAAAGGCGCCTCGCCATCTTCGCCCTCGCAGCGCTACTAGCCGCATGCGACTCAGCCGAGCCCGAGCCATCGCTCAAGGGGACCTGGACCGGCCCGACCACCATCGAGGGCGTGACTACGAACTGGACCCTTGAGATCACCGACGCCGCCGCCGACGAGCTGGTCGGCGCCATCGCCTTTCAAGATGTCGGCACCCCGTTCAGCTACAACGCCGAGTTGACGGGCGGTAGCTACTCGCACCCCGCCGTGACCTTCACCTTCGAGGTCGAGCTCGGCGGCGACACCCCGGATATCGACTTCCAGTACCAAGGAAGCGCGAACGCCGACCGCGACGAGATCACCGGCAACCTCGTCGCGACCATCGAAGGCGAGAGGATGTCCGCACCCCTCAACTTCACCCGCAAAGATGAGTTGTGAAGAGTTCCTGTCGTTTCCGTCAGGTCGCAAGTGGCTCACCGCCACGCATAGTGCCAAGCGCGAGACAAACTCTTGGGCCGGCGTGAAAGCTCAGCGAGGATCTTACACTTCCCTGCAAGCTGCCGCCCAGGACAGATGCAGGTCCGCCATGTTTGTTCGGGCACGCCGATTCCGCCGCTTCTGGCGTAACGACCCCCCTGTGAATGACGACGGCAAGTTATCCGGAAGCGCCGGAAGGCGAAGGGCCGGAAGCACGCGCTCTTCCTGCCTGCGGAAACCAAGCCCGGACCACCATGCTACAGAGAACGGCCATACCACGCAGAAACTGGAGGACCCCAGATGAAGACCGTCATCCCCGTCGTTGCTCTCATTCTATTTCCCGCCGGAGTCGGCGGCCAACAGGCCGATCCCCACCGCAAGAGCGTGGCAACTGCGGTCGGCCTCGAACTGGCGATACCGCTGGCCGGTCACCTCTATCTCGGCAAGCCGGTTCGGGGCATTCTTCCCGCCGCGGTGTTCATCAGCGGTGCCGGAATGGCGGTGGAGGGGTACAGGATGATGGACAAGACCGGAGACAGTGATGCAGGATCCGCTCTTGCGGGGTTGGTTGTCATGGGCGGTGGCGTGGCCATCATGGGAATCGGCAAGGTGTGGGGCGTGGCCTCCGTCATCTACACGGTTCACCGCCACAACCGCCGGCTCGCACCGACGATCGATGTCGCTCCAAACGGCCGGGTCTCGGCTGGTGTGAAGCTGAGATTCGGGTGACTCCAAGAATGATCAAGTTGCCTGGCGGGTTGCCCCACCAGCCTACCTCATGGCCACGCTTCGCATGTCCCCGCGGCCCGCGGGCACGATCCGGCGTTAGGCTCCTGGAGTCGCAACGGTTCGCAAGGGATGTGGTCGGCAGTTCGGCGTGCCGGGGTGCCGCGCCTCGACAACCAAAGCTACGATGAGTTCAACAGGGCTGGTTCCGCGCGAATCATGGCCCTTCGCATCCGCAACGTGTTGCTGTCGTCCAACGTCAAACGAGTGACCCATTGTTCTCCGTCGTTCCCACGCACCTAAGCACCCAGGAGGGCCGCTCAATGAAACACTCCCCCGTGTCGCCCTTTGCCGTTGCCTTCGTGGCCCTGACTCTCACCACCGCCTGCGCCGAGGCCCGCCCCCACTCCGCCCTCATGGCGGACGCGGCCGCCGACCTCGAGGCCATCCGCTTCGAGCGCGCCATGCACCGCTTCGATTCGGCCCGCACCGCGGCGCCCGGCGACGCCGAGGCCCATCGCCAATACGCCCGGCTGGCCCACTACTTCGACCGGCAAGCGATGGCCGCGGAGGCCTGGGAGCGCGTCCTCGAACTGGATCCGGCGAATGCGGAGGCATGGGACGGGTACTTCGCGGCGCTGCTTTGGGCGGGCAACTACGAAACGGACCGCAGATACGGCGAGAAGCTGATGCAAGCGCTGCCCGAGGCGCTGCACCACGCCAGCCGGCAGCCGGAACTGTACTCGAATGCGCAGGACGCGGCTTCGGATCTCGGGCAGCTCGCAGCCTACGTCGCCATTCTACTGGAATATCGCGAAGCGGAGACCGGCAACCGGGTGTTTCAGCATCATCTGGGCGCAGCTCGGGTGGCGCTCGCGGATCTGCAGGATGGTGACCGGAGCCGGATGCTGGAAGACTCGGTCCGCGCAGTGCTGGACGTATTGGCGGAGCGGCACAGAAACAACACCGGGACCGAGGCGCCAATCCTCTACCAGTTGGCAGCTGGCTACGACTTCCTTGGTGACCGCGCCCAAGAGATCTTCGTCAGCAGTGGTTGGCAAGGAGACCCATCCCACTGGCAGGAGTTGGTGGCCGAGAAGGACTTCTGGCTGTCGCGGCTGGCGGCGGCTCCAGACCGCGGGATCCTGGCTGACGACATGCGCTACTGGGATCTGGGCCTCCAGCTTGCGAGGCTCCAATACGGTCCCTCGGCATCGAAGTCGATGGACGAGCAGTTCCAAATCATTGACGAAGGATTGCAGTTGCCCGGGCTGGGGCGTCGTGTCCAGTGGGTCAGCCGCCGCCTTGCGGCCATCAGGGACATGGCGGACGGGTCCGTGGCCGATGATCCGGCGGACGAGGAGGATCCCGTCTCCATGGCGGCCGAGCCGCGGAGTCCGGGGCTCGCTCCGGAGTATGCAGAACCGCTGTTCGAAGCCACTATGGAGTACATCACCTGGCAGAACGGTTCGCCCGTCTCGTCGCTGAGCCGCCTTCTTCACTACGGAATCCAGCCGGAGCGGGTGCTGGAGGAGGCAATCAACTTTGAGGAGGCAATGCGCGCCGACCGCCCGGGCTACATCTATCCCGGACGCAGGGGCGAGGCCCGGGAGCGCGCCAAGCAGTCGCTGATCACCTCCGCCCGCGTTCTGCAGGCGCGAGCGCTGGTCCAACTCGGTGAGACCGAAGCGGCGGGAGAGCTGTTCGAGGCACTCGCGACGGAGTACCCGGGCAGCGGGACGCTTGCCCAGTTTGGCCGCCACCTCATGCGTACCGGCCAGCCCGAGCGGGGGCTCGAGATGCTGGTGGAAGCGCTCGCTCACGGTGGAGGCTGGCGACAAACGGCCGAGGAGGCTGCCGAGGCCGCCGGACTGCCCGTCGAGGCCGTCGATGA
This sequence comes from Longimicrobiales bacterium, assembly GCA_965116645.1. Classification (GTDB taxonomy): domain Bacteria; phylum Gemmatimonadota; class Gemmatimonadetes; order Longimicrobiales; family Gaopeijiaceae; genus Bin94. The sequence continues at coordinate 2,795,283 of OZ220702.1, read as the reverse complement.
GCGGCTCGCCGTGCGGCAACCCATCGTGGAGGCGGAACTGGAGGCACGGACCCTCGGCGCCCGCCTCGAACGTGAGCCTCCCGACTTGGCACTGCCCGACCAGCACGGCGAACGTTGGGCGCTGCAAGACCTGGCCGGCAGGGTCGTCGTCCTCAAGTTCTGGGCCACCTGGTGCGGACCCTGCCTCGAGGAGTTCCCTCACTTCGTGGAACTGCTGGAGGATTACGAAGCCGACGACGAGGTCGTGTTCCTGACCGTCGCCACGGCGGGATCTTCCCGTGACGGCGTGGCGCAACTGCTCGCGAGCAATGGCTACACCTTTCCGGTCCTGCTCGATGACGAGGGACAAGCCATCGACTTCGAGATCACCGGCTACCCGACGACCTTCTTCCTGGACCCGGACGGCCTCATCCAGTACAGACGCGAGGGGTTCGAGGAGGACGGGTATGAGCACCAAACCGCCATTCGGATCGACGCGCTACGAACATCCGACAGTGCGGCAAGGTGAGGCGCTACGGAGCTCGGCAGCCAAGTGTCCGAGCCAAGCGGAGCCACGGGCAGGCACGCGCCCGGAGCGGCGCGAGGGAGTCTTGAGGTGCTGACGGACCGGGACTACCGGGCCGTGTTCGAGGGGTCGCCGGACGCGATACTCATCGTGGATTCCGACGGGGTGATCATGGACCTCAACCCGCAGGCCCTCGCGATGTTCGGATGGAGCCGCGAAGAGATTGAGGGCTCCCGCGTGGAGCGGCTGGTACCGGCCGGCAGTCGCGCTCGGCACCAGAAGCACCGCCGCCACTACGCCGAGGCCCCTCGGCCGCGGCCGATGGGACAGGGACTCGAGTTGCTGGCCGTGCGCAAGGACGGCACCACCCTCCCCGTGGAGATCAGTCTCAGCCCCGGGAAGTTCGCATCGGGCCGCGAGCACGTGATCTGCACGGTCCGCGACATCACGGGCTGGAAGCGGATGCGCCAAGTGTCCAAGACGATGGTGACGGCGGCCGAGAACGAGCGGAAGAGCGTGTCCCGCGAGTTGCACGACAACTTCCTTCAGTCCCTGGCCGCCCTCATGATCCGCGTGAAGCTCCTGGCGGACGAGCCGGACGGGGAGGAGAGACAGCAGGCACGAGCGGTGATCGCGGGCGAGATCCGTGACGCGATCGCGGGGGTGAAGCGGATGATTCGGGGATTGCTGCCGCCCGAACTCGACCACCAGGAGCTTTCTTCCGCCCTCGGTACCGTGTTCCGCGATATACACGAGCTTTATGGATTCACGGTCCACGCCACCCTCGACCAGGTGGGCGGTGAACTGGACGCCGTCACGGCGCTGGCCCTGTACCGGATCGTTCAGGAGGCCGTGACCAATGCTGTGAGACACGCGCGAGTGAACGAAGCTGCCGTGACGCTCAGGGCTGCGGGAGAGGCGGTCATGGCGGAGATCCGCGACGAGGGTTGCGGGTTCGAGTATGACAGGCACGTCGGGCTTACCAGCATGCGGGAACGGGCCGCAATGGTTGGCGGCGACTTGAGTGTGGATACCTCGCCGGGCAAGGGAACCACGGTTCGCGTGACCGTGCCGGTCATGGCGCCGGGACCGGGGGGCGAGAGAGGGCGCGACGGATGGTGAGGGTGCTCCTGGTCGATGACCACCCGGTCGTGCGCGCGGGCCTGCGGGCGCTACTGGAGACGTCCGGGCGCATCGAGGTCGTGGGAGAGGCCGCGTCGGGCGAGGAGGGAGTGGACAGGGCGCGTGCGCTGGAACCCGATATCGTCATCCTGGACCTTGCCATGCCGGGAATCGACGGTGTGCAGGCCACCCGGCGTATCGCAGAGCTCGGCATCCCAACCAAGGTGCTGGTTCTCACGATCCACGACGAGGACGAGTTCCTCTTACCGGCGCTGGACGCCGGCGCCGACGGGTTCCTGAACAAGAGCGCCGCCGACACGGAGCTGCTCGGCGCCATCGAGGCCATCGTACGGGGGCACAGCTATCTGCCGCGCCGCGCCACCGCGCTGCTCCGGCGGCAGCGCCAGCCACAGGAGGGCAGCGGTCCGGGGGTCGACGTGTTGTCACAGCGCGAAACCACCGTCATCACGCTATACGCCCAGGGATTCACGGCGAACGAAATGGCCCGCGAGGTGTTTCTCAGCCCCAAGACCGTGGAAGGCTACCTCGCCCGTGCCAAGACGAAGCTGGGTCTCAAGAACCGGCGCGAGATCGTGCGTTTCGCTCTCGAGGCCGGACTCCTGCGAGCTGAAGACGAGGCGTAAGCGGGCGCCAGGGTGGCGCGAAGTGAAAGGTACAGCGCCGCGCCGGTGGGTGCGGACGATCGCGGCCACCGCGTCGCACCGCCGACCGCGAGGCGACCGTGAAGGGAGTTGACGGCAGTGGGTGTTTCCACGGCGGCCCGCAAATGCGCCGACAACCTTGCTGCCTGACGGGAATCTCCCCCCAGCAAGGCCGCAAGCAAACCCCCGCAGGATTCCAGGGTCTTCCCCCTCAGATCCCACACGGCGGCATGCGTGTTATTAGAGTAGCGGGCGCAGATGCGGCTGGCCCGCTGTGGCGACGCAGATTCCGCAAGGAGCACTACCGATGAAGACGGCACTCACACGACTCACCACCGCAGGCGTGATCGCGCTCGTTCTCTTGGCCTCGGCCTGCATCGGGCCGTTTGCCGACGGATCCGACCGGCAACAAGGTCCCCACATCGACCTTTCCCGGCGATCCGCCGGACGAGACGGTCAAGAGGTAGCGCCCGGTAGAGTTGAGGCCTCCCTCCGCAAGCCCCCCCGGGGCCGAGTTTCCCTGGGGGGGCTTGCGGCTTCCCTGGCACCGGACCCCAAGGGGACAATGGCGAGTTCGGGTTCGCGCGTCCTATCCTTGCAATGCTTCGGCTGGCCTGACCCATGGACGGTTGAGCCCGGGCCGTACGTCGAGGCGGATTAGGAGATTTCCACATGCGCTATGCCGTGGTCTCGGTACTCTTGCTGGTGGCGTTCTTCGTCATCGCAGTCGTGATTTCGACCCCCCGTTCCCGCGGCGGGTGATGTCGAACGCGGTCAGGGTCGGGGGGGACGTCTCAGTGCTGTTCTACACCACGCCCGGCGGTGAAGCGGTGTGCGCGCGGTTCGTCCCGCTTCACGTTCTTCACACCTGGACCAGGCGCCGCGTCTGCGGTGCGGTGTGCACGACCTGCCGGATGGAGTACATCGCGCGGATCCAGGCGAGCGCGAACTGAAGTCCCCGTTCTTGTTGTTGGCCACCATTCCCAGTGCTCAGCCCACCAGCCCTCCCCACCCGCGCCGCCCACGACTTGCTTCTCTGTAACTCGCAAGCAGCTGGACCGGTTGATAGCCGGTTCCGCGACATGCGAATCTGGCTGCGTGGATACACAGCCCTCGGCGTTTACCGACCGAATGGTCCGTGCCACATTATTGACCTAAGCTTGCCTTCGCTCCGTGTGATGAATTGATCCGCGTCGTCTGAGAATTCGGAGTCCCGCCCTGCCGACACCCACGGCCCGGACCACCGGTCCAGAGATCCGAGCGCGTCCGCCACGCAGCCCAGGTCGCGCCCTGTCGAGGGCGTGCAGGAAAGCGATTCTCCCAGGGCTCGTAGCGAATTCGCTTGAGGAATCCTTCGGCAGGCGGAGTGCTAATACCCACGCCGCCCATGCGTGCTGCCTAGCGGGGGTGAGGAGATTTCCCCGCGGTGCCGGGCGCATTGTCAATGGGCATTGAAAAAGGCACACTTTCGGGCATTGAAAATGGCACACTCCGGGACGGCCGCTGCGGAGGGAGCGCAGCGACCGGAGCCGAGGCCGTCCCGGAGTGGCGACGCCTCACGATTCGTCCCCCTTCCGGGGTCTTTCCGCGTCCGCCGCCCTGGACGCCGTCGGGTGGATCGCCTTCGACAGCTCCATGTGCCTCCGCATCCGGAAGCTGTTGCCCCGGATGTTGACGATGTGGGACCGGTGGAGCAGCCGGTCGAGGAGAGCGGCCGCCATGACCTCGTCGTGCAGGATCTCGCCCCAGTGCTCGAAGCCCTTGTTCGAGGTCAGTACGGTCGAGGCGCGCTCGTAGCGGGCGTTGACCAGCTGGAAGAACAGCCTGGCCCCGTTCGGGGTGACCGAGAGATACCCGATCTCGTCGACGACCAGCAGGGCGGGGTGCGTCAGCGTCCGGAGGCGCTGCTTGAGCCGGCCTGCGGCGTGGGCGTCCTCGAGGGATTCGATGAGATCGGCGAGCGTTCCGAAGTAGATCCTCCGCCCGCTCTCGGCGGCCGCGACCGCGAGGCTGATCGCCAGATGCGTCTTGCCCACCCCGGGCGGGCCGAGGAACACGACGTTCTCCTTGCGCTCCAGGAAGCCGAGCTCGTGGAGCGAGTCGATCTGCTCGCGCTTGATGGTGGGCTGGAAGCTGAAGTCGAAGCCGGCCAGCGTCTTCAGCCCGGGCAGACGGCTGGAGCGCATCGCCGTGGCCAGCCGGCGGCTGTTGCGCAGCTCGATCTGGGCCGCGAGCAGCCGCTCGATCGCTTCGGCCGCCGTGAAGGCGCCTCCGTCCACCCCGGCCAGCACCTCGTCGAGGCTCTCCAGCGCGCCCGGCATCTTCAGATCGGCCAGCTGGGCGGCGATGCGCTGCCTCCGCGACGGCGCCTTCACGGCGATCTCTCCGCGAGGAGCGCGTAGTCCCCCAGAGGGCGGCGCTCGACCTCGACCCTCGGGGCTGCACGGGCCCTCCGCGCCGGGGCTGGCGCCTCCGAAGGCCCGGGCCTCGGCACGACCGGCCGGTATGGATGCGGGGCCAGGGGGCCGAGCAGCGGGCGCTCCCGCGCGAAGCGGTCGTCGATCCGCTCGCCGAGCGTCCCGTGGACCCGCACGTTGGCGACCTCGTCGAGCCATTGCCGCGCCTGCGCGTTGAGGTCGTCGTCGGACACGAAGTCCCGGCCGTAGAAGAAGTTCCCCCGCACGTAGCGGACCGGGCGCTCGACCTTGCCCTTCGTCTGCGCGCGGTACGGGCGGCAGGCCCGGATCCGGAAGCCCCAGTGGTCGCTGAAGCCCCGGAACTCCGGGTTCTCAACCAGGCGCCCGCCCGAGTTCCGCCCGTCGGCGAGCACCACCGCCTTCATCTGGTCGAACAGCATCTCCGCCGGAACCCCGTCGAAGAATACGAACGACTCCTCGAGCCCGTGGATGACCACCCCCATGGTCTGGCGTTCGTAGAACCGCAGCCACATCCGCCGGGAGTAGCCCAGCACGACCATCAGCGCGTACCGCTTGCCCCAGGGCAGCCCGAACTCCGCGAAGTCCACCTGGCCCTGATGCCCCGGCGGCGTCTCGAACCGCACCGGCGGCTCCGCGGGCTCCCGCGGGCGGACCTCCCGAACGTGCCGCTTCACCTGGTCGTACCCTCCGGGGTAGCCCGCCGCCCGCACCTCCTCGTACAGACGCGCCGCGCTCAGCTCGGGATACGCGGCCAGCCGCGTCCGGATGATCCCCTTGAACGGATCCAGCTTCGACGCTCGGCGAGGCCGCGGACCGTATCCATCCTTCTGGTCTCCCAGGTGACCCTCAAGCAGCCCGTCCGCAATCCAGTTGTACAGCGTCCGCCTGCCGATCCCTACACGGCGGGCGGCCTCCGCCCTGCTCATCCCCTCGTCCAGATAGTGCCGGGCCAGAACCCTCTTCTCTCTCTCGAACACTGCGCCTCCCTCGTTGAGTGGAGACGACAGAATATCCCGATCCCCCTTCAGACCCGACGATGCTCCGGTCCGCGAATCGCCGCCCGAACCGCTCCCGCCCCCGATCCCGAACCGTGCCATTTTGGATGCCCACATGTGTGCAACTTTGCGCGCCCGGTAACACGCATCCCCCCTTCACGAATTGCCGGGTCTTCCATCTACGGAGAGCTAGCATGCGTTGCCCAAATTGAGTTGCCGGTCTGAAACGCGCCGTTCCGGCCCAAACGGAAGGAGGCTGGCATGATCGTAACAATTCGGGTCCGGCAATCGCAAACGGGCGGTGAGCACGAATTCTGCGGCTCGCCGCAGCGGCGACCGTCAGCGAGCTCTTCGCCGAGCTTCCGGCCTCGGCGCGGCACTACACCAGGGTCCGGCACGAAGGCCATCCAGCGACCGGGTGGACAGCCCTGGGGCAGGGTGTCGGCGACAGTGAGCATGAGTCTGGACGCGCTGCGTTCGACTGGTGCCATGAAGTCCCGGCTTCCTCCGGTCCCCGAAGGGAGCTGCCAACTACGAGGACGAAACGCAGTGACTGACGCTGTAACCGCTTCATCCGGATGAACGTGCGGGCCTGTGTTTGATAGCCGGCACAAGCGGCAGCGTCCCGACACGCCGGGGGCCGTGAGGCCGAGCATTTTACGGGGAAGGCTCGCACCCCTGCATCGCGGGCACCACACAAGGAGTAGCGCGATCATGAGTATCAGAACCACGCTGGCTGCCGTTGCGGCCTTGGCGCTGGGCGCCTGTCTGGACGCCGACAACATCCTCGAGCCCGTTGCCGAACCGTCTGACCCGATCGTTGACGCTGCGTCTGGAGACTGCGAACCCGTTCAAACTCACGGGCCGGGCAAGACATGCACCCCGGATCCCACCGGCAGCGACTGTATCCTGCGCCGACACCTGTCGAACAACTACAACCTGTCGGACTGCAAGAACACCGGCATCGGCGGCGGTGACTCTGACGGTGACGGACTGAACGACAGATGCGAGTACGTGGTGGCGCATGCGTTCGCCCGCAGGCTGAAAGTCGCCACAGCGATCTGAGCCGCGACGAGTACTACGTCGTGATGCCCGGCGAGGGGAACTACATCATGGTGTTCTATGCGTTCGGGTATCACCGGGACTTGGGGAATCCCGGGCGGGTGTGCACCGGCTGCAAGGCACACAACGGCGACTCGGAGTTCATCGTGATGGAGATAGTGCCCGCCTCCAACCGGGGCGACCGTTGGGGAATGACGTGAGCCTACCTTTCGGCGCACCGAGGCGAGGGCTGGAGGTTTGACTCTTCGGAGACGCTCAGGGGCGGAAACATGGAAACCGACGGGCTCGGCCGCCCCATCGTGTGGGTCGCGAAGTGGAAACACGCGAACTATTCATCGCAGGACAAGTGCAATAGAGGTGCGAACAGATTCGACACCTGCGTGAACAACACCAGGACCACCCAGTTCAACGTCTACTTCAGCGACGGCAATCTCGGGCAGGCCAACAACCGCACGTTCCCCTCTCCCTCTTGCGCCGTGCCGAGCCGGGGCACCAGCAGCAGGCTGGAGTGCTATTGGAGCCCAGGCAAGTTCCTCGGGTGGCAGGAGTGGGACAGCAAGGGATCCACCGGCTATCACGACATCTTCAGCGACTTCGGGTTCGACCAGGCGCGCGCACACATCAACGGCTGACGGCCAGCCCATACCTGATTCCGACACACATCCCTCCCCAGGCCTCCCGGGCTTTGGGCGGGTGGCCTTCACGAGAGATACCAGCATGAAGACACATGCTTGCGATGTCTGGCGCGCTCATCATCTGCCAGACCATCGGAGTGCTGCTCAATCGGAACACCGGGTTGGATCCGGGCCAGGCCCTTGGGAGCGCTTCGATTGTCACGGCCAAGGGATGCCGCCATTGACGGCGAATCGCTGGGGGCTGACTGACACTACTGGAGCCAACCTGGATTGTTGTAGGCGATGACCGCCCACCGGGAGGATGCGCCGGGCCATCCCCACCGGGCCGGTTGTTCGTCCGGCCCACCGCTCCGTAGCCTCCAGAATGCGGGCCAGGTTGGACCACGTCACGGTGTCAAAGGCAATGTGGTCCGGTCCCGCCCGCCCGCCGCTGGATTTCTTCGGCCAGCACGATGGCCGCCGCCGCATCCGCCTGTGTCATGTTGCTCCGCTCCTCGCTCAAAGTGGGTGAACGGTCGCCCGTAGTCCACCAATCTCCGTAAGTTACTACCATGTCGGTAGTTACCGATGCGATACCGACACTGGCTTCCCGAACGTCCCACCGTTGACACCCGCACCAACCAGGGTTAACAAGGACAATTGTTGGCCGATGCAAGTCTTGCATGCTGGCCTAAGCCGGCAGGCCAGCAGGAAAGGAGGTCTCCCGATGAGCATGCCTTGGATTGGCGTTGCGCGTCGCGTGCATACCCCCTCAAGTTGGCCTCGGTGCTCCTGGGGATCGCGTAGGGTACGGGCTGTGCTGGATCCGCAACCGAACCGACCTGCTACAACCGAGTGCCCGCGATCGTGGGCGACATCCCCGCCGACGCCCCAACGGATGGCTTACCGCCCCGGAACGTTGGCCTGCGGGACGGCAGCGACTTCGAGGTGGCCGGAGGAGACCGCCGGCCGCTCGAACCGGACGACTTCCGGGCGGCGATCACACCCCACTGAGGCACTAACGTGGCCCCCCGAACACGCGTGGCGGCTCGTGCGCGTCGGGGGGTCCCAAGCTGCGGCCACCCCGCCGGATGCCTTGGCGCGCGCCGGTGAAGTGCCCGGCAAGGCGACGCACGGCCTTCGGCCCCGCGCCCGCGTACGACGCTGCAGGGCCGCGCGTCCGCCGCGCAATCCGTGAAGCGCCCCGGCGGACGCTTTGCAGATTCTCCTTCCGCGCCGGAGTCCCGGCGCCCCGTCTCCTAGCACTGGCTTCAGCGGAGCCACCGGCGCGGTTCCCCGGACTGCATCCGTTCCCGAGCGGGTTTCGCGATCCAGCGCACCGTCCCGGCGACCCTGGGACCGCCGTTTCCGGGCTCGGCCCCTTCGGTCAGACGCCATACCCCCATCGCAGGGCCTCGTGGGCGGCACGCGGGGATGCTTCGCTACCCGAGTGGCGGCGGTCTCCGGGAACTCCGGGACAACGTGGGATAACTATAGACACCAGAGACACTTAGGAGATTACCTAAGAGTTGACTTCCTTGGAATCACCGCTTCACCGTTACGGGCATGACGCGGCTGGAACGGCAGTCACATGGCAACGCTGGAGGAGCAATTCCACACACGGCTGAACGAGTTTCTCGACGGCACGGGCATGGCGCCCACGACGCTCGGCATGCTGGCGGTGGGCGACCCGAGCCTGCTGCGCCAAATCGAGCGCGGGCGTTCGCCAACGCTCAGGACGGCAGACCGGGTTGTGGCGTTCATCGACGACTGGGAGCTGAACCCGGGCGGGGCCAGGGCTCCGCCATTTCGGGCGGGCGGGCCGAGGCCCGCGCAACGCGCGAGGATGACGAACCGGATCGGGGCGATGACCGATAACCGTGCCGAGGGAAGAACGAGGCCGGCGACCCGTTTCCTGCGGGTGTCGGAAGTCCAGGCCCGGACGAGCCTCGGACGGAGCACGATCTACCGCTGGTCGGGCGAGGGACGCTTTCCGGCCCCGGTCGCGCTGGGTGGGCGCGTGGCGCGCTGGATCGAGGCCGAGGTCGACGAGTGGGTCCGCAAGTGGCTGGAGAAGGCCCGGGGCGGGAATGCCCCGGCGGGGACGCACAGCTGAACTCCAAGGAGGAGACAGAATGAGAACGTTGTCGAGAACGCTGCAAACGGCCGCGTGGGCCGGCGCGCTGATGATGCTGGTGCCGGGCGTGCTGCTGGCCCAGGGCACAAGCCCGTGGGTCGAGGCGGTGAACGAGCTTCAGACGCAGTTCACGGGTCCGATCGCGCGCGGGCTGTCGCTGATCGCGATCGTCGTGGGCGGGCTGATGTTCGCGTTCGGCGAGGGCGGCAGCAAGCGCACGCTAGCCGGGATCATCTTCGGGATCGGGATGGCCGTGGGCGCCGTGAACTTCCTGACTTGGCTGTTCTGATGCGGGGACTGAGGCGCTGGGCGGGCTACCCCGCGCTCAACCGGCCGCTCACGGTGCTGGGCGTCGAGCGGCGGCTGTTCCTGCTGGGCGCGACACTGGCGCTCGCGGTGTGGAATGCGACGGCCTCGCTGGTGGCGGGCGGCTTGATCTTCGCCGGCTGCTACGGCGCGGGCTGGCTCGCGGGCCGCAGGGACCCGGCCATGCTCGCCGTGCTCCGCGCTGCAGCGCGTCACCCAGCGCGGTACGACGCAGGCAAATGGGCACCCGAGCCGTGGCACTTGAAGATCCGGACGAGCGGCCGGTGAGGGTCGCCGAGGAACTTCGAGCGCATGGGGCGGCAGGCTCGCTGGCCGAGGAGCTGCCCTACTGGGGCTGGCTCTACGACGGCCGCACGTGCCTGACCCGTTCGGGCGAGTTGATCGCGGCGGCCCGGCTGAGGCCCGCCGCTGTGGACGGCCGCACGCCGGATCAGGTCGACCGGGTACTGGGCCTCTGGCAGCGGCTGCTGTCGGGGCTGTCCCCAAGCGCGCGCCTCTATTTCTATCTGCTCCGCCGCCCTGCGGCCATCGCGCGCGGGAGGGCAGAGAACGGACCGGACATCGCGGCCCTCTCTGAGCGCAAGCGCCGCGCGTTCCTGGCGGGAAGGGTCGAGCGGCTCGATGCCTACGTCGTCTGGGCGGACGGGTCCGGCCTCCGTCCGGTGGCCAGTAGCGCGCGCGCGGGACCGCTGGCCCGTCTTGCTCGGCTGCGGAAGCGCCGGACGACGGGTGCGCCGGCATACCTGGGGTCCGAGATCGAGGCGGCGGCAGGCCGGTTCCGGGCGATGGTCGAGGCGGGCCGCTCGCTCGTCGCCGAGCACACGCCTGTCGAGGTGCTCGGGGCCATGGAAGCATCCTGCCTTCTGTCCGAACTGGTCAACCGCCCGGGCGTGGCGTGGGACGGAGCGACGGGCAGCGGAATGAACTGGCGGCTCGCGCTCTCGGAACTCGAAGCCGAGCGCTCTCACCTGAGGCTGGACGGCGAGGCGGTGATCCTGTATTCGCTGCTGTCGCCGCCCGGCCTGGCGCATGCCAACCTGCTCAAGGATCTCTACTGCCTGGACGCGACACTGACGGTCTCGCTCGAATGGCGGCCGTGGACTACTGAAGCGGCCAGGCGGCGGATCCGTGGTGCGCAGCGCCACTACTTCTCGCGGCGCTACTCGATGATGGCGCACGTACAGGAGACCGAGGGCACGGCGTCGGCGATGGTGGATTCGGCCGCGGCGGTCGAGTCGGACCGGCTGGGGGCGGCCCTCGTCGAACTCGAAGCCGACGGCGTGGCCTACGGAGAGGCGTCGCTCACGGTGGCGCTGCACGGCGACCTGGACGAAATCGAGCGGCTGGACGGCGATGTGCGGCGCCTGTTCGCCGCGCACGACGCGAAGGCGGTCCGGGAGGGCTACGGCCAGCTGCCCGTCTGGTTCTCGCGACTGCCCGCCCAGCCGCGCAAGCGGCAGGTGCGGACGGTGTTCGTTTCGGCCGGGCTCGCCGCGTGCCTCGCGCCGGTGTTCGGGCCGCCGAAGGGCTCGGCCCGGAGCCGGCACCTCGGCCGCGAGTCGCTCGCGGTGTTCGAGACGCCTTGGCGCACGGCTTATCACTACGACCTGTTCCGCGGCGATGTGGGCCACACGCTGATCCTGGGCGCGACGGGGTCGGGAAAGAGCTTTGCGCTCAACTTCCTGCTGGTCGAGGCGCTCAAGTACGGGCCCCGCGTGCTGATCCTAGACCTGGGCGGCTCCTACCGCTGGCTGACGCGGTTCCTCGGGGGTTCCTACCTCGAGCTCACACCCGGCGGCGCCGCGTCCGGGCTCAGGCTCCAGCCGTTCGCGCTGCCGTCGGGCACGCGCGCGTTCCAATTCCTGACGGGCTGGGTGCTGCGGCTGCTGAGACTCGGGGGCTACAAGCCGACAGGGGCAGACACGAGCGAGATCCGCGCGCGGATCGAGGACCTGTATGCGCTGGAACCCGTGCGGCGCACGCTCGGCGTGCTGGCCGGCTCGCTTCCGGCCGGCATGTGGCCGGCGCTCAGCCGTTGGACCGGCGACGGCGTGTGGGGCCGGTTTTTCGACAACGCTCCGGTGGGCGGGGCGGACCTCGAGTTCCGCGACTGGCAGGTGATCGACCTGGCGGGCGCGGCCGAGCACGCGGACCTGTGCGAGGCGGCGCTCGCCTACCTGCTCGAACGCATGCGCCTCCAGATCGAGGACCCGACCGAAGCCGCGCGGCTCAAGCTGATGGTCGTCGACGAGGCGTGGCGCTACCTGGCCGACCCGGCGGTGCTCGCTTACCTGGCCGAGGCCGCGAAGACGTGGCGGAAGAAGAACGCCGCGCTAGTGCTCGCGACCCAATCCGCCGTGGACTTGACCGGGGTCTCCGGCGCTTCGGCGCTGCTGGAGTCGATCCCGACGAAGCTGTTCCTGGCGAACCCGGAGTTGCCTGACGAAGTCGGCGAGTTGTTCCGGCTGAACGAGTCGGAAGTCGGGCGGATCCGGGAGCTGACGCCCAAGCGCGAACTGTATCTCCGGCGGCCGGACGAGGCGGCCGTGCTCCGCCTCGAAGTCGATCCCGAAAGCTACTGGCTCTACACCTCCTCGCCGCTGGACGCCGAGAGGCGCGCCGAGGCAGTCGAGAGCCACGGGCTCGCCAAGGCGCTCGAAGTCCTCGCGAGTCCCAATACGCAACCCCCGAAGCCTAAGGAGAACATGACGCCATGAGGCTACCAACTTTGACCGCTGTACTGACGTTCCTGGTGGCGGCGCTCCCCACCGGCGCCCAACAATACAAAGCCGCCGAGCAGCCCGAAGGGGACGCGGCGTTCCTCCGCGTCGCGGCCGCCGTGGACGGCGACGACCGGATCCACAGCATCCGCGCGCGCGTGCGCCACACTACGGTAATCGTGCTGCCCGCCGGTGAGCGGATCCTCGACTTCGTGGTCGGCGACTCGGAATACTGGCACCTGACGGGCGCGGCGAACGTCGCGTACCTGAAGCCCCTGGCCGAGGACGCGGCTACCAACGTCGCGCTCGTCTGCGAGTCCGGACGGATCTACTCGTTCCTGGCCGCCGAGCACCGCGAGGAGCCCCCCCACCTGGTGGTCCGGGTCGAAGCGGGCGCGGAGGCCGCGGGCATGTCCGGCGCTGGCGGACCCGCGTTCGTCGCCCGAAGCGAGGTGGCCGCCTACCGGGATATGGCCGCCGAAGCGGCCGAGGCGGCGCACCGAGCGCGAGCGGCGGCGGAAGCCGAGATCGAGGCGTTCCGCGCATCCTATCCGACCCGCCTCCGGTTCGAGTACCGGCTGGACCGGGATGCGTCGCGGCGTCCGTTCCTCGTCGAGGCGATGTGGCACGACGGGCAGTTCACCTATCTGCGCTCGCGCGCGCAGGAAGCGCCCGCGCTCTACGAACTCCGGGATGGCGAGCCGAGCCTGGTCGCGTTCGATCTGGACGAAGACGGCCTCTACGTCGCCCGCCGCGTGCTGCGCGACGGCTGGCTCCAGATCGGCGACGAGCGGACGGGCTGGCGGTTCGAGCCCGGAGACGCGCGATGAGCCGCTGGAAGCAGTGGATCAAGGAGCCGAAAGGCGCGCTGCCGGGCGGCATCGTCACGAAGGCGGGGGTCGCGCTGATCGGCGTGCTTGTCGCCGGCATGCTGTTCTCGTCGTCGCTCACGGGTCCCGGGGAGGACCCGATGGCTCCGGCACCCCCTGAGGCCCAGGCCGTGGACGAGCGCGCGGGCCGCGCGTTCGAGGGACGGCTGCGCGCCGAGGCGGAGCGCCACGCCCAGCAGGCGGCGGCGGACCAGACCCGCGCTGAGCGGGAACGCCGCCAGGCCGAGGCCGGGACGGCCGGGGCCGGTGGCAGCGAGCGGAGAGCCCGAAGTGGCGAACGCGGAGCGGTAGGCGGACAAGGAGATGGGGCGGTCGGGATGCTTCAGGCCGAGTACGAGCTTCGCCAGGCTCTCCGGCTGGAGGAGATCGAGCGACGGATGCGCTCGCTCCGCTCGCTCCCCGTCGCGCAGACCTACAGAGATCCGTACGCGGCGCGGGACGCCGCCCGCAAGTCGGCGGAGGAACCCGAGCCGTCCGAGGCGGCGCTCGACGCGATGCTCGCGTCGTTCGGACAATCGGTCGCCGCCCTCGAGGCGGAGATGCAGGCGGGGTTGGCGACCGAAGGGCTCTTGCCCGGCTCGCCGAAAGCCTTGCTTGAAGGCACTCGCGTCCCCGGAACGGCCGAACCGAGCTTCAGCGTCACGCCGTTGGACCCGCCGGGCTGGCAGTGGATCCGCGAGGGCTCGTTCCTCGAAGCGGTGCTGCTCACCCAACTCTCGGGCGAGTTCCCCGGGCCCGTGCTGGCCATGGTGTCGGTGCCGCTGTATTCGGCCGACCGCCAGCGGGTCCTCGTTCCGCGCGGCGCGCGCGTGGTCGGCACCGCCCGGGCCGTCCAGGACCGGGACCAGAGCCGCCTCGCCGTCGCGTTCCACCGGCTGCTCCTCCCTGATGGAAGCTGGGTCGATCTCAAGTTCGCGGGTCTGAACCAAGCGGGCGAGGGCGCGCTCAAGGACCAGGTCAACCGCCGCTACTTCTCGACGTTCGCCGCAGCGGGCGCGGTCGGTGCACTGAGCGGACTCTCGTTGGCCGGAGCCTCGCCCTACGGGCTGCGGGCCGGCGTCGGCCAAGGGCTCGGCAACAGCGCCACCTCGGTTCTCGACCGGTACCTGAACCGGATGCCCGAGATCACGATCCGCGCGGGCCACCGGCTCCGCATCTGGTTCACCGCGGATGCCCTCGTTCCCACCCCAACCGCACACCGATGACACGAAAGGACTCTCCCATGCTCCACCGCCTCCTCGCCCCCGCTCTTCTTCTTCCGCTGCTCATGCTCGCGCATCCCGCTCGCGCCAGCGCGCAGTTGGACTTCGGCGCCGTGCTCCAGCGCGCCCAGATGATCGCCAACCAGCTGACGCAGATCGCCAACCAGGTCAGCCAGGTGCGAGCCATGGCCCGCCAACTCTCCGAGCTCGAAGACCAGTTCGACCACATGGAGCGCGCCGCGAAGGGCGAAATCGACGCGCTTCTGGCGCCGTTCTCCCGGCTCGCGGCCGAGCCCGTGGGGCTCGTGCGCGACGGGCTCTCCTGGGGCTCCGACTTCCAGGGCGCGGCCCGCGAGACGGTCGCCGCCGTCCGGGGTATGGGGAGCGGGGGCCGTTCGTTCACCGGACTCTGGCGGAGCGCGCAAAGCGCGGCAGACCGGGTGAGCGAAGCCGACATCCTGGCGCTGTTTCGCGACCATCCGCCCGAGGCAGCGGCACGCGCGGCCGAGGACTTCCGCCGCGCCCGGCAATACGCCGACCGGCAGCGCGTGCTCGACTACGCGACGCTCGACGCGGCGGCCGAACTCGCCGAGACCGTCACGAGCGCGCAGGGCTCGTTCGCGGGCCTGACGGCGAATGGGAACTTGTCCAACACCGCCCTCCAACAGGCTCAGGTGGCTGCGGCGCTCAGCCAGGGCCGGATCGACGCGGCCGTCGCCCAGGTGCTCGCGCACGAGGCCGCGCGGGAGGCCAGCCGGGCGCGGCTGGCCGAACTCGACCGGCTCGACCGGCTCGCCGAGTGGCACGGGAGCCGGATGCGCGCGAACGGTTTTGCCGGCACGCTGCGCGGCGCCGCCGCCCGGAACCGGGACGCGCTGCGCGACGGGCTGCGCTTCCGGATCCCGTCGTTCTATCGCGGCAACTAGGGCACGGGAACGCGCGGCATGCAACTCGTCCCCCCGCAGTCGATCGACCCGAACGTCCCCTCGCAGATCCCGGCCGACCAGCTCCAGGACTTCAAGAGCTTCCTGGACGTCGTGCTCGACACGGTGGTCGGCGGGGCCGCGCCCGACGTGCACGCGCTCGGGCTCCAGCTCTGGGGCGGGCTCGCCGCGGTCATGGTCGCCTGGACGGGACTCAAGATCGCGTTCAGCGGCACGTTCCAGCCGTGGGCGCTCATCCAGCTCGTGATCGGGATCGCGATCCCGCGCACACTGCTCCACTACTACGTCGTCCCGATCCCCGGCGTCGGGCTCACGTTCCCGGCCATGGTCGCCGCCGGGGGGATCTGGCTCCAGGACTTGTTTCTGTCCGACGTGGTGTCGGCCGGATACGCGGAGATGACCGCACTCGTCCAGGCCTACGGCGCGCACCTGAGCGCCGCGTGGTCGAGCGGAAGCGTGCTGTCGATCATCACCGCGGGCCTGAGCGTGCTCTTCTCCTCGCTTATCTCGCTGTTCCTGGGCACGTCGCTCGTGTTCTGCCTGCTCGTGTTGTTCTGCGTCACCTACGCGCAGGTGATCTGGGCGCAGGTCGCCATCGCGATCGTGATCCTGCTGGGCCCCGTGTTCATCGCGTTCCTGATCTTCGAGCCCCTCGCGTTCCTGTTCTGGGGGTGGTTCCGTACCCTGATGGTCTACACGCTCTACGGCGTCGTGGCCGGGGCCATCCTGCGCGTCTTCATGGGCGTCGGCATGGGCTACATCACGACCTTTGCCGACGCTCTGATGGGCACCGGCACCGCCGGCGCGGGCGAACTCTGGCTCTGGGCCGTCGTCCTGCTTCCGCTCGTCGTGTGCGGCCTCATGGCCGGGCTCAAGGTCGGCGAGCTCTCCTCGATGCTGGTCTCCGGCTCCGGCTCCACCGGATCCGGGTTCGTCGCGCTCGTCATGCGCAGTGCCGGCACCGTGGCGGCCCCCGCCAAGCCACCCGTTTGAGACTCAAGGGAGATCCGCCGATGAAACGTGACCGTGACGCCGGCCGCGAGTACGCGGAGATCTGGGGCGAGGCCGTCCAGGCGAACCGCAAGCTGCGCACGATCCTGATCTTCCTTTCGGCCAGCTGTGTGCTCGGCGTCTTCGTGCTGCTGCGCATCGCGGGCACCGAGCCGCCCAAGCCCATCGTCGTGCGGGTCGACGAAGTGGGCCGCGCCGAAGCGCTGGCGTACGAGGCCGCCACCGCGCAGGCCGATCCGCTCGATCCCACGACCAAGTACTTCCTGAACCGGTTCGTCGCGGACTTCCACTCGCGGCGCCGGGCGACCGTCCAGGAACAATGGACCCGGAGCCTCCGGTTCCTGTCGACCGAACTCGCGAACGCGGCGTTCGCGCGCGATGGCGACGAGGTCGCAGGCGTGGCGGCCGGGGCCGCGGAAACGGAACGCCAGGTCGAGCAGGTCGTGCTCCGCATCCACCCCTCGCCCGAGCCTCCGCACGGCGCCACGGCCGACTTCGACGTGGTCCACCTGGCGGGCGGACAGGAGGTCCGGCGCGAGCGCTGGTCCGCCGCGATCCGGTTCGAGTTTCTGGAAGTCATCCCGCCCGAGCTGGTCGTCCACAACCCGATGGGCCTCCTCATCACCTACCTCCAGGCCGACCGCGCGCTGGTGACGGGCCACGAGCGATGATCGCGCATCTCAAGGGACGCGAGAAGGCGCTCAGCCGCTTCGGCTGGACGGGAAGGCAGGCCGAATGGATCGCGCTCGTGTGCCTGCACAGCGGCGTGTTCACCCGCGCGCAGTGGGCGCGGTTCATGAACGCGCATCCCGAACAGGTCCGGCGCGGCGTGCTCTCGCTGATCAAGCAGCGCGTCGCAAGCGAGGAGACGGAGCCCGGCATCGCGGGCATCGGCCGCGTCTGCCGGATCTTCGGCCGCCCGGTCTACCGGGCACTCGGCGTAGAGCACATCCGCCACCGCCGGGGCGCATCGCCCGAGGTGCTGATGCGCCGCCTGCTCTCGCTCGACTACGTGATCGAACAGGCGGACCTGCCGTGGCTCCCGACGGAGCCCGAAAAGGTCGCTGGGTTCGAGGCGCTCGGCATCAAGCGCTCGCTCCTGCCCGTGCGCGTGTACCGGGGCGCCGGCGGACAGACCCGCCGCCATTTCCCCGTCAAGCTGCCCGTCGCGCTCGACTCGGCCCGCGCCCTGTTCGTATACGCCGACCCCGGCCACGACACCGCGACCGCGCTCCGCTCTTGGGGCACGGCGCACCGCTGCCTGTGGCACGCGCTCGCGAGGCTGGACCTATCCGTCGAGGTCGTCGCCGTGGCCCGCACCGGCCGGGAGCTCGACCGGGCCCGGCGCGTGATCGCAGGCTGGGCCGAGCCCGCCGGCCCCGGCGACCCTGGCCCTGGACCGGCCGAAGAACTCGCCCGGATCGAACGCGCCATCGTCGAGGGCGCGTTCGATGTCCTCAAGGAGTTCGGCGGCCTCCAGGCCGCTCTGAAGCGCAGCATCGAGCTCGAAGCCCAAGCGCGCCGGCAGGAGGCCGGGCGCGGGTCGATCCACCGCGGCGTCGCTTGGCGCACCGCGCGCCTCAACGGGGTCCGTTTCCGGTGACCGGCGAGCGTCCTACGCCCGTCTGCGGCGTGAAAACGACGCGGGGGGTCGTTTCACGAAACAGCGTCCCGGCGATCCACGCCGGACGTTCCGCCTATCCGCTTGCGCGGCGGGGTGTTGCGGCCTCGCGGCCCGCCGGCCCGGTGCCGGACGGGCCGCATCGGCCGTGGCGGGAGCGACCCCCCTCGCCAGAGGCTCGGTACGGCATAGCGGCGAGTGTGTTTTCACACCCTCGCCCCCATGCCTGGGTCGCTCCCGCACCATCGATCCCTCCGGGAAGGGTGTCCTGCGCATGAGGCCGTGGACGCTCGTCCTCATCGGAATCGCTCTGCTGGCGCTCGGCTGGCGCGCGTTCCTCGCGCCGTTCCCCCCTCCGGGCGGCAACCCGTACCTCGACCTGATCGCCGACCGCGATCCGGGCCTGCACCGGGTGATCCACCTCTGGCACTTCCTCACGCCCGGCGTCGCCGTGCTGCTCGCCGGGTCGATCGCGCTCTCGGTCTCGCGCGTCTGGCTCCAGCCGCGGAGCGGGCGCGGAGCCCAGGGCAGACTCCCCGACTGGCC
Source organism: Longimicrobiales bacterium (assembly GCA_965116645.1). GTDB lineage: Bacteria > Gemmatimonadota > Gemmatimonadetes > Longimicrobiales > Gaopeijiaceae > Bin94. Next base: position 2,776,487 of record OZ220702.1, on the reverse strand, counting down.
CGCGTCGCCCGGGGACGACGCGCCCTCGCTCGTCGTCGGGGAGCTGCACCATCCGACCGTCGCCACCGAGAGCGAGCGGCCCTCCTGGCTCGTCATCCCCGAGAAGGGGCTCTACACCGGCATGCTTGTCGTCGGGGCCGTCGGCACCGGCAAGACGACCGCCTGCATGTATCCGTTCGCGCGGCAGCTGCTCTCCTGGCAGGCCGGCGATCCCGGCCGCCGCGCGGGCGCGCTCGTGCTCGAAGTCAAAGGCGACTTCTGCCACAAATATCGCACGATGATCGTGCACACCGTCCCATGCCGTCCAGTGACGCCCCGTAACACGTGCATTATCAACGCTATACGGCGTTCCCAAGGCGCGTTCACCAGCCCGCTCTTGTGTCGAGTCGTGCAGCATGGTATCATGGAATCTTGGTCTGTAACTGATACACAGGTAGGTAACACGACATGCGAAAACGACCCCTTACGGCCACCTTCGTGGCTCGCGTGAAGAAGCCGGGACGCTACGGCGACGGCGGACGCGGAGGCCTCGGCCTGTACCTCCGCGTCCACCTGATGAAGTCCGGGCGCGTCTCCAAGTCCTGGGGCCAGCGGATTCGCGTTGGGGGGAGGCCCACGAACCTCGGACTCGGCCCGTATCCGGTGGTGACGCTCAAGGACGCGAGGCGGAAGGCGCTGGAGAACCGGCGGGCGGTCCATTGGGGCCACGATCCGAGAGAGGCGGGAGTCCCCACCTTCGAGGCGGCCGTCGAGAAGGTGATCGAGATTCACCTGCCGACTTGGAAGAACCCGCCCCGCATGGCCGGTCAGTGGCGGCAGACGCTGCGGGACTACGCCTATCCGCGCATCGGCCGGAAGCGCGTCGTCGAGGTTACGACGGCCGACGTGCTCGCCATCCTCAAGCCGATCTGGTCGAGCAAGCCCCCGACCGCCAAGGCCGTGCGCAACCGGATCTCGGCGGTGATGCGGTGGGCCGTCGCGAAGGGCTACCGGCCGGACGACCCCGCGGGAGACGCCATCGCCGCCGCGCTGCCGCGCAACGGCAACACCACCCGGCATCACAAGGCGCTGCCCCACGGCGAGGTGGCGGCGGCTCTGGTCAAGATTCGCAACTCGGAGTCCCATGTCGGCATCCGACTGGCGTTGGAGTTCATGGTCCTGACGGCGACGCGCTCCAGCGAGGTCCGGGGCGCGGCTTGGGAGGAGATCGAACGGGATGTCTGGACCATTCCCGCCAGCCGCATGAAGGCGAAGCGCGAGCACCGGGTTCCCTTGGCGGGGCGAGCCTTGGAGATCCTTGAGGAGGCTCGGAAGCACCATGACGGCGGCATCGTGTTCCGGGGCATGAAGGGCGGCGCGATCCACGCCTCGATGTTCGGCAAGCTGCTCGGCGATCTCGGCATCGACGGAACGGCTCACGGGATGCGGTCGTCGTTCCGCGACTGGTGCGCGGAGACGAGCGTGGCGCGCGAGGTGGCGGAGGCGGCGCTTGCACACAAGGTCCGCAGTCAGGCCGAGGCCGCGTACGCCCGCTCGGACCTGCTGGACCGGAGGCGCGAGGTCATGGAGGATTGGGCCAAGTACCTGGCCAGCGACTGAGGTCCGGATGCCGGACAGGGTTCTCGCGTTCAAATCCGAGTACGACAGGACCCAAGGACCGGAATGATTCCGGGATCGACTATCGAGAGAAGGAGAACAGAACGATGACGAGTGTGATCGAACGGAAAACGCGCGGGCAGGTGCGCTTCCTGCGGCTGCCGGAAGTGCTGGCCCGGACGGGCCTGTCGCGGAGCACGATCTACGTGCGGCTGGAGCAAGGGCGCTTCCCCCGCCCGGTCTCGCTGGGTGCTCGCGCCGTTGGGTGGATCGAGTCCGAGGTGGAGGAGTGGATGCGGCAGCGGATCGAGAAGAGCCGCAGCAACGCAGAGTGAGGGCACGGGGGCCGGTCGCAGGTGGGTTCTCCACGGTGGAGAAGAGGGCGCTATATTGATCGGTTGCTTCCCAACGTGAACAGGAGAACAGGACCATGAAGAAGCCGACCGAACGTATGGACGAGCATGCCACGGGGCGGTCGATCCGCCCGATCGGCCCGCTTTGCCGTCCCAGCCCGTCGGAATGGGTGAGCGGGCTGGCGACGGTGGCTTCATGAAGCTGACAGCGAAGCGGTTCCGGGTTCTGAACTACCGCAACATAGACGACAGCGATTGGATTCCGCTCGAACGGATAACAGCGTTCGTCGGCCGCAACGAGGCAGGGAAGACCGCGTTGCTTAGGGCGCTGCATAAGTTCAACCCGGCGACGGAGGACCCGTACAACCCGCAGCGGGAGTTCCCACGCGACCGTTTCACGGCCGATTTCCGTGATGGTGGAGAGTGGCCGGTTTGCCGGGTTGAATTCGAGTTGGCCGCCGACTTCCGCGAGGAACTGGGTGAGCGCCTCGACGGCGCGGGGATACCGCAGACAGCGGTCCTGACGCGCTACTACGACGGCAGCCTTGAGTTTGCGTACGACACGGCAGTATCGGACGACCCGCTGGACCCGGGTGAGCTAGTGAGAGCCCTCGAGGGATTTGCGCGCGGTGCCCGCAGACTCCATGCCCCGACACCGGATCAGGAACCGGCGATTCAGGCGCTGAGGACCCAACTGGCGGACTGGGCGGACGGGCACAAGGAGGCGGCCAGAAAACTCCAGGACCTGCGTACTGAGAGGGGTGTCGACCTGTTGGAGCAGGTGCGCGGCGACTCAAACGCGTACGCTCAACCGGCATCCGCCGACTTGGTCGAGGATCTTCAACAGGCCGTGGATGAACTGCGCGATGCTGCGGAACGCCTGCCGCTCCCGCAGCAGCTTGACGAGGCAGTTGAGGCCGAGCTCCCGGTCTTCATCTATTTCGAGAATTACGGCATCCTCGACAGCGCGGTGTACTTGCCACGGTTCCTCGAAGACCTCGCTTCAGAGCCGGAAGAGGCGCGTGTTCGGACGATCAACGCGATGTTCAAGCATGTAGAGCTTTCCGCCCAGGAGGTCTCGGATTTGGGCCGCGAGGAAGCCGGTGAACTGAAGGCTGCGGGGCAGCCTGTCACAGCTGAGGTGATCGCCCGGGATCAGCAGCGGAAGGAGCTGCGAAACGTGAAGCTGAACTCGGCGTCAATCGACATCTCGCGGAAATTCAGCGCGTGGTTCGGTCAGAGGCGGCACAAGATCAGGTATCAGGCCGACGGCCCGTACTTCCGAATCTGGGTATCCGACGACCGGCGGCCGGATGTGGACATCGAGTTGGAGAGCCGCAGCAAGGGGTTTCAGTGGTTCTTCTCGTTCTACCTGGTGTTTCTCGTGGAGTCCGGCGAAGGACACGAGGACGCGATCCTGTTGCTCGACGAGCCGGGTTTGCATCTGCATCCGACGGCCCAACAAGAGCTCATGGGCTTCTTCGAGACGCTGTCCGAAGACAACCCGCTCATCTACACGACACATTCCCCGTTCCTCATCGATGGTGAGCGCATCCACCGGGTTCGCCCGGTGACGGAGGACGAAACGGGACATTCTCGAATCAGCGTGGACCGGTGGCCGAAGGATCGCGAAACGATCTTTCCGCTCCAAGCGGCAGCCGGTTACGCGATGGTGCGAGGGCTCTTCCAGCATAAGAAGAACGTGCTCGTGGAGGGTATTTCGGACTACCTGTACCTGCACGCTCTGAACCTGCATTGCAATGCGCTCGGGCGTCAGGGGTTGCCGGACGACGTCTACATCACGCCTTGTGGCGGCACGAAGCTGGTCGGGCACATAGCTTCGCTATTCCTGGGCCAGGAAGTGCGCCCGGTCGTCCTACTGGACGGCGACGATGCCGGGCGTGCCCGCCGCGATGCGCTGATGAAGGAGCTGTATGCGGGCCATGAGAACGCCGTTCTGATGCTTGGCGACGTGCTCGGTGAAGAGGAGTGCGAGGCTGAGGACATCATCGGGGAAGCGACGGCTATCCCTGTTCTCAAGGACGTGGTCGGTAAGCGGGTAACCTTGAACCAGGACGATCGCGGCAAAGGCAGCTTGGTGGACCAGATCAAGAGCGCTGCGGACAGGCACGGCGTAGAGTTGCCGACTGGCTGGAAAGCGGAGATGGCACGCCGCATTGTCGTTGCGTGGTCCACGGTGGATCCCAAGGACATGCCGAGCGACGTGCTGGATCGGGCGGAGGCGCTCTTCAAGGAATTGATGACGCGTTTCGCCGGTTTGGATGGCTGATCCATTAGGCGGAAGAGACAGGCCGTCTTAGAGCTGTCGGGCGACCGGATCCAGTTCATCGGGTAGCGTCCAGCGAAGCGCCGTCACGGAGTTGCTTCGGTTGGACTCTCCGGGAGGCTTTGGGGGTGCCGTTGGCGGAGCTCGATCCGCCTCCGGGACGACGCTGGAACCCTTGGGACATCGCCGTTTCGAGGGTTATTGACACGGCCCGAAACGGTCCCCTGACTGTAGGGTATGGCGATTCTGACGGCCCACGGTTCCACGCCTCGGCGGGCGGGTTTGCCCGTTGGGGCGGTCAAGCCAGCCTACCCATTGTCATACAATGGGGCTGGCGAGGGGTGGCCTCCGCCCCCCCTTCGATCCCCCCGCTCTTCGCGCTCCCGTGGAGGTCGCGGACGGGGGCTCCGCCCCCCTTCGCCCGTGCCGGTGCGGCGTGATGCCTGAGCGCCGCACCGCCGTCGTCACCGCCCGCGTGTCGGCGACCGAGTCCGCCGACTGGCGGGCCAAGGCGAAGGCCGCCGGCGTGCCCCTGTCGGCGCTGATCCGGCGGGCGATGGCCCGCACGCGGACGTGGACCGCCCGCGCGGCCGAGGTCGAGCGCGAGCGCACCCGGCAGGTCTCGCGGATCGGGAACAACCTGAACCAGATCGCGCGGTGGGCCAATCGCCACAAGGGGGCGGCCGAGGCTGTCGAGGTCCTCGCCCGCCTCGTCTCCATCGAGCGGGCGCTTACGGCGCTGGCCCGCTTCGAGAGCCCTGAGGACGAGGATGCACATTAAGTTTCTCGCGCACGGGACCGGGTCGGCGCGGGCTGCGGCCAAGTACCTCCTCGGGGAGCAGGACGCGTCCGGGAAGCCGCGCGAGGGCGTCGAGGTGCTGCGGGGGAACCCGGAGATGGTGGCCGCGGTGGCCGACTCGGTGGAGTTCGAGCACAGGTACACGTCCGGCGTGATCGCCTGGGCGCCGGACGACCGCCCCACCAACGAGCAGATCGAGGCGGTTCTGGACGCCTTCGAGAAGACGGCTTGGGCGGGGCTGGAGCCCGACCGCTACGCATGGGCGGCCGTGCTGCACCGCGAGGAGGGTGGCGGTGCCCATGTCCACGTCCTCGCGGCGCGGTGCGACCTTGAGACCGGCCGGAGCCTGAACATTGCCCCTCCGGGATGGCGGAGGACGTTCGATCCGCTCCGGGACACCTTCAACCACGAGCACGGCTGGGGCCGTCCCGACGATCCGGCCAGGGCCAGAGTGCAGCAGCCCGGACACCGCGCCTACATCGAGGCGGCGCAGCTGCGGACCGGGCTCCGGCTGGAAGCGTCACCGCGCGACCTGATCCGGGACTACCTGCTCCAGCGCGTCGAGCACGGAACGGTGCGGGACCGGGCCGAGGTCGTCTCCGCGTTGCGGGAAGCGGGTCTCGAAGTGCCGCGCCAAGGCAAGGACTACATCACGGCGCTGGACCCCAAGACGGGGGGCCGGTGGCGGCTGAAAGGAGAGCTGTACGCACGTGACTTCGAGCGGGAACGATTTGAGCGACCGGCTGCGGAAGCGGCTGGAGACCGAACGCAGGGAGATCGAGGAGCTGACCGCGACCGAGCTGAAGCGGCTCGGCGAGAACTCGCGGCGCGTCGCGAGGAACGCGCTCAGTACCATCGAGCGCGATTCGGAGGAGGCGACCGGGAGGATGCGCGAGTTGCTGGCCAAGGCGTGGCAACGGCCCCTGATCGTCGGCCTGAGCCTCTGGATCGGTTTCTTCGGCGGAAGCTGGGCGACGATGCGCTGGTTGGCGGGGAGCATCCAAAACCGGATCGAGACCCGCGCCGAACTGGGCCGGGACATCGAGGACGCGCGGAGGACGCTGGCCCAGCTGGAGGTGGACACCTGGGGGCTCGTGTTCCACGAGATCGAGGGCGAGCGGTTCGTGGTGGTGCCGGACGGCGTGCTGGACCGTCCGCCCTGGAGGGTGGACGACCGTCCGGCGTTGAAGCTGTCGAACAAGTGAAGGAGGTCTATGACCGCGTTAGAGGAGCAGTTGACGAGGGCCTTGCGGAGGTTGTCCGCGCAGTACGAGACGGAGCAGCGGCGGCAATCCGGGCAGCTCGAAGCCTTGCGGCGGCGCGTCGAGCGGCAAAGCGGGGAGAACGAAGCCTTGCGGCAGCGCGTCGAGCGGCTGAGCACGGAGAACGAAGCCTTGCAGCGGCAAATCGAGCGGCTCGACGTGCTGGCGACACGCTTGGCCGAGTATTTCGGGACATCCGCCGTCGCGAGACCGCGCGGCCTCCGTATCTGATGCCCCGTCCGGGACCGGATCGCGATCAGGGTCCGAGCCGCTGATGGCGCTTGGACGTCGAATCGGATCTTCCGAACTGAGGCGGTGCCCCGAATCGGCGAAAGCGGCTGGCTGGGCCGCTATCGGCTCGCGGCGCTGAATGGTCTCGATCCTATACCGTATGTCGTGGTTGGGCTGACACCACCCCCTTCATCTTGGGGGTTCATGCCCAGCCGACTTGCCAAACCACGAGTCGCTCAAGCATCTTCAATGTTGAGTACGCGAGCGGGATGGACCCACCGGACAGGCGAGGAGAGCTTCTGGACGATGCTGAAGAGTGGCAGGCCGCCGAGTGAGTCCGAGGCATTTCCGCCGCAAAGTGAAACGGCTCACGGGCCTCCACACGGGGCTGATAGGCCCTGTGTGAGGAACCTGCGCGCTGCCGAGTTCTTTGCCGGCATGGGGCTCATGCGCGCGGGGCTGGACCGTTGCTCGATCGATACCGTGTTCGCCAATGACGTGGACGACACGAAAGCCGCGATCTATCGCGACAACTGGGGAGACCAGGAGTTGGTCGTTGGCGACATCCGCGACCTGACCGGTCGTGACGTTCCCGCAGTTGATCTTGCGACCGCGTCGTCCCCCTGCGTGGATGTCTCCCTCGCCGGTCACCGGAAGGGCTTGAACGGCAGCCGGTCCGGCCTCCTGTACGATTTCTGCCGCATTCTGGGAGAGATGGGCGACGCCGCGCCTCGCACGATAATGATCGAGAACGTTCCGGGGCTTCTCACTGTCAATGGGGGCCGGGACTACCAGCAGGTTACGACCGAGCTGCGAAACCTGGGGTATGGGACGGATTGTGTATCCGTGAACGCGGCCGCGTTCCTTCCTCAGAGCCGTCGCCGAGTATTCATCATCGGAAGCCGCGACTGCACGCCCCTACTGCCGCCGCCTCCCGAATCCTTCACCACCGTGCGCCTGTCCGATATCGTCAGCGACGATGACCAATGGTGGCCCCCCCGGAAGTTGGGGGCTTTTCTGGTTTCCCTTTCGCCCCACCAGGAGAAGCGCGTCGCGGAATACCAGTCGCGTGAGACCGTTGGCTACTTCGGCGCTTTCCGGCGGACCCGGAACGGAAGTGCTGTGTGGGAGGTTCGTGCGGACGAGATAGCTGGCGCGCTGCGAACCACGCGGGGAGGTTCCGCCAAGCAAGCCGTGTTGCGCGCTGGTCGCGGCGGGATTGCCGTGCGCTGGATGAACGTGTGCGAGTATGCGCGCCTGCAGGGCGCGGGCGACATGCGCTACGAGTCCGTGTCTCCCAATCAAGCGATGTTCGCGCTGGGAGATGCCGTCTGCGTCCCGGTCATTGAGTGGGTCGGCCGCCACTGTCTGCTTCCCCTGATGGCGACGTGAAAGAATCCGCTGAGGTCGCCGCGCTCTACGCTGGCGTTGCCAAGATTTTTGGCACGGAATGCCCCAACGGCAGGCGGGTCGGCGACTGCAAGCACGGCGTGTACCTGTTCTACGACTACGATGATGAGCCCATCTATGTGGGAATGACGAAAGACAGCCTGAGAGCGCGGATCCGCCGACACCTCACTAACCAGAGGACTGACGCGGTGGCGATGAGCGTGCTGGACCCGTTCGAGGTGGCAGAGATTGAGATGTGGCCGTTCTGGGACATGCCCGACTCCAAGACGGCAATCGACGACATCCTTCGGCGTGCGGAGTACACCGTCTACCAGCAAGCCCTGAAGCGGTCGGCCTTCAATGCCGTCCTCAACGAGGGCGAGATACCGGCCGCCGACCTCATCGAGCTTCCCCCGTCGGTCAAGGCGTCCATCCTTGGAGGGGAGGACAGGAAGCTGCGAGAGCACCCCGATGTCCGCATGGCCAGGCGCGCCAGAACAATCGCGAACTTGGCCCGTGTCATCAGCGAGCGTAGAGTGAGGGCGGGAATCCGCCGGACTCTTTGGGCACAGGCACGGCGGCTCGAAAGGATGGCACAGAAGCGGCTGGACGAGTTCAATGGGGGCTGACGCCGGAAAGCGGGCTGAGGGCCGCACCGGGAGCTAGTCCGATGCCGAGCAGGAATCGCTACGGGCCAGAAGAGGGGCCGAGGGCGATTCTCGCGACTCCGGACGAAGATCCGCGAAGAACGGGACCATCCGAAGATGCCCGTTCGCAAGCCGCGCGCCTCGACACGCTCACGGTGCGACAGCGTAGCGAGCTGATGAGTCGCATCCGCTCGAAGGACACGAAGCCGGAATTGCGCGTCCGGCGGCTTGTTCACGGCATGGGCTATCGGTATCGCCTCCACGCCAAGGAACTCCCTGGCCGCCCCGATCTTGTGTTCCGTCCGCGCCGCAAGGTGATCTTCGTCCACGGCTGCTTCTGGCATCGGCACGAAGGCTGCCCAGCCAACCGGATGCCGAATACGCGCCGCGAGTACTGGAAACACAAGTTGAACGGTAACGTCCGGCGCGACCTGCGGAACAAGGAGACGCTGGAGCGCGAGGGGTGGCGTGTCCTCGTCATCTGGGAGTGCGAGACGACGGACTTGGACCGTATCGCCGATGTGATCCACCGGTTTCTCGGTCCATCTGGAGTGAACTCACCTACATAACGTCCGTCCGGGACAATTCGCGCCCTAGCTGCGGTGGTGCCCCGTCATGGGACAACCTCCCGCAGGGATCGTGACCGCCTGACAGCGTTGTAGTCCTTGCTGCCGCGTTCTGTGACCTCACGCCCTCGGTCTTCGGCGGGGGAGTGTGCTGCGGACGGTCCCAGCAGATCTCTCGGTCTCCGCGCCTTGCTCCCGTAAGACCAGCGGGTAAGACGACCTACGACCTTCGGACACACCAAGTGATACACGCATCCCGTAGCGTGTAGCCAAGTTGTTGTCCCATTGTGACTTGGATAGGCTGATCGCAGCTTCTGCCACCAGGTCCGCCGCATCCTGAACGACGCCGAACGGGAGGACGACTACCTGGAGATCGGGCTCGGCGGCTCGCTCCAGTGGAACCCGCTCGACGATCCGCTGCTCGACTCCTACTCGATGGCCTACGGCGTCGCGTCGCTCATCAACCAGCTCTTCGGCAAGAGCCGGGAGCCGTTCTGGCAACAGGCGTACACCAACCTCGTTCGCTGGATCGTCGAGCTGCACCGGCTCCTGCCCGTGGGCTGGGTCACGCTCCAGGACATCTACCGCTGCACGGTCGACGCCGAGCTGTTCGCCGAGAAGATCGGCGAGGCGAAGGCCGAGGCCATGCGGCGGTGCCCCATGCGGGCCGTCATCGCGGCCAAGGATCTCGCCGCGCACAAGAAGGCCCTCGGCGACTGGGGCTGGGAGATGGCGCCGGGCACCGCCAAGGTGACGTGCCCTCTCGATCCCCAGCGCGCCGCGCTGCTCGCGGAGCTGAAGGTCGAGCACCGGACCGAGCCGGTCTCCGGCGCCGCCGGGAGCGAGTTCGCCGAACAGGTGCAGGCCATCGAACGATGGTACCTGCACGACTGGATGGCGCTCGACGCCAAGCTCCGCACCTCGATCGTCGAGGGTATCAGCGTGTTCCTTTCGCTGTTCGACCAGCCGGACGTGGCCGCCGTGTTCTGCCCGCCGCCGCCGGAGGACGATCCCCCGGCCGGGCCAAAGGATGGCCCCGAGACCGACGAGGACGCTCCGGACATCCAGCCCATGCCGGGGCTCAGGCGCCGGCTGCCGCCGCTGAGCGACCTGATCGAGGGCGGCAAGGTGCTCGCGCTGAACATGCCCGCCGGGGCGAACCCGGCGCTCGCCCGGGCCATCGGGGTGCTGCTCAAGAACGCCTGGATGCAGGCGCTGCTCCGGCGGCCCGCCCAGGCCGCCCGCCGTCCGGACCGCTACATGCGGCCCGCCGTGTTCATCTGCGACGAGTACCAGGCGTTCGCGACCGTCGGGCAGGACGACCCGTCGGGCGACGAGAAGGCTTTCGCGCTCACGCGCCAATGCCGGTGCATGCCGCTCGTGGCCACGCAGTCGATCTCGTCGCTGCGCTCCGTGCTGCCCTCGGGCGAGGCGTGGCGCACGCTCGTCCAGACGCTCCGCACCCGGATCTTCCTGTCGCTGTCCGACGAGGCGTCGGCCAAGATCGCGTCCGAGATGTGCGGCAGCGTCATGAAGACGCAGGCCTCCTACACCTTCACAGAGACCACGGGCAGGCCCGAGTTCTCGCTGCTCTCCGGCCGGGCCGGAGGCGGGCGCGGCACCATCGGCGCGAGCAAGTCGTTCCGCCGGTCGCGCGAGCCCGTGTTCACGCCGCGCGAGTTCGGGCTGCTCGCCAACTACCAGGCCGTCTGCCTGCCCTACGACGGCGTCCGGTCGCTCCCGGCCACCCGCGTCTACCTCAAGCCCCACTACCTGCCGAGAACCCAGGGCTACTGGCGGCAGCGCGAGGAGGGCCGGATATGAAGCGCGCGAGCGGCGTCGGCCACCTCACTCCGTTCCTGCCGGGCCTGGAGAGGCTGCTGGAGGACGCGGAGGTCTCCGAGATCATGATCAACGGTCCCGCGAACGTCTGGGTCGAGCGCGCCGGGAGATTGGAGCCTCACGAGGCCCCGGCCCTTACCGCCGCCTGGCTCCACCGCGCCGCCATCCACATCGCCCGCCCGCTCGGGCTCGATCCCACCGCACGTCCGATCCTGGACGCGCGGCTCGAGGACGGGTCGCGGGTCGCCATCTGCACGCCGCCCGCGAGCCCCGAGGTCGCCATCACCATCCGGCGGTTCGGGGGCCGCGCGTTCTCGGCCGAGGACCTGGTGCGGCTGGGCTCGCTGCCCGAAGACATCCTCGAAGCCGCCCGGAGCACGCTTGCCGCCCGCCAGAACATCCTCGTCTCCGGCGGCACGGGCTCGGGCAAGACGACGCTGCTGAACGCGCTGATCGAACTGCTGCCCGCCGACGAGCGGATCGTCGCCATCGAGGACACGCTCGAACTCAGGATCGACCGGGCGAACTGCGTCCGGTTCGAGGCCGGTGCCACGCTGTCGGAGACGCCCGTCGAGATCCGCGACCTGGTGCGGCACGCGCTCCGCCACCGGCCCGACCACATCGTCGTCGGCGAGATCCGGGGCGGCGAGGCCGCCGACCTGCTGCAGGCGCTCAACACCGGGCACGGCGGATCGCTCACCACCATCCACGCCAACAACGCGCGCTCCGCGCTCTCGCGGCTCGCGAGCTGCGCCATGCAGGCCGGCGACGCGCTGCCCTGGGAGGTCACCTGCCGGGGCGTGGTCGACGGCATCGCGCTCGTCCTGCACATCACCCGTCAGGACGGCCGGCGGTTCGTCGAGGACGCGCTTGAGGTCGGCGGCTACGACGCCGCCACCGGCCACTGGATCACCGGGCCGCCCGAAGCGCGGCCCCCGGCGGGGCCGGAGGAAAAGACGCATGCACACCCACCGAAGGAGGTGAACCCATGAGCTGGAACGGCAGCACCACCATCCCCATCGAGACGTTCGAGGACTTCGACCGCGAGCTCGCGCGCGACAGCGGCGACGCGCTCGAGGTCTCGGCGTACATGGCCGAGGAGTACGGCCTCTTCCCCGAGGACGTAGGGAGCGAGGACGACATCGCGGCCGCCTGGCACGACCCGCACGGCGCCTTTGGCGAGGAGGTGGACGGATGAATCACGACGAATACCACCGCAAGTTCGCCGACGCGATCATCGAGCAGATCAAAAAGGGCACCGCGCCCTGGCAGAAGCCGTGGGCGCCGGGCGAGCGCGTGATGCCCATGAACGTCGACACCGAACGCTCCTACCGGGGCGGCAACAGCCTGCATCTCGCCTCCGCCCAGCAGGAACACGGCTACGGCGACGTGCGCTGGGGCACCTACCGCCAGATCCAGGCGCGCGGCGGACAGGTCCGGAAGGGCGAGCGCGGCACGCGCATCCTGTCCTTCCAGGACCACAAGCGGATCGCCGTCACCGACGCGCAGGGACAGCCCAGAAGAGACGCCGAGGGCAAGCGGATCTACCGCTACGAGAAGCTCAAGACGCCGTTCGTGCGCCAGTACACCGTGTTCAACGCCGAGCAGGCCGACGGGCTCCCGGAGCGCCCGAACCCCACTCCCGAGCCGCTCTGGAAGGCGCACCAGGAGGCCGAGAAGGTCATGGAGGACGTGGGCGTGAAGGTCCGCCACGTCCAGGGCGACCGCGCGTACTACCACATGAAGCGCGACGAGATCGTGCTGCCCGAGCGCGGACAGTTCCCCTCGGCCAACAACTACTACCAGACCGCGCTGCACGAGCTGGGCCACAGCACCGGCCACCCCGAGCGGATGGACCGCGAGACCCTCGCCGAAGGGATCAAGAACGGGTTCGGATCGCCCGACTACGCGAGGGAGGAACTCCGGGCCGAGATCAGCGCCATGATGACCGGCGAGCGCGTCGGCGTCGGGCACGACCCGAGCCGGGGCGCCGCCTACGTCGAGGGCTGGGTCCAGGCGCTCGAGGAGGATCCGCGCGAGATCCGGCGAGCCGCCGCGGACGCGCAGAGGATCTCCGACTTCGTGCTCGCGAGGCACATCGAGCGCGGGCAGGCGCGCGACAGCGCGCAGCCCACGCGGGAACCCATGGCCGTGGCCGCCACCCGCGCGCCCGGGTTCCAGCGGATCCAGGTGCCCGTGCCCCAGATCCCGAAGCCCCAGCGCGGCGCCGGGCCGAGCCGCTGAGCAGCCGTGAGAAGTAGGGAGACGCTCGGCCGTCCGTCCGGACGACCGGACCCGCGCCCCGCCGCGCCACCCAGCCGCAATCCCCACCGGATGCGGGACGGCCACCGCCGAGAATACGCCGCGGACAGGGAGCGCGGGTCCATCTCCTTCCCCGAGCGCTGCGCCGGGGCGCTGGCCGACATCGGCGTCCACGGCGCGGTCTCGTTCCGCGACCTGGCCGACGCCAGGTTCGGCGGGCACCCCTACACCACGCGCCGGGCCGTGGACGCGTGGATCCGCGACGGACTCGTCGTCGAGACCACCGAGACGGGACCGAACGGCAACCCGTTCAAGGTCCTGACCCTCACCCCCGCCGGAGTCGCCGACGCCCGGAAGCTCGCCGCCGAGCGGGGGATGACACGGGAGCAGCGAATCGAAATCCCCCGGGTCCGGTCCGCCCAGGCCAGCCACGACACCGCCGTCTACCGGGCCGTCCGGAAGGAACGGCAGCGGCTGCGGACCCAAGGCGCCACGGTGCGGCGCGTTCGGCTCGACGCCGAACTCAGGAGCGCCGTCGCGCGGGCGAGCGAGTCGGCGCGGAGGAAGGACGGCGACCGCGCCGCCGACGCCGAACGCCACCGCATCGCCCATAAACTCGGGCTCCCCGTCGACGACGAGGGTAGGGTGCTCTACCCGGACGCCCAGATCGAGTACGAAGACGCAGACGGGCGCACGGGGCGCGTCAACGTCGAGGCCGTCTCCGGCGACTACCGCGAACCGGCCGTCCGGGCCAAGGCGGCCGCAGGGTTCCGGGTGCACGCCAACGGGCCCGCCGCCGTAGCGCTGCTCAGAAGACTCGGCCTCGGCTCCGGCGACGACGGCTCCTGGCTCAGGGGTCCGGCCGACCGCGATCCGGCGTCCGTCGAACTCTGACGGCTCAACGATCGAGAAAGCCCCCCATGCAACCCTGGAGAATCAGCGCGGGACTCACCGCCGCACTGGCCGGATCCATCATCCTCCTCGGGGGACCGCGGCTCCACTACCTCGGCCCCCACTGGCCGCTCATCCTCGCCGAGCACGGCCTCGCGCTCGCGCTGCACCTCGGGCTCGCGCTCGCCGCCGTCGCGGCCGGCATCTACGCCGTCGCCCGAACCACCGGGCTCGCCGACCTCGGCAGCCGCGTCGACCTCGCCGAACGGTCCGTCCGGCGCGGCGAGGGCGATTCCGACCTCACCGAAGCCCTCCGCAGGGACGCCGAGGGCGACTGGGAGTGAACACGCATGAATGACCGCACATCCGTCAAGGGACTTCCCGGCACCTGGCGCAGGCGCGCCAAGGCGCTCCGCCGCTACGGAAGCGAGCCCCCTGCCGTCGCGCTCGAACGATGCGCCGCCGAACTCGAGGACACCATCGCCGAGCGGGACGAGACCACGTTCTCGCTGGTCGAGGCCTCCCGCGAAAGCGGCTACACGGCCGACCACTTGGGCCGCCTCGTCCGCGACGGCAAGATCCCCAACGCCGGACGGCCCGGCGCGCCCAGGATCGCCCGCCGGGACCTGCCACGGAAAGCACACATACCCGCCGAGCCGCGACTGGCGGAGAAGCGCCGATCTGGTGATGTTTCGAATGCGCAGATCGTGCAGTCCATCATCGAGAAGGGAATCGAATGATGGCACGCACGAAACGTGACCGGCGCACCTACAGCGCCGGCGAATGGGGCCGGAACCGGGTGAGGGTGTTTCCCGATCCCAACTCCGGCGTGTTCCAGATCGAGTGGCGCGACAACGGGCGCAGGCTGAGCCGGTCGCTGAGACACCGCGACTGGCGGAAGGCGAAGAAGCAGGCGGATGAGCTTGCCGCAGGCTTCTCCAGCGCGCAGTTCCGCGAGGAACGGGAGCACGAGCCGCTCACCCTGGGGCGGCTTTTTGACATGTACGGGGAAGAGGTGACGCCGACCAAGGCGCCGTCGACCCGGAGGTACGACCGGGCCACCATGGCGATGTTCCGCAAGTTCTTCGGGGGACACCGGAAACCGGCAACGCTCTCCCAGCGCGACTGGGACCGGTTCATCCGGGCACGCCGCGCGGGTAAGGCCGGGCGCAGCCGCAGGCCCGCGGGCAACCGCACAATTCAACAGGACCTGAAGCTACTGCTCGCCATCCTGAACTGGGCGGCGAAGTCGAGGGACGAGGAGGGCAGGCTCCTCCTCGAATCCAATCCCCTCCGGGGGCTCAAGACTCCCACCGAGAAGAACCCGACCCGGGTGCTTCTCACCGACGCGGAATACCAGGCCCTGCTAAGGGCATCCAAGGCGATGGACTGGCGGTTTCGCGTGGCGCTGGTGATCGCCCACGAGACGGGGCACCGTATCGGTGCGATCCGCCAGCTCCGCTGGCCGGACATCGACATGGAGGCCGGGATCATCCGCTGGCGCGCCGAGAACGAGAAGACCGGGTACGAGCACCGGACGCCGGTCACGGCCGAGGCGCTCGCCGTCCTGCAGGAGGCGCGGATGCGGAACCCCAGGGGCGGGAACTCTCCCGTGTTGCCCGCGCCGAAGGACCCCTCGCGGTGCCTGGACCGGTCACGGGTGCGGGTCTGGTGGGACAAGGCCCAGAAACTTGCAGGGCTGGAGCCCAAGCGCGGCCGGGGCTGGCACTCGCTGAGGCGGAAGTTCGCTTCGGACCTCATGAACCAGCCACTGAAGGTGCTCTGCGAACTCGGCGGCTGGAAGACGGCCCAGACCGTCCTCCAGTGTTACCAGAGGGCCGACGAGGACCAGCTCAGGAAGGCCCTCGAAGACCGCCGGAGGGGTTCCATTCCCGCCAATTAGCGGGAGTCATTTAGCTGGAGTTGCACCTCGAGATCCCGTAACTTCAATAGGGGCCTGTAGCTCAGGTGGTTAGAGCGCACGCCTGATAAGCGTGAGGTCGGTGGTTCAAGTCCACCCAGGCCCACTTTTTCTGCCGCTGGCGCAGCTCTTCGCCAGCCGCCCCCGAAGTCGAGCTTGACACCATCTGTCGCCTTGATGATACTTCGCCATCTCATTCAAGATGATTAGGTATCACCCATGGCACTGGCGACGGAAGAACGAATCCTGGAGGGGGCGGTCAGGGCCCTGTCGGAGAACCCGAACGCGACCGTGGACGAGATCGCGGCCGAGGCGGGGGTCGGACGGGCCACCGTGTTCCGCCACTTCGAGAGCCGGGTCGGGCTGCTCAGGGCGCTGGCAAGGCGAGCCGTCTCCGAAACGGACAGGGTGACCCGGCAGGCCACCGCGCTGGCTTGCACGGCGACCGACGCGCTGAGATTGGCCACCAGGGCCGTGGTTGGCGCGGGCGAATCGTATCGGTTTCTCGAGGCGGCCGCCGAACTCCGCGACGAGCCGGAGATCGTCGGGGCCTACGAACGGCAGATGTCGGAATTGGCGGACCTGGTCAGGGCTTCGCGGAGGGAGGGCTTCATTCGTCCGGATGTCCCGCTGGCCTGGGCGGTCGCGAGCATCGACGGCCTGATTTGGGCCGCCTGCCGGGCCGTCGGCGAGGGCGAGCTGGGCCGGGTTCAGGCGCAGGACCTGGTCTGGGACACGATCGCCAGCGGCCTTTCGACCGATTCAGCGAGGGAGTCTTGACGATGTCGAAGAGCAAGCCGAACCGACTCTCCTTCCCGTTGCAGATCCTGACGACGGCGATCATCGTGGCCGGCCTGATCTTGGCCGCCAGGCTGGCGAGCACCGAGGAGGGCGCCAGGGCGTTCGACGAGGCGGCGGAGGAGACGCGGTACCCATGATCGACGCGATCACGAGAGCGCTGAACTGGGACACGGTCATGGGCTGGTTCCATGTATTGAACGACCTGAGCATCGTGTACGTGGCCATCCCGTTCTTCTTCGTCGAGCTGATCCGCTACGCGTTCGTCAAGCGCCTGAGCCTCGACGTCATCGGCGATTCGGTGGCCAACGTCGTCACCTTCTTCTCGTTCGTGGCCATCGAGTACGCGCTCGGCCTTCTCTTCGTCACGAAGCTCTACTTCTGGATCTACGAGAACTTCAGCCTGGCCCACCTGTCGCTGAACTGGGTCACCATTGTGACCTGCGTCCTGCTGGCAGACCTCATGTACTACTGGGATCACCGCATGATGCACAGGATCGGGGTCGGGTGGGCCACGCACACGGTTCACCACAGCTCACCGCACTTCAACATGTCTGTGGCCTACCGCTTCGGCCCCCTCGACGCGGTGTTCCCGCTCCTTTTCTCCTTCCCGATCGTCATGCTGGGATACCACCCGATCCTGGTGCTGCTGTCCGAGATCCTGGTCCAGCAGTTCCAGGCGATCCTGCACACCGAGACCATCCGGAAAGCTGCCACGGCCGATCGAGTTTGTGTTCAACACGCCTTCGCACCACCGCGTGCACCACGGATCGAACCGGCAGTACTGGGACAGGAACTACGCAGGCATGCTCATCATCTGGGATCGCATGTTCGACACCTTCGAACCGGAGGTCGAGCCGGTGGTGTACGGCATCGAACATCCGATCAACTCGAACAACCCCATCAAGGTGTTCCTGCACGGCATCCAGCGGCTGACGCGGAAGTTCTTCCGAACCAGAGGAATCCGGAACAAGCTGCGGGTGCTGGTGAAGCCCCCCGACTGGCGTGCATCGGAGTAGATGCTGCCTCTTGACGGGAGCCGGCTGACCCACGACCGTGAGCGATCGAACCCGAAGGAGATGTTTTTGTAATCGCCGATCGTGCCGTTGTCTGCGAAGTGAATCCGGAGTGAGAAATCCCCTTGGTCCCCGTATTCGCATTCTCAAGGTAAGGCGATCGGTTCGCTTGAGGATGTCTGCGGCCTGCGTGCTTGTTGCAGTGTCTGGTGGCTGTTCGGAAGAGGCGCAACAAGGCGGCGTCCGGTTACCCCAGTGGACGCTCACCATAGAGACGCGCGTCGACGGAATGCGCTCCATCACGGTCGACGGTGACCCCGTGGGTCATCCGTTCAGGCTGATCGCCAGAGATTCCGCTGGTAACACTGTAGTGCACAGCTTGGTCCACGAGCCCTCGCGCGGTTCGGCGGTGCACGAACAGACAGCCGAGGATCGGGGCGATCGTTTTCGACTCATGTTAGAGGATGCGGAGGCGGAATCGCTCGAATCTTTCGCTCGGCGGGTGGAACAAGTGGTGCAACTGGGGATGCCGGTCGGTGACCTTCTCGCCGCATACCCCGCCGCGAGCATTGTAGGCGGGGGCTCGCACGTCCTGATCCAGACTTCCCTGGAAGCCGTCAACACTGGAGGTCCCTCTGCGGGAGGCACGTACTCGGGCTGGTAGAGTCCATCGTAGTATGCCTGGAGTTATTACGAGGTTCGGCGTCCGTCCCCGACATCGAGGACCAACACCCTCCCCCTACGCCACGAACGGATAGCTGAACAGCACCAGGTGCGACAGGTTCAGCAGGAAGTGCACCAGGATGCCTGCCTCCACGCGCCCGGTGAGCCAATAGGCCGTGCCGTAGCCGATGCCGGCGAGCGTGGCCAGCAGGACGTAGGCAATCCCGCCGGCGGTGTGTGCGGCGCCAAAGGCCATGGCAGCCAGGACAAGCGCCACCAGTGCGGGTGCCGGTACCATGCCGCCCAGGAACCTGCCCAGATGCCGCTGCAGGAGGCCGCGGAAGAATGACTCCTCGGCGAGGCACGTCAACAGGAGATTGGCCGGCATCCAGACAGCGAGCATGGCCGGCAACTTCGGGTCCCAGGCTGTGTACCCGGCCGCCGTCGCCGCTACGCCTACCAGCACCACCGTCACAATGGCAATCACCCCGGTGGTCAAGATGGCGCGTTTCCATTGCGGGGTCTCCTGCGGCTGGACGCACACCGCGTAGAGCAGGACACCCGCGAACCCCTTGTCGTAGTTCCAGTGGAGGGTGTAGCTGGCCGACGCGTCCGACACGGACACCGCGTCCAGGACGAGAACATTGTGGATCCACGGTACCTCGTGGGTGCCCAGGGCCACGGCGAGGACCACAACGATGCCCCATGCCAGGCCCCGGAGAGCCGTGGGAAGCGCGGACCGCACGGCGGCCAGGCAAGACCCCGCGAAGAGGACGAGCAGCGCGAGCCCTTCCCATTCGACGATGCCGGCGACCGCCGCGGCGGCGAGCGAGAGGGCGATGAACACCACCGCGTGCGAATGGCGGTCCGTGAACATCCTCAGTCCCAACGCCACCCACAGGAACAGGTAGGGAATCGCGTCGATGTAAGCGATTGGCATGTGTAATCGCCTGTTCGAAACCGGTCAGGAGGTTATCAGGTTGGCACCGCCGCCCGCAGGGCAGGGTAGGCGCGCTCCCCGTTGCATATCACGTATCGAAATACAATTGCAGACGACTGGAAGTCAATCGGCCTACCGCAGGCTTCGCGTTCATCACCGACCGGAAGCATTGCACGCCCGCCCCGCCGACCGCATCCTGAACCTGTCGACTCATACGCCCAACCCGGCCGGAGCACTGTCATGTACCGTCGAATCCGCCCCGCCACCCTGGCCTGCCCCGCCACCCTGGCCCTCCTCCCCCTCGTCGCCCTCCTCGCCCTCACCGCGCCCCCCGCCCACGCCCAGCGCTTCTCGATCGAGGACGTCCTCAGTCCCGGGTACCCGAGCGGACTGGTGGCCGCGAAGGCCGCCGACCGGATCGCGTGGATCGAGAACGAGCGGGGGCGGCGCAATGTCTATACCGCCGCCGCGCCCGACTTCGAGCCCGTGCGCCTCACCCGGTTCGAGGACGACGACGGGCACGACCTGTCCACGCTCAGGATCTCGGACGACGGCTCGGTCCTGGTGTTCCTGCGCGGACACAACGCCAACCGGGAAGGGTGGATCGCGAACCCGGCCAGCGACCCGCGCGGGGCGGAGCGCGCGGCCTGGGCGGTCAGCACCGCGGGCGGCGAACCGTGGCGCGTCGCGGAGGCCTGGAATGTGGCGCTCTCGCCCGACGGGAAGTGGATCGCGTACACGAGCGGCGGGAACATCTACCGCGCGCCGGTGAACCCGGGGGTGGTCAACCCGGGCGGGGTCGTGAGCGGGGGTCTGGTCGTCGCCGGCCAGCGGCAGCCGCTCTTCAGCGTCTTCGGCAGCCAGGGCAGTCCGGTGTGGTCGCCGGATTCCCGCAAGATCGCCTTCGTGAGCAACCGGGGCGACCACAGCTTCATCGGCATCTACGACACGGACAGCCCCGGAATCACCTACCTGGCGCCGTCCGTCGACCGGGACACCAGCCCGACGTGGTCGCCCGACGGGACGAAGGTCGCGTTCATCCGCAGGCCGGGGCTGCCCTTCGGGGCGAGCGCGGACCGGGGTGACGCAAGACCTGAGGACCTCCCCGACGGGATGACCCGGGCGCGTTTCGCGGGCGGGCACGACTTCTCGATCCGGGTGGCCGACGCCGAAACGGGCGAGGGAATGGAGGTATGGCACAACACGCCCGACGACGAGTTCTTCAACGAGGCGCGCCAGGTGATCTGGGCGGGCGACCACATCATCTTCCAGGCCGAGCCCACCGGATGGCGGCTCTACTACGCGGTTGCGGTGGCGGGCGGCACCGGCGAGCCGATCGAGCTCACCCCCGGGGACGGCCTCGTCGAGCAGATCTCGCTTTCGGCCGACGGCCGCACCCTCTTCTACGCGACGAACGCCGGCGACATCGACCGGCGCCACCTCTGGCGCGTCCCCACCTCGGGCGGCACGGCCCGCCAGCTCACCCGCGGCGACGGCATCGAAACCTACCCGGCGGCGCTGGCCGGCGGCGATCACGTCGCCACCCTGAGCGCGAGCGCGAGCCAGCCCCTGACCGTGGCGGTCGTCCCGGCGAACGGCGGCGCGGCCCGCTACATCCGCGAACTGCCGTCCCGCTACCCCCTCGACCTGCACGTCACTCCCGAGGCGGTCACCCTCAACGCCGAGGACGGGTACGAGTTCTACAACCAGCTGTTCATGCCTCCCGACATGCGGCCCGGCGAGCAGCGGCCCGCGCTCATCTTCATCCACGGCGGCTCGCGGCGGCAGATGCTGCTCGGCTATCACTACCGGCACTTCTACCACATGGCCTACGCGATCAACCAGTACTTCGCGAACAAGGGGTACGTGGTGCTGAGCGTGAACTACCGCAGCGGCATCGGGTACGGGCGCGAGTTCCGCAACGCCCCGGGGCGCGGCGGGCGCGGCAACACCGAGTACCGCGACATCAAGGCCGCCGGGGAGTACCTGCGCGACCGGCCCGACGTGGATCCCGACCGGATCGGCCTTTGGGGGCTGTCCTACGGAGGCATCCTGACGGCGCAGGGGCTTGCGCGCGATTCGGACCTCTTCGCGGCCGGCGTGGACATCGCGGGCGTCCACCTGTGGGGCAACTCGATCGACCCGGAGTCGGTATCGTACCAGTCGTCACCGATCTCGGAGGTGGAGAACTGGACCTCGCCGGTGCTGCTGATCCACGGGGACGACGACCGCAACGTGGCGTTCTCGCAGACTGTGGGACTGGTGCAGCTGCTGCGGGCGCAGGGGGTGCCTCACGAGCTGATCGTCTTCCCGGACGACGTGCACTCGTTCCTGATCCACGAGCGCTGGCTGCTCTCGTTCAACGCGACGGACCGGTTCTTCGACAAGCACCTGCGGGCCGGAGAGAGCGTTACGACGGGCGGAAGGCGGTAGCGCCAGCAGCTGGCGTCTGCCCCGGGCGGGCCGCGTCCGGCGGGCGGGTGTACGGCGTGACTCAGGGTCGCCGGCGTGGCAGCGCCCCGGACGCCGCCGCCCGCACGGTAATTGTCGCGATGCCGACGTAGCCGGCCCCCGCCCGGGTCGCCGTCACTCGAATGTGACCCGTGCCCACCCCTCGCGCGGTGACCAGCCCGTTGCTGTCGACCGTGACCACGGTGGGGTGCGGTGCCGACCATATGTAGTCGGTGTCCTCGACTTCGTGGCCGTTCCTGTCGACGGCCAACGCAGTGAGGCGCACGGTTTCGCCGATGTCCAGGGTGTCGACCGCCGGAGTAACCCGCACCTCCGACGCGAGTTGAGTCACCACGACCCCTGCTGCGGCGCTGAGTTCTCCGCTGACGGCGAGGATGTCCGTGCCGCCGGTGCGCACCGCGGTGACGAGCCCGGTCGCGTCGACTGTCGCGACGGCCTCGTTCTCCGAGCTCCAGGTGAAGCTGAAGCTGCCCATGGGGTGACCGTTGGCGTCCCGGCCCGCCGCCACCAGCCGCACTGTGTCGCCGAGGGCGAAGAAGGTTGTGTTGGCAGGGACGATTCCTACTCCGACAAGTACCTGCGAGACCGTGATCTCGGCCGCGCCGGAGGCGGCTCCGATCGTTGCAGCGATGGTCGCGCTGCCGTTTCCGATCGCGGTCACCAGCCCGGTGGAATCCACCGTTGCGACGGCCTGGTCGGTCGAGCTCCACTGCACCTCGGCGTCCACGACGGCGTTGTTGTTAGCGTCGAAAGCCTCGGCGGTCACCCGCACGGTGTCGCCGAGAGCCGGAAAGGTCCGGGCCGACGGCGATACGTCGATTCGGGCGGCTCGCTGGGCTACGGTCACGGCGGCGGTCGCGGTCGAGCCTCCGCCCCTCGCGGTGATGTCCGCGCTGCCGTTCGCGACCGCGGTCACCAGCCCGTTCCCATCCACGGTTGCGACGGATTCGTCCGCCGAATTCCAGTCGACGCTCACGCCCGGGATCAGGTTGTTGTTGGCGTCGAGCGGCCGGGCGTTGAGCTGCAGGGTCTCGCCGAAGGAGACGAGCGTGCCGGCAGACGGCGATACTTCGAAGAGGACGAGAACCTGGGTGACCCTGACCCCCGTACCTCCGCTGGCGTTCCCCGAGGTGGCGGTTATTGCGGCGCTGCCGTTCCCGGCGGCCGTGACCAGTCCGCCGGCACTCACGGTGGCCACGGAGTGGTCGTTGCTGGCCCAGGTCACGGGCGCACCGGCGATCGCCTGGCCATTCCGGTCGAGCACGGAGGCGGTCAACTGCTGTGTTTCGCCGATCGCCGACAGCTCCACCGACTGGGGAGAGATCCTGATGCTCACGGCGGCCGGTGGCTCCGTTCCGCCGTCGCAGGCGGTGATCAGTGCCAGGAGGATCAGGGCGGATCCGCCCCGAAAACGGTCGGGAATACGCATGCCATCCCTCTTGGGAAACGAGTCTTCGTTGGCGGGACCTTGTCGCGCCCCGCGGGGCGGGTGGCGCCCCTAGAACGATAACCCCGGAGCCCGGCAGGTGTGGTCAGTGTCTGGGCTGCCGGTTTCCCCCGCCGCCCAGCCGCCCCAGCACGGCGGCGTCCTCAAGCGACCGGTTCCGCGCGGCAAGATCCCGCGGCCGCTCCCCGTTGCCGTCCTCGGCCTCCACATCGGCCCCCGCCTCCAGCAAGGCCTCGACCACCTCCGCCCCCCGGAACAGGCTGGCCTGGTGGAGCGGCGTGCGGCCGAGATCGTTTCGCGCCTCGATCTCCGCCCCTGCGCCGACGAGCGCGGCCACCGTGGCCCCGTCACCGGCCAGGTGCAGCGCGGACAGCCCGCTCGCGGTGCCGTCGCCGGGGTCGACTCCCGCTGCCAGCAGTTGCGAGATGATCTCGGCGACCGCCATCGGCGCCGCGAAGTGGAGCGCGTTCCAGCCGTGCGCTTCAGTGGCCTTCGGATCCGCGCCTGCCCCCAACACCACCGACACCGCCCCCGGATTGGCCATCAGCACGGCCCGGTGAAGCGGTGTCAGGCCGCCATCGCCCGCGTCCGCATCGAGGAGCACGGACAACGCATCGTGCGCACCGAAGAAAGCGGCGTTGTGCAGTGGGGTCCACCCGTCGTTGGAGAGTGCTTCGGGGTTGGCGCCGGCGTCGAGCAGGAGCCGGATTACGCGCGCATGATCCCGGGTGCTCGCGAGATGCAGCGGCGCATAGCCCAGGTTGTTCGGGGCATTCGGATCGGCGCCCGCTCCCAGAAGGTGGGCCGTCACCACCGGGTTCTCGTTCCACGCGCCCAGGTACAGGGCGGTGTTCCCTTCGTTGTCCCTGGCGTTCGGACTGGCGCCGGCCTCCAGCAGGAGGGCGATGATCGTCGGGTTCCCGGTCTCGAGTGCGGCATCGTGCAGGATAGAGCGGCCGTTCGCCGTGGCCGGCCAGGCGTTCAACCCGGACCGGGCCAGGCAGGCTCGAAAGAGCTGGATGTTGTTCCACTCCCCCCAAGCGGCGGCGCATTCCTGTGCGGGGACGGGGGTTCGCGGTGTTGCGGGCGCGCCGGCACATGCGGAAAGCAGGGCGGCGTACATGGTCGCGGCCAGCGCAGCCGGCACCCGGGGAGGCGTCATCCACCGTCTCCGTTTTCCGCCACGGAAACCCTCTGCACCCACTCGTCGAACCTGCGCATGAGCAGGTCCGGATCGCGGGCTGCGGTGGCCAGGGTACATCCGGCCAGCCCGGAGCTGTACCGCTCGAGCGTCCTTCGCCTGACCCCGGCTTCATCGGCGATGGCGCTCCACTTGGAATCGGCGCGTTTGCGGACCGCCCAGAACAGGAGGGACCAGCTCATTAGTGGTTTGGGCGAGCAACGCAAGGGTATCTGTTCCCTCCAGTAGCGGCGCAGCGTATCGGAGGGCACTCTTACGTTCTCCGCGAGTTGCGTGACCGAACTGGTCGGCGGGCCGGCACGCGCGGCGGCGGAAAGGCCACAGATCCGCTCGATCGCCCTCGCCAGCGACGAGTGCAGCGAACCATCGCGGAGCAGCCGCCGTCCGAGGAGTACCAGCGGCCGCCGGTGCCATGGCTCGATCTTTCGCAGCACTTCCGGCAGCCGGGATTCGGTCTCTCCCTTCCACACGACGTTAAACCGGCCGGACTCGATCGCGCGGAGCCGCCGCAGGCGGCCGAGGGACAACGGAGCCACTACCACGAAGGAGGGCCCCGACAGACCCTGGCCCATCACCGTCTGGAGCCATGTGACATCCGCGTCCGTACATCTCTCCAACCCCGCGATCCCAACGCTCGCGGTATCGAGAAGAGTCCGGAATTCGGTGCGCGATTCGGTCGACTGGACACTCGCGTCCGAGAGCAGCCTCTCGACACGGTCGCGTGTGTCGCGCGCCTCATAGTAGAACGCGATCATGAATGCACGAATAGGATAATGTCGAGTGCAAGCGCAAGAGCCCTGGTGGCCGAGCCTGTCCTTCCGAAGCACCCCGTTCGCATATTTTCCTGCACACACATTGCGGTCGAGCGTCGTTTTTGTCGCACATAGTGATGTATCTGGCGTACCTCGTCGGCGGACTGGCAGTTGTATGATACAGGGGAAATAGTCGCTGTGCAATGGGGTGTCAATGTCCGACGCCGCGCGTGGACAACGCACGACTGGTGCGTCAATCCCCGAATCGGGCCGGGGGCCTGAAGGCGAAGTGGAGCCTGTCCTCAGGACGCCCTTGGCCGGAACACCAGCCTGCCTGCGCCGCCGACTACCGGCAGGTCGAGGCTCGTTCCGGCGAGGTCCACGGTCAGCGTCGTCCCCGGCTCCGGGTGTACGGTGAAGTACTTGTCACTGGAGAAGATCATCAGGCCGATGCGGGCGCCGGCGGGGATCACCTGATCGTCCGGCTGCAGCTCGAACTCGACCTCGACGAATTCGCCCGGGGTCAGCGCGCCGCCATTGCGGGGACTGGACATGTTCTCCGCGCCCGCGTTGCCCGGGTCCGCCCAGCCGCGCGTGATGATGTTGTCGTAGATGCGCCCGCTGTCGTCCCACGGCAGCGACACCAGCCAGACCGACAGATTGACGCCCGGCCGGTCCGCCGCCAGGCGCACGCGCACCCTGGCGACGCCGGAGAGATGCGTGTCCTCCGCGAGCTGGGGGGTCGCGTACAGCAGCCGGTGGTTCGAGTAGTCGGCGGCGGCGAGGTGGCTGCCCTCGAACCCGAAATTGTCGACGACCGTGCCGGTGCCGCCGCCGGCCGCCCCCATGCTCAGGGTGCCCATCCAGTGGCCGTCTCCGGAGGGGTGCAGGGTGACGCCCTCCGCCTCCGGGTGCGGATAGTCGGGGTAGGGGGTGGGCTCGGGCCTGGGAGTCCGCGGATCCGGGTTGCGGACTTCCCGCACGATCCACGCCTTCGCGTCGTTTTCGACGCCGTTTTCGACGCCGAGCAGGTAGCGCGTGAACCAGCGGTTCATCAGCGTGGGTGGCGGCGGGCCGCCGTGTCCGCCCTGGTGGTAGTAGATCTGCACGGGAACTCCCCGCTCTTTCAGAGCCTCCGTGATCCGGTAGCTGTGCTCGGGCATCACGTTCCAGTCGTTGAAGGCGTGGGCCATCAGGGTGGCCGCGCGGACGCCGTCGATGTGGTTGAGGTAGTCGCGCCCGGCCCAGAAGTCGTTGTAGTCCCCGGTGACGCGGTCGAGCTGCGCCTCCATCTCGTCGCGCACCGTCTCGATGCAGTAATCCCTCTTCTCGGGGTCGCCGCTGAAGATGAAGTCGAAGAGGACGTCGATGTCCTCGCCGGGATACCCGCCGGGCGAACGCACCAGGCCGTTGGAGCGGTAGTAGTGGTAGTAGGACGTGTTGGGGGCGACGGGGATGATCGCCTCAAGTCCTTCGACGCCCGTAGTCGCGGCAGCCAGCGGCAGCGTGCCGTTGTAGGAGGTGCCGGTCATGCCGACCTTGCCGGTGCTCCAGTCGGCCTGCACCTCCTCGTTGCCGTTCGGGGTGGTGAAGCCGCGGGCGCGTCCGTTGAGCCAGTCGATCACGGCCTTGGGCGCGAGTGACTCGTTCGCCCCGCCGACGGTGGGGCATCCCTGGGACTGACCGGTTCCGGGAGACTGGGAGTGGACGACGGCAAAGCCGCGCGGAACCCACGTGCCGACATGCGTCCGAAGGATGGGCTGGCTCTCACGGTGCTGGATCGTAGCCGGGTAGGGGTCGCGCGGGTTGGGGTCTCCGCCGACTTCCTGCCTCAGATCCCAGAAGTGGTCCAGGTTGATTCCCGCGGTGCCCGAATAGTAGGGGCTGGTCTCGTAGACCACCGGCACCCTGAGGCCCTCGGCGGTTGCGCCCGGCCGGGTGACATCGACGTAGACCCGGTCGAGGCGTCCGTCGCCGTCGGTGTCGAACTCGGTCTCGACCCAGAGCTTGTGGCGGATCCAGGTGGAGGTGTCGGCGAAGGCGGGCACGATCTGCGCCTCGCCGTTCTCGATCACGTGGGCGGTCTGGGCGTGGGCCGGGGCAGGTGCCGGGGCGAGAGCGGCCGCGATGGCGGGGACTACGAGGGCGGTGCAGCGAGAAAAGTTCATTTGAACGACTTTCAGAGTTCAGGTAAACGATTTTCGTGATCAGATGATGGCGAAGCGGATCAGGAACAGAATCGACACCGACACGACCGCGGCATTCAGGTCGGCGAGGCGACCCGACAGCAGCTTGATCAACGTGTAGGTGATGAAGCCCAGGCCGATCCCGGTGGCGATCGAATGGGTGAAGGGCATCGCCAGCGCGGTGACCATCGCCGGGACGCATTCGGTGATCTCCTCCCATTCTATGTTCCGCAGGGCGCGCGTCATTGCGTAGCCCACAAACAGGATCGCGGGAGCGGTCGCGTAGCCGGGAACGGCGGTCGCCACGGGGGCGAAGAGCACGGCCAGGAGGAAGAGTGCGGCGACGACCACGGCGGTCAGGCCGGTGCGGCCGCCCGCGCGCACCCCGGAGGCGCTTTCGATGTACGAGGTAGTCGTCGAGGTGCCCAGCAACGCCCCGGCCATGGTCGCGGAGCTGTCGGCGACCAGGGCGCGCCGCAGTCCCGGGACCTTGCCCTCCTCGTCGGTGAGCCCGGCCTCGTTGAGCACGGCCACCAGCGTGCCGCTCGTATCGAAGAGGTCCACCATGAGGAAGGCGAAGACGATGGCCAGCAGACCGATTTCGAGCGCCGCGACGATGTCGAGTTGGAACATCGTTGGGGCGAGCGAAGGCGGTGCCGCCAACAGAGCCGCGGGCGCCGGCGTGAGTCCGGACAGCCAGCCCACGCCCGCGACGATCAGAATGCACATCAGCACCGCGCCCGGGACCATCCGGTGCTCGAGTGCAACGATCACCACGAATCCCAGCAGCGCCAGGGCCGCCGGCCACTGCGTGATGCTCCCCATCGCGACCAGCGTAGCCTCGCTGCCGACTACCAGGCCGGCGTTGCGGAGCCCGATGATCACCAGGAAGAACCCGATGCCCGCCGCGATGGCCATCTTCTGGGAGCGCGGAATGCTGTTCACCACCCATTCGCGCACCGGCAGCACGGACAGGACCAGCATCAGCACCCCGGAACAGAACACGGCGCCGAGCCCGGCCTGCCACGACAGCCCCATCGTGCCGACCGCGATCGCGGCGAAGTAGGCGTTCAGCCCCATCCCCGGTGCCAGCGCGATCGGATAGTTGGCGTAGAGGCCCATCACGGCCGTACCGAACGCGGCCGCCAGGCAGGTGGCCACGAGCACGGCTCCGGCGTCCATCCCGGTGCCCGCGAGAATCAGCGGATTGACGAAGATTATGTAGGAGAGGGTAAGGAAGGTCGTGCATCCGGCGATGATCTCGGTTCGGACGGAGGTCCCCCGCTCCTCCAGTTGGAAGTGCTTCAGCACAACGACTTCTCCGGTGTTTCAGGTATTCAGGGCGCCGCCAACTGCTCCCGCACCCAGCGGACCCAGGGGTCGTCTGCGCCGTTAATCTGTTCGTTGGTCGGGCCCAACGCGATCCAATATGGGGTTAGCCCGTCAATTCGTTCGACGCGGTTGAGCAGAAAGAGGTACTCGGCGCCAAGCCGGTATTCGCAGGCGAAGCAGTCCCTGCTCCCGGACGGCCTGACGTGGCCATACGGTACGCTGCCCGAGCACACGGCGCCGGGCGGCCCCGTTGCGTCGTCCGAATGGTCCGCTGGCCCGACCCCCGCGACACCTGGCGCGGCCATGTCTTTCCCCGGCGCAAGGACGGCGGCCACCAGGAGCAAGCTCGCCGGGGCCGGCTTCGTTTGACAGAATCTTATCGTAACCCTTCTCATTGTACCCACTCCGGTGCGACTATCGGGATGATTCCCGGATCTCGGCCAGCCACCTATCCATAGCCGTTCGGGAGAATCGCGGCCAGTCCGTGAGGCACTCCGGGAGCCGCCGGTTCGCCCCCGCGTGGCTGCCGACTTGACGGAGCACCTCCCCAGCGGGACTCTTGACCACCTAACCGCATGCGTTCCCGGAAGATGACAATGCCCCAAGCGACCGCGAGACGATCCAGAATGAGTACTCCCGATGACCTGGCCTACCATGCCTCGTTCGGCGGCAGCCCGGCCGCCCCGCAGCATCGTGTCGCCGCGCGTCCAGTCACCGCAGCACGCGAGCCCATCGCCTCGGGCCAGCCTGCCGGCGCCCGCCTGCTTTGCAACTGTCTGCTTGCCACCATCGTGCTTGCTGCCACGCTCGTCCCGGCGCGCCCCGCCACCGCCCAGCCGGCTCCCGACCCCTCCGCCTACACCGCCCTTGAGTGGCGCCACATCGGCCCCGAGGGCAACCGCTTTTCGGCGGCGGCCGGAATCGTGGGCGACCGGCACACCTACTACGTCGGCGCGGCGTCGGGCGGCATCTACAAGACCACAGACGGCGGCGTGCACTGGGACGCGATCTTCGACGACCAGCCGGTGCAGTCGATCGGGTCGCTGGGCGTCGCGATGACCGATCCGAACATCGTCTGGGCCGGGACCGGCGAAGGGAAGATCCGGAGCCATGTCTCGGTGGGGCAGGGCGTCTACAAGTCCACCGACGCGGGCGCGACCTGGACGCTGATGGGGCTGGAGCAGACCGGGCGCATTCCGCGTCTCGTCATTCATCCCGCGGACCCGGACATCGTGTTCATCTGCGCGATGGGCCATGCCTACGGGCCCCAGCCCGAGCGCGGCGTCTACCGCACCACCGACGGCGGCGCGACCTGGGAGCATGTCCTCTTCGTCGACGAGGACACGGGCTGCTCGGACATCGCGATG
Organism: Longimicrobiales bacterium; assembly: GCA_965116645.1. GTDB lineage: Bacteria > Gemmatimonadota > Gemmatimonadetes > Longimicrobiales > Gaopeijiaceae > Bin94. Next base: position 2,746,267 of record OZ220702.1, on the reverse strand, counting down.
GACCCGGCGAACCCGCGCGTCCTCTTCGCCGGCACCTGGCAGCTCGAGATCCACACCTGGGGGCGGACATCCGGCGGACCGGGCGGCGGCCTGCACGTCTCGCGCGACGGCGGCGACACCTGGACCCGGCTGAGCGGGCCGGACAACGGGATCGGGCTGCCCGAGAAGCCGGTCGGGAAGGTGGCGGTGGCGATCGCGCCGTCGAACCCGGATCGGGTCTACGCCATGCTCGAAACCGGCGACGGGATCCCCTGGGAGGGACGCGAGACCGAGGACGGGCAGCTCTGGCGCTCGGAGGACGGCGGCCGCAGCTGGTCGCTCATCACCCGCAACCGCAACGCGATGGGGCGGCCGCACTACTACTCGCGCGTGGTGATTTCGCCCAACGACGAGGACGAGGCGTACTTCCTCACGGCTTCCTTCACCGTCTCGACGGACGGGGGGCGTACGCTGGACGTGACCCCCCGCCCCCGGGCCCCCGGCGGCGACCATCACGACATGTGGATCGACCCCACCGACCCCGACCGGATGATCGTCGCGCACGACCAGGGCCTCTCGATCTCGATCAACCGGGGCCGGACCTGGTTCCGCCAGCGCCTCACCAACGCGCAGATGTACCACGTGACCGTCGACAACGCGATCCCGTACAACGTGCTCGGCAACAAGCAGGACGAGCCCACGTACCGGGGACCCAGCAACAGCCGCATCATGGGGCAGCGCCGCATCACGGGGATCCCGCGCGGCATGTGGCACCATGTGGGCGGCGGCGAGAGCGGGTGGGCCACGCCGGATCCGACCGATCCGAACATCGTGTGGTCCTCGGCTTCGGGCTCCGGCATGGTCGGGGGGATCGTGGTGCGCTACGAGGAGGACCGGCGCCAGTACCGCGCCGTCGAGGTTTGGCCGGAGCAGAGCCGGGGCGCCGCGTCGGGCGTGCGCTACCGCTTCATCTGGGACGCGCCGATCCACATTTCGCCGCACGACAACAACACCGTGTACGTGGGGAGCCAGCACGTGCACCGGACCCGCAACGGCGGCCAGAGCTGGGAGGTGATCTCCCCGGACCTGACGCTGAACGACACCAGCCGCATGGGGCTCTCGGGAGGGCTGACGGGGGACAACATCGGGGTGGAGTACGCGGGCACGGTCTTCGGGATCGCCGAGTCGCCGGTCGAGGAGGGGCTGATCTGGGCCGGGACCAACGACGGGCTGCTGCAGGTGACCCGCGACGGGGGGACGACGTGGACGAATGTGACCGAAAACATGCGGGGGCTGCCGGAGTGGATGGCGGTGCGGTCGATCGCGCCGTCCCGCTACGACGCGGGCACGGCCTACGTGGCCATCGACGGGCACCAGGTGAACGTGCGAGACCCGTACATCTACCGGACGCGCGACTACGGGGAGTCCTTCGACAAGATCACGGATGGCATCCCGCCGAGCATGCTGAGCTATACCAAGGTGATCGTCGAGGACCCCAAACGGCCCGGGCTGCTGTACGTGGGCACCGAGAACGCGCTCTACGTTTCGTTCAACGACGGAGACGACTGGCAGCCGCTGCAGAACAACCTGCCCCACGCGCCGGTGTCGGGGATGGTGGTGCAGGAGCACTTCGGGGATCTGGTGGTGGGCACCTACGGCCGCGGATTCTGGATCCTGGACGACCTCACCCCGCTGCAGCAGCTCACGGCGGAGGCGATGGGATCCGCCTCCCACCTCTTCACGCCCCGCGACGCCTGGCGCTTCCGCCCGATCACCCCGCCGTCGGTCCCCTACAGCGATCCCACCGAGGGGACCGACCCCGAGTACGGCGCGTCGATCAACTACTGGCTGGCGGAGCCGGCGGAAGAGATCCCGACCATCGAGATCGTGGACTCGGCCGGCGAAGTCGTCCGCACCCTGCGCGGCACCAACAACGCCGGCATCAACCGCGTCCACTGGGACCTGCGGGATGAGCCCAACGGTCCCATCCGGCTATTGACCAGCCCCATGTACGCCGACCACATCGAGGTCGGCGACGAGGGCCGCCCCGCCCCCGGCGCCCGCCAGATTTCGATCCTGCTCCCGCCCGGGCGCTACAACGTGCGCCTCGACGCGGCCGGCTGGACCCACGAGCAGCCCCTCACCGTCCTCAAGGATCCCCACTCGGCGGGCACCGAGGCCGACATCGCCGCCCAGGTGGCCTTCCTGCGCGAGGTCCGCGACGACGTCGTCGCGGCGGGCGAGGCGGTCCACCGCGTGGAGGCGATCCGCGTCCAGCTTGCCACCATGTCCCGCTTCGCCGGGGACGACGCCCTCTCGGAAGCCATCGCCGCCTTGCAAGACCAGCTCACCGACCTCCAGATGAACATGGTCGACCTGCGCCTCACCGGTCAGGGCCAGGACGGCGTGCGCTTCGAGGCGAAGCTGCTGCAGAAGCTCGGCTACCTCACCGGCGCGATCTCGGTGGCCGACTTCCCGCCCACCGACCAGGAGCTGGAGGTGAAGGTGCTGCTGCATGAACAGTTGCGGGAGCACCTGGAGGCGCTGGAGGCGCTGGTGGCGACCGAGGTGGAGGCGCTGAACGAGATGCTGAGGGCGCGGGGGATGCTGATTATTACTCAATAGTGGCACCTTGGATTCATATGGGAGACGCATTTGAGCCGCATAGACGAGCTCAAGCAGGAGAACGAACGATTGCGCGAGCGCATGGCCCGGCTGAGCGCTGCGAGCCTGCGCGTCAGCGAGAACCTCGACCTCGAAATGGTCTTGCGGGATGTGGTCGACAGCGCCCGCGTGCTGACCGGCGCCGCGAACGCGGCCATCACGACCGTGGACCGCGTGGAGGGGGTCCGGGATTTCATCTCGTCGGGCCTCACGCCCGAGGAGCGCCGACAGCTCCATGATCTTCCCGAGGGAGAGCGCCTCTGGGGGTATCTGCTCCAGAGTCCTCGGCCGCTCCGGGTGGACGACCTGGCCGCCCACATGGACGCGCTCGGCTTCCCCACCGCGCCGATTCTGCGGCGGAGCTTTCTCGCGGCTCAGATTCGCCACCGGGGCGTGAACATCGGCCACTTCTACCTCACCAACAAGGAGGGCGGACAGCAATTCACCGAGGAGGACGAGGAAACCCTGGTGTTGTTCGCGTCCCAGGCGGCGACGTCCATCGCCAACGCCCGGGTCTATCGCGAAGAGCAGCGGGCGCGGGCCGATCTGGAGGCGCTGATCGAAACTTCGCCCGTGGGGGTCGTGGTACTTGCGGCCAGGAGCGGCGAGGTCGTGTCCATCAATCGGGAGGCACGGCGGATCGTGGCGGACCTGCTCTCGCCGGGCGGCTCACTTCGAGAGGCGCAGGAGGCCATGGTCGTTCGCCGTGCCGACGGCCGGGAGCTTTCGCTCGCCGAGCTTTCGCTCGCCAAGGTGCTGGACGGCGCGGAGGTCGTGCGCGTCGAAGAGATGGTGCTCTCGGTGCCCGACGGTCGCACTGTGAGAGCCCTGGTCAACGCCACACCCATCCGCGGCGAAGACGGGAAGGTCGCGTCCTTGGTGGTGACCATGCAGGATCTGGCCCCGCTGGAAGAGCTGGAGCAGCAGCGGACGGAGTTTCTGAGCATGGTCGGCCATGAGCTGCGGGCACCGCTGACCTCGATCATGGGTTCGACCCGCACCCTGCTCTCGGCAACGCCGGAGCTGGACCCTGCCGAGGCGCGCGAATTCTTCCGCATCATCGACGAGCAGGCCGAACACATGCGCGGCCTCATCGGCGACCTGCTCGATGCCGGACGCATCGACGCGGGTGCGCTGTCGGTGGCGCCCGAGCCCTCGGAGTTGGCCGCTCTGGTTGAGCGCGCGAGGAGTACATTCCTCGGCGGCGGTGGCCGACACACGCTTCTCATCGATTTTCCGGACGACCTGCCCCCGGTCATGGCCGACCGTCGGCGCATCGTCCAGGTCCTCAACAACCTGCTCTCCAACGCAGCCCGGTACTCTCCGGCGTCGGTGCCCATCCAGGTCGCGGCCGTGCGCGACGGCGTCCACGTGGCGATCTCGGTGGCTGACCAGGGCCGGGGAGTGCCGCCGGAGCGGCTGCCGCACCTGTTCAGCAAGCACGACGTCGGGGGGGTGGGCGGGACGGTCCGCTACGGGCTGGGGCTGGCCATCTGCAAGGGGCTGGTGGAGGCCCACGGCGGGCGCATCCGCGCCGAGAGCGATGGGGCGGGCCAGGGCACACGCTTTACGTTCACTCTTCCGGTTGCTTCGGAGGGGGCACGCGCCTCCGGGGCAGTCCCGGCGCACGCAACCGTGGACGAACACAACCCGCCGCGCATCCTTGTGGTCGACGATGACCCGCGCACGTTGCGCTTCGCTCGCGACGCTCTGAGAGTGGCGGGATACGCATCGGTCGTAACGGGCGATCCACGCGAGGTGGGGCGGATGATCCGGCGCGAGAGCCCCCAGCTCGTGCTGCTGGATCTGATGTTTCCCGACACCGATGGGATCCAGCTGCTGGAGCAGGTTCCAGGGCTGGCCGACCTTCCCGTGATCTTCATCTCCGGCTACGGCAGGGACGAGACGATCGCCAGGGCGCTCGACGCCGGGGCGGCGGACTACATCGTCAAGCCCTTTTCGCCGACGGAACTCGTGGCGAGGGTGCGGGCGACGCTTGGGCGGAGCGCCGAAGCCACGCCCTTCGTCTCGGGCGAACTCTGCATCCGCTACGACACACGCGAGGTCAGCCTGGCCGGCCGGCCCATCGAACTCACGGCCACGGAATATGAACTCCTGCGAGTCCTCTCGCTCAACGCGGGACGGGTCGTGACCAGAGACACCCTGCTACACCAGGTCTGGGGACGGCGTGCCAAACACAAGACGGAGGCCGTCCGGACCTTCGTCAAGAAGCTGCGCCGGAAGCTCGGCGACGACGCGGCCGAGCCCACCTACATCTTCACCAAGCGCGGAGTCGGCTACCGTTTCGCAGCCCGCAACGACTCCTGACAGGCTCCAGGGCCTGGGTGGGTAGCCACAAGTTAGTGGCACGATTCGTGAAGGATATAATCCACGCGGGGTATCCCATGAAGACCATGTCGGCCGAGAGGACGACCAGAATACACGTTAACGCCACGATACATTCCCAATCTACAGATTTTGGTCACATAACAATCAGTAAATTGATAAAGTCGCCACTTGGGACCCTCCCGTAGAGCATACACCGGGAAGGACTCCAGCCATCAAGAGATTGTCGAACAGGGACTGCCGAAACAACTCTTTGAGCCATCAAACTGCTCTTTGAGCCATCAAACTGCCAGGAGGCCCTACTATGACCCGCCGCCAATGCGCTGCCACCCGCTCCACACTGAGTGATTTCGGTCACCTTGCGGCCCGACTCGCCGCGATTCTCTCCCTGACCCTCGTGGTCGGCGCCTGCGGGGACGATCCGGCGGAGCCCGATCAGAGGCCTCCGCGGATCTCGCCAGACCGCGACGCGCTCGTGGCGATCTACAACGCCACGGGCGGGGCGGACTGGCGACAAGACACCAACTGGCTGACGGACGCCCCGGTGGGCGAGTGGCACGGAGTGGACACCGATGCCGGGGGCCGGGTCGTCACTCTGACTCTGTCGACCAATGGACTGAAGGGGCGGGTGCCAGCGGTCATCGGCGAATTGTCCGAATTGAGACACCTCGCGATGGGAGGCAATCAACTGACTGGCGCGCTTCCACCGGAGCTGGGCTCCGCCACGAAACTCGACACTCTATTCCTCGGCAACAACCAGCTCACCGGATCGATTCCGGGCAGCTTTCTTCAGCTCGACCTCAGCGCTTTCGGGTTCGGCGGCAACGACGGGCTCTGTGTGCCCGTCAACCCGGCGTTCACCGAGTGGACGGCGGGAATCCCGCGGTTGGATGGACCGGACTGTGCGGAGGAAGACACGCAGGTCCTGCATCTCCTCTATCAGTCGACGAATGGCGGCGGATGGACGAACTCGGGTAGTTGGCTCAGCGAGGAGCCCCTCGGCGACTGGTTCGGGGTCGATACCGATTCGATCGGAAGAGTTACGGCGCTCAACCTTGCCGAAAACGGTCTTTCCGGGACACTGCCGGACTCGCTGGGAGGACTCTCCGCCCTCAGGCACCTGGATATCTCCGGAAACGAGCTCGAGGGACGGCTGCCCCGGTCACTGCTGGACGTCAACCTTGAGAACCTCGTGTACTCGGGCACCCAGCTGTGCGCTCCGCAGGATCGGCGGTTCCTGCAGTGGCTGGGAGGGATCGCGGTGCATGAGGGATCGGGAATCACCTGCCCGCCGTCGCAGAGGGAGATTCTGACTCTGTTCTACGAGGCGACCAACGGAGCACAGTGGGAAGAAAATCGAAACTGGCTGTCGGACCTGCCGATGGTGCAGTGGTACGGCGTTTCCCTCGACAACGATGGCCAGGTCCTCGGATTGTCGCTCCGGTCCAACGGCCTCCAGGGGTCGATCCCGCCAGAGCTCGGCCTTCTTTCGTCATTGCAGGGCCTAAACCTGGGAGGCAACTGGAAACTGGAGGGGCCATTGCCGGAAGAGCTCTTCGATCTGGCCAACCTTCGGCTACTGGACCTCTACAACGTCGGACTCGGTGGCCCTGTTCCTCCCGAGATCGGAAAACTCACGAACCTCGAGCTATTGAACCTGACCGCCACGGGTCTGGGCGGCCCGCTTCCGCCCGAGATCGGGAAGCTCACGAATCTCAGGATCCTCAGCCTCGGCGGCAACGACCTGATCGGCGAGATCCCCCCGGAAATCGGGAACCTCACAAAGCTGGAATCCCTGGGGATATGGTATAACGAACTCAGCGGGGGAATACCGGCCGAACTTGGGAATCTCACCGAGCTGGAGGTCCTGAATCTGCGGAATTCAGAGCTGACCGGCACAATTCCGGCCACAATCGGCAACCTCACGAAGCTCGAGTTGCTTTGGCTGAGCGAGAATGAGTTGACCGGGCCCATCCCGCCAACCCTCGGGAACATGACCAGCCTGAACCGCATCATTCTCCATGGAAACGACCTGAGCGGCCCGCTCCCCGATATCGGCGCGATGACGGAGTTGCACAGGTTGTGGGTGGGTGACAATCCGAAACTCTCCGGACCCCTGCCCGCCGGCCTTGTGGCTCTCGGCAAACTGTCGGACTTCAAGGCGGGTGGGACCGACCTCTGCGCTCCCACCGACCCGGGTTTTGTCGCGTGGCTGGAAGGCATCACGCTCCGGTGGATCGCCCACTGCGGAGAGGCCCAGCCGGTGTATCTCACGCAGGCGGTTCAGTCCTCGAAGTATCCTGTACCGCTTATTGCGGATAGGCCCGCCCTGCTGCGGGTGTTTGTCTCTTCCCCTCGGGCTGACGGCGAGCTGATGCCCACCGTGCAGGCGACGTTCTTCCACGGAGATGCGGAGGTGCATACGGTGCGGATAGAGGGCGGATACGCATCGATCCCAACGGATGTCGACGAGGGTTCGCTCACCAGATCGGCGAACGCCGACATTCCGGGTGACGTGCTCCAGCCCGGCCTGGAGATGGTGGTCGAGGTGGATCCGGAGGGCACAACCGATCCGGGGCTGGGAATCGCGGCGCGGATTCCCCAGAGCGGCCGCATGGCCGTTGACGTGCGCGCACTGCCCGACTTCCCTCTGACCCTGGTTCCCTTCGTGAGCGAAAGGAATCCAGACCGTTCGGTTCTGGAACTCACCTCCGGAATGGCACGGGATCCGCATGGGCACCCCATGCTGCGGCACACGCGCGATCTCCTGCCCGTGAGCGGTATGGACGTCACCCGGCACGCTCCGGTGACGACTTCCGCAACCAGCGGCTTCTCGGTCCTGCGGGAGGTGGAACTCATTCGGCAGATGGAGAGCGACGGGCCCGGGTATTGGCTGGGGATCATGGGCCCGGTGCCCTTCAGTGGACTCATCGGTGCGGCCGGTGGCATCCCTTCATGGTCGAGCTTCTCGGCGCCGCTTCCGAGAACCATCGCCCACGAACTCGGGCACAACATGGGCATGTTCCATGCTCCCTGCGGTGGCGCGGGGGGGCCGGATCCGCTGTTTCCGGATTCGCACGGACGCATCGCCTCCTGGGGGTACGATCGCACCAACCACCGATTGGTCAGCCCGTACGCCAGCGATCTCATGTCGTACTGCCGCGGCGGGTGGATCAGCGGCTACCACTTCCTGAGCGGGCTTCTCCACCGCCTGGCCACTGAAGTGGATTCCGCATCCTCATCCTTCCGCGCGAAGACACGCAGCGTCATGGTGTGGGGCGGACGGGACAAGGACGGCCGGTTCTTCCTGGAGCCGGCGTTCGTTGCCGATGCATTCCCGGCGCTGCCGCCCAGCGGCCGGGAATACCGGCTGACGGGCAGGACGGACGACGGCGAGGAGGTGTTCTCGTTCACCTTCGACATGCCGTACTTTCCCGAGGCCGAGGGCGAGCAGTCCGGGTTCGTCTACGCGATTCCCGTGACCTGGTCCGGCGACCTGGCGACGATCTCGCTGGGAGATGGCGGGGAGTCGGTGCGCCTCGATCAGAATACCGATTCGCCCATGACGATCCTGCGCGACCCCGCTACCGGCCAGGTCCGGGCGATTCTGCGCAAGGGGTTGGCGGCGGCGATGGAGGTCGTCGGCGAACCCGGGCTCGTTGCCATGTTCAGCCGCGGGATTCCGAGGGAGGCGGAGGAGCGGCGGCGGCGCTGATATTCGTTGCTGGACGGCGTTAGCGCCTCTCCAGCACGCAATACCGGTACAGCTTCAGCGTCTCGCGCCAGTCCTCGGGGTAGGCCGCGACCATGTCAGCCAGTCCGTACTCCTCCGCCAGCCCGGCAAAGGTACCCGAATCCGCAACCCTGAACGGCGCCTGCTTCTCGAACACGGTCAGGTCCGGAAAACCGGTCGGAAACGATGCTCCCATCGCCCTTTCCACGCCTTCCAGCCGCTCCATGTCCTCGTCGGTCTCGAATTCGCGCTTCTGCAGATCCACCGAGAAGTAGTCGAAGGCGATGCTGAAGGTCGGCATCGCGCCGGCCAGCCGGTTCAGAAACGGCATGATCAGGTCGGGCGGCAGGTACATGGTGTTGCCCTCCCACACGATGAGCGTCGGGATCTCCGGGTCGAACCCGACCCTGGCAAGACCGTGCGGGACGTCGACCTCGAGATAGTTGCCGTAGACCGAAGGCGGCTGTTCCAATCCGTGATCGGCCAGGACCGTCCGCTTGAACTCGAGGACCGCGCGCTGGTCGACCTCGAAGAAGGCGACGCCGGGGCGGGCGAGGTGATGGGCGCGCATGTCGAAGCCGCCCCCGAGCAGCACCACCTGCCTGGCCCCGGCCTCGATCCCGCGCTCCACGTAGCCGTTGAAGTGGCGGGTGCGGAACCGGACCATGGTCGTCGAGGGAGGGAAGGCCGCGTCCATCTGCCTGGCCGCGCCCAGCGCGCGCTCGTTCGAGAACCAGCTTGCGTAGGGATCGTTGAAGAGCGCGGGCGACTTGTCCTCCTCCAGGGCCCTGATCGATGCGATCACGAATGCGGTGAACCCGACTTCGTTGATGTCCATGGTCTATCGTTGGTGATGGTTTCCGGTAAGTGTGAATAGCCCTCGAAGGGGGCGTCGCTTGCAATCTCGGAAGGGTAGTGGTGGTGATGGATAAGATCAACCGGAGCGGCGACTCCGGGGCAGGCCGGGTCTGGCGCTACGTCAACGCCCCGGCGACCGTCGCGCCACCACGACCCCACAGAGGATAACACAGGCCCCGATCACCTGCTGCGGGGTGGGCGTCTCCGAGAGCCAGAGCCAGGCGCTGAGCAGCGCGACGACCGGGACCAGGTTCTGGTACACGGAGGTGCGGTTCTGACCGATGACGCGCACCCCGCGATACCACAGAAGGTAGGCGAGCCCGATCGCGAAGACGCCGGCATACACCACGCCGAGCCAGGCCTGCAGCGACACCGCGCTCCAGTCGGTGCGCACGAGGTCGGGGACTCCGGCCAGCACGATGAAGGGGAGTCCGGCCCACAACGTCCACGCGGTCATCTGCAGCGCACCGCGCCGTTTGGTGAGCCGTCGGCCGAAGACGGTGTACGCGCCCCAGGAAACCGCGGCGCCGAGGACGAGAAGGTCGCCGAAACGAGCGGCCCCGAACTGCTGGTGCCCTCCCGAGATCAGGATCACCATGCCGGCAAGCGTGCCGAGGACACCGATGAGGATGCGGAGATTGAAGCGTTCGCGCCCCATTGTGAAGGAAATCACAAGCACCCAGACCGGGCTCGTGGAGAGCAGGAGGGCCGCATTGCCGGTGGCCGTCCAGTCGAGCCCGAAGATGAAGCAGACCTGAAAGATGACGTGGCCGATGAGGGCCAGCACCAGGACGATGCCCCAGTCCTTGCGTAGCGGCATCACGCGCCGTCCTGTCGCGCGGATCAGGAACCAGACGGCCACCGCCGCGCACGGGAAGCGCAGCGCGTTGAACGCGAGCGGCGCGATCTCGTCGAGGGCGGCCTTCACCACGGTGAAGTTGAGGCCCCAGATGGTAGCGGTGAGGACGAGGCCGAGGTCGACGAGGAGGTGAGAGGGGCGGCGGCGGCGCGGGCCGCGGCGAGCGGTTGCGCCGCCCGGCCGGTGGCGGGCCACGGAACGGCGATCGCTGCCGCTGGACCGCTCTGCGGGCACCCGCCCCTGTCGCTTGCTGCCGCTGGGGCCTTCCGCGGGCACCCGCCCTTGCCGCTCGCTGCCGCTGGAGCTTTCCGCGGGCACCCGCCCTTGCCGCTTGCTACCGCCCGAGTTCGTCAAACGTCGCGTTCTGGATCGCGTATTCGCGCCAGTCCTCGTGGTCGAAGTGCCACCACTCGGCTTCGTATACCGTGAATCCCTCCGCCTCCATCACGCGGCGAAGAAGTTCGCGCAGCCAGCGCTGCCGCGAAGTGCCTCCCGCGTAGTCGGGGAAGGAACGCGGCGAGAACTCGTCGTAGGTGCCCACCATGTCCACCGGCTCACCCGTCGCGAGATCGTACAGGTTCAGGTCGATCGCCGAGCCCCGGTTGTGGCGCGAGCCGTTCGCCGGATTCGCGACGAAGATCTTCTGCGACTCGGGCGTGGCGTCGAAGAACATCTTCGTGACGTACCAGGGGCGGTAGCCGTCGTGGAGGAGGAGGCCGTAGCCGTGTTCGGCGAGTGCGCGGTGGGCGCGCGCGACCGCTGCTGCGGCCGGCCGCTGGAGGAAGACGCGCGGTTCGTCGTAGAAGACCGAGGACATGAAGTTGTTCGTGGTCGCGTAGCGCACGTCGAGGAGGATGCCGGGTTCCAGCGAGGTGACGTCTACGAGTTCGGAGTCGCGGAAGGGGCCGGGTTCTGCGGGCGGCGTCGCGGCGAGGGCTTCGGCGCGGAGCTCCTCGACGGGGCGTATGGGATCGATGCGGAAGGTGCCGCCGGCCTCGGTGCCGACATCGCGCCGGGGGAAGAGGACGGAGGCGGCGACTACGGAGGTGGCGCGATCCGCTTCGGCTTGGCCCGTGCCCCGCGCGAAGACCAGCTGCTCGCCGTGGTAGAGGCCCCAGTCGGGGAAGGCGTACACGTCGCGCGAGATCTCGGTGAGCGGGTACAGGAAGAACCACTCGATGAGCGCGTGGAGGCGCCCGCCGCGCTCCAGGATGTAGAGGACGTTGTGATCCCAGCCGTATTCGCCGATGAGGCCGCGCCAGTGGGGAGGCGGGGGTGGGGGGAGGGGGGCGGGGGGCTGGCGGGGGAGGAGGTCGCCGGGGTCGCCATCGGGGCCGAGGGGGATGAGGGCGGTGGGGGCGGCGGCGCCGTCCGGCAGGTAGCGGGCGCCGAAACTCGCGCGGTCGTCCACGATGAGGGTGTCGCCGCGCGCGCGGATCTCGACGGTGGCGCCGCCCCGCGCGGGGGTCATGAAGAGGCGGCCGCCGCGGTGATCGAGGTCGAGGGCGCGGTCGCCGGTGCCGTAGGTGCCTTCCAGCGCCAGGGCGAGGCCGGACGGGAGGGGGTCGGAGCCGCGAAGAGGTGCCTCGGGCAGCGGTTCGCCATTCTGCGCCGCCAGCATGAGAGACAGCGCCGCGTCGGCCACGCGGCTGGTGAAGGTGTTGGTGCCGTCGACGGCCGAGACCACGACCACGCCGAGCTGCGCGTCCGGCAGGAAGGCGAGCTGGGTGGAAAACCCGTAGATCGCGCCGCCGTGGCCGAGCCAGCGCTCCCCGAAACGCTCCTGGACGGCGAAACCGAGGCCGTATCCGGTCGTGGCGCCGGGCTCCGCGAACTGGGGAGTCCACATGGCTTCGAGGATTTCGGGGGAGAGGAGGCGAGCGTCCGCGCCGGTGGCCTCGGCCGCGCCAGGAGACGGGGCCGCGTCGCCGGCCGAGTCGTCTCCCGCCAGCGCCCCGCGCCGGAACATGACGCCCATGAAGCGCGCGAGGTCCAGGACGGTCGAGTACATGCTGCCGGCCGGGGCCATGCCGAGTTCGAAGCCGGGCGCGCCGAAATCCGGCCGGTCGAAGCCCCACATGTAGGCCTGGGCGAGATCGTCGACGATCCCGGGTTCGGGCTCGAACGCGCTGCCCGTCATCCCCAGCGGCTCGATGACTGCGCTCTTCACGTAGTCAGCGAACGGCGCGCCCTGCGTCACCTCCAGAACGTAGCCCACCACCGCGATCCCCGCGTTCGAATACTTGGTGCCGGTCTCCGGTTCGTAGACCAGCGGAGTCCCGTTCAGGCTGGCGATCGTGGCCGCGAGGTCGGTCCCGGTGTCATCGAAGTAGTGGCCCGCCGGCGGCTCGCGGATGAGCCCCGACCGATGCGACATCAGCTGCCGCAGCGTGATCGCCGTGCCAGAACGGTTGTCCGGCGCAAAGTCTGGCAGATAGCCCCGCACCGGCGCGTCGATGTCGATCTCGCCCCGCTCGGCCAGCTGCATGACCGCGATATCGGTGAACAGCTTCGACACCGACCCGACCCGGTACACGGTCGCGGCCGTGGCCGGAGTCCCCTCCGACTGCTCGCCGAATCCGTCCGCCCAGACGACCCCCCCCGAGTCCACCAGCGCGATCGACACCGCGGCGAGCCCCTTCTGCTCCCGCTCACGCTCGATCATCTCCGCCAGCTCGTCCGCCACCTCGGCAAAGTCGGTGCGCGCCGGCGTCTGCGGGGACGAGCCCGTGCCGGTTTCCCCGCAGCCCACCGCGGCCAGGCCCGCAAGGAAGAGAAGTCCGATGCCAGCGGACGATCCGGGCCACACGCCCTGGCTCCACGCGCGCACTCGCTCGAACACCGCTGGCCGGCGCCTCCTTCCACGCACCGCACATCCTCGCGAATATGTAATGAGAAGTTTACGTAATGTCATGTTCTCTTTACCTCACTTGCCGCGTGGAGCGCTGCTCCGGCGACTCCAATGACCAGAAGATGCCGTCTCCGGTCGTCCGTCAGTGCCAGCGCGGGTTCGACTCGACCCTGTACAGAATGTAGTCCCGCAGGCGGCACGCGGCCCGGTGGTCAATATAGGGGACTTCCACGCTCTCGCCGGCAAGCTGCATTTCCAGCGTCGCCAGCCCCCTCATGCGTTGCATCGGCGACTGCTTCACCGTCGCGCTCTGGACCTTGCGGAAGAGGAACGCGTCGACCTTGCGGGCGACGAAGCCGCTCCGGACCGCCATGCCGTCGTCGTCGTGCAAGTACCCCCACCGGCGCCAGCGCTGAAGCGCGATGATCCCGCCCGCGAAGGTCCAGATGAGCGCCCAAATGACGGAGAACTCGGCCCAGCCTGCGGATGGTCCGGTGAACAGGAAGACGACCGCGGGGATGGAGAGCGCGGGTGCGGCAGCAATCTTCAGGGTCAGCGCACCGATGAAGTGGGCGGACACCCGCACCATCGCCCGGCTGTGGGGGAGCAGCGTCAACCCTCCTCCCTCGGGTCCGAACAGCTCTGCTCGCAACACTTCCGCCGTGCGCGCACGAAGGAGCGGGATGACGAGAACTTCGGCCTCGTCCGACACCGGCTGCACAGTCAGGCGGAAGCGGCGAAAGCTCCGGTCGACGAGGTTCTGGAAGAGCGTGGCCTGCTGGACCTTGACGGACTGGACCACGACTTCCCTCTGCGTGAACAGCCCGGCCCGCGTCCGGTAGACCGCTCCGTCGCGATACAGCCTGAAGCCGTACCAGGTCTTGAACGCGCTGTAGATGCCCAGAGCCGCGGTCAAAGCCAGCAGCGCGGCAATGAAGCCGACGCGGAATATCAGCTCGGCGAGGTTCGACACCAGGTCATGTGGAACCTCCTCCCGGCTGATCGGTTCCAGGAATCCCCATTGGCCGGCCAGATAGCGCAGCAGGTCGCGCGGATCCCGAGCGAGGAGTGCAACGGGAAGCACCGCAACGGAGGAATCTCCGAGCAGCCTTAGTCCGATCCTGACGATGTCCCCGCGGGGGAGCTTCATCATGACTTCTCCGGGGGACTCGGTCTCGTCAACTGCTTGCGCGAGGTGAGTTTCCGGTGGGTGCCCCGGAGAGACGCCGTCCTCTCGGCTCGCGCGTCGCTCCCGCCGTGCGGCAGCCACCTGCGCCCGAACCCGGTCGGCGAACGCCCGCTTGACCGAGGGGATCACGGCCTCCACCGCTCCCGACCCCGCCGTGTCCACCGACACCGTGACGAGCCCGAGCATGCGATCGGTCAGCGAACGCTGGATGTTGACCGCCTGAATCCGGTCCAGCGGCAGGTCGAGGGCAGTCTTCTTGAGGATCCCCTGGCGGATCAGGATGCGGTCCTCGGTGATCCGGAAGCGGAAGAACCAGTACCGCAGCACCGCAATGACGACTATCACGAGGATCGCAACGGGAATCAGTTCTCCGGCGAGATCCCTCGCTCGAACCAGGAGAAACGCCAGGCCGAAGGTCACCAGCAACTGCCCATAGGCTCTGATCTGCGTGATCGTCCCTCTGACGAAGAAGACGATCGCGAACGGCGAAGTTCGCCGCCAGCGGCCGGAGTCGGAGGTGTCGTTCACGCCGGCCATCACATCATCCGCCGACGAAGACTCAGTGCCACCGCCGCCGCGACGCCTCGACCCTGTACAGGATGTAGTCCCGCAACCGGCGCGCCACGTCGTGCTCGATGTACGGCACCGTGATCTTCCCGCATGCCAGATGAACCTGCAGGGTCCCCAGCCCCTTCCGGCGCTGCAGCGGCGACCGCTTCACGATCGCCGACTGGGCCTTGCGCATCGGGAACGCGTCCACCTTGCTCCCGATGAACCCGCCACGGCTCGCCAGCCCGTTGTCGTCGTGCACGTATCCCCGGCGGCGCCACAGCTGCCACGCGACGAGCACCACGACCGGGATGGATGCGAGCCACCCTATCAGCATCGGCACGCCCACTCCCGCGGAGACCCCGGACAGCAGCAGCTGCAGGAAGATGCCGCCGCCGACAACGGCCGCAGTGAGCCAGATCCGCAGGGTCAGCGCACGGATGTAGTGGGACGAGACCCGCTTGAAAGCCCCGTCGCGGGGAAGAACCGCAAGCTCGCGTGCCTCCTGCCTGAAGATCCGCGCCCGCAATTCTTCAGCTCGCCGGCCGTCCAGCAGGGGAACATCGAGGACATCGGCCACGTCGAGTCCCCCGGGGTTCTGCCCGCCCTGCTGACCGACGACCGCCGCCGCCGGCAGCGCCCGCAGCCGGAACCTCCCGAACCACCGCAGCACCAGGTCCTGGCTCACGGTCAGTTGCTGGATCTTGGGGACCTCAACGACGACTTCCCGCTGTGTGAGGAGGCCGGCGCGGGAGCGGAAGGTCCTGCCGTCGTGCCAGAGGGTGAAGGCGTGGTGGCGCAGGAACGCGGCGGTGACGGTGAGGATGAGCGCAGCAGCCAGAGCGCCGATGACGAGCACCACCACGACGACCAGTTGGGCCAGCGCGCCCAGCCCGGAGAACGCCCCGGCTGCGCTGTCGACCCCGGCCGCGAGCGCCTCCAGGAGCGGATCGAGGAAATCGCCGGGCTGGAGCAGGTCGGTGAGGATACCCACCATGGCCGCCACGAAGATGAAGTTGCGGTTGGCGAGGCCGATGCGGACCATGTCGCCTGGACCGAGCTTGAGGAGGACCCGTCCCCGGTGCGGCTGGGCGGCCAGCCGTGGCCCCGCGGGGGCCGATGTGCCCGCCCTTGCGGCTGCCACCGCGTCCGCGACGCCGCCCGGCAGTGTACCCTCGGCGCCGGAAGCCGGCGCTTCCCCGGTGTCACCCTCCGGCAGGTCGCCCTCCGGTACTTCATCCTCCAGGCCCGGGCGCAGCGCCGCCACGCTGGCCCGCAGATGGTCCGCCACTGCGGTCGTGACCGAGGGCAGCTTGCCCTCCGCCTGAAACGAACCGGCGGTATCGAGCGTGACCGACACGAGGCCGATGATTCGGTCCACGAGCGAACGCTCGACGTTGATGCCCTGCACGCGTTCGTAGGGCAGGTCCAGCGACGTCTTCTTGATGAAGCCCTTGCGAATGAGGAGCCGGTCTTCCTTGATCCTGAACTGGAAATACGCCCACTGGATGACCGCGATCACCGCGACCAGCAGCAGCAGTCCCCCGAGAATGGGAAGCAGGACACCGAGGTCGTCGAGGGGTTCGTCGTCGCGAAGCAGGAGAATGGCCGCCACCACCGGGAGGGCCCCCTGAACGGCGCCGCGCGCGAAGATCTTGACGGCCAGTCCCACGAAGGAGAGGATGGCGAAGGGCGACAGGCGCTGCCAGTCGCCGGAAAGAGGCGGGTTCACCGACCCGAATCCCCGATGGCTTCCGAGTTCGTTTCCGAGTTCCCTGCGGGAGCCGGCGCAGCGTCCGTGTCACTCGACTCCGCCTCCCCATCCGCCTCGATCCGCTCCGAGATGTACACCCTCAGCCGCTCGGCCGTCTCCTGTCCCAGGCCCCGGATTCTGTGACCCGCGCCGGCCCCTGCGGGAAAGACCGACAGGCTCGCCAGCCCGAACCGCCGGTCGAGCGGGGTGCTGTCGAGCTTGGTGTGCTGTACCCGGTTGAAGGGGAACGCCTTCACGGAACGCCACAACACGCCGGACTTGTAGAGGAGGTCCTTGTCGCGGACGACGTAGCCGCGCCGGGGTACCGCGACGGCCGGCCATACGAGGGACCAGAGACAGAAGGCGCTGACGATCGTCCAGGCAAACACCGGCAGCCACGCAACGCGCTCCGCGATGAATGGGACAACACGGAGATGAAACGCGCTCCACGCGCCGACGATCAACACGGCCCGAATCAGCGCCCCGGCCTGGAGGCGCCTGGCGAACCGCGGGTGCAGCGGCGTCCATTCCAGGGATTCGGTGCCGGGGAGGGAGGCGAGAGGCACTACGGGATTGACGAACATGCCGGGGACCCCGGTGTCGTCCGTTGTGGAATCTGGCATTCTGCAACTCGGGTCTGGGTGGTGGAACGCATTGAACCGTACATACGTGCCGAAGGTGGGCTCCCGTCAATCAATACCAGCGCCGCGTGCTCGATTCCACCTTGTAGACGATGAGGTCGCGCAAGGCGCACACTTCCGCGTAGTCGATGTAGGGGACCGTGATGGATCCGCACGCCGTCTCGACCTCGAGCGTGGCGAGCCCGTGCCTGCGCTGCAACGGCGACTGCGTCACCGTGACGCCCTGGGCCTTGCGGAAGAGAAACGCCTCCACGCCGTAGCCGATGAGCCCGCTGCGGCAGGAGAGCCCGTCGTCGTCGTGCATGAATGCCGTGGCGCGCCAGCGGAGCCACCCGACCGGGGCGGCCAGCGCAACGGCGAGGGCGGCCCAGATGCCGGAAGCCGCACCCCATCCCTGCAGTTGGTGCATGAACAGCACACTCCGGTCGACATCCTCTCCCCTCCAGGACGCCGCCACCATGTAGCTGAGGATGAAGAGAAGGAAGATTCCGGCCGGCACCCCCACGAACAGGAAGCGCAGTGCGGCGGCGCGAATGTAGAGCCGGGACACACGTGCAAACGCCTCGTCCTCCGGCAGCGCCGCGAGCCGCTCTCCTTCGCCGCGGAACACGCCCGACCGGATTCTCTCGACCAGCGCGCTGTCGGCCCATGGAACCCCCAGCGTATCGACGCCGTCTGTCCCGAGAGTCCTCTCGTCGTCGTCGTCGTCCGCGTCCTCGGATTCCCCGATGGGCGGGAGCGCGACGCGGTATCGTCCAAACAGGCGATACACGGCACCCTGGTAGACGCGCAGCTGCTGGACCTTGCGGATTCGCGCCACCGCCTCCTTCCGCGTGAACAATCCCGCGCGCGATCGATAGGAACGGCCTTCACGCCACAGCGTATAGCCGTGATAGCGCACGAAAGCCGAGCCCACGCGCGCTGCCAGTACCACAATAAGCAGGCCGAGCGCCAGAGCGGCCACCGCCACCGCCGCCGCAAGCGCTCCCAGGCCGCCAAGCACGTCTCTGACGTTGTCGAAGGCCCCGAGCGCCGCGTCCGTGGCGACGTCGACCTGGCGTCCCACGACCAGCAGCAATACCGCGTACAGCACCAGGCCGCGGCTGACCAGACCCATCCGGAACAGGTCGCGGCTGGTCAGCTTCTGCAGGACTTCCCCCTCCGCCCTTGCGGCGCGCCCGCTCGCCCCGGTTGCGGGACCCTCGGCTTCGCCCGGAATCCAATCGTGCGCTGTGGCGTCCACGTCCTTGGCCGCACCGGCTCCCCCATCCGGTGCTTCCACCTGGTGCTCGGCAACCTTCGCGAGCAGCTGCTCGGCGATCTCCGGATCGACGGTGGGCAGCTGCCCTTCGGCGGAGATGGAACCCGGCGAGTCGAGGACCACCGTGACCAGCCCGAGTACGCGTTCGATCGGGCGCCGGTTGACGTTGATCCCCTGGATGCGGTCGAAGGGGAGGTCGACGGCCGTCCTGTTGACGACGCCCTGGCGGATCAGGATGCGGTCATCCTCGATGCGGAAGCGGAAGAACCAGTACTGCAGTCCCCCCACCAGGGCCACGGTCAGCAGCGCGGTGAGGGCCGCCAGCACCGTGTACTGGGGATTGCGCAGCAGGAAGGCGGTGACGCCGATGGCGGCCACGACCTGGCCGAACATGCCGTAGCGATCGTAGACCCATTTGGCGGACTTGCCGACGAAGAAGACGATCGCGACCGGCGACGTGCGCTGCCAGGCGCCGGGACCCGGCGGGTTCACGAACCGTCGTCCGCCGCCTCGAGCTTCTCGGCCTCGATCCGCTCCGAAACGTAGGCCCTCAGGTTTTCCGCGGTGTCGGTGCCGAGTCCGGGGATCTTGTGGCCGCCCGCTCCAGCGGGAAAAACGGTCAGGTTGGCAAGGCCGAACCGGCGGTCGAGGAGGCCGCTGTCCGTCCTGGTGTGCTGGACGCGGCTGAAGGGCACCACCCTCACCGTGCGCCACAGCACGCCCGACCGGTACAGGATGTCCTTCTCGCGCACCGCGTAGCCGCAGCGCGGGACCACGATCAAGGGTTTGACCACCGCCCAGGCAACGCCGAGCGCGCACAAAGCCCACAGGATCCGCAGCGGCCACACGGCGATTCTGGAGAGGGTTTCGAATCCCGCAAGCAGCACCGTGACGTGAGCGGCCGCAACCACGGCGGCCAGCACCCCGATGCGGATCAGGGCCCCGGCTTGCAGGCGCTTTGCGTAGCGCGGGTGGAGCGGCTGCCAGTCCAGGGTCGCGGCCCGGGGCAGGGAATCGGGTAGTACCTCGGGATTCGCGAAGCCCATCGATCAACGCCTCACAGCCAGCGCAGACGGCTGGATTCCACCCTGTGGAGGATTCGGTCCCGGAGACGGCAGGCCATGCCGTGGTTGATGAATGGGACGGAGACCTTCCCGCAGGCGAGATGAGCCTGGAGTGTGGCGAGTCCCCTGCGGCGCTGCAGCGGCGATTGCCGGACCGCCACGCTCTGGACCTTGCGGAACAGGAACGAATCCACCTTGCGCCCCAGGAATCCGCCTCGGCTCGCCAGACCCTCGCCGGTGTACAGGTACCCGTGCCGGTGCCACTTCAGCCACGCGATGAGCGCCGCGGGCGGAAGGGAGCAGAACCACCAGATCACCACGGCCACGGCAACGCCCAGGGCCCGCTCACTTCCAACGATCGCCAGGAGTATCGCCGCTCCGATCAGCGCCGACACCAGACTGATCCGCAACGTGAGCATCGGGATGAAATACGCGGAGATCCGGGCAAACCCCCGGCTCCCGGGCAACACCGTCAGCCCGTCGCCTTCACGGCCGAACACCCGGGTGCGGATCCCTTCCGCCCGGAAACCCTTCAACGCCGGGACTTCGAGCACCTCGGCGATACCTGGCAGGCCGCCCGCGTCCCTCGCCCGGGCCGGCACCGCTGCAGCCGGCAACGCCTGCAACCGGTAGCGCCTGAAGAGGCGCATCAAGGGGCTCTGCGATACGGAGATCTGCTGGATCTTGGCCTCCTCGACCACCACCTCCTTCTGCGTGAGCAGCCCGGCGCGCGAACGGAAGGTGGCCCCCTCTTGCCAGAGGGTGAAGTTGTGGTGGCGGAGGACGGCCGCGCCGATCAGGAGGCCCAGCGCGATGGCGAGCAAAGTGGCGACGAAAACGGTGACCAGGAGTGTCCGGGCGAGGTCGTCCGCGCCGGCGAACGCCGTTTCGGCCGAGTCAAAGGCCGGCTCCAGCATGTCTGCGGCGAAGAGCATGGATTGGCCGAGCAGGCCGAGAACCGCCCCCACGAGCACGAGATTGTGATTGGCCAGCCCGATGCGGACGATGTCGCCCGTTGTGAGCGCCAGGATGGCTTCGCGGCGTTCGCCCGTCTGGCCGGACCGGCCGCCGACCGCTCGCCGGGCCGGGCCGGTGGATGCCTCTTCGTCGTCTTCGCCGCGGGCGCTGCCTTCATCCCCCGAGCCGTGCTTCGCGCTTACCCGGGTGCGCAACAGATCGGCCAGTGCGGTGTCGACGCACGGCAGCTGTCCCTCGGCAGTCGCCGATCCCGCGGTGTCCAGGCTCACAGTGACCAGACCGAGCATCCGGTCGACAAGCGACCGTTCGACGTTGATCCCCTGGATGCGCTCGAAGGGCAGGTCGAGGGAAGTCTTCTTGAGCACTCCCTGCCGGATCAGGATCCGGTCTTCGTGGACCGCGAACCGAAAGAACAGGTACTGGAGTACCCCGGTCGCAACGATGCCCAGGATGCCCAGCGGAATGAGCAGGAAGAGGTAGGGGTTACTCCGGATCAGCACGGCGAGCGCGCCGAACGTCACCAGGAGCTGGGCGAAGCTCTGCCCAAGCGCCTTGATCGTCTTCCCCACGAAGAAGACGATCGCGAACGGCGAGGTGCGCTGCCATGTGGCGGGATTGACAATCATCGGTGGAGTGCAGTTCGATTGGGGCCGGCGGACCTCGGGTCAGCGCACCTCGAAGGTCAGCGTGGCCCAGTTCGACTCGTAGTCGACATCGGGTTCGGCGGTGGTCTCGACCATGTGGATGCTACGTACGTACCAGCGCCCGGTTCCGTTCAGCGGGATCGTGGCGACGCCGTCCGCGTTCGTGCGCGTGGTGACGGCTTCGACGTGCTCGCCGGCGGCGTCGTGGCTGTGATAGCCTTCGTAGCTGGCGTAGACGAGCTGCCGGGCGACGGGTTCGCCGGCTCGCAGGAAGCGGACCCGCAGCTGGTCGCCCCGGGACAGCTCGTAGGGGTTTTGGAGGGGGATGAACTCTGCCGGGTAGCCGAGTTCGGTGGCCCATTCGCCGCTGCGCGCGCCGCCGACCTGCACCACCGCCTTGACGTGCTTGCTGTAGCGCTCGGTGGCCCCGCTGTTCGTGGTTCCGGCCGCCTTGCGCTCCTCGATGGTGTCGAGGAGGCCGTCGTGCACCAGGTATTCGTTGAACTCCTCGGCGGTCAGGGTGATGACCCTCGCCGCGGTCGAAACGCCGATCATGTAGGTGCCGGGTCCACCGGTCTGGAACCGCAGGATGGCGGTGTCGACGCTGTCGGGGCTCCAGTGGAAGACCGCCGAGTCCGTCCATGCCGATGCGGGGGGATGCGTGGTCCCTCCGGGGCCGACCACGCTCACGTCGAGCATGCGGTCGCGGGTGATCACGTTCTCGCTCAGGTCGAAGTCGCCGTTGATCAGCTGCACCGTCCCGGTCGAGTTCGGCTCCAGGAAGAAGGTGTCCAGCTTGAGGAACATCGTGTGCGCGCTCACCGCGGAGACGACGATGATGGTCAGCGCGGCAAGAGCGGCGAGCGTGACGAGAATGCGCCTTGTGGATGTCATGTGAAGAGACCTCCCTGGTTGGGGACAGGTGGCGAAGGTGTCAAAATGTAAAGTCCGATTTACAATATGTAAGGTGTGCTTTACAGAATGGCTGGCCGGTTACGAGCGACAGCCCGGTGGTCGACCAGTTCATGCGCCGCTCGCCTCGGGTGCCGGTCCGAAGCGAAGGAAGAGCGCGGGAACGACCACCATGTTCAGGAATGTAGACGTGAGCAGCCCGCCGAGCACGACGACGGCCAGAGGCGCCTGGATCTCCTTGCCGGGCTCACCGATTCCGAGCGCAAGGGGGATCAGGGCGAGCCCGGCGGTGAGCGCGGTCATCAGGATGGGGCTGAGCCGCTCCATCGAGCCGCGCCGGATGCTGGCGGCGAGCGACATGCCCCCGGCCTGCAGATCGCGGTAGCGCGCGACCAGGAGAATGCCGTTGCGAACTGCGATGCCGAAGAGCGTGATGAACCCCACCAGCGTCGCCACGTTGACGGTCCCGCCGATGAGCATCACCGCCGCGACGCCGCCGGCGAGCGCGAGAGGCAGGTTGACCATGAGAAGCGCCGCAATGCGCAGACTGCGAAAACTGCGAAACATGATCAGGAAGATCGCCGCGATCGAGAAGATCGAGAGGATCGTGATGCGGCGCGCCGCCTCCTGGCCGCTCTCGAACTGGCCACCATACTGTACGTGGTACTCGGGCGGCAGACCGACATCGCTGGCGACGCGCTCCTGCAACTCGGCCACGGCCGTGCCGACATCGCGGTCCGCCACATTCGCGCTGATCACGATCTTCCTCTGCACATTCTCCCGGTTGATCGTGTTGGGCCCGAGCGCCGGCGCGACCGACGCCAGCTGCGACAGCGGGACCGTCACCCCCGACGCCGTCGTGATCAGCGTGCTGCCGATGGCCTCGGGGTCCGCGCGGCTGGCGTCGTCGTAGCGCACGACGAGGTCGAAGGCGCGCTGTCCTTCGCGGATGAGCGAGACCTCTTCGCCCTGGAAGGCCACGTCGACCGCCTCGGCCAGCGCCCCGGGAGTGACGCCATAGCGGGCCATGGCCTGCCGGTTGGCGCGGACCTGCAGCTGCGGCACCTCGGCCTGCTGCTCGACCGAGATGTCCACGAGCCCGGGGACCCCCTGTGCGGCGGTCTCGATCTCGGCGGCGACTTCCCGCAGCCGCCCGAGCTCCGGCCCGAAGAGGTTGACGGCGATCGCGGCCCGCGTGCCGGAGAGCATGTGGTCGATCCGGTGCCCGATCGGCTGTCCCACCGTGACGTTCGTACCCGGCAGCCCCGCAAACCCCGCCCTCAGCTCGGCCATCACCGTGGCGAGGTCGTGCCCCTCGAGATCCAGCAGCGCGTCCACCTCCGACGCGTTCGTGCCCTGGGCGTGTTCGTCGAGATCGGCGCGGCCCGTGCGCCGGGACGTGGACACCACCGCCGGATGCGCCAGCAGCTGCCGCTCCACGCGCGCCCCGATCGCGTCCGATTCGGCCAGCGACGTACCCGGCAGGCTCACCACCGAGATCGTGAGCGATCCCTCCTGGAACTCGGGCAGGAAGGCGCGGCCCAGGGTGGGGATCACCGCGATGGTTCCTGCCAGGAGCAGCACGGTTGCCGCGATGACCACGCCGGTGCGGCGCAGCGTCCACTCCAGGATCCCCCGGTACAGGTGCTCGAGCCAGCGCAGCAGCCAGGACTTGCGACCGAGCTCGGCGGCGGTGCGTCCCCGGGCCAGAAGCCCGTGGCAGAGCACGGGGGTAACCGTGACCGCGACCAGCAGCGACGCCAGGATGCTGACGATGTACGCCAGGCCCAGCGGACGCAGCATGCGGCCTTCGACCCCCGAGAGGAAGAAGAGCGGCACGAACACGATCGTGATGATGACGGTGGCGTTCAGGATCGGGTCACGGATCTCACGCGCCGCGCTGCGGATGACCGCCAGGGACGACCGCCGAAACTGCTCCGGCCGGCCCATGTTGTCGCGGAGCCGCCGGTGTGCGTTCTCCACGAAGATGATGGCGTCGTCGACCAGGGCGCCGATCGCGATCGCCATCCCGCCCAGCGTCATGGTGTTGATCGTCCCGCCGAGGGCTCGCAGCACGATGACCGCCACGCCCAGCGACAGCGGAATCGCCAGCACCGAGATCGCGGTCGTCCGCACATTCCACAGGAAGAGGAAGAGGATGGCGATGACCAGCACGGCCCCGTCCCGGAGCGCCGTCATCACGTTGTCCACCGCGAGCGAGATGAAGTCGGCCTGCCGGAAGATGCCCCGCTCGAAGGAAACGCCATCGGGGAGCGCGGCCTCGATCCGGTCCAGCTCGGCGTCGATCGTCTCCGTGAGTTCGAGGGTGTTCGCCCCGGGCTGTTTCTGGATTGACAGGACCACAGCCGGCTCGGCGTTCACCGATGCGGTCCCGAAGCGCAGTTTGGGACCGATGCGCACCTCGGCCAGGTCTTCAACCAGGATCGGCACGCCGCTGCGCACCGCGACCACCGTCAGCCCGATCTCCTTCAGATCGCGGGCACGGCCGAGTCCCCGGATCAGGACCTCGCGCCCCCCGGAACGGTAGATCCCGCCCGACACGTTGCGGTTCGATTCGGCAGCGGCCGCGAGCACTTCGTCGAGCCCGACGCGGTAGGCGAGCAGCCGCTGCGGGTCCACCAGGATCTGGTACTGGCGGACCTCCCCCCCGATCGGCACGACCTGCGCGACGCCCGGCAACGCCAGCAGCCTGGGCCGCACCGTCCAGTCGGCGGCGGTGCGCGCCTCCATAAGCCGGTCCGAAGGCGCGGTGACGCCGATCAAGAGGATCTCGCCCATGATCGAGCTGACCGGCGCGAGCACCGGCGCGCTCACGTCGTCGGGGAGCCTCCCGGCTGCGAGCTGGAGGCGCTCGCCCACGATCTGGCGCGCGCGGAAGATGTCCGTGCCCCAGTCGAAGTCGACCCAGACGATGCTGATCCCCTGCGCGGAGCTGGAGCGCACCCGCCGCACCCCCGCCGCGCCGTTCACCGAGGTCTCGAGGGGAAAGGTGACGAGGTTTTCCACCTCCTCCGGGGCGAGTCCGTGGGCGTCGGTGAGTACCGTGACGGTCGGTGCCGTCAGATCGGGGAAGACATCGACAGGGACCGTCGCGGCCACCCACCCGCCGCCCGCCAGAAGCACGACCGCTGCGCACACCGTGAAGAACCGGTGCTCCAGCGAGGCGCGGACCAGCAGGTCGAGAACCCCCGTCCGCCGCGCCGTCCCGCCCTCGCTCAAGTCGGCCGCCTCAATGCGGGTGGCCGTGGTCAGAGATCTCAACGTCGCCGAGCGACGCGAGCTTCACCTGGTACGCGCCGGTCGTGACCACCTGCTCGCCCGCCGCAACCCCCGCAATAACGATCGTCCAGGTGCCGTCCGAGGGGCCGAGTTCGACGACGCGGCGCAGGAACGCCTCTCCGCCCACCTTCACGTACACCACCGGGAGGCCGTCCTCGTCCTGCACGGCCGAGGCCGGCACCGCGACCCCATCGACCGGGTCGCCGATAAGGAGGTGCCCGTCCGCGAGCATCCCCACCTTGAGGGCGCGGTCGGGGTTCGCGACCGCGAAGCGGACGGGCAGGGTACGGCTGTCCGGGTCGATCACGCTGCCGACCGAGACGAGCCGCCCCGCCGTGTGGACGCGTTCCGTGCCTTCGACCGTGAACCAGGCGCCGCTCAGGTCGCCGAGCGCGCCCGCGTGGCGTGCGGGGACGTGTGCCACGAACCAGAGCGTTGCCGGGTTGACCACGGTGAAGGCGTGAGTGCCGGCGTCCACGTGCTGGCCGGGCGCGACGTGGCGGTCCGCGATGACGCCCCCGATGGGCGTGCGAAGGTGGTAGAGGTGGGGGTCGGTGCCGTCCTCCTCGCCGGGTGGGGTACCGCCGATCGCGTCGAAGGCCGCCTGCGCGACGTCCAGTTCCTGCCGGGCTTCCACAAGGCGCCGCTGTGCGATCGCGCCCGCCGCGAAGAGGCGCTCGGCCCGTTCGGCCTCGTGCTGCGCCTCCATGAGGGTGGCCCGCAGCCGCGCATAGGTGTTGTCGAGACTGGCGGGCGAGATCACCGCGACGGTCTGGCCGGCGCGCACCGGGTCGCCGGGCGCCAGGGCCGGTTCGCCCGGCACGATCATCCCCGCGACGGGCGTGGACACGTGCGCGAGGCCGCTGGCGGGCGCCGTGATCTCTCCAGAGGCCGGGATCGACCGCGCGATCCGGCGCTCCGCCGCCACCCCCACGGCAAACGGCATCGTCCACTGCTGCTCCTTCAGCAGGGCGATCAGCCCCGGCGGCGGTTCCTCCACGTCGTGCGGAAGCGCGTCCTCGCTCTCGAAAACCTGCAGCTGGCCCACGGGGATCGCGTGGTCCGCGCCGCGGGCGGCCAGCGTCATGTCTGCCCGCCAGGTGCCGGTGGCCGCGAGGGTGGGGGTCGCCGTATAGACTCCAGGCCGATCGGGGGCGTGCATCACGATCTCTTCACGCGTGCCACCGGGACCGCGCAGCAGAAGCGTCAGGCGTCCTTCCCGTACCGGCTGCCAGTCCTCCAGCCAGGTCAGGTGAATCGCCCACGGATCGCTGGGGACATCCTCGACGTGGGGCGGATACTCGACGAAGAGTTCCAGCTCATCGGTCCAGTGGGTCACCACACCCCCACCCGCGTGCGAATGATCGGCCTCGGCCGGCACATCGGCCGCGGGGCCGGCACAGGCCGACACGCCGAGGGCGGCCGCCACCGCCAGGACACCGGCCGTTCCCGGCCCACCTGCCGTTCGGCAATGCCAGCCGGCACGACCCCCGGTGCCGGGACGAACCACCCACTCTGCTGCCCCGCTCATGATTCATCCGCCGGGATCCGCGCCATTGCCCGCAAGAGGTCATAGTAGGCGATCCAGGTCTCGGCGCGAAGCGAATGGGCGGCGATGCGGGTGTCGCGGTAGGTGTTGGCTGCGTCCACGAGCCCCGTCTGGCCCACCTGGCCGTCGGCGTACGCAGCCCTCGCCGCGCTCAGCACCAAGTCGGCGTAGGCGAGCAGTTCGTCTCCCGTCGCCTCGAGGTTCGCGCGGCTGGAAGCGTATAGATCCGCGGCCGCCATGAGGTCGATCTCGGCGAGTCGGCGGACGAACTCCAGTCGGTAGGTTGCGGCGGTCTCCCGGGCGCTTGCGCCGTACCGGTCCCCCGCGCCCCGGTCGAACAGCGGCATCGGCACGTCTACCGTAAGGGCCGCACCCGACAGTCCGCCACGCTGGTTCTTGTACCCGAGACCGAGCGTAGGGCCGGGCACCCAGGCCGCCATCGCGACCCGGGACCGGGCCTTCGCCGCTTCGAGGTCCCGCGCCGCAGCCTGCAGATCCGGCCTCGCGCCGAGGGCCGCAAGTGCCGCTTCGGGCGTGATTGCCGGGGGGAGCCCGGTGAGCTCTGCCGCGGGCCCTGCCTCGTGCAGTCCGGCGTCGGGCGCGATCAGGAGGGCCAGCCTCCTGCGGGCGGCGCGCGCCTCGATGGCGGCCTGTGACGTCTCGCGTTCAGCCTGGGCAGCCACAAGGTGGAGCCGCCGGGCTTCGTAACTGGATATGTCGCCCGCTTCCAGCCGCATGTCTGCGGCCTCGGCGCCCAACTGGATCTCGTCGGCGACCTCGCGCCTCGATTCCTCGATCTTTTCCGCGAGCCACACCGCCACATAGGCCTCGCGCACCTCGAAGGCGAGACGCACCGAGTCGGCGCGGAACCTTGCCGCGGCTCCGGCGCTCGTGTGCGCGGCAACCCTGGAGCGGGACGCGGTTCTTCCGGGCCACTCCAACTGCTGGGCGACTCCCGTGATCGTCTCCCAGTACTCGTCGTTCGAACTGCCGAGCGACTCGTGCGCGAGGGAGAACGCGGGGTTGGTGTAGCTGCGGTACTGCCGGGCCGTCCCGATCGCCGCCTGGGCCTCGGCGCGGGCGATTCGCAGCTCCAGGCTGTTGGACGCAAAGGCCTCGAGCGCCTCGGCCATGGTGACTCGGCGGACCCCGTCTTGGGCCAGGACTCCCCGGCACGGCGCCGCAACCGCAAATGCGCACGCCAGCACAACCGCCGATGTGGGTATTCGGCGCACAGGCACCTCCATGATGAGTTCCCAAGGATTCTGGCTTTCGCCGGGGACGGTGGCAACAGAAGGCAAGTCGCCGGGCGGGCCCCGGGACAAGTCCCCGCTGCCTTCGGCCGGCGATTCATCCGGGTGGGGCGCGACGCTCACGCTGATGAGCCGGCGCCGCTTGCCGCGGCGAACGCTGCCCGACTACGATCTGCGTGAACCGGCACCTCACCGCCCTCGTTCCAAAGCGGGGATTTTCACGGACTGCCGATGACGCACGACGAATACGTCAGCCAGGACGGCACCTCGCTCTCCGGACTCCTGCGCGCCGGCGAAGTGACGGCATTGGAGCTGATCGATGTCGCCGTCAAGAGGCTGGAGGTCGTCAATCCGCTGGTCAACGCGGTCGTCTACCGGATGGACGACGCAGCGCGGGCGGCGGTGGTCGGTTCAGCGCCATCCGGTGTCTTCGCGGGCGTTCCATTTGTGGCGAAGGACCTGCAGAGCAACTTCGCCGGGCACCCGACATCGCGGGGAAGCCGCCTGGTGGCCAATCACGTGCAGGAGGCCGACACGGAGCTGGTGCGGCGGTTGCGCGCCACCGGCGTGAGCGTGCTCGGGAAGACCAATCTGCCCGAGTTCGGGCTGCTGCCGTACACGGAACCGGAGCTGTGGGGCCCCTGCCGCAATCCCTGGTCTCTCGACCGTACTCCGGGTGGTTCGAGCGGCGGTTCAGCGGCCTCGGTGGCGGCGGGAATCGTGCCGATCGCGGGTGGTGGGGATGGGGCCGGGTCGATCCGCATTCCGGCGTCGTGCTGCGGGCTCTTCGGGCTGAAGCCCACCCGTGGCCGCGTCCCGCCGGGACCGGTGCGCGGGGAGCCCTGGCACGGAGCCGTCGTCGAGCATGTGCTCACCCGTTCGGTGCGCGACAGCGCCGCGATGCTCGACGCGACGCATGGACCCGAGCCGGGCGCGCCGTACAGGATCGCGCCGCCGGCACGGCCGTTCAAGCGGGAGCCGGGCGAGGATCCCGGCCGCCTCCGGATCGCGTGGACCACCGAGCCGATTCTGGGCAGGGCGGTTCACGCCGACTGCGCCGAAGCGGTGACGGAAGCCGTGGCCTTGCTGGAGGAATTGGGCCACGAGGTCGCCGAGCGATCGCCCCGGGTGGACGGGCCGGCCTTCGCGCGCGCCTACCTGAACATGATGGCGGGCGAGGTGGGGGCCGATCTGGAAGACGCGCAGAGGGTGCTGGGGAGGAAGCCGCGAAGGGGTGAACTCGAGCCGCTGACCCGGGCGCTCGCGCTCGTATCGGGAGCGATCTCCGCGCGGGAACTCGCGGATTCTCTCCGCGCGCTGGAAACATGCGGAAGAGCCGTAGCCGGATTCTTCACCGACTGGGACATCCTCGTGACTCCCACCCTCGCGGAGCCGCCGCCGAAGCTCGGCGCCCTCCCGCCGAGCCGGATGGAACAGCTTCAACTGCGACTGCTCGGCCTCATCGGCTCCGGGCGCCTGATCAAGGTGGCCGGCCTGATCGACAGGATGGCCGAAGGGGCGTTCGACTTCACGCCCTGGACCCCCGTCTTCAACTTCAGCGGTCAGCCGGCGATGTCGGTGCCGCTGCACTGGAACGCCGACGGACTCCCGGTCGGCGTCCATTTCGTGGCGCGCGTCGGCGATGAGGCCACCCTGCTGCGGCTCGCAGCGCAGCTTGAGCGGGCGCGTCCGTGGTTCAAGCGGTTGGCGCGGTTGGAGCCGTCCCAAATGGAGAGGGAGCCTGGGCAGGCAAGCCCTGAAACCGGTAGCGGACCAGGGGAGTAGTTTCCGGGTGACGGTGCGATCAGTCATCAGCGCGCCGTCCTCTTGTTGAACCTGTCAATTCGCCCAAACCGGAGCCTCAGGACCATGCGCCGTTTTCCAGTACTCTCCTTCTTCGCACTCGCGGCGGCCCCCCTCTTCTCGCCCGGCCAGACCGCGCTGGCCCAGCAACTCTCCTACCGTCTTCCGTCGCCGGCCGCCGCGGTCTACCGGATGGTGGACACGACGGTTGGCACCATGACCGACCCGGATGGCGCGTCGGACATCTCCGGGAACTCGAACATCACGTACACTCTCTCGTTCGAGCCGGACGGGGAAGGGGTGAGGGCATCTGTGGACCTCACGGATTTCACGGGCCAGCTGCTGCCCCCGATGGGCGCCCCGATGACGGTGTCACAGGCGCAGGCCGGGCTGCGCAGCTATGTCGTGCGGCTGGACGGCCGGGGGCTGGAGGAGTTCGCTTCCGGGCAGCGGCGACGCCCCCCCAACGATTTTCCGCTTTTCATCGACGGCTGGGAGGCGATGTTCCCTCGTCTTCCCGGCGGCGCGGTCGAGCCTGGCGACAGCTGGGTCGACACCGTCACAACCTGGGTTGCGGGCGAAGGGGAGCGGGTCGTGGCGTACACGTACACGCTTGACTCCGAGACCACCGTGGACGGCCGAAGACAGCTCCGGGTCGCAATCTCCGGAGACGCCCGACTGACAATCACCGAAGGCGGGACTCCCACGAGCATCGACGGCACGGAGACCGGGTTCTTCCTCTGGGACATCGAGCGGGGGCTCGTGGCGCTCTGGGAGGTGTCCCGCAGATACGAGGGGAACGTACCGGATGAACCGGCTTCGGTGACGTTTACTGCTACGACCCGCGTCACATTGGAGAACTAGCGCTCCGTCCCGCGCGACTCGGTCGCGATGACCCGCAGTTCGGTTGACGGGGGCAGCTCCCGCGGGTCCCCGCCATCCTCCACCAGCTCCCGGCTCTCGATCAGATACGCGAGGATGACGTCGTATTCGGCGGATGGCAGGCTGCCGGGCGTCTCGTGCGGCATCGCGAAGCGTAGGTAGCGGTCCAGACCCCCGACGGTCGAGTAGGTGGCGAGGACCCTGGGCGTGAGTTGGGCGCCGATGCCGTTGGGGACATCGTGGCAGTAGCCACAGCGGATCGTGTAGGCGTACTCACCGTCGACCTCGGTCTCCGCGGGCTCTTCGCCGGGACCGCAGGCAGCCAATAGACACAGCATCGGGCCGGCCCAATTCCTCAGGCGATGTCCTCCGTCAGCCAACTTCCACGGGGTGGGGAAGCGCGACGTTCAGCAGGTAGCCCTTCTCGTTGTGGACGGCCTCGAGCGGCTGGGTGTCCCCCGCGGCATCGGTGGCGCGGGTGCGGATGACGTGACTTCCCGGTGGCGCGTCCCACTCGAATTCGAATCGCGCCCAGGCGTGGGGCAGGGCCTCGGGCGTCCCGATCAGACGCGCCGGCGCCCACGGGCCATCGTTCAGATTCCACTCCACCCCCCGCACCCCCCCACGCGGCGAGTACGCGAACCCTCTCAACCGTTGCAGCCCCGGTGAGAGCTCGGCCGGGTACGGCAGCGCGAGCGCGCTCTTCACCGCACCCGTCGTGATCGGGGCGCCGTCGGCCGGGGCGTAGCGGTCGGCGGGCCAGTCCTCTCCCACCAGCACATACGAGGTCGTGTTGCTTCTCACCCACACCTTCTCGGTGGCGACCTCGATCCTTCCCACCCACTTCACGCTGGACGACCCCACCCAGCCCGGCACAATCACCCGCACGGGGAATCCGTGGTCCGGCGGGAGCGCCTCGCCGTTCATCGTGAGGGCCAGCATCGTGTCCGCGTCGAGCGCCTTGGCCAGCGGCATCGGCCGCGCCCACTCGGCGTCGTCCAGCCCGATCACGTTGACGTCCACCGCGTCATCGCGAACCCCCGCGAGCCCGAGCACATCGGCCAGCCTCGGCCCGCTCCACTCCGCGCATCCGATCGCCCCCGTGCCCCACTGGCTCCCCGACGCGGCGCGCCCGGTCACGCGCTGGAAGAACCCCCGCCAGTTCCCGGCACACTCGATGTACGAGATGAGCGTGTGGCTCGGCAGCGCCCTGAGGTCGTCCAGCGACAGCTCGACTTGCCTCTCCGCGCCCGGCCCGCCCGCCGCGAGCCTGTACGACGCGGGATCGATCATCGGCGTGGGCGCGTGGTTGCGCACGAAGAACAGGTCGTTCGGGGTGAGCAGGCCGTCGAGATCCGCGAGGCGGGTCTCCAGATTGGTGCCGTGCCGGACGAAGGGGGACGGGTCCTTGACCCAGGCCGCCGCCGCGTTGCCCGCGTCCCCGGCCGCCGTACCACCATCGCCCCCCGCGCCTTCCGCGCCAGCACCTTCCCCGCCCGGACCGCAGCCGGAAAGCACCACGCCCGCACCCGCGGCCATCGCGGCAAGTGCGTCTCTTCTGCTCAGTGGATGTTCGCTCATGTTGCTGAGACTAGGCGCGAGGGTGCCGCCGGGCAACGCGGCGGCTAGGCGGGCGGGACCAGATCCCTGACTTCGATCCGGGGGTACGGGTCGTTCCAGCCGACGACAAAGCGTTGGGGCGTCATCCGCATGACGCGCGGGAAGTCCTCGGAGATGAGGGCTCCCCGTCCGGTCGCGGCGTCGATGAGATAGGTGCGGATGCGCTCGGAGAACAGACGCCGGTAGTAGGTCTGCCAGACGATGTGGCGTCCCCCGAGCACGTGGGGCTTGTCGGTCACCTCGCCGTGGGCGCCTGCCATCCGGACCGAACTCGCGCTCGCCGCGTAATGCGGTTGCACATAGTCGGCCAGCGCCGCGGACCACACCGGATCATCGTCGCCGGGGCGGTGTGCCCGGAGGATGGGGTGCTCGTCGAACGCGAATAGAACCAGCATGGGCTCGTCCATACACCCGATTGTCCCGTCCGAGAGCTGGTTGCGCACGAGCCAGTCTTCATCGAGGTATCCGTGCCCGAAGCTCAGCGTGACGCTGTCACCCGCCTGATCCACCTCGTGAAGGACTCGGTCGGTATCCTGTGAGTCATGCACGGTGATGAACAGCCGCCCCGCCGTGGTCACACACATGTCCCGCGCCCATACGGGGATGAGATCCAGATACTCGTAGGCACCTGCGACCGGAGCGAAGGACTTCATCGCGGCGCGCATTCCCACGAGGATACTGCCATCCGGCAACACTTCGAGGCTCTGCGGTTCGCCGGCAAAGTCCATCGGACCTTCGCCCTCTTGCCCAAAGCTGCCGAGGTGCCGTCCATCCGGGGCAAAGATGCGGACCTCGTAGCCGAGGGGGTCGAGGACCACAAGATTCCCGTCGAGGTCAAAGGCTGCATCACCAATCCTTCCGAACAGTTCCGGGCCCTCTTCCGACGAGGTGCCGAGCGCCAGGGCGACGTGGGCACCGAGAAGCAGGTCGCGCGCCTCGCGCCACTGGTCGAGCGCTTCGGCCGACAATCCCAGGGGCTCGCTGTCGGTGGTGATGAGTGCCGCGTCTTCCGAGGGCGCGTTTTCGGGTGTGGGATGGAGCGTCTCACCCGCTCGGAGATTGATCCCGGGGTCACAGCTGGTTAGCGCGAGCAGGACCAAGGGGGCGAGAGGACGACGGTGAGCACGTCGAATTGAATGAGGCATCAGGACTCCTTTCAACCGGGTCCCCTTCCGTGTGCACAGGACACTGTAGCGCATGACGACCAACGGCAAGGCTCGGTTTCGGCGTCAGGCCGGATGCGTCGCCGGGACTGGCCGGATTCACCCCACGCCCGCACTTTGAAGCAGGCACAGTGACGAGACTCGGACCCGCCCTACGCTGCTGGAGGCCCCAGATGTCCATTCTCTCCGCCCTTCCCGCCCGCCGGGCCGGCGTCGCCCGCCGATCCCGCCATGCCCGCCAGGCCCGCCCGTCCCGCCATGCCCGCCAGACCCTCCTCCTGCCCGCCGCTCTCCTCCTCTGGCTGGTGCCCGCCCGCGAAGCCGCCGCCCAGCGCCCGATCGAATACGCCACCGTCGACTCCTTGCGCCACATCCAGTCGGTGGAACCTCGGTTGGGTCCGCCGGGCACCACGGTCGAGATCTACACCGAGAACCTTCCCCCGCAGGCGAAGATCCATGTAGGCATCGGCGCCATGCGCGCCGGCTTCGAGGCGCTCGGCGAGGGCGAGCAGCAGATGTGGGGCGAGGTTTCGGCGACCGTGCGCGTCCCGAGGTACGCCAGCTGGGAGCGGCCGCTCGTCTTCATCATCTTCAACGGGATCTTCAGTCCCATCGGCATCTCGGACCCCTTCCACGTCACCAACGAGGACGGAATGGTTCAGCGGACCGGGCGGATCACCGACGAGGGCATGGGGTGTGTCACCATGCGCGACAAGGACGAGTACATGTACGCCCTGAACGGGGACCTGGAGGGGCTGAAGCCGGGCGACGAGGTGGTCGTCGAAGGGGCGATCAGCCTGGAGGGTCCGTGCGGCGAGGCCGATTCGATCGCGGTGACGAGTTGGAGGCCCGTAGAGGGAGGACGTTGAAGCAGGCCGGCGGACCGTTGCCCGCGGGACCCGTGGCGGTCCGACCCTGCGGTGCGGCCGCTCCTATCCCACCGGCTCCAGCCTGACGATCGGCGTCGGCGGCGTCGCCCCGCCCCGGCGCTGGCGCTGCTCGAGCGCGATGTAGATGTAGCCGTCCGGCCCTTCCCGCACGTCGCGCACCCGGCCCCTGCCCTCGAAGACCGTCTCGCGCCCGGTGACGCGATTGCCCTCGATGGTCAGCCGGTCCACCCGCCCGGCGGCCAGTCCGCCCGCGAAGAGACTGCCCCGCCACTCCGGAAACCGGTCCCCGTGGTAGAAGGCCAGCCCCGACACGCCGATGGAGGGGACCCAGAAGTGGACGGGCTGCTCCATCCCCTCGGCTCGCGTGGACGCGTGGATCGCGGAGCCGCCGTAGTTGACCCCGTACCCGATCACCGGCCACCCGTAGTTGGCGCCGGCGGTGGAGACGTTGACCTCGTCGCCGCCCTGCGGCCCGTGTTCGGTGAGCCAGACGGCGTCGGTCTCGGGATGGACCACGAGGCCCTGCGGATTCCTGTGTCCGTAGCTCCAGATCTCGGGCCGCGCGCCCGCCTGGCCGACGAAGGGGTTGTCATCGGGAACGCTCCCGTCGTCGTGCAGCCGGATGATTACTCCGTGGTGGTCGGTGACGTTTTGGGCCGGATGGGAGGCGAGGTCTCCCCGCGGCGGCACCTGCCGGTCGCCGACCGAGAGGAAGAGGTAGCCCTCCGAGTCGAAGGCGATGCGGCAGCCGTAGTGACTGCTGCCATCGGACACGGCGGTGAAGATCTCGTCCATCAGGGTGAAGCGGTCGTTCTCGAAGGTGCCCCGGGCCACGACCGTCGTGCCCGCGCGGAGCCCTTCCACGGACTTCGAATAGCTGAGGTAGATGATGCGGTTGTCGGCGAAATCCGGATGGGGGACCACGTCCATCAGCCCGCCCTGGCCCCTCACCAGCGCTTCGGGGACGCCGGGGACGGGATCGGGGAGGAGTCGCCCGTCGCGGACGATCCGCAGCCGGCCCACCTTCTCGGTGACCAGCATGTCACCGCCCGGGAGGAACGCGATCGCCCAGGGAATCTCGAAGCCGTCGGCGACGGTGACGACGCGGTAGTCGTGGAGCGCGGTCCGGACCACGTCGGACTGGCCGGAGGCCGGGGACGTCGCGGCAAGCAGGACCGCGGCAAGGAGCAAGACTGAAGAAGTCTGACGGAGCATGGTTTCGGTTCGCCTCGTTCGATTGTTTCGGGGTCCCCGCGCGACATTGCATTGCGGGGACGCGATGCCCATGCGGGTAAAGGTAGGCGGGTGACGCCGAGGTTGCCAGACGGGCGGCGGCTGAGGGTGGAGCCGGTTTGCCGCCGGGCCGGTGCGATGCGGCACCGCGCCGTCTGCGGTGCGCTCCCGGGTCGCGAAATCGGCCGCGGGTCGCCAGTATACTTCGGACGGACTCTCCCGGCAGGCGGGCGGGCATCCCCGTTTGGACGGGAGACTGAATCGGGCTCGAATATATTCTATATGGAATATTCGGACAGAGAATATATAGCATATTAGATATTGCGATGGCGAATTTATACGATAGTATATCAGATTTCGGCCATGCCGAGTGGTTTGCAGCCTGGCGGGAGGCTTGGCGGGCGGTTTGGTGGACAGCCTGGCGGGCACCGGGCCGGTCGGTTTGGCGGGCGACCCGGCGGGCAGCTGGCCGGTCGGCCTGGTGGGCAGCCGGATGGGCGACCGCCGCCGTGCTGGCCCCTCTTGTCGCGCCCGCCGATCTGTCGGCAACGGGTCTTTCCCTGGCGGCCCAGGATCCACCGGCCGCGCAGCCCGCCGCCTCTTCCTCGACCCCGGCCCGGATCACCGAGGAGATCCGCGTCCTCGAGACCTACCCCTTCTCGGACCCCAATCCGATCCCCATCCTCGCCAGCGACCGCAGGCTGTACCCCTACCACACCTTCGAGGGGTATTCGAACACCTCCGAGCCGCGGGAGTGGAAGGTCGTCAAGATGGAGAACGACCTGATCGAGGTGTTCGTGTTGCCGGAGGTCGGCGGGAAGGTCTGGGGTGCGGTGGTGAAGGCGACGGGGCACGAGTTCATCTACCGCAACGAGGTCATGAAATTCCGCGACATCGCGCTGCGCGGGCCGTGGACCTCGGGCGGGGTGGAGTTCAACTTCGGCGTCATCGGCCACACCCCCGCGACGGCCACCCCCGTCGACTACCTGCTGCGCGAGAACGAGGACGGCAGCGTGAGCTGCTTCGTCGGCGCGATGGACCTGCCGTCGCGCACCCACTGGCGCGTCGAGATCCGGCTTCCTCCCGGCAAGGCCTATTTCGAGACCCATGCCCTCTGGTACAACCCGACGCCGCTGGAGCAGCCGTACTACAACTGGATGACCGCCGGGGCCTTCGCCCAGGACGACCTGGAGATCTTCGTGCCCGGCGGGTCCTACCTGGAGCACTCGGGCCGCGAACGACCCTGGCCGGTCGACGACGAAAACCGCTTCCTGCCGCTCTACGCCAACAACGCCTTCGGGGGAAACAAGTCCTACCACGTCGTCGGCGAGCTCAACGACTTCTTCGGCGGCTACTACCACGACGACGGCTACGGCTGGGGCCACTGGGCCCCTTACGAAGACATGCCCGGGCAGAAGATGTGGCTCTGGGCGCTGTCCCGCGCGGGCGGCATATGGGAGGACCTGCTAACCGACACCGACGGCCAGTACGTCGAGTTCCAGGCGGGCCGCCTCTTCGTGCAGTACTCCCCCGGCGACCACCGCAACCCGGTCACGCAGGCGGCCTTCGACCCGCTGTCGTCAAGCGCCTGGACCGAGACCTGGTTCCCGCTCGAGGGGACGGGGGGACTGACGGATGCGTCGCGCGAGGGGGCGATGCATGTGGAGCGGGAGGGGTCGCGCGTTCGCGTGGTGGTTAATGCCTTCGGCGACGTTGCCGACACCTTGCAGATGTGGTCCGGCCGCAATCTCGTGGCGAACGATCCGGTCGCGCTCACCGCGCTGCAGCCCTTCGAGGCGACCTTCGACGTCGCGGCGGGCCAGCCCTTCAGGGTGGCGCTGCCGGGGCTCGGTCTCGACTACGGCTCCGACCCGGCCGAACGCATGCTGGACAGGCCGTTCGAGCTGGATCCGGACGCGTGGTCGAGCATTCCCGAGGCGGACCGCCTTGTCTTCGAGGCGCGGGAACTCGCCAAGGGGCGCCGCTACCCCGAGGCGCAGGCGCTGTATCAGGAGGCCGCAGCGCTCGAGCCGTGGCACCGGGGTGTGCTGCTGGGCCTGGGTGCGCTGGCGCTGAGGTCCGCCCGCTACGAGGAGGGTCTCGAACTCGCTCGGGGAGCCCTGCGGCTCGACACCTACGACGCCGAGGCGAACTTTCTGGCCGGGAACCTGTACCGGGCGCTGGGCCGGACCGCCGACGCGCGGGATTCCTACGGTTGGGCGGCGCGCTCGGTGGGCTTCCGGGCGGCCGCCTACATCCAGCTGGCGGAGATCATGACGGAGACGCGCCGGTGGGAGGAGGCACGGCGGTACGCCCGGCTCGCGCTCGACTTCGACCGCAACAGCGTCCCGGCCTGGCAGCTCCTGGCGCTCGTCGCGCGAGAGTCCCGGGATGAGCCGGGTGCCGAGCGGGCGCACACCGAGCTCCTCGGCATCGACCCTCTTCACCACTTCGTCCTTGCGGAGCGGTATCTCGGCGACCCGACGGCCGGGAATCGGCTCGCCCTGACCGGCGCGATGCGGAGCGAGTACCCTGAACAGACGATGCTGGAACTCGTCGTCGGCTACGCCAATCGCGGCTTCGTGGACGACGCGCTCGCGTTGCTGGGGCTGGCGGAGGAGGTCGGCGGAGGGCCTCTCACGGTGGCATGGACGGCGTTCCTGCGGGACGACGCGGAGTTGCTGGAGCGTGCGGTTGCGGGCGACGACGGTGCGTCCCAAGGGACCGGGAGCCAAGCCACCGACCTCGCCTTCGTATTCCCGTTCCGCACGGAAACGCTCCCGGTGCTGCGCTGGGCGGCGATGCAGAACGGTCACTGGTCCTGGAGCTATCTGCTCGGGCTCAACCTGTGGGCGCTCGACCGCGACGACGAAGCCGCCGATGTACTCGCGGCCCTGCTCGACCGGCCCGACTACGGACCGGCGTATGC
Source organism: Longimicrobiales bacterium (assembly GCA_965116645.1). Taxonomy (GTDB): domain Bacteria; phylum Gemmatimonadota; class Gemmatimonadetes; order Longimicrobiales; family Gaopeijiaceae; genus Bin94. The sequence continues at coordinate 2,707,364 of OZ220702.1, read as the reverse complement.
CGCGAGGGGCCATCTCCTGCGTGCCCGGGGTGCTGATCCGGGCCTGGATCTCCAGCGCGCGCTGGCGTTCGACCCCGAGAATCGTCTTCTGCGGGTGGAACTGATTCGCTATCTGCAGGATTCGGGACGCTGGGTCGGAGCGCTGCAGGAATCGGCCCGCGCGCGCGAAATCTTTCCGGACGACTTCAATCTCGCGCTGCTCCAGGCGAAGACGCTGCTCCACCTGGAGGGCTACCGGGAGGCGATCGAAGTGCTGGCGGCCACGCACGTCCTCCCGTCCGAGAACGCCCGCGAGAGTCACCGTCTCTACGAACTCGCCCACGTGGGCGCAGCGCTGGACGCACTCGACGACGGGAACCACGAGGCCGCGCGCGACTATCTGGAAGCCGGGCTCCTCTGGCCGGAACACCTGGGCCAGGGCCGTCCCTATGACCCGGACGAGCGCATGGTCCGGTTCCTGCTCGGGGTTGCCGCTCAGGCAGCGGGCGACCTCGCGGGCGCGCTCGAGGAATTCCGAGCCGTGGCGGCAACAATCGCCGACCGGACGGATCTGCCGCGCGACATGGGCGATCTTCTCGCAATTGCGGCCGCCCGGGCCGCGGGGCTCGACCCCGGGTTGGAGCTGGACGATGCCAGGGCCGAATTGCAGTCCGGTGCCCAGGAGGCGTTCCAGCCGGACGCCGGTGGTCTGCCGCTGCTGGAGTGGGGATTCATAGGGCGGGCGCTTGAACTGGCCCGGAGAGCTCCGGCAGACCTCGGGCGGTGAGCCGGGGATGACGTTCACGGCCAAGTGAAGTAGAGCCGTGCGGTGGGCGCCGGGCAGTTCCAGCCTCAGCCCGCCCGCCACGCAATGGACGCGCCGGGCCCCCCTTCCTACCTTCACGGCATGTCCATCAAGAACGCACTGTCGGTCGTGGCCCTTGGCGGCACGGTGATTGTGACGGCGGCCGGGGCCGGAGACGGCGTGCCCACCCCGGTTGCGCTCGCAACCCATCGAGTTCCCGCGCTCGCCGCCGACCGCGCGGCCGAGCCGGATCCCCACCCCCTCACCGAAGTCGTCAAGGAGTACTGCACGGGCTGCCACAACCAGCGCCGCCTGCTCGGCAACCTGGTCCTCGAGGACTTCGACGTGGCGCGCGCCGCCGAGAACGCCGAGGTCGCCGAGCGCATGATCCGCAAGCTGCGCGCGGGGATGATGCCTCCGCCGGGCGCGGCGCGGCCCGCCGGGGACACGCTCACCGCCCTCGCCCGCACGCTGGAAGAGACCGTGGACGCGGCTGCCGCGGCCCGTCCCTTCGTGGGGTCGAGGCCGTTCCAGCGGCTCAACCGCGCCGAGTACGCCCGCGTCGTGTACGACCTGCTCGGCCTCACCGTCGACCCCGCGCAGTGGCTGCCCGACGACCGGATCAGCGGCGGCTTCGACAACATCGCCGACGAGCAGACCCTGTCCGCCACGCTGATGGACGCCTACCTGTCGGCTGCCAGCGAGATCGCGCGGCGGGCGGTCGGGGACCGGGACGCGGCGACAGCGTCGACCACCTACACGAACCCGCCCTCGGTCTCGCAGCACGAGTGGGAGCGCGCGCCCGGCGCCCCCTTCGGCACGCGCGGCGGGATCAGCGTGCTGCACTCCTTCCCGGCCGACGGCGAGTACGTCTTCTCCATGACCTTCATGTCGGGTTGGGGGGAGCGCTTCGACGACATCGACATCTCGGTCAACGGGGAACGCCTGGCGCTGGTGCGCTACGGGGGCAACATCGACTTCCAGGGCCGCAAGGGCTTCCCGGTCCGCACCGAGCCTGTGCTGGTCCCGGCCGGCGAGCATCGCCTCACCGCGGCGTTCATCCGCAAGATGGACGGGCCGTACGAGGACCTGATCCGCCCGAACGACTGGTCGCTCACCGGGACCGAGACGAGCTACGGGCAGACCTCGCTGCCGCACCTGATGAGCCTGACGGTGGAGGGGCCGCACAACCCGACCGGCGTGTCGGACTTCCCGGCGCGGCGGCGGGTCTTCTCCTGCCGTCCTACGAGCGGCGCCGAGGCGGAGCCGTGCGCGCGGGAGATCGTCGCGCGGCTGGCAGGTGACGCCTACGGCCGGGATCCGGGCAGCGACGAGGTGGCCGACCTTCTCGGCTTCTACCGCCTCGGCAGCCAGGACGGCGGGTTCGAGGCCGGGATAAGGACGGCTCTGGAGGCTGTCCTTTCAAGCCCCCACTTCCTCTTCCGCATGGAGCGCCAGCCCCCCGGCGTGCAGCCCGGGGAGATCTATCCGCTCACCGGCGAGGACCTTGCGGCCCGCCTGTCGTTCTTCCTCTGGGGCACGGCGCCGGACGACGAACTGGTGGCGGCCGCGCGCAGCGGTGCGCTCGCGGACGTGGCCGGAGTCGAGACCCAGGCCCGGCGGATGCTCGCGGACCCCCGGTCGGAGGCGCTGGCGACGCGGTTCGCCTCGCTCTGGCTGCGGCTTCAGGATGTGGCGAAGGTCAGCCCCGACGCATTCCGCTTCCCCAACTACAGCCGGCAGCTGGCCGACGCGATGCGGCGCGAGACCGAGCTCTTCTTCTACCACCTGGTCCGCGAGGACGGGAGCCTGCTCGACCTCTACCGCGCCGACTACACCTTCGTGAACGAGCGGCTGGCGCGTCACTACGGGATCGAGGGTGTGCACGGCGAGGCGTTCCGCCGCGTGGCCTACCCGGACGACCGTCGGCGCGGCGTCCTCGGGCACGGGAGCACCCTGGTGCAGACGTCGCTCGGGAACCGTACTTCGCCGGTGCTCAGGGGCAAGTGGGTGATGGAGGTGCTTCTCGGCACGCCGCCGCCCCCGCCGCCGCCCGGGATCCCCGAACTGGAGGAGACCGAGGGCGCGCGGGACGGCAAGCCGCTGACCACCCGCGAGCGGCTGGAGATGCACCGCGAGCACCCCACCTGCCGCTCGTGCCACAACTTCATCGACCCGATCGGCCTGGCGCTCGACAACTTCGACGTGACCGGCAAGTGGCGGATCCGCGAGGACGGGGCCGAACTCGACACGCGCGGCACCTTCTACGACGGGACCGGGATCGAGACGCCGGCGGATCTTTCGCGCGTGCTGCTCAAGCGGCCGGTCCCGCTGGTGCGCGAGTTCACCGAAAGCCTCATGGCGTACGCGGTGGGGCGGGGGATAGACTACAGGGACCAGCCCGCGATTCGCGCGATCGCGGCGGAGGCGGCCGGGAACGACTACCGGCTGTCGTCGTTCATCATCGGCGTGGTGACGAGCGATGCGTTCCGGATGATGCAGGCGCCGGTGGACGGGGATGGCGAGGCGGGCGAGGGCGGCGAGGCGGGCGAGGACAGCACGCAGCGGGGCGCAGTGCCCGCGGGGGACCGGCCGGAAACGCCGGCTGCTTCGCGCGTGCACGGCCGACGATAACAAAGGGGCGAGCAGATGCACTTTCTGACGGGCCGAGTGGTTGCGCGCCGGACGTTTCTGCGGGGCGCGGGCGCCACGGTGGCGTTGCCGCTGCTGGATGCGATGTTCCCGGCGGGAAGGCTGCGGGCGGGGGCCGTGGCCGGGGCTGGAGCTGGCGGTGCAGCCGCCGACCAGCCCACCCGCCTGATCTGCATCGAGGAGGTCCACGGGGTTGCCGGGTGCAACGAATGGGGCGCAACGCAGCATCTCTTCGCCCCGGCCGAAGTCGGACGCGACTTCGAGCTGGCCGACGCCAACGTCCTCAAGCCGCTGGAGGCCTGGCGGGACCACCTGACGATCATCAGCAACACCGATGTGCGCATGGCGGAGGCGTTCGAGGCGCAGGAGGTTGGCGGCGACCACTTCCGGTCGAGCGCCGTGTTTTTGACGCAATCCCATCCTAAACAGACGCAGGGATCGGACATCTTCTGCGGCACGTCGCTCGACCAGCTGCACGCGCAGCGGTTCGGACAGGAGACCGCGCTGCCGTCGCTGCAGCTTTGCATCGAGCGGACCGACAAGGGCGGCGGGTGCGACTACAACTACTCGTGCTCGTATACGGACTCGATCAGCTGGGCGTCGCCGACGGATCCGCTGCCCATGATTCGCAGCCCGCGCACCGCCTTCGACATGCTCTTCGGGGCGGGGGGCAGCGCGGAGGAGCGGGCGCGGCGGCGGCGCACGCACGGGAGCATTCTGGACTGGGTGGCCGAGGAGATCGCCGGGCTGAGGCGGGAGCTGGGGGCCCAGGATCGCCGCCGGGTGGACCGCTACCTGGAGAGCGTGCGCGAGATCGAGCGGCGGATCGAGCGGATCGAGGCGCGCAACACCAGCGGGGAGCCGCGGGAGCTGCCGGGGGCGCCGCCGGGGGTGCCGGACTCCTTCTCGGAGCACATGCGGCTGATGTTCGACCTGCAGGTGCTCGCCTTCGAGACCGACACGACCCGGGTGGTCGCGTTCAAGACCGGCCGCGATGCGTCGAATCGCCGTTTCCCGGAGAGCGGTTCGCAGCGCGGGTTCCATCCGGCCTCCCACCACGGCGGCCGCGAGCGGGCGATCATGGAGTTCAACAAGATCTGCCAGTACCGCACCGGCCAGATGGCGTACTTCCTGAAGCGGCTGGAGGAGACGATGGACGGGGACGCCAGCCTGCTGGACCGCTCCATGATCGTCTGGGGCTCGCCGATGGGGGATGCCAACCTGCACAACCACCGACGCTGTCCGCTGGTCCTGATGGGGGGCGCGAACGGGCAGTTGGCGGGCGGAGTGCACGTGAAGGCGGAGGCGGGGACGCCGATGGCGAACGTGTTCACGTCGCTGCTGCACAGGCTGGGGCACGATGACCTGGCCGGGTTCGGGGACTCGACGGGGGAGTTCTCGTGGGCGTGATGGCTCGGGCGGCGGCATGATTGGCCGGGTCGGCGGGTGCGTGTCGATGGCCGCTCGGGTTGTCTGCGGCGCGCTGGTGGCGCTGCTGGTTCCCGGTGCTGCCGGGGTTGCCGGTTCGCCTGGGGCCAGCGGCGCGTCCGGCTTGCCGGGCGCGGTGGCCGACTTGCCGGTCCCCCAAGCCGCATCCCCCGTCGCCGACGCTGCCCAGCGGGGCGATCTCGACGCCGTCCGCCGCCTCCTGCGCGACGGCGCCGACGTGAACGCACCGCAAGGGGACGGCATGACCGCGCTCCACTGGGCGGCCGAGCGGGGCGACGCGCCGCTCTGCGAGGTGCTCCTCTACGCCGGTGCGCGGGTCGATGCCGGGACGAGGATCGGGCACTACACGCCGCTCCACCTGGCTGCGCGGACCGCGAGCGCGGCCGTGGTCGAGATGCTCCTCGAGGCGGGCAGCGACCCGGGTGCCACCACCACGAACTCAGGCGCCACGCCGCTCCACCTGGCCGCCGCATCGGGCGACCCCCGGGTGATCGAGGTGCTGGCCGCAGCCGGCACCGACGTGAATGCGCGCGAATCGGCGTGGGGCCAGACCCCGCTCATCTTCGCCGCGGCCGCCAACCGGGTGGCGGCGGTCAAGGTGCTGCTGGCGGCTGGCGCCGACCCCTCGCTCGCCGCCCACGTGGTCGACGTCGAGGAGCAGGCCGATGCCGATGCCGCCGCCGAGCGCCGCCTCAACGAGTTCATCGCTGCCTTTCGCGAGAAGGAGGGCGGGGGCCCCGACTGGCAGCCCACCCCGAGCCAGGTCCAGGCCGCGATCGAGGCCGCCCGCGAGATCCAGCGCCGCTGGCCCGACGTGCCCGACCCGGCGGACGACAATGCGGAGGAGGAGGAGGGGGAGGGGGAAGCCGGCCAGGAAGGCCAGCTGGCGGACCAGGAGGGACAGGTCGCCGGGGAAGAAGGGGCTGCCCAATCCGGCGAGAATCCCGATTCCGCCGAGGCTGAGGACGACTCGGAAGAGGACGAGGAGGCGCGTCCCCTGTCCTACGCCCAGACCGTCGGCGGCTGGGGCGGGCTCACGCCGCTGCTTCACGCGGTGCGGCAGGGGCACACCGAGGTGGCGCTGGCGCTGCTCGACGGGGGCGCCGACATCGACCAGCCATCGGCCGGCGACCGGACCACTCCCCTCCTCATGGCCGCCGTCAACGGCCAGTTCGACCTCGCCGCGGTCCTCCTCGAGCGCGGCGCCGACCCGAACCTGGCAAGCCAGGCCGGGACCACCCCCCTCTACGCGGTCCTGGAACGCCAGTGGGCACCGAGGGCATCGTACTCCCATCCCACCGAGCACCTCCATCAGCACACAACCTACCTCGATCTGATGGAGGCGCTTCTCGAGGCCGGCGCCGACCCCAACGCCCGCCTCGCCAGTCACCTCTGGTACATGGAGTACACCTTCGGCGTGCTGCGCGGCAGCGGCATCAACCTGAAGGGCGCCACCCCGTTCTGGCGGGCCGCCTATGCGCTCGACGTGGACGCGATGCGGCTCCTCAAGGAGCACGGCGCCGACCCTGGCCTCGCCACCATGAAACCTCCCCAGCGCCGTCGCCGCCAGGCTTCGCAGGAACCGAAGGGGGAACCGGAACTGGACCCGTCGGGCTTGCCTCCGGTCCCGAGCGGCGGACCGTCCATCCACCCTATCCACGCCGCTTCCGGCGTTGGCTACGGCCAGTCCTTCGCGGGCAACGCCCACCGTCATGTCCCCGGCAACTGGATGGCCGCGGTGCGCTTCCTCGTCGAGGAGTGCGGCGCCGACGTCAACGCGCGCGACGCCAACGCCTCCACCCCGCTTCACCACGCCGCGTCCCGGGGCGACGTCGAGATGATCTTCTATCTGGTCGACCACGGCGCCGACGTCACCGCCCTGAACCGCCGCGGCCAGACGGTCGCCGACATGGCCAACGGGCCCATTCAGCGCGTGCAGCCGTTCCCGGCCACGGTCGCGCTGCTGGAAAAGCTGGGGTCGAGGAACAACCACCGCTGCCTGGGGTGCTGAGCCCGAATTGACAAGCGGACATTACATAGTGCCATGTCTGCTTTACGTTTCTTCTGCCTCCACCGCCACCGCATCCGACTCGTAGATATCCATCCCGGTTCGCCGTAGCGCGCGCAGCGCCCGCGTCACCCATGAGTCCCGCCGCACCAGCACCAGCTCCACAAACGGCGGCGGCGGAATCCCCTCCACGATCCGTATGAAGTGGATGTCCCCCAACTCGACCGGGTGGCCGATCTTGTAGTTCCTGCCCGCCCACGCAAACCGGATCGTCTCCGCCCGCGCGAAGTCCCCCGGCTTCCAGTGCTGCTCGATGTACACGTCGTCCTCGGCCGCGTAGACGCCGGGCCCGATCCGGTCCCCGTGCCGATAGTAGTCCGGCTCGAAGTCGAGTCCCCGGTCCCGCTGGAAGGCCTGTTCCATCGCGTAGTCGACCCCGCCCAGGTCGTCCCGGTCCGCGAGCGATTCCAGGTGGTGGCGCAACTCGTGGGTCAGCGTCTCCCAGATCTGCTCCGCCCAGTCGAAGGCGGGGTTCATGCCGGCCAGCGCCTGGAACGACCCCCAGTAGAGGTGGACGACCGACCGCACCGTCTCGGGCCCCTCCCAGTTCGACGGGTAGGACTCGGTCGCGCACTCGCCCAGCGTGTAGATCCCGGCGAAGCGGGGGTGGTGAAGCGGCCGGCGGTGCACGGTCAGCCCGTCCACGCCCTCGCGGTAGCGCGGCGGGATCGCCTCGTAGACCTGGCGCGCTTCTCTCTCGAATGCCTCGAAGTCCATAGATTAGCAGTCCGTGGATAATCCCCGCGTCGCACCGAGGGCGGCGAGGCGCCGGGCTGGCAAGGCGCGACGAAGGGCGCATAGCGGAGCTATTCGCCCGAGGAGCAACGCAGAGCGGTGCTTTTGGGGGCCGGAATGTAAATCCAACATGACAATATGCAATGTTTTCTTGACAGTGCGAGGAGTTGAGCACCGCGCCCAGCCCGGATGCATCGCCGCCCGAATGCAGCGGGGACTTGTTCCACGGACTGCTGGGCGCTTCTGCTGCGAGGCCGGTGCTCCGCAGCGCGGTTCCCCCGGGTCTGGGTTGGTGTGATGGCACGCGGACAGGGCCGCAAGGCCGCGATGATTTTCATCCTCATCACCGTCTTCATCGACGTGCTGGGGATCGGGATCATCATCCCCATTCTTCCCGAGCTGATCAAGGACTTCGCCGGCGGCAGCACCACAATGGCGGGGCGCTGGTTCGGCGTGCTGGCGTCCACGTACGCGCTCACCCAGTTTGTGTTCGCGCCGGTGCTGGGGTCGCTGTCGGACCGCGTGGGGCGGAGGCCGGTGATCCTCATCTCGCTCTTCGGGCTCGGCGTGGACTACATCATCATGGGATTCGCGCCCACCCTGGGCTGGCTCTTCGTCGGCCGCCTGATCGCCGGGGTGATGGGGGCGAGCATCACCACCGCCAACGCGTACATCGCGGACGTTTCGAAGCCCGAAGACCGGGCCAGGAACTTCGGACTCATCGGCGTCTCCTTCGGACTGGGGTTCATCTTCGGTCCGGCCCTCGGCGGGTTCCTCGGGGGGATCGACCTCCGCCTTCCCTTCTTCGTCTCCGCGGGCCTCGCCCTCGTCAATTGGCTCTACGGGTTCTTCGTCCTGCCGGAGTCGCTGCCGCCGGAAAAGCGCAGCGCCTTCAGCTGGAAGAAGGCGAACCCCGTCGGCAGCCTCTTCGTGCTGGGCTCCTACCCGCTGGTCGCCGGCCTGACCGCGGTGTTCGTCTTCGTCGTGCTGGCGCAGCGGGGGCTCGAAACCGTGTGGGTGCTCTTCACGGGGCACAAGTTCGGATGGGACGAACAGATGAACGGCCTGTCGCTGATGCTCGTCGGGATCATGGCGGCGATCGTCCAGGGGGGACTGGTGCGCCCGGTCGTCAAGCGGCTGGGGGAGCGGCGCGCGATTCTGTACGGGCTGGTGGTGGCGGTGATCACCTATCTCGGCTACGGGCTGGCCACGGCCGGCTGGATGCTGTTCGCGTTCATCGTCTTCGGATCGATCGGCGGCGTGGCGGGCCCCGCGATCCAGAGCCTGGTCGCGGGCGTGGTGCCGTCGGAAGACCAGGGGAAGGTGCAGGGAGGCATCCAGTCGCTCATGAGCCTGACCAGCATCGCCGCGCCGCTGATCTTCACGGCCGGGCTCTTCAGCTACTTCACCTCGCCGGGCGCGCCGGTCGAGCTGCCTGGGGCGCCCTTCCTGCTCGGCGCGGTGATGTACGCGCTGGCGTTCGTGTCGGTGCTCAGGTTGTTCAGGCGGATGTGAGGGGTGGGGGTGACGTTTGCCGGGGGCCTAAGTGCGGCGTCTGAAGAGCACATGCGCGGCGAAGGCGCGTCGCTCGTCCGCGGGAGCCCGCTCGAAGCGCCCGATCACCTGCCTGGTTTCGTTGATCCAATCCGTTACTTGCGATTCGAATCGAGTCCACGCGGGATCGTAGTCGGCCGCGTGCCGCTCATCCTGGAGTCCAACGAAGGCTGCGGCGAAACGCTGTATGTCTTCAGCGAAAGAGGTCATGTCATCCCGTCGAGCGCACATGCGCCTCGCGGTACCGTGTTCGAGGGCTCGATAAGTGCGTCGCCAGGCCGGCCCCTCCCGCGCCGTATGCGTGCTTCCGATCAGGGTGTCGGCGCAACTCCTTGCCATGCTGTGGAAAACCGCGTAATACACGGTACTGACCGCTCGGCGCAAGTCGGTCTCGCGAGGGGTTCCGGTTCCGGAAAGCAGCCTCTCGGCTGACCGGAGGAAATCAAGCGCCTTCAGGCTTCCAGTCTCCTGCCTCGGTTGCCAGGACGAACCGCGGGCTTGGGGATGCCTCGACACCGTAGTCGCGAATGGTATCGTGAAGCCGGGTCCTGAGCCCGTATCTCTCGGGCGTGTGGAGCTGTTGCGGATCCCCCTCGTAGATGGACCAGATGTCGATCATCAGGTCGCCGTAGAACGACTCGCGAGGGACAACCCAGATGTTGGTGAAGGATACGCCCGGGAATGTGTCACGGATGATCCGCTCAAGCTTGTCCCTGAGTTTTTCGAGCTTGCCTTCGGCTATAGCTGTTGTCATCGGCTGCCCTCGTCGACTGGGGGTTGGCGCTACGTCGTAGTGCCAACTGTCAATGTAACCACCCCGGTCAGCGCCACGTCATCTACGCATCAGACTGGCCAGCCGGCTTGTGAAACTATTATCATAGTTGATGGCGTTGAAGTGCGTGGCCAACAACCCGGACTCCTCCCGGAGTCGAACACGGGAGAACACCAGTCGACCGGAAGCGAGAGGAGCCAAGATCCCATGAAACCCATGCCCCTGTTCTGCGTGGCGCTGGTGTGCGCCGCGGTCAGCCCGCCCTCGGTCGGCGTCAGCCAGGAGGAGGAGGCCGGCCCAGAAGCGGTGGTCACCGACTCGGCCGGCGTTCGCATCATCACCAGCACCGGCGGCGATGCCATGTACGCGCGCGTCGCCGGCGAACCGGCCCTCACCATCGGCGTCGTCGACGGGCCGGACGCGCTGATGTTCCAGCGGATCGTGTCGGTGGCGCGACACGATGAGGGGAGACTGGTGGTCGCGGATGCCGGGTGGGGGGAGATCCGGGTGTTCGACGCCGGAGGAGAGCATGTGCTGACGATCGGACGCGAGGGGGAGGGGCCGGGCGAGTTCCAGAACCTGAGCGGGGCGTGGCCCGGCAGCGGAGGCAACATCTTCGCGGTGGATGAATGGCAGCTGCGGATCACCGAATTCGGGCCGGTGGGCGGAATCGAGAGTGTGACGAGGATCGAGGGGGTGGAGGTGCCGATATTCTTCAAGTTCTGGGGGCCGGGCGGGCCGGGATCCATCCTGAGTTCGGTCACGACGCTCGGCGCGAGGGACCTGTCGCACGGCGAGGCGAGTCGTGCGAGCATGGAATTCCGACTGCACGGGCTCGACGGGTCGGTCATGGGGACGCACCTCCCGGGGGTAGCTCAGGGGATCCTGAGGTCGGATGGAGACGTGCTCAACATGCCCGTCCCGTTCACATTGGAGTCGTCAGCCACGGGGCACGCGGCGGGGGTTGCGGCCACCACGGGGGAAACGTACCAGCTTCGCCTATTCGACACCGCAGGGAAGCTGAACCGAATCGTGCGGCTGGCGGCGACGCCCCCGGAATGGACGCAGGAACACCTGGAGGCCTGGGTGCCGAACGAGCGGCTGCGTACCCTCGCGCAGGACTTCCCCATTCCAGCCACGCTCCCCGGCTACGACAGGCTGGTGGCCGCGGACACCGGCGAGATCTGGGCGCGGCGCTACATGCTGCCGCGCGGGGCAACGGTTCACTGGGACGTGTTCCATGCGGGTGGCCGGCACCTCGGCCGGGTTGACGTTCCGGCGGCGTTCCGGCTGCACGATGTCGGCGATGGCCAGTTGCTGGGCGTGCATGAGGACGAACTGGGCGTGCAGCGGGTGCAGGTTCTGGATCTCACGTGGGGGGGTACGGGGTACTAATGTGTAGAGGGGAGACTCCACGATTCCGCAGGAAGGGAGAGAACATTGCAACGCAGATTCCTGAAGGGCGGCACAGGGCGGCGGGCGATGGCACGGATCGCCCGCGCGATGGCCGGGGCAGTCCAGGTGATGGCGGGAGCCATCCTCCTCGCGGCCTGCGGTGCAGGCAGCGACCCGGCCGACACCCCCGCCCCCGGCGTCACCACCACCATCGACACCGTGGACGGCACGGTCCGCGTGACCAACAGCGGCACCCCCCCGGAATGGCGGCTCACCCAGGTCACGTCCATCGGACCTGAATCCCTGAGCGGGGCCGGTTCCCCGGACGAGTTCGGCCGGATCTTCGACGTTGCGCTGGGGCCCGACGAGGCGGTGTTCGTCGCGGATGGAATGAACAGCGAAGTCCGGGTCTTCGGCATAGACGGCGTCCACCGGCGCACGTTCGGAAGAGACGGGGAAGGCCCCGGCGAGTTCGCGCGACTGTATTCCGTCGTCTGGCTCGGCGACCGGCTGCTGGCGCTGGACTCGCAACAGGGTCGAATCAGCGAGTTGTCGGCCGAGGGGGAGTATCTCGGGCAGCGGCGGATTCGGGGAGGGCTGAGCGGCGGATCGGGTTGGGTCCGCTTCTGGCGCGTCGGTGCTAACGAGGCCTATCACGTCACTCTAACGTCGGTTCCGGGCCGGTCGTGGGAGTTCGTCGGTGTCGATAGCCGGGGCGAGACCGGAGACACTCTGTTGCAGCTGGAGGGACCGAATTCGCCCTCGATCAACTGTGAGCACGGAGGCTCGATCCACTTCTTCGGGATTCCCTTCGCCACCAACCTGGTGCAGCGTCCCGGCCCCGGCGGCGTCATGTATTCGGCCATGACCGGTGACTACCGCATTGTGGTCACCCGGGCGAACGGCGATACGGTCCGCGTAATCGAACGCTCGCTCCCCCCCGAACCCATCTCCGACGAGGAATGGTCGGAGGGCAACAGCGGCTACCTGGCACTCCGCGACAGTCTTCCGCTCATCGTCTGCGACCCATTGCGGCCCCCCCGGCCCGACGCCAAGCCCTTCATCGAGGAGATCGACATCGCCTACGACGGCACCCTGTGGGTCGAGGTCATCCGGGAAGCCGGGAACCGGTGGGAAGTGTTCGACGCCCAGGGGCGGCTGCTGGCAAGCATGCCGGCCCCCACCGAGCGGCGTTCCTTCACGCCACCCGCCATCGGCACCGACCATGTGCTGACCGTCCGCCGAGGCGACTTCGACCTGGACTATGTGGATGTGTGGCGGATCGAACGGGAGGGTGCGCGGTGACGGATGGGCCGTCCGGGTTTCTGCCCGTGTGGGCATAGTATTATTTCTGCCGCTCGGTACGTCGTAATTCCGCCGTCTGTTACGGCATAATTCTGCCAGTACAAGCGTCGTTTTTCTGCCGTTTAGATTGTCATAATTCTGCCGGCAAAATCGCTCCATTTCTGCCGCGAGAGGTTGCGCGAGCCTGCCCGCTGAAGTTACGTTCCGGTGATGGCGCAACCCGTGGCGAAGCACGGCTCCCCCGTCCCATAGAGCCCGCCAATGAGACGATACCTACCGAGAACCGCGGACCTGGAGATGCGCGAACTCCTGGGCGCCACCGGGTGCGTGGTGATCGAGGGCGTGCGGGGTTGCGGCAAGACCACGACCGCGAGGGAGTTTGCCGCGAGCGAAGTCCTGCTCGACGTCGACGAGGACGCTCGACACCTGGCCGAGGCCGATCCGGCGGAAGTTCTGAAGGGGCCGCCGCCACGCCTCATCGACGAGTGGCAGCTGGAGCCCCGGATCTGGAACCATGTGAGAAGGGCGGTCGATGACCGGCGGGCGCCCGGCCAGTTCATCCTCACCGGCTCAGCCATTCCTGCGGACGACGCCACCCGGCACACGGGAATGCGTCGCATCGTCCGGCTTCGCTTGCGCCCCATGTCGCTGCACGAGGCGGGACGGTCATCGGGCGCCATCTCGTTGAAGCGCATGCTGGCGGGGGAGTCGCCCAGTGCCGGGGAGCACACGATCCCGCTCGGTGAGGTGGCCGAACTCATCTGCCGGGGGGGATGGCCCGAAAGCGTGGACTGGCCGCTGGCGCGTGCCCTGCGGGCCAATCGCGGCCAGGTGGACGAGGTGGCCCGTGTGGACATTCGCGGTGTGGATGGCGTACGCCGGGACCCGCAACGCGTGAGATTGCTCCTGCGTTCCCTGGCCCGGAACGTTGGCACGGCCGCCGCAACTTCGCGGATCGCGGCGGACCTGGGAGCGCGCGACAACGGGGGGATCAAGCCGCACACCGCTGCGGACTATCTCAACGCTCTGGAGAGGATCATGATCGTCGAGCACCAGCCGGCGTGGGCGACCCACCTGCGCGCGCGGGCCGTTCTCCGTAAGCGTCCGGTCCGCCATTTCGTCGATCCGTCCCTGGCCGTGGCCGCGCTGGGCGCCGATCCCGACCGGTTGCTCAAGGACTTCAGGTTCCTCGGACTCCTCTTCGAGTCGCTGGTCGTCCGCGACCTCCGGGTGTACGCGCAGGCCGCCGACGCCGAGGTCTTCCATTACCGGGAGAGCGGGCGGCTTGAGGTCGACGCCGTGGTGCAGGCCCGCGACGGCCGTTGGGCGGCCTTTGAGGTGAAGCTGGGCCCGAGGATGGTCGAGGAGGGTGCCCGCAACCTGCTCAGGCTCGCCGAGCGCGTCGATCCGCAGGTGGTCGGCCCGCCGCAGGCCCTCGGCGTGATCGTGGCGAGCGGATACGGATACACGAGGCCGGACGGGGTGGGAGTGATTCCGATCGGGGCGCTCGGGCCGTAGTACACCCGTGGCGTAGACCGCCGCAGCTGCCCTTCGCCGCCTCCTGAGCCACGATGTCCAACTCGGACGTCGACACCGGACTTGCGGTACGATCATAATAGTATTACCATGATAGTACGCAGGACGACGACCGCGAAACGCCAAAGAGGAGAGAGAGCATTGAGACGCAGATCGCTTAGTCGGCTGGGCGAGACGGAGATGGAGGTCCTCCAGCGGGTCTGGACCATGGGGGAAGCCTCCGTGGCCGATGTGCACGAGAGCATCCTGAAGGCGCGCCCGGTCGCGTACACGACGGTGATGACCGTGATGAAGAAGCTGGTGCGGAAGGGATTCCTGCACTGCGACAGCAGCGAGTCACGGTACATGTACACGCCCGCGCGCCCGCCCGCGCAGGTCCGCCAGGAGCTCGTCCAGGATCTCCTCGACCAGGTCTTTCACGGGTCGGCCGCCGCCCTGGTGCAGACCCTGGTGCGCGGCGAGACGCTGTCGGCGGAGGAGAGCGCGGAGATCCAGAGGATGCTGGCCCGCATGGCCGCGGAGGAGGAGGAAGAGGATGCTTGAGTTCCTGGAAGGAATCGGAAGCGCGAGCGTGTGGGCGTTCTGGGCGCCGGTGCTGGTCTGGACGGGGCTTGCCGGGGTGGTGGCGGTCGTTCTGGCGCGGATGCGCGGACTTCACCCCATCGCCGGATACCGTCTGCGCCAGGCGCTGCTGCTGGCCCTGCCGGTTGCGGTTGCGGCGGCGCCCTGGGTTCCCGGGCTGTTGCCGGCCGGTCCTGCGTCCGTCGGCCCGGTGCCATCGGTGAACGGGGCCGAGTTGGTGCCAACCGGTCCAGGTGGCCTTGCCCTCGCCGCCGATGGCGGCCCTGGCGCGGACATGGCGATGGCGCTGCTCGGTGCGGCAACGGTCGCGATCGTCCTGCTGGCGATATGGCGGCTCGCCATATTGGCGGCCGACCTCCGGCAGCTGCGGAGGCTTCGGCGGGTGGCCGCGCGCGTCGACGATCCGGCCCCTCGCCGCCGGCTGCGCGAGCTGGCGGAGCAAATCGGCGTCCGACGGCCGGTGGAGCTGCTGGAAGGCCCCCCGGACAGCGCCCCCATGACCTTCGGCGCGTGGCGCCCCGTAATCATGATCCCTCGTTCGGTGCTGAACACCCCCGGTTCGCTGGACGCCGTCCTCGTGCACGAACTCATCCACATCCGGCGCGCCGACTACTCCTGGGCCCTGCTCGACTGCCTCGTCTCGGCGGCGTTCGCGTTCCACCCCCTCGTGTGGGTGCTCCGGCGCGGGATCGAGCGCTGCCGCGAGACATCATGCGACGCCGAGGTGCTCGCCCGCGGCTTCGTCCGCCCGAAGCCCTACGCCGAACTGCTGGCTCACACCCATACCCCCACGCAATTCCCGATGCCCGCGGTGGCGGCGAGTCTGTCGGCACCATCGCTCAAACTCAAGGAAAGGTTGGAAACCATGAAGAACTTCGCACACAGAAAACTCACGTCCCGGCAACGCCTCGGCATCGTGCTCGGGGCCGGGCTGGTCTGCGTGGTGGTCGCGATTGCAGGGGCGTGCGCGACCAGGGCGGAGGAGGAGCCGGCGCTGCTTGAGCCATCAGTCAACCAGGCCGACGTGGCGGCGGTCGTGGAAAACCTCAGGGAGCTTCGGCAGGCAGACGCGGTCCAGCGGAGAGCCGATATCGCAGCGCACGAGGCCGAGGTCGTGCGGTCGTACCAGTCCGGGGGGTTCGTCTACTCGTTGACTCGGGGGACCGGGTCGAACCGGTACAGCTACCGCGCCACCGAGGAAGACGTCCTCGAGGAACTGGCGCGACTCGAGCTGGAAATGGCCTACCTGCGGGAGCAGATGGACGAGACCGCGAGTGCGTTCGACGAAACCGATGGTGCAGTGCGTGAGTTCTATGCGGCGGGTCCACCGGACGACAATAGCGCGGAAGTAAGAGCACTGCTGAGAGATAGGGAGGACCTGCGGGCCAGGGCAGAGTTGCTACAGTCCATGCGCACCGAGCGCATGCGCGAATACGAGACCGTCAAGCTGCAATACGAGACGCAGAAACGGATGCGCGAGGGCCGATGATCATCCCGCGCCGCCGTTCGACAACGCGCGACCGCGCGGCCCCCACGGTGGCGGGCGCAGTGGCCTTGCCAGCTCGTAGCCTAGCCGCTCTTGGTGCGCGGACGGCTTCGACCGCCAGCTGCTTGATCACGGTGCTCGCAACGCCCGCGCCCGCGCTCGCCGGCCAGCAGGTGATCGAACTCCCGGCCGAGGAGAGGCCCCTCGCCGCCGATTTCGAGGATCTCTACCGGCTGGGGACGCTGGAGGGCGGTGGCTGGGACACCTTCGGCAGCGTTGAGGACCTCGGCTTCGACGGTGCCGGCAATCTCTACATCCTCGACACACAGTCGGTGCGGATCTCGGTGGTCGATCCGGAGGGCAGTCTGGTGCGCCAGTTCATCGGGGAGGGGGAGGGCCCCGGCGAGTTCGGGAGCAACTCTGTCGGCGCACTGGAGTTCGCCGTCATGCGGGACGGACGGGTTGCCGTCTACGACCCGGGGCGGATCGCATTCGCCCTCTTCGGTGCAGACGGCGAGTTCGATCGGACGATCCCGATGGGCGGCGACCGCTGGCGTCAGCCAATGCTCTCGGACATTCAGGCCTTCCCGGGACTGGAGCGGGTGCTATCGACGACCCGCGTCATTCACTTCTCACCCCCTGATCCGGGGACGGGACCCCAGTTCCGGTACGTCCTGAGCTACGAGCTCAGCGGTGACGAGGCCATCGTCGACACGGCCGCGACGACATGGAAGCCTCCCTCGGACCGGCAGGCATTCAGGCCGGAGCTGATGGCGGGTGCGCTTCCCGGCGGCGGCGTCGCCTATTCCGACTCCTCTGCCTACGCGATCAAGTTCGCCGCGCCGGGCGGCCGCGTGACCCGGATCGTGACCCGGCCGCTGCGGCCCAGGCCCGTGACCAACCGAATCAAGACCGCGGAGATCGAGCGCCGGCTGAAGTCCCTTGAAACGCGACAGCCAGCGGCCGGTGACCCGGCGATGCAGGCAGCGGTCCAGTCGATGATCGACGCCCAGCGCGCCGGAATCGAGTCCATGGAGTTCTACCCTGAAATGCCGGTCATCCTCGCCCTGCGCACGGACTGGGAAGGGACCGTCTGGGTCCACCGCCGGGGAGAATACCCGGAGGCGGCGGGTCCCATCGATCTGCTTACACCCGAGGGAGACTACATCGGAACCTTCCCGGCCGGCTCCACCGCGCTGCCGGAGGCTTTCGGCCCCGACGGGCTGGTTGCCTTCCGGGAGAAGGACGACCTCGACGTGCCCTACGTGGTGGTGAAGAGGTTCCGGAACCCGGAGGGAACACTCCCATGAGCCGTTCCGCCATGAGATCGGCAAAGACGGGGCCGGTAGTCCGTGGAAGCCCGGCGCCTCGTTTCCCTGGGTGCTGTGCGAAGATTGTCCACGGGCTTCTTGGCCTCGTTCTCCTTTCGGCGTGCGGGGTTCCCGAATCCGACCCTCTCCCGCCCGGTCCCTTCCTGGACGACTGGACCGAAGTCACCCGCATCGGCGAATACGAAACGCCCACGGAAGAGGTCTTCGGAAGCATCCGGGCAGCGGCGCTGATCGAACGCGGCGGCGTGGTGATTCTCGATGGCCAGGGGGCGCGGGCCGTCGGCTTTGACGAAGATGGCGCGCACGCGTTCACCTTTGGCGGGAGGGGGCCAGGTCCCGAGGAGTTCGAAGACCCGTCCGCGCTCTTCCGAATCGCCGACGACACACTCGCATTCCTGAACCGGAGTGCCCGCACCCTGCAGCTGTTTGCACGGGACGCGACAGGGCCGTTCAGCGAAGTCGGACGCCATCCACTCCCGTTCTGGCCATCGGCAGGGTGCTCGATGCACGGCCGAATCTTCGTCCTCGGCAGCCACGAAGATCTTGCGGTGCACGAGGTCAGCCGCGCCGGCGTGGTCCTCAGCTCCTTCCCGGCGAGCGACTATGCAGATGAGGCCGCCTCGGACGCCCCCGAGTCCATCGCATGGGATCTGCGTGACCAGGCGCGGAGCGGATTCCTGGCCTGCGCCGAGGCGTCCGGCCACGTCATTCACGTTCCCTACTACCTCGGATGGGCTCGCGCCTACACCACCTCGGGCGGCCTCGCCTGGCATTCGGCCCTGCCCGATTTCGTGAAGCGGATGGTGGTCCCCGCGGCGGGCGGCGGCGCCGTCAAGTACGAGTTCGATCCCGGCTTCAACTTCAGTCATCGCGTGTTGGGCGCGACCGTTGTGCCGGACTCGCATCTGGCGCTTTCCATCTCCGTCACCGTCCCACGTGGGCAGGAGCCGCCGGTGGAGGGGCTGCTCGCGCTTCTCGATCTGGACACGGGCTCGCAGACGCGACGCGACGAGTTCGGTGGCATCGTGCTATCGGGTCTTGGCGAGCGCGTGGCGGTGGCGTACCGGGACCCGTTCCCGACGTTGGCGATCCTTGTGCGGGGGGAATCATGAGAAAGTTCCGACGGCGGCCGCGATGGCTCGGCCACGAGGAGGAATCCAATGCTTGAAGTGCTGAAGGAGATCGGAAGCGCCACCGTTTGGGCGTTCTGGGCTCCCGTCGTGGTCTGGACGGGGCTGGCGGGGGTGGCCGTGCTCGTGTTGGGGCGGGCACGTGGACTGCACCCGACAGCTGGATACCGCCTGCGCCAGGCGGTGCTGGTGGCGCTGCCCGTGTCGATTCTGGCTGCTCCGTGGATGCCCGCAATCCGGGTGCCCGCCCTCTGGACACCCACCGTCTCGACGCCCGCCGTCCTGGCCCCCACCTCCCTGGCCCCCACCGCCGGCTCGCTGATGAGAACACCGGCCGCGGACCTCGCTCCGTCCATCGTCCCGTCACAGTCCGGCGCAGCCGAAGCCGCTTCGCTGTCGGCTCCCGGCGTCGACATCGTTGCAGTACTCCTGGGGTCGGCCACCGTCGCGATCATGCTGCTGGCGGTCGCGCGCCTCGCCATGGTAACTGCCGACCTCCGGCAACTGCGCAGGCTGCGCCGAATGGCCCCTCCCGTCACCGATCCGGCGCCCCGCCGAATGCTGCGCGAACTCGCCGGACAAATCGGCGTCCGTCGCCCTGTGGCGTTGCTGGAAGGTCCGCCGGACAGTGCCCCGCTCACCTTCGGCGCGCGGCGGCCCGTAATCCTGGTGCCGCGAGTCCTTCTCGACTCACCGGGCTCGCTCAGGACCGTCCTCGCCCACGAACTCATCCATATCCGCCGGGCGGACTACCTGTGGGCGCTGCTCGACAGCCTCACCGCGGCGGCCTTCGCCTTCCACCCGCTGGTGTGGCTGCTCAGGCGAGGTGTCGAGCGCTGCCGTGAGACCTCCTGCGATGCCGAGGTGCTTGCCCGCGGTTTCGCCCGTCCCAAGCCCTACGCCGAACTTCTGGCGCACACCCACACCCCCTCGCAATTCCCGATACCCGCGGTGGCGGCGAGCCTGTCGGCACCGTCGCTCAAACTCAAGGAAAGGTTGGAAACCATGAAGAACTTTGCACACAGAAGACTCACCTCCCGGCAGCGCCTCGGCATCGTGGTCGGTGCCGGGCTGGTGTGCGTGGTGATCTCGGTAGCCGCGGCCTGCGCGATCAGGACCGAGGAGGAGCCAGCGGTCGGGTGGGAGGTTACAGGCGTGGCTTTGCCCTCCCTGTCGGGGCAGTCGGAGGCACTGCGACAGGTTCGGGAGGCGTTGACGGAGGTCATGGAGAAGCCCGGCCAGTTTTCGGATGCGGAGGCCCTCACGCGTCTCAGGGAATACGTGGAGACGCTCGAGGGTGAGGGGGTGGGGGAGGTCATCCACTATACCATCCCCCGATTAACCGACGAGTCAATCAGCTACTACTACAACGCCACGGAAGAGGACGTGCTCCAGGAGTTGAAGCGGCTGGATGTTCAGATCGAATACCTGCAGGAGCAGATCGACGAGACGAGGGCGACGTTGGACGAACTCGCCGCCGATCTGGGAAGGGAACCAGGGCGTTTCCAGGCCGGAATCGAGGAGGCCTACCGGAGAGCATCCGCACCCTTCAGCGAAAGACTCGACTTCCTGAAGTCGATGCGGGCCGAGCGCGTCCGGATGTCCGAGGTCCTCAAGCTGGAATACGAGACGCAGAAGCGGATGGGGGACAGCCGTCCAGCCGCCGCCCCCAGTCGTGCCGGGAACATCTTCTGAAACCGGCCACAGTGTAAAGAGTACTTTACAATATGTCATGTTCTCATTACAAAGCGTGGCTTGGCAGTGGACTTCGCAAGCTGTTGACTGCTCTCGTGGTCATCGGCGTCGCGCACGCACTCGGAACCGTCGATGCGATCGACGCCGCCCAGTCCGACGACACCCCCACCTGCCCCGAATGCGTGATCCAACTCGACCTGGTCACGACGATCGGGTCGCTGGACGGCCCTGACTGGATCCCCGGGGAACCGTTCTCGATCGCGCGTGACAGTCGCGGCCGGATCTACATGGCCTACCCCTGGGAAGGGTTGGTGCCGGTCTTCGATGCCGAGGGCCGGGTGCTGGGCCCCATCGGCCGCAGCGGGGAAGGACCTGGCGAGTATCAGAACCCATTCCTGGTTCGCGTCGGCCAGTCGGACACCGTGATGGTACTCGACGCAAGCCGCCAGCTATCCATCGTCACCCCGTCCGGCAGCTACGTCCGTCGCATGCGGGTGCCGGTGCAGGCGGTCGATTTCAACGTGACCGATGGCGGGGGCATGGTGTTCAGCGAACAACCCGGGATAGTGCGCGCCGAAGCTACGGAGGCCACCATCTTCCATGTGTTCGATCCCGTCGACGCTGTCGTCGAGAGATCCTTTCACACGCTCCAGGTCGAGGGCGGCGGGGCGGCGCCCAGATTCCGCCTCGCATCGGCCCGCGAGCCGGATCGCTTCTGGGCGATTCCCCACAACGGGTACGAAGTCACGCAGTACGCTGTCGACGGAACAGTGACGCGCCAGTTCACCCGGGACCCGTCCTGGATGCGCCGGCCTCCTTTCAACGACGGCATCGGCTCGCCGCGGCCCGGCGTCGAGGGCGTGCTGGAGGTGGAGGGACGGCTCTGGGTTGCCGGACGCCACGCCGCCGAGGACTGGGCGCGGTACTGGACGCCCGAGTTGTTCGGCGAGGACAGGGAGGCTACCGCGGCTGAACTGCAGTACGGCAAGGTCTACCGCAGCGTGTTGGAGGTGCTGGACATCGAAACCGGACGGTTGGTGGCGTCGGCGAGCGTCCCGGGCCTCGTGCTCGCCCTGCTGCCGGATCGGCACGTCGCGACGTACCGGGAGGACGATGCGGGGGTGCCGTACGTTGATGTGTACCGGATTACAGTCTCGGAGCCTTCCCAATGATGAGAATTGACCCCGCGCGCAGGTACCGGCCACCACTCGCGCGTGCCCGAGGTGCCCTCCGCCCCGCCGCAGCCCTGATCGCCGGCGTTCTCCTCGCGTCCTGCGGTGATCAGGGATCCAGCCAGGCCCCCGCCACCGGCGCCCCCCAATACGGCCTCCGCGACAGCGCCGGAATCAGGATCGCCGAGAACCCGCGTCCCGCGCCCGATTCGCGACTCGGCTGGACGGTAAGCGCCGAGCCGCTGGTCTCGATCGGCACCCCGGAGGGCGACTCCACCTTCCAGCTCTACCGCGTCAGCGACGCGACCTGGCTCGCGGACGGCAGCGTCGTGGTCGCGAACGGCGGCTCCCTCGAGTTGCTGGTCTTCGACGCGGAGGGGAACCACCTCGATTCATGGGGCGGCAGGGGCGAGGGACCGGGCGAATTCGCCGGGCTGAACCGGGTGCGCCCCTGGGCCGGAGACTCGCTCATCGCCGGCGACCCCGAGCAGGGCCGGATCTCCATCTTCGACTCGGAGGGCGCTCACGGACGGACGTCGGTGCTGCATGGCCGGGATGAGGACGAAGGGCTGTTGGCGACGGTCGCCGACGCCGCGCAGTCCATGGGAGCGATCGGTACCATCGTCCCCGATGTCCTGATCGGCGTGCTGCCTGACGGGATCCTCTTCACGGGAGGTGCCGACAATATTGCGTTTGTAGGGTTCGGGCGCCGGGATCACGCCTACGCGCTGCGAACCATCGACGGCGACACGCGGGTCTCGCTCGGAAAGTACCCCGGGCCGCTGACCTACACCGAGAACTATCAGGCGGGCGGAGGCTTCATCTTCATTCCCCTGACGCATCCCTTCGGCAACACGACCCACGCTGCCATCTGGGGAGACCTGGCCGTAATCGGTCAAACCGAGACCTACGAACTGCGGGGCTTCCGCAGCGACGGATCCCTCGCGCGCATCGTGCGCCGCGACTACGAGCCCGGAATCCCGACCCAGGCCGAGCAGGATGCCCATTTTCGCGAACAGTTCGCCAGGTACTCGGACGAGCGCCGGGCCCGCACGACCGAAGTGGCCGCGAACGTCCCGCTGGTCGATGCATTCCCCGCCTTCGGTTCGGTGATGGGCGACGCCCTCGGCCATCTGTGGGTTGCCGATTTCAAGCGCCCCGGCGACGACTACGCCGGCACCCTCTGGACCGTCTTCGATGGTGAGGGCCGGATGCTCGGCCTTGTCCGGACACCCGGGGGCACCACAGTCTTCGAAATCGGCGAGGACTACATCCTGGGTCTGGGAACCGACGACCTGGGTGTCGAGTATGTTTACATGTGGGGACTGGACAGGGAGGGGTAGGACACGCACCGAACGGGAGTCTGCGAACTTGCGACTTCGGCTGGTCATGGCGGCGGCTATCGCGGGTGCGGGCGCGACCGGCATCGGCCATGCGCGGCTGGCGGCCCAGGATGCGCCGGGCAGGCCCGCGGAACTCACCGGCTGCTACGACGTGACCCACGGCGGGTCGGCGACCGTCCCCGGCGACGGAGGGTCCGGCTTCGAAATCCCACCGAGGATCCAGTTCTCCGGGACGGCCTTCCATGACTCTTCGGCCACCCGAATCGTGGTGCCGGAGGGCGCGTTGCCGTCGGTTCACGGCTTCACGAGCGCCCGGATCATCGGCGACTCGCTGCACATGAGCTTCAGCACCGGCTATATCGGGGTTCGAGCCACCCTGGGTCCCTCTGGCGAAGGCTGGGTCGGTACGGCGCGCAACTGGTCACATTACCGACCGGCCGGGATAGTGTTTCAGCCGCGACCCATGGAACTGGCCCCCGTTTCCTGCGACTCCCCGCCGCCGGTCTCGATCGATGTGATGCGGCCGCTCGGACGATCCGTCACCTTCGCCGATGGCCGCACCATAACGGTGGGGGAGCCGGCGCCCGAGTGGCTGGAACCGATCATTGATGAGGATGGCAATGGCGAACTTGCCGGAGCCGGCCCGATGCAGGGCATCTTCGGCACGCCTGAACGGATCACTGTTTCGGTGCGACGAAGATACGGCGGGATCGTGACCAGGGTGCGGCTCTTCTACTCCCCGGAAACCGTGGCATTCGAGAGACTGGCAGAACGATTGCGTGATGCCTACGGAGAACCTGACGGCAGGCAGGACGAGGGCACTCGCGTGGTCCGGTACCGGAACCGCATCACCGACTTGGCGCTGATGCTTCTCCGGTATCCCCGCTATCTGATATTGGAGCTTGGTGACCGGCGCTACCGCTCTTGACGATGGGTCGTGCGACCATGCGATGTGCTTCACGGCGGCACGGAGGAATCCCCCTGCATAGCGGGGTGCTGGTGGTCGTCATGGCGGCCGCACTTGCCTGTGGAGACAGGACCGAGGGCTCCCAACAGACGCCCGAGGCAGGGCAGGAGAGCACCGAGCTCACCGGCTGCTACGACGTCACCGAAGGGGAGTGGGTGGTGGAACAGACCTATCCCGGCGAGGACGCGTACCCGGTTCCGAGCGAGTACGGCTACGATTCAGTCGACTACCAGATCCCACCGAGGATCCGGTTCGCCGGGCCGAGTGACCGGCAGCCCTCGGCAACACGGATCGTAGTGCCGGCGGGAGCGCTACCGACGCCCCATCGCCACACGTTTGGCGAAACCGTTGGCGACTCGCTGATCCTGCACTTCAGCACGGGCCACGTCGGGGTGCGTGCCACGCTGGCTCGCTCCGGCACGGGATGGTCCGGGACGGCACGTACCTTCGTGGACCACACGCCCCAGCAGGTAAACGCCCGGCCCGTGGAACTGATCCGGATGCCGTGCGACTCGCCACCGCCGGTCTCGAGTGATGTCATGCGCGCGATCCCGCGCACCGTTGCGACAACCCCGCCCCGCTCGGCCGGTGTCCAAACGCCGGATAGCCTCGTAGTCTACGAGATCGGCGAAATCGGTGAGGAGGTTCCATGGACATGCGACTCCGGATCGTCATTGCAACGGTAATCGCAGGGTTGGGCGTACCCGTGATGGGCGATGCCCGGCTCATCGCCCAGGAGACGCCCGAGGAGCTCACAGGCTGCTACGACGTCACCGTGGGACCTTGGGTGGTGGATACGTACGAGGGGAAGCCGGAGCCTCGCCCCAGCGAGCCGGGGGACTACGAGTGGCAACGCATCCCGCCGAGGATAGAGTTTGCCGGGCCGCGCGTTCCGCCTTCTTCCGGCACGACAATCGTGGTGCCGGAGGGCGCGCTGCCATCGGTTCACGCTTACATGTTCGGCGAAATCAGCGGTGATTCGCTTAAGTTGTCTTTCAGCACCGGCTACGCTGGGGTGGGGGCATCGCTGGCCCGCTCCGCCGACGGGTGGGTGGGCACCGCACGCACATTCATCGACATAGACCCCTACCCGGTGCATGCCCGTCCCATCACGCTGACGCCGGTGGCGTGCGACAGTCCCCCACCGGTTTCGATCGGGCGCGGAGGGTAGGCATGCGGCGAGCCTTGGTGATGCCGGTGCTGTTGGTCGCCGCTGCCGCATGCGCCGCCCGTGAGGAGCCACCCGACACCACGCTTCCGCTGTCAACCGAACTCACCGGCTGCTACGACGTCACCGTCGGCGAGTGGGTGGTTGAGAGCTATCCGGGCCTGGAACCGGGACCCGTCCCCGGCGAGGGCACACACATCTTCGAGGTCCCGCCGAGAATCGAGTTTTCCGGCCCGGCCTTCCGGAAGCCTTCGGCCACTCGCATCGTGGTGCCGGAGGGCGCATTGCCGTCCGTTCATGGCTTCACGAGCGCCGAGATCATCGGCGACTCGCTGTTCCTGGGATTCAGTACCCTCTTCGCCGGGGTGCAGGCCACGCTGTTTCCCTCCGGCGCGGGATGGGCCGGCACGGCACGTACGATCGTGGACGTTCGTCCCCAGCAGGTAAACGCGCGGCCCATCGAGTTGACCCGGGTGTCATGCGACTCGCCGCCACCGGTCTCGATCGATGTGATGCGCCCGCTCGGACGATCCGCAGTGTTGGCGGATGGGCGTACTCTGACCGTTGGTGAGCCGCCGCCGGAGTGGCTGGAGGCGTTCGTTGATGAAGATGGCTACGGCGAACTCACCGACATCGGTCCGATGCAAGGCGTTTTCGGCACACCGGAACGGATCACCGTCTCGGTGGGCCGGGACGTAGGCGGGATCGTGGCGTGCGTGGCGTTCTACTACCCGGGCACGGACGCGTTCGGCAGGCTGGCAGCGCGCTTGCGGGAGGTGTACGGAGCACCCGACGACACGCCGGCACCCGGTTGGGTCACCTACCGGAACCGCATCACCAGTCTGGTGCTGCAGCGCTGGGGTCCAAATGACGTGGACCGGTGGCAGGAAGACGACGAACCCTACGTCAGACTCCACCTGCGTGACGCGCGCTGGCCCTGGTTCTGCAGCTAACGCTACCCACCCACCTGCCCCCACAGGAACGCCAGCTCCATCGCCGTATTCCGCACGTTCCGGCTGAACGTCCGCCCGCCCGCGTGGCCCGCCCTCGGATCGTAGTCCAGGATCACCGGCAGCCCCGACGCGCTCGCCCGCTGCAGCCGCGCGGCCATCTTCCGCGCCTGTAGCGGCGGCACCCGCGTGTCCAGGTCGCCCTGCGTCAGCATGACCGCCGGATATGCCACCCCGTTCCGCACGTTCTGATACGGCGAAAAGGTTTTCAGCACGTCGAACTCCTCGCGCACCGCCGCGTTCCCGTACTCAAGCAGCGCCGGCATGTTGTTCGTGCGCGTGAACTGGTAAAAGCGCACCATGTCCAGGTCGGGGAAGCCGCAGAAAACCGCGCGGAAGAGCTCGGGGCGCCGGGTCATCGCGCTGGCGACGAGGAGGCCGCCGTTGCTGCCGCCGCGGATCGCGAGGCGGTCCGGGTTCGTGTACCCGGCATCGATGAGCCACTCGGCCGCCGCGATGAAGTCCGCGAACACGTTGGGCTTGTTCTTCAGCATGCCGCCGGCGTGCCAGGTCTCGCCGAATTCGCCCCCGCCGCGGAGCGTCGCCATCGCGTAGACGCCGCCCCGTTCCATCCACACCGCGGCCCGGTTGTCGAAGCGCGGCAGCAGGCTGACGTTGAAGCCGCCGTAGCCGTACAGCAGGGTGGGGGTGTCGCCGGTGAGTTCGAGCCCGCGGCGGTGCGCGACGTAGAGCGGGCCGCGGGTGCCGTCGGCGGATGTGTACCAGCGCTGGCTGACTTCGTAGTCGGTGCCGTCGAAGGGGACGGACGAGGGCCGCCACGGCTCCGTCTCCATCGTCTCCAGGTCGATCCTGAGGATGTAGGACGGGGTCACCAGCGACGTCAGGGTGAGCAGCGCGGCCCCTTCTCCCCAGGAGCGCAGCTCCGCGACGTGGTGCTCGGGGACGGGGATCTCGCCGGCCGGGGTGCCGTCCATCTCGTAGCGCACGATCCGGCTGCTCACGTTGTGGAGATAGTTGGCGTAGATGTGGTCGCCGATGATCTGGTAGCCGGTTAGGAGATCGTCGGTTTCCGGGAGGACGACGCGCCAGTTGGCGGGGTCGGGGTCGGGGTTTGCCGGGTCGAGAGCGAGGACTCGGTTCTTCGGCGCGTCGAGGTTGGTCAGCAGCCAGAGTTCGTCCTCGACGAAGCGCGCACGAAAGCGGGCAGGGGCGTCGACGATGATCGGATGTGGCTGGAGCGAGCCGACGATGATCGACCCGTCCTCGCCGGAGGAGATCGGCACCGACCGCCCTCGGGATCGCCTGGCCAGCCTGACATCGGCCGCCATGTCCTGCAGATACACATCCGTCCGGGCCCAGCCGTGCTGGACGGTGAACACCATGTAGCGGCCCCCGCCGCCCTCCGTGAACCCGACGAACTTCTCCGGCCCGTGACCATCGCCGAAGAGTTCCACGTCATCCTCGATGGCGGTGGCGAGCATGTGCAGGCGCACGCGGCCCCCGGTCTCCCGTGATCGGCTGACGTAGTAGAACCCCGTCCCATCCCGGTTGAACGAGATCCCGCCGTAGAGGGAGTTCGGCAGCCGGTCCGGCAGGTCTTCGCCGGCCTCCAGGTCGCGCACGCGGATCTCGACCTCGTCCTGGCCGCCGTCGCGCACAGCGTAGATCATCAGGTCGCCGTCGGGCGAGAAGTCGCGGATGCTCACGCTGGTCGTGCCGGTCGGATCGAGATCGAGGGGGTCGAGGACGACTTCGAAGTCGCCGCCCGGGTCGATTGGGTCCCTTTGGGGCTCCTCGGGTGCGGGTCGGCGGTAAACTGCGGCCACCTCCCCACCCGGCTTCCTGAACGTGAAGTACTCGAAGTCCCCCGCGCGGCGCGGAAAGAGCGGCCCGGGAACATCCATCAGTTCCTGCACCCGGGCCTCCAGCTCCGCCCGCTGCGGCGTATCCCCCACGATCAGCTCCGCATACGCGTTCTGCGCATCGATCCAGGCCCGCGTCTCCGGGCTGTCCTGGTCCTCGAGCCAGCGGTAGTCGTCGCTGATGGCGACGCCATGAAGCGTGTCGACGACCGCGTCCCGCTCGGTGGCGGGCGGGCGCGGGTATGGGGAGCAGGCGAGGGTGGCGAGGGTGGCGGTGAGCAGCCAGGGCGCACCAGGGGATCGCGTGGCAGCCTGGTGGCGCGGGAGTGATACGGTCCCCGGGCATCGGGCGACGGTGCCGGTGGCGTGACGGGGGCTGATTGGCATGACGGGCTCCGACATGGGTGCGCGGCGAAGGTGGGCCGGGGTGGGGCGGGATGCAAGTGGCGAGGGGGCGGATGTGGCCAACGGGGGAGTTCGTGCAGGTGGCAGGTGGCCGTCCGCCCAGGTCAGCGGGGGTCGGATGTGGAGGCGGGCCGCGTCATCATCGAAGGGGTCGAGTACGACTTCAGTCGGATCGCGGCTGTGGACCACGAACGGCGGATCGTCTACGTGGTCGACGCGGTCGAACCTCTGGGGGTCATGGCCCTGTCGATCGAGGACGGTTCCCGGATCGCCATCTACGGTGGTACACGGGGGGACGGCCCCGGTGAACTTCGCTCCCTGAGAAGCGTATCGCTCTCTCCCGAAGGCGTGCTCGTTTCCGGCGGCGGAGCGATCAATCACTGGGGCAGGGAAGGCAACTTCATCGGATCCTGGCGGCCGGATCTGTCGGCCGCGTCCCGGGTTGTGGGCCAATGCATGGTGCACGGCCAGCTTGTCGTACCGTCCATGATGGGCGCGGTTCGGCGGAAACCCGATGGTTCCTGGGAGTTGCTCGGCAGGCGGCCGGGAGGGAATGTAGGCGCTGACATCTTCGGGGCGACCCGTGTGGCCTGCGTCGGCGATGTGGCGTACCTGCTCGATGAACGGTTGGCGGGCTACTCGCCCGATGGAAGTGTGACCCGCCTTTCGCTGCCGGAGGAGGTTGAAGAGGCTAGCCGAAGCTGGCGCGAAAACCTCCGCAGGGGAGCCATCGGGCATCCCTACGGTGCCCTGTTTGGCGACGGAACCGGACAGCTGGTCGTGGTCGTTCCACGGTTTGCCCGGGGCGAGGTTGTCGGGGCGAAGATCGATCCGGCGACGGGATGCTACGCGATCATCACATCGCCCGACCCGGTCACCCGACGAACGCATGTGTTGATCGGAATGTACCGGGACAGCGCAGTAGTGGCCGAAAGCGCAGTGGGCGAGCAGGTCATCAACGGCGTGCGAACGCCGGTCATGTATCCTGGAGCGGGGAGAATCGCGCTGCGCCCACTGCGTCCGGCCGGTGGTACGCCGTGCCGGGACAACCCGAAGGGTCCAGCGCGGAGAACTGAATCCACTCGGTCGCTCCGCCCCCGTCAGACCGGGGTGCCGGTGCTCTCCGTGAGCTCCCCGTACAGCTCGCTGAGCCGTGCCGTCATCGGCCCGGGACGCCCATCACCAATCGTCCGCCCGTCGATCTCGGTCACACTCGCCAGCTCACCCATGGTCCCGGTACAGAAGGCCTCGTCCGCCCGGTAGGCTTCCGCCAGCGACAGGTCTGCCACCCGCGCCGGGATCGCATTCGCCTCACACAGCTCAAGCACCGTCGCGCGCGTAATCCCCTCCGGGCAGGCCACCGCATGGCTGGTCAACACGACCCCGCCGCTCACGATGAAGAAGTTGGTGGCGTTCGTCTCGGCGATGAAGCCGCGCCGGTCGAGCATGAGCGCGTCGTCCGCCCCGGCCGCGTTCGCCTCAATCTTGGCCAGGATCGACTGCAGCAGGTTGGCGTGGTGGATCTTGGGGTCGAGGGTGTCGGGGTCGAACCGCCGCAGGGAGCTGGTGACGAGCCGCAGGCCGGAACGGTCGTAGACGGGCGCCTTGTGTTCCGCGAGCACGATGAGCGTGGGGCCCGACGTGTTGAGCCGCGGATCCATCCCGCTGGTGTACTTCACGCCGCGGGTGAGGGTGAGCCGGATGTGCACGCCGTCGCGCATGTTGTTCGCCGCGAGGGTACGCCGAATCTGGCGGATGATCTCGTCGTTCGAAGGGATCTCCGAGAAGGCCAGCGCGAGGGCCGACGAGCGGAGCCGCCCCAGGTGCTCGTCCAGCTTGAAGATCCTGCCGTCGTAGAGGCGCAGTCCCTCCCAGACCGCGTCGCCGCCCTGCACCACCGAGTCGAATGGGCTGACGCCCGCCTCGTCGCGGTGCACCAGCCGCCCGTTCACGTTGACGATCAGGTCGCGGTTGCGTTCGTCGAAGGGCTGGAGCATGTAATGTCTGCTTTACGAAATGTCATGTGTGCTTTACAGGTGATGCCGCACCCGCGTCGTGCACCACCTCGCGCACCGCATCCAGCGTGGGTGCGATCTCGACCGAATGGCGTGGCCGGTCCATCACGCTCGCGATCCCCGGCGGCACGGGCAACGACTCCCCGATCACCGGCTCGACGGTCTCCGCGAACTTGGCGGGGTGCGCCGTCGCGAGGACGACTCCCCGCGCCCCCGGCCGCCGCTCCAACTCGCGGCGAAGGCCGAGCAGCCCCACCGCCGTGTGCGGATCGATGGCGATGCCGCGGCGGCGCCACAGGTCCCGAATGCAGGCGCGGGTCTCGTCATCCGACCATGCGGAGCCCGAGAGGACATCGCGGAGCTCGCGTGCGACGGGAGCCGCGCAATCGCCCTGCTCCGTCCCAAACAGGTGCCGGATCCGCCGGAAGTTGCTGGGGTCGCCGACATCCATGGCGCTGGAGATGGTCTCGACGGAGGCGCGGGGATGGAAGCCGTTCCCGGCGAGGTACTCCGGAACGACCGAGTTGGCGTTGGTCGCTGCGACAAAGCGCGCGCGGGAGATCCCCAGCACGCGACGCGCGATCAACCCGGCCGCGAGGTTGCCGAAGTTCCCCGAAGGAACCGCAATTACCAGTTCCGGGTCGAAACCCACCTGCTCAGGCGCACCAGCGGTGCGCGCGTCTCCCGGTGCCACCCGTCCCGAGTCGCGGGCCACCGGTCCCGAGTCGCAGGCCACCCGCCCCGAGTCGCGCGCCACCCGTCCCGAGTCGCGGGCCGACCGCCCGGAGTCGCGCGCCGGCCGTTCAGACTCCCGCACCAACTCCACCCACGCATGCACGTAGTAGAAGGTCTGCGGCAGCAGGCGACCGATGTTGATCGAGTTGGCGGAGGTCAGCGACAACCGGGCGTTGAGGGACGGATCGGCGAAGGCCTGCCGGACGAGGCGCTGGCAGTCGTCGAAGGTGCCGCGGACGGCCACCGCCATGACGTTTCCGCCCAGCGTGGTGATTTGAGCCTCCTGCCGGGGGCTGATTTTCCCGATCGGGAAAAAAACCAGGACGCGTACGCCGGGCACCCCCTGGAAGGCGTGAGCCACCGCGGCGCCGGTGTCGCCTGAAGTGGCCGTGAGGATGGTGATGGGGGTGGCGTTGTCCGTGGGCACCGCGAGCCTCGCCGGGCGCAGGGACGGCTCCAGCCCGCCCAGCGCCGACATCATGCGGGCCATGAAGCGGGCACCGACATCCTTGAAGGCGTGGGTGGGGCCGTGGAAGAGCTCGAGCATGTGGATGCCGGGCTCGATTTCGCGAAGGGGGACCGGGAAGTCGAGCGCGTCGTGCACGACCGCGCGAAGGACATCGTCCGGGACCTCGCCGGCGAGGAAGTGACGCGCCACCACAAAGGCCCGCTCGGGGAGCGCGAGGCCGGCCAGCGCCGCGCGATCCTCCTCCGGAAGCGGCGGGATCGAAGCCGGGACGAAGAGCCCGCCGTCCGGTGCCTGGCCGAGGAAGAGCGCCTCGGTGAAGCTCCACGTGCGGGATGCACCACCGCCCCCCCGCGTGCTGATCAGCTGCATTCCAGAATCCGCGCCCCGTCCCGGTTCACGGAGGAGACCACGATGTCGGACTCCACGCCGACCTCGTCGCGGAAAGCGCCCGCCATGTCGAGCGCGGCGGCCTCGGCGATTTGCCTTCCCCGGCAGATGGCGAAGACGGTGGGCCCCGATCCCGAGAGCCCGGCAGCGGCGGCACCGGCGGCCAGCGCACAGTCCCGAACCCCTTCAAAGCCCGGGACCAGCCTGGCGCGCACCGGCTCGGCCACCGCATCGCGCATGCAGCGCGCGATCAGGCCCCAGTCCTCCCTCATCAGCCCCGCGACCAATCCCGCCGCGTTCCCCCACTGCTCGACCCCCGCCCTGAGGGGGATGGTGTCGCCCAGGATCGTCCTCGCGCGTCGCGTTTCGACCTCCAGCGCGGGGTGCACGATGGCCACCACCAGATCGCTGGGCGTCGGCAGCGCCACCATCTCGGGTGGCCGTCCCGGCAGCACCAGCACGAACCCCCCTTCCAGCGAAGGCGCGGCGTTGTCGGCGTGGTCGGCCCCGGAACCCTTTCGCTCCCCGATCATGGCGCATTCCAGCAGCGCCGTCCGGTCCAGGCCGCCGCCCAGCAGCTTGTCGGCCGCCACGGCCCCGGCCACCGCGCTCGCCGCGCTGCCTCCCAGTCCCGAAGCCAGCGGAATCCCCTTGTGCACCTCGATCGCGACGCCCGCCACCGATCCCGTCCGGTCGAGCACTCCCTGCACGGCCAGCGCGGCGGCGTTGCCCTCGGGGTCCGTCGGAACCCGTCCCCCGTCCCCGCTCACCGCCAACGACACGATCCCGCTCCCCGCAGCCGCCCGCACGACCACCTCGTCCCCCGGGCGCTCCAGCGCGAGGCCGAATATGTCGAACCCGCACCCCAGGTTGGACACGGACGCCGGTGCGAAGACGCGGACCGCGTGCGGAGGACCGTCCCGACGCGGCATTTCAGCGCCCCGGCTCCGACCGTCCCGACGCGGCATTTCAGCGCCCCGGCTCCGACCGTCCCGACGCGGCATGCCGGCGCCCGCGCACCCGGCCACTGCCACCGCCCGCACCAACATCCCGCCGCCGGCCCCGCCGCTTCCGAAACGGCATGGCCACCATCCCCGGCAGGGTCGCCCAATCAGCGCGCTCCACGTCTTCCAGCCCCAGCGTCAGTTCCCTCGGGTCACGAACCAGCCGAAAGCTCCCGAAGACCCGGTCCCAGAACGAAAACACGCTTGAGTAGTTCGAGTCGGTCTCGGGCTGGTAGTCGGAGTGGTGTACCCAGTGCATCCAGGGGGTGACGATCAGCCAGCGCAGCCAGCGGTCGGCCCGCCGGGGCACGCCCACGTTGCCATGATGGAAGAGGATCACCGGCAGCAGCACCGCCTCGTAGACCAGCACCTGCGCGACCGTCATTCCGAGCAATGGCAACACCGCCAGCCGCGCGATCGACGACAGCACGATCTCGCCGGTGTGAAACCGCAGCCCGGAGCTGGCGCTGAGTTCCCGGTCCGCGTGGTGCACCGCGTGGAATCGCCACAGGAACGGGACCCGATGGTTCAGCCGGTGCCAGAAGTACTGCCAGCAGTCGAAGAGGACGAAGCCGAGCACGAATCCCCACACCCCCGTCACCCCGAGCCAATGCAGAATACCGAAGGAATTCGCGCGGGCCCACTCGGTCGCCACCAGCGTGGCGCCCGCGAAGACCAGCGAAGCCACCAGCGCGTTCAGGATGCCCAGGGCCACGTTCGAGGCGTCGTGCCGGACCCGCTCTCGGCGTCCCTCGAACATCGGAATCAACCCCTCGACCAGCCACATGAGCGCCAGCGCGACCGTGGCCACGACCGGCTTGAAGGTGGTGAGGGACTCGATCATTGCGGGGAGAATCCATTGCGGGCCTAGGTGAATTGCGACGCCCGGGCAGCGGCCGTCACAGGGAAGATGCCTAGCACGCGCTCCAGGGTCCAGCGCAATAGCGGCGGGGTCGCGGGTCCGCTTGGCGGCGCGGGTTCCCGGTGGTGGACCGGGTCTTCAGTTTGAGCGGATTCCCCGGTTGTGGCGCCCCGCACGGCACCGTCTATTGGGGCGGGCCATCCGTCTCTTCAACCGGAGCACCCGCCGTGCCACTCCAACACAACGAGAAACCCCGCCGGCCCATCGTCTCGATGATCCTGATGGCGATCTTCCTCGTGGGCGGCGCGATCGGGCTGGTCGCCGACTGGCCGGCGGGTCCTGCAAACCTGGACTGGGGAGTATGGGTCGTAGTATATGGGGGATATGGGTTCGTAATCTCGGCGGCGCTTTTCCACGCCCGCACGGGACGCTGACGGGCGGGCGAGTCAATGGCTGAATCGGCCCTCTACACCGTCATCCTCGTCACGTACTTCGGTGCCCTCATGGGACTCGGCTTCTGGTTCAACCGCCGCAAACGGTCCCGCCAGGAGTACTTCCTCGCGCGCGGCGACCTCGGCCCGGCGACGCTCGGTTTCTCCTACTCCGCCACCCAGATGAGCGGCAGCTCCTACATGGGCGCGGTGGGGACCGAACGCGAACTCGGCTACAACTTCGCCCCCGCGGGGGTCTCCTCGGCGGCGGCCGCCTGGTTCACGTACATCCTGCTGGGCGAGCGCCTGCGCCGGGTCGCGGCGAAGGTCCGCTGCACGACGATCGTCGACGTCTTCCAGGCGCGCTACCCGGGCCGGGCGGTGGCCATGACCGCCACCTCGCTCATGCTGATCGCCTTCATTCCGCTGATCGCGGCCCAGCTCAAGGCGGCGGGGAACCTCTTCGAGGTGCTGCTCGGGATGCCCTACCTCCTCGGGCTCTTCGTCTTCGGCGGAATCGTGATCCTGTACACCGTGATCGGGGGCATGCACGCGGTCGCCTGGACCGACCTCATCCAGGGCTCGATCATGATCATCGGCTTCGCGGTGCTGGCGCCGGTGGCGGTCACGGCGGCGGGCGGCTTTGCCGAGATGCACCTGCGCTACGCCGAGTTCAACCCGGGCGGGATCTCGTTCCTGGGCGATATGCCGGCAGTCTGGGTCGTTTCGTCCTTCCTCGTCTGGGGATTCTTCCAGATCGGCGGCGCGCCGGCGGCGGTAACCCGCTTCCTCATCCCCGAGGACCGGGGGACGCTCCGCCGCGCGCTCGTCTTCTCGATCGCGTTTTCGTCGTTCATCTACATCGGCTCGACGCTCATCGCGATCGCGTCGGGGGTCCTCCTCCCCAACCTGCAGCAGACCGACCTCGCGCTGCCGACCCTCGTCCAGCTCCTCATGCACCCCGTTTTCGGCGGGATCCTCGTGGCAGCGGTGCTGGGCGCGACGATGTCGACGATCGACTCGGTCCTCCTGCTGGCCAGCTCGCTGGTCGTCGAGAACCTGTATGTGCCGTTGGCGCGCCGGGAGGTGTCGCAGGAGCGCGGCGTGCGGCTGGCGCGCTGGACCACCCTGGCCATCGGCGCGCTGGCGATGGGCGTAGCCGTCGATCCGCCCGCGACCATCCTCTTCATCGTGACGATGTCGTTCAGCCTGATGGCGTCGGCGTTCACCTTCCCGCTGCTGCTAGGGATGTGGTGGCCGCGCGCGACCCGGGCTGGAGCCCTCGCCGGAATGATCGGCGGGGCGCTTGCATGCGTGATCTGGTACTGGTTGGGATACCTGGAGCACGGCACCTTCGACAACTGGATCGCCGGGCTGTGGCCGGCGCTGGTGGGGCCCGCGGTGTCGCTGGCGCTGCTGGTGGGAGTGAGTCTGAAGACCCCACGCCCCTCAAGGGAGGTGCAGGAGGTATTCTTCGGGAAATAGGGGGGCACCGAGGCCGAGCCACCCGCTTCGCCCACACGATCGCCCGCGAGCAGACGGTGGAGGTGCCACCGGGGGTGGGAGGCAACGCCGTGCAGGCGCGCATGTTTGGTCGGGTGCGGGAGGTGGAAGGGTCCCCGGGCGCTTCCATGTCCGGATCGGCTACCCGCTGGAGGCCATTGGCAGCGAGCTGACCCAGGTCCTCAACGTCGTCCCCGCGCTCGCCTCATAAGCCCGGCCCCCGGGGATCTGGATAGACGTCCGGGTCCCAAAGATGTGGATAGAAGCGACCGTCCGGGCCCCACCCCTTAAGATCTTGCGGATTCCGTGCCTTCTCCTCCCGCATCCGGTCCAACAGAAGCTCGATTTCGGCTTCGTTCAGGGGGATCGGGTTGTACCAATGTCCTTCGGAGGGGTCGTTGCCTTTGGCGTAGTCCCGGATCGCTTTTTCGTCGAGATCCGGGTCCACCCCTCGATCGGTCACGGGATTCGCAAACCTCCAATGTTCCACCCCCGCCTGCACCTTCGCGACGGCCTCCTCGTCGATGTCCGGAGTCACGTTGCCGACGCCCGGCCCGCAAGCGGCCAGCGTAGTGAGCACGGCCGCGAGCGCGGCCAAGGTAAGGGTCTCGGTCCAAGTCTTCATGATTCCCGCCTTGCGACAAACGGGGAACGTGGGGAGGCCGTTCCCGGATACTACACCCGTCGCCGGGCTTTGGACAAATCCGAGCGCCTCCCGAGGGCCTCCCTTGTCTTCACGGCCCGCACGATAGCCTGGACCGAACGA
Source organism: Longimicrobiales bacterium (assembly GCA_965116645.1). Taxonomy (GTDB): domain Bacteria; phylum Gemmatimonadota; class Gemmatimonadetes; order Longimicrobiales; family Gaopeijiaceae; genus Bin94. The sequence continues at coordinate 2,670,830 of OZ220702.1, read as the reverse complement.
CTTGCGAGCGGATCAACGCACGCCTCGGCCAGCCCCTCGGACCGATTCGCCGCCGTCCAGGCCACATTTGCCGGGCGCTCCCAACCCCGGCCGGTGGAATGGGGGTTGCGGACGCCGCGGATTGCTTAGCACGCTATGGGCCGGACACGGTGTTGCTGATCGGCGGGAGCTTGCTCATGCAGAAGGACCTCGAGGGACCGGGCTGCTTTCTGGGCGCCACCCGCCACACCCTGCTCGGAGCCCCCGCGGACGGCCCCGGCGACGCGCTCAACGACGAGCAGCGCCCATGAAAGTCGGCGGCGTCTCCTACCGGGCAATTTTTGCGAAGCCAGGCGGGACCGAAGTCCGGGTCATCGACCAGACCCTCCTCCCCCACCGCTTCGAGACGATCCGCCTCGAAAGCGCCGCCGACGCCGCGCGTGCAATTCGTGACATGGTGGTCCGCGGAGCGCCACTGATCGGAGCCACCGCCGCGTACGGAGTGGCTCTGGCGATGAGGACCGACCCCTCCGACGGGTCGCTGAAACAGGCCCACGCTCTGCTCGCTTCCACACGCCCCACCGCCGTCAACCTGCGCTGGGCGCTCGACGCGGCGGCATTGCTGCTCCGCCCTCTTCCTCCCGGCGAGCGTGCCGATGCGGCGCACGACTTCGCGGCCCGGCTCTGCGAGGAGGACGTGGCCCGCAACCGCAGCATCGGCCGGCACGGACTGGCGGTCCTCCGCGAGATCGCCCGCGGCGCGGGTGCATCTACGGGGTCGAAACGCGACATCAACGTCATGACCCACTGCAACGCCGGCTGGCTCGCCACCGTCGATTGGGGCACCGCGACCGCTCCGGTCTACCTCGCCCACGACGAAGGAATGCGCATCCATGTCTGGGTGCGGGAGACGCGCCCCCGCTTCCAGGGCGCCGGCCTCACCGCCTGGGAACTCGGCCAGCACGGCGTCCCCCACACCCTCGTCTCCGACAGCGCGGCCGGCCACCTGCTCAGCCGCGGCAAGGTCGACATCGTGATTGTCGGAACGGACCGCACCACCGCCGCCGGCGACGTCGCCAACAAGGTCGGCACCTATCCCCTCGCCCTGGCCGCCCGCGACAACGGGGTGCCGTTCTACGTAGCGGCCCCGTCGCCGAGCATCGACTGGTCGACCGAAGACGGTGCCGGCATCCCGATCGAAGAGCGCGACCCCGACGAGATCACGCGGGTGTGGGGCGTGGACGAGGATGGAGTGGAACGCCGCGTGCGCGTCACCCCTGAAGGCACCCGCGCCGCCAACTACGCCTTCGACGTAACGCCGCGCCGCCTGGTGACCGGACTGGTGACCGAACGGGGCGTGTGCGCTGCCGAGCGAACAGCACTGGAGAAGCTATTCGGGCGCTCGTGAGCGGATCACGTCAAGATCAGCCCGCCACCACCAGCGCGCCGCAACTACCGGGCCGGCGCCAGCCCGCCACCATCAGCCGGACCTCTCCGACACGTCCAGTTCGCCAGCCCCGCCACCACCTCCTTCCCCCCAGAGGCAGACCATCGCCCAGCCCCAGTCGATGCGTTCGCCCTGCCAGAGGCTGCTCCCGGTCGAGGGACCGATGCCGGACTGGCCGTGCCAGCGGGCCAGCCCGAAGTCCTGTGAGGGTGCGGAACAGGCGCCCGCAGCGGGTTCCGAAACGTCCACTGGCCTTGCGCCGTCCGCGTCCTCGGACCCGGCCTCCGCGCCGTCGCCGGACACCAGCCCGCCGATATCCGGGGGTTCGGGCACGACGGGCATGCGCACGCCCAGCGGGTTGAAGAAGTTCGGCACTCCCCGCTCGTCCATCTCCACCCGCCAGCCGCCTTCGTGGACCGCGCGGTGATGGAAGGGACAGAGCAGCACCAGGTTGTCCATGGCCGTCGCGCCGCCACGGGCCCAGTGGGTGATGTGGTGGGCGTGGGTGCGCCGCCGCGATCCGCATCCCGGGAAGCGGCACCCGCCGTCGCGCGCCTCGAGCGCCTTGCGCAGCCGCCAGCTCACGGTTCTGTTGCGCCGCCCGACGTCGAGCACCGAGCCGTCCGTTCCGCGCGCGATGGGCACGACCTCCGCATCGCAACAGAGCCTGGAAGACGTTTCAGGTGAAACGCGGCAGCCGTCTTCCGTGACCACGGAGGGCGCGTCCATGTGCGGATGGGACGTTTCAGCTGAAACGTTCGCGGGGGCCGGTGGGACCGGGGTCGCCGTGGCTTCGGGCGCTGCGGCTTCGGGGGCTGCACCGGCTGCCGCCGCTTGAGCCGGGGCCGCTGCACCGGACGCCGCCGCTTGAGCCGGGGCCGCCGCATCGGGCGCCGCCGCTTGAGCCGGGGCCGCCCCGGCCTTCGCCGCCTCCGCGAACGAATGCACGACGAGCTGGACGCTGGGCTGGAGGCGTTCTTCCAGCCAGAGGCCGAGGGCGTCGGCCCGGCGCTGCGCGGCGGTGAACTCGTCCTGGGTTCCTGCGGCGCGCTGCTCGCGGTAGAGCCTGTCTTCGGCTCCCTCGAGGGCCTTCAGCAGCAGGGCGCCCACCTCCGGGGCGAGGTGGCCGCGGATCTCGTAGTTGCCGTCGTCGGCGAGGTGCAGCGAGAGGCCCCGGTGTTCGGCCGGGTCTGCCGGGTCGGCGAGGCCGGCCGGGTCGTCCTCACGGGCGTCGGCCCGGTCCAGGCGGCGCCACTGCCGGACCAGGCGCTCGGCGTGGGCGGTGGTGCCGTGGCGTGCGAAGGTGAGGAGTTCGGCCTCGTTGCCGGCGGTGGCGATGCGGGTCAGGGCCCGCACCTTCGAGTACGAGATCTCGCCCTTCGCGAGCGCGGCCGAGATGAGGGGCAGGGAGGGGAGGCGGCGGGCCACGCGGACCTTCTCGCGGGCGGGCCCGAGCGAGATGCCGGTGCGCCAGGAGAGCCAGTGGGCGCAGGAGCGGCAGCCCTGCCACTGCCCCTGCTCGTCGTAGACCTGGAGCAGGGTGAGGAGCCGGTGGATGGCGGCGTCGATGTGGGCGCAGAGCGCGGCGATCCGGTCGCCGAGGGGATCGTCGCCGGGGCGAGGATCGTGGCTGGGGATATCGGCGGCGGGAGCGGGCGGGCCGGGGTCGTCGCCGGGCGAGGGCGGGGCGGGGTGGGGTGGGGCGAAGGAGGTGTTTTCGGCGGCGGGCATGGTGTCTGACCCCCGGGTCTGTGGTGTGGCGAGTGGCTGTCTTACCTTCTTATACACCACAGTTCGGGAAAAGTTCGGTATGTGTTCGAATTCACTGTCGCGCAAGCAGCCTAACCCGAACTTCCGCAGCCCGAAAGCGGCCAACTGCTTGAGGGGGCATGACATAGGCGGGATTCGGGGGTGTACGCTACTGGGTACGGCTCACGGACGGACGCCGAGGAGGCGGAAGGCTTCGGCCTGAAGCGGGGTGGGGCTGGTGAGGACATCGGCGGCCACGGCTCCCTCGGCAGCGGGCTGAACGCGGTTGCGGGTCAGCGTGGCGAGGTCGGCCAGAAGCGTCTGGAAGCTGTGGACGGGCAGGCCGCCGGGGGTGCGCTTGCGGCCCGCCTTGGCGCGGGCCGAGGCCGAGGGGCGGGCGGGTTCGACGGGTGAGGAGCGCGCGGCTTCGGCGGCCGCGGGATCGTCGTCGTCGAAGAGGAGCGGCGCCAGCGCGCGGCGCATGTGCCACTCGACGTAATAGGCGAGCATGCAGAGGAAGACGTGGGCGCGGACCCGGCCTTCGAGGCGGTGGTGGACGGGGCGCACCTTGAGATCGACGGTCTTGTAGCTGCGGAACGCCCGCTCGACGCGGCTCAGGCCCTTGTAGGCGCGGACCGCCTCTTCGGCCCCGAGTTCACCGGCGGGCACGTTGGTGCGGATGACGTAGATGCCGTCGAGCGCGGCCTCTTCGGCGATGCGCCCCTCGTTGCGCTCCCAGGAGAAGCCGTCGGCGGTGCACTTGGTGTCGAAGTGCTTGCCGACCTTGTAGCGGCGAAGCGCCCGGTCGGCGCGAACGGCGATCTTGGCCTCGCCCCTGAGCGGCCGCTGCTCACGCCGGGTGGCCGCCACGACCTTGTCGAGCTCCCGCTCCGTGGCGGCGAGCAGGTCCAGGCGCTTGCGGGCCCGCTCGGCGGCCAGCAGCGGGTTGCGGCAGACCACCAGGCGCTCGCCGGGATAGAGTTCGGGCGCGGTGATCTCGGCCAGGTCCTGCTCGTCAAAGAGCGAGAGCTGCAGGTCGCCGCTGTCCACCAGCCTGCGGATCGCCGGGGCCCGCAGCGCGGTGATCCACTCCAGCCCCGCGGGCCGGGCCTCCTCGCGGATGCGGGCATCGGTCAGGAGCCCCCGGTCGCCGACGAGCACGACGCGCGACAGGGCGAAGCGTTCGCGCAGCTTCTTCAGCTGCGAGCCCAGGGTGCCGGGATCGGCGGTGTTGCCCGCAAAGACTTCCACGGCGACCGGGCAGCCCTCCCGGTTCGTGAGCAGGGCGAAGACGATCTGGGGCTTGCCGCGCTTGCCGTCGCGGGAGTAGCCGAGCCTGGCCAGCGGGCACTTCGAGCCCTCGAAGTAGACCGAGGTGACATCGCAGAGCACCAAGGCGCCGTCGCCGAGGTGCTGCTTCGCCAGGTGGCGCTCGATGCGGTCCTGGCGCCTGAGCAGCCAGTCCATGGCCCGGTACAGTTCGTCTCCGCCAACGTCGGCGATGCCGAGTTCCTCGCCCAGCGTGTGGGCGAGCGTCTCGCTGCCCAGCGACCGCGCGGTGGCGAGCTTCGAGCGGGGATCCAGGATGCGGGCCAGGATCATGGCGGCGGCCAGGGCCCGCTCGCGGGAGACCCGGCGGTCCAGAAGCTTCTCGAGGCCCAGCTTGCGGGCACATCCCAGCACGGCGGCCACGTGGCCGTGGGGCCGGGACCGGAGGATCTCGAAGGCGTCGCCGAGGGTGGGGAGCGCGACGCCGCCCTTGAGCAGGATGCGCAGTCCGTCGACGAGGCCGTCCGGCCATTTGGACAGGTTGGCGAGGGTTCGCTTCTTGACCTTGCCGTCCTCGCGGAAGGACTCGCGGAGCAGGACGGCGGGCAGGGAGTTCCGGTTGGGCACGCGTTCGATGTACATGGGTATAACCGTAACGGATACATTGATTCATGTCAAGTTAATAGAATCTTCATTACATGGGTACACCTACGAACGCGATAATCCCGTCAAATGTCTTCCGCTCAAAGGGTTACCGCGTCAGAATGCCCGGTTTTCGCTGGAAGTTCGGTCTAACGGTCAGGAAACCCCTTGCCGGCGAGAATCCTCGGCCTGAGCCGGACGACCCGGACGGCCCGCGTCTTCGACCGCCCTGGCATCGGCAAAGTGGACCGCGCGGAAGCGGCGCCGTCCGGGAGTCAGCCTCTGGCTGTCCCGCTCACCTCAGAAAGCAGGGCTCCGCATTCGCGGCCGAGGGCGGATGGATGATCCGGCGGGTCAGTCCGCCCGACCCATCGTCCTGCCACTGCACCTGCAGTCCCTTGAGCGCCTGCTGGGCTCCGGCATTCGGGTTGCCCATGGGATACACGCCGAACGGACCCAGGACCGTTTCCGTCGAAAGCGAGAAGAGCCGGTCCCGGATGGCATGGCGATCCAGCACCTCCACCCCGCCGGCCGCGGTCATCGCTTCGGCCAGCAGTTCCACCGCGCCAAACGCACCGGCGGCGTAGTAGCTCGGGAGTGTCCCATGAGCGGCCTGGTACCGCTGGACGAACTCCTCGCTTGTCGCGAGCGAGCCGGTGGTCCGGATCGTGGGCAGCCAGGCCGCGTTGCCGGCCATGCACCTCGCCATGTCCCCGAGTTGATCGGCGAAGTCGGTCTGGGCGGCGCCGAGGTTGAGGCTCACCATGAGCGGTTCGTAGCCGACCGTGTGCACGGCCCTGGTGAACGCGACCGCGTCATCGTAGTAGCCGCCGCCGATGAACAGATCCGCACCGGCCTCCATGGCCGCGGTCACGAGTGCCTCGTGGTCGGCCTGGCCGACTGAATAGGAGCGATCCAGTACGATCGCCACCCCGTGGACCCGGGCGGCATCGCGAACCCCCCCGGCCACGGATGCGGGGAACTGGCTGTCCTCGTATACCAGGGCTGCGCTCGCTGCCCCGTTCCGCGCCGCCACCTCCACCGACCCCTGCAGGTAGGTGGGCCCGGGGTTCAGCATCTGAACGCTCCACTGGCGATGCTGTCCGGCCCAGATCCCCGGCGCGGCGGCCATGGGCGCCACCATGGGTTTTCCGGACGCCTCGGCCACAGCGACCGCGGTCTCGGTCAGCGGACTGCTGTAAGGTCCCAGCAGGAGGTGACTCCGGGTACCCGCGAACTCGCCATAGATGTTCTCGCTTCGCAGCGCGTCGCTACCGTCGTCGTTCAGAATCAGTTCGACGGCGCGGCCCCCGATTCCACCCTGCTCGTTCAGCATTTCGACACCCAGGGTATAGCCGCGCGCCACCTCGGTGCCGAGCTGGGCGAACCGCCCGGTCTGGGAGACCGATGCTGCCACCCTGATCGGTCCAGACTCGAACAGCGGGTCCAGCGACTCGTCACAGGCGCCGGCGGCAAGGACAACGAAGGGTACGACCAAGGCGCCAGGGGCCGCAAAAAAGGCCGGGCACCGGACCCGGAGTCTGCGGGTCGAAAAGGGTCTCCTGCGCATGAAAACACCTCCCAAATGCAGTGCCACGTTGCCTCTATTCTACAATGATCTTCCAGATTCTGCCGCGTAGCGAGTCGCTCACGTACAGTGCGCCGTCCGGGCCGGCGGCCACCCCGGTCGGCCGGTTGTCGGCCTGGTTCGATGAAGTGATCCGGCCCCCGGCGAACCCCTCGGCAAACACCGACCACTCGCCGGTGGGCTCGTCACCGTCGAAGGGGATCCACACCACGTTGTAGCCTGCCTGTGCGGGCCAGCGGTTCCACGATCCGTGGAACGCGACGAATGCGCCGTTGCGATAGCCCTGCGGGAAGGCGTCGCCGGACGAGAAGGCCATCGCGTTGGGGGCCCAGTGGGCGGGCAGCCCGATTACGGGATCGTCCATCTCGGCGCAGCGGCCCACCGTTTCACCATCCCCGCCGTACTCTGGGGCAAGCACCTTCCGGTTGTTGATGGGGTCGTGGTAGCAGTAGGGCCAACCGAAGTCGGACCCCTGTGTGACATGTACGAACTCCTCGGAGGGGTTCTCGGACCCCTCGGACTGGGAGTAGAGCGCGGGCCACAGTTCGCGAAGCTGGTCGCGGCCGTGGATGACCGCGTACAGTTCGCCGGAGCCGGGATGAACCGCCAGCGCCGCCCCGTTCCTGACTCCGGTCGAGAAGCGCTCGCCGTCGGACTGAGTCTGGCCGGTGCGGTCGGAGGCGAAGCGCCAGATGCCCGCGCGGGTCTCGAGCTCGTCGCAGGGGTCCTGGCCGGGGAGTCCCGGGGTGCGTGCGGGGGACTGACAGTTGTTTCCCGGGGAGCCGATCCCGACGAAAATGCTGCCGTCGGGTCCGATGGCGATGCTCTTGGTGGCATGGTTGCGTGCGCTGGGCAGCCCCTGGACGATCGTCTCAGGGGACCCGGACGGCGTCAATGAGCCCTGGGCGATGGAATAGCGCAACACGGCGTTGTCGGTCGCCAGGTAAACTGAGCCCTCGTGGAGTGCGATGCCGGACGCGCCGCCCTCGCCCCAGGCCTGCGTCCGGTCGGCCCGGCCGTCGCCGTCGGTGTCCCGTAGCGCGACCACCCCGCCCCGGCTGCCGGACCGGGCCCGCATCGCGACGAACACGTCGCCGTTCGCGGCAACCACCAGATTGCGCGCCGAGCCGACACCATTGTGGAAGCGGACGGCGCAGAAGCCGTCCGGCACCGTGATCGAATTGTCGCAAGTGGGGCCTGAAGGTGGGTCCGGGGGTTCGACCACGGGCGGCGTGGGATCCTCGTCGCCGCCGCAGGCGATCAGAAGGGCCGCGAAGGCGGCAGGCGGGATTCTCTTCATCGTTTCCTCCACATGGCGGGTTCCCCAAGGTGATTCTAACTTGGCAGGCGGATCCCGGTACAGCCCGGGGAGTCCCGGCAAGGTCCAAGCGGACCCCCCAACCGGGGAAGGAAACCAGGGAAAGGAGTCGGACTTGTGAAACGATTCACAAACGGCGTGGCGGGCAGGCTTGGCGTGGCGGGCAGGCTTGGCATGGCGGGCAGCAGGCTTGCTGTCGCCGGCAGGCTCGGCGTGGCGGGCGGGCTTGGCGTGGCGGGCGGGCTTGGCGTGGCGGGCCGGTTTCGCGTGGCGGGCAGGCTCGGCCGGGGAGGCGCGCTTGCCGTGGTGGCCGGGCTCGCCGTGGCCGCCGAGGCCCTGGCCCAGACGCCCGCCGTCCCCGCGCCCGACCAGCAAGTGGTGCTGGTCACGGGCTCCACTTCGGGGCTCGGGCGGGAGCTGGCGATGCGGTTCGGCGCGCGCGGAGACCACGTCATCGTGCACGGGCGCAACGAGGAGCGGGGGGCGGAGGTGGTGGATGCCATCAACGCGGCGGGACCCGGGAGCGCCCGCTTCTACCAGGCGGACTTCGCGTCGCTGGCCCAGGTCCGCTCCTTCGCGGAGACGCTGCTGGCCGACTACGACCGCCTCGACATCCTCATCAACAACGCGGGCTTCGGCTCGGCGCCCGATGAGCGGCTGCTCACCGAGGACGGCCACGAGTACCGCTTCCAGGTCAACTACCTCTCGACCTTCCTGCTCACGCACATGTTGATGCAGCGCGTGCTGGACAGCGCGCCGTCGCGGATCGTCAACGTCTCTTCGGGCGCGCAGCGGCCCATCGACTTCGACGACGTGATGATCGAGAACAACTTCAGCGGAGGCCGCGCCTACGCCCAGAGCAAGCTCGCCCAGGTCATGTTCACCCACGACCTGGCCGAGGAACTGCAGGGGACCGGCGTCGTGGTCGGCTCGCTGCACCCTGCCACCTACATGCCCACGGGAATGGTGCTGCGGCTTGGTGTGACCCCCCGCGCGACGATCGCCGAGGGCGCCGATGCGGTGATGCAGGTGGTCGATTCCGACGAATTCGAGAGCGGTCAGTACTTCAGCGGGCTCCGGCAGGCGAGGGCCAACGCCCAGGCGTACGACACGGACGCGCGCGCCCGGCTCAAGCAGTTGAGCGAAGAGCTGACCGGGATTCGGTGCCGTTTGGGACGCTGTCGGCCGGTGGGCGGTGGGTAGAGGTCGCCGACAGGACCGGCGCGGCATTCGAACGGCGCTGCCGCGTCAGCCCTCCTGCCCGCAGGGCCGGCGAATCTCGTAGCGGACGATGTACGGCACATCCAGCGCGCCGCGGACCTGCGCCCATACTTCGCTCCGGCTGGCCTGGAAGACGTACGGCCGGTAGTCCGGGTTCCCGGTGGACGCCGCCCACGTTTGCACGCTTCCCTCCAGGTTGCCCTGTTCGTCGTAGACCTCCCAGAGGCTCGCGTCCCGGGGCCAGGCTTCGCGCAGCAGCCAGATAGAACCATCACGCCCCGCCAGCATGCTCCGAACAGGAGGATGCGTCTCGGGGAAGGTGATTGCGTCGCGCGCGATCCTCCGGCGGCGGTCCGCGTCCCGGATGCCCCACGGGGGCCTGAGCCGTTCCGGCGTGAGGTCTCCCGCGATCCTCGCGGCAAACTGCTCGCGCATCAGCTCCCGTTCTTCCCTCGTCACCGGCAGCGGCGTGTACGGCACGGCCCGGTGCAACAGCGTGTCGCCCGCAATGCCGATTGCGAGAAGGTCGAAGGTCGGCTGCTCGTCCTCCGGGCGCACCTCCCCGATGAACACCACCGCCGACCCGTCAGCCACGGCGACCACCGGAAGCCACGACTGGTCGTTGGAAGGGGTCAGCGGGTGCGGGGTCATCATGCCGAAGCCCCGACTGTCCCTTTCCCTGTGGATCACATGGTCGGCGAGGTGGCGCTCGACGATGGCAATGGTGTCCACGATCTCGCCGGAGGCGGACAGCCGCCGGAGCGGAGCCCGGTGCCGGAGCAGAATCCGCTCCGATTCCTGGTTGACGGTGCGGTAGGGCAGAAACGTCCCATCGGCGAGCGGCGTCCCGGGGGCGAACCTGGACCCCTCCGCCGGCATCGGTACCGAGAAGCTGACCTGACGGACCGGTGTGCCGTCCGCGAGGAAGAACTGCGTGACAAAGCGGTCGCTCACCCACAGCGTGTCCGCCCGCCATCCCATCCTGCGAGGATCGGACGCGAACTCGCCGGGCCCGCTGCCGGCGCGCCCGACCCGCCCTGCCGGACGGCCATCGGGCAGGAACACGGACACATGATGGTCCCAGCTCTGGAGCAGATAGATGCTGCCATCCGGCCCGATCTCCAGCGCCCTCACCGGACTCAGGGCGTCGTCGCCGTCCAGGGAACCCAGGCGCAGCGTCTCCTCGAGGCGCCATGGGACATCGCACGCGGACTGCTGGACAGTGGCGGCGGCCGGGCCGGAGAGGAAGGCCGCGCAGATAGCCGCGATGGCGAATGCCGAGGCGCGTCTGGACACTGTCGCTCCAAATCCCTGCAGGTGACACGATGGGGCCCGGCGCCAAGTCCTGCACGGCTTCCCGGAAGCACTGGAAGGTCCTATCCTGATCGTTGTCAGCAGATTCTGACGCGAGTCGTCGGATGTCAACCAGGAGACCCTTCGGTGAGCGCGATTCCGAACCAAGAGAGCCGCGGCCAAGCGCCCGGCGGGGGAGCCATGGGGCGTGCGCCCACCAGGCAAGCGGGTGCCGGGCTGCCCGTGCGAGCTGTCGCGGCGGCGGCCATCACACTCGCGGCCTCCATGACGGCCTCTCTCGCCGTCCCGCTGGCCCTCCCCCCGCCCCCCCTCCACGCCCAGACCCCTGCCCCCAACCCCTACCGGGCCACCTTCAACTGGGAGAAGCTCCCCGAAGGCCGCACCCTCGGGATCGTGAGCGGGGCGATCCCGGACCCGGACGGCGAGCACATCTGGATACTGGAGCGCTGCGGCGCGAACCAGTGCGCCGGCACCGACATCGACCCCATCCTCAAGTTCGACCTCGACGGCAACCTGGTCGCGAGCTACGGCGGCGGCCTCTTCGCCTTCCCGCACGGCTTCGCCCTCGACGCGGACGGCTACCTCTGGGTCACGGAGGGCGGCGCGCACGGCGACGCCCGCGCCGCGCTCGGCGAGTCGATGGGCATGGGCCACCAGGTCTTCAAGCTCACGCGCGACGGCGAGGTCGTCATGCGCCTCGGCGAGGCGGGGGTCCACGGCGACGACGAGACGCACTTCAACGGCCCCTCCGGCGTGGCGATCGCCCCGAACGGGGACATCTGGATCGCGGACGGCCACCGCGGCGGCAACAACCGCATCGTCCGGCTGGCCGGCGACGGCACCTTCATCCGCCAGGTCGGCGGCGGCGTCGGTTCGGAGAGCCGCGAGCCCGGCCGCTTCAGCGACCCCCACGACATCAAGATCGACTCGCGCGGCCGAGTCTACGTCGCCGACCGGGGCAACAGCCGCATCCAGGTCTTCGACCCCGAGGGCGAACTCCTCTACATCTGGACGCAGTACGGCAAGCCCAGCGGCCTCTTCATCGATCCCAACGACATCCTCTACGCCGGCGACGGCCTCTCGGGCGACCTGCGCACCGGCCCCCCCGACCCATGGCGCAGCAACTTCGGCTGGGAGAAGGGCATCCGCATCGGCGACCTCAGGAACGAGCAGGCCTGGATCACCTACTTCATCCCGCAGCACGACGAGGACGTCGGCCCCGGTATCGAGTTCCTCGGCGTCGACCTCGACGGCAACATCTACGCCGGCGAGATCAACCGCATGCGGCTCACGCGGTACGTGCCGGTGCGGCCGCTCCTGATCGGGGGGAGGCGGTAGCCCCTACCTCGCCAGCGAGAACGGCGTCATCGCGACCTGGTCGTCCCACCAGACCGTGAACATGCCCCCGTCGCTCGTCATGTCGGTGAATAGGATGACCATCTGGTCCGAGGCCATCTCGACCGACTGCACCTCCATCGTGGTCCGCAGGACATCCCGGTCCGCCGTGTAGCCGTAGGAGCCCCAAAGGGCGTCCGGATTGTCCGGCGGGTAGCCTTCCGACGCCCCCCAGTTGGAGAAGATGAGCGTCCACTCGTCCTCCGAGAGCTCGGCGAAGATGGTGTACTCGCCAGCCGGAAGGCGCTGGTCCCCGAACATCAGGTCCGCCTCGGTCATGAACCGGGTCGACTTGTTGGCTCCCAGCCGCCAGACCGCGCCGGTCGTGATCATCCGGCCGTAGTCGTCGCCGGAGCCGAAGACATCGCGGCCCCGGGTGATCGGGCGGCCGTAGTCGACGACGATCCACGAACCGCCCGAATAGCTGCCGCCTTCATACGAGCCGCCGACCTGCGTCGCGGCCTCGCCACGGGGGCTCGGGATCCGCTCCTGGGCGTCGATGGTGGTGGGGGTGGCGACAGCGAGCGCGATGGCCAGGGCGGGAGTCGGCGCAAGGAAAGCGAGCGAACGGGCGATCTTCATCGGGGTCTCCGGGTGCGGGGAGGACAGGGCATCGCGAGTATTGTAAACGCCGGGAGCGGCGGCGGGAAGTGAGGATTGCGCCAAGCAGCACCGTTCCGTATCGTCGGAAAACCAGAATGGACCGCTCACCAACCGACCCGGCCCCGCCCACCCGTCTGCGGGGCGGCTGGATCCTGAAGCAGATCCTCGGACGCGCCCTCTTGCCGCACCACGTCGTCCGCTGGGTCCGCCGCCGCAGGACCCACCGGCGCGTCCCGACCGTGCATGCCAACGCCCAGCTTCTCCTCTACAACCGGATGCTTCCGGGCGACTTCCTCCACTACGGCTACTTCGACGATCCCGAAACCCCTCATGCGGCGATCAGCTTCGAGGACATCCATCGTGCCCAACTCCGGTACGCCGAAAAGCTGATGGACCGGATCGGCCGCCCCGGCCAGCCGGTGCTCGACGCAGGCTCCGGGATGGGCGGCATGCTGGGCCTCCTCCGAACGGCCGGCCACGAAATCACCGGACTGACCCCCGACCGCTTCCAGGTGGAACACATCGGGCGCAACTATCCCGGCATCCCCGTCCTTCGCTGCCGCTTCGAAGACATGCTCGCGAACGGGGCCTCGCACCGGTTCCGGGCGCACTTCGGCACCGTCATCCATTCGGAGTCCATCCAGTACATGCAGCCCCGCGGCGTCTTCGCCGTTATGCGCGAGATCCTTGCGCCGGGCGGGACATGGATCGTGGCGGACTACTTTCGGAACGGGGAAGCGGGCACCGGGCAGACTGCCGCCAAAGGGCCTCGCCCGCCCCCCCGCGAACGCTCCGGCTGGCGCCTCGAACGCTTCCGCACCCAGCTTGCCGAAAACGGATTCAAGGTCACCGACGAGGCCGACATCACCCGCAACGTGCTGCCCACCCTCGGCTTCGCCCACCTGCTGGCGAGCCGCATCGGCCTCCCCGCCGTGGACTTCGCCGTGGACAAGCTGCGGGCGAAACGCCCCGCTCTGCATTACGTTGTCGAGAACGTCGCCGAACGGATCCGCGCGGCCGCCCGCAAGAGCACAGCCGTGATCGATCCGGCCGGCTTCGCGGCGCACAAGCGCTACCTGCTCATGACAATCCGCAGAAGCTGAAGGAAGGAAGAGAGCACGATGTCCCGAAGCACTGGAACCCGTCCCCGCTACCGGCCCGCACCTCAGGCGGGTGCGCCTGCGCTAGCGCACGCTGGAACACCCCGGCACGACGCCGGGCCACGCGTCGGTGCAGCCGGGCCCGGTGTTGCCGTTTCGGGTCGCGCCTCCGCGCCGGACGCCCGCAGCCCGCTGGCCGGCGCCCTTTTCGCCGCCGTGGCCCTCGCCGCGCTCGTGGCCGCCCTCCCGGTCGCTGTCCCCCTCGCCGCCCAGGACGTCACCGTCGTGGAGTACGAGCCGCGCAACACCCTCGTCGTCCCCGAGCACCTGGTGACCCGCGCCCGTTTCCCCTTCGTGGACATTCATGGGCACCAGCGCGGACGGGGGATGTCCGCCGAGGCGGTGGACCGTCTGGTCGCGGAGATGGACGAACTGAACATGGCGGTCATGGTGAACCTGTCGGGCGGGAGCGGGGTTTCGCTGGCCGAGGGGCTTGAGAACCTGGCCGGGCGGCATCCGTCGCGCTTCGTCTTCTTCGCCAACATCAACTTCTTCGGCGTGGGCGAGCCCGGCTGGGGCGAGGCGGCCGCCCGGCAGCTGGAAGAGGACGTGAGGAACGGCGCCGCGGGCCTGAAGATCTTCAAGGGACTCGGAATGGCCGACCGGGACACGGACGGCAACCGGATCCCGGTCGACGACCCACGCCTGGCGCCGGTTTGGGACAAGGCCGGCGAACTGGGCATCCCGGTGCTGATCCACTCCGCCGATCCCGCCGAATTCTGGCAGCCCCACGACCGCTTTAACGAGCGCTGGCTGGAGCTGCGGCTGCGGCCCCGGCGCATCCGCCCGCCCGACCGCTTCCCCCCCTTCGAGCAGATCATCGGCGAGCAGCACAACCTGTTCCGCAACCACCCCAACACGAACTTCATCGCCGCCCACCTCGGCTGGCTCGGCCACGACCTGGGACGCCTCGGCGAGCTCCTCGACGAAATCCCGAACATGTACGTCGGCCTCGGCGCGGTCATCTATGAACTGGGGCGGCAGCCCCGCTTCGCGCGCCAATGGCTTACCCGGTACCAGGACCGCGTGCTGATGGGGAAGGACTCCTACAACCAGGAGGAGTTCCACACCTACTTCCGCGTCTTCGAGACGGCGGACGAGTACTTCGACTACTACCGCAACTACCACGCCTTCTGGCAGATGTACGGCCTGGACCTGCCCGACGAGGTCCTGCGCAAGATCTACTACGAGAATGCGCTGAAGCTCGTGCCGGCAATCGACCGGAGCCTGTTTCCGGGGTAGGGGGCGGCGGAGCATGACGATTGCCCGAAAGGACGTGGACCGGCTGCAGGTTGACTTCGCGGCCGTGGTCTCAGGAAGCAGACTGCCCCCAATCCACCCTGGAGAGATACTGCAGACAGAGTTCCTGCTCCCCCTCGGACTAAGCGTCTACCGGCTCGCGCAGGCCCTCAGGGTTCCCCGACCTCGCTTGAACGACATCGTGCTCGGCAGACGACGGGTCACCACGGACACAGCGCTGCGCCTGGCACGGTGTTTTGGCACTACGGCCGAATTCTGGATTCGTCTCCAGGTTCGCTACGACCTCGAGTGCGCGGAGTCGTCACGCCGGCGAATCGAGCGGGAGATACAGCCTCTGGAGGCGCTGGGGGGCTAAGACCTGGTCCCGGGTCAGGTACCAGCACAGACCCGAACCCCGCCAGGAGCACTCGGTCGTTGGTCGGACACCTCGGCCAGCCGCCATTCGGCGGCCCCCAAGGGGTAGCGCGGCCGCGGAACGCTTTGCACTTTGACCCTGTGTCGGCACCGGAGCCGGCGCTTCGCTCAAACGGAGGACGACTGCAATGCTGACTCGACGTGACTGGATCCGAACCACCGCCACCACCGGCGCCGCGCTCTCACTCAGCCCCCGGCTGCTTCGCGCCCTGCATCGCCAGGAGCTGATCTCGCGGGCCATCCCGTCTTCGGGGGAACAGGTGCCAATCATCGGCCTGGGCAGCTCGGCGACCTTCCGCCGGGTCGCGGGCAGCGGTGAGGTGGAGCCGCTCGGGGAGGTCCTAAGGAACTTCGTCGACAGGGGTGCACGGGTGTTCGACACGGCGCCCAGCTACGGCGACTCCGAGGAGGTGGCCGGTGAGCTCGCCGCGCAGATGGGGTTCAGCGAGCGGATCTTCTGGGCGACCAAGGTCAACGTGGCCAGGGGCGGATCGGCCGATCCGGCTGCGGCCCGTGCACAGATCGAGCGCTCCTTCGGGTACTTCGGGGTCGACACCATCGATCTGATCCAGGTGCATAATCTGGGCGACCCGCCCACCCAGGTCGGAATCCTTCAGGAGCTGAAGCAGGAGGGGCGGATCCGGTACCTCGGGATCACGAGCACGCGAAAGCAGCAGTACCCGGCACTCGCCCAGGCGATGCGGGACTACCCGCTCGACTTCATCGGCATCGACTACGCGGCCAACAACTTGAGCGCCGCGGACGACATCTTCCCGATCGCCATGGACCGGGGGATCGGCATCCTGGTGTACGTGCCCTTCGGGCGGAACCTCTTCACCCGCGCGTCGGGCCAGGAGCTGCCGGAGTGGGCCGGCGAGTTCGGCGCCACCACATGGGCCCAGTTCTTCCTCAAGTTCGCCGCGGCGCACCCCGCGGTGACCTGCGTGACCCCGGCGACGAGCAATCCGGGACACATGCTCGACAACATCGGGGCCGCGATGGGGCGGCTGCCCGACGAGGACGAGCAGGCGCGCATGGTCGAGGTCGTGGAGGCGCTGCCGCCGGCACCGAGGCGGAGGGGGTAGGGGCTGGAAGACGCCGGTGGCCAGTCCGGCCGGCCGGCCGGTGCCCCGCTATCCGGCCTGAAACCCCGTCACGCGGTGGATCCGCCCGTCGGGGTCCGCCCGGATGTGGTTGAACCCTTTCGTCGGCTGGCCCCCCGGACCGGTGGCGCGCCACCCTACCAGCGCTTCGCCCCGGCAGATGCGGATGTCGCCGGTGTGCTTGAGGGTGTAGCCGGGCATGTAGTGGTGGCAGTTGCCGATGTGGGTGCCGAGCATGTCGGTGCCTGAGAGGGCGGTCCACTCGTCGCGAAAGGTGATGTCTTCGCGGCAGCAGCGCTCCAGCGCGGCCATGCGGGCGTCCGCGTCCTGCTCGTTCCACGCGGCGATCCATTCGGGCAGGGTGCGGTCCAGGCCGGCGGCGAGGTCGGCGCGGTTCGCCTTGAGGTCGAGCTTGCTCAGCTGGAAGCGCCATCCGCCCTCCTGCTGCGCGGCCGCTTCGGGCGAGCGAAGGCCGGTGTGGCGCAGCTCGATGCGGCACGCCGGCCCGTCGGGGCGCAGCTGCAGCACCACGAGCGATGAGCCCGCCGGGAACACGTCCGCATCCGGACCCGATTCGATGCCCCAGGTCAGGGCGAGGCGCCGTGCACCCGGGTCCACCTCGACGATCTTCCCACCCAGCACGATCCGGTAGGCCGGGAATTCGGCCCGGAACGGGCTTCCCGCGCGCGGCTCGAAGGTGACGTTGCCCTCCATCCACTCGGAGAATCCCGTGGCGGTGGTGAGGATTCCCCAAACCGTGGCGACGCTGGCCGCTATCGGGACGGAGAGCTCGACCGCCGGGGCCGGTCCCTGATGCTCGCTGTTCGTCATGTCGGTCCGTCTCCTGTATCGGTTGCCGCAGCCTGTCCGCCCGCCCACCCTCTTCCTTCGCGTGCCGGGCGGCCCCGCGCGTATAAACGGACTACAACCGGACATGGAAGGGAAGTGATGAGGACACTCTTGCGCCATCTCGGAGGGGCCGTGTTGGGCTGGGCGCTGCCGCGGTGGGACCACGCGTGCAAGGGGCCGGTACCTGCTTGCAGTTCGGCGGCAGCGGCTTTAGCGTAGCCGGGCTCCGGGGTGCCCCGGAGGAAGGCGTCAAGTCAACTCTTCACGAAAAGGGAATTATGCGAAACCTCGGAGCGGCGGTACTGGGATTTGTGGTGATGGTGGTCGCCGTCCTGGCATTGGGTTTGGTCATGGCGTTCGTTGCCGGCGACGGCGCGGGGGCGATCGTCGGTTCGATCGTGGTGAGCCTTGTGGCGGCGGTGCTCGGCGGCGTCGTCTGCGCCAAGGTGGCCGCGGACAACGGCGGAGTGTGGATCCTGATCGCCGCCGTGTTGGTGATCGGGGTAGGGCTCGCGGTTGTGGGTCCCATGATGGCTGAGATGGCGTCGGAAGCCGGCATGGCCGAGGCCATGGAGGTTGCCGAGGAGCCCACATGGCTCACATGGCTGACCCCCTTCCTGGGGGCCGTGGGCGTGTACCTTGGGGCCCGGCTCGTGAAGGGCGAATAGCACGCCTGCTGCCTCCTCCGGAAAGGCCTTCGACCGCTCGATCGTCGAGGGTCCCATCGGCCGCGCGGTATGGAAGCTGGCGTGGCCGACCATGCTCCAGAACGTCATCGGGGGTCTGCAGGGACTCGTCGATCACGCGATGGTGGGGCACTTCGTGGGCTTCACCGGTAACGCGGCGATCGGGGTCTCGTGGCAGATCTTCCTGGTGGTGCACGTCTTCATCGGGTCGCTCTTCACCGGGATGGGCGTGCTGGTGGCGCGCTTCGCCGGCCGGAACGAGCCCGAGGTGGTCAACCGGGTCGTCTATCAGGCGTTCCTGACCGCGGCGATCCTGTCGCTGGGCATCCTCGCGCCGATCGGGTACTTCCTGGCGCCGTCGCTCCTCGATCTGGTGAACGCCACCCCGGCGGTGCAGGCCGAGGCGCTGCCGTACATCCGCGTCATGTTCGTCTTCAGCTTCGGCATGATGGTCTTCTTCATGCTGGGCGGGGCGCTGCGCTCGGCCGGGGACGCGCGGACACCGCTGCGGCTCGGGATCTGGATGACGGTGCTCAACCTGGTCCTCAACATTGTTCTGATCCGCGGCCTCGGTCCCATCCCGGGCTTCGGAACTCTGGGTGCGGCCATGGGAACCGTGATCGCCGCCGGGATCATGATGCTTGTGGCCGCGTACTCGCTGGTGCGTGGCCGGTGGGTGATTCAGGTGCAGCGGGGCGGCCCATGGCGGCCGGATCCGGCGGTCATCCGGCAGCTCTTTCGCTTCGGCCTGCCAGCGGGATTCCAGGGCGTGGCCATGAACATCGGCGGCGTGATCCTGCTGCGGTTCATAGGGTCCCTCCAGGCCAGTGCGGAGGCGCAGGCGGCGTATTCGGTCGCCTACACGCAGCTCTTCTCGCTCGTGACCTGGACCTCGGTCGGGATCATGGGGGCGACGGCGGCGGTGGCGGGGCAGAACCTTGGGGCGGGGAAGCCGGAGCGGTCCGTGCAAGGGGCGCGGGTCGCATCGTGGATCGGGATCGCGGTTGCGGCGTTGATCGGTGCTGTGTTCCTGGCCGCACCGGAGGCACTCCTCGAGGCATTTGGGCTGGATGACCCTGTGGTCGCTGCGCTGGGCACCCAGCTGCTGGCATTCCTGAGCGTCTCGGGGGTGTTCGTAACCGTCGCCCTGGCGTATACCGGGGCCCTGCAGGGGACGGGCGACACCCGCGGTCCGCTCTACATCTCACTCATCTCCCAACTGGCGCTGCCGCTGGCCATATGCTGGGTGATGCAGGCGACTGTCGGCCTGCAAGCGCACCACATCTGGCTCGCAATCCTGCTCGGGCACGTCACGCGCTCGGTGCTGAGCGTCGGGCGTTTCCGGCAGGGGCACTGGCGAAGGATCGAGGTGGGCATCAGGTAGCGCGCCCTGGAGCGATCCATTACGCATTGGACATGTAAAGCATACATGACATTTTGTAATGTTGGCATTACAGTGCGAGCGATAGTGGGCGGCGTTCGGTGGCGCTGCGGTGCCTCGGGCCCCAGTATTGGGGTCGATACCCGGTTGGGTATCCGCGGATCCCGTCCTCCGACCGACCGACTAGCCATGTCCCGACAGAAAACCATGTCCGTCCAAGTCGACCTCCCGGCCCCCAGTCCCGCGATTCCGCGCAAGCGGCATCCAGCGCCGCCCCCGGGCGGACGCGCCGCCACCGGAGCGCGGGTTGTCGCCCGCCTGACGGCGCTCTCCGCCGGCCCGATGGTGCTATCGGCCGGCCTGATTGCCCTCTCCGCCGGCCTGACCCTGCTCCCCGCCAACCTGGTCGCGCAGGTCGCACGGGATGCCGGGCCCGGTGAACGCCGCGCGCTCGAGCTGGAGGACTACTACCGGCTGAAGAGCGTCGGCAGTCCGGCGCTTTCGCCCGACGGATCACGGGTCGCCTACGTGGTGACTACCGTGCTGGAGGACGAGAACCGGCGGCACAGCGAGATCTGGCTAGCCAACGCCGACGGCTCCGGCGAGCCCTTCCGGGTGACGAGCCCGAGCCACAGCGCCTCGGGCCCCCGCTGGAGTCCGGACGGGTCTCTGCTGGTCTTCAGTTCCAGCAGGCCGGGGCCGGCCGGGGGTGGCGGCGGGGGATCCTGGTTTCTCCGCATGGACCGCCCCTCCGGCGAAGCCTTCCAGATCGAGGGACTCAGGGGCTCGCCCGACTTCAGTCCCGATGGCGAATGGATTGCGTTCACGATGGCGGTGCGTCCGCCGTCGGCGCCGGAGCGCACCTATGAATCGGACTTCGAACGGCGGGTCATCGAGCGCTTCGACGGGCGGGACTTCGACTGGATGAACTACCGGTTCGACCGGCGCGGCTATCTGCCCGACCCACGCGACCCACGCGCCACCCCCCCGCGCGAGATCCACGTCATCCCCGCCGCCGGTGGCGAGCCCCGGCAACTGACCGCCATCGGCGTGAACGCGTCCGGCGTCGCGTGGAGCCCCGACGGGAGCCGGCTGGCCTTCACCGCGGACGCCCACCAGCGCGACGAGCACAGCTACGAGCGGTCCGACCTCTGGGTGGTGGATCTCGACGGCACCGTCACCCGGCTGACCGACGACGAGTACAACTACTCCAGCCCGGAGTGGTCGCCGGACGGCCGGGAGATCGCGGTACGGGGCAACGAGGGCCTGGACGTGATCATCCGCGAGGCCCGCGACCGGGGCGCATCTTCGGAACTGTTTGTCTTCGACGCGGCGGACGGGCGGCGCCTCCGGTCGCTCACCGCGGACTGGGACCTGATTCCGAGCGCACCCACCTGGTCTCCCGACGGCGGCCACGTGTACTTCTCGGGCGGGACCGGGGGGAACACGCACCTCTTCCGCGTCCCCGCGGGCGGGGGAATGGTCGAACAGGTCACATCGGGCGACCGCCGGCTGGGCAGCTTCTCCTACTCGTCCGATTTCTCGCGGATGGCCTTCCGGGCCACCGACCCCGTGCGTCCCGGCGACATCTGGATCGCCGACACGAACGGCGCCTCGGAGATGCAGCTGACCGACGTGAACGCGGAACTGCTCGCCGAGCTGGCACTCTCCGCCCCCGACCGGCTTCTGTTCAACAGCCCGGATGGCACCGGGATCGAGGGCTGGATCCTACCGGCCCGGGGGTACGCCGGCGGTGAGCAAGCCGTCGGCCCGGGCGGGCGCGATGGTGGGCAGGCCGCCTTCCCCCTCATCCTCGTCATCCATGGCGGACCGCACGGAAGCTACGGCAACGACTTCTCCTTCGACCGCCAGCTCCTGGCCGCGCAAGGCTACATGGTCCTTTACACCAACCCGCGCGCCTCGACCGGCTACGGCGAGGACTTCCGCTGGGGCACCTGGGGCGGATGGGGGTTCAAGGACTACGAGGACGTGATGGCCGGGGTGGACCACGCGATCGCCAACTACGACATCGACACGGCTCGGATGGGGGTGACCGGCTATTCCTACGGCGGCTACATGACCAACGTGGTCATCACGAAGACAGACCGCTTCGCGGCGGCGATCGCGGGCGCGTCGATTTCGAATTGGGTCAGCGACTACGGAGTCGCCGACATCCCCCGCACCAAGGAGAGCGAGTTCTTCGGCCCACCCTGGGAGGAGCGCGGGCTGGAAAACCTGATGCGCTCGTCCCCCATCATCTACGCTAAGGGCGTCTCGACCCCCACCATGTTCGTGCACGGCGAGTCGGACCACCGCGTCCCGATCGAGGAGGCGGAGCAGATGTACGTTGCGCTGCGCAAGCAGCAGGTGCCGGCGCGGTTCGTGCGGTACCCGGACTCGTACCACGGCGGCTGGACCCCGTGGCGCACCGTGCACCGCACCTGGGTGCAGCTGGAGTGGTGGGAAGAGTGGCTGGGACGGCGGCCGGCATCGTGAGCGCGGGCGCGGCGGAAGTCAGCAGGACAAGGCGCATGACCAGCCGGATCGCACATCAGGTCAGCCGGATCGCACACGAGGTCAGCCGGATCGTGCGACCGGTCGGCCGGATACTGCCTGCGGGCACCCGCGCGACCGGACTGGCCACTTTGGCCACCCTGGCCCTCCAGTCCTGCACCGGCAGGCCGGAGCCCGACCTCTCCCCCGAATGGTGGGCCGACGACTACGAGACCTACATGGCCGCGCAGCTCGTGGACCGCACCGAAGCGGGTGTGGCTACGGGGATGAATGGGGCGGTGACCGTGGCCTACAACGGACTCGCCGCCCGCGCCGGCCTCGAAGCCCTGGCGCTGGGCGGGAACGCGATCGACGCCGCGCTCACGACCGCCCTCACCCAGGTTGCGCTGACCGCGGGCGCGCCGATCAGCTACTTCGGCATCATGTCGCTCGTCTACTACGACGCGGACACGGGCCAGGTGCACACCATGAACGCGGAATGGAACACGGTGCTCGCCGAGGACGACCCGATGTCCATTCCGGGTGGTATCGACATGTCTTCGCCGGACGGGATGTACGGTACGGAGGTGGGCGGGCGCACCGCCCTGGTGGGCGGTTTCATGAAGGGTGTGGGAGCGTCCCACGACCGCTTCGGGCGTCTGCCGTGGGCGGAGATCTTCAAGCCGGCGATCCATGTCGCCGAAGAGGGATTTCCGGTTCCGAAGAAGGTGGCCGGGTACTGGGAGGCCAGGGCCGCGGATCTGGCGCGCCTCCCGGAGACCCGCGGAACGCTGCTCAAGGCGGATGGCTCGCCCTACCTGGAGAACGATGTCTTCGCACAGCCGGCGCTGGCGGCGACGCTGCGGGCCGTTGCGGAGCAGGGGACCGACTACATGTACCGCGGGCCATGGGCGGAGAAGGCGGCCACCGCGATCCAGGCGGACGGGGGGCTCATGACTGCCGAGGACCTGGCCGCGTACGAGGTGATCTGGGACGAGCCCCTCGTGGCGGATCTCGGCGGCGGCTACACCGTGTACACGAACCCGCCCCCGAACAGCGGCGGCGTCGCGCTGATCGAAGCGCAGCACCTGGCCGTGGCGGCTGGGCTGGCCGGGGACGGACACTGGACCGAGTCGGCGGTCGCGCTCAGGAAGGCGCTCGACATCACCCGCAACTACATGTCCGACTTCCTGCCCACTGGGACCATGGAGACGCTCCTGGCCTCCGAGTTCACGGTCGAAGCACGCGTGACCCCGGAACACGCCGAACGGCTGTGGGCGCTGATGGAGCAGGGGATGCCGTTTGCGAACTGGACGCCGCGGGGACCCGGCCACTCCGACGACGTGGTGGCGATCGACGGCGATGGCAACATCGCGGCCATCACGCACAGCATCAACGCGGTAATGTGGGGCAAGACCGCGATCGTGGTCGACGGAATCACCATCGGCGACCCGGCATCCTTCCAGCAGCGGCAGATCGCGGCCGTCGAACCCGGCGGCCGCCTGCCCGCCCCCACCGAGACCGGCATCCTCTTCCGCGACGGAGAGCCCTTCCTCGGCTTCGCGTCCATGGGTTCCGGGCTCCACCACCGCACATTTCAGGCGCTGATCAACGTGATGCGCTTCGGGATGACGGTGGACGAGGCGATCAACGCCCCCGATTTCTTCATTCCCGCCACCGACCCCGCGACGTTCGGACTCAGGGTGCGGGTTCCGGCAGGCATGTTCCCCCGCGAGGTGCTCGACGGCACCGGCTACGCCTACACGGAGGTGGACCCCACGGAAGCGCGGCTCGCGGGAGAAGGGCTGTGGGTGGCGGTCAGCCGGGATCCGGAGACGGGGGAACTGCGGGCCGCGTCACACAACCGGAACAACAGCGCGGCGGTGGCGCGGTAGGTTGGGGGGCGCCGCTCCGGCGCCTCGGTGGCCCGGTGGGGTGGATCCGGCGTGCGTTCCCGCCCGTCAGGTCAGCTTGCCGTCGGTGCGCAGCTTCTGCACCACGGCCCAGCCCATCGCCTCCGTGACGCCCACCGCCACCACCCCCCTGATGATGCTGCCGTAAACGGGGACCCACCGGAGCACGATGTTGGCGCCGCCCTTGCCGACGATCGTGCCGAGCGTCGCGTAGAGCGTCGATTTGAGCGCGGCGTCGGTCACCGGGACGCCGAACTCGTCCGCCAGCGCGGTGATCATGCCCACCTGCACCGGCATGATGGCAGCCGCGTCGGATCCGGGAACGATCGCTCCCGCCGCCGCCGCCCCCGCAGCGGCCGACGCTCCATGGATGATCGTGGCACAGCGTCTGTCCTGATCGGGGATGTATTTCCTGAAGCGTTCCTTGATGCTCATCCTGACACTCCATGCAGGTCTGTGTTCCGGCCGCCCGGCCTGACCGATGCCGTTACTACGTTTCAGCGGCGCCGGTTGTTTCCGCCAGTCGATGCAGCGTCCGCCGGTCAATGCGACGCGGCTGCACGACCCTTCAATCCATGAGAACATCCTCAAGGCGCGCACGGTTGCCCCAGGCACTCAAGGTTGTCCCAACCCCTCTTTGGTTGCCCGAATTGGCGTCCCGCACCCTATCCGAATATAACCTGCGGCCCCCGCGATAGGGCCCGCCACGCGATGCTTTCGGCCCAACACAAACGCCTCCTGCGCTGTCCTTGAGATGACGGGGCGCCCGTGCGCCAACGACCTTGACCCTCTGCCGGAGGATGGGATCCGGCGCATCACCTGTGAAGGAGGAATCCCGATGCTGACGAGACGTGACTGGCTTCGTACCACCGCGGCTGCCGGAGCGGCCGTCACCCTGAGTCCCGACATCCTGCGGGCGCTGAAACGACAGGAGATGATGACGCGGGCCATCCCCTCCACGGGGGAGCAGGTGCCGATCGTGGGTCTGGGCAGCTCCGCCACCTTCTCGCGGGTCGCGCGCGGCGACGATGTGACGCAGCTCGGGAACGTACTAACCGCGCTCGTCGAGAACGGCGGCACCGTCTTCGATACGGCGCCCAGCTACGGGTCCTCCGAAGAGGTGGCTGGGCGCCTCGCGAACGACCTGGGGCTCACGGACCGCATCTTCTGGGCGACCAAGGTGAACGTGGCGCGGGGGGGCTCTGCGGACCCGGTGAGGGCGCGCGCCCAGATCGAAGCCTCCTTCGAGTACTTCGGAGTGGACGAGATCGAGCTGATGCAGGTCCACAACCTGGGCGATATGCCCGTGCAGATGCCGATCATCCAGGAGCTGAAGGCCGAGGGGCGCCTCCGCTACATCGGCACGACGCTCACGCCGCGCGGACCCCAGTACGGGGGACTGATGCAGGCGATGCGCGACTATCCGCTGGACTTCATCGGCGTCGACTACGCGGTGGACAACACCGACGCCGCCGACGAGGTGCTGCCGCTCGCCCAGGAGCGGGGGATCGGCGTGCTGGTCTACGTGCCCTTCGGGCGTACTCGTCTGTGGAACCGTGTCGGCGACCGCGAGGTGCCGGGCTGGGCCCGCGAGTTCGGCGCCAACAGCTGGGCGCAGTTCTTCATCAAGTTCGCGGCGGCCCACCCGGCGGTGACCTGCGTGACGCCCGCGACCAGCAACCCCGAGCACATGGTCGACAATCTGGGTGCCGGACTGGGGCGCATGCCGAACGAGGACGAGCAGCGGCGGATGGTCGAGTTCGTGGACGCGCTGCCATCGGGGTAGCGGGCCGCCTCAGCTCACGATCCGTCCCCGTCTGGGCAGCACGACCGCGGGCAGCCCGAGCCGCTCCACCGCCTCGTTGAAGCGCACCAGTTCATTCTCGAGGAGGTCGATGTAGCGGACGCGCACGGCGTCCCACTCCGTAAGGAGATCTTGCAGGCGCTCCAGAGTGCCTGGGTGCGGAGCCCCCTCGGCGCCGCCCGAGATGTATCCGTCGGTGCCTGTGATGCGACCGTACAGCTCCAGCCACTGGTTGTCCAGGCGGGGCGGGAAGCGAATCGGATCCTGATTCGACCGGTTCCGGGTCTGCATCAGCTCCTCGGTCACTCCCGTCGACTTGTCCGCGAGGGTGTCCGCGAGGGCCTGCAGCTCCGCCTCCTGCTCGGCGGCCCGGGCGCGCTCCATCACGGTCTCGACCTGTTCGCGGATGGCGGCGAGGTCCTCGATGGCGCGCGAGATCGAGTTGATCGAGTCGCGGGCCTGGATCGCGACGCGGAACTGCTGCTCGTAGCTCGCGACGGTTACTTCGGGGATGCGAGGGTCGGGAAGCAGCTCGAAGTCCCGTTCGAGTACGGCGTCACCCACCGCCAAACGCACGGAATACTGCCCCGGAGGCGCCTTCACGCCACCTGTGTACCCCCATACGACCGAGCCCTCGGGCAGCTCCGGGCCCCCGTAGGAGAGCGTCCACGCGATCCGGTTGAGCCCGGCGGCCTTGTTGATCCGCTCACCGTCGGCTTCTGCCGCGGTCGCCGAGTCCGACGCGAACACGCGAACCACCTCGCCGCGCCCGTCCACAACCTCGATGCGGATATCGCCCTCGGGCTCCTCGGCGAGGTAGTAGTGGATCAGCGCCCCCGCCGGGGCGGGTTCGGGGTTGAGTTCGGAGAGCCCGATCGCGCCCAGGTTGCTGAGCCGGACGGCGTCCCTGGGCGCGAACAGGTGCGTACCCGCGGCGACCGCGTCCTCGATCTCGCGCAGCGGTGAAATGTCGTCCAGGATCCAGAACGAGCGCCCCTGCGTCGAGATGATCAGGTCGTCGTGCGCGACCCGCATCCCGGTGACGGGGGTGATGGGGAGGTTGCGCTGCAGGCTCTGCCAGGAATCGCCGGCGTTGAAGGAGACGAAGACGCCGTACTCGGTGCCCGCGAAGAGAAGGCCGGGGCGCACGGGGTCTTCCCGGACAGTGCGTACCGGGTGGTCGCCGGGGATGCCGTCGGTGATCAGGGTCCAGGACGCGCCGAAGTCGTCGGTGCGGAAGATGTAGGGGCTGAAGTCGTCCATCCGGTAACGCTGCACCGCGGCGTACGCCCGCCCGGCCTGGTGCAGCGACACCTCGATCTCGTCCACCGTCCCCAGCTCCGGCATTTCCGCAGGCGTCACATCCCGCCAGCTTCCGCCCCGGTTGAGCGTCACATGCACCCGACCGTCGTCCGTCCCCGCCCAGATCTCGTCCTGGTTCACAGGCGACTCCGCGATCGAGAACACCACGTTGAAGATCTCCACGCCGGTCACGTCGGCGTTGATCGGCCCGCCGGACTGCACCTGGTGCGCGGGGTTGTTCGTGGTCAGGTCGGGGCTGATCGTCTCCCAGGTCGCCCCCTCGTCCTGCGAACGGTTCACGTACTGCGAGCCGTGGTAGAGGACGCGGTTGTCGTGGGCGCTCACCAGCATCGGCGACACCCACTGGAAGCGGTGCCTCAGCTCGCTGGCTGCCATGCCGAGCTGCAGTTGCGGGTAGAGCATGATGTTGCGCCGCTGGCCGGACTGCAGGTCGTAGCGGTCCATCACGCCCCCGTAGCACCCCGCGTAGGTGATGTGTGGCCGGTCGGGGTCCAGCGCGATGGGACCGGTCTCGCAACCGCCGACATTCAGCCAGTGCTGCTTGGGGTAGAGGGTGTTGACGTCGGACCAGGCGGGAACGGAAATAGTCGTGTTGTCCTGTTGCGCGCCGTAGAGCCGGTAGGGAAAGCCGTTGTCGACGATCACGTCGTAGAGCTCGGCGGTGGGCTGGTTGAAGTAGGTCGACCAGGTTTCGCCGCCGTTCACGGTGACCTGGGCGCCGCCGTCGTTGGCGACCACCATGCGGTTGGGATTGTCGGGATGAATCCAGAGGTCGTGGACGTCCCCGTGGGGAACGGGAATGACCTCGAAGGTGGTCCCGCCGTCCACCGATCGGTACATGCGGGTGTTGAGCGCGTAGACCGTGTTGGGGTCGACGGGATCGGCCTGGACGTGCGTGTAGTACCAGGCGCGCTGGCGCAGGTTGTTGTCCGAGTTGGTGCGGGTCCAGGTCGCCCCCCCGTCGTCGGAGCGGTAGACGCCGCCGTCCGGCTCGGCCTCGATGATCGCCCACACCCGGTCCGGGTCCGCGGGGGAAACCGTCACGCCCACCTTCCCCACGATCCCCTCGGGCAGGCCCCCGCCCAGCTTGGTCCACGTGTCACCACCGTCTGTCGTCTTGTAGACACCGCCCTCCTCCGCGCCCGAGATGAGCGCCCACGGCTTGCGTTCCCCGCGCCACATCCCCGCATACAGAATGCGCGGATTGGTCATGTCCATGGCCAGATCGGACGCGCCGGTCGAGTCGTTCAGCGCGAGCACGTGGTCCCAGGTCTCCCCGCCGTCGCGCGAACGGAAGATGCCGCGTTCCGGGTTCTTCCCGAAGGGATGGCCCAGCGCCGCCACGTACACCAGGTCGTGGTCGCGCGGGTGCACCTCGATCCGGCCGATCTGCCCGGCCTCCGGCAGCCCGATGAAGCTCCAGATCCGCCCGGCGTCCATCGACTTCCAGGCGCCGCGCCCCGCGGAAGTGTTGCCGCGGATGTCCATCGAGCCCTCGCCGACGTAGATCACGTTCGGGTCAGACCCTGCCACCGCCACCGCCCCGATCGAGCCGCCGAAGTATCCGTCGGAGATGTTGCGCCAGGTGACGCCATTGTCGTCGGACTCCCAGACTCCCCCGCCGGTCGTGCCCATGAGCCAGCGATCGGAGTCGTTCAGGAAGCCGGCGGCGGCGGTGGAACGGCCGCCGCGGTAGGGCCCCACCATGCGGTAGCTCAGGTCCTTGAAGGCGAGGGTGTCGAGGCGCCGGGTGGTGGGGGGCTGTGCCGAGAGAGCGGGCGGCGCGATGGCCGAAAGGGTGGCGAGGACGAGCGTGGCAGCGGCGAGCATGAGCTCAAATCGCCTTGGTCCGAGTTGCATGGGGTTCCCTCCGGGCAGGGTGTGGTGGGGGCTCACGGGTTGCTTCACGACGGAGTATACCCGATTGTGACAATCAATCTGTCAAGGTGGCGCCGGACGCCCGGCAAGCCGGACGCGCTCAGCGGGTCATACGATGAAGACGCCATACGCGTGGTACAGCCTGCGGGGAGCAGCGGGGGCCGCGGCTTGCGCGATCGCCTTGGCGGAATTCTGGACCAGGAAGCGGGCCGTTCTGCGCGACGCTACGAATACCGGCCAGCCACTGTCAACTGCGAGCCGGTAGAGATGTGGACAACAATGCAGGTCGACTTCCGTTCCGGGAACGTCGCCCCTGGACCGGCCACATGACCCCTTCGGTGCGTCGCCGCGGTGCCCGGCGAGAGATACTGTCCACCCTTCCGTGGCTCGGTGCCGCCCTGGTTCTCGCTTGCGCTACAACCTCGCGACCGACACCGGTCACCGGCGAAGACATGCGAATGCTCGATCCCGAAAGGGAATGCGAGCGTACTGCCAGACCCGAGCTGCTGAACAGGCGGATCGTCGATCAGGCTTCACGTTCACCCCGGGATGAACCTCTGCACCCGCCGCCCGGTGGACGCCTCGCCGACATAGATATTCCCCCGCGAGTCCACATCCATCCCGTGGGGACGGATGAACTGGCCCACCTGACGGCCCCCGCGCCCGAATTCGCCCACCACCTCCAGGTCCGGGCGGCGCAGGATCCACACCTTGTGATTGGTGCCGTCGGCGAGGTACAGCCAGCGCTGCTCGTCGTCGGGGGATAGCGTCACCACGAACGCCGAGCCCGACGCGCGGGTCAGCGGCGCGATCGTCTTCTCGGTCACGTAGGTGCCGTCCTGCCGGAAGACCTGGATGCGGTTGCCGCGCCGGTCCGCGACGTAGAGTAGGCCGTCGTCGGAGCCGACCAGGCCGTGGACCGTGGCGAACTGGGGTGGGGGCGGGCTGTCCGCCGTGCGGGCGTTGTAGGGGTACCGGGCGTCATCGTCGGGCGGCTCGCCGTAGGCGCCCCAATGACGAATGTAGGCGCCCGTCTCGCCATCGAAGACGACGACGCGCCGGTTGGCATAGCCGTCGGCGATGAAGACCTCGTTGGTCTCGGGATCAACCCAGATTCCGGCCGGGCCGCCCAGAAGCTCGGTGTCGTTGCTGCCGCCGTTCTCGTCGTACCTGCCCAGCGTCATGATGTGCTCCCCGTCCCGCGTGAACTTCATGACCCTGTGGTGGCGATAGGTCCCGATCCAGACGAACCCGTTGTGGTCGATGAAAAGTCCGTGCGAGTTGCGGGGGAATTCCGAAACGTCCTGGGTTGAGGGGTCGCCCCATGCCTGGACGACATTCCCCTCCGGATCAAGTTCGATCACCACCGGGGCGGGAACGCAGCACTCTCCCATGGGCGGCTCCTGGACGGCGGCGATCTCCTCGGGCGTGAGCGTCTCGGGGAGGTGCGTGATCCAGACGTGGTCCTGCGCATCCACGAACACCGACGTGATCGACCCGAGGATCCAGTTGTTCGGCAGTTCGCGGGGCCAGGAGGGGTCGACCTGGAAGGAGGGCGCGGCGTCGCTGGCAGTCCCGGCGTCTCCTTCCGGCGTGCCGGAATCGGCAGTGCAGGCCGCTGCGAGCAACATGCACGGGAGCAGACAGGAAAGGAGGCGGATGCCGGCGTGGGGGCGGCCGGCCGCTGCCAAGGGAGAGCGCTTCCTGGTGCGTGTCATCATTCCTCCGTCGTTCGGCGACACGGCCCCGGGCCGCGTCGGTGGATTCAGAGGCCGGCCGGTGGAGTCCGAGGACGGGCCGATGCTGCAGCCACGGATCAGTCTTCCACCGGAGCTGATGGCAAAATACCTGATGGCGCGCCCGTTCGCCCGCACCACTTGCTCAGGAAACCGCTTCTGCAGAGCGTGCCGGTCCCTGCTGACGCCGGATGCAGGCCAACCTCGAACGCGTCGGGACGCCGCGGTTCAGCGAGGAGGACCAGGGATTCGCGGCTGGGGCTCCGCGGCTGCCGCCTTGAGCCTACCCGAGATCTCGCGCAGGCGCAGCCATTCCTGGTAGTGGAAGGGGAGCATCATCATCGATTCCATGAACTGGAAGACGTACATGACGACGGCGAAGACGGTGCCGTAGTCGACCGTCCGCTCGGCGGCCGCGGCCACCGAGTACACCATCAGCGCGATCATGAAGAGCCAGTTGACGCCGAAGTTGGCGGCTTCGAGGTCGGAGAGCCGGATGTTCCAGCGCATCATGCGGCGCAGGTGACGCGCCACGCGGGCGGGGTTGCCCGTATGCACGACGTCGACCTGCCGCTCGTGCTCGTCGTTGAGGCCTTCGTTATAGCGGGTGGTGAGCCTGCCCGTGAGCGCGTACAGGGTGACGGTGGCGGCGGTCACGATCAGGCAGCCGATGAAGATCGGGAAGTTCAGCGCCGACAGGATCAGCAGAGTGCCGGCGAGCCCGACCACGCTGACGATCAGCTCGGGAAGCGAGTTTTCGAAGAATTCGACGATCTCCTTGAGCATCCCGAGGCGGGCCGTCCTGGTGGAAGTGCTGCTTTCCCGGTCCCGGGCGACCATTTCCTCGCCCAGGGTCGTGTAGATCCCGGCGTAGGCGCGGCTGTCGACCAGGCGGCGGACGACGGCGATCCCCATGGCCACGATCCCCAGCCCGGCCAGTTCGTAGAGGCCGCGAACGGATTCGGCGAGCACGCTGTCGATCGCGCGGCCGATGAAGAGGGGGAAGAAGACCCAGCCGGCGGACTCCAGGGTGACGAGGAGAAGGGTCAGCGTGAAACGGCCGGAGAAGCGCTTGAGGAGGGATTGCATGCCGTGCCTGGGGTGGTCCCGTGAGGGGTCGGAGGGACCGTTAGCGTTAGCGACGATCAGCGTCGCGCCCTGGAGCGGCGGCGCCATCCTGGATCATGGCGCCACGGGGCGGATCTCGCCATTGCGAGCAGGCCGCAGCCCCGGCTCTACAGGTGGTAGTGACCCTCCCGGTGTCCCTCTCCACGGACGTCGGGTGACACCGTATAGGAGTCCGTGCGCCTATCGGTCGCTTCGGACCCTGCGGTTTCCCGAGTCTGAGGGCACGGGGACTCGGGCTCGGCTGCGTTGACGCCGATGATCCCGCTCGCGCTGAAGATCAGCGCCAGAGACAGGACCAGTCCCAGTGCCGAGGTTCGCCGGCTCGACCGTCGTCTCAAGTGTAGCCTCGTCATTCTTCCCTCCCACGGTTTCTGAGCACCCCCTCGGTTGCTCGCTGTATACACCGAACAGCAATTTTTGTGCCAATCCTTCAACAGCGCCCGGTATACTCTCTTCGACAGCCCGCGGCGCGAGAAGGTTGCCCGGTGGGCCGCGAGCCGGTTCGTCCTCCACTACGGGAGTTCGGTCCGCCCTGATTCACGGTCGTTATCTTGAGGTGGTTTCCGGGGCGAGGTCCCCGGTGGAGTCCGGCCTGCCAATCCCAGCGGGAGGTATCATGGCCATCAAGTCACTGATTGCCGCGGGCGTGGTCGCATTCGCGCTTGTCGTCGTGCGGCCCGTGCCCGGGCCGATGCCGGAATCCGCGCTCCGGCACGCCCCCGCCACCCCGGCCCGCCCCCAGACGGGGACCATCACCGACGTGCCCGGGATCCGGGTTGGCCACTACACCTACCCTGACGCCCCCACCGGCTGCACCGTCGTGATCGCCGACGGGGGCGCCGTGGGTGGCGTGGACGTGCGGGGCGGCGCCCCTGGCACGGTGGAAACCGACCTGCTCGATCCCGTCAACACCGTGCAGCGGGCCAACGCGGTCGTGCTTTCCGGGGGGAGCGCCTTCAGCCTCGCCGCGCGGGACGGCATCGTGCGCTACCTGGAAGAGCGCGGCGAGGGCTACGCGGTGGGAGGCGGCCTGGTCGTCCCCATCGTGACGGGGGCGATCATCTTCGACCTGCGCGTCGCGGGCGGCGTCCGGCCCGGCCCCGATTGCGGGTACGAAGCCGCCTCCGGCGCCTCCACCGGGGCGGTCGCGGAGGGGAATGTGGGCGCGGGCGCCGGCGCCACGGTGGGCAAGCTGCGCGGAATGGCCTCGGCGATGAAGGGCGGCACCGGCACGGCCTCGATCACCCTCCCGAGCGGCCTCGTGGTTGGCGCGATCGTCGTGGTCAACGCCGTCGGCGACGTAGTCGACCCGGCGACGGGGCGCGTGATCGCCGGCGTGCGGGGCCCCGGCGGCGAACTCCTCGACGCGCGGCGCCTCCTGCGCGGCGAACTGCCCCCGGCGGCGCCCCTGAGAAACACCACCATCGGGGTGGTCGCGACCAACGCCCGCCTCACCAAGGTCCAGGCCACGAAGGTCGCACAGATGGCCCACGACGGGCTGGCCCGCGCCATCTACCCGGCCCACACCCCATCGGACGGCGACGCAGTCTTCGCCCTCGCCACCGGCGCCCTCGAAGACGGCTTCGACACCGGCCAGGTAGGCGCGCTGGCTGCCGAAGTCATGGCCGAGGCGATCCTGCGCGCGGTGCGGGCGGCGCGCAGCCTGCCCGGCATTCCGGCCGTGCGGGACCTGCCGGGAGGCGCGGGCCGCGAGTCCGCCGGGACGCCGAATGCCTTCCGCGCGGCCCGCTCGTCCGCCGTGGCGTGGCCCTCCGCCCGGAGTCCGGGAACTTGAACGCAACCCTCGCGGGGCTCCTCCTCTATGTGGTGCTCATCACCGTGGTCGGTCTGGCGATCGGCCGGCGGGTCAAGGGCACGGGCGACTTCTTCGTCGCGGGGCGCGCGCTCGGCCCCGTGCTGCTCTTCGCGACGCTGCTGGCGGCAAACATCGGCGCGGGGTCTACCGTGGGCGCTGCCGGGCTCGGCTACGAGAACGGGCTTGCGGCGTGGTGGTGGGTGGGCTCGGCCGGCGTCGGCACCCTGGTGCTGGCGCTGTGGCTGGGCCCGCGCATCTGGCGGGTCGCCCGGGACAACTCGCTGCTGACGGTCGGCGACTACCTCGAATACCGCTACGGGCCGTCGGTACGGGCGGCGATCGCGATCCTGCTCTGGCTCGGCACCCTGGCCATCCTCGCGGCGCAGCTGATCGCGATGGCCTGGATCCTGGAGGTGGTCGCCGGGGTGCCGCCGTGGCTGGGAGCCGTGGCGGGCGGTGCCGTGATGACCGTGTACTTCGTCGCGGGCGGCCTGCTCAGCTCGGCATGGGTCAACCTGGTGCAGCTCGTCGTGCTGGTCTGCGGGTTCCTGGTCGCGGTGCCTCTGGCGGTCCACGGTGCGGGGGGCATGTCGGCGGTGCTCGACGCCGCCCGCGGCGTCCCCGGACACCTCGACTTCATGAGCAACGGCAGCTCGGGGTGGATGTACCTGATGCTGCTTGCCCCGGCGTTCATTGTGTCGCCCGGCATTCTGCAAAAGGTGTTCGGGGCCCGGGATGTGCGGACGGTGCGCATCGGCCTTGGGGCCTGCGCGGCCGCCCTGATGCTCTTCGCGCTGCTGCCGCCGGCGCTGGGGATGGTCGCGCGCGCGGTGGCGCCGGGGTTGGAGAACCCGGAGACGGCGCTGCCCGTGATCCTCACCGAGGGGGTTCCCGCGTGGGTTGGGCTGCTGGGGCTGGCGGCGGTGCTGTCGGCGGAGATCAGTTCCGCGGACGCGATCCTCTTCATGCTTGCCACCTCGCTATCGAGAGACCTCTACAAGCGCTTCGTGAATCCGGAGGCCAGCGACAAGCGGGTGCTCAGGGTGGCGCGAGGGGCGGCGGTGGCAGGCGGCGTCGGCGGTGTGGTGCTTGCGGTGCTGTTGCCCAGCGTCGTGGATAATCTGAGCATCTTCTACTCGCTGCTCGGGGTCAGCCTCTTCGTGCCGATCGTGGCCGGGCTGCATTCGCGCAGGCCCGCGTCGGGAGAAGCGTTGGCCGCGGCGACGGTCGGGGTGGTGGTTCTGCTGGTGGCCCGGTCGGCCCCGGACGGGACCGGGTGGATGGTGCCGCCCGCGTGGGGGTTGCTGGCGGCGGCGGTGGCGTACGGGGTATTCTTTGCCGGGCGGATGGTGGTACGGAGGCGCCGGGCTGGCGCCGCTTGAGGTGGGACCGGGCGTGAGGTGGCGGTGCGCGAGGCGCCGGGCACCAGGAGCGGCCCGCGGCGTACCTGGGGCAAGGCCTGCGGCGCACAATGGCCGGGCCCGCGGCGCGCGAGCGCCTGAGTTGCCCAGCATCGGAAGTGTAATGTAAACATGTCACAATGTAATGTAAACATGACAATAGGGCGATGACATCCCGGTTCCCTTCCGAAATCCGCACCTGCGAGATGCACACCGGCGGGGAGCCTGTCCGGATCGTGACCTCGGGCTACCCGCCGATACCCGGCGCCACCATCCTCGACAAGCGGCGGTACGCGCGCGAGCGGCTCGACCATCTGCGCCGTTTCCTGATGCATGAGCCGCGCGGCCACAGCGACATGTACGGGGTGATCCCGGTGGAGCCGGACCACCCGGATGCGGATCTGGCGGTGCTCTTCTGCCACAACGAGGGCTATTCGACGATGTGCGGGCACGCGACCATCGCAATGGCCCGGTGGGCGGTGGATTCGGGGGTGGTGGCGGCGCGGGAGCCGCGCGCGACGGTGCGGATCCAGTGTCCGTGCGGGCTCGTCATCGCACACGTGCAGTGCCGTGACGGGCGCGCCGGGATGGTCCGTTTCGAGAGCGTGGGCGCCTTCGCCCCGCTTCTGGACGCGGCGATCGAGGTGGAGGGCGCGGGGAAGGTTGAGGTCGACATCGGGTACGGGGGCGCGTTCTACGCCTTCGTTCCGGCCGCGCGGTTCGGGCTGGACGTGCGAACGTCGCCGGCGCGGGCGCTGGTCGATGCCGCATGGGCGGTCACCTGCGCGGCCAAGTCGCAGCTGGTGCTCGACCATCCCGGCCACCCCGACCTGGCGTTCCTGTACGGGACGATCCTCACCGACGGGGGCATCGGCGACGACCGCCCCAGCGCGAACGTCTGCGTCTTCGCCGACAGGCAGGTGGACCGCAGCCCGACGGGGAGCGGAGTGACCGCCCGGATGGCGATCCAGCGGGTGCGGGGGTTCGCCGGGGTGGGGGAGGAGCGGCGGTTCTCGAGCGTGACCGGCTCGGTGTTCACGGGGTGCATCATCGAGGAGACGATGGTGGGGGAGCACGAGGCCGTGACGGTGCTGGTGGGGGGCGAAGCACACTACACCGGCGAGGCGTGCTTCCGGGGGGAGGAGGGGGACCCGCTGCGCGGGGGCTTCACCGTGCGGTGATGGGGGGCGGGGCGGGGCAATGGCCGGATGGGCGCCGCTAGCGGGCGGCGGGGGCGAAGCAATGGCCGGATGGGCGCGGGCACCATGGCGGGCGGGTCGGGGGCCGCGTGGGTTTCTGGCCGCGTGGGACGCAGGTGGCGGTCGCCGGGCCGAGCGCCTAACATGGCAGGCTGGAGGTAGCCGGATGATCTCACCGGGAGGGATAATGGACAGGAAAGACTTCCTGCGCGTGGCCGGGCTGGGTGTGCTTGCCGGGTGTGCCCGGGAGCAGGCGCCAGCGGCCGGGGATGGCGGCCGAGCGGGACTCGTGCCGCCGCTGGACGTGATCGGGGTGCAGCTGTACACGGTGCGCTCGCTGATGAGTGAGGACGTGGCCGGGACGCTCGATGCCGTGGCCGCGATCGGGTACCGCGAGGTGGAGTTCGCCGGGTACTTCGGCCATTCGCCCGCCGAGGTGAGGCAGTGGATGGATGCGGCCGGGCTGGTCTCGCCGGCGGCTCATGTGGGCATTCCGGAGCTCACGGGTTCGGGCCTTGAAGCCTCCATCGAAACGGCCCGCACCCTGGGACAGCGGTGGCTCGTCCTGCCCTCTCTGCCCGGCGAGATGCAGACCGCCGATGGATACAGGGAGGCCGCCGAACTGCTCAACACTGCCGGTGCAGCTGCCGCCGAAGCCGGCCTGCGAATCGGCTACCACAACCACGCCTTCGAGTTCGACCCCGTCGAGGAGGATGGCGCTACCGGGTACGACCTCCTCCTCCGTTACCTCGATCCCTCCCTGGTCGACCTCGAAATCGACTTCCATTGGACGGCGGTGGGCGGCGCGGATTCGGCCGCGCTGCTGAGGGACAACCCCGGCCGTTTCCCCCTCTGTCATGTGAAGGACGTGTCCGTGGACGGGGAGATGGCCGATGTGGGCGCGGGCGAGATCGACTGGGCCGCGCTCTTCGCCCTCTCCGGCACCGCGGGCCTGCGGCACTACTTCGTCGAACACGACCGGCCCGGCGACGCGCTGGCATCGATCGAGGCCAGCTACCGCTATCTGTCCGGGACCTGAGGTGAGGCGCCTCGCCGCCCTTCGGCCACAGGAAGACGACTTCAACCGCATGAATCCAAGGAGTGCGAATCGATGAATGGCGCATCCGGCGGGAACGGCGGAGTGCACCCCGGCCGACTATTCCTCGGCAGCTGCGTGGCGCTGATCGCCACCTCGGTGGCGTTTGCGACCATCGGCGCGATCATGTTCGACCTCAAGGGAGAGTTCGTCCTCAACAACGCGCAGGTCGGGTGGATCGGCGGAGCCGCGATCTGGGGATTCGCAGTCTCCCAGGTCTTCTTTGCGCCCTTCTGCGACACGCTGGGGATGCGTTTTCTGGTACGGATGGCCTTTGTCGGCCACCTGGCCGGCGCGCTGATTCTGATCCTTGCCACCGGTTTCTGGACGCTCTTTGCGGGCGCGTTGATCATCGCCATGGCCAATGGACTGGTCGAAGCGGCCTGCAACCCCCTGGTGGCCGCGCTCTACCCGGAAAACAAGACGGTCAAGCTGAACCAGTTCCACGTCTGGTTCCCGGGCGGGATCGTCCTCGGCGGACTGGCGGCATGGGGACTGGATGCCGTTGGCGTGCCCTCCTGGCAGGTCAAGGTGGCGCTCATCTTCATCCCGACGGCCGCGTACGGTCTGCTGCTGCTGGGGCAACGCTTCCCCGTCACCGAAGGAGTCCGCTCCGGGGTATCGATGGGGCAGATGTTCGGTGCCACACTGATGACGCCGCTGATGTTGCTCATGCTCCTGTGCATGGCGATGACGGCCTCGCTCGAGCTGGGCCCCAACCGGTGGCTGCCTGCCGTGCTGGAGGCAGGCGGAATGCTGGGCATCCTCGTGCTGGTCTACATCAACGGAATCATGGCAGTCCTGCGCCTCTGCGCCGGCCCGGTCGTCCACCGTCTGTCACCCACGGGCATCCTCCTCGCTTCCGCGGTTCTCTCCGGCGCCGGGCTCCTTTGGCTCAGCTACGGGGGTTCGGCCGCGACGGTGATCGCGGCGGCGACGGTATTCGCGGTCGGCGTGTGCTACTTCTGGCCCACGATGCTCGGCTTCGTCTCGGAGCGGATCCCGAGGAGCGGTGCGCTCGGGCTGGGGCTCATGGGGACGGTGGGGATGGCGGTGGTCGGATTGGTCACTTCGCCGCTCATGGGCGAGATCGCCGACCGGGCCGCGCACGCGGATCTCGATGAGAACCCGGTGGTCATGGTGCTGGCGGAAGCCAGGGATGCGCTTGAATCGCAGTCGCTCGGGACTCCCGGTCCGGAGGGGGACGACCTGCGGTCGGCGCTGGGGTTGGTCACCGGTGTGCTGGAGAGTTACGAGGCCGAGCAGGCACTCCCTCCGGTGGAGACCGCCAACGCGCTGCGGGGCATCATCGCGTCGGGTTCCACCTCGCCGGCCGTGGACCGGGCGCAGGGGATTCTGGGTCCCGCCGAGAACCGTGGGGGACTGATCTCCTTCCGCTACATCGTTCCGCTGAGCGGGTTTCTGGTGCTCGTCTTCGGAATGCTGTACCTGAAAGAGCGGCGCTCGGGCGGGTACCGGGCGGAGCGGCTGTCCTGAGGGGCCCCGGCCCCGGCCTGCGAAAGGGGGTGCCAGCGTGAACCCTCACCTCGGACGGAAGCTCCGCTACGGCATGGTGGGCGGCGGTCCCGGTGCATTCATCGGGGCGGTGCACCGCATGGCGGCCGCGCTGGACGGGGAGTGGGAACTCGTCGCGGGCGCCTTCGCGTCGCACCCTCGGCGTTCCCGTGAACAGGGGCGGGCGTTGGGGCTGGATGCGGGACGCGTCTACGGCACCTTCGAGGAGATGGCGGAAGCGGAGGCGGAGCTGGGAGACGACCATCGCATCGACGCAGTGACCATCGTCACCCCGAACCACCTTCACCGCGCGGTCGCGCTCGCCTTCCTTGAGCGCGGCGTCCACGTCGTCTGCGACAAGCCGATGACGAGGAGCGTGACCGGTGCGGAGGCGCTCTGCCGCGAGGTGGAGCGCACCGGGCTCACCTTCGCGCTGACCCACAACTACACCGGGTATCCGATGGTGAAGGAGGCGCGCCACCTGGTGCGGTCGGGCCGGCTGGGAGCGGTCCGCAAGGTCGTCGCCGAGTACCCACAGGGGTGGCTCTCCACCCGGCTTGAGGGGACCGGCCACAAGCAGGCCGGCTGGCGGCAGGATCCGGCGCAGGCGGGGCCCTCGTCGGCGCTCGGCGACATCGGATCGCACTTGCACAACCTCGTGCACTACGTGACCGGCCTGGAGATCGAATCGGTGTTCGCGGAACTCGCGAGCCTGGTGCCGGGCCGGGTGATGGAGGACGACGCGGGCATCCTCGTGCGGTTCGTGGGGGGCGCACGGGGCGTCTGCCAAGCCAGCCAGGTGTCGGCCGGCGAGGAAAACGGGCTGGCGCTGCGGGTCTACGGGGAGCGGGCGGGGCTGGTCTGGCGGCAGGAAGATCCAAACGTGCTCGATCTGCTCTTCCCCGAGGCGCCCCGGCAGCGGCTGACCCGCGGGAGCGGCTACCTGTGTGCGGCCGCGCGGCGCGCGACCCGCCTGCCGCCGGGGCACCCCGAGGGTTTCATCGAGGCGTTCGCCAACATCTACAGGGCCGCCGGGCGGGTGATGGGGGCCGGGATCGCCGGTGACGAGCCGGATCCAATGGACCGCGACTTCCCCGACCACAACGATGGTCTTCGCGGCGCCCGATTCATCGCGGGGGTGCTTGAGGCGGCAGCGCGGGGGCGGTGGACCGAGCTGGCGCACACGGGAGCGCCGGATGCCCCGGTCGCGCCCGCCGCAGGTGCCCTCGAAGACCGGGCCGACAACCCCGGAGTGCGCTCATGACCCGTCCCGTCACCCTCTTTACCGGGCAGTGGGCCGATCTGCCGCTGGAGGTCCTCGCCGCGAAGGCTGCCGCCTGGGGCTACGACGGCCTTGAACTCGCCTGCTGGGGCGACCACTTCGACGTTCAGTCCGCCCTCGCCGATCCGGCATATTGCCACGGCCGCCGCGAATTGCTCGCCCGGCACGGCCTCGCCGTTCACGCCATCAGCAATCACCTGGTTGGCCAGGCCGTGTGCGACAGGATCGACGCGCGCCATCAGGCCATCCTCCCGGTGCGGGTGTGGGGCGACGGCGACCCGGAAGGGGTCCGCCACCGTGCGGCCCACGAGATGGTAGACACCGCGAGGGCGGCGGCCCGGCTGGGCGTGGAGATCGTGAACGGCTTCACCGGCAGCCCGATCTGGCACCTGCTCTATTCCTTCCCTCCCGTCCCGCGCGAGCGGATCGACGACGGTTTTCGTGAATTCGCGGACCGCTGGCGTCCGGTACTGGACACCTTCTCGGCCGAAGGTGTGCGTTTCGCCCTGGAGGTCCACCCCACCGAAATCGCCTTCGACATCGTCACGACCGAGCGGGCGCTGCAATGGCTTGACGGGCACCCTGCCTTCGGACTCAACTACGACCCGAGCCACCTTGCGTACCAGGGGGTGGACTACGTCGATTTCATACGGAGGTTTGCGGACCGCATCCACCATGTCCACATGAAGGATGTGTGGTGGTCCCCGCGACCGGTGGAGGCCGGGCTCTTCGGCGGCCACACGGACTTCGGAGATCCGCGGCGCTACTGGGACTTCCGGTCGCTCGGACGGGGCCGGGTGGACTTCGAAGCGGTAGTCCGGGCTCTGAACCGGGCGGGTTACCGCGGTCCGCTGTCGGTCGAGTGGGAGGATGCGGGAATGGATAGGGAACACGGGGCGGAGGAAGCGTGCGCGTTCGTGCGCAAGCTTGCCTTTCCGCCGTCGGACACAGCCTTTGACGCGGCCTTCGCCGGCCGCGGCCATTGAGGCGCTGGAAACGGAGGAGGCACGATGCCCTCGATTTCGGATTCTTCGCTCCCGGGCTCGCCGCGGGAACGGGTGCCACGTCTGCCGCAGGCCTGGCTCGCCGGGTTGATGCCGGCGATGGTGCTGGCGTGGACCGGTGCCCTGCAGGGGTGCGGCCCGGTGGGCGGCACACCGAACGCGAGCGCCATGGCTGAGGAGCGGGCGGCCGGAGAGTCTCGTGGCGGACCGGACCAGGACCCCCCGCCGAACCGCCTGACCGCGGAAGAGGAGGCGGCCGGATGGAAGCTGCTCTTCGACGGTACTCTCGAGGGCTGGCGGGGCTACCGGCGCGACAATGTCCCCCCCGGCTGGCATGCGCGGGACGAGGCGCTTGTGTTCACCCCACGCGGCCGCGGTGGTACGCTCATCACGGTCGACCAGTACGCCGACTTCGAACTGGCGCTGGAGTGGAAGGTTTCGGAGGGCGGCAACAGCGGCATCTTCTACAGGGTTACGGAGGACGAGGTCCAGCCCTACTGGACGGGACCGGAGATGCAGGTTCTCGACAACGCCGGCCACCGCGACGGGTCCACGCCCGAGACCTCGGCGGGGTCCAACTACGCGCTTCACGCCCCGCGCGAGGACGTCACCCGGCCAGTAGGCGAATGGAACCAGGTGAGGATCATTGTGCGGGGTGCGCAGGTGGAACACTGGATGAACGGCGTCCGCATCCTGGCCTACGAGCTGTGGAGCGACGAATGGCGGGCGCTGGTTCAGCGCAGTAAATTTGGTGAATGGCCGGGGTACGGAATGGCCCCCGCCGGGCACATAGGGCTTCAGGACCACGGAGACCCGGTGTGGTTTCGAAACATCAAGATTCGGGAGTGGAACGAACGATGATTGGGCGGACCTTGTTTGTGGCTATTGCGGGTTGTGCGCTGATCCAGGGGTCGGCATCCGCCCAGATGCCCGGTTTTCCGGGCCGGATCGCGGTAGAGGTGCGCGGGGGGATGAGCGTCGGCAACCATTCGGAGTCTGCCGCAAAGCTGGATGTGGTTCCGAAGCCGTCCTTCGATGCGGTGTTGAAAGTGGAAGTGATCCCGACCCTGTCGGTCTTCGGCGGATTCTACCGGACGACCTTCGGGTGCGAGGAGGGATTCTGCACCGAACGGGACATTACGATCGTGGGGAACCACGGAGCCTTCGGTGCGCAGTGGGTACCGGACCTCGGAGTGGCCCTGCGACCGTGGCTTCGCGCCGGACTCCTCGTCGGTACGACCAGGGCGGGCACACTGGGCGCGGACCCGGACATCGGCTTCGGCTACGATGTTGCCGCAGGTCTCCGCTTGGGTTTCGGCCGGGTGTCGGCCCTCCCGGGAGTGTCCTACCGCTATATGCAGGCGAACAAGCCCGCGAGTACCGCTTACGCGGTTGCGCTGTCGGGCCATCTCGGAATCGCCATAGAGCTGTGGGGGGGTTGAGGCATGGTCACCGGGAAGCCGGGTGCGATGGAACGCAGGAAGAGGGAGGCAGAAATGTCGGAACTGTTTAGTAGGTACTGCCGGGCAGGTGCGTGTCTGGCCGCACTGGCGCTGGTCGGCTGCGACGACCTCGCCAGCGTTGCGGTCGTGCCGGAGACGTTGTTGATCGCGCCGCGCGACACAATCGTCACCGAGGGGGACCAGGCCCGTCTGAGGATCACGGTGCTGGACGAAGACAGGAACGTCATCCCGGGGCCGCCGGACTGGGCGCCGGCAACCTGGGTGGTCGCGCCCCGCGGGAGCATCGAACTCGAGCCCGACGGCACCTTCACCGCGCTGGGCGGTGCCGAGGTGCGGGTATCCGCAGAGGCGGCCGGGGTGACCGGCTCGGTATTCGTGCGCACCAACCCGCTCGACCTCCAGCTGTCGGCTGCTGCTGCGTACCTCACCCAGGGTGCCCAGAACATGCGTGGAGATATCCCGCTAATCGCGGGACGAGACGCCGCGGTGCGGGTCTTCCCCGTGGGTGACGAGATCGGTTTCTTCGAGCCCCGCGCCCGGGCGACCTTCTACCTCGACGGCGATGTCGTCCACACCGCCGCACTCAGCCCTCTGGGAGGAAAGGTCTTCACCGAACCGAAGGAAGGGATTCTGGGGGCGACGAACAATGCAACCATCCCCGGATCCGTGATTCAGCCGGGGATCGAGATGGTGGTGGAGCTCGACCCGGACGGTATCGTGCCGCATGCCCCGGGCAGCCAGCTCAGGTTTCCGGCCGAGGGCAGGATGAGCTTCAACGTGGTGGAAATGCCGCTCTACCATCAGACGATCGTTCCGATAATTCAGACCCTCTACGCCTCCAGCCAGGGCGTGGTCGAGTGGGCGGATGGGATGACGGAGGACCATCCCTTCTTCCGTTTTGCAAAAAAGGTCATGCCGATCGGCGAGATGAAGGTCACCGTCCATGAGCCGGTCTACACCTCGGTGAATCTGAGGGAAGAATCGGGATGGACCCTCTGGCACCGGGAGGTCACGGCCATCTGGGAGCTGGAGGGACGCCAGGGATACTACTACGGTGCCACCATACTGCCGTATCGCGGGTGGATTCGGGGTCTCGGCAACTTCACGATTCCGGTCAGCGTCGGGACCAACAGTACCGGTACGTACACCCATGAGATCGGCCACAACATGAGCCTCCGGCACATCAATTGTCCATTTGGACAACCGGG
Source organism: Longimicrobiales bacterium (assembly GCA_965116645.1). Lineage (GTDB taxonomy): Bacteria > Gemmatimonadota > Gemmatimonadetes > Longimicrobiales > Gaopeijiaceae > Bin94. The sequence continues at coordinate 2,627,194 of OZ220702.1, read as the reverse complement.
TGGCCCGGACCTCAACTACCCGCACGATCCCAACAGCATCGGCATCCACGGCTTTGACGTGGAGGCCGGCTCGATCGTCCACCCCGGCTACCACGACGTGATGACCTACTGCGACCCGCAGTGGATCAGCGACTACAGCTTCCGCATCGCGCTCAACCGGCGGCTGCTTGTGGAGTCCGCGCCGGCCCGCGCGGCCTGGGAGGCCATCCCCGAAGAGAGCACGATCATGCTCTGGGGGGGCGTCGGCGAGGGGGAAATGGTAATCGAGCCCGCCTTCCTGGTCGACGCCAGACCCAGCGTCCCCGTCCAGGGAGGTCCCTACAGGCTTGAGGGATTCGGTCCCGGCGGCGTGCTCAGGTTCGGCTTCGACTTCACGCCCCTGCCCGTGGAGCATGGCGGCCGGCACTTCCACTTCCACGTCCCATACGACCCGGACCGGGACGGACAGCTGGACAGGGTGGTTCTGTCGGGTCCGGAGGGCGAATTCGTTCTGGGCCCGTCGAGCACGAGCCCGATGGCGATCGTCATCAACCGGAGTTCGGGGCAGGTGCGTGCGATACTGCGCGACTGGAACGGATCGATGGCGCTCGCAGACGGAGATACGGAGGTCATGGTCAGTGACGGATTGCCTTGGGACGCCCGCTGACCGCAGGTAAGGGAGGCAGAAATGTCGGCACCGTTTAGCATGTCCCGCCGGGCAGGTGTTTGCCTGGCTGCGCTGGCGCTGGTCGCCTGTGACGACCTGGCCAGCGTTGCGGTCGTGCCGGAGACGGTGGTGATCACGCCGCGCGACACGCTCGTGACCGAAGGGGAACAAGCCCGGCTCAGGATCACCGTTCTGGACGAAGACGGGAACGTCATTCCGGGGCCGCCGGACTGGGCGCCGGCGACGTGGGTGGTCGCGCCCCGTGGAAGCATCCGGCTCGAACCCGACGGCACGTTCACCGCGTTGGGCGGGGCCGAGGTGCGGGTATCCGTCGAGACGGCCGGAGTGACCGGCGAGGTATTCGTGCGCACCAACCCGCTCGACCTCGAGTTGTCGACGGGTACCGCCTACCTGACCCAGGCGGCCCAGAACCTGCGTGGGGACGTTCCGCTGATCGCGGGACGCGATGCCGCGCTACGGGTCTTCCCCGTGGGTGACGAGGTCGGGTTCTTCGAGCCCCGGGCCCGCGCGACCTTCTACCTTGACGGCGAGGTCGTCCACACCGCGGCGCTCAGCGCGCTGGGCGGAAAGATCTTCACGGAACCGAAGGAAGGGGCCGTGCAGGCGTCGAACAACGCAACCATCCCCGGATCCGTGATTCAGCCGGGGGTCGAGATGGTTGTGGAGCTCGACCCGGACGGGGTCGTGCCGCATGCTCCGGGCAGCCGGCTCAGGTTCCCGGACGAGGGCAGGATGAGCTTCAACGTGGTGGAAATGCCGGTCTACCATCAGACGATCGTTCCGACCGTGCAGAACCTTTTCAGCGCCAGCGAGAGCATCGTCGAGTGGGCCGACGGGATGACGGCGGACCATCCCTTCTTCCGGTTTGCCCAGAAGGTCATGCCGATCGGCGAGATGAGGGTCACCGTGCATGAGCCGTTCTACACCTCGGTGGACTTGAGGGAGAGAACGGGATGGAATCGCTGGCTTGGAGAGATCGAGACCCTCTGGGAGCTGGAGGGGCGGCGGGGCTACTACTACGGCGCGAGCCCGCTGCCGCGCGGTACCTGGGCGGGTGGTCTCGGCTACTACTTCACTCCGGCCAGCGTCGGGGTCAATCGCACCCAGACGTACACCCATGAGATCGGTCACAACATGAGCCTCAGGCATATCGATTGCGGGGGCCCGGATCAACTGGACCTCAACTATCCGCACAACCCCAACAGCATCGGCATCCACGGCTTCGACGTGGAGGCGGGCGCGGTGGTCCACCCCGGCCATGTCGACCTTATGACCTACTGCGACCCGACCTGGATCAGCGACTACAGCTTCCGCATCGCGCTCAACCGGCGGCTGCTTGTGGAGTCGGCGCAGGCCCGTGCGGCTTGGGAGGCCATCCCCGAGGAGCCCACGATCATGCTCTGGGGCAGCCTCGGCGAGGGGGAGGTGTTCTTCGAGCCCGCCTTCCTGGTCGAGGCCAGGCCCAGCGTTCCGGTCACGGGAGGTCCGTACCGGGTGGAGGGATACGGTCCGGGCGGCGAGCTCCGGTTCGGCTTCGACTTCATGCCTCAGCCCGTGGAGTTCGGCGGCCGGCGCTTCCACTTCCACGTCCCCTACGACCCGGACCGGGACGGACGGCTGGACCGCGTGGTCCTCTGGGGGCCGGAAGGCGAGATCGTTCTGGGCCCGTCGAGCACGAGCCCGATGGCGATCATCATCAACAGGAGTTCGGGTCAGGTGCGTGCGATACTGCGGGACTGGGACGGATCGATGGCGCTCGCAGGCGGAGATACGGAGGTCATGGTCAGCGACGGACTGCCGTGGCGCGCCCGCTGACGGCGGTCCTGACGGCTTGCGCCGCGCTTCTCCCGGGGCCACTGGCCGGGCAGTGGACGGAGTGGCTGGGGGACTCCCAGGCCGAGGTGCGCACGGGGCTCAGCGTCGGGAGCCATTCGGCTTCGGGGGCCGCGCTGGACATCGTTCCGAAGGTCTCGGTGGATGTGGTCTTCAAGCGGCAGGTCAATTCGTCCTGGGCGGCGTTCGGGGGCTACTACCGCACCGCCTTCGGCTGTGAAGAAGGGTTCTGTACCGGCCTCGATCCTGCCATTGTCGGGAATCACGCGGTGCTCGGTGCGGAGTGGGCACCGGACGTGCCGGGGCTACGGGGCCAGCCGTGGGCCCGGGGCGGCGTGCTTTTCGGTTCAACGGAAGCGGGCATGGGTGGCGACGCGCCTCAGTTCGGCCCCGGGATCGACATCGGGGCGGGGGCGGTCGTGTCGTTCGGGCGGCTGCTTCTGCTCCCCGGTGTTTCGTATCGATGGCTCAGCGCGAACACCACATCGAGGTCGGCCCACGCCGTGGCGCTGTCCATGCAACTTGGATTGGGGATCAGGCTGACCGGTGGATAGGAGCGTGATCAGGTCCCTTGCTGCGTGCGGCGTCCCGCTACTGGTACCGGTGCTGGCCGGGTGTGGCGATCTGGGGATGGAGGCGGGCGCGGTGCCGTCCGGCCTGCGGGTCTCTCCGGCGGACACCACGGTCACCATCGGCGACGAGGCTCGCTTTTCCGTCTCGGTGGTGGACCAGAACCGGCAGCTGATTCAGGAGCCGCCTTCCTGGGCGCGCCCGGTATGGAGCAGCGAGGACCAGCGGATCGTGCACATGCTGCCGGACGGGAAGGCGGAAGCGGTCCGCTTCGGGGAAACCCTGCTGTCGGTGTCCTACGCCGGACTGACCGAACACGCCCGGGTGCGGGCCAACCCGGCGACGGTCGGTCTCTCCGTGGAAGGCTACTACTTCACGCAGGCTGTTCAGAACAGTTCGGGGGACGTGCCCCTCATCGCGGGACGCCCGGCGCTCTTGCGGGTCTTCGTGACCGGGGACCGGGACAGCTACTACCAGCCGGTCGTGGAGGCTTCGTTCTACCGCAACAGCACCCTGGTGCGCACATTCGTCATGAACCCCGAGGCTGAAATCCTGCCTTCGGAGGTTGACGAAGGCAGACTGGACTGGTCCTACGACGCGGTGATCCCCGGCTCGCTTATGCGACCCGGGACCGAGATGGCCATCGATGTGGACACGGAGCGCACCGTGCCGGTGGGATCGGGGGAGCGTCCCAGGGTTCCGGAAACGGGCTGGCTTCCCGTTGAGGTACAGGCGCTGCCGCGTTTCGACCTGACGGTCGTGCCCGTGGTGACGGCGTCGCCGAACGGTGCGGCGGTCTACGATTGGACCGAGGGAATGACCCCCGGGGGCGAACAGCTGCGGCATGCGCGGGCGGTGCTCCCCATCAACGAGATGACCGTGACCGTCCACGAGGGATTCACGACCACCGCTGACCTCACGACGGCCGCCGGCTGGTCCGAACTGCTCGGCGAACTGACCTTCCTCCGCGTGACGGAGGGCGAGCGTGGCTACTACTATGGGGCCGTGAGCGTGGACGACGGGACGACGGCGCGGGGGCTCGGCTTCATCGGGCATCCGGTCGCGGTCGGGCGGGCCGACCCCGAGACGCTGGCCCACGAAATCGGGCACAATCTCGGACTGCACCACGCTCCCTGCGGAGGAGCGATCGCGCCGGACATGGGCTTCCCGTACTCGGGCGGCTCGATCGGCGTCTGGGGCTACGATTTTCACGGCGAGCGGCTGGTAAGTGCTACGCTCTACAGGGACTTCATGGGATACTGCAGCCCCAGCTGGGTCAGCGACTACCACTTCGTGAAGGCCATGGACTTCCGGCTCAACGAGGAGTCGGCGCTCGTCTCGGGCTCCGTGGCCGCGGCGGACGCCACCGGTTCCTCCACCCTGCTGCTCTGGGGCAGGACGGGCCCGGGACAGCTCGAGCTGGACCCCGCGTTCCTGGTCGACCTGCCGGTCATGCTGCCGGCGGTCGAAGGTCCGTACCGGCTGGAGGGGTTCGGCCCGGCGGGCCAGCAGCGCTTCGGATTCGGGTTCGAGCCCCGCCCGGTGGCCACGGGTGGCGGGGCCTTCCTCTTCGCGGTGCCCTACGATCCCGCGACGGACGGGGAACTGGGCCAGGTGGTGTTGTTCGGCCCGGGGGAGCGGGTCACCCTGGAGCCGTTCGGATCGGCGCCGATGGCGATTGTCACCGAGCGGAGCAGCGGGCGGGTGCGCGCGATCGTGCGCGGCTGGACCGGCGGTGAGCTGCCCGGGCTGGACCTCGCGCCGGGTGAAGCTGCAATCCTGGTCAGCGAGGGGCTGCCACGCTAGCTGGCTCCACAGTCGGGACGGCCGGATTCGAACCGGCGACCCCCTGAACCCCATTCAGGTGCGCTACCGGACTGCGCCACGTCCCGTGGACGAGGAAGCTAAGGCTTCGCGGGTCCGAGTGGAAGCGGGGAGAGGTGGCGGAGCGGCTCAGGCGGGCAGCGCGGCGCGCATCCGCCGGATCTCGTCCGGGCCGACACGGCAGCACCCCCCCACCCCCGCCGCCCCTGCCGCGATCCACGCCCGGCACGCTTCCCCCCAGTCGGCTTCCCCCTCGGCGCGCCCCCACCGCTTCGCCCCGGCGTCCCAGTCGCCCCCGGCGTTCGGGTAGGCGAGGATCGGCTTGCGCGTCCCCGCCGCCAGCGCCGCGATCAGCGCGGGGAGGAGCCGGGGCGCCGTGCAGTTCACCCCCACCGCCGCCACCACGTCGCACTCCTCGGCCCACGCCGCCGCCTCGCCGATGGGCGTGCCGTCGCTCAGGTGCCCCTCGTCGCGGCAGGTGAAGCTGAACCAGACTGGCGTGGCGGCACTTCGCCCGGCAGGTGCGCCCGTCCAGGCAGGCGCGGCATCCCCGGTCGGCGCGTCGCGCACCCCGGCCGGCGCGGCCGCCACCCCGACCGGCGCCGTTCCCTCGCGCGCCAGCGCCGCCAGCGCCCGCGCCTCCACCAAGGTGGGGATGGTCTCGCAGAGCAGCACGTCCGCGCCGCTGTGCGCCAGCACCTCCCAGCGCCGGCGGTGGAAGTCGGTGAGAGCGGCGCGGCTGAGCCCGTAGTCGCCCCGGTACTCCGAGCCGTCGGCCAGGTACGCGCCGTAGGGTCCGACGCTCGCCGCGACGAGGGGGTGGGCGAGGGCGCCGTCCGCGCAGAAGCGGTCGCGGGCGCGGACCGCCAGCTCCACCGCGCCGAGAAGCAGCCGCTCGGTCTCATCGACCGTGAGCCCACGCGCCGACAGACCTTGAAACGTGGCCTGGTACGTCGCGGTCGTGATGCAGTCGGCGCCCGCCTCCAGGAAGGCACGGTGCACCGCCTCCACGGCGCCTGGATCCTCCAGCAGCACCCTGGCCGACCAGAGCGGATCGTTCAGGTCGTGGCCGGCGCGCTCCAGCTCGCTGGCCAGACCACCGTCGAGGAGGAGGAGGCCGCGCGACGCGGGGTCATCCACCACCCGCTACGCCGGAAACCGGCGAAGGAAGAATGCATACACCACCACCACCGCACCGGCGCAGCTCAGAAACAGGACCGGGTCGCCCGCCCCCACGCCGAACCCGCCCAGAAGAACGAGCGCGACCGCGACGGGGATGATGAAGCGCACGAACGGGCGCCAGGCCGCGCTTACCCTGACGCGGCCGGCGCCCCGGTTGGTGTCCTCCTGGAAGCGCCTCCACCCCCAGGTGGAGACCACGTAGAGCGAGATGAGCAGTCCGACCGCACCGAGCATGTAGTCCCCCGAGACCCGGTTGGCGAAGTCGAAGAGGTCCATCCCCCAAATACGTATGTGGGCCCAGATTCCTTCAGAGAGGATCACGGGGATGCAGATGAGGAATGAAAGCACTGCGCACAGCGCCACCGCCCGCCGCCGGGCCATCCCCAGCGAGTCGCCGGCCGACGCGACCAGAATCTCGAAGACGGCCACCTGGGAGGTGAACCCGGCCACGAGGAGCAGGAAGAAGAAGGCGGCCCCGAAGACCGCGCCCCCCGGCATCTGCTGAAAGAGCGAGGTCATCGTGACGAAGAGGAGCCCCGCACCCTGGTCCGGGTCCATCCCGAAGGCGAAGAGGGCGGGGAAGAGGACGAACCCCGCCATCACCGCGATCCCCGTGTCGAAGGCCACCACCATCGCGGCGTTGCCCGGCACGTCGCTCTTGCGGGCGTCCAGGTAGCTGCCGAGTCCGAAGGCCGTCGCCATCCCGATCCCGATGGAAAAGAACGCCTGCCCGAGGGCGGCCAGCACCACCGATCCCGTCAGGGCGGAGAAGTCAGGGGTCAGGTAGAAGGCGAGACCGGCGGCGGCCCCCGGCAGCGTGATCGCCCGCACCGCCAGTGCGGCGAGCAACACCACCAGCAGCGGCATCAGCACCTTCGCATAGCGCTCGATGCCCTTCGCCACGCCGCGGCTCACCACCAGCGCCATCAGCAGCACGATCAGGGCCGTGTAGCCGATCACCGGTCCCGGTGTGGCCGTGAAGGCGGCGAAGGCCTCCCGGGTCTCCACGGGCGTCTGCCCCAGTCCGCCGCCCCCGCCCAGGAACTGGATGAAGTAGGCCGCCAGCCAGGCGATCAGCATCACGTAGTAGCTGGTGATGAGCACCGCCGCGGCCACTCCGAGCCAGCCGATCAGGTTCCACGGACTCGTGCGGGAACCGGTGAGCTTCCGCATGCCGGCGATCGGGGTGAGCCGCGACCTGCGCCCCAGGCTCAGCTCGGCGGTCATGAGCGGGATGCCGATGAGGATCGCGATGGCCACGTAGACCACGAGGAACGCACCGCCACCGTTTTCTCCCGCCAGGTAGGGGAAGCGCCAGATGTTCCCCAGCCCGACCGAAAACCCGGCCGTGGTGAGGATGAATCCCACCCGGCTGCTCCAGCGTTCGCGCGCCGGCGGCCCCGCGCCGCTCCCGGTGCTCACGCGCGTCCGGCCCGGCGCCTCGCGCATCCAGCCCGGCGCCTCGCCGCCCTCGGTGCCACCCGGGGGTTGTCCACGGCCTGCCAAGTGCCACGCGGGGGGCTATCCACGGACCCCTCCTTAGAAGAGCGGTTCCGCCGTCGGGTCGGTCTCCCGCACCAGCGTAAGGATGGCCGCCTGCGGAACGACCAGGTACTCCTTCCCCTCGAAGCTGATCTCCACCGCCGCCTTGCGGAAGAAGATCGCGAAGTCCCCGACCTCGGCCTGCACCGGCAGGTAGCGCGCCTCGCCGGATCCGATCTTCCACGGCTCTTCGTTGAGCTCCGTGGGCGCGCCGATGGGCGTGCCGGGACCGGTCGCGAGCACCCGTCCCCCCTGGACGGACTGCTTGTCGACCGCAGTCGCGGGCAGGTACAGGCCGACCTTGCTTCGCCCCTCGCCCTCCTCGGGCTCGATGAGGACCCGGTCCCCGACGACGATCAGCTGTTTGCGGCTCTTGCCTTCCACGTTCGCTCCCTCGGTGCCGGTCGAGCGCCGATGCCCGCAGCGCGCCGGCGACCCCGGCGGGTCACGGGCGGTCCGCGGTACGAACCTGATGATCTGCGGGGTGCGAGCGGCGATGTCAACCCGGCAGGGATGCGGGGGTGGCGGCCGTGGCCGGCGGGCTGCCCGCGCCCACTGCGGCGCTGATCGCCTGGGCGACGTACCGGATCTGCGCCTCGGTCAACTCCGGGAAGACCGGGAGGGCGAGGACGCGGCCGGCGGCACACTCGCTCGCGGGAAGGTCGCCCGGGCCGTAGCCGAGGTCCGCGAAGCACTCCTGCAGGTGGAGCGGGATCGGGTAGTAGATCGCGGTGCCGACTCCCGCCGCATCCAGCTCCGACCGGACCCGGTCGCGGTCGGCGACGCGGATGACGTACTGGTTGAAGACGTGATGGCCGGTCACGACGCGGGGGAGCTGCAGGCGGTCGCCGCACCGGTCGGCGGCCGGGCCGAGGAGGCGGGTGTAGAGCGCGGCGTTGGCGATGCGGGCGGCGGTCCAGCCGTCGAGATGGGGCAGCTTGGCGAGTAGCACGGCCGCCTGCAGTGCGTCGAGGCGGAAGTTGCCGCCGACGAGGCGGTGGTGGTACCGCGTGGCTTCGCCGTGCACTCGCAGGGCCCGGAGCCGCTCGGCGCGGCGGGCGTCATTGGTGACGACCAGGCCGCCATCGCCCCAGCCGCCGAGGTTCTTGGTGGGGAAGAAGGAGAAGCAGCCGTAGTCGCCTACGGACCCGGCGCGGTGACCTTCGTGCCGGGCGCCGATCGCCTGGGCCGCGTCCTCGATGACCGCGATGCCGCGCTCCCGGGCCGCCTCCATGATCGGGGCCATCTCCGCCATCTGGCCGAAGAGGTGGACGGGGATGATCGCGCGGGTGCGTTCGGTGATCCGCTCGGCCACCCGGGCCGGGTCGATGTTGAGGGTCACCGGGTCCACATCCGCGAAGACGGGCGTGGCGCCCACCCGCGCGATGACGCCTGCGGTCGCGAAGAAGGAGAACGGCGTGGTGACGACTTCGTCGCCGGGCCCGATTCCCTCGGCCATCAGCGCGAGGAGGAGCGCGTCGGTCCCCGACGAGACGCCGATCCCGTGGCGGGCGCCGACGTACCGGGCAAAGGCTTCCTCGCAGGCCTCGACGACCGGGCCCAGAACGAAGCGCTGCGACCGCACGACCCGGGCCACCGCCTCGTCCAGCTCCTTCCGGATCGCGGCGTACTGTGCGGTAAGGTCAAGCAGAGGTACCTTCATCATGTCCCTAAGCTAATCCGACCGGAGCGTCCATGGCATTGCAACGCATCGCGATCCTGAGCTGCGCCGCGCTTGTGGCCCTGGTGCTCGCGGCGGTGCTGCTGCTGCGCGGCGGGGGCGGCGATGGTTCCTTCCACGTCATCGAGACCGCCGCCACGCCCACGGTGGAGGTGGCGGGGCTTCCCGCACCGCCCAGACCGGCTGCGCGGGCGGAGCGAGCCGACCTCGGCCAGCTTGCGGTGACGACCCTGGTCCTGCTGTCGCTGGCAGCCTTGACCGCGCTGGTGACCCTGCTCGGCGTGATCGGCTCGGAGAACCTGGCGCGCAAGGGCCGCCGCGTGATCGAGGTCATGCTGGGGGCACCGCCGCGCCGGCTGGTTGGGGCGGCTGCGGTTCTCTGGCGCCGCCGGCTCCTGGTCGCGGGGGCGATGGGTGGGGGGCTGTGCGCTGTCGGCGTCGTCTGGCTGGCGGGCACGGCGCCGCCGGGGACGAGCATGGCCGCGCCCGCTCCGTGGCCCGTTGCCGCGGCTTTGCTCCTCGTTGCCGGGTTGGTGTTCACGGCCGGGGTTGTGCCGGTCCGGCGGCTTTACTCGCGCGGGAGACCGCTCTCGGAGGAGGCCGGCAACAGGCAATACACCGATCCGCGTCCGCAGCAGTTCGACCGGATGCTCCTCATCACCGCGCAGCTCGCAATCGCGGTCGCGATCCTGGCGAGTTCGGGGCTGATGTTGCTTGCGAGCGCGGTCCGGCCGGTTCTCCCGGAGGAGGGCAGGCCCGAGGCGCGGAGTGTGGGGCGGCCGGGGGCGACGACGGATGGCGGGGGCATTGACGGAGTGGGGGCTGTCGGGCAGACCGTCGTCGGGAAGCTGGCGTCACAGGCTGGGGGGGCTGCGGATTCCGCGACGCGCGCCGCGATCTACGAATCGGCGTTTGTTGCTCTGCGCAGCGCCCCCGGCCTTGCCGCTGAGAGTCTCTCTACCCCCGGTGCCTGGTTGGGCCGCGGGCCGGAGGTGATCGCGGTGAACGAATGCGGCCCGTGCTGGGTCGGCATGGCGCCCCACCCCATCCACCGCACCCGGGTGCAGGTGCATGCGGTGATGCCGGGGTTCTTCACCCAGCGCGGCATGCGGTTCATCGACGGCAACGGCTTTGAGGGGAACGCCCCGGACCTCGGCGCCGGGCAGCAGGCCGGTCCCGGCTCCGCTCCGCGGCTCGTGGTGATCAACAAGGCGTATGCCGACGCCCACTTCATTGGACCCGTCGGGAAGCGCCTCCATCTGGATAGGGGATCCGAGGAAGTCTGGTACGAGGTGGTCGGCGTCGTCAGCGACGCGCCCCGGGGTGGCCTGGGAACCTCCGGCTCCGCGTACACTGTCTACTACTCCGCGCTGGAGCACCCGCCGGCCGAGATCGAACTCGTCGCGACCGTTGATGTGCCGCCGGAGGCGGGGCTGGACGATTCCCTGAGAGTCGTCCGCGCGGCTCTGGATACCGCCGCCGAGAGTGATCTGGTCATCACCGACTTCAAACACGCCGGCGACGAGCTGGAAAGGGTGTACGGGACGGCCGGATGGCTGGGGGGCGGGACGCGCGCGGCGGGGGTGCTGGCGGCCATTGTGGCCCTGGTGGGCGTGACGGGGACCCTCCGGGCCCACATCCGGTCCCGCCTCCGCGAGATGGGGGTTCGCTCGGCACTCGGCGCCCCCCCGCGGACGCTGCGCCGCATGGTGATCCGGGAGGCCCTCCGCCTCGGAGCCGCAGGCACGGGACTGGGTCTGTGGGCGGCGACGTTTCTGGTCGCGTTCCTGAGCCCGAGCGCGGTGGGCACCTTCAGCCTGCCCCTGTACGTGGGCGTGGCGGTGCTGTTCGTCGGCTCCGCCGCTGTGGTCGCGCTCCCGAGCGCGAGGCTGGCGGCCTCGGCTGAACCGCGGGAGGTGATGGAGGGGTAGCGGCGGGGGCTGCGTTAGAACTGCATTCACGTGTTGGTGCCGAGGCGCACCGCCTACATCGCCACCGCTATCGCGCTATCTGCCGATCCCCGGGTCGCCGACGGGGTTGCCCCTGCTGTCGAGGAACGCCACGGCCTCGCTGACCTTCTTCTCAACCAGCTCGCCGTCGTTGTCGAGCAGCCGGTGAATCGAGAATCCCCACACGAATCCGGGCAAATACCGGGGCCGGAACTCCATCCTCGGCTTATAGAAGGCCGTGGTGCAGCAGTCGGTCGTGTCGGACATGTTGGTCTGCTCCTGGCCGACGGGCGGCGCTCCGTGCCACTCCCACTCGTAGCCCTGTATGACCATCAGGTCGTTGCTGAGCCATGCGCGGCCCGATGCGGCGACGAACGAGTTGACGCGCACCCACGGCGTGTTGTCCGGCGGGTCCGGTCCCGTAACGACGATCGTTGTCGCCTTGTTCGTAATGAAGGCGTCCGCGTCGCAGAATGCTGCGGCCATCATGTCCACGCCACCCGCGAGACGCTGTTCGAGCAGGGCGATGAGCTCCTTCACGTCGCTTGCGCGCTCCTCAACCGTCTGGTCGTGCAGCCTTGCCCCCCACGCCGCTGCGACGGGATCGGTGAGCTCGCCCTTCAGATCGGCGATCACCTGCCGCACCGCGTCGGCCCCGTGAAGCGGTCCGTCCTCAACCGCTTCGCTCTCCGACGGAGCGGTCGGCAGCGGAGCCATGTCTGTGCAGGCGACCAGAACCGCGAGGGCCGCCGTTGCGAGTGCTGCCATTCTCGTTTTCATGATTTGATCCGCCTTTCCGATGTTGTACTCCCTGACAACAAGTCTGCGGTGGATTGCATGAATCGACACTCCACCAGCACTCACAGTTAAAAGACACTTCTCAGCACGAAACCGTGCAATCTGCTGCCGTTGGGCTGGCGGTGAGGCTTCAGCGCGACCCCAGGTCTTCACACGCACCCCCGGCGCGCAGGCCTCGGGGGTAGGGTTGGTTCACGGCTGCGGCAAGCGGGTTGGTTTGGCCGAAGAATTGCACGTTTTCGGCCCAGGGAGTGTCTGTTAACCGGTACTGTCGATGAATTGCGGCTATACGAAATCCACCGTGCGCCACTTGAGTCCACCAATGTCGGCCGTGCAATAGAGCCGGGCCGGGCGATGCGGCCTTCTTCAACGCACAGACACCGAGGAGCCCCTGTCGTGACAGCACGAAACCGTACTTGCCAGACGGTCTTGGTCGCGTTGCCGATGCCGACCGAGGCCCAGTGACCATTGAGGGGCGATTCGGGACCCCGGCGATGACGGCAACCGGCGTTGACGGGCTAATCCATGTGGCGTTGAGGTGCCAGGATGACAACCAGGTCGCTCGGACGATCACTCTGTTGGGGAGTGGAGGTCGTCGGAATGGAGGCGCGGAGGTCGAGTGGGACGATCGCGCATACAGCAGACCAGGCGGCGCTTCGCCGCTCTGTGGTCCGAGGGATGTGGGCGATGTCGGGGGTGAGGCCTGCCGCAGGTGGTCGGGTGATGACAGTGGACCAGCCGGTGTGGCGGCAGGTCGGACGCTGGATGGACCGAGACGATGAACACGGCAGACCGAGACCTCTACCACGCGGGCGACATCGTGATGCTAAGGAGCGGCGGGCCACTGATGACAGTCGAAGAAGCCGAAGAAGATGGGGAGGTCCACTGCAGCTACTTTGTGGAGGGTCACCTGGAGCACGCCACGTTCCGGGAAGGGGCCTTGATGAAGCTGTTCCAATCGCAGCCGGTCGAGGGAGACGAAGAATAGTCTTCATACTCTTGCAGTGCCTCGTCCCGGGGCCCCGTTCAACCACGGGCGAAGAACCGAAACGAGGTCGCTCCCGGTTGCTCAGGCCGCTCATGTGCCCGCACCCATTTGCACGGTTTGGACCTGACACGTGTCTCTTATAGGGATCCTGAGCGGACGGAATGGGGTTGATGAACGACCACTGACGCAGAGGCGAGACTGAGAGTAGCATGCCACGGTCAAACGAATGTAGACGGTCGAAGACGGCGGCGGCGGTAGCTATCGGCCTGGCACTGCTGGCGGTTTTCCAGACCGCGAGGATCGTCTCGGGCCGCAATGAGGCCGCCTTCCCTGATCTGGTTGCGGTCGGTGACGATCTGTCCCAGATGTCGCTGCGGTACGGCGACGGTACCGTTGCACCCCTGGACCCACAGCATCCCATGCTCCTCCTGATCTTCGATCCGGACTGCGTCCACACCCGCCGCGTCGCGCCCCTGTGGTCGTCTTGGCTGGTCTCCGACGAGGCCGAAGGACATACCGTGCTTGGGATTGCGCCCGCCCCGGTGGCCGCGGCCGCGCGATACGCGCGGGATCAGCAATGGTGGGTCGTGGTGGCAGCCCCAGCCGAATCGGAGGATCAGCCGGGAGAGCATCCCGTTGTAGGACGTACCCCGTGGGTGGTCGCGGTCGACGCGGATGGTCGAGTCGTTCGCGAAGCGCACGGAAGCCAGCTGGCCGAGGTCGCTCGCGAGCTCCTTGACACTCGGTAGGATCGGCGGCCAACCTTCACAACCAGGGGAACGGTTTTTCCCCGAAGACCAGAGAAGACTGAACGTATGCGAACCGTTACCGTGATCCTCATCCTCTTGAACGCTGCACTGGGCACGATGGGTCGGGCTACCCCGGATCAGGCCGAACCTGTGTTCAGTTGCTGCCGGGGGACAGGCCCTGATGCCTACTGCTGTCGGCAATGTTGTTGGCACGAGAACTGCGCCTCTGACTTGGACTGCCATTGACCGAACCCCATAGCATATCGGAAGCAGGATTCAGCCGTCCGGGATTCTGGTTATGCATTCGCGCCACCTCGGTCGCGGTGTTGCCCTGGCTGGGATTGCTGGTGGTCCTGCAGACGCTTGTGACGCCCGATTGGCCACCCTACGCGTGGTCTGGCTCGTTCACTCGGTGGGCCTCGGTCGTCGTAGCGGACATCGGGTTGTTCCTCCCGTTTCTGCTCTTCGCCGGTGGATCGGCGTTGGTACGGGTTGTGGGGTTCTCCCGGCGGGCGGTCAGAATCGCAGTCGCGATCGGGATCGTCGCGGGAGTCCTGGCCTACTTGTGTTCCGCCGTCTTCCGGCCGACGCTGGTTCATCGATCCTTGTCTCAGACTCAGCAGATCGCTAACGTCGAGGAAGTACAGCCCTTCGGCCCCTACACACCCGCCGGCCTAGTACGCAATCTGCGCTTCGTTGAGCAGAATCCGCCCCCAGAGTTCAGCCTTAGCACCGACCAGTCGCGGCGCCGTCCTCCGACCGTGCTCCTCTGGGAGTTGCATCGTCCGATCGCCATGGCGGTGTTCGGGATCATCAACCTGTTTCTGGGGATGCTCGCGGCGGAGGCGACCATCGGCATGCGTCGGCCTCGCCAATGGAACACGCAACTGGCGATAGGCGTTCTCGGAGCCATCGCCTTCTATTCGCTGATGGAAATGGGGTCACCGATCCAATCGTTCCTCCGGGGTAATCCGATGAAATCCGGGATCCTGGCTGCTTGGGGTCCCCTGGCCTTGCCGGTGACTCTGGCTCTCTTCCTGGGGTATCTGATTTGGAGGCGACGTTCGTGAACGACACGCGGCCCCCCGAGGACCGGACCGTGTCCGAGATCCTGCCGCCCGCCGGCGATGGAAAGAGCGATCGAACCAGGGGATCCCGGGCCACATCCGCGAAAGGCCTCGACCGACCGGAGGAGGCCTCCCCGAAACGAGAATTCGACATCGGCGCGTTCCGAAGGGGCGAGAGCTTTGAAACCGTCCTCGAGGAGTTCGGCCCATTGATTCACTCCGTGGCTCACCGCTATGCGGTCGACGCCGACGAGGAAGAGGATCTCTACCAGGAAGCCTGCATCCGCATCTACAGCCGGTGCCACACGTTCCAGGACGGCTCGCTCCCTGTCTGGATCTACCTGACTGCGGACCGTTGCTGCCGCAACTTTGTCCGAACTCGCAAGTCAAGGCAGGCTGCGGCGGAGCGTTTTTCCAACGCGAGCCAGAATGGCCGCCCGGCCACGGGAGAGACCAACCCGTGGAAACACGTGCTCAGAGTGGAAACCAACTTGAGAATCAGACAGGCGCTTGCCCGGCTAAGCGCTCGCCAGGCGCACGCGTTCGTCCTGACTCAGGTCGAGGGGTACTCCACTCGCGAGGCCGCGCGGATCATGGACGCTAGCGTTTCCACCGTCAGATCAAACCTGCGGCATGCAAGGAAGAAGCTGAGGGAACATTTGGAGGAGGAAGAATGAACTGTCCGGAGTTGACTTCATTGACCAAGGTCGCCGGCGACAGTGCCGAGCCGGAATTGTCGCGACACCTTCAGGAATGCGCCGCTTGCCGGAGGGACCTGGAGATTGCCTCAGCCGTCCGCGAGCTCCTTTACCCGGACGCCGAGGTGCCGGCCCGTTTGAATGCGCGTGTGATGGCGCGCGTCCGAACCCGGGCGGAAAGGCTGATGGGGCGTGCGAGCGCGCTGGACCTGTTTGTCTCCGCCATTCTGGGCGGCGCAGGCGCGTATGCCGCCTTCGTGGCCGCCGGTGGAGGGGGTTTCCTCGCTCCCAGTCTGGCTGGGGGGATCTTCACGGCGACCGGCGCAGTCGTTGGCGCGTGGTATCACCGGTGGCGGAGCGGTCGGGAGCGAGCGCGGGTGGATCAACGGATTCTCGGCGGACCGACCGGTCTCTCATTCCGCTCTCGATGACTGACTCACGAGCCGCGACTGGGAACACTCGCAACCGCTCTTGCGGCTGCGGCCCCTTGGCCCGCCAGTCGCGGTGAACTCGGTGGACGATACACTGGGGGTGAGGACAGCGGTGAGGGGTTCCGGCACCTCGACCCCCCCAAATACGGGGGACGGGGGGTGGACGCCTCCATCCGTGTCCTCCTCGGGAGCGGGACGCACGGAGCTTCGAACCGGGCGGAAGCCACCCCTACTCGCGGGCCCCGTTGTATGACAGGTAGGGCTGCCCTGCCTTAGCGGCCGACAACCCTCTTCGCCCCAGCTGCGGGATGTTCCGGCTTAGCGCGCCACTTTGGCCATATCCGACAATGCGGGGTACGCGCCCTGGTGATCCACGGTTTGCACTCGTCCTTCCACAAGGGAATCAACCGGCCGGAACCCGAAACTCACGGCCGTGAGACGCTCGTAGCACCGAGGAGAATACTGTCCGTGGCGAAGCTGGTGGAGGCCATCGCGTTTCGCGCGCTGGGGGCGGGCATCTTGCCGCAGCACGAATTCCGCCGGTCGCCATCCTAGACGATTTCGGGGTGGTGTTTGCCGAGATGGCCGGCGTGCCCTGGCGACCGATTGCACGTTCTTGGTCCGGGACGTGTCTATTAAACAAGTTCTGGTTGACAGCCATGGCCGTGCCCGCCCGATGCCGCTGGCTTCCATGGACTCAACCCTTCACGTCACGGAAGCGCAGTCGGCGCCCCGGACAACCAAACCCCCTCCAAGGAGGAGTCCCAATGAAGCGACTCACCACACACCTCTCACCCCTGCTGCTCGCCGCGTTCTTCGTGGTATCCCTGCCCCCGGCCCTCTCGGCCGAGGTGCCGCCGGTACCACTGGACGAGTGCAGCACGCCTCTCGCCCAAGAGATGGAGTGCGATCCCACCGACACTGACCCCTACGAGGAAACGAACGACGACGGAGACGTAATCGAAGGCACGATCACCTGCGATTTGGAGGGAGCGTCAGTGGAGTTTGGGGTCCTCGTTCTCCCTGGACTCGTTACGGACGTGGTTGTTCTCGTCTGCGACTACGGGAACTGTGGGAAGACGTACCACGTCCAGTCGCTCGAATAGATAGGAAACCGTCCATGCCAAGGCTTTCGCTTCTCGGGGCCACCTTCGCACTCATCGCCGCGGGCAGCAATGTGCATGCCCAAGAGATCGTAGAGATCGACGCGGAGTCCGGCCGAACAATCATCGACGACGAGTGGCGGTCCATGTACCGTGGACTGTCAGCGGTGGATTGGGATAGGAAACTGCTGTACGTGAGCGATCGGGAGGAACCGGACGGGATCATGGTTTTCTCACTGGAAACAGGAGAACACGTCAGGACGATCTCGACCCCGAGGGGCGATGGCCCGCAGGAACTCAGGAACGGGAGGCAGGGCATAGCGATCAAACCGGACGGGGGCACGTACATCTCCGGGTACCTCCGGGTCCTGGAGTTCGACCCGGCCGGGAACTACCTGACGAGTTGGTCCCCGGTTCGTCCGCCAAGCCAGCGGGTGTGCGACTTTGGCGGAACGCCAGCAGTGGCCACACAGGGCGGGGTGGTGCGGCGCGGCCCGGATGGCGAGGACCAGACGGTTGGTCCAGACGGTGGGAGCGGCGAGCACATCCGCGCAGCCACGGTCACCGAGGGCATCAGGATCGGAACCATGCTCCTGGCCGAAACCCACATCGTCTGCACGGAAGACGCCGCCTACGTCGTAGCAGCGCAGGAGCAGGGACCCGCCACCGTCACCGTATATCGGCTGGACGGCAGCGTGGACAGCTTGGAGGTCCCTGCTGAAGGTGCAACATCGAGGCCATGTACGATCGGTGGAGAGCCCTGCCCCCACTGGTCCCGGAGGGCAAGGGTCTCCCTGGACGACCATGGCAACCTCGTCATTCTCGGCGCCGATTCGCGCACGCACGGAAGCATCATCAACCCCGAGACGGGTTGCTACGCACTCATCCATGCAGACGGCAACAGGCTCTATGCTCCTAGCGCCATCCATGCAGACAGTGCCCTGGTGTTCTACGATCTCGTCACCGAGACCCGGGACAGCCAAGGGAGGATTCGCAGGAACATTCGGCCCAACTCGTCGCCAAAGATCGCCATACACCCGATCCGGCGGCGCAGCGGAGAGCCGTGCGAGGGCATCCTGCCGAACGTTCCACCCGCGCGCTGAAATCCTGCTTCTCCGACGCCGCCAGTCCGCGATCAGGCCCCTTTTAGGACTTGGGGTCAGGTAGTGCTCTAACGGATTACGCGGGTGCCTGTTGCAAGCAGTTGCACGTTTCGGACGTGAGAAGTGTCCATTAACCAGTTCCGAAGTGCGAGAGCCGCCACCGATGCTGCCGAGTTTGGAAAGGACGGCAGTCGGGAACAACAACACGCTGAGGTGCCCGGGAACTGCTCGATCCGATAACGGCGAGATAGAGGACCGACGCTATCCGTCGGGGGTGACGAGCAACAGCCCACAAGATATTGTGGGTGTCTTGAGCACTTCTCCGCATTTCGGTAAACTACTGGCCCCCCTTTTTCCGATCCTCACGACGAAGGAGTGACTCATGTCATACGCTGATTCTCCGCCAAGACCTCCGCGCCAACCTGACCATCCACCAACCCCACCTCGTCCGCCCGAGCATCCTCCAATGCCTCCGCGCCCACCAGAATACCCTCGGCCCGAGCTAACACCTACGCAAGGATCGAACGATGGTGGCCCGGTCGACTGCGCGGGTACTCCACTCCACCAAGCCTCTACATGGAGAACACCTAATGAGCTTTGAGCTACCGAGCCGCGGGCTGGTCTTCTGGCCCGTCGAAAACGGCGACAGCACTACGGTCGTCATCGATTCCGACACCCACCTCCAAGTGGATCTGAACCACCTCGAAAAGGCCGAGGACGACGATGAAGCGGCTTGGCCGGTCATCGACGAGCTGGTCGAGCGTCTGCCCAATGTCGATGGCCGTCCGTACCTGTCCGCGTTCGCCCTCACGCACCCGGATCAGGATCATTGTCGGGGGTTCGAGAGACTCCTTGAGGAAGTCGACATAGGAGAACTGTGGTTCACACCGCGCATCTTCCGAGAGTACACTGAGGATCTTTCTGACCATGCCGAGGCTTTCAAGAAGGAGGCCGAACGCCGCGTCGAGAAGACGATCGAAGCGGAGGGCGGCGATCCGGGCGCCGGCGACCGGGTACGCATCTTCGGCTACTCCGACATACTGGAAGAA
This sequence comes from Longimicrobiales bacterium, assembly GCA_965116645.1. GTDB lineage: Bacteria > Gemmatimonadota > Gemmatimonadetes > Longimicrobiales > Gaopeijiaceae > Bin94. The sequence continues at coordinate 2,607,960 of OZ220702.1, read as the reverse complement.
GACGACTTCGAGGGGTTTCCGGAAGACCGCCTGACGACTCCCGGGAACGAACTGACGACGATCGACGAACAGGACGTGTCGGATGACCTTCGCGTCTTCGTACACGCCCCGTTCAAGGACGACGACGCTGGAGAACGTAACGACACGAGCCTCGGCATGCAGCTGACCCTGAACGAAGGAACCACGAAACTCCGGGCGTTGCTCCTCGGCGACCTCTCGTACCCCGTCGTCAAGCGGATCTTCGAGGTCAGCGAATCCGATGATCTCGCCTGGAATGTCCTCCTGGCGCCCCACCACTGTTCGAAGGCGGTCATGTACTGGAAGGATGAAGGCGAGGACGAAGAAGAACTGAAGCAGCATATCGTCGACGAAATGGACGAGGCCTCGCAGACTCCCAACAGGGTGGTGTCCAGCTCCAAGTCCGTGCCATCGTCCAACAAGGCGGGGGACGACCCGCCCCACGTCAAGGCCAAGGAGCAGTACGAGACCATCACCGATTCATTCCTCTGTACCATGGATCAGGACGAGCCGATCGTGGCCGAACTCAAGGACGACGAGGTCACATTCGTTGGGGTCGTAGCGGCGGCCAAGTCCGCTTCCCAAGCGGCAGATGAGGCGCGTGGCCCACACCGGCCACCTCCATCCACTCACGACTACGGCCGGAACTGAATGGACCGTGCCTTCCAACTTGCCGAGGAACAACTACGGGAGATCGCAGCCGCATCCGATGGCACGGTTGTGGTCCAGAGCGGAGAGAGGTGGTCGAACGGATACCGATTCCAGATAAGCATTGGGTTTGATGGTCACGAGCGGGTCGCGGACGGACTGCGGGTACGGGCTCGGGAGCGATTCCTCATAGTGGTCCCGCCTACCTTTCCCTATAAGCGGCCGTCCGTATTCACCCTCCATCGTCGCTTCGCCGGATTCCCTCACGTCCAGTGGGAGGACAGCCTTTGCCTCTATCGGAGTTCGGCCGATTGGCGGCCGCAGGACGGCATGTACGGTCTGATCGAACGACTGGACACGTGGATTCACGACGCCGCGCTGAACCGCCTCGACCCCGACGATGCGCCCCTCCATCCTCCCGTTGCATATGCCACGGTAGATCGCTTGGTGGTTCCCAAAGCGGACACCCCTCGGGTAAGGGAATCAGCTTGGTTCGGATTCGCGGAGCTTCGCGAGCGGAATCATCGGACAGAGATCACCGGCTGGTCGCAGCACCCCCAAGGCAGCCTCGACAATCGGGCTCCGGCGATTCTGCTCCACAGGCCGCTGCCCTTCGAATACCCCAAGTCCGTCAACAGCCTCCTGACGGAGTTGGAGGATCACGGCTTGGACTACGTGCAGTTCGTGCTAACGTTCGCTTCGTTGGCCAACCGGAGCGGGTCGGGTACACCGGTACTGGTGGTCTTGGGCAGTCCCATGCGTCGCATCGAACCAGGCGGAACTTCCCTTCAGCACCTTGCGGTCTGGGAGATATCGGCTGCCGATGCGGACAAGCTCCGCGAATTGGATACCGTTTGGGACGGCGACGACCCGGTGTCACGAAACGCGGCGATAGGAGCCGTCGTCGAGTGGTCGGTCCTAGCCAAGGTGGGGTGGTGCCGTGTCCGCGAGATGCGCCCGGAAGTTACGCGGCGTCGTGACCACTGCTCGCCTATGGCGTGGTTTCGCGGGAAGCGGGTGGCGATCTGGGGATGTGGTGCGGTCGGGACACACGTAGCGGAGTCCGTAGTCCGGGCTGGTGTCAAGCACGTACAGCTGGCCGACAATGGGTTGGTCGTTCCAGGAATCCTGGTGCGCCAGGGGTTCGAGGATGCAGACATCGGGAAGCCGAAAGTCGCTGCACTTTCGGATCGCCTCAAGCGCGTCAACCCCGACGTCACGGTTGAGGCCTTGGACGCGGATCTGATCCCACGGATAATCGGGAGCACTCCGATACCGGATGTCGATCTGGTGATCGACTGCACAGCGGCGCGGGCTGTCAGGATGAGCCTCGAACAGAGACTCCGAAGGATCGACTCGCGTCCACCTATCGCCTCCATGGCCATCGACAGCCGCGCGGCCACGGGGATGGCAACCCTCGCGAACCCGTTCCACAGCGGGGGTCCACTTGATGTTATCAGGCGACTCAAGCTCGAAGCCTGTCGAAACATCCGACTCAAGGGGCCACGTAAGGGCTTTTGGCCAGAGTCGTCGGCCGACCAGCGTTTTCAGCCAGAGCCTGGATGCTCGGAACCCACCTTCATCGGCTCGAACGCTGAACTGGCGAGTCTCTCGGCACGAATGCTGAATGCTGTCGCTCGGTCGCTGTCGGAACCAGACGAGCAACACACTGCCATTGGATGGTTCGTTGAAGAGTCTGGACCAACACACCACTTCGCGTGGCCGCGGGACTACACCGCCCAAGATCAGAGTGGGCGATACGCCGTCAGAGTGTCGCACTCGGCCGTCAGAGAGATGCGAGCGTGGGCAAAGCGTTCAGCCCGGACTACTGGACCATCCGTCGAGACCGGAGGGTTGATCTTTGGCGAGATTAACGAAGCGGCATCGGTCATTTGGATAACCGATGTCGACGGGCCTCCGCCGGACAGCGATGCGTCCGACGGTCATTTCACTTGCGGTATCCTGGGTACGCGTGAATCCGCCGATGTGAAGCACGATCGTTTCCGTGGATCTGTGGAGTGCCTTGGCAGCTGGCACACACACCCAAGGGCCGGACCCTGGCCAAGCACGATTGACCTGGACACCGTTGCCAAGCTCCTAGACGGAACGGAGTCGTACCGCCGCACGCTCGTATTGCTGATTCTCTCAGGAGATCCAGACAGCGATCCCCTTCTCGGGGCGCATGTGTTTCGGACTACTCTGCGGCCACGGTGCGTTTACCACATCAAGGAAGATGTCTCCGAGACGATCTCTGTTGAACCGGCTCCGGTGAGTCCACGAGATGTCGGGCTTGCCCTCTCCGGCGGAGGTTCGCGGGCGATCGCTTTCCACCTCGGGTGCTTTCGTGCTCTCCATGACCTCGGGCTGCTGGCCCGGCTTCAGGTCATTTCAAGCGTCTCGGGCGGATCCGTCATCGGGGCGATGTACGCCTATTCGAGCGAGTCGTTCTCCGACTTCGACGGTCGGGTGGTCGAACTCCTGCGCCGAGGACTTCAGCGTGACATCGTGCGGGAAGCGTTGCGACTGAGAGCCATAGGGAAAACCGTCCAGGCTCAGCTTCTAGTCGGTGCTGCTTCCATCACGCGGTCGCTTACTGGTCTCTGGAAGACTCCGCCGGTTCGCACGTTTAGCCGAACCGAAGCGTTCCGCGAGGCTCTGAGAAGGTCGTTGTTCAGAAACACACTGATCGGGGACGTGGCCCGAGACTCATTGGATACGGTAATCAACGCCACTGAACTGCGAACCGGGTCGGCGTTCCGGTTCGGCAGTAGGCAAAGCGGTTGCTGGCGTTTCGGGAGGATCGCTCCCGAGGAGGCCTTGGTTGCCGACGCGGTTGCAGCATCTGCGGCTTACCCGGCTCTACTCCCGGCGCTGGACCGGGAGTATCGGTTCCTGAAGAAGGGTGCCACGACGGACCCGACGCGAGTCCTCCTTACCGATGGCGGTGTCTTCGAGAATCTCGGCGTTTCCCCGATGGAGCCTGGTCGGGAGCAGTCGATCAGCACCAACGTCTTCAGCCCGGAATACACCATCTGTTGCGACGCTGGTGCCGGCTTGTTTGACGACGACACTTACCCCATGTGTTGGCCGACCCGGATGTGCCGCTCGTTCCTGACCGTGTTCAGGAAGGTGCAAGACGCGACGAGGAATCGCTTGCACCGGCTTGCCGAGTGGGGGGACATCTCCGGTTTCGTGCTGTCCTATCTCGGACAGAAAGACGGCAAGCTGCCGTGGATACCTCCAGAGCTTCCGAAGCGTGCCGAGGTGAAGGACTATCCGACGGACTTCGCGGCCATGAAGCGAGCAGATCTCGATCGAATAGCTCTCCGTGGAGAGGTTCTGACCAGGTTTCTGGTTGCGTACCATCTACCGGATCTGTAGCCCCCCTACCGGAGCCAACGACGGACCCGAAACCCCCGCAAGGTAGGATTGGGCCAGCTCTCGACGAATCCGTCCGAATTGCCCTCCCATACGGACGTGGAGACGCACCGGGAGAGGTGGCGTCTCGCCTTCGGGGCAGCTCCCTCGGAGTCCCAGATGCTTACGTACGCCGAAACCCCCAAGTGGGTTACGATAACGGGCCGCTCGCTCATCTACGACGACTGGGGCCGACTCTGGGTGGCGATCCAGCGCACCCGAAACGCGGTTTCGTACTTCAGCATCTTCTCCGACACCACCTTTGTAGGGAGCGTACGGGTACGTGATCGCGTTGAGGGCTATGACCTGCTGGGTTCCACGCTGGCCGTACTGGTGGAGCGGCTCCCGGATGATCCGGCCGGGATCCCTGGGCGGGTGTTGACTGGTACCGGTTCGAGCCGCCGGGTCGCAACTGACCGGCTCGAGGGCCGGCGCCTGAGGTCACCTATGACCCTGTTGGGGTGTTCTTGCAAACCACCATTACCCTGTCGGTCCCGGCACTCTCGCGATCAGTACTAGCACTCGACTACGTCCTCGCTATCGAGCCGCTTTGTTCGGGAATCGGCCGTGGCGCTTTGGCGCTGAGAATCATGACTTCCGCCATCTGGCGGGATATTCTTGCGGATCCGGTACAGTGAAATGACGAATGGTCCAACGGCAAAGAGCGCAGATCGTGCAGTCCGGTTTGTTAGAGTTAGACTTGGACGATTCCCTGCCGTGATTCACGCCATCGTGGCTCCGCCATTCTGGCAGGTCTTAACGCCGCGCTGGCCAGAGGCTGCCGTTTTGGCCGGTAGTGGGCGGATTGGGCCCGTGTGGCTGCCATTTTGGCAGGTTTTGGCAGCGTCGACTCGAGGGCACTGCCATTCTGGCAGGTTTTGCGCCGCGGACACCGGGTCCGTCTTGCAGCCCTGAGCCTACGTTTCCCAGCTTCCGAAGAGCTGCAACGCCCCCGCTTCCAGATCGAGAAGCCGCCGCTTGCGGGCCAGACCGCCGCCGTAGCCCCCCAGGTCGCCGCCGGTCCGGATGACCCTGTGGCACGGCACGACGATGGCGATCCGGTTGTCGCCGTTGGCACGTCCCACCGCGCGCACCCCCTGCGCGGAGCCCACACGCCGCGCGAGCTCGGCGTAGTTGATCGTGGTCCCGTAGGGGATCTCGCGCAGCGCCCGCCAGACCCGCTCCTGGAACGTCGTTCCGGCGAGGACCACAGGCACGGTGAACTCCTTGCGCTCACCCGCGAAGTATTCGCAGAGCTCCCGATCCAGGGTCCGCGTGTGCGGATGTGGACCCGGCACCAGCGGCCCCACCAGCCCTTCCAGCCGTGTGAGTTGCGCGTCGAGCCCCTTGCGCCCGGCGAACTCCAGTAGGCACACCCCCCCGTCCGCCGCCCCTGCCACCATCTCGCCCAGCGGCGTCTGCAGACGAGTGGTGAGGACCCGGGCACGGCCCTCGCCCGCCGCCCCGCCCCCCGCGCCCCCGCCCTCGCCGCCCGCCCCACCCCCACCCACCCCACCACCACCACCCACCCTACCCCTCCCGCGCCTCATCGCACAGCCGGTACATCACCCACGTCCCCACCGATCGCAGCGGCCGCCACGGCTGGGCGCGCGCCAGCACCTCCCGGGGCGTCGGCCGCTCGGCCAGCCCGTCCAGGAGCCGCACGCCCTCGCGCACGCCCAGGTCCCCAGTCGGCATCACGTCGAGGCGGCCGAGCCGGAACATCAGGAACATCTGTGCGGTCCACTCCCCGATCCCCCACACCGCCGACAGCATCTCCACCACTTCGGCGTCGCTCATGCGGGACACGGCGCGCAGCCGCACCGAACCGTCGGCGCAGCGCCCGGCCAGGTCCCGGATCGCGCGGGTTTTCGCGGCGGAGAGGCCCGCTCCGCGGAAGCCCTCGTCGGGGAGCTCCAGGCACTCCTGCGCGGTGGGAAAGCCGGGCCCGGGGGTGAGTTCGCACACGCGCCCGTATATGGTCCGGGCGGCGGCCCCGGCCAGCTGCTGGAAGGTGATCGACCGCGCGATCGCCTGGAAGTGAGATCCCCGCGCGAGCGGGCCGGACGGGAATCCCGGGTAGAGGGCCACACGCGCCATCGCCTCGCCGAGGACCGGGTCGCGGCGGGCGAGTTCGGCGAGTTGCTCGGGGGTCGGCTTCACAGCGCGGCCTCGTTCTCGACGCGGCCGGCATCGGGGCCGTGCGGGCTCGCCGGATGCACCGGCTTCACGGCGCTCACCACCACCTCAGCCTCCCACCAGCGTGGGTATCTCAACCACCGGATCGACATCCGCGCCGTAGTCCACGCCCGGCACCTCGAAGCCGAACAGGCGAAGGAACTCCGCGCGGTACCCGTCGAAGTCCGTCTGCGCATGCAGCGTCTCCGTCGACACCGACTCCCAGGCCCGCGTCACCGCCGCCTGCGTCTCCGGCTTCATCTCGAGGTCGTCCATGCGGATGAAGCCGTCGCCGTCGGCCACGATGCCCGCATCCCCGTACACCTTCGCCCCGTATAGCCGCTGCGTCTGCTCCATCGGCCCCTCGTGGTCCCCCTTCTCCTTCATGATCCGGAAGAGGATCGACATGTAGAGGGGGACGACGGGGATCGCCGCGCTGGCCTGCGTGACCACCGCCTTGAGGATGGCGATGTGCGCGCCGCCCCCGGACCGCGAAAGCTCGGCGTCGAGTTCGCGCGCGGTGCGGTGCAGGTCGGCCTTGGCCCGCCCGATGGCGCCGTCCCGGTAGATCGGCCAGGTGAGCTCCGGGCCGATGTAGCTGTACGCGAAGGTGCGGCAGCCCGGCGGCAGCACGCCTCCGCGCCGGAGCGCCTCCATCCACAGTCGCCAGTCCTCGCCGCCCATGACCGCCACCGTGGCGTCGACCTCTGCCTGCGTGGCGGGCTCCAGTTCGATGCCGGTCACCTGGGCGCGGTCGGTGTTCAGCGTCTTCGAGCGGTACGGCGCGCCGATCGGTTTCAGGACGGAGGTGAAGGTCTCCCCCGTGTCCGGATGGGTGCGGCGCGGGGCCGCCAGCGAGTTCACCACGCAGTCCACCGGCGGAAAGTCCCGCTGGAGCACTTCCACCACGCATTCTTTCGCCTCGTGGGAGAAGGCGTCGCCGTTGTAGCACGCGGACTGCAGGCCCGCCCCCGCCGCGGCGGCCTCGAAGGCGGCGGTGTTGTACCACCCTGCCGTCCCGGTCCGCTTCCCCTTGGGCGGCCGGTCGAAGAAGACGCCGAAGGTGGCTGCTCGCCCTCCGAAGGCCAGCGCGATCCGCGATCCCAGGCCGTAGCTCGTCGACGAGCCGAGGACGAGGGCGCAGCGCGGCGGGTTGGCGAGCGGACGGGCCTCGGCGTGGGAGATCTGGGCCTGGACGTTGCGGGCGCACCCGGTGGGATGGGTGGTGACGCAGACGAAGCCGCGGACTCTGGGTCGAATGATCATGGGTGGGGTTCTGATTCTGTCGGTTGCGGATCCGGGACTGCCTGCGGCCGGCCCAGCCCGGTGAAGATTGCCAGGAGCATGACGCCGAGGAGCGCCCACGAATACGGGTTCGCGAGCCCGGCCTCGAGCGCGGATACCCGCGGCACCCCGTAGGCTTCACCGGCGGCGGTCGCCGAAGACGCCAGAATGGTAGGGATGAAGAAGGGAAGCAGGAAGGGGTAGGTGCATACGGTCATGTCCAGAAGGTTGGCTCTGCGGAACCGCCCGATGCCCGCGCGGCGGCCGGCCCGCCGCACCAGGTCCCCCACCGCCAGGATGGCCATTACCGAATGGGTGGTGACGATCACCGCCACGCTCGTGATCCCGAAGATCCCCAGTTCGGTGCCGCGCGGTCCCCCCGCGTCCGGACGCCATCCCCGCACGATGCGGTCCAGCATCCCGGCCTCCTGCACCGCCCCCACGATCCCCATCAGGAGGATGGTGAAGACCACGATCCCCACCGCCCCCTCCATCCCGTCGAGGATCAGGCCCTGTGCGCGGAAAGCCGCGGCGTCGATGTGGATCAGGTCACCCGGCGACACCAGCCCGCATGCGAGCGCCACGGCGACCGCCGCCACGACCCCGGTGAAGAGGCTCTCCACCAGCCCCTTGCCCCGCCAGAGCACGACGAATGTGGCCAGCGGCGCGAGCAGCATAGCGAAGGCGGCGGGGTTGGCAGCGGCGACGGGCAGGGGGCCGGCCTGGGCCAACTCTCTGGCGACCCCGCCCCCCTCCGCGCCCCCGAACAACAGCAGCACGAGACCGGCCAACACCGCCGCCGGGATGGCGTAGCGCAGCCGCGACCGCACCACCCCGCCCATCGGCGCCCTCTGGGTGTTCGCCGACGCGATCGTCGTGTCCGAAACGGGCGAGACGTTGTCGCCGAAGGTGGCGCCTGCGAGGATGGCGCCGATCAGCGCGGCCGGCTTGGCGCCCAGCACCCCGGCGGCCGGGTAGAGCAGGGGGGCGCAGATCAGGATCGTGCCGAGGCTCGTCCCGGTCGCGGTCGAGAAGAGGACCGCGATGAGGAAGGCCAGCAGCACGAAGCCTCCGCCGCGCACACCCAGTTCGCCCCCGCTCCACACCAGCGCGTCCACGAGCCCCGACTCGCGCAGCAGGGCCGAGAAGATCCCCGCCAGCAGCCACGCCATGACCATGAGCATGACGATCGGCCGCGACATGCCGCGGATCGCTGCCGCGCTGTAGTCCGCCGCCCGCCGCGCGAGCAGCAGTCCCGTGCCAAGCGCCGCGATGAGGACGGGCCAGAGCCCGCGTTCGTCCGGCGCGCCCGAAAACCCGAGCCACGCCGCTCCCGCCGCGAAGACGAGCAGCGGAACCGCAGCGCCCGCGAGGCCGAACCGGAAGGGGAGGGGTGGGGCGGGGGCGCCTCCGGGGGGCTCGGGTGGTGGAGTGTGGGTTTCGCGTGACAAGAGTCGGCAGAATGGTCGAAGGGTTGCGCGGTCGTCGGTGGGATCGTGTATGATCGGTGGTGGTACCGCTCCGAATCAACCGCAGAGGAGAAGAGATGGACGATTCCGACGCCTTCGAGCTGTACGACCTGCGCGTCGAGGTGGTGGCCGGCGAGGGGGAGATGGTGTGCAGCCACCGCGAGGGGGACTACTTCGAGCTCCGGGGCGAGGAACTCACCCTTCCTGCCGGCCAGAGTTTCCCGATCTATCCGCTCGCCGCCCTGCTGCCACTCCTCCCGGCCAAGCAGAGGAAGACCGACCCCGCCGACTGGATGACCACCGACGCCGAGGTGGCGTGCCCGGACCCCCACTGCGGCGCCCGCTTTCGCATCGTTCGGACCGGTGTCACCACCTTTCGCCACGGCGACGTGACGCGAGTTCCGCTGGGTGGGCCGGCCTCATGAACCCGGAGCAGCGCGATAAACCATGATTTGCTTAGCAAACCGGGATTTGTGCAATGAACCATGATCTGCTTGATAAACCATGACATTATAGTGAACCGGGATAGACATGATGAACCGGGATCAGCATGATGAACCGGAATCGGTGCGATGAACCGGACCAGGCGCTGTGAACCGGACCAGGCGCGGTGAACCGGGACCTGCGCAGCCGACCGCGGGCGAGCGGGCTCCCTTGAGCATCCGGCCCGCCGTTCGTTCCGAGGGCGGTCGAGTCTCCTGGCGCGCCCCCGCCTCCGGCGTGATCCGGGGATGCTGGCAGCTCTCCCGCGGGCATGGGCCGGGCTGGAGCCGCGACCTCGCCTTCGCAGCGCTCGACGCGGCGGCAGCCGGACCCGGCCCGCTCCACCTGGACTGCGCCGACATCTACACCGGGGTGGAGGCGCTGCTGGGGGACTGGATGGCGAGCCGGAGGAAGTCCGCCGGCGAGGTGGTGGTGCACACCAAGTGCGTGCCGGATCTGGCGGAGCTGCCGCGCCTCGGCCGCGACCGTGTGCGCCGGATCGCAATGCGCTCGCGCGACCGGCTGCGCCGGGAGGTGATCGATCTCGTGCAGCTTCACTGGTGGGACCTGGATGTGCCCGGGTGGGTGCGCGCCGCCGAGTGGCTCGCAGAACTCCGCGACGACGGGGTCATCCGCCACATCGGGGTCACCAACTTCGGCGCGGACGCGCTCGGCACACTTCTCGACGAGGGCATCCCCGTAGTCACAAACCAGGTGCAGCTCTCGTTGCTCGACCGCCGGCCGCTCGGCGGCCTCACCGATCTCTGTGCCGAACGCGGCGTGGCCTTGCTTTGCTACGGCACACTCGCGGGCGGCCTGCTGGCCGACGGATCGTTCGCCATCGGCGCACTTGGCTGTCCGCCATCCGGCGCCGCACCTGCCAGCCCACCTTCCTGCACCGCGCCCACCGACGGCATGGCTGAGAGTGCCTTGGGCGCCGACTCCCGCTCGCTCACCAAGTACCACCTCATCCTCGACGAGGTCGGCGGCCCTGGGGTCCTCCAGCGCGCCCGCGCCGCCCTGGCCCGGATCGCGGACCGCGAAGGCGCCTCCATGGCCGATGCCGCCGCGGCTTACGCGCTCGCCCAGCCATCGGTCGGAGCCGTGATCATCGGCCTCAGCCGCCGGCGCCTCGCCGCCGACCCCCGTGCGGCGAGATTGCTTCCCGAAGATCTTGCCGCCCTCGCGGCCGCCGTCCCCGCCACCGTCCCCGGCGCGGTCTACGAGGCCGAGCGGAACCGGATCGGGCCGCACGGAAGGATCATGCGGTACGACCTCAACCGGAACGGGTAGCCACCCCCATGCCTGAACTCCCGGAAGTCGCCCTCTACCTCCACGCGCTGCGTGCGCGCATCCGGGGCGAGCGACTGGAGGCGGTGCGCATCCGCTCGCCCTCCCTCCTCAAGAGCTTCGATCCCCCCATCGCGCACGCTCACGGAAAGCGGGTCGGATCCCTCTCCCGGCTTGGCAAGCGCGTCGTGATCGGGCTCGAGGACGACCTGTTTCTCGTCATCCACCTCATGATCGCCGGCCGGTTTCAGTGGCGTAAGCCCTCCGCGCCGATCCCGCGCAAGCTCGGCCACGCGGCCTTCGACTTCGCCCCCGGCTCCCTCCTTCTCACCGAGGCCGGCAGCCACAAGCGCGCGTCCCTGCACCTGGTGCGGGGCGCCCGCGCACTGCACGACCTCGACCCCGGGGGGATCGAGCCGCTCGAAGCGACCCGCCAGGAGTTCGCAGCCGCCATTCGTCGCGAGAACCGCACCCTGAAGCGCGCCCTCACCGACCCCCGCATCCTTTCCGGCATCGGCAACGCGCATTCCGACGAGATCCTGCTGCGGGCCCGGCTGTCGCCCGTGCAGCTCACCTCGCGCCTGACCGGCGAAGAGGTCGACCGCCTCCGCGCAGCCACGCGGGCGTCGCTGCGGGAGTGGTCGGCGCGGCTCATCGAGGAAGCGGGCGACGACTTCCCCGCGAAGGTCACCGCCTTTCACCCGGCGATGAGCGCCCACGGCAGGTTCGGCGAACCCTGCAGCCAGTGCGGCACGGCCATCCAGCGCATCGTGTACGCGACCCGGGAGACCAACTATTGCCCCGAGTGCCAGACCGGCGGACGGCTGCTGGCCGACCGGGCGCTCTCTAGGCTGCTGCGCCAGGACTGGCCGCGGAAGCTGGAGGATCTGGAGTCGCTGAAGCGGGAGCGCCGAGAGGGTTAGCGGCGCGAGGGCTCGGTGGCGGCGCCTGCCTTGGCCGCCGGAATCGGGATGCACAGCTTGTCGCCGCCGAACCCGAAGGTCTTGCCCATCCGCCTCCACACGGTGCCCCAGATCGATCCCTTTCCTCCTCCTCCTCCGCGTGATCGTGACCCGCGTGCGGATCCACAACCACGGCCTCGATCGGCGCCTGCCCCTCCAGGGGACGCTGCGCGGCAAAGCGGGGCAGCGCGACCGCGGGGCGACTCCCGTTGGCAGATTCAAGGAGTTCGGCGAAGGTGAGGGCCGGGGCACTCTGGTCCGCGACCGCTTCCTCTCCGGGGGACTCGACCGGCGTGCTGCCGGGGGCGCCCTGAGATCCGTTGTCCGCGGCCGCCACCTGCGACCCCGGTTCGGAGGTTTCGGCTGCGGATTCCGCGTGGCGCTCCGGCGCAGCGGCGGCGACAACGGGACGCTCCTGGGTGGGCAGAGGAATCGGCTCGACCTCTTCCCGCTCGGGGACCAACTGGACCACTTCGATTGCGGAAAGCTCGTACTCCGACTGCATGGTTACGCGTTCCGGCACCCCGGCGGTGCGGGACAGGTCCGCGGGAGCAAAGGTCAGGCCCGCGAAGGCCCAGCCGTGCAGCCCCACGGAGATCACAAGGCAGGCAAGGAGCACCTTCCGATTCGCACGTACCCTTGCCGCCCTCGCGTGCTCGCCCCGTCTCGAATCCATCGTACCCTCCGGAATCTGCGGACTTCACCCTACTACCGACTAATATTCATACCGTGGCGTCGCGCTGCAAGTTCCGCGGGCGCGGGGGCCAGACCGCCCGGTGCGCAAGTCGCGCCGCGCGCGAACCTCACCGGGTGCGCAAATCGGGCCGTGCGCGAATCTCGCCCGGGTCCCCGGAGCGCCCTCAGATCTCAAAGTCGGCTACCACCGGCGCGTGGTCGGACGGGATGTCCGTCTTTCGGCCCTTGCGCTGGTTGCGGTCCACCCAGGCACCCGCCGACGCCTCCGCCACGGGCTCCGTGGCGAAGATGTGGTCGATCCGCAGTCCGTCGTTCCGGGGAAAGGCCAGCCGCCGGTAGTCCCACCAGCTGTAGAGCCGGCCCTCCGGGTTGTGTTTGCGCACCACATCGACGAACCCCCAGCCGCGGATCCGCTCCAGCGCCTCGCGGACGGACGCGTGACAGAGGACGCTCGGCGCCCACCGTTCGGGATCCTCGGCGTCGAGGTCGTCCGGCGCCACGTTGAAGTCGCCGGTCAGGACGACCGGGTCGGCGGGATCGTGGCGGGCATCCAGCAGCTCGAGGAGCCGGCCCATCCACGCGAGCTTGTAGTCGTACGCCTCCGACCCCACCGTCCGCCCGTTCGGGAAGTAGGCGGAATACACCGTGACCCCACGCACCACGCCCCCGATCAGCCTGGCCTGTGGATCATCGTCCTCCAGCCCCCGGCGGACGTCCGCGATGGGGTGCGGGCTGAGGAGCGCGACTCCGTTGAAGGCGCGCTGGCCATGCACTGCGGACTTGTATCCCTCGGCGCGAACGGCTTCGGCGGGGTAGGCCTCGTCGGTCGTCTTCAGTTCCTGGAGGCAGAGGACATCGGGGCGGTGCTCGCGCAGCCATCCGACGACGCGCGCCTCCCGTGCCTTGACGGAGTTGACGTTCCAGGTCGCGATTCGCATGGTGGGTAAGTTACAACGTTGCACAAACGCGGCGCCTGCGGGCGTCAGAAAGTCATCCCGGCATTACATCATGTCATGTAAACATTACTTTTCCGGTACGGGCGGCGGCAATTCTCAGGCCGGTCAGCTAGCGGGGGAATGAACTCCGACCGTCCGCGCCTCTCCGCCATCCGCCTGCGCATCCCGCCGGGCGGTGAGCGGGACGGTTTCCCCTTCAACATTCCGGCGCTCCAGGGCCTGGGCGAGATGGCGTTTCCGTCCCCGGTCACCTTCTTCGCGGGCGAGAACGGCTCCGGAAAATCCACGCTTCTGGAGGCGCTCGCGATCGCGGCCGCGCTCCCCGCGGTGGGACGGGCCGACGCCTCGCGGGACGACTCGCTGGCGAGCCAGCGCAAGCTCGCCCGGGGGCTGAAGACCGTCTGGAGCCGGCAGATGCACCGGGGCTTCTTCCTCCGCGCGGAGGACTTCTTCGGCTTCGTGCAGCGGCTGCAGAGGGAGCGGGTGGAATTGGAGGCCAGGATCGAGGAGGTGGAACGGGAATACGTGGGCCGGTCCGAGCTGGCAAGGCGGCTCGCGATGGGGCCGGCCGCCGCTTCGCTCGGCGCAATGGAGGCCAGCTACGGCAAGGATCTGGACGCGAACTCACACGGCGAGAGCTTTCTTCGCCTGTTCCGGGCGCGCTTCGTCCCGAACGGGCTGTACCTCCTGGACGAACCGGAGGCGGCGCTCTCCCCGCAGAGCCAGCTTGGCTTCATCGCGATGATGAGCGAGATGGTGGGGCAGGGCGCCCAGTTCATCGTCGCGACGCACTCGCCGCTGCTGATGGCCGTGCCGGGAGCGACGATCTACAGCTTCGACGACTCGCCGCTGCGCGAGTTGGCGTACGACGAACTCGACGGGGTGGTGCTCTTCCGCGATGTGCTGACCGCGCCGGAGCGTTACATGCGGCGGATCTGGGAGGTGGGCGGCTAGCCCGCGTCCTGCGTCTCTCCCTCCTTCGCCTCCTTCTCCCCCTCCTCGCGCGCCGCCTTCTTGGCCCGGCGGCGCTCCCTGGCGGCGTCCCACGCCGCCTCCATGTCCTTGACCGCCCGGTCGAGCACGCCCTTCATGTCGCTGAAGAGCTGTTCGTCCTCCACCCACCCGACGGCACCCTGGAAGGTGGCGCGGGTGAGGCGCGAGATCCGCCGGGTCAGCGCGGACACGTCCCGCGTGAAGAAACGGTTGCTGAACTCCGAGACGCGCTCGAAGATGCTCCTGACCTTGTCCTTGTTGTCGTCGAGGTAGGCGCGGCCGGCGTCGGTGATCGAGTAGATCTTGCGCCCGTCGCGGGTGCGCGCGTCGAGGTAGCCGAGGTCTTCCAGGAGCTGAAGGGTCGGGTAGATCGAGCCCGGGCTGGCCTTGTAGCTGCCCGCGGACTCCTCTTCGAGGACCTGCATGACTTCGTAGCCGTGCATGGGCCTGTCCCGGAGCAGGGCGAGGATCGCGAACTTGAGGTCGCCGCGCTCGAGCCAGCGCCAGCGCCTGCGCGGCCGCCGGTGACGGGGGCGGCCCTTGCCCGCAGGGTTGAAGGGCCAGGGGAGTGAGTCGAAGTCGAAGTAGTCGTCGAACCGCATTGTTGGTGTCCTCCATTGTGTTTGTTGCGGCGGGGCCGGAGCCGATGGAGCATCGGATGGGCGGACCGCCGAGAGTTTCCGATGTACTACGATATATCGATACGTCTTGTTTCAACCTGTCGCGCTACGCTGGCCCCCCTCGGCCCCGCCGCCCCATATTGCACCTGACGCACCCGCGCATGTGAGGCCGCTCGGGGTCGCCCCGTTCCGGCAAAGCCAGGAAGGATCCGTCGTTATGCAAGCCCAGCCCGTTGTTCCGGCCGCCGCCCCCGCGAGCGGTGCCCGTACAGTCGCAGCCGCCCTTGGCGCCGCCCTCGCGATCGCCGCGCTGCCCGCCCTGATCCCCGCCCCCCTCACCGCCCAGACCGCCGCCCGGCTCGAAGCCGATCCTCCCAGCCTGGTGCTCCAGCGCGGCACGTCCGCCACCCTGGTCGTGCGGGTGCTCGACAGCGAGGGCCGTCTCGTCAACGAAGCGGTCCGGATCGCCGGCGCGCGGCGGGCGTTGTCGCTGGAGGGGGACGCGGCGGGCCCGAGGTTGCTCGGCGGTGCCGGGGCAGCCGCCGCACAAGCCGCCCGTGCCGCCGCTGCCGCTGCCGAGCCTTCCGGCCGCACCGAGACCACCGTCACCGCGCTGGAGGTCGGCGAGTGGCAGATCATGGTCACGACCGTGAGGCCGGGGCCCGGCGGCCGCCCCCTCCAGCTCACGGTGCCCGTGGTGGTCGAGTGGCCCCCGGTGGTGCGCATCGAGGTGGCCCCGGACGCCCCCGTCTTCGAGGGCAGCACGGTGACCCACCGCGCGACCGCGCTGCACGCCGACGGCACGCACCGCCCGGACGCCGAGTTCAGTTGGCGGACGAGCGATGCGGCCCGCGCCGAGGTGGACGAGTTCGGGCACGTGAGCGGCCTCGCGCCGGGGCCGGTCCGGGTCGAGGCCACCTTCGAGGGCGTGACCGGGGTGCTGGACGGCACCGTGCGCGAGTTCACCGGCGCCTCGCTGGAAATCGTGGGGGGCGCGCAGGGCGGCTCTGTGCTCACCGGCGACGTGCAGACCTTCACCGCGGTCGTGCGGGACGCGGCCGGCGCGGTGATCGCGGACGCGCCGGTCGAGTGGAGCCATTCGTTTGTGCCCGCGCCCGGAGTGATCGCGCCGGCGGCGCCGGGCCAGATGGCGGTGGGGAAGATCGTGGCCGATGTGCCGGGCGAATTCACGGTGGTGGCGCGCTCGGGACACCTGCGCGCCACGCATGGCTTCGAGGCCGTGCCGCGAGAGGTCGTGCGTTCGGTCGAGATCATGGGACGCGGCCACCTGCAGCGCGTCTACAGCACCGACTTCTGGGTCTTCGAAGGCGTCGACGGGCGGGACTACGCGCTGGTCGGCTCCAAGCAGTCCGACGGGCACGGCTTCGTCTTCGACGTCACCGACCCCAACAACGTCATCAAGACCGATTCGGTCCAGGTCGACGCCCGCTCGGTCAACGACATCAAGGTTTCGCCCGACGGCCGCTACGCCTCGCTCACCCGCGAGGGGGCGTCCGACCGGCGCAACGGCGTCGTGATCCTCGACCTCGCCGACCCCGCGCACCCCGTCATCGCCGCCGAGTACACCGAAGGGCTGACCGGGGGCGTCCACAACGCCTTCCCGACCAACGACTACCTCTTCGCGCTCGCCAACGGAGACAAGTACGTCATTCTGGACATGCGCGACATCTACAACCCGACGTACGTGTCGGAGTACGACCATCCGGACAGCCGTGTCCACGACGTGTGGGTCCACGACGGGATCGCGTACTCGGCCGAGTGGGGCACGGGGCTGGTCGCCGTCGACGTGGGCAACGGCCGCTGGGGCGGCACGATCGAGAACCCGGTCTTCATCAGCAGCTACTCCGTGCCGACCGGGGCCACGCACGCCGCCTTCCCGTACTACTCGGAGTCGGCGGGCAAGTTCTACGTCTTCATCGGCGACGAGATCCTGACGCGGCGGGGGATGGCGTGGGAGGGGATCGGCCCCGACCACCGGCAAAAGTACGATCCCGAGACCGGGCGGGGCGGCTATCCGCGCGCCACCTGGGGCTACATCCAGGTGATCGACTTCGACGATCCCGAGGATCCCAAGATGGTCGCGCGCTACGAGGTCTCCGAGTTCGGGACGCACAACATCTGGGTGGAGGACGACATCCTCTTCCAGGCCTACTACGAGGGCGGAATGCGGCTGGTGGACGTGTCGGGCGAACTGATGGGCAACCTCTACACGCAGGGCCGCGAGATCTCGGTGTACAAGGCCTTCGACCCGGTCGGCTTCGTTCCGAATTCGCCGGGCGCGTGGAGCGTGATGCCGCACAAGGGGCTGGTCTGGTTCGCCGACATCAACTCGGGGCTCTGGGCGATGAGGTTTGCGGGATCGCCTTAGGCGGGCGGGCGGCGCGGGGGGCTTGAGGGATCTGGCCGTGGGGCCCCGCGCCCGCCGCGCCATGACGAGTCCGGCGGAGGCTGCGGTCCTGGCCGCGGTCGACGAATCGTGGCTGCTTGAGACGCTGGCCGGGCTGGTCGCGATCCCAAGCTGGCAGGGCAGGGAGCGCCCCGCCCAGGAGTACATGGCTGCGGTGATGGCCGGGCTGGGCATGGATCTCGATGTCTGGGAGATCGACGAGGCCGAACTGAGGCGCCACCCGGACTACGCCACCGAGATCGAGCGCGAGGATCCGCTGGGGGTGGTGGGGAGGGTGGGGTGGGGGACGGGTGGGTGGGGTGGCGGGCCGGGCGGTGGCGCCGGCGGCCGCGAGCCTCGCACACTCGTCATCAACGGCCACGTCGACGTCGTGCCGCCGGGGGACGGGGGACGGTGGGAGACGCCGCCGTTCGAGATGGTGGTGAGGGATGGACGGGTGTACGGGCGGGGCGTGCTGGACATGAAGGGGCCGTTGGTGGCGGGGCTGGCGGGGGTGAAGGCGGTGTTGGATGGGGTGGGGTGGGTGGGTGGCCGGGTCGCTCGGCGGGATCCGCCCCCTGGCGTGCGGGCGAGGGCGGACGTGCCGTCTCCGCTCGGCTCGGTCCTCTTCCAGTCCGTGATCGGGGAGGAGGATGGAGGCCTCGGGACGCTGGCGTCGGTGCTCCGCGGTCACGTGGGGCACGGGGCCGTGGTGCTGGAGCCTACCCGCCTCGCGGTGGCGACCGCCCAGGCCGGCGCGCTCAACTTCCGCCTCACCGTGCCGGGGCGTGCGGCGCACGGGGCGCTGCGCCACGAGGGCGTGAGCGCGCTGGACAACTTCATGCGCCTGTACGAGGACCTCATGGCGTTCGAACGGGAGCGGAACGCGGCGGTCGACGAGCCGCGCCTCGCCGCCTTCGCGGTCCCCTACCCGATCTGCGTGGGGACGGTGCAGGGTGGGGAGTGGGCGTCGTCCGTGGCGGAGACGGTCCGCGCGGAGGGGCGGTTCGGGGTGGGGGTGCGCGAAGAGGTGGGGGCCGCGCGGGAGGTGCTGGAGGCGCGGGTGGCGGCGTTCTGTGCGCGGGACGCGTTCCTGCGCGAGCATGCGGCGCGGGTGGAGTGGTGGGGGGGGCAGTTCGCCCCGTGCGAGACGCCCGGGGATGCGCCGATCGTACACGCGGCGCGGAGTGTGGCCCGCGACCTGGACCTCGGCGGCGGCGAGGTCGTCGGCGTCCCCTACGGATCCGACCTGCGCCACCTGGTCAACGCGGGCTCGACCCCGGGCATACTCTTCGGCCCGGGTGACGTAGCCGGCGCCCACCGGCCGAACGAGTCGATTGCGGTCAGCGAGCTGGTGGACGGCGCGCGCGCGGTGGCGCTGCTGGTGCTGCGGTTCCTGGGTGGCGGGTAGCAGGCCCGCCAGCCGTGCGACCTCAGCCCGACTTCGTCGCGGTGAAGGTGCCGGACCCTTCTCCCATCGCCCATGTGCCCTCGATCGTGTCCCCGGACACGGTGCCCGCGATCAAGAGCTGACCCTCCGGCCCGGCCACCTCGATCGTGACGGTCTGGCCGTCCACCTCGACCGACAGGATCGAAAGCGGCGGAAACACGTCGCTCGCCACCGACCCCGTGTAGCCGTCGTCCCCGCGCTCGATGGTCATCGTCCCGGGGACGATCTGGCCGTTCACGTCGGCCGCGTAGCTGTAGCTGCCCACCGGGTCGAAGGGCGGAGGCCCGGCGGGGGCGGTGGCACAGGCAGTCAGCGCTGCCGCCGCGAGAAGTCCGGTCACAAGTCGTCTGCTCATGTGGCATCCATTCAAGTTGAGCGTGTGGGAATCATGCGTTCGACCAGCATACGGGTTCGTGCGCGCCGGCGCACCCGCTGCCCGGCAGGCCGTGGGCAGTGCCCGCGTCGCACCGAGGACGGCGAGGCTCCGCAGCGTGGACCGCGTTGTCGCTGATCGCGACTACGTAGCGACAGATCGTGGCGTTTCGCGAACCTCACCGCCCCCGCCACGTCGGAATCCGCGCAGGATCCGCCCCATTGCGCCGCGCGAAGTCGTCAATGAGCGCCCGCGCGATGGAGTAGGCCGGCGGCACCGGGGGTAGCGCATCCGCGCGGAACCAGGCGACATCCACCAACTCGTCATCCCCACTCCGGATCTCGCCACTGTGGTATTCGGCGGTGAATCCGACCATCAGCGAGTCGGGGAAGGGCCACGGCTGGCTGCCGAAGTAGCGGATGTTCCGCACCCGGATTCCGGATTCCTCCTCAACCTCCCGGCGCACGGTGTCCTCCAGCTTCTCGCCCGGATCCACGAAGCCCGCAAGCACCGAATAGCCCCCGTGCGGGTGACGGCGGGAGCGGCCCAGCAGTATCCTGTCGGCGCGCACGACCTGCACGATCACCGCAGGAGACACCTTCGGGAAGGCGAGGTGGCCGCACGCGCGGCAGACCATCGCCTGATGCCGGTGGGACGGCTCCGTTGCGGTCCCGCAGACGCCACAGTAGCGCGATGTGTGCCGCCAGCGCGCCAGGTGCGCGGCGGTGATCGCGATGGACAGGTCGGGCTCCTGGAGAAGAACGAGAGCCTGGCGAAGTCCGATCGCCGAAACACCCTCGGGAGGTGTCCAGCCGGACGCGGCCCGGGCGGCGACGACGGGGGTATCGTCCGCGGTCTCGGCGCGTGCGCCCGGGGCCGCGACGGCGCGGGCGCCATGTCCTTCGGCCGCATGGACGGCATCCCAAGCCGCGGGCCGGGATGCGAGCGCCGGAAACCACTCCGCTTCCCCCGCATTCCATCCCCTGGCCTCGGTCAGGTCGGGGAGCGAGTTAGCACCGTCCGGCAGCACCAGGCGATTGCCAACGAAGAGGCACGCCTTCATCCCGGTTGGCAGCCGGTGGCCAGAACGCCCGCGCCATTCGAGCGGCAGCGTATCCGCGATGGGCCGCTTGGTCCCAGTGTACACATCGTAATGTTTGCTTTACAAACTGTCATGTTTTCTTTACATCTCGTGTCCTCAGGGGCCGACACTACGTTACCTTTCAGACTCTTCCCCCGCCGGACACCTGTTCACAGCTTGCGGCTGCACCTATTGTGAAGAGTAGCCCGTCCCCCTTCCACCGACCAACCGAACTGCGACCGCTTCCTACGTGTCCGCCGAATCCGACCCGGTCCATAGCCCCGCTCGGCCCTCCTGGGCCAAGGTGGTCGACCAGACCCGCTGCATCGGTTGCCACGCCTGCACCACGGCTTGCAAGTCCGAAAACGAGGTGCCGCTGTCCGTCACGCGGACGTATGTGAAGTACGTCGACACCGGTGCCTTCCCGCAGGCTCGCCGCTCCTTCCAGGTTACCCGCTGCAACCAGTGCGAGTCGCCCCCGTGTGTGTCGGCGTGCCCCACCTCGGCCATGTTCAAGCGCCTCGACGGGATCGTGGACTTCGACAAGAGCGTCTGCATCGGCTGCAAGGCGTGCATCGCGGCCTGTCCCTACGACGCGATCTTCATCAACCCGGAGGACCACTCGGCCGAGAAGTGCAACTTCTGCGCACACCGGCTCGATGTCGGGCTGGAGCCTGCATGTGTGGTGGTCTGCCCGACCGAGGCGCTGCTGGTGGGCGACATGAACGACCCGTCGTCGGAGGTGGCGCGGATCATCAACCGTGACCCGGTGTCGGTACGGCGGCCGGAGAAGGAGACGAAGCCGAAGCTGTACTACAAGGGCGCCGACCAGGTGACGCTCGACCCGCTGGCCGCACAGCGTCCTGAAGGGGGCCTCTTCATGTGGAGCGAGCAGGGTGAGGTGGACCACGGGGTGCCGTCGGGGCATCCGGGGCCGTGGAACTCGTCGGCAGCCGCGGTGCTGAGCTACGACATCCCCCACCGCGCCCCGTGGGACTTCCGCGTCTCGCTCTACACCTGGACCAAGTCGATCGCGGCGGGGGCGTACCTGGCGCCGCTGCTTCTCCTGGCGGCGGGCGTGATCGGGCCATCGAGTTCGCTCTGGACGTGGGCCGCGCCGGTCGTGGCCGGTGTCTTTCTGGCGCTCACCGGCATGATCCTGATCTGGGACCTGGAACACCCCGCGCGCTTCCACCTCATCTTCCGGCGCCCGCAGTGGCGGAGCTGGCTGGTGCGGGGAGGCTTCATCATCGGCGGCTACTCGGCGGTGCTGGCGGCGCACTTCGCGTTTGCGCTCACCGGCGCGTCGCCCCCGCTCCGGCTCGGCTGGCTCGGCGGCGGCCTCGCGGTCCTCACGGCCATCTACACCGCATTCCTCTTCGGCCAGGCGAAGGCGCGAGACATGTGGCAGAACCCGTTGCTGCCGGTGCACTTCCTGGTGCAGGCCGTGCTTGCGGGCGCGGGGGCTGTGGTGGTCGCGGTGGTGGCGATGGATGGGTCGGCGGGAGCGCTGTCCAGGGCCGTGGGTGGCGCAGCCGCGGTCGCCGGGACCTCCGGGTCGGCCGGGGACTCCGCCGCGTCCGCCGGGTTGGCCGCCGCCGGTGCGCTGCAGCTATTTGCGGTAGCCAGCGCCGCCCACCTTCTGATGATCGCCGGCGAGGTCTTCATGCCTCCGCCCACCGCCCACGCCCGCCTCGCCGAACGCGAGATGACCCACGGGCGCTTCCGCGGCTGGTTCCGGCTGGGGGTGCTCGGGGCGCTGGCAGGCGCGGCGGCTCCGTGGTTGGCCGGAGCTGCCCCGTGGATCGGTCTGGCCGCGGTCGCGCTCGGCCTCATCGCCCTGCTCGCCTACGAGCACGCCTACGTGCAGGCGGGCCAGTCGGTGCCGATCGCATGAGCACTCGCCCCTCCATCGACGAGCTCAACGATCGCGTCTCCGCCGCGCGCGCCGAGGTGGAGGCCCGCGGCGAGACCTTCTACCCCGGCGCGAGCCGCGTCCACCTCGCCGCCTTCCCCCCGAAGGAGCGCTGGAGCGACTGGGTCGAACTCGACTCGCGCGCCTGGCCCGAACGCGTCGAGCGCCGCTACATGCTCGTCCCGACGACCTGCTTCAACTGCGAGTCGGCGTGCGGGCTGCTCGCGTATGTGGACCGCGACACGCTCGAGGTGCGCAAGTTCGAGGGCAATCCGGAGCATCCCGGCTCTCGCGGCCGCAACTGCGCCAAGGGGCCCGCCACCGTCACCCAGCTCACCGACCCGGACCGGATCCTGACGCCGCTGAAGCGGGCCGGGGAGCGGGGGGAAGGGAGGTGGGAGCCGGTCGGCTGGGACGAGGCGCTGGACGACATCGCGGGGCGGATCCAGGCCGCCATCGACGAGGACCGGCACCGCGAGATCATGTACCACGTCGGCCGTCCCGGCGAGGACGGCTTCACCGAGCGAACCCTCGCCGCCTGGGGGGTGGACGGCCACAACTCGCACACCAACATCTGTTCCTCGGGCGCGCGCGCCGGCTATCACCTCTGGATGGGGATGGACCGGCCCAGCCCCGATCACGAGAACGCGCAGGTCATCCTCCTGGTCAGCAGCCACCTCGAAGCCGGCCACTACTTCAACCCGCACGCGCAGCGGGTGATGGAGGGCAAGAAGCGGGGCGCGAAGCTCATCGTCTTCGACACGCGGCTGTCGAACACGGCCACGCACGCGGATCACTGGCTGTCCACCTACCCGGGCTCCGAGGCCGCGGTGCTGCTGGCGATCGCGAACCACCTGATCCGCACCGGCAGCTACAACGCCGCCTTCGTGGAGCGCTGGTGGAACTGGCGCGAGTACCTGGAGGAGAACCACCCGAACGAACCCGTCACCTTCGAGGCGTTCCAGCGGGTGCTCGGCGAGCTGTACGCCGAGTTCACCTTCGAGTTTGCGGCTGCGGAGAGCGGCGTTTCAGCTGAAACGCTTTCGGCGGTGGCGGAGATCGTTGCCGGGGCCGGCACGAGGTTGTCGACGCACAACTGGCGGAGCGCGGCGGCGGGCAACCTGGGCGGATGGCAGGTCGCGCGGGCGCTCTTCCTGCTGAACGCGCTTCTCGGCGCCATCGCGGTGCCCGGCGGGACCTATCCCAACGCGTGGAACAAATTTGTTCCACGGCCGATCCGCATGCCTCCGAGGCATCCGAAGCACTGGAACGAGCTCACCTGGCCGGGCGAATACCCGCTGAGTTTGATGGAGATGTCGTTTCTCCTGCCGCACCTGACGCGCGAGCAGGAGGCGCGCCTCGCCGTCTACTTCACTCGCGTCTACAACCCCGTCTGGACCAACCCCGACGGCTTCTCCTGGATCGAGATGCTGACGGACCCGGAGCGCATCGGGCTGCACGTCGCGCTCACCCCCACCTGGAACGAGACCGCCTTCTTCGCGGACTACGTGCTGCCGATGGGCCACTCCTCGGAGCGCCACGACCTGACCAGCTACGAGCAGTACGACGGGCTCTGGATCGGGTTCCGGCAGCCGGTGCTGCGCGCGGCGCGCGAACGGTTGGGCGAAACCGTGGAGAGCACCCGCGAGGTGACCCCGGGCGAGGTGTGGGAGGAGAACGAGTTCTGGATCGAGCTGACCTGGCGAATCGACCCGGACGGCAGCCGCGGGATCCGGCAGTTCTTCGAATCGCGGGAGCGGCCCGGCGGGAAGATGACCGTGGACGAGTACTACGGGTGGATTTTCGCGAACTCGGTGCCGGGTCTGCCGGAGAAGGCCGCGAAGGAGGGGCGCTCGCCGCTCGAGTACATGCGCCGCTACGGGGCCTTCGAGATCGGTCAGGCGGTGGGGCCGCTCTACGAGGAGCGGGTGGGGGAGGCGGAGATGGAGGATGTGAGCATCGACGGGGCCGGGAGGGCGTATACGCGTGCGGGACCGGAGCCGTCGCCGAATGTGGTGCCGCTGCCGCCGCTCGATGGGGACGGGGAGGGGCGGCGGCGGCTGGGGGTGGAGGTGGACGGCGTGGTGCGGCGAGGCTTTCCGACGCCGTCGGGACGGCTCGAATTCTGGTCCGGCACGCTGGCCGCGTGGGGATGGCCGGAGCTGGCCGTGCCGGGCTATGTGCGGAGCCATGTGCACCGATCGAAGCTGGGTGAGGAGGGGATGTGCCTGATCTCGACGTTCCGGCTCCCCGTGCAGATCCACACGCGGAGCGCGAATGCGAAGTGGCTGAACGAGATCGCGCACACCAACCCGCTTTGGGTGCATCCGAAGGACGCCGCACGGATGGGGGTGGGGACGGGGGACCTGGTCAGGGTGGAGACCCGGATCGGGCACTTCGTGGTGAAGGCCTGGGTGACGGAGGGCATCCATCCCGGGGTGGTGGCCTGCTCGCACCATATGGGGCGGTGGAAGACGGGGGACGGGCCACGCCAGAACATGGCGACGGTCGCGCTGCACCGGGAAGGAAGCGGGTGGGGGATGAAGCAGAAGCGGGGCACCGGGCCCTTCCGTTCGGATGACCCCGACACCGCGCGGATCTGGTGGACGGACGTGGGCGTGCACCAGAACATGACCTTCCCCGTCCAGCCGGACCCCATCTCGGGGGCGCACTGCTGGCACCAGGCCGTGCGCGTCAGGAAGGCCGGCCCCGGCGACCGCTACGGGGACATCTCGGTCGACACGGCCAAGTCGCGCGAGGCATTCCGGCAGTGGCTGGAACTCACCAGGTCCGCCGCCGAGCACTCCCCAGACGGGACCCGGCGGCCCTGGTGGCTGCTGCGGCCGGTGCGCCCCGAGCGGGCCGCATACGATCTGCCGCGCCCGGCGGGCAATGGGGACGCGAACAGGAATGGGCCCCCGTGAGCCGGCGTGCGGCGGAACCCGTGGCCGGCCTCCGAACCGGCGGCGCAGCCGAAGGGGGCACCCCACCGGGCGGTTGCTGAATGGAGCTTTTTCGCGCACTCGGATCGCTGATCGAAGTTCCGGCGGCGGAGCATGCGCGCGTCGCGGCGGCGCTCGGCCTGCCGGCGGTGCCGACTGCGGCGGAACATGCCGGGGTGGTGGCGCAGCAGCGGTACCCCTACGCATCCGTGTACCTCGGGGCCGAGGGGATGATGGGAGGCGAGGCGCGGGACCGCATCGAGGGGTTCCGGCGGGCGCTGGGGCTGGGCCGGGAGGGCGGGCCACGCCGCGGTGTGGAGACCTCAGCCGACCACCTCGCGTCCCTGTTGGGGTTGCTGGCCTCGGTGGACGACTGGTGGCGGGAGGAGTCCGACAGCGCCCGCAAGGCCCTTCTCACCCAGGCTCGGGTCACGCTGGTGTGGGAGCACCTGGCGTCGTGGACCGGGCCCTACCTTGCCAGCTTCGAGGGATGCGGCGTGCCGTTTTACCAGGCCTGGGCGTCGCTGCTTGGCGACTCGTTGGCCCGGCTCGAGGCCCGGATGCGGTTCCCCGACTACCTGCCCGCCCCGCTGCGCGCCGCCCCGGACCCGGCGGACCCGCGCCGCGAAGGAGGTCCCGCCTTCATCGGCGCACTGCTCGCCCCGGCGCGCACCGGTGTGATTCTGCTGCGCGACGACCTTCTGCGTCTCGCGGATGAAACCGGGCTGGCCTGCCGCGCCGGAGAGCGGCGCTACGTCCTGAACTCCTTCCTCACGCAGGATCCCGGCGCGGCGCTCGCATGGCTGGCCGCCCACGCGGAGGATTGGAGTGGGAGGGTGGCCGCGACGAGCCCCGCGCCGGTGGCGAGGTGGTGGTCGGACCGCGCCACCGCGACCGCCCGGCTGCTCCGCGAACTGGCGGCCGATGTGGAGATTGCGCCCTTCGGAGCGCAGTGCTCAGCATCGGGCGTGCAGAATGCGTCATCCGGGGTGCAGAATACATCATCAAAGTCGCATAATGCGACATCTGATGTGCGAGGTGCAGCACCGAAGGCATCGACCTCGGTGTCCGCCGCCGCCGACGTTCGGTGAGCGCCCCCGCCCCCCGCAGCCACGCACGGGGCGCGGCCCCCGTCGTCGGAGCCAAAGCCTGGGCCGTGCACCGTGCCACCAGGCGCGACGCGGTCGCCGGCCTGAGCGTCGCCCTTCTCATCATCCCCCAGAGCATGGCCTACGCCGAGCTGGCGGGCCTCCCGTCCGTGCACGGTCTCTACGCCTCGGCGCTGCCACTGCTGGCGGCCGGCTTCTTCGCCTCGTGCCCCTACCTGCAGACGGGCCCGGTGGCCCTCACCGCGCTGCTGACCCACGGCGCCCTCGTGACCATTGCCACGCCCGGGAGTCCCCTGTATACGAGTGCGGCGGCGCTCCTCGCGCTCATCGTGGGCCTGGCCCGGCTGGCCATCGCCGCGTTGCGTGCCGGGAAGGTCACCTACTTGATGTCGCAGCCCGTGGTACGAGGATTCACCTCCGGCGCGGCCATCCTCATCCTCCTCTCGCAGTTTCCCTCCACACTGGGAATGGCCGCCGTGGGCGAGAGCGGGCTGGTCGGCAACACCCTTCACGTTCTCGGCACACCGGCGTCATGGAACCTCGCCGCCCTCGCGCTCACCGTCCTTACCGTCACGATCACGCTCTTCGCCCGCCGCATCCACCCCCTCTTTCCCGGCGCGCTGGTCGCCGTGCTCGGCGGAGTGCTCTTCTCGGTTCTGGCCGGATACCGCGGGCCGATCGTCGGCGACATCCCGGGATCGCTGCCACCCGTCACCTTCGCCCTGCCCTGGGGGCTGGTACCCGCCCTCTTCGTCCCCGGCGTGGTGATCGCGCTGGTGGGTTTCGCCGAGACGACCGCCATCGCCCGCTCCTTCGCGACACTCGACCGTGCCCGCTGGAGCCCGGACCGGGAGTTCCTGGCCCAGGGCGCCGCCAACATGGTGTCCGGAATCTGCGGTGGAATGCCGGTCGACGGTTCCCTGTCACGGAGCAGCCTGAACCACCTCTCGGGGGCGGGCACCCGCTGGTCCGGGGCGATGACGGGCCTCGCCGTGCTGGTCTTCCTGCCCTTCGCGGGTGTGCTTTCGTCGCTCCCGAAGGCGGTGCTGGCCGGCATCGTGATCGCCGCGGTCGGCGGACTGGTGAAGCCCCGCATGCTGTTGAACGTGTGGACGCTGTCCAGAATCCAGGCGCTGGTCGTCTGGCTCACCCTCGCGCTGTGCCTGCTGCTGGCCCCCCGGATCGAACAGGCCCTGCTGGTCGGAATCCTCGTGTCGCTCGCCATCCACGTGTGGCAGGAGCGGCGAGCCGGATTCGACAGCTGGATGGAGGGCGACGTGCTGCACCTGGAGGTGATGGGGATCCTCTGGTTCGCGTCGGCGCCACGTCTGGAGGAGGCGCTGATGAGCCGCCTCACGGACACGGAGAGCGTCTCCGAGATCATCATTCACCTGGAAGGACTGGGCCGGATCGATCTGACCGGCGCGCTTGTTCTCAAGCGGGTGGTCGAAGAGACGAACGCGCTGGGAATCCCGGCGTCGCTGAAGGGCGTGCCGCCCCAGGCGCGCGAGCTAATCGACAACATCTTCGGGCTGCCCCCGGCGACGTACCTATAGCCGGCCGGCACCCTCGCCGGTTCCCGGGATGGCCTCGCCGGTCCCAGGGACAGCCTCGCCTTTGCCAGGGGCAGCCTCGCCTTTGCCAGGGGCAGCCTCGCCTTTGCCAGGGGCAGCCTCGCCTTTGCCAGGGGCAGCCTCGCCTTTGCCAGGGGCAGCCTCGGAGGCTCCCGTGTCAGGCTCGTCCGCCTCCGCCCCCCGCTTCCGCTTCCGCCTCCGCCGCCTCAAGTTGCTTGCGCCTCGTCTTGTCCTTGAGCAGCCGGTCCAGCGCCGCAAAGAGCGAGCCGCCGCGTCTGTCGACATGCCGGATGACGCCCTTCTCGTCGAGGACGTAGGTGGTGGGCCACCCGTCCACTCTCCAGTGCGTCGCGATCGGCCCGTCCGTTGCGACCAGCCCGGCATCCGGCTGGCTGTGGCCGTCCCACCAGGTGCGGTAGTCGAGGCGCTCCCGCTCCTTCGCCTGCACGATCGTGTCCAGCACGGCATCGCTGTTCACGCCCAGCAACGCGACATCCCGGTCCCTGAACGCCTCCAGCATCGCACGCTGGTACGGATACTCCGCCCGGCAGGGACCGCACCACTGCCCGGAGAAGAGCAGGGCCACGACCTTGCCCCTGTAGTCCTCCAGCGCGAACTCGATCCCCTCGGTGTCCTTGCCGACGATGTTGGGGGCGACGCGCCCCGGCGTCAGGTTCTCGACCACGAACCGATGCTCGCCGAGCGTCTCCACGTTGCCGGGGTATCTTTCGCCGAGTTCGTCCAGGTACGCAACGATGCGCGCGGTCTGATCGTCGCTGACGATGCCCCGCTGAAGGCGGAAGACCATGTTTCGCAACGGAAGCCGGGCATGGTCCTCGAAACCGCCGGTGGACTCGGGAAGATTCAGGATGATGTCGAGTTCCGCCAGCATTCGGTTCACCTGCGCGTCCTCGAAGGGCTCGCCCGGGTCCGGGTAGCGTCTTCCGTCGGAGCGAAACAGGAGGACGAAGTTGGCGAAATCGGGAATCTCCGGCGAGTGGCCGGCGTAGCGGTCGACGAGCCGCTTTCGGTTTTCGATTGTCGAGCGGCTTTCCGGGTGTTCCCCGGCCAGGGCGTCCAGGTAGGCCCTGATCCGCTCCTGCTGCTCTTCGCTGACGACGGGCACCGCCACCCGGCGCATGAAGTTCCACAGATGAACGTCCGCCTCGCGTTCGAAGTCCGCGAGGGTTTCCTCCGCCGTCATGGCAACTTCCAGGGCCGCCATCAACTCGTCGAGGCTCTCGTCGGAGAGGGGGGCGCCTCCGTTGTCGAACTGCTCGGCCGGCGGGAACCACATCCGCGCCGCCGCGACCGGGATTTCAAGCGCGGGGTCCCCGGCGCCGTCCTCGACCGAGGGGACTCCCGTGCGTCCGGGAAGCAGCACTCCCAGGCCGAATCCAACAATCAAGGCGCAAACTGCTGCAACGGGCTTTCGCATGGCGGACCTCAGTTCGGCTGCGGACGACAGGTGCGGCTGCGGTGCCCCGGTTGGCGCCGGCCCCCGCAGCCCACGGATCTTTCCCGGTTTAGGCGTTTTGCGCGGCGGGAAGTGTTGCCCCGGCGGTCGCCCCCACAGCCGGGCTAGCTCCGGCCGGTTCCTCCGGTATTCGCTGCGGCGGCGTTTCCGGCGCCGGTCCGCGCATCTGTCACTTCCGGTTGCCTTCTTCGGACACCGGCTGGGCGGGTTGGGCCGGAACGATCAGCGCCCGCACCGGGCGGTTCGGGGATGTCGTAGTCCCCGTCCGCTCCTGGTATTCGCGCATCCGCTGGTCCCTCAGCAACTGGTCGACCGCGTCGATCAGCGCGCCGCCGCGCTTGTTCACGAACCGGATGACGCCCTGGTCGTCGATCACATAGATCGTGGGCCATCCGCGCACGCCCCACTCGGTCGCGATCGGCCCCTCGGCGGCCACGGTCTCGGCGTCCGGCTGGCTGTGGCCGTCCCACCAGGTCCGGTAGTCCAGGCTCTCGTCCTCCTTGGCCTGCTGGATCGTCTCCAGCCTGGCGTCGCTGTTGACGCCCAGCAGCGCGACATCCTCCTCGTCGAAGATGTCCAGCATGGCGCGCTGATACGGGTACTCCCCGCGGCAGGGGCCGCACCACTGCCCGGAGAAGATCAGGGCGACGACCTTGCCGCGGTAGTCCTCCAGCGCGAACTCGGCGCCCTCGGTGTCGGTGCCCACGATGTTGGGCGCGACCCTGCCCGGCGTCAGGTTCTCGACCAGGAAGCGCTGCCTGCCCAAGAACTCGGCAGCATCCGGGTGCGCCTCCATGAGATTGTCGAAGTAGGCGCCGATGCGTGCGGCCTGGGCTTCGTTGACCTGCCCGCGCTGCAGGCGTCCGCCGAAGCGCCAGAAGGTGGTGCCGGCCTCGCGCTTCAGGTGGGGCGCAACCTCCGGAAGGTTGACGATGGCGTCGAGGGTGCCGAGCAGTTCGTCCACCTGGGCGTCGGTGAAGGGCTCGCCGTTGTTGGGATAGCGCTCCGCGTCGCCGAACAGTTGCAGATCGAAGGTCAACGGCGGGGCTTCGGGCCTGGACGTGGCGTAGGACGGGAGGAAGGTTTGCCTGTACTCGATCGCCTCGCGGTGGTCGGGATGCGCTTCGGCCAGCTCGTCCAGGTACGTCTGGAGGCGTTCCATCTGGGCTTCGGTCACCTCCGGAACCGCCAGGCGGCGGGTCAGGCTCCAGAGGTGGATATCCGCCTCCCGGTCGAAGTCCGCCAGCGTCTCCGTCGCGGTCAGGGCATCGTCGAGCGCCGACATGAGGCCATCGAAACGCTCGTCGTCGAGGGGTTCGCCGCCGGTGTCGTAGTCGCTGACCGGCGGGAACCAGGCCTGCTGGATCGCCATCGGGAAATCGGCACCGGGCTCACCGCCTCCCTCCGCGCCGGATCCTCCGATGCTCCCGGACAGGACGAACCCGATTCCGATTCCGACTATAGCCGCGCCTCCCAGTGCCAATGCCTGCCGCATGGTAAAGCTCCTTGTCTGTGTGGGGGTCAACCCCCGGATTCGGACCGTCCCGCCGCGCGGAGAATCAGCCCGATTGGTTTCCGTCGTTGCCCTTCCCTGTGACTTTCGTCTTCGCCTGGGCGTCCTCGCCCTCCCCTTCGTCGCTCACCTCCGCATCCGCTTCCGCCTCCCCCATCTCCGCCTCCTCCACCTCCAACTCGGCCTGCTCCCGGTACTCGCGCATCATCTTGTCCGTTAGCAGCTTGTCCACGGCGGCGACGAGCGCACCCCCGCGCTTGTCGGCATGCCGGATCACGCCCTCCTCGTCGATCACGTAGATCGTGGGCCAGCCCACGACGTTCCACTGTGTCGCGATCGGCCCTTCCGCGGCGACCAGATCGGCGTCAGGCTGGCTGTGTCCGTCCCACCAGGTGCGGTAGTCGAGGCGCTCCCGCTCCTTCGCATGCACGATCGTGTCCAGCACGGCGTCGCTGTTCACGCCCAGCAGCACAACGTCCCTGTCCTTGAACGCCTCCAGCATGCCGCGCTGGTACGGATACTCCCCGCGGCACGGCCCGCACCACTGCCCGGAGAAGATCAGCGCCACGATGTTGCCCCGGTAGTCCTCCAGCGCGAACTCTACCCCCTCGGTGTCCTTGCCCACGATGTTGGGGGCCACCTTGCCGGGCATGAGGTTTTCGATCACGAAGCGCTGCTGCCCGATCGCCTCGGCGCCCTCGGGGTACTTCTCCTCGAGTTCGTCCAGGAAGGCCACGACGCGGTCGGTCTGGTCGTCGCTCAAGACGCTCCTTTGCAGGCGGTTGCCCATCTGCCACAGGGGAATCCGCAGCTCCGTCTCGAAATCGCCGGTGGATTCGGGGAGATTGGCGGTCACCTCGAGCTCCGCCAGCATTCGATCCACCTGCCAGTCTTCGAAAGGTTCGCCCTCCTCCGGATAGCTTCCCTCCGCTTCCTCGAACAGCGTGACGAAGCCGGCGAAACCCGGCATGGCCTGCATGTGCGACGCGTAGCTGTCGACCAGCACCTTGCGCCGTCCGATCACTTCGCTGTCCGGGTGCTCTTCGGCCAGGGCGTCCAGGTACGCGTGGATTCGCTCCTTCTGCTCGTCGCTGATCTCGGGGACCGAGAGGCGCCGCAGGAAATTCCACAGGTGCAGGTCCGCCTCGCGTTCGAAGTCGGCGAGGGTCTCCTCCGCCGTCATGGCCACTTCCAGCGCGGCCATCAGCTCCTCGAAGCTCTCGTCCGGGAGCGGGTCGCCTTCGTTGTCGAACTGGTCGGCCGGCGGGAACCACAGCTTGGCCGCGGCGGCGGGAACGTCCAGCTCCCAATCGCCGCCCTCGGAGCCGAGGGCCCCGCTGCTGCCGGCCACGAGCACGCCCAGGCCGAAGGAAACGACGATGGCGCAGGTGATTGCCAGGGGTTTAGGCATGTCGGGCCTCTTTCTCCGGATGGCAAGATGTCATGTTCTATTGCGTTCCTGTCGCCGGGGCGCCGGCCTCGGCACGCCCGGCACGGTGCGTTCAGTTCGCCTTCTTCGCGGGTTGGGGCCGGCTGGCCGGTATGACCATTCCCGCGGGTGCGCTGATCATGCTCCGCATGCGCATCTCGGTGTAGAGCTCGTCCAGAGCGGCGATGAAATCGCCCCCGCGCTTGCCGACGAACCGGATGACGCCTTCGTCGTCGAGGATATAGATGCTGGGCCACCCGCTCACGTTCCAGGCGGTCGCGATCGGCCCTTCGGTGGCCGCCGCCTCCGCGTCCGGCTGGCCGTGGCCGTCCCACCAGGTGCGGTAGGGCAGGTTCTCGTCGATCTTGGCCTGGCGGGCCGTTTCCAGCTCCGCGTCGCTGTTGACTCCGAGGAGGACGATCGGCCGGTCGCCGTAGTTCTCGAGCACGAACCGGTGGTACGGATACTCGCCCCGGCAGGGACCGCACCACTGCCCGGTGAAGATCACCGCCACGATGTTGCCGCGGTACTCCTCCAGCGAGAATTCCACGCCCTCGGTGTCCTTGCCGACGATGTTGGGCGCGACGTTGCCGGGAATCAGGTTCCTGACCATGAAGGTCTCCTGGTCGAGCATCTCGGCGGCGTCGGGGTGCTCGGCCTTGAGTTCCTCGTAGTAGGCGGCGACCCGCTCGACCTGCTCCGGTGTCAGGCGCCCGCGCTGCAGCCGGCCGCTGAAGCGCCACAGGTGCGTCCCGGCCTCCCGTTCGAAGTCGGCCAGCGTCTCGGGGATGTTGAGCCCGGCGTCGAGCCGCGCGATCAGTTCGTCCACCTGCGCGTCCTCGAAGAACTCTCCGCCCGTGTCGTATTCGTCGACATCGCCGAAGATCATCAGGGAACCGGACAGGGACGGGAGACCGCCCCCCGGCCACGGCCGCGCGTAGCTGTCGACCAGCCCGGCCCGCCGGTTGATCAGACCGACGTGCTCGGGGTGCTCCTCGGCAAGGGCCGCGAGCCGCGCCGTGATCCGTTCCTTCTGCTCCTCGCCGATGTCGGCCGGCCCCAGGCGGCGAATGAAGTTCATGAGGTGGACTTCCGCCTCCCGCTCGAAGTCGGCCAGCGTCTCGTCGGCGGTCATCGCTTCGTCTAATGCGGTCATGAGCGCCTCGAACTTCTCGTCGTCGAGGGGCTCGCCGTCGGTCTTGTAGTCGCCTACGGGCGGGAACCATGCCTTCGTGGCCGCGGCGGGCAGCGTCCACCGGGAATCTTCCGTATCCGCGGTGTCCGGTCCCGACCCTCCGAAGACGCCGGGGGCCACGAGCCCGCCTACGAACGCGACGACGATTGCGCCGGTCACTGCCGCTGACTTCTGCATTTGGAATCTCTTTCTGTTCTGCCTGGGTATTTCAATCGGTTGCAGCAGGCCGCCCGTCTTGCGGCCAGGCCGCCGCACGAGCGCTGCCGGTTTTCGGGCCGCTACAGCGCCGCCTTGAGAAACTCCAGGAACTCCTCCCGGTCGCGCGTCAGGCCCAGGAAGGTCGAAATCGTATTGCCCTCGCCGTCCAGGACTGCGTACAGGGGAAGCGCGATGGTGCCGAACGTCTCCCGCTGGTAGTCCATCTGATCTTCGTAGACCTCGCCGTCGCCGTCGGTGAAGAGGCGGGCCAGGACGAAGCGCTCGAGCTGCTCGGCCACCTCGGGGATGGTGAACATGTTCGACTCCATCCAGCGGCAGTTGGTGCAGGTGTAGCCGGTGAAGTCGATGAAGACGCGGTTGCCGCCCTCGCGTGCGGCGGCCAGGGCCCCGTCGAGGTCGTTCTGGTACCAGTGCAGTCCGTCGTGCTCCTCTCCGCGCTGGGCCATGGCCAGGGCCCCGGCCGGGGTGTCCGCGAAGCGGGGCGGCAGGAAGGGCTCGACTTCGCCGAGCGGACGGCCGTCGAGCCCGAGCCCGAGCCAGATCCCGAAGACGGTGAAGCCGGCGGCGAGGGAGGCTGCGACGGGGTGGGGGAGCCATGCGAGGACCGACGCGCGGGCGGGGGTCGCTCCCGAGGGCGCGGCGGTGCTACCTGCGGACGCGCCGGCCCGCACGGACCCGAGGGGCAGGTGTCTGCCGAGGAGGTAGAGCGCGATCACCCCGCAGATGATCGCCCAGGAGGCGAGGACCACCTGCCGGGAGAAGATGCCCCAGCCCATCACCAGATCCGCGTTCGAGACGAACTTCAGTGCCGCGCCGAGTTCGATCAGGCCGATCACGATCTTCACGGACTTCAGCCACCCGCCGGAGCGCGGCAGCTTCGCCAGCACGGTTGGCGCGAGGGCCAGGAAGAAGAACGGCACGGCGAAGGTGGTCGAGAAGAGCAGGAGGCCCACGACGGGCTGCTGCCACTGTCCCTGGGAAGCGAGGACCAGGAGCGTGCCGACGAAGGGAGCCGTGCAAGTGAAGGTGGTGACCGCGAAGGTGGCGCCCATGAGTACCGACCCGACCGCACCGGTCGAGGCGCGTTCGCGGGTGGCGCCGTCCAGGCGCGTGAGGATCCCCGACGGGATCCGGATCTCGTAGAGGCCGAAGAAGTTCAGGGCGAAGGCGACGAACATCGCCGCGATCGCGAGGTTCACCCAGGGACTGGCCGCGAAACGGCTCATCCCGGCCGCGCCGACGAGCACCGAGGTGGCGAGCCCCACCAGCGTGAAGGTGCCGATGATTCCGCCGCCGAAGAGCAGCGCGTTCTTGAGCGCGGCCCTGCGGCCTCCGCCCCCGTGCTTCGCGAAGTAGGAAGCCGTGATGGGGATCATCGGGAAGACGCACGGCGTGATGAGCGCGAATGCCCCGGCGGAGATGGCGAGCCAGAAGAAGGCGCCGTCGATCATGCGTTCAGCCTTCCGTCGAGGGCGTGATCTTTACCGGCACCGAGAGCTTTTCGGTCTGCGCCGGCAGGCAGACGCGGTTCGTGCAGGCCTGGTAGCGGGCCCGGACCTGGATCTCCTTGACGTCGGGGCCGATGTCGACAGCCACTTGCACCGGGAGTTCGTAGGCGACGCTCCCCTCGTGCATCTCGACCTCCATCGAGAAGTTCTGGTCGAACTTGACCGTCGGCTTGGTGCCCTTGACGTCGCCGGCCTGCGTGAACGGCTGCTCGGCCGCGAGCGAGATCCGGCTCGGCACCGGGCCGCCCTCGCCCTGCGTGATAGAGTAGATGTACCACCCGGGATCGATCGTCGCCTTCACGTCCACTTTGACCTTCCCGCCCGCCACGAGGCTCTCCTCGTCGATCTCCGCCGTCCAGTGGACCGGATCCTGGGACATGGCGCCGCCGGGACCGGGTGCTGCGCGGCTTGCCGAGGCCGGCGCCCCCGAGCCGGACGACTCCGACGCGGACTGCGACGCGAGCGAACCCGCGGCAGACGCCTCCGAGTCGGACGAGCCGCAGGCGGACGTCCCCGCGAGTAGCGCCGCGGACCCCGCGACCAGCACGGCGAGCGTCATCTTCGATATTCTTTTCGACATATTCGTCTCCCGGTTATGCAGTATTGTATATTTTTGAATTGCGAAAATACATTATTGTATATGACTGATTTGGCACTTTACTCGATCCCGAACCTCGTCAACTCCTCCCGGATCATCGGGATGGAGATGCCGTACTTTGAGATCGCTCCGGCGATCCTGCCCTTCGGGTCGATGATGTAGTGCTTGCCGTCGTAGGCGTTGTAGTCCTGGTACACCTGCGGCAGCGACGCGAAGCCGAAACCGCTTTCGTCGAGGACGCCGCTGGGGTCGGACAGGATGGGGTGCGTGACCCCGTTGTATTCGACCAGGCGGCGGACGCTCTCCATGTCGTCGAAGGTCACGGTGATGAGCGCCAGCCCCTGGTCCTTGAGCTCGCGGTAGAGCTTCTCGGCGTGGGGCATCTCCACCCGGCACCCCGCGCAGGAGTACGACCAGAAGATCATCAGCACCGCCTTGCTCTCGGCCGCCAGCTCCGAAAGCGTAACCGTGCCCCCGAGCGAAGACTCCAGGGTGAAGTCCGGCGCCTGCGTCCCGATGGGCAGGTCGGCGTACGGACCGCTGGAGAGCCCGTGGTCGGGGTCGATCTCCTGGCACTCGAGGCCTTCAGCCATGGTGAAGGCGAAATCGGCCGGATCGGCCTCGCCTCCCTCGCGGATCTCGGTGATGAGGTGTTCGGTGGCGCCGGTGTCCCAGACGCTTCCTCCCTCGCCCTCGGTGGTCGTCACGACCTTCCGCGTGAACCCGTCTTCACCGATGTAGAGCCGGCTCTTGTAGAGTGGATCGTCATCGGGGTAGTTGTAGGCAATCTTGTAAGTCCAATCGATCACGTTCACGGGAACGCCGTCCACCTCGTCCTTGCCCGCGTACTCGACCGAGCGGAGTCCGGGGTCCTCCAGGCGCCACCGGGTGGACCACAGTCCGGGCACGGCGGAGCGGATCAGCCACTGGCCGAAGTCGAAGAAGCTCCAGTGGACGAGGTTGAAGCTGTCGACCTCGCGCATCCGGCTCGGCGGCCCCATCCGGGCGGCGGTGCAGTAGCCGGGTGAGTCGTCGTTTCCTGCCCTGACGCTCCATTTCGTCTCGCCGTCCGACGCGATTACCTGCTTGCTGCGGGAGTTCCTGCGCATGGGCGTGGGGTCGTCCTGGCTGGTCGGCCCCTCGTAGGAGAAGGTGCTGCGCGTGGTGATCCGGAAGAGGTTGGGGCGGGCGAGCCGCAACTCGCTGAGCTCCGTCCGGTCGACCCGGTCGGACGACGATTTCATTTCGGAAATGGCGTAGAGTGACCGGCTCTCGGCGAAGGTCGCGTCGCCGGCTTCGAGAACGGCAACCGCACGCGGGTCGATCCGTGGATCTCCCGGCTCGCCGGTGCCGGTGATGGCGTCCCCGCCGCCGTACCCCGTCCCCAGGGCGACTGCGATGGCGGCGATGGCCAGGACGAGGATTACACCCCGGGTCGCTCTGCGGGCGGATTCGGACATGGCAACTGCTCCATCCTGCGGGTCCCGCGCGGGTCGGTTGCTGCGCCGGCGCGGGCCCCCGTTGGCCGGCCGGCACATGCCCAGCGGACACGGGCCGGTGCGGCGCATTTTGCCAACACAATAGCGCGTTTTCATGCGATGTCGCAAGCGACCTGTGGGACCTGTGGGACCTGTGGAGTGTGGCGCCCGCATCCACGCGACGCCGAAGCCGGGCCGTTCAGCGCTCGGTCAACACTGCCGCCAGAATGACGATGGAAAGCATGTCCTCGCTGGGCTGAAACCACAGATTGCCGTGGAGGGGGAAGGGATGATCCCACATCGAATCCAGTCGGACAGACCCGATCAGCCGACCATCAGTCGCGAGTGCCTCGATTACGGCATCGTCGCACCCGATCATCCTGGCCTGGTACGCCTCGATGTCGTCGAGAACCAGCGACTGGTGATCCGAATCGATGTCGTCGCACCAGCCGGGAGCATCGGAATCCGCTGCACGGACGACCGTCCAAAGCAGGCCGCGCCCATCCGCATGAAACCAGTCGATTTGTGCGTCGTACCCTCCGGGATCGGGAAACCAGTCGCGGGCCACGACCAGCGAGTCCGACACGGAGCCGCCTGGAAGCGCATGTCTTCTGAGTACGTAGCGGTCGTGCTCGACCGACCAGACACCGGTCTGGTCCGCCGCGGCAAGCAGCAGTGACGACCCAAGTCGGGCCGGGACTCCGAATGGCCGGATGCTGTCGTGTTGCAGAGCGAAGGCCTGCTCGCCGGCAGGGGTCCGTGCACTGATGATTGCGATATCCCCGTATGTTACGGCCGACTCCGCTCCACCGGCTGCGGGAAGGCGGTGCGAGCGCAGGAAGCGTCCGGTGACCGCATACCGATGGAGTGTTATCCGCCCGGTCAGGACGAGAAACTCATCCTCCGTGACCTGCGCAAAGCCGGTTGGGTGGCTGAACTCGCCGGGGCCCTCTCCCGGGCCCTCTCCCGCGACATCCAGGAGTTCCCCTCCCGGTGCCCAGAATGCGAAGGCTCCCTCGTCGTACGTTGCCGTGATGTACTGGCCTTTCACCACGGTCATGACGGGATAGGGCGTTATGCTGTCCGCCTCCTCCAGGCGGGCCACCTCGCGGAAACTTATACCGCACGGTGCTTCCGCCGAGTTGCCGGGTGGGGGTGCGGCAAGCCAACCGCACTCGTCGGCCGACAGGTGCAGCGAGGACCCGGACGACGCTCCGGTGTCGGGCTGACAACCGACGACAACGAGAACGGCCGCCACCACCGGAGCGGCCCCCCTCCGGGTTCCCCCGAACACGGGTCGGCAAAGCGGTGCGCCACTGCGTTGTAGCGCAGTGACCCGTTCCGGCTCGCTGCTCACGAAACGTTCGGCTCGCATCACAAGGACCGCCCCTATCCCGGACCCGGCTCCAGTATCGCATCGATGCGAACCCGCACGTCCATCAGGTGCGCTTCGCTCACCCGGTGGGCCATCCCGCGGTTCAGCCGCTGCAGGACATCGTCCCGGAGGGTGCGCAGCTGTTCCCTTACCAGCGGGCGGATGTCTGACGTACCAATGCTGGGGCCGGTGACAAAGAAGGGCGTGGGAGCCGCGGGGGCGTCCGTCATCAGGGCCTCCATGCGCTCCAGGTACGCCCGCTGGAGGGCGCGCCGGTAGGGGCCGACCTCGTTGACGCGCGCAAGGTCCTCCCAAACCGCCGCGCGCACATCGTCCAGGAACTCGGCCAGGGGGTAGGCGTCCTCCGGCTCGGTCACCTCCAGCTCGGCCAGCGACGACATGCGGGTGGTCGAAAGCAGCTGGTTCAGCACGGACCGCTGCAGGTTCGATATGTTTGCCACGCTGGCCCCCGTCGGTCCGATGCGCTTCAGGATCTCGGGGTCGTTCAGCCAGGTGGGCGCCGTGAACGCCTCCCGCGCGAGCCACGCCATCGCCCGCTTCTGCTCGGCGCGCGGTAGCCCATCGAAGACGGCCCCGTCCTGGTCGGCGGTCTTGAGGTCGACGTGCACGCCCCCGACGATCGTCACCACGTGGCGCACGTACCGCGACCACTGGCTCACCGCCTCCCCGTAGATCTCGGCCAGGTCGGTGTAGTCCTCACCGGGGCGGGTCGTCCACTCCACCAGGTTGGGCACGATGCGGCGCAGGTTCGCCATCCCGTACTGGTTGGCGCGCACCATGTCGTCGCCCATGTCCTCGGTCTGGGAGCGCGGGTCGCTCACGCCGAGTCCGCCCTGCGGCAGGTACTTGTACATGCGGTCGTGCGCCTTCTCCACGATCCAGCGGTTGAGTGTGGGGATCTCGTCTTCGGGGGTTTCGGCGTTCGGCAGCACGCGGTACCCCCAGTTCACCGAGTAGTGGTCGTAGACGCCGATGCGCCGCAGGAAGTCCTTCGGCTGGAGCCCGTCCTCGGGCTGCGCGATGTAGTTCTGGCGCGCGTAGTCCATGATCGTCGGCGCGACGCCCATCTTGCTGGCGAAGCTCTGCGAGCGCAGCGAGTCCACCGGGTACGACGAACTCGCCACCATGTTGTGCGGCAGCCCGATCGCGTGCCCGATCTCGTGGGTGATGACCTGTTCCATCGCCTCTTCCATCAGCTCGTCGGTGAGCGGCAGCTGGCGGGCGTCGGGGTTGGCGGCGCCGGTCTGGACCATCATCCAGTTCCGGTAGGAACGCATGTGGTTGTGGTACCAGACGATGTCCGACTCGATGATCTCTCCGGTGCGCGGGTCCGAGGTGCTCGGGCCCACCGCGTTGCGCGTCTCGCTCGCCGACCAGCGCGCCACCGAGTAGCGCACGTCCTCGGGGTCCCAGTCGGGGTCCTCCTCCTTCGACGGGGCCTCCAGCGCGACGATCGCGTTGCTGAACCCCGCGGTCTCGAAGGCGGGCTGCCAGTTCTCGATCCCGCGCTTGACCGCGTCCACGTAGCGCTCGGGGGTCGCCGGGTCCACGTAGTAGGTGATCGGTTTGACCGGGTCGACCACCTCGCCGCGCGCGTACGCCTCCGGGTCGGAGGGTTCCAGGCGCCAGCGGCGGATGAAGGTCTCGGTTGCGGCCTTCTGTTCGTTCAGGCCGTAGTTGATGCGCTCGACCGTGAAGTAGCCGACGCGTGGGTCGGCGTAGCGGGGACGCATCGGTTCGGCGGGCAGGAGGACCAGCGACTGGTTCATCTCCATCGTGACGGTGTTGGCCTGCGGGTCAGAGGGGGGCGCACCCGCGTCGTAGGTCAGGGTGTGGCGCACGTTCACGTTGAGCGGATAGCTGCGCATCCGGCTGATGTAGCTGCGGTCCGGGTCGAGGCGGCGGACCTGGTAGGAGCTGCGCTGCGCGGAACTGAGGCCCGACAGGTGCCGCGTGTCGCCCGCGAAGAAGTCGGTGATGTCGATCACCGAGCTGGCCGAGTCGGCGCCGCGCGCCTCGATCTCCCAGGACGCGAGGATCGGCGGGAAGTAGTTCGCCTGAACCGACGCCGCGATCGCCAGGGTGTCGTCCGCGACGGCCACGGCGGAGTACTTCCTCAGCATGATCCGGTCGCCGCGCCGCTCGAACCGCACCATCTGGCGATTGGTGGCCGCCCCGGCCGACTGGAATCCGCCCATCCCGTCCATCTTCCCGGCGATGCGGCTGATCAGCAGCATGTCGCGGCCGAGGAGCGAGTCCGGGATCTCGAAGAGGAAGTCCTCGTCCTTCCTGTGAACGGTGAAGAGGCCGTCGTCGGACTCGGCGTCCTCTATGACCTCTTCGTAGGTCGGAGGCTCGTCGCTGTTTCCGCCGCCCGAACCTCCGCCTGGACGGGCTGCGCCGCCGCCGGGACCTGGGGCAGCCGGCGCGGCGTTGGAGCCCCCGCCGCCGAAGCAGGCGGTGCCGGCGGTGGCGGCGATCAGGAGCAGGATGGACAATCTGGAGGAGTCGTGCGCTGCCGAATTCATGGATTCTCCCGGTTGCGGCCGCGGCCTCGGCGGCGGCTTCGTTGGACTGCCGGTTCAACATGCGACCGGCGGGCCCGGCGTGAAAGCCCGCTCCTTTCCCCGCGGGCCCTGGCGGCACTACGTTGCGCGCCTGGCGGTGGCGGGTGAGCAGGCCTCATTCGCCACCCGCCCCGGCACACCCCGGCACACCAGCCGTCAGAGACCAAGGAGCCCCGAACATGCGCACGCTGTCCACACTCGGCCTCGCCGCCGCCCTGATCACGATCGGCTGGGTGGCCGGCCCGCCCACCTCGCCCGGCCCCGGGACGCCCCAGGACTCCGGGACTTCCGACAACCCGCCCGCCACCTACATCTCCGCCGCCGACATCCTGGCCACGATCGGGAACGCCCCGGCCGGGCGGGTCAGCGACCAGCAGATCCGGCACATCGACGCGGGCGGGCACAACGTGGGCATCGGCGTGGTGCAGCGGCCGCCCAGCACGACGCTCGGCGCGATCCAGCACCACAACCAGACCGAGGTGTACTACGTGGTTTCGGGGCGGGGGACGCTGGTGACGGGCGGCGAACTCACGAATGCGCGGGCGCTCCCCGCAGAGGGCGCGACGGTGCGCACGCTCACCGGCCCGAGTTCGGTGGGCGGCATCGACGGCGGCGAGAGCCGCGAGATCGGCCCGGGCGACATGCTGATCATCCCGGCGGGCTCGCCGCACGGCTTCAGCGAGGTCACCGAGACGATCACCTACATCGTCGTGCGTGTGGATCCGGATCAGCTGGTGGAGTTGAAGTAGGGCCGCCGGCCCCGCTCGCTGCTAGTTGGCGCCCTCGTCCTCCCCGGTTTCGGCGTCCGTCGCGGCGACCGGAGCCGCCGCCTGCGCTTCGTACTCCCGCATCCGCAGCTCGCTGAGCATCCTGCCCACCGTCGCGATCAGCTTGCCGCCGCGCGTGCTCCTGACGTGGCGAATCACGCCCTCTTCGTCGAGGACGTAGATCGCGGGCCACCCCGTCACGCCCCAGGCGGTCGCGATCGGGCCGCTGGTCGCCACCTCGGCGTGGCCGTCCCACCAGGTGCGGTACGACGGCGCCTTCCCGCTGGCCTTCGCTGCGCGGATCGTTTCCACGTCGCCATCGCTGTTGACCCCCAGCAGCACGAGCGGGTCGTCCTTGTACTGCTCCAGGATGAAGTGGTGGTAGGGGTACTCGCCGATGCAGGGCCCGCACCATTCCCCGGAGAAGATCAGGACGACGATGTTGCCCCGGTAGTCCTCCAGCTCGAACTCGACGCCTTCGGTGTCCTTCCCGACGATGTTGGGGGCCACCCGGCCGGGGGTGAAGCTTGCCACCCGGAGCAGCGCGGCGTCGATCGACTCGGCGGCTTCGGGGTGGCGGGCCCTCAGTCCGCCGAAGTACTCCACGATGCGCGCATGCTGGTCGTCGCTCACGAATCCGTTCTGCAGCCGGTTGGCGAAGAGCGAGAAATGGGTGGCCGACTCCCTTGCGAAGTCGTCCGCCGCATCCGGTATACCGACCGCCGCGTCGAGGGCGCCGACCAGTCCATCGATCTGGGCATCGGAAAACGGCTTGTCGCCGGGGTTGAACCAGTCCCGGTACGTGAGGTTCACGATCACCGACGACATTGTGGGCGGATCCGTGGACGGCACCGCATACCTGTCGATGTATGTCGTCGCGTTGCCCGTGATCGCGTCGGCGTCGTCCGGGTGGCGCTCCCCGAGTTCCATCAGGTAGGCGTAGACCCGGTCCGTCTGTTCTTTAGTGGACGCAGGGACCGCGAGCCGGCGGAAGAAGTTCCACAGGTGGACGTTGGCTTCCTGCTCGATGTCGGCGAGAGTCTCGTCGGCGGTCATCGCGTCGTCGAGCGCGGCCAACAGCGCATCGAAGCGCTCGTCGTCCAGGGGCTCGCCGCCGGTGTCGTAGTCGCTCAGCGGCGGGAACCAGGCCTGGGTCGCGGCGGCGGGGAGGTCGATCGGCGGGTGGGCGCCGGCGCTGCCCGCGCCCGATCCGCTCAGCGAGATGACCAGCCCCAACGCGAAGGAAACGATGATTGCGGCGGCAATCGGCAGTGGCTTGCGCATGATTGAATCCTAGTCGTTCGTGTCGCTTTCCGTGTCCGCCTCCGCCGCCACCGCCTCGGCCCGCTCCGCGTCGAACTCCGCCCGGCGAATGTCGAACACCATGTCGTCGAGCGTGGCGAGCAGGTCACCGCCCCGCTTGTTGATGTGGAGGATCGCGCCGTCCTGGCCGATCACGTAGATCGTGGGCCAGCCGAACACCTCCCAGGACGTGGCGATCGGACCCTTCGTCGCCGCAATCTCGGCGTCCGGCTGGCTGTGGCCGTCCCACCAGGTGCGGTAGTCCGGCGCCTCGCCCCGCGCCTTCGACGCCAGGATCACCTCGGGGTCGGCATCGCTGTTGACGCCGAGGAAGACGACGGGGTCCTTGTACTGCTCCATGGCGAAGCGGTGGTAGGGATACTCGCCGCGGCAGGGGCCGCACCACTCGCCCGAGAAGACGAGCACCACGATCTTGCCGCGGTATTCCTCCAGCGAGAACTCGACCCCGTCCAGGTCCTTCCCCACGGTGCTCTGGGCCGCCCGTCCGGGGAGCAGGTATTCGATGTAGTGGCGCCGATCTTCGACCACCTCCGCCAGTTCGGGATGCCTCTCCGCGAAAGCGTCGAAGTGGGCGAGGACGCGCTCGGTCTGTTCGTCGCTGATCCGTCCGTACTGCAGGCGCTGGGTGAAG
Source organism: Longimicrobiales bacterium (assembly GCA_965116645.1). Classification (GTDB taxonomy): domain Bacteria; phylum Gemmatimonadota; class Gemmatimonadetes; order Longimicrobiales; family Gaopeijiaceae; genus Bin94. The sequence continues at coordinate 2,563,994 of OZ220702.1, read as the reverse complement.
CCCCGGAGAAGGACGCCCGCCTCCCTCTCGAAGTCGTTGACCGTCTCCGGAAGCTCCAGCATGGCATCGAACCCGGCCAGCATTCGATCGATCCACGCGTCTTCGAAGACCCCGTCCGGGGGGTACAGGCCATCGGGGTAGGCGAGGGACCGGATGGACGTCGTGAAGGAGGGCACCACCGGATAGGCCTGGGCGTACACGCCGAGCATGGAGACCTGCCGGTCGACCAGGCTCTCGTGCTCCGGATGCCGGTCGACCAGACTGGTGAGGTAGGCGGACGCGCGTTCCGTCTGCTCCGCCGACAGCTCGGGTATCGCGATCCGCCGGAAGAAGCCCTGAACGGCCGGTTCGATGCTGCGCTCGATGTCGGCGAGCGTCTCCTCCGCGGTCATGGCCTCGTCGAGCGTCGCCAGCAGCGCGTCGAAGCGTTCGTCGTCCAGCGGCTCCCCCTCGTTCTCGAAGTCCTTGACGGGAGGGTACCACATCTTCAGGGCCGTCGCGGGGATGTCGATCGACGGGGCCGCGCCCTCCGCTGCGGAGCCGTCCACGGTTCGGGACACAAGGAACCCGATGCCGACACCGACGATGAGTGCCGCTGCCGCGGCCATGGGCTTCTGCATTTGTTTCGCCTCCAGGACAAGGCCGGCGGTGCGCCGCGCCCGCTCTGGGCACCGGATGTTCCGTTCTCGCAGCGCCACCGGTCGATTCAACATGCTCCGGCGTCCGGAGATTCGCCAGTGGAAGCGGTGCGCCCCCGGGGCCCTGTCCTTCAGCGTCCCCCGATGAGGCGGGTTCCCTCCGCGAGCAATTCGTCGACCGCTTTCATGATGGCGTCCCCCCGCAGATCGACGTACCGGATGACGCCATTTGCGTCCAGGATGTAGGTAGTCGGCCACGACCAGACGATCCAGGACTGGGCAATCGGGCCCCGGGTCGCCTCGTCCCACCAGGTGCGGTAGTGGAGTCCTTCGCGCTCCTTGGCTTCGAGCACCCGTTCGAGTTCGTCGTCGCTGTTGACGCCCAGCAGCACCACGTTCCTGCCCTCGTAAAGCTCCAGCATCCGGCGCTGGTGGGGGTATTCCGCGTGGCAGGGGGCGCACCACTCCCCGGTGAAAAACAGCACCACGATGTTGCCGAGGTACTCCGCGAGCTCGAATTCGACCCCGTCGAGGTCCTTGCCGACGATCTCGGGCGCGGCCTTCCCGGGCGTCAGGTGCTCCACCAGGAACTGTTGCCGGGTGATCATCCTCGTGGCCTCGGGGTGCCGCTCGAGAAGGTCGTCCATGTAGCCGGCGACGCGCCCGGTCTGTCCGGGGGTGAGGAGCGTCTTCTGGAGCGCCCGGGTGAAGGTCCGAATATGGTTCCGCCCCTTGTCGTGGATATCGTAGGCGTTCATCGGGATGAGCAGCAGGGAGTCGAGCCGGGAGATCCGCCGGCCGACCTCGTCGTCCGGGAGTTCGGCCGGGGGGACGAAGAGATCAGCCCGGTGGCTGGAGCAGGCTCCCGATATCCCGGCCAGGAGGAAGCATAGCCACGCCGTCGTGGTGTTCGTTTTGCGCAGCATGGTCAAGTCGTCTTGTCCGTTCGTCAAGGAGCCCGTCCACCGCCTCGATGATCTCTTCCTTGTGCTTGTCAACGTGGCGAATGACGCCGTTCTCGTCCAGGATGAACACCGTCGGCCACGACCGGACCCACGCCCGGTTGATGGGGCCAAAGGGCGATTCGTCCCACCAGGTCCGGTAGTGCAGTCCTTCGCGCTCCTTGGCCTTCAGAACCGTTTCGAGCTCCATGTCGCTGTTCACTCCGAGCAGGACGACATTCCGGTCCCTGTAGCGCTCGAGCATCTGGCGCTGGTAGGGGTATTCCTCGCGGCAGGGCCCGCACCACTCACCCGAGAAGATCAGGACGACAATGTTGCCGCGATAGTCCTCCAATTCGAACTCGATCCCCTCGGTGTCCTTGCCCACGATGTTCGGCGCGACCTTGCCCGGCTGCAGGCTCTCCGGCGGGTGCTTCGGCACATCCCGGTCATTGTGAAAGCGCCAGGTCAGCGGCGCGCCGGGCCGGGTACGCGCCTCGCCCGGCAGGTCAGCGGAATCCCGAACCGCTGCACGGGGTTCGCCGGCCCGAAGACCCTCGGCGCCATTCCCTGTGGAGCACGCGGCCGCCAGCGGGATCAGCATGCAGTACCACGGTGTCCGTCTCCGCAAGTGGTTCGTCATGTCTGGTCCCTCGCGCGCTGTTCTTCCAGCAGTTCGGCCACCGCCTCGATCATCCCGTCCTTTCGCTTGCCCACGAAGCGTACAACGCCATCAGCGTCCAGGATGAAGGTGCTCGGCCACGCCCACACGTCCCAGGCCCGGGAGATGGGGCCGGAGGGTGAGCCGTCCCACCAGGCTCGGTACGGTGGCGCCTCCCCCGCGGCTTTCGCCTTCCGTATCGTCTCCAGCTTCGAGTCGCTGTTGACCCCGAGCAGGACGACGTTCTCGTCCTTGTAGGTCTCCATCAGCTTGTTCTGGTAGGGATACTCGGCGCGGCATGGGCCGCACCACTCGCCGGAGAAGACCAGCACGACGATGTTGCCCCGGTAGTCCGTGAGCTCGAACTCGACGCCCTCCGTATCGGTGCCGACGATGTTCTGCGCGACGGCGCCCGGGGTGAGCGTCAGCAGGCGCCGCTGCTTGTCGATCATCTCGGCGGACCGGGGATGTTCCTCCTTCACTTCATCCAGGTAGGCGGCGACGGTCGCAACCTGTTCCGAGGTCACCTGTCCCCGCCGGAGTGCCCAGCGCAGGCCCCCGATGTAGCGGGTCGCCTCGGTCCTGGTGAGCTGGTCGGGCTCGGGGGGATTCAGCAGCGAGTCCAGCCGCGCGATCAACCGGTCCACCTGGGCGTCCTCCAGCGGAGCGCCGGTGGGGTGTTCCGAGACGATGTCGCGAAACTCGTCGCGCGCAGGGCTGGAAGCCATTCCATCGAGCAGATAGCCCACGTCGAAGCCGCAAGCAGCCACGGCGCAGATGGAGAGTAGGGAAAACCACTTCGCGAGCGTTCTCTTGTTCATTGGGGACCGGCCTCTTGGCAATGGGAGCGCTCCTCAGCTTGTCCAATAACTCTGACGAGAATCGGGCCCGGAAGGTTTTCCGGCCCGGCCATGTCGCGTTGTCGGGCGGCGCCCTCGCCACGCTGGCATCCTCCGCGTTGCAGGGATCGCCGCCTTCGCAGTCCAGCCGCCCTCGGCGTCACCAGGCGATCGCATAGGCCTCGCGCCGCGGGTCCGAAGCGGCAGTGAGCGTGCCGTCCCGGTCGCGGAGGATCATCTGCGCGCCGCCGAAGGTTGCCGTCCATCCGTGTCCTACGTCCACATCGTGGCCAAGCTTCGCGAGCTCGTCGAGGACGGCGGCCGGGAAGCGGTCCTCGAAGGCGACCCGCAGCCCGTTGTAGCTGCGGAAACGGGGCGCTTCAATGGCGGCCTGGGGCGTCATGCCGAAGTGCACGAGGTTGTTCACGATCTGGAGCAGGCTCTGCGGCTGGCTGTCGCCGCCGGGCGTGCCCAGGGTGAAGGCGAAGGTGCCGTCGGTGTGGAGTGCCATCATGGGGGTCAGCGTGTGATAGGGGCGCTTGCCGGGCGCGATGATGTTCGGATGCCCCGCTTCCAGGTTGAAGAGGGCGCCGCGGTTGTGAAGCACGACGCCGGTCTCGGGCTCGAGCAGGCCGGAGCCGAAGCCGGCGAAGAGGCTCTGAATCCAGCTGACGGCGTTTCCCCACCGGTCGACGGCCGTCAGGTAGACGGTGTCGCCGGAGTCGTCGCGGGGTTCGCTGGCGGTGGCGTCGGCGATGGGCAGCGGGGCCCGCATCGTCCCTGGACTGGCGGCCATGCGCGCGCGCGCCGCGGGTGTGCGTAAACCGGCGGTCACCTGGGCCCGCACCCCCGGTTCGCGTGCTTCGGCGGCGGCGCTCGGGTCGACCATGGCAGCCCGGCGGGCGAGATAGGCCGGGTCCAGCAGGTCGCCGATGGGGATGTTCGTGAACTCGGGGTCGGCCGCCCACTGGTCGCGGTCCGCGAAGGCGAGCTTCTTCATCTCGATGAGCGTGTGCAGGTAGGCCGCGCCGCCCGGCCCCATCGCCTTCAGGTCGAAGGCCCTGGCCATCTCGAAGAGCTGCAGCTGCGCGATTCCCTGGGTGTTGGGCGGGAGGACGAGCATGGTGTAGTCGGCGTAGCTGCCGCGCAGGGGCTCCACCCAGGTGGTGGTGTGCGCGGCCAGGTCGGGGGCGCGCAGGTAGCCGCCCTCCGCCTCGACGAAGGCGGCGAGCCGGTCGGCGACGGCACCTTCGTAGAAGCCCGTCTTGCCGTCCCGTGCGATGCGCTCGAGGGTGGCCGCGAGCGCCGGGTTGCGGAGGAGGCCGCCGGTGGGGGGTGGCTCGCCGCCGGGCAGATAGAGCGCCCGGGCGTGGTCGTTCAGCGCACCGGAGGAGGACTCGATGTCGCTGGCCAGCCGGGTGGAGACCGGGAAGCCGTCCCGCGCGTAGCCGATGGCCGGTTCGAGGATCTCTTCGCGAGACAGGGTGCCGAAGCGGTCGAGGGCGTCCACCCAGGCAGCGACGGCCCCCGGCACGGAGACCGAGAGGGGGCCGTTGCCGGGCATGCGTTCGATGCCGCGTTCCGCGAACAGTTCCGGTGTCGCCAGTGCGCCCGCCCTTCCGCTGCCGTTCAGCGCGTAGACCCTGCCCGTGGCGGCCTCGTAGTAGAGGGCGAAGGCGTCGCCTCCCACGCCGTTCATGTGCGGGCGCACGACGGCCAGGACCCCGGCCATGGCGATGGCCGCGTCCACGGCGTTGCCACCCCGGCGCAGCACCTCGTGGCCCGCGGCTGCTGCGAGCGGGTGCCCCGCGGAGACCGCGCCGGTGACCCCTCGCACGTCTGGACGGTTGGTCGGCGGGAAGACGGTGGCCGTTGAACCGGTGACCTCTGCGGCGGAGCGGGCCGAGTCGGGGGACGCCGTGCAGGCGGCGGACAGGAGGAGGAAGGCGGACAGCAGGACAGCGGGAGTGGACGAGGGACTGAGCAGCCCAGGGGAGAGGTCCATTGTCGTGTTCCAGTAGCGGTTGGTGGTGGGGACCGGCGTCGGGACGACATGAGGATGGTGCGGTGGGGTGAAGTCGCGCCAGTGGGGTGAAACCGGCTGGAACACCAGGCCTGTGCCGGGTTATCAGCCATGCAGCAGGAGGGACGCACCGGCAAACGAGGGACGTTCCGGGGGAGTTGATCAAGATGAATCAGGACGAGAGAAGGGAATGCTCGGCAACGGAAGGGAGCCCACGATGCTGATCGCATTTGGCACAAGCATGATGGGAAGTACTGAACACGTGCGCACCCTGGCGCGGCTGATCGGCCCCGAGGCGGGTTCGCTCGAGGAATATGTGCCCGCGCCCAGCGATCCCACCCGGCTGACCATGGACGTGATCACGGGTGAGACACCGGACCACGAGGAGATCGTCGTCTACCGGTACAGCATGCCGCTCTCGCGACTGGCATTCTACGACGGACCCGTGACCTTCCGCAGGTTCCGGGTGACGGCGGGCGGTGCGCGGCTGGTGTCCGAGGAGGAACGCTCGCGCGACGAAATCGCACGGCTGCGGTTCGCGGGGCGCGAGCACGCCCGGGCCCGTATCGCCAGGGAGTACGGCGACGACTGGGAGAGGCAGATCACCCGGATCGTGGAGGCCGAGGACGAGGGCGCGTGTCCGCGGTGCCAGGAGGGTGGCGCCGAGCCAGAGTCCACCGTCGCGCCGAGGCCAGAGCCGCGGAAGCGGTAACCGCCATCACACCGGCCAGCACATTGAACAGCATGTCGACCGGGTCGAACGTCCGGCTCGGCACGAGGAGCTGGAGACCCTCGTCGAACACGCCCAGGAGGCCGGTCAGCAGCACGGTGAGCAGAGCGGGGACGGGCACCCGGCGCCCCTGGCCGGCGCGCTCCCGAAGGGCCTCGTAGATACAGACCGCCACCACGCCGTACTCGATCAGGTGCGAGCGCTCGGTTGGAATCGACATCCTTACGAACACCAGCAGGTAGGCTGCGACGATCCCCACCGCTACACCCCACTCGGCCACGCTGGGCCGCGCCGCCAGTCCCTGCGTCACGACCGTGATCAGGACCATGAAGCAGCAGGCAAGGAAGAGCCAGACGCCCAGGCCGGCGTCTCCCAGCTGCTCCGCCAGGGTCCGCGCGAGCCCCATGGTCGAGTAGATTGCGACGACCACGGCCAGCACGCACAGCCAGAGGCGGCGTTCGCGGGCGGAGGAGAAGAGGGGGGACGGGAGCGGGGGCATGCGGAACAAGGTGGCGAAGGGGCCGTCTGCGGGACAGCCCGACCGTCAGGTTTGAGAGATTGCCGTGACACGGTCACCGGATTCCGGCGCCGGCGCCGCGTTGCGCGGGAGATTCACCCCGCACTATGGTATCACCAAGGACAGAAGACCGGGTTTCTCGGCCCCCCAAAGGAGGATCTCGATGCCGAAATTCGCAGCCGCACTGCTCGTTGTCTCCCTTGGTGTTTTCCCCGCCGGCCTTGTCGAGCCTTCGCCCGAGGAGTTGAAATGCCCATCGAGAGGGGGACCCGCGGAGATGCCGGTATCGGTCATCCTGCTTGACAATGAAGTGTTCGATGGCAATCCCGAGGAACTGGCGTGGGGTCCGGGCGGAACGAGAGTGAAGATGAACAACCCGGCCGCGGTTCATTCTCTGGTAGTCGTTTGCTGGCGCTGGGTCGAGGCGAACTATGGAGTCCGGGTGCGTTCGGGGGCCAGCTACATGCTGACCAAGGACTGGGTCGAACGAACGCGGCACGAGCGCATCGCGGTGCTGGAGACTGTGGCCGCTGCCCAGGACCGGTATCGGGACCTTACCGGAGAGTATGCCGCCAGCGTCGCCGACCTGCCGGGTTTCGGTGCCTTCTCCGACTACGGCCTCCCGGCCCACCTGCAACTCGACCTGACCCGCACCGAGGACGGTTGGGCGGCCAGGCTGATCGCGAAGAAGAGCTGGATGTCCGGTCCCTACACCCGGATGTCGCCGGTATACGATTGCATGGCCTACGCGGGGACGGTGCCTGCCGGGTGGGAGGCGATCTGGGCGGATGAGGAGGTGACTCCGGTTGAGGGGACGCCTTTCTGCGTATAGCGTCCGCGGAACAGGTCCCTCGTGGCCCTCGGTTTTGAGCGACTTGGCCGAGGCCGGTGCCGGATTCGGCGTCGCCAGCATGGTGGCGCCCCTGCGGCGGGTCGCGATGCGGCGTCCTGGGCGGGCGACATGCGAAGCCGACCCGGCGATCTGGCACTACGCGGGACCGCTGGATGCGGCCCGGCTGAAGCGTCAGTACGACACGTTCGTCGAATGCGTTGCCGATTCGGGTGCGCGGATCGAGTGGATTCCGGAAGAGGACGACGGACTCGCCGATTCGTATTTCGTCTTCGACCCGTCGTTCATGACGCCGCGCGGCGCGATCCTGCTCCGCCCGGGGAAGGTGCTGCGCCGCTCCGAGGTGGCGCTGCATGAGGAGTGCCATCGGCGGCTGGGCGTGCCGGTCGTCGGGGCCATCAGGCCGCCGGGCGTCGCCGAGGGCGGGGATCTGCTCTGGCTGAACGAGCACACCGTGGCGGCCGGGCGGACGTTTCGGACCAACCAGGCCGGGATCGACCAGCTGCGGAATCTGTTGTCCCCCCTGGGTGTTCAGGTCCACGCCTTCGACCTGCCCATATGGAAGGGCAGTGCCGCGTGCCTGCACCTGCTGTCCGTGATCAGCCCGCTCGACCGCGACCTCGCGTTGGTCTATCCGCGGCTGCTCCCGGTCGCCCTCCTGCAGTTCCTGGGCGAACTCGGGATCCGCTGCCTGGAGGCCGGGGACGACGAGTTCGAGGCATCGGGCGGGATGAGCCTGAACGTGCTGGCGACCGCCCCGCGCCGGTGCATCGCGGTGAGCGGGTTCCCGAGGACTTTGCGGCTCATGCGGGATGCCGGCTGCGAGGTCACCTGCTTCGACGCGGATGCGCTGTGCATCCCCTGCGAGGGTGGGCCGACCTGCATGACGCTGCCGATCCGGCGGGGGTAGCAGGGATCGTCCCCCGGTTTACGGTTCGTTCTCTTCGTGGCGTGGTGCGAATCGCACGAGTAGCCCGCCGACCACCGCGGTCACGAGCCAGATGGCGAAGATTACCCCGATAAGTTCGTCAGCGAAAACGTACAGGTCGGTGGCCATGGCTCCAACCGCGGTTCCGAACCAAAGCGTGAAGTTCTGAAGCTGGAAGTCGAGCTGGGCGCCCCGCTTTATGCAATCGACGGTGCGCACGATGAGGTAGACCGCGGTCCCGACGAGGCCCAGTCCGGCCAGGATGGCCCGCGGTGCGCCCCGCGGAGGACGGCGGGGAGCCAATCGTAGCGGAAGTTCAGGCGCGGTGCCATTCGGACGCCCCGGCCGCCCGCACCCGCGTCTACTTGCGCTCGTGTGCACACACCTGTTCCAGTCCGGCAGTCTCCGGCCCGACGGACGACGCTCTCGTTGCGCCTCTGGAGTCCGCCGGTTCCCGCGATTCCGGCCAGTGCGGGCGCCCCTCGACCCATCCTGCTTCGGAGGACCAGAAGATTGACAGGGGTGGGTACGAGATTTATCGTACATGGAAGCGGCTCCAAGGCGGCAAGAAGGGTGGCTGCTTGCTGTTGTTCGGGCGTTTGCCGACCCGTTGAGCCAAACCCGGGAGGACTTCGATGTTCGTTTTCGTCACTGCCCTGTTGCTTGCTGCATCCGGAGCTTTCCTTTCATCCGGCCCGGCGCCCCCGGTTGGCACCGCACTCTCAGCGGACGAGATGAAGTGCACGCCACGGGGAGGTGGCGGTCCCGACCTGCCGGCATGGGTGGTCGTGCTCAACGACGAGGTGATCGAGGTTGACCCGGAGGAGCTGGATCTCGACGACTACGGCAAGGAAGGCCCCGTGCAGTTCTTTGATTTCGTGTGCTGGCGATGGCTGGAAGAGCACTTTGACTACCGGGTGAGCCATGGCGCCGTCTACGTCCTTACCGAGGAGGGCAGCGCGAGTCACGAGGCAGGCCAGATCGCGGTGCTCGATGCGGTTGTCGCCGCGCAGGACCGGTATCGGAAACAACACGGGGAGTATGCGTCCGTGGCCGAGGATCTGGCGGGAATGGAGAGTCTCGGCGAATACGGTCTGCCCTCGTACTTTGAGCTCGCACTCACCGTGACTGGGGACGGCTGGGCGGCCCTGGTGGGCAACAAGGGTGTAGGGCGACAGTATGGGAAACGCCCGTTGAAGCTTACCGACTCCGGGTGCCGGGCGTTCGTGGGGACGGTGCCGGAAGAGTGGCAGGAGAAGGCTTCTGACAGCCAGGCGGTACTGCCGGAGCGGAAGCCCTTCTGCTCCTGACGAACGGCGGCCAACGGATCAGGACGAACGCGCAACACGGGGTGGAAGTCCGACTGCGACCTGCCGGGTTTCTTCGAACTAACGCTGGAGCGCGGGAACGGGCTGCTGCTGGCAGCCGGTCGAGAAGACCCGCGCGGCATGCGCACGGCAGTGCATCCGCGCGTGGATCGCTTCGCCGATCTGGAACCCCTCCCGGCCATTCGCCGTATGGACCAGTCGCGGCCACACACCACCCAGGAGAAGCGGAATGGGAGATCTGAATGCACTCGCAGGTCTGCTGATCCCGATCACCATTGTCCTCACGACCGGTGGCGTACTGGTGCTGCGCCCCATCGCCAAGCGCCTCGGGGTGCTTCTGGAGGTGATGGCAAAGGAGAAGACGCAGCCGCCCTCCGATGAACTGCGCCGCCTTCACCAGGCGATGGACACGATGAACGAGCGGCTGTCACTCATCGAGGAGAGGCAGGACTTCACCGAGCGGCTGATCGGCGGGCGAGGTTCCGGGAACGCGGGTGAACTGACGGAGTAGCTGGGACCAGTGAAGCTTGTCCGCCCGATCGGGGCCGACACGGTGACGGGCTTCCTTCCGGTGTCCCTATTCTCCCTCCGGCTCCTCGTCTCGTCGCCCGAACCTGACGATCAATCCGCCGACGACGGCGGCAATCAGCCAGAGGAACACCGCCATGCCGATGGCGTCGTCCCCCAGAATCGGGAAGGTGCCGGCCAGGCCCGCCGCAAGTCCGAACCAGTGTGCGAGGTTCTGCATCTGGAAATCGAGTTGGGTCCTCCGCTTCATGCTCTGGATGGCGCGCCACAGGAGGTAGCCGATGGTCCCGCAGAAAGCGCTTAAACCCAGCTTCGGCGCAGTTCCTCGATGCTCAGCGAGTTCCCTGCTGCGTCGATCTCTGCCGCTCGCTGCATGACCAAAGAGACCTGAGACTCTGAGATTCTCGCGGGTAGGTCGGTCACGGGGTTCCGTCCAGGCCGATGAACAGGTGCAAGCGTGGGTTGCATTGTAGCAACAGCGCTTTCAGACGGCAAGCAAGGAAAGGGCTCGCTGCGGTCTCTGGTCGAGATACCGACCGGACCGGGCTGCCCGCTTCGCCGACCCGTCCATGCTGTAGTGTCGGCTTTACACATTGTCATGTTCTCTTTACATCTCACATCCCCAAGGCTATCCACGATGGCTAGCCCGCCCCGCGCAGCCTCCTCGACATCCACCCCAGGAAGAGCAGGCCGACCGCGGCCCCGAACAGGAGCGGCAGGAGTCGCGGATCGTCGAGGATGCTCGCGAGTTCGAGTTCGGCGGGAGCGGGTGTTCCGATCGTCTCGATCAGCGTGGCGCGGGGGGTGGGCTCCACCTCCTCGGCCACCGTGCGATCGAAGCGGGGTGCATGCGCCACGCCGCTGGCCAGAGCGGCCCACCACAGCCTGTGATCTTCCACGGCGTCCTCGTCCAGGCCGGCCATTCGCCAGCGCCAGGTGTCGAGGTAGCCGACCTGGATGACGCGGCCGTCTCCGACACGCCAGCCGGCGACGGCGACGTCGTCGTCGCGCATTTCCAGCGCGATGGCGCCGCGCTTGAGGTTGTAGAGGTCGCCGAGGGCGAAGGACCGGCGGGGATCGTCGGCGGTCTCCGGACGGAAGTCGACGGGGCGAGTGGGGATTCCCCAGCGCGCGGGCAGGAGCGATTCCAGTCCGGGAACAGAGGACGCCTCGCCCAGGACGATGAGCCCGCCACCTTGCCTCACGTAGCGTGGCAACTGGTCGGCGTACCGCCGGACCACCGAGTCCATCGCCACCGCGAAGGAGTACCGGGCGGTGTCGAGCCGGATCTGTCCGGGGCCCTGTTCCACATCTCCGCTGGGAGCCACCGCGAAGCGCGCGTCGACCTCCCAGCCGTGCTCCTCGAGCGCCGCGGCGATGAATTTCCCTTCCCACCCAGCCACTCCCACGACCAGTGCCGACTTGATCGAGACGGAGTCGCGAAGCGCGTTCGTCGCCAGTCCCTGTCCGTCGAGCGTCGCCCGGATCCGGCCCTCCAGGCGCGGCAGGACGAAGACCGCGCCGTGGCCATCCACCGAGGCGCTGTCCACGGCGCCGAGTTCGTCGCTCAGCTGCACGCGGGCACCTGGGGATGTCGCCACCCAGACCCGGGACGGCCTCTGCGGATCCGCGACCGGCTCCACGCTGACCGCGCTGGGTGCGGGGGTCTCGCCGTCCCAGCCCGCCTCCGTGCCCGCCCCGGGAAGGGCTGCGAGCCAGTCGCGCACGCCCGGTGCCGGAACCGAGTCGATCGCCGCGTGGATCCGCCGCGGATTCGCGCTGGTGCTCCACCGGGCGAGCGCCTCCCCGACCTCGAGACCCTCGGCCCGCAGGGACGGGCGGGCGCGCTGGGCGTACAGGGCGTGCCCGATGAGGAGCGCGATCACGACGAGCGCGGCCAGGTGGGCGGTGCGTTCGAGGCCGATGCGCAGCCGGTGCCGCCGCCGAATGGAGGCTGCGGCGGTGCGCGCGCGATCCGTACCGGGCCGCGCCGGTGCGCCGGGACCGCCGCCCGGGGGGTCAGCTGGTGAGCGCATACACGACCAGGTTCACCCCGAAGCGGGTCGGGTCCACCGCGATGAACCGCTTGGTGTCGGGGCCGAAGGACCACTCCGACGTGTAGTCCTTGCTGCTGTAGAGGAGTCCGATGCGGTCGTCGCGCAAGACGCCGTAGAGGTGGCGGTGCAGGAGGTTGTCGCCCCAGCCGTTGAGTTCGTGGGAGGTGGCGGGCGGGCCGCGGTCGAATTCGAAGAACTTGGTGTAGAGCGGGTGGTCGTTGGGGATCTCCTCGAGCGCGTCCGGGCCGAAGACCGCGGCGATCTCCTCGTGGGCGGTCTTGTGGAACTCCCCGTCGATGTCGTGGTTGTGGTCGTCCATGACGATGAATCCGCCCCGGTCCACGTAGTCGCGGAGGTTCGTTCGCTCCTGCTCGGTGAAGGCCAGCGGAAAGTGGCCGGTGAACCAGACGAAAGGGTGCTCGAAGATCCGCCGGCTGCCGAGCGGGACGATGCTCCCGCGCGGGGCCACGGGCAGGATGGTATACCGCGCGACGGTGTCGATCAGGTTGGCCACCATGCCCAGGCCGCTCTCCCAGTCGCCCACCTCGTACTGCACCGATGTCCACCGGAACTCCTGAGGGGGAAGCGGGGGGGCGAGGGGGTGCGCGAGGCCTTCCTTGCGGGCCCAGGGATGCGTGACGCCGGCCAGTGCTCGCGCTGGCGAGGGGTCGGCCACGGGGCCGGCACCGGGCACGGCCGGCGCGTGGACTGCGGCACCGTCGCCGGAGATGGCCGCCGGACGGCCCCGGGTGTTCATCGTTTCAGCCACATTGCGCTCCAGGAAGTGAGGGTGCGTCGGACGATCGTCTCTCCCTCGAGGTATCGCCGCACGTCCGCGAGCGGAGCGGACGGGTCTTCGTCGTCCCGGATGGCGTCGATCGCCTCGCCGAGGAGCGATGCGAGGTCGGGGTATTCGCGCAATGCGTCGACCTGCATGAGCATGAGCGTGTTGAGAGCGCTGTCCGGGGCCGTCTCCAGGAACTGCACGGAACGGGTGTATTGCTCCAGCATCTCCTGGCGAAGCTCGCCGGAAACCGGTCTGCGGACCCGCGGTTCGGCGTATCCCGTGTCCGCGCCCTGGAGACGCACGCGTCCCAGGTTGACGAGCAGCTCCGGCGGCTGACCCCGGAAGTAGTACCGTTCCGCCAGCGCGAACTCCTCGAGCAGGGCAAGGGCCGCCCAGAGCGGCGGCAGCGCCTCTCCGGTCTCGGCGATGTAGAGTGCCCGCGCTCCCTCCCACAGCGCCTCGTGCGCCTCGGCCAGGAGGGGATTGGGGTCGAATACGCCCTCCATCGTCCACTCCACCTGCATCTGCTCGACGGTGCGGATGACGCGGCGCAGCTGCAGCCCGATGGTCTGCGCCGAGTCCACGAAGAGGTCGCGGTCCAACCGGTCCTTGTCGGCGTGGATCTCCTCGGTGAGCTGGATGATGTACCGGAGGGTGAGGAACAGTGTGTCGTTCGGAGGAGGCGCCCCCTCGATGGCGAGCGAATCGTACTCCGACGAGGTCGCGACGCGCAGCACCCGCGTCTCCGAGGTGGTGTAGCTGGGGCCCGACAGCGTGTTGTTGTCGAAGGTAACGGCCCGTAGCGATAGCATGTCGCCCTCGCCGAGGCGGAAGTCCGCGAGCGGGACCGTCATCGCGAACTCGCCGTTTCTGGCGCCCGAAAAGCTGCGCCGCTCGAGGGTGTCGCGCCGGAAGGTGATGTGTCCCTCGTCCTGTCCCATCGTCACGATCGACTCGAAGAAGGCCCCGCCGAGCCCGATGTCGTCGCTCATCCGTGCCTGCAGGGCGATGTCGCCCCGGATGACCCGCACGGTGGTGTCCCTCATCGGCAGCAGAAGCTCCACGGAGGGTGCGGCATCCGTCTGCGGGGCGATCACGACCAGGCGCCGGTACTCGCGGTCAAGGAGTTCCAGCGCGACGGCGGAGTCGGGCATGGTGAATTCGGACATCCAGCCGTCGCCGCCGTCCGAAATTGCGGCGAGGGGCGTGTCGCCCAGCACGATCTCGATCCCGTCGGGGATTCCCAGGCCGTGAAGATCGATCTGGCTCCCCACGAGGCCCGCGATCGAGGCCGGATCTTCGAATTCCACGATTTCGTGCCCGCTCCTCATCGCGTAGGCCGGCGGCGTGACGGACCCGCGCAGGTCTTCCAGCCGGCTGGGCATTTCCTCCTCGGCCGGCGCGGCGACGGCGCCCACCCCGACCGCGGCCTCGCGCCAGGTGGCGGGCATGACCGCGAAGATGCCGCCCGTGAGCAGCAGAGCGATGCCTGCCGGGAGGAGCGATCTCCACGCCGCCCGTCTCACGAACGCGCCCGGGTTCGCCTTTGCGACGATCGGGGCCAGGCGCTCGCCCAACTGCTCGGCGTAGCGGGCGTCGATGGCCGTCATAAGGGCGTAGCGCAGCTCGGGGGCGCGCTCCTCGACCCACAGGGCCACCCTGCGGACCGACCACACGAAGCGGCGGCGCCACAGGACGAAGAACAGGGTCGCCGCCCCCGCGAGAAGGGCCGCAGGCAAGACCGCCGCCCGGAAGCCGGGCGAGAAAGGGACGAGGAGCGAGAGCAGCATCGCTTCTACGAGGACGGCGAAGGTCACGCCTGCGCCCCACAGGGCGGCCGTGACCCCGGCAACGAGCCCGAGGCCCCGCTTCGTCCGCCTCACCTGTTCGAACGCCGTCATGCCGCCCTGCTCTTGCGAATGCCTTCGTCCGCCCGTTTCGCGCGCGCTCCCGTAGCCAGCCGCCTCCTGAACCAAAGTTCCGCCAGGGCCACTACCAGGGCAAATCCCAGGAGCCAGGGCACGGCAGGCGTGGTTCGCATGACCCGGCGGGGCACCTCGGAGGCGGGGGCGAGCGGTTCGTCACCGACGAACGCGGCCATGAAGCCGTCCGAGAGCGGCGTCATGTCTCGCGGCTCCCCGCAGGGACCCTCCAGCTCGGCCAGAAAGCGCTGGAAGTCGGGGCGCAGGATGGCGTCCCCTTCGGTGGGCAGGGGGATTGCGACGGATCGCATGCACCCGTCGGCCGTCGCGCGTTCGAAGGCGGCCGGCGCTCCGTCGATCCAGCGGGCGTAGACGCGGGTGTCGCGGGCGTCCGGGGCGTCCGATTCCGCGCCGTCGGCCACCCCCGTGCCGCCCCCCGGCTCCAGGGCGCCGGGCGCGGGTTGCCAGCGGCGGACGAAGGGATAGACCATCACCGCGTCGTTGGCGCGGACGCCGCCGATCGTGTCGGGGGTCTCCCGCTCGGTCCACAACCCGGTCGCGCCCGAGTCCGCCCACTCGACGCGCTCGACGGCGGGTGCCTCGTCCGGCTGCTGCGGCGCCCTGGCAACGCGTACCGCGTCGATCCGGCCGGGCCACAGCGCGCGGATCTCGGCGGTCGCCGCGTCGCGCTCCTCCTGCGCGAACGGGGAGACCACGACCAGTTGCAGCGAATCGGCGCCGTCGCGGAGCCGCGAGGCAATCCTCAACGCGGCGATCAGGGCGGTGGAGAGCGAACCCCTGGAGGCCCGGTCCCACTGTGCTTCGTCGCGCAGATCCTCCAGCGCATCGGCCGGCTCGTCCTCGATCTCCCGCGCTTCGTCGTCGAAGAAGACGACCGCCGCTGCGCCGTCCACGTATCCGCCTGCGCTGTCCGCCAGCTCTCCGCGGCTCCCGACTGCGCGCGACACGTCGACCAGCGCAATCCGGGACACCGGCTCCGCGAACGGGTGGATCAGGGGCCGGGCCAGCGCCGTCCCGAGCAGGAGGATCAGGAGGACGCGCAGCGCGAGGAGCCAGGGATCGGTGAATCGCATCGTGATGGTGGTGGCCTGCACGGGCACCCTGGGGACGAAGCGGACGGTGGGAAGCAGGTCGGTGTCGGGCTCGCGGGTGGAGAGGAAGTGAAGCGCGACGACCCCGGCCGCGACGATCCCGGCGGCGACCAGGAACACGGGAGCGAGGAAGATCAAGCGCGGCTCCCGGTCTCGGGTGGAACCACGACCCTGCGGACCGCCTGGGGCGCGCCCGCGTCTGTGATGACCTCCGTGTAGCTGGCTCCCGCCATGCGCCAGTTCCTCGCCAGCCGTTCACGCCAGTCGCCGAAGTTCTCGAGGTAGCCGAGTCGCGAATATTCGGTCAGCGGCCGTTTCAGCTGCGCC
Source organism: Longimicrobiales bacterium (assembly GCA_965116645.1). Lineage (GTDB taxonomy): Bacteria > Gemmatimonadota > Gemmatimonadetes > Longimicrobiales > Gaopeijiaceae > Bin94. The sequence goes on along the minus strand of OZ220702.1, from coordinate 2,547,806 downwards.
TCCTCCGGATCGACGACCAGGGAGGGGCGCTCGGAGGGCGACATCTCGGTGGTGTGGATGACGTGGACGGCGTGCACCTCGCGCCCCGCCGCCGAGCGCTCCGTGGCGTGCTTGAGGAGCTCCTCGGCGTCGCCCAGGAAGTCGCTCACCACGGCGATGCGCGCGCGGGGATGCCTCCGGGCCACGGTGTCGAGGACCGGGGCGAGGCGCGGACTTCCTCCGGGCGCGACGCCCTCCAGAAGCGCAAGGATCTGGTGCACGATCCCGCGCCGGTTCCGCGCCGGGAGATAGTGCCGGTCCCCGTTCGCGGAGGCGACCGCTACCCCGACCGGGTCGCGCCCGTTGTGGGCCGCCGAGGCGAGTCCGATCGCGATGTGCCGCGCGAAGTGCCACTTCTCGAGCGATGCGGAGGGATACGCCATGGAGGCGGACGCGTCCACGACGATCATCGTGGGCAGGACCGTCTGCTCGGTGGACAGGCGGATGTAGGCACGGTCCCTCCGGGCGAGGAGCTTCCAGTCGATCTTGCTGATGTCGTCTCCCTGCCGGTAGGCGCGGTAGTCCTCGAACTCCGCGGAGATCCCCCGCATCCACGAGCGGTGGTCCCCGGCCAGCCCTGCCGGAGCCTTGCGGCGCGCGGGCCAACGAAGGGACCGGACCGCGTCGAGAAGCGCTCCGTCGGCGGCGTTCATCGACATCGGCGGGTCAACGCGGGCATGCGGCCGTCTGCCGCCCGGGCGTGCACCGCGGCCTCCCCTACAGCGGAATGTCGCTCTTCGGCGGAGGCACCGTCTCGAGGAGGTGCTCGATGATCCGCTCGATGGTGATTCCCTCGGCCTCGGCCGCGAAGTTGGGGAGCACCCGGTGGCGCATCGCGGGATGGATCACGCGCTGGATGTCCTGCGGGGAGACGTTGAGCCGGCCGTGCAGCAGCGCGTGTGCCTTCGCACCGAGGATGAGCGCCTGGCCGGCGCGCGGCCCGGCACCCCAGCGCACGTATTGCTTCACCATCTCAGAAACGCCCGGCTCGGCGGGTCGCGTGGCGCGGGCCAGGGCGGCCGCGTATTCGAGCGCGGGTTCCGGGGCGGCGATTTCGCGCATCATGGTGTTGAGGGCGAGGAGGCCGGGCCCATCCAGAACAGGCCGGATTTCCACATCGCTTACCGCGGTCGTCGTTCGCAGGATGCCGACCTCTTCCGGCCCGGACGGGTAGCCCACGCGGATGTCGAAGAGGAAGCGGTCGAGCTGTGCCTCCGGGAGCGGGTAGGTCCCCTCCTGTTCGATCGGGTTCTGCGTCGCGAGGACGAAGAAGGGGCGGGGCAGGGGCATGGTCTCGCCCCCGGCCGAGACGTGGCGCTCCTGCATCGCCTCGAGCATCGCGGCCTGTGTGCGGGGAGGCGCGCGGTTGATCTCGTCGGCGAGGATGATGTTGGCGAAGATCGGCCCGGGCACGAAGCGGAAGGCACGGTGGCCGGTAGCGCTGTCCTCTTCCATCACTTCGGTGCCGGTGATGTCGCTCGGGACCAGGTCGGGTGTGAACTGAATCCGCCGGAAGTCCAGCGACATCGCCTGTGCGATGGTCTGGATGAGCAGGGTCTTGGCCAGGCCGGGGACGCCCACCAGGAGCGCGTGTCCCCCGGACAGGATCGCCAGGAGCACCTCTTCGATCACCTGCTCCTGCCCGATGATGACCTTGGCGACCTCACCCTTCAGCCGCGTGACGCCGGTGAGGAGATCATCCCGGGACTTGGTGGCGGCGACGGCCGGCCCGCCGTCGCCCAGCGCGTCCACCGGCGTTTCGGCTCCTGCGATTACTGCCGCCTCAGACTGCATCTGCGATCGCCGTGAAGTTGAAGTCGCGTGACCGGACCGGCGGGAGCACAAAGCTGCCGCCCGCCGTCAGCACGGGCTCGCCGATCATTTCGAGGTTGTTCAGGAAGTACATGTGGGAGTCCACGTAGCGCATGTTCGCGATCGGCCGGGTAATCCTCCCGCGCTCGACCAGCCAGGTTCCGTCTCGGGTCACGCCGGTGAAGACCAGCAGCCGAAAGTCGGCGAACAGCGTCGTGAGACGCGTCACGTAGATGCCCCTTTCGCAGGTCGCGATCATCTCGTCGAGCGTGGCGAGCTGCGTCCCCTCCTTCGGCTGCAGACGCACGGCAACGGGATTCGCAAGCGGATAGTCCTCGCCCCGCTCCACGGCGGTGTCGTCCCCGTAGCTGAGGTTCCTGAGGATGCCGTCCTGGACCCAGTAGGTGCGGTTGAAGGGAACGCCGACCGGGTTGAAGGGGCAGAAGGGTCCGGCCGCATCCATCGGATCGGAGACGAAGGAGAGCCGTTCGTCGAAGACCTGCTGGCCGATCTTGGTACCGCCGCCCGGGGCCGCCCACACGTTGAATCCCGACTGCGCGCCGGAGAGATCCATGTGGTACTGCATCATGAAGAAGATCATCTGCGCGTACGCGTCCGGCTCCAGGATCACGGTGTAGCGCGCCGGCTCGATCGCCTGCGGCCCGCGGGAGCGCTCCGCCTTGTCGGTGGCCCGGTTGGCGATCGCCGACCCGTCCAGATCGCCGAAGTCGTAGATCGCCTTGCCGGCCCAGCCCGATCCCGTGTTGTCGCTGGTGCGGGCCGACAGCGACAGCGAGCCGTTCGTGCTGCGGCAGTAGCCCACCAGCCCCGCCGAGTTCGCGACCAGCATCGACGCCACGCTCAGGTCCAGCGTTCCCGCCGAGACGAACCCGTCGGTCCGCTCGATCGCGCTGACCGCCCTCTCGATCCGGTCCTCGATGTCGACGGCCCGGCTCGCCTCGGACCAGAGCCCGGGCGGAACCGGGTAGTCGCGCGGCTGGACGAGGCGGCTCGTCCCGTGTTCGCCGGGACCGTCCTTGGTGGCGTCCTCGGCCCAGCGGACGGCCTCCATGAGCCCGTCGTCGTCGAAGCGTTGCGTCACCCCGGCCGCCGTTTTCCCGTTCATCATCGACGTGACCGTCACCTGGCCCAGCGAAGCGTCCAGCTGCGTGGTGATCTCGTTGCGCGAAAAGCGCGTATTCTGCGCGTTGCTGAGTTGCACGTTGACGACCGTGTCAGCCGCCGGATCCGCAAACTCGAGCACCTTGCGCGCGATCGCCTCGGCCTCGTCCTTCGTCAGGATCTTTCCCGTGTTCGCGCCCGGCGCCGACGGTCCAGTCCCGTCCGTGCGGGCCGATTCGATCCTGGAGGTTCGCTTGCTCATTACCGCCTCCCGTAGGTGAAGACGTTGATTTCACGGAAACGCGCCGCAGGCGCTCCCACGGTGCGTCCGATGTTCTGGAACGGATCGCCCTTGCCGGTTCCGCCGCCGTTGTAGGCGAAGGTGCCGGCCCCTCCGATCATGTCCATCGAACGCCAGAAATCCGGCGTGCTGGAGAGGAACACCGGCCGGCTGAGCGGCTCGCCGAGCTTTCCGTCCCGGATCTCGTGGGCCATTCCGCTCCCCGAGAACTGCATGTTCAGCATCGGGGGGTCCACCGACGCGAAGCCCCCACGGTGTATGTAGATTCCATTCTCCGTCTCTGCGATCATCTCATCGACCGTGACGTCCTCCTCGCCGGGATCCATGATCGCGATGCTCGGCGCCACGACCTGGATCAGCACCGACCCCGCCGACCCCGCCGTGCCCCGCGACTCCACCGGCATCCCGTTCCGCCTGTACCACCACTCGAGCTGAGGCGCGAATTCGCGCGTGGTGAAGTAGTCGACCAGGACACCCTCGCGGATGAGCTGGTAGTCCGCCGGCGCCACCCCCTCCACATCCCACTTGTACATGCCGCCGGCCCGGGGCGCGGACCCCGTGGCCCGCACGTTCAGCCTCGGGTTGTTGTAGGAGAACTGCCCGAGCACCTCTTCCGGCGGGGCGAGGTAGCTGGTTCCGCCCGCATGCATCTCGTACCCGAGGACGCGGTCGAACTCCAGCGCCCGCACGATGGATGCGTTGAACGCCGCCGACACCGCGGAGGAGTCGAGAACGAGGTCGTAGCGCCCCACGTCGGGCTCGCGCGCGTTCATCATCATGACCGCGTCTGCGACCGCCTGCTCGGCGTCCGCGGCGAAGGGGATCCCGTCGATCGCCTCCCACCCGTAGCCGCCCGTCTTGAACGATTCCGGGGTGCTGGAGCCGAAGTTCATGCGGTCTTCCGAGATCACCTGGGCCCCGTACTGGTTGCCGAAGCCGTGAAAGCGCTGGGCGACGTACGACCCCTCGCTCGACGCGAACACCACATCGTTCTTGCCGAACAGGAAGTCGGAGAATCCGGTGACTCCAGGCACCCCCATCGCCTCGCCGGCCTTCATGACCGCCTCGTTCGCCGCGATCTGAAGTTCCAGCTGGTCCTGGATCGTGTAGTTCCAGGGGTCGAGGTCGATCGGCGTCTCCCACTGGCCGTCGGCGACGACGGGGGCCGGCGCGAGCTCCAGAGTGCGGGTCTTGCCCCACGGATTCAGGGACGACTGCCGCACGGCGACCTGCGCCACCCGGGCAGCCTCCTCTTCCGTGACAATCGTCGACGACGCAAAGCCCCACGCTCCGTCCACGAGCACGCGGACCCCGAAGTTGAGCGATCCCGAGATCAACTGCGTGAATACCTGCGTGTTCTGCACGATCGTCCTGCGGGACGCACCGCTCGCGACACGCACGTCCGCGTAGCGCGCCCCCGCGGCCCGGGCAGCATCGAGCGCGGCCATCGCGACCGCGCGCACGTCGGGGTCCTGAAGCAGCGGCCGGAAGGGCCGGTACCGGCGCGCGGCCTCGTAGGGATCCGTCAGCAGTGTCGGATCGAAGCCCATCAGGCCGGCTGCCGCGAAGGCCGAGCCCGTTCGTACGAAGTCCCGGCGTGACCAGGTCATGTCACCATCCTCCCCTCTGGAGTGCGTCCGAAGCCGTCCCACACTACGGGATCGTGCGCCGCTCTGCAACGGTTGCGGTGCGGTGGGGATGGGGCCGTCGCCTCGACGCGCCAGTGCTTGCGTGTGGCCAGCCCCTCCGCCAGGCCCTCTCCGCCACTACCGCCTCGCATACGTGAACACGTTGATCTCCCGGAACCTCGCGGCCGGCGCCCCCACCGTCCGCCCGATCTGCTGGAACGGATCGCCCTTGGCTGTCCCGCCGCCGTTCCAGGCGAACGTCTCCGCGCCGCCGATCATGTCCATCGAGCGCCAGAAGTCCGGCGTGCTGGCCAGGAAGGATGGCTGGCTCAGCGGCTCGCCCAGCTTCCCGTCCCGGATCTCGTGGGCCATTCCGCTGGCCGTGAACTGCATGTTGAGCATGGGGGGGTCGACGTAGCCGAACCCGCCGCGGTGGATGTAGATCCCGTCTTCCGTTTCGGCGATCATCTCCTCGACGGTGACGTCCTCCTCGCCGGGGTCCATGATCGCGATGCTCGGCGCGACGACCTGGATCAGCACCGACCCCTGCGACCCTGCCGTGCCGCGCGACTCCACCGGCATCCCGTTCCTCCGGTACCACCACTCCAGCTGGGGCGCAAACTCCCGGGTCGTGAAGTAGTCGACGAGGATTCCTTCGCGAATCAGCTGATAGTCCGCCGGGGCCACGCCCTCCACGTCCCACCTGTACATCCCGCCCGCCCGGGGCGCCGACCCCGTGGCCCGCACGTTCAGCTTCGGGTTGTTGTAGGAGAACTGTCCCAGCGCCTCCTCGGGGGGGCCGAGGTAGCTGGTGCCGCCCGCATGCATCTCGTAGCCGAGCACCCGGTCGTACTCGAGGGCCTGCACGATGGACGCATTGAAGGCAGCGGACACCGCCGACGAGTCGAGAACCAGGTCGTAGCGCCCGACATCGGGGTCGCGCGCGTTCATCATCATGATGGCGTCGTCGACCGCCTGCTCGGCGTCCGCCGCGAAGGGAACCCCGTCGATCGCCTCCCATCCATACCCGCCGGTCCTGAAGGATTCCGGGGAACTGGAGCCGTAACTCATGCGGTCTTCCGAGATGGCGTCGGCAGCATAGGTGTTGCCGAAGCTGTGGAAGCGCTGGGCGATGTACGACCCTTCGCTCGACGCGAATACGACATCGGCCTTGCCGAACTCGAACCAGGAGTAGGCGCGGATCCCGGCGAGTCCCCTCGTCTCGCCGACCTGCATGATCGCCTCGTTGGCTTCGAGTTGAAGCTCCAGCTGGTCCTGGATGGTGTAGTTCCACGGGTCGAGGTCGATCGGCGTCTCCCACTGGCCGTCGGGGACGACGGGCGCCGGGGCGAGCTCGAGAGTGCGTGTCTGCCCCCAGGGATTGAGCGACGACTGGCGTACCGCAAGCTGGGCCACCCGCGCCGCCTCTTCGGCGGTGACGATCGTCGACGACGCGAAGCCCCACGCCCCGCCCACGAGCACGCGTACCCCGAAGTTGAACTGCCCCATGACGGCCTGCGTCGAGACCTGGCGGTCGAGTACGATGGTCCTGCGTGTGGTGCCGCTGGCGATGCGCACGTCGGCGTAACGGGCTCCGGCGGCCTTCGCCGCGTCGAGCGCGGCCTCCGCGATCGCACGCACATCCGGGTCCTGGAGGAGCGGCCGGAAGGGCCGGTATCGTCGGGCGGCCTCGTAGGGGTCCGCCAAGAGCGTGGCTTCGAAGCCCACGATGCCGGCCGCCGCGAAGGCCGAGCCCGTGCGCAGGAATTCCCGTCTTGACCAGGTCATATCACCATCCTCCTGTCATGTAGACATGACATTTTGTAAACTGTACTTTACAGTAAGAGTCGACGCCGGGGCGGTTCGGCACGCGTGCCTCTGCCGGCCCGGCAAAGCGGAACCCATTGGCTGGACGCCTACACCGCATCGGCGATCGCCGTGAAGTTGAAATCGCGCGAACGGACCGGCGGAATCATGAAGCTGCCGGTCGCCGCCAGCACGGGCTCGCCGATCGCTTCCAGATTGTTCAGGAAGAACATGTGTGAGTCCACGTAGCGCATGTTCTTGATCGGGCGGGTGATCCTGCCCCGCTCGACCAGCCAGGTCCCGTCGCGCGTGACGCCGGTGAACACGAGCCGCCGGAAGTCGGCGAACCCGGTGGTCAGGCGAGTGACATAGATGCCCCGCTCGCACGTCTCGATCATCTCTTGGAGCGTCAGCAGCTCGGTGCCCTCCTGCGGCTGGATACGCACCGAGACCGGGTTGGCCAGGGGATATTCCAGGCCGCGCTCGATCGCGGTCGCGTCACCGAAGCTCAGGTTGCGGAGAATCCCGTCCTGCACCCAGTAGGTGCGGTCGAAGGGGACGCCCGCGCCATCGAAGGGGCAGAAGGGCGCGTCCGGATCCATCGGGTCGGAGACGAAGGACAGCCGCTCGTCGAAGACCTGCTTGCCGACCTTGGTGCCCCCGTTTGGGTCGGCGAAGACGCTGAAGCCGCGTTGCGCGCTCGGCAGGTCCATGTGGTACTGCATCATCAACTGGATCATCGGGGCGTAGGCGTCGGGCTCGAGGATCACCGTGTAGCGCGCCGGCTCGACCGCCGAAGCGTTGCGGGAGCGCTCCGCCTTGTCGGTGGCCTTGTCCGCCACCGCCACCGTGTCCATGTCGCCGAAGTCGTAGATCGCCTTGCCGGCCCAGCCGGACCCCGTGTTGTCGTCGGTACGGGCCGCCAGCTGCATGGTGCCGGTGGTGCTGCGGCAGTAGGCCACGAGTCCCGCCGAGTTGGCCACCAGCATCGAGTTGATGCTCAGGTCGAGGGTGCCCGCGGCAACGTAGCCGTCCGCCCGCCCGATCGCGGAGACCGCTTTCGTGATCCGGTCGGGGATGTCCACCTCCCGGGTCGCCTCCGACCACAGCCCCGGTGGAATCGGATAGTCGCGCGGCTGGATGAGGCGCCCCATCTCCTGCCGCCCGCCCGGCCCCTCCCGCGCGGACTCCTCGGCCCACTTCACGGCCTGCATGAGGCCCTCGTCGTCGAAGCGCTGAGTCGTCCCCTGCGCGATCCTGCCGTTGAGCCGCGTGGTTACGGCGACCCCGCCCAGCGACGCGTCGCGCTGCGTCGTGATCCGGTTGCGGGCGATGCGCGTGTTCTGCGAATTGGCGAGCGAGACGTTCACGATCGTCTCGGCACCCGGGTCCGCGAACGAGAGCGTCTTCTTCGCGATCGCCTCGGCCTCCTCCTTCGTTAGGATGTCGCCGGTAGCCACTGGATTCCTGCTCATCATCGCCTCCCGTAGGTGAAGACGTTGAGGTTCCTGAACCGCGCCGCGGGCGCCCCGACCGTGCGCGCGATCTGCTGGAAGGGATCGCCCTTCAGGGTCCCGCCTCCATGGTAGCCGAAGGTGTCCGGGCCCCCGATCATGTCCATGGACCGCCAGAAGTCGAGCGTGTTGGCCAGGTACTGCGGCCGGCTCAGGAGGTCGCCGAGCTTTCCGTCCCGGATCTCGTACATCAGGCCGCCCCCTCCGCCCTGCATGTTCAGCATGGGGGGATCCACGGATGCGAAACCGGCGTCCCGGAAATAGATGCCGTCCTCGGTCGCCGCAATCATGTCCTCCTCGGACACCGCCTCTTCGCCCGGATCCATGACCGCGATGCTCGGCGCCACGACCTGGGTCAGCGTCGAGCTCGCCGACCCGGCCGTGCCCCGGGACCCCGTCGGCATGCCGTTGCGCCTGTACCACCAATCGAGCTGCGGCGCGAATTCGCGCGAAGTGAAGTAGTCGACCAGGACGCCCTCGCGGACGAGCTGGTAGTCCTGGGGCGCGACGCCCTCAGCGTCCCACTTGTACATCCCTGCGGCCCGGGGCACCGACCCCGTCGCCCGTACATTCAGCATCGGGTTGCCGAAGGAGAACTGGCCGAGCGCCTCCTCCGGCGGCCCCAGGTAGCTGGTCCCGCCGCCGTGCATCTCGTAACCGAGCACCCGGTCGTACTCCAGCGCCCGTACGATCGTGCTGTTGAGTATGGACGACACCGCGCCGGAACCGAGCACCACGTCGTAGCGCCCCACGTCGGGCTCCCTGGCGCCCAGCATCATGTAGGCTTCCTCGACCGCCTGCTCCACGTCGTCCGCCCACGGAATCCCGTCGACCGCCTCCCAGCCGTACCCCCCGGTCCTGAACGACTCCGGGCTGCTCGACCCGAAATTGCGGCGGTCGCGCGAGATCACCTGGGCGACGTAGTTCCCCCCGAAGTTGTGAAGGCGCTGTTGGGTGTACGACCCCTCGCTGGAGGCGAAGACGACATCGTCCATGGCGAAATTGAAGGTGGAGAAGACCTGGAGCTCGGGCTTGCCGGCTTCGGCGATTTTCATCACCAGTTCGTTGGCCGCGAGCTGCAGCTCCAGCTGGTCCTGGATCCTGTAGTTCCAGGGGTCCAGGTCGATCGGCGTCTCCCACTCGCCGTCGGCGACCACCGGGGCGGGGGCGAGTTCGATGGTCTCGGTGTAGCCCCATGGGTTCAGCGACGCCTGACGCGCCGCGAGCCGTGCGATCCGCGCCGCCTCCTCCTCGGTGAAGATCGTCGACGAAGCGAATCCCCAGGCCCCGCCGACGAGGACGCGAACGCCGAAGTTGAGCGACCCCGAGATCCTGCGCAGCCCGATCCGGCGCCCCGACACGCTCGTCACCCGGCCGATTCCGCTCGTGATCCGCACGTCGGCGTAGCTTGTGCCCACGTCGCGGGCCGCCTGGAGGGCTGTCATCGCGATCGCGCGCACGTCGGGATCCTGGAGGAGCGGGCGGAAGGGACGGTATGCGCGGGCGGCCTCGTACGGATCCGTGAGGAGACGGCCGTCGAAACCGATCAGACCTGCCGCGGCCAGCGCCGAGCCCGAGCGGACGAAGTCGCGGCGTGTCCAGGTCATGCTGCGAGCCTCCGGGTGTGGGTGCCGATTGGATAGCCGATGCACAGTAGCGGCGGCCCGGCGGGCTAGCAAACGCGGGTGGCTGCCGTCCGGGTCTATCCTCTGTTCACCCCTCGTCCGGCGAGGTGCGGGGCATCGGCGCGATCTGCGCGGGACCCACCTGCTCCGGACCCACCTGCGCCGGCCCCGCCTGCGCCGCTTGTCCGTCCTCCTCTTCCCGCGGTCCGAACTGGATCAGCAGGCCTCCCAGCACCGAAGTCACGAACCAGGCCATGAACGCGACCAGGAGGACTTCATGGGAGTAGAACATCTCCGAGGCGAGGCTGCCCACGGCAGTCCCCAGCCACAGCACGAAGTTCTGGAGCTGAAAGTCGAGCTGTTTGCCGAGCTTCATCCCTTGCACGGCCCGGAGCACGAGGTAGACGAGGGCACCCCCGATGGCGAGGGGGCGCGCGGGTTCGCCCATCGCGTTCAGGAACCCGAGGGCTACACCGACTGCGCCCCCGGTCACGATCCACATCTGCGAGGGCAACGGGGAGCGGCCGGAGGGGACTTCGGCTGGCGGCGCCTCTTCGGTAGGCGCGATGTCCGAGTCCGCCAGCACCTCCTGGATCGCCGTGCTCGTGGCGGTGGGATCGATGCCCGCCTCCGTGGCGATGCGGTGGAGTTCGTCGACGGTAAGTGTGTCGCCGCGGGCGTCGATTTCAGCCGCGCGCTGCAGAATGAGCGAAACCTGTGAGGAAGAGAGTGTCACCGGCGGGTTGGCCATAGGCGTCAAGTCTCCCGGACTGCCGACAGATGTTCAACGCAGAATATTCACCTGGCACGCACTGATTGCGCAACCGACAAGAACGCGGAAGCAGTGCGTCCGGTTTCAATCGCAGCGGGGTGTCGATGATTAAGACACCAATGCACCCCGGTGTGTTGCATACGGGGCTGCTAGGGTGCGTCGGGAGCGGCGGTGGCTGGCTCATCGCGGCTCACCACCCGGGTGGCGGGACCCACGATCAGCGGATCGGGCCCCGTGACCACGGCCTCGTCCTTGTCCGGGTAGGCGAGCCTGGAGAGGAAGAACTGCAGGGCCGCAATCCGCGCTCGCTTCTTGTCGTCCGACTTGATGACGGTCCAGGGGGCGTCCGCCGTGTCGGTGTAGAAGAACATCGCTTCCTTGGCGTGCGTGTATTCGGACCACTTGTCGAGCGAGGCGATGTCGATGGGGGACACCTTCCACTGCTTCAGCGGGTCGGTCTTGCGGCTGTCGAAGCGGTGCTTCTGTTGCTCCTGGGAGACGGAGAACCAGAACTTGAAGAGGAGGATGCCGCTGTTGACGAGCATCCGCTCCAGTTCGGGGCACTGGCGGAGGAACTCGAGATACTCCTGTCCGGTGCAGAAGCCCATCACGCGCTCCACCCCGGCCCGGTTGTACCAGGAGCGGTCGAAGAAGACCATCTCGCCGCCGGTGGGCAGGTGGCGGACGTAGCGCTGGAAGTACCACTGGCCGCGCTCCACGTCGCTGGGCTTGTCCAGGGCGACGACGCGCGCCCCCCGGGGGTTGAGGTGCTCCATGAAACGCTTGATGGTGCCGCCCTTGCCGGCGGCGTCACGCCCCTCGAAGAGGATGACGATCCGGACTCCGGAGTCCTTCACCCAGCGCTGTACCTTGAGCAGTTCGACCTGCAGCCGGGCCTTTTCCCGCTCATACTCCTTGCGCTTCATCTTCGTCTGGTACGGATACACGCCCTCCTGGAAGACACGTCTGATGACGTCGCTTCGCGGCGCGCGCTCCGTGCGATTCGGATCGTCGCTCATTGCGGCCTCCCATGACCGGTCACCGGGATTCGTCGCACCTTGCGCCCGGTCATCGCCCCTCCCTGCGTTCGAGTCGGCGCGGGAGGATCAGGTGGAGCAGTTCGCCGCCCTCTTCCGCCCTCGTCCAGTCGTCGGAGGACAGTTCGATGACCGCAACCGCGCCGGTGGGGAACTTGGTCCGCAGGCGGTCTATCTCGCTCTCGTCACCGGTGCGCGAGAGATACGCCGCCAAGGCGTGCGTCGAGGGGTTGTGCCCCAACACCATGGTGGTTTCCGCCTGGCGCGGAGTGGCCGCGATCGTGGCGAGCACGATCCGCGGCGATGCGAGATACAGGTCGCGGAGGAACTCCACGCGGGGATGCCCGCCGAACACCGGTTCCATCAGGCGCCAGGTCTCGCGCGTCCTGGCGGCGGTACTGGAGTAGACGACATCCGGGACACAATCGAGAGCGGCGAGCTCCGCGCCGACCAGGGGAGCGGCTCGGCGGCCACGGCCCTTGAGGGGCCGGTCGTGGTCGCTGAGGGTCAGGTCGCCCCAACTCGACTTGGCGTGTCTCGCCAGCATCAGCCGCCGCATGCGTGTGTCCCTCGGTTCAGCGTTCTCATGTTCCGGCCGCGTCGGCGGCTCCGGCAGTGTCCACCGCGAGCCGGGGCAGGCGCGAGTCGTGTCCGCAATGTTACACGTCCGAGTCGCGGAATGCACCCCTGGCAGCCGGTGGAACGCGTCCCCGCTGCATTCGGGCGGCGATGCATCCGGGCCGGACCGCGGCGCTCACACAGCCGGTGGATCCGTGTCCGCGCGGATTCGGGCAGCCATGCCCTCCGCGGCGGATTGCTCCGCGGGCCCTGAAATGTCAGGTTGGGACCCCTGGGAGATGGCGGCAGCTTCGCCGAGCCGCTCCGCAGCCGGAGACAGGAGAAGGATCGTGACCAGGATGAGCTTCGGACCGCCGACCGGGAGCGTCGCGACGGAGTCCGTGGGCAACCGTCGGATGGGGGCCGTCTGGCCCGCGAGGCCTGGGCATCTTGCCGGCCCGCTGGCGGTGCTGGTGGCCGTGCTCGGGGCGTGCGGAGCACCCGAGACCGCGCAACTGCCCGCCGAATGGCACCCCGCACTCTCGACCTTCGCGGAGACCGTGGCCGCCGATGTGGAGAGCGACAGCGTCGGCGGCGTCACCGTGGCGCTGGCCCGCGACGGCGAGGTTCTGTGGTCGGAGGCGTTCGGCTGGGCCGATCCGGAGGCGGGGATCCCGGCTGCGCGCGAGACGATCTACCGGACCGGATCCATCTCCAAGTCGTTTACCGCAGTGCTGATGGCCATACTCGCCGACGACGGCGTCGTCTCGCTGGATCAGCGGCTGGAGTCGCTCGTTCCCGAAATCTCCGAACTGCGGGAGCGGCCGCCGGGGGCCAGTCCCGATCTGCGCCAGGTCGCGAGCCACACCGCCGGTTTCGGGCGGGAGCCCGGGCTCCGGGGAGCGGCCACCGGTCCCATCGAGACATGGACGGAGCGCATCATGGAGTCGATCCCGACCACGCGCTACCGGACGCCTCCCGGATCGGAATACGCCTATTCGAACATCGGCTTCGGCATCCTCGGGTTCGCCATGGAGCGGGCCGCCGGGGAACCCTTCATGGACCAGGTCGAGGCGCGGATCTTTGCGCCGCTCGGCATGGAGAGCAGCATGTTCATCGTCGGCGACGCGCTGCTCCCGATGCTCTCGAAGGGGCACGCCAACAACGCCGACGGGGATGTCAACACGGAGCGGCCCGCGCAGGAGCACGACGGGCGCGGCTACAAGGTCCCCAACGGGGGCGTCTACTCCACGGTGGATGACCTGGCCGCCTTCGCGGCGGGGGTGATGGGACGGGGCGGCGCGTCGCTGCTGAGCGACGAAATGCGCGCGGAGGTGCTGGGCGTCCAGACCCCCGGGGATCCGGAGTCCGGCTACGGCCTCGGCTTCTCGATCGCCACGGTGGACGGCCGCGTCTTCGCCGGCCACGGCGGATCCGTGTCGGGGTACACCGCGCACCTTCTGTTCGAACCTGCGACCGGGCTCACCGTGGTGCTGCTGCGCAACTACAACCGGGGCCGCACGAACCTGGGCCGCGCAGCGCGGGAACTGCTTGCGGGACTGCCGGTCGGCTGACCGGGGCGGCGGGCGCGGGCGCAGGGCATGCGAGCGGCCCGGCCCCTGCGCTACAGGATCCAGTCCGCCCCTACCCGAAGGATCAGCCCCCGATTCATGGCGGAGTTGTTCGCGTCATCCGCGAGGTTCAGGAGCCCGAACCCGTAGAGAGCCTCCACGACCATGTGAAAATCGGTCACGTCGAAAGACATCCCGCCACCCCCCGCGACGCCGACATCGAATCTGTTGAAGGGGTCGCTGCCGTCAGCCCCACACCTCGTGCTCTGCGATTGCCCCCGCGCCACGACCGCCGCGGAACAGGTCACTCTGAAACCCATGGTGGGCCCGGCCAGCAGGTAGGGCCCCCCCACCGCGACCTTCCCCAGCGCGGCGGCCTCGATGTACCCCAGCCTGTAGTTGAAGTCCAATTCCTCGGGCAGATCGTCGGCGGTGAAGCCCGTGCCCCGCTCGGTGTATCCTGCCAGGAGGGCGAGCCCGATCGCGCCGCGCATGCGCGACGCGGTAATGCCAAAGTGGATCCCGGCGATCGAGGATGGCTGAATCCCCTCGTCATCGGTTGCGAACTGGCTGAGGGTCATGCCTGCGCGTCCGCCGAGGGTTGTCTGGGCGGTCAGCGGGACTGCGCACAGAAGTGCGGCGGGGACTGCCAGGTGACGCTTCATCGAGTGCTCCTGTGCCGCTAGTGTTCCGTTGCGGCGGGTGACTGCGGACGGGATTGCCGCGGGGCTACTGCCAACGATAATTCATGGGGCGCGCGGGAACCAGCGCCCTTTCCCAATCGAACCAAAACGAGACACAAGGAGACGACACGCATGTCCGACACCCCCCTGGGCCGTTTCTGCTGGAACGAGCTAATGACAACCGACCCGGCCGCCGCCCGTGACTTCTATTCCGGCATCGCCGGCTGGGACACGAGCACCTGGGACGGGGGCGAGATGCCCTACGAGATGTGGATGAACGGCGAAATGCCGGTGGGCGGACTGATGGATGTCCCCGCCCCGGAGGTGCCGCCGTGCTGGCTGACCTACCTCTCCACGCCCGATCTGGACGAGACGATGGAGAAGGTGAAGGCCGGCGGCGGGACCGTGATGAACGAGCTCGCGGTACCGCAGGTCGGACGGTTTGCGGTGATCGCGGACCCGCAGGGCGGGGTCATCTCGATCCTGGAGCCCGAGGGCGAGACCCCCGGCCACGACGGTCCCCCGGCCCTTGCGGAGTTCTCGTGGCGCGAGCTGGCGACCACCGACGCAGATGCGGCCTGGGCCTTCTATGCGGAGGTCTTCGGCTGGGAGGATGCGGGCCGGATGGACATGGGCGAGATGGGTCCCTACCAGGTGTTCGGCAGGGGCGGGCAGCCGCTGGGCGGCATCTTCAACGGCCCGCCGGAGATGCGTGCGATCGGCTGGCTGCTGTATGTGCGTGTGGCCGATGTGCACCAGGCGGTGGAGAAGGTCAGGGAGCTCGGTGGCAAGGTGCTCAACGGGCCCATGGAGGTTCCGGGCAACGACTACATCGCACAGTGCATGGATCCGCAGGGGATCGCTTTTGCGGTGCACCAGGCGGCGGAGACGGCTGCGGACGGACAGGCCGATGGTCCACCCGCGGCAGCGGAGCCGGCAGCGGTGGGGTAGGGGGCGACGCGATGTATCGCAGGGGTTGGCTGGCGTGTGCCGCGCTCGTTGTCTGGGGCGCGGCCGGTTGCGGAGAGGGTGAGCCGGCCGACCTCTTGATCATCGGGGGCATGGTCGTGGATGGGGATGGGGGACCACCCATGGCCGCGATGGTGGTGATCTCCGGGAATGCGATCGTGACGGTTGGGGAGGGGGGGCTGGCGGCTTTGGACACGATCGACGCCACCGGACTGGTTGTGGCCCCGGGTTTCATCGACGTCCACAGCCACACGCCGCCGGCGATCGCGCAGGAGCCCAGGCGCCTCAACGAGGGGGTGGTGCGGCAGGGAGTGACGACGGTGTTCGGGGGGCCGGACGGCGCCTTTGCACCGGAGCGGATGCGCACTCTGGCAGAGGCGTACTACTACCAGGGGATCGGGACGAACGTCGCCTTCTACGTCGGCCACAACGGGATCCGCCGCGAAGTCATGGGGGA
Source organism: Longimicrobiales bacterium (assembly GCA_965116645.1). Classification (GTDB taxonomy): domain Bacteria; phylum Gemmatimonadota; class Gemmatimonadetes; order Longimicrobiales; family Gaopeijiaceae; genus Bin94. The sequence continues at coordinate 2,531,912 of OZ220702.1, read as the reverse complement.
CGACCAGCGGCGCCCGCCCACCGAGGGCGAGCTGGAGCTGATGCGGGCGCTCGTGCGGGAGGGGATGGAGCTGGGCGCATTCGGACTCTCGACCGGGCTGATGTACGAACCCGGGATGTTCTCCGACACGGAGGAGGTGATCGCGCTCGCACTGGAGGCCGCGGCGTACGGGGGCGTGTACGATTCGCACGTCCGCAACCCGGTGCACGACCTGGTCGGATCGGATCGGGAGCTGGTGCGAATCGCACAGATCGCGCGGCTCCCGGGCAAGATCGGGCACCTGAAGGCGGTGGGCCTCCACAACGAGGGGGTGATCGAGGACATCGTCGAGCTCGTTGAGGTGGCCCGCGCGCAAGGCACCCGGATCGTGTCCGACCAGTACCCCTACGACGGGGCTGCGATTGCGAGTCTCACCGGGATCATCGTCGCGCCCCCGGACCTGGGCGGGCTCGACGCCTTCCGCGGCATGAGGCGGCAGGGACGGACGGACGAGGGGATGGCAGAGCTGAGGGCGGCGCTCGCGGACCCTGGATCGCGCGCCCGGCTGAAGGAGGCCAGCGAGAACGGGATCGACGGCGGCTTCGCCTGGCTGAAGGCGACCGGGTACACGAGCATGCGGATCACGAGTTCGCCGGACTACCCGGAGCTGGCCGGGGCCTACCTGTCCGAGATCGCCGAGGCGCGCGGCCAGGATCCCTTCGACGCCGTGGCCGAGCTGATCATCGGGTCGTCCCGGCCCGTCAGCCTCACGCTGGGCGCGATCAAGGAACACGATGTGCGGCGGCTCATGGTCCAGCCCTGGAACATGATCGCCAGCGACGGAGGCTACGCCGACGGCTCGGACGCGCCCACCGGACACCCGCGCAGCGCGGGCACCTTCCCCCGCCTGCTCGGACACTACGTCCGGGAAGAGGGCGTTCTCACGCTGGAAGAAGCCGTGCGCAAGATCACGTCGCTGCCGGCCGACTTCCACGGCATCACCGATCGCGGCCGCCTCGCGCCCGGCATGCGCGCCGACATCGCCATCTTCGACCCGGCGACGATCATCGACCGGTCGGATTGGGACCATCCGCAGCGCTTCGCGGAAGGGGTGATCCACGTCCTCGTCAACGGCGTCCCCGTGCTGCGCAACGGCGAGATGACCGGGGAGGCGCCCGGCGAAGTGATCACACGGCAACCGGCCGGAGGATGAGCGGCGACCGGCGATGGGCGGCGGCAAGCGACGGGCGGTCACCCCTGATGGACAATGGCAGATGACGAGCGGCCACCGGCGATGGGCGGTCGCGCTGATTGGCGATTCGAAAACGTAAAGCAAACTTTACAAAATGTAATGTCCACCATACAGTTTCGCCCACTGATCCCGCGGGACTGGCCCGCCGTCGCCAAGATCTACCGGCAGGGGATCGAATCCGGCAACGCGACCTTCGAGACCGAGGTCCCCGGTTGGGAGAGCTGGGACGCGGCGCGCAGTCCCGAGTGCCGCCTCGTGGCGGAAGCCGCCGGCAAGGTGATCGGGTTTGCGGCGCTCAGCCCGGTGTCGGGGCGGTGCGTGTACGGCGGGGTGCGCGAGGCGATGGTCTACATCGCGGAGAGCGCGCGCGGGAGGGGTGTGGGGGGGAGGCTGCTGCGCCGGCTCGTCGAGGAGACCGAAGCGCAGGGCATCTGGACGCTCCAGGCAGGGATCTTCCCCGAGAACGTGGCCTCGATCCGGATCTTCGAACGGGCCGGCTTCGAAATCCTGGGGACCCACCGGCGCCTTGGCCGTTTCCACGACGGTCGCTGGCGCGATGTGGTGTTCATGGAGCGGCGGAGCGAGGTCGCGGGAGTGGACTGACGGGCCGGCTTGGCCTCCTTTGCCGCTGGAGAGGCCCCTCTTGTTGCACCCCGTGGCCTCACTGTATCGTGCATCGCGGAAGCCGGGTCGAGGGTTCACTGCGGGAGCGGCGGTCCTGGACACCCCGATCATCCCGAGGCAGGTAGCGTTGGTGGAACTGTATCTCTCTCAGCGCCGGATTCGTGTGGCACTGTGCGGGTTTTGCGTGTTGGCTTCGTTCGGATGCGAACGCAGTCCGCGTCCGGAAGTGGAAGAACCCGACATCGGCACGGCGGACGGCAACAACCGCGGAACGCCCTCCGCAGTGGTCACCACCACCGTCTACACGGCCGACGATTTCATTCGCCCGAACGAAGTTGTGGTTGTTGACAGCCTCCTTGTTGTCGTGACCCCATGGGACCGGCCCGCGCTGCGGGTGATCAACCCGCATTCCGGAGCATTGGTGACTCGAGTGGAGGGGCCTCTCCAGGGCGGTTTTCTGCGATCCGCCATCTTTGCCCGGGACACGGTGTGGCTTGCGGACGCCGGAAGGCTGGAGATAAGGGCAATCGCGGTCGACGACCTGATAGAACCGGTTGACTGGGATGAACTTCCCATGTTCCCGATCCCTCGGGAGTTTGCTGAGTTGGTCGCTCTTGAGCCACAGGGGTTCTGGTTCACGGACCTGTCCGGGGGCGGGGCCTACTACATTGTGGACCGCAATGGGAACATGGTGAGGGAGGTGGGCGATCCGGACTATGGTCTCCCCGAAGTCGGGATTCGCCCGTTTGCGGAGGTGACGTCGCGTTTTCCCGACGGAGCTGGCTATGTGGCCGCGGGATATTGGTCGAGTGGAATCGCACTTCATGATCTTCAAGGAGGAGTCCTGCGGCGGTTTGAGTCACCTGCGCATTTTCTTCCGTCGTTCTGGGCCGGCGACCGCCGAGGGGTGCCGACGGTGGTGCCCGACCAGAAGGCGCGGGTGGGCTACTTGACAGTCGTGGCGAAGTCGCAGGCGGTCTACGGTCTGTTTTCGGGCCGGAACCACTATCCTCAGGGGATCGCTGCTATGCGTGCGGATGAAATCCACGAGTTCAGCTACGATGGCGACCTCACGATTCATCGCCTGGATCGAGCGATTACTTCGTTGGCCAGCGCCGGCGAGCGCGAATTCTACGGAGTAGCACGCGGTGACCACAACGCAGTGATCCGGTTTACCTTGCCGGACACGGCAGACGTCCTGGGCGGGAGGTAGGCCGATGGCCGCCTTGGGGCGCCGTGGCGAAGTCGCAGTCATGGTGGCCGGGTTATTTGCGGCGAGTCTCGCTCTTTCGTGCGACCCGGAGTCACGACAACTGTCCGTGCAGACATTCAGGCTGGCGGAGGCCCCGGTCTGGGAAGTGGGTCGGTCGGGTGCCGAGCACGGCGGCGTGGAGGAACACGAGATCCTTCACCTCATCGCGGGCGCGAAGCGGCTTGCGGACGGACGGGTGGCGGTGGCGCTGCAGGGATTCGCGCAAGTCAGAATCTATGGCCCCGACGGCACCCACCTGTGGTCGAGGGGCCAACGGGGTGACGGCCCGGGGGACTTTCAGCGCCTCAAGCTCCTGGAGACCTGTTCCGGGGAAGACGGGATCGTCATCTACGACCTGGCGTTGCACCGTGTCACCACGTTGAGCACGGAGGGACATCTCCTGTCGACCTGGTCCGTTCCGTTTGAAGACAGTCCGCCCTATCAGGCGGCTTGCGCGCCCGACGGGAGGATCGTCTACCACAGTTGGGGCGGGTTCTCGAACGAGCCGGGGATTGTGAGGTGGCAGGTGCCGGTTTCGTGGACATCGGAGGGTTCGGGGCCGCACGTCGTTCGCGACAGCGTACCGGCCAACGAGAGGATACTGCACGCCGAAACGAGATCCATCCAGGATCGGCCGTGGTCGAAACAGTTGGTGTTGGGCGGATCGGACCGCGGCGTTTGGATTGGCACCAGCGACGACTACGTGCTGGACCTGGTGGGCTGGGACGGGTCGCCGATCCTCACGGCGCGTTGGTCGGGCCGGGACCTGGCCGCGACACAAGAGGACAGACACCGTTTTCGCGATGAATTGATCGTGGACCTGGAAGGGCAGTCGCGCGAGAATTGGATTCGGGACAGATGGCCGGGCTGGGAGGAGTGGCTGCCGTCACGGGTTCCGGCGTATTCGAGACTCATCGCGAACGCGGACGGAGTGGTCTGGGTCGGGTCATGGGAGGGAGAGCATTGGGTCGGGAGGCTGCCGGGACATCCGGATGCGCGGTGGGTTGAGATCGATGGCTCGGGGACGTGGGTCCGGCAGGTAACGATTCCAGTGAACATTTCGCCGCTGGATTTCGGGGCCGATTGGGTGCTGGTGTCGGTACGGGATGAAGTGGGCGTCGAGCGGCTGGCGGTCTACGAGATCGTGGAATCCTGATTGCGGTGGGTTGAGGGCTCGCTCCTCCCCTACGCCACCTCGATCCCCTCGTCCAGAAACACGTCCTGGATCAGGTTCAGCAGCTTGACCCCCTCGGCCATCGGGCGCTGGAACGCCTTGCGCCCGGAGATCAGCCCCATCCCCCCGGCGCGCTTGTTGATCACCGCGGTGCGCGCCGCCTGCGCGAAGTCGTTGTCGCCGCTGGAGCCGCCCGAGTTGATCAGCCCGGCGCGCCCCATGTAGCAGTTGGCGACCTGGTAACGCGTCATCTCGATCGGGTGGGCGCCCGGGACCAGGTCGGAATAGACCTTGTCGTGGGTGCGGCCGAACCCGACCGCGCGGTAGCCGCCGTCCAGCTCGGCCTGCTTCTGCTTGATGATGTCGGCCTCGATCGTGACCCCGAGGTGGTTGGCCTGGCCCGTCAGATCGGCCGCCGCGTGGTAGTTCTTCCCGCCCGTGTTGAAGGCGGACTGCCGCAGATAGCACCACAGCACCGTGACCATGCCGAGCTCGTGCGCCATCTGGAAGGCCTCGGAAGTCTCCTGCAGCTGGCGCATCCCCTCGTCCGACCCGAAGTAGACCGTCGCGCCGACGGCGACCGCGCCAAGGTCCCACGCCTGCTGGACGCTCGCGAACATCACCTGGTCGTAGCGGTTGGGGTAGGTGAGCAGCTCGTTGTGGTTCAGCTTGACGAGGAAGGGGATCCGGTGGGCGTACCTGCGCGAGACCGAGCCCAGCACGCCCAGCGTGGATGCCACCGCGTTGCACCCGCCCTCCAGCGCCAGCTCGACGATGTTGCCGGGGTCGAAGTAGACGGGATTGGGGGCGAAGGACGCGCCCGCCGAATGCTCGATCCCCTGGTCGACGGGGAGAATCGAGACGTAGCCCGTGCCGGAGAGCCGCCCGTGCCCGAGGATCGACTGCATGCTGCGCAGGACCTGGGGACTCCTGTCCGTGCCGGCGACGACCCGGTCCACGAAGTCGGGGCCGGGAAGGTGGAGCTGGTCTCTGGGGAAGCCGCGGGCGCGGTAGGTGAGAAGGTCTTCGGCCTCGGTGCCGAGAAGGTCGTGGATGCGGTCGGAAGCGGGCATGGTGTGAGGGGGGTGTGGGGGTGATGGATGGCGGGCGACGGACGGTGGTGGCGGACGCCGGCGTCCGCCGCCGTGCCGCCGATGACCGTTAGTGTGGAGCCACGCGGGGGCGGTGTCCAGTGGGGACCGCCCCCTGGGGGCCGAACCAGCGAGCCACGTGGCCAGATGTCGGCCTGAAGGGCGCGACAATTGCCTCGCCGTCCCAAACCCTCGTTCGTCCGCCGGTGCTCCGTTTGCCGTTTCCGCCGGCTCCCGCCGTTGCCTGGCCGGCGATTCCCACGCACTTTCGCAGGCAGTCCGTGGTTTCATCCGACGGAAGGCAAGACAATGACCAGACTCGCCGCGCGCTCCACGCTCCTTCTGCTCGCCGCCGCGCTTCCCGGCACCGCCACCGCCACCGCCCAGACCCCCGACGACCCCATCGTGCGGCTCGAAGCCGCGCCCCCCGAACTCGCCATGCGGGTCGGCGACGAGGTGCAGGTCACGGTGACCGGGATCACGCGCTCCGGCGTCCGTGTCGAGGCGCCCCCCATACGGCTTGTCGGTCCCCGCGGCGGCATGCGCGTCCGCGGCGGCACCGTCACCGCCCTCGCGGCCGGCGACTTCGCGCTCATCGCCACCCTCATCCAGCAGGACCCCCCGCCCGGCACCGCCCCCGTCACGCTGCGCGTCCCGGTCTCTATCGGCTGGCCCCCCGTCGCCCGGGTCGCGGTCTCTCCCGTCACCGGCGACCGCCTCCTCGCGGGCACCACCATCCGCCTGCGCGCCCGCGCCGAACACGCCGACGGCTCCATCCGGCCCGGCACCGAGCCGGTGTGGCGGAGCGGCTCCCCGGACGTCGCGACTGTCGACCGCTTCGGGCGCGTCACCGCCCACGCCCCCGGCGCGGCCACCATCACCGCCACCATCGACGGCGTGGACGGCACCCTCACCCTCAACGCCGACCCCTTTACCGGGACCACCCTGACCATCACCGGCGGCGTCTCCCGCGCCCGCACCGGCGACGTCATCGAATTCGGCGCCGAGGTGCGCGGCCCGAACGGCGAGCTCCTCACCGGCGTTCCCGTGGAGTGGTCCCACGCCTGGGAGGAGCCGGAGGGGATCATCGCGCCGCCCGCGCCCGCCCAGATGCGGCACGGCCGCTTCGTCGCGGACGTACCCGGCATCTACACCGTCATCGCCGACGCCGGCCCGCTCACCGCCCGCACCTCCTTCCGCGTCACCCAGCGCGACGTCATCCAGCAGATCGAGATCCAGGGCCACGGGCGCGAACAGCGCGTCCGCACCACCGACTTCTGGGTTTTCGAGGGACGGGACGGCCGCGACTACGCGCTCACCGGGGCCAAGCGCTCGGACGGCTACGGCTTCGTGTGGGACGTCACCGAGCCCGGCAACATCGTCAAGACCGACTCGATCCAGGTCGACGCCCGCTCCGTCAACGACATGAAGGTGTCACCGGACGCCCGCTACGCCACCATGACCCGCGAGGGCGCGTCCGACCGGCGCAACGGCGTCGTCATCCTCGACCTCGCCGAGCCCGCGCACCCCGTGATCGCGTCGGAAGTCACCGACTACGGGCTGACCGGCGGCGTCCACAACGCGTTTCCCACCAACGAGCACGTCTTCGCGCTGGCCGGGGGCGACAAATACGTGATCCTGGACGTCAGCGACATCTACAACCCGCGCTACGTGGGCGAGTACAACCATCCGGACAGCCGGCTGCACGACGTGTGGGTGCTCGACGGGCTCGCCTACTCGGCCGAGTGGCAGAACGGCCTGGTCGTGGTGGACGTGGGCGACGGGCGGTGGGGGGGATCGCCCGAGAATCCCGTCTTCGTGAGCAGCCTGCCGGTGCCGACGGGGGGGACGCACGCCGTCTTCCCTTACATCTCGCAGTCCACGGGCAAGCACTACGTCTTCGTCGGCGACGAGATCATGAGCCGGCGCGGGCTCGCGTGGGAGGGGCCCGGACAGGGCAGGGGCTCCTACCAGCTCCCGTACGACCCCGAGACCGGGATGAACGGCATCCCGCTGGCGACCCAGGGCTACATCCAGATCATCGACTTCTCCGATCCGGAGTCGCCGGAGATGGTCGCGCGCTACGAGGTCCCCGAATACGGGACCCACAACATCTGGGTGGAGAACGATATTCTCTACCAGGCGTACTACGAGGGGGGCGTCCGCATGGTCGACGTCTCCGGCGAGCTGATGGGTAACCTCTACACGCAGGGACGCGAGATCGCGGTCTTCAAGGCGTACGATCCGATTGGTTATGTTCCGAATTCGCCGATGGCGTGGAGCGCGATGCCCTTCAAGGGCCGTATCTTCTTCTCGGACACGAATTCGGGACTGTGGTCGGCGAGGCTGGTGCCGAGGAGCAGGCCGATCAGCTGACCGGCGGCTGACGAGCCGCCGGGACGGGCCGGCCCACGCCGGTCAGGAGAACGCACCCGGGCGGGGAGCGAAGGGCGCCGCCGGCGGGAAACCGGCCGGCGGGATGAGTCGACAACCGGACGCTAGACAATGGAAACCTCGTACCTGGTCTGGATCGCGATCGCCATCGTCGTGGTTCTCGCGGTGCTTTTCGTGCTGGTGAGTGTCTTCTTCGGCTGGGGGGAATGGCTGCGCGGGCGGCGGAACATCGAAATGTCGCTGGATGCGGGCGTGCGCCACCTCCTCGACGGTTACCTGAACGAATTCGCTCGCCGGCTCGGGTGGGAGGACGAGTCGACCGCGAAGCTGCGCGCCGCGGGCGAAGAGGTGCTGATGAGCCTGGCCGGAGCCGATGAGGACATCACGGGACTGCGGCGGCTGCGGGTATCCGTGCGGCAGGAGAAGGGGACCGCGGTGATGGAATTCCTCGCCGCGCCGCAGGGTACGAACTTCGAGGAGCAGATCAAGCTCATCGAGCAGCACGCGGTTCCCGTCGAGCAGGAGATGTCGCTGCGCCTGCTCAAGCACTACGCCTCGTCTGTTCGCCACCGGCATTACCACCTGAACGACCTGGTGACGGTGAGGGTGGAGCGGTCGCAGTAGGGGGAGCCGACGCTACGAAGGATCGCTCAAGAGGTTGGTGGCATCCGGTCCCTCGCCCGCCTCGACCCGCGGCACGTCATCCCCTGTCTCCTGCTCCCGGGGACCGAACCGCACGATCATTCCGCCGATTACGGAGATCACGATCCAGCAAATGAATGCGGCGGCGAAGTTGGTGCCGGTAGAAAACGCGCCGATGGCTGTAGCGCCGAGCGCCATCCCCAGCCAAACGGCAAAGTTCTGAAGCTGGAAGCTCAGCTCGGAGCCCGTCTTCATGCTCTTCACCGCCCTGAAGAGCAGGTACAGAACAGTTGCTCCAAGCGCGGGTATGCCCACGACGCTCGGTAGCGCGGAAATGAACCCGAATGCCATGCCCACCGCGCCGCCCGCCACGACCCATTCCGGTGCAGGGACGTTCCGCTTCTTCGCCGGCAGGTTGGTCCCTTTCTCCGCCTCCCGCACCGCCGGCCCCGGAGCCGTCTCCCGATCCGCCATGATCTCCTGAATTGCCATCTCCGTTGCCGCCGCGTCGATTCCCGCTTCGGCGGCGATGCGCCGCAGCTCCTCGACGGCCAGCACGTCCCCCCGCGCATCGATCTCGGCGGCCCTCTCAAGGATGAGCGAGACCTGTGAAGCGGATACCGTGGCGGGCGAATCTGTCATGAGTCTCTCCTTCCAACGCGGCAGGCAACACGCGGAATCTGGCCTGATGCGGGCGGACTGGGCAAGCCGCGAACCACAAGGCGCGAACCATACCCAGGCCGGGAACCATGCGTGGAACCCGGGAACCCCGTTTCGGGGGTTGGCGTATCCACCCACATGGATACTCGCAATCATGGAGGTGCGCGCCTGGTGCTGGTCACGGGTGCCAGCGGATACGTCGGCGGACGTCTGGTTCCCGCTCTCGAGGCGACGGGCAAGCGGGTGCGGTGCCTGGCCCGCGTGCCCCGGTATCTTGAAGGCCGGTTCGCGCCGTCGACGAAGATAGTTCGCGGCGACGCACTCGACCGGGCGTCGCTCAATGCGGCGCTGCGAGGGGTCCAAACCGCCTACTACCTGATCCATTCCATGGGGTCGCGGGCCGACTTCCGGAGAAGGGACCGCGCCTGCGCCCGCAATTTCGCGCATGCCGCCCGGCGGCAGGGGGTACGGCGGATCATCTACCTCGGAGGGCTCGCGAGTGGGGCGAGCCCGGCCCCTTCGCGCGGGCCCACACGCCGGCACCCGCTTTCACCCCACCTGGCCAGCCGCCACGAGGTCGGCAACATCCTCGGCCGGGAGGGTCCGCCCACGATCGAACTTCGCGCCTCCATAGTCATCGGCTCCGGTTCGCTCTCGTTCGAGTTGATCCGCGGTCTGGTCAACCGGCTCCCGGTCATGGTGACCCCGCGGTGGGTGCGGACGGTCGCCCAGCCGATCGCGATCGGCGACGTGATCGCGTATCTGGTTCACGCGCTGAACGTGGTCGTTGGCGGGCACGCCATCTTCGAGATCGGCGGTCCGCGGAGGGTGAACTACGGCGAACTCATGCGGGAGTACGCGCGCCAGATCGGCGTGCGAAGGGTCCTGGTCCCGGTGCCCTTCCTGAGCCCGCGGCTCTCAAGCCTGTGGCTGGGGCTCGTGACGCCGCTCTACGCCCGCGTGGGCAGGAAGCTGATCGACAGCATGCGCACCGAATCGGTCGTGAACGATCCGGCGGCTCTCACGCGGTTTCCGGTGCGGCCTGCCGGGGTCGGCGAGGCCATCGCCCGGGCGCTCTGGGAAGAGGATGGGGAGATGGCCCGGACGCGCTGGAGCGACGCGGTGTCAGCGGGGATCGGGGCGCGGCGGCGAAAAGCCGGGGAGTCCGGGGCCGGAAGCCGGCGGTCGCGCTGGGGCGGCCGGAGGTTCGGCTCACGGTTGGTCGAACGGCAGCAGGCGTTGGTCCCCGCAGCCTCGGCCGCCCAGGCCTTCCGGCCGATTCAGCGCATCGGCGGCAGGCGCGGGTGGTACTTCGGGAACTGGCTCTGGCTGCTCCGGGGAATGGTCGACCTCGCGCTGGGTGGTGTAGGGATGCGGCGGGGCCGCCGCCATCCGGTCGAACTCCGGGCGGGAGATCCGCTGGACTTCTGGCGCGTCGAGGCCTTCGAGGCCGCCCGCCTTCTCCGTCTTCGGGCCGAGATGAAGGTTCCCGGCCGGGCGTGGCTGCAGTTCGAGGTCGAGCCTGGAAAGAGGGGCAGCCTGATTACCCAGACGGCGGTCTTCGACCCGCTGGGACTGTGGGGGCTCGTCTACTGGTACGGCCTCTATCCCGTCCACCGTCTGATCTTCCGCGGGATGTTGAGGGGGATCGTGAGCGAAGCGAAACGGCTGGCGCCGCGCCCCCGTACCTCCCTGGCCCAGCGCGTCTCACTGCCCCAGAGCGCGAGCCAGGAACGCCACCGCGCGGGGAATCGCCTCGTCCAGCGTAAGGAAGTCGTGTCCTCCCGACTCGTAGATGAAGGCCTCGAAGTCGGGCGGCCCGCGCCCGAGAGCCTCCATCGCCCGGATGAGCGAGTGGGCCTGCGACACCGAAACGACGAAGTCGATCGTGCCGTGGTGGACTTGGAGGGGCGGAATATCCGCAGCGAAGAGGACGGATGAGCGCCGCACGAGCTCCAGGCGCGCCTCGGAGCGCGTCATGTCGCCGCGGATGTACGGCTGCACGATCGTGGAGTCGAGGTGCGCGACCCCGGTCAGACGGCGGGGCATCCGCAGCGCCGCTTCGCGGACGATTTCCCGCACCCAGTCGTCGAAGAAGTCCGTCGGCCCGAAGAAGCTGACAATGCGCTCGACGCGCTTGTCGCGGATCCCGGCGAGCAGCGCCACGCCGCCTCCCCGGCTCCCCCCGAGCAGGTTGTAGCCGCCCGGCTTCGCCTCGGGAGTCGTCTCGAAGGCGACGTTGACGAGCGCGATCAGGTCGTCGACGTCGTAGTCCCAGGGGCTTGAAATCCCCTCCGACACCCACCGCGTCTCGCCGTAGCGGAGCGGCTCGCTGCGGAAGGACGGGAGCACGTACACGAAGCTCTCGCGGAGGTCCTCGCCCAGCCCGAACGCGGCGATCTGCACGTCGGCGATCGACACGCCGTTGTCGCCGCCGTGGAGGTAGGCCAGGATCGGCAGGCTCTCCTCTTCCGCGCCGGCGGGCGTGATGATCGCGCCGTAGTGGCGGTGCCCGGAAACCACATGCGAGACGACGCGCAGGTTGGCGTCCGATCCTCCGAGCGAAAAGTCCTCGGAGAGCTCGACCCGGACGCCTTCGGACGGGGCGCTGCGGCCCGCCCAGTCGGCGCGCACCGCGTCCATCTCCGCCTGCGTGGCCGGGACGAAGAGCAGGTCGAGCTCCGCCTCGAGGTCCAGCGACTCGGCGGTGAGGCGGGCGCTGGCGTTCCCGGATGAGACGGTGAGCGACTGCTCGCCGGGATCGGGGCCGAGGATCCAGATCGCGGAAGCGCGGCCCCCGTCGCCGGTGGCGGTGGAGGCCGAGTCGGCCCGGCCGCCGTGCGAGGGGGCGAAGGTGATGGCGGCGCCGGAGAGGGGGCGGCTGGCGTCGTCGAGAACGCGGACGGCGACATGGTCCTCGAGGGGGAGGCCCTGAACGGCGCGCTGGGCGTCGCCGGAGAGGATCTCGATGGTGGCCGCGACGGGGTCGGGGGTGGTGGGGGGGTCGTCGCCGCAGGCGGTGATGAGGAGGGTGAGGAGGGGGAGGTTGAGGCGTCGCAGTGCGCGGGGGGTGGTCAGCGCGAGGGTGGGGTGGTGGGGGGCAGGGGGGCGCGCCGGGCCGCGATGCCGGGTGGGGCCGTGGCGGTGAAGGGGTGGTGCCATGCGTGAGGTGTCTCCGGGTGGGGGGGCTTGCATCCGAAAAGCTATGAAGAGCGCGCCGGCCAGTCGATCCAGACCGCGGTTCGGAGTTGAGAATCAGCCCGCAGCCGTATGCCTCGCTGCCCGCATCCACCGTGCCCCCGACGGCCGGAAGTGCTGGAACAGGCGGCCGAGCAGCAGCAGCGCGCGTGTCGCCGGCGCCCCGAGGGCCCGGTTCGCGGCCCCGATCCGGAACGCCAGCTCCCACTGGCGGAAGAGCGTCCCGTACGCGGCCCGCAGGGTGCCGTGCGGGTCGTAGATGTTCGTCGCCTCGGAGGAGACGCCGTTGAGTTCGATCACCTTGAAGCGTCCGGCCCGGATTTCGGCCATGGTGTCGCCCCGAATGTCGTAGCGTCCGAAGAAGAACCCGTCGATGCTCCGGCTCACCTCGTCGATCGCCTCGGCGAGCGCGGGGGTTTCCAGATGCGCCCCGTCGCGGAACTCGCATCCGAAGCAGTGGTTGCCGCGCTCTTCGAGGACGACCTCCTCGCCCGGGGCGGGAACGCGGTCCAGAGCGGCGCCCAGGGTACGCGCAAAGACCCGGCGCTGGCAGCGGAGCCTTCGGTCGTCGAGGACCAGGTCGCCCAGCGACCGCTCTCCGTCCCCCGTGACCACCGGCTGCCGCTTTTCGGTGATCCCGAAGATTCGCCCGCGTTCCTCGCCGGGGAACCGATAGTAGAAGACGCCCAGCTCCTCACCCGGCACGTATTCCTGCACGATCAGCTTGCGCTCCCGCACGGCCAGCCGCGCGGCCAGCGCCTGCTCGCTCCTCTCGATCGCCACCCCCGCCCCCCGCTCCCCCACGTCCGGCTTGACCACGACCGGCAGGCCCCCCACCGCTGCGGCCAGGTCGAGGGCGCCGGCCACGCCGAGCCCGGTGTCGTCCGCGCCACCGGCCTCTGCCCCGACCCCGCCACCCCCGCCCTCCGCCACCACCGTCCGCGCCACCCGCGCCCGGTCCCCGATCGCGCCCAGAATTTCCGATTTCGACTCCCCCACCAGCCCGCCGTCCGGGAACGCGGGGTTGGCCGCGGTGAAGAGGGTGAGCGACCGGTACTTGACGGCCAGCCACGCCCCCCAAGCCAGCACTGGCAGATAGAAGAGCCACGGCGGCCAGAACTCCCACCTCCGCACGCGCCCCCAGCGGGCCAGAAAACGCCGCCTTCCGGTCGCGCTGAAGAGCGGCACCCCGACCCGCAGCGCGATCAGCGCCGCCAGCGCCGTCACGATCAGCCATGGCAGCGCCCGGTCCTGGAACATCCCGATCCGCTCGGCCGCGGCGGCCCCGAAGAGCGCCGTGCCCCCGACCAGGAGCGGCGTCCACAGCACGGCCGCCACCACGATCCAGAGGCTGAACGGGACAACCGGCATCCGCACCACCCCGGCGGCAACGTAGGTGGGCAGGCGCGTCCCGGGCACGAAGCGGCCGCCGATGAGCAGCGCTGCGCTCCGCTCGGTGAACCATCGGCACGCGCTCTCGAGCTCCTCCCGGCGGATCATCCACCTCAGCGGCGCGATCCGCGTGACGGGCCGCCCGAGCAGCCGTCCTCCCGCGTAAAGCAGCAGGTCGCCCACCACGAGGCCCGCCAGGCACGCGCCCACCCCCGCCGTCCACGGCAGCGTCCCCCGCGCGACCAGCAGGCCGGTGCCGATGCACGTCAGGTCCTCGCTCACGAAGGTGGCGGCGACGATCAGCAGCAGCGTCACGAAGAGCGCGAAACCCGTGACCGGCGGTACGCTGGAGGGGTCGAAGGGGACGGCGGCGGCCGCGGCACGGGCCGGATCGGCGTTGGCGCGCACGGTGGCCGTCCCGGCCTCGACCCGGTCCAGGAAGTCCTCGATGGGCGGCGCGATCCGGTCCGGTTCCAGGAAGGTCATGAAGTGGCTGCCGTCCAGCATGACCATCTCGGACTGCGGCACGATGCGGTGGTGTTCCTCGGCCGCGGCGGCGGGGACGAGGGGGTCGCCGGTGCCGTGCACGATGAGCATCGGGCCCGGGTAGCCGTTCAGGATGCCGCGCAGCGGGCGCTGGTCGGTGTCGTAGAAGTTCCGCGCATAGCTGTAGCCCAGGAAGGCGTCGTCGGCGTACCCGAAGTGGGGGACGAGTTCGCGCAGCGTCCAGATGGCGAAGAGCTGCAGGCCGTGGATGGCGTGGTTCAGATGGTACTCGCCCAGCAGCTCGTACTCCTGCGCGCCGATGGAGGAGAGCAGGGTGAGAGAGGCGATGCGCGCCGAGTCCGCCCGGTACATCTCCAGCGCGACCCCGCCGCCCAGCGAGAATCCCACCACGTGCGCGCGCTCGATCGCCAGTGAGTCGAGGAGTTGCAGCGTCATCGCGGCGTGGGCCCGGATCGAGTAGTCGGGGATCTTCGTCGTGGATCCGCCGAACCCGGGCAGATCGGGCGCGATGGTGCGGCGTCCGGTCCCCAGTTCGGCCCCGAGCCGGCGGAACACCCGTCCCGAACCGGGGCTCCCGTGGAGAAGCAGGACGGGGTATGCGGGAGATACCGGAGGTTCCTGGACACCCGGCGCCGGATCCCAGCCCCGACCTTCTGACAGATTGTTTGACAAATTAGTAGCATAATCTGTCAATTGCGATTCATAGTTGACCGGAGTCTGACCAGATTCTGACACCGCCAAGCCCGAAAATGTCAGATTATTGGCATAATTTGTCCATTCCCGGTAAGCGATCATGACCGGGCCACGTTGCGGCTGTGGCCACCCCTCCACCTGCTGCAGCGACAAGCCCGGTGGCGGCGGCGGCCCGGGACGCGAGGCGCGCACCGCATGGGAGGCGGCCAGCAGCGCGACGTAGACCAATACCACCGCCCGCTTGCGGATCCGCGGCCACCGCCGCCGGCGACTCATTCCGCTGAGTCCGGTGGGGCCTTCCGCTCCGCGCCCGGCCACGCCTTCGGCCCCGAGTCCCGTGGCGCACTCCGCTCCGCGCCCGGCGACGCCTTCGGCCCCGCGCCCGGCGACGCCTTCCGGCCCGGCACCGGCTCGAAGTCGCCCAGCATGGCTCGCCGCAGACCGGCGGCCAGCACCTTGCGATCGCCCGCCCGCAGCGGCTCATCCCCGAAGCGCATCGTGCACTCCACCCGCGTGAGCGCGAAGAGGCCCAGGACGTGGGGCAGAAAGTCCGCGTCTCCCCACCAGCAGACCTGGTCGCGCGCGGCGGGGCCGTCCGGTGGCGTCCGGTAGCTCAGGGTCAGCCAGTACACGGGCGTGTCGGTCTCGGCCGCGTCGGCCAGGAGCGCGGGCTTCAAGGGCAGGATCGTGTCGCCGCCGGAGGTGGTGGCTTCGGGGAAGACGATCACGCTGTCCCCGCGCGCCATGGCTTCGCCCATCTCCCGCCGCACGCGCAGCACGTCCCGCCGGGTGGCGCGATCGACGTAGATGGTGCCGCCCAGGCTGGCCATCGGTCCCCAGAACGGCCAGCGGCGCAGGTCGGCCCTGGCCACGAACACCATCGGCATGACCGAGTCGAGAACCGGGATGTCGAGGTAGCTCAGGTGGTTGGAGACGACGAGCGCTCCCGGCGGCGGGGGCTGCCCGACGGTCGCGACCCGCACCCCCGCAACGCGCATCATCCCGCGGGCCCAGACCCGCTTCAACCGGCGCCGGACCCTGGCCCTCAAGACCGCTGCCGAGCGGGGCATGAAGACCGTCGGCAGCCAGAGGACGAGGAGAAGTGTGGCCACCGCAGCCGTCCAGGAGAGGATTGCCAGCCCCCTGGCCACGACCACCGGCCACCGGCCGTGCGGCACATGCGGCCGTGCCGGATCCGCCTCGGTTCCGGGAGGCCGCCTCGCCACCCTCGGTGCGACGCGGGGATTGTCCACGGCCCTGCCTAGCGGAAGAAGCTGCGGAAGACATGGCGCTCCAGTTCGCGCACGTCGAGCACGACCAGGAAATCGATGGTCTGGAACGCCCGGTCGATCGCCGGGGGTCCGCAGATCTTCGCGCCAAGGTTCAGGTAGCTCTGGAAGAGCGGCGGAATGTCGACCGGTTCCTCCGGCGTATTCCCGTGGCCGTGCAGCCCGCACTCGAAGCCGGGGAGAGGCCAGACCCGAGCGTGTGGGTGGAGGTGACCGCCCTCGGCCAGGAAGGCGTGGGCCGCGTTGCCGACGCGTCCGTCCTGGGTCGTCAGCGAGCAGCAGCCGAAGAGGTGGTGCTTCCCCGTGTGGGCCAGGTACACCGCCAGTCCCCGCCAGAGCAGGTGCAACACGCGGCGGCTCCGGTGATCCTTCGCGATGCAGGCCCGTCCCACCTCGACCGCGTCGTCGATGATCTCCATGGGGAACTGCGTGAAGTCGAACTCGCGCGCGGTGTAGAAGCCGCTGTTGGCGGCCGCCATGGCCGCGGTCTGCATGCGGTAGGTTCCCACCACTTCGCCGGTGCGCCGGTCGGTGATCAGGATGTGGTGCATGACCTCGTCCAGGTCGTCCCGGTCCAGCCCCGATTCGAGGGAGGATGCCAGCCCTTCCCCCAGCTCCAGGTTGAACACCCGGAAGCGCAGCCGCTGCAACGCGCGCAGCTCCTCCACGGTCCGGGCGAAGGAGAGGTGGTAGGGGCCCGACTCGGCGACCTGGCGCGGAAGTCCCTGCTCGGCGATGGGGAAGGCGGCGGCCTGGCGGCGGCGGGTCGCGGGTGCGCGGGAGTCCCGCTGGGATCCCGGACCTCGCCCGGGCGTGGTCACTTCAGTCTCCGTATGCTTGCCGGATCCACGTGCAGGAAGGTGGTGCCGCCCCGTCGCACGAGACGGCCCGTCACGCCCACGGGCGTGGCGATCAGCCCCTCCAGCTCCTCCCCGATGGCCTCGCCGCCGCTTCCCGCCAGGACGATCCCCTCCCGCCCCCCGTCCTCGCGGCGCACCTCCAGGAGCGGCGCAATCCCACCCTTGATGCAGACCGCCGCGCAGGCCCGGTGGGTGATACCCGACCCGGGGTTCATGACGCCCAGGTAGCACTTCGACCCCACGATCTCGCCCTCCACGTAGCGGTCCCCCAGGTCTGTCTCCGGCAACTCGGGGGGTGGTCCGGCGGTCTCACGGAGCGCCACCGTGCCGGGCTCGACCTGGATCATCGCCTGGTCCTCCCGGTACGCGAGCGTCCCCTGCAGCGAGGCCGTCCGCCCCACCACGGGCGCCACCAGCTCGTCCGCGCCGAACTTTCCGGGCGCGGTCAGCAGGTAGCGGGAGAAGGCGGTGTCGCCGGGGACGATGAGCGAGGGGTAGGGATCCGCCACGACGAAGCCCTCGAAGGCGCGGATGTGGCCGAACTCGAAGTGGGCGGCGGGAAGGTGGCGCTGGCCGAGGGCGACGACGGCGGCGGCAAGGGCGGCGGCGGCCAGCGTGCCCAGGGCGAGCCGGCGCAGGAAGCGGCGGATGCGGGGGGGTGGGGGATCGGTGTAGCCGACGTAGAAGTCCGTCATGAGGTCTCCCCGGGTGGGGGTGCGGCCGCGCCGGGCACCGGCAGTTGCGCGGTGCGGGACGCCGTGCCGAGGGGGTTCGCCACCGGATTCACCCACACGAAGCCGTCGTGGATGGCAACGTCGTAGGTCTCGACCCGGTCGTCGAAGGGCGGGGGAGCGCAGCCGGTCACCGGGTCGTACTGGAAGCCGTGCCAGGGGCAGGTGACGCAGCCGTCGATGATGCGGCCCTCGCCGAGCGGACCCATCTGGTGGCGGCAGACGTTCGAGATGCAGGAGATCTCGGTGCCGTTGCGGAAGACGGCGACGCGCTCGCCGTCCAGCGGCACCACGCGGCCCTCGCCGTCGGGGATGTCGGCTGCGTGAATGGCGGTGCGGAGGTAACCCTCGGGCACCTCGGAGGATGGGGTGGTGCGCGCATCGCCGTGTGCCCGTGCCTGGCCGGGGATCGCTCCGGCCGAGATCGTAGCCGTCCGTCCCCGTGAGGCGTCGGGTCCCCCCGCCCGCACGGCGGCCCGGTCGCGGCGTCGCTCCGCAAGCCCGGCGTACAGTTGAAGCGCGAAGACGGTCACGGCCACGGCTCCGGTCACCGGCCACAGGTACTCCTTCCCCTCCCCCTGCAGCGCACCCAGCGCCACGTGCGCCAATAGAACCGCGTAGGCGCCGTACACCGTCATGTGGAGCCCCTTCCACACCCGGGGCGTCAGGTTGGCGAGCCAGAAGTCGTGGCTGGTCGCCGCCATCAGGAAGAGCACGACCAGGACGATCGCGCCGAGCGGCTGGAAGGGGAACGCGCCGCCACCGGTGAAGCTCCCGTCGCTGGACAGCACGCTCGCGAGCGGGTTGACCTCGCCCAGGGCGTGAAACTGCAGGATCGCGAAGGCCCCGTGCACGAGCGCGACCAGGAAGGTGGCCACGCCCAGGTGGCGGCGGTTGTACAACACCGGGAGAAAGCGCGGCGACATGCGCGCCAGCGGGCCGATCAGCAGGACGAAAGAGAGCATGGCGAAGCCGAGGCTGCCCGTCGCCCGCAGGATCAGCGTCTCGAAGGTGACGTACGGCTGCGTGGCCAGGGTGATGGCCGTGAACGTGCCCAGGTACACCACCATGCAGAGCGCGATGAGCAGGTCGTACTTCCTCTTCTGGGGCGACCAGCCCACCGCCTGGTAGACGTGGCTCACGGCCGGGCTCCCGGGGCGGTCTCCGCGCCAGCCGTCGCCAGCGGCTCCGGCTCCGGGCGCCCCGAATACGTCACCCACCCGTAGACGAGGACGCAGGCGGCGAGGATCGCGCTCACAAGCACCACCCACATGTGCGCCGCACGGTGGCCGCTCCTCACGACCGCCCCTTCCCCCCGGCGCGCACCCACTTCACGAGCATGAGAGGCCACAGCGCCACCACCCCCGGTAGGGTCAGGACGCGAAACCCCCAGGTCCCCCCCTTCGCGGCGGGATCGATGGCGCCCGCGCCCCTCAGCGCGAACGGAACGGCGAAGACCGCCCCGGCCGCACCGTAGACGGCCAGCGCGATCACCAATGCTTCGGCGACTGGATAGGGAATGGGAACACCTCCGTCGGGGCCGGTGAATGCCGCACGCTGCCTGTCATCTCCCGAACGTATAGTTGAAGTTGACGAGCGGGAAACAGCAGGTTCCACCTCCATCCTCTCCTCCGCCGAAGATTCCGATCTCGGCGGAGAAGCGGTCGCCGATGATGCGGACCCCTCCCGAGAAGAGCACGCCCACCGCATCGGGCAGGATGTAGTTCTCCGAAATGAGCTTCATCCGGCGGCTGACCCGGTTTTCGGCACCGAACATGAAGGCCGGCTGGTTCACGACATCGTCTCCCACATAGAAGTAACCGAGGCCTGCGGAGAGTGCCCGGTCCTCACTTCCGAACGTGCCCACGCCAAAGGCGATCCCCGCCACATCGTCGTCATAGACGAAGGCGAGCGTTCCGATCGAGGCCTGCACTTCAGGCGTCCGGACAACCTGTAGCTTCGAGCCGAGGTAGTACGGCTGGAACTGCCCAACGGTAAGGGGCGCCCCGCCATAGATCATGATGCGGTCGGTAATCCCGGCCGCGGCGAAGGGCAGAATGATCAGATAGGTGCCCATGTACGCCTCGCCGGCGTCCAGGGTGCGGCCGGTTGCGGTGAAGTACAGCCGCGTGTCGGCCGGGTCCGGGTTCCAGTACTGGCCGTCCACCACCCGCCCGGTGGCAGGTCTGAGCGATCGGACCTGGGTGCGGTCGATCTCCAGCCTGCCCCCGCCCACGGTGGTGATGGTCACCCGCTGCGCACCGACTTCCGTGATGCGCCCGATGATCACCGAGCCATCGGCAAGCCCCACCTCGTAGACGGTGTCGCCCGGACCCGGGATGACGGGCACCTCCTGGGCTTGGATTGCCGAAGGGAGGAGGGTGGAGGCCAGGAGCACTCCGCGGACGATCCGCAATCGGTTTCGGGTGGGGTTCATCTTGGTTCTCCTCTGGGGTTGGAGGACGGCCGTCAAGCGCCATCCCCGGATTCCCTCAATACCGGGGTAAGCTACCGGACGTTCCAGCAATGGCAATCGAGATGAACGTCGGCTGTGATCGGCGCATGCAGACGGCCTCGCTCTCACGCGACCTCACCCGGCGCCACTTCCTCGGCGCGGCCGCGGGTCTTGCACTCGCCTCCGTGAACGGCCCGGGCGGGTCCATGTCTTCTCGGGACTCGGGGTGACGAGCTGCGCCTGGTTGGGAGGTCTGGGGGGATAGCGGAGGCGGTTGGCGGCGCGCGGGCGACAGAATGTCAAGTAGACATTACAAGTTGACAAGTGCGCTTGTCATATTGCGATTGCCGTATTGCGCTGTCACCGCCTCCAGTCCGCCGGGTCGGGAATCCCGCGACTGAAAAACAGCTCGAATCCCGTTTCAGCCGCCAGCGCCTTGGCTGCCTCCCGCCCCGCCCGCCCGGGCGGCAGGTCGCGCGTGATCTGCCGTATCTGTCCGGTCGCGGGATCGCGCAGGATCGCCATCGGCCGGTCGGTGGTCCTGTCCAGGGTGAAGGACCCGCCGGGCCCCTCCAGCGTGATGCTCGCCAGCCGCTCCGCCCACCCTTCCTGAACCGGCACGGCAAAGACGAACGACCCGCTTCCGTCCCCGTCGGCGATCACGGGCATCTCGAATCGCAGCAAGAACAGTTCGGTACCGTCGGCGTCGCGGCCCGTGATCGTGTACCGGCCCTCGCCTTCAGGGGGCGAAGGCGGCGCGTCCAGCACGAACGCCGGGTCGAGGTGGGGCGTGCCCGCGGCGTCGGCACCGCCCCATAGGAAGAGGGCGCGCTGCTGGGTGGCGGTGCTGGCCGACATGCCCAGGCCCGCATACTGCGCCGTCGCCGATGTCTCCGCGCTGTTGTGGGCGCAGCCGACGGTGGCGGCCGCAAGAACCATGGTCCACATGGGGACCAAGCTACCCGACGCGCCCGTCCTCACGCGAGCAGCTCCGGCAGGACCTCCCCCGCCGCCCCCCGCAGCGCCACCTCGGCCGCGCGGGTCAGGTCGGTCGCCTGCGGGTTCACTTCGATGATGCGGCCGCCACCGTGCAGCGTGGCCAGCGGGATCCCCGCAGCCGGGTAGACCACCGCGCTGGTGCCGATCACCAGGCAGAGATCGGCGCGCGCGGCCATGGTCTGGGCGCGTTCGAGCAGCGCGCCGTCGAGCATCTCGCCGAAGAGCACGACATCGGGGCGGCGCAGCCCGCCGCACTCGGCGCAGCTGGGCAGGGGGTTGCCCGATAGCGCCTCGTCGGTCCCGGTGCGGCGTGCGGCGTCGTCACGAGCGGCCAGCGGTTCGGCTTCCGCGCGGAGCCCGCACTCGTTACACCGGTCACGCGCGATCGCGCCGTGAATCTCGATCGGGAGCGCGGCGTCGGGCGGTGCGTCCCCCGCCTCATCGAGCGCCGCGCGCGTATGCAGCCCGTCCACATTCTGCGTCACGATGCCGTCCTCGCCGCGCCCCAGAAAGAACCTCGCCAGCGCGCGGTGCCCTTCGTTCGGCTCGCAGGTGGCCAGAAAGCTGCGCCGCCACTCGTACCATTCCCACACGGTGCGGGGATCACGCTCGAACGCTCCGATCGTGGCGAGCTCCTCGGGGCGGTAGTTGCGCCAGAGGCCACCGGCGTCGCGGAAGGTCGGCACACCGGACTCGGCGGAGATGCCGGCGCCGGTGAGCGCGACGATGTGGCGGGCCTCGGCGACGAGGTCGCGGGCGCGGGGGAGGTCGGGGTGGAGCAGGGTGGGCTCCGGGGGATTAGGGGATGGGATAGGTGCTCCACCCAATGTAGCGTATACTCGCAACGGTGGAGCCAAAGATTCTCGCTGCCGAGCCCGGAAACTGGGTGAACGGAGGGAGTTGTGGGGGGTGCGTGCCGGTTCGGGTCGAGTGGTCGGCAATTGAGGCAAGGACTGACACCGTAGTCGTTTTGCGCACTCAAAGATCAATAATGTCTTCTCCTTTAGTAGGTGTGTGTCTAATAACGCACACACGACACCAACCAGCATGGAGCAAGCATGATCTAGCAGATTCGGCCACCGTTGCCGCAACCCTTGCAGGACCACATGAACCGGATGCATTATCCCCGGGATGGACACAACTGTCGAGTAGGCCTCGAGGCCCATGCTTACTCGGCCACAGGCGAACTTCCCCGACACAACCAATGTCCACGGGAGGACTAGAATGAATGGATCCCGACTCAAGCGCGAGCGTTCGCGACAGCAGCCGCAGTATCCCGGTTTGCCTTTCGTCTTCTGCTTCCTTCTCGGGTGCATCGTCTTCTATCAGCTGCAATGGGCCTTCGATCACTATCCACAATTGCCACGCCAATCTCCCTTCACTCGCCAGCAACTCACATGGTGGCTTTCCTTCGCATGGGGAGCCTTTGCTCTATATGTTGGCCAGCCGATTGTCAAGGGTCGCTTGCGGATCTTTACGCATCCCACCAAGTATGTGACCGATCAGGTAATCGCTCAGTTCCTTAGCTGGAGGATTGTCTTGGTGTTGTTCGGTTGTTCACTAGCCATTTGTGTGTCTATTCTGTCCTTTCCTATGATCCACATCACACACGATGCGGATACCGCTGGTGGTGAGCAGCCCATTGTAATTGCTGGCGGTCACCCAAGGCATTTTGTGGACGGGGTTGTCTCAATCAGCAATGAATACGTCGGCAATATCGTTTTGATCGGTGAACGTGGTGTGTACCGCATTGACGTTCGTTCCGAAGACGTTGAGCGCGCGGTACCCTTCTTCACGCACAAGACAATTGGTGCAACCGAGCTCGTTCCTTCCCAACCCCTTGCAATTGCAATCGTGACTACGGATGATAGACCACACTTGCAAGTCCGTTCTGACGACTACATGGGCACCGCTGCTTTTGGTCGTTCGATGACTGCTCTTTACATGGACGACTGGTTCGAAGTTGTCGATACGATCTTGGACAAACTATCTGCTGATCCTGCTGTTCGGTTGCGCGTCAACAGAAACGACTCGTTGGTCTACAAGGGACGTAGCTACAACTTTAGCTATTCCTTGGGCGAAACTGAAAACGAACTCAGAATTGTAGTACCGACTATTCAGTCCGCTATCGGCAACCGACCGATTTGGGCTCTGGAGGCGCTGAGGCGAATGTCCCCTGAAGAAAGAGAGCGCGACATAGCCCAGTTCGAAAGCGATGTTCGTGTTCTCTCTCCGGAGAAGCGGGAGGAGGTGTTCTCGGATCTGTTGCAAGCGCCGAAATTGCGAGAACGACTACGAGGGACACCAGGGGAGAGATTGGATGCTCTGGAGTATGTCGAAAGGGTCGTGTCATTGGGGACAAGTGACTTGACGCCTGATTCGATAAGTGGACTCGTGGAGGCCATTGTTTCTGAGAATTTTGCTTTGACCGTCAGGCCTGATATCGTGGTGGGGGCGATGAGGGCGGTGGAGAAGGTGAGCCAGGGAGAAGACGTACTGCGTGGTTGGGTGCTAAACAGAATAGGTGTATTGGTTGACAGTATCAACGACCGCAATAACTCCAGGAAGGCCGAAATGGCACGAATCCTTCTTGAATTCGCGGACGATGACACGTCGGAAGAGTCGGTCGATCAAATCGTGAGTATTTTAACTCAAATTTACCGGAGCGTTCGCTCTTTGGAATCGGTTGAGCAGGCGATTCAAGGTGCGATTGCTGATCGGAGACAGATGCTTGAACACGACGAGATCAGGCGGAAGCTGCGAAGTGTGTATACGGAAGGCGGATAACAGGAGGGTGGAGAACCTTCTGTGTGTACAAGTATGGTTTTCACCTGACACCCCCCTCGGCCACCCCCCTCAAGCCGCCGGCCGCCCCCCCCGCCGCGACACCAGCACCTTTCCCGGCACCGCCATCACGATCACCCCGTCGCGCACCACGAACTCCCCGTTCACCAGCACGTGGTCGATCCCCTCGGAGTGCTGGTGCGGCTCCACGAAGGTCGCGCGGTCCGTAATCGTCTCCAGGTCGAAGACGACCAGGTCGGCCCAGTAGCCTTCGCGGATCTCGCCCCGGTCGGCGAGGCCCATGATGCGGGCCGGGAGCGAGGTCTGGGCCCGGATCGCCGACTCGACCGAGAGCGCCCCGGCGGTCAGCGCGTAGTGGCGGATCTTGCGCGGGAAGGTGCCGTAGAAGCGGGGATGGACGGGACCGTCGCCGGGCCACGCGATCCCGCCGTCCGATGCGGTCGCGACCCAGGGCTGCGCGGCGTAGTTCTCCACGTCGGCCTCCGACATCGAGAATCCGCGGAAGCGGCCGCCGCCCGCCCGGTTCCGGTCACCCTCCAGCTGCAGCGCGATCGCCGTTTCCACCGGATGCTCGTCCCGCATCGCCGCCACGTCGCGGAGGTTCATTTCCACGTAGTCCGGGTCCGGGTAGTCGAAGATCACGACCCGTTCGGGCCCGCCGCGGCGCCCGATCTCGTGCCAGATGTCCATGCGGATCCGGGCCGCCGTCTCCGGGTCGCGCAGTCGCATCTCCAGCATGTCGGCGGGCGGCCGGGCCTCACGCGGACTGCGCGCCTCCGGGTCGGCCAGCGCCCAGCGGGGGACCAACACCGTGTTGCCGTCACTCCCGCTGGTGGAATAGGGGTACTGGTCGGCCCACACGCGCACGCCCTCGTCCCGTGCCCGCTGGATGAGCTGGACCGCCGACGCGCTCGACCCCCAGTACGAAACCCCCTTCGCCTTGATGTGTGTCGCCACCACCCGCACTCCGGTCTGCCGCCCGATCTCGATCGTCTCCATCACCGCGTCCTGCAGCGTCGGCGGGCGCCCCTCGTGTTGGCTGGGCAGATACCACATCGGGTCCGGCCCCTCGGCCCGCTCGTGCGAGATGTAGACCCCGTCGTACGGCGCAAGCTCCGCCGCCAGCTCGACCAGCTCGTCGGTCGTGCTCCACCGCCCGGGCGCGTATTCCAGTCCCGCCGTCAGCCCCACCGCGCCTTCCTCCAGCCCCTGCCGCACCAGCGCCGCCATCTGCCGGGTCTCCGCCGGCGTCGCGGCCCGCTGGAAGTCGTCCTCCATGACCATCCGCCGCACGGTCCCGTGGCCCACCATCATCATCACGTTGGGCCCCACCCCCTGCCGTGCCAGCATCTCGCGCTGGTTGGCGATCGGCCACGGCGAGCGCCCGTCCTGGTTCACCACGATCGTGGTCACCCCCTGCGACACGACGTTCGGCGCCGTCTTGCGGTGGGTGGAGTCGTTGCGGATCGTCCGGCCCCCGCCTTCCGGGTCGCTGTTGTCGGCGTGGGAGTGGATGTCGATGAACCCGGGCGACACATAGCGGCCCGTCGCGTCGATCTCGCGGTCGGCGATGGCCCCGGCGAGGTCGCCCAGCGCGACGATGCGCCCGTCCACCACACCGATGTCCGCGCGGAACCACGGATTGCCGGTGCCATCGAGGACCCGCCCGCCGCGCACGATCAGGTCGAAGTGGCGGGTGTCCTGGGCGGAGAGGGGGGTGCCGGGGGCCGACAGCACGAGGGCGATGAGGGCGCCGGCGAGCAGGAGGCGACGAAGGTCAAACATGGCCTGGCCGATGGTTTGGGGACTGGGGGTGGCCGAGCGGGAATTGTACCTCGCCGCCGACGGGCAGGCCAGCGAGAGGCAACAGCGCCGCACGCGAGGGCCATCGCATAGGCAAGACCCTCGGATGGGCGCGCTCTTGTCGGCGAGGCGAGCCCGCCGGGGTCAGCGAGCCCGTCGCGGCGGCGGGCCCATCGGCGCGGGCCCGTTCGCGCGAAGCCGCGCCGCGCGGTGTTATCATGATCACCGGAGGTGATAACATGTACCGATTCATCCGCAAACCGCGGCCCAAAACCGACCCTCGACCCATCCTTCCCGCCGTCCTGATCGCGGGCGCGACCGTCTGCCTGGCCTGCGCGGGCGCGGGAGACGATCCCCCCCAACCGGAGGATGCGGAGAGGGATTCGGCGGATGCGGAATGGAGACTCGTCGAGGATCTGCGGCTCGACGCGAACGCCGAGGACTTTTCCGCGATCGGGTGGGTCTACGTCGGACCGGAGGGCCACATCGTCGTGCCGGAGCCGCAGGACCACCGGGTGCGCATCTACGATCCGGATGGGACGTTGGTGACGATGCTCGGGAGAAGCGGAGAGGGACCTGGAGAATTCCGAAGCGTGGGTCCCGTCTTCTGGGCTGCGGACACGATGGTCGTATGGGATGTGGAACTGATCCGCGGAACGTACCTGCTTGCGGATGGGACTCTGGTGCGCACGGAGGCTGGCCGGTTCTTTGGCCGGGACTCCCGTGCTCTGGGAGCGGATAGCACCATTGTCTTCTTCGTCCCCCTGGCCGTGGATGCCCGCGGTGCGAAGATCGGGGAGGCCCGCCTGAGGATTGCAACCGGCGGAGGGAGCGACTGGGGGGGGAACGCGTTTGTGCGGGTGTCGCGTGATGGGGAACCGGCCGTGGTCGCCACGCCGCCGGACGATGAACACCGGATGGTCGTCGTGGGCGGCCTGGGCAACCCGGTTCCCTTCACTCTCCGGGCACGAGTTGAATTCGCAGGGGATGGAAGCCGATTCCTGTTCATGACGGCTGATCAGTCGACCCTCGAACCGACCTACAACCTTACGCTGGTCCGCCCGGCCGACGACACGGTGTTTTCACGGTCCTATGCGTACCCCGGGGAGCCGATCCCCGATTCGGCAATCGAACGCGGCCTCGCAGACATGGTGCCCGAAAACCATCTTGCCCGCCGCTTCAGAGCCCTGGCCCGCGAACGCTTGCCCGTCGTGTACCCCCCGACTGACGTCACGCTCGGGCTTGACGGGACGATCTGGGTGGAGCTGCGCCGCACGGACAGTGGAACGCCCGTGCACGTGCTGAACGAGGCGGGAGACCCGATCGGCTCCCTGCTTCTGCCCGTGCGATCGAAGATCCGGCGGGCCAGCAGGACGCACCTGTGGGTGACGGAGTGGGACCAGCTCGGTCTCACAAGCGTGGTTCGGTACCGGGTGATTCGGCCGGGCTGAGCGGCAGGCGGCATCCCCTTGGGGACACCGTCCGGTCCACCGGTCACCCCCCGGGTCTGACCGGCGCGGAGGTCCTGCCAAGGGGCTGAAGCCGCGGTGGCGGCCCGGCTAGGAACCCCGGATCCGGACTCAAGATCGGGGTCGCCGGCAGCGGCCGAAGGAAGCGCGGTGCATTGAGCAAGTCACCAGGCCGCATGCCGGCGTCCGGCCAGTTGTACAGGGTTGGCCCTCCCGGGACCGTTCTGGCCGGCAATGCGAACCCCTGGACCGGAGGGGCGGGGCTCATCCGCGCCCGGCACGCCCCGACCCTGCGGAATCCCGTGTACGAAGAGAATCCCAGCGCTCCGCCCGCCACGGCCCCGAACCTGACGGCGTCGCCGTCGGAGCTCGTTAGGGCGGTCGCGACACCGGCTACAGAGCCGACCGCGTCGATCAGCGGAATGGTTCTCGCGGATGTGCATGCCCCGGACGGCACCGGGTCGTTCGCGGGTATGTAACCAGGCGGGCCCTTGACCATCACCAGGGAACAACCGGAAGTCAGGGTCGCAAGTGCGCCGACGGCGATCAGTCTGCGGTACATACTGTCTCTCCTTGGGTTGGAATCGATCCTTCCAGGCTCAGTTCCCCGACCGCACGTACTTCGTCAGCCCACCGCCCGCGGCCCGCAGCGAGATCGGCCCTTCCGCGGCGTAGACGTTGCCGTCCCAGTCCACCGCGACGCCCTCGCCCGCGAACCCCTGCGGCCAATCCGCGGACAGGGCGTGCGGCGGAATGAACGCGGTCACCCGGTCCTCCGACACGTGCCCGATGCGGATGCCCGTCACCCAGCCTTCGTGATTGTTCGGGTTCGACTCGGAGTCGATGGCGTAGAGGTTGTCGTCGCGGTCGATGAAGAGGCCGCTGATGCGGCTGAACGCGTGGTACGAGTCGAGGTAGTTGCCGTCCTGGTCGAAGATCTGGATGCGGTGGTTGCCGCGGTCGGCGACGAAGAGGCGGCCCTGCGAATCGAAGGCGATCCCGTGCGGCGTGCGGAATTGACCCGGCTCGTCGCCGATGATCCCCCACTCCATGATGTACTCGCCCTCGGGGGAGAACTTGATGATGCGCCCGGTGGAGCCCTCCGGAATCCTTGCGCTTGGGTTCTGTCCGCTGTGGCCGTCGGAGACGAAAATGTCGCCGTTCGGCGCGGTGATCACGTCGCACGGTTCGTTCAACAGCCCGGGTTCGGTGCCCCGCACCCCCGGCTGCCCCAGCGCCATCAGCACTTCGCCCTCGGGGGAGAACTTGATGACCTGGTGCCCCTTGTCCTCGGTCCCCTGCGAATCGGTGACCCAGACGTTGCCGTCCGCGTCGACGTGGATGCCGTGGGGAAGCACGAAAAGCCCCGCTCCGAAGCTGGCCAGGATCTCGCCGGTCTCGCGGTGGAACTTGAAGATCGGGTCGACCAGGTTCTCGGCGCATCCGCCCGCCAGCCCCACGCCGCCGCAGCGGTCGTATGCCCAGATGTGCCCGTCGATCGGGTCGATGTCGACGCCCGCGGTGGAACCCCATTCGCGCCCGTCGGGGAGGTCCACCCAGTCGGCCATGACGGTCGGGTTCGGGTTCGGGAGGTCCAGCGCCGGATCTTCGATGGGGCTGGGCTCGATGGGGGTCGCGTCGACTTCGGCGGATTCCTCCGCGGCTTCTTCGGGTGCGCAGCCTGCGGCCCACAGCAGGCCGGCCAACAACGCCGGTGTCGAGATTCGGGAAACGATGCGCTTGCTCATGACGGCTCCTCGCGGCTTCGGACCCTGGCCGCCCCCCGGCCGGGAACGCCCGGACTGCCATGGTGCGGTGCGGGGGGGCGTGTCGTCAAGCGGCGGGCGCCAGGCGCTCGCGGAAAAACTCCCGTCGCCGCTAGGAGCCTGACCGGCTCAGCGACCACACCTGTACGTATTCCACACCCAGCTCGTCCGTGGCGTAACCGAGGATGTAGTCCTCCCCGATCTGGAAGATGCGCAGCCCCGCGGGCGTCTCCATGAAGCCCAGGACGTGTCCGTCGGGGTCGAAGACCGTCCAGACCGGATTGGGCCCGCCTTCCCCCGGCAGCGTGTACTCCTGAACCCAGAGGTGGTCCAGCTCGTCGGCCCGGACTCTGCGGAACGCGGGGTGGGTGTCCGGAAGGCGCACGTCCTGATACCGCTCATGCTCCTCACGCCTTCTCGCCGCCCGTTCCGCCTCTGGCGATCCCGCCACCCGGCGCTCGATCAGCGCGTCCAGGTGCCCCGGCGTCGTGGGGATGAGATCGTGTTCCCGGCGGACGATGCGCTTCAGCGTCCCGTCGGTCGAGTAGACGCGGAATTCGTAGGCGTCGTCGGAACCGACAATGACATCGTCGCCCCATGGGACGGCGAACGCGTCGCGAGAGAATGGAATCCCGATGACCATTACCCCGTCTTCAACGGGAGGCGAATACCACTCGCTCCCCGGGAAGGAGCCGATGGACGGGCCCGGCTCCCCATCGGGGCCCCTGATCTCGTAGACGCTCCGTGAGCGCGAGAGCCCTGCCTGGGAACTCTCGGCGCCGACGGCTCTCGTCGCGACGACCAGACCCCCCGGCAGCACCGTTTCGACGGAGATGCGGATCCGGTCCTGCATCGCAAAAGTGCGCCCGTAGTTGCCCTGCGAGTCGAAGACGGTCAGGCGATTCCCCTGCGACCAGCGCGCAACGAGCGAGTCCCCCGGCCAGGGGTCGACATGTATGAGGTTTATGAACTCTCCGGGCCCTTCGCCCGAACCGCCCCAGGTGGCGAGGTGGACCCCCAGCGTGTCGAAGGCGCGCAACTCTCCGGAAGCCCGGTCCGCCACGATGATCCGCCCGTCGGGCATGCGAAGCACATCGGAGATGTCCAGCAGGTACGGGTCCGGCCCGTCGACCTCTCCGATCGACAGGGCGGGCTGATCGCCGATCCGCCAATCGAGCCTGGAATCGGCGGGCGGACGGGCGTTTTCGACGATGGGGACCCCGGCGGTGTCCGGAGTCTCGAAGTCGGGGGCCGGGGCCTCGGGAGGCGCGGGCGCGGGATCGCCCGAATCGGCACAGGCGACGCCGCCCAGGGCCACGACGGCCAAGGGAACAATGGTTCGGCGAACGGGCGGTTTCATTGCGGGATCCTTGCTGTGGCGACTACGGGCTGGCTTGCTGTGGCAACCTGCGTGCCGGCCTGCAGCGGCAACCTGCGTGCCGGCTTGCAATGACACCTACGCGTCGGCCGAGTCGGTGTTTCTCCTACCCCACCAGCCGCACGCGGTACATCCGGTAAACCGGCACGATTTCCGCCTCGTCGTACACGGCCAGCCATCCGGGGGCGAAGAAACGCGTCCTTGGCGCCGGGGGCACGTTCACCACCTGCGACCCCAGCACTCGCCCCGATTCGATGTCCACGACTTCGATCACCGACTCCGACGCCCCGGGCCCGTACCGGTATCCCCCCTGCGGCCATTCCGGATTGGGCTCCGTCCTCTCCAGGTGGTCCCGCCAGTCGGGTGCCGGCCGGTTGATGTACAACCACATCCGCCCGGCTTCGTCCACCTGCATGTCGCCCACCGAAGTGACCGGCGGCATGTCGGGCCTCGGAGCACGGTTGGGGTTGTCTTCGGGCCACCAGCCGGCGTTGCGCGCGAAAGTCTGGAGGAGCTCTCCAGTCGCCGGGTCCCAGCGGTCGATGCGGTATTCCAACTGGCGGGCCGACAGCAGGGATCCGTCGGGCGCAATCTCGAGGTGGCGGAAGGGGGTGCCGCGTTCGTTCCGCCGGGTCTCGTCCATCGAAGACCGGATCAGTCCGTCCTCTCCCAGGATGTGGACAACGAGCCAGCTCTCCGCGGCTCGGAGCTCCTCGATGGTCCTGTACTGCGAATAGCCGCCCTTGGGAACGTCGAGATTCATCGCGAGCGAGCCGTCCGGGAACATGGCCATGTCCCGCCCGTCGCAGGTGGAGCTGCACCCCACCGGCATCGTGCGGACCACCTCGAAGTCACGGTCGAGCACGGTCATGCGCCTTCGTCTTCTGTCGAAGACATGCACCTCTTCGCCGTGCTCGCGCACGAACCACACATGCGCGTATTCGCCCGGTCCCTCGCCCGCCCGGCCCACGCGCCGGAACTCCGAGCCGTCCGCCGAGAAGACGGTGAATTCATGCGGCACGGGGTAGTCGAACGCCATCGCGAAACGGCCGTCGGAGAGCCGCTCGATATCCAGCGCGATCCCGATCACCGATTCGCCGTCGGTGCCGAGCACGGCGTCGGGGGTCAGTTCGAGGGTGCAGGTTGTGCAGAGGTCCTCGGTGAGGACGGTGGTTTGCTGGGCGCGTGCGGGTGCGGGTGCGGTCGAGAGAGCTGGGAGCAAGAGGATGGCCGGCATAGCGACCGATGCCGGCGGGACACTCGGGCGAGTGGAGAAGAACCTGTTCATGACGGTGCTCAAGGGCCGGGTTGCGGCAAGCGTCGGGCCTTCCTGCTAAACTAGGACCACAAGCGTGTTCGCAGTGGTTGCACTCCCAGCCGGAAGATTCAGCCTCGTGACCCGCCAGAGCCAGGACAACCGGACTCCGCCGCCCGCCCCCATCCGCTACGCCGCGCGCCTCGACCCGGCCATCTTCGACTTCCCCGTCGCGAAGATGCGGGGCGGCTACTACTCCGACAAGTACTTCGTGCGGGCACGCGACCTGCTGGCGTCGCGGGGGCGCGGCCCGTCGGTGACGATGCAGTTCTTCCAGAAGCGCGACGCCGTTGTGGCGGGCACGGACGAGGCGATCGGGATGCTCAAGCTGTGCCTTAGCGAGGGCTACGACTTCGGCGACCTCGAGGTCCGCTCGCTGCACGATGGCGACCGCGCCGGCCCGTGGGAGACGGTCATGTTCGTCACCGGGCCGTATCCGGCCTTCGTGCATCTGGAGACCCTCTGCGCGGGGGTGCTGGGACGCCGCACCCGCATCGCGACCAACACGCGGGCGGTGGTCGAGGCCGCGTGGCCCAAGCCGATCATGTTCTTCCCGGCGCGCCACGATCACTGGCGGGTGCAGACCGGGGACGGGTGGGCGGCGCACGTGGCGGGCGCGATCGGGGTGTCGACCGACGCGCAGGCTTCCTGGTGGGGATCGTCGGGGATCGGCACGGTGCCGCACGGCCTGATTGCGGCGTTCGGGGGCGACACGGTGGCCGCGACGGTGGCCCTGGCGGAGTCGCTGGCCGACGAGGTGCGGATCGTGTCGCTGGTCGACTTCGACAACGACAGCGTGGGCACGAGCCTGGCGGTGGCGCGCGCGCTGGGGGAGCGGCTGTGGGGGGTGAGGCTCGACACCTCCGGCACCATGGTCGACCGCTGTCTGGAGGGCGAGATGGGCGACTTCGACCCGCGCGGCGTGAATCCCCGGCTGGTGCACAAGGTGCGCGACGCGCTGGACGGCGAGGGATTCGGCCATGTGCGGATCGTGGCGTCGGGCGGGTTCGACGCCGCGAAGATCCGGGCCTTCGAGGAGGCGGGCGTGCCGGTGGACCAGTACGGCGTGGGCTCGTCGCTGATGCGGGGCGGCTTCGACTATACGGCGGACATCGTGATGGTGGAGGGCAGGCCGGTGTCGAAGGCGGGGCGGTGGCACCGGCCGAACGAG
Source organism: Longimicrobiales bacterium (assembly GCA_965116645.1). Taxonomy (GTDB): domain Bacteria; phylum Gemmatimonadota; class Gemmatimonadetes; order Longimicrobiales; family Gaopeijiaceae; genus Bin94. The sequence continues at coordinate 2,499,013 of OZ220702.1, read as the reverse complement.
AGACTGGAGAGGGTGGAGTGACCGATCGGGCTATTGACGCGCCCGCGGGCGCCAGGGCGGATCCGGACAGCGAGACCGGCCCCGGGCCGGCGGCGGGCAGGCCTGCCCTGGTGGGATGGATCGTCGATGTGCAGGAGGACTTCATGAGCCCGGAGGGGCGGCTGTACGTGCGCGACCTCTTCGATGGCTCGGACCCCGGCGCGGTTGAGGTGATCCCCGCGCTGGAGGCCGCCACGGCGTGGATGCGCGCGCACTGCGACGTGGTCGTCTACACGGGCGACTGGCACGGCCTCGAAGACGACGAGATCGACCCGGTTGCGCCCGATCCGGCCGCGGGGACCTACCCCCCGCACTGCATGGGGCGGTCGCCGGACACGGACGAGCGCGCGGGGGCCGAGGTGATCGCGGAGATCCGGCCGCGCGACCCGGTCGTGCTGGCCCACGACGCGACGGAGGACGACGCCGCCCGCGTGGCACGGCAGGCCGTGGCGGAGGGGCGGCCCGTGTTCGTGCGGAAGACGCGGTTCGACGTCTTCGAGGGCAACCCGGCGTGTGAGGCTTTCGTGCGGTCGCTGGGCGAGGCGCTGGGCGAGATGGCGGGGGCGCGGGGCGGGGTGGCCGCGCCGGCGGGTGACGAGGGCCCCGCGCCCAGGTCGGTGGGCCGCGCGCTCGAGTTCGTGGTGATCGGGGTGGCGCGCGATGTGTGCGTGACCCAGGCCGTCGACGGGTTGCAGGCGCGCGGCTACGCGGTCACCGCCGTTCGGGACGCGACGTGGGGGCTCGGGCTCGAGGCGGAGGCCGCGACGCTCGCGCGGTGGGCGGGGCGGGGGAGGGTGGTGACGCTGGCGGAGCTGCTTGCTACGGAGTCCTGAGCGCCCCCAACTCGGCCGCGCATCGCTCAAGATCATCCAGCAGCTGCACCAGCGGCGCCTTGGCGGCCTCCCCGACCTCGCTCAGGGTGGCCCGGAGCTGGCGCACGGCTTCCGCCCCCCGCGCGTCCCAGCCCACGTCGGCCAGCCACCGCGCCTCCGGTGTCCCCCGCTCGGCGTCCCTTGCGGCCCGGCATGCATGCAGGTCGTGCCCCAGCCGGTCCACGGCGCGGGCCACCGCGTCCGCAATGTACGGTCCCTCCGGGTAGTCGACCCAGTACCTGGCCACGCGGCTCAGGGCCTCCGCCTGAATGAAGCATGCGAGGTCGCCTTCGCAATCGTGCAGAGCCGCCGCGCTTGCAATGTGCCAGAGGATCTCGTGCGCCTCGGGTTGGCCCCGGTACCGTTCGTAGAGGTTCAGCACTGCATCGTCGCGCAACGACCAGCCGCCCGCGTATTCGATGTAGCGCAGGTCCGCGTCCAGGGTCCGGATCACCGCCAGGGCTAGGGGGTCCAGGCTCCGCCGAGTGGTAGCGAACGCTCTCTCCATCAGTTCCAGCCGGCGCAGGCCCAGGACGGGGGACCGTTCCACCGCGTCCGGGTGGCCGTGGCGGCGGCTGGTGAGGACGTTGTATACCCGGAGGACGCTCTCTGGGGACCGTCCCCCGGGGGCCCTGAAGAACCGCTCGGTGATCTGAACGACGTGTTCGTCGGTGTCGCCGGGCGCGGTGAGCGACGTCTGCACCCAGCAGCCCATGGAGGGCACGAAGGTCCACCGTTCACCGGCCACGACGCTGTCGGCGCGGTCGCTCGCGAAGTGGTGGTCCAGCGGAAGGGTCCACCAGACCTCGGATTCCAGCGAAGGATCACGACCGCAGGTCGCGTCGAGCGCGAGGACGGCCAGAGGCCGGGCCGCGGCTTGCGGGGCGGGCCGCGCGCCGGCAAGGCCGTCACTCTCGCGACCGGAAGGAGCCAGGAGGACCCTCTGCAGGATCTCGTCGGCCGATGGATCGGCCCGGTGCACTTCGTAGAGGGCCTCGAACCCCTCGCGGCTCACCCTCCATCCACGCCTCTCGGGGGAATACGCCACCAGGTCACCGAGCGACTCGACCCAGGCGTGGACCAGCGGATCCAGCTCGGCGAGGGTCGGCGGCCACCGGCTTGGTTCCACCACGACCGACATCGCTCGGTCCAGCAACTCCAGTCGCCGCAAGCTCAGAGTGGCCGACGCGTCGACCGTCTCCCTGTACCACCGATGCAGGAAGAGGTTGTGTGCGGCCACCCACCCGGGTAGCGGCAGCCCCTCGGGAGCGCCGAGCAGGCGGTCCGCGATGTTCAATAAATCGGCTTCGCGTCCCCGGGACGGGACCAGCACCGATTCGGAGAGCCAGCAACCGACCTCCGCCCCGAACCACTTGACGTCGCCGGGTGTGACCCGGAACCAAACCTCGCCTGCGGCGCTGGTGACCCCTTCCACCGGGACGATTTCCTGTCCGAGACCGTGGCCGTCGCCCGTCGAAGTGAGGAAGACGACCACCTCGGCCGTGTGGGAAGGCCCCGCACGGCAGGCGGCATGCATCGATACGACTACACGCGACTCCATCTGCTGCGCTGCGGCGGGTGCGCGGACTACCGGCACGGCCATGAACGGGACGGCGGTCCCGAGGAGAACGATGGCGAGTCGGGTGCGCTTTGGCATGGCTGAGTCTAACTGCGGCGACCTGCGCGGACGACCGGTCGCGCCGAGTAGCTTGTGGACAAACCCGGCGGCCGCCCTCACCTCCGCCGCGAACGCCGCGAAACCCCCTTCGGTCCCCCGGTGAGTCGTGCACGCAGCCGCGTCCCCTCGAACTCGCGGGCGTGCGCCCACGCGATCATCGCATTGAAGGTGCAGGTTTCGCGGCCTTTGAGCGGTGTCCGCTGGGTGTAGCTGCCGTCCGGTCCCATCTCCCAGGCGCAGCGCCGGTCCGCCAGCTGGATGTCGAGGACCTGGCGCAGTTCGGCGCGCAACGCCGGACTCTCTACCGGCACAAGCGCCTCGACCCGGGCGCTGAGGTTGCGTCCCATGCAGTCGGCGGAGCCGATGTAATACTCCTCGTCCCCGCCGTTGCGAAAGTAGTAGATGCGCGAATGCTGAAGGAACCGCCCGACGATGCTGACCACGCGAATGTTCTCGGACAGCCCCGGGATCCCCGGACGAATGCGACAGCTGTCTCGCACGATCAGGTCCACCTTCACCCCCTTCGACGCGGCCACGTAGAGCGCCCGCGTCACCTCCGGATCCTCGAGCGCGTTCATCTGGAACTGGATCCGGCCCGGCGACTTCTCGCTGTGGGCAGCGATTTCGCGCTTGATCCGCTTCAGAATCGCGGGACGCAGAAACTTCGGCGCCGGCAGCAGCTTCCAGTATTTGCGCTTCGGCTTGTATCCGGTGGTGAGATAGTTGAAGAGCTCGGTCAGATCGGCGCCGATCGAGGGGTCGCTGGTGAGGAGACCGTGGTCGCAGTACTGCCGGGCCGTCCCGACGTGGTAGTTGCCGGTTCCGACGTGCGCATAGCGTCGCAGGCCGTCGTGATCCTGGCGCACCACCAGCGTGACCTTGCAGTGGGTCTTGAGGCCGAGGACCCCGTAGGTGACGTGGATCCCGTGCCGCGCGAGCGCGTTCGCCCACTGGATGTTGGCCGCCTCGTCGAAGCGCGCGCGCAACTCGATTACGACCGCCACCTGCTTGCCGTCACGCGCCGCGCGCACCAGGTGGTCGATGATGCTGCTGCGCGGGGCCATGCGGTAGAAGGTCATCTTGATCGCGCGCACCTTCGGGTCGTGCGCTGCGTCGTGCAGAAAGCGGAGCACCGAGGTGTCGAAGGCCTGGTAAGGGTGGTGCAGCAGGAAGGGCCCCTCTTCGCGGATGAGGTGGAAGATGTTGCGGCCGCTCAGCAGATCGGGGTGCTCGGACGGGTGGTGGGCGGAGTCCTTCAGGCCGGGCCGGGGGAGACCGTGCAGCGCCATGAGGTCGCGCAGTCCCAGCAGTCCGTCCCCTTCGAACACGTCGGAGTCCCGCAGACCGAGTACGCTGGTGAGCATCTGGAGCCGCTTGGCGTCGAACCCCTTCTGTACCTGCAAGCGGACGATCGGCGCGAGTCTCTGCTTGCGCAGCCCCGCCTCGATCCGTTCGAGCAGATCGTCGGCCATGTCCTCGTCGACATCGTAGATCGCGTTGCGGGTCACCCGGAAGAACTCGCAGGCGAGGACCTCCATGCCGGGGAAGAGCAGGTCCAGGTTGTTGGCCATCACGCTCTCGAGGGGCACCCACACGTTCAAGTCGCCGACCTGCACGAAGCGGGGGATACCCCCGCCCACGGGGACTTTCACCCGCGCGAGCGACACGTGCTCGTCCTTCGGATAGCGCAACGTCACCAGGAGGTTGAGCGAGAGGTTGGAGATGAAGGGGAAGGGGTGGGCGGGATCGGTCGCCTGCGGCGTCACCAGCGGGTAGATGTTCCGCATGTAGTGCTTGCGAAGCCACTTCCTCTGTCCGGCGTCCAGTTCGTCCCAGTCGGCAAGGCGGATGTCCTCGGCGGCCAGCAGGGCCAGCACGGTGTGCCCGGCTTTGCGCTGCCGGGCTTCCAGGCGCGATACCACCTCGTAGCACTGTTCGATCTGCTCGAAGGGGGTGCGGCCGTCCACCGTCCGCTCGGTGATCCCGGTCTCGACCTGCTGCTTTAGCCCCCCGATCCGCTTCATGAAGAACTCGTCGAGGTTCGAGCCGACGATCGAGAGAAACTTGACGCGTTCGAGGAGCGGAGTGCGGTCGTCCTCGGCCTCGTGGAGGACCCGGAAGTTGAAGTTGAGCCAGGTCAGCTCGCGGTTCAGGAAATACTCCGGCCGGCTCAGGTCGTGGCCGTCCGGCGGGTCGGGAACGGGGGTGGGGTCGGCGGGAGTGCGGAATCGCGGGGCGGTTGGCGCGGCGGATTCGGCAGGCGTTGCGCTCGCACCGGAACGCACGCTCGTGCCGGGTGTAGTGATTGCAGCGTTGTGCGAGGCCGCAGTCCGCCCGGAAGGGGAGTCCTCCTGCAACTTCGCCGACGCTGATTCCGACATGACGTAAACATATGTTATGGGGCTCCGCGAAACCAGAATCGAAGTAGCCGGTTGCTGGCCTTCCAACGGTTGACGGACTGGACGGCGGCGGTCAGTTTGCTTCAACGGGCCCGCAGTAACTTCCGCCTGAGGAGGATCCAAATGAAGAGGTTAATCGTGTTCGTCGCCGTGGTTGCTACAGGCTGTGTTTCTTCCGCTCCAGTCACGTTTTCCGGGGTAGCGCCTCCGGGCCGTGACACCGCCTACCAGTGCGCGGTCGCCCAGCTCAACATCATGGGGTACACCATCGAGGATGGTAACGCCGATGCGGGGTTTGTGCGTGGACGCAAGCAGACGTCCGGGATCGGGACGCAGATCGTTACAGGGAACACATATCACGATTTGCTGACAGCCCAGGTCTTCGACAACCCGGCTACCGACGAGACCAACTTGACGGTTGTGGCCTCGCGGATCGCGGAACACGACGTGAGCCTGGTCGGAGTTCTGGCGGGCGACGAACCCGAACAGGGGGAGGACATCATCGGTCCCTCCGACACCGGCAAATCCGACGCCAGGGCGCTGCTCGCCAATTGCGGGGTTTCCAACGTGACCGGCAATTCGGAGGGGCAGCAGGCGTTCCTGCTCCAGGGAACGGTTGACAGCTTCTGACCCGCCTTCGGGCTCGGCGGGGGCCGGGATGGCGCCGTTGACCTCGCCGGGCCTGTACCAGAGCCGGCGTGAGGTTGCGCCTGTTCGTCCCGACCTCTTTCTACACCTCGCCTCCGGCAGACCGAGGGGCTTCTGGGCCTCCGGCGACCGCTGGATCGCCCACAGCGGCGTACTGGACGTGGTGGCGGTCGAGTCCGATGCCCCGGACTCCGGACGCTCGCGGTACGACAGCGTGCAGGGTCAGGCAGGACAGGTCTTCTCCCGGTTGGTGGGCGACGGAATCCGGACCAGGCTCTTCGGAGGGTTCTCGTTTTCGCCCCGTCGCAACGGAGATTCGGTGTGGTCGTGCTTCCCACCCTCCCTCTTTCACCTTCCGGAAGTCGAGTTGGAACACCATCCCGACAGGGAGATCTGCACGCTCGTCGTGCAGGCGAGGGACCGGGACGTGGCCGAGGGTGTCGCGGAGGGCTGGGCCGCCGCGCTGGCAGGAAGGACCGCGTCCCCGCCGCCGGGGATCGACCCGCTAAAGGGCCGGATTCGCTCCCTGCCCGGCCGGGATGCGCCGCTGCTGGACGAGGGCGTCCGTGTGCCCGGCCGGGATCAACGGGTGCCGCTTGCGGGCTCTCGTCGCTCCGGGACGGAACGGGCCGGGTGGGGCCGCATGGTGTGGAATGCGCTGAGCACGATCGGTTCCGGGGAGGCCGAGAAGGTGGTGCTGGCCCGAACGCTGGATGTCGCGCCCGAGGTTCCGGTGCCGCCGGCGGACCTGGTCGTCGCTCTCTGGGAGGAGAACCACGGCAGCCATGTGTTCCTCTTCGAGCCGGTGCCGGGCCACGCGCTCGTCGGTGCGGCTCCCGAGACCATCGCGACGCTGGCCGGTGGCGTGTTCAGGGCCACGGCGGTTGCGGGGAGCGCAGGCGTCGGTGCGGATTCGGTGGCGACCGCACAACTGGCCCGCCATCTGTTCAACAGCGAGAAGGACCGGGCCGAGCACGACGTGGTGGTGAGGGATCTGGTGGCGCGACTCGCCGCGCTGGGGTGTATGGTGCAGCACGATGTCGAACCGCACGTGCTGGCCCTGGCCCGCATCCAGCACCTCGAGACGAAGATCGCCGCCGAGGTGCCGGACGGGATCTCCCTGCTCGACATTCTCTCCTCGCTTCACCCGACCCCGGCCGTGTGCGGGATTCCGCGCAATCTGGCGCTTTCGGTTCTGGAGGAGAGCGAAGTTTTCGACCGCGGCTGGTACGCGGGGCCGGTGGGGTGGTTCGATTCCGAGGGCGGGGGCGTCTTCGTGCCCGCGCTCCGGTCGGCCGTGAGTTCGGGCGCTCGCTGGCGCCTGTTCGCGGGAGCGGGGATCGTGACGGGCTCGGACCCTGCGCTCGAGTGGGAGGAGACCGAGCTCAAGTTCCGGCCGGTGCTCCGGGCGCTGGAGCGGGCCGGGGCCGCGGTCGGCTCCGCGGCCGGTTCAGGGTGATTCCGGAATGACCGGAGGCGAACTCAACTTCGCCTGGGCGCGCGCGATTCTCACGACGCTCGCGGAGTACGGACTCGAAGAGATCGAGATCGCTCCGGGATCGCGCTCCGCACCGCTGGTCCTGGCTTCGCGTTCGCTTCCGGGGCTGAACACGCGCGTGCACCTGGATGAGCGCTCGGCGGGCTTCTTCGCGCTGGGCTACGGTCGCTGCCACCTCGGGCCCGCCGCCGTGATCACCACCTCCGGCACCGCGGTGGCCAATCTCCTCCCGGCGGTAGTCGAGGCGGACATGTCCGACGTTCCCCTTCTGCTGATCACGGCTGACCGGCCGCCGGGAATGCGCGGCGCGGACGCCAACCAGACGATCATGCAGCCGGGAATCTTCGGTGACCGGGTGCGCTTCGCGGCGGATCTGCCGTTGCCCACGCGGGCGGGCCTGAAGGAGACCGGCGCGAACTCGCTCCTGGCGGCGGTCCGCAAGGCCGCGAGTCACGCCGTGGGGCCACCCGCCGGACCCGTGCATCTGAACGTTCCCTTCGACAAGCCGCTTCAGCCCGATTCTCCGGACGGACTCGATCTGAAGGGGCCGGGGGAGGAACAGCGTCTCGATCTGCCGTCCCTGGAGGTGGCCTTGGAGGATGGTGAAGCCGTGCCGAAGGGACCCTGGCGCCGCCGCGCCGAAACGCGCAGGCGGGGCCGCGACCAGGAGGCGATGCTGGAGCATCAGCTTGCGCTTGCCCGCCGCCCGCTCCTGGTCGCCGGGCCGGCGACCGATCCCGGCCTGGACGGTCCCGCAACGGCGCGGTTCGCCCGCGAGCGCAACGTGCCGGTCCTGGCCGACCCCCTGTCGGGCGCACGTTTTGCCGCGTGCCTGGGCGAGGGCTCTCCTTCGCCCGTTCTGGGCGCGTACGACCACTTCCTGCGCGTGCCCGAGGTGGTCGCGGGCTTCGTGCCGGATCTCATCATTCGGGTCGGCCGCTCCCCGACATCGACTGCCGTCGAATCTGCCCTGGTCCAGTGGAAGCGATCGACCCAGATCGTCGTCGACGACGGAGGCCACCGGAAGGACTACCAGGGCCTCGCCAGCCACTATCTGCACGCCTCGGCCGGAGCGGTGCTGGAACGGCTCGCGAGCTGGGAGGACGACGACGAGACCCGCTCCAGGTCGCCTCACGAGCCCTGGACCCGGGAGTGGGCCGAGCTGGAATCGGTAGCCTGGGCCGCGGTCGAAGAAGATCCTCCGCACCCCGGCAACGAGGGCGACTATGCCGCCACCCTGATCCGCTCGCTGCCGCCCGGCTCTTCCCTGTTCGTCTCGTCCTCCATGCCGGTTCGCGACGTGGACGGGTATGGCCGGCCCGGCCCTCTCGACATCGAGGTGCTGTCGAACCGAGGCGCGAGCGGGATCGACGGCGTCGTCTCGACGGCGCTGGGATGCGCGGCGGGCGGGGCCGGCCCGGTTGCCGTGCTGCTCGGCGACATCGCCTTCTACCACGACATGAACGGGTTGCTGGCGACGCGTGACCGGGAGCTGCAGGTCGTCTTCGTGGTGGTCGACAACGACGGAGGCGGTATCTTCCACATGCTCCCGATCCGTGACTTCGAACCTGCCTTCACGCCATACTTCGCCACCCCGCACGGCCTCGACTTCGAACACGCGGCTCGCCTTTACGGACTGCCGTTCACCGACGCGGCCAACCCGGCCGAACTCGCGGAGGCGGTTGGGGCGGCGGTCGCGAGCCCCGGGAGCCGGGTCATCCGGGTGCGCACGGACCGGGAGACCAACCGGCGCAGGCATGAGCAGGTTCGCGCACGGGTGGCACGCCGCGTCCGGGAACACCTGAACCGGGAGACATCATGAGCGAAACCGCCTGGCAGACCGTCAAGGCCTACACGGACATCACCTACGGGAAGCGGGACGGCGTGGCCCGGATCGCGATCAACCGCCCCGAGGTGCGCAACGCCTTCCGGCCCGAGACGCTCTTCGAACTCCTGGACGCCTTCGGCGACGCCAACGAGGATCCGTCGATCGGGGTCGTCCTCCTGACCGGCGAAGGTCCCTCGAAGGACGGGAAGTATGCCTTCTGCTCGGGCGGCGACCAGCGGGTGCGCGGAGACGCCGGCTACGTGGGCGGCGATGGCGTCCCGCGTCTGAACGTCCTCGTCCTGCAGCGGCTGATCCGGACCATGCCGAAGCCGGTGATCGCCCTGGTCGCGGGCTACGCGATCGGCGGGGGCCATGTCCTGCACGTCGTCTGCGATCTCACCCTCGCCGCCGACAACGCGGTCTTCGGGCAGACCGGCCCCAAGGTGGGCAGCTTCGACGGCGGCTTCGGCTCGTCCTACCTGGCACGCATCGTCGGCCAGAAGAAGGCGCGCGAGATCTGGTACCTCTGCCGCCAGTACGACGCCCGCGAGGCGGTGGAGATGGGGCTAGTCAACAAGGTGGTTCCCGTTGAGGATCTCGAAGACGAGGGGTTCCGCTGGGCGCAGCAGATCCTGGAGCACAGTCCGCTGGCGATCCGGCTGCTCAAGTCCGCGATGAATGCGGATGTGGACGGCCAGGCCGGGCTGCAGGAGCTGGCCGGGAACGCCACGCTTCTGTTCTACATGACGGAGCAGGGCCAGGAGGGACGCGACGCCTATCTGCAGAAGCGCAAGCCGGACTTCCGCAAGTACCCCTGGCTGCCCTGGTGACGGCGGGACCCCTGGGGTCGGTGGGCCGGCGTACACCCTCGGGACTCCGGGCCCGGTCCGGCCGGCCGGTTGCGCTGGAGTTACCATGCAGATAACCCGCACGCAGGCCTGGATCCTCGCAATCCGGCCGCGCACCCTCTCCGCGGGGGCGGCGCCGGTGGTTGCGGCCTCCGGCCTGGCGGCGGCGGACGGCGTCTTCGTCCAGCTCCCCGCTCTGGCCGCCCTGGCCGGCGCGCTCCTGATCCAGATCGGCACCAACCTGGCGAACGACTACTACGACTTCTTCAAGGGGGGCGACACCGGCGAGCGGCTGGGTCCGGTGCGGGTGACCCAGGCGGGCATCCTTCCGCCCCGGGCGGTCTTCGTTGGCATGGTGGTGGCGCTGGGACTGGCTACACTCACCGGGGTGTATCTGGCGTCAGTGGCGGGCTGGCCCGTGATCGTGATCGGCCTCGTGTCGATGCTGATGGCGGTCTGCTACACCGGCGGCCCCTACCCGCTCTCCTACAACGGCCTGGGCGATGTCTTCGTCTTCGTCTTCTTCGGCCTCGTCGCCACGGCGTCCACCTACTACGTGCAGGCGCTGACCTGGTCCGCGGACGCGATCCTGGCCGGAGCCGGGCTCGGCTTCTTCAGCACGGCGATGCTGGTGGTGAACAACCTGCGGGACCGGGAGACGGACGGAGCGGCCGGGAAGCGTACCCTCGCCGTGCGGTTCGGCGACCGGTTCACGGTGATCCAGTACTTCGCGTGTCTGGCGCTGGCGGCCTCCGCCTGTGCAATCGGGGTGGGCGCGATGGGGTGGTCCCGCTGGACCCTTCTCTCGCTGGCCGGCATCGCGGCCTCCGCGCCGGCCTGGGTTCGCGTCGCGCCGTTCCTGCGGCCCGGTGCCGCGGACGGAGCGTGGGGGAGCGCGGACAGGCGAACCCTCAACCCGGCGCTGGCGATGACCGCACGGGGGCTCGCGCTGTACGGGGCGGGCCTGGGCATCGGCGCGCTCGTCGGCTCACTGGGGCTTTTCGGCGCGTCTTGAGCGGCGGGCGGGACTCCGGCTCGGGCGCGCGGGCATCGCGGCGCTCAACCCCGGCAGCCGATCTCGCACGTCGGGCGGGGGAGACCCCCGAGGCCACCGCCCTCTGCTGGGACGACGGAAGCTGGAGCTACCGGGAGCTGGACGCTCGCGCGGCGGGGCTGGAGGGGCGCTTCCGTCGCCTGGGTGCGACGCCGGAAGAGGCGGCTACGCTGTGCGCGACCCCCGGACCCGAGACCATCGCCGCCCTCTTCGGCCTCTGGAAAGCGGGGTGCGTAGCGGTGCCCCTCCACGAACGGCTCACCCCGGCCGAAGTCGTCTACGCGCGCGGGACTGTCGTGTCCGGTTTACATATTGACAACTCTACTTTACATAATCCCAAAGAGGGCCACGCGGGTGAGTCAGGTGAGGTGGCCGAGGCAAGTCAGGCGGCGCGGCCGGGGCAGCCGGGAAATCCGGCCGAGGGCCGGGCACCCGCTGAATCCGGCCTCTTCGCCGGCTTTCCGGACGTTACCACCCTCCTCCTCACCTCGGGCTCCTCCGGCGCGCCCCGGGCGGTGGGGTTCACCCGGGCCGCCTTCGCGGCCTCGGCCGCCGCCGCCGCGCGCCGCCTTGAGCTGACTGCCGCCGACCGCTGGGGCCTCTGCCTGTCGCTGGGGCACATCGGCGGGCTCTCGCTGGTCCTGCGCGCCGTGATGACCGGTTCGTCGGTGCGGCTCTGGCCTTCGTTCGACGCGGCGGCGGTGGCGCGCGCGGTGCTGGCCGGGGAGGTGACCCACCTGGCCGTCGTGCCTGTCATGCTGCGGCGCCTCCTCGCCCGGCTGGCCGGCCGGCGCGCACCCCCGACGCTGCGCTGCATGCTCGTCGGCGGCGCGGCAGCCCCCCGCGCCCTCCTCGACGATGCCTTTGCGGCGGGGCTGCCGCTCGCCACCACCTGGGGCATGACCGAGACCGCATCCCAGGTCGCGACCGCCCCCCCCGCCCTGGCCCGGCGCCACCCCGGCACCGCCGGCCGTCCCCTGCGCGGCATCGAAGTACGGTGCGGCGCGTCGCGCCCACGGCCGGCCGGCACGGCGTTGCGCACCCCCCGCCCCCCCTCCGCCACCCCCCGCCCCCCCGCCGCTCCCCTCCAGGTCCGCGGCCCGACGCTCGCCTCCATCGTCATCCGCGGCCCCGGCGCCCCTCCCGAACCCCTCGGTACCGACCCGGAGGGCTGGTACTCGACCCGCGACCTGGGCCGCGTCGACGCGGACGGTCTCGTCTGGATCGAAGGCCGCGCCGATGCGATGATTGTGAGCGGGGGGATGAACGTGAGTCCGTCCGAGGTCGAGCGGGTGATCGAGGAGTTGCCCGGGGTGCGCGAAGCGGTGGTCTTCGGCGTGCCCGACGAGAAGTGGGGCGAGGTGGTGGCCGCGGTGGTGGAGGGCGACGCGGCGGCCGTCAGCGCAGAGGAGGTGGACCGTCACTGCCGCGGGCGGCTCGTGCGAGGCCGCTGCCCGTCCCGCATACTGGTCGTCGGCGCGCTGCCCCGCACCCGGACCGGGAAGGTGATGCGGTGGCAGGCCGCCGCGCTCCTCGGCCCGGCGGCCGGCACCGGGCAGCCGGGCGGGCGGGCGGGCCCGGGTTCCCGCGCGGGGCCAAGCAAACAGCCAGGGGAGACCAGATGATCGAGGAACTGCGTTGGCGCGGCCTACTCGCCGACGCGAGCGAGCATGCCGCAGCGGCCTTCGCGGCGGGGCAGGTCACCGGCTACATCGGCTTCGACCCCACCGCCCCATCGCTTCACGTCGGATCGCTGGTCCCCATCATGGGTCTCGTGCACCTGCAGCGGGCCGGCCACTGCCCGATCGCGCTGGTCGGCGGCGGCACCGGCCTGATCGGCGACCCGTCCGGCAAAGCCTCCGAACGCGCCCTCCTGAACCGGGCCATGGCCGAAGAGAACGCCGAGGCGATCCACCGGCAGCTGGCGTCGTTCCTGGACTTCGAATCGCGCACTGCCCCCGCCCGCATGGCGAACAACCTCGACTGGCTCGACGGCCTCAGGCTCGTGGACTTCCTGCGCGATGTCGGCAAGCACTTCTCGGTCAACGCGATGCTCCGCAAGGAGTCGGTGCGCCGCCGCCTGGAGGACGACGAATCCGGCATATCGTTCACGGAGTTCAGCTACCAGCTGTTGCAGGCCTACGACTTCCGGGAGCTCAACCGCAGGTACGGATGCACGCTGCAGATGGGCGGCTCCGACCAGTGGGGGAACATCACCGCCGGGATCGATCTGGTGCGGCGCATGGGCGGGCCCCGCTGCCACGGCGTCGTCTTCCCCCTCGTCGAGTCGGCGAGCGGCGTGAAGTTCGGCAAGACCGAGGAGGGCACGGTCTGGCTCGATCCCGAGCGCACCTCGCCGTACCGCTTCTACCAGTTCTGGCTGAACACCGCCGACGGCGACGTGGTCCGCTACCTGAAGATGTTCACCCTGCTGGACCGTGACGCAGTGGACGAGATGGCGGCGGCCGTCGCCGAAGAGCCGCACCGGCGCGAGGCCCAGAAGCGCCTGGCGGCGGAGATGACCCGCGCGGTCCACGGGGCCGACGGGCTGGACCGGGCCGTGCGCGCCTCGGGGGTGCTCTTCGGGGGGAGCCTGGAGGGGCTGGGGGCGGCCGACATCGAGGAAATCTTCGCCGACGTGCCGCAGGCGGTGGTCGCGAGGGGGGAGCTGGAGGGCGGGGTGGAGCTCGTGGCGGTGATGGCCGGCGCCGGCATGACCGCGTCCCGCAGCGAGGCGCGGCGGCTGATACGGGGCGGGGGGGTCTACCTCAACGGCGCGAGGGTGGCGGAGATCGGCGCCATGGTGCGCGCCGAAGACGCCATCGCGGGACGCTTCGTGGTCGTGCGCGTGGGGAGGAAGCGGTACCTGGTGGTGGAGGTGGCGGGGTAGGGGGGGCTCCCGCTACCAGGACAGCTCCCAGATGTGCACGGTCGGGAAGTAGTCCCGGTCCAGGGTGGCCAGCCTGCCGTCCGAGAGAATCGTCAGTCCCGCAATGCTGTTCGGAAACAGGAACGAGCCCCTGTAGTCTCCGGTCGCGACCGAGTAGACGTTGACAATGCGGCGGCGTTCCTCTTCCTCCGAACCGCCGAAAAGCACATATAGGTTCAATTCGTCGCCGGTGAGTCCCGCGGTCGCGGTACCCGCCGACCGGTCGACTCTCGTGACGGTCGCGTTGCCCAGTCCCGGAATAGTGGTGCTCTCCGTGTTCACATCCGGGACCGGTAGCCCCTCGACGCCATCGATGGTGAAACGTACGGAACCGCCCGGATCCAGGAAGATCACCTTGCTCGACCACCGAAACGCCAACGCGGCGCCCATCGACCCGGTGGTAGCGGAATAGGCCTCGCACGCCAGGCCGTGAGCGCAGGCCACCGGCATGTCGGCCGATTCCAGCGCCGCGCCGTCTTCGGAAACGGCCACCCAGAGGATCTTGTCCTTCTCGCCCTCCGGGATCACCAGCACGCGCCCGGGTCCGGAGGAGGGCAGGATGCCATACTGACCCCCGGTATATATGCTGAAACTGGTGACCTGCTTCCCCGTCGCCGCGTCGAGAATGGTCGCGCGGCCCAGCCGCCGGTCCAGCACCAGCACTTCGCCCGCGGGCGACACGTCGATGTCCTGAATGAAGCTGAACTCGCCCGGACCGCCCCCCGAGCGCCCGAAGGTCCAACTCGGGCTTCCGTCGGCCAGGAACGCGCGGATGGTGTTTTCCCCCCTGTCCGCCAGTGCAAACGCGCCGTCCGGGAGGGCAACGATAGCCTGGGGGTCGCCGAAGAGGGTTCCGTCCTCGTCCACGAAACTGGCCACGAGAACCGGTTCGGGCAGCCAGCGGCGCTCCGGGGTCTGCGCGTTGGAAGGGGGTGCGGAGATCAGGGCGACAATAGGGCTTGCTACGGCAAGGCGCAGCAGTGTCATGGGGTGCCTCCTCGGGGTCGAGGGTTCGGATTCTCGATTGAGTGTTTTCCCGAACCGGGATTCGTGCAAGACTCCTTGTCAAGTACGAATGTCGGCGCCGGTTCCTTCATGCGTCTCACGCCCTCTTTCCCACATCTCCGGCAATTGCCGCCTACAGCAACTCCTCCGGAATCCCGAGCGCATCGACCATCTCCAGCGCGCGCGGCCCCAGCCTCCGGCAGCGCTCGTTGACCTCCCGGCGCACGGCTTCGCTCTTGGGCGGCTCGAAATAGCCCGTCTCCAGGTACCAGGCGCGGTGGGCCTCCAGCGTGGCCAGGCCATACAGCGCAATAACCTCCCCGATGAGCGCCTTGCCCGCCGAATCGTCCATCTCGCGCAGGGCCGCGACGGAAGTCGACAGCAGGGCGCAGTCCGAGTAGGCCCGCGCAAATGTGATGAGGTGGTCCTGGCAGGCGTTGACTGCCTCGAAGCTGTCCATCCCCAGGTCCAGGCGGTGTTTCAGGCGCCGGGCCGCGGAGCGCATGAGCCGCTGTTCGCGGTAGCGCAGGGCGGACAACTGGAAGTCGAAGTCGGCGAGGTGGTCGGAGTCGGTGCGGCGGGTAACCACGGGGTTCATGTCCGCGAGGCGGGTGCCCGCGAGTTCGGCGAGGTACCGGGCCATTCCCCACATGCTCAGGTCGCCGATCTCCCGCCGGTAGCGTGACAGCCGGCCCTTGGCGACGAGCTGCAGCAGCACCGGGTTGGCGCCCTCGAAGGTGGTGAAGACATCGGTGTCCGCCTTCATCCGGGCGAAACGGCTCTCCGTCAGGTAGCCGAGCCCGCCGCAGGCTTCGCGGCAGGCCTGGAGGGTGCCGAGCGCGTGGCGCGACGCGACGGCCTTCAGCGCGGCAGCCCGCACCTCCAGCTCGCGGCGGTCGGTATCGGGGTCGGCGAAGCGCCTGACGAGGTCGCGGAGGGCGAAGGTGGTGGCGTAGGAGGTGGCGAGCCTGGGGAGGAGCTCGCGTTGGAGTGCGAGGTAGTCGAGGATGGGGACTTCCGCGCCGCCTGCGGGGCCGAACTGGCGCCGCCGGGCCGCGTAGCGCAGCGCGATCGCCAGCGCCTTCTTCGCCACCGTGTGGGAGGCGGCAGCGATGCTGATCCGGCCCGCGACAAGGGTGCCGAGCATGGTGAAGAAGCGGCGCCCCGCGTTCGGGATCGGACTTTCGTATTCACCGTCCGGGGTGATACGGGCGAAGCGGTCCAGCAGCGAGTCCGCACCCACGCGCACGCCATCGAACCAGATGCGCCCGTTGTCGACCCCGTTCAGCCCCTGCTTCGGCCCGCAGTCCTCGATGCGGACGCCGGGGGCGACGTGGCCGTCCTCGTCGCGGATGCGGACCAGGAAGGCGTGGACGCCGTGGTCCCGGGTCCGGACCCGCAGCCGGGCGAAGACGGTGGCCATGTGGCCGTGCAGCGCGGCGTTGCCGATGTAGTCCTTGCGCGCGTCGTCGTCGGGGGTGGTGATGACGAACCCGCCGGTTTCGGGGTCGTGGTCGGCGGTGGTGCGGAGGTCGCGCACGTTGGAGCCGTGCCCGGTTTCGGTCATCGCGTAGCAGCCGGGCAGGGCGAGGGTGGCGATCCGGTGGAGGTGGCGGCGGTGGTGCTTTTCCGTGCCGAGCTGCGCGATGCTGCCCCCGAAGAGCCCGAACTGCACGCCGTACTTGACGAGCACGCTGAGGTCTCCCAGGGCGAGCTCCTCGAAGGCGGCCACGGCGGCGGCCGGCTCCCCCTCGCCACCATACTCGCGCGGGTAGGAGATCGCGCCGAGCCCCTCCTCGGCCAGGACCCTGACCGCGGCGAGGGTGCGCTCGCGGTACTCGCCGCGCGGCATCTCGTCCGGCATGCGCATCTCGGGACGCCTCAGCACGGCCCGCACCCGCGCGCGGACCTCGGGGTAGTCGCCCTCCAGCAGCGCCGCGGCCTCCCTCGCGGCCCGGGACGGCGCGGGCGCCGGGCGGTCCGCGGGCACCACCATCCCGTCGGTGCGGGTCAGTTCGCGCAGCGCCTCCTCCCCGGCCAGCCCCAGCGCCAGCTCCAGCTGGACCAGCGTGCCGAGGGCGTCGGCGCGCCACTGTGCGGGCCGTCCAGCCATCGACACGCCGGCCATGGCGAGCGTCCGGCTGTCGCCCATGCCGTCCCGGATCCTCTCCAGAGCGGCGCCGTAGATGGCCGGGGAGGGGGGAAGGGCAGGATCGAGCCAGTCTAGCACCTGCGCCCGCCCCTCGGCCGTCATCCACGCGGCGCCGTCGAGTGCCCGGCTGACCGCGCTCAATTCGGCGTCCTCCATGAGCCCGTCGGCCCAGACGGCGCAAAGCACCGGCAGGAAGGCCAGGAAGGTGCGTTCGTCGGAGAGGCGGGGGCTGCGGGTCGCGGGCATGTTCGAAAGATACCGCGTCGGGAAGGTCGGCAGAGTGTGCGGCAGTCTCCGGATCAGGTCGCCGTCTCATTCGTGCGGCCATGCATCGGGCCTGCGCCGCGGTGCTCATCGTCGCTTCCGTCCATGCCCGCAGCCGTCAACCGGACAGACGACCAACCGATGTCCGCCAATGGCCACATGCCCTTCACGGATGTCGTCCAGCCAGGCTGGAGCTGCCACGAGCGCCAGTGTGCACCGATAGTCCGTGACCTTTGCCCCCTTGATAATTCGCCGGCACTCTGGCAAAGTCGGTCTTCCCGCCGAGGCGCGCGGCACCGGACCGCGTCCCTGATTTGCATCCCTTTCCTACAAAAAAGACTGCCGATGGCTTCACGAACACGCGCAGCTGATCCGCTGATGGACCCCCCGCTCGTCGGGGTCATCATGGGTTCCCGCAGCGACTGGGACACCATGAGACACGCCGCAGAGACCCTGGAGGCGCTGGAGATTCCGCACGAGGTTCGCGTGGTGTCGGCGCACCGCACGCCGGACCTGCTCTTCGAGTACGCGGCGGCGGCGGAGGGGCGCGGGCTGGAGGTGATCATCGCCGGGGCGGGGGGGGCGGCGCACCTCCCGGGAATGGTGGCGGCGAAGACCGTGCTTCCCGTGCTCGGCGTCCCGGTCGAGTCCAGGGCCCTGAAGGGGATGGACTCGCTCCTCTCGATCGTGCAGATGCCGGGGGGCGTGCCGGTGGGAACCCTCGCGATCGGCGCGGCCGGGGCCACCAACGCGGCGCTGCTGGCCGGCCGGATCCTGGGGACGTCCCGCACGGCGATGCGACAAGCCGTTCGCGACTACGCCCGTGCCCGCACCGACGCGGTCCTCGCCGACCGCGACCCCAGCCTCCCGCCGCCAGGGTGAGGGTCGGGATCCTGGGCGGCGGGCAACTCGCCCGCATGCTCGCCATCGAGGGGATCCCGCTGGGGCACCGCTTCACGGTTCTGGAGGGGGCGTCCGGCCCGCCCGCCGGGGTGGCGAGCACGGTGGTGGCGGCCGCCTACGACGACCCGGACGGGCTCGCTGCGGTGGCGGCGGCTTCGGACGTGGTGACCTACGAGTTCGAGAACGTCCCGGCCGGGAGCGCCGCCTACCTGGCCGCGCGTCTCCCCGCGCTGCCTCCACCCGCCGCACTCCAGGTCGCGCAGGACCGGCTCGCCGAGAAACGGATGTTCTGCGAGCTGGGGATTCCCACCGCGCCGTTCCACCCGATCGACGGACCCGCAGACGTCGAGGCGGCGTTGGCCGTGACGGGGCTTCCGGCGGTGATCAAGACGCGCCGATTCGGCTACGACGGCAAGGGGCAGGTGGTGGCGCGCTCGCCGGGCGAGGCGGAGGCCGCGGTTCAGGAGCTGGGAGCCGGGCTGATCGCGGAGGGCTTCGTCGCGTTCGAAAGGGAACTGAGCGTGTTGGCGGTAGCCGGGCGTGAGGGGGGACGAGCGTTCTATCCGTTGACCGAGAACCACCACCAGGAGGGCATCCTCAGGGTGAGCTACGCTCCGGCTCCCGGCCCGACGCCGTCCCCGGACACGGCGTCGTGCCTGCAGTCAGAAGCCGAACGACTTGCCGCCCTCTTGCTGAACCGGCTGGACTACGTCGGCGTCCTGGCCATCGAGCTCTTCGAAGTCGGCGGCCGCCTCCTCGCCAACGAGATGGCGCCCCGGGTCCACAATTCCGGGCACTGGACCCTGGACGGCGCCGACGTCAGCCAGTTCGAGAACCACATCCGCGCGGTCACGGGAATGCCGCTGGCAACACCGCGCGTCCCAGGCGCGGCGGCGATGGTCAACATCATCGGCGAACTCCCCGACCTGGGCGCAGTGGCGGCAATCCCCGGCACGCACCTCCACCTCTACGACAAGGCGCCCCGGCCCGGCCGCAAGATCGGCCACGTCAACGTCACCGGGAGCGACGCGGCGGCGGTCATGCACGCCGTCACCGGGGTGTGGGGGCTCCTCCCCGGCGCCGGGAAACTCCCCCGCGCGACCGGCTGGTAGCGTCGGCTTCTGCGTCCGAGCCAGCGTCCGCCCAAGCGTCGGCTCCTGCGTCCGGGCCAGCGTCCGCCCAGGCGTCGGCGTCAGCGCCCGCGCCGCACCGGCCCCGCCCTGCGGCTGCCGGCCCCGCGAGACTCCACCTCCCGCCCGCTCGCCACCGTGATTAGCTTTCCGGCTTCATCGAACGGAGAAGACTCCATGCTGGAAGAAATAAAGACCCGAATCTCGGAAGAGGTCGAAACGCTGACCCGCGAGCTCAACATCGAGTTGCCGGACCGGATCAAGAAGGCGGTCGAACACGGGGACCTGCGGGAAAACTCGGAGTACAAGTCGGCGCTGGAGAGGCAGCAGTTCGTTCAGGCGCGGATCGGACACCTGGCCTGGCGCATGTCCGAACTCTCGAAGATCAACGTGAAGGACATCCCCGCGGACCGGGTCGGCTTCGGGTCCAGCGTGCGCGTACTGGACCTGGCGACGAACGCGGAAAGCACCTTCACCATCGTCGCCGGCGACTACATCGACCTTGAAGCCGGCCACATTTCGCTGGATTCACCGATCGGCCGCGGGCTTCTGGGCGCACGCCAGGGAGACGATGTGAGCGTCCGCCTGCCCGCCGGAGAACGGGGCTTCCGAATCGTGGAGCTTCGGACGCTGCCACAGCAGCTCGACGAGGGACGGTAGCCTGACGGAGCCGGCGTCCGTCACTCTCCGCCCTCTCCGGTTCGGCTAGCAGTCCGCGGATGCATCGCCGCTCGAATGCCGGGGGGACTCTGTCCACGGGCGGCTAGAACCCCGGCGGCTCCGCGATCCGGGCGACAATCACCGAGATGTCCGGTCCCACCGACACGCGGAAGATCGCCGCTGCCCCCGCCGCCATCGCCTGGAAGTCGTGGACCCGGATACCGTTCGAGGAGACGTACCCGTCGAACCGCTGGCCCCCGCCCAGCACCGCGGCCGCCATCGATGACAGGTCGTCATCCCCCGTCAGCGTTTTCGGCCAGGGGTAGCGCCCCGGCGGGTCGGGGTTGACGAAGATCTCCGTTGCGGTCGGAAAGTCGTAGGACAGGAAGCGTGGCGTCGCGTCGTCGGTGAGCAGGTCCTCGGATCCCGCGACGGTCATCGCGATGGCGTGGGCGTGGAGCAGTTCCGCCATCGACAGGCCCATCACATGCTCGAGGCCCTCGATCCCCGGCACGGTGAGCGTGTCGTTGAGCGCCGTGACGAAGGCCTCGTCCGCAGCCATGTCCACACCCGCCCCGCCCGCTGCCACCCAGTCGCGCAGGAAGCGGTGGAAGTGCCAGCCGCTGCCGTAGATGTGGCCCTGGTCGTCGGGCTCGAAGGCGATGCCGTTCGGATCCGGGGAGAACGCGATCACCGTCCGCGACATCATGTTGAACACCCCGTAGAACTCGGGCACGGTCTCCCGGAGAGCCACGCGCATCGCGTCGCCGTAGGCCCGCTCGCTTGCCGCCGGTCCCCCCGCGCGCTCCCACGCCAGCCGCGAACTCATCTCCTTGGCGATCTCGGCCGTGCCCTCCTCGATCCAGACGGGGTGGAAGGTCTCGTCCCCGCTCCTTGAGCCGCGCCGGCGGTGATTCACGACCCGCTTGTAGAGGGAGCTGACGTGCTTGACCTCGTGCACCAGCGCCGAGAGTGCCCAGTACCGACCATTGTCGAAATCGAAGGACCCGGCGCTCATGTGGACGAGTTCCATCTCGTTCGAGGCGGGGCAGGTTGTCGCCGGGAACGTCATATCGCCGGACCAGACGAACGCGCGGCTACCGCTCAGGCTGGGATCCACCAGGAGGGCGATCTTGCCGTCGCCGTTCACGTCGCTGACCCCGCCGAAGTAGCGCTCGATGATCTCCTTCCCGTGCTCCGTGTAGAAGTCGATCATCGTGTTCGCGTTCTCCACCGATACGTTGCCTGTGGCATCCACGGACTCGTAGACGATGAAGTCGTCGTTCTCGGCGATCACGTCGGCAACCACCGTCGTGTCCACCGAGCAGCGGCTTCCTCCGCCCGTCCGGTCGTAGAGCTTGAAGGTTACGGGAGTCCTGGCGGTTTGCCGGGCCTGGTCCTGCCCCTGGGTGACGGACCGGTCGGGCAGGATTTCCAGCGGTCCTCGCGCCAGCATCTCGCGCATGAGTTCCTCTTCCTGGCGCCGGATCTCCCGGTGCAGCAGGTCATTCTCGTACTCGATCCGAAGCAGTTCGGACCACGCCGCTGACGCAGCGGCCCATTCCTGATCCACCGCGGCCGGTTGGCGGGGTGCGCGCGCGGCGACAGAGGGACGGAACGCCGCCTCCTGTCCCGGAAGCGGATCCAACCACAGGCTCGCGCGCGAGTCCCTCCGGCCCTCGGCGTCGAGACCGGTGAAGGTCACCCGGTAGTACGCCCCGGCACTGTCGGCGATGAGCAGGAACCCGCAGGGCTCCAGCGCCTCGGGGTTCACCGTCCGCACGGCTCCCACTTGCAGCCCCAGCGGGGCGTCGCAGACACGCAGCCCGAAGGTGGCCGTCGTGTCCCGGCCGTTCGAGTCGGTGACCCGCACCTCCACCTCGCTTACGCCGACTTCCTCGGGCGTCCCCTGGATCCTCCCGTCCGCGGTGATCTCCAGACCCGCGGGCAGCGCCGCGTTCTCCGGGAGGCTCCAGAGGTACCCCATGCGCGAGCCGCCCCGCGCCGACAGCTCGGTGAGGTAGGCGAGGGTGGCCCGTCCCCACGCCAGGGAATCGGTGAGGATCTCCAGAGGAGGTTCGATGGCGGTCACCGTGAATTCGGTGGTCAGCCCGGAGACCGTCACGCTGAGCGTCTGCACGGAGTCCTCGCCGAGCGTCCATTCGGTCCGCGCCATGCCGTCCGGGTCGGTGATGGTGACTTCGGGGAACACGGATCCGCCTCCGGAGGTGACCTCGAAGATGACGCTCTTCTCGCGGGCCGGATGTCCGTTCGCGTCCAGCACGCGCACGGCGGGAGACACGGCCAGTGCCCTGCCGAAATACCCCTGCTCGCCGTCGCCCTGGGTCTTCTCCAGTGCCGCGGGCACCTGGACCACCTCGAGCGTCGCCTCCGAGGTGATCCGCCGGGCCGTAGCGCGAATGCCCGCCGTCCCCGGCCCGGTGGCGGTGGCCAGCCCCGTCGCTCGGTCGACCTCCGCCACACCCGACCGTGTGCTCGCCCAGGTGACGGTCACACCGGTCATGGCGCGCCCGCGCTGGTCCAGCACCTGGGCCTGGTACTGCTGCTGGTCGCCCACCGCGTTGAGCGTAACGGAGGCCGGAGTGATGGTGACGGTCGTCGGCACCGCGGGAGGCTCGGGGGGGGTGGGATCCGAGTCGCCGCCGCAGCCGGCCAGTGAAAGCAGGGCGCCGGCCAGAGCGGGCAGGCTCAAGCGGTTGGCGAGCGTCGACAGGGGTTGGGGGGCGGTCGGGCCGCAGCGTCTGTCCGTAAGCATTCCGTCAGTCCTCCATCGGCGTCTGTCGCCATTCTGTCGTTATTGTGCCACAATTGTGTCGTTTTTCGCTCGACAGTCTGTCAATTCCCGTCGCGGATTGCCTCATACACGATGGGTCTGAGCAGGCGGTCGACGGGAGCCATACCGTACGGCTGAAGCTGGGTCCAGGCGAACGCGATGATCTCCTCCTCCGGGTCGATCCAGAAATAGGTGTTCGCGACGCCCGACCACCAGTAGGTGCCGGGATTGTCGCCGACCGACACGGCGAACCCGAGTCCGAAGCCCTGGCCGGGGAGCCCCAGAACCGGAATCATTTCATCCGGGAGGTGATTGCGTGTCATGAGTTCGACGGTTTCCGGCCGGAGGATGCGGACCCCGTCCCTTTCGCCCCCGCCGAGGAGCATCTCGCAGAAGCGGAGGTAGTCTGCCGCGGTCGATGTGAGCCCGCCCCCTCCGGAGTACCAGCTCGGGGGACGGGTGAAGCGGTCGCTGCCTGGGGGTGCGACGAGCCCGTCGCGGC
Organism: Longimicrobiales bacterium; assembly: GCA_965116645.1. GTDB lineage: Bacteria > Gemmatimonadota > Gemmatimonadetes > Longimicrobiales > Gaopeijiaceae > Bin94. The sequence goes on along the minus strand of OZ220702.1, from coordinate 2,475,810 downwards.
CGCGGAAATACACCTGTGTGAAGCGGTCGGTCTTGCCCGCGGCCACATGAAAGCCGGTGTCGTGCATCCCGAGCGGCTCGAAGATGCGCTCGCGGAAGAAGGCGTCCAGCGACAGCCCGGAAACCACCTCGACGACGCGCCCCAGGACATCCGTGGACAGGCTGTAGTTCCAGCGGGCACCGGGGTCGTCGATCAGGGGAAGGGACGCCAGGACCTCGGCACGCTCCTCGAGATCCGCGTCCCCGCGTCTGTCGAGGGCGTTGAGGCTGCTGTTGTACAGGGAGTCGACCGGCGTGTTGCCGAAGACGCCGTAGGTGAGCCCGGAGGTGTGGGTGAGCAGGTCCCGGATCAGGATCGGGCGCGCCGGCGGGCGGAGGTCGCCGCCGTCGTACACCTGGATGTCGGCGAAGGAGGGGATGACGCTGGAGAGCGGGTCGTCGAGCGACAGGCGCCCCTCCTCGATGAGGATCATCGCGGCGACGCTGGTGACCGGCTTGGTCATCGAGTAGATGCGGAAGATGTCGTTGGGATCGAGGGGGTCCTCATCCTTGACGCGCCAGCCGTGGGCGTTCCAGTGCACGATCTCGCCGCGCCGGGCGACCAGCGTGAGGATGCCGGCGGTGCGTTCGTTGTCGATGAACTGCTGCATGGTGGGGCCGATGCGCGCGAGCAACTCGCCGGAGAGGCCCACCTCCTCGGGGGCGGCGGTGGTGAGGTCCCGGGTGGCTTGCTCGCCCGCCTCCAGCGCGAAGGTCCAGACCCGTGGCGCCCCGCCCCCGGTAACCAGCCCGGCCGCGATCGACACGTACTGCGTGCCGTCCACTTCGTAGGTGACCGGCGACGCGGTGCCGTCCCCGACCTCCGCCGCCCAGAGCTCCTCGCCGGTGCGAGCGTCGAGCGCGGCCAGCCGCTCACCCGTGCCCCAGAAGACCAGGTCCCCGCCCGTGGCCATGGTTCCGCCGTGCCTGCCATCGGCCTCGACCCGCCAACGCTCGCTGTTCCGGGCCGGATCCCAGGCCAGAAGCACATTGTTCGGCCCCGTCAGGGGTGGGCGCTCCGGTCGCTGGCCGGCGGCGCCGCGGGTGGTCCCCGTGTTCCAGATGCCCGCCTGGTAGTCGAAATCCTCTTCCTTCTCGAAGTAGTAGTTGTTGTTCGTGGCGGGCAGGTAGACCAGCCCGGTGCGCGGGCTCCACGACATGGGGTGCCAGTTGTGCGCCCCGCGCGGGCCGGGAGCCAGGTAGACCCCCTTGCCGGTCATACCGTAACGGGCCTCGGGCGTCTCCATGGGGCGGCCGGTCGCCGGGTCGACCGCGGTCGCCCAGGTGAGGTCGTCGGCGAAGGGCTCGGCCGAGATGAATTCGCCGGTGAGCCGGTCGACGACGTAGAAGAACCCGTTCTTGGGAGCCTGCACGATGACCTGCCGCTCCCTGCCGCCGATCTCGAGGTCCAGCAGCATGAGGGGCTGGGTCGCCGTGTAGTCCCAGTCGTCCCCCGGCGTCGTCTGGTAGTGCCACTCGATGGACCCGTCTTCCGGGTCGAGCGCGACGATGGCGGAGAGGTAGAGGTTGTCGCCGCCGCCCGGGCTGCGGTTGTCGCGGTTCCAGGGCGAGCCGTTGCCGGTGCCGATGTAAACCAGATCCGCCGCAGGGTCGACCACGATCGCGTCCCAGACGGTTCCTCCTCCGCCCGCGACCCACCACTCGCCCGTCCAGGTCTCCGCCGCCACCCGCATGGCCTCGCTCTCGAAGCCGTCGGCGGGGTTGCCCGGGACGGTGTGGGTGCGCCACAGCTCGGCCCCGGTTTCGGTGTCGTAGGCGGTCACGTAGCCGCGGACGCCGTACTCGGCCCCCCCGTTGCCGATCACCACCGCGTTGCCGATCACCCTTGGCGCCCCGGTGATCGTGTAGTCGGCCCCGGACGGTGTCGTCTGTACCGTCCACACAAGTGAACCATCGGCGCGGTCAAGGGCGACGAGGCGGCCGTCCAGCAGGCCCACATACACGTTGTCTCCGTGGACCGCTACACCGCGGTTGACATCGCCACAACAGGATCGCGGCCCGCCAAGCCGCTCGTGGGGGATGGCCGGATCCCAGCGCCAGATCTCCTCGCCGGTGGCAGCGTCGAGGGCGAAGACGAAGCTGAACGCCGCCGTGCCGTACAGGACGCCGTCGACGACGATCGGCGTCGTCTCGAGCCGAGCCCCGATCTTAGGGATTTCCCAGCTCCAGGCGACCGCGAGCCGGTCGACGTTGTCTGCGTTGATCCCGTCCAGGGGGCTGTAGCGGGTCTCGGCGGCGTCGCGCCCGTGCATCGGCCAGTCCGACTGCTGTGATCCCGCTGCGGGGGACGGGGCGGTGGCGGTGAAAGCCAGGAGGACGAAGCCGAGGCCGTTGGGGAGGAACCTGGTGTTCAACTTCATGCGGTGCTCTTCCGGTTGGGTGGGGGTACGCGAGCAGTACACAAGATGCGTGCCGATGCCGGTGCCCGCCACGTACCGGGTGCGGTTGCCGACTGCTCCGGCACGCACGATCTCATCCCGGAAAGCGGTCCGGATAGGCGGATGCATCTCCGCTCGAACGCCGCGGGGGGGTTGTCCACAGCTTGCCAGGTCCGATTCCGGTGCGGCCAGGGTGCCGTCTTCGCTTGGCGGGGGTATGTTTCACGGCCATGAGAACGCTTCCCCTGACCTGTGCGCTGCTGCTCGCGGGTGCCTGTGCCGACGCGCCCGAGCAGCCCTCCTTCGTCGCCGCCGCAGACTCGAAGCAGCTGATGCTGTCGGTGCTGGAGCCGGCGGCCGAAGTCTATTGGGACGCGGTGGGCTTCATCTGGGACATCGAGGGCACCCACGAGATCGAGCCGCGGACGGCGGAGGAGTGGGAGGCTGTCGAGAACGCGGCCTGGGTGCTCGCCGAATCGGGGAACCTGCTGTTGCTGCAGGAGCGGGTGCAGGGTGATCACTGGGTTGCGATGTCCCGCTCGATGATCGACGTGGGCAGGCGCGCGGTCGAGGCTGCACAGGCGCGCGATCCCGGCAGGGTCTTCGAGGTGGGGGGCGACGTCTACCTGGTCTGCACCGGCTGCCACGCCGTCTACGCGACCGAGACGCTGCGCCCCAACTACGACACCATCCCGGACACCGTCCCCGACCCGCCTTGATCGAACGATTCCTGGTCTGGCTGGGCGAAACGCCCTGGAGCATCGCCCTCCTCGAGTCGCTCTACGTGTGGCCGCTGGTGGAGTCGACCCACGTGCTGGCGCTCGGCCTCTTCGTCGGAACCACCGTGATGATGGACCTGCGGCTCCTCGGCGTGGGGTTCCGCAAGGTGCCGGTCACGGCATTCACGGGGCGTCTTCTGCCATGGACCCACATCGGGTTCATCGTCATGACCGTGACCGGGCTGCTTCTATTCTATTCCCAGCCGCTGCGCTACTACCACAACCTCTTCTTCCGCGTGAAGGTGCTGGTGCTGCTCCTCGCCGGCGCGAACGTCGCGATCTTCCACAACGGCGTCCACCGCCACGCCGCCGAGTGGGACCGGGATGCCTCGCCGCCGCGGGCCGCGCGCATCGCCGGGGCGGTGTCGCTGGCCGTATGGACGGTGGTCGTGGTGACGGGCCGCCTCATTGCCTACAACTGGTTCGACTGCGACATCCAGCCCCAGCCCGCGTGGGTGAACTGGGCGGCCGGATGTTCCGTGGGGACCGGGACGGAGTAGCAGCCGTGACAGACACCATCGTGCGCCGGTAGCCGCCCCATGCTCGAATCCTTCTTCCGCTGGTGCGAGTCCACCCTGATCGGCCGGGCGATCGCCGACTCGGTGTGGGCCTTCCCGATCCTGGAGGCCGTCCACCTCCTCGGCCTCTGCATGCTCGGGGGCGCGCTGCTCGTCGTCGACCTCAGGCTGCTCGGCCTCGGCCTCACCGGCCAGCCCGTCGCCCGGCTCGCCCGCTACGCCCGGCCGTGGCTCGTCGCGAGCGTGGCAGTGATGGTCCTCACCGGGATCCCGCTCTTCCTCTCGGAGGCCATCAAGGCGTACTACAACACCTCGTTCTGGGTGAAGATGTGCACGCTGCCCTTCGCGCTGGCCTTCACCTTCGCGGTGCGGGAGCGCGTGGCGCGGCGCGAAACCGACGATCCCGGCATGGTCGGCCGCATCGTCGGGGCCGTGTCTCTGGCGCTCTGGTTCACCGTGGCCGCCGCGGGCCGCTGGATCGGGTTTTCCTGAGCGGGAGGGCGCCTGCCAGCCCCTTAGCAGCGCCCCTGCTCCCGCCGTGCCTTGAGCAGCTCCTCCTCGTACGGCGCGCCCGTCCCGGACGATCCCAGGAAGATCTTGCTGCCGTCGGTGAAGGTCACGTCACGCCCGTTCGCGCGCTTCAGGGAGTGGTCCTTCGCCTTGTAGCCGTCGACGATGATCTCGGTGCCAGGCTTGAGGCAGTCCCTACGTAACCCTCTACGCAGCAACACGTTGGGTGTCCCACCCTCGACGGCCCATACTTCCTTGCTCCCATCCTCCATCTCGGCCTCGAGGTGGATCCATGTGTGCGGGTTCACCCATTCGAGCTTGACGATCTTGCCCTGCAGCCGGATCGGAGCGTTGCGATCGAACTCGGCCCCGAAGGCGTGATGGGCCACCACCGGAACCGCCACCGTGGCCAGCAAGACCGTCGCGCCAGCCAGAAGAATCCATTTGTTGCGCATCGTTTTCCTACCTCCGGTTCTGCCGCTCTTGCGCCCGGGCCCCGCGCAGCACGTTCTCCAGCGCGTAGTTGCCCTCGTGGCATGCGTATTCGTAGACCAGCCCGTCGAGCCGCTTGAAGGGCACCTCGCCCCTCCAGGGCTGGCTCCACATGATCGGGTCCTCGACGGTGAATTCGTAGTTGATCGTGTGCTCGTCGGCCCGCGTGAAGCGTTCGATGACCTTGAACTCCTCGGAAGGCGCCACTCCCTGCAGGGTCTGGTTGGGGTGGAGGTTCGTGGTCTCGACGACCAGCGTGTCCCCCTCCCATCGTCCCCAGGAATCGCCCATCCACGGGCGGATGTGCGCGGGCAGCGGCTTCGGCTCGCCGAGCCTGATGATCCTCACGTCGTGAACCATCTCGGTCATGATCATGACGTGGTCGGGCGTCTGCACGATCGTGTAGTTGTTGTTGTAGAAGTAGTTGGGCAGCATCGGGGGCCCGGCGTTCGAGCCGAACGACATGATGCAGCGTTCGGCCAAAGGCCTGTTCTCCGGGTTGTCGTACTGGCCGAACTGGCTGGCGAAGCGCCGCCGTGCCGCCCGACGCTGCCGACCTTCCTCCGTGAGCGCTGGCGTCCGCCCGTTCTCCGGATGGACGATCAGCGAAGTCCTGGGTTCCCCGTTGAAGACCGCGACCAGTTCGCCGGCGTCGATAAAGAAGGAGTTGTAGCCGCCGGTCCCTCCCGACGCGGCGTCGCTGCGTGGATCGCCGGTGAAGATGCCGCCGACCGGAGGCGGGCCCCGGTTGGGGTCGCTGTCCCTGGCCCCCGCGGCGCGGGCACCCCGCACGAAGCCTTCGATTCGGGCCACCGCTTCCCAGGTATGGACCGGCCCCTGTCCCTCAGGCCGCTGGATCGGGGTGACGGTGGCGTTGGTCCAGTTCCCCTGCAGGTCGGGGTGTCCGAAGGGGGTGCGCGGGACGACCCACTCGGCCGCCGCGGCCTCGCGCTCCTGGGCGACGACGGGCGTCGTGATGGCGGCGGCCAGACCCAGGGTGGCGGGGACCAGGCCCAGGACGGCAGGGACCAGGCCCAGGACGGCAGGGACCAGACCCAGGACGGCGGGGACGGGACTCAGGACGGCGGTGCCCGGACCCCGGGCGGCGGTGCCCGGGGTCGTCAGCGGGACGGCGCCGCTCCTACCGGCGGCGAATCGGATTCTTGCGCAGGTGTCCATAGATCAACTCCTCGACGAATTCCACGCACTTGAACTGCCCCAGGCGGGCATTCGGATCGATGTTCCGGTACAGCGGCATGCGGATCTTCCAGGGGCGCGCGTACGTCTCCGGATCGTCCAGCTCCGCCTCATACATGATATGGTCCGGACCGATCATCGTGTAGCGTTCGGTGACCGTGAGGCCCGCGCTGTGGTGGTTCCCCGCGCGGTCCAGCCAGGCCTGGCCGTTGAAGCCGTTGACCACCACCACGAAGGTGTCGCCCTCCCAGCGCCCGACCGACTGGCCCATCCAGGAATCGACCTGGGGCGGGCCCGGATCCTCCAGGTAGACCTCCCGCATCGCGCCCGCGTACTCGTAGGTCATGAAGACCTTGCTGTCGCTCTGGAAGATCTGGAAGGGGAAGGGCATGTAGGTCGCCCTCGGCACGCCCGGCAGGTAGCACTTGATCTCCGGGTCGCGCTCCAGCCACATCTCGCGGTTCTCGTCGCGCAGCGCCAGCGCCTCGGGCAGGTAGGGAATCACGCCGCCCTCGACGACGCCATAGCCGGATGGGACGGACCCGACCGCGCCCAGGGCCAGCACCTCGTTGGCCGGAACGGGAATCACCGGTCCGGGCTGCATGGCCAGCGCGGGACGGGCCGCGTGCGGCTCGATGTCCCAATGGGCGTTGCCGAGCGCCTGCCACAGGCCGTTCATGTCGGGCCTGCCGGAGGGCGTGCGGGGGATGCCGGGCGCCTGTGCGCACGCGAGGGCCGGGAAGGCGGCGGCGAGCGCAACGAAAACCAGCGCGCAAACGGGCATTCTGTTCATGGTGACAATGTGCGGAACCTGCCCGCCCGGGGCCAGCTTCGGCGCTTCGCAGCGGCAACCCCGGAAGCCGCCCCCGACGCTTCGGACTCACCGGCCGCTCCCGGCCGCATCAGCTGCCGTCCCCGCCGGAATCGCCCACCGCGAACGCCAGCAGCAGGTTGCCGGGCATCTGGCCGAAGGTCGCGTAGCCGCTGTTGACGAAGAGCATGCCTCCGGCGACGACCGGTCCGGGACCATCGATGGCGCCGCCCCTCCCGGGAACGCCTCCCACGGTTTCGACGGGCTGCGTCGTGTCGAACTCCCAGATCACCTTGCCGTCGGCGGTCGAGTGGGCGCGGATGACGCCGTCCAGGCCGCCGGCGAAGACGGCTCCGTCGATTGCGGCGGCCCCGGCCGAGTTGGAGGCGAGGCAGCGCGGCCGGCCGCGACAGGAATCCTGCGGCGAAGACGCGCTCCACACCACCTCGCCGGTCATGAGGTCGAGCGCATAGAGACCCGGCGAGGGTTCCCGTTTCGGGTGCACGTCCACGATCACGGCCTGCCGGTCGGCGTTCGGCGCGTACGCGTAGCGGCCGTCGGTGGCCATCCCCCAGTGAATCCCCCCGAGCGCGCTGCCCTTCCCGACCACCGTCGACCAGAGAAGCGCCCCGTCGTTGTCGGGGTCGAGGGCCCACACCGTCCCCGACTTCTGCCCGGCGACGAGAATCTCCTTTCCGTCCGGGCGGGTAACCAGCATCGGCGCCATCCCGAAGTCCAGGTCCGGTCCGGGAGGGTCGGGGCAGTTCTCGCGGAAGGACGCCTGCGTGCACGCCATGTTGAAGGCATCCCCGGAAGTACCCTGGAATGACCACGCCAACTCCCCGGTCTCGAGGTCCAGCGCCAGGATCGCGTCGCTGTTTTCCGTTACCGGGTGGGTCAGGTTCTCACCCGTTCCGGCGTAAAGGAGCCCGCGCGCCGGATCGATGGTGGGGCTGGACCACACCGCCGCTCCGGACGGCCCCCAGTTCATCGTCCCGATCCCGTTCTCGCCCGTCTCTTCCGGGTACCCGGGGATCACCCGGTGATACCAGAGCACCTCCCCCGTCGCGGCGTCGAGCGCCGCAACCGCCCCGGCCGAAGTGCAGCACTCGTAGCGGGGATCCCCCGCCATCGCGACCTCGAGCGAGGACACCGGCACAAAGAGACGGCCATCGTGGAGAGCCGGGCTTCCAGTCCCGTATGCGACTGCGTGCCACCCCACCCGCTCCTTCCAGAGAAGGGACCCGCTCTCCAGGTCCACGGCGTAGGCGTTGGTGCGGGAGTCCACGAACCAGGCCGTCGAACGGCCGTCCGCGCCCTCCCCGACCACGATCGCGCCGCGCACCGTCGCGTCGGCCTCGAAACTCCACCGGACGCAGCCGGTCTCCAGGTCGAGAGCCAGGATCTCACCGAAGGGTCCCGCCACGAGTGCCGCGTCTCCGGCAACCGCGGGAGAGGTGCGCATATTGGTGCCGCCCGGAAAGGCAAACGCCCAGCGCAGCTCAAGGTTCGGGACATCTGCCGCCACGAGTCCGGCTCGTTCGCGAGGCTGGTAGCCGGTGCTCGCGAGGTTGCCCGCGAACCCGGTCCACGAGACGGCCGCGGGATCCATTCCGGTCCACGGGCGGTCCGTGCAGAAGGTGGACGCGGGGAGGGACTGTTCCTCATAACGGCGCCGCGTCAGGTACTCGGCCAGCTGTACGCGCTGCTGGGGCGAGAGGTTCGCGCCCTCGGCCCGCATCACCCCGTCCTCGAGCGAAGCCACGATCGCACGCGGCGTCAGCTGCGCGAGGAGCCGGGTCCCCGGTGCGCGGTCGGTGCCCGCGGGGGTGTGGCAGGTCGCGCACTCCGTCTCGAAGAGCTCCTGCGGCTCCTGGGCCTGTGCGGCGGACCAGACGGCAAGGGACGCGAAGGCCGTCAATACCGTTCTGGCAGCGATGTAGCGGGGGGTCATGGGATGGCGATCGGTTCAGGCAAAGAGGGGTCCCTGACGGGAGATGGACCTGCAGGACACGATAAGCCCCCGGAGGCTCTGGACGCTACTCAGAACCTCCGGGGGCTTTTTTGGAACCGGCCGCAACCCGGCGCGAAGGCCGCTTACGGCGCGAACGTTCGATCGTGTTTCGGCTTAGTTGCCGAAGCGGCGACCGCTTGCCCTTGCCGGGTTGGGCTGGGTACTTGGACTAGACAAGTGATCACCTCCTTTTTCATGGGTTTGACATCGGGCGGGACTGTGCATCCTGCGCGAAACGGAACCGCCACTCATGGCGGCACCGCGTTTGGCCACCATGGCCAGCATGAATGTATACTCACAGGGGGTGCGGAATCAACCTTGGTGATCGGGGCTTTTCGGTGGCGGGGTGGCCCCCCGGAAAAGGAAAGTAACGCAAACATGACATTTTGTAATGTCTCCTTTACGTTCTTGACGAGAATCCAGCCCAATCGACGCGCGGCCCGCCGGGTCCGCGCCTTCCCGGCAGTCGACGCCACACCGGCAGCCGGCGCCGCGGCAGCCTCCCTGATGCTGGCGGGTTGCACAGCCGAGCCTCCTCCGGAAGCCGATCTCGTGCTTACGGGCGGCCCGGTCATCACCCTCGACGCGCAGAGCCGGGTGGCCGAGGCGGTGGCGGTGCGGGGCGCGCGCGTGGTCGCCGTCGGCACCGTTGCCGAGATCGAAGCCATGGTGGGGCCCGGAACCGAGCGGGTCGACCTCGCGGGCCGCGCGGTCACCCCCGGGCTGATCGACGCGCACGTGCACTTCGCGAGCGGCGGCGCGAACCGCCTCTACCGCCTCGACATGAGCTACCCGAACGTCGAGAACATCGCGGACGTGCAGCGGATGGTGGGCGAACAGGCTGCGCTCGTGGGCGAGGGCGAGTGGGTGCGGGGTGGTGGCTGGGACGAAGGCAAGCTGGAGGAGGTGCGCTACATCCAAGCCGCCGATCTGGACGAGGTCGACGAAGGGCGGCCCGTCTGGCTGATGCACACGATGGGACACTACGGCGTGGCCAACTCGATCGCTCTGGAGATGGCGGGGATCACCGCCGACACCCCGGATCCGCCCGGCGGCACCATCGACCGCGACGCCGCGGGCCAGCCCACCGGCGTGCTCAAGGAATCCGCAATGGGGCTCGTCACCCGTCTCATCCCCCGCCTCGGCCCGGACCAGCAGCGCGAGGGCATCCGCTCGCTGGCCGGCGCCTTCAACGCCGAGTGCATGACCGGCGGCAAGGATCCCGGGATCACGCAGGCCACCTGGGACGCGTATGCCGACATCCTCGCCGCCGGCGACCTGACCGTCCGGATCTTCGTCCTCTGGAGCGCGCTCGACGGGCCCATCGAGGAGGTGCGCGCCTACGCGGAGCGCCTCGCCGCCTTCACCCGCCCCTACGAATCCACCGGCGACGACCGCCTCATCGCCGGCGGCGTCAAGCTCTACATCGACGGTAGCGGGGGCGCCCGCACGGCGTGGCTCTACGACGACTGGAACCGCGAATTCACCGGCACCGACACCGGCAACCGCGGCTACCCCACCATGGATCCCGGCGAACTGCGCCAGCGCTTCCGCGCCTACCACGACGCCGGCCTCCACGTCGGCATGCACGCCATCGGCGCCCGCGCCATCGACTGGACGGTCGAGAGCATCCAGGAGGCCCTCGCGGCCACGCCGACCCACGGCCTCCGCCACTCCATCATCCACTCCAACATCCCCACCGACCGCGCCCTCGACGCCATGGCCGAGCTGCAGCGCGACTGGCAGGCCGGCTACCCGGAACCCTCCCCGACCTTCACCTGGTGGATCGGCGACACCTACGCCGGAAACTTCGGCCCCGAACGCGCCCTTCGCCTGAACCCCTTCCGGTCCTACCAGGAGCGCGGCATGATCTGGGCGAGCGGGTCGGACTTCTTCGTCACTCCCTTCCCGGCCCGGTACGGCGTGTGGGCCTCGGTCGCGCGCCAGCCGCTCCTGGGCGTGTACGGCGAGGCGCCCTACGGCACCGCCGAGTCGGTGGATGCGGCGACGGCGCTGCGCTCGTTCACCGTGTGGGCGGCCCACCAGATGTTCCTGGAGGACAAGGTTGGGACGATCGAGCCCGGGAAATACGCGGACCTGGCCGTCTGGGACCGCGATCCGCTCTCCGTGCCGACTGACGAACTGCGCGACATGGTGTGCGAGATGACGGTGTTCAACGGGGAGGTGGTGTTCGGGGGGGAGGGGTGACTCACGCCGCCTTGAACGCCCTCCGAAACGCCAGCGCACTCACGATCACCCCGACCGCGATCCAGATCACGCCCCAGGTCATGGTCGGCACTCCGGTCAATTCCGCCAGCATCGCCGCGTCCGACTCCAGGTGGGGGCGGTCCAGCACGTCGCTCTTGATGTCGAGGATGGCGTAGAGACAGCTGGTCAGGCCCAGCGCGGTCATCAGAATGCGGCTGGCGGCGGGCCCGAGCTTGCGCCCGGCGATCATCAGGGTGGCGCCGAAGGCCAGCCCGAAGGCCAGCCCGAAGCTGTTGCGGACGTAGAGCGCCGTGAGGAGCACCACCAGGATCCCGACCGCAAAGACCAGGGTCTGGGTGGGAATCCGCCGGCTGTTCGTGGCCGCGAGCAGCGCCACCCCCCAGATCAGGCTGCCGAGATAGCCCGCCGAGAGGGTGAGGAAGGCGTTGCCGCCGCCGCAGTAGCAGGCGCCCCCCTGGTAGGGATCGAGGGTGATCTTCTCGATGGTGCCGCCGGTGGCGATGGACGCGATCCCGTGGCTGATCTCGTGCAGCATGACGACGAAGATCTTGAGCGGATAGACGACGGGCGTGTCCCACAGCAGCCAGAGGGCGGCGAAATAGAGGGCGAAGCCGGCCAGAAAGGCCAGCTTTCTCTTGACTTGGTCCGATTGCATGTCAGTGGCCATGTTGCGTGGCTCCGAAAGGGGTGTGGATTGGACTCCGTTCCCTACGTCCGGGGTTGGCCGAGTGTTCCGCCGAAGCGAGCCCCCCGCCGGTCGGCCGCGGCACCCGGATGCCGCCGGGCCGATGCAAGGCCCCAGGCAGACAGCCGCAGCGCCCTCACCAATTATTGGCGCTCCGGCCCCGCTTGGGTAGGTTGATCTGCTGCCCGTGTACGGGATTTGTGCCGCCTGTCTCCCCGCCGACGAGGAGGACCCTTTCGTGAAGCGATGCATTCTGGTCACCGTTGCCGCCGCTGTCCTCGTCGCCTGCAACGTCGACGAATTCAGGCCGGTCGAGGTTGGCGACCCCGCGCCTCCATTCACCGCGCTCACCCTGGACGGGACCGAAACGGGAAGTGCGGACCTGCTGGGCGGACCCTACATGCTCAACGTCTGGGCTACCTGGTGCGCTCCCTGCCGGGAGGAGATGCCCGAGCTGCAGGAACTGCACGATACCTATGCCGATCGCGGCTTCCAGGTGGTCGCGGTCAGCGTTGACGGCCGCAACGACGGGGACCAGATCCTCGCCTTCCTGGAGGAGCACGATATCACGTTCCCGGTCTGGCACGACCCGACCTGGGCGATCCAGGATGCGTACTTTCTGCTCGGGCTTCCCGGGAGCTTCCTGATCGACGCCGAGGGCAGAATCGTCGAAAAGTGGCTTCGTCCGATCCGAGCCATGGAGGAGGACGTGCAGGGGGAGGTGCGGGCGCTGCTTCCCGCGGCGTCGGCACAGCCTTGACCGCGCGGCCGGTCCGGCGTCCACGGAAGGCGCTTGAGTGAAGGCTGAGGGATCGGCGCAGGGGGCGGCCGCGGCGGGCGCCCACGGATCTTCCACGGGCGGACCCAAGGTCGTCGCCGGCCTGAGCCGCGACCTCGGCCTGGTGTCCGCCCTGGCGATCGGCACCGGCACCATGATCGCCGCAGGGATCTTCACCCTGTCCGGGCTGGCGGTCGGCTACGTGGGAAGCGCGGCCATCGTCTCCTTCCTGCTGGCCGCGGTCGTGGCTGCCTTCACCGCGCTCACCTACTGCGAATTCACCTCGATCTACCCCTCCTCCGGCGAGGGCTACCTCTACGCGCGCAAGACCTTCCCCCCGCTGCTGGCGTACCTGGTGGGCTGGTGCATCCTGCTGGGCTACGCGTCGTCGTGCGCCTTCTACATCGCCAGCCTGTCCACCTACTTCAACGAGTTCATCTGGCACGTGCCCCTGGTGGCGCTGCCGGGGCTCGTCTTCCTGGCCGCCCTCACCCTCCTCAACATGAAGGGCACCAAGGAGAGCGGCACCTTCCAGATCGTGGTCACGGTGGCCAAGATCGCGCTGCTGGTGTGGTTCATCGCGGGCGGCCTGGGCGGCTTCGACACGGCGTCGATCACCGAGCGCTTCAGCACCGACCTCCCGCTCATTGCGTCCACCGCCGCGCTCGTCTTCATCACCTTCTTCGGGTTTTCGGCGATCGCGGCCTCGGCCGGGGAGGTGATTAACCCGACGAAGACGATCCCGCGCGCGATCTTCATCTCGATGCTGGTGGTGACGGTGCTCTACGCGCTGGTGGTGCTCGTCGTGGTGGTGGCCGACCTGACCGAGTACACCGAGGCTGCGATGGGCGTGGCCGCGCGGGCGTTCCTGGGGCCGATCGGGGGCGCGGTGATCGTGGGCGGGGCGATCTTCTCGATGATCTCCGCGTCGAACGCATCGATCCTGGCCGGGTCCCGGGTGGCGCTGTCCATGAGCCACCGCAGCCACCTGCCCCGCTTCTTCGGCAGCATCAGCGCGCGCACGCACACGCCCTATGTGGCGGTGCTGGCGGCGGGCGGCTCGATCGGCCTCTTCGCACTCCTTCTGCCGCTGGAAGACCTCGCCCACTTCGCGAACCTGGTCCTTCTGACGGCCCTGTGCTTCGTCAACGCGGCGCTAATCGTCCACCGCCGCCGCTTCCCGGATATCGAGCGCCCCTTCCGGGTCCCCCTGGTGCCGCTGCTTCCCGCGCTGGGGATCGCGGCCAACATCTACCTGATCCTGCAGATTCCGATGCAGGGACACCTTCAGCCGGTGCTGCTCGCCATCCTGGCGCTGCTGGTGGGGCTGTTCTGGTACGCCGCCTGGCGCGGCACCCGTTACGAAGTCCCCGACGCCGCGGGGCCGCAGTCGCGCATCGTCGCCCTGCGGGCATCCCCGCGCGAAGCCCCCTTCCGCATCCTGCTCCCGGTCTACAACCCGCACACGGCCGAGCCCCTGCTGCGGATCGCCGCCACCCTGGCCCGGCAGCGCGACGGCGAGGTCACCCTGCTGCGCGTCGTTCAGGTCCCCGACCAGCTGCCCCCCGAGCTCGCGCGCAAGGCGATCGAGGCCGAGGACGACACGCTGGAACGCCTGGCCGCGCTGGAAGGCGAGCTCGGCGTGCCCATCACGACCGAGGTGCGCGTTGGGCACAACGTGGGACGCGCGATCCTGGAAGCGCGGCGCGAGGACCGCTCCCACCTGATCGTACTCGGCTGGAAGGGTTTCACCACCCAGACGCGGCAGATTCTCGGCGAGGTGACCGACGACGTGGTGCGGCTCGCGCGCGCCGACATCATGCTGGTCCGTTTCGGGCCCGGGCGGGCGGTCCCCCGGCGCATTCTGCTCCCCACCGCGGGGAGCGTGCACGCGCGCAAGGCGGCGGGCTACGCGGCCGGCCTGACGGAGGGGGGCGGGGGAACGCTGACGCTGGCCGGCGTGGTGCCTGTGGACGTGTCCGAGCCGAAACGTGCGGAAAAGGAGAAGTGGCTGGCCGGGGAACGGGCCGGGATGCCGGCGGGCGCGGCGGTGGAGACGCGGGTTCTGGCCGGATCTGGCGTGGTGGAATCGATCGTGGCCGCGGCGGACGACTACGATGCGGTCATGGTGGGCGCCTCGGGCGACAGCTTCTCGAGCCGCATCCTCTTCGGGACGATCCCGGAGCGGATCGCGCGCGAGGCGCCGGGCACGGTGATGGTGCTGAAGAGCCATGAGCGCGTGCGGGCGTTCATGGGGCGGGTGGCGGCGGACTGAGGGGCGCGCGAATGTACCGATCGGCCCGGTGTCTGCTCGTCGCGGCCCCGTTCCTCGCGCTGACTGCGTGTGAACGGCCCGCAGACGAAGCCCCGCCAAGTACGGTCACCGTCCGGGACTCGGCCACCATCCGGATCGTGGAGAATCATGCCCCGGAGTGGGATTCCGCCCGCTTCTGGACGGTGGACCCCGAGCCGGAGATCGTGATCGGCGGGTATCGCCCGAACCAGGCGGCCGATGATCCCGCCCACCTGCTGTGGCGGCTTGCGGGAGCCGCGCTTCTTTCGGACGGGCGGGTGGCCGCGCTCTCCAGCGGTGAGTCCATGGTGCTGGTGTTCGACACCACGGGCGCTCTCTCCGGGTCGTTCGGGGGCAAGGGGCAAGGCCCCGGCGAATTCTCCTACCCCCTGCATCTACAGGTTCTTCCAGGGGACACGATCGCGGTTTGGGACTACCTGTTGGGCGGGATCAGCTATTTCGATCCATCCGGGAACCTCCTGAGGGATCGGACCCTGGACGTGAGCGCGTTGTTCGCGGCCGTGCAAACGCCGGAGCAGCGCCTGAGCGAGCCGGCAACCGTGCCCCTTCCGGACGGAACATTCCTGGTTGACGTATATCCCCGGGACTGGGCTCCCATTGTCAACACGCTCTACAAGGCCCCGACCGGCTATGTGAGGGTCGACTCGGGCTACGCCACCTACCACTTCGGGTGGTGGGACGGGCAGGAACAGGTCGCGGCCCAGCCACTCATCCCCTTTTTGCTCCCCTTCCCAACGCAGGCGGTCGTGGCTACAGGCGGGAGTCCCCTGTCGGTGTACATCAGCAATGGGGATCGATACGAAGTGCACCAGTTCTCTCCGACGGGCGTCCTTCGCCGCATCATGAGGCGCACTGCGGTGGAGCCGATCCCCATCCTCGCCTCGGAGGTGGAGGCCTGGAAGGCGCGGCTGTCGGAACGCCAAACACTGGATTGGGACGGGTGGGATGAGTTCCTGGAGAAGTATCCGCCGAGACTCTATCGCGCGAGGGTCGCGGGGCTGATCACCGACAGCGACGGGCACCTTTGGGTGGCGAACCGGCTGGACGAGCAGTCGAGCGAGTGGAGCGTCTTCGACCCGGAGGGCCGCTGGTTGGGGACGATGCAGCTGCCGTTTCCCCGAGTCACGTGGATCGCCGGGGATCGGATTGTCGGGGTGCTGACCGACCCCGTCACGGACGTGGAGTCGGTGCAGGTCCACCGGCTGAACCGCACCGCGCCGCGCTGAACCGGGCGCCTGTCCCTCCTGCCCCCAAGGTGAACATCCTCTCCAGAGACCACATGCTCGACCGGGCCAGGGAGCTGCGCCCGTGGGACGTGGTGGTTGTCGGCGGCGGCTGCACGGGACTCGCCACCGCCCTCGACGCCTGTGCTCGCGGATACCGGACGCTCCTCGTCGAGCGCGGCGACTTCACCGGCGGCACCTCCAGCCGCAGCACGAAGCTGATCCACGGTGGGGTCCGCTACCTGCGCCAGGGCGAAGTCGGCCTCGTCTACGGCGCGCTGCGCGAACGGCACCGGCTGCGGCGGAACGCTCCCCACCTGGTGGACGACCTTCCCCTCATCGTGCCCGCGTACCGCTGGTGGGAGCGGCCGTACTTCGGCGCCGGGCTGAAGGTCTACGATGCCCTGGCCGCGGGGCGGAACCTGGGGCCGTCACGGCTGCTGAGCCGCCGCGACTGCCTCAACCGGATCTCCACCCTGCAGGACCGGGGGCTGCGCGGCGGCGTCCTCTTCCACGACGGCCAGTTCGACGACGCCCGCCTGGGGTGGGCGATGGCGCGGACGGCGGTCAGTCTTGGCTGCGTCGCGCTCAACTACGCGGAGGTGGTCGCGATGGTGGAGTCGCGTGGCGCGGTGAAGGGGGCGCGCGTGCGCGATCTGGTGGGCGGCGCGGAGTGGGAGGTGCGCGGCGCCGTGGTAGTGAACGCGGCGGGTCCCTTCGCCGATTCGATCCGGCGGATGGACGACCCGGACCAGAACCCTGCCGTGGTGCTGAGCCGGGGCGCGCACATCGTGGTGAGCAGTGCTTTCCTGCCCGGCCACACGGCGGTGCTCGTCCCCCGAACCGACGACGGCAGGGTTCTCTTCGCGATTCCGTGGCACGGTCACGTCGTGGTCGGCACCACCGACGTACCGGTCGACGAACCGTCACGGAAGCCGGCTGCGAGCGAGGAGGAGGTCGACTACCTGATCGAGCATGCGGCTCGCTACCTGACCCGGCCGATCACGCGGCCGGATATCCTCTCCGCGTGGGCGGGCCTGAGGGGACTGATGGCCGCCGGCCCCGAACAGAACACCGCCGCGCTGTCCCGCGGCCACAGCGTGGGGACATCCCGGCGGGGCCTCGTAACGGTGACCGGCGGGAAGTGGACGACCTGCCGCAAGGTCGCGCAGGACACGGTGACCGTCGCCGCAGACGTCGGGGGGCTGTCTCCGGCCCACACCCGCACCGGCACGCTGAGGCTGCACGGCTACTCGAGGCGGGGCGATGTCCGCTATCCGTGGAAGGTGTACGGCACCGACGCCAACGCAATCCGCGAGCTGGAAAAGGCCGACGAGCGCCTCTCCGTTCTCATGCACCCCGCGCTGCCGTACCGGCTGAGCCAGGCTGCGTGGGCGGCGCGGAGCGAGATGGCGGTCCGCCTGGAAGACGTGCTGGCACGGCGGACGCGGGCTCTCTTCCTGAATGCGCGGGCGTCGGCGCAGGCAGCACCCGGCGTGGCTGCGGTGATGGCGCGTGAACTCGGCCGGGACGACCGCTGGATCGCCGACGAGGTCCGGGCTTTCAGGCTGCTGGCGAATCGGTATCTTTGCGGGTGAACAGTGGCACGCGCAGCGCTGGATGGCGTCCGTCGCCGCCGGCCCGCATCCGAGCGGGCGACCGTGCCGCAACAAACCATCGAACAAGGACACGCCAGACCCATGTCACATTCTCCGGGCAGGCCCGGGAGCGACGAATACGCCGACTTCTACGGAACCTACATCGCGGCCGTGAAGGAGCCGCTGCTGGACACGCTCGAAGCGGAGGCGGGCGAGTGGAGCAGCCTGCTGGCGGGCGTCCCCCAGGACCGGGAAGGGTACCGCTACGCGCCCGGCAAGTGGTCGGTGCGCGAGGTGGTGGGCCACGTGACCGACGCCGAGCGGATGTTCGCCGTCCGTGCTATGGCGTTTGCCCGCGGGGACCGGTCGCACTTCCCCTCGTTTGACGAGAACGCGTACGCCGCCAACTCCGGTGCCGATGGCCGCCCCCTCGCCGAGCTCACCGAGGAGCTGACGGCCGTACGCCGCGCGACCGTGCTGCTGTTGAGGAGCTTCGACGAGGAGGCCTGGAGCCGCAGGGGGGTGGCCAGCGGCTACGAATTCACGGTCAGGAGCCTGGCCTGGATCATCGCGGGGCATTCCCGGCATCACCGCAGAGTGTTGGCGGAGCGGTACTTGGGGGGAATCGGCCCGACAAGGCAATGAGAAGCCCATACTCCGGGCGGCTTGGAGTGGTGCTCCGGACCGATTACCTTGGGGCTTGACAGGGATCCCAAAGGAGAATGAGATGAGTGACACGGCGTGGTTGGTAGGCGGTGGTTTCGCCTCGACCGTGCTGTGCCTGATCGCGTTCTGGAGGTTGATCAAGACCGAGATTCGACAGGAAGTGGGAGTCCTGCGCAAAGAGTTCCAGACGATGCGCGAGAACGATCTGGCTCACCTGGACGAGAAGCTGGGCGGACTGCGGACGGGTGTTGTGCACCTGGACGAGAAGGTGGGCGGGCTGCAGACGGAAGTCGCTCACCTGGACGCGAACGTGGGCGGGCTGCAGGCGGAAGTCGCTCATCTGGACGAGAAGCTGGGCGGGCTGCGGGCGGAAGTCGGAAGAGGATACGCTCATCTCGACGAGAAGCTGGGCGGGCTGCGGGCGGAAGTCGGAAGAGGCTACGCTCATCTGGACGAGAAGCTGGGCGGGCTGCGGACGGAAGTCGAACGAGGCTACGCTCATCTCGACGAGAAGCTGGGAGGGCTGCGGACGGAAGTCGGAACAGGCTACGCTCATCTCGACGAGAAGCTCGGGGAACTGGGCGACCGTTTCACCGGAACGGTGGACCACCTCCATGGGCGGATGACCCGCATGGGCGACCGGATCGGCCGCCTGGATGGGCGCGTGACTCGATTGGATGGGCGCGTGAATCAATTGAGCGACCGGATGGATGCCCGTTTCGTCCGGATGGACGCGCGAATGGACCACCTGGGTACTCGGATGGATGAGCGCATCGGCGAGGTCAGAGCCGAACTTCGCACTGTGGGCGATGCGCTGAAGGGAGACCTCATTGCATCGGAAACGCGGATCATGCAAGCGATCGCAACACTGGCCGAATGAAGCTACGCATCCTCTCCCGCTCCGAAATACTCTCCCTCATCACCATGCACGACGCCATCGAGGCGATGGCCCGTGCCTTCGGACAGCTGTCGGCGGGAGCGGCCGAGATGCCGGTGCGGGGGGCGCTTACGACGGGAGACGGGATTTCGCTCTTCATGCCCGCGCGGCTGGGTGCGACCGGGGAGCGGGGAGCCAAGGTCGTCTCCGTATTCGGTGGGAACCGGTCCCGCGGACTCCCGTCGATCAACGGCGTGATTCTCATGCTCGACGACGAGACGGGGCTTCCGGCAACGCTGATGGACGCGGGTGAGCTCACGGCGATTCGCACCGCGGCGGCTGCCGGGCTCGCGGCGAGCCTCCTGAGCCGGGCGGAGTGCCGTGTGCTGGCGATCTTCGGGGCGGGGGTCCAGGCCCCGCGGCAGATCGAGGCGATCCGCGCGGTGCGGCCGATTCAGGAGGTGCGGGTGGTGTCGCGGGACGGGGAATCGGCCGGGTCCCTGGCCGATTCGCTTGAGGGTGTTGAGGCGC
Source organism: Longimicrobiales bacterium (assembly GCA_965116645.1). GTDB lineage: Bacteria > Gemmatimonadota > Gemmatimonadetes > Longimicrobiales > Gaopeijiaceae > Bin94. The sequence goes on along the minus strand of OZ220702.1, from coordinate 2,456,151 downwards.
GGGCGGTGCGCGACCCGGCGGAAGCGGTCGACGGGGCGGACATCATCGTGGCCGTCACCACGTCGCGCACGCCCGTCTTCGATGGCTCGGGCCTGCCTGCCGGGACGCACGTGAGCGGAAGCGGGAGCTTCCTGCCGGACCATCAGGAGATCGGCAGCGAGGTCGTCACCCGCGCGCGGGTTGTGGTTGAGGACCGCGAGGCCGTGCTGGAGGAGGCGGGCGACCTCATCATCCCGATCCGGCAGGGGCTGGTGACGCCCGACGTGATCGACGCCGACCTCGGCGAGATCGTCAACGGGGGTGCGCCGGAGGGCAGTGCGGGGCGCGATCTCACCTTCTTCAAGTCGGTGGGCACGGCGGTCCAGGATGTGGCGGTCGGGGGCGTGGTGATGCGCCGCGCGGAGGAGGCGGGGGTGGGGCGGGTGGTGGAGCTCTGAACCCGCCGCAGCGATCCCAAATGTAATGCAAACCTTACAATATGTCGTGTGTGCATTACATTCCCCCCGCGGGGAGCGTGGGCGTGCACAAGGCGGCCCTACAGCACTTCCTCCATCTCCCTGACCAGCACCTCCAGCATGTCGGTATAGAACACGCGCCGCGACCGCTGGTCCTGGGTCAGCGGCGCCACCACGCCCTCGATGTCGCCCGCGAGGCGGCCGATGCGCGTGACCAGCTCGCCGAACTCGCGTTCCAGGTCGCGGAGCTTGGCGGCGCGTGGGCTGTTGTCATCCTCCGCCACAGCCTCAAGCGCCCCTTCCACACGGGCCAGTTGCCGCTGGGCCCGCGTCCGCAGTTCGCCAAGCTGGAGCAGGGTCGCCGTCCAGGCAGAGCGGGTGGCGGGCGTGACGTTCAGTCGCGGATCGTCGTGCACCTCGAACGGCTGCGCGAGCTGCGCGCCCGCGGCCGCCCCGGCGCCTTCGACCTCCAGCCGCGCGGTGTAGCTCCCCGGCACGACCAGCGGCCCCCGCCCCCCACCACCCCGCCCCCCACCCCCCGGCCCGGCCTCGTTCCCGGCCCGGTGGCGAAGATCCCACACGACGCGGTTCATCCCCGCCCGCCCCGTCCCCTCCACCGTGGCCACGCGGCCGCCCACCCCGTCCTCGATCACGACCGTCACCGCGCCCGGCTCGGCCTCCTCCCCGAGCCAGTAGTCGATGATCGCGCCGTTCGGGGGGTTCTCGCCCCGGTAGAAGATGTCGCCCGTGTGCGCCTGCCGCCCCGCGCGGCGGATCTGCGTGGCGGGCCCGACCGTGAAGAGGTGGGCGGCGCTCGCCATCACCTCCGGGGTGAGCTCCTGGAGCGCGTTGATCTGGTCGAGGATCCACACGCCGCGCCCGTGCGTCCCCAGGACCAGGTCGTTCTCGCGCGGATGTATGACCAGGTCGTTGAAGGCGGCCGTCGGCATCCCGCCGCGCAGCTCGGTCCAGTAGCCGCCGCCGTCCATCGTGTAAAAGAGGCCGATCTCGGCGCCCAGGAAGAGCACGGATTCGTTGCGCAGGTCCTCGCGCACCGTCCGCAGCACGCGGTCGGCGGGCAGATCGCCGGTGATCGAGACCCAGCTCTCCCCGTAGTCGTCGGACCTGTAGAGGTAGTTGGCGTAGTCGTCGTTGCGGTAGTTGTTCCAGACGGCGTAGACGCGGGCCTCGTCGTGGCGGGAGGGCTCGATGCCGCTGACCCAGGCGCCGGGCGGAAGGCCGGGGAAGCCGGTGGGGACGGCTCGGGTCCCGGGGGTGGCCTCGGCTGCCGGACTGCGTTCGGCCCATGATCCGCCCTCGGCCCCTGGCTCGCCATCGGCCGATGGTCCGCCCTCCGCCGTCACCCCTCCCGCCGGCCCGTCCGAATCCGTCGCATCGCGCGCCGCCACGTCCGACCACGTTGCACCCCCGTCCCGAGACACATGAAACCGCCCGTCATCCGTCCCCACATACAGCAGCCCCCGCGCCAGCGGACTCTCCGCCACGGCCGAAATCGTCGGCCAGTACGGAATCCCGTCATCCAGCGACGGTGTGTGGTCGTGCGGCATCTGCCCCATGATCGGGAGCGTGCGGCGGTCGGTGCCGGTGGTCAGGTCGCCCAGCTCCCGCCACGAGTCGCCCCGGTCCGTCGTCTTCCAGAGGATGTTCGTGCCCGCATACAGCGCCGACGCGTCGTGCGGCGAGATGATGAACGGGCCGTCCCAGTTGGCCGGCGCCATCGCGTTGCCGAGGCGCTGGCTGTCGAAGGTGCCCACCTCCCGCCAGGTCTCCCAGTTGCGGCGCCCGCCGATGTGCCCGATCGGGTCGCCGGGCCGGATGGAGGTGCGTTCGCCGGTGCGCAGGTTGACGCGCGACAGCCCCAGGTACTGGGATTCGGTGTAGACGATCGTGTTGCTCGTCGTGTCGACCAGGTTGATGAAGCCGTCGCCGCCGCCCAGCCGCGTCCAGTCGCTGTTGAGGATCCCGCTCTGCCTGTACGTCTCGCTCGGCCCCATCCAGGAGCCGTTGTCCTGCAGGCCTCCGTAGACGTTGTAGGGCCGTGCCATGTCCACCGACACCCGGTAGTACTGGCTCACAGGCAGGTCCGAGATGTAGAGCCAATTGAGCCCCCGGTCGTAGGAGATGCCGAGCCCGCCGTCGTCCGCCTTCATCACGTGGCGCGAGTCGGCGGGGTTGACCCAGACCATCCGGTCGTCGCCGTGCAGGCTCTGCGGCGGGGAGGTGAAGGTGCGCCCTCCGTCATCCGAGAAGGAGTAGCTGTTCATCATGTAGACGCGCTGGTCGTCGCCGGGGTCGACCAGGGGCTGGCTGGCGTACATGGGGCGCGGGTTCCAGTTGCTCATCAGCTCCCAGGTCTCGCCGCGGTCCTCGGAACGGTAGATGCCGGCCCGCCGCTCGGTGTAAGCGGTCGACGCGTTGTAGCGGTACCCCTGCTCGACGCTGGCGTACACGATCCGGGGGTCACTGCGGTAGACCGAGATGCCGATGCGGCCGATGTCGTCTTCGGGGAGCCCGCGAGCGACGCCGGGCCCGGACAGCCGTTCCCAGTTGTCGCCCCCGTCGGTGCTGCGGTACAGCGCGCTCCCCGGACCGCCCCCATGGAACCCCCACGGCCGCCGCTCCCGCTGGTAGGTCGCGGCGTAGACGATGTTCGGGTCCGCCGGGTCGAGCGCCACGTCCACCGCGCCGGTGTGCTCGTCGATCTGCAGGATGGGCTGCCAGGTCGCGCCCCCGTCGCGGCTGCGGTAGAGGCCCCGCTCCTCGTTGGGGCCCCAGAGGTGGCCCATTGCGGCAACGTAGACCAGCTCCGTGTCGTCGGGGTGCAGCGCGATGCGCCCGATGTGATGGCTGTCGCGCAGCCCCATGTTGGTCCAGGTCTCGCCCCCGTCGGTGCTCTTGTAGACGCCGTCCCCCCACGACGAACTCTGCCGGTTCGCGCGCTCCCCGGTCCCGACCCAGACGATCGACGTGTCGCGCTGGTGAAGCGCGATCGCCCCGACCGAGTGGGTGCCCTCGTGCTCGAAGACGGCCGTGAGCGTGATCCCGTTGTCGCTCGTCTTGAAGACGCCCCCGGTCGCGGACGCGACGTAGAACTTGATCGGGTCCGCCTCCGCGACGGCCAGGTCCACGATCCTGCCGCTCATCACCGCCGGGCCGATGTTGCGCGGGCGCAGGGCGTCGAGCTGGGCGGTGGTGGCTTGGGCGTGCGCGGGTGCGGGCGCCGCGGTGAGGACGCTGGCGATGAGGATGGCCGCGACGCCGCCGATGTGCGCGGCGTGCAGCCGGGCCGGGCGCCGGAACCGGCCGGGAAGCAGGGAGCTGAGTTGCCTGGTCATGGGAGTCCGTGGCTGAATGGAAATGGCGTCGCCGAGAGCCTGAAACTCGGTCGGGCTGGCGGGGGTATCAAGCATGCGCTCCCGTTCAGGCCCCCACCCAGTACTCCACCGGCACCGACAGGAAGTCTTCCACGGAAACCCCGCCGTCTCCCACCAGCAGCGTGCGGTCCGGGTTGAACATCCTGGTGAACGCGAGCATTCCCGGCAGGGTCGGACCCGCCCGGCCGCTCTTGACCTCTATCGCGGTGAGGTGACCTCCGGCGGCCACGACGAAGTCCACCTCGCGGTTGCGTCCGCGCCAGTAGAAGACCTCGCACCGGCCTGCCGCCGCGGCGTTGACCAGGTGTGCCCCGATCGCCGATTCGACCAGCCGCCCCCAGAAGGTGCGGTCCTCGCGGGCCTGCTCCAGGGTCAGGTCGGACAGGGCAGCCATCAGAGCCGTGTTGAAGACCTGGAGCTTCGGGCTCGATCCACGCCTCTTCACTCCTCCCCCCGAGTACTTCTGCAGTCCCGCGACCATGCCGGCTGCGGCGAGCAGGTCGAGGTAGTGGGCCAGCGTCGTGGTGTTTCCGGCTTCCTGCAGCTGGCCGAGCATCTTCGTGTAGGACAGGATTTGCCCCGAGTAGTCGCATCCCAGCTCGAAGAGACGCCGCAAGAGAACCGGCTTGTCCACGCGGGAGAGGAGCAGGATGTCGCGCGAGACGGTGGTCTCGATCAGCGAGTCGCGGATGTAGCGCGACCAGCGGTCGGGCTGTCCGACTAGCGGCGCCGAGCCAGGGTACGCTCCGTAGAACAGATGTTGCTCGAGCGACCAGCCGAAGACGCTGCGCATCTCCTGGTAGCTCCAATGCGGCAGATGCACGATCTCGAACCGTCCGGCCAGGCTCTCCGTCAGACCCCGCCCGATCAGGAGCTGCGCGGATCCGGAAAGCACAACCTTCAGTTCGCGCCCGGCGAGCGTGTCTTCGTCCCACAGGCGCTTGACCGACTCCGCCCAACCGGTGGCCTTCTGGACTTCGTCGAGGATCAGAAGGGCGCCCCCGGCGCCGGCTCGGTCCGCCTCCATCCGCGCAATGTCCCACTGCTGGGCGATCCAACCGGGACCGCGTAGCGTGGGCTCGTCCGCGCTCCCGTAGCGATACGGCAACCCGGTCCTTTCCGCGACCTGGTTGACCAAGGTGGTCTTGCCCACCTGTCTTGCCCCGGTGACGATCTGAATGAAGCGGCGCGATTCTTCCAGCCGTCGGCGCAGATCGGACGCCTGGGGACGGATGTATGACAGATTGCTCACCATAATGAGGAAATGTACTCAGGTTACTGAGTAAATGGAAGCGTCGGGGGTTGCGGAGCCGCGAGGGGAAGTCTGTTTGACGGGGAAGCTCAGGCCACCACCCGGTAGATCGTCGCGCGTTCGATCAGTTCGACGGCCTGCTCTCGAGACACGGTGGGGTAGTCGTCGAGGAACTCGTCGAGCCGGTCGCCCGCTTCGAGATGCTCCATCAGGATCCGCACGGGAACCCTGGTGCCAGAGAACACGGGAGTCCCGCCCAGAATGTCCGGGTTCCTGTCGATCAGCGTGTCAGTCATGCTTGCCTCCGCCCCCGATTCGTCACACGCCCGGGGTCACCGGCGGCATCGTTTAGTCTCTCGCCGGGTCGTATGCTCACCCTAACGATAGCCTTGTCCGACTGGTCCGCGCATCCGCCGCCACCCTCTAGCGGGCGTCCAGCCCCAGCGCCCCCCTGATCGCCGCGAGAAACCGCACGGCCTCGGCCGGCCGCACGATCCGCCTCCCCGACCCCTTGGAGTGAGCGAAGAGATCGGTCACCGTGGCGGTCACGTCGGCGCGTTTCCGGAGGAAGCGTTCCAGCGCGAGGGTTTCGGTGAAGGGGATGAGGTGGTCGTGGCGGCCGTGGATCAGGCGGACGGGGGGAAGCACGCCGGAGGGAAGCGAATCCGGCAGCTCCAGCCCGGGGTGCGTGGCGCGGCCGGCCTCGGCGAGAAGGGGGGCCAACTCGTTGGCGAGGACCGGGTCGGGCTCGCGGGCCGCCACCGGGGCGAAGAGGCGGAAGAGCCCGCGGTTGCCCGGCGACACCGAGGCCATCACGCGTTCCTTGAAGGGGTCGCTGCTCGGCTCCCACGACATGATCCCGTGCCGGCCCGCCAGCGCCGCGAGTTCGCCCAGCGCGCGCGAGACATCCCCGGCCTCCTCGTATCCGGGAATCCGGTGCAGGTAGTTCGAGGCCACGACCCAGCGCCCGTAGGGGTCGGGACGCAGATACCCGGTCCGCTCGCGCCATGCGAACTGCCCGGTGAGTCCGAAACGGACGGTGTCAGCGAGGCTGTGGTAGGTGCCGAAGCCGAGCACGCCGCGGACGCGGCCGCGCAGGGCCGGATCCGCCGCCGCGATCAGTGCCTGCGGGCAGCCGAAGGACGTCCCCACCAGGACGACGCCGCCGGAACGGACGCCGGGATCGTCGCCCATGTGTCCGATGGCCAGCCGCAGGGCCTTCAGTGCCGGTGCCGGATCCAGCCGCAGCTGGCGCCACTCGGGGACCTGGGGCACCAGGACATCGGCACCGGCGCCGGCGAGTGCAACCGCCAGACGCGCGATCGCCAGGTGGTCGGGCCCGGGAATGGTCGCGCCGTGAAGGATCACCCATCCCGGCAGCGGCGACCGCCCGCGCGCCGGGCGATGGCGCCGCGCTCGGATGGCCTCCTCGCCGCTTCCGACCCGGACATCTTCGGTGACCACGCCGCGGGTCGGCTTGCCGGGCCTGGCTGTGGCCCAGGTCGTCAGCCACCGAAGTGTTCTCACGACCCGGCCGGCTCCCTCAGGGAATGAGGAGCGGAATCGTGCGCCGCCGCGCCTGACGGTAGCTGCGGAATCGGGGGTCGAAGGTCATGACGGAGCCGTGGGGGGTTCTCTCGACGATGCGCACCAGACAGGCATCCGCAAACGACATCGGGATATCGGCGTAACGGCGCATCAGGCTCGCATGGGCGTCCGCGTCCGCATCGGATTCGAAGACACCGGCGACCTCGAGCACGCCCCGCCGCACGAGCCTCGCCGGGAGGCCCGGATCCGCGCCGGCTCGCAGCAGCAGCAGCGATGCCTCCGAGAGCACGGCTTCGCAGGTGAGCAGGGGAGCCCGCAGCGACTCGAACCGGGCGCGCGCCCAGTCGTGCCGCGCTTCGTCGGCGTCGAGGAGCGCGACAATCGGGCCCGTGTCAACGACGACGGTCGGCCGCATTGCTGTGGGCGTCGGTGGTCATGGCCTCATCGAGGAGGCGGTCGTCGGTGGCCAGATCAGGCCGTCCGCTGCGAAAGCTGCCCACGAGATCGCCCGCCAGTTGCGCACAACTCGGTGGCGCCGTGCCGGCCTCGTACGCGAGCGCCCGCTCGATGATCTCCCGCACCAGCGCGGACCGGGTGATGTTGCGGCGATCGGCCTCGGCGGCCAGCGCGGCATGCATGTCGCCGGGCAGCTTGAGGGAGAAGTTGCTCATGGTGACGCAGCGTAATACGAATTGCTGCAAGTCGCAATACCGCTGCCGGCCGGACCCGGGGTCAGCGAAGGGTTGCGGGAAGTCTCCGCACGACCACCGTCGCGACGTCCAGTTCGTCGAGTTCGATGAACGCGACGAGACCTTCGGGGCCGAAGGCGGCCGGCATGCCCGGTGTGCCTGCCGGGAAGGTGCCGATGTAGTCGCCTTCGGGGGTGAGCACATCGATGGGGCCGTCCGTGTCCGGATAGGGGCCGCGGCGCTGAACCCAAACGTGGCCGTCCCATGTGGTGGCCAGAGTGTGGATGACGGAGAGCTCCGGATAGAAGGCGGGCTCGGGCATATCGATCGTGACGGTCTCCGGTGTTCCGTCGCTGCCCGGCAACTGGAGGATCCTCTGTCCGGCGCCGGGAGCGCCGAGGGCTACGCGCAGGGAGTCCCGGCGGTCCGTTTCGGCCCGCTGGATCGCGGGCGTCACGGCCTCGGGGTCGAGCGGCCGCGTGATGATGCGCGCTACCCCCGGGTCGCCATCGCCGGTCACCTTGAGCGCGTAGGCGGACGAGTCCGAGAACACCACGCGCCCATCGGGGAGAACGGCAGCCACGACCTCCGGCTCGAAGACCGTCGTCTGGCCCATGCCAAGCTCCGCGTAGGTTACCCTCCGGCCCTGGACGACCACGCCCTCAACCTCTCCGTCGGCGGTTTCGGGAGGGGGCGGCAACCATCCCCTCGCGACCGTGTCGGCGATCATGTCCCCGGTTCCCAGGTCCAATCGCAGGACCGGTCTTGACTCCGCCGGGGCGCGTCCCATGGCGGGTCCGGCGCGCGACGGCAGCGCATACACCCCGGTACCCCGCGGGTCGGCGTGCATGGCGCCGGCATAGAGGACGGAAAGCTCCGCCACCCCGACCCGCACGGCGCGCACGAAGGCACCGGATTCGTCGAAGAGCTGGTACGCCCTGTGACCGATATCGCTCACTACGGACGTGCCGTCGGGCAGGACGGCCATCGCCACCGGCACATTGAATTCGCCGGGTCCCTGTCCCGGGCTGCCGAACTCGTGCACGAACCCGCCGGAGGAGTCGAACACCAGGACCCGAACGTCAACCCAGCGCCCGGTCACGCCGCCCGATCCGTCGAAGAGGTAGAGGTTGCCGCGGCCATCGAAGGCGGCAGTGCGCACGGTGCCGAACATCTCCCATGGCTCGCCATCCAGCACACCCACGCGGAACACCTCTTCGAAGGCGGCATCGAGGTGGCGGTCCCGCCCGGTCACTTCGATGACCTGCTGGGCCTGGATAGGGGCGGGCATGTCACAGGCGATACCCAGCGCGACCAGACCTGCGGTCCCAAGGAGCACACGGTGCGACGGTTTCAGCTTCACTCTCTTCTGGTTCATCACGTCAACCTTCTCTCAAAGTGAATTGAAGTGAAATCTCCCGAAAACGTTTCAGCTGAAACGTTCTCGCGGGTTCGGGGACCCGCAGGGACTCGGTCTGACCAATTCGTAGAGCAGGATGAACGGCACGTCGAGTTCGCTGGTACCCGTGGCCCAGATCCTGCCTCCGTCGATGGCCTCGAAGTCGACTCCTTCGGGAGCCGTCACGCGGAACTCCGCCTCTCCGTCGGGAGCGAAGACGACCCATAGTCCTTCAAAGCCGTCCGTCGCGGTCGTTTCGCGCAGCCACAGACCCCCCGCACGCGTCACCAGCATGTCCTCGACCGGGGCGTAGTAGTCGGGCAGCAGCAGCCCTTCTTCGACCGCAGCTCGCAGGTTGCGGGGGACCGGCTCACCGCGCCGGCGAGCGGATTCATACGGGCCCTCCGCCTTCTTCATTCCCTCTTCGATGAATTCCCTCTTCACTTGCGACGGAATCGGGCGCAGTTCGGCGCCGATGGCACTCTGGCGTGTCAGGCGACCGTGCCCGTCGAAGTGGCGGACGGTCACGAGTTCCGGCCGGTCGGGCACCCAGTCGGCGATCACGACGCCGTCGCCCCCGGGATCGATGCGGTGGACCGGTGGAGTGACTGTCGCGCTGTAGTTGAACGTGCCCACGCCGGCGATCCTCATGTCGGTGAAATCGAACGTGGAGGCCAGCGTGTCGCGCGACTCGTCCGTGCGGTTCCCGACCATCATCGGCAAGCGCACCCGTGACTCGCCGTGGCTTCCGGCGGCTGGAATGTAGAACCCGCGTCCCCCGGCGAGCGGAAGCGATGTCCTCCACGTGCTGGGGCCGGTGCTGGGTCGTCCGTGGTCGGCCTCCGTCCTGAGATGTGCTCCCGCGGAGTCGAAGAAGGAGGTGTGAAGCATCGGCCAGTTCTGCAGCCACAGCGTGTCAGCCACGAAACCCATGGCGCCTATGGCGACGAACTCGCCCGGTCCCTCGCCCTGGCCACCGATGGTCCGTACGAAGCCGCCGTCCGCGTCAAGTACGGTGATGGCGGCGTCCTGGCCTCTTCGCAAGTAGACTCGACCCGCCGCATCCACCATCAGGTCCGGAGCGCGAACGAAGGCGAGCCACGCGGGAACATCGAGTCCGTCACCGAGCCGGAGGACCTCGCACGCCTCCATGGGCTCGGCGTCGGCGATCAGCTGTGAGGACGCTTTGGCTGCGTGGAGCGGGAGGGTGGCGAGGGCAGTCGCGACGATGGGCCCGACGAGGCGCATCAGCGGATCTCGGCTGGAATTCGCCTTACCGTGATGACGGGAACATCGAATTCGTCCTTCTCGATGAAGGCGACGAGTCCGTCCGGTCCGAAGCCGTCCGGCATGGCGAGGCGCCCCTGGGGAATGGTGCCGATGTAACGTCCGTCGGGCGTGATCAGGTCGATCGGGCCCGGCTCGTCGGCGCCCGGCTCCGTGCTCCGCTGAACCCAGAGCGTACCCTCCCACGTGGCCCGCAACGACTCGATCACCGGCACCTCTGGAAAGAAACGCATGTTCTCGACCTCCGCCTCCTGGGCGGCGAGGAACGAGTTGATCATTGCCAATGCCTGCGGATTCGGTTCACCGCTCGTGGTCACCGGCCGGTTTCGGGTCGCCTCCAGGCGGCGCTCACGCTCCGCGCGCCGTATCGCCTCGGTGACGGGCATGGGCTGTATGGGTCGTCGGATGACGCGCGAAACCCGGCCCGACGGATCGGTCACCTTGATGGCATAGGCCGAGGAATCCGAGAACGCGATTGCGCCGGACGGCAGCGCGTCCAGCAGGAGCTCCGGTTCGAAGCCCCATTCGCTGCTGACCAGGTCCTCCACCTCGGTCGCGGCGTCGACGCGGCCTTCGCTCGTGCTTCGCGGCGACCAGGCGTCCACCAGCGTACGCGAGTCCACCTCGTCCGACGACAGGTCGTAGCGGAGGATCGGACGTCGGCCACCCGCCGGATCATCCCAGGAGCCGCCCAGCAGGCTGCGGGTGCCGGTGCGCGCCGGCCGCATGTTGCGACCCAACTCCTCGCGGACCAGTCGATCCAAGTCGCCCGCGGGGTCAAAGACGTGGTATCCCCTTCGCATGATGTCCTCGACCAGCGTTGCTCCGTCCGGCCACACCACCATCGACATGGGCATGCCGAACTCGCCTGGACCACCGCCGTGACGACCGAATTCGTCGACGAGACGACCTGCCCCGTCGACGATCACGATGCGGGTGCCGGGCTCGGGTCCCGGAGCGTCCAGCATGCGGAGGTTGCCCGCGCCGTCAAAGCCCAGGTGCCGGATCGAGGTGAACTGCTCCCATTCGGCCTCGGCCTCGGCCGACCCGATGCGGAACACGACTTCGAAGTCCGCCGAAACGGTTCGGTCTTCGGCCGGGAGGTCGACCATCTCCTGGCCCTGGAGGCCGGCGGTTGGGAGCATCGCCAGGAATCCTGCGGCGAGCCACGCCCCTTGGTCCGCCATGCTACGCTGCTGCACCCTCATCTGGTAGCCGCCGCCAGCGATTCGAGGAACTGCTCCACTCGCCCATAGCTGGTGTCGCCGGAGAGCGTGAACCACCCGCGGAAGCTGCCATCGCCTTCAAAGGATATCTCGGCGTCGCCGATTCCGTCAGTGATGGTGGTTTCGAGCATCCGTATGCGATTGCCGATGTTCGCGACCGGCATTCCCACCTGGAAGCTCAGGTTGGCGTTCCACTCGCGGGTGGGAACCGGCAGGTCGGCGTTCCACTCGCGGGTCGGAACCGGCAGGTCGGCGTTCCACTCGCGGGTCGGAACCGGCAGATCGACCTCGAATCCAAAGGAGGAATCGTCCCCCTGCGCCTGCTCCTCCGTGGTGAAGATCTCGATCACCCCGTGGGCTGCCTCTTCCCCATGGATGTCCGTGGCGGAGGCCCCCTTGAGGATCTCGATGCGCCTGATGTCGAGCGCAAGAAGCCTCGGCGGCATCGCCCCGTCGCCGTCCGGCCACAGCTCATCGGCGGCGACTCGCTTTCCGTCCACGAACACCAGCGGCAGACCCGCGGCGTTGCCTGTCGACGAGGGCGCCGCCTCCCCGTCCCGGCCTTCGCCAATCACTTCGTCGATGGCGTCGTTCAATTGCGTGGGTGCACGCGTGTCGCAGGCGATCGCCAGCGCGGTCGCGGCTGCGCCGGCCAGCAGCAGGCCGTGCACGGGGTTCAGTCTCCTTCTCTTCTCGTTCATCGTGTTCAATCTCCGTTCAAGCAGGCTTTTGGGTTGACCCATCGCGGGGGCGAGTCCCCAGCGATTGTGGGACCGGGCTCCAGCGTGGAGCAGGATGGCGCCGTATTGGGCGGCACCGATCCCGCCGGCAATGACCCGCTGGTCGCAATCCATCTCGATGGCGGCTCGCAGGCGGCGGCACATCCACCAGATCGCCGGGCTCCATGGGAAGACCGCCACGACGAGGGCGGCGTAGAGCAGGGCGAGGTGGTCGCGGGCCCGGGCGTGTTCCTGCTCGTGGCGGAGGATGGCGGCTCGTGCGGTCGGCTCGGCCTTCAGGACCCAGGAGGGGATGACGGGCTTTGGCTCCAGGATGCCCACCAGGGCGGGGCCAAAGCGCCGGGACAGGTAGACATCGGTGCCGTCGACGCGGCGGTGCGGCCAGCGGCGCGTGGCGCAGGCCACGACGAGCAGAACGGCCCACAGCGCGGAGAGCGCCGCCGCCGATGTGGCGCCCCAGGCGAAGGTGGCGGTGCGTGCAGCCGTGGGGGTGGTGGGGATGGGGAGGGGGGGGAGGAGGCGGTGGCTGGGCTCGAACGGCACCGTCACCGGCGGGATGGGTTCCGCAGTTTCCACCGCAGGAAGGACCTCCGGTGGTGGAGGATTTCGCCGGCCGCCCAACAACGGCACGACCACCGCAAGGGTCAGCGCCGCCAGCCAGACGAAACGGCGCGTCCGGCCCGCGGATGCCACCAGCCGCTCAAGCGCCAGCGCCCCGGCCGCGATCAGCACCGCGACCAACGCCGCGTACAGCATCCAGGCGAGCATTCGTTCAGATCCTCGGCGCTACCGGCCTTGAGCCGGATTCTTCGTGAAGATCTGGATGACCCCGCCAGCGGCTTCCGCCCCGTACAGCATGCTGGCCGCAGCACCCTTGACGATCTCGAAGCTCTCGATGTCCAGCTCTGCGAGGTGCTGGAAGAAGGCCTGGCCGACTTGATAGGGGGGGAGGTTCGGCGGGACTTCAGGGGGTAGCATGCGCTGCCCGTCCACGATGACGAGGGGCATGGGTTGCGACACGGCCATCCGCGAGAACTTGTCCCCCCAGAGGTTGCCCCGGTCCGGCCGAGGCGGCTCGCTGGCCGAAGACTCGACGCTGGCCGCGCCGGGTGGCCGGTCTCCCGTGAAGATCCGGATGGCGCCGGCCGCGCCCTCTTCCCCGTAGCGTGCCCTGGCCACCTCGCCCTGCATCACCTCGACGCTCTCGACCAGCCCCTCTTCCCGGAGGCCGCTCTCCGACCAGCGCCGGACGGGTTCCGGCAAGTCCTCGTAACGCTCGGCGCGGACACCGTCCACGAACACGAGCGGAGCGGGGTCCGAAGCGAACCACCTGGCCAGACTGGAGCCGCCAGTGCCCTCCCGCGGCGCGCCGTCCCGGGGTTCCTGGGCGTGCGCGGGGATCACTTCCTCGATCGCGTCTCCCAGTTCCGTCGGCACCGGAATGTCGCAAGCGGCAACCACCGCGCCGGCGGCAACGCCCGCGAGCACGAGCGCGCGCCCCCAACCCGGCTTCTCGTGCCTCTGGCTCATCGTCTTCAACCTTCGTTCGAGCAGACTCTCGGGGTGCCCCATCGCCGGCGCGAATCCCCACCAGGTACGGGACCGGGTTCCCGCGTTGAGGAGCACGGCACCGTAGTCGGCGACCCCGATCCCCGACGCCAGCACCCGTTCATCGCAGTCCATTTCCACAGCGGCGCGAAGCCGCCGGCACATCCACCAGATCGCCGGGCTCCACGGGAACAGCGCCGTGACGAGGCCGCCGCAGAGCAGGGTGAGGTGGTCCCGCGCCCGGGCGTGCTCCTTCTCGTGACGGACGATTGCGTCGCGGGCACCAGGCTCCAGCCGCAGGACCCACGAGGGAACGACCACCCTCGGTGTGAAGAGGCCAACCAGGGCGGGGCCGAAGCCGCGGGAGATGTAGACCAGGGGCCCGGCCACCGTCCTGCACTCCCAGCGGCGCCGCCTCCACGCCACCGCGAGCAGCACGGCTCCCAGGACGGCCAGAACCGTCAGGGAAGCGGCAACCCACGCCAGAGCGGCGACTCTGTCCGACTGCATCCCCCCGGGAACGGGAACGGTTAGGATCTCGTTCCGGGAGCCTTCCACCGGATCCCCGTTGACCAGGGAGGTGACGGCCGAGGTCGCCTCCTGCACTGCTGGCGCGACCGGCTCCGGAGTGCGGCCGGCCAGAGGGATCACCACCGCAAGCGCCAGCGCCGCCAGCCACACGAACCGGCGCGGCCGGCCGGACGTAGCCACAAGGCGCTCGAGCGCCAGCGCGCCCCCCGCGATCAGCACCGCGACCAATGCCGCGTAGAGCATCCAGTCAATCATTCGTCAAGCACTCCGGGAGCTACCGGGCGGAGCCGGGGGTCTTTGTGACGATCAGGATGACCCCGCCGGCTGCTTCTTCCCCGTACAGCATTCTGGCCGCCGCACCCTTGATGATTTGGAAGCTCTCGATGTCCAGGTCTGTGATGCCCAGGAAAAAGGCTACCCCGACTGCGTAGTCGAACTGATAGGGAAGCGGGTTCGACGGGACTGCAGGGGGCCGCCATCGCTGGCCGTCCACGACAACGAGCGGCGGCTTGGTCGTCGGCGGCGAACCCCAACGCCAACGCAGGCGGGGGTCTCCTCCATCCCGTCCCGTGAAGATGAGGATCGCTCCGTTCGCGCCCTCCTCCCCGTAGAGTTCGCTGGCCCGAGCGCCCCGGACCACCTTGACGCGTTCCGCCAGGTGGTCGTCGAGGCCTCCCTCGATCCACAGCCGGACCGCTTCGGGCAGGTCATCGGGTGTCTCGATGCGGACATCGTCCACAAAGACGAGGGGAGCGGCGTCGGAATCGAACCATCTTGCCAGGGGCGACGGCGCGGGCTGGTTCGCCAGGCTGGGGACTGTGCCCTCCCGGCGTTCCCCGGCCTCGTTGGCCACTCCTTCGTCGAACGTTTCCCCCAACTCCGTCGGCAAGGGCGCATCGCACGCGGCGGCCAGGGTGCCGATGGCCACCGCCACAAGCGCGACCGCGTGGTCCACGACCGGTTTCGTTCGCTTCTCGTTCATTGTCTTCAGCCTCCGTTCGAGCAGATTCGTTGGTTGACCCATCGCGCGGGTCGCCGTATCGCGCCCACGCGCCTCACTCCCCCTCCCCCCTCCCTTCCACCCGGTCCAGCACGGCCCTCATGCGCCGCAGCTCCTCCTCGGTGAATTCGCGGCCCTCCACCAGCGTCGCCAGCAGCATCTCCGCCGAGCCGTGGAAGATCTTGTTCACGATGCGGCTGAGCGCCCGTCCCCCCGCCCGCTCGGACTCCACGAGCGGGAAGTAGCGGTACGCGCGGCCCTCCTGCTCGTGGCCCACGGCGCCCTTCTCCTCGAGGATCTGGAGCATCTTGAGGACCGTGGTGTACCCGACATCCTCGCCGAGCGCGTCACGCACCTCCGCCACCGTCCCCGACCCGGCTCGCCACAGCACGCTCATGATGTCGAGCTCGCGGTCGGTGAATCCCTTCGATTCCATTCTCTTCCGCTTTCCCTGTTCTCCGCTCATCTCTCGCCTCCTGCCGCCACCTCGGCCATGACCTCCCGGACCCGGTCCCCGAAGCCGCGCGCGCGTTCCATGACCTCGTCTTCGTCGACGGTGAGGATTTCGCGGTCGCGCACCACGATCCGGCCGTTCACGATCACCGTGGTCACGTCGCTGCCGCGCGCCGCGTACACGAGGTGCGAATAGACGCGGTAGAGCGGGGTCAGACCGGGGCGCCGGATGTCGACGAGCACGATGTCCGCGCGCTTGCCCGGCTCCAGCGACCCGATCTCGTCGTGCAGGTTCAGCACGCGCGCGCCGCCCATCGTGGCCATGCGGAAGACGGTCTCGGCGGGCAGCGCAGCCGGGTCGCCCAGCATGAACTTCTGGATCTTCGCGGCGGCGTCCATCTCGTCGAACATGTCGAGGTCGTTGTTGCTGGCGGGCCCGTCCGTCCCGATCCCCACCGGTATCCCGGCCTCCAGCGCCGCCGCCACCGGGGCCGCCCGCGCCACGCCCAGCTTCATGTTGCTCTGGGGGTTGTGCGCGATCCCGGCCCCGCCCGCCGCGATGCGACCGATGTCCTCGTCCGACAGGTAGATCGAGTGGGCGAGCACCGTACCGGGCCGCAGCGCGCCGATCGAGGCGAGGGCCTCGATGACGCCCATCCCGGTTTGTTCGCGCGCGGTCACGTCTTCGGACGGGTCCTCGACCGCGTGGATCTGGAAGGGGGCCTCGTAGCGCTCGGCGAGGCGGAAGGCGGCCTCGACCGCTTCCAGCGGCGTGGTGTAGAGCGCGTGGGCGGCGACCGCCGGCACCACTGTGGGGTGGTCCTGGTAGCGCTCCATGAACTCCGCCGCGTCGGCGAGCGACTCCTCCGGCGAGGCGAAGTCGGGGGTGGGGAAGCCGATCACGTGCGGGCCGGTGACGGAGCGGATGCCGGCGTCGATCGTGGCGCGCGCCATGTCGTCGCGGAAGTAGTACATGTCGGCGAAGGTGGTCGTGCCGCCCTTGAGCATCTCCACTGAGGAGAGCAGGGTACCCCAGTAGACGAAGTCGGGGGCGACGAGCGCGGCCTCGGCCGGGAAGATGTGGTCGTTGAGCCAGGTCATCAGCGGGAGGTCGTCGGCGAGGCCGCGCAGCAGCGACATCGCGGCGTGCCCGTGCGTGTTGACCAGGCCGGGGATGACGAGGTGGCCGGTGGCGTCGATGACGGTGGCGCCGGTGGGGCGGGGGTCGTCCGGGGCGAGCACCGCCGCGATCCGGTCGCCTTCGACGAGGACCGCGCCTCCCTCGATGACCGTCCCCGCGTCGTCCATCACCACGACCGTGCCGCCATCGACGAGGAGGGGGCCGTCCGGGTCGGGGGGCCCGGCGCCGCCGGCGCAGGCCGCGAGCAGGAGGAGGGGCAGGGAAGCTGTCAACGTTCTCGCGAGTGTGAGGAATGCGTCACGAAGGATTTCGTACATAACCTGGATACACCTTAATCGGCAGCAGGTTCCGTGTCAACGACAATCTTCGTAAGGACGCCGGGGCGAGCCGCTGCCAGAGGTCGCGCCAAAGCGCCGTTCAGCGGCCGCCGCAACCCCTTGCGCGACCGCTCAACCGCCCAATGGTATCCAGTCGCAGTCGTCGGTTTCAACCTGGATCCGCCTGACGACGGTCTCCGCGTCGCCCCCGAGCACGGTGACGGTGGGTTGGGCGGAGAGGTGGGAAGCCGGGGCCAGAGTGAGGGTGGCCAGCCAGAATGTAAAGGCGACACTACATAATGTCGTGTTTAGTGTACTTTTGTTCCCGTCCTTCCACGTCGGCGGCCCTGCTCGGTCCGCAATCTCCGGGCGAAGACAATAGCTTTCCTGTGCCGGTTGACACCCGGGAGCGACACCAGGGGTTGCCGGGCGAGGCGGAGTGGAACCCGGGCCCCCGGGGGCTGTGCGCCCCCCGGAATCGGCGACCGCATCGCGCGCATTCACAGCCCGGAGCAACGATGGCCAAAAACGCAGGTCCGAAGCCCGGCGCCACCAACGCCGGCCGCGACGACCCCCGCAGCGCGCTCCGCCGCCGGGACCGCGGCAAGGACGACGAGTGGGTCGCCGCCTTCCTGACCCGCGCCGCCTACGGGTTCCTGGCGACGGTGGGGCAGGGGGGCCAGCCGTTCCTGAACTCGAACCTGTTCGTGTACGACGGCTCCGGCGGCGACCGGCGGATCTACCTGCACACGCACCGTACCGGGCGTACGCGCGACAACATGGCAGGAGCCGAGAAGGTCGCCTTCAGCACCGTGGCGATGGGCCGGCTGCTTCCCGCGCCCGAAGCGCTGGAGTTCTCGGTGGAGTACGCCGGCGTGGTCGCCTTCGGGACCGGGCGCGTCGTCGAGGACCGCGAAGAGGCGCGCGCCGCCCTGCAGATGCTCCTCGACAAGTACGCGCCGCACCTCCGGCCCGGCGTCCACTACCGTCCAACCACCGACGATGAACTGAAGCGCACCGCCGTCTACCGGATCGACATCGAGACCTGGAGCGGCAAGCAGAAGCAGGTGGAGGAGGACTTTCCGGGCGCCTTTGCGCTGGCGCCGCCTCCGGTTCCGTTTCCTGGGCGGAAATCGGCCGGGTAGCTCGAAACGGGGATGGACGCCAGGCGATCGAGGGTTGCCTGGCCCCCTAGCAGTCCGTGGATAAACCCGCGTGAGCACCGAGAGCGGCGAGGCGCCGCGTTGGCAAGGCGCCTTGAGAGGCGAATAGCAGGGCTATTCGTCCGAGAGGCAACGAAGAGCGAAGCCCTGATGATCTGAAATGTAAAGAAAACATGACAATTGGTAAAGCAAACACTACAGTGTGGCCGGGTCGGCGAAATGGTCCAACGCGGATGCATCGTCGCTCGAATGCCGCGGGGGTTTTGTCCACGGGCTGCTAGCCCGAGTGCTTCGCCGCCAGCGTCTCCAGCCCGGCGTCGATCTCCGCGCGGCTGACCCACCGCCCCCGCACCATCACCCCCACGCGGTCGGCCAGGTTGCCCAGGTCGTCCAAGGGATTGGACCCGAGCAGCACCAGGTCCGCGCGTTGTCCCGGCGCGATCGTCCCGAAGTTGCCGTCGAGTCCCAGGTGCGAAGACACGTATTCGCCCACCGTGGCCGTCCCGCTCTTCAGGATCTCGTAGTTGGACATGCCAGCTTCCGACATCACGGCCAACTCCCGGTGGAGCGCGAACCCCGGCACGTTGAAGAGCTGCGGCGAATCGGTCCCCATCAGGATCCCGGCGCCGGCGTCCGATAGCTCCTTCAGGACGCGCATCCGCAGCGCGAGGTACACGTCGGCACCCTCGCGGCCCGGGCCGGCCCGCCGCCGCCAGCCGTCGCGGGTCTGGGGCGAGACGTACTTCATCTCGGGCTGCTGCAGGATCCGGTCCGCATCCGGTGCGCCGTACAGGTTCTCCCACAGGTACATCGTCGGCACCACGTAGACGTCTTGCGCGATCGTGAGCTGGACGATCTCCGCGAGCCTGGCGTCGTCGACCCCGCGCGCGAGTCCTCCGAGACTGATCTCGCCAACGCTCACCTGCGCCTGGACGTCATCCGAGGCGATCGCCTGGATGTAGCCGTCCAAGTGGTCGACGGTGGACATGCCGGTCTCGATGGCGTGCACCAGCCCGACATCCTGAGGGACGTGCCCGCCGAAGGTAAGGCCCACCTCTTCGGCGACCGCCGCCATCCGGTCCCACGCCGCGAGCGGCACCCCCGGGTGGATCTTCTGCAGATCGTAGCCGGCCTCGACATGGGCCCGAATCAGCGCTTCCGCCGCCTCGGGTGTGCGCGCGGTCCCGCCGTTGAGCGACGGGGCGCCGACGTAGAAGTTCGGGCCAAGCACCTCGCCGCGCTCCAGTTCGTCCGCGAGCGGGATCTGGTAGGCCGAGCCGAGCATGCCCCGGATCGTGGTGATTCCGTTGGCGACGTAGAGGAAGAGGATGTCCTCCACATCTTCACGGGGAGGATTGGCCCCCGGCGGAACATGCGCGTGCATCTCGGCGAGACCGGGCATGAGGTAGCGGCCCTCGCCATCGACTACGGTGGCGCCCCGGGGCACGTCTACCGCTTCCGCGGGCCCGGCCGCCTCGATCACCCCGTCCCGCACGACGACGGTCTGGCCGGCCAGCACCCCGTCCGATGTCATCGGCAGCACGTT
This sequence comes from Longimicrobiales bacterium, assembly GCA_965116645.1. Lineage (GTDB taxonomy): Bacteria > Gemmatimonadota > Gemmatimonadetes > Longimicrobiales > Gaopeijiaceae > Bin94. The sequence goes on along the minus strand of OZ220702.1, from coordinate 2,436,461 downwards.
CACGTTGGTGAACGCCGTCAGGCCCGGCACGGGCTCCGGCGCGGGCCCTCCGGCAGCGCAACCCGTGACGGCCGCCGTCACCGCCAGCGCCGTGAACACCCCCGCGCCCGCCTTCAGTCCGATTGGTACTCTCTTCATTCCGGTCATTCCGGTCCCCCTTCGACTCCGCGGAGCTCAGTTCACCTTCCGTCCGCCCACTCACGTCGGCTCCAAACATGATATGGCCTCGGGGCGCCGGCTGCCTCCCCGAGGATGCGCCGGCCCCGAGGATGCGCCGGCCCCGAGGATGCGCCGGCCGCAAGAATGCACCGGCCTCACACCGCACCGGCCTTCCGAGTCTGGCCGCGCAGCCCGTCCCGGACGTACACTGAACCGCCCGCCCGACTGCCCACATGCCCAGCCGGCTGCCCGCCTGCCCGGCCACCCCCACCCCCGGAGTCCCCATCACCACCCCAGTCGCCAAGTCCGAACGGATCGCCACCATCGATGTGCTCCGCGGTTTCGCCGTGCTGGGAATCCTCATGGTCAATGTCCAGGGCTTCGCGCGGATCTCGTCCGCGTACTCGAACCCCGCCGCGGGCCGCCTCCTGGACGCCGCCGACCTGTGGACGTGGGCTGCGATCTACCTCTTCTTCGACACGAAGTTCATCTCCATCTTCTCGCTGCTCTTCGGCGTCGGCATCGCGATCATGAGCGAGCGCATGGCCGGCCGCGGCCTCTCCGGCACCGGCCTCCACTACCGCCGCCAGCTCTGGCTCCTGGTGATCGGCCTGTTGCACGCCTTCCTGATCTGGCACGGCGACATCCTCGTCTCCTACGCGCTGTGCGGCTTCCTGCTCTACCCGCTGCGGAACCTCGCGCCCCGGCGGCAGCTCTGGATCGGCGGGGCGGCGGTCTCGGCGGTGGCCATCCTGCTCGGCCTGATTGCGCTCGCCATCCCCTACTTGCCGGAGGCAGAGCGGGCCGCCCTCATGGCCGAATGGGCGCCTCCGCAGGAGGAAATCGACGCCGAGATTGCCGCCTTTCGGGGTTCGTGGACCGACCAGCTGCCTGAGCGGGCGTCGCTCTACGGTCTCTTTATGGGCGGCGTCTTCCCATTCTTTGTGTTTTGGCGCGCCGGAGGCCTGATGCTTGTCGGCATGGCGCTCTACCGGCTGGGTGTCGTCACGGGTGCGCGCTCGGCCGCATTCTACCGCAGGATGGCCGTGCTCGGCCTGGCACTCGGCCTCCCTCTGTCCGGGTGGGGAGCGTCCATCATGCTGCGGCCCGGCGTCGAGGCGGACCAGGCGATGTTCCCCCCGCTGCTGCTCAACTACATCGGATCGGCCGGAGTCTTCCTGGGGTACGTGGCGCTGGTCATGCTGATGGTGAAGGGCGGCTGGCTGACCTCGCTTCGGCGGCGTCTGGAGGCGGCGGGCCGCATGGCGCTGACCAACTACATCACACAGAGCATCCTCTGCTCGCTGGTCTTCTATGGGCATGGGCTCGGCCTCTTCGAGCGGGTGAGCGCGCCGGGCCAGGCCGGGATCGTGGTCGCCATCTGGGTGCTGCAGCTGGCGTGGTCTCCCTGGTGGCTGGCGCGCTTCCGCTTCGGGCCGCTGGAATGGATCTGGCGGTCGGCTACGTACATGGAATGGCAGCCGCTGAGGGTGTGACGCCGAGCGGTCCGGAAGGAACGGCCCGCGTAGCCGCCCGCGGCCTCCGAAGGCGCAACCGAACCAAGGATTGACAGACGCAAGGGACCAATGAACAAGCCGGAACGATTGCTGGACCCGAAGGAAGTGCTGCGCGTCATGGACGCCGCGCAGGTCATCCACGAGCGGCAGGCCGCGCTGGAAGAGCACGAAGCGCTCGACCGCGAGGCCACGATCCGCGAAATCCAGGTCATGTACGAGGAGCTGGGAGATCTGGTCGACGCGCGCGTGATCGAGGAGGCGCTCGACGAGTATCTCGCGCAGCGCTACGCCTTCACCCCGCCGCGGCCCGGTCTTCGGAACCGGCTGGCACTCCTCTACATCCGGCGCGGTTGGGTGGCGAAGCGGGTTGTGGCGCCGGCCGCGGTGGTCGCGGCTCTCGTCTGGGGCGGTTTCGCGCTCACCGACGCGATGCGGAGAAGCGCGCTCGAGCGCGACGCCGGGCGGCTGCAGGCGGAAGTGGCGCGCCTTGAGGCGGCCATCGATTCCGATCTGGGCGAGATCCGGGCGCTCCGTGCGCAGGGCGTACCTGACGACCTCCCCGCCGACGAGATCGAAGCCTTCGCGGCCGGTCTCGCGTCGGCCGAGAGCCAGTTGGCCCGGATCGGCGCGACGTTGGCGCCGATCGCCGAGGAGGCCGGCCGGGACGGGCTCACCCGCGCCTCGATCAGCGGGCTGAACCAGAGGGCGGAAGCCGTCGCGGACGGCCGTGCGTTCGCCCGCAGCGACATCATGGGTGCCGATTTTCTGGTCGAACGCCATGCTCGCCTGGGCGCCCTGGAGGCGGAGATCGCGGGGCTGCATGCCGCCGTGCTGGCGGAGGTGGTCGAGGAGCTGGGGCGCGAACGGGCCGCCGAGCTCGGGCGGAGCGCCGACGCGCAGCTGGCCGCCCGGGATCTGGACGGGCTCGAAGCGACCGCCGAGAGCTACCGCCAGCTACACGCGCTGGTCGGCTCGGAATACGAGATCGTGATCGTCGGGGGAGTCTGGCGCTATCACAACGAACTCGACGGGGTGCGCAACTACTACCTGCGCGTTCAGGCGGTCGCCGGGGACGGGCAGCAGCTCCCGGTCACGATCCGCAACGAGGAGGACGGGAGCACCGCCCGGGTGATGGAGTGGGGGGAGCGGGTCCCGAAGGAGGTGTACGACCGGATCGCCAGCGACAGGCAGGACAACGGCATCATCGACGACGACGATTTCGGCTTCAAGCGGCGGGGCTTCGTGACCGCGGAGCGGAACTACGAGGACCTCGGCCAGATCACGAGGTGGTAGCCATGCATACAGGGAGAGACGTGCACCGCGACCTGATGAGGCGCATCCGCAAGGTGCGGCGCAGAGTGGCGCGTGAGGAGAAGGAGATCCAGGAGCTGCAGCGCCAGGTGGCGGAGAGCGGCGAGCGCAGGGCGGCGACGGTGCGGGCGCTGGCCGAGTTCCACCTGCCGGGGATGAACGAGGCGTCGGTCGCGGGGACGCTCGCCGGGATGGAGGGGGGCATCCGCGCGATCTACGAGGAGAAGAAGGACCGCCTGGACGTGGTCGAGCGGTCGATTCCGGAGCAGCGCGAGGTGGTGGAGGGAGCGGAGGCCGCGCTGGAGACGGTGACCGAGGCGCTGAACGAGACGGGCAGGGAGCGGGCGCGCCTCGCGCGGATCGTGTACGAGGAGCTGCAGGGGACGGAGAGGTGGAAGCGACTCTTCGAGCAGGTGCGGAAGCTGGAGGCGCGGGTGGCGGCGTCGGAGAAGCGCCGGGAAGCCGCGTTGCGGGAGCAGAAGGAGAAGACGCCCGCCTACGAGCGCGACCCGTTCTTCGCGTACCTGTCGCGCCGCGGGCATGGGACCCGCGCCGCCGCGGGGAACGCGCTGACCCGCCGCCTCGACCGGTGGGTGGCGGGAGTGACGGACTACGAGGCCGTGCGGGGGAAGTACGACCTGCTCAATGCGCTGCCCGGCCACATGGAGTCCGTCCTCAAGGAGGACCGCAAGGCGCTCACGGTCGCCAGCCCGCCGCTGGAGAGGCTGGAGGCCGAGGTGATCGGCCGCCACGGCATGACGCCGGTGCTCGAGCGGGGGGAGAGGCTGTACGCGGAGCGCGAGGAGGCCCGCAAGGCCCTGCGGGATGCGGAGACCGCGCTGCGGGCGCTCACCGAGGAGCTGGCCGCGCTCCACGACGAGCGGGGATCGTACTACGAGGAGGCGATCGACGGGATCGAGGCGTACCTGGAGGGGCGCTCGCTGGATGAACTGGTGGCCATGGCGCAAAAGACCAGGGACCCGCGCGATGACGTGCTCGTGGCGGAGCTCGGCGAGACCGACGCACAGCTCGCCGGCCTCCGCGCCCAGCTGGCCGAACGCAGGGAGGAGCGCTCCGGCCTGGCGTCCCGCCTCGGCGAGCTGGAGGATCTCCGCGACCGCTTCGAAAGGGAGGACTGGAACGGCCGCCGCTCACAGTTCGACGACTCGCTCAACATGAACGCGCTCCTGCTGGGCTTCATGGCCGGGAGACACTCCTCCGCACGGCTCTACCGGACACTGCGCCGGCACCAGCACTTCCGGCCGCTCGGGGACAGCGGGTTCGGCGGCAGCGGGTTCCGGTCGGGCGGTAGTTTTGGCGGCGGCGGTTTCAGCACCGGAGGAGGGTTCGGCGGTGGTGGCGGGGGGTTCAGTACGGGAGGCGGGTTCTAGCGGGCCTGCCAGGCTCGGGCTCTCCCGGAACATCGTCGACCGGTACACGGTCCTTCGAACCGGTCGTGCCGGTGGACCGGGCAGCTTTCGCTTCACCTGTTCGCGATGTAAAGAGGACATTACTTTTTGTCATGTCCAGCATACATTCTGCCCGTCCAAGGCTTCGCTCCGGGTTGCTCATCGGGCGAGCGATACGCCCGGGGTCCTGCATCGCCATCGTCCTGCTCTGCGCAGGGTGCGGCGCTTCCGACCGGAGCGAGTCAGCCGGCCCCAGCCGCACGGACAGCGCGGGAGTGGAGATCGTCCGGAACGCGGACGACCCGCTGCGTCGCGGGGAACTCGTTCAGCCCGCCAGGCGCGTCTTCGGTTCCGAGGAAGAGGGCCCGGAGCTGTTCGGTGGCGTCGGTACCACTCGAATGCACCCCAACGGAACGCTGTGGATCGCGGAGTCGCAATCCCAGGAAGTCCGGGTGTTTGACCCCGGATCCGGGGCGCATCTCTTCACCATCGGAGGGCGAGGCGACGGCCCCGGCGAGTTCCGGCGCAGCGGGTTCCTCGGTTTCGACGGCGAGGGCAGCGCCTACGTGTATGACTATGAGCACCGGCGACTCTCGGTGTTCTCAGGCGGCGGCGAGTTCGAGCGCAGCCACCTGTTGCCATCGACCCTCGGCATCTCGCCACTACCACAACACGTGACCCGGACGGGAACCCTCCTCGGGCAGATACCCCGGGGGGTGGAGCGCATGCCGGCACGCGGCTCGACGCTGAGGGACACCGTCAGAACCTGGACGATGCCACTGGACGGGACGGCCCCGACGCTGGTATCGAGGACCCTGGGCGCACTGTTCTACTTCCACGATGGAGAGTCGGTCAGGGTTCCGTTCTCCGGCGGCTCACCACGGGGCTTCCGGGACGACCGGGTCTACGCGATCGATGGCGTCGGGGAAGCGTCATACTCCGTATACGGCCCGGCTGGTCTCGAGCGCAGGGTCGAGGTCGACCGGCCGCCCCGGCGGATCGATGACCGCACCGTGACGATGTTCATTGAGGGTATGCGGCGCAGCCCCGTACCCGAATCCCAGCTGCGAATCTACGAGGAGCACTTGTCGGACATGCCGATCCCGGAGGCGCGCCGTCATTGGGATGGCATGCTGTTCACGGATCAGGGTGAGGTGTGGCTGTGGCGTACCGGCGACGCCGTGGAGGCGACTGCTGCCGGCGACCCCGCGGACGGTTACGTATGGGATGTATTCGATGCCGAGGGTGTCTTCACCGGCCATATGCGAATGCCCGCCAACATCTGGCTGGTGCAGGTGATTGGACAGACCGCCCTGACAAACGTGCGCGACGAGATGGGCCGCGCCACTGTCGCAATCCACGACATTCGCTGGATCGGGTAGGGGCTCGCCTACCCTGCGCCCACCACGATCCGGTAGCGCACCACCCGCTCGACGCCAAGTTCATCCTGGGCCACCGCCCAGACATGGTCACCATCGAAGACCGGGCGCCGGGCGCCGGAAAAGCCTTCCGGCGGGACGACGGCCCCAAGATACGTTCCGTCGGGCTCGAAGACATCGTAGCGAAGCGGCGACCGCCACAAGATAGGATCCGAGTTGGGATTCCCCGGGTCGTAGAACTCGTTCTCGACGGGCTGTGCCTCTGTCGACAACGTGACCCAGATGCGTCCGTCCCGGCCGGTGGCGAGCCCCCGAAAGGGTGGCCTGGTGCTCGGAATCGGCGGCCCGTTCCAACGCCAGTCGGGTTGGGTAACGCGCATGCTGCGTGTGACATCCTCGCGGTGATGGCTCCGTTCCTCTGGCGATACCGAAACCGGTACAAAGACGCGCTCCATTCTGAGCACGCCGGTGTCGCGCCCCAAGTCGATTCGGTAGTCGGACGAGATGCCGGTCACGAAATGGCCGTTGGGGTGGAGGGCCCAGTAGTGACGCGCCGTCAACGGGATGGGGACCAACCTCTTCGGGGCGGAGGGCTCCAAGACAAGCTCGAGTTCCACGGAGGGTGGCTCAAAATCGCCGCCGGGCGGGAGATGCGTGCCCAGTTGCGTGCCGTCCGGGCCGATTGCGATCAATGGAAGGTCGACTCGACCGCTCGGGGTCCGCTGGATTGTCACGACGAATGTTCGACCGTGCAGGTCGACCTCCACCGCCCTCGGGGGCATCGGCGCGCCGGGCGAATTGTACCTCCATTGCTGCGTCTCATGCAGCCCGGGACCATACACCTGAATGCGCGGGGAGAATGCTTCATACACCACAACACGACCATCAGGCAAGGTGGCGACGGAACTCGCGAAGCTAAGCTCGCCCGGCCCTTCACCCCGCCCCCCCAACGTCCTCACATAGGTGCCGGCCGAGTCAAAGACCTGGACATGTTGAGCCTGTGTGTCCAACACGTAGACATTCCGGTCGTCGTCCACCGCGAAAGAGCCGATGCTGCCGAACAGGTATTCCTCCGGCCCGTCCAGTTCGCCGATTGCAAACTCCGCCACGAGGGTGGCTTCCGCGCCCCACACGCTGCCCGACAGCGTGCGCACCACGGTGGTGTCGCCCCGTGTTTCGACCACCTGCTCGTGCCGCTGCCCGCTCAGGTTGGATCGCGCAGGGTCATCGGTGGTGCAAGCGGCCAGGACAGCCGTGGCAAGAAGCGTTGCCGTCGTCCTCGTCGACATTCGATCCTCCGCTGTTCTCGGGTTGCCGAGTCAGAAGACCATGGAGATTGGGATCGCTGCTGTCAAAACAGGAGGTGTGGCGTTGAGGGTCCCGCTACCCGCCGCCCACCACGATCCGGTAGCGCACCACGTGCTGCACCTCCAATTCGTCCTGGCTCACCGCCCACACATGCTCGCCATCGAAGATCGGCACGGCCGGTGAGGCGAGGAACCCGTCCGGGGCCGCGAGCGCACCCAGGTAGGTGCCGTCCGGCTCGAACGCGTCGTAACGCACGGGTGATTCCCACGACACCGGCTGCGAGCGCGGGTCGTCCGGGTCGTGATCCTCGTTCACTACCGGACGCGCCTCCGTCCAGAGCTGGACCCAGATGCGTCCGTCCCGGCTGGCCACAAGGCCACGGAAGGGGCGCTTCGTCTCGGGGACCGGCGGCCCGTTCCAGCTCCAGTCGGGCTGGGTGCGCCGCATTCCCGCCGTGACGACTTCGGTGTGGTAGCCGCGTTCGGCCTCCGATACGGGGACCGGCTCCCGGCTGCGCTCGATGCGCAACACGCCATCGCCGGTTTGCAGGTCAACGCGGTAGTCACTTGAGATCCCGGTCACGAAATGACCGGTCGGGTGCACGGTCCAGTAGTGGCGGGCCGTGAGGGGGACGGCGCGCGACGCCGTTGTCCGGCCGTCCATCGTAAAGGGAAGGCGAACTTCGACGGAGGGCGGCTCGAAGCCGATGCCCGGAGGGGAGAGCGAGTCCAGGAGTTGGCCGTCCGGGCCCATGACCCTGACGTACTCGATGATGTCGCCGGACGAGCTTCCGGCGGAGGCCACCAGGATGCGGCCGTTCCGGTCGATGCGCAGCGGCTTGACGGGGATCACGAAGGCGCCCACCGGGAACGGCCAGTGCTCCCGGTCCGCGGTGGCGGGCCCCACGACCTTGACGAACATGTCCCCGACGTCGTGCGCGATGATGCGCCCGTCGGGCAGGACCGCGACCGACATGGCGTTGACCAGCTCGCCGGGCCCCTGGCCGCGCCTTGTCATCGTCTCCAGGTAGGTGCCCCCGGAGTCGAAGACGCGGATGTGCTGGGCCTGCCCGTCCAGGACGTATACCCGCCCATCGTCGTCCACCGTGATGGCGTATATGTTGCCGAAGAGGTACTCGTCCGGGCCGTCCAGCCGGCCAATCGTGACCTCCGGCACCAGGATGGCCTCCGCGCCCCAGACGCTTCCCGACAGCGTGCGCACGACCGTCGTGTCGCCGACGGTCTCGACGACGACATCGGGGCCGGGCTCGGGCGAGCGCGCATCCGTGTTGCACGCTGCGGCTCCGGCAAGGACGAAGAGGAGCAGGGGGACTCTGATCATCGGATTCTGATGCCTACACTACGGCCTACTCCGGGTCACCCACCACAATCCGGTACCGCACCACCCGCTCGACGTCCAGTTCGTCGGTGGTTACCGCCCACACGCGGTCCCCGTCGAAGACCGGTGTCGGCAGGTGATCGAATTCGTCCGGGGGGACTACGACGCCGAGGTAGGTGCCATCGGACTCGAAGACATCGTAGCGGGTCGCTTCGTGCCAGAACACGGGCTGCGAAAACGGATTGTCCGGGTCGTAGTTCTCGTTTTCGGTGGCCTGCCCCTCGGTGGACAGCATCGCCCAGATGCGTCCGTTCCTGCCTGCGAGCAGCGCCTTGAAGAACGGCTTGTGATCGGGGATCGGCGGGCCGTTCCAGCTCCAGTTCGGCTGGGTGTTGCGCATGCTTCGGGTGATGCGACCGCGCTGGTGGTCGCGCTCGCCCTCCGACACCGCCACCGGATCTTGGGCGCGCTCGATTCGCAGCACGCCGTCGCCCTGCGGAAGGTGGATGCGGTAGTCCGACGAAATGCCCGTCAGAAAGCGACCGTTTGGATGAATCGTCCACACGAATCGAGGCGAGAAAGGCACCGGCGCGCTCGCCGAACCGGTTCCGCCCTCGCTCGTGTACTCGGCCGTCAGGGTCGCCTGTTCATATCCGCTCGAGGGCTCGGGGATCGTGTCGAGGGGCGTTCCGTCCGGCCCCAGGACGATGAGTTGCATGACGAAGTCCGTCCGTGACATGTCCCGTGCCAACACGAAGGTGCGGCCGAGCCCGTCGGTATACAGAGGCTCCGTCGAACCGTGGTTGCCGGAGTTGTATCCCCATTCGTCCAGTTCGCCCCGGCCGGGGCCGAACACCTGGACGCGCATGTTGCCTGGATCACGGACGACCAGCCGGCCGTCGGGCAGCAGTGCGATCGCCTCGGGGTACATGAATTCGCCTGGCCCCTCTCCCCGGCCGCCCAGCGTCTCGACGTACACGCCCGCCGAGTCGTAGACCTGGACGTGATACGCCTGGTCGTCGAAGACGTACACGTTCCAGGCATCGTCCACGGCGATCGACCTGATCCGCCCGAAGATGTACTCTTCCGGGCCGTCGAGCCTGCCGATTGTGGTCTCGGGAACGAGGGTGGCCTCCGCGCCCCAGACGCTTCCCGAAAGCGTGCGGACGACGGTGGTGTCGCCGAAGGTTTCGGTGACAACATCCGGCGCGGTCCCGGCCGGGCCCGGGTCGGTGCAGGCGGCGGCCCCGGCAAGGATGAACAGGAGCGCGGGGATTCTGGTCATTGCTTTCTTCTCCGTTGCCGCATTGTACTCATCCGGGCTCGCCGACGACAATCCGGTAGCGCACGACCCGCTGGACGCCCAACTCGTCCCGGGTGACCGCCCACACATGGTCACCCTCGAAGACGGGGTTCGGGTAGCTGGAGAAACCATCCGGAGTTGCCACGGCCCCCAGATAGGTGCCGTCGGGTTCGAAGACTGTAGAAGTTGCCGGACAGGTACGTCCATTCGTGCTGTTCGCCCGGACCCGGGCCGAAGACCTGGACGCGCAGATTGCCCGGATCCCGCACCACCAGCCTGCCGTCGGGAAGCACGGCGGCGCCCGGTTCGCCGCCAGGGTCGGCTGTCTCCCCGACCAGGGCTGCGGCAGGGAGGCCGGCGGGTGTGTCCGGCGCGGCCTCCGCTTTCGGCGCGACCTCCGTCGGCAACGGCTCGGTGCCGGGTGTGGGCCTGGGCGGAGACGCGAAGAGCGGCACCAGCAATGCCAGCGCCAATCCCGCGAGCCAGGCGGAGCGCCGTGGCCAGCCCGCCTGTTCGCTGACTTTCTCGAGCAGGAAGGCGCCAGCGGCCAACAGGCCCGCGGCTCCGGCTGCGTAGGCCATCCAGGCTACCATGGGTTCTTCTCCTCCCTGTTGTTTGGCCGCTCAGTCGAACTGCTCCGGCGGCCACCTCCGTTTGTCCGACGAATTGATTGTCACGATAATCTTCGTATCAACGATATGGTCCGGCTCGGGAGATGTCAACTATGTTCTTCGTATTATCATGCTGGAACCCCGCTCCGAGCACCAGCGTAGGTGCGGCGTTACAGTATCTGGAACCGTGAACGGGCGCGCGGGTTGCCGGACGAGAACCCGGGTGGCCAACGGGCTCTACCCGTCCCTCGTGATTTGGAGAGCACATTGAAGCGAATCCGCTTGATCATGTCCTTCACGTTGCCGCTTCTGGCAGCGGTGCAGTCCGCTCACGCCCTGCAGGGCGGCATCTCGGTGGGTGGCCGCATCGGCACGCTGGGGATCGGACCGGAGGTTGCCCTGCCCGTGGGAAGCGGCATCACCGTCCGGGGCGGGGCCGGCCTGCTCGGCTTCGACCTCGACATGACCGGCCGGTTCGGTCTCGCGGACCACAGAACCGCCAGGCTGTTCTTCCCAAAGGCCTTCTACACCCTCGGCGCGGACATCTCCCTGGGGGGGCTGCGCGCCGGTGCGGGCCTGCTGATCAAGTCGGAGGACCCCTCCTACCGGATCACGCTCGACCAGGGCGCGAGCATCGACATCGGCGCGAGCGCCTACACCGAGCCGCAGGTCGCCACCCTCACCACCGAATTCTCGTGGACAGGCACCGCGCCGTACCTGCTGCTCGGCTTCGGGTCGCACTCCGGGCTCGGGCTCGGCTTCTTCGCAGACATCGGGGCGGTGATCCTCCCCGACGCCAGCTTCTCGATGACCGCCACGGGCGACGACGCGCTGATCACCTCACAGCCGTTCCTGGACGACCTTGAGCTTGAGGAACGGGAGGTGCGGGACGACGCTGGCGCGTGGATCAACTACTGGCCCATCGTAAGCATCGGCTTGCGATTCGGCCTGTGACGAAAAGGCTGAAATACTCACCACCATCCTTACGGAGGTCCGATGAAACGACGCACAATCCTCTTCGCTCTCCTGGCGGTTGCCGCTGCGAACGCCCCCCGGCCTTCTCCTGTGCACGCACTACAGGACCTCACGATCGGCGCACGCACCGGCACGCTCGGCCATGGCGCCGAGATCGTTCTGATTACCAACGACGTGTTCTCGCTTCGCGCGGGCGCGGGTCTGGTGGGCATTGACGCCGATATCACGAACGTTTCGGGGCTGGCCGCCAACCGCACCGGCACGTTGGTGGTCCCGAGGTCGGTGTACACGCTCGGTGCCGATCTGGCGGTGGGCAACTTCCGGATCGGCGGCGGGGTCCTATACAAGAAGAGCGACCCCGTGTACGCGATCGCGCTCGCCGACGGCGCCGAGATCGACATCGGGAACAGCACCTACACCGCGCCGGAGGTAACCAGGTTGTCCACTACCCTCGTTTCCGAATCATGGGCCCCGTATGTGCTGGTCGGCCTGGGGCAGCACGTGGGCAGGGGCCTGGGGCTCTTCCTGGACGCGGGGGTGGCGTTCCTGGACGAGCCGGCCCTCGCGATGAGCGCCACCGGCGATGGGCGCGTGCTCGCATCGCGCCGGTTTCGCCGCGATCTGCGGACCGAGGAGGCGGACCTTCGCACCGATGCTGGGGACCTGGTCAAGTATTGGCCGATTCTGAGCTTCGGCGTGCAGTTCGGATTCGGGGAAGGCGACCGGAGACGTGGTCGCAGGTAGCCCCCTCACCCGGAAGGAACTGGCCCGCTACGCCCGCCATCTGGTCCTGCCGGAGGTAGGCCGGGAGGGCCAGGAACGGCTCAAGGGCGCCCGCGTGCTGCTGGTCGGGGCCGGGGGACTCGGCTCGCCGGCAGCGCTCTACCTGGCGGCGGCCGGTGTCGGCACGCTGGGGATCGTGGATCCGGACGTGGTCGACGTGACCAACCTGCAGCGCCAGATCCTGCACGGCACCGCGGGGCTGGGAACTCCCAAGGTCGCCTCGGCGAGCGCCCGCCTGCACGACGTCAACCCGCATGTGAGGATCGAGACCGGGGCGTTGCGGCTGACCTCGGACAACGCGCTCGAGATCGTGTCGCGCTTCGATGTCGTCGTGGACGGGAGCGACAACTTCCCGACGCGCTACCTCGTCAACGACGCCTGCGTGCTGACCGGGAAGCCGAATGTCTACGGGTCGGTCTACCGCTGGGAAGGGCAGCTCGCGGTCTTCGCGACCGGGGGAGGGCCGTGCTACCGGTGCCTCTTCCGCGAACCACCGCCGGCGGGGCTGATCCCCAACTGCGCGGAGGCGGGGGTTTTCGGCGCGCTCCCCGGGGTGATCGGTGCGGCCCAGGCAATGGAGGCGATCAAGCTGATCCTGGGCGTGGGAAAGCCGATGATCGGCCGGCTCCAGATCTTCGACGCGCTTGCCTACCAGTGGCGGGAGCTGGAGATTCGCCGGGATCCCGATTGCGCAGTCTGCGGGGACCACCCGACCCAGAAGGGGCTCATTGACTACGACGTGTTTTGCGGGGCGGAGCCCGGGCAGGCCGGGACCGGGGAGGGCGTCGGGGTTGTCGTTGCGGAGGAGCTGGACGACGTGCTGGGGGGCTCGCCGCGTCCCTTCCTTCTCGACGTGCGCGAGCCGACGGAGTGGAACACGATGAATCTGGCGCACATGGGCGCCGTTCTGGTCCCGATGCGGGAGGTGCCCGGCCGCCTCGAGGAGATCCCGCGCGACCGCCCCGTGGTGGTATACTGCCACACCGGAGTCAGAAGCCTGGAGGTCGCGAGGCTGCTCGCCGCGGAAGGCTACGGCGACGTGCGCAACCTCGACGGGGGGATCGCGGGGGTGGTGGGATGACCGGGATGCGGCTTTCCGGGTCGCTGGACGACCTCGCGCGCAACTGCTTCGAGCATGAGATGCGGGAGGGCGGGTCGGAGATCTGGATCGCCGTGTTCGCCGCGACGGTAATCGTGGGTTCGGTGCTTTCCATCATGACCACGCCTCTGGCTGCGTTCCCGCTGATTGCGGCCGGTGCCATCGGCTGGATGTACGGGCGCAAGATACAGGTATCCTCCCGGCTGCGCGCCTACCGGGAAGGCGACACCGAGGCGCTGCAGACCGTCCACCAGTTTGCGGTCCGGCAGTTTCGCGAAGCCATCGAATCGCACCGGGCCAAGACGCTCGGGAGCGATACGGATTGGGGGAAGGCCCGCGAGTCGCTCACGCGCGCGCTGGACCAGGCCGGCCGGTCGGTCGCGTACTGGAAGGTCCGCGTGGAGCAGAGCCCTGACAACGAGCTGGCCAAGGGGCAGTTCGATGTTGCCAACGAACTCCGTGCAAAGCTCCGCCTCGCCCTGGGCAAGCTCAACCGCCGGGCCGACGTTCTCCTCAACTTCTACAACGAGTGCGAAGCGCGCCTGGCCGTGATGAACCGCTACAACCGTGACATGGAGGAGACCCGCAGGTTGGAGGAGCTCTCCGGCCGGGCCGACATGGTGATCGCCGGTGCGCAGGGAGCCCTGGCCGCGATCGGGCAGGAGTTCGTGCGGGAGGCCCAGGCGGTCGGCAGGGCGCTGAGCGGATTGGCGGAGGTGCAGATCAAGTCGCTGGCCGGCGAGGCGCCGCTCGACAACATCGAGTACCTGGCCGACCGCGTGATAGAGAACTCCGAATCGGAAGAGCGGGCGATCGGGGCGCTGGACGAGGTATGGGCACGAGAGGAAGGACATGTGTAAAGTTTACAGGACATTTTGTAAGGTTATGTTGACATTTGTGGCTCTGACAACAATCGTTGTCCGGCCCGCATCCGCTCAGATCACGCCGGCCGACTCGGCGGCGCTGCTACTTGGCGCGGCCGAAGACTTCGACCTCCGGGGCCAGGACGACATCGCGCGCGCCCTCTACCGCCACATCGCGCGGAGCTACCCGGGCACGCCCGCCGCCCAGGCCGCGCTGGAGCGGCTGGGCGAGGTGGGGGCCGGTGCGGCCGGCATCGGATCGACGCGTCCCGAGCCCCCGGGAGACACCGAACTGAAGGTCTTCGCTACGCTCTACGGCCTCTGGCTCGGCATCATTGTGCCGGATGCGCTGGATCTGCGGGGCGACGCACCGAATGGTGCCGGACTGCTGGTTGGGGGACCCGTAGGGTATTTCGCCGGCCGGGCCTTCGCACAGTCGCGCCCGGTCTCGCTGGGACAGGCGCGCGCGATCATCTGGGGAGGCACGTGGGGCACCTGGCAGGGGCTGGCGTTGGCTGCGGCCCGCAACGAGTACCCATCAGACCGGGCCGTTGCCGCATCGATGATTGTCGGGGGAACCCTCGGAGTCCTCGGAGGAGCCGTTGCCTCGGGACACGAAATCAGTTCGGGGACGGCCATGTCAGCCGCCTTGGGCACTGTGTGGGGCGCATGGTTCGGAGCGGCCTCGTCGGTCCTGTTCGACCTCGGCGATCGCCCTACGCTGGCGACCATGGTGGTCGCGGGGAATGCGGGATTGGCAGCAGGCGCGGTCGCCGGAAACCGGTGGTCGATTTCCAGCAGGCGCGCCCGCCTGGTCACCCTGTCCGGGATGATCGGGGGGTTCGCGGGAGCTGGCTGGGCCCTTATCACACTGCCGGAATCCGACAGATACTTGATTGCGGCGCCGCTGGCCGGCAGCATCCTGGGGCTCGCGTTCGGGGCCGCAACGATCAAGGACGATCGTGCGGACCCGCCCGTGCCCGCGAACGGCCCAGCCGCGGCCCTCTCGCCGACCGGCGCGCTTCTCAGCCGGACGGGGGGAAGCTGGTCGCTGTCCGCACCGGCGCCGTCACCGTTCTGGGTGCCGCCGCCCCGAGACGGCGGTAGGCGCGCCCTGGCTTGGAAGGTGCCGCTGCTGGAGATTCGCTTCTAGCAGTCGGGTGGCGCGTGCGTGCCGCGAGGGGCGAACAGCACCCCGGCTCAGTATCCCGCCAGCCTGAGGATCGCGTCCAGAACATCGTCGGGCTGAGGCAGGATCGCCTTTTCGAGCTGTGGCGAGAACGCCACCCAGGTGTCGAGCGCGGCCACGCGGCGGACCGGGCCGTCCAGCCACGCGAAGAGTTCGTCCGCGATTCGGGCGGCCACCTCGGCGCCGATCCCGAAGGAGAGCGCGTCCTCGTGCGCGACGATCACCTTGTTGGTGCGGCGCACCGAGTCGGCCACCGTATCCATGTCCAGCGGCGACAGGGTCCGGAGGTCGATCACCTCGGTGCTGATGCCGTGCCGGTCCTCCGCGACCCGCGCCGCGTCCATGGTGCGCTTCACGAGCGCGCCGCAGGTCACCACCGTCAGGTCGCGCCCCTTGCGGACGACCTTCGCCTTGCCGAAGGGAATCATGAAGTCCGGACCCGGATCCGGGCTCTTGTTGTGGACCTGCCGGTAGAGGTGCTTGTGTTCCAGGAACATGACGGGGTCGTCGCAGCGGATGGCAGTGCGGAGCAGGCCGCTGGCGTCGAGTGCGGTCGACGGCAGGACGACGCGCAGACCGGGCGTGTGCGTGAATAGGGTCGCCCCCGTCTGGGAGTGGTAGATCCCGCCCTTGATGTAGCCGCCGTAGGTGGTCCGCACCACGACCGGCGCCGACCACTTCCCGGCCGAGCGGTAGTGCATGGTGGCCAGCTCGTTGCGCAGCTGCATCATTGCGGGCCAGATGTAGTCGAAGAACTGGATCTCCACGACCGGCCTGAGCCCACGAGTGGCCATCCCGACCGCCCGACCGATGATGTTGGCCTCCGCCAGCGGCGCATTGTAGACGCGGTTGCCGCCGAAGCGCCGTTGCAGGCCGTGGGTGACCCTGAAGACACCGCCCTTCCCCTTCACCTCGTCGGCCGCCTCCTCGCGCGACACGTCGGCCACGTCCTGGCCGAAGACCACGATGCGCGGATCCCGCTCCATTTCGTCGCGCAGGCAGTGGTTGAGCAGGTCGACCATCGTCAGCGGGCGGTCGTCCGCGAAGGCGGGACGGTCCTCGGTGTCGAACTGGCGGCCGGTGGGGTCTGTGGTCTCCGAGTAGAGCCACTTCGTGGCCGTGTCCACCGGCGGCTGCGGGTGCTCGAGCGCCTGGTCCGCGGCCGCGGCCACGGCCGCCTTGACGTCCGCCTCCATGCGGTCGAGTTCGGCGGGCGTGGCGACTTCCGTCTCGATCAGCAGGCGGCGCGCCTTCGGGAGGGGATCGCGGCGGTCCTGTTCGGCGCGCTCGGCGGGGGAACGGTAGAGGGTCTCGTCGTCGGAGGCGGAGTGGGAGTAAGGGCGGGTCGTGTGCGCGTGCAGGAGCGCCGGGCCGCGGCGCTGGCGGCACCAGGCGATCGCTTCGGTCGAGGCGCGGTAGCTCTCCGGAAGGTCGGTGCCGTCACACTCCACGATCTTCAGGTCCGGGAACCCGGTGAGCAGCCGCGAGACGTTCCCGCCGGCGGTCTGCACCTCGACGGGGACGGAGATCGCGTACTCGTTGTCCTCGATGACGAAGAGGACGGGCAGCTTCAGGTTGCAGGCCGTGTTAAGCGCCTCCCAGAACTCGCCCTCGGAGGTGGTGCCGTCGCCCGCGGTGCACACGACGATCTCGTCTTCGGCAAAGGAGGTGACGTGGTGGCGCAGCTCGGGCGCGACGGTCGCGCGCAGCCCCGCCTCGGCCGTGCCCACCGCGTTCAGGAACTGGGTGCCGGTGGGCGAGGACGGACAGACGATGTTGTAGCGGGTGTCGGCGAAGTGGGCCGGCATCTGGCGCCCGCCGCTTGCGGGATCGGCCTCGGCGCCCATCCCCTGCAGGAGCTGCTCCACCGGCGTGACGCCGAGCGCCAGCGCCAGAGCGCGGTCGCGGTAGTAGAGATAGAACCAGTCCGACCCTGGCCGGAGCCCGTGGGCTAGCGCGACCAGGATCGCTTCGTGGCCGGCGCCCGCAATCTGGAAGAAGACCTTGCCCTGCCTGTAGAGCTGGCCCTCCCGGTCGTCGATGGCACGGGCCGTGACCATGGCCCGGTACCACGCCAGCAGCGTATTGGGGCCGGGAAGGTCCGATTCGATGTCGGCGCCCAGGTCGTGTTCCAGTGTTGCCATATTCTCCGTTGTTGGGGCGCGCCGCGGACCGCGGCGGGCGCTCAGGGTTCCAGAATAACAGATTGGGCGCGTCGGAGCGCCGCGTCCAGTTGCCTGGGCGAGTCCGCGGGCTCGTAGCAGGTCGAACCCACACACACGAAGGCGCTGCCCGCCGCGCCCAGGCGGCCCTCCATCGCGGGAAGGGCCGCCACCGCGGGGTCGTCCGGGTCGCCGCCGGCGATGGTGCGGTTGGGCAGCGGGCAGCCGTGGGCCCGCAGGAGCATGTCCGCGACCCGCTTCGAGTCCCCCACCAACGTCGCCTCCACATGCGGCGTCTCGCGCAGCAGCGCCACCGTGAGCAGCCGCCCCACTCCAGCCGGGTAGCGTTCCATGGCGCCGCGTTCGCGGGCCACGACAGCGTCGACAACCTCGGCGTGCTCCGCCGATCCCGTCAGTACAGCCGAGCGCGCCAAGAGTTCCGCCGCCAGCGAGTTCCCGGAGGGCATGGCGTTGTCCATGATGTCGCGTGGCCGCAGGACGAGAGCGTCCGCATCCGCGGCGTTGTCGTGGAAGAGGCCGTCCTCCGCGGACCAGAAGCGGGCGATGGTCTGGTCGGCCAACCACGCCATTTCGGCGAGCCAGTGCGGGTCGAGGGTGGCCTCGTAGAGGGACAAACAGGCGTTGCCCAGTGCGCCGTAGTCCTCGAGGAAGCCCTCGATGTGGACGCGGCCGGCGGCGAGGACGCGGTAGAGGCGCCCGTCGCGCCGCACGGTGTCCAGGAGGAAGCTCGCGGCCCGCCTCGCCGCGCGGGTGTAGTCGGCGCGCCCCAGCGCCGGGCCGGCTTCGGCGAGCGCGCGGATGGCGAGGCCGTTCCAGGAGGTCAGGATCTTCTCGTCGCGGAGCGGCTCCGGGCGGGTGGCGCGGTGGGCCTTCAGCCTGGCGAGCGACTCCGTCAGCACCGGGGCGAGTTCTTCGCGCGTGACCCCCTCCTGGCGGGCCACCGCGTCGAGATCGTGCGGCAGGTGCAGGATGTTCCGCCCCTCGAAGTTGCCGGAATCGCTCACGTCGTAGACGCGCGACAGGAGCCGGGCCTCGTCCGGGCCGAGCAGTTCGGCGATCTCCGCCGGGGTCCAGAGGTAGAAGGCGCCCTCCTCGTGGGTGCCGTCGGTGCCCTCCGAGTCGGCGTCCCGGGCGGAATAGAAGGCGCCGTCCGGGGACGTGAGGTCCTCGAGCACGTAGTCCAGCGTTTCTTCCGCGACCGGGCCGAGGTGGCGGGCGCCGAGGAGATGGGCCCGGGTCAGCGCCCGCGCGATGAGTGCGTTGTCGTAGAGCATCTTCTCGAAATGGGGCACCAGCCAGCGCGCGTCGACGGAGTAGCGGTGAAATCCGCCCCCGGCGTGGTCGCGAATCCCGCCCGCGGCCATCCGCGTCAGCGTGTGCACCGCCATCGAGACGCCGTGCGACTTCGGCCCGCCCGTCCGCAGGAGGAAGTCCAGGAAGACGGGCTGGGGGAACTTGGGTGCGCCTCCGAATCCCCCGTGGGTGGGGTCGAAGCTGCGACCCGCGGCGCCGACCGCGTGTTCGATCAGGCGGCGGCCGGTGGTGCCCTGCGCGCTGATCGTGGGCTGCGGTTCAGTCGTGCTGCGGGTCAGTGCGCCGGTCAGCTGGGCGCCGGCGCTGGCGACTTCGGCGCGCCGGCTCCGGTACGCTTGGCTGACCCCGGCCAGTACCTGCCGGAAGGACGGCATCCCGTGGCGGGGCTCCGGCGGGAAGTAGGTTCCCCCGTAGAAGGGGACGCCCTCGGGGGTTAGGAAAGCGGTCAGCGGCCACCCCCCGTGTCCGGTCAGCGCCTGCACCGCCGCCATGTAGATCGAGTCGATGTCGGGCCGTTCCTCGCGGTCCACCTTGATGTTCACGAAGGCGTCGTTCATCACGCGCGCCGTCTCCGGATCCTCGAACGACTCGCGCTCCATGACGTGGCACCAGTGGCATGCCGAGTAGCCGATCGACAGCAGGATGGGGCGGTCGTGCTCCCGTGCGAGTGCCAGCGCCTGGTCGCCCCACGGGTACCAGTCCACGGGATTGTCGGCGTGCTGGAGCAGGTAGGG
This sequence comes from Longimicrobiales bacterium, assembly GCA_965116645.1. Lineage (GTDB taxonomy): Bacteria > Gemmatimonadota > Gemmatimonadetes > Longimicrobiales > Gaopeijiaceae > Bin94. Next base: position 2,416,986 of record OZ220702.1, on the reverse strand, counting down.
ACTGGTCTCGGCGGCGAGGCGGTTGGGCATGGGGGGAAGATAGGGGGACGAGGTGGGGTGGGGCGAGGTGGCTCGGCGGTTCAGGCAGGCCTGATTGCCGACCGCAGGTTCGTACGGCTCGGGTTGCGTACGGAAGGCGGGTGGGTCGGGAGTCGGGACCGGAGGACGGGGGCACCCATTCCGGAACACATCAGCGCTCGGCATGAAGATCTGCCGGAGCTCATCCGCGGCGTCGTCCGGTACGCGGCGAGCGTCGAAGAATCGGGGGTGGATGCCGTTGTGTCCGCGGCCGCCCTCTCGTTCGGGTTTGTGTGCATCCATCCGTTCGAGGACGGAAACGGCCGTATTCATCGCTGGCTCGTGCATCATGTGCTCGCCCGGTCCGGATTCAATCCGCCGGGCCTGGTGTTCCCGGTCAGTGTCGCCATGCTGGACCGGTTGGCGGAGTACCGCGATGTGCTGGCCGGCTATTCGTCGCGGCTGCTTCCCCTGGTGGACTGGCGGGCGACGCGGCGGGGAAACATCAAGGTGCTGAACGAGACAGCCGACCACTACCGTTTTTTCGACGCCACGCGGCACGCCGAGTTCCTCTACCGGTGCGTCGAGCAGACGGTCACCCGCGACCTTCCCGCCGAAGTCGACTACCTTGAGAGGTACGACGAGTTTCTGGCGCGCGTGCAGGAGGAGGTCGCGGACATTCCGGAGGGCACCCTGGACCTGCTGGCGCGGTTTCTGCGCCAGAATCAGGGCACCCTTTCCGAGCGCGCGCGACGCCGCGAATTCAGGCTGCTGACGGCGGAGGAGGTGGAGCGCGTGGAGACGATCTACGGCGAGTGCTTCGCGGAAGAAGCGTCCGGTGCGACGGATTCCGACAGTCGGGCGAGGCTGGATCCAGTCGTCCGACCGCGTCGGTATCGCGGCACGCGGCGACGAGGCGCCCACTGAGCGCCATGGTGCGCCCGTTCCTGCTCCTGGCGCTGCGGCGTCCCTGGCTTTGGCCCGCGCTCCTTTCGGCCGCATGGGCATTCCGTCCCAGGAGCTGGTACCGGCGTCCCCCCTTCCTGCCACTGCCGTCGAAGGCGTACATGCGTTGGCGGCTGGAGACGGCGTACGGCGAACCGGACGCGGTGCCGCCGGGCGACGAGATTGCGCGCTTCGTGACCTGGTCGGCCGAGATGCGGCGCCGGATGGGACCGAGGCGCCGGGTGCCGGTCGTCGTCAAGGTACTTGCGGTCGCCGCGCTGATCGCCTTTGTGGTGTGGGTGAACCTGCGGGCGGGCGACATGGACGGGGCCACGAATGCGGCGGCGGCCGCGGGGTACCCCGGGCTGTTTCTGGCCTCGGTGGTAAGCGGCTTCAACCTGGTGTGGCCGGTGCCGATCGCAGCCTTCTATCCCTTCTTCATCGAATCGGGATTCCATCCGCTGCCCACACTGACGACGATCGCACTGGGGATGACGGGCGGCGACCTGCTGGGCTACCTGATCGGCGACGCGACCCGGCACCTGGCGGACCACCGCCTGGCCGGCTTCCGGGCCCGCGCCGAGGCGCTTCACAACCGCCACCGGCTGCTCCCGCTCGGCCTGCTGTTCCTCTACGCCGCCTTCGTGCCGCTCCCCAACGAGATCCTCGTGATCCCGATGGCCTTCATGCGGTATTCCCTGGCCGCGGTCATGACGGCGGTGCTCCTCGGTAACGTGATCTTCAACACGGGTGTGGCCCTCGGGGTGTCGCTGGTCTTCGGGGGCGGGGGCTGAGGTGCTCGTCGTTGGCCTGACCGGCAATGTGGCAGCGGGGAAGTCGGCGGTGGCGGAGCTGTGGAGAGAGGCGGGGGTGGCGGTGGTGTCGGCGGACGAGCTCGCGCGTGCGGCGGTGGCGCCGGGGACCGAGGCGCTTGCGGGGATCGCGGAGCTGTTTGGACCCGGGGTGATCCGGGAGGACGGCATGCTCGACCGGGCCGCCGTGCGGGCCATCGTCTTCCGCGACGAGGAGGCGCTGCGCGCTCTGGAGGCGATCGTGCACCCCGAGGTGAGGCGCCTGCGGGACGAATGGACCGCGGAGCAGCGCAAGGCCGGCGCGGAGGTGGTGGTGTGGGAGATCCCGTTGCTCTTCGAGACGGGGACGGAGCGCGAGGTGGACGTGGTGGTGGTGGTGGACGCGCCGTCCGGGGTGCGACGGCGGCGGATTGTGGAGACGCGCGGGCTGAGCGAGGATGAGGCCGCGGCGGTGATGGAGGCCCAGCTGGCCGCGGGCGAGAAGCGCCGGCGGGCGGACGTGGTCGTGGAGAACGCAGGGGGGCGCGAGGAGTTGGCGGCGCGGGCGGGGGAGGTGCTGGGGGTGCTGAGGGGGTGGGGGGGGGAGGGGTGAGGGGGGCGTGGGGGTCGCGGGCACGGGGGACGGGGGCGTGAGGGACGGGGGCATGCGCGACGCGCGGGCCGACCGCGTGGTGCTCCTCGACCGCATTCTGGAGATAATGGACGGCGCCGGATCGGTGGTGATCACCACGCACGCGAACGCGGACGGGGACGGGGCGGGGTCGGCGGCGGCCCTTGCGGCGTTCCTGCGGGCGAGGGGGACGGCTGCCTGGATCGTCAATCCGACTCCCTTCCCGGAACCCTACGCCTTCCTGTTGCCGGATCCGGGGTGGGCGGTCCCCGCGGCGAGCGAAGAGGCGGTGCGGCGGTGCCGGGATGCCGATCTGGCGGTTGTGGTGGACACGGCCGAACTCCCGCGCATCGGGCGCGTCAAGTCGCTGATCCGCGATCTCCCCAAGGTGGTGATCGACCACCACCCGGAGGGGAAGCGCCCCATTGAGGGGGTGGTGCTCCGCGACCGGCAGGCCTGCGCGGCAGGCGCGCTCGTCTTCGAGTTGATCGACCGGGCGGGGGGGCCGTGGAGCGCCGATGTCGCTCGCGCCCTCTACATCGCCGTGCTGACCGACACCGGGGGCTTCCGCTTCACGAACACCGACCCGGCGTGCCTGCGGGTCGCGGCGCGGCTGGTCGAACTGGGGGCGGTGCCGGAGGAGCTGTACCGCGCGGCGTACGGCCGGTTCCGTCCGCGCCGCTTCGAGCTGCTGCGCGAGTCGCTGGCGACGCTGACGGTGCACGAGGAAGGCCGCATCGCGTGGATGACTGTGCCGAAGGAGGCGTACGACCGCCTGGGGGCGACGATCGACGACCTGGAGGGGTTCGTGGATGTGCCGCGGAGCGTCGCCGGGGTCGATGTCGCGATCCTCTTTCGCACCACCGCCGACGGGCGCATCAAGGTGTCACTGCGCTCGCTGCCGCCGGTGGACGTGCACGTGATCGCCGCCGAGCTGGGGGGCGGCGGACACGTTCGGGCGGCGGCGGCGGTGGTGAGGGGGCCGCTGGAGGCCGCCGTGGAGCGGGTGGTGGGGCGGGTGGGGGCGGCGGTGGGGGGGGTGGGGCTGGCGTCGAATCCCGCTGAACCGGGATTGATCCCGCCTGCGAGACGGGGAAGCCACGTGCTAGATTAGGCATTGTGACCGCGACAGTCGCGGGCGATTGATACCCGGCCCGCACGGAAGGCTTCAGGACCATGCACCGAGCGCCAGCCAGATCTGCCCCGGCGATGGAGGCCGAAGACGCCCCGGGGGTTCCCGAGGCCCTTCCCCGCACCGTGCACGAGCTGGGCAACCGACTTGGGCATGCCGCCATCGACTGTATCTGGGTGTTTCCGCCGCTCGTTCGCGGGCGGCGGGAGTGGGGTCTGGTCGCGGCCAGCTGCTTCGACCACGAGACGAGCCGCAGGCTGGTGACGGCACGCTACACTGCGGAGCGAACGGGCAAGGGTCTCTACCTGGACACACGGCTCCTGGACGAGGGCGTGGCCCCTGCCGACCGGCTTCCCCGGGTGATGGAGGGGGTGGTCAGGCGCGGGCCGCAGCCGCTCGGGAGTCCCCGCCTGGTAGAGCTCGGCGGCTGCGCGGACGCGTTCGAGTCGCTGATGGCGGACTTCCCGGGCGAGCTCTTCGAAGAGGCGGTCGCCGGGCCGCGGGCGCCGGATTGAGCGAGGCGGTGCAATGAGAATCGGACCCGCCAACGTCGAGCCCTACCTTGCGATCTTCGGCCGGTACCTGCGCGAACAGGGACTTCCGGTAACGCAGCAGCGGCGGGCCGTGGCGAGGGCCGTCTTCTCTTCGCCCCAACACCAGTCGGTGGAGGACCTGGACCGGGTGCTCCGCGAGAACGACGTGCGGCTTGGCAAGGCGACCATCTACCGCACGCTGGACCTGCTGGTGCGCAGCGGGCTGGTCGAGGAACACGACTTCGGTGAGGGCTTCAAGCGGTACGAACACCGTTTGTCGCGCGATCCGGTCCACCATCACCTGGTGTGCCTCGAAAGCGGCGAGGTGATCGAGTTCCGCAGCGAGGAACTGCAGCGCATCGTGCAGGAGACCGCCGCCCGGCACGGCTTCCGCCCCACGCACCACAAGCTGGTGATCTTCGGCCTGAGCCGCGCCAGCCAGGAATCGGGCGCGGACGTGCCTTATCGGGGCATCACCTGTCCCATTGAGGCCACCGGGACCGGCGAGACCAGCGGGTCCGGCGGGTCTGCGGCGCCGGCCGAAGCCACCGGACCCGCCGACACCACCTGACCCCCCCATGCCCAACCGCCGGGACCCCACCGCCGCCGCGCGCTCGGCCGGCCGCACCATCCACCGTCTTCCCAGGGAGCCGGACGGAGCGCCCGGCGGCCTCGACGGGCTCCCCTGGGAGCTCCCCCGTGTGTTCCTCGGTCTGGACGGCGAGCGGGCCACCCCGGAACGCGCCGCCACCTGGATCCTGCCGGTTCCCTACGAGGCCACCACCAGTTGGGGCGCGGGGACGCGGCTCGGGCCCCGCGCCATCATCGACGCGTCCCGCTACATCGAGCTCTACGACCACGAGCTGGGCCGCGACCCGTCGCTCGAGGGCGTGTACACCTTTCCCGCGCTGGAACTCGCGCGCGGGGACGCGGCCCGCGCCATGACCGAGTTCGAAGACGCCTGCAACCGCATCCTGGATGCCGCAGCCGGGCGGCGCGTGATCATGATCGGGGGCGAGCACGCGGTCTCGGCCCCCGCGATCCTGGCCCACGCCGACCGCACCCCGGAACGGCTCACCGTCCTCCAGCTCGACGCCCACCTCGACCTGCGCGAGAGCCTGGACGGCAGCCCGTTCTCCCACGCCTGCGCGATGGGCCGCGTCATCGACCGGGTCGATCTCGTCACCGTCGGTGCGCGCGGCATCAGCGGTGAGGAGTGGGAGGCGGCGTCGGTGCGCGACAATGTGACCGTGATCACCGGCGAGGAGTTGGCGGGAGCGGGTGACTCGCCCGTCCGGGGCGGCGCGCCGGGGAGGCTCGAGGCCTCGCGGAGACGCGCAGATGGCTCGCCCCCCCGCGGCGAGGCCTGGCTGGAGCGCGCCATGGCCGCCATAGGCGACCCGGTCTACATCACCTTCGATGTCGACTTCTTCGATCCGTCGGTCATGCCCTCCACCGGTACGCCCGAGCCCGGCGGCGGCACCTGGCAGCAGGCGACGGCCCTGCTCCGGCGCGTCTTCGCGGAGCGGCGCGTGGTGGGTGCCGACGTGGTGGAACTCGCGCCGGTGCCAGGGCTCGCCGCGCCCGATTTCACGGCGGCGAAGCTCGTCTACAAGATGATCGGGTACTGGAGCGGCTGACGGCGCGGCCAGGGGTACGGAGGCAGCGGCTACGGGAAGGCCGGGGTGCGCCGCTTGCCCTCGCGCCGCCGCCGTATGGGCTGCCCGACACCAACGTCCCCCCGCTGCCCGGTGTCTATTCAGGTGGACGACACGCCCGCGTGGATCACGCCCCTTTCGTGGAATCGCGCGCCCTGGCGCGGATCGCAGCAACTGCGTGCGCGCACGTGAACGGAACACTCACGCCTTCGGAGCACCCCAATGAAACACCCGTCGCCCCGCCTCCGCTTCCCCTCCCTCGTGGCCGCGGCCTTCGCCTGGCTCTGCATCGGCCTGGCCGGCGCCCCCCGCGCCTCCGCCCAGCTCACCGAACAGGTCCCCGACGCCATCTGGGAGACCTTCCGCTGGCGTTCGATCGGCCCCGTCAACATGGGCGGCCGGATCACCGACGTCGAAGGGATCCCCCATCCGTCCAAGACCTTCTACGCGGCCGCGGCCGCGGGCGGCATCTGGAAGACCACCAACAACGGGATCACCTTCAAGTCCATCTTCAACGACCCCCGTGTGGTGGCGATGGGCGACCTCGCGATCGCCCCCAGCGACCCGGACCAGATCTGGGCGGGCACCGGCGAAGAGGACTCGCGCAACTCGATCTCGGCGGGCGGTGGCATCTTCAAGTCGACCGACGGCGGCGAGAGCTGGGAGTTCAAGGGGCTCAGGGAGACGCAGGTCATCGGGCGCATCGTCGTGAACCCGCTCGATCCGGACGTCGTGTACGTGGCGGCGCTGGGGCACATCTGGGGTTCCAACCCCGAGCGCGGGCTCTACCGAACCACCGACGGCGGCGACAGCTGGGAGCTGGTCAAGTTCATCAGCGACAAGGCCGGCTTCGTCGACGTGGCCCTGCGTCCCGGCGAGCCCGACATCGTCTTCGCGGCCAGCTGGGAGCGCGTGCGCGGCCCCTGGTTCCTGAACAGCGGCGGCCCCGGGAGCGCGCTCTGGAAGTCGACCGACGGCGGGACCACCTGGGCGGAGGTCAGCGGCAACGGCTTCCCGACCGCGATGAAGGGGCGGATCGGGCTTTCCATCAGCCAGAGCAACCCCGACGTGATGTACGCCATGGTCGAGGCCGAGGAGGAGGAGGACGGCTCGGGCGGCAACGGGCTCTACCGCAGCGCCGACGGCGGCGACACGTGGGAGAAGGTGAACGACGCCAACACGCGGCCCTTCTATTACTCGCAGGTGCGCGTCGACCCGCTCGATCCGGACCGCGTCTACTTCTCGTCCACACCCGTCCTGTATTCGAATGACGGGGGCCGGACGGCGGGGAATACCACCAACGGCATCCACGTCGACCATCACGCCATGTGGATCGATCCCGCCGACCCCGAGCGGATCGTGGTCGGCAACGACGGCGGCGTCGCGATCACCTACGACAAGGGCGGCAACTGGCGCTATCTGAACACGATGGCGCTGGGGCAGTTCTACGACATCTCCTACAACATGGACAAGCCGTACCGCGTCTGCGGCGGGCTGCAGGACAACGGGACCTGGTGCGGGCCGAGCCGGCTCGCGTCGGGGCAGGTCTCCAAGTACCACTGGGCGACGATCAGCGGGGGCGACGGCTTCGTGACCGCGCAGGACCCGGAGGACCCCAACCTGGTATGGGCCGAGTCGCAGGGCGGGAACATGCGCCGGCTCAACCTGGCCACCCGCCAGAGCAACGGGCTGCGCCGGCCCAACTGGGAGGATGGATGGCGGCCGTTGCAGGATTCGATCGCGCTGCTGCTCGACGCCGGAGCCTCGGAGGACGATCCGAGGGTGGTGGCGTTCCGGGAGCAGGCGTCGGCGGACTCGGCGAACAGCATCATGCGCTGGAACTGGAACACGCCCTTCTTCCAGTCGGTGCACGACCGCACCCACTTCTACGCGGCCGGCAACCGGGTGGTGAAGAGCACGAACCTGGGGGACGACCTCAAGATCATCTCGCCGGACCTGTCGCATGCGGACCCCGAGAAGATCGACATCAGCACCCGTACGACCGGCGGCATCACGCGGGACGTGACCGGCGCGGAGACGCATGCCACGATCACCGTGCTGGCCGAGTCTCCGCTCGTGCAGGGACGCCTCTACGCGGGCACCGATGACGGGCGCGTGTGGACCTCGCCGGACGACGGCGGCGAGTGGATCGAGCTGACGGGCAACATCTCCGGCGTCCCCGAGGGGACGTACGTCAGCCGCGTCGAACCCTCCCGGCACGATCCGGACCGCGTCTACGTCTCCTTCGACGGGCACCGCACCAACGACTTCACGCCGTATGTCCAGGTGTCGGACGACGGTGGCGATACCTTCCGCTCGATCGCGGCGGGGCTGCCGACCGGCGCGCTCGACTTCGTGCACGTGGTGCGCGAGGATCCGCGCAACGAGAACCTGCTCTTTGTGGGGACGGACCTGGCCGTGTATGCCTCGCTGGACCGGGGCGCGTCGTGGCGCCGCTTCATGGAGAGCATGCCGACGGTGCCGGTGCACGACCTGCGCATCCATCCCCGCGACCGGGAGCTGATCGCGGGGACGCACGGCCGCTCGATCTGGATCGTGGACATCGCGCCGCTCCAGGACCTCACCATGCAGGTGCTGGCGGACGGAGCGGGGACCTTCGAACCCGCGCCGGCGTACAGCTTTGCCGAACCGGCGCGCGGCGGGGAGTCGTACGGGCAGGCCTGGTTCGCGCGGCCGACGCCGGGGGTGGGCGGCCGGATCAGTTACTACGTCGGCGAGGATGTGGCGGAGGAGTTGGCCGCGGCGGCTGAGGCGGAGGCGGAAGCGAATGCGGAGGATGAGGAGGCGGGTGCAGCGGGGGCGCAGGTGGGGCGGGCCGCGCGGGTTGCGGCGGGGGTGCAGGCCGGTGCAGTGGTCCGGGAGGTGCCGATTGCGGCGGTCGGGCGGGGGGGTGGGCGCGGTGGTGGTCCCGGTGGCGGCCCGGCCGGGCGGAACGCTGCCCGGGTCGAGATCACGATCACGGACGCCGACGGCGAGGTCGTGCAGACGCTGAGCGGGCCCGCGGGTGCGGGGCTTCACACCGTGACGTGGAATCTGCGGCGCGCGACCGAGCCGGAGCCGCGGACGCTGTCGCCGTCCGAGCGGCGCGACAGCCTGTTGATGGCGGAGCGCGCGAAGGTGGTGGCCGATTCGCTGGTGGCGGCGGGGTGGGAGGAGGAGCCTCTCCGCGCCCAGATCGGGATCTTCACGGGCGAGAGCGACCCGCAGCAGGTGTTCCGCTTCGGGGGTGGGGGCGGGGGGTTCCGGGGGGGCGGTGGGGGAGGAAACGATCCCGAGGCCTTCCGGGAACGCCCGGGTGAATCGCCGCCGCGCGCCGGTGGTGGTGGGCGGGGCGGTGGCGGTGGTCGCTTCGGGGGCGCGAACATGAACCAGCTCCGCGAACTCGCCGAACTCATCCGTCCCGGAATGGGGATGGGGGCGATCTTCGGGCGGGGCCGGGGCGGCGGGTTCGGCGGTGGCGGCCCGGCTGGGCCGGTGGAGCCCGGCACCTATACCGTGACCGTCAAGATCGGAGAGCGCACGCTGACCCGCACCATGGTGGTGGAGGAGGGGAACCCGGGGGACTGAGTTCCCTCGGATTCGCCGCCATGACCCGGTTCCTCCTTGTGCGGCCCGGGGCGGGGACACGGGGGCCGGACCGGTAGCACGGTCCGGCCCCCGGCCCCCGGAGGGCCAGGCGCGCTACCCCCCTCGGACCGTTGCACTGAAGGGCCGCTTTTGCGAGTGTGCTTGCGCACCCGCGACTTCGCGCTGCCGCTCTTCCCCTCGAAACGGGCACCCGATGTACGAATCCGTAGGCTTCCCCATCGCCTTCATGGCGGGGGTCCTGTCATTCCTGTCGCCCTGCGTCCTGCCGCTCGTGCCGAGCTACCTGTCGTTCGTGACGGGGATGTCGCTGGAGGACCTGCAGGAGGGCTTCGACCGGCGCCGCGTCCTGACCCACGCCGCGCTCTTCGTGAGCGGCTTCACCCTGATCTTCGTGCTCCTCGGGGCCAGCGCGACCTTCGTCGGGAGCTTCCTCCTCTACAACAGCGACTGGATCGCGCGCATCGGCGGCGCAATCATCATCGTCTTCGGGCTGCACCTGATGGGGGTCTTCCAGCTGCTCCCGCTGCTGAAGGAGAAGCGCGTACACCTCGGCAACAAGCCCGCCGGATACGTCGGCACGGTCGCTGTGGGAGTTGCCTTCGGCGCGGGGTGGACGCCGTGCATCGGCCCCGTTCTCGGCGCGATCCTGACGATGGCCGCCTCCCACGAGCAACTCGGAACCGGGATGCTCCTCCTCTTCGTCTACTCGATGGGGCTCGCGATTCCGTTCCTGCTCGCCGCCCTGGCTCTGGAGCGCTTCCTGCGCGCCTTCAAGCGGGCCCGCCGCTACCTTCCGCTGATCCAGAAGGGCGCGGGACTGCTGCTGGTTCTTCTGGGGATCCTGCTGGTGACGGGCTCTTTCGTGGTGCTGGCGGCCTGGCTCAACCGGTATACTCCGGAGTTCCTGCTGGAGCGGCTTTAGCAGCCCCCGGGCCGGCTGCCCGTGACCGCCGCCGCCGCCGTACATCCCCACCCCTCACAAGGAGACATCCCCTTGGCACTGGTACCCTCTACGATGCTGGCGCTGGGCACACCCGCGCCCGACTTCTCTCTTCCAGAGCCCGCCACCGGAGATGCGGTCTCGCTCTCCGACTTCGACGGCGCGGCGGCGCTGCTCGTCGTCTTCCTCTCGAACCACTGTCCCTTCGTGAAGCACCTGGCCAACCACTTCGCGGGAGTCGCGGCCGAGTACCAGGGGCGCGGGGTGGCGGTCGTGGGCATCAACGCCAACGACATCACCACCCATCCCGACGACAGCCCGCAGAAGATGAAGGACGAGGTGGCCCGGCGCGGCTACACCTTCCCCTACCTCTTCGACGAGTCGCAGGAGGTGGCGAAGGCCTACCACGCGGCCTGCACGCCCGACTTCTTTCTCTTCGGCCCGGAGGGCAGGCTCGCCTACCGGGGCCAGTACGATGCAAGCCGGCCCTCGCTGGGCGTGCCGGTGACGGGGAGGGATCTCCGCGCGGCGATCGACGCGGTGCTGGCGGGGGAGGCGCCGTCGGCGGAGCAGGTGCCCAGCGTGGGGTGCAACGTCAAGTGGAGGGCGGGCAACGAGCCGGAGTGGTTCGGGTAGGGGTTCGCGGGCGACCTGGGCGGACGCTGTCTTCATTTGACGCGCGGAGACAGGGAGGACACTCCGCGCAAGGCACAAAATCGCCCAGGTCCGGCACGGGGCACGAAATGTCATCTGTACTTGTCATTATGTCAGGGATACGGGGGTGTGAATCACGGCAGGAAATCGTCTAAAGTCTTACAGGACTGCACGATCTGCGTTTCATGTCGTTGTACTGGACCCTGTCGGATCGTACCGCGAAAGCGGGAAAACAGGATTTGAATGGCGGGACTCCCGCAGCGTCTCACATACTAGCCGGAAGTTCCGGCAATAAGGAGGAAGAGCTGTGCGCCGCCGACTAGGACGGCCAAGCTGGTGAGAACGACGACGATCTTGGCTAGGAAGGTCGTGGTCCGGTTAGAGCGCTCCACGAAGCGTTTGGTGAGGACCGTGTTCAGCGTGATGCATCGGTTATTCGCTAGAAGGCGGTTGGCGTCGCTACGGATACGGGTCCAGCACAGTACGTCCAGGTAGGCCAACAACCGGTCGTCATCCTCGCTCAGGTAGCTCCCGTCCTCGAATGCGGCGTTGACGTCGTCATGTGTGACTGTGCGTAGTGTCCTCCCCATTGCTCCCCCTCTCAAGCTGGCCGTGGAAAATGCTCGCGTCTTGGACTAGCGCCTCGCGCACACGAAGGGAGCGAGACCAGCGCCAACCAAAACCTGTAGCGGCCTTGGCTCCTCTGTCTAGAGTCGGTTTGAGGAGATCGCACGGACCGCTACGCGCGGATGGAGCGGAGCCCCGCACACGGCGCTGTCAGCCTACGCCGGTCACGTATTCCCATCGCGGCGATGCGGAACTGGCATAATCCGGCGACTGCTATTGGCGGTTTCGGTGCCCGGCGAGTAGCGTTCTACACCCCCGCAACTCCCCCGTTGCGGGTTTCACACCACGAACGGAGAGACAGCCATGGGCCACGATGTCGGCGCGGCTACGCGCATCCCTTGGATGCTGGCAGCGTTGGTGATGGTACTCACTGGGCCGCGACCGTGGGGGAACACCGACGCCAGCGAGGGCAGGGCCGCGCCAATGCAACAGGCCGTCGCTGCTATCGTGCCGGCACAGTTGCCGAACGACCGGGACGTGCTAGAGGCGTTGTACCACGCGACGGGCGGCCCGGACTGGGACCATTCCGACCGCTGGCTCACGGACCTGCCGATTCGCTTGTGGTACGGAGTATCTACCAATTCGGCTGGGCGGGTGGAGCGGCTGGAGCTTCGTGACAACGACCTGCGCGGCCCCATCCCCCCTGAAATCGGCAAGCTCAGGGCCCTGACGTTACTGGACCTCTCCGGCAACGACTTGGACGGCTCGATCCCCTCGGAAATCGGAAACCTCTCCGCGCTGACGTGGCTTGACCTCGGAGACAACGACCTGAGCGGGCCGATCCCTTCCGAGATCGGGAACCTCGCGACGTTGGAGATACTGATCCTTGAAGACAACGAGTTGAGCGGTTCAATCCCCCCTGAGATCGGCGAACTCGCCGCACTGGAGTCGCTGCACCTTGCGGTTAGCGGGCTGGGCGGTCCGATACCACCCGAGATCGGCAAGTTAGTGTCGCTGCGCTACTTGGATCTTACCGGCTCCGGCTGGAGCGGCGCGATCCCCCCGGAAATGGCGAACCTTGCTGCGCTGCAATCGCTGAAGTTCAACTCGCTCGGCTACGTTGGCCCGGGTGACCAAGGCTGGTTGGTTCGCGACCTTTGCGCGCCCGACTCTCCCCGGCTTCTGGCGTGGCTGGCCGCGCTGCACTGGAGGCCTCCACGTTGTTCGGGCGGTCGGTGAACTCCGTCCGGGGTTCCTTCGAGCGGATGGACGACCGGGTCTCGCTGGAGACGCTGCTACCACGTCCCGCAAGAAGGCCCTAGCCAATGGGAGGTAGACGAATGAGCAGTTCATTGACCCGGAAAATCGTGGGCTGGTTGGCGGTGTTGGCAGTCCCGGCGGCCAGCCAGGTAGCTGCGCAAGATCCGGACATCACCGTCACGTTCGCTACGGGAGTGGAGCCCAACGACGACCCCTGGCACTGGGTCGAAGCGACGGTCGCGACGTTTGACATCATCGCGCCGAAGACTCTGGTAGTCCGTGCCTCGTTCAGAACCCGCACGGTGGACGACCGTGCGGCGGGACGGGCTGGCAGCACGGTAGTGGGCCTCTACGAGAACCGGGAGGCTATACCGGCAGGATCCGTTGGTAAGGTGTTTTGGGCTGGTGCCCTACGGGAGGGGAAGGTGTTGGGGGAGGAATGGCCGGAGCCGCGAACTTTCGAGCGGCTGGAAAGCGTGGAGTTGGCAATCTGGGGCGACGATAGTCGGTACGAGATGTCGTGCAGGCATTCCGCCTCCCTCACATGGGCCAAGGTCTTTGATTGCTGGCTACCCAGCCCCAGCCCGGTAGCCGCGCAAGGCCCGCACGGCGAGGACATCGGCATCGCCTTCGCGGACTCCTCTGCGCTCGGTGACCGGCTCGTTCATTTCGACCCGTACACGGTTGACATCGGGGCGGAAGCACTGACGGTCTTGGCTGCATTTGAGAGACGTACGGGATCCGACCCTGCGGCGGTTGGCGGCTACGTGGTGTGCCGGTACGGGAACAGCGAGGCCGCGACTGCAAGGGGAGGATGGCGGCCCCTGCATTGGCTCGGTTGCGAGCGGGAATGGCTGGAACCGCGAACCTTCGAGCGGCTTGGAGCGACCGACGAAACGGGGGGAGAGCGGCGAGGCGGCGTGGAGGTGACGGTCTCGAAGGACGGAAGGATCTACGAGATGCGGTGCGAGGATGTATCGGAACCCGGATCAGGCAGGTGGTTTGCTTGCTGGCTACTCCCGTGATCCATATTGAGAGCTCGCAGTAGCCTGCCGACCCGCCCGAATGTGGCTACGCTATCCGGTCGTTCACACTCAAATCCATGGAGATCCAAGCCGGGCCGCATCCGATCACCGTCCACGCGCCGCCATGCCCCAGTGCCGTGTTAGTTTCTTGGTGCTAGAGCGGGAGGCAGGCGTTTCGGTTCGACCGGGTCGCCCGCTCGACTCAACACCCTCAACAGGGATTCCCAGCCATGTCCAACCCCATTCAAGCAACCACTGCCGATCTCGCCGGCATCCTGAACGCCGTGCGCAAAGTGCTCTACATCGTGATCGAGGCGCTCCCTCCTGAACGAGAAGAGCAGGTTCGTGAAAGAGTCGCGGGTGTCATCCGAGAGATGAAAAAGGCCGCTCACGACTTTCCCGAAGCCAAAGCGGAACTGGCCACTCTGAACACGTACCTATCTAGGGTCGAGGAGTAGCACCTAGCCCGGACGTGTGCTGAGCTTGAGGGAGTGGCCGGTGAGGATCAGCAGGCGGACGCACGGTATTTCGACTCCCGCTACGGTCTTTGCTCTGGTTCGGATCCCAAGGTGGCCATGTGGGTCTGGAGCCCGGTCGAGGCCGCCTACATGCGCGACGACATGTTCGACCGGCGGCGGCCCATGGACTGGTGGGCTATCTTGCGCCATTGAGTGAGCGCGAAGCCGACCGGACCCAGCCACCGGGCCAAGGAACCGTAGCCATCGGCGAATAGACTTCGGGCAAACCATACGGCCGGGTCGACCAGTTCCGGGTGCTCCCCCGATCGCTGTTTCGGAGGCGGCGCCAATGCTGGCTTGACGCAGGCTAAGGGCGACAAGCCAGCTTACTCCTTGGGGCCACACTCCGTGAGTCCCCTGCGGAGGCTGGCGGGGGGCTGTGCCCCCTCTGACCCCCGCGTTTCCGGCCCGCCACGGGAGCGGCAGGCGGCGAGGTGCTCCACCCCCCGAATCCCGTCGCCGGGGCCACGGCCGAGCGTAGCCCCGTCGAGGCTGACGACCCGGTCGACGTGATCCTCGACGGACCGCCGGCCGGGAGCCGACGGCGCGACGATCCACGCGTGGGCGGGGTCTCTGGCCGACTGGGTGACAGCCATCCAGGCCAGGCCCCCCATTTCCCCCCGAAGCCCGGAAAACCGCTCTCAGGGCCATCCTGTGCGTTGGGGGGGGCGGTTTGGCGGAATCCGGAGCCGTAGGATCCGCTGTAACGCGTGAACTCGACCCCCAGAGGGGTAGGCGTACCCCCGGTTTCGGGCCTCCGGCCGAGGAACTCGACATCCTTCGCGGCGGATGGTCGAGCCAAGGACGGGGTGGAGGCGCGCTCGCGACGGCCGAACGGCTGGCGGTGCCCGCCTGGGGGATCAGGTGATCCTGCTCCGGCGCTCCGCGCCCATGGACATGGCGCGCGGAAATGTCGTTCTTTGGGGGTCCGGGGGCATCCCCTGGCCAGAGGTTTTCGTGAAGCGAAAACACATCTGGCTCCCCGGAAACCCCGCAAATGACGGGGCCGCTTCGGAACCGCCGCGGCAAGCCCCCTGAGCAGCGACGGCGACCGTCCGAACCGCCACCGCGTCCTCGGCGCGAGACCGGGCCGCGAGTGGCGGAGAAGCCTTCTCTCCGCGATACTTCGTTCGCGCAGATCGTGCAGTCCATCGAGAGAGGAATCGAACGATGGCACGCACGAAACGAAGTCGGCGCTCGTACGGCGCCGGCGAATGGGGCCGGAACCGGGTGAGAGTGTTTCCCGACCCGAAGACCGGCCTGTTCCAGTTGGAGTGGCGAGAGGACGGGCGCAGGCTCACCCGGTCGCTGGGGCACCGCGAATGGGTGAGGGCGAAGCGGCAGGCGGACGAGTTCGCCGCCGGGTTCGTCGGCCCGGACCTGAACGGCAAGGCGCAAGCCGGGCCGAAGCCGGTCACGCTGGGGGGGCTTCTTGACATCTACGGTGAGGAGGTGACGCCCACCAAGGGCGAGGGAACCCGGAAATACGACCGGGTCGCACTGGAGATGTTCGGTCGCTTCTTCGGAAGGGACCGGAAGCCTGCGACGCTTTCCCAGCGCGACTGGGACCGGTTCATCCGGGCGCGGCGAGCGGGCAGGGTCGGACCGAGCGGGAAATCCGTGTCCGACAGGACGATCGAACGGGACTTGAGGTTGCTGCTGGCGGTCCTCAACTGGGCCACGCGGTCGAGGGACGAGGCTGGAGCGCGCCTCCTCGACTCGAACCCTCTGAAGGGTTTGAGGGTGCCCCGGGACAAGAACCCAACCCGGGAGGTACTCTCGCAGGCGGAATACGACGCCCTGCTCCGGGTGTCCGCCGAGATCGATTGGCGCTTTCGCGTGGCGCTCGTGCTCGCTCACGAGACCGGGCACCGCATCGGCGCCATCCGTCAGCTTCGATGGTCGGACATCGACAACGAAGCCGGGGTCATTCGGTGGCGCGCGGAGCACGAGAAAAATGGCTTCGAGCATCGGACGCCTGTGACCGCCGAGGCAGTCGCCGTCCTTGAAGAGGCGCGCAAGGAGAACCGGCGGATCGGCGACGCCCCTGTGTTGCCCGCGCCCAGGGACCCCGCGAGGAGCATAGGCTACGCGGTGGCGCGATACTGGTGGGGAAGGGCCGAGAGGCTCGCCGGGCTGGAGCACAAGCGTGGCAGGGGCTGGCATTCGCTGAGGCGGAAGTTCGCGAGCGACCTGATGGATCAGCCGCTGAAGGTGCTCTGCGAACTGGGAGGCTGGAGGACGGCACAGACGGTGCTCCAGTGTTACCAGAGGGCCGACGAAGAGCGGCTCAAGAAGGCGCTCGACGAGCGACCGCGGGTCACCTCCGCCGATTAGCGGGAGTCAATCGGCGGGAATCTCGCCTCCGAATCGTGTAACTTCAATCAGGGTAAGTGGAAACGATCCCGCAACCTTCTGCCATTATGTAAAGTTTACCTGATTCTGTAGATTCGTGTAGAGGCGAGCGAATCGGAAGCTGCGTCCTGGCCGTTACTTTTGCTCCGGGGAAATGCCTGCGTTCGGAGGAACGATGAGAGGACCCGCCCTGATCATCAATTTCCCGGTTGTCGCCACTGCTCTTGCGACCCTCTATTCCGGCGTTGCGAGCGCCCAGCCCCCCCCTCGACCCGGCCAGCCTCCCCCCGCGCCCACGTGCGAGGACTGGGGCTCATACAACTTCTTCGCTGTGGCGCCCGCTGACACCGTCACGGCCTGCCTGCGGGCCGGCGCCGACGCGATCTCCCCCGTGGACGAGCGTCACGCGACGCCGCTGCACCACGCGGCACGTGCCGCGCTCGACCCGGACGTCATCGTGTATCTGCTGGTGGCCGGGGCGGACGTGAACGCCGCGAACTGGAGCGGGCACACGCCCCTGCACGAGGCCGCCCGGCGCACCACCAACCCAGGCGTCATCACGGCGCTCGTCGAGGGCGGTGCGGACATCGACGCACGCGACCAGCGGGACAACACACCGCTCCACAGCGCCTGGGACAACCCGCTTGCCGGACTCTCCCGCGAGCCCCGCCTCAACGCGGTTGCGGTCGAGGAACTTCTCCGTCTTGGTGCCGATCCGCTTGCGCGCAACGATCGCGGTGAGGTGGCCGATCCGACCAGCTGCGAACTCTGGAACACGCCGGTCTTCGACGAGATTGCGGAATTCGACGATTTCGCCCGGTGCCTGGAGTCGGGATCCGATCCGGCTGCCCGGGACTACTACGGAAACACCGTGCTCCATGTCGCTGCATCGCACGAGGACCCGGCGCTTGCCGCGCTCCTGCTCGAAGCGGGCGCGGACGAGGGCGCGCCCAACAACCTGGCCGACACGCCGCTTCACATCGCGGCGGCGCTGGGGAATCTGGCCGTCGTGACACTGCTGCTCGAGGCCGGGGCGGACCCGAACGCGCCCAACCACCAGGGGTACACCTCGGCGCACCAGGCTGCGCGGCACGGTTCGCTCGAGGTCATGGCGGCGTTGCTGCAGGGTGGGGCGGATGTGAATGCGCGCACCAAGGTAGGCAACGGGCCCCTGGTCGCCGCCGTGAATGGGAGCAAGTCGATTGAGCTGATCGATGCGCTGCTGCAGGCGGGTGCCGATGTAAACGCCAGTGACGAGCGCCGCCGTACGCCCCTGCATTGGTCCCTCCAATCGGGCGCCTTGGTACCCCCGGACGCGGTCCGGCCCCCTCGCGGTTCCGTCGGAACCCCCTCCGCCTCTGTCTCCTCGATCGTCTCCAGGCTGCTGGAGCACGGAGCGGATCCCAACGCCGGAACCGATGTCGGCTGGACCCCGCTGCATGATGCGATGTCCACGTGGCCCCGGGAGGAAGCCCCGACGCTGGCCCGTCCACTGCTCGCCGCCGGGGCGGACCCGAATGCCCGGGATCATGGCGGCCAGTCCCCGGTTCATCGCCTGGCCTCACTCTCGGGAGACTGCGGGGGCACGCTTGCCCTGTTGGTGGAAGCCGGGGCAGACCTGAACGCGGTGGATGGCAACGGGGCGACCCCGCTCCACCTGGCGCTCATGCGAACGTGGGGCGATTCCGCGTGTGCGCACTCCCTGCTTGCGCACGGAGCGGACCCGAACGCCCGGAACCGCGAAGGCGACACACCCCTGCACCTGGCGACGGTCGGGACCGACACCACCATCGTGACCGCGCTCGTGCTGGCCGGCGCGGATGTGAACGCCCGCAACGAGCGGGGTGAGACGCCGCTTCGCTGGGCATGGTGGCGCGACAACTCTACCATCTTCGACAAGCTGCTGGAACTGGGGGCCGACGCGGACGCAGAGGACAGCCGCGGGCAGGCTGCGGGTCCGGTCTGCAACTGGAGCGACATCCGTTTCCGCATCGAGCAGGCCACCGTCGAGAGCGTTCGGACTTGCATCGAGGCCGGCACGCCGTTGGAGTTGCCGGCCGGTCCGAGCTGGAGCACGCCCCTGCACCGGGTGAATTCCCTCTTCTCCGGTCCGGCGGCGGTCGACGTTGTGTCGCTATTGGTGGAAGCCGGGGCGGACGTAAACGCTCGGAACGAATCCGGCTCGACACCCCTGCATTCCGCTGCGTCGTCCGGCGATGCCGCCATGGTGAGCGTCCTGCTGGCGGCGGGGGCGGATGCGAATGCGGCGAGGCCGAGCGGCGCGACACCGCTTCACAGCGCCGCTTCAGGATCGCGCGGTAACGGCGCAACGGTGTCGCTGCTGGTTCAGGCGGGAGCCGACCTCAACGCGCGCGCCCATCTCGACGCGACCCCGTTGCACTGGGCCGTGAGCCAGGGGAACCATGCGGCCGCGGCCCGGCTGCTGGAGCTCGGCGCGGATCCGAACGCACGCGACGCATCCGGCCTCGCCGCCGATCCGGTCAGCTGTGAGCACTTCAACAACTCTGTGTTCTTCGCGCTGGCTACGGCCGAAGTGGTGGCTGACTGCATAGCGGCCGGGGCGGATGTGAACGCCCGTCTGGCGTCTTTCCAGGGCGTGAACGCCCGGCCGCGCTCTTCCCCGCTGCACCTTGCCATCCGTGCGACCCGCGACACTTCCGTTATCTCGCTGCTGCTGGAGGCGGGCGCCGATGTGCGCGCGCGCGAGGACAACGGCTACATGCCCCTTCACCATGCCGCCCAATACGGTACCCCGGGAATGGTCCGGGCGCTGCTCCGGGCCGGTGCGGCGGTGGACGCGAGGGCACGCGGGTTCAGCGTGCACTACGGGTGGGATTGGACTCCGTTGCATCTGGCGGTGGCGAACAACCCGGATCCGGAGGTTTCCGCGGCCCTGCTGGAGGCCGGCGCGAACCCGAGTGCTCGCGGCTACGAGGGAGAAACGCCGATTCACATGGCAGCACGGAACGAGAACCCCGCGCTGTCCGCCCTTCTGCTGGATGCCGGGGCCGACCCGAACGCCCGGGGGTCGACGGGAAGAACCCCGCTGCACGAGGCGGCCAGGAGCAACGCCAACCCCGCCGTGATCGCGGTACTGCTGGAAGCGGGAGCGGAGCTGGAGGCCCGGGCGGTTTACCCTGATTCACACTGGGACTACGGCAACATGACGCCCTTGCACGAGGCGGCCAGCTACGGCGACCCGGAAGTCGTGACCGCGCTCATCGAGGCCGGGGCGGAAGTCAACGCCAGGGTACTACCCGGGGCGATTCCATTCCAGCTGGTCGGGGCGGCCGGCATGGTGCTGCCCGAACAGCGCGGGGCGACCTCGCTGCACATGGCGGCGCTCCTCAACGGCGACCCCGCCGTGACCCATGCGCTGGTACGCGGCGGCGCGGACCTGGAGTCCCGCGACCAGTTTGGTCGCACCGCGCTGCATGTGGCGGCGCAGGGGAGGGGGAACACCGCCGCCTTCCGGGCGCTGCTCGAACTGGGCGCCGACGCCGCCGCCCTCGACGACGAGGGCAGGACCGCGATGGACTACGCGCGCGAGAACACGGCGCTGCAGGGCCTAAGGGTGCTGGGGCGGTAAACAGAAGTTGTCAAAGTGTAAAGTCGACTTTACATGTGACTCGGCTTTACACATGACTTTACACTTCGTTCAAGCCGCCCCCACCTCCTGCTCCAGCAGCTGCCTTCTCAGCAGCGTCGCATAGGTCCCGCCCAGCGCCACCAGCTCGGCATGCCGGCCGCGCTCCACGATCCGCCCCTCGTCGAGAACCAGGATCAGGTCGGCGTCCTTCACGGCGGTCACCCGGTGGGAGATGATGAAGGCCGTGCGGCCCTTCAGCTCCCGGCGCAGGCCCCGCAGGATGCTCGATTCGGTGGCCGTGTCGACGGCGCTGAGGACATCGTCGAGCACCAGGACCGGCGGGTCGGTCGCCAGCGCGCGCGCCAGGGTGGCCCGCTGCTTCTGCCCGCCCGAGAGATTGATGCCGCGCTCGCCGAGGCGGGTCCGGTAGCCGTCGGGGAAGCCCAGTACGGTGTCGTGCAGGTGGGCCGCGATGGCCGCTTCGCGCACCCGCGCCTTGATGTCGTCGTAGGGCGCGGCCGGCGGCAGCCCGAGCGCGATGTTGCGGCCGAGCCGTGCCGAGAAGAGGAAGCTGTCCTGGGGGGCGAAGCCGATGCGCGCGCGGATGTCCGCCGGGTCGTAGGCGGGGAGGGGGACGCCGCCTAGCAGCACGTCGCCGGCGGTGGGGTCGTAGATGCGGGCGATCAGCGAGACGAGGGTGCTCTTGCCGGAGGCCGTGGGGCCGACGATGGCGATGGTGCGCCCGGGTTCCGCCGTGAAGGAGACGCCCTCGAGGACGAGCCGGTCGGTGCCTGGATAGCGGAAGGAAACGTCCCTGAACTCGATGGCGGCCGCGCCCGCGGGCGGTGGATGGGGCGCGGGCGGCGCGGCGATCTCCGGCTCGATCGCGAAGATGCGGTTGAGGCGCGCCATCGAAGCCGCCCCGCGCTGGAAGAGGTTCACCACCCACCCGAGCGCGATCATCGGCCACGCCAGCAGCGACAGGTAGAAGGAGAAGGCCACGAAGTCGCCCACCCCGATCCGCCCGGCCATGACCTGGCCGCCCCCGTACCACAGCACGACCACCATCCCGGCGCCCGTCAGCAGTCCCATGATCGGGTGGAAGGCGCCGGACGCGTACGCGAGGTGCATGTTGCGCTTCAGGTACACCCGGTTCAGCTCCGAGAACTCGGCGGCCTGGGCATCCTCCTGGCCATAGGCACGCACGATCCGGACCCCGCTGAGGTTCTCCTGCACCATCGTCGACAGCGCCGCGAACTGCTCCTGGATCCGCTCGAAGCGCACATGAATGACCTTCCCGAACCAGGCCACCACGGGCGGCAGAGCCACCAGCGGCACCAGCGCCGCCAGCGTCAGCCACGGACTGATATGGATCATCACCGCCAGGCCGATCACGAAGCTGATGACGGTGTTGGCCGTGTACATCACCGCCGGCCCCGCCGCCTGCCGCACGGCGAGCGTGTCGTTGGTGGCCAGGCTCATCAGGTCGCCGGTGCGGTTGGTGGAGTAGAACCCCGCGCCGAGGCGGAGCAGATGCCGCACGAAGTCGTTCCGCAGGTCCACCTCGATGCGGCGGCTGAGCCCGTTGAGGATCTCGCGCATCCAGTAGCGGGTCGCTCCCCCGACAATCGCCGCGGCGACGATCAGGATCGCGTAGGTGATGACGATGCTGCGAATCGCGTCCGGATCCGAGCCGGCGGGGCCGGTCAGTGCGTCGATCGGAAGCTTGATCAGGTACGGCTGGACGAGCGTGAACGCGTTGGCGAGGACGACCAGGAACATTCCCAGGGCCATCGGGGCGCGGTAGGGCCGGAAGTAGGGAAGGACGGTCTTGAGTTCGCGCATTGGCAGGGGGGATTGAGGGCGTCGTCGGGCGCCGGGTGCCGGACACTATCTATAATTAATGCGGAAAGCCGCGCTGCCGCGGCCGGGCAACCGCCGGAAGGTGTCAATATGGGGACAGCCATGACAAGGGACCGATTCGGCCGAACAGTCCGTGGAATCGGTCCCCGCGGCATTGGGGCGGCGATGCTCCGCGAAAGGGATCGGGGGTTCCCCCGCGTGAGACTCGCCAGCCGGCTGTTCATGGCCCTGGCGTGGACCGTGCTGGCGGCTGGGTGCGGTGGTGAAGGTTCGGAGCCGGGTGCCGGGGACGCCGAGACGGGTGCGGATGCCCAGTCACCGTCGGAGAGCCCGGCCGCCGGGAACCGGGACGATCCAGCGGCGGCAGCCCCGCTCCCTGGTGCTGCCGGGAATCCGGCCGAGGGGGCGGCGGTAGTCCCGGGCGCCGGCGTGAATGCGGACGGGGCGGTCCCGGAACCGGGCGGACCGGCTACGGCCGACCTGGAGGAGTTGACGATCCGGCGCATCCCGGCCGGCACCCGAATCCGCGTTACGGTCGACTACGAGATCTCCACGGACCTGTACCGTCCGGGCGACCCGGTCGTCGCGACCGTGGCGGAGGATGTGACGGGTCCCTCGGGAGACGTGCTGATCCCGCGCGGCGTCAAGCTGCTGGGCCGGATTCTGACCTCGGCGGGGTCCCCGGGGGTTGGCGAGGAGCCGGTGCTGGAGATGGCCTTCGAGACGCTTTCCGCGCTGAACGCCGAATGGCCGGTGGAGGGGGCGGTGATCAACGTGCCCGTGGTCGTCGACTCCCGGGCGGACATCGCGCGCCGGTTCCAGCGCAACCGGTCGCGGGATCGCGAGGTGCCGGGCCGGATCCCGGAGGGGGCGGTCGTCCTGGTCGAGTTGAGGGCCGGCGTCCGCGTGGGTCCGATCGTGGGGCCGGAGGTGTTCCCGTGGGATACGCTGCCCGGATGGGACACGCTCCCCGGGTGGGACACGCTCCCCCGGGTGGACACTTTACCGGGGCGCAGATGAGGTGCGGCCGGAGGGGTCAGCGACTCCGGGGCGCGACGGCGCGGCCGGCCAGCTCCCCGCGCCCCATCTGCAGCGTCGCGAGCGCCGGTACGATCGCCATCAGCACTCCGGTCGCGGCGATGATCCCGAAGCCCAGCGAGGCCGCCATGGGGATCAGGAAGCGCGCCTGCAGGTCCTGCTCCAGAATGAGGGGTGCGACGCCCAGAAAGGTGGTCAGCGAGGTCAGGAAGACCGGGCGGAAGCGCGCCTTGGCGCCGCCGATGATCGCCTCCCGGATGGGCATGCCCGCGCGCCGGCGCTCGGCAATGAAGTCGATCATCACGATGGAGTCGTTCACGACCACGCCGCTGAGGTTCACGAAGCCGAAGATGGAGGTGGCGGCGATCTCGAGTCCCAGCAGCAGATGTCCCAGCACCGCGCCCACCAGGCCGAACGGGATCGCGGCCATGACGATCAGGGGCCGGAGATACGAACGGAACGGGATCGCAAGCAGCGCGTAGATCGCGAACAGGGCGAGAGCGAATCCCCTGCCCAGCGCCCCCATCGACTCGGCAACCTCGCGGCGCTCGCCTCCGAACGAGTGATCGAGGCCGGGCTCCCGGGCCGACATCTCGCGCAGGACGGCTTCGAGCCGCTGTGTCGCGGCCTGCGTCGCGGGTGCCTGGGCGTCGGCCGTTACGGTCGCGGTGCGGCTGCCGTCCTTGCGCCGGATCACGTTGAGCGAAGGCCCGAAACGCGCCGTCGCGACCCGGCCGAGATGAACCGTGCCTCCCGCCGGCGTGTGAACCCGGTAGGTCTCCAGATCTGCGATTGCGTCGCGTTCGTGCTGGGGAAGACGTGCATAGACGCGGACCTCCTCCCGGCCCCGCTGCAGCCGCACCACCTCCTCGCCGAAGAACGCGGCGCGGACCTGACGCGCCAGATCGTCGAGTGTGAGGCCCAGCGTCCGGGCCCCGGGCTTGAGCTCGATCTGAATCTCCCGGACGCCCTGGTCCTGGTCGGACCTGACATCGAAGATTCCCGGCCATTCGCGCAGGAGTCCTGCAACGGTGTCGGCGGCGGCGGTCAGCCGAACCGGATCCGGATGCGCGAGTTCCACGAGCACAGGCCGGCCCAGGTCGACGAGATTGGCGTTGAAGGACAGGCTGCGGTAGCCCGCGATCTCCCCGGCCTCCTCGCGCCAGGCCTGCTGAAAGGCCGATGCGGTGATCGTCCGGCGCTGGGCATCGAGGAGCCTGAACTGCACCGTCGCGATGTGGGCGCGGGGTCCCGACTCGGGAACTCCATCCGACGCGACGATGGCGGACCCGAGCGTTGTCGGTGTGCCTCCCACGGTGATTGCGACTCCGGTCAACAGCGGCTCCGCCCGCTCTGAGAGTCCGGCCGACAGCCGGCCGGCTGCCCGGCGCCCGGCGTCCTCCAGCTCCTGCGCCACGCTCGCGGTGCGGGCCTGCGGCGTGCCTTCGGGCATCTCCAGGCTTGCGGTCACCAGATTGCCCTCGACCGTGGGCGTGAACGCCACTCCGACGATTCCGGCCGGAATCAGGGCGATGGTGACGATGAGGATGCCCGCTCCCGCGGAGATGACGATCCCGGGCCGGGCCGTCGCAATGTGCAGAAGGCGATCCAGCGGACCGTTCACGAACCGCTCCAGCCCTCGGTTCACCCCGGCCCGCACGGGCTTGTGGAGGCCCGCGACAAGACGCGCACCCGGACCAGAGGAACCGCCGCCGGAGCGCTCGCCCGCACCTGGGGAAATGCGGCGGGACAGCCTGGAGAGGTGGTTCGGCAGCACCAGCAGCGATTCCACCAGCGAGAGCAGCAGCACCGAAATCACGACCACGGGGATCGCCTCGGCCATCGCTCCGACCGAGCTGGGAACGAAGAAGAGGGGTAGGAACGCTGCCACGGTGGTCAGAACGCCGAATGTCACCGGTGCCTTCACGCGCCGGGTGCCCCGGATCGCCGCCGCCAGCCCGCCGTGTCCCCGGTCGCGCTCCGCCGCGATGTTCTCGCTCACCACGACCGCATCGTCCACTACGATCCCGACGGCCAGGATGAACGCGAAGAGGGAGGTCAGGTTGATCGAGACTTCGAGCACCGCCATGACCGCCAGCGTCCCTGCGAACGAGACCGCGATGCCCGTGGCGACCCAGAACGCGAGCCTGACCTCCAGGAACAGGGTGAGCACGCCCACAACCAGCAGGAGACCCAGAAAACCGTTCTTGAGCAAGAGTCCCAGGCGGGCCCCGAGGGGGTCCGCGTCGTTGCTCCAGACATCCACCTGCACCCCCGGCGGCAACCCGGGGGCTACACTCTCCCGCAGTTGCCGCTCGACGGCTTCGGAGATGTCCAGAACGCGCTCGTCCGCGGTCCTGTACACCTCGATAAAGGCGGCGGGCTGTCCATTGTAGCGGCTGACCAGTCCGCGTTCGGCGAAGCCGTCGCGCACTTCGGCGATGTCCCGCAGCCGAACGGTTGTGCCGTCGTTCCTGGCCAACACGATGATGTTCTCGAAGTCGTGCTGGTTGTAGCTGCGGCCGGCGGTCCGGATCCTCACCCGCTCGGCCGGCGTGTCGATGCTCCCCGCCGACAGCTCCACCGTACCGCCCCGGACCGCGGCGGCCACGTCGGACAGCGTGAGGCCCAGCGCGTCGAGACGGCCCGCCGGCACCTCGATCGAGACCTCGTAGTCGCGCACGCTGCTCGTCCGCACGTGCGAGACCGCCGGGAGCGACGAGAGTTCGTCCTCGACGCGGTGGGCCAGCTCCTTGAGCGTCCGCTCCGTGACGTCTCCGTAGAGGGCGATCCGCATGACGCTGCGCCGCGACGTCATTTCGGTCACCGCCGGCCGCTCGGCGCCCGCCGGGAACGCCCGGATACCGTTGACGGCCGCCTTGATTTCCTCCAGCGACCTGCCCGCGTCAGCGCTTCGCCCCAGCTCGGCGACAACGGACCCGAGTCCCTCCGAGGCCACCGATTGAACGCTCCTGACGCCCGCGATCGACCGAATCCGCTCCTCGATCCCGCTGACGATCGATTCGTCCACTTCCGCCGGCGACGCGCCCGGGTACGGTACGGTGACCTGAATCCGGTCCAGCGAGTGTTCCGGGAGCACCTCCTGGTCGAGGCGTCCGAGCGAGAGCAGTCCGGCCGCGAGGATCCCGACCATCAGGAGGTTGGCCGCGACGCCGTTGCGGGCCACCCAGGCGATCGGGCCGCCCTTGAGACCCGCGCCGTCCCCGTGACTCGCGGCATCCCGGTGCCCGCCGCCCGCCGCGCTCAAGTCGCCCCCCTCGGAAAACGGCGCCCGTTCAGCTGTTTCCCGATGAACGTCGGACGCACGAAGTAGTGGTAGGTCACGAGGATCAGGCCGGTTGCCATGATCGAGACGAGCATGAACTTGACGATCCCGGGGAGCGGCACGCCCGCCAGCAGAATGGGCAGCAGCATGACGAACGGCACGTGGACGATGTAGATCCAGTAGGAGGCGTCCGCCATGTACCGCCAGCGCGGGCTCGGCCTGTCCATGTAGCGCAGGAACATTCCGATGAGCCCATAGGCCATGAACCACATGGAGAGCGCCAGGAAGACGACCGCCGGCAGGTGCCCCTCGCCAGCCTCCGGGCACGCCCTGTCCGGCCTGGGGGGACAGCCGATCTCGAAGAAGTGCCGGTACGCGAGGAAGCACAGGATGCCGCCGGCGAGCAGTGCCCATGCGGGGCGCTTGAAGCCCTCCAGCGACTCGCGTCTGCGAAACAGCATCCACCCGAATCCGAAGAACAGGCCGTACAGGGCCAGCTGGCGCGGAGGCGGGAACGGACCGGCGTAGTAGTCGATCGCCCACGACTCCATCCGGTACAGAAGGAGGCCCGCGGCCAGAATCAGCACCACGATGCCTCCGCGGTGCACCCGGCCCTCGAAGAGGTCCATCGCCCGCGCACGCACGGTTGCCGGAATCCGAGCGGCAAGCGGCCGCAGTGCGGTCGCGACGACGCACAGGATCATCAGGTGGTAGAGGAACCACAGATGCATGAACAGATGGTCCAGGGCCCTCGGCGAGGTCAACTCGGCCAGGCTGTAGGCGGCGTTCGGCGGGGTGGCGCTGAAACGGGCGGCGAACGGCACGATGAAGAACATCGTGACTGCAAGAAGGGGCCATGCCACCAGGAACGGCACCCCGATCCGGCTCCATCGATGCCGCAGGAATCCCCCGGTGCCGCGCGTCTCGACCAGGTACGCGGCAAAGAACCCTGAAATCGCGAAGAAGACGGGCAGGTGGAACACGCGGATGAAGACGACCACCCAGTAGGCGAGCATGTTGGCCTGGGCGTCCCGGTACGGCCATTCGAAAAAGACGGTGGGCACGTAGCTTACCGCGGCGTGACGTACCAGCCCGAGCATCATCATCGATGCACGCAGCCGGTCGAGGGCGTGGTATCGGGGAAGGCTCACCTGTGGCCGCGCGCCCACCGCAGCGCCCGGCCGGCCTGGCGACTGGCCGCCCCCGGTGCCACGCGGCGGGGATCCACGGTCTGCTATGCCGTATGGGCGCCGGTGTGGGCCCGCCGCCGCAGGACGCGGATCCTGAAGTCCACCGGCTGCATGGTCGGGAACGACCGCACGCGCAGCGCGTGGTCGGGCGCGAGCGGCTCCAGTTCGAGCTCCCTGAGTATCGTGATCATGGTGAGAGCGAGCTGAACCGGAACAAGACCGCTGCCGAGGCACCGGTGGTTGCCGGCCCCGAAGGGGGCGTAGGCGCCGCGCTGCCGGTGTTCGCCGCGAGCCGGCGTGTAGCGGTCGATATCGAAGCGCTCCGGGTTGGGGAAATACTCCTCCAGCGTGTGCCCGACCGCCGTGCCGATCATGACCTGGGTGCCCGCCCGAACCCGGTGACCCGCGAACTCGAAGGAGTTGGCGGTCGTTCGCAGCACGGCGGGCGAGACCGGATGAATCCGCAGGGTCTCCATTGCCACGCGGCGCGAGACATCGAGCCGTTGCAGGCCCCCGGCGGTCACGCGGCCCCGATCGAACAGGGCGTCCGCTTCGGCGGTCATGCGCTCCAGGAGCTGCGGGCGCTTCAGCACGTTGTAGATCATGAACGAACACGTGCTTGCCGTGGTGTCCAGTCCGACCATGTAGGGCGCGAGCACCGTCAGGGGCAGGTTGGTCTCGGGAAGAAGCTGGGGATCGGCTTCGCGCAGCTCGAGCATCAGGTCGATGAAGTCCGGCGTCGTTGTGCGCGGACCCGCTTTGCGCTTGTGTGCGAGGACCGCGCGGGCCAGCTCGCGGCCCCGTTCGCGAGCGCGGCGGAATCGCGCGAGCTTCATGACGTGCGGAACCGTTGCGGCGCTCAGGAGCAGCCCGCCGAGGAGGGTGGACAGATCGCGCGTGTACCCCTCCGGCGAATAGCCCGCCATCATGTGGCCCATCTGCTCGGCGATCACGTTCTGGAACGCGGGCAACACCTCGAACGGGTTCCCCACCGGCCACTTGCCGATCTCGTCACGGGTGATGTCGACGACCTCCTGCGAGCGGTCCCTCATGACCCGCACGGCGTATCCCCTGGCCTGGGCCTTCCGCGTCGTGACGTGATCGATCCCGTCCATGGTCAGGATCGAACGCGACGAGTCCATCTGGTTGTGGAATTCCGCCATCGGCTCAAGCGACCGGAACACGGTCTTGCCGTGCGAGGTGAGGAAATTGGCCGCTTCCGGCCCGACGATGCACACGAACCGGCGCCCCGGCGCGCGTATCCTGAAGATCGGGCCCCGTTCGCGGTATTGGCGGGCAAGGAAAGTCACGAGTCCCTTCCGCATGGCCAGGCCGTTGCCCAGCAGCGGAAGGCCCGGCACTATCGGGATCTCCTTCGGCGGCCGGGGCTCCGGAGCCGGTTCATCGGAGGCCTCGATTCCTTCGATCGCGAGGCTCATCGTCCGGCCGATCAGGTCCAGATTCTTCAGCAGATCGATGCGGTCCCGGACCTGCTCCCGCTCCTCCGCCGACAGAATGGTGCGGAACACGCCGCAGGCGTTGGCGAGGGCGATGACCGCGATGTCGCGGGGGTCGGGAACATCGTCGCTGAACAGGATTCGCATGATCCGCAGCCTGGTTTCCTCGACCGACCGCCCGTCAACGGCGGGATAGCGCCGCGAACGCGACACCGACGGGACCAGCGACAGGAGCCCGTGCGCCTCGGATCTCAGGATGCCGCGCTCGATCAGGCGGGCGAGCGCGGCGTGGCGGATCTGGTCCCCCCGGCCGGCGATCCGCCCGAGCCAATAGGCGGTACTATGCGATTCACCCTCTTCCGCGATATCGGCCAGCGCCGGATCGAGGATGTCGTTGCCGAGAGGCGTGGAGTCCACGAGCATCAGTCGATCGAGATCCGTGTCGATACGGTCCTCGAGCGCGAGGTCCATCAGCACGGCTCCTGCGAGCGCCAGGTCGAGTGAGCGCGCGGGCAGGTTGGCGGCCAGTTCCCCGCGCCCTTCGTCCAGCACAAGAACCAGAATCTCCTCGGCGAACCTCAGCATCGCGATTCGTCCGGCGTCTCGGTACCCGAGGCGCTCATCGGCCAAGACGGCGAAGGAGGACCAGACGGAGGATAGAGAACCGCTGGTCGAAGGCGTAGCGGCAAGGGCTGGGGAGTCCACCCGGTCCGCAGACGCCGGCGTTGACGCCAAGCCGGTTCTCCGCCTGGTGGAAGGACTCGCCGAAATCCGTGTAGAGGCCTTCGAATCGCAGGGTCCAGGCACCGGCCATCGGCTTTTCGATGCCGGCCCCGGCGACCCACCCGGCCCGCGTCGGCCGCTCGTCGAAGGAGTCGTCGGAGTCCAACCGCAGGCGTCCGTCCGTTCCCGGATCGAGATCGGTGAACGAGTTGGAGACTCCGGCAACGGACACGCCGCCGGCGACGAACACAACGACGCCGGCGAGGGACCTCCGCACGCCCAGACGCGCCGTCCCAACCCAATGCAGCTCCGCAGTTGCCGTTTCGTCCAGTCCGACCGGATCCATTTGCCGCGTGGCCGCCGGCAGGCCTCCAAACGCTCCGTCCGCTTCCAACAGGAGCTGCACGCGCCCCAAATGGAAGTACCGCCCCGCCACCACGCCGGCTGCCAGTCCGGTGCCGCCGTACTCGAACGTCTCGCCGGGGACGCCGTTCGACCCCGTAAAGCCGTCGATGTCGGTCATGCGAAGGTCCACGGCGCCCAGTCCTGCGAATGCGCCGATGTAGGTTCCCGCCGGACCGGAAACGGCCGTGCCGACTTGGGCCTGCGCGGTGCCGACGACCGCCAGCAGGCCCACCAGCGCCCAGGCACGCACGCTCATGGATCAGCTCCGGCATGCGGCGGCCCAGGCGCGGCGGGCACGGCGATGTCGATGCGAGAGCTGGTCATCGGTCCCTTTGATGAGCGAGCCTGGACACCGGTCACCAGGACCAAAGGTGGCCGGCTGGTCACGTCTACCCCTGATATCCAGATTATCACCAAGAATGTATCTGATATAATGTTTTGATCATATGCTATCCACCTACCGCACCAAGAACGCTCGTTTTTCCGACTCTTCGTCACGTTCCTCCACGGATTCCGGTTGCCCGGCCACCATACCGGAGTGGCCGAGTCACTCCGGGCCTGGCACCGCCGCTCTGCCCCGTCTTCTCCTCGGGCTGGGCTGCCTCTCCGCTGCGCCATCCGCCATCGCAGCCCAGGCACCCACCGGTCCCGGCCGGATCTCCGTCGCCGTCGGCGTCGCCGCCGTCCTTCCGGCCGATGTCCGCTTCGTCGACGCCGAAGACGCGGGCGAAGCGGCTCTCTACGGTGACGACCACTTCGACACCGGTACGCTCGGGGCCGGGCTGGAGTACGGCTTTGCGGCGGGCTACCGGTTCGGGGCGTTTCGCGCCCAGGCGGAGCTCCGGGTCACGGGCCAATTCGCTTACGAGGGCCAATCGAACTACGCGCCCGCCGGACCGGTGCAGCCGACCGAGGCACGCATGAAGGCCCGCCGGCTGCTGCTGTCGGGGTTCTACGGGTTCGGCGCGCTCGGTGGGCTGCACCCGTGGGTGGGCGCGGGACTGGGCGCGAACCGTTACCACCTCACCCACTACATCCAACGGTTTCCCAACCCCGACGATCCCTCCGGCAACCTCCGCAGCGGACCCGGCGGCGAGGTGCCCTACACGTCTCTTCCGCCGACCACGGGTCACGGTTTCGCGTGGATGCTCACGGCTGGCATGACCGTCCCCCTGGGCGGCGGTGCGCTGCTGGACTTCGGGTACCGCTACACCGACGCCGGAAGCATCGGCACGGCCACCGGCGACATCGAGGTGGTCCGCTACAATGAGGACGGCATCCGCCGACTCCTGCGGATCACCATCAACCCAACCATCGCAGACCTTCGCATGCACTCCGTCAGCGCGACGCTTCGCTGGCTTCCCTGATTGCGGCGGAACGCCCGTCTGACGCTCCTCAACAGCGTACCTCGCTGGCACATTGCGATTCCGCCGGGAGGGTTTCGTCCATCCGCGTCTAACGCCCGAGCGCCAACCCGCCCCGCCTGGGATCCGACCAGCCCTCGTAGGAGCCGTCGGGCATCACCATGATCAGCTGGACATCGCCTGACATGCCGCCGGCGAAGTAGGCGTCGGGGGGACCCGGGTCGCGCTGCCGCACGGTGTGGCCGAGCGCCTCCAGCGCCTGCACGGTCGCCGCCGGCAGGCCCCGGTACTCGTAGAAGACCAGGTCGGGCAGGTGCTGGTGATGGACGCGCGGAGCGTGGACCGCCTGGACGACGTTCATGCCGTGGTCGATCACGTTAAAGATGGACTGCAGCACCGTGGTTATGATGGTGGCGCCGCCCGGCGTGCCGGTGATGAGGAAGAGGTTGCCGTCCGGGTCCTCCACGATCGTGGGGCTCATCGCCGAGAGCATGCGCTTCTCCGGACCGACTGCGTTGCGCTCGCCCTGTACGAGGCCGAACTGGTTCGGCGTCCCCGGCTTGGCCGCGAAGTCGTCCATCGTGTTGTTGAGGAAGAACCCGGCTCCGTCGACCACCACCTTGCCGCCGTACCACGAGTTGACGCTGGTCGTGACCGCCACCGCGTTGCCCCCGGCGTCCACCACCGAGTAGTGCGTGGTGTGGCTCTCGTCCAGGAAGGCGTCGATCCCGGGGGCAACCTCGGCCGAGGGCGTGGCGCGCTCCAGCGAGATCGTCGCCGCGCGGCTGTCGGCGTAGTCGTCCGAGAGGAACTGCTCGACGGGAAGCTCGACGAAGTCGGGATCGGCGAGGTACTCGTTGCGGTCGGCGTAGGCGCGCCGGAAGGACTCGGCCATGACGTGGATCGTCCCGGGCGTGTTCCATCCCATCGCGCCGAGGTCCCACCGCTCCACGATGTTGGCGATCGCGGCCATGGTGAGGCCGCCCGACGACGGGGGCGGCATCGAGTGCACCGTGTAGCCGCGGTAGTCGAAGGACGCGGGTTCGCGCCACACCGAGGTGTAGCGGTCGAGGTCCTCCAGGGTGATGATGCCCCCGCCGCGCTCCATCTCCGCCGCGATGAGGGCGGCGGTCTCGCCGCGGTAGAAGTCGTCCGGACCCTGGTCGCGCAGCCGGGTGAGGACCTGGGCAAGATCGGGCTGGGAGAAGGTGTCGCCGACCGCGGGGACCGCGTCGCCGGGCAGGAAGACCGCGGCGCTCGCCTCGAAGCCGCGAATGCCGTTCTGTGCCGCCTCCAGCGTGGAGACGAGCCGGACCGTGACCTCGAAGCCCTGCGCCAGATCGATCGCGGGCTGCACCACCTCCGCCCACGGGAGGCTCCCGAAGCGCCGGTGCGCCTCCCACAGCCCGTGCACCGACCCGGGCACCCCCGCCGCGAGGTGCCCCACCACCGACCGGTCGGTGACGTTGCCGTCCTCGTCGAGGTACATGTCGCGGGTGGCCGCCAGCGGCGCCTTCTCCCGGTGGTCCTGCGCGTAGACGGTGCCGTCCGCGAGCCGGATCATCATGAAGCCGCCACCGCCCAGGTTGCCGGCCTCGGGGTTCACCACCGCGAGGGCCAGGCCGGTCGCGACCGCCGCGTCCACCGCGTTGCCCCCGGCGGCCAGGATGTCGATGCCGACGCGTGTGGCGTACTCGTCGGTGGTCGCCACCATGCCTTCGGTGGCCGTGACGGGGCTGGGGTCCGCCGCGAAGGTCCACTCCGACGGGAAGGCGCCGCCCGCCTCCAGGAATGCACTTTCCGCGGCACCGCGGGCGGCATCTGGCTGGCAGCCGGCAACGGCCAGGAGGAAGAGCGGGAGCCAGGCGACTCGTCGGTGGAACGGCATCTGCAACTCCATGGAACGGATGGATGTGGATCCGGGCGCACTGCGGCAGGCCGGTCGGCCGGCGATACCTGCGCCGCGGCATGGATCAGGTCAACCGGGCTCTTCCCGGCGCCAGGCGCGCGGCGGGGTGGCCAGAGGCCTGCCCACCAGCAATAATACCCTCTATGAGCGACGCTACCCAAGTCCCTGGCTACCCTCTCGCCGACCGCGCCGCGGCAGTGCCCGGAACCGGATACCCGGGACACGACCTGGATGCCATGTCGGCGGCCGGCCGGTACAGCCGGGAGATCGTGCGGGCCTTTGCCCCCTACCTGGGCGGGAACGTGGTGGAGGTCGGCGCCGGAATCGGCAACATCTCGGTCCTCCTGCTCGACCGGCGGCCACTGAGGCTCGACGTGATCGAACCGGACGCCCGCATGTTCGCCCGGCTCTCGGAGCGCCTCGGGGATCGAGCCAACGTCTTCGCGCACAAGGGTCTCCTCGGGGCGATCGGCCGCGAGAGGATCGAGGGCGCGGACTCGTTGGTCTCCGTCAATGTGCTCGAGCACGTCGAGGACGATGCGAAGGAACTCGCGCTGATGCACTCGGTGCTGCGTCCGGGTGGACACCTTTGTCTATGGGTGCCCGCCCTCCCTGCCCTCTATAGTCGCTTCGACCGTAGGCTTGGCCACTACCGGCGATACCGGAGAGTCGAGCTCGCGAAGAAGCTGGCGGACGCCGGCTTCGAGACCCTGTTGCTCCACTACCGGGACCTGGTTGGAATGGTCGCCTGGTTCGTGTCATGCCGAATGCTCGGGCAGGAGTTGACCAGGGGAAGAGTCCTGCTCTACGACCGGCTCGTTGTGCCCGTCACGACGGTGACCGGTCGGTTGATTCGTCCCCCGCTGGGGAAGAACCTCCTTGCGGTCGCGCGAAGACCGTGATGCGACTCCCCAGGATCAAGCAGCCTTGCGACCGGTTGACCGCGCATGCTGGATGACCGGCTCACCGAGCAGCGGAATGCCCGCAGCATCGATGTCGATCGGCTGCCGGCGCTCGAGATCGTCCGCATCATCAACGACGAGGATCGCACCGTAGCCGACGCCGTGACGCGGGAAGCGGAGCCGATCGCACGGGCGGTGGAACTGGCGGTCGCCGCGTTCCGCCGCGGCGGGCGTCTCCTCTATGTTGGCGCCGGTACCTCGGGGCGCCTCGGTGTGCTCGACGCCGCCGAGATGCCCCCGACCTTCGGCACCGATCCCGATATGGTGCAGGGCGTGATCGCCGGTGGCTTGCCGGCCCTGGTGCGCTCTCGGGAAGGAGCCGAAGACGATCCCCGGGATGGCGCGGCCGCCATGGACGAGAGAGGGGTCGGCGGGGCCGATCTTGTGATAGGGATTGCCACATCCGGGACCACGCCCTTCGTTCACGGGGCCCTGGCGCGCGCCAGGGAACTGGGCGCCAGGACGGGCTTCGTGCTGTGCACGCCGCCGCCCGAAGCGTTGCGCGCCAGGCACGACGTGGTGATCGCGCCCCTCACCGGCCCGGAGGTCATCACCGGCTCGACCCGAATGAAGGCGGGTACGGCGACAAAGATGGTGCTGAACACGATCACGACATCGGCGATGGTGCGCCTCGGGAAGGTCTACGAAAACCTCATGGTCGATCTCCAGGTCAGCTGTCGGAAACTGCAGGACCGGGGCGAACGCATCCTGATGGTGACGCGGGGCCTGAACCGGGCCGGCGCACGGGACCTTTTGGAGCGCGCCGGGGGCCATGTGAAGACAGCGCTTGTGATGCACGCCATGCAGGTCGGGGCGGAAGAGGCTGCAGCAGCCCTGGAGGGTGTCAGCGGTCGGATTCGAGACCTGATTGCCACGGCGGCGCCCCGTGGCTAGCGGGCGGCGACCTGTGCCACGGCCTGCCAGGACCAGGATCGCCTGGGATACCCCCTGGGTCGCCCTGGTCGCGGTGGTGGCCGTCCATGTGGTCCTGGGATTCACGTCCGCCAATCCTGCCATACACCCGGGAGGGGACAACGCCGCTTATGTGTCTCTGGCGAATTCACTCGCTGACGATGGCACCTATTCCGAGTCGTGGAGTCCGGGTTCACCGCCTCATACGCAGTATCCGCCCC
Source organism: Longimicrobiales bacterium (assembly GCA_965116645.1). Lineage (GTDB taxonomy): Bacteria > Gemmatimonadota > Gemmatimonadetes > Longimicrobiales > Gaopeijiaceae > Bin94. The sequence continues at coordinate 2,381,410 of OZ220702.1, read as the reverse complement.
TGTATCCGGCGGCGCTCGCCATCCTGATACTGCTGGGGGCCACGACGTGGAGTGCCTTCAAGGCGTTCTCACTCGTCCTGACGGCCCTTGCGACGGCCTTCTGCTTCCTGTGGGTTCGCAGACTCTACGGTCCCCGGCGAGCGGCGCTGGTGGCTCTTCTCTTCGGCGTGGCCCCCGCCGTGCTCATATCCGCCCAGTGGATCCTCGCGGAGCCGCTCTTCATGGCGCTCGTCTTCGCATCGCTCTGGCTGCTCACGCCGGGACCGCGCCCGCAAGGGGACCGGCCGGTTCGTGACGAGAAGTCCTCATGGTATCCACGAATCGAGTTGGCGGCCGGGCTCGTCCTGGCCATCGCGGCCTATTTCACGCGATCCGCGGGTCTGCCCCTGGTGGTCGCGGTGGCAATCGGTCTGGCGCTGGCACGGCGATGGGCGGCCCTGGGCGTTTTCGGGGGCCTGTTCGCAGTCGCGGCCGTACCGTGGCACCTGCGGGCCGGCGATACGTACGCGTCCGCGTTCAGGATGGTCAACCCGTATGCGCCGGAGCAGGGAGAGGCCGCCTGGACGGATCTGGCGGGGCGGGTGATGGATAACCTGTGGCGGTACTCCAGCGAAATCGTGCCGACCAGCATCGCCGGCGTCGGGGGCACGGCGGGCATCGTCCTCGGACTCGTGTTGGCGGGCATCTCCGTCTGGGGTTGGGTCCTGCGGGTTCGCAAGCGACCCGGCATTCCGGAGTTCTTCTTCCTCCTGTACACCGGACTCATCCTGCTGTGGCCGAGCGTGTGGTCGAGTGATCGGTTTTTTCTGCCCATTCTCCCCCTGCTGCTGCTGTATGCCGGCGAGGGTCTGGCCAACCTGACGGCCGGGTTTGCCCGGTGGCGGCCGAGAGTGTTTGCGGCCGCCGCCGGGGTGGCCATCCTCCTGCCCGCGGCATCGTCCTGGCTGGAGCGGTCCGGCCAGGCAGGGCAGTGCAGACTCATGGTGATGTCTTCCGGCCCGCTCGGCTGTTACTCGGCGAATGTGGGCGAACTTCAGGCCATGGCGATCTGGTCGGATGAACGACTTCCCCGGGGTTCGCTGGTGTTCGTCCGCAAGCCACGACTCTTCCACGCCTTCAGCGGACACGCGGCGATGGCGTATCCCTTCCTTGCCGACGGACGCAGCCTGCTGACTCAGGCCGATTCGCTCGGAGTCGGCCACGTTGTCCTCGGCAACTGGGATCGAACCGGGGCGATGTACGTCAATCCCGTGATTCGGGCCAATCCCGACCGCTTCTGCCTGGTCGCACAACTTCGCACGGGATCGGCCCCCCCCATATCCTTATTGGCGATCAGGGGGGCCGGCACCGACTATGTCCCCGGACCGCAGGACCCTGAAGACGGTGTGGCGGCGTGCCTTCATCAAGACTGGGGAACGCTTCCGTCGTCCGCAGAGTTGAGCTCCATGACGGTCCCGATTCTCAAACAGGAGTAGCGACCCGGAAATGAGCCCCGGACCGCGTCCGCTGACCCGCTGGACGGTCCCTGCCGGACCGCTCACCGTGCTGGTTCTGTTGTCGTTGCCGGGTGCCGCCCACACCCAGCCCGTCCCGCCCAACGAGGCGTGGCGGCAGATCGACACCGAGCACTTCGTCGTCACCTACCCGGAGCGGATGGCAGCGCTCGCGCAGCACGCCGCCGCCGCCGCCGAGCGCGCCTTCGGCCTCCTCGAGGAGCGTTTCGTCGACGCCCCGCGCGGCCGCGTGCAGCTCCTGGTCACGGACCACGCGGACTTCTCCAACGGTTTCGCCACCCCGCGCCCCTACAACCAGATCACCATCTTCGCGCGGCCGCCCATGGACGGAGGAAGCCTCTCCTACTTCGACGACTGGCTGGAGCTGGTGATCACCCACGAACTCGTGCACACCTTCCACCTCGACATGACCGGCGTCATCGGCAAGGTGATCCGGGGCGTGTTCGGCCGCCCCCCAGCGCTCTGGCCCGTCTTCCCGTCGGCGGCCACGCCCACATGGATGCTGGAAGGCCTGGCCACCTACTACGAGTCGGAACTGACCGGAGCGGGCCGGGTCAAGGGGACCTGGCAGGAGATGGTGATGCGGGCCGCGGCGCTGGAGGGGTCGCTGAGCGGGCTTGGGCAGGTGACGGGGGACTCGCCGGTGTGGCCTGCGGGGAACCGGCCGTACGTCTACGGCTCCCGCTACCTGGAGCACATGGCGGAGGTGCACGGTGAGGAGGCGCTGGCGGCGTTTGCGCGAACGGTGGCCGGGTTGTGGGTGCCCTACCGGATGGACGCGGCCGCCAGGGGAGCGTTCGGTGTAAGCGTGGCAGAGAGCTGGGATGTGTGGGCGCAGGAGACCGAAGAGCGATACCGCGCCCTGGCGGACGAGCTGGACGATGCGGTCCCGGTCACCCGGGGGGAGACGGTGGACGGGTCCGGCCGCCTGGCCGGACAGCCCGTCATGTCGCCCGATGGGGGAACGCTGGCGTACCTCCGTTCCGACGGAGTGACACAGCCCCAGATCCGGGTGGTGGAGTCGGAAGGGGGCGGGACGCGCCGCCTGGCCCGCGTGAACGGCGTCCGCGGATCGCTCTCGTGGGGGCCCGGCGGGGGGCTCTTCTTCACGCAGCTCGAGTTCTCCGACCGCTACCGCCTGACCAGCGACCTGTACCGGGCCGGCCGCGGCGGATCCGTGGAGCGGGTGACGCGCGGCATGCGGATCAGCTACGCGGACGTGGCCCCGGATGGCAGCCGGGCAGTGGCGGTGCGGGAGGGGGGCGGCAGCAACTCGCTCGTGCTGGTGACGCTCTCGTCGGGTGAGGTCACCCTGCTGGTCGAAGCCGAGCCGGGCCTTCACTGGGCCTATCCGCGCTGGTCGCCGGACGGCAGCCGGATCGCGGTGGTGCGGTGGGTCCGTCCCGCCATGATGGACATCCTGGTCCTGGACGCAGCCGGCCGGACAGTCACCGAGATCACCAGCGACCGCGCGGTCGACACGGCCCCGTTCTGGACGCCCGACGGAACAACCGTGGTCTGGTCGTCGGACCGGACCGGGATCCCCAACCTGTACGCGGCCGCGCTCCGTGCCGGGGGAACACCGGAAGTCCGCCAGGTCACCAACGTCCTCGGCGGGGCGACCCATCCCTCCGTCGACCCGCAGGGCCGATGGATCCACTACCTCTCCTACCATGCGGACGGCTGGCACGTCGAACGGATCCCCTTCGAGCCCGGAGACTGGTTTCCGCCCCGACCGGCGAGTCCGCGGTTCGACGACCCCGAAGCCGCGGACCGCGAGGCCGTCCGGGAAGCCGCCCTGACCCCCCGCCGCTATCGCCCGTTCTCCACTCTTCGTCCCTACTACTGGTCACCCCTCTATGAGGGCGCCGAGACGGGCACCGACATGGAGGGGAGCACCCGCACGGTCTTCGAGCCGTTCATCGGCGTCCTCACCGGGGGCAGCGACCTCGTGGGGCGTCACGCCTACGCGCTGGCCGCCCGCTGGACGCTCGCCGGCAGCCGCTTCACGGGGAGCTTCGCCTACAACTTCGCCGGCCTGGGAGACCCGGTGCTCGGGTTGTCCGCGGCGCAGAGCTATGACGCCACCTCCCGCACGATCGGGGTGCCGGACCAGAGGGGGAACATCCACGAGTTCTTCCTCGTGGAGCGCGAGCGCAACCTATCGCTCTCGTCGAGCTTCGTTCGGCAGCGCTACCGGCACGTCACGGCACTGACTCTCCGGGCGGGCCTCGTCTCGGACTACCGGACGGTGATCAACCCGGACGGCACGGCCGGACCGCCGCTGGTCAGGCCCCACCTCAACTTCACCGACCTGCGCGCCACGCTGTCGTTCGCGAACACGCAGCGGCAGGCGCTCTCCTACTCCCGGGAGGATGGTGTGCGCGGCTTCGTCAGCTGGCGCATGCGCCTGGAGCGCGGGCTCGACGCCGACGCGCGGGGCGTGGCCGGCCAGGACCGGGGGTACGGTGAATTCACCGGTGAGCTGTCCGCGTTCAAGGCGCTGGGCCGCCTGGGATTCGCCAACCACGTGCTCGCCACCCGGCTGTCGGCGGGAGCGGCGTCGGGCCCGGGCGCGGACCGGTTCCACTTCGACATCGGCGACGCCGAGGGACGGCCGGAGCAGTTCACCGGACTGGGGCTCTTCGGGGGGTCGTCCCGGCTCTTCCCCGTCCGGGGCTACAGGTCGGGAATGCGCTCGGGGAAGTTCGCGTGGAGCTGGAGCGCCGAGTATCGCTTCCCCGTCGCGATCGTAGACCGCGGGTTCGGCGCCTGGCCTCTCTTCGTGGACCGTCTGCACGGTTCCCTATTCGTCGACGGAGGCAACGCCTGGGGCCCCACGCTCGGCCAGCCCGGCTACGAGAATCCCCGGCAGTCGGGGCTCTGGAGCGTGGGCGCGGAGGCGTCGATGATCGTGGCCCCCCTCTATCTGCGCGGCGCCAGCTTCCGCTTCGGCGCCGGATTCCCCCTGGTGGAGAGCAGCGACCCCGTCTTCTACCTGAGGATCGGCAACGCGTTCTAGCAGTCCAGCTAGGAGTCAAGGGGCGTTCCGGCCGCCCAACGGAGGCGTTCCGGCCGGCCCGAAGGCCCCTTTACGGCCCTCTGGCGGCTTCCGGCCCCGTCACCGACCGGTTTCTCCTTGACCACAAGCCATAGGGTGTGTACCTTCATGGTCCCACTATATCTCGTGGGCAGCGAGAGGAAATCCACACTTCCAGGCCCTTGAAAGACATGGACTTCAGACATCTTTCAACACGGCGAACACCGCTTCGGGCCGCTTTTTCCACGGTTTCCACAGTCCTGCTTCCCAGGCGGCCCGCGGACAGAGTCCCCCCGGCATTCGAGCGGCGATGCATCCGGGCTGGACCGCTCCGCTCACCTGACCACGATGTAAAGTTCACATTACAAAAAGTCATGTTCTCTTTACCTTCTGCGTCTTCGGGGCTACGCTCTGCGTTGCCTCTCGGGCGAATAGCTCTGCTATTCACTCCTCAAGGCGCCTTGCCAGCGCGGCGCCTCGCCGCTCTCGGTGCTCACCGGGATCTGTCCACGGACTGCTAAACGGGACTCGCGTTCAATGACCTCACGATCCAATGCCACAGGTGTCTTCACGGACCAGCCTCCGGCCGATCTGCCCGCCGCCCAGCTGTCGGAGAACGCGCGCATCGTGCTTGCGCGCCGGTACCTGAAGAAGAACGAGGCCGGCGAGCCGACCGAGGACCCGGAGACGATGTTCTGGCGGGTCGCCCGGGTGATTGCGGAGGAGGACCGCAAGTACGGGGTCTCGGGCGCCGCCGTCGAGGAGGTCGCGCGCAGCTTCTACGACCTGATGACGACCGGCCGCTTCGAGCCCAACTCCCCGACGCTCATGAACGCGGGGCGTCCGCTGGGGCAGCTCTCCGCCTGCTTTGTGCTCCCCGTGGAGGACGCGCTCTCCAACGGGAAGAGCGGCATCTACGACACGCTGCGCTCGATGGCGCTCGTGCACCAGTCGGGCGGGGGCACCGGGTTCTCCTTCTCACAGCTCCGGCCCGAGGGCGACACCGTGCGCTCCACCATGGGGGTGGCGTCGGGTCCCGTGTCCTTCATGCGGCTCTACGATGCCTCGACGGAAGTGGTGAAGCAGGGCGGCACGCGCCGGGGCGCCAACATGGGGATTCTCCGCGTGGACCACCCTGACATCCGCGCCTTCATCCGCTGCAAGAACGACACGTCGCAGATCACGAACTTCAACATCTCGGTCGCGATCACCGACGCCTTCATGGAGGCGGTGGCGAACGACGAGGAGTACGACCTGGTCACTCCCCGCACCGGCGAGGTGGCCGGCCGCGAGAACGCCCGCGAAATCTTCGACATGATCGTCGAGGGGGCCTGGAAGACCGGCGAGCCGGGCGTCTTCTTCATCGACCGCGCCAACGAGTACAACCCCGTGCCGGCGCTGGGCGGCTACGAGGCCACGAACCCCTGCGGCGAGCAGCCGCTGCTGCCGTACGACGTCTGCAACCTGGGCAGCATCAACGTGGGCGTCTACGCGAAGCCGGGGCACACCGGCACGCCGGAGCAGGGGATCGACTGGGACGGGCTCAGGCGGGTCGTGCACCTCTCCATCCACTTCCTCGACAACGTCATCGACGCCAACCGCTACCCGCTGCCCGAGATCCACGATCTGGCCCAGGAGATCCGCCGGGTGGGCCTCGGGATCATGGGGTGGGCGGACCTGCTGGTGCGGCTGGGCGTGCGCTACGACTCCGACGAGGGCGTGGCGCTCGCGCGCACGGTGATGGGGTTCATCGAGGAGGAGACGAGGATCGCCTCGGAGCGGCTCGCGGAGCTGCGAGGCGTCTTCCCGGCGTGGAAGGAGTCGATCTGGGGGCCGGACAACAACTGTGCGCGGGGCGCGGGCGGGGAGCGCGTCCGCCCGGAGCGGCGGCTGCGCAACTGCAACCTGACGACGGTCGCCCCCACCGGCACGATTTCGATCATCGCGGGATGCAGCGGCGGGATCGAGCCGCTCTTTGCGGTGGCCTTCATGCGCAACCAGGCCGGCGTGATGATGCCGGACGTGAACCCCGACTTCGTCGAGCGGGCGAAGCGCGAGGGGTGGCACAGCGACGAGCTCATGGAGAAGATCGCCGAAGAGGGCCACATCCACTTCGACGAGGTCCCGGCCGAGGTTCAGGACACCTTCCGCACCTCCCACGACATCTCGCCGGATTGGCACGTGCGCATGCAGGCGGCGTTCCAGGAGCACGTGGACTCGGCCATCTCCAAGACGACCAACTTCGCCCATGAGGCCACCCGCACCGACGTGCGCAAGATCTACGAACTGGCCTTCGAGACGAAGTGCAAGGGCGTGACGGTGTACCGCGACGGTTCGCGCCCGGCGCAGGTGCTCTCCACGGGGAAGACGGGGCAGGGGGAAGAGGGCGCGTCGGACGAGTCGGAGGGGTCCGGCGAAACGCCCGTGGCGGCCCGGCCGGCCGAACTCGAGGGCCTGGCCCAGCAGCTCGCCGACGCGCGGGAGCGGGCCCACACCCTGGAAGGCGTGGTGGAGGAGCTGAAGAGCCAGCTCGAAGAGCACGACAGGGAGGCCGCGGCGTCGCGTCACAAGCGCCAGCGCCCGTCGATCCTGCGTGGCCGCACGATCAAGATGGACTGCCCCCTCGGCGACCTCTACGTCACGGTCAACGAGGACGAAAACGGCCGCCCATTCGAGGTCTTCTGCACCGTGGGCAAGGCGGGGGGCGCCGCCATGGCCGACTCGGAGGCGATCGGGCGCCTGATCTCGCTGGCGCTGAGGTCCGGAATCCCGGTCACGGCCATCAAGGGCCAGCTGCGGGGCATCTCCTGCGATCGGGCCGTCGGCGTAGGCCCGCAGAAGGTGCTGTCGGCCCCGGACGCGATCGCGCAGGCGCTGGAGCACTACCTCGCAGAGAAGGAGGGGGTGCAGGAGGAGATGCTGCTTCCCGTGTCGGCCGGGGGTGGGGGGACGGGCGGCGAAGCCGATGGGGGCGGCGGGACGGCGGGGGCTCCCATGCACGGGGGCCAGACCCGGTACGTCGACCAGTCCGACGCCGCGCTCGGGGCATGCCCTTCCTGCGGATCCAGCCACCTGGCCTTCGAGGAGGGGTGCAAGAAGTGCTACGTGTGCGGGTTCTCGGAGTGCGGGTAGCGCGGCGACAAGCCCGGGACATATGATGCAGTCCTCGTCATATGCATCGACTTTGGGGGCTCGTGTCATGAGAAGCAGTTGCGTTGTGATCGTTGGATTGCTGGCGGCTTGCGGCGGCGACACCGGGGAAGGGTCCGCTCCGCCGGTGAGCGAGGACCGTCTGCTGACGGCCGGCTTCGAGGAGGTCTACCGGGTCGGCGGGATCGCGGCGGACGGGTGGGATGCGTTCACGGAGATCCTCGACCTGGACTTCGACGCGCGCGGTCACCTCTACATCCGAGACGAGACGGGGTCCTCCACCCGCTTCGTGGTCGTGGACGGGGCCGGAGGACTGGTGGCCGAGTTCGGGCGCATGGGCGACGGCCCGGGTGAGCTTCGCGACGTGGAGCAGATGGTGGCCCGGCCCGGGGGCGGGGCCGTGATCGTCGACGACGGACACCGCGCCTACCTTCTGTTCGGCCCGGACGGCTCGTTCGAACGAGCGCTTCGCTTCGCGGATGCGGGCGCCGACCGGAACGTCTCCGCGCAGATCGTGCGTGCCGCCCGGGACGGGGACGCGCTGTTCCTGATTCGGAGTTCGAACGTGACGCTCAGCCAGGGCGAAGCATCCGGCGCGACAGGCGACCGCACGATCTACCGCGTGGCGCTCGGCGAGGGCGAGGAGGCCGTCCAGGTTCCGTTCGCGGAGGGTTGGGAGCCGCGCCCCGAGCAGCAGGTCGCGATGGAGACCGACGATCCCTCGGACGTGTTCGCCGAGCTCGGCGACGCGTTCGCCTACTACGAGCCCCGCCTGGTGTTCGATGTTCTCCCCGGCGGTGGGGTGGCGTATTCGGATTCCTCCGCGTACGCCGTGAAGATCCGCACGGCGGGTGCGCCACCGCGAGTCGTGGGCCGGCCCCTCCAGCCGCAGCCCGTTACGGAACAACTGCGGGAGCGCACCCGGGCGCGGGTGCTGGAGCGATACGAGGAATCCGTCGAGGGACAGTTCAACGCCCCGGATCAGGGCGGCGACCTTCCGCCGGCCTTTCAGGAGCAGTTGGCAGCCATGATGGAGAGCATGGTGGAGGGCATGCGCGATATGGCCGCGAACGCGCCTTTCATGTCAGAGGTGCCCCTGTTGCACGATCTCCGTACGACCTGGGAGGGGACGATCTGGGTGCAGCGGTGGGGGGGTGATCCTCTGGAACAGATCGGGATGGTCCCGGGCTCTGTGACGGAGGCGGACGAGGTGACTGACGGATGGATCGATGTCCTCTCCGCGCAGGGCGAGTACATCGGCACGTTCTCGCTGGAGGAGACGCGCATGCCCGCCGCGTTCGGACCCGGCGGCATCGTCGCCTTCGTCGAGACGGATGAGTTCGACGTCCCCACGATCGTCGTGAAGCGGCTGCCGGAGGCTGTCCGCTAGCGGTCCAACCCCCGCCCCGGATTCCTCCGGTAGTCCAGCGGCGGATCGCGGTCGCCCACCAGCGCGACGTACTCGAAGCCGGGGCCCACGCGCTCCAGGTACTCCGCCCTGGCGGCCGCCAGCAGCTCCGGGTCGGTGAAGAGGTCCACCGCGGTCATGGCGAGCGTCTTGGCCGCGACGATCATCCCCTTGTTGCCGATCGAGGTGCCGCCCGCGGCGATCGCCTGCCAGGAGTGGGCGGGCGTGCCGGGCACCCAGGTCGCGGTGCCGATCCCCACGGTGGGCACCACCCAGCTCACGTCGGCCACGTCGGTCGATCCGCCGCCCTGGCGGGGCGCGTACGGCTGCACCGCGGCGGCGCTCTCGATGGGCGGCCTGTTGTTCAGCGTCGTCTGAATCCGCTCCGCGAACGCGCGCTCCTCCTCGTCGTACATCACGCCGCCCACCCGCTCCAGGTTGGCCTGGGCGCGACGCTGCAGCGCTTCGTTGGCCAGCATGGCGTACAGCCCGTGGATCACCTCGTACTCCATGCTCGTCTCCGTCCCCCGGGCCGCCCCCTCCGCCGCCAGCACGACCCGCTCGAAGATCGCCCGTGCCACCTCCACGTCCGGGTTGCGCACGTAGTAGTACACCTCCGCGAAGTCGGGGACGACGTTGGGCGCGGATCCGCCCGCGGTGATCACGTAGTGGATGCGCGTCTCCTGCGGCACGTGCTCGCGCATCAGGTTGACCATGTGGTTCATCGCCTCCACGCCGTCCAGCGCGCTGCGACCCTGCTCGGGCGCGCCCGCCGCGTGCGCCGAGACCCCCCGGAAGCGGAACTTGGCGGACTTGTTGGCCAGCGACGTGGAGGGGCTGGCGTCGTTGGCGCTGCTCGGGTGCCAGTGAAGGACGGCGTCGACATCGCCGAAGAGGCCGCCCCGCACCATGTAGACCTTCCCCGCGCCGCCCTCCTCCGCCGGCGTGCCGTAGAGCCGGATCGTGCCCGGCGTCCCGGACGAGGCCAGCCAGTCCTTGACGGCCAGCGCGGCCGCCACCGACCCCGCGCCGAAGAGGTGGTGCCCGCACGCGTGCCCGGCCCGCATCGAGAAGACCGGATCGGGGTAGGGGCTGCGCGACTGCGTGATGCCGGGCAGGGCGTCGAACTCGGCCAGCACCCCGATCACGGGCGACCCCTCCCCCCAGCTCGCGATGAAGGCGGTCGGCATCCCCGCGACCCCCGCCTCGATCTCGAATCCGGCGCGCACCAGCTGCTCCTGGAGCAGCGCCGAACTCTCGGTCTCCTGGTAGCCGACCTCGGCCAGATCCCAGATCTGCTGGGCCACGGCGGCGTAGTCGGCCGCGTTGGCCTCGACGTGGGCGAGGACGGCGTCGTGGCCGGACTGGGCGGCGGTGGGGGCGGGGGCCGCGAGCGTCGCAAGGGCCGAAAGCGCGAGCGCTATCGGGGTGGCGAGTGCGGGGGCCGCCCGCTCGCGCCGGGCCGGCGTGGAAGCCGTCGTCGGTTGCCGGACGCGGGTCGTGTGGATCTTCATCTGCTCAGGTCTCCGTTGGATGTATTCCCAAGTGGTGCGAAACAACGAATATGGACAGATTGTTCCCCGAATCGGTCACGGCGCAACGGGTCCGCGCACGAGCGGGCTCCGGCCACCATCCCTCTCCAGACCGCGAGAACGAAATGCCTGCCAAAGATAGCGAACGTGTCCGCGTCGCCGCCGTTCAGCCGCGCGGCTTCCCCTTCGACTCCGCTTCGGCGGTCTCGGAGGTATGCGCGACCACCGGGGCCGCTGCGGACGACGGGGCCAGTCTGGTCGTCTTCCCCGAAGCCTTCGTCGGCGGGTACCCGTGGGGACTCGCCTTCGGCACTACGGTCGGCGGACGCAAACCGGCGGGGCGCCGCACCTTCGGCCGCTACCACGGTGCGGCAATCCGCGTTCCGGGACCCGAAACCGAGCGGATGGCACGCGCGGCCGCCGACGCGGGCGTCTACCTGGCGGTGGGCGTCATCGAGAGGGGCGCCGCCCATTCGCCCGGCACCCTGTTCTGCACACTGCTCTACTTCGCCCCCGACGGCACCCTGGCGGGCCTGCACCGCAAGCTGAAACCCACCGCCGCCGAGCGGCTCATCTGGGGGGAAGGGGACGGAAGCACGCTGCCCGTCCTCGACACTCCCTTCGGACGGGTCGGCGGATTGATCTGCTGGGAGAACTACATGCCGCTCGCGCGCATGGCGATGTACGGCAAGGGAGTCGAGATCTACCTCGCGCCGACCGCGGATTCGCGCGACCGCTGGCAGGCCACGCTACGCCACATCGCACTGGAGGGCCGCTGCTTCGTGATCGGCTGCAACCAGTTCGTCACCAAGGAGCACTACCCGGCGGACATCGAGATCCTCGGCGAGTTCGCCGACTGGCCGGATGTGCTGTCGCCGGGCGGGACGTCGATCTACAGCCCTCTGGGGGAGCCGCTCGCCGGTCCCCTCCTCGGCGAGGCGGGAGTCCTGTACGCCGACCTGGACCTCGGCGATGTCGCGCGCGGCAAGTTCGACTTCGATGTCGTGGGGCACTACGCGCGGCCCGATGTCTTCGAGTTCCGGGTGAACGAGGAGCCGATGGGGGCGGTGAGGCGGTAGGCGGCGGGGGCTTTCGCGTCACGGCTGACGGACCGATCGCCGGGTTTGGTTCGCCACAAACAATATACAATACGATATCGCTGATATATAATTATATAAATCAGAGATCCGAATTTATATATTAGTATATAGACAAGCGGGAATCGAGAGGAGAAACGGGCTTTCACGCGGCTGCTTGCAAGGGCACGTACCTGATGGGATCGCTCGACCGCAACGCCGGCGCGGAATGCCCGGTCGGTCGCGTGGCTGTCGCGGTGGCCCCTTGATGATTGTTCCCGCACCCGCGAGAATCCCTGCCCATACGCATTGTCATAAGCCCCGGATGCCCGACCCGGAGCACCTGCCAGGGCGAATCGACTCACCAGAAGGAACCGACCACCATGACCACGACCATGACCGCGCCCCCGCCTTCCGTCACCCAGCGCTACCTGGAGGAGGCGGAGCGCTATTCCGCCCACAACTACCATCCGCTGCCCGTCGTCCTGGACCGGGGCGAGGGCGTGTGGGTGTGGGACGTGGAGGGCAACCGGTACCTCGACATGCTGGCCTCGTACTCCGCGGTGAACCAGGGACACCGGCACCCGGAGATCATCGCCGCCGCGCGCGAGCAGATGGACCGGCTGACGCTGACCTCGCGCGCCTTCCACAACGACCGGATGGGGCCCTTCCTGCACGAGCTCTGCGACGCGGCCGGGTTCGACGCCGCGCTCCCGATGAACACCGGCGCCGAGGCTGTCGAGACCGCGATCAAGATGGTGCGCAAGTGGGGGTACGAGGTGCGCGGGGTGCCGGATGGCCACGCCGAGATCATCGTCTGCGAGGACAACTTCCACGGCCGCACGACGACGATCGTCGGCTTCTCCTCCGAGGACCAGTACCGCGCCGGGTTCGGGCCCTTCACGCCCGGCTTCCGCCTCATTCCCTACGGCGACATCGACGCGCTGCGGGCCGCGATCGGACCCCACACGGTCGGCTTCCTGGTCGAGCCCATCCAGGGCGAGGCGGGGGTGATCGTGCCGCCGGACGGGTACATGCGCGACGCGGCGGCGCTGTGCCGCGAGCACGGCGTGGCGCTCGTCGCCGACGAAATCCAGACGGGGCTGGGCCGCACCGGGCGCTTCATGTGCTGCGACTGGGAGGATGTGCGGCCCGACGTGCTGATCGTCGGCAAGGCGCTGGGCGGCGGGGTCTACCCGGTGTCGGCCGCGATCGCGGACTCGGAGTTCATGGACGTGTTCCGCCCGGGCGACCACGGCTCCACCTTCGGCGGCAACCCGCTGGGCGCGGCTGTGGGCAGGGCGTCGCTGCGCGTGATCATCGAGGAGGACCTTTCGCGGCGCTCCGACGAGATGGGGAGCTGGTTCATGGACCGGCTGCGCGCGATTCCGTCGCCGCACGTGGAGGAGGTGCGGGGCAGGGGGCTCATGATCGGCGTGGTGATCCGGGAGTCCTCGGGGACCGCGAGGCCGTTCTGCGAGGCGCTCAAGGCGCGCGGGATCCTCGCCAAGGAGACGCACCACCAGGTCGTGCGGTTCGCGCCGCCGCTGACGGTTACGCGCGCGGAGCTGGAAGACGCGCTGGTCGAGATCGAGGCCGTGCTGAGGTAGGGGCGGCAGGCAGGGGGCGGGGCCGGCCGGCAGACTGTCGCATCGTTGCCGACCCGGGCAGGCCGGGGCGATCCCACCGCTGGCGGGCGAGGCGCAGGTTCACGCGTCAGCCGCCCGGCGGGCCGATCGTCCCCTGCTTCGAGGTGTCGATCTCCGCAGCTTCACCCTCGCCGAAGAGCACGGCCTTCACCTGTCCGTAGAGGAACTCCTTCGACTCCGGCTTGCGAGGGTCGAGACCGAAATGGTTGATGAGCAGCGTCTGGTGCTGAAGCCAGTCGCGCCAGCAACGCACGCAGATCCCGCGCTGAATGCGTTCGCCCAACGCCGACCGGAAGGGTGGCCGGGGGAGCGCCGGGGAAGGTTCACCCGGGTGTCTCAGGCAGCTGATCTGTTCCACGTGCTCCTCATGCGGTGGAAGGTTGCCGGCGGGAAGGCCAAGATAACACGGCGACCTGGAGAGCGCGGGCTTCGGACGCCGGGAGCCGCCGCCCCGGAACCGGCAGGAGCCACCACCCCCGACTTTGGGGCGCACGCCCCTCGGATGTAGATTCAGGTTCGGGGACACCACAGCGCAGGAGAATGGAGGAAAGCGATGACTTCGTCGCACGCGCCCAATACAGGCCGTTTGAACGACGGCGAGGGTCCGCTGCTCTCCGGGGAGCAGTTGAAGCACCTGGAGGACCGGCTCCTGCAGGAGCGCAAGAAGGCGTTGCGTGGCCTCGGCGTCTTCAACGAGGCCGCGAGGATGGACCGCTCCTCGGATGATTCGGACCTCTCCGCCTATACGGACCACATGGCCGACCAGGGGACGGAGGCCATGGAGAGGGAGAAGGCCGCGCTGTTCGCCACCAAGGAGGGCCGGTACCTGTACCGGATCGAGGAGGCGCTGAGGCGGCTCTACCGGGACCCCGACAACTTCGGACGCTGTCATGCGACCGGCAAGGCAATCGCCTTCGAACGGCTGGATGCCCTGCCGCACGCCCGCTACTGCATCGAGTACAAGCGCGAACTGGAGGCCGGGGGGGGCTGACCCTGCTCCTGCCGTCGAGTGTGGCCCGCCGCGCAGGCGGACACCGCGCGTCCGGTCGCTACCGTCCAGCCGCCCCGCTTCCCCCCCGCTGCCACAGCGCCCCAAGCAGCTCCCCTCCCATGACTTCCACCTGCCACCGCCGCACCTCCGCCACCGCCTCCAGCGCGGCGCGGTCCCCCGGCATCGCGGCGGCCACCCCACGCAGAACCTGGTTCGCCATCACGCGGCCCCGGTCCAGCCCCAGCCGCCCCGCCACCCCGTTGCGCACCTCCTTCACGCGCTCGAAGGCGGCTTCCTCCTCCGGGTCCGGCCTCGCCCCGCGCGCAGGGGGCCGAGGGTACGGCACCAGCTCACGCGCCGGCAGCGCCTCCACGCGCGCAAAGCCCTTCAGCAACGCGCGCCCTTCCTGGTGAGCCAGCCGCGACGGGAACCCCTGCACGGCCGCCAGCGCCGCCACCGACGGCGGCCGCGCCCGCGCGGCGGCGAGCAGCGCGGCATCGGACGCCACACGGAAGAGCGCCCGGTCCCGCCGCTTCGCGATCCCCTCCCGCCAGGCGATAGCCTCGCGCAGTGCGGCCACCGACCGGTCGTCCAGCCGGCGCGCCGCCTTGAACCGGGTCACCGGGTCGGGCTCGGCCGCGTCGTCCTCGACTTCGAGCGAGCCGTCGAGGAGCCGGCGGTACTCCTCCCCGGCCCAGGCCAGCCTTCCGGCCTCCTCCAGCCGCGCCTGCAGAACATCGGCGAGACGGTGCAGATGGCGCGTGTCGGCGGCGGCGTACTCGATCATGTCCGCCGAGAGCGGCCGCGCCGCCCAGTCGGCCCGCTGGTACTTCTTCGAAACCTTCACCCCGACGTGCCGCTCCAGAAGCGCCTGCAGCCCCAGGCCGGGCTCTCCCAGGAAGCTGGCCGCGACCTGGGTGTCGGCGAGGGCGCCCACGCGAATCCCCAGGTCCCGGTGCAGGAGCCTGAGGTCGTAGGCCGCCCCGTGCATGATGGTCAGGCGGCCGGGGTCTTCCAGGAATGGCTTCAGGTGCGGGGCAGGGTCGAAGGCCAGGGGATCGAGCACGAATGTCTGCCCGCCGGCCGACAGCTGCACGAGGCAGAGGCGGTCCGAATAGCGGTGGTACCCGGCCGCCTCGCAGTCCACCGCGACCTTCCGGGCCCTGGCGAGGGCGCGCTCGACGCTCCCGGCCTGACCGGACGTTTCCACGTAGACGGTCGTCCGGCTCACGGTGCGGCCGGGACCGTCGGCGAGGGGCGAATGATGGCGTACATGAATACGTTTCGTTTTCGTGACCCGGCTGGCGCGGCATCGTAGCCGTTCGTGCTGTAGCTTTGCAGGTCGCGGGCCCGCGAGCCCTGCGCCGCCTCAGCCACCGGAAAGGAACCTGAACGATCCGATGATCAGAACCAAGGTCGTCGCCACCATCGGGCCGGCCAGCGCCAGGCCGGATGTGATGCTCGAACTGGTGCGGGCGGGTATCGACATCGCCCGTATCAATATGTCCCATGGGGACCACAGGTTCCATGAGCGCAGCATCGGGCTGGTGCGCGAGGCGGCGAAGGAAGTGGGTCGTCCGGTTGGGGTCCTCATCGACCTGCAGGGTCCCAAGATCCGGATCGGCGACCTTCCCGAGCCCGTTCTGCTCCGCGACGGGGCCGCGGTGACGATCGCGCCGGAGGGGTTGCACCAGCCCGGCGAGCTTCCCACCACCTACGATCCGCTGGCGCGCGAGGTATCGCCCGGCACGCACATCCTCCTCGACGACGGCCTGCTCGAGCTGGTCTGCCTGGAGACGCAGGGGGGACGGGCCCGCTTCGAGGTGCTGCGGGGCGGACTGCTGGGGTCGCGGAAGGGAATCAACCTGCCGGGCGTCGACCTCAACACGCCGGCCGTGACCGGCAAGGACCGCCGGGACCTCGATTTCGCCTACTCGATGGAGGCGGAGTACGTGGGGCTGTCCTTCGTGCAGAGGGTGCGGGACGTGCGTGTGCTCAGGGCCCACATGAAGGGCAGAGCCTGGCTCGTCGCGAAGATCGAGCGGGCGCGGGCGGTCGAGGAGCTCGACGGCATCCTCGAGTACAGCGATGTGGTGATGGTCGCGCGCGGCGACCTGGGGGTGGAGCTGCCCTTCGCCCAGGTCCCGCTGGTGCAGAAGCGCATCATCCAGGCGGCCAACGGGTACGGGTGCCCGGTGATCACGGCGACGCAGATGCTCGAGTCGATGACGTCGTATCCGGGGCCGACCCGGGCCGAGACCTCCGACGTGGCGAACGCGATCCTGGACGGCACGGATGCGGTCATGCTGTCGGGCGAAACCGCGGTGGGGAAGTTCCCGGCCCGGACTGTGGAGGTCATGGTGCGCATCGCCGCCGAGATCGAGGGGAGCGGTGTGCTCGCGGAGGGACCGCACTACCTGTCGCAGATGGGGCCGGTGCAGCGGCGCGGCGCCTCGCTGCGCGAACACGCGGTTGCCGCGTCGTCGGTGCGCTCGGCGCGGGACCTGGGCTCCCCGGCGATCATCGTCATCACCCGCAGCGGCTTCTCGGCCAGGCTGGTTGCCTCCTATCGGCCGGTCACCCCCATCTTTTCGGTGTGCACCGAGGCCAGGGTCCACCGGCAGCTCGCCGGCGTGTGGGGGGTCTGCCCGGTGCTGGCCGAGCAGGGAGAGATCACCTACGAGAACCTCACCGAGCTCGGAAAGCAGGTGGTCCTGGAGTCCGGACGGGGTAAGCCGGGAGATCCCGTCATCGTCACCTCGGGACTCCCGTTCCACAGGCCCGGCTCGACGAACACGATGAGGGTGGAGCAGTTGTGATGAGGGTGGAGCGACCGTGACGAGGGTGGAGTGATCAGGGTGGCCCGGCCGTGACGCTGACCTTTCTCGGAACGGGCACCTCGTTCGGGGTTCCGGTGATCGGCTGCTCCTGTCCGAACTGCAAGTCGGACGACCCGCGGGACCGGCGGACCCGCCACGGCGCCCTGCTGGGGCTGGAAGCCGGCAACCTGCTCGTCGATACGCCGCCGGAACTGCGGCTGCAGCTGCTGGCCTGCGGGATCGACCGGGTGGACGCGGTCTGGTACACGCACCTGCACGCCGACCACGTGCACGGAATCGACGACGTACGAATCTTTTCGACGCGGGGCCGCGGTGCGGTGCCCACCTGCGTGCCGGAGGAGATGAAGGACGAGTTGACGGGCCGCTTCCCCTACATCTTCGACGAACGCGTCAAGGTGGCCCGCGGCACGACCAAGCCCCGCCTGGCGCTGAGCACGTACACGGAAGGGGTGCCGAGGCGGATTCTGGGCGTCGAATTGATCCCCTTCCGCGTACCGCACGGGCCGGAGGACGCGTACGGGTTCCGCGCCGGGGCCCTCGGGTACGTGACGGACGCCAAGCGGCTGCCGGGTCGGGCCCTGGAGATCCTGCGCGGCGTCGAGGTGCTGGTGCTGAACGCGCTCTGGCTGGGATCGCCGCACCCCACGCACTTCAACGTGGAGGAGGCGGTGGAGGCTGCGCTGGAAGTGGGGGCGGAGCGGACCTACCTGACGCACCTGACCCACAAGGTGGGATACGGAGAACTCGTGGAGTGGCTGCCGGACGGGATTGAGCCGGCCTTCGACGGGCTCGTCGTGGAGGTGGGCTGAGCCGTGGCGGCGCGCGGAAGCGGCGGGCTGCCCGTGATCGACTTCGGGAACATGATGGCGGGCCGGATCGAGACCGTGGGGACCGGGCCCGTGGGGATCCGGCCGGGGCGTGTGGAGGGCGACCTTGCGGCTCGCTTCCGGGAGGCCCGGCGCGTGGTGGAGGCGCGGCGCGACGCGGGCGAACTCGGCTTCCTGGAGCTGCCGCTCGACCGCGGGCTGGCAGCCGGCACGCTGGAGGTCGCGGGCGCGCTCCGGGGCCGCTTTGACGACGTGGTCGTGATCGGGATCGGCGGCTCGGCGCTTGGCGCGGTCGCGCTGCGGGACGCGCTGCTGGGCCCCTGGTGGAACGCGCTGGACGGCGAAGCGCGGGGGGGTGCGCCGAGGCTGCACGTGCTCGACAATCCGGACCCCGACTCGGCCGCCGCGCTGCTGGACCGGCTGGACCTGTCCCGCACGGTCTTCAACGTGGTGAGCAAGTCGGGCTCGACCGCCGAGACGGTGGCGCTGTTCCTGGTGGTGCTCGCACGGCTGGAGGAGGCCCTTGGGGCGGAACGGGCCGGGGAGCACCTGGTCGTCACCACGGATGCGCGGCGGGGGCCGCTTCGGGAGGTGGTGGCGGAGCGCGGCCTGAGGTCGCTGGCCGTGCCGGAGGCGGTGGGGGGCAGGTTCTCGGTGCTCTCCCCGGTGGGTACGTTTCCGGCCGCGCTCTGCGGGGTCGGCATCGAGGCCGTGCTGGGGGGGGCGGCGGCGATGGCGGAGCGGTGTGCGGCCCCACGGCTTGCCAGGAACCCGGCGGGGGTCCTCGCCACGCTGCTGCACGCCGCCGACACCGAGATGGGGGCGGGGATCCATGTGTTCATGCCGTACGCGGACCGGATGCGGGGGCTGGCCTACTGGGTCCAGCAGTTGTGGGCCGAGTCGCTGGGCAAGGCGGTTCGAACCGACGGCCTGCCGGCGGCGACCGGCCCCACGCCGCTGCCGGCCTTCGGAGCGGCCGACCAGCACTCCATCCTGCAGCTGCTCATGGAGGGTCCCCGCGACAAGGTGGTCGTCTTCATCGGGCGCGGGAGGCCGGAGCGGGACCTCGAGATTCCCCGGGCCTTCGCCGGGAAGCCGGCCTTCTCCTACCTCGGCGGCCACACCCTCCACGGGCTCCTGGACGGCGAGCGGAGGGCCACCGCGGAGGCGCTGCGGCGCGCGGGCCGGATGAACATGACCATCACGGGGGATCGGATCGACGCCCGCACGATGGGGGCGTTCTTCATGCTGTTCCAGTGCGCGGTTGTGTACGCCGGCGCGCTGTACGCAGTCGATCCTCTCGACCAGCCGGGGGTGGAGGAGGCCAAGTCGCTGGCCTGCGGGCTGCTTGGCCGGAAGGGATTCGACCCGCCCGGCTTCCCCGAAACCGATTCCCGTTGGCGGGTATGAGGGGACACATTGTAGGTTAGACAAACCATCGAGTGCCATGAGGCGAGGAATGCGAATATGAGTACGGAAAACGATCAACACACGGTCATAATCGAGAAGGAGGGACGGCCCGAGATCGGTGCGTTCCTGTTGGGGGCGCTGGTCGGCGCGGGCATCGCGCTGCTCTTCGCCCCGAGTTCCGGAGAGGAGACGCAGCGGCGCATCCGCGAACAGGCCAGGAGGCTGAGGGCGCTCACGGAGGACCGGGTGCGCGGGCTGCGCGAGGATCTGGGGTCCCGGCTGGATTCCGCACGCCGGGCGACCGGCCAGGGACGCCTCGCGGTGTCGGATGCCCGGGCGGAGCTGGAGGAGCGGCTGGCCCGCTCCAAGGCGGCGTACCGTGCCGGCCTCGACGCGGCGCGGGAGGAGTACGACCGGCGCAGGGACGCGGAAGGCAAGGGGTCGGCCGAGGCCGATTGATCACAACAAGGAAAGGAAGCGGGGCCCGGTGAAGATCTATCTCGACACGGCCAACCTGGGGGAAATCCGCGAGGCGGCACGCTGGGGAATCCTGAGCGGAGTGACGACCAACCCGAGCCTCATGGCCCGCGAGACAGGGGCGGACTTCAAGGAGACCATCCAGGAGATCGCCACGCTGGTGGACGGTCCGATCAGCGCCGAAACCGTTTCGGAGGATGCGGACGGGATGGTGGAGGAGGGGGTCGAGTACTCCACCTGGCACCACAACGTGATCATCAAGGTGCCGAGCACGACCGATGGCCTCGAGGCGGTCTCGCGGCTCGGCCGCCGGGGCATCCGCTGCAACGTGACGCTGTGCTTCAGCACCAGTCAGGCGCTGATGGCCGGGCTGGCCGGCGCCTTCGTGGTGTCTCCCTTCATCGGCCGCCTGGACGACCTCTCCCAGGACGGAATGGAGCTGATCCGCGAAATCGCAGCCGTCTACGAACAGAACCCCGACATCCGCACGCGCATCCTGGCTGCATCGATTCGCCATCCCCGGCACGTGGTGGAGGCGGCGCTGGCCGGAGCCCACATCGCCACCTGCCCCTTCAAGGTGCTGCAGAAGTGCATGCGGCACCCGCTGACGGACAGCGGCATGGCCAGCTTTCTCGCCGACTGGCGCGCCCGGGAAGTGGACCTGGCGCTCGCCGGGGCGTCATCGGGCTGAGGCGAAGGGTTCGCGGCATGATTGCTGTTGCCGGGAGGGTCATTGGCGCGCACCCCCGTCCGCGCGGAAGCGGGGCGCACCCCGCCCTCCGCCCCGCGCCGTGGGCCCTGCTGGCGGCGGCCGCCAACCTCGGCATCGCAGAGGCCGCGCATCCCCAGGGCATGTCGGAGTTCCTTGGCGAGGCGGTGGGGGAGGGCATGGTGAAGCTGGCGGCGCCGCTGATCGACTTCGACGGGCCGTATGTACTGGTGCACCTGGCGACGAACCGGGTGTACATCATCGAGGGCACCTCTTCCCTGTGGTCGGCCCCGGCGGGTACCGGCACCGGGTTCCGGCTGGCCGGGAGCGGGCAGAAGTGGACCTTCACGACGCCTCGCGGCCTGTTCCGCGTCCGGAGGAAGGAAAAGGACCCCGTATGGATCGCGCCGGACTGGCATTTCGTGGAGCGGGGTCTCCGGGTTCCGGCCCCTGATAGCCCCTCGCGGCGCATCCCCGGCGCCATGGGGAACACCGCGATCTACCTCGGCGACGGGATCGCCATCCACGGGACCTCCAATCCGGGTCTCCTCATGAATCCCGACCCCGAGCGCCGCCGGGTCTCGCACGGCTGCATCCGACTGACCAACGAGGCCGCGCGGGACCTCTTCCACCTGGTCGAGGTGGGCACGCCGGTACTGATCTATTGACCGCGCCGGGGTCCGGTGACGGGAGGCGGCTGGTCGCCCGCAACCGGAAGGCCAGACACCTGTACGAGATCCTGGACTCCTGGGAGGCCGGGCTCGTCCTGCTGGGCACGGAGGTGAAGTCGATCCGGGCGGGCAAGGTGGCCTTTCACGATGCCCATGCCCGCGTGGAGGCGGCGGAGATGTGGCTGCACAACCTTCACATCGGCCCGTACGAGCCGGGCAACCGCTGGAACCACGACGAAACCAGACCCCGGAAGCTTCTTCTGCACAAGGACCAGATCCGCCGGATCGGTGCGAAGGCGGAGGAGAAGGGACTGACCCTGGTTCCGCTGGACCTCTATCTTCGCAAGGGGAGGGCGAAGCTCACGCTGGGGCTCTGCCGGGGGAAGAAGCACGGGGACCGGCGGGAGGAACTCCGGCGCAGGACGATGCAGCGAGAGGCCGAACGTGCGATGAAAGACCACCGGTGAGGGGCACCGTCGGGGGGAAGGCCGACCCGGTGCCCGGGAGGCCCGCCGGAGGATCACCGGTGAGTTCAGCGGTCGAGTTCTTCGGGACGCGCTTCTCCTGCCCGGTGCTGCTGGCGTCGGGCACCTGCGGCTTCGGCGAACCCGTGGTCGACGTGATGGCGACCGATGCGGTCGGCGGGCTGGTGACCAAGTCCGTGACCGTGGAGCCCCGCTGGGGGAATCCCGCTCCCCGCGTTGCCGAATACGCAGGGGGGATGCTCAACTCGGTGGGGCTCGCGAATCCGGGGGTGCAGGCGGTCCGGGAGGACAAGCTGCCGTGGATGAGGAGGCACCTGGGGGCGTTGCCGGTGTTCGTGTCGGTCGCCGGGGCGCGGTCGGAGGAGTACGCGCACGTGGTCGGCGAACTCGACGGGGAGGAGGGGTTCCTCGGCTTCGAGCTCAACCTCTCCTGCCCGAACGACTCCCACCTGGGAGGCAGGCCGTTCTGCCTCGACCCCGAGGCGCTCCGTGAAGTACTGCAACTGGTGCGCCCCGTCACCGCGCGCCCGCTGCTGGTAAAGCTGGCTCCCAACGACCCCGACATCGCGGCCACGGCCGCGCTGGCGGTCGAGTGCGGGGCCGACGGCGTTACGGCGATCAATACGCTCCCGGGGTTTCTGCCCGGGGGCCGCGGCGCGGCGCGGCTGGGGGCGGGGCGGGGCGGGGTGAGCGGTCCCGCGGTCCTGCCGGTGGGGCTGGCAGCGGTGCGCGAGGTTGCCGCTGCCGTGGACGTGCCCGTGATCGGGGTGGGGGGAATCCTCAACGGACGGGACGCGCGTGCCTACCTCGACGCGGGAGCCTCGCTGGTGCAGGTCGGCACCGGCTCCTTCGCGGATCCGCGTTGCGCGGCCCGAGTGGCGCGCGAGCTGGGCGGGGTGGTGCGGTGAGTGACCGGGTCATCGTCGCGCTCGACTTTCCCCGCGCGGAGCCCGCGCTCGCGCTGGCCGACCGCCTCGGCCCGGCCTGCACCTTCTACAAGGTCGGCCTGGAACTCTACACGGCGGAGGGCGCGGCGGTGGTGCGCGCGCTGCGCCGCCGGGGCAAGCACGTCTTCCTCGACCTGAAGCTGCACGACATCCCGAACACGGTGGCCCGGGCCACGGCCCGCGCCGGCGAGCTGGGCGTGCGCTTCCTCACGGTTCACGCGGCCGGAGGGGCGGCGATGCTGGAGGCCGCGGCCGCCGCCGCGCCGGGCGGGCTGACGCTCCTCGCCGTGACGGTCCTGACCTCGCTCGATGCTCCCGGTCTCGGCGCGGTCTTCGGGCGCCGCGTGGAGGACGCGGGTCTGGAGGCCGAGCGGTTGGCGCGCCTGGTGTGCGGGGCGGGGTTGGGCGGGGTGGTCTGCGCGGCTGGCGAAGCCGGGCGGATCCGCGCCGTGATGGGACCCGGGGCCGCGATCGTCACCCCCGGGATACGCGCCCCGGGAGAACCCCGTCACGACCAGCGCCGCGTCCGCACGCCCGCCGAGGCGTTCCGGGCCGGCGCCACGCACATCGTGGTGGGCCGCCCGGTGACGTCCGCCCCCGACCCCGCGGAGGCCTTCGCCCGCATCGCGGCCGGCGCGCCCGGCGCCTCGTGATCCCCCCATGATCGCCTTTTCCATATTATCCGCGCAATGAACCTTTACGATTCCCTCCACCGCGAGCTTCGGCGCTTCGAGCCCGGGCGGCCCGGCAGCCCCGGACGGGTCACCGTCTACGGGTGCGGACCCACGGTGTACGACTACGCGCACATCGGCAACTTCCGCACCTTCATCGTCTACGACCTCCTGCACCGCCACCTGCGCCGCAGGGGCCACGAGGTCGAGTTCGTGGTGAACTTCACCGACGTGGACGACAAGACCATCGATGGTGCTGCTGCGGCCGGCCGCTCGCTCGCCGAACACACCGGCCCATTCATCGAGGCGTTCCTCGAAGACGCGCGGACTCTGGGGTTCCTGCCCGTTTCCCGTCACCCGCGGGCGACGGAGTTCATCCCGGCCATGGTGGAGTTCGTCCGGCGCCTCATGGATGCCGGGCACGCGTACCGGGGCGCCGACGGGTCGGTCTACTACTCGGTCGCGACCTTCGACGACTACGGCAAGCTCTCCGGCAAGGGTGGCGAGGAGGACTCGCGGCGGTCACGCATCGACGCCGGCGGGTTCGCCAAGGCGGACCCGCGCGATTTCGCGCTGTGGAAGGCGGCGCAGCCGTCCGACCGCGAGGTGGGAGCGGTCTGGGACTCCCCGTGGGGGGCGGGCCGTCCGGGCTGGCACCTGGAGTGCTCGGTCATGGTCACCTCTCTCCTCGGCGACACCGTCGACATCCACGTCGGCGGCGAAGACCTCATCTTCCCCCACCACGAGAACGAGATCGCACAGTCGGAGGCGGCGTCCGGCTGCCCCTTTGCCCGCTTCTGGATGCACGTCAAGCATCTCAAGGTCGACGACCGCAAGATGTCGAAGTCGCTCGGCAACTTCCACACGGTCAGGGAGCTCGTCGAGGAGGGGCACGATCCCGCCGCGATCCGCTGGGTCCTCCTCTCGGCCCACTACCGCAGCGAACTGAACTTCACCGCGGGCGGACTCGCCGACGCGACAGAAGCCATCCAGCGCCTCCTTGACTTTCGCCGCCGCATGACCGAGGAGGTGGAGGACGCCGGAGGCCCGGCGGCGGGTGCCGCGGCCACGGCCGCCGGGAAGCTCGCCGGGCGGGCCCGCCGGCACCTGGACGCCTTCGACCGGGCCATGGACCAGGATCTCAACGTGCCCCGCGCCCTCGCATCGGTATGGGGGCTCGTCCGGGACGGAAACGCGGCGATGGATGCCGCTGGGGGCGTGGGCGGTGAGGACCGCGAAGCCGCATTGGCCGCGCTTGCGGAGATGGACGGCAGGCTCGGTGTGCTGGACCTGGCGGCGAAGACCAGGGATGTCGACGCGGACACCGAACGCCGGATCCGGGAGATGGTGGAGGCCCGTGACCGCGCGAGGAAGGCGCGCGACTTCGCCACGGCCGACCGGCTGCGGGCGGAACTCGAGGCCCAGGGGGTCAGGCTGGAGGATACGCCTGCTGGAACCCGGTGGAAGCGCGTGCGCTGAATGGCACCTGCCGGGGCGTCCCTTCCACCCGGCCCCCTCCCGCGACACCTTTCAGGGTGTGCTGACGTAGCTCAGTTGGTAGAGCAGCTGATTTGTAATCAGCAGGTCCGGGGTTCGAGTCCCCGCGTCAGCTTCGCGTGGCGGGAGCAGAGCTCCGGTGCCGGATCCACCCTCGGGTCTCCGGCCCCGGGGTCATTCCCCCGGTCAACGGGATTTGATTCACGTGCGGAGAATAGTTACCTTTTTGTGCTCGTTTCCATCCGGGCCCGATTTCGCCGACAGCCGACTTTGGCGGGCAGGGGGTGGGAACGTGTTTTTTGGTGGGGTACCGAAGCGGCCAACCGGGGCAGACTGTAAATCTGCTGGCGAATGCCTACGTAGGTTCGAATCCTACCCCCACCATGGAGGGAAACCCCTCCCAGGGACAACGCGGGAGTAGCTCAGTTGGCTAGAGCATCAGCCTTCCAAGCTGAGGGTCGCCGGTTCGAGTCCGGTCTCCCGCTCTGAAGCGCAGGACAGCGAAAGAGGCAACTCCGGTGCCACGGGTGCGACAGCTGGCGCGAACGGGGCATCCGGTGCCGGGGAACAGGGAGAGGTGCTCTGGTAGCTCAGTGGTAGAGCGCTTCCTTGGTAAGGAAGAGGTCGCGGGTTCAATCCCCGCCCAGAGCTTGGCGGGACGGGCGGGCCGTCACCGCCTGCGAGACCGGAGAAACAACCCAGACGCGAGGAAAGAATGGCGAAGGAGACCTTCGAGCGCACGAAGCCGCATGTGAACGTGGGGACGATCGGTCATGTGGACCACGGGAAGACGACGCTGACGGCGGCGATCACGCTGGCGCAGGCGAAGAAGTACGGCGGGGACGCGATCGCGTTCGACGAGATCGACAAGGCCCCGGAGGAGCGGGAGCGGGGGATCACGATCGCGACGGCGCACGTGGAGTACGAGACGGAGAACCGGCACTACGCGCACGTGGACTGCCCGGGGCACGCGGACTACGTGAAGAACATGATCACGGGTGCGGCGCAGATGGACGGGGCGATCCTGGTGGTGAGCGCGGCGGACGGGCCGATGCCCCAGACGCGCGAGCACGTGCTGCTGGCGCGGCAGGTGAACGTCCCGCACATCGTGGTGTTCATGAACAAGGTGGACATGGTGGACGACGAGGAGTTGCTGGAGCTGGTGGAGCTGGAGGTTCGCGAGCTGCTGAGCGAGCAGGGCTTTCCGGGCGACGATCTGCCGGTGGTGATGGGCAGCGCGCTGGAGGCGCTGGAGGCGGGGGGAGAAGGTGAGGCCGGCGCGTGCGTCCAGGAGCTGATGGACGCGATCGACAGCTACATTCCGGAGCCCGAGCGGGACATCGACAAGCCGTTCCTGATGCCGGTGGAGGACGTGTTCTCGATCACGGGCCGCGGCACGGTTGCGACGGGCCGGATCGAGCGGGGCGTGATCCACAAGGGTGAGATGGTGGAGATCGTGGGGATGGGCGCGGACCGCAAGACGGTGGTGACGGGGGTGGAGATGTTCCGCAAGCTCCTGGAGCAGGGGCAGGCGGGGGACAACGCGGGTCTGCTGCTGCGGGGCGTGGGCAAGACGGAGATCGAGCGGGGCCAGGTGCTGGCGATCCCGGGCTCGATCACGCCGCACACGAAGTTCAAGGCGGAGGTGTACGTGCTGACGAAGGAGGAGGGCGGGCGGCACACGCCGTTCTTCAACGGATACCGGCCGCAGTTCTACTTCCGGACGACGGACGTGACGGGCACGGCGATGCTGCCGGAAGGGGTGGAGATGGTGATGCCGGGGGACAACGTGCAGATGGAGGTGGAGCTGATCACGCCCATTGCGATGGACGAGGAGCTTCGCTTCGCGATCCGGGAAGGCGGCCGCACGGTGGGTGCCGGCGTCGTTACTGCAATCATAGAGTAGGAGTACAGGTGGGACGCATAGCAAGCATCAAGACCTTCGTAGACGAATGTATCGCCGAGATGGGCAAGGTCACATGGCCCGACCGGGACCAGCTCCGGAACGCGACGTTCGTCGTGATCGTGTTCACCATCATCCTTTCGCTGGTGATCTGGATCATGGATATGGTGTCCGACTGGGTGCTCGTCGACTTCATCATGGGGATGTTCACCAATTGAGCAGCGACGAGCGCTGGTACGCCGTCCAGACCCAGGCTCGCCACGAGAATCGGGTCCGGCGGCTGATCCAGCAGGAGATCGACAGGGACTCCCAGCCTGCGAGGGAGATCCTTGAGGTCCTGGTTCCGACCCAGGAGGTGGTCGAGATCCGCCGCGGCAAGCGCGTGCCGGTCACGAAGCCTCTATATCCGGGCTACGTGCTTGTGCGGATGGTGCTGAACGAGCGCACCGAACACGCGATCAGCGCGATGAAGGGCGTTCGCTTTGTCACGCAGGGGGGCGATCCCCAGCCGCTCCGTGAGGAGGAGGTCAACAGGATCCTCGGGATCGAAGAAGCCGAAGAGGTGGAAGGCCGCGAGGATATCCCCTTCCGCGCGGGCCAGGTGGTCGAGGTCATACAGGGGCCCTTCACGGATTTTTCCGGCACGGTCCAGGAAGTCTACCCCGAGAAGGGAAAGGTGAAGGTCGAGGTCTCGCTCTTTGGCCGGCCGACTTCGGTCGAACTCGACTTCACCCAGCTCAGGGGTTTCTAGCGGTCAGAGAGTATCGACAGGGAGTATTGACGATATGGCGAAGAGAAAGCCGAAGAAGCGGGTCCTCGGGTTCGTAAAGCTGCAGATCCCGGCGGGACAGGCCAATCCGGCGCCCCCGGTCGGCCCGGCGCTCGGACAGCACGGCGTGAACATCATGGACTTCTGCAAGCAGTTCAACGCCCAGACGAAGAAGCAGGCCGGCACGCTCACGCCGGTCGAGATCACGGTGTACGCGGACCGCTCCTTCTCCTTCATTACGAAGACACCGCCTGCCTCCTTCCTGATCCTGAAGGCGGCGGGGATCGACAAGGGCTCCCAGGAGCCGCAGTCGGACAAGGTGGCCACCCTGTCCGTCGACCAGGTGCGCGAGATCGCCCGGGCGAAGATGCCGGACCTCAACACCGACAGTGTCCTCTCGGCGATGCGGATGATCAGCGGTACCGCTCGCTCGATGGGAATCACGGTCGACGGCGAACTGACAGCCTGAGGGACGGGGACTCCAGATGCCCAGACGCAGCAGAAAGTACTCGGAAGCCCGCGGTTCCTACGACCGGATGGAGCGGCAGTCCCCGAAGGACGCGCTCGGGCAGGTCAAGGAGATGGCCTACGCGCGCTTTGACGAGAGCGTGGAAGTGGCGACGCACCTCGGGGTCGACCCGCGCAAGGCCGACCAGGTGGTCCGCGGCACGGTGGTCCTCCCCAACGGCACCGGCAAGGAAGTGCGCGTGCTGGCCATCTGCCAGGGTGACAAGGAGGACGAGGCCCGGGAGGCGGGCGCCGACTTCATCGGAGTCGATTACGTGGAGAAGATCAAGGAGGGATGGCTCGGCTTCGATGTCTGCGTGGCCACCCCCGACCTGATGCGGATGGTGGGGCCGCTGGGCCGGATTCTCGGACCGCGGGGCCTCATGCCGACGCCCAAGGCAGGCACGGTCACCCCCGATGTCGGTCGCGCGATTCAGGAGATCAAAGCCGGGAAGATCGAGTACCGTGTGGATAAGACCGGCAACCTGCACGCGCCCATCGGCAGGGTGTCGTTCGAGGTCGAGCGCCTCGAGGAGAACCTGAACGCCTTCATGTCGTCGGTGTTGCGTGCCAGGCCTTCGGCTGCCAAGGGCACCTACGTCAGGAGCGTGACGGTGGCCAGCACCATGGGTCCGGGGGTGCCGGTGGATCCCAACAGCTTTTCGCGGAGTGCCTGAGCCATGACCAGGGAACAGAAGCAGGAGTTCGTCTCCGATCTGCAGGAGCGGCTGGCCCGCGCCGAAGCCATCTACCTGACCGACTTCACCGGGCTGGACGTTCAGGCGATCACCACCCTGCGCCGCCGGCTCAAGAAGTCCAGCGGCGAGTACCTCGTGGTCAAGAACCGCCTCCTGAAGCGGGCAATGGCCGACACCGAGCTGCCGGACATCTCGTCGTACCTGACCGGTCCCACCGGGGTCGTGTTCGGGATCGACAATGCGGTGGACGCCGCGAAGGCGGTGGTGGATTTCGCAAAGGAAAACGACGACCGGCCGGTGTTCAAGGTCGGTGTCATGGAGGCCGGAGTCCTGGGACCCGAGGAGATCGCCGCGGTGTCGCGACTGCCTTCGCGCGAGGAACTGCTGTCGCAGGCGGCAGGCGTCCTGAGCGGCCCGCTCTCCGCATTCGTGGGCGTGCTCGGCGGCAAGCTGCAGGAGATGGCCGGGCTCGTCGAGGCGCTGCGCGACAAGGTGGAATCGCAGGACGAAGACAGCTGAACAGAGTGCCCGGGGCAAAGCCGGGATAAACCCAAGGAGGATCAGAATGGCTGTGAATCAGCAGGAACTGCTTGAGACCTTCGGCAACATGACGGTGATCGAACTCTCGGAGTTCGTCGAGGCGTTCAAGGATCGCTTCAACGTGACCGCCGCCGCCGCGCCGGTGATGGCCATGCCCGGAGCCGCGGGCGAAGCCGAGGAAGCCGCCGAGGAGCAGGACGAGTTCGACGTGACGCTCGAGTCGTTCGGCGCCAAGAAAATCCAGGTGATCAAGGTGATCCGGGAGATTACCAGCCTCGGACTCAAGGAAGCCAAGGAACTGGTCGACAAGGCGCCCAGTTCGGTGCGGGAAGCGGTCACCAGGGAAGAGGCAGAGGAGATCAAGAGCAAGCTCGAAGCAGTCGGCGCCACCGTCAACGTCAAGTAGGTGCGCCCGTTCGAGTACGCCGCCCGGCATCCCCGGGGGCGCCTCCGGCGCGGATACCCCGCCGGGGCGGGGCCGCTCCTTGAACTGAAGCGCAGTTCGGGGGCGGTCCTTGCCCTGTTGCGAGGTCTGCGCGTTTCCCCGTTTCCACCATCGATGTCTGCAACTCTGACAGGGGAGTGGTCCGTTGGCTAGACACAATGGCGCCCAGGAGGGCGCGCGGCCGATCGTGAGCTTTGGCAAGCTCCATTCGGGCATGCCCATGCCCAACCTGCTGGACGTGCAGGTCCGGTCCTTCGAGAAGCTCATCGACACGACGGCTTCCGATTCCGAGATGTGGCACTTCGGCCTGGATCGGGTCTTTCAGGAGATCTTCCCCGTTGACGACGTGAACGGGGATCTGACCCTGGAATACGTCTCGTCCCAGCTGGGCGAACCCAAGTACTCCGTCGAGGAGTGCATCGAGCGCGACATGACCTATGCCGCGCCCCTCAAGGCCACGCTGCGCCTGGTGATGTGGCACAAGGAGGGCAAGAAGGCCCGCAAGCCGGGGAACATCATCGAGAAGGAGGTGTATCTGGGCGACCTCCCGCTCCTGACCAAACTGGGCACTTTCGTGATCAACGGCGCCGAGCGGGTTGTGGTCAGCCAGCTGCACCGGTCCCCCGGCGTCGTCTTCGAAGAGGACGTGCACCCCAACGGGCAGAAGCTCAACAAGGCGCGAATCATCCCGTTCCGGGGCTCCTGGGTCGAGTTCACCATCGACATCAACGACATCTGCTACGTCCACATCGACAAGAAGAAGAAATTCCCGGCCACGGCGCTTCTGCGAGCCTTCGGCTACGGGACCGACGCCGAGATCTATCGGCTCTTCTTCGAGGTCGGTGACGCGGCAGTGCCCTCCGAGGAAGAGGACGAGCGGGAACTGGTGGGAACGGTGGTCGCCGAGGACATCGTCGACTCCGAAACCGGAGAGGTACTGCTGGAACAGGGGACCGAACTCGGGAGCGACGAGATCCGGCTGCTGCAGCGCGGCGGGTTCGAGCAGGTTTCGGTGTACAGATCCGCCCATGAGGGGCGGGGTGGACGCCCGGGCGAGAGCCCGATCGTCAAGAACACCATGCGCAAGGATCCGACGAAGAGCGAAGAGGAGGCGCTCAACGCCATCTACTCCTTGTTGAGACCCGGCGAGGCGCCCAACGTCGCGACCGCGCGAGCCGCGCTGGAACGGGTGTTCTTCGATCCCCGGCGCTACGACTTGGGCCGGGTGGGCCGCTACAAGATCAACCAGCGGCTCGACCTCGATGTCCCGCAGACCGAGACGGTGCTGACCAGGGATGACTTCGTCAGCATCCTCGGGTACCTGATCGAGCTGAACGAGGGCAGGGGGCGCATCGACGACATCGATCACCTGGGCAACCGTCGCGTCCGCACGGTGGGCGAGCTGATCGCCAACCAGTTCTCGGTGGGCCTTTCGCGCATGGCCCGGCTGGTGAAGGAGCGCATGTCGATCAACACCGATCCGGCCAAGATCAACATCGACGATCTCGTGAACGCGCGCACGGTTTCCGCCGTCATCCAGGCGTTCTTCGGGTCCTCGCAGCTGAGCCAGTTCATGGACCAGACCAACCCGCTGGCCGAACTGACCCACAAGCGCCGCCTTTCGGCGCTCGGGCCGGGCGGACTGACGCGCGAGCGCGCGGGCTTCGAGGTGCGGGACGTGCACTACTCCCACTACGGCCGGATGTGTCCCATCGAGACACCGGAGGGTCCCAACATCGGGCTGATCACCTCACTGACGACCTACTCGCGGGTCAACGACCTCGGGTTCGTCGAGACTCCCTACCGCCGCGTGGTGGACGGGCGCGTGACCAGCGACATCGTGTGGCTGTCGGCGAACGAGGAGCAGGAAGCCTCGATCGCGCAGGCGAACGCTCCGCTCCAGCCCGACGGCTCGTTCGAAAACCGGTACGTCCTGTGCCGCCGGCGGGGGGACTTCCCGCTTCTGCCCCCCTCGGAGATCGACTACATCGACGTGGCCCCGGACCAGCTCGTGTCCGTCGCCGCCGCGATGATCCCGTTCCTGGAGCACGACGACGCGAACCGGGCCCTGATGGGCTCGAACATGCAGCGCCAGGCGGTGCCGCTTCTCCACACCGACGCGCCGCTGGTCGGCACGGGGCTCGAGGAGAAGGTGGCGAGGGACTCGGGGGCGGTCATCACGGCCAGGAGGGACGGCAGGGTGCTCCAGGTCACGGCGGACGAGATCATCGTCGACACCGGCATGACCAACCCGGAGGACTCCGCGGGACCGCTGGCGAAACTCGCACAGTTCGACCGCTACCGGCTCAAGAAGTTCTGGCGCACCAACCAGGACACGGCGATCAACCAGCGGCCGCTCGTGAAGTCGGGCCAGCCGGTGGCGAAGGGAGACATCATCGCGGACGGTCCCTCCACCGACCGGGGCGAACTCGCCCTCGGGCGGAACGTCAGGGTCGCCTTCATGCCCTGGTACGGCTACAACTTCGAGGATGCGATCGTGCTCTCGGAGCGCCTCGTCAGGGACGATGTCTTCACCTCCATCCACATCCAGGAGCTGGAACTCCACGTCCGCGACACCAAGCGCGGCATGGAGGAGATCACCCGGGAAATCCCCAACGTGGCGGACGAGAACCTCCTCGACCTCGACGAGCGCGGCATCGTGCGCATCGGCGCGCGGGTCAAGAGCGGCGACATCCTGTGCGGGAAGATCACGCCGAAGGGCGAGACCGAGCTGTCGCCCGAGGAGAAGCTGCTGACCGCAATCTTCGGCGAAAAGGCGAAGGACGTCAAGGATTCTTCGCTGCGGGTCTCGCCGGGGATGGTCGGCACCGTGATCGACGTCAAGATCTTCTCGCGGCGGATCGACGATCCCCTGCTCGAACGCGAGCACGGTGCCAGGATCGGCGAGCTGCGCAAGGAGGAGCGGGAGGAGATTCAGCGCATCTCCGACGCGCGCGACGACGAGTTGATGGGGCTGCTGCGCGGGGAGGAGATCGCGCTCTGTCTCAAGAAGGGGACGGTCGAGCCCTACTTCCCCGAGGGGACCGAACTCACAGCACGGCGGCTCAGGCAGCTGCGCCTCCGCGAGGTGGATCTGCCCCAGCTCAAGCTCCGCAGCCCGGAGGCGAACACCAGGGTGCACGAGGTCGTCGACGAGGCCAGAGACCGGATTTCGCGGGTGCGGGACCGGACCGAGGAGCAGATCGACAAGGTCTTCCAGCCCGATGAGCTTCCGCCCGGGGTGGTCCAGCTCGTCAAGGTGTGCATTGCGGAGAAGCGCAAGATCTCCGTGGGCGACAAGATGGCGGGCCGGCACGGAAACAAGGGGATCATCGCCAGGATCGCGCCCGAGGAGGACATGCCCTACCTGCCCGACGGGAGCGCGGTCGACATCGTGCTCAACCCGCTCGGCGTTCCGTCGCGGATGAATGTGGGCCAGATCCTGGAGACGCACCTCGGGTGGGCGGCCGAAGTCCTGGGCTTCGCGGCCAAGACGCCCGTCTTCCAGGGAGCCTCGGAGGAGGAGATCGCGGTGCTGCTCAAGCTGGCCGGACTCAGATGGGCCGCCGCCACGCTCGCGAACGGGGTCGAGTGGCCCTTCTCCACGCCGGACTACGAAGCGTTCCTGGAGCTGGTGCAGGCGCATCCGGAGGCGGGTGGCATCCGCAGGAATCCCGCCGGCAACGGCGACGCCGGTCCGGATACGGTCGTCGAGGTCGGCCGTTCGCTGGACGAGTACGTCGCGTTGGCGGCGAGGACAGACTCGGAGTACCTGATCGCCGGGATGCGCAACTTCCTGGTCGCCGTCGGAATCCGTGCCGCCGCAAAAGGACATCAGGTCCTCAAGCAGCGTTTTCCGGCGATCGCGAGGATCGTACACGCACCGGTGAAGAGCCTGGCGCTGGACGCCGCCGTGCGGGAGCTGCTTGCGCAGGCTGAGATCCTGCCGAACGGCAAGGTGTGGCTCAGGGACGGCCGCAGCGGCGAGCGCTTCGCCTTCCCGGTCACGGTGGGGGGCATCTACATGCTGAAGCTCTCCCACCTGGTCGACGACAAGATCCACGCACGCAGCATCGGCCCGTATTCGCTTGTCACGCAGCAGCCCCTCGCCGGCAAGGCGCAGTTCGGTGGACAGCGATTCGGCGAGATGGAGGTGTGGGCACTCGAGGCCTACGGGGCGGCCCACACGCTGCAGGAAATCCTGACCGTGAAGTCGGACGACGTGACCGGCCGGTCACGCGTCTACGAGGCCGTGGTCAAGGGCGAAAACCTGCCGAGCCCCGGGATCCCGGAGTCGTTCAACGTCCTGGTGAAGGAACTCCAGGCGCTGGGCCTTCGGGTGGAACTGGGCGAAGAAGAATAATCTGCTAAGGACGGTGGACAGACATGATCGACTTTCCCCGCGCTAGAGAGAGCCGGACGTCCGAATTCAACTTCATCCGGATCCGCATCGCGTCTCCGGAGGACATCCGCGAGTGGTCGCACGGCGAGGTCACCAAGCCGGAGACCATCAACTACCGCTCGTTCAAGCCGGAGCCGATGGGGCTCTTCTGCCAGCGCATCTTCGGTCCGGTCAAGGACTGGGAGTGTTCCTGCGGGAAGTACAAGCGCATCCGCTTTCGCGGCATCATCTGCGATCGCTGCGGTGTCGAGGTGACGCTGTCCAAGGTGCGCCGTGAGCGGATGGGCCACATCGACCTCGCGGTGCCGATCTGTCACATCTGGTTCTTCAAGACCCTGCCGAGCCAGCTCGGGTACCTCCTCGGGATGACCCTCAAGGATCTCGAGAAGGTGATCTACTACGCGGCCTACGTGGTCACCGACCCGGGGGACCAGGACGTAGAGTTCCTCGATCTGCTGGACGAGGACGAGTACTACGACCTCCGCGTCAAGGCACGCGATGAAAAGGACGAGCGGTTCCGCGCCGAGATCGGGGCCGAGGCTGCCCGGACCCTGCTGAAACGCCTCGATTCGCCCGAAGTCGAGATCTCGGAGCAGAACAGGGACGGCAAGGGGCTGGACCGACTGGCGCTGTGGCTGCGTAAGGAGATCCGGACCGAGACGTCCCAGCACCGGAAGAAGAAGAAGCTGCGCCGTCTGAAGGTGGTGGATGCGCTCCGGAACTCGGGAGACTCTGCGGACAAGCGCAACCGGCCAGAGTGGATGGTGATGGACGTGATCCC
Source organism: Longimicrobiales bacterium (assembly GCA_965116645.1). Lineage (GTDB taxonomy): Bacteria > Gemmatimonadota > Gemmatimonadetes > Longimicrobiales > Gaopeijiaceae > Bin94. Next base: position 2,346,471 of record OZ220702.1, on the reverse strand, counting down.
GGTGATCCCGCCGGACCTGCGTCCGCTGGTGCCGCTGGACGGCGGCCGCTTCGCCACGTCGGACCTGAACGATCTGTACCGCCGGGTCATCAATCGCAACAACCGCCTCAAGAAGCTGATCGAGATGCGGGCTCCCGAGGTCATCCTGAGGAACGAGAAGCGGATGCTGCAGGAGTCGGTGGACGCCCTGTTCGACAACGGACGCCGTGCGAAGGCAATACGGGGACGTGGCAAGCGGCCGCTCAAGTCGCTCTCGGACATGCTCAAGGGCAAGCAGGGACGCTTCCGCCAGAACCTGCTGGGCAAGCGGGTGGACTATTCCGGCCGCTCGGTGATCGTCGTTGGGCCGGAGCTCAAGCTGCACCAGTGCGGGTTGCCGAAGGCGATGGCGGTCGAGCTGTTCAAGCCCTTCATCATCCACGAACTGGAGAAGCGCGGCGAGGCAGAGACCGTCAAGCGGGCGAAGAAGATCGTCGAGATGGACGATCCAAAGGTCTACGAGGTGCTCGAAGACATCATCCGCGACCACCCGGTGCTGCTCAACCGTGCCCCCACGCTGCACCGGATCGGCATTCAGGCCTTCGAGCCGGTGCTCGTCGAAGGGAAGGCCATCCGGATCCATCCGCTGGTTTGCTCGGCCTTCAACGCGGACTTCGACGGGGACCAGATGGCGGTCCACCTGCCGCTCTCCTACGAGGCCCAGCTGGAGGCCCGCGTGCTGATGCTGTCCAGCAACAACGTGCTGCTGCCGTCGAACGGCCGGCCCGTCGCTTCGCCCAGCCAGGACATGGTGATCGGATCGTTCTACCTCACCAAGCCTCCCATCGACATCGCGTCCCTCGAGCCGGGGGCCCGGAGCAGCAAGGTGCCGGAAGCCCAGCGGGCCGACGCCGATGCCAGGCTGAGCGAACTCTACGAGAGTGCGCCCCGATACTCCAGCTACGGCGAAGTGGAGATGGCGCTGGCACACCGCCACGTCAAGTTCTCCACGCCTTGCTGGTACTGGGTCCCGGCCCGGGCCGACGCCGAAGATCCCGACTCCGCCAAGGAGGCGCGCTGGGTGCGGACGACCGTGGGACGGGTGCTGTTCAATTCGATCATCCCCGACTCGATCGGGTTCCTCAACCGCACCTTCGGGAAGAAGCAGCTCGGCGACCTGGTCTTCCAGTGCTTCAAGGAGGCGGGTCTGACCGCAACCACACGGTTCCTCGACGACCTCAAGGACTTCGGCTTCCGCTACGCCACCCAGGGCGGGGTTTCGGTCGGCATCGACGACCTCGAGGTTCCGCCCGAGAAGGCGGATCTGCTCGGCGACGCCACTGGCCAGGTCACCCGGTTCCAGAAGGCCTACGACTCCGGATACATCTCGAACGGCGAGCGCTACAACAAGATCATCGACACCTGGACCCATGCGAACAACGATGTCGCCGACGCGATGGTGCGGCACCTCGAGCGCTCCAAGGGCGGGTTCAACCCGGTGTACATGATGATGATCTCCGGTGCTCGCGGAAACCGGGACCAGATGCGCCAGCTCGCGGGGATGCGCGGGCTGATGGCCAAGCCGCAGAAGAAGCTGACGGGAGGCATCGGCGAGATCATCGAGAGCCCGATCCGGTCCAACTTCCGAGAGGGGCTGACGGTGGTGGAGTACTTCATCTCCACCCACGGGGCCCGGAAGGGTCTGGCGGACACGGCACTCAAGACCGCCGACGCCGGATACCTCACGCGACGGCTCGTGGACGTGGCCCAGGACGTCACCATCTCGGAGGAGGACTGCGGTACGCTGCTCGGCCTGCCGGTGAGCGCTCTCAAGGAGGGCGAGGACATAGTCGAACCGCTGGCCGACAGAATCGCCGGGAACGTCGCGCTGGAGGACGTCTACGATCCGATCGACGGCGAGATCATCGTCGAGAGGCACGCGCTGATCACCGAGCAGGCGGCCGAGGCTATCGAGAACGCCGGCATCCAGACGGTCAAGATCCGCTCGGTGCTCACCTGCGCGTCCAAGCGGGGGATCTGCCGCATGTGCTACGGCCGCAACCTCGCGACGATGGAATCCGTCGATATCGGCGAGGCGGTCGGAATCATTGCCGCACAGTCGATCGGTGAGCCGGGAACGCAGCTGACCCTGCGGACCTTCCACATCGGGGGCACTGCGGCGCGGATCGCCGCCCAGAACCAGCGCAAGTCCAAGATCGCGGGCGTCGTGGCGCTGGAGCGGGTCTCGCAGGTCGAATCCCGCGACGGAAACCGGATCATCACATCGCGGGAGGGCAGGATCGTCATCCAGACCCGGGAGGGCCAGGTTCGCAGCCAGCTGGCGGTGCCCTACGGCGCGACGATTCACATCGAGGAAGGCCAGTCCATCAAGGCCGGCGACCTGCTCTTCAGCTGGGACCCCTATTCGGAGCCCATCGTCGCGGACGTGGAGGGCGTGCTGCGCTTCGTGGATATCGTGGAGGAGCAGACCGTCCGGGAGGAGCTGGACGAATCCACGGGCCGCCGACAGATGATGATCATCGAGGACCGGGACAAGAAGCTCCATCCCACCATCCAGATCCGGAGCGGCGAAGCGGCTTCCAGCGAGATGCTCAGGGAGTTCATCATCCCGGTGGGCGCGCAGCTGATGTGCGCGCACGGCGACAGCATCCAGCCCGGCGACGGCATCGCCAAGATCAGCCGCGAGGTCTACAAGACCCGGGACATCACCGGCGGGCTGCCCCGGGTCGCCGAACTCTTCGAGGCGCGCCGGCCCAAGGATCCGGCGGTGGTCACCGAGATCGACGGGGTCGTCTCGTTCGGCGACATCAAGCGCGGCAAGCGGGAAGTCTTCGTCACGCCGCGGCAGGGTCAGCGGAGGACCTACGATGTGCCGGTCGGCAAGCACATGCGGGTCCACCAGGGGGACCAGGTGCGGGCGGGAGACCGCATCTCGGAGGGACCCAAGAACCCCCACGACATCCTGCGGATCAAGGGGGCGCGGGCGGTTCAGGAGTACCTGTTGAACGAGATTCAGGAGGTCTACCGCCTGCAGGGCGTGAAGATCAACGACAAGCACATCGGGGTGATCGTGCGGCAGATGCTCCAGAAGGTCCGCGTCGTCGATCCGGGCGGGACGCACCTGCTGGAGGGCGAACACGTCGACCGCGTCGAGTTCCGCAAGATCAACGAGCAGGCGAAGCTGGAAGGCAAGAAGCACGCGGTCCAGGAGCCCCTGCTGCTCGGGATCACGAAAGCGAGCCTCACCACCGAGTCCTTCATCTCGGCGGCCTCCTTCCAGGAGACGACCCGGGTACTCACCGACGCCGCGGTGAGAGGCGCGAAGGACGACCTCAACGGGCTCAAGGAGAACATCATCATCGGCCACCTGATCCCGGCCGGTACGGGTGTGCACCGCTGGTACGATGTCGACTTCGTGGTGGAGCAGGCGTACTACGACGAGGAGATCCTGCCGCTCACGGCGCCCGGCGAGATGCTGCCCGGGCTGGGCGAGGCGGTGGAGACGGTTCCGGCGGAGTAGGGTTGCGGGCGGCGCGGGCCGGGACGTGGTCTCGGCCCGCGCTTGCCGTCTCAGGCTCGTCTTCCGCTGGAAACCCGCGCCCCGTTCAGGCTCACTTGCCGTTGGACAAGACTCGTCATTGACTTCCCCACGAGTTTGGGTAACTTTTCAAGGCTGTCCAGGAAACGCTCCTGGGGGGAGCCCCGGGGCGATCACCGGCGCGCTTGATCGGCAGGCGCGCCTTTGTTCGCCCAGGTGCAGGGAAACCATCCATCCACGGTCCGGCTCCATGCCCACTCTCAATCAACTGGTGCGGAAGGGACGCGCGCGGCTCGCGAAGAAGAACAAGTCGCCCGCGCTCCAGAAGAACCCCCAGAAACGGGGGGTCTGCACCCGTGTGTACACCACCACCCCGAAGAAGCCCAATTCGGCCCTCCGCAAGGTTGCCCGCGTGCGCCTTACGAACGGGTACGAGGTCACGGCCTACATCGGGGGCGAGGGTCACAACCTCCAGGAACACTCGATCGTGCTGATCCGGGGTGGGCGCGTGCGGGACCTGCCGGGTGTCCGGTACCACATCGTTCGCGGGACTCTGGACACCTCGGGCGTTTCCGACCGCCGCCAGGGACGGTCGAAGTACGGAGCGAAGCGGCCCAGGTAGGCCGCCGGGTGGAGTCGCCGCAATGAGCCGCCGCACGCGAGCAGTTCGCCGCCAGATCCCGGAGGATCCGCACTACGGATCGCACGTGGTCCAGAAGTTCATCAACGGACTGATGCTGGACGGCAAGAAGTCGCTGGCCGAACGCACCTTCTACGAGGCGATGGGGATCGTCGAAGCGAAGGCCGGCCAGCCGCCCATGAACATCTTCCGGCAGGCGCTCACCAACGCCAAACCGGCTCTGGAGGTAAAGAGCCGGCGCGTCGGCGGGGCGACCTACCAGGTCCCCATCGAAGTCAGGCCCGAGCGGCGTCAGTCCCTCGCGATCAAGTGGCTGATCGGATTTGCGCGGCAGCGCGGAGAGCGGACCATGGCCCAGCGGCTGGCTGCCGAGATCCTCTCCGCCAGCAGGGGAGAGGGAGCGACGGTAAAGAAGAAGGATGACACTCATCGGATGGCTGAAGCGAACAAGGCCTTCGCGCATTACCGCTGGTAGAGTGTCCTTCCCGCCGCCGCGGGCCTTTTGGGGCGCCCGCCGGTCGTGGAGAGGACTCTCCGGCGGGAAATGCTGTTTGACAGGCGAGGAAAAAGACTGAGTCGACCATAGACAATGCCCAGGATCACACCACTTCCGAAGCTCCGGAACATCGGCATCATGGCCCATATCGATGCCGGGAAGACGACGACCACGGAGCGTATCCTGTTCTACACCGGGCGCCTGCACCGCATGGGGGAAGTGCATGAGGGCGCGGCGGCCATGGACTGGATGGAGCAGGAACAGGAGCGGGGAATCACCATCACCTCCGCCGCGACGACTGCGTATTGGCGCCGCAACGACTCGGAATACCGAATCAACATCATCGACACGCCCGGTCACGTGGACTTCACGGCCGAGGTCGAGCGATCGCTTCGCGTTCTGGACGGAGCGATCGCTGTTTTTTGTGCGGTAGGCGGGGTGGAGCCGCAATCCGAAACGGTCTGGCGGCAGGCCGACCGCTACAGCGTTCCGCGGATCGCCTTCGTCAACAAGATGGACCGGACGGGCGCCAACTTCGAGAACGTGATCGACATGATGCGCGAGCGGCTGGGCGCCAACGCCTTCGCCGTTCAGTACCCTCTGGGCGAAGCCGACCTCTTCACCGGCGTCATCGACATCGTGGCGATGAAGGCGTTCGTGTGGGCCGACGAGCTCGGTTCCACGATCACCGAGGTCGGCATCCCGGACTCGCTCCGCGAGAAGGCCGAGGCGTTGCGCCACGAGCTGGTCGAGGCCGCGGTGGAGCACCACGACGACCTCCTCGAGAAGTATCTCATGGGAGAGGACCTCACCGAGGACGACGTCCGCCTCGCGATCCGCGCGGCGACCGTGTCGGGAACGCTCTTCCCGGTCTTCTGCGGCTCGGCCTTCAAGAACAAGGGCGTGCAGCGGCTTCTCGACGGCGTCATCGACTACCTGCCGTCGCCCCTGGACGTGCCGGCGATCGAGGGGCGCCCCCCGTACGGCGACGGTGAGCGGCAGACGCGCGAGCCTTCCGACGACGCGCCACTTTCGGCGCTGGCCTTCAAGATCATGTCGGATCCCTTCGTCGGCAGGCTCACGTACCTGCGGGTCTATTCGGGCACGCTCACAAAGGGGAGCCGGGTGCTGAACGCCACCCAGGCCCGCAAGGAGCGCGCGGGGCGCATTCTCCAGATGCATGCGAACAAGCGGGAGGAGCGCGAGGAAGTGTACGCGGGCGACATCGCCGCCATCATCGGCCTGAAGAACGTGCGTACCGGCGACACCATCTGCGACCAGGGCCACCCCATCATCCTCGAGGCGATGGACTTCCCGGAGCCCGTGATCTCCGTCGCGATCGAGCCGCGCACCAAGGCGGACCAGGATAAGCTGGGGACCGGGCTGGGCAAGCTGGCAGAGGAGGATCCCACCTTCCGCGTGCACACCGACCCCGAGACCGGGCAGACGATCATTAGCGGGATGGGCGAACTCCACCTCGAGGTGATCGTCGACCGCCTGCGCCGCGAGTTCTCCGTTTCGGCCAACATCGGCCGCCCGCAGGTGGCGTACCGCGAGACGATCCGGAGGACGGCGGCCAAGGTGGAGGGCAGGTTCGTGCGGCAGACCGGAGGCCGCGGCCAGTTTGGCCACGTCGTCATCGATGTCGAACCCGGCAAGGCCGGCAGCGGTTTCGTCTTCGAGGACCGGATCAAGGGAGGGGCCGTGCCGCGCGAGTACATACCCGCGGTGGAGCGTGGCGTGCGAGACTCAATGAACTCCGGAGTGGTGGAGGGTTACCCCGTCGTCGACGTCAAGGTGGCGCTGATCGATGGCTCCTACCACGACGTGGACTCCAGCGAGATTGCCTTCAAGATCGCCGGCTCGATGGCATTGACAGCCGCGCTTCGGAAGGCGGATCCGGTGATTCTCGAGCCGGTGATGGACGTGGAGGTCGTTACGCCCGCGGAGTACATGGGCGATCTGATCGGCGACCTGTCCTCGCGCCGCGGCAAGGTGGGCGGCATGACCGACCGCGGCGATGCCCAGGTGATCGGCGCGAGCGTGCCGCTGGGCGAGATGTTCGGCTATTCCACGGCGCTCCGGTCGCTCAGCCAGGGCCGCGCCGTGTACACGATGCAGTTCTCACACTACGCAGAAGTGGCCCGGGCGAAGTCCGGCAAGAAGATCCTGGCGGGCGTCTGACGGCCCCGCCCGTGCAAATGGCATAAACCCAGACGCGAGGAAAGAATGGCGAAGGAGACCTTCGAGCGCACGAAGCCGCACGTGAACGTGGGGACGATCGGTCATGTGGACCACGGGAAGACGACGCTGACGGCGGCGATCACGCTGGCGCAGGCGAAGAAATACGGCGGGGACGCGATCGCGTTCGACGAGATCGACAAGGCCCCGGAGGAGCGGGAGCGGGGGATCACGATCGCGACGGCGCACGTGGAGTACGAGACGGAGAACCGGCACTACGCGCACGTGGACTGCCCGGGGCACGCGGACTACGTGAAGAACATGATCACGGGCGCGGCGCAGATGGACGGGGCGATCCTGGTGGTGAGCGCGGCGGACGGGCCGATGCCGCAGACGCGCGAGCACGTGCTGCTGGCGCGGCAGGTGAACGTCCCGCACATCGTGGTGTTCATGAACAAGGTGGACATGGTGGACGACGAGGAGTTGCTGGAGCTGGTGGAGCTGGAGGTTCGCGAGCTGCTGAGCGAGCAGGGCTTTCCGGGCGACGATCTGCCGGTGGTGATGGGCAGCGCGCTGGAGGCGCTGGAGGCGGGGGGAGAAGGTGAGGCCGGCGCGTGCGTCCAGGAGCTGATGGATGCGATCGACAGCTACATTCCGGAGCCGGAGCGCGACATCGACAAGCCGTTCCTGATGCCGGTGGAGGACGTGTTCTCGATCACGGGCCGCGGCACGGTTGCGACGGGCCGGATCGAGCGGGGCGTGATCCACAAGGGTGAGATGGTGGAGATCGTGGGGATGGGCGCGGACCGCAAGACGGTGGTGACGGGGGTGGAGATGTTCCGCAAGCTCCTGGAGCAGGGGCAGGCGGGGGACAACGCGGGTCTGCTGCTGCGGGGCGTGGGCAAGACGGAGATCGAGCGGGGCCAGGTGCTGGCGATCCCGGGCTCGATCACGCCGCACACGAAGTTCAAGGCGGAGGTGTACGTGCTGACGAAGGAGGAGGGCGGGCGGCACACGCCGTTCTTCAACGGATACCGGCCGCAGTTCTACTTCCGGACGACGGACGTGACGGGCACGGCGATGCTGCCGGAAGGGGTGGAGATGGTGATGCCGGGGGACAACGTGCAGATGGAGGTGGAGCTGATCACGCCCATTGCGATGGACGAGGAGCTTCGCTTCGCGATCCGGGAAGGCGGCCGCACGGTGGGCGCCGGCGTCGTTACCGCAATCATCGAGTAGGAGTACCATGGCACGCACGACCAGCCCGATCACTCCCGCGAGGGGACCGAAGGGGATGACGAACCGGATAAGGATCCGCCTGAAGGCCTTCGACCACTGGGTCGTGGACCAGACGGCGGCCGACATCGTGCGCACCGCGCAGAAGACGGGCGCCACGATCCGCGGGCCCATCCCGCTTCCGACCCGCCGCCAGCGCTGGACCGTGCTGCGCTCTCCGCACATCGACAAGAAGAGCCGGGAGCAGTTCGAGCTCAGGACCCACAAGCGCCTGATCGACATCGTCGAGAGCCGCCCCCAGACCATTGACGCACTCACCAAGCTGGACCTTCCCGCCGGCGTGGACGTCGAGATCAAGGTGGACTGACGATGCCTGGACTGATTGGCAGGAAGGTCGGGATGACCCGCGTCTTCACGGACGAGGGCCGCTCGATACCGGTTACCGTGCTGGAGGCCGGTCCGTGTCCGGTTGTCCAGGTGAAGAGCGAGGATTGCGACGGATACGCGGCGGTGCAGGTCGGGTTCGGTGCAAGGAAGCACAAGCGAACCAGCAAGGCGGAGCTGGGCCACGCCGCGAAGGCGGGCCTGGAGGCCGCGCCGCGCCTGCTGCGCGAGTTCGCTTCCGTCGACGGTGACGCCTACGAGCCGGGCCAGCAGCTTACCGTCGAGATGTTCGAAGCCGGGCAGCGGGTGCGCGTCACGGGCGTCACCAAGGGCCGCGGCTTCCAGGGCGTCGTGAAGCGGTACGGATTCACCGGCCGCCCGGCCTCGCACGGACACCCGATGTCGCGCACCCCGGGCTCGATGGGGCCCGGCACCGACCCATCGCGGGTGATCAAGGGGAAGAAGCTGCCCGGACGCATGGGCGGCAACCGCGAGACGATCCGCAACCTGGAGGTCGTACGGGTCGATTCGGAGCGGAACCTGCTCTTCGTTCAGGGGGGGGTTCCAGGGAGCAGGAACAGCTACGTACTGATCCGGAAATAGAAGCATGTACCAAGCCCGCTACATCAGAACGGACGGCAGCGCCGGCGCGGAGGTCGCCCTTCCGCCCGCCCTGTTCGACGGGGTGATCCACGAGGGAGCGCTCCACCAGGCGGTCACGGCCTACCTGGCCAACCAGCGGCAGGGAACCGTCCAGAGGAAGAACCGGAGCGCAGTCGCCGGCGGCAGCCGCAAGCCCTGGCGGCAGAAGGGTACCGGGAGGGCCCGGCAGGGGACCATTCGGGCCGCGCAGTGGCGAGGAGGCGGAATCGCGTTTCCGCCGCAGTCTCGCTCCTGGACCCGGCGCGTGCCGAAACGCATCCGCGCCCTGGCCCGCACCTCGGCCTTCAACAGCCGTGCGGCCGAGGGCCGGGTTGCGGTCATCGAGGGTTTCGACTTCGAGGAGCCCCGAACGCGCAAGCTCACGCGGCTCCTGGCCGCGATCGAGGGTGAAGGCAAGATCCTCTTCCTGACCCACGGGGTGAACCGCGAACTCTACCTCTCCGGGCGCAACCTCCCCGGCGTGAGGGTCCTCCCGTTCGGGCAGGAATCGTCCTTCGACGTGGTGTGGGCCGGGACGGTGATCATCGAAGAGGCCGCGCTCGCCACCATCGACGGGGCAGCGGAGGCGGACAGCCGCCCCCGCCGACGTCCCCTGGCGCGCGCCAACTCGGCCGCCGCTGGCGGGAACGAGGAGGAAGCCTGATGCGCGAAGCGTGGGACGTGATCGTATCGCCGGTCGTGACCGAAAAGACCACCGCCCAGATGGAGACGAGCCTCTACACCTTCATCGTCAGCGAGCGTGCCAACAAGCACGACATCACACGCGCGGTGGAAGCGCTGTGGGACGTGAAGGTGGAGGATGTGCGCACCATGCGGTATCCGGGCAAGGCCAAGCGGGCCCTGCTCGGCCGCATGGCGAAGAACTGGAACCTCGGTCGCCGCCCGTCCTTCAAGAAGGCGGTCGTGCAGCTTGCCGAGGGCGACGAAATCGAATTCTACGAGGCGGGGTGATCCAATGGCGCTGAAGAAGTTCAAGCCCGTGACGCCGGGCACCCGGTTCCGGTCGATCACGGCCAAGGATACCGTGACCCGCAAAGGGCCGGAGAAGTCCCTGACCGAACCGCTCACCCGTTCGGGGGGGCGGAACCATCACGGAAGGATCACGGTGCGCCGGCGCGGCGGGGGCAACAAGCGCCGCTACCGCATCATCGACTTCAAGCGCGACAAGCACGGGGTCGTGGGCAGGATCGCGGCCGTCGAGTACGATCCCAACCGGTCGGCCTTCATTTCACTGGTGCACTACGAGGACGGCGACAAGCGCTACATCCTCTACGTGCGGGGTACCGGGGTCGGCGATACCGTCGTGTCGGGCCCGGACGCGGACGTCCGCCCGGGCAATGCATTGCCTCTCGCGCGCATTCCTCTGGGCACGCTCGTCCACAATGTCGAGATGAAGCCCGGCAAGGGGGGGCAGATGGCGCGTTCCGCGGGGGCCGGCGTGCAGGTAGTCGCAAGGGAAGGGGACTACGTCACCCTCAGGCTTCCCTCCACCGAAGTGCGGCGAATCCACAAGCGCTGCATGGCAACGGTGGGCCAGGTCGGAAACGCCGACCACAGTCTGCGGTCGCTCGGAAAGGCCGGGGCCACCCGCTGGCAGGGGCGCCGTCCCAAGGTCCGGGGTGTGGCCATGAACCCGGTGGATCACCCCCTGGGCGGCGGTGAAGGCAAGGCGTCCGGCGGACGTCCCCCGGTGACCCCGTGGGGCAAGCCGGAGGGTGCCAAGACACGCAAGCGCAAGAAGGAATCGAACAAGTTCATCGTCCGCGGGCGCAAGCGCGGCAAGGCGACTCGCTGATAGCGGGCCTGAAGAGGAGACAGGACCAGGGCAATGACACGAAGCGTGAAGAAGGGCCCGTTCATCGACGAAAAGCTGCTCCGCAAGGTGGAGGCGATGAACTCGCGCAACGAGAGGACGGTGATCCGCACCTGGGCCCGCGCATCCACGATCTCACCGGAGTTCGTCGGACACACCGTCGCGGTTCACAACGGGAACAAGTTCATTCCGGTGTACATCACCGAAAACATGGTCGGCCACAAGCTCGGCGAGTTCTCGCCCACGCGCCTCTTCCGGGGGCACGGGGGCAAGCTGGCCGACAAGCGGTCGAAGAGGTAGGGAGCCTGCCATGGAAGCGCGCGCGATCGCCCGGCACATCCGGATGAGCCCGAGGAAGGTCCGCCTGGTGGTGGACCAGATCCGCGGCCGGTCCGTCAGCGAAGCCATCTCCCTCCTCGCGTTCTCGAAGAAGGCGGCGGCGGTGCCGGTGGGCAAGACCCTCCGGTCAGCCATCGCGAACGCGCAGGACCTGGCGGATCGCGACGGTGAATCGGTGGACGTGGACGAGCTGATGATCAGCCGTGCGTTCGTCGATGAGGGCCCCACGCTCAAGCGGTGGCGCGCGCGGGCCATGGGGCGTGCATCCCCCCGCCGGCGCCGGACGAGCCACATCACGGTCGAAGTGAAAGAGAAGGAGAATTAGCGGATGGGGCAGAAAACCCACCCACGCGGGTTCAGGCTGGGCATCGTGGCCGACTGGCGGTCGCGGTGGTACGCCGAGCGCGACTTCCCGCAGCTGCTCATGGAGGACCACACGATCCGCACCTATCTGCACCGGCGGCTTCATCACGCCGCCATCGCCAAGGTCGAGATCGCGCGCAAGCCTTCCAAGCTGGTCGTCACGGTGCACACCGGACGCCCGGGGGTTGTGATCGGCAAGCGCGGCGCCGAGGTCGACAAGCTCCGTGACGAACTCGCTGTGCTGACCAACAGCGAGGTGTCCGTGAATGTGGAGGAGATCAAGCGCCCGGAACTGAGCGCGCGCCTGGTTGCGGACAACGTCGCCCACCAGATCCGGCAGCGCATCTCCTTCCGCAGGGCGATGAAGAAGGCCGTGCAGTCCGCGATGCGCGCGGGCGCGGAGGGGATCCGCATCCAGTGCGCGGGCAGGCTGGGCGGGGCCGAGATCGCCCGCACCGAGGGCTACAGCGAGGGCCGCGTACCGCTTCACACGCTCCGTGCGGACATCGACTACTCGCACGTCGAGGCGGCCACGACCTACGGGGTCGTCGGCGTGAAGTGCTGGGTCTTCAAGGGCGAAGTGATCGAGGACCGTTTCGGCCGCACCTATTCGGCGGGGCCCTCCAAGGTGGCGAGGAGCTGAGATGCTTGCACCGAAGCGCGTAAAGCGCAGAAAGACCCACAAGGGGAAGATGCGCGGGAAGGCATACCGGGGGAGCAGGGTTTCCTTCGGCGAATACGGCCTCCAGGCCACGGAGGCCAGCTGGATCACGAACCGGCAGATCGAATCCGCCCGAGTGGCCATCACCCGCCACGTGAAGAGAGGCGGCAAGGTCTGGATTCGCATCTTTCCCGACAAGCCGATCACGAAGAAGCCGGCCGAGACCCGCATGGGGAAGGGCAAGGGCAACCCGGAGGAGTGGGTGGCCGTGGTCAAGCCGGGGCGGATCATGTTCGAACTGGAAGGCGTCCCCATCGAGACCGCCAGGCGGGCGATGCAGCTGGCGTCGTTCAAGTTGCCGGTCAAGACCCGCTTCGTGGTCCGCGAGACCCAACTGTGAACCAATCGACCCCTGGAGCGAGATCGTGAAAGCAGAGGAAGTCCGCGAACTGGACAGCGTGGAGCTGGGGCACCGCCTCGGGGAGCTGAAAATGGAGCAGTTCCGCCTCCGCTTCCGGAGCGCGACGATGCAACTGGAGAACCCGAAGCTGTTGCGGGAAGTCCGGCGGGAGATCGCCCGGATCAAGACGATATTGCACGAGCGCCGGAGCGCGAGCGATGAGTGAAAACAGCGTGAGGAACAGGCGCAAGGTGCGCACCGGCGTCGTGGTGGGCGACCGGGCCGACAAGACGGTCACGGTCCTGGTCGAGCGCCGCCTGGCCCATCCCCTCTACGGAAAGCAGATCAAGCGTTCGAAGAAGTATCACGCCCACGACGAGGCGAACGAGTGCCAGGTCGGAGACACCGTCTCGATCATGGAGACGCGGCCGCTCTCGAAGACCAAGCGCTGGCGTGTGGTTGAACTCCTGGAACGGCCTGCCTGACGGCGTGGCTCGAAGGACTGGATGAGATCAAATGATCCAACAGGAATCGATGCTGAAGATCGCCGACAACACCGGTGCCAAGCGGGCGCTCTGCATCCGCGTGCTGGGCGGGTCGAGGCGGCGCTACGCACGGATCGGCGACCGGGTCATCGTTACGATCAAGGATGCCGTGCCCAACGCCCCGGTGAAGAAGGGTGAGGTCATGGAGGCCGTGGTCGTACGGACGGCCAAGGAAACGAGGCGGCGCGACGGGACGTACATCCGCTTCGACGACAACGCTGCCGTGCTTATCAACGCCCAGAAGGAGCCCAGGGGCACCCGCATCTTCGGCCCGGTGGGGCGCGAACTGCGCGAGAAGCGGTACATGAGGATCGTGTCACTGGCTCCGGAGGTGCTATAGCGATGGGCAAGGCCGATACCAGGATCGTAAGGGGAGACCGGGTGCGCGTGATTCGAGGCAACCACCGCGACGCCGAAGGAACGGTGCTCAGGGTGCTGCTTGGCTCGGGCCGCGTGGTGATCCAGGGCGTGAACATGCGCAAGCGCCACGTGCGCCCAACCCAGGACAATCCCGAAGGAGGCATCATCACCTCCGAGGCTCCGGTCCACCTCTCGAACGTCATGCTCATCGATCCGGCCAGCGGGGAAGCCAGCCGGATCCGGATGCGGCTGGAGCCCGACGGCTTCAAGGAAAGGATCGCGGTGAAGAGCGGCAACCCGGTGCCGAAGCCGGGCTGATCAAGCGGAGACGCCGAAGAAAATGATGGAACCACGACTACAGACCCACTACAGGGAGGTTGCAAGGCCGGTGCTGCGGGAGCAGTTCGGCTTCACCAACCCGCACCAGATCCCGCAGGTTCTCAAGGTGACGCTCAACGTCGGCGTCGGCGAGGGCAGCCGGGATCGCAAGCTGATCGATTCGGTCACCGAGGAGCTGGCGGTCATCTCGGGCCAGAAGCCGGTCATCAACCGGGCCCGCAAGTCGATCTCGAACTTCCGCCTGCGCGAGGGGATGCCCGTGGGTGCCTCCGTCACACTGCGGCGCCGGGGGATGTGGGAGTTCCTGGACCGGTTCGTGTCGATCGCCGTCCCCCGCATCCGGGACTTCCGCGGCCTGAACACCCGTTCCTTCGATGGGCGCGGCAACTACACCGTCGGCGTCCGGGAACAGATCATTTTCCCCGAAGTCGACTACGACCGCGTCAAGCAGATCCACGGAATGGACATCTCGGTGGTGACCTCCACCAACAAGGACGACCAGGCGTATGCCCTGCTTCGGCAGCTGGGCTTCCCCTTCCGCGGTGAGATTCCCGTGATCATCGGGGGCGCCCCCGCCTGAGTAGAGGAGACGAACACGCATCATGATGACCGATCCCATCGCCGACATGCTCACGCGCATCCGGAACGCCGGGAGCGCGGGGCACCGGTGGGCCGATGTGCCCCTTTCGAAGCTGAAGGTGGAGCTGGCTCGCATCCTGAAGGAGAACGCCTTCGTCCACGACTACAAGGTCCTGAACGACGGCCGCCACGGGCTCGTCCGCATCTACCTCAAGTACCACGAGGGACAGCCCGTGATCCGGCGTATCGCCCGCGTCTCCCGGCCCGGCCGGCGGCGCTACGTGGGCGTTGACGACATCCCCAGGGTGAGAAACGGTCTCGGGATCGCGGTGCTGTCCACATCGCGCGGCCTGCTTTCCGACCGCGCCGCGCGCGCAGCCAACATAGGCGGCGAAGTTCTCGCCGAGGTCTGGTAGGAGGTCCCATGTCACGTGTCGGCAAGCAGCCGGTGACGGTCCCCGCCGGGGTAAAGGTCACCCTGAACGGACAGCACGTCGCGGCCAGGGGTCCCAAGGGACAGCTCGCGCTGGAGGTGCGCGACCCGATCACCGTGAACTGGGATGGGGAGCCCGGCAAGACGCTCGTCGTCAGGCGGCCCACCGACCAGAAGGCGCACCGCGCGCTCCACGGTCTGACCCGCGCCCTGGTGGCCAACATCGTCCAGGGGGTCAGCGAGGGCTTCAGCAAGACGCTCGAAATCGTCGGGGTCGGATACCGCGCCGAGGCGAAGGGGAAGGGGCTGCAGCTCAGGCTCGGCTTCTCGCACAACATCGATTTCCCCGCACCGGAGGGGATAACCCTCGAGACGCCAAACCCGACGACCATCGTCGTCAGCGGTGCGGACAAGCAGAAGGTGGGCCACACCGCCGCCGTAATCAGGTCGTTCCGTCCACCGGAGCCCTACAAGGGCAAGGGTGTCAGGTACCAGGGAGAACATGTCCGGCGCAAGGCCGGCAAGACAGCCGGAAAGTGACGGCCCGAATCACGATGATCAAGGCAAGCAAACTCAGGAAGAGCCGCCAGCTCCAGCGCCGGCGGCGGCATGCCCGCATCCGCAAGAAGGTGCATGGCAGCGGAGAACGGCCGCGGCTGGTGGTGTACCGGTCGCTCAGGAACATCGAGGGACAGGTGATCGACGACGACCGGCGGCACACACTGGCGGGGCTCTCCACCCTCGCCCCGGAGTTGCGCGACGCCGTTGCCAACGGGGGTGACGGAAAGATCGGGGTGGCGCGAGCGGCCGGCCGGCTGCTGGCCGAGCGGGCGCGCGAGCATGGCGTCACCAGTGTGGTGTTCGACCGCAGAGGGTATCGCTATCACGGCCGGGTCAGGGCTTTCGCCGAGGGCGCCCGTGAGGGAGGACTGATCTTCTGATGGCCAGGGACAAGAGACCGCCCCGCGAGGGTGCCGAGCAGGTCGAGAACCTCATCCACATCAACCGGGTGGCGAAGGTTGTGAAGGGTGGCCGCCGCTTCTCCTTCACGGCGCTTGTCGCCGTCGGCAGCCAGTCGGGCCGGGTGGGGATCGCCCACGCCAAGGCCAACGAGGTCGCGGAGGCCATTCGCAAGGCGTTCGAGCAGGCGCGGCGGGAGATGGTCGACGTGCCGATCATTAACGGCACCATCCCGCACGACATCATCGGCCGCTGTGGCGCGGGGCGCGTGCTGCTCCGCCCGGCTGCACCCGGAACGGGGGTGATCGCCGGCGGTCCGGTGCGGGCCGTGCTGGAAGCCGCGGGATACACCGACGTGCTGACCAAGAGCCTGGGGACGAACAACCCCATCAACGTCGTGCGCGCCACCCTGGCCGGACTGGAGGGCCTGGACACTGCCTACGACGTGGCCGCCCGCCGGGGCGTGTCGCTGCAGGAGCTGGGAGTAGTGAGTCATGGCTAGGAAGATCAGGATCACGCAGGTTCGCAGCGCGGTCGGGCGCCAGAAGATCCAGCGCCGCACCCTTGCGGCCCTCGGAATCCGCAGGCACCAGCAGTCCGTAGTGCACGAAGACACGCCCGCCATCCGCGGGATGATCGCCAGTATCGACTATCTGCTAGAGGTCACGGAGGTGGATTGACCGATGATTGAATTGCACAACCTCCGTTCCCCGGAGGGGCCCCGCCGCGCGCGCAAGCGCGTCGGGCGCGGACCGGGTTCCGGGAAGGGCAAGACGGCCGGAAGGGGTCAAAAGGGGCAGAACTCGCGCTCGGGCGGCGGCGTGCCGGCTTGGTTCGAGGGTGGACAGATGCCGTTGCAGCGCCGCATCCCGAAGCGGGGCTTCACGAACCGGAACCGCGTCGAGTACCAGGTGGTAAACGTCTGCGACCTGCACATTGCGGGCGGCGAGGCCACGCCCGAGGCCCTCAGGAAGGCCGGGCTGATCCGGTCGCTGCGGAAGCCGGTGAAGATCCTCGGCAACGGCAGGATCAGCGCCGCCGTCGACTGCACGGTGCACGCCGCAAGCGCCGCCGCGCGCGCCAAGATCGAGGCCGCGGGGGGCTCGGTGACGCTGTTGCCCCTGCGCGGCGGGGAAGGGGAATAGGCGGCGTCCATGGCCAACCCGATCCCGGCCCTCTTCCGTGCTCCGGAGCTGAAGGACAAGATCCTCTTCACGCTCCTCATGATGCTGATCTACCGGCTCGGATCGCACATCACCGTGCCGGGAGTCAACGTGCCCGCGCTGCGGGAGCTGTCGGCGGACTTCTCCAACACCTTCCTCGGCGTCTACGACCTCTTCGTCGGCGGGAACTTCAGCCGGGCCACCATCTTTGCCCTGGGCATCATGCCCTACATCTCGGCGAGCATCATGTTCCAGCTGCTCAGCGCCGTCTTCCCCACGGTCCAGAAGCTGCAGAGAGAGGGGGAGCAGGGCCGCAAGAAGCTGACCCAGTGGACCCGCTACACCACCGTGCTGCTCTGCGCGGTCCAGGCGTTCGGGTATGCGTCCTTCCTGCAGACCATGGGCGCCGTCAATTCCCCGGGCATGGGATTCGTCATCACTACCGTGATCGTCCTGACCGTCGGTGGCGTCTTCGTCATGTGGATGGGGGAGCAGATCACGGAACGGGGCGTCGGCAACGGCATGTCGCTGATGATCCTCTTCTCGATCATCCAGAGCTTCCCCGCCACGGTCGCCGGGGTGGTGGAGTCCGTCCAGACCGAACAGATGAACATGTTCGGGCTGATCTTCATGACGGTGATGATGGTGGCCATCACGGCCGGCGTCGTCGCGATGACCATGGCCTCGCGCAGGATCCCCATTCAGATCCCGCGCAAGGTCGTGGGGCGGGGCCGCATCCGCGAGGGGCAGAAGAGCCACATCCCGCTCCGCATCAACTCCGCGGGCGTGATGCCGATCATCTTCGCGCTCTCCTTCATGGCGGTTCCGGGCACGCTCGCCGCGTTCAGCTCGGTGGGCGTCGTGGAGGATCTGGCGAACATCTTCCAGCCGCAATCCATGCCCTACTACTTCACCTATGCGGCGCTGATCATCTTCTTCACCTACTTCTACACGGCGATCATCTTCAACCCCGTCGACCTGGCCGAGAACCTGAAGAAGCAGGGCGCGTTCATCCCCGGGGTGAAGCCCGGTGCGCGCACGGCCCAGTACATCGACCGGATCCTGACCCGGGTCACCCTGCCCGGGTCGATCTACCTGGCGATCATCGCGCTGATCCCGTCCGTGATGTTCAACTACACCGGCAACCAGAGCCTGATGTTCGGCGGGACGAGCCTGCTGATCGTGGTCGGGGTCGGCCTCGACACCGTACAGCAGGCCCAGCAGCACCTCCTGTTGCGCCACTACGACGGCTTCATGAAGAAGGGCCGCGTGAAGATGCGCGGCCGCCAGCGCTACATGTAGCCGATCGTGGACGCTACCCGCGTGAGCACCGAAGGCAGGATCGTCGTACTCCTGGGGGCGCCGGGGGTCGGGAAGGGGACGCAGGGGGTCCGGCTGGGGCGTGAACTGGGGTGGGCGCACGTCTCCACGGGAGATCTCTTGCGTGCGGCCCTGAGGAATGGCACCCCTCTTGGGCACGAAGCACGCAAGTACATGGACGCCGGGAAGCTCGTGCCCGACGGGGTCATGATCGATCTGGTGCGGGAGCACCTTGCGGGACTCGGGCCCCGGCGAGGAGTGGTCTTCGACGGCTTCCCGCGCACCGTGCAGCAGGCCGAAGCGCTCGACCGGGCACTCGCCGGGGAGGGACGCGCCGTCGGCGCCGCCGCTCTCCTGGACGCCCCCGACGCCGTGCTCTTCAAGCGCATCTCGGGACGGCGCTCGTCTCCCGGTGGACGGGTGTACAACGTCTACTTCGATCCGCCGCGCCGCGACGGCGTCTGTGACGAAACCGGGGAGCCGCTGATTCACCGCGCGGACGACCAGCCGGAAACCGTCCGCACCCGCCTCGCCGTCTACCAGGAGGTCACGGCCCCGCTCATCGGCTACTACGAGGCGAAGGGGCTGCTGGTGCGGGTCAGCGCCGAGGGGGACATCGACGAGGTCTACGCCGCGCTCCTCGCGGCGGTGGGCGATCCGAAGACCGCGGTGGGCGGCATCGCCGCGACGGGATCCTGACATCGCTATGCCCGGAAGGAAGGCCGCGGCGGTCCACCTCAAGTCGAAATCCGAGATCGAGGCCATCGGGCGCGCCGGCGCCATCATCGCGGCGCTCTTCGCGGAGCTGAAGCCACGGGTTGTGCCGGGCGCAACCACGGCCGAGCTGAACCGTTTCGCCGACACCTATGTTCGTTCGCACAGAGGAGCCATTCCCGCCTTCAAGGGCCTCTACGGCTTCCCCGGAAGCGCCTGCATCAGCATCAACGAGGAGGTCGTCCACGGGATTCCCTCCCGGCGCAGGCTGAAGGAAGGGGACATCGTGTCGATCGACGTGGGGGTGAAGCAGGGCGGCTGGTGCGCCGACTCCGCCATCACCTTCCCGGTGGGGGAGATCGGTGCCGAGGCCGCACACATCATGAAGGTGACCCGGGACGCGCTGCGCGCGGCGGTGGCGGCCGCGCGCCCCGGCCACCATGTGGGCGACATCGGGGCTGCCGTGGTGGGCACGGTGCGCGGCACCGGCCTCTCGATCATCCGTGACCTCGTCGGGCACGGCGTCGGCCGCGCGATTCACGAAGAGCCCCAGGTCTCGAACATCGGCCGGCGCGGCTTCGGGATGCCCCTGCGCGAGGGGATGGTCCTTGCGATCGAACCGATGCTTGCCAGGGGGACCGAGCGGATCGCCACGCTGGAGGACCGCTGGACCGTCATCACCGCCGACCGCGCCCTCTCGGCCCACTTCGAGCACACCGTTGCGGTCACCGCGGACGGCCCCCGGGTACTGACCGGCGGCGGCATCTGGGACGAGCCGGAGTGGCGGCCGGATGCAGCCGCCGGACACCGCTGCGCTTCCCCATGATTTGCAGATACGTTAGCTTAATATGCTGTGCCCCATTCGGGGCTCCGCAAAACCGACCGGGAGGCCAGGCCGCGTGAAAGTACGTACGAGTGTGAAGCCGATGTGTGAGTATTGCCGCGTCGTCCGCCGCAAGGGCGTCGTGCGGGTGATCTGCAGCAGGAATCCGCGGCACAAGCAGCGACAGGGCTGAGGGGGCTGCATGGCACGCATCGCCGGGATCGACCTCCCCAGGGGCAAGCGCATCGAGGTGGCCCTCACCTACCTCTACGGCGTGGGCGCCACCCGATCGAAGCGCATCCTCGAGGCGACGGGGATCAATCCGGATCTCCGCACCCACGAGTTGACCGACGAGGACGCGAGCCTGCTGCGCCGCGAGATCGAGGTCAACCACAAGGTAGAGGGGGCGCTCCGCACCGAGGTGTCCATGAACATCAAGCGGCTCATGGACATCGGCTGCTACCGCGGTTTGCGTCACCGCCGGGGGCTGCCGGTGCGGGGACAGCGCACCCACACCAACGCCCGCACCAAGAAGGGCCCGCGGCGCGCCATCGCGGGCAAGAAGCAGGCCCCCAAGAAGTAGAACGGGGCGGTATCGGCAACCCGTAGCTCGCGGCTCGGAACCGGAGGCTCACGCACTGAGGAAGGTGTCGCTTGGCAAAACCCAGATCGACAAGACCCAGAAAGACCAGGAAGGTCGTCGCCGCGGACGGCGTCGCACACATCAAGGCGACGTTCAACAACACGCTGATCACCATCGCGGACCAGGCCGGCAACGTGCTGGTGTGGTCGTCCGCGGGCACCGCCGGCTTCAAGGGATCCAAGAAGTCCACCCCATTCGCCGCCACGATGGCCGCGGAGCAGGCGGGCCGCGAAGCCTTCGCCATGGGTGTGCGCAACCTGGTGGTTCGGGTTCAGGGGCCGGGCTCCGGCCGGGAATCCGCCATCCAGGCGCTCGCGTCGGCGGGCCTCAACATCCAGTCGATCCACGATGTGACGCCACTCCCGCACAACGGGTGCCGGCCACCCAAGAAACGCCGCGTCTGACGGAAGAAGAACCCAGCAATGGCACGATACACAGGTCCCGTCTGCAAGCGCTGCCGCAGGGAAGGGCAGAAGCTCTTCCTGAAGGGCACGAAATGCTACACGGAAAAATGCCCGGTCGAGAGGCGCCAGTACCCGCCGGGACAGCACGGTCCCGCGTCGGTTCGCCGGCGCAAGCAGTCGGACTACGCGGTCCAGCTGCGTGAGAAGCAGAAGGTCAAGCGGATCTACGGACTCCACGAGAAGCAGTTCCGCAACCTCTTCGAGTACGCCGCCGGCCGGCCGGGAGTTACCGGCGAGAATCTGATCATCGCGCTGGAAAGGCGCCTCGACAACGTCGTGTTCCGCATGGGGCTGACGACCAGCCGGCGCCAGGCGCGGCAGCTGGTGCGACATCGCCATGTGCAGGTCAACGGCTCGGTTGTCAACATACCCAGCTACCGGCTCTCCGCCGGAGACGAAGTCGCGCTCAGGCCCGGCTCGCGCGAGCTGGAACTGGTGGACGCGAGCCTCGGTGCCCGCTCCCGCCCCCAGCTCCTCGACTGGCTGGCGCTCGACGAGAAGAAACGCGTCGGCAGGGTGGTCAGGCAGCCGACCCGGGGCGACATACCGCTGGCTGCGCAGGAGCAGCTGATCGTCGAACTCTATTCCAAATAGTCCGGATGCGGGGGTCCGACGCATGGCGCCGCCGATTCCCGCACGGATGTAACAAGACCAGGGGGACAACGAGGTGAATTCGGAGAATCTGGAGAATCTGGAGATCGATCTGAGCGGTCTCGTGCTCCCGGAGCGCATCGAGATCACAGGGTTGTCCGAAGACGGTCACTCCGCCGACTTCGTCATGGAGCCGCTGGAGCGCGGATTCGGGCATACGCTGGGCAATTCGGTTCGCCGGGTGCTTCTTTCCTCGCTTCCGGGGGCCGCCGTGCGGGCATTCCGAATCAGTGGCGTCGTGCACGAACACCAGACCATATCATCCGTCGTCGAGGACGTTCACCAGGTCATCCAGAACCTGAAGTCGATCGTCCTCAGCCTGGACGATGACGTGGACGCGGTGGTTCTCGACATCCGTGCCGAGAAGGCCGGACCGGTGACGGCCGCGAAGATCCGGGGACCGGCGTCGGTCACGGTTCACAACCCCGGCCACCACATCCTGACCCTCCAGGACGACCTGGAGATCAACATCGAGCTTTACGTCAACAAGGGCCGCGGCTACGTGCTGGCCGACCAGCAGGAGCCGCCCGAGGATGCCCCGGTCGACCTGGTGCGGATCGATGCCATCTACAACCCGGTGCTCCGCGCGAGCTTCAAGGTCGAGGAGACCCGCGTCGGACAGCGCACCGACTTCGACCGGCTCATGCTGCATGTGGAGACGAACGGCGCCGTGGATCCCGAGAGCGCGGTAAGGTATTCGGCCGAGCTCGTGCGCAGGCATCTCGAGTACATGTTCTACTTCCAGGAAGGGGGGCCGCCCCGGGAGGACGAACCCGAGCCGGATCCGGTGCCGGAGAAGATCGCCGTGCTGTTGGACACCCCGATCAACGACCTCGCGGAGCTGAGCGTCCGATCCCGCAACTCGCTGCAGAGGGAGTCGATCGAGACCCTGCGCGACCTGATCAGTCGCACCGAGGCCGAAATGCTCTCGATCGACAACTTCGGCCAGAAGTCCCTGAGCGAGATTTACGATTTCCTCGGCGGACACAACCTTCGCTTCGGCATGAAGACGAATCGGGGCAGGGACGGACGCCTCTACTGGGCCGAGGAAGCCGCCCCCACCGGTGCGGGCGATTAGCGGCCCGCAGGAAGGAACAGCCAGGAATGCGTCACAGAAAGAAGGGCAGGAACCTCTCGCGGTCGCCGAGTCACCGGCGGGCGGTTCTGCGCAACATGGCCACCTCCCTCTTCCGCCACGGGAGGATCCGGACCACCACGGCCCGCGCCAAGGAGCTGCGTCCGTACGCGGAGCGGCTGGTCACTCTGGCCCGGCGGGGGGATCTCCACGCGCGGCGGCTGGCGGCACGGCGAATCGCCGACCGCGAGGTGCTGGGCATGCTTTTCGACGACATCGGCCCGCGCTATGCCGACCGGCCCGGAGGGTACACACGCATTCTGAAGCTGGGTCCCCGCAAGGGAGACGCCGCGGATATGGCGCTCATCGAACTGGTATGATAGAATCCTGCCGCAGGGTGCGACGCCGGGTGCAGGACTCCCGCCATGGAGGAGCGGTGCGGGGGCTTCCGGAGTCCGGACTAGACACGGCCAACCAACTCAACCCGGAGTAGGAGGAAGTCATATGCAGACATTTCCGAAGTCCCGCGCGGGTGCCGTGAAGCTGGGTATTCCATTGATGATCCTGTCGTTCCTGGCGATGGGCGGCTTCCTGTACTGGCTGTCCACCTACGAGCCTCCGGAGGTCGACGAGGACGCGGAAGAGGTGGCCGGCGAAGACGGCCTCAACGAGGTGAGGTTCGAGGACTTCGTCACGGGTACCGAGGGCTACATGGGGCAGGAAATCACGCTGCGCTTCGTCGAGGTGAGTTCCACGGTCGGCGACAGGTTGTTCTGGACGATGCTCCCCGGAAACAATCCGTACCTGATGCAAATCTCGGAGGACGCGCTGGCGGACTCGGTGGAGGTGATGGGCAACCTCGTGGTGGATATCACGGGATCGGTCATGGCCCTTTCCGACTCCACTCTGGATGTGTGGATGGAGGCCGGGATCCTGAAGAGCGAGGGCGATCGCCTGCAGGCGCTCTTCGCAGTCGACAAGGGGGACTACTTCCTTATCCGGCGCTTCGAGATGGAGGACGAAGACGAATCCGGTGACGAATCCGGCGGATCCGGGGAGTCCGGATAGTCCGGCGGCCCGAACGACCCGGCCGGGGCCGGCCCCGCGGGATCCGGCGTCCGTTCCATACGAAT
Source organism: Longimicrobiales bacterium (assembly GCA_965116645.1). Lineage (GTDB taxonomy): Bacteria > Gemmatimonadota > Gemmatimonadetes > Longimicrobiales > Gaopeijiaceae > Bin94. Next base: position 2,322,555 of record OZ220702.1, on the reverse strand, counting down.
GCAGGGTGGCGGTGTGGACGCGCCCGCAGTGTGGGCCCGGGAGACGGCGATAGGGCCCGCGCGCACACGTGCCCGGTGATCCGGTGATCCGAATGTCCTCCGGGGATGCGGTCTTCGGGGTGGTGGGGCTCGGCTACGTCGGCTTGCCGCTCGCCGCCCAGGCCGCCCGGGCGGGGATCCCCGTCATCGGCTTCGACGTGAGTCCCGGGGTGACGGAGGGCGTTAACGCGGGTCGCAGCCACATTTCCGACCTTGCCGACGCGAAGGTGGCGGAAGCGCGGGAGCGCGGCCTGCTGGAAGCGACCACCGAGATGTCCCGCCTGGCCGACTGTGACGCGATGGCGATCTGCGTGCCCACACCGCTGTCCAGGACCCGCGACCCCGACATCCGGCACATCCTGGCGGCCTCCCGGGCCGTGGCGGCCTCGCTGCGGAAGGGGCAGCTCGTCGTGCTGGAGTCCACCACCTACCCCGGCACGACGCGCGAGGTCGTGCTCCCGATCCTGCGCGGCGCGGGCCTGGAGGCGGGAAGCGACTTCTTCCTGTGCTTCTCGCCGGAGCGCGTCGATCCCGGCAACGACACCTGGAAGATCGGCAATACTCCGAAGATCATCGGCGGGGTGACGCGCGCGTGCACCGAGGCCGGAGTGGCCTTCTACGCCCGCTTCGTGGAAGAAATGGTGCCGGTTTCCTCCGTGGAGGCGGCCGAGCTGGCCAAGATCCTGGAAAACGCCTTCCGGGCGGTGAACATCGGGCTCGTCAACGAGATGGCGCTGATCGCAGACCGCCTCGGGCTCGACATCTGGGAGGTGATCGACGCCGCAGCCACCAAGCCCTTCGGCTTCATGAAGTTCACGCCGGGTCCGGGGCTGGGGGGGCACTGCCTCCCGGTCGATCCCCACTATCTGGCGTGGAAGATGCGCGCCATGGACTTCCGTACGCGCTTCATAGACGTGGCGGCCGAGATCAATGCGGAGATGCCCGCCTTCGTGGCCGGCAAGGTCCGGGAGGCGCTGAACGCGGTGGGCAAGCCGGTCAAGGGCGCGCGCGTCCTGCTCCTGGGGGTGGCATACAAGAAGGACGTGGATGACGTCAGGGAGTCGCCGGCCACGGCGATTCTGGAGTTGCTCGCCAGGGACGGGGCCGAGGTGAGCTACCACGACCCCTACGTGCCGGTGTGGGAGGTCCCGGACGGCCGCACACTCAACTCCGTGTCCCTCACCGGCGACCTCTTCGCCGCCACCGACGTGGTCGTCATCGTGACCGACCACACGTGTTTCGACTTTGAACGCATCTTCCACCGGTCGCGCGTGCTCGTCGACGCCCGCAACGCGACCGGTTCCCTTGCCGGCGCCTCGAACGCCGGGGCCGTCCGGCCATGGATCGCCAAGCAGACATGAGGATCGCGGTTGTAGGGACCGGATACGTGGGGCTGACGACGGGCGCCTGCCTGGCCGAGACCGGCAACGACGTCATCTGCGCCGACATCCTGGATGAGAAGGTGGAGGCTCTCGGGCGCGGCGAAATCCCCTTCTACGAGCCGGGCCTTGGTTCGCTGGTCAGGCGGAACGTCGCCGAGGGGCGCCTGTCCTTCACCACCGATGTGGCCGGGGCCGTGCGCGCTTCGTACGTCATCTTCATTGCGGTGGGGACCCCGCCCGACGAGGACGGCTCCGCCGACCTCAGCTCCGTAGTGTCCGCCGCCGCCGACATCGGGCGCGCCATGGACGGCGAGCGGATCGTCATCACCAAGAGCACCGTCCCGGTGGGTACGGCACGGCTGGTGCGCGAGGCGATCGAGGCCGAGACGGACCACCCGGTCCACGTGTGCTCCAACCCGGAATTCCTGAAGGAGGGGGCTGCGCTAAGCGACTTCAGGAAGCCGGACCGCGTCGTCATCGGCGTGGACGATCCGGTCGCCGGGGAGGTGGTGCAGAACCTCTACGCACCGTTCGTGCGTACGGGCAACGAGATCCAGGTGATGGACACCGCATCGGCGGAGATCACCAAATACGCAGCCAACGCCATGCTCGCGACACGCATCAGTTTCATGAACACGATTGCACGCCTCTGCGAGCGCACCGGCGCCGATGTGGACATGGTCCGCCTCGGGGTCGGCTCCGACCGGCGCATCGGCCCGACCTTCCTGTTCCCCGGCGTGGGATACGGTGGTTCCTGCTTCCCGAAGGACGTGAAGGCGCTTGCGGGCACGATGAAACGGCTCGAGGTGGACAGCTCCATCCTCGACGCCGTCGAAAACGTCAACGAGAGCCAGAAGCGGTTGCTCCTGGATCTGGCGGTCGCGCGATTCGGAGAGGCGCTGCACGACAGGACCTTCGCCGTATGGGGGCTGGCATTCAAGCCGAACACCGACGACATGCGCGAGGCGCCCAGCCTGGTCACGATCCGGGGACTCCTGGAGCGGGGGGCGCGGGTGATCGCGCACGATCCCGTTGCGATGCGGGAGGCCCGGCGGATCCTGGGCGACGCGATCGAGTACCGGGATCAGAACTACGACGTCCTGGAGGGGGCGGATGCCTTGATCATCCACACCGAGTGGCAACCCTACCGGCACCCGGACTTCGCGCGCATGCGCGGTCTGCTCCGGGAGCCGGTGATCCTCGACGGGCGGAATCTCTACGCTCCGGACGCGATGCAGGATCTGGGGTTCGAATACCATTCGGTGGGACGCCGCCCGGTCCGCCGAGGGGGAGTCGCCTGACCCGTGCGCGTTGCGATCACCGGGGCCGCGGGGTTCCTGGGCTCCCACCTCGTGGACCGGTTCCTGGCCGAGGGGTGCGAAGTCGTCGGTGTGGACAACTTCATCACGGGCACGCCGCGGAACCTGGCCCACCTCGAGGACCATCCCGGCTTCCGGCTCGTGAACCACGACATCTCCCGCCCGCTATACCTGGACACGAAGCTGGACGGCGTGCTCCATTTCGCGTCTCCCGCGAGTCCCGTCGACTACCTGGAACTCCCGATCCAGACGCTGAAGGTCGGATCACTGGGCACCCACAACACGCTCGGCCTAGCCCGGAAGCACGGCGCCCGCTACCTGCTCGCTTCGACCTCCGAGGTCTACGGCGATCCGCTGATCCATCCACAGCCCGAGAGCTACCGGGGCAACGTCAACCCGGTCGGCCCGAGAGGGGTGTACGACGAAGCGAAGCGCTTTGCCGAGGCGATGACGATGGCCTACCACCGCGCCCACGGCCTCGACACCCGCATCGTCAGGATCTTCAACACGTACGGGACCCGGATGCGGCCGGGCGACGGGCGCGTCGTCTCGAACTTCATCGTGCAGGGGTTGCGCGGAGAGGCGATGACGGTCTACGGCGACGGTTCGCAGACGCGGTCCTTCTGCTTCGTGGACGATACCATCGAGGGTTTTTTTCGCCTCTTCCAGTCGGCGTACACCGAGCCCGTGAACGTCGGGAACCCGGACGAGTTCACGATCGGCGAGCTGGCAGGGCTGGTCATGGAAGAGACCGGGAGTTCGGTCGGGCCGAGGTTCCTGCCGCTGCCGGTCGACGATCCGGTGGTTCGGCGTCCCGACATCGGGCTGGCGCGCAGGGAGCTGGGATGGGTGCCGGCGACCGGGCTGCGCGAGGGGCTTGGCAAGACCGTGCCCTACTTCCGAAGGCTGGTGGAAGAGGAGAATGTCCGCTCACGCACGCTGGGCGGGACTTGACTATGGTCCCGGCCTTTGTGGAACCTCATAGAGTGACTGCAGTAACAGTAGACGGGCCCGGGGACTTCGCCCGGGGCCATGCCCCCGCGGGATGGATGCAGGTGGAAGACGGACAACTCACACGAGGACGCAGTGCGGCGGCCCGCGGCGACAACCTGCGCGGGGCGCGGACCGCGCACGTTCGCCCATCCCGGGCGGGACGCCGGATCGTCCGCTGGCTGCTTTTCCTGCCGGTGCTTGCGGGGGGGTGCGCCTCCGACCCGAGCGAAGAAACGGCCCGGCTGCGGGGCGACCTGGCCTTTGCGAGCGGCGACTACGAGGAAGCGCTCGCGGAGTACCGGCTTTCCCTCCGGCAGGAGGATCCGGGCGCGGACGGGATGGTGCGCGTCGCCCACGCGTACATCGAGCTGGGCCGGGTGGACGAGGCCCGTGCGCTCTACGACCGGGCCATTCTGGAGGACAGCAGCTACGTCGACCAGGCCGCGTCCGATTTCGTGGCGCGCGCCAGGCGGGAGCTCGCGGATGGGGACCGCTACGGGGCCGCTTCCGCGATGGAGGCCGCTTCCCATTTTCGCCCCGGCGTTCTGGCGCGGGGATTGAACCTGCCGCTGGCCCGCCACTACCGGGACATCGGGGAGCATCTTCGGGCGCAGGCCCTCTTCCTGAGCGCGCTGGGGGAGCGGCGCGGAGACCCGGACCTCCTCTTCGAGACGGCGCTCGCGCACCTCGAGATCGGCGACTGCGAGCGCGCGCTGGGGTTTTTCGAGGAGTTCGGGGATCTGGCGCCCAGACGCAGGCAGGAGGCAGATACGCACGTGGGCCGGTGTGCCTTTCAGCTTGCCGAAGAGATTGCGGAGGTCCTCGACGACCAGGACGCAGCCGAGGAGGCGCTCGCCTACCTGGACCTGGTGTTGGAGCTGGGGGAACCCAGGATGCTCCTCTCCCGGGCGTGGTTCTCGAAGGCCGAGATCCTGGCCGGCCTGGGCGAGTGCACGGCGGCGGTCGCGGCCTACCGCATGGTGCCGGCCTCGGATCCGGCCGGATCGGGGCCGCTCATCCGGACTGCACGGCAGCGGGTGGACGAGATCCGCTTCGCCCAGGGAGAAGGGCCGTGCTGAAGCGCTCGATCGCCGCCGGCGCTCTGGTCGGCCTGCTCGGCGCGGCCTGCTCGTCGGCACCTCCCTATTCGGGGTGGACCCCCGAGCAGCTCTATGCACACGCGCAGCGCGCCTTCGAGGACGGGAACTGGGGGGAGGCCCGCCGGGCCTTCGAGCGGCTGGTTCTGCAGTTCCCGCTCTTCGAACAGGCCGTCGACGCCCGCTACTACATGGCCCGCTCCTTTCACGAGGATCGAGACTACATCAGCGCGATCGCCGAGTTCACCCGCATCGTGCAGGTGTTCCCGGACCATCAGCTGGCATCCGACGCGTGGATGGGGCTGTGCGCGGCATATGCGGCCATGTCCCCGCATCCGCAGCGCGACCAGGCGCCCACGGCCCAGGCGCGGATCAACTGCCGCAACGTCGCCAACGACCTTCAGGGTACCCCCATCGGGGATTCCGCCGCGGTGCTCGCGCGCCGGATGGAGGACAAGCTGGCCGAGAGGGCCTACGGAGAGGGCGTCCACTACTATCGAAACCGGCTCCTCGAGTCCGCGGAGCTGTACTTCCTCAGTCTTCTGGAGCTCTATCCCAACACCGCGTCCGCGCCCCGCGCGATGGCCAGGCTGGTGCAGATCTACGAGCGCTGGGGATGGGACGAACAGCGCGACGAGATGGTCACGCGGCTCCTCCAGAGCTTCCCCGACTCGCCCGAAGCCAGGGCGCTGGACGTTCCGCCCGCGCGGGACACGCTGTCTCCGATACGGAGCCGTGCTCCTCCCGGCCACTAGCAGGCCGTGGCGAGTTCCGGGGGTGAGCCCGGGGACGCTGTCCGAAGAGGTTCTGCGTCTCCCATGAGGGGGGCGGCCAGCAGGGTCGGCGTCTTCGGCGGCACCTTCGACCCGCCACATCTGGGTCACGCGATCGTCGCCCGCGAGGTGGCCGATGCGCTCGCGCTGGACCGTCTACTGTGGGTGCCTGCATCGATTCCACCGCACAAGACCGGCCGGAACATCACGCCGGCGGCCGTGCGGCGGCGCCTGGCAGAGGCCGCGGTCGCGTTTGACCCGAGATTCGAACTGTGTGACCTGGAGCTGGAGCGCGGAGGCGTGTCGTACACCGTTGATACCTTGCGGAGACTGAGGGCCGATCACCCCGGGTGGTCGCTGTCGCTGGTCCTGGGCAGCGACCTCGCGGGGGGACTATCGGGCTGGAGGGAGCCGGAGACCGTCCTCGAACTGGCCGAGCTGGTAGTGATTTCCCGGCCGGGGTCCGGCGTCGGTGACGGGAGGAAACCGCCTGTCGCCGGCCGCGTTCACACCGTCCAGGTCACGCCGGTCGACATCTCGTCTTCGAGGGTCCGCGAACGCGTCAGAAGAAGGTTGTCCGTTCGCGACATGGTGTCGCCCCCGGTATTGGCCGTTATTGAGAGGGAAGGCCTCTACCGGGCCTGAGCGTCCGTCCCCCGCAGTGGGGCGGCGCGGAACTGCAGAGGAAACGGGAATGATCAAGGGGATCATGAAGAAGATCGCCGGGTCTCGCTACGCCCGCGAGGTCCGGCGACTGGCGCCGCTCGTCGACGAGATCAACGAGAGGTATGCCGCGCTCGAGGGGCTGCCGGACGACGAAGTGCGCGGCAAGACGCAGGAATTCAAGGACCGGATCGCGGAGTTCACCGGCGAGGTGGTGGGCGAGATCGAGGCCCAGCGGAAGCGCAAGCACTCCGCCACCGACCCCGATGAGCGCGAGAGCCTCGGTCTCGAGATCGGCAAACTGGAGGAAGAGTACCGGGACCAGCTGGCCGAGGTTCTGGAGGAGATCCTTCCCGACGCCTTTGCGGTGGTGAAGGAGGCGTGCCGCCGGCTGATGGGGCAGGAGGTGCTGGTCACCGGCCACAGGCTGGAGTGGGACATGATTCCCTACGACGTGCAGCTCATCGGGGCCACGCAGCTGCACCGGGGGCGCGTCGCCGAGATGGCCACCGGCGAGGGGAAGACGCTGGTCGCCACGATGCCGCTCTACCTGAACGCGCTCGCCGGGCGCGGCGCCCACCTCGTCACCGTCAACTCCTACCTGGCGCAGCGCGACGCCGAGTGGATGGGGGCGATCTACGGCTTCCTGGGGCTGACGGTGGATTGCATCGACCTGCACGACCCCGGCACGCCGGAGCGCCGCCAGGCCTACCACGCCGACATCACCTACGGCACCAACAACGAGTTCGGCTTCGACTACCTGCGCGACAACATGGTCCACACCCTGGAACAGCGGGTCCAGCGCGCGCACCACTACGCGATCATCGACGAGGTCGACTCGATCCTGATCGACGAGGCCAGGACGCCGCTCATCATCTCCGGGCCGGTCACGCGGGACACCTCCACTCCCTTCAAGCAGATGGCGCCGGTGGTGGGCGCGCTCTACCGCAAGCAGACACGGACGGTCAACCGGCTGGTCGCCGAGGGGGTGCGCGGGCTGGATTCGGAGGACACCGAGTACGAATCCGGCGAGAAGCTTCTCGCGGCGAAGCGCGGCGGGCCGAAGAACAAGCGCCTGATGAAGCTCTTCGCCGACCAGCCCGCGGTCGTGAGGCTCGTCGAGAAGACCGAGGCGGACTACCTGCGCGACAAGCGCCTGCACGAAATCGACGAGATGCTCCTCTTCGCGATGGACGAGAAGGGCAGCAACGTCCACCTCTCCGACGCAGGTCTGGACGAACTCTCGCCGGGAGACCCGCAGGCCTTCGTGGTGCCGGATCTCTCGGAGGTGGTCGGGGAGATCCAGGAGGACGAGTCGCTGGCGGTGGAGGAGAAGCGCAACCGGATCGCGGAGCTGGAGGAGGAGTACGCGGACAAGTCGCAGCGCATGCACGTCATCCACCAGCTGCTCAAGGCCTACACCCTCTTCCACAAGGACGAGCGGTACATCATCGGCGAGAACGGCCAGATCGTCATCGTGGACGAGTTCACCGGACGGCAGATGCCGGGCCGCAGATGGAGCGACGGGCTGCACCAGGCGGTCGAGGCCAAGGAAGGCGTGGAGATCCGCGGCGAGACGCAGACGCTCGCGACGATCACGATCCAGAACTACTTCCGCATGTATGACAAGCTCGCCGGGATGACCGGGACCGCGGAGACGGAGGAGACCGAGTTCCACCAGATCTACAACCTGGACGTGTCGGTGATCCCCACCAACCGCCCCATCGCGCGGGACGATCGCGACGACCTCATCTTCCGTACCAAGCGGGAGAAGTACCTCGCTCTCATGGATGAGATCGAGCGCCTCAACCGGCTGGAACTCCCCGTGCTGGTGGGGACGACCAACGTCGAGGTCTCGGAGACGATCTCGCGCATGCTCAAGCGGCGGGGCGTCAAGCACAACGTCCTCAACGCGAAGCAGCACAAGCGCGAGTCCGAGATCGTGGCCGAGGCGGGCCAGCCCGGCGCGGTGACGATCGCGACGAACATGGCCGGGCGCGGCACCGACATCAAGCTAGGGGCCGGGGTGACGGACCCGCGCACGGTGGATTGGGCGGGCGGCCGCGACCTGGATCTGAATACCGTGGTCGCGACCGACCCGACCCGCTACGAGGACCTGGAGGGCAAGGCTGGCGACCACCTGGTCGAGATCGGCGGGCTTCACATCCTGGGGTCGGAGCGCCACGAGGCCAGGCGGATCGACCGCCAGCTGCGCGGCCGCGCCGGCCGCCAGGGCGACCCCGGGGCGTCCCAGTTCTTCCTTTCGCTCGAAGACGACCTGATGCGCCTGTTCGGCGGGATGGAGCGGATCGCCAACGCGATGGACAGGATGGGCGCCGAGGAGGGCGAGGTGATCACCCACCCGCTCGTCACGAGCTCGATCGGGCGGGCCCAGAAGCGGGTCGAGGGCAACAACTTCGAGGCCCGCAAGAAGCTGCTGGACTACGACGACGTGATGAACCAGCAGCGCGAGGTCATCTACGATCTCCGTCTCTTTGCGCTGGAGGGTGGCGAAGACCTCAAGGGCGAGATCTGGGAGATGATCCGGCATGTGATGGAGGGCGTCTTCGAGGACCACCTCCCCGATTCGGGTCTCCACGAGGGGATCGAGGTGGGCGGACTCAGGCAGCGGATGCTGCTCGACCTGCACACCGTGCTGCCGCATGTGGAGGACGAGGACGACCCGGACGAAGTGGACCGCGAGGATGTGCTCGGCGCGGCCGAGGAAGCCGTGGTGGAGTCCTTCGAGCGCAAGATCGAGTCGCTCGGCGAGCACGCGGAGCGGGTGATGAGCTTCGTGATGCTGTCGACCATCGACACCAAGTGGAAGGACCACCTCTACGACCTCGACCACCTGAAGGCGTCGATCGGCTTCCGTGGCTGGGGACAGAAGGACCCGCTCGTCGAGTACAAGAAGGAGGCCTACGAGATGTTCGTGAGCCTCATGGACGACGTTCGCCGCACCCTCACCCAGCAGTTCTTCCGGGTGCGTCTGGAGCAGCGGCCGGCGATGAGCTTCCAGCCTCAGCGGCGGCTCTCGTACTCGGGGCCCTCGGAGACCGCCGGCAGCGGCATTCCGACCCGGGCCGGCGGCCGGCCGGCTCCCGGAGCGCGCCGCGCCGCGGCCAAACCGGCACAGGAGGTGGACTCCATGGGCATTGCCGCATCGGCGAGCGGGGGATCCGCGGGCGGCTCCATGGGAAGGACCACCGATGTCCGCCGGCTCGCCACCAACCGGGGCGAAGCGCGGTCGAAAAAACCCATCACCGGGGGCAAGGCGCCCGGGCGCAACGCCCCCTGTCCCTGCGGAAGCGGGAAGAAGTACAAGAAGTGTCACGGGGCGCTGGGATAGCGGTCTGCCGCGAAGCCCCGCCCGCGACACGCCCGCGGGAACGGCTGCAGCGCTTTGGGCCCGGCCCGCTCTCCGAACAGGAGTTGCTTGCGCTGCTGATCGGGGCCGGCGGCCGGGACGCCCCCGCCCGCCGCCTCGCCGAGCGCGTCCTGGACCTCTCGGGCGGGCAGCTGCGCGAACTCGCGCGGATGGACCACGGGCGCCTCGTGCGCATCCCGGGAATCGGTCCCGCCGTGGCCGCCAGGATCGTCGCGGCGATCGAGCTCGGCAGGCGCGTCGGGTCGGCCCGCGCCGACCACGCGCACCCCGTCATGGGGCCGGCGGACGTCCACGACCTCTTCGCCCCCGCGCTCGCCCACCTCGCCCACGAGGAGTTCCACGTCCTCCTCCTCAACTCGCAGAACTGCCCCATCTGCCAGCGCCAGGTCACCCGGGGCATCCTGGACGCGTCCCTCATCCACCCGCGCGAGGTCTTCCGCGACGCGATCGTGCTCAGGGCGGCGGCCCTGATCCTGGTCCACAACCACCCGTCGGGGAACCCCGAGCCATCTGCCGAGGACCTCAAGGTGACCCGCCAGCTGAGCAGGGCCGGCGACCAGCTCGGCATCCCCGTCCTCGACCACATCATCGTCGCGGGCGGCACCTACTCGTCGCTGGCCGGCCGCGGGTGCCTGCGGGGGACCGCGCCGGGCCCGAGCGGGGCTGATTGAAGGCGACCGATCGGACCGGCCGTTCCGCGATTGAAGAAGCCCGCGCCGGCAAACGTATTTCTTCCATGTGCCTGTTCGTGCGCGCCCCGCGCCCGCCATCCGCGGTCGTCGCCCCTCTGTCATTGCCAATCCTGCCAATGCACCCGTTATCTTTCGGGTGGGTGGCCAACGCTGTACGGCGAGCGCGGCGCTCCCGAATCCGGTCGCACCTTCCCCCCATCTTTTCACCATCAGGAATGAGGACCATGAAGAACTTTCCGACCCCCGTGACCGCTCTGCTCTGCCTTGTTGCCCTGGGTGGGCCCGGCGCCGCACACGCCACCGCCCAGCAGTACAACCCGGCCGACCCGATCCCGCCCGACCCCGAGGTGACCACCGGCACGCTGGCGAACGGCCTCACCTGGTTCGTCCATGTGAACGACGAGCCGGAGAACCGCGCCGAACTGCGCCTTGTCGTCAATGCCGGCTCGATCCTGGAGGACGAGGACCAGCTCGGGCTGGCCCACTTCGTCGAGCACATGGCCTTCAACGGCACGGAGAACTTCGAGAAGCAGGCGCTGGTGGACTACCTCGAGTCGATCGGCATGCAGTTCGGCCCCGATGTCAACGCGTACACCAGCTTTGACGAGACGGTGTACATGCTGCAGGTGCCGATGGACGACCCGGAGGTGCTCGCCACGGCCTTCCAGATCCTGGTGGACTGGGCGAGCGCGGTCGTCTTCGATCCGGAGGAGGTCGACAAGGAGCGCGGCGTGGTCATCGAGGAGTGGCGGGGACGGCGGGGGGGCATGGCCCGGATCCAGGACGAGCAGTTCCCGGTGCTCTTCCACGGTTCGCGCTACGCGGAACGGCTCCCGATCGGGGATACCGACATCCTGCAGAACGCGCCCGCCGAACGGCTGCGCAGCTTCTACGAGGACTGGTACCGCCCGGACCTGATGGCGGTCATCGCGGTCGGCGATTTCGACGGGGACGCGATGGAGGCGATGATCCGCGATCATTTCGGCGGCCTGGAGGGCCCGGACAACCCGCGCCCCAGGGGCGAGACGGAGGTTCCGATCGACCATCCGCCGCTGATCTCGATTGCGACCGATCCGGAGATGCCTCTTGCCCAGGTCTCGGTTCTCTACAAGCAGCCCCCCAGTCCGCGGGGCTCCATTGCCGACTTCCGCCGTGCCCGGGTGCGGTCGCTCTATTCGGGGATGCTGAATGAACGGCTGAGCGAGCTGACGCTTCAGGCAGACCCGCCGTTCCTCTTCGCGGGCGTGGGCGGTGGCAGCCTGGTGCGCGGGGTGGACGCTTCGGAGTTCAGCGCCGCGGTCCCCGAGGACGGGATCGTGAAGGGGCTCGACGCGCTGCTCACGGAGGCCGAACGGGTGGCGCGGCACGGTTTCACCGCGGGAGAGCTCGACCGTGAGAAGGCGTCGCTGCGCCGCTCCTACGAGTCACGGCTGGCAGAGGCGGAGAACAGGACTTCGGGCTCGCTGGCGAGCCGTTACATCAACGTGTTCCTGAACGGCAACCCCTACCCGGGCGTCGAGACCGAGGTGGCGCTTCTGGATGCCGTCCTGCCCGGGATCACCCTGGAGGAGACCAACGCCTTCGCGCGGGATTGGCTGACCGAGCAGGGGCGTGTCATCACGGTCGCCGGGCCGGAGAAGGAGGGGCTCGACGTACCGACCGAGGAGGAGGTCACGGGCGTCTTCGCAGCCGTTTCCGGGAAGGAGATCGAACCGTACGAGATGGAGGATGTCGAGGTCCCGCTCCTTGCCGAGACACCTCTCGGCTCCCGGGTCGTCTCCGAGGAGTCGGTGGACGAGATCGGCGTCACCATCTGGGAGCTCGCGAACGGCGTGCGCGTCGTGCTCAAGCCGACCGACTTCCGGGACGATCAGATCATCTTCTCGGCGACGAGCCCGGGCGGTACGTCGCTGGCGTCCAACGACATCCTGGGCCATGCCCGGCTGGCGTCAGGGCTGGTGTCCCAGGGCGGTGTCGGTGAATTCGACCCGATTGCGCTCAACAGAAAGCTCTCTGACAAGCGGGCCAGCGCCGGTGCCTCGATCGGGACGCTGACGGAGGGTATCAGCGGCTCGGCGTCGCCGCAGGACCTGGAGACCGCCTTCCAGCTGATCCATCTGCGCTTCACGGCGCCCCGGAAGGACGAGACGGTCTTCCAGGCCTTCCGGTCCCAGATCGACATGATGGCCAACATGGGGTTGCAGCCCTCCACGGCGCTCCTGGACACGATGGCGGTCTACCGCGGGCAGGGGCACCCGCGCGGTGCACAGACCTTCGAGGAACAGATCCAGGACATGCGTGACGCGGACCTGGACGTGGCCATGGACTTCTACCGGGACCGCTTCGCGGACGCTTCCGACTTCACATTCTACTTTGTGGGCACCTTCGAACTCGATGGTATCCGGCCGCTCATCGAGAGGTACCTGGGGGGGCTGCCCAACCTGGGTCGGGTGGAGACCTGGGTGGACCACGGGGTGGATCCGCCTCCGGGCGTCATAGAGAAGACCGTCTACAAGGGGATCGAGCCGCAGAGTACGACGAGGATCATCTTCGCCGGGGACGCGGAGTACTCGCGCGAGGAGTGGACGGCGATCAACGCGATGGGCGAGATTCTCCAGATTCGCCTGCGGGAGCTGCTGCGCGAAGACCTGGGAGGCACCTATGGGGTAGGTGTTTCGGGGACGCTCAGCTACCGGCCCGATGAGGAGTACGCGGTCTCGATCCAGTTCGGATCGGATCCCGAGCGTGCCGAGGAGCTGGCCGCGGTCGTCTTCGACGAGATCGAGCGGCTGAAGACCGAGGGGCCCGACGCCGAGACGGTCGACAAGGTGCGTGAAACGCAGCGGCGGGGCAAGGAGACCAACCTGCAACAGAACGGGTATTGGTTGAGCCAGCTCTCCGCCTTCGAGAACTCGGGGCTCGACATACGCATGATTCCCTCGTACCACTGGGTCGAGGGCTGGACGGCGGAGCAGGTGCAGGAGGCCGCGAACCGGTATCTTCGCACCGACCAGTACATGAAGTTCGTGCTGCTTCCCGAGAACAAGATCGGGTAGCACCCCGCCGGGCCGAAAATGTCCGAGTCCGTGTACGCGCGCCGGGAGCGCATTCCGGTGCGCGTGATGGAGCATGACGAGATCGCCACGGAGGTGGCAGGACGCATCGCGTCCCTCGTTCGCGCACGCGCAAACGAGGGACGCGATGCCGTTCTCGGCCTCGCCACCGGATCCACTCCGGTCGGTGTCTACCGGGAGCTGATCCGCCTCCACCGCGAGGAGGGGCTCGACTTCGCAAACGTCGTCACCTTCAACCTCGACGAGTACTTCCCCATGCGGCCCGGGAGCATTCACAGCTACCACCGCTACATGCGCGAAAACCTCTTCGACCACGTCAACATCCGGCCCGGGCGGTGCCACATCCCCCGGGGCGACCTTCCCGAGGACGAGGTCGAGGCGCACTGCGCGGACTTCGAGCGGCGCATTCGCGAGGCGGGCGGGATCGACCTGCAGCTCCTCGGGATCGGCCGCAGCGGGCACATCGGCTTCAACGAGCCGGGCTCGGTTCGCGACTCGCGCACCCGGCGGCTCTACCTCGACACGGTGACGCGCGCCGACGCGGCCGCCGACTTCTTCGGCGAGGAGAACGTGCCGCCCCAGGCGATCACGATGGGGGTGGCGACGATCCTGGAGGCGCGCGAGGTGGTGCTGCTGGCGACCGGGGAGCACAAGGCCGAGATCGTGCTGCGGGCGGTGGAGGGGGAGGTGCACGCCGACGTGGCCGCCACATTCCTGCAGCAGCACCCTGCGGCAACGGTCTACCTCGATGCGGCCGCGGCCGCCGACCTCACCCGCATCCGCACCCCGTGGCTGGTCGGCGACGTGGAGTGGACGCCGGGCCTCGAGACGGACGCGGTCATCTGGCTCAGCCGGCAGACCGGCAAGCCGATCCTGCACCTCGCGAACGAGGACTACCGGGCCCACCACCTGGGGTCGCTGGTCGCGCGGTACAGGTCGGCGGAGCCGCTCAACGGGCAGGTCTTCAACGCGCTGATTTCCAAGATCCGCGGCAAGAGCCGCCTGCCGCGCGGGCAGGAGATCGTCGTCTTCTCGCCGCACCCGGACGACGACGTGATCTCGATGGGCGGACTGCTGCGCAAGCTGGTAGAGAACGGCAACCGCGTGACGGTCGCGTACCAGACGTCGGGGAACATCGCCGTCTTCGACCACGAGGTGCGGCGCTACCTGGACCTGATGCGGCGCGCGTCGCACGTGATCGAACTGGGCGGTCCAGAGGTGGCGGAGGAGGTCATGGCGTCGGTGGAGGAGCAGCTGGCCCGCAAAGAACCGGGCGATGTCGATCCACCGGTCGTGCAGGACCTGAAGCGGATCATCCGCGAAAGCGAGGCGTCGGCGGCGATCGAGGCGCTGGGTCTCTCGTCGGACAACGCCCGCTTCCTGGACCTCCCCTTCTACCGGACGGGGATGGTCCGCAAGAACCCGATCTCGGAGGCGGACATCGAGATCGTCGCGGAGCTGCTGGAAGAGGTGCGGCCGACGATGGTCTTCGCCGCCGGCGATCTCTCCGACCCCCACGGGACCCACCGGATGTGTCTCGAGGCGGTCGAGCGCGCGCTGGCCCGCTACCGCGGCGATCCGCCCCTGCTGTGGTACTACCGTGGCGCCTGGGTGGAGTGGGGCGTCAGCGAGGCCACGGTCCTCGTCCCGCTCTCGGAACACGAGATGCGCGCCAAGGTCCAGGCCATCTTCCGGCACGAGTCGCAGAAGGATTCAGCTCCCTTCCCGGGCGCGGATCCGCGCGAGTTCTGGCAGCGCGTGGTCGACCGCAACCGCGAGACGGCCGACCTGCTGGCGTCGCTGGGCCTGCCGGCGTACCGGGCCATGGAGGCGTATGTGACGATGCGTTCCGGCGACCGGGTGGAGGCGCGGGAGATCCCGACCGCGTCGCTGGGAGCGGAGGGGGGGTGAGGGGATGTTGCAGTCCCGCGGCTGGCTGGCGCTGACACTGGCGTTGGTCGGGGCGGCTTGTGACCGCCCCACGGCCGAGGACCGGTCTCCCGGCGTAGTCGTACGGGATTCGGCGGGCATCGAGATCGTCGAGAACTACGTGCCGCAATGGGATCCGGACGACTTCTGGACCCTAGGCCCGGAACCGGAATTCGTCATCGGCGGATATGACGGGCTGTACGGAGCGACCAACGACTCATCACACCTCGTGTGGCGCATCTGGGAGGTTGCTCCGCTCTCGGACGGCAGATTGGCCATGCTTTCGGCTGGCGAAAGGAGAGTGCTCCTCTTTGAGCGCTCCGGCGCCTTTGTGAGTGCAGTCGGGCGTCCAGGCCGTGGACCCGGTGAGTTTTTTGGTCCGGAACACCTGCAGGTCCTGCCGGGAGACACCATCGTGGTGTGGGACGCGTTCTTCGGCCGGATCAGCCGTTTTCACCCATCGGGGAGGCTGCTGCAGGAGCGGAGCATCGACGTGGGGGCGGTGATCGCGGCGACGCGCACGGCCGGCCGGCGGCCTCCGGAGACGGTGCACCGGCCTCTGCCGGATGGCTCGTTCCTGGTGCAAGTGCGCCGGGCCGACTGGGAACGCCCGGCCGAGGGGATTGTCTACCGGGAGCCGATCGAGTTCGTGCGGATCGATTCGGCCTACGCCACCCATTCGTTCGGCTTATGGGAAGGTAGGGAATCACTTTCCCTGGACGATCCGCGCGCTACGTCGGGCGTTCCGGGTGCCGTCGGGTCCGCAGTTGCCGCGGGGGGGCGCCCTTTGTTGGTTTACGTGACCAACGGGGATCGCTACGAAATCCACCAGTTCTCCACCGAAGGGCAGCTCCTGCGAATCATTCGGCGCGCCGCTGCTCAAGCCGTCCCGATCACGGCTACGGAAGTCGAGGAGTGGAGAGAAGCGGTTTCCGAATTGAATCCATGGGTCGACTGGCACTCGTGGGACCGGGCGATGGCGGCGCTCCCGCCCAGACGTTACCGCCCTCCTATCCGCGACATTCACGTGGATGCCGAGGGCTGCCTGTGGGTCCTGGAAGGACAGATGCAGTGGAGTGTCTATAGCCCCCGGGGGCGCTGGCTGGGTACGCTTGAGCTACCTGTCGGGCCATCCTGGATCGGGAAGGACCTGGTCATAGGCCTGCGTCCGGGTTCCTATCTCGACATTCAGACATTCGAGGGCTACGGGCTCGACCGTCACGGCAAGTAGGCCCTTCACTCCCGATTCCACCGCGGCCGGCGCCCAGCAGGTGCTGGAGATCGAAGTCCAATAGATTATTGCCTCCCCGCAGGTCGGCTCCTTCCAGGGGGCCACGAATCCCGCGGCGTCCGGAACCCGGCGGATCGCCGCGCATCACGCAACACCCGGCCCCAGCCGGTGTACCACCCAGACAGAGGTATGTGACGATGCACGAATGTCCCGTTTGCGAAGCGGAAGTCCCCATTTCCGACGATCCCGTCGAGGGCGAACTACTTGAATGCGAGGAGTGCGGCACGGAACTCGAGATCCTGGCGCTCGATCCCGTCACCCTCGGCGAGGCGCCGGACGCGGAGGAGGACTGGGGTGAGTGACCGTGCACCCCACGCGGCCGCCGGTCGCCCTCGGCGCACTGCCCGCGGCCGCTGTTTGCGCGCCCCCCTTCCGCTCTGCCGAGAAGGTGAATGAGGGTCGGGTTCCTCCATTCGCTTATCCGCAAGGACGAGAAGCTGCTGATTGCCGAGCTGAGGAAGCGCGGCGACATGGAACTCGTCTTCCTGGATGACCGCAGGCTCGTCTTCGACCTGGAGGGGCGGCCGCCGGTGGACGTCGTGCTGGAGCGGTCGATCAACCACTCGCGCGCGATGCACGCGCTGCGCCTCTTCGAGGGGGTCGGCACCGTGTGCGTCAACGCGTACGAGGTCGCGCGCCGGTGCGGCGACAAGATCCTTACGGCCGCCTCGCTGCGCGACCACGGGGTGCCGCAGCCGGAGGTGCGGATCGCCTTCACGCCCGAGTCGGCCTTGGCCGCCATCGAGGAACTGGGCTACCCGGCCGTGCTCAAACCCGCGGTGGGCTCGTGGGGCCGGCTGCTTTCCAGGGTGAACGACCGCGACGCCGCCGAAACGATCCTGGAGCACAAGGCGATCCTGGGGAGCTACCACCACTCGATCTTCTTCGTGCAGAAGTACGTCGAGAAGCGCGGACGCGACATCCGCAGCTTCGTGGTGGGGGACGAGTGTGTCGCGGCGATCTACCGCTCGTCGGATCACTGGATCACCAACACGGCGCGGGGCGGGCGGGCGAGCAACTGCCCCGTGACCGCCGAGCTCGCGGAGATCTCGCTGCGGGCGGCGGAGGCGATGGGCGGGGGCGTGCTGGCGGTCGACATCTTCGAAGCCGGCGGCGGGTTCCTCGTCAACGAGGTCAACTACACGATGGAGTTCCGGAACAGCATCGACGTGACGGGAGTGGACATTCCCGAGCGGATCGTGTCGTACCTGCGGGAGGTGGTGCGGTGAGCGGGGGGTGGCGGACGCTGGCCCGGCCGGCGTGGGCCGCGGACGGCCGGAGCGGAGCGGCGCCGTGATCCGCGTCGCGATCGCCGGGGGTTCCGGATACGCGGGCGGCGAGCTGCTGCGCCTGCTTCTGGCACACCCCGACGCCGAAGTGGCGCAGGTCACGTCCGAGCGGTTCGCGGGGAAGTTCGTCCACCGCACCCATCCCAACCTCCGCGGCCTCACCCGGCTGCGGTACGTGCCCCTCGGCGAGCTGTCATCCTGCGATGTCCTCTTCTCCTGCCTCCCGCACGGCGCGTCCGCGCGCCACATCGACGCCTTCCTCGCCAACGCGGAGCGCGTCATCGACCTCGGCGCCGACTTCCGCCTCGGCGACGCCGACGAATACGAGCGCTTCTACGGGGAACCGCACCCCCGCCCCGGCCTCCTCGGCCGCTTCGTCTACGGGATTCCGGAGCTGAACCGCGACGCGTTGCGGAGCGCCAGCCTGGTGGCTTGCGCGGGGTGCAACGCCACGGTCACCATCCTGGCGCTGCGTCCGCTCTTCCTGGAGCGGGTGGTGAAGTCGGCGGTGATCGAGGTGAAGGTGGGGTCCAGCGAGGCGGGCAACCGGGCGAGCGAGGCCAGCCATCACCCCGAACGGAGCGGCGCGATGCGGTCCTACAAGCCCACCGGACACCGCCACCTGGCCGAGATCCGGGCCGTGCTGGGTGGGGCGGTGGACGGCATCCACTTCTCGGCCACCGCGGTCGAGATGGTGCGCGGGATCCTCGCGACCTGCCACGTCTTCCTGAACGATGACCTCGACGACAAGGCGCTCTGGAGGATCTACCGGCGCGCCTACGCGGAGGAGCCGTTCGTGCGGATCGTCAAGGAGCGCACGGGAATCCACCGCTACCCCGATCCCAAGCTGCTGGCGGGCTCGAACTACTGCGACATCGGCTTCGAGCGGGATCCCCACGCGCGGCGGGTGGTGGTGATGGCCGCGATCGACAACCTGATGAAGCGCGCCGCGGGACAGGCCGTGCAGGCGTTCAACATCACGCGCGGGCTGCCGGAGAGGCGCGGGCTGGAGTTCCCGGGGCTCCACCCGGCCTGAGGGCCAGGCGGAACGAGGTCGAGACACGTGTGCCGGCTGCTCTGCGTCCGTTCCGGCGGAGATGGCTTCGAGATGGAGGAGCACCTCGCCGCGCTGGCCCGGATCGCCCGTGACAGCTCGGAGTACCAGGGGCACGGCTGGGGATGCGCTTGGCTGGACTGGGAGGATAGACCGGACAGTGGCGTCGCCCACGCCCGGGGTTCGGACCGCGATACCGACGGTGCCGACGGGCCGAACCTGGGTGACGCCGTGGTTGGAGACCGCCCCGCCCGCTGGCGCTTCCACCACGACATCGCGCCGATCTGGGAGGACGCCGCCCGGCCTGCCGGTCGCACCACGCTGCTGGTCGCCCACGCCCGCAGCGCCTTTCGCGACGAGGGGATCCGGGTCGAGAACAACATGCCGTTCACCGACGGCGAGCGGGTCTTCGCCTTCAACGGGGAGCTTCACGGGGTGCGCATCCGGGAGCGGGGCCGGATCGGTGCCGAGAAGGTCTTCAACTTCGTGAAACGGTTCGACCGCGGGGACTTCACCGTCGCGCTCGCGCGCGGGCTCGACGCCATCGAGCGCCGGACCCGCCGCATGCGCGCGATGAACGTCGTCGTCGCCGACCGGGCGGGCCGGGTTCACGTCGCGTCTCGCTTCCACGAGGATCCCGGGTATTTTCAAATGCGCATGACGATGGTGGACGGTGCCCGTGTCCTCTGTTCGGAACCGTATCCGGGGACGGCAGTGCGCGGGCGCTGGACTCCGGTAATGAACGGCTACACGGGGATACTCTGAGAAACCCGGGAGTTGCCAATGCTGCTGATCAAGGTCGGTGGGGGCAAGAACATCAACCTCGAGGGGATCGCCCGTGATGTGGCCGAACTGGAGGAAAGGATTCTGATCGTCCACGGGGCCAACGCGCTGCGCGACGAACTGGTCTCCCGGCTCGGGGTGGAGAAGCAGGTCCTTACCTCGGTGTCCGGCTACACCAGCGTATACTCGGACGAAGCGCTGATCGACGTCATGCTGATGGCGTACTCGGGGCTGCGCAACAAACGGCTTGTGGAGCTGCTGCACCAGCAAGGGGTAAACGCAGTCGGCCTGACGGGAGCGGACGGGGCCTTGGTCCGAGGGATGCGCAACAAGGGCATCCGCGTGCGCGAGGGTGGCAAGACCCTGATCAAGCGCGACCTGTCCGGCAAGCCCGTCGCCGTCAACCGGAAGCTGCTCGGATGGCTGCTCGAGAACAACTACACGCCGGTCGTGACCTTCCCGATCATCGACGAACGCAATGAGCTCATCAATACCGAGAACGACGACATCGTAACCCTGCTGGCGCTGGCCCTGCGCCCGGCCTGGGTGATCCAGCTGATCGAGGCGGCGGGGCTCCTGGCGGATCCGGACGACCCGGAATCGGCGGTGTCGCTGGTTCCGCCCCAGCAGCTGGCCCGTTGGGAGGACCGGGTCGCCGGCCGCATGAAGCGAAAGCTGAAGGCGATCGGGCAGATCACGCAGGTGCGCGGGATGAAGGTGCTGATCGCGGACGGGCGCACCGAGACGCCGATCTCCGACGCGATGGCGGGCAAGGGAACGGTGATCGGATGAGTGGGGCGGGGTCGTGCCAGGATCCGTAACGTGCCCCCGGAGATATGCCAGAAAGTTGCTAATATGGTAGAAACTGAAAAACTACTGCAAATCCAAAACATGCCATAAACTGGCTGCGATACCAGAAAATGAAAACGTGGTAGAAACCAGGAACGCGCCGGAGGACGCGCGCCGGGAGCCGACGACCGAGAGCGCCCGCGACGTCGAGCGCCGCTACGCGCTGGAGGTCTTCCCGAAACGCGACATTGCGCTGGTGCGGGGCAGGGGGGCGGTGGTCTGGGACGACGAGGGACGCCGCTATATCGACTGCGTGGCCGGGATCGGGGTAGCGAGCGTGGGGCACGCGAACGGGGCCGTGGCCGACGCCCTCGCCGCGCAGGCCCGGACGCTGGTCACATGCCCCGGAATCTTCTACAACGATGCGCGCGCGCGGCTCCTCGAGAAGCTGGCCTCGATCGCGCCGGTGGGGCTGACGCGCGGGTTCCTCTGCAATTCGGGGGCGGAGAGCATCGAGGCGGCGATCAAGTTCGCGCGGCTGACGACGGGGCGCTCGGGCGTGGTATCCGCCATGCGGGGCTTTCATGGGCGGACGCTGGGCGCGCTCTCCGCGACCCACAGGAAGGAGTACCGTGAGGGGTTTGGACCGCTGGTGCCCGGATTCGCTTTCGTGCCCTTCAACAGCGCCGCGAAGCTGCGTGCCGCGGTGGGCGCCGATACCGCAGCCGTCGTGATCGAACCGGTGCAGGGGGAGGGCGGGATCCGGCCGGCGAGCGCCGAGTTTCTGCAGGCGGCGCGCGAGGTGTGTGACGAGACCGGCGCGCTGCTGGTCTTCGACGAGATTCAGACGGGCTTCTGCCGCACGGGAAGGATGTTCGCCTGCGAGCACCACGGGGTCGTCCCCGACATGCTGTGCCTGGCCAAGGCGATCGCGGGCGGCGTGCCTCTCGGGACGGTGCTGGCGAACGACCGGATACGCCCGCCCCCGGGCAAGCACGGCACGACATTCGGCGGCAATCCGCTGGTCTGCGCGGCGGCGCTGGCTGCGATCGGATTCATGGAGCGGGAGCGGCTGGCCGAACGGGCGGAGGTGCTCGGCGCGCGCTTCCGGGAGCGCTTCGAACCGCGGATGCCGAAGCGTGTCCGGGCGGTGAGGCAGGTCGGTCTGATGATCGGCGTTGAACTGAGGGAGCGGTGCCGGCCATACATCAATGCGCTCGCCGGGGCGGGAGTGCTGGCGTTGCCGGCCGGGACGACGGTGATCCGGCTGCTGCCGCCGCTTGTGATCCGTGAGGAGCAGGTTGACGAGGTGGTGGAGGCGCTGGTGCGGGTGCTGGCGTGACGGCTGGCCTTGTCCTCAGGTTGGCAGGTGTGTCACGTGAGAATAGCCAAGCTCAAGCAGTGGAAAGGGTGTGAGAGATGAAAAACGTGTCCTGCATTTCCGGCGTTCCGATCATGTTGCTGTTCGTGCTCTTCGCGGCGGCCGGCTGCGAGGGTGAATCCGGGTCGGATGCGGCCGGCGGCGAGGCCGCGATGGAGCTCGAACCCGCAGAGGGTGTCGAGACCGGCGAGGAAGCCGGGGGCGGTGAGCACGCCGAGGGCGGGGAAGGCGGTGAGCACGGCGAGGGCGGTGAAGGTGGTGAGCGCGGCGAGGGCGGCGAGCACGGCGAAGAGGGCGAGCACGGCGAAGAGGGCGAGCACGGCGAAGAGGGCGAGCACGGCGAAGAGGGCGAGGAATCCGGCGAGTACATCGGCCGCGCCGAGATCTGGGACGAGACGCGCCGGGGGATGCGCTTGAGGCTCTCCTACGATGCGGCGCGGGACGCCTTTGTGGGGACCGTCGAGAACACGACCGGTGCGACCATCTGTGCCGTTCGCGTGGAAGTCCACCTCGCCGACGGTCCCGAACTCGGGCCCACGGAGCGCCAGGACGTCGGCGCAGGGGAGTCCGTCTCCGTGGAGCTGCCGGCGGAGGGGGAGGGCTTCGAGCGCTGGACCGCCCACCCGGAGAGCTCGGCCTGCGGCGTTTGAGCGCCGGATTCCGGTGAGCCGGAGCCGGTCAGGGTTGCGGCTGGCCGCTGCCGAGCCAAACGAGCGGGTCCTCCGAGTCCTCCTCCAGCGCGCCGAGGGCGAGTAGCGGGCCCCAGCTCTGAAAACGCTGGCCGCGCCCGCGGCCGGTGCGTGCGTCGAAGTATTCGCGGCACATTCCCGTGCGGCGCCGGTCCGCCAGGAACATTCCCGCGCCTTTGCGGGCGAGGTCGGCGGCGAGGCGAGCGAAGCCGTAGCGGCGGAGGCCCTGCAGGACCAGGTAGTTCATCGGCGGCCAGATCGATCCGCGCCAGTAGTGCTGGTCCGCGAATGCGGGGTCGTCGCGGGAGATGGTGGGGAGCATCCACTCGCCCCGGAAGCGGTGGGGGTCGCGGAGCGTCTCGGCCATGCGGCGGGCGCGGGCCGGCGAGGGGATGCCCGCGATGAGGGGGAGGAAGTTGGACGCCGCGACCCGGGTGGAGTGGCCGGATGGGAGTTCGTCCAGGTAGAGACCGGCCGCCTCGGACCAGAGGACTCGGTTGACGGTTGCCGCGAGGTGGCGGTAGTCGGCGGCGAGGCGGTGGGCGGTGGGCTCGTCGCCGAGGATGCGCGCGATGCGGGAGAGGCATTCGAGGTCGAGCGCGCGGTAGCTGCACAGGTCGACCGCCGACATTGCGAGGACCTGCCGCTCCGGGTCCCACTCGGCCTCGTCCCAGAGAGGGAGGTCGTCCTGGCCGGACTCCCAGGCCGTGCGCTGGTGGCCGCTTGCCCCCTCCTCCCAGGGAGGGACCCGGCCGGGGCCGGAGACGAGCGCCGTGTCCGAGCCCCATGACAGGAGCCCCGGGGTGAGGCCCTCGCGGCGCGGCCTTCCGCCCTTGTCGGCCACCCACCAGTCGCACCAGGCAAGGAGGCCGGGGTAGGCCGCGGCCAGGGCATCGAGGTCGGGGTGAAGGTGGTGCAGCTTCAGCGCCGCAAAGGAGCCGACGGGGGGCTGGGAGCGGTCGGGGGTCCCGCCGCGACGGGATCGCCAGTTGGGGACGTTGCCGTTCGGGTAGCGCGACTCGATGCCGGCGAGGAGGGCCGACCAGGCGAGCTCGCCGGAGGCTGTCGCCAGCAGGATGGCGTTGAAGAAGCTGTCCCAGCCGAAAACAGTCCAGTCGTCGGGCTCGAGTGGGGCGGGTTCCGGTGCCGGACTGTCGCCCGCTCTCTGGGGGTCGTCCGGATCGGTGGGATCCGGTCCGGAGTCGCGCGGCTTCGGGAAGATCCAGCGGCGGCCGGCGGGGGCGTATAGCCGTCCGGACTCCGGCTGGAGGAGCACCGTCCACATCAGGTTGTCGGTGATGGATTCGACGAGCTCCTGCCGGGCCGTTGAGCGGGAGCGCTTCTCCCCCCACCCCCCTCTCGCGTCCTCGACCCAGTCATCGATCCGGCCCGCCAGGCCCGCTGCCCGCCCCGCGAGATCGCCACCCCCCCACACGGCCACCACGCGCACGCAACCGGCCTCCCCTTCCGCGACATCGACGCCTCTCGCGACCTCGCCCACCCGCGCGTCCGACGCATCGCAAGCCACTGTCCCGGCCGCGAACACGGCGACGATCTCCGCACGCTTCAGCCCGGCGTGCCAGACCGCCGCCGCTTTCTCCCCCGTCGTTCCGCCCCCCTCCCCAGTTGGCCCACCACTCTCCCCGTCGTCCCGCCCACTGTCCTCCGGCACGTCCCCGCCCTCCGCTCCACCCCCCGCCACCCACCGCCCTTCCCACCCCCACGGCGCGTCCCCGATCACCTCCAGGCGGCCCGCCGCCTTCACCGTCGCACGCAGCGCCACCGCGTCCTCCCGGCGCGACCACTCCAGGATCAGCGTGCTGGCGCCGGGCGCGGCTTCGCGGGACGGCTCCACCCCCACGTCGAACTCCATCCGCGCATAGGAACCGTCGGGCGCGTGGGGACCGACCCGCGAGACCATCCAGTACCAGTCGTCGAGCTCCCGGCGCTCGCCGTCCGGCGTCACGAAGGCGAGCCTCAGGCCGACCCCGTCGTCCGGGCCGGTGGCGAGCACCAGACCGGCCCAGCGGCGGGCTTCGAGGGCGCCGACGAGCATCAGGGGAGTCGGCTGTAAGGTTTACAGGACATTATGTAAAGCGGAGGCTACATTATTGACGTATGTGAATACGTGGCCAGGCACTGAGACGAGGACATCACCGCCAGGCTGAATCAAGTGTACGGCGCACTTCCCGGCAGTGTCGACCCCGAACGGCGAGCGCAGGCACGATCGGTCCTGCGAGAGTGGTAGTCGAGCCTGGTGAGGTGTGGTGGGCGGAGTTCCGGGAACCGGCGGGCACCGAGCCCGCCCATCGGCGACCGATCCTTGTTGCCCAGACCGACCGCCTCACCCGGAGAATGTCTGCGACGGTGATCCAGCGTTGAAGCCGCTTTTGCACGTTTTGGACGCGGCAACTGTCTATTAGGAGCAGAGGCGAGATAGTTAATGTTGGCCCGAACGGGGCTCCGGGCCCCGGTCTGAAAGGGAAGATCTATGGACGCAGGAACCACATTGGTGCTCCTGGGGACTCACACCATGGCGCGTGAAGGGCTGAAGCTGGTGTTGGAGGCGACTGGACGCATGACGGTCGTGGGCGAGACGGGTTGTCCAGAGGAGGCCGTGCAGATCTCTGGCCGCGTGAAGCCCGATATCCTGGTCATCGACTTCGGGGGGCAGGGGACAAGAGCCCTGCGGGCGATCCAAGGGCTGAGAGCCCAGGAGCCGGACACCAACGTGCTCGTGCTCATGGATCCTGAACAGCAGGAGTCACTGGACGCGGTCATCAAGGCGGGCGCCCAGGGATGCATCGGCAAGAACGGTACGGCCGAGGATTTGGTGATCGCGGTGGATCTGGTCTCCGCCG
Organism: Longimicrobiales bacterium; assembly: GCA_965116645.1. GTDB lineage: Bacteria > Gemmatimonadota > Gemmatimonadetes > Longimicrobiales > Gaopeijiaceae > Bin94. The sequence goes on along the minus strand of OZ220702.1, from coordinate 2,297,066 downwards.
GCAGGATGCGTCTCCCGCGCCGGGCCTCGCAGCTCGTCCGGCGTCGAATAGTGACCAACAACACCGGAATCGAAGCACGGCTGGCCAGCTTGAACGAAAAGGAACGCAAGATTGTTACGCTTACTGCCCGCGGCTTCACCTCGAAAGAGATCGGGCGCCACGTCTTCATGACTGCGGGGTCGGTGGACAACGCCAAGGGTCGCATCCGGACGAAGCTGCGGGTCAAGACGCGGGCTGACCTCGTTGCCTTTGCCCACGCGGCCGGACTACTCGATGGAGAGGCGTAGCCGTCAAGGCAGAGAGGCGTAAACGGTCGGTCCGTCACCCGGTTGTGGGGCGGCAGGGTGGGGGACGCACTGTCTTGAGGCCTGGCGGGTCGGCGCACAGCTTGAAAGAAGTGAGGTATTCTCATCCAAATTGATGGGATTCCTCACTTCCCCAGCGGTCGCAGCATGGCGACATTGCATCCTGCGGTTGCCTGACCGCGTACTCACAGTGATCTTCACGAACCCTGGAAGAGGAGATGACACGATGCAACCGAATCAAGAGAGAAGGAATCGACTTTCCCCGCTGGTGATCCGCTCACTTGGCGTCTTGGCGATCTCGCTGATGGCCACGACGACGCCATTGGCGAGCAGTACCGAGGTCCCAACCTGTGAGCGCATATGCGAGCCAATGGCCCATACGGACTGCCGTACCGATTGCCACAACTGGGACGGAATGGCGTGCCCTCCAATCAATACCCACGGCTGGTGCTGGGTGAATTGCGAGTATGAGTGGCAGTGCGTTGGAACGGACTGCTTAGATTTTGATATGGAGGATGGTCTGCGCATGGAGTGCGTACTTATAGGCGACAGGCCACTGTAGTAGGGGTAGCTTGAATTGAACTCTCGCATCCAACCACACCTTCTCGCCTGGTTGATCGCCGCGACAGCGTGTGACCGCCCGCCCGACACCGACACGGCGCTGCCCGGAGGAGTGTCCTTTCTGGAACGGGACAGCGCCGGGGTCGTGGTGGCTACGACGCTTGGCACCCGGGCGAGAGCCCCGGTTGGATGGGTGGTGGATACCGTCCCGGAATACCAGATAGGGGAGGTGGGGGGAGAGGACCCGTATCTCTTTTCGAGGATCGAGGGCGTGCAGCAGCTCTCGGATGGGCGGGTGGTGGTACTGGACCGAGCGAACTGTGAGCTGCGCTTCTTCGGCCCGGACGGAGTCTTCCTGGAGCACAAGGGAGGAATAGGCGAAGGGCCCGGGGAGTTTCCCAGATCTTCGTGCTACCTGGAATCGTCACCTGGTAACGACTCGTTGTACGTCCATAGTCTCCACCTCAGGTCGACTGTGTTTTTTTTCGACGACCACGGCCGGTTCAGCCATCGCGTGAGGGGATCGTGGGATGGCCAAGATCTGTGGCGCGTTCATGGCGTCGCTGGGGGGAGGTTCCTGGGAGAGAATCGGCACATCCCCTTGTTCCATGAGCATCCAGCCGCTCGCACGGTTGGCATGGCTCCTGAGCCGGCCATGGTCTACTACGCCCTGTTCGATGCCGATACAGGGATACCGGTGTGGGAAGGGTCCTTCCAGGGGGCTCATGAATACAGGAGACCGTCGAGTAAGGTGTACTATCTGCCCTTCGACATCTGGCCCGCCGCGGTGTTGGGCAGGAATGGCCTCTTTCTGACGCTGGGTGAGAACCGGGGACCCGAGATCCTGGAGTATGACATGTCGGGCAGCCTGCGCCGAATCATCCGGCTTGCCGAGCCGGTGGTGGAGCCCTCACGGGAGGATATCGACAAGTTGGTGGAGTTTCGACTGTCGCACATGACCTCCCCGCGTAGAGAGCTTGCTACCGATATACAGTTGGGCGCCTACGCCGTGATGCCGCTGCCGGAGATCATGCCCGCCTTTTCGCGGCTTCTGGTCGACGAAGTCGGCTGGCTGTGGGCGGAACTCTACCGGTTCGATGTTCGGGCACCGATGAGATGGCTGGTCTTCGGCCCGAACGGCGAGGGGTTCGGGAGCGTGGATATGCCGCCGGATCTGGACGTCTGGCAGATCGGCCGCGACTTCGTATTGGGGGTGTGGCACGACGAACTCGAGGTGGAGTACGTGCGGCGCCACGCTCTCCTTGGGCGGGGGTAGAGGGGGTCCGGTAATGGCGTTTCAAATTGCAACCCCGGTTCCGACCGGAGGATGATGAGATGAGCAAATCACGAACGGTGTTGGAAACGGCGGCCACGGTCCTGCTCACGGCGGCTGCCGTGGCCGTCGCTTCATTCTATGTATACGGACAGATTGCGGGCGGGCCGGGTTCTGGACGGCAAGTGGTGGAGGACAGCGAAATCGAGAACTGGGAGGACGATACCGCCTTGGGCATTCGGATCGGTCCGGCTGATGCGCGCATGGTGGTCACCGAGTTCATGGACTTCACCTGCCCCTTCTGTGCGATGGTGAGCCCGGTGGTCGACTCGCTTCTCTCTCGCCACCCCTCTGAAGTTGCGCTGGTCTTTCAGCATTTCCCGCTGAATGGGCGTTCCCAGTCACTGCCCAGCGCCGTGGCGGCCGAATGCGCCGAGCGCCAGGACAGGTTCAGGCCGATGTACCAGCTCCTCTTTGCGCAGCAGGACTCGCTCGGGACCAGGGATTGGGTGAGCTTCGCGAGGGAGGCGGGGGTCCCGGATCTCGCGGCCTTCGAAGAGTGTGTGAAGCTGCCTGCCGACGCCTTTACCAGAATCGGCGCGGGGCGCGAACTCGGACTGCGGCGGAATGTCACCGGGACACCCGCCATCTTCGTCAACGGCCGCCGTTTCGGCGGGCGCAGTCTTGAGGAGTTCGCGGAGGTCGCGGAGAGGCTGGGAATAGAGCGACGAATGAGCCCCCAACTGTAGGGACGCGCCCCCTTCAGGCATCGCCAACGTCCTCGTCCGGCAGGACCGTGTCTGTACCCCGGAGCCGCCTGTGCCCGCCTTCTTCATGCCACCTCCCTTGCTGGAGAGTGTACGGTCAGGGCTGAACATCGAGATGCGTCCCAGTCCCAAATCCCCAACGAACAGCGTATCGCCCGGTCCCGGGACCGGATCGGCCACTACTCCGAACTCCCCCGGCCCCTCCCCCGCCCGGCCGATCACCCCGGTGAGGCGGCCATCCGGACCGAACTCCGCGATCTGTGTCCTGTCGAGGCTTGCCGTCACGAACGTCCCCGCTTCGGTCTCCTGGAGCCTAGTTTCCTAGTGAGTCCCGGGTGCAAAATGCCGGGGTCGTCCGCGTCGGTGATGCGGATGATGTGTTCGAGTTCGATCCGGCAGTCGCCCGCAGGGCATGGCCCGGAAACTTCGGGCGGGGGCTTCTCCGCACCGCATCCCGCGATGGCCAGGCAAAGAAGAACGACCCCCCAAAGCGTCTGTCGTGGCCGCCCCGAAATCATCCGAGCGTGTCCTGGCTCCATCGCGCTACCTCACGATCTCGCGCTTATCCTGCCCTATTCATGAACTTACGGGCTCTAGCTCCCAGGCCGCGCGCTGGTGGCTGCTGGCCCCCTCCTCCCAGGGAGGGACCTGGCCAGGGCCGGGGAGCAGGTCCGTGTCCGAGCCCCAGGAGAGAAGCCCAGGGGTGATGCCCTCGCGGCGCGGCCTTCCGCCCTTGTCGGCCACCCACCAGTCGCACCAGGCAAGGAGGCCGGGGTAGGCCGCGGCCAGGGCATCGAGGTCGGGGTGGAGGTGGTGCAGCTTCAGCGCCGCGAAGGAGCCGACGGGGGGCTGGGAGCGGTCGGGAGTCCCGCCGCGGTGGGATCGCCAGTTGGGGACGTTGCCGTTCGGGTAGTGCGACTCTACTCCGGCGAGGAGGGCCGACCAGGCGAGCTCGCCGGAGGCCGTCGCCAGCAGGAGGGCGTTGAAGAAGCCGTCCCAGCCGAAGACGGTCCAGTCGTCGGGCTCGAGTGGGGCGGGTTCCGGTGCCGGACTGTCGCCCGCTCTCTGCGGGTCGTCCGGATCGGTGGGATCCGGTCCGGAGTCGCGCGGCTTCGGGAAGATCCAGCGGCGGCGGGCGGGGGCGTATAGCCGTCCGGACCCGCCAGGACCGCTGCCCGCCCCGCAAGATCGCCACCCCCCCACACGGCCTGGGAGAGTGGTAGTCGAGCCTGGTGAGGTGTGTTGGAGGCGACTGGATGCGATCATCGAAGCGTGTTACCGGGCGCGCAAAGTTGCACACATGTGGGCATCCAAAATGGCACGGTTCGGGATCGGGGTCGAGATGGGTTCGGGCGGCGATTCGCGGACCGGAGCATCGTCGGGTCTGAAGGGGGATCGGGATATTCTGTCGTCTCCACTCAACGAGGGAGGCGCAGTGTTCGAGAGAGAGAAGAGGGTTCTGGCCCGGCACTATCTGGACGAGGGGATGAGCAGGGCGGAGGCCGCCCGCCGTGTAGGGATCGGCAGGCGGACGCTGTACAACTGGATTGCGGACGGGCTGCTTGAGGGTCACCTGGGAGACCAGAAGGATGGATACGGTCCGCGGCCTCGCCGAGCGTCGAAGCTGGATCCGTTCAAGGGGATCATCCGGACGCGGCTGGCCGCGTATCCCGAGCTGAGCGCGGCGCGTCTGTACGAGGAGGTGCGGGCGGCGGGCTACCCCGGAGGGTACGACCAGGTGAAGCGGCACGTTCGGGAGGTCCGCCCGCGGGAGCCCGCGGAGCCGCCGGTGCGGTTCGAGACGCCGCCGGGGCATCAGGGCCAGGTGGACTTCGCGGAGTTCGGGCTGCCCTGGGGCAAGCGGTACGCGCTGATGGTCGTGCTGGGCTACTCCCGGCGGATGTGGCTGCGGTTCTACGAACGCCAGACCATGGGGGTGGTCATCCACGGGCTCGAGGAGTCGTTCGTATTCTTCGACGGGGTTCCGGCGGAGATGCTGTTCGACCAGATGAAGGCGGTGGTGCTCGCCGACGGGCGGAACTCGGGCGGGCGCCTGGTTGAGAACCCGGAGTTCCGGGGCTTCAGCGACCACTGGGGCTTCCGGATCCGGGCCTGCCGCCCGTACCGCGCGCAGACGAAGGGCAAGGTCGAGCGCCCGGTCCGCTACGTGCGGGGGAACTTCTTCTACGGCCGGGACTTCGTGTCCGACGACGACCTCAACGCGCAGGCGCGGCAATGGCTCGACGAGGTCGCCAACGTGCGGGTCCACGGGACGCTCGGCGAGCGGATCGACGACCGCTTCGCGCGGGAGCGCCCGCTGCTCGGCCCCCTGGCCCCGCATCCATACCGGCCGGTCGTGCCGAGGCCCGGGCCTTCGGAGGCGCCAGCCCCGGCGCGGAGGGCCCGTGCAGCCCCGAGGGTCGAGGTCGAGCGCCGCCCTCTGGGGGACTACGCGCTCCTCGCGGAGAGATCGCCGTGAAGGCGCCGTCGCGGAGGCAGCGCATCGCCGCCCAGCTGGCCGATCTGAAGATGCCGGGCGCGCTGGAGAGCCTCGACGAGGTGCTGGCCGGGGTGGACGGAGGCGCCTTCACGGCGGCCGAAGCGATCGAGCGGCTGCTCGCGGCCCAGATCGAGCTGCGCAACAGCCGCCGGCTGGCCACGGCGATGCGCTCCAGCCGTCTGCCCGGGCTGAAGACGCTGGCCGGCTTCGACTTCAGCTTCCAGCCCACCATCAAGCGCGAGCAGATCGACTCGCTCCACGAGCTCGGCTTCCTGGAGCGCAAGGAGAACGTCGTGTTCCTCGGCCCGCCCGGGGTGGGCAAGACGCATCTGGCGATCAGCCTCGCGGTCGCGGCCGCCGAGAGCGGGCGGAGGATCTACTTCGGAACGCTCGCCGATCTCATCGAATCCCTCGAGGACGCCCACGCCGCAGGCCGGCTCAAGCAGCGCCTCCGGACGCTGACGCACCCCGCCCTGCTGGTCGTCGACGAGATCGGGTATCTCTCGGTCACCCCGAACGGGGCCAGGCTGTTCTTCCAGCTGGTCAACGCCCGCTACGAGCGCGCCTCGACCGTGCTGACCTCGAACAAGGGCTTCGAGCACTGGGGCGAGATCCTGCACGACGAGGTCATGGCGGCCGCTCTCCTCGACCGGCTGCTCCACCGGTCCCACATCGTCAACATCCGCGGCAACAGCTTCCGGATGCGGAGGCACATGGAGCTGTCGAAGGCGATCCACCCGACGGCGTCCAGGGCGGCGGACGCGGAAAGACCCCGGAAGGGGGACGAATCGTGAGGCGTCGCCACTCCGGGACGGCCTCCGCTCCGGTCGCTGCGCTCCCTCCGCAGCGGCCGTCCCGGAGTGTGCCATTTTCAATGCCCGAAAGTGTGCCTTTTTCAATGCCCATTGACATCGAAGCGGGTGCTGGCCCGCGTGCAGCACGAATGAACCGGGGTTTTTCCCATCCGGATTGATGTGATTCCTCACCTCCTCAAGCAGTCTCGGCAAGGCAATATTGTACCCTGCGGTCGCCTGACCGCGTACACAGTGATCTTCACGAACTCTTGAAGAGGAGATATACGATGCAACCGAATCAGAAGAGTAGGACTTGGCCTTCCCCGCTGGTGATCCGCTCACTTGGCGTCCTGGCGATTTCGCTCATGGCCACCACGTCCTCATTGGCGGGCAGTGCCGAAGTCCCAACCTGTGAGCGGGTATGCGACAGGGTCGCCAATACGGACTGCGATCCTGGTTGCAGCGACTGGCAGGGCCTTCAGTGCATTCCATGGAATACCGACGGTTGGTGCTTCCACAATTGCCATTTTGCGTGGGAGTGCATAGAAGAAAGGAAATGCAGAGGAATGGATGGAGAAGGTTGGCGACTGGAGTGCACACTTCAGGAAAAAACGGCACTGTGGTAGAGGCAGCTCTGAGCTCTCGCTTCCAGGCTCTGCTTCTCGCCTGGTTGATCGCCGCAACGGCGTGTGACCGCCCGGCCGACACCGGCGCTGGCCTGCCCGATGGGGTACCCTTTCTGGAGCGGGACAGCGCCGGGGTCGGGGTGGCTACGACGCTTGGTACCCGAGCGAGAGCCCCGGTCGGATGGGTGGTGGATTCCGTCCCGGAGCACCAGATAGGGGAGGTGGACGGAGAGGACCCGTATCTCTTTTCGCGCATCGAGGGCGTGCAGCAGCTCTCGGATGGGCGGATTGTGGTGCTGGACCGGGCTGACTGTGATTTGCGCTTCTTCGACACGGACGGTGTCTTCCTGGAGCACAGGGGAGGAAGAGGCGAAGGCCCCGGGGAATTCCAGCCCAACTCTTCGTGCTATCTGGAACCGTCACCCGGCAACGACTCGTTGTACGTCCATAGTGTCCGTGTCGGGTCGACAGTCAGTTTCTTCGACGACCACGGCCGGTTCAGCCATCGCGTGGTGGCAACGTGGGATGGCCAACCGTGGGGTGGCCGATATGTGTGGCGCATCCATGGCGTCGCTGGTGGGAGGTTCCTGGCGGAGAATCGAACCGCGCCCCTGTTCAATGAGAATCCCGCCGCTCAGACGGCTGGACTGTCTCCTGAGCCGGGTATGAGCTACTACGCCCTGTTCGATGTCGGTACCGGGATACCGGTGTGGGAAGGGTCCTTCCAGGGGGCCCACGAGTACCGGGCCCCGCTGGGTGGCGTGTACAATCTGCCCTTCGACATCTGGCCCGCCGCGTTCCTGGGCAGGAATAGCCTCTTTCTGACGCTGGGTGAGAACCGCGGACCCGAGATCCTGGAGTATGACATGTCGGGCAGCCTGCGCCGAATCATCCGTCTCGCCGAGGCGGTTGTGGAGCCCTCGCGGGAGGATATCGAGAAGTTGGTGGAGTTGCGATTGGCTCCCTGGGACATGACCCCGGAAGATGTAGAGCATTTTACCCAGGTTCAGTTGAGCGACTACGCAGAGATGCCGATGCCGGAGATCATGCCCGCCTTTTCGCGGCTTCTGGTCGACGAAGTCGGCTGGCTGTGGGCGGAACTCTACCGGTTCGATGTTCGGGCACCGATGACTTGGATGGTCTTCGGCCCGAACGGCGAGGGTCGAGGGAGCGTGGATATGCCGCCGGATCTGGATGTCTGGCAGATCGGCCGCGACTTCGTATTGGGGGTATGGCACGACGAGCTCGACGTGGAGTACGTCCGGCGCCACGCTCTCATTGGGCGGGGATAGAGGGGGTTCAGGTCATGACGTTCCGAATTGCAACCCCGGTCCCGGCCGGAGGATGATGAGATGAGCAAGTCCCGAAAGGTGTTGGAAACGGCGGCCACGGTCCTGGTCACGGCGGCTGCCGTGGCCGTCGCTTCGTTCTATGTATACGGACAGATTACGGGCGGGCCGGGTTCTGGACGGCAAGTGGTGGAGGACAGCGAAATTGAGAACTGGGAGGACGATACCGCCCTGGGCATTCGGGTCGGTCCGGCCGATGCGCGTATGGTGGTCACCGAGTTCATGGACTTCACCTGCCCCTTCTGTGCGATGGTGAGCCCGGTGGTCGACTCGCTTCTCTCTCGCCACCCCTCTGAAATCGCGCTGGTCTTTCAGCATTTCCCGCTGAATGGGCGTTCCCTGTCACTGCCCAGCGCCGTCGCGGCCGAGTGCGCCGAGCGGCAGGACAGGTTCAGGCCGATGTACCAACTCCTCTTTGCGCAGCAGGACTCGCTCGGGACCAGGGATTGGGTGAGCTTCGCGAGGGAGGCGGGGGTCCCGGATCTCGCGGCCTTCGAAGAGTGTATGAAGCTGCCTGCCGACGCCTTTACCAGAATCGGCGCGGGGCGCGAACTCGGACTGCGACGGAATGTCACCGGGACACCCGCCATCTTCGTCAACGGCCGCCGTTTCGGCGGGCGCAGTCTTGAGGAGTTCGCGGAGGTCGCGGAGAGGCTGGGAATCGAGCGACGGAATTGACAGGAGATTGATCCGGAATCCCGCAGCGGGCTGCCCTGGGAGTCGGTCGCGAACGTAACTCAGCCCCGCGCCCGCTCTTTCGCAATTCGATCGAGCTTGGCATCGAGAGCAAGCACCAGGGCTTCCAGCTTGTCGAGTCGCGCCTCGACGTTTTGGACCTTCTTGCTGATCGCCTCGATCACGTCGTCCTGCTCCATGTCGCGTAGCAGATCAAAGACTCCCATCGCTTAGTCCCTTCCTCGGATCCCATGGTTTGGTCTTGTGAGCATGTGCTGCCCGCCCGTCGCCGGCAACTGTCGAGCCCCTCATGGCCCCGCCGGCACCAGCCTCAGCGTCACCGTCCGCCTGCCCTCGCCGCCCATCCCCTCGCCCCCCGCGAACGCGACCATGAACCTGCCGCCGCCCATCCCGGCCCGCGCAGCGTCGGCAGCGCCTCCGTCCTCCACCGGCGCGGGTCCCACCGTGACCCCGTCCTCCACCGGCATCGCCTGCACCGCCGTCCCGTAGAGGTCGACCAGGTACTCCCGGCCCGCGGTGCCCTCGATGGTCAGCAGCCAGCCCTCCCCGTCGCGCTCGAAATCGATGACGCGCAGGCCGGTGCTGCGCTGCCCCGGGTCGAGATCGATCCTGGGCGGGGCCACCGCCAGCCCTCCCTGCCACCGGGTAGTCACAACGGCGGTCTCGCCCTCGGCTAGCCGGACCCTGGGGGGCGGCATCGCCGCGCCGGGTGCTCCCGGCTCCTGCGGCGCACCCACCCACTCGGCGCCGGCAATCGACACGTCCACGAATGCCGCGCCCAACGGCACATCCGCCAGGTAGTCGACCGTGACCGGCGGTCCTGTGCTGTTGCGGATGCGGGCGTGCCGCTCGCCGCCGGCCGCGGTCCAGCCGCCGGTGATCTCGACGTCGAGGGTCGTTTCGCCGACCTTGAGGCCCCGCACCGACGCCGCCTGCCAGTCCGCCGGCAACTGGGGCGCGATGCGGGCGCGGTTGTTCGGCGCGTCCGGCTCCCAGCCGAAGACGCCGCGCAGCAGCGGGTTCGGCAGCATCGAGGAGGCGAAGAACTGGTGCGGGACGGTCTGGTCGAGCGGCTGGTAGAAGTCGCCCGAGAAGAGCTCGCCGTGGCGGCCGAGGCTCCAGTCGAAGGTCATCTGCTTGACGGCGTCCATCAGGTGGTATCCGGCCCACGGACGCCGGTAGCGGTACTGCGCCCACGACGCGAATCCGGTAACGAAGGGCCACACGGTTCCCATGTTGTACTGGAGCGGGTCGTACAGTTCACTCTTGGTGGATAGCATGTGGGCGCCCCAGTCCGACGAGATGCGGTCGCCGGCGATTCTGCGCAGCGTTCCGCGGGCCCGGTCCCCGTCGAACAGGCCGAACGCGGCGGCCGCGGCCGGCCAGACCGTGAGGTTGTCGTTGATGGTGCCGTCGGAGAGGATGCCGAAGGCGTGGTGGCCCTCCGTTTCGCTCCAGTAGGCGCTGTTCAGGGTCTCGTTCGCCACGGGCCCGAGTGCGGTGGCCGCGTCCAGGACCTCGCCGTCGTTCATGTGCTCGGCCATCGCGACGGTGCCCTCCAGCGCCGCCGTCCAGATCCCCGCCAGGTAGATGTCCTGGTGGAGCGCCGCGCCGAGCCCGCCGACCTCGACCGCGCCGAGCCCACCGACCGTGTTCTCGATGATGCCGTCGCCGTCGGTCTCGGCGCTGAGGCACCACTCCCAGGCGCGGCGGTAGGCGGGCCAGAGCTCGCGCAGCAGCTCGTCGTCGCCGCTCGCACGCCAGTACAGGTAGACCGCGTACATCCAGTGCGGGGTCGTGTCGGCGTGGTAGTAGGCGTAGGGGTAGGTGTCGAACCAGTCGATGTGGGCGGCGGCTTGCGAGATCTCGTGGGTGATCTTGCCGTCGTCGCGCTGGTAGTTCGCCAGGAAGCGGAGTTCCTCGGCGACGAGCTCCCACTGGCCGAGCGCGTCCATGGCCCAGGTGTTGATCATCGCGTCGCCGCCGAAGAACCAGCCGAACCCGGGCCGCCCGCCGTTGCGCGAGAGCCCCCAGCCGGCGACGAAGCCGCAGCCGAGGTCGGGGTTGCAGACGCGCTGCTCCTCGAGGTTGATCTTGGACCATTCGAGGGCGAGATCGAGGGAGGGGTCGGGGGTGGTGACCGACGCGGTCGACGCGAGCGCGTGGTCGGCCCAGGCGCGGGTGTCCCGGTAAAGCATCTCGGCGCCCGCGATCAGGCGGGCGTAGCGGGCGAAGACGGTGTCGCGCGGGACGGTGCCGGCGGCCACCGCGATCGGGATGAACTCGGCCCGCGCGCGCTCCGGGTCCACCGGGATGACCATGGTGCGGGGCGCCTCGCCGAGCTGGTGCGCCGGATGCTCGACCGAGTTCGACGCCCATGGGGAGCCCACCACCGCGTTGCGCTGCTGCAGGCTCTCGGACAGCACGAAGACGCGCCGCCCGCCGTCCCAATACGCGTACTGGCCGCCCAGCGATGCGGGCCACATGTAGTTCAGCACCGGGTGGAATTCGGCGATGATCTCCATCGGGTCCGGGCTGTCGACCTCCAGGAGGACGAGGATCCCGGACGCGGCGGTGTCCCGGGGCGCGAGGATGTGCTGGCGCACCTGGAAGGCGGCGTGGCTGTAGGTGATGGTGGTCAACTCGGGGCGGACGTGGATCGTGCGCGCGACCACGTCGCCGGGGATGGGGGCGCCGTAGCGGGGCGTCGAAAAGGAGAGGCGGAAGCCGGTGCCGACCTTGAGCGGATGCACCCACAGCTCGGCCTCGCCGGTCTCGACGCCGAGCCAGGCCGCGCGCGGGCCGGTGACGCCCAGGTACTCGCCCGGCCGTACGGGGCCGGTGAGCTCGATGGGCGAGGGGTCGATCTGGAAGCGGGGGACGGAGAGCGCGGTGAGGTCGCCGGAGGGGGGGTCGGGGAGGCGCTGGGCGGCGGCGGGGAGGGGGAGGGCGAGGAGGAGGATGGGCGCGAGGATTGTGGCCGGGCCGAAGGGGGTGCGGGCGAGGATGGTGGCCGTGACGAGCGGAGTGCGCGCGAGAATGGTGGCCGCGACGAGCGGAGTGCACGCGAGGACGGTGGCCGTGACGAAGGGGATGCGCGCGAGGATGGTGGCCGTGCGGTGGAAGGGTTGGGGGGCGGGGGTTGTCGCCGTCCGGGGTGCTCGGCGTTCAGTCGGCCGGATGCTCATCTGCGGTATCTCCCGGTTCGGAGATGGATGTCTGGGAGGGTGCCAGCGGTGGGAATCAACCTATTGCGCCGACGAGCACCTGCGCACGGCGGGGACCTCGAACACCAGCTGCTGCGGCGACCTCGGCCTGCCTTTGATCCGCCGTCACGAACGCGATCGCAGCGGGCTCGGGCGCGACGGACAGGGCCGTGGCGATGTGCCACAGGTCGGCGCCCCGAAGATGGCCGGTGCTCAGGGCGGTCTCCATTTCCATCGAGAGAGCGCGGTGCGTGAGCACCCAACTGATCCGCGCCAACAGGTGGGCGGGTGCCGCCCGGCTTTCACGGTGACACGCGGCCCTGAGTTCGGCTTCCAGAAGGCTGGAGAAGACCAGTCTTGTGAATCCGTTCAGGGTTGCCGCCAGCGGCGCCGCGTCCTCTTCATCAAATGCGATCGCAAGGAGCACCGATGTATCGACGTAGGCGACGCTCACTCGTTTCGACCGGCGAGGAACCGGACCAGGGCGCCGGGGCTCGGCGGCCGGGCTTCGAGCGGACTTCGCGGGTCCTCCGCCGGGATGACGATGCCACGCCTCTCCAGCGCGGCAAAGTGCTCTTCGACGCTCGGGGCGGCGGGTTCGATCGGACGCGGTCTTGCAACTCTGTCATCATTATCGTTGCAATACAGTTATCAAGAATGTTGCGAATCTGTCACTAGACCGCTAGACTGGTTCGTCGGAGCACCTTCCTCCCCGTCGAACCGAGTCCCATTCGATGCAGCGCCCGCCCGACATCCCCACCCGCCACTTTGTTCGCGAACCCGTCGCGGCGGTTCCCGACGAGCCGACACCGCGCCGGTACAGGTCTCGCGTCGCGGATCGTGAATTGAGGCAGCGCCTGGCGCGTTCGCGGGCTGTACTGATCGAAGGACCGCGGGCATCGGGGAAGACATCCACAGCCATGCAGGCCTCGGCAAGCCATGTCCTGCTCGATGCCGATCGGTCGGCGCGAAGGGCGGCTGAGGTGGATCCGGGGTTCCTGCTTGGGGGAGAGACCCCGCGGCTCATTGACCAGTGGCATATCGTTCCCGAGATCTGGAATCACCTGCGCCACGCGGTTGACGCGCGTCCGGGGAGGGGGCACTTCATCCTGACAGGCTCGGCGGTACCGCCCGACGACATCACGCGGCACACCGGGGCAGGGCGGATCAGCCGCCTGCGGCTGCGGCCGATGTCGCTCTTCGAGCTGGAACGCTCGTCCGGGGAAGTCTCGCTGGCATGGTTGCTGGCCGGGAACCGGGCTCCCGCCTCGGTGGCCGAGTCGGGCGTGGAGGAGATTGCCGATCTGGTGTGCGTCGGCGGCTGGCCCGGACACCTGGGGTCGTCGGGGGAGGATCCGCCGCTCTCCGTGGAGGACGCGATGGCGGAGAACCGGGACTACCTGGGCGAGGTCTGCCGGACCGACATCCAGCGCGTTGACGGAAGCGGCAGGGATCCGGTGCGGGTCGGGAGGTTTCTCCAGTCGCTGGGCCGAAACGTGGCCACCTGCGCGGCCACGGCGACGCTGGCCAGGGACGCCGGAGGTCCGGATCAGCACGTCACGAGCCATTCCGCCCGTTCCTACCTGACCGCGCTGGAACGGCTCATGATCGTGGAGGACCAGCCGCCGTGGGCCCCGCATCTCCGGTCGCGATCACGGCTCCGCACCGCCCCGAAGCGGCACTTCGTGGACCCGTCGCTGGCGGTTGCCGCGCTATCGGCGAGCCCGCGGCATCTGCTTCGCGACTTCGAGTGGTTCGGCCTCCTCTTCGAGTCGATGGTCGTGCGGGATCTGCGCGTCTACGCCCAGGCGAGCGGGGCGTCCGTGTACCACTACCGGGACAACACGGGGCTCGAGGTGGATGCGGTCGTGGATGCCGGGCCGGGAAGATGGGCGGCGTTCGAGATCAAGCTTGGCGCGGGCCGGGTCGACGAGGCGGCGCGGACGCTGCTCAAGTTCGTGGGCCGGGTGGACCCCCAACGGTGCGGCGAGCCGGCGGCGCTGGGCGTGATCGTCGGCAGCGGGTACGGGTACACGAGGACGGATGGGGTGGGGGTGATTCCGGTGGGGGCGCTGGGGGTTTAGGAGCGCCTCAGCAACCGCCCTCGGATGTCCGGATGATCACGCGGCTCCGGTCCCCGTCGATCTGCCGGCCCGTGCCAGTGGCCACGGTTCGCCGTCACCGGGTGAGCGAATTTCTGGTGTCATCAATCAACGGAGGCACCCCGCGGCACCTTGTCCGGGCGCCTGCCCCACCAGCAAGCTCCACCCTGAACTCCGCAACTCAACCCCCCGCCGCAACCAGCAACCCGGGAGGAATCCCAATGCGACACGCTTCTCCATTCTCGGAACGAATCGAACGTGTGGTCCTCGCCGTCATCGGCATCGATCTGTTCCTCCAGACAGCCGAGACCCAGGGCGCACTGGCTCACCTGGCCACCCTCTTCTTCTGGGCCGGCGTGGGCATCTGGTTCGTCTACACGGTGGAGTGGTGCGTCCGCATTCGCCGGGCGGAGGACTGGAGGAAGTACGCGTTCAGCTTCATCGGGATCGTGGACTTCCTGGCGATCCTGCCGCTGTGGGCGTTCACGGGATTCGACCTGCGGGTGCTGCGGGCCTTTCGCCTCTTCCGCCTCTTCGTCACGACGGCGAAGCTCGCCACGCGCACCAGCGCCGTGGCCAAGCTCGCTCGCGCTTTCCGGTTCGCCATGGATGAAGCCGGTGCCCTGTTCGTCGGCACCAGCATCATTGTGATCACGGCCGGGTTCGGCATGTACCACCTGGAGAACGGGGTTCAGCCGGAGGTCTTCAGCTCGGTGTACGACGGGCTGTGGTGGGCGGTGGTCACCCTCACGACGGTGGGATATGGCGACATTCAGCCCGTGACGGCGGGTGGCCGGATTCTGGCCACCGTGGCCATGTTCGCCGGGATCGGAGTCATCGGATCCGCATGCGGAATCATGGCGGATGCGCTGCGGGAGGCAGCTGCTGCAGAGGAGGCGGGGTAGTTGAAGGAGTCAGTCCGGCAGAGCCCGGCGCTTGTGGAGGTGGGGAACCGGTGGCGTCAGTCGGCGTTGCCGAACGCGTGCGCCCGAAAGTCCCTTCGCAAGGCATCGAGGGACCGTGTCGTGCCACGGAATTCGCCCCTGATCTCGGCGAGCCCCTCGCGCACACCCGCAAGGCCTTCCCCCACCCCGCCAATGCGGCTCCCGAGCCCTTCTTCGACCCTGTCGATGCGGCCCCCGAGTACTGCTTCGACCTTGGCGATGCGAACTCCCAACCCCTCTTCCACCCCATCGATGCGCGCCCCGATTCGATCGTGAGCTTTGCGGCCTTCCTCACGGATCCGCTCGGCAACGCGCCAGCCGAGGGTGGTCACGGCAGCAGCCGTTGTGACGAACGTTGTCATCAGGATGGCGGTCGGCACCCAATCCATCGCTCCTCGCTTCCTCCCTTGTCGTTTCTGGTCCCGCCCTTCCGCCTGGCGCGTCAGCGTCCGTGGGTTGCCGGGAAACTAGCCATGGGTGGAAAGGCGTGTCAAGTCGACCATTGGCCTCCCGTGCATTCCCGGCCTGCCGACTCAGCCGTCTCTCTGCTGTACAAGGTCACGGGCTCCCGCGGGCGATGGAATGGTTGGATGGGCATTCATTGGGAAAGTCAATCAAACCTTACATAATGTAAACTACACATTACAGGCGCTGGGTTCCCATCCCTCTCCTCCTCCCCGCCGGCGCCCTCCTCGCAGTGGCGCCCGGGGGCGCCCAGCAACCGGACACACCGCCCATGGCAATCCATCGTTGGAGGTGGGTTGGCAGACAGCTAAAGGCAGGGGCGCGGGCGTCCGGTCACCATCTCACGGCAGCCGCCCCCGGTGCGGCCGCTACCCCGGAAGCTGGTCCTGCCGTTGCCGCTCCTCCTCCAGCTTGTACTCCAGGAGCTCCACCTTGTCCTGCAGATCTTCCAGTTGCTCGGCGTCCCTGGGACCGCGGAGCAGCCGTTTGCCCACGAACCGGAAGACAACGATCCCGAACCCGAGAGAGAGCAGCAGCAGGATGAGTTCCATGGGTCCAAGGTTGAGCGGCATGATCCTGTCCTTGGCAAGTGTGTCAATTGACGATCGGCCTGTCCAAGAGGTAGCATGGCCACGGGTTTGCCGCAATCCGCGCCTGGCGGAAGCGCGCCCCGGGACAGGTCCCATACAGGATATGTCCCGAGCAGACTAGTCCCCGGCAGAAAGGTCCGTCCGAGATGTCCATGCGTTCCGCGCCGTCCGTGCTCTACCCGGTTCCCCTCCTGGCCATTGTGCTCGGTGCAGCCGTCCCGCTCGGCGTCGCCGTGCCGCGCGCGCAAGCCGCCCAGGAGGAGCCGCCCTCGACGCCGCCCCCGGGCTGGGAGGCGACGGCGATCGACTATTCCAACGTCCCGTATCCGCATCCCGTCAGCTACCTGAACGTGCGGCTGATGGGGCAGGACCACCGCATGGCTTACATGGACGTGGCACCGGTGGGGGAGGCGAACGGCCGGACGGTGGTCCTCTTCCACGGGATGAACTTCTTCGCGGCGGCGTTCGCGCCGACGATTCGAGCGCTCACCGGGGCCGGCTTTCGGGTGATCGCGGTAGACCGCCTGGGGTATGGCCGGTCGTCCAAGCCGCTGATCCACTACAACCTGCACATCCCGGCGCGCAACACGAAGGCGCTCCTGGACGAGCTGGGCATCGAGCGGGTGGCCGTGGTGGGTCACTCGATGGGCGGTATGGTCGCGACACGCTTCACTTCGACCTACCCGGAGGTGGTCACGCATGTGGCGATGGTCAACCAGATCGGCCTGAGCGATACGCGGCCGGGACGGCCCTGGTCAGACCCGGAGGACGCTTACCGGTCCGTGCTCGAGCGAACCAGCTACCGGTCGGTTCTCGCGGGGCACCGGCGCTACTACCCCAACGGTTGGCGGGACGAATACATGCCCTGGGTGATGTACCAGTACGGCCTCACGCTGGGCGGCGACTGGCCCCGCATGGCCCGGGTGCGCGCGTCCCAGCAGCGGATCCTGTTCGAGGACCCGGTCGTGCACGAATGGCAGAACATCGAGGTCAAGGCCCTGGTGATCGGCGGCGCGGACGACCCGTTGACGCGCGACTACGCGGGCCGGGCACGCAACGTGGCCGAGACGTTGCGCAACGCGGAACTGGTGCTGTTTCCGGGGGTTGGCCACAACCCCCATTTCGAGATACCGGAGGAGTATCACGCCGAGCTGGTGCGGTTTCTGAGGTCGAATCCGGAGGAGCCGGCGGATCAGGGGTGGCGCTGACGTCCGTTCAGCAACCGCCCTCGTATGCCGTCATGAGCACCCGGCTCCCCTCCCCGTCGATCTGGATCAGGGTGTAGTCGGCGCCTTCGTAGTACTGGCCCCAGAGCACGCCCAGCGTCGCGTCCCGCGGCCCGCCGTCCGCATCCTCCGGCCCGATGCTATCGAAGCGGAACAGGCCCAGCCAGTAGAAGCTGCGGTCCCCTTTTCTGCCTTCAGCGATGTCGGCGAAGCCCAGGTTCCGCCGGATATCCTCGAGCCCCGGGATGTCGTTTTCCGAAAGAACCGCGGCCGGCGGGCGGGTGAGTGCGATCCCCGGCGGACCGTAGGCGTCGAAGGCGTCCGGTGCGGGAGGTGCTTCCAGCTCCGTCCGGATGGCCCACCGATGTGAACAGTGGGCGGGCGTAACGGCCAGCCCGGTCGTCGAGAGCGGCAGACCCTGCTCGCTCGGGGAATAGAGGAACCAGGAGCGGGGAACGCCGGCCGCGATCACCTCCGGGGCCCGGCCCAGGGTATCGGCGGCTCTGCCCGGGTGGTCCCAGTACTGACTCGCGTCGGGCCAGCTCCAGACTCCGTCCCCCGTCTTTACGGCCTCGATCCCGGGTCCGGGTCCGCTCAGGTCGAAGATCCCGGCCCAGGGAACGTTGTCCCAGGAGCCGTCGAGGTGGCGCGCGATCGGGACCAGCATTCGGTCGTAGTCGGTGCCGGACATGGCGCCGCGGTTGGTCACGGCGATCAACAGTGCGCCGGGGTCGGCAGGGGGTGGGGCTTCCGGGGGCGCGGCGTCCGGCTGCGAGGCGGGCGAGTCCGGAGCCGGAGAGCAGGCGCAGATCGCGGTCGCAAGGAGGAGGATGCGGAGGCGGCTCAACATGGCTCGCGCGCGACCTCGGCGACCACCCGCGGGCTGTCGCCATGCAGTTCGATCACCGCGTGCATGAGGCCAAGGCCGTACCCGAGGCGATGCAGCACACCGATGGTCGTGTCGTCGAACTGGAAGATGCCGAGCCAGATGAAGCGCGGATCGTACCTCGGGGCCGGCTCCTCGTCCCGGCGACCGATTTCTTCCAGGATCCGTTCCACATCGGGTCTTGCATCCGCCGTGAGGATAGCGGACGGATGGCGGCTGAGGGCAACACCCGCGGTACGAAAGTCCCCCAGGGTGGGCAGTCTCCTCGACCAGCCGTCCTGGGTGCGCACCGACCAGCTGTATTCGCACATGCGGCCGCTCGAAAGCTGGAGCCCCAGCGTGCCGAGGGACACTTGCGGAAAGCTGTCCGAGTAGAAGTGCCATTCATCGGGGACGTTGACCGCCACGGCGGCCGGCGAGTACCCGAGGGTGTCCGACTCCCGGCCCGGCACGGCCCACATGTGCCGGCCGTCGGGCCATCGCCAGTCGGCCGAATCGCCGGAGGGCACCGCAGCAAAGCGCTCCAGTCCGAATGACGTGGCCCAGGGCGGCCGGTCCCACACGCCGTCGGCGAAGCGCGCGATCGGGTTCAGTTGGCCGTATTCATCCGCGATGGCGATAATCAGGTGGTCGTCGGCCAGGGGGAGGGGGGCGGGCTGGCCGGGAGAGCAGGCCAGGGCGGTGATGGCGAGGAGGCAGGCGGCGGGGAAGGGGCGGAGAAGGGGGAGGCAAGCAGCGGTCAGGCGGGCTTGCCGGGGGGAGCGGGTGGAAGATCGCATGGGGGTGAATCTGCGGGTGGGTCAGGGAGCGAGCAACCACAGCTTGACTCGGGTTATGTACGACGCGCCCCCCGGCTCAAGCGGAGTACCCGCGGATGCTGGACATCCATCTCATCCGACCAGGTCCCGAGGATTTCGTCGGCTCCGACGTTGAGAATGCTGAACCCGGGGGGCATCTCGACACTCCCGAGCCACTCGCCCGTGTGCGCAAACACCAGCCAGATCTCGGGGGTACCCAAGTCGCCCGGGCCGGAGTCGGCTGAACCGTGGCGTTCGCCGGGCCCGCTCCCTTGCCCGGGCCCGCCCTTCTCGCTCTCGGCGACGAAGTGCCGGAGCCAGACGGCCCCCGTGGGGTCCACGATCATCCGGTCGTAGGCCGGGCGGGTTGTGGGCGACGGCATGTCTTCGATGGCCTGGCGCAGCGGCGGCGGGAGGGTCATGCCCAGAGGCAGGGGGACGTTGAGGCGGGCCTCCCTTTCGGCCTCGACCTGGGCTTCGGTGAGGTCCAGCGGGTAGCCGGGGATCCGAAGAATCCGGATGGTGTCGCCGACGGCGGACAGCACTTCGACCTGCATGAAGTCGGCGCTGCCGGTGAAGAGGTGGCCGCCGTGCGTGTCGAGCACCGATCGCTTCGGGAAGAGAGGCCTGCCGCTGAGGGCTTCGGCGACGTACTCCTCGGTACCGGCGATCTGGCCGATGCTGTCGCCGGGCGTGCCCTGCAGGTCGTAGAGGAGCAGCGCCTCCGGGTCGCGGATCTGGCCGTAGGTCTCCGACCAGGTGAGCAGGGTGGGGACGACCAGGGTGCCGCCGCCGAGGAAGTGCACCGCATGGCTGAAGTGGCGCACGCGCAGCACCCGGAGGAGCCGCGGACCGGGAGCGAAGAGCGCGACGGTCTCGTCGAAGTCGAGTGCGAGGACCGTGTCGCCGGCCATTTCAATCTGCTGGAGGTTGTCGAATTCGCCGGGGCCCTCGCCGTGCCCGCCGACTTCGCCGATGAGGCGCCCGCCGGGCGAGAACCAGCGGATTTCCTGCGAGCCCCGGTTGGCGACGACGATCGTGCCGTCGGAGAGCCTCGCCATCCCGTCGACGCCGTGGAAGAGGTATTCCGGGCCGTCGCCGGACCGGGCGAGGTCGAGGAGCGGTTCCGGGTGGACCCGCCAGCGCGCCGAATCGCCCCAGGCCGGGCGGAATGACTCCACGATCGCGATGCCCGCGCTGTCGCGCCGGATGGTGGGGGGTGAGGGGTGGTCGGGGGCGGTGCAGGCGGGGAGGAGGGGGAGGAGTGCGAGGGAGACGGCCGCCGCCAGTCCCGGCTTCACGATTCCGTTGCCAGGGCCGGCGTTCGGTCCAGCATTGCCGGGGCGCGGAAACGCCATCTTCACCGCCCCCCGACCGCAAAGCGGCGGACCGTGTTCGCGACGGCGCCGCCCGGGCCGCTCACTTCGATCTTCAGGTCGTAGTTCCCGTCCTCGAGCGCCTCGACATCCATGGACAGGGCCATCGGGTGGGTGGGCCCCGACGCCGGCTCGGTCCACGCGACCCTCGGGGCACGCGTGTCCGACCGGCCGCTGAGAGACCGGAGGACGCGGGTCACCATTCCCGCCCCCTCGCGTTCAAGAGCCAGCGAGACCCGCATGGTCTGCCCTTCCTCCAGTCCATAGACCTCGAAGTACGCGATCATTTCGTTCGTGGAGCCTATCCGTGTCTGCGGGAGCATCGCGTCCACCGCCTCCTGGCGGCTTTCGGGCAGTTCGGGGAGCAGGGGATCGACCAGGAGCGGGTCGGACAGCACGAGGCCTCCCGGCGTCAGGGGCGTCACCCCCTGCCGCATGCGGGCCACGGCGCGGCGGCGGCCGTATGCCTCGATGGCAACCAGAAGGGGCACGCTCGGGACCCCGGCAGCGAAGGACGGGCTCAGATCCGCGGTGGGCACTCCGAGGTTGGCGAAAAACCCGTTGGGGCCTCCGCTGGCGACAAACCGGGTCGCGGGCGAACCGAAGGGAACCGCGTCCAGATCGGCGGAGACCGCCAGCACCAGCGAATCCCCGTCGAGGAGCCGCGCGACCTGGCCGGGCACCTCGAAAACGGTACCGTATTGGGTGGGCGTGAACCCCTCGTCCCACCTGGATGCCTCGAGTTCGTAGCGGAGGGCCTCGATTCCGTCTCCCACCAGGGATGCGGGAGTAAAGCGGTAGCGCGCCCCTCCTTCGCTCTTCCAGGTCTCAAGCTCTCTTCCACGCGGCCTCCAGGAATCCGGGTGCCCCCTGCGGGTCACATCGATATGGTATTGGGGCGGGACGCGGCGGTTGTAGACCGTCCGCCACAGGCGCTCGTGCAGCAGGAGTTCGAACCTCCGGGTCAGATGCTCGGTCCGGCGATCGTTCCCGGGCCTCGAGAGCAGGGGGTCCGACAGCCACCAGAACCGCTCCTCGTATGCCGTCCGCTCCGGGCCGGGGCAGGGCAGCCGCCGGTAGGAAGCCGCGTCGCTCCCGTCCAGCAGTTCCCGGATGTCGGTCAGCCGGCAGGCCAGTTCCGGGTCCGCGCCCTCCAGCGCCGAACGATAGCGGATGCCCGCCGCAGCCGAGCGCCCCGCCCGGTGGAGCGCGAGACCCATCACGAGGTCGCACCACCAGGCAGCCGCCCGGCACCGGCGCGCCTGGTCGACCGCGTGCAGTGTGCGTCCGACTCGCGCGAGCCCGTAGACCGCGTGGGCGATCACATACGGATCGTCCGGCCGGTCGTCCACCGCCCCGATCAGCTCCATCACGAACTGAAGTCGGACCGCGGGAGTGCGGCAGTCGAAGACGCGCAGGCAGTACCAGTCCTCGTGGTCGCCGCCGAAACAGTTGTCGCCCCTGGCGGCCAGGCAGTCGCTGCTGCGGGCGTCGGAACTCAGGTCGCGGTGGTAGTGGTTCCGCAGGACGTTTCGGATGTTGCCCCGCAACTCCTCCTTCCACGCGACTTCCTGGGCACCGGCTGGCCTGGTCGGGATCGGCGCCATGAATGGTGGCACGGTTGTCGTGGGGACGAAGAACTGCGGCGCGGTCGCGGCGAGCGCAAGAAACAATTGCCTTCGTACCCGTGTCATCGGCGTCCCACCTTGAAGCGGCGCGTGGCCGTGGCCACCGAGCCGTCAGGGCCCGTCACCTCGATCTTGAGGTCGTAGTTTGCGTCACGCAGCGCCTTTACGTCCACCATCAGGGACATCGGGTGGACCAGGCCGCCGGCCTCTTCCGTCCAGGAAACGGTTGGCACCGCAGGTCCCGACCGACCGCTCAGGAAGCGCAGAACGCGGGTCCCCATGCCGGCGCCCTCCCGTGCGACGGCGACCGAGATCTGCAGCGGCTCCTCCTCTTCCAGCCCGTAGACCTCCCAGTAGGCGATGATCTCGTTCATGGACCCGATCCAGGGCTGTGGCAGCATCGAATCGATTGCCTCCTGGCGGGTTGTGGGCAGATCCCCGATCAGCGGACTTACCAGAAGCGGATCCGAGAGCACGAGCGCCCCCGGCTCCAGCGGCATCACCCCCTGGCGCATCCTGGCCACGGGGCCGTCCGGGTCCATCGCTTCGACCGCGACGACCATGGGCACGGCCTGGACCGTCGCGTTGAACGATGGCCCCTGATCCCTCCCTGTCGTCGCCAGACGCACGAAGGGGCCGGCCGGCCCCCCGCTGGCCACGAACCGGCTCTCCCGCGAGTAGACCGGCGAGGCGTCCAGGTCGGCGGAGACCGCCAGGACCAGCGAATCCCCGTCCAGGAAACGGGCGATCTGGCCGGGAACCTCGAAGACCGGGCCGTATGCGACAGGGGTGTAGCCCTCGTCCCACCGGGTCGCCTCAAGGTTGTAGCGCAGGGCCTGGGTCCCGTCCCCGACAAGAGAAGCGGGGGAGAAGCGGTAGCGGGACGCTTCCTCGGATCTCCAGGTATCGACGATTCTCCCGGCCGGCTCCCACGAGTCGGGCGGTCCCCTGCGGGTCACCACGTTCATGTAGACGAGATTGTCGGCGATGCCGGCGGCGTTCAGCAGGTAGCCGGGGCGGGTCACCTCCCACAGGCGCTCGTGAAGCAGCAGCTCGAACCGCCTGGTTATGTGCTCGGTCCAGCGGTCGTTGCCGGGTATCGCCATAAGGGGATCGGTGAGCCACCAGAAGCGCTCTTCGAACTCCAGGCGCTTAGGGTCGTGGCAGGAGAGATCCGCATAGGTCGAGCCGTCCCGTCCGTCGAGGAGGTACTCGATGTCGGTAAGCCGGCACTCCAGTTCCGGGTCCGCGCCGAGCAACCCCTTACGCACATGGCCTTCGGCTTCCACCGGGCGCCCGGCCCGGTGGTAGGCCATGCCGAGGACCAGGTCGCACCACCAGCGCGCCGCCTCGCACCCCCGGGCGACTTCGAGTGCGCGGCCGACCACCCCGAGTCTCGCCAGTCCGTAGACCGCCTGGGCCACCGTGTAGGGATCCGTGGGACGGCGCCGCGCGGCCCATTCCAGTTGGTCCATGAACTGGTACATGGCCGCTTCCGTGCGGCACGGCGAGATGTTAAGGCATCTATAGTCCTCGTGATCGCCTCCGAAACAGATGTCTCCCTTCCTGGCGAGGCAGTGGAGGCTGCGCTCGGTATTCAATGCGCGCCAGTAGTGGTTCTGGACGACGGCACGGATCGGGTTTCGCATCGGGCCCTGCCACTCGACTTCCTGCGCGTCGGCGGGGGCGGTCGCGCCGGGGGCCAGGAAGGTCGTCGCGAGCGCCGCGGAGCCGAGGAACAGCAGCGCGGCCGGGCCGGGCGCAGGGACCGGAGTCCCCCGTCCCCGCCTCATCGGCGTCCCACCTTGAAGCGACGCGTGGCCGTGGCCACCGAGCCGTCCGGGCCCGTCACCTCGATGCTGAAGTCGTAGTCCCCGTCGCGCAGTGCGTCCACGTCCACCATCAGGGACATCGGGTGGACCGGCCCGCCCGCTTCTTCCGTCCAGGAGACGACCGGCGCCGGCGGTTCCGGCCTCCCGCTCAGCGTGCGGAGAACGCGTGTGACCATCCCGGCGCCCTCCCGCGCCAGCGCGACCGAGATCTGCATCGGCTGTCCGTCCTGCAACCCGTAGACCTCCCAGTAGGCGACCATTTCGTTTGCTGAGCCGATCCACGGCTGCGGAAGCATTGCGTCCACCGCCTCCTGCCGGGTCGTCGGCAGCTCGGGAATCAGCCGGCTCACGAGGAGGGGGTCGGAGAGCACCAGCGCCCCCGGCTCCAGCGGCATCACCCCCTCGCGCATCCGCGCCACGGGCCCCTCCGGGTCGAACGCTTCGATGGCGACCACCATCGGCACCGCTTCGACGGATGCCGTGACGGACGGGCCCGAATCCCGTGCCGGCAGTCCGAAGCCGACGAAGGGGCCGGTGGGCCCGCCACTGGCCACGAACCGGCTTTCACGGGAATAGATCGGGGCGGCGTCGAGGTCGGCGGAGACCGCCAGGACCAGTGAATCCCCGTCCAGGAAACGGGCGATCTGGCCGGGAACCTCGAAGACCGGCCCGTACTCGACGGGGGTGTATCCTTCGTCCCACCGGGTCGCTTCCAGCTCGTAGTGGAGCGCCTGGATTCCGTCTCCCACGAGGGATGCGGGGGAAAAGCGGTAGCGGGCCGCCTCCAGGCTCCTGAACCTTCCAATGTTGTCCTGCGAGTCGGGAGCCCCGCGGCGGGTCACCACGTTCATGTAGACGAGATTGTGGCCGAGGCCACGGGCACTGAACAGGTAGTTGGGCCGAATGACCTCCCAGAGGCGCTCGTGTAGCATCAGCTCGAATCGGCGGGTGACGTGTTCGGTCCAGCGGTCGTTGCCGGGCCTGGTGAGAAGGGGATCGGAGAGCCACCAGAAACGCTCTTCGAATTCACCGCGCTCACGGCTGGGGCAGGGCAGGACCGAATAGGTGGCTCCGTCCCTCCCGTCCAGGAGGTACTCGATGTCGGTCAGTCTGCAGGCGAGTTCCTGGTCGGCGCCGAGCAGCCCCATCTGCAGGTTACCCTCCGCGTCGACCGAGCGCTCCGCCCGCTGATAGGCCATGCCGAGGACCAGGTCGCACCACCAGCGCACCGCCTCACACCCCTGGGCGACTTCCAGCGCGCGGTCGGTGTACCGGAGCCTCGCCAGTCCGTAGACCGCCTGCGCGATCGTGTGCGGGTCGTCGGGCCGGCGCCTCGCGGCCCGCTCGAGTTCATCCATGAACTGGAACATCGCCGCTTCCGTGCGGCACGGCGCGATGCTCATGCAGCGGTAGTCCTCGTGGTCACCTCCGAAACAGATGTCGCCCTTTCTCCCGAGGCAGTCGATACCCCCGGAACTGTTGATCAGGGGACGCCCGTAGTGGTTCTGCACGACGGCGCGGATCGGGTTCCGCATCTGTTCCTGCCACTCGACTTCCTGCCCGTCGGCGGGGGTGGCGGCGCCGGGGGCGAAGGGGACACCCGCGCCCAGCGCCATCAACAGCGGGAGCCGCCTCATCGTTCGCCCACTCGAAAGGCGCGGGTTGTGCCGGCCGTGCTGCCATCCGGCCCCGCTACCTCGATCGTCAGCTCGTAGCTGCCCTCGTCCAGTGCCTCGATGTCCAGCGTGAGCGACATCGGATGGGTTGATCCCGACGCCTCCTCGGTCCACGTGACCACGGGGGCCGGCGCGTCCGAACGCCCGGCCAGCGTGCGGAGCACACGCGTGACCACGCCGGCGCCCTCCCGTGCCATCGCGACCGAGACCTGCATCGGTTGTCCTTCTGCGAGTCCGTATACCTCCCAGTAGGCGATCACCTGGTTCGCGGACGCGATCCACGGCTGTGGAAGCATCGAATCCACCGCCTCCTGGCGGGTGGCGGGCAACTCGGTGACCCGGGGATCGACCAGCAGCGGATCGGAGAGCATGACCGGCCCCGCCTCCAGCGGCAGCACACCCTCGCGCAGCCGCGACACGCCATCGTACCCGTCGAAGGCCTCGATCGCGACGACCAGCGGCACGGCCTCGAAGCTGGTCGTGAAGACGGGGGTCAGGTCGCCTCCCGGCAGCCCCAGTCCGGTGAAGTTGCCGGCCGGCCCGCTGCCGGCGACGAAGCGGATCTGCAGCGGATTGACGGGCGCGGCCCTCAGATCGGCGGAGACCGCCAGGACCAGCGAATCCCCGTCCATGAAGCGGGCGACCTGCCCGGGAACGGCGTAGAAGGCGTCGTAGTCGGTCGGCGTGTAGCCTTCATCCCAACGTTCGGCTTCGAGCTCGTAGCGCAGCGCCTGCACCCCGTCCCCGATCAGCGACGCGGGGGTGAAGCGGTATCGTGCCGCCTTGTCGCTCCTCCAGCGTCCGGTATGGTCGAAGGAGTCGGGAGGTCCGCGGCGGGTGACTTCATCGCTGTAGCGGAGGAGGCTGTCGATGGCCCCGGGCGCGAGCAGGTAGCCAGGTTCGACCGCTTCCCGCAGGCGCTCGTGGAGGAGGAGTTCGAAGCGCCTGGTCAGGTGCGCGGACCGGCGGTCGTTCCCGGGCGCCGTGAGGAGCGGATCGGACAGCCACCAGAAGCGTTCCTCGAACTCCGTCCGGTCAGGCTCCGGACAGGGCAGACGCCCGTAGGTAGCCTCGTCCCGTCCCTCCAGGAGGTAGGTGATGTCGGTCAGCCTGCATGCAAGCTCCGGGTCGGCCCCCAGCAACCCGATCTGGAAGTGGCTCTCGGCGTCGAGCGGGCGTTCCGCATGGTGATAGGCCATTCCGAGGACCAGGTCGCACCACCAGCGGGCTCCCTCGCACACCCGGGCGACCTCCAGCGCCCGGTCCGGATCCCCGAGCCTCGCCAGCCCGTAGACCGCCTGGGCGACGGCGTAGGCGTCGCGTGGGTGGCGCCTGGCTGCCCGTTCCAGCTCGTCCATGAACTGGTACATCTGCGCGCGGCTGCGGCAGGGTACCGAGCGCCGGCATTCCCTGTCCTCGTAGTCGCCGCCGAAACAGATGTCCCCCTTGTCCGCCAGGCAGTATACGCTCACCGTGACCTCGGTACTGAAATCCCGGTTGTAATGGAAGTTCAGGACGGCGCGGATCGGGTTCCGCAGATCTCGCTTCCAGTCGACCTCCTGGGCGGTGCCGGACGCACCGGGAGCGCACAGAACCAGCGCGAATAGCGGCGCCGTGAAAAGGCCGCGTCGGCCGCGCCCATCGAGCCTCATCGCCGTCTCACGGTGAAACGACGGACGGCCGCAGCCACCGACCCATCCGGCCCCGCCACCGCGATCTTCAGGTCGTAGTTCCCGTCCGTCAGTTCGGCGACGCCGAGGGTGAGGGCCATCCCGTGTACCGGTCCCGACGCCGGCTCCGTCCACGAGACCACGGGCGCCGGCGGGACCTGCCTGCCCCTCATCGAGCGAACGATGCGTGTGAGCACGCCCGCCTTCTCCCGTTCCAGCGCGACCGAGATCTCCATCGTTGCCCCGGCCTCCAGTCCGTAGACCTCCCAGTATGCGGCCATCTCGCTCTCGGACCCGATCTGGAGCCGCGGCAGCATTCCATCCAGTGCTTCCTGCCGGGTTTCCGGCAGCGCCGCGATCCCGGGATCGAGGAGAAGCGGGTCGGAGACGACCAGATCGTCGCTCGCAAGCGGCGTCACTTTCTGCCCAAAGATCCGGGTGCCGTCACCGCGCTCGTTTCTGTCTACATGGATGGCCACGAACTCCGGCGCCGCCGCGAACCTTTCCGATACTACTGGCCGCGGCTCCCGATAATGGAAAAAGCGGGCAAAGACCGTACCGCTACCGCTCCTCCCGAGGAACGCCAACAAACTGGCTTCCACGACGACAAAGGGAGCCTTGTCGAGATCCACCGCGACCGCGAGCAACAGCGAATCCCCATCCAGGAAGCGCGCAACCTGCCCGGGCACGGGCCGGTATTGGGCGTCCAGAGGTGCGCCGGGCGATGGCAGGGCGCCGAGGGCAACCCCGAGCAGAGGCGCCAGCAGCGCCGGGGCGACAGGACGACTGGTCATGGGTCAAGTCTAGAGAACCCGCGCGAAGTGGTGCAACCGGGCCGCGGCCGTGCTGGAAGCCCGAAAGACCGGCCTGCGCACGCTCTACCGGCGGCATGGCCCCCTCGCGCCTACCGGATCCCCTCCAGCTGGATTCCGCGCACGAAATACCGCTGGGTGAAGAGGAAGAGGAGCGCGATCGGCAGCACCGCCACGACGCCGGCGGCCATCTGGTACGGCCAGTTGATCTCGTAGGTGGAGTGGAAGGCGGCGATTCCGACTTCGACGACCCGCATCTCCATCGAGCGGGTGACCAGAAGCGGCCAGAGGAAGTTCTTCCAGGCGTCGATGAAGGCGAACAGCGCGAGGGTGGCCACGGCGGGCTTCGCCAGCGGCAGGCCGACGCTCCAGAAGATTCGCCAGGGGCCCGCGCCATCCACCCGCGCGGCGTCCTCCAACTCGCGGGGAAGCGTGCGGAAGTACTGCCGCATGAGGAAGATGCCCCACACGGAGACGAGTTCGGTTGAGATGAGCCCCTGGTAGCTGTCGATCCAGCCCAGCGCGTCGATCATCAGGAAGCGGGGGATGAGGACGATGACGGCCGGCACCATCATGGTGGCCAGAAAGAGCATGAAGACGCGGTCGCGGCCGGGGAAGTCGAAGCGGGCGAAGGCGTAGCCGGCGGTAGTGGCGGTCGCGACCTGGCCGGCGACCACCGCGGCCGCGAAGACCAGCGAGTTGACGAAGTAGCGCGCGAACGGCTGGGCGGTGAGGGCGTCCGGGTAGTTCGACCAGAGGGGGGTCTCCGGGAGCAGGTGGCCGGAGGCGAAGACCTCGAGCTGGCTCATCAGGCTGGTGGCGCCCATCCAGAGGAAGGGCGCGGCCATGGCCAGACAGGCCGCGGCGAGGAGGAGGAGGCGGCCGTTGGCGGCCAGGCGGCCGGTGGCGCGCGAGCCGGGGTGCCGGGATGGTCCAGCGGTCGGACGGCCCCAATCCCCCACGGCTGGAGCCGACCGCCCGGGCGCGCCCTTCCCGGAATCACGCATGCGCCCGCCCCCTCTCCAGGAAGCGGAAGTGGAGCCAGGTGGCGGCGAATACGACCGCGAAGAGGATCCAGCTCATCGCGGCGGCGTTTCCGAAGCGCAGGAACTCCCACGCCTCGCGGTAGATGTGGTAGACGGCCACGTCGGTCGCGCCCAGCGGGCCACCCTCGGTCATGACGTAGACGAGGCCGAAGACCTGGAAGGACCCGATCACCGAGGTGACCAGCACGAAGAAGAGGGTGTGGCGGAGGCCGGGCAGGGTGATGTGACGGAAGCGCTGCAGCGGGCCGGCGCCGTCGACCCGGGCCGCGTCGTACCAGTCGCGCGGGATCGCCGCCAGCCCCGCCTGGAAGACGACCATCTGGTAGCCGACGACCATCCACACGCTGATCGCCATCAGGCTGGCGAGCGCGGTGTCCGGCGACGTCAGCCACGGCACCGAGTCCAGCCCCACGCCTTCGAGCGCGCGGTTCACCAGGCCGTAGCCGTCGTTCAGCAGCCACTTCCAGACCACCGCGATGGCGACCACGCTGGTGATGCCCGGCAGGAACAGCGCGAGGCGGACCCAGCGCACGGCGCGTCTGGATCCGCGGGTGAGGAGCGCCAGAGAGAGCGCGACCGCCATCGCGAACGGGACGTGCAGGGTGAAGACCACGGTGTTGCGGATCGCCGACCACCAGGAGCCGTCGGCGAGGAGGTCGCGGTAGTTGGCCAGCCCGGTGAAGGGGTGCGCGGGATCGACGAGGTGCCACTCGTGCAGGGAGATCCAGAGCGAGAAGAGCAGGGGCCCGAAGGTGAAGAGGAGGAGGAGTGCGGTGGCCGGAGCCAGGAACCCCCAGGCGGCGAGGGTTCTGCGCAGCGCGCGGGGCCGGGTGGAGAGGGGTAGGAGGAAGAGGACGAGGGAGACGAGCAGCGCCGAGCCGAGCGCGGAGGCTGCGAGAGGGATGGTGGGGGATGCGGTTTGCTCGTAACCGAGGAAGACGAGGTGGAGGGTGCCGGGGGTGGGGGGCGCGAGCCGCGTGCTGCCGCCGTGGTAGGTGGCGCCGCCGGCCTCGACGGCGTAGGCGGGGGCGGAGTGGAGGCCGGGGGTGGCCGCGATGGCCGCGCCGACCTCGCGGGGCATCGTCCAGAGCTGTTCGGGGGTGTCGAGCGCGGTGGTGGTGGCCCAGGGAAGGCCGGCGACACGGGCGGCGCGGTCCGGATCGGCGCCGGCCGCCAGCGCGATCTCGGCCGCGCGGAGGCCGCGGGCGAGGTGGGCGGCGCTGAGGTCTTCCAGTTCGTGCTGGGCCCACTGCCGGGCGGAGGCTGCTACCAGCGAAAGGAGGGCGGCCGAGAGGAGGGCGACGGTGGCCGGGTAGCGGGGGGGCGGGGGGGAGGGGCGCCGCGCGAGGGCCCAGGCGGAGATGAGCAGCAGACCCAGCAGGGCGAGGATGGTGGGGGTCCACGGCCAGCCCCGGCCCCGGTTGTCGGGCGTGACCGAGATCCAGGCCGATGGTTCAAGCGAGCCGGCTTCGTAGGCGTACGCGCCCGGACCCGTCTCGCTCGCCGGGGAAATCCGACCCTCGGGCGCCGCCGCGTCCCCCCGCACGGCCAGGATCTCCACGCGCCCATCAAGGAGACGCGCAACATCCGCGTCCGTAACCCCTTGTACCTCATACAGCGAAGCCGCCACGCGCGCACCGTTTTCCGTTGCGCGCCCCCCCGCCCCCCCCACCGCCCCCACGGCCACCATCACGATCAGCCCGGCTCCGCCGGCAAATGCGGCGGCGGCCCACCCCCTCGCGCGGCTCGCCTCTCGCGCCCCGCGCCGCCTCACGCCGCCCACCCCCTCACGCGGCGTGCCCCTCGCGCCCGGCGCTGCCTCACGCCGCCCATCTCCTCACGCGGCTGGCCTCTCGCGCCCGGCGCCGCCTCACGCGGCCCCCACCCCCTCACGCGGCGTGCCCTCGCGCCCCGCGCCCCCTCACGCGGCCCGCCCCCTCACGGCCCGCCCTCCCACCCCGCCCGGCCCACCTCGCGCGGCCCGGCGCCTCCGGCCCCCGCCGCCCCCCCCCCCCGCCCCTCACCGCCGCAGCACCTCGTCCACACGCCGCGCCACATCCCCCGCGCTCGCCTCCAGCGCCTCCCCGTTCAGCAGCCGCCGGTCCATGATCTCCACCGCCAGGGCCTCGACCAGGGAGAAGTCGCGCACGTAGGCGCCCCACGTTACGCGGGCCCCATCAACCAGCGCGATGAACGCATCCTCCACCCCCGTGGTGTCCGCGGCCGCGATCTCGGCCGCGACATCGGCGCGCGAAGGGATGGCCAGCCCGGACCCCGCCCGGATGCGCTGCGCTTCCGGCGACGCGAGAAAGCCGGCCAGGTCGATCGCCCGGCGCAGATTCGCGGCGTTCGGCGGAACGGCCCACCCCGACGCGTAGATCACGCTTGTCGCCCGCCCCTGCGACGGGTGATGCGGAATCGGCAGGATCTCCAGCTCCAGCGCACCTGTCTGCACCAGATCGCGGAAGACGGGCAGCGTCCAGTGTCCCGAAAGGAGGAAAGCCTGCCCGCCCGATGCGAACCGCGCCTCGCGCGCCGGATCTCCCCGCTGCACGAACTGCGCGCCGGGCGTGAGGCCCTCCTCGGCCAGCCCCGTCAGGAAAGCGTACGCCGCGAGTGCCTCGGGCCCATTCATGAACCCGCTGGCGCTCGCGCCGTCCGGCCCCAGAATGTCGCCCCCGGCGGACCATACGAACGGCACCCACTGGTAGAGGTTGCGCGGGAAGTCGAAGCCGAAGACATCCAGGCGGCCGTCCCCGTTGGTGTCCCGGGTCACGGCGCGGGCTGCGCGCCGGAAGTCGGCCCAGGTCCAGCCGTTCGGCCGGGCGGCCCCTAAGGCGGCCGGGTCAGCGCCGGCGTCCGCGTTCCCGCCCGCACCCCCGTCCGCGTCCTGCACGCTCGCGTCCCCCGCGAGACGGCCCACCTCCACCCCCGCACCGGCGCCCGGGTTCGCAAACCGTCCCGCGCCCGCATCCGTGAACCGGCCCACGCCCGCGTCCGCCAGTACCCCGCGGTTCACGTAGATGACCATCGGCGTGAAGTCCTTGGGCAGCGCGAAGACGGCTTCACCGCGCGTGAAGGCCTCCAGCACCTGCGGGAAGACGCTGTCCGCGCGAAAACCCAGCGCCTCCTGGTAGGGCGCGAAGTCCACCGCCAGCCCCCGGTCCACGAAGGTGGGGATGTCGGGCGAGTCCAGCAGGTAGACATCGGGGGGATGGCCCGCCGCGATCGAGGTGAGCAGGCGTTCCTCGTAGCCGTTCGGGGCCGATTCGAGGACCACTCGCGTCCCGGGGCGCAGCGCCTCGTAGCGCGCCGCCACCTGCTGCTCGATCTCGAGTTCGTACCCGCCCGCCCACAGCGCAACGCGCAGGGTGGCGGTGCCGGGTGGGGCGGGGGAGCAGGCGGTGGCCAGAGTACAGGCGATGGCCATGCCGTGAGCGGCTGCGGCCGAGATACGTCCCGGTAGCGCACCGTAGCGAGCGGGGGCGGTCCGGACGCCGGCCAAACCGATGCCAGCTCCCAGGCGGTCGCCGACCCTCGTCACGATACCGCCCCGCCCGGCCCGGGCGCCGCCCCCACCCGGCTGCCATCCGGTCCAAAGAGGTGCGTCCTTTCCCAGGCGACCGACACGCCCACCCGGTCTCCCGCGGCGACCTGCAACGCCGGCGGCACGCGCGCCACCCAGCCTGCTTCGCCCGGCCCGTCCAGGTGCACGCGCTGCTCGCTCCCCAGCGCGTCCACGCGCAACACGGTGGCGTCGAAATCGCAGGACGCCGTTTCCGGCGCCGGGCGTGGCCGCGCCCCCGCGCCTCCGTCGTGCTGCGCCCTCTCCGCACGCTCCCGCGGCCTCTCCGCACCGTCGTCTGCCCCCTCCGCGCCGTCCCGCGCCCCCGCTGCAACGTCCCGCGTCCCATCCGCGCCCCCGGCCACACCCCCCAGCGCGAGGTCCTCCGGCCGCACGCCGAGCGTCGCCGCGCCGAACTCCCGGTCCTCCGCGAATTGGAACGGCCCGCCCGCGAGGCGTCCCTCGCGGTCGCGCGCAAGTTCCAGCCGGTTGATCGGCGGCGATCCGACGAAGCCCGCGACGAACAGGTTGCCGGGCCGCCGGTAGATCTCGTCGGGCGTTCCCACCTGCTGGAGCCGCCCCCGGTCCATCACAGCGACGCGCTGGCCGAGCGAGAGCGCCTCGACCTGGTCGTGCGTGACGAAGATCATGGTCGTGCCGAGGCGCTGGTGCAGAGCCGCGATCTCGTCGCGCGTCCGCAGCCGCAGTCCCGCGTCCAGGTTCGACAGCGGCTCGTCGAAGAGGAAGACCCCGGGATCGCGTGCCATCGCCCGTCCCAGCGCCACCCGCTGCTGCTGGCCGCCCGAAAGCTGGCCGGGGCGGCGCGACAACAGCTCCTCCAGCCCCAGCAAGTCCGCGGTACGCCCCACGCGCTCAGCGATCTCCTCCCGGCCCGCGCCCCGCACCCGGAGGCCGAAGCCCAGGTTCTGCGCGACGGTCATGTGCGGGTAGAGGGCGTAGCTCTGGAAGACCATCGCCACGTCGCGGTCCCCCGGCGCGACCTCATCGACGCACCGCCCCCCGATCCACACCTCCCCCGCAGTCGGCTCCTCGAGCCCCGCGATGAGGCGCAGCAGCGTGCTCTTTCCGCACCCGGACGGCCCCACCAGCACCATGAGCTCGCCCGCGCGGACCTCAAGGTCGACCGCGTCCACGGCGGTCACGTCCCCGAAGCGCTTTTCGACGCCGCGCAGCACCACGCCCCGCGCCGCGCGGCTCACAGGGCCTGCCTCCCGGCGTCCCCAACGCACGAAGCGGGCCGCGCCAAAGCGGCGGAACCTGCCACCCACTCGCTCACGACCCGATCTCCCCCCAACCCACCCGTACCCCCCGCTCCCGCGTCCCGCTGAACCTTTCCCCGTCCACCATCAAGCCCACCCGGTCCCCATCCAGCTCCACCGACAGCTGCCGCCCACGCGCCGTCACCGGTCCCAGCGCAACCCGCTCGAGTCCGTGCGGCAACGGCCGTATTTCGACCCCGTCCCCATCCACGTGCAGCCCGGCGATCCCCCGCGCCAGCAGATCGAGGACCCACGAGTGCTGGTAGTCGTCGATTCCGCGGAAGTGGCACGCCCGACCGGTATAGGGGTTGTAGTGCTCGAAGCAGTTCGGCCGGCCGGCGTCGCCGCCCGTGAACATCATCCGCACGAAACGGGTGAGCATGTCCGCCGCCAGTACGCCCGCCCGCCCGCTGCCACCCCGCCAGCACCTGAGCAGCCCCTCAATCACATGACTGGTCGTCATCGGCCACACCCGCCCGTTCCAGGGACAGTTGCGCCGCTTCCCCCTCCAGATCCCCTCGGCCGAGAAGCGTGGGTCGTCCACGCTCGACGACGGCAGCGGGAACGGCGTTCCGAAGGTGGACGGGTTCTCCAGATGATCCAGCATCGCGTCGAGCCGCTCCCCGTCCACGAGCCCCGTCAGCAGCGGATAGAACCCGACCGCGGCCTTGACCCCGGTGCGCTCCCCGGTGCGCCCGTCAACGTCGGTGAAGAGTTGTGCATCCGGACACCACATGCACCATATGATTGCACTTGCGCAACGATCTTGCACCACTTTCCAGTCCGATGCGTCGCCGTTCCGCCCCAGCCGGCCCGCAAGCGCGCGCAGCGCCCGGAAGAGCTGGTGCGCGTAAACCGTCACGTCGATCCCCTTGAGCCGCAGCCGCGGGCGCCAGCCGCTCACGTCGGCTGCCTCGTCCACCGCCATGTAGCGCGACATGTACTCCTGGCCGGTCTCGAAGTGGTTCACGACGGTGAACATCCCCGACTCCTCGGGGTCGCGCTCGGCGATCAGCCAGCGGGCGTAGCGCGCCAGGCCGTCGTAGCACCGCGTCAGCATGCGGCGGCCGGGGCTCCTGTCGGGCTGCATGTCTTCGACCGCGAGCAACGCGTCGCCCCAGTTCGCGTGATAGAAGTCGGTCCCCTCGAGGTGATGGGGGTAGAGCCGCCCGTGCAGCGAACCGTCCTCCTTCTGGTTGTCGAGGAAGTTGAGGAGCGATCCCCACGCCTCCCTTCCGCCCGCGCGCCAGCGCATCTCCATCATGTGGCACTGGGCGCTGTAGGTGATCGGGACATGGAAGTACGCGGGGCCTTCGGCGATGCACGGGTGCCGCACATGGCCCCAATCCCCCGCGATGCGGTTGAGGCCGAGGCCGTAGACGCGGTAGTCGAAGTAGTGGTCGAGGTGCGGATCGCCGCACGCGAAGGCGGGGAAGCCGGCGAAGAAGGATGCCCAGTCGACAGGGGCGGCGGCGGCATCGGCGGGGGTGCGCTCGCCAGGTCGGTCCGCCCCCGGCCGAACCTGCTCCGGCAGATGCGGGGTGAGCCTCATTCGCAGCGCCAGCGGCCCTCCGTCCCCAGCGGGAACCCGGAACGCCACGGCCACCCAGACCCACCCGATGTCGTCGGACGGGAGCGAGTCCGGCACTCCATCTCGTCCCCCCTCCGCGAAGGGCGACAGCGCCCATACCGGTGTCGCCGTCCCCTCCGAGGGAAGGACCCTCCGCCATTCGGGTTCGCCCGGCCCGCCGATCTCCATTTCGACCGCCAGTTCCCGGCCTGCCGTGTCGGCGACCGTGCGCACCCACCGCACTCCGCCAGCGGAGGGCTGCAAGCCGTCGACGGCACCAGCGGGCTGGGCGGTGAAGGCGACGAGGAAGCGGGGGGCGGTCTTAAGGCCGAAAGTGTCCGCGGTGCCTGCCTGAACTCCGCTCCTCAGCGCAGCGACGGTGTCGGCCGCGGTGTCGGTGTCGGCCACAGCGACGGTGCCGGCCGCGACCGAAGCACCAGCCAGCCTCCACGTGGATTCCAGAACCCCCCCTGGGCGGACCTGCCGTTCCTCCACCGCCATCGCACCACCCGGCGTCTGCCAATTCACGGTGAGAGCACCCGGGCGCCAGCGGGACTCGGCCGCCGACAGGGGTATCTCCCGGCCCCGCCTGTCCAGCAGCGCCACAGCGAAGCACGGTTCGACGGCCTGGTTCAGCAGGTGGGCGGCGTCCCAGAACCCGGGCCTATCGAGCCAGCGGGGAAAAGGCGGAGCCCACACCACCCCGTCCAATCCGCCCAGAAACCACTTGTCGGGGCGAGTCAGCCCTTTGGTTCGGGGGTGTGCCCGGCGAGCGAGTGTACCATCGCTCATGGCTCAGCCTTGGGGAACCACTCCTGGAGGATCCTGCGGAGCTTCAGAAACGCAGGGTCACGACAGCCCCCGAGGGAGACCCCGGCAGCGATTTCTCCGAACAGCCTGGCCGAGCGGCGGCGTCGGGAGGTCGCGGGCGCACCGCGCAGAGCCCGGGACATGGCTGTTTTCGGATCGCCCGGTTTCGAGAGCCCCTCCTCCCACAATCCTCCATTTTCCAGCCAGCGGCGCAGTCCGTCGTAGTCCCGGCCCCACCCAAGCGCCGTTGACACCACTGGGGATCCGGCCCAAACCCAGGCCTCGAGGTCCGGGTCGATGACGATGGCCCGCCCCCGGTCCTTCCAGCCGTTTCGCGATAGGCTATTCTCGACCGTGCGCTCGATGTCCTCGCGGGATGAAGTACTGCCACTGCCACGCCGATCGAAGACTGCGAGCGCAAATCGGCAAGTGCGCAAGAACTGTCTCAGGTAGTTGGCGGCGTCGGTGTAGCACCCCGCATCCCGACCCGGATACCGCCTGATCTCAAAGTGAAACGGTCCGAGACCAAGCGACTCGCGACGCCGAAACAACTCTGCCAACGCCTCTTCGATGTCCCGGTCCGCAACCAGAACCACCAGCCTGCCGCGCTCCGTCTCCCGGGTCACCCCACCACGCCCTTGGCGAAGAGCACATCCATGTTGATCGATCCTTGCCAGTCAGCGAGTACTGGGTGATTGCTCCCCTGTACAACATCCGTGGCTCCATCGGCGTTCTTGTCGAAGCACAGCACTTCCGAGGGGTCGACCAGTGCGAGGAACGCTGGGGAGTGGGTTGTGACAAGGACCTGCGCGTCATAGGCGGACGACAATGAATCGCGGATCCCCTCAAGCGCGAGGGGATGGACACCATTCTCAGGCTCCTCGAGGAGGTAGACGAATCGATTCTCCGGGAGATAGGCCAGCAGCGTGAGTGCGAGCAGTCGCATGGTGCCATCAGAGGCAGTCCACACGGGCACTTCCAGACCAGTGTCGTAGTGGAGGATCAGATAGGCGTGACGATCTTCCGGGCGTTCAATCACTCGTATGTCCCTGAGATCCGAAAGAACCGTCCGGACATGACCCAGCCATTCGTCGAAGTCGGTTGGATGTCGCTCTCGGAGTCGCTTCACTACCCATGGCAGGTTAGATCCATCATCCGCGAAGCCATATGTCCCATACACCGGAGGACAAGCCTTCCGCATGGCAGGGCCATCTAGGAAAACGGGCTTCACGCCGGAATCCAAGGCGCGCTTGACGAAAGTGGCCATCGGGAACTTGGTAGGCGATTCCGGCAGATTTCCTAGTGTGGAACGGCGAGGACCGAAGGCAATGGTGGTGACCCACCCCTTGCCGGCTTGGGACTCAGTCTCGACGTAGTAACTGTCAGTCCCCTCTGTCGACTTGCTGAGGACTGTCCTGATTCCGGGTCTTCCCCCACCCACAAGTATCGTCTCGAGCGGAGTTGGGGGATCCGGGAAGAGGCTTCGCTGAGGGTTGGTCGGTTGCTCGATCAGAGGCATCAGAAGGCCGCGTTCCGACTCAATCCGGACTCCCCTGCTGTCTTCCCTGATGGCGACCTCATAGCGAAAGACCCGAAAGCCCTTGTCATGGGGCAGTAGTTCGCGAATCTCCTCCGGCACCTCCCATTCGATCGCGAGTTCGAACCCCATATCGCGCTCCGGCCGTCCCCAAACCAGGTCCTGAAAATTCGCGGTCCGCCGGCCAACCGCCTTCTCCAGCCCATCCCGGACCAAGTCTCCAACGAATGCGATGGCGTCGAAGAGCGTACTCTTCCCGCTTGCATTGGGGCCGATCAGCACATGGAATCTGTCGAGCGAGACATCCACGTACCGGAGGCAGCGGTAGTTGAGCGCCTGGATTCGGCGGATCATGAGGACCCCTGGAATGGACGTGGCTTCGGTGGCGGTGAACTCAAGAGTTCTCGCACCATTCGCCTGTTGTCAATCCACGAGCCGGCGGCCGCCCGAACGCCAGCGACGGGGTCACGGCGGAGATGGCATTCCCCGCAGGACTCGGGCGGCGTTGGAATAACGTTACAATGGTAAAGCAAACATTACATAATGTAATGTGTAGTTACCATTCGCTGCCGACGGTCGCCAGGGAATGCCACCAGGTCCTAACCCCCCCGGCCGCCAACCACATAGATTGTAGCAGGCACGGCGGACCGGGAGTGTGGTGAGCAGCCCATGAACAAGATCCCCCCGGCATTCGACCGGCGGTGCATCCGGCCTGGACGCTTCGCCCCGCCTTTCGGAAACGTAAAGACAACTTTACATTATGTAATGTCCAGTATACATCTGACGCCTCCAAGGCTGCGCTCTGCGTTGCTCCTCAGCCCAATAGCGCTGCTATTGGCCCCTCGTCGCGCCTTGCCAGCCCGGCGCCTCGCCGCTCTCGGTGCTCGGGGGGCCTTATCCACGGACTGCTAGCATGGCGACGACAGCGACGGCAGAGCGGGTCATCACGATCCGCGGGTTTCCCAGGCCCCTGGCGCGGGCCATGGAGGCGTACGCCGAGCGTCTCGACGTGGACGCGGTCCGGGCGGCGTACGAGCTCGCCGCGGAGGCCCACTCCGAGCAGCGCCGCGCGTCGGGGGAGCCGTACATCAACCACGCGGTGGAGGTGGCCACGATTGTCACTTCGCTGCAGCTCGACACGGCCTCGGTGGTCGCGGCGCTGGTGCACGACGTGGTCGAGGACACCGTCGTCTCCCTGCAGGGGATCCGCGAGATCTTCGGGGACGAGGTCGCGTCGATCGTCGACGGCGTGACCAAGATCGGGAAGGTGCGCTTCCGCTCCAGCACCGAGCGGCAGGTGGAGAACTACCGCAAGCTGCTGCTGTCGATGGCCAACGACGCTCGGGTGATCCTGGTCAAGCTCGCCGACCGCCTGCACAACATGCGCACCCTGGAATACCTGCCCGTCGGCAAGCAGAAGCCCATCGCCCGGGAGACACGGGAGATCTACGCTCCGCTCGCACACAGGCTCGGGATGGCGGCGATCAAGTGGGAGCTGG
The DNA here is from genome assembly GCA_965116645.1 of Longimicrobiales bacterium. Classification (GTDB taxonomy): domain Bacteria; phylum Gemmatimonadota; class Gemmatimonadetes; order Longimicrobiales; family Gaopeijiaceae; genus Bin94. The sequence goes on along the minus strand of OZ220702.1, from coordinate 2,257,678 downwards.
AGGACCTGGCCTTCAAGTTCCTCGACCGCAAGGCCTACGACGATCTGCGCAAGCTCGTGCGTCAGCGGCGGCGCGCCAGGGAGCGGCACATCCAGGAGATGCAGCGGCCGCTCGAGGACGCGCTCAGGACGGCGGGTGTCACGGCCGAGGTCACCGGCAGGCCGAAGCACCTCTGGTCCATCCACCGCAAGATGGTGACGCAGGACCGCAGCTACGACGACATCTACGACCTGATGGCGCTGCGGGTGATCACCGACTCGGTGCAGAGCTGCTATGCCGCGCTGGGGATCATCCACGGGCGCTGGACGCCGATCCCGGAGCGCTTCCACGACTACGTGGCAACGCCCAAATCGAACATGTACCAGTCGATCCATACGACGGTGCTGGGCCCGAGCGGCCGCCGCTACGAGGTGCAGATCCGCACCGGGGAGATGCACCGCACGGCGGAGTTCGGGATCGCCGCGCACTGGCGCTACAAGGACGAGGGCGGGGACAGCGGCGTCGACGACGCGCTGACCTGGTTCCGGCAGGTGCTCGAGTGGCAGAAGGAGACCAGCGAGCCGGAGGAGTTCATGGAATTCCTGCGGATGGACCTCTTCCAGGGCGAGATCTTCGTCTTCACGCCGAAGGGTGAAGTGAAGCAGCTGCCGGTGGACTCGTCACCGATCGACTTCGCCTTCTCGGTACACACGGAGGTGGGGCTTCACTGTGCCGGCGCGAAGGTGAACGGCCGGATCGCGCCGCTGTCGCGGAAGCTCAAGAGCGGAGACTCGGTCGAAATCATGACCAACCCGCGCCAGTGGCCCAACCGCGACTGGCTGGGCTTCGTGAAGACCTCGCGCGCCCGGCAGAGGATCCGGCAGTGGATCCGCCGGGAGGAGTTCGCCCGCGCGCTGCGCATTGGCCAGGAGTTCTTCCAGCGGGAGCTGCGCAAGGCGCGGCGCCCGAAGCCGAGCAACGAAGAGATGCAGAAGGGGGCCCGGCGGCTCAACTACAAGACCTTCGACGAGGTGCTCGCGGCGCTGGCCCGTGGGGACATCGGTCCGGCGGCGGTGATCCGCGGCCTGTATCCGGACGAGGACCCCTCCGAGGTGGTCAAGCGAACGCCATCGGCGCTGGAGCGGATCGCCGAGAAGATCCGCAAGTCGAACCGGGGCGTGGCCATCGGGGGAGTGGACAACCTGATGGTGCGCTACTCGCAGTGCTGCCAGCCGGTCCCGGGGGACGAGGTGATCGGGTACATCACGCGCGGCCGTGGCATCTCGGTGCACCGGACCGACTGCCCCAACGTCCTCAACCTCGACGAGGACCCCGGCCGCCGGGTCGAGATCGAGTGGAAGACCGAGCGGGACGACCGCTTCTTCGTCCACCTCTACATGGAGGGGACCGACCGGCGCGGACTGCTCGGTGACGTCGCCCGCACCATCAGCGAGACCGCCACCGACATCCAGCACGCCGACATGCGCGGCACGGACGGGGGCATGACCGCGGCGTTCGTGGTGGAGGTGCAGGACCTGAACCACCTGAAGCGCGTCATCGACGCGGTCAACCGCGTCAAGGGGGTCACGTCGGTGATCCGGCGCGAGAGCTTCGGCGAGAGCGACCTCCTGGACGGTCGCGGAAACTGAGTGGGGGTTCCGCGCCCGGATGCCTGACTTCGAAATCCGTGCACCCTTCGAACCCAAGGGCGACCAGCCCGGGGCGATCGAGGAGCTTGTCGCCGGAGTCCGCAGCGGCGCGCGCTTCCAGACGCTGCTTGGCGCCACCGGGACCGGCAAGACCCTCACCATGGCGCACGTCATCGCGCAGTGCGGCCGGCCCGCCCTGGTCATGTCCCACAACAAGACGCTCGCCGCGCAGCTCTACGGCGAGCTCAAGTCGCTGCTGCCCGCCAACGCCGTCGAGTACTTCATCTCCTACTACGACTACTACCAGCCCGAGGCGTACGTCCCCGCGACCGACACCTACATCGAGAAGGACGCGTCGATCAACGAGGACATCGAGCGGCTGCGGCTGCGCGCCACCTCGTCGCTGATCGAACGGCGCGACGTGGTGGTCGTGGCGTCGGTCTCGTGCATCTACGGGCTCGGCAACCCGGCCGACTACCGCGGCCTGATGCTGCACCTCGCGACGGGCGAGGAGGTCCCCCGGCAGGATATTCTGCGCGGGCTGGTGGAGATCCTCTACAAGCGCAACGACATCTCCTTCGAGCGCGGTACCTTCCGGGTGCGCGGGGACACGGTGGAGGTCTTCCCCGCCTATGACGAGCAGGCCGTGCGGATCGAGCTGTGGGGGGATGAGATCGAGCGCATCACCCGCTTCGATCCCCTCACCGGCGAGACGATCGCGGCGCTGGAGCGCACCGCCATCTACCCCGCGTCGCACTACGTCACCCGCCGCCGCACCATCGAGGAGATGGAGCCGCAGGTTCGCGACGAGCTCGCCGCGCAGGTGGCCCGGTTCCGGGACGCGGGCATGCTGCTGGAGGCGCAGCGGATCGAGTCGCGCACCAACTTCGACCTGGAGATGATGCTGGAGATGGGGACCTGTCCCGGCATCGAGAACTACAGCCGCTACACGAGCGGGCGCCGGGAGGGGGAGCGGCCCGCCTGCCTGCTGGACTACTTCCCCGAGGACTTCCTGCTGATCGTGGACGAGTCGCACGTGTCCGTCCCCCAGATCCACGGGATGTCGCGCGGCGACCGGTCGCGCAAGGAGACGCTGGTCGCGCACGGCTTCCGCCTTCCCTCCGCGATCGACAACCGCCCGCTCCGCTTCGACGAGTGGGAGGAACTGCTGCCGCAGGTCGTCTTCGTCTCGGCCACCCCGGGCGACTACGAGCTCGAGCGGTCGGGCGGGGTCATCACCGAGCAGATCATCCGTCCCACGGGGCTGGTGGACCCCTCGATCGACGTGCGGCCCGTGCGAGGCCAGGTGGACGACCTCCTCGCCGAGATCCACGAGCGCGCCGGGCGCGACGAACGGGTGCTGGTGACGACGCTGACCAAGCGCATGGCGGAGGACCTGTCGGAGTACTTCCAGTCGATCGGGATCCGGGTGCGCTACATGCACGCCGACATCGACGCCATCGAGCGCATGGAGATCCTGCGCACGCTGCGCCTCGGGCGGATCGATGTGCTGGTGGGAATCAACCTGCTGCGCGAGGGGCTCGATCTGCCCGAGGTGTCGCTGGTCGCGATCCTCGACGCCGACAAGGAGGGCTTCCTGCGCAACGCGCGCTCCCTGATCCAGACGGTGGGCCGCGCGGCGCGCAACGTGAACGGGAAGGCGATCCTCTACGCCGACCGCGTCACCGAATCGATGCGGGTGTGCCTCGACGAGACGGAGCGCCGCCGCACGGTGCAGCTCGCGCACAACGAGCGCCACGGAATCGAGCCGCGCACGATCCGCAAGAGCGTCGAGGAGATCGAGTTCTCCACCCGCGTGGCGGACGCGCGCGTCAAGCCGGTGGCGAAGGTGGCGGAGCCGGGGAAGGGGTATGCCGACGAGGTCAACGCGGAGGAGTTCATCAAGATCGTCGAGGAGGAGATGGGGAAGGCGGCCGAAGCGCTCGACTTCGAGCGCGCGGCGGCGTTGCGCGACCAGCTGTTCGAGCTGAAGGCGGCGCGGTGAAGGCGAGGCGCGCGATGAATGGAGGCCGGCCGGATGCACGTGGCTGCCGCGGGTGCGGACGAGCCGGATGAACGTGACCGAGGCGGAGCTCGTGGCGTGGGGCCGCCGGGTAGGGAGGGAGGTGCGTCCGCCCGTCTTCATCGGGCTCAGGGGGCCGCTGGGGGCCGGGAAGTCGGTGCTTGCAAGGGCGGTTGCGGAGGGCGCGGGGGTGTGCGAATACATGCCTTCGCCGACCTTCAACCTCGTTTTCCGCTATGAGGTCGGAGGCGATGAGTCCGGAGGCCACGGCGCAGTGATCCACGCCGATCTCTACCGCCTGCGGTCGCCGGAGGAGCTGGCGGGGATCGGCTGGGACGACGTGGCGGGCGACGAGGAGGCGATCGTCCTGGTGGAGTGGCCGGAGCGGGCGGGGAGGCATCTTCCCCGCGAGCGCTGGGAGGTGCATCTGCGCTACGCGGGCGGGGGAGGGGACCGCAGGGAGATCGAGGTCAAGCCGTTCGGCGGTCCGCAACCTCTTCCGGGTTTCGCAGCGAGGGCAGGGTGACGGGCGGGCGCGATGCGGCGTGGCAGCCGGAGGCGGAAGCGCGCCGGCCCGCTGGAGCCCTTCTGGCCATCGAGACCTCCGGGGCCGCCGGCTCGGTCGCGCTGGCCGTGGAAGGCACGGTCGTGGCGCAGCGCCTGCTCGCCGAGCCTTCCGGGCACGCGGCGGCGCTGATCCCCGCAACGCGCGATGTGCTGGCCGCGGCCGGCAAGAAGGTGGGCGACATCTCCGGTGTCGTGGTTGGCGCCGGGCCCGGCTCCTTCACGGGCGTCCGGATCGCGGCGGCCGCGGCCAAGGCGCTGGCCGCGAGCCTGGAGGTCCCGCTCTACCCGGTGTCGAGCCTGCGGGCGGGGTCGGTCGCCGGGCAGGCGGACCCGCCGGGCGGGGAGCGTGAGGTGCGTTACGTGGTCTTTGACGCGCGGCGCGGCCGGGTGTACGGGGCCGCGTACGATGTCGGGTCCGGCAGGGTGGTCCGCGTGATCGCGCCCCACGGCGGCACGATCCTGGACGTGATCAGTGGCCGCCCGCCGGTGGGCACCGTGTTCATGGGCGACGGCGCAACCGCGCACGCGGGCCTGATCGGCGCGGCGGGGTTCCCCGTGCGACCCGCCCCCGCGGGCGTTCCCCGGGCCGATGCGCTGGTCGGTTGCTGCACCTGGATTGCGGCGGATCCCGCAGCATGGGAGCCCGGGTATGTGCGGGAATGGAAGCCGGGATGAGGGGGGTGGCGGTGCGCCGGGCCCGCGAGGACGACGTCGCCGCCATCGTCGCGATCGAGGCGGCGACGTTCGCCGAGGCGTGGAGCCGCGAGACGTTCGCGTCGCTGCTCGGCCGCGAAGAGACGGTGGTGCTGGTCGCGACAGAGGAAGAAGCGGTGATCGGGTACGGGGTGGTGGTCATTGCCGGGGGGGAGGCCGAACTCGCGAATCTGGCGGTCAGCGCGGCGCGGCGCGGGGGAGGTGCGGGAGAGGCGCTGTTGAGGCGTGCCCTGGGCATCCTGCGCGAGCTGGGAATCGGCCTTGTCTGCCTGGCGGTGCGGCCGTCCAACACCCGGGCCAGGGAGCTGTACCGCCGCTTCGGTTTCCGGGAGATCGGCCGCCACCGGTCGTACTACGCGGAGCCGCCGGAAGACGCCCTGGTGCTGGCTCTGGAAGTCACGGCCTGACGCCGCTTGCCAGCCTGTTCAGAAGGGTGTTCTGATGCCTGAGCATACGCTTCAGGGTCGGCGAGCCGGGTGCCCGGACGGCCTTCCGGCCCAGATCCGATAGCTGTAGCGCCCCGTCGCCCACCTTGAAGAAGTCCCGAAACTCGTGTTCGGCGGCGCTGGCCAGCACGCTGGTGACTGCCGTTCGCATCTTGCGGCGGGCCGACGCCGTGGAAACGCTCCACACCGGGTGTTCGGCGCAGACCTCCGAGATGGCCACCCGCCGGTTCCCCGCGGTTGCGTGCGCCACCACCTTGGGGATGACCGCCCGGGCGATCTCCGCAGGGTGGGATCCGTGATCGTAGGGGATCCAGCCCAGCGGGGCCGAATCCCAGTCCAGCGCCAGAACCGGCCGGAACAGGTTGGCCAGTCCCACCTTCGGGAACGGGTTGGTGTCGATCACAAGCCCTTCCGGGGTCCGCAGCAGCAGAGTGGGTCTGATCCTGCTCTCGGCAATGCTGTTCCGCAGGCTCTCACGGTGTTCTTCGAGTCCGAAAACCGCGACGCTGTAGAGTTCGGTCTGATCCTGAGTGAGGAGCGTGTGTTCACGAAGGTGCACAGCGCTGACCTTCGAGTACCGATCGAGATCAGACAAATCAACTTCTTCCCCTGGATACACTTGCACAAAAATCGTGTGTCGCGATTCGGTGGACGCGAGGGCCAGGACCGGATCCGCGGCCGCTCCCTTGCTACCCAGCGTTGACCCCGCGATCCAGCGGTCGCGATACCCCATCTGCCGGATGGTCCGGGGAAGTCCCGGTGAGCCCCGGCACATCCCGATCAGGAGATTCACCACCGCGAGTCTATAGCTGGAATACTTCACGCTCGTCCTGGTCAAGTAGCCGCACGCGGGGATCCAGATGGTGCTGAATGGCGGTATAGAAGCGCACGACGGTCCCGCCGGAGGTCTCCCCGGGAAGGAACACGCGGACGAACTCCGGTGTGAACTCGAAGGCAAGCCTCTGGCCGAAGCTCAGGTCGACCGCGGCGACGCTCACGCTGTCGGGACCCCGCGCGACCGGCAGTCCCCAAAGCAGAAACGGATTGGCGGACGAGAATACCATTCGGCAGAAGCGTTCCAGATGCCGGATCGGACGTGCCAGGTGCAGGGTCAGTGACCTGCCGCGCAAGATTCCGTCACGTCCCTGCATGCGGATCGCGTGTACCGATTCGATCCTGGCGACCTGGCACGCATAGCACCTCTGCAGTGAGGCGGTGAGCTCGAGATGGGCGCCGAAGGAGGTGCCGCGTGCGATGATTCTTCCATCCCACCTCATGTCGCTCAGGCAGAACAAGCCGTCGTCCCCGCCGTTCGGCTGGTGCCTCACCTGGACGGTCGAGACAGCGACCCCTTCGGCGAATGCCCCGGGAGAGCGAACCAGCGACAACAGCGCACTGGCGCGGGTGCCCCAGACGCGGGCCTTCACGAAGTCCGAGGCCCTGCCAACCCCGGGTTCGAAGACGTGGCGCTGCTGACCGAGGGCGACGGCGACGGTGGACCCCATCGCGGCGGCCCTTTCCAGGAATTCTCCGGGGAGGGCGGAGCGCCCTACGCCACGCCGGGCGGCGGCGAGCCTGGACACGAAGAGGTCGGCCAGTCTGCTTGCCGCGAAGGTGTGGAGGAGCCAGTGCCGGGAATCCGACCAGTCGACGTACACGAATTCGCGGACGCCGCCATTGTGAGCGATTTCGATCGTGGCCAGATCCGGATCTTCCGCGCGATGCACCCGGGTCGAATACGTCTCGCGCAACACCGGGTCCGTGACCATCTCCGCCAGCGTCACGAGCGGATCCTGATGCTTGCCGGACTTCGGCGGAACCGGGCCGTGCCCCTCCATCAGATACGTCTTGATCGGTACGGTCTCCGCGTGCCGCCGGTCCCCGTCGACACCCTCCGCGGGAGTGCCCCCGATGTGGCTCTCCAGCATGGAGCTCAGATGGCTGCGGCTGCGAGCGATCATGTTGCGGCGAACTTCCTTGTTCCGTTGTCTGCTGCGCAAATCGTCCCGGGAATCCGTTGCGCTCCCGGTCACCCAACGCGGTGTAGTGTGGGCTGTAGTGTAGGCAGTATATACCCTTATGGGAATCATCGCACGTGGATACTCGTGTCGGTCTCCTTCGAATGCGTCGCCGCTCGAATGCCGCGGTTTTTTTGTCCACGGGCTGCAGCGGTTCCGGCGCGACCCGCCCGCCCTGATCCGCTACCCCGGGCGCCGGTTTTCGTTAGCATATACCATAAGGAGGCAGACCACGGCGAAAGGGGAAGGGTCTGAAGACCAATTCCGGCGATACCCGCAAGATCCTCGTCACCGGCGGCGCAGGCTTCGTCGGGAGCCATGTGGCCGGCGCGCACATCGCACGGGGCGATCGGGTGTGGGTGATGGACGACCTCTCCTCGGGGCGAGTCGAGAATATTCCCCGCGGCGCCGAGTTCGTGGAGATGGACATCGCGGATGCGCGCGCCGCCCGGCTGATCCGGGATGTCGGCTTCGACCTGATCAACCACCACGCGGCCCAGATCGATGTACGCGCCTCCGTGTGCGATCCGGTCGCCGACGCAAGGGTGAACATCGCGGGTCTCCTCAACGTGCTCGAGGCCGCGCGCGCGGCCGGAACCCGGCGCGTCGTGTTCGTTTCCAGCGGCGGCGTGGTATATGGTGAACCGGAGACGTACCCCACGGCGGAGTGCGCTCCCAAGCAACCGGTTTCGCCCTACGGGGTGTCCAAACTCGCTGGTGAATGCTACCTGAACTACTACCGTGAGGTACATGGCCTCGAGTACGTGGCTCTGCGCTACAGCAACGTCTATGGTCCCCGCCAGGACCCGCACGGAGAAGCCGGAGTGGTGGCCATCTTCTGCAACCGCCTGATCGAGGGCAAGCCATTGACCATCTACGGCGACGGGGAACAGGTCAGGGACTACGTCTACGTGGAAGACGTGGCCGGCGCCAACCTCATGGCATCGGAGATGGCGCTCGAGGACCGGCCCGGGATCGACGCCAGGGCTTTCAATGTGGGGACGCAGGAGGCGACGAGCGTCAACACGCTGGCCACCCTCCTGGAAGAGATTGCGGGCGTCCATCGCGGCCGCGTCCACCGTGACGCGCGCCCCGGCGATGTCCGCCGCAACACCCTGGATACGGCCCGGATTCGCGCCCGGGGGTGGGTGCCCGCCCGCAGTTTGCGCGAGGGACTTGCCTCCACCTTCCATCACATCCGGTCGGGAAGGGCGAAGGCGGGCGCGGCGTGAACGCTCCGGTTCCCCTGCACGCATCGGCCCTGATCGATGCCCCCGCCCTCCCGAGCGCGCTTCCCCGGCAGGCAGGTCCGGTGGGGGACATCCTCGACATGATCGTCGGGGCCAGTCCGCCCACACACGTGGTGCTGGGTGTGCTGGGTCTCTTCTCGGTGGTGTCGCTCTGGGTGATCATCGCCAAGGTGCGCCACTTCCGCCGCGTGCGGGCCGAGGGAGACCGCTTCGTGGCGCATCTGGGGTCGGTGGCCAACCTCGGCGAGGCCTACCAGGCCGTCCAGCAGCTGCCTGCGTCTCCGTACACGCGCCTCTTCCAGGGCGGACTCGGCTTCTTCGACGACCTGCGCCCGGGCGCACTGGGCGGCTTCAGCCCGGCGACGGGGCTGTCGCTCACGCAGCTTGAGGCTCTCCGCATGGTGATCGACAAGATCGAGGCCGAGGAGATCGACGACCTGGCGCACGGTCTGAACTGGCTCGCGGTCATCGGCTCGGTCTCGCCGCTGCTCGGGCTGATGGGGACGGTGATCGGCGTGATGAACACCTTCATCGGGATCACCCGGGCGGGCTCCGCCAACATCGGGGCGGTCGCGCCGGGAGTGGCCGAAGCGCTGATCACGACGGTCATCGGGCTCGCCGTGGCCATCCCGTCGGTGATCGCATACAACCACTTCGCGTCCCGCCTGAATCTGGTTCTGGGCGAGTTCGAGGGATTCGCCAGCGAGTTCATCGGCAGCCTGGCCAAGGACGGTCACGTATGAACCTGCCGAACCAGCGCCGCCGCGGCCGCAATCCTCACGAGGTCAGGGCGGAGATCAACGTCACCAGCCTGGTGGACGTGGCCTTCACCCTGCTGGTGATCTTCATCATCACGGCGCCCGTGCTGCAGGGGGGGATCGAGGTGAACCTGCCTCGCGGGGAGGCGGGTTACATCGAGGCATCCGAGAGGGTGATCACCGTGACCATCGATGCGAACAGCACAATCTACGTCGGCACCACCCCGTTGCCGCGCGAGGAGGCGCAGACGGCCCTCCGCCAGCTGATTCGCGCGGGCGGCGTGGACGCCGTGCACGTCAGGGGCGACTCTCTCGCGCTTTACGGTCCGGTCGTCTCCATGATCAGCGTCGTGGTGGGCGAGGAGGGGACGGAGCTCATCCTGTTCACGGAGGAGGATCTGATCCGATGACCTCAAGACCGAATCCGGGTGCGGCTTCGGACTTCGGGCGCCGGCCGCTCGGCAGCGGTTCCCTGACCCTCTCGATCGCCATCCACGCCATCGCCCTCGTGGTAGCGTTCTGGGTTCCGTCGCTTCAGCCCGACCCGCTGTTCTACCCGACGGTCGAACTTCGCGTCATGTCATCGCCGCCGCCCGAGGCGCCGCTGCCGGAGGAGCCGGAGCCCCTGGCGCCTGAGGACGAGCTGGTGGTCGAGACGCCCGAAGAGCCGAAACCGCCGGAGGTCGCAGAGGAGGATCCGGAGCCGGAGCCGATGATCGAGGAGGATCCCGAGCCGGAGCCGGAACCGGAGCCGGACTCCGCCGAGACCCCCGAGCCCGAGCTGGAGGAAATCCCGCCCCCGGAGGAGGTACCCGTGCCCGCCGAGTCCCAGGAGGATGAGGACGAGGGGGTTGCGGAACTCCTGGTCCGCCAGGAGGGCTTCAAGGCCGACTATCCGGAGTACTACACGAGGATGCTGGCACAGGTCAACCGCTGCCTGCAGCGCACCTCCCAGGGCCGGACGGCGCAGAGTCTGAAGGCGACGGTCCGCTTCGTGGTCGGGCGCGACGGCTCCACCGACGACTTCGGCGTGGAGCGCTCCTCCGGCAACACGCCGTTCGATATCGCGGTGCTGGGTGCACTCGAGTGTGCGGGCATGGCGGGCCGCCTGGGGCCGCTGCCGGACGACTATCCCTACGAGGTGCTGCGCGTCACTCTGGTGGTCAGCCCCAAGGGGGGCGAACCCGTGCTGCACGCGGAGCAGGAGGAGGAAGGTTGATGAGCTGCCGCTTGACATTGATCCCGGCGCTGATGGCCTGCGCCGCCCTGCCCGCCGGCCTGTCCGCCCAGGAACGGGAAGGAGAGATCCCCGGCGTCGCTCTCACTCTCCTCTACGAGAACCTCTACATCCCCCCGCTTGCCATCCTCCCCTTCCGCACCACCGGGGACAGCCCCGAAACCGGGGCGCTGGTGCACGGCATCGTGGCCCGGGATCTGGACTACAGCGACCGCTTCCGGATCATCGACTCCCTGCCCGCGCTCTGGAACGACCAGCAGGGCGTGCAGTACGGCTTCTGGGACCAGTACGGAATGGACTGGCTCGTCATCGGCACGGTGGAGCGGGTCGCGGGTGCCCGGTTTCTCGCGGTCGAGCTGCACGACATCGTCACCGCTAGCGCTCGCGCGCGGGGACGCTTCCCGCTTCCGGCGCCCGACGATCCCGGCTTCCGCATGGCCGTCCATCGCGTCTCCGACGAGATCGTGATGTGGGCGACTGGCGAGCGCGGCATCGCCGCGACGCAGATCGCCTTCAGGATGCCCGCCCTCGGCGACCCCGGCAGCGAAGAGATCTACGTCGTCGATTCGGACGGGGCGAACCGGAGAAGGCTGACCTGGGATGCCGACCTCGCCGTTACCCCTGCGTGGTCGCCCGATGGCTCACACCTTGCCTACACGTCCTATAAGTCCGGCGTGCCCAAGATCTACGAAATCGAACTGGCGACGGGCATTGAACGCATGATCGGACCGGGCGGGAGCGGCCAGCAGCACTCCCCCGCCTACCACCCGGACGGCGGTGAGATTTCGTTCACCCTGACGGACCGCGGCAGCAAGGGCATCGTCAGCTACAACATCCGGGACGGCTGTTGCCTGAGAATGCTGGCCGGCGGCCGCGCGCCCAACATTCAGCCGGCCTATTCCCGCGATGGACGCACGCTGACGTTCGTGTCCCTCAAGCTGGGCGCCGCTACACCTCAGGTCTACACGATGCCCTCGGAGGGCGGGACGCACACACTCCTTTCGCCCTACCGTTACGGGCAGGGAGGGTACTTTACCGATCCCGACTGGTCGCCGGTCGCCAACCAGGTGGCCTTTGCGGGCGGGATCGTGAACCGTCGGACTGCCGGCCGCTACCACATCTTCATCGCCGACCTGGACGAGGGCGACAACCGCCTGATCCAGCTGACCCGCGAGGGGAACAACGAGGACCCCAGCTGGGCTCCCGACGGGCGCCATCTGGTCTTCAAGGGTGAACGACGGAATGGTCTCGGGATCTTCATCGTCGACGCCGCCACGGGCCGCCAGCGTGTCCTGGTCCCGAATGTGGACGCCGAAGACACGGACTGGTCCCCCTGGCTCGGTGGGGCCGGGACCACCACGCAGCCGCCCGGCAACCCCCCGCGCGGAGGCCGCTGACCGGATGCACAGGCAGTTACTTGCGTCTCCCGGGTCGATCGCCTATATAACAGTGTCCTGCGGCCACGAAATCCGCGCATCGCATTGCTCACCTGTACCAGACCGGGAGTAGGTATGTGTAACGCTCGTTTCGTTCTTGGCGCCTTTGCGGCGTCGTTGCTGATCGCTGGTTGCGGCAGAGGGCAGCCGGATCCGGTGCCGCCCACCCCGATCGAGCAGCCGCCCAGTCGGACGCCCCAGGAGATAGCCGACTCGATCGCGCGCGAACGTGCCAGGCAGGACAGCATCCAGAATGCGTTGCTGGAGGAGCAACGGGCGCGGGAACGGGCCGCCGCCGCCGCGCGCCAGACGCTCGGGCAGACCGTCTACTTCGACTACGACGAGTCGACGATCACGACCTCCACGGAGGCCGCGCTCCGCGCCAAGGTCGAGATACTGCGCGCCAACCCCGGGGTCAGGCTGCGCATGGAGGGCCACGCGGACGAACGCGGCACCTCCGAATACAACATCGCGCTGGGCAACGAGCGCGCGGAGTCGGTGATCCGGTTCCTCACCAACTTCGGGCTGAGCGGTGATCGCTTCACGTCGGTGTCCTATGGGGAGGAACAGCCGGCGATGCAGGGGTCCAACGAGGAAGCCTGGGCCCTCAACCGGCGTGTCGAGTTTGTGATCACCGCGGGTGGCGACTCGATCGTCGGCAGCTAGGAGTATCCCGGCCGGTCCCATGTATCGACGGATCGGTGCCCTCGTCCTGGCGGTGGTTCTCGGGGCCTGCGCGACCAAGCGCGACCTCCTTGACCTGCAGGCCGAGATACGTGAAAGCGACGCCCGCCAACAGGCGCGCGTCAACGCGCTGGCGGGCGCCATACAGCAGGGCAACCGCCAGGCGCTCGACTCGGTCGCCGCCGCGTCCGAACTGGTGTTCGACTTCCGGGGGGACTTGGTCAACGCCATCCGCGACATCGAACGCGACCTGATGCTGACCCGCGAGGTCGTCGGGGCGAACCAGAGCAGCCTCACCCAGGTCCTCGAGGGGCTGTCGGGGCTGGAGCGCGCGGTGCGCGATCTCACCAGGGTCGTGGACCGCCTCCAGCGGGACTCGGTCGATGTCGGGGACGAGGGTGCGGACCCCCTGCCGGTCGCCGCCATGCCAGCCGATCCGGACGAGGAGTTCGCGGCGATCGTCCAGGCGTTCGAGAACGGCAGCTTCACCGTCGCCCGCATGCAGTTCGAGCGCTTCGTGACCGAGTACCCCGACAGCGAGCTGGCCCCCGCCGCCCATCTCTACCTGGGCGAGCTCCTGGCCGTCGAACAGCGGTTCCAGGAGGCCATCGACACCTACCTGCAAATCCCGCAGCTCGACCCCGACGCCGACGAGGCGCCCCAGGCGCTCTACCGCTCCGCGGTGATCTACCTCGATGAGATGGAGGACACCGACCGGGCCCGCGCCCTACTCGAGACCGTGGTGGAGTCCTACCCCGACCACAGCGTCGCCGAGCTTGCCCGCGCAAGGCTCGCGGAGATTCCCTGACCGGGGCACCGCGAGCGGTGAACCGGCTCGCCTCGCCCGAGGGCGCCACGGCGCGCTGAAGGGTCGGCGATGCGTTGTACGCGCTGCGATTCAGGATCGAGCAAGGTGGTGGACACCCGTTCGGCCAGGGGCGGGCGTGCGGTGCGCAGGCGGCGCGAATGCCTGGGGTGCGGCGAGCGCTTCACCACCTACGAGCACATCGAGAAGCGCCCCCTGCAGGTGGCCAAGCGGGACGGCAGCGCGGAGGTGTTCAGCCGGGACAAGGTGCGCGCGGGAATCGCAGCCGCCTGCACCAAGCGGCCGGTTTCGCCGGCCGAGATCGAAGCCCTGGTCGACCGGGTCGAGGACCGCGTCACGCAGTCCGCGGGCGTCGAGATCCCGTCGCCGGTGATCGGCGAAGCCGTGATGGAGGAGCTGAAGCCTCTGGACCGCGTCGCATACATCCGCTATGCCTCCGTGTACCGCAACTTCCAGCGCATTGACGAGTTTCAGGAAGCCGTGGACGAACTGATTGTCAGAGAGCAGCGTGAGGCCCGGGCGAGGGCCCAGCGCGAATTTGCCCTGGAGGAGGGCGGAAGCGGAGGAGGAGACTGATGGATCGCCTGCGTGACGGCCTGCTCGCGCGATTGCGGAGCAACCCCAAAGCCGAGATGCCCTTCCTGGACCACCTGGAGGAGCTGCGCTGGCGGATCCTCAAGAGCCTCGCGGCGCTTGTTGTCGGCACAGGCGTCGCGGTCTTTCTGATCCTGTACTACGACGTGGCCGCGCTGCTGATCAGGCCGGCCCACCTGGTCCTCGGGGAAGACTTCAAGCTCATCAACCTTTCGCCACCCGACACCTTCTTCGTCTTGCTGCAGATGTCGCTGATCCTGGGATTCGTGTTCGCTTCCCCGATCGTCTTCTATCACCTCTGGGTGTTTCTCGCGCCGGCCCTGGAGAAGCATGAGCGGCGCGCCATCGTGCCCGCGCTGTGGATGGGACTGGTTCTGTTCGCGGGGGGCGTGGTGGTCGGCTACTACGCCCTTCCCTACGCGATACGCTTCTTCAGCGGGATCCTCGCGGACCAGATCGAAGCCTCGTATACGGCATCCTTTTATCTGGGCTTCGTCGTCAAAGTGCTGCTGGGTTTCGGGGTCGTCTTCGAATTGCCGGTCGTCGTCCTGGTTCTGAGCGTGCTCGGACTGGTGAGTCCGTCGTTCCTCAGAAGCAAGCGGCGCTATGCGATTGTGGTCCTGCTCCTGATCGCATGCCTCTTTTCTCCCGGCGACTTCAGCGTAGTCACCATCCTGCTGCTTGGATCCATGATTGTCCTGTACGAGTTCAGCATCCTCCTTTCGGGCCTGGTCTGGCGTGGCCGGCTCCGCAGGGAGCGTGAAGGCGAACAGGCGTCGCCGCCGCCGGAGGGTTCGGAGCCTGCCGACGAGCCCGGCGACGTGCCGCCGGAGCCGACTCCGTACGACCACGGGGATCCCGCGGGCGGCAGCGCGCCGGCCGGACCGGAGGATGAGGAGTAGCCGCCAATGGACAGATCCCGCGACGCGCCTGGAGCGATCGGCCTCGCCGGACCGAGCCGGTTCGGTTGGGCGGCTCGCCGGTGCGTCCGCGGAGCGCTGCTGGCCGTGGCGGTGCTGCTGCCGGCCGTCCCCGAACCCGTCGCGGCCCAGGAGGTAAGCGACTCCCTGCGTCGGGTCATACAGGAGCGCCTGGAGCGCCTGGAGCGGCGCGTCGGCGACTCCACCGGCCTCCGCCCCGACACCCTCGCGGACCAGCGCGACGAGGCCGCCGAGAGCGAAGACTCGACGCTGATCGCCCTGCTCGATCTGCCCGGCTACGGCCTCACCCGCTACCGCAGCGCCGGCGCGAGCTTCGACCCCCGGCTGCGGATATGGGAACTCCTCGCCACCGAGAGCACGGGTGCGGTGCTCATCAGGGAGGGGCGCGAACTGACCGCCGACTCCGCGCTCATCTTCGACGACAACATCGGCAGGCTGGTGACGGTCGGCGACGAAGCCACCTACCAGCCCGCGGACGGGAACGAGATCGTGGCCGGCCGCCTGATCTTCGACCTGAACGAGGATCGCGGCACGGCGGAGGGGGCGAGTACCGAAATGGGCGCCCTGTCGGGGAACTGGAAGGTCCGCGGGGACTTCCCGTGGGTGGGTGAGGACCTTTCCTACGGCCGGGGGCTGATGTTCACGAGCTGTCCTGACAGCGTGCCGCACTATCACTTTGTCGCCACCCGGGCCAAACTCTCGCCCAGCGGCATGCTGATCGCCAGAAACGTGTTCCTCCACTTCGGCGACGTTCCCGTCTTCTGGCTTCCCTTCATGGCCCAGAGCACGGAGCAGGGACGCCGCTCGGGGCTCCTGCCCGTGCGGTTCTCGGTCAACGACATCGTGCGCACTTCGGACAGCTATTCGCGGCGCGTCTCCAATATCGGCTACTACTGGGCGATCAACGACTACGCCGACGCCCAGGTGGGGCTCGACTGGTGGAGCGGCAACTACACCGGGATCAACGGCGCCCTCCAGTATCGGTGGCAGCGCATGTTCCAGACCGGGCGGGCCGAGTTCCGGCAGTTCTGGCGGGAGAACGGCGGGTCCGAACTCGCCTTCAACGCCAACTACAACTGGGAGCTCTCCGAGCGCACGCGCATGCGCCTGAGGGCGAGCTATGCATCGAGTTCGTCCTTCGTGCGGCAGAACTCCTTCGATCCGCGCGAAGTCACCCAGTCGATCGACTCGGACGGGGGCTTCGACCGGCGCTTCGACTGGGGACAGCTCTCGCTCGGCGGCAACCGCCGGCAGTTCCTGTCGGATGACCGGGTGGAGATGACGCTGCCCACCGTCAGCCTGTCGCTCTCCACGATCACCCTCTTCCGGGCCCCGGCGAACCGCGCCCGGTTCTACAACAACATGACGGTCTCCGCGTCCGCGCGCGGCTCCCGGGCCATCCGCGACCTTCCGGCCCAGAACCTGGCCGAGAACGGTTTCAGCTTCGGACTGGCCGACACCGAAAACTGGCAGGGCGCATTTTCGGGAAGTGTGTCTGCCGGGGCCCTTTCGATCTCCCAGAGTGTGAACCTGCGCCGGAACACGACCCACGATATCCCGGCCGGTTTCTTCGATCCGGAGGCGGAGACCCCGATGGCCGGAATCGGAAGCGTGGCGGACCTGCAGCGCCCGGCCTTCCTTCCGTACGCGGCTCAGGAAGGCGAGGCCTTCAACGCCGACGAACTGACCTGGTCCACGACCATCAACTACCAGCAGAATCTGATCGGATCCACGACCATCACGCCCCATGTGTCGCTGTCCGGAAGGTCCGTGAAGTCGGACACGCTTTCGGTTGGCAGCGGCTTCGTCGGGGCTCCCAGCCGCGTGGCCTTCGGGGCGCAGCTCAAGTCGGACGTGTACGGGTTCTACGCGGGCGGGAACGTCCGCCACAAGTTATCACCCACCTTCGACTACGCGTTCACGCCCCGGAGCGACCCGACCGACATTCAGGCGGCACTCTTCGGACCGCGCGGCGCACAGCCCCGCAACGAGGTGAGGATCGGGCTGAACCAGACCATCGAAGCGCGGGTGGGGGATCCCCGCGCGGACTCGGCGGAGGCCGCGCGGGAGTCGGAGAGCCGCGATGGCGGGCCGCGCCGTCTGCCGCAGTCGCGCAAGATCATGGTGCTGGCGTGGCGCACGAGCGCCCTGACCTACGACTTCGAGCAGGCCAGCGAACTGGGCCACTACACGCGGGGCTTCGCCGACAACCTGAAGATCCAGAACCAGTTGAGTTCGGACCTAGTCAGGGGTCTGAGCGTGTCGTTCGATACCGACGTATTCGACGATTCGGAGGTTACATCGACGGGGGGGCAGCGCAAGTTCTCGCCGTTTGTTTCGAGCATGAACCTGTCCTTCAGCCTGAACAACCGGTCGGGTCTGGTCACCTGGCTGGGCGGGCTGGGACGCGGACGCCGGGCGGAGGCCCCGGATTCGGCGGAGGCCGGTGGAGAGGCCGGGGCCGGGGAGGCTGGAGCCGCGGAGGAGACGGGGGAGGGGCAGCAGGCGGAGGAACCGGAAGTCGACGTCTTCGGCTCGGAAGACGATCCCTACGCATCGGAGGAGGACCCGTTCGCGGATCCGACCGGCTTCGAAACCGAGGACATGGG
Organism: Longimicrobiales bacterium; assembly: GCA_965116645.1. Taxonomy (GTDB): domain Bacteria; phylum Gemmatimonadota; class Gemmatimonadetes; order Longimicrobiales; family Gaopeijiaceae; genus Bin94. The sequence continues at coordinate 2,239,947 of OZ220702.1, read as the reverse complement.
TGAGGCCACCGTCGTCCCCGGGCGTGGGCGCGCCGACGGGGGAAGGCAGCAGAGCCGCCGCCGGGGCGGCGCGGGGAACTGGAACGCCTCCATTTCATACTCGCTCGCTCGCACCCGGGGCGTGGACTTCGGCGGCAGCCAGATGCTGCAGACCTCGCTCGCCTTCGACCCATCGGAAAAGTGGTCGATGCGCTGGCGCAGCTCCTACGATGTCCAGGCCGGGGTATTCAACGACCACACCATCAGCCTCGAGCGTGACCTGCACCGCTGGGACGCCACCTTCTCCTTCCGGCAGACACCCACCGGCAACTGGAGTTTCGTCTTCGAAGTGGCCCTGTCGGACAACCGCGACCTGCACTTCGACTACGAGCAGCGGACCGCGCTGGATCGTCAGCGGCGCTGACGGCGGACCTGCGGCAGGCCCGGCGCGAGAGCGCCCATCCGGTACTTGCGCAGGGCATCGGCCTGGCACTTCGGACCGCCCGCGCCGGACGCCGGGGGTGGCACCGGGAGGCTCCCGGCACGTCCCCCGGGTGGGACATCGCGTGATCGCTTGCCAGGCGATAAGTATCGGTACCGCAACGGTATGGGGTTCTGGTACGCCTCGTGCATCCGTGGGGTTCCAGGGATGGCACGGCCGTGTTCTGCCGCGGCCAGCACGGGAAACAACCGGAACCGGGGGAATCAGAATGCGATACGGTATCAGACGCTTGATGGTGGTGGTTGTGGCTACCCTGGCTCTTGCCGGGTGCGACAGCGAGTTGCTGGTGGTGGTGGACGAACCCGCCGCTCCGAGGGACCTTGACGCCTACTACTACGGCGAAGCGGTCGACATCCATTGGAGTACCGGTGCCGGCTGGAACGGAGAGACGTTTCTGGTCTACGGGAAGAGGGCCAGTGATTCCGAGTACTTTTTCATCGCCGAGGTGACCAGCTGCATTGACGGCTACTGCGTTTACCGGGACTTGAACGTCTTGCCGCGGGTCACCTACGAGTACTACGTCTCCGCGTACGACGAGGAGACGGGGCTGGAGACGGCGAGCGCGTACTCGGTCGAGGTGTACGTCCCGGACCCGATACCGCCCGCGGTTCCGGAGGGTGTGACGTCCGTGGCGCTGGACAACTCCGCCTACATACACTGGGACAACTCGGCGGCGCGCGAGCCGGACTTCGCGGCATACCGCGTCTATCTGGTGGACACCGACGGCGACCTGTTCCTGGGAGAGACGGATTCGCCCGGCTTCATCGACCTCGTGGCCGAGAACGGCCTGAGCTACATCTACTACGTGACCTCGGTGGATGACCAGGGACACGAGAGCGACCCCAGCGAAGTGGTGACCTGCACTCCGAGGCCGGACTACACGGGAGAGGTGATCTATGCGCATCGCGACCTGCCGGAGAGATCGGGATTCCGCTTCCAGGATGCCGACGACCTCGAAGCGATTGTGCACGGTGACCGGCGCGACCGGCACTTCCGGATCGAGTCCGGCCGGGACGCTACCTGGGTGGTGCCCGGCTCCGGGGTGCGGGTCTACCCGGAAGCCCGCTGGACCACGAGCCTGAAGTGCGGGCCCGCCGCCGACGCGGACTGCGAATCGTGGGAGGAGGCGCCGAGAACCGGGTATTCGTCGAGCCGGGCGACTCTCCTCGCCGGATACACATACATGTTCCGGGTGTCCGGCGACGACGGCGAAATCCGATTTGGATCGATCCGTCCGAGCATCATGGGATTCGATCAGGATGGCAGGGAGCTGGTCGTGTTCGACTGGGCATACCAGACGCAGGCGGGCAACCCGAGCCTGAGCCCCGTGCGGGGGACGGGCCGGTGATCCGCGACCCCCTCCGCGGGGACGGCCGCCCGGCATGATCCCGGTTCTGGAGACCGTCCCCAACTTCAGTGAAGGACGGGATCCGGACTTCGTGGCAGCCGTCCGCGACGCGTTCCTGAGCGCCGGCTGCGACGTTCTTCATGCGACGATGGACCCGGACCACCATCGGTCCGTGGTCACGGTCATCGGGGAACCCGGCCCGGTGGAGGATGGGGCGGTGGCCGCGGCGCGGCTGGCAATGGAGCACATCGATCTGCGTGGGCACCGCGGCGTGCATCCCCGGATCGGCGCCCTGGATGTCCTGCCCTTCGTGCCGCTCCGCGGGATGGGCATGGACGATGCCGTGCGATCCGCGCGCCGGGCCGGCGCGCGGATCGCGTCCCTGGGCCTCCCGGTGTACTTCTACGCCCAGGCCTCGAAGCCGCCCCGGCGCACCCTGGCCAGCGTGCGCCGGGGCGGCTTCGAGGCTCTGCGGGAGGGACGCGGCGGCTGCGGCGAGGCCGATATTCCCGGCCGGGAGGCGGACTGCCCCACCGTGCACCGTTTCGCGCACCCGTCGGCGGGAGCGGTGTGCGTGGGAGCGCGCAAGATCCTGCTTGCCTGGAACGTCGATGTCGAGGGCATCGCGTTCGCGGCGGCCAGGCGCATCGCGGCGGGCATTCGCGAGACCGGCGGCGGCTTTGCGGGGCTTCGTGCGCTTGCCTTCCACCTGCCCGGACAGGGCCGCACGCAGATCTCCATGAATCTCGAGGACCCGGGCGGGACCGATCCGGTCGAGGTGTTCGCCGCGATCGAGCGGGCGGCGACCCGGCTCGGCGGCCAGGTGAGCGGGACCGAGGTCATCGGAATGGGTCCCGACGCGCTCGCGTCTTCCACGTCCGTGCGGACGATGCGCGTTCGCGACTGGTCGGACGAGCGTCTTCTCGGCCCCAGGGTGGACGCGTGGCTCGCCGCCCGGGGCGGCTGAATGTGTTCTCGCGGCGCTCAGGCGCTACCTTATCTTCCTTGTTTCGCGGCGGTCGCAAGTGTTGGTGTACCCGCGCCGCGTGGACGTTCCTCCAGATCCCGCGAAGAAGAATCGCGGAAGGTCCCGGGGTGGCGCGTTTGCCCCCCGCGCCGGCAGATGGCCGATGACGAACCAGACGACAGCCGCACAGAGGACTCCGGTCGGTCTCCACACCGTGAGGGCTCCGGTCCAGGACCGTCTGGAGCGGGTCATGGAAGAGCTCGGCCGCATTGCCGTTGCCGACTTCTCCATGGTCAACGAGGTGAACGACTACCTCATGAAGGTGCCGGGGAAACTGTTTCGGCCCACGCTGGTTCTCCTGGCCAGCGACATCGAAGGAGAGTCGCCGCGCGCCGCGCTGACGCTCGCCGCGGTAGTCGAACTGGTTCACATCGCGACCCTGGTGCACGACGACGCGGTCGACCACTCGGTGCTCCGCCGCGGCATGCCGACGGTCAACTCGGTGTGGTCGCACCAGATCGCGATCATCCTGGGCGACTACCTGTACAGCCGTGCCGTCACCGAGCTGGCCGGTCTGGGCGACCTCGAAGCCGTGAGGGTGCTGGCGTCGGCGGCGAACCGCATGAGCGTGGGCGAGATGCGCCAACTCCTCGCCTATGACGACGTCACCTATTCCGAAGCCGAGTACTTCCGGCTGATCGACGCCAAGACGGCCTCGCTCATGTCGGCCGCCTGCGAACTGGGCGCGCTCGCGGGCAGCCCGTCCCACCGGGTGCCGCTCAGGCGCTACGGACATGCGCTGGGCATGGCCTTTCAGATCACCGACGACATGCTCGACTACGAGGGGACCGAGAGCGTAACGGGGAAGCCGGCGGGGCTCGATCTGCGGGGAAGAAAGGTCACGCTCCCTCTGGTGGGCGCGCTGCGCGAAATGACGGCGTCGGAAGTCGACCAGGTCCGGCACCTCTTCACGCTGGTTGAACCGGGGGACGAGGAGATCGAGGACGTGATCGAACTCGTGAGACGAAACGGCGGACTGCAGTACGCGCGCCACAAGGCAATGGGGTACGCGAATGCGGCGAACGCCGCGACTCGCGGCCTGACGCCGGGGCCGGCGCTCGACGCCCTACGAGAGGCCGTGCTGCACGTGATGGATCGGTCGAGGTAGTCGGAAAATGCAACCAGTCAAGAAACGCGGAATCGCGCGAGGGTTCGTCGCGCTCGCGGTGGGGATGTTCCTTGGAGGGCTCCTCACGAAGCTTGCCGAGCACTTCCTTCCGGAGAGCGCGGCCCGCTCCTTCCTCACCAGCTCGGTGTCTTCGATGATCGGCCCGTTCTATGTGGACCTGGTCGCGGTGACCTTCACCCTGGGACCGATCTCGTTCGTTCTCAACGTCCTGACGCTGGTCGGAATCGTCATCGTAGCCGTGATCCTGCGCTCCTGGTTGTAGGCCGCCTGACCGGCGCCGCCGCGGCGTCCGCCCGCGTTGCGACCGGGCCCGGGGTGGAGGGCAACACCCGGGTGCACTTCGGCGCCTCTCCTTTCGCCTCGGCGGCGGTTTGCGTTAGCTTGTCCCTTCATACCGGGGCGCGCCTGCGGTCATGGGGAGAGTCCCGCCGCGGTCTCGGGCACACGGAGGTGAATACGACATGCCATTCAATCTTGGCCCGATGGAGATGATCCTGGTGCTGCTGGTGGTGTTGCTTCTCTTCGGCGCGAAGCGGCTCCCCGAGATCGGGACCTCTCTCGGCAAGGGAATCAGGGAGTTCAAGTCGTCGATCCGCGAAGTCGAATCCTCGGTTCGTGTCGACAACGAAATCACTGCGCCCCGCAAGGAAGCGCCGCTCCCCAGCGAACCCGAAGCGCAGGACGAGAGTACGCCCCGCCGGCTGACGACCGGCTGAAACGGCCCCGCCGGTCTACCGAAGCAGCCCGGCCGTCTCCTGCTCGTCCGCGGGACGCAATACCTGCTCGCGCCGGTCGACGATGTCGGCCGACTTGCGCAGCGCCTCGATCCAGAGGTTCAGCCTGGTCTGACGGGTGATGAGGAGTTCCTGCTGCCGCTGAAGGTCGATCTGCGCCATCCAGGCCAGGCTGTCGGCGGGATGTGAAGCCGTTCGTTCGATCACGAAGACGTTCTGGTTCGCCACGACCACATCCGAGATCTCTCCGACCTCGAGCCCGAACGCAGCACCCACCGCCGCGTTGCTGCGGCCGAGGCCGAAGACGAACTGGTTCCGGGTGAAGGGGCCGGCGTCACGCACATCCAGCGCGAACTCCCCCGCGACTTCCAGGAGTGAGCGGCCTGTTCGCAACTCTACCACGAACTCCCGCGCCTCCTCGCCCGCGGCCTCGATCCGCTTCTCGACGCCGATATTCCCGCGGATCGCCGACTCGGCCTCCGCTTCGGTCTGGTAGCGTTCCGGCTCGGACGACACCAGTTCGAGGGAGTAGAACGCCAGCCTGTTCTCGAAGACCGGACTCACATCGCCCAGCGACGTCAACGGGTCGAAGATCCACTCTCCACCCTCGGCAACGTCGCCGGCCCCGGGGACGAACGGCCGGGTCTCGAGGATGTCCGACGTGTCGGCTTCCAGGCCGAGGATCGTGGCCGCTTCCGCCAGCGGCATGGATTCACCGAGGACCTCCAGCGAATCCGCCATATCGAAGAGCTCGAACTCGGAGTCTTCCGTGCGCGCAATGTCCAGCACGATCTGGTGCACGTGGGCGGAGTCCTGGCTCCACCGCTCGGACACCTCGAGAAGGTGAACGCCGAACGAAGTCAGGATCGGCTCCGTCACACGGCCGGTGCGCGCACTGAACACGGCGGAGTCGAGGCGGGGTACCATCGCCCCCTTGGAGACCACGCCCAGGTCGCCGCCGCCGCCGGCCGCGGGTCCGATCGATTCGCGCATCGCCACCTCGGCAAAGTCCTCCCCGTCCAGGATCGACTGCCGGAGTTCTCCAGCAGTGGCCAGCACCGCGGCAGTGTCGGCCGGGGTCGGAGCCTTGGTCAGGTACGCCGACACGACCCTCGCGCTGGCCGGCATGAAGAAGGATTCCCGGTTCTCCCGGTAGTAGTCGGAGATCTCCCTGGCGGTGATCTCGATCTGGTCGTCGGCCACGCGGGTCAGCGGCTCGAAGGAGACGAAGCTGACGCTGGCACTGTCGTGCTCCTGCCTGTAGAGGTCCCACAGCTCGCTGTCCGACACGTGGACGCCCGTGCCCACCTGGCGCGCGAGCTTGCCGCGGGGGATGAGTTCCCGGTACATGGCCTCCAGCCCGAGCAGCGTGTTGCGATCCGCACCGGCAACCCAGTCCTGGTACCTGGCGAGGTCGAACTGACCGTCGGTCTGGAAGACCGGGTTCTGCACTAGTTCCGGCGGCGGGCTGAAGAGGGCTGCACTGCGGATCTCTTCGTCGGTCACGACGATCCCGCGGCGCTCCAGCTCCTGCTCGATGAGGATTGTCCTCACGATTTCGTCCCAGGCCTGGTCTTCGATCTGGGAGTTTTGGGCGTTCGTGATGGGGTCCTCCTGAAAGGACGCCGTCTGCTCGTAGAGGTTGCGGTACGCGGCCTGGTAGTCCTCGTAGATGACGGGAGTCCCGTTCACAGTTCCGATCTCGCCCAGGGACCCGGCCGAGCGGCCGGATATGTCCATCCCCCATTCGAAGACCATGAGCCCCACGAAGGCCACGGCGACCAGGATCATGATCCACTTCGTGCTGTTCCTTAGTTGCTGCATCATGGCAGACTTCACCTCCTTGCAAGGAGAGGGAAGCTAACGATTCAAGGCCGTGGACGGGATACCCTTCGCCATTCCCGGTCGTAATCCCGGGAGGCTTCCGCGAACCGGCGCGTCTGCGGTTGGCGGCGGCCAGCGGGGGATGGCACTCGCTCCGTTGACACCCTCGGGCCATGAAATCTACCTTTGTGCGCGGGCCGGCACGGCGGCGCGGGCTGGCACCGTGGGGTCCGCGCGCTGGCACCGCGAGATCCGTGAGACCGGGAAGCTTCAAGTCGCGCGAAAGGATCGCCCGTGAGGATTGCCGTCGTTCACGGCCCCAATCTGAATCTGCTCGGAGTCCGGGAGCCGGAGGTGTACGGCACCGCGACGCTGGACGACGTGAACCGCGCGCTGGCCGGCCTGGGTGACGAGCTCGGTGCCGTGGTGGAGCCGTTCCAGTCGAACAGCCAGGGCGCGATCCTCGACTTTCTCGCGGAGGCGCGCGGGCGAATCGACGGTGTGGTGGTCAACCCGGCGGGCCTGGGCCACACCTCGGTTGCGTTGCTGGACGGTCTGCTGGCTGCCGGCAAGCCCTTCGTCGAGGTGCACCTCAGCAACCCGGCGAGCAGGGAGCGCTTCCGGCGTTACTCCTACCTCACGCCGGCAGCCGTGGGAGTGGTCGCAGGCTTCGGGATGGACAGCTACCTTGCGGGGTTTCGCTGTCTCGTGGGCCACCTCATCCGGCAGCACAACCAGGACCCGGGCGGATCCCCGCCAGGCAACCGATAGAACCAGCGACAGGACGGAAAAACCGACTTTCATGGCAACGACTGCAAACTTTCGCAACGGCATGGTGCTCGAGATCGACACCACGCTGTGGACGATCACGTACTTCCAGCATGTGAAGCCCGGAAAGGGCGGTGCGTTCGTGCGCACCAAACTCAAGAACGTGCTTACCGGCGCCGTGGTGGACAGGACATTCCGGGCCGGTGAACGCGTCAACAGCGTGCGCCTGGAGCGCCGCCCGGTAAGCTACTCGTACACCGACGGGGAGCTTTACCACTTCATGGACCAGGAGACCTGGGACATGATCCCCATCAGCGGGGACATGCTCGGCAAGAGCCAGCTGAAGTACCTGAAGGAGAACATGGAGTGCCACGGACTCGTCCACGACGGCAACGTGCTCAGCGTGGAACTCCCGGACTTCGTCGAACTCGCCGTGACCGACACCGATCCGGGATTCAGGGGCGACACCGCCCAGGGCGCGACCAAGCCGGCAACCCTGGAGACGGGGGCCGTGGTGCAGGTGCCCCTCTTCGTCGAGGTCGGCGACGTGCTGAAGATCGACCGGCGTGAAGACAAATATCTGACAAGGGTGAGCGGATGATCGACCTCGAGTTTCTCGAAGCCCTGGTGCGGCTCCTGGACGAATCCTCTCTGGACCGCCTGGAGATCGACCGGGAAGGAACCCGCATCCGGCTGGCGAAGTCCCCGAAGGGCAGTGGGGCCGGGGTCGCCGCTCCGGTGGTCTCGTCGCTCCCGGCGGCGGCCCCTCAGGTCGCCGGGCAGGCTGCGGGGGACGTGGGCGCGCCGACCGAGACCGCTGCCGAGCCCGCCGTTGCGGAATCGCCTTCCGCCGACCTGGTCGACGTCACCTCTCCCATGGTCGGAACCTTCTACCGTGCGCCGTCGCCGGAGGCCCCGCCCTACGTCGAGGTGGGCGGCACCGTGGCGGCCGGCGACGTGCTTTGCGTCATCGAGGCCATGAAGCTGATGAACGAGCTGGAGTGCGAGGTTTCGGGCCGAATCGTGGAGGTCTGCGCCGACAACGCGGAACCCGTGGACTACGGACAGCTTCTCTTCCGCGTCGACCCGGCCTGACCCGGGGGCGGCACCGATGTTCAGGAAGCTCCTGATCGCGAACCGGGGCGAGATCGCACTGCGCATCGTACGGGCGTGCCGTGAACTCGACATCGCGACGGTCGCGGTCTACTCGGAGGCGGACCAGGAGGCGCTGCACGTTCGCTCCGCCGACGAGGCCGTCTGCATCGGGCCGCCCCGCGCGGCCCAGTCGTACCTGAAGGCGGCGCGGATCATCGCCGCAGCCGAGATCACGGGCGCGGAGGCCGTGCACCCCGGATACGGCTTCCTCGCGGAGAACGCGGAGTTCGCGGAGATCTGCCGCAGCTCCGACCTGGTCTTCGTGGGGCCTACGCCGGACCAGATCCGCGCCATGGGCGACAAGGCGGTCGCGCGCGAGACGATGCGCGCGGCGGGCGTCCCTGTCGTCCCGGGCTCGGGCGGGACGGTGAGCGACGAGGCCGAGGCGCTCAAGCTGGCCGCCGAGATCGGTTACCCCGTCATGATCAAGGCCACGGCGGGCGGTGGGGGAAAGGGGATGCGCATCGCCGGGTACGAAGGCTCCTTCCCGCGCCACTTCGCCGGGGCGCGGGCCGAGGCCGAGGCCGCCTTCGGTGACGACGGCGTCTACCTGGAGCGGTGTCTGGAGCGGCCCCGCCACGTCGAATTCCAGGTTTTCGGTGACGTACACGGGCGGGTGCTGCACCTCGGCGAGCGCGACTGCTCGATCCAGCGCCGCCATCAGAAGCTGGTGGAGGAGTCTCCGTCGCCGGCGCTCACGCCGGAGCTGCGGCGGAGGATGGGGGAAGCGGCGGTGCGGGCGGCCGAGGCGATCGGCTACGTGGGCGCGGGGACCGTGGAGTTCCTTCTCGACGCGTCGGGTGAGTTCTACTTCATCGAAATGAACACACGCATCCAGGTCGAACACCCCGTCACGGAAGCCACGACCGGCCTCGACCTCGTCAAGGAGCAGATCCGCGTCGCGGCCGGCGAGCCGCTCTCCTTCCCCCCCGGCGAGCAGGCCCACCACGGCCACGCCATCGAGTTTCGCATCAACGCCGAGGACCCCGCGCGGGACTTCGCCCCGTCGCCCGGGCTCATCACCACCTTCCACCAGCCGGGGGGCCCCGGGGTGCGCGTGGACACCCATGTCTACTCCGGCTACCGCGTGCCCCCGTTCTACGACTCGCTGATCGCGAAGCTGGTCGTATGGGGGAACAGCCGGCGGGAAGCGGTGGTGAGGGGCCGGGAGGCGCTGGAGTCGTTCGTGGTCGAGGGAATCTCCACCACGATCGGCTACCTGGCGAGAATCACCCGTGACGAGGGATTCCTTGGCGGCGATGTGGACACGAGCTTTGTAGAGGCATTTCAGGACAGGAGTTCGTGATCGTGGCCAGGCTCCGGGGACGCAAGGCATCCAGGGTTTCGGGGAAGCGTGTGCCCGGCCGGAAGCGCGGCGCGGCGGCGAAGAGCCGTCCGAAGAAGAGCAAGGCCGCCGACCGGGTCGTCGATCCGCGCGCCACCGGGGCGGTGCTCCTTGTGGTCATCGCCTTCCTGGTGGCCGCCGCCATCTTCCCGCTGCACTGGCTCGGGTCCGCAGCCGATGTGTTCCCCGCGGGCAATCCGGTGGGGGAGGTTGGAGTCTGGCTGAAGGACCTGCTGGTGACGTGGCTCGGGCTGGGTTGTGGCGCTGTGCCGCTCGGGCTGCTTGCCGCCGCTGGATCCATCGGGGGTTGGTGGCACCCCGCGGTGCGCCGCTGTCTGTGGATTCTGTCGGTGGCGCTGCTGCTGATCCTGCCTGTGGTCGCGGGGCTCCTCGCCGGTGGCGATTCCCGGATCGCCGGGTACCTGGGAAGCGCGCTGGGCGTGCCCGAGAGGCTTGGGGCGGTGGGCTGGTGGGTGGTGGTGGCCGCAGCCACCGTCGTCACGTCGATCGCGGCGTTCCGGTTCAACCCGCTGCCGCCCCTGGCCGGGGTGGCCCGGGCGTCGGGTCGGGTGGCAGGGCGCGGGATGCGGGGAGCGGTGTCCGGGGTGCGGCGGTGGTGGGCCGGTCGTCCCATGCCGGATAGTGAGGTCGGCGCGGGCAAGGAAGCCGTGCCGGCGGACGGGGTGGGATCCGCCGTCGCCGCGGGCGGGCCGGGGGTGCCGGAGCCGGGGCCGGGCGAGGACCTGTTCCTCCCGCCCGGGGCCGAGTCGGTGCCGGAAGCGGGTCGCGCGCCGCCCGTCCCGGACCTGGTGCAGCAGGGGTCCGATGCGGGGACCGAAGAAGTGCCGCTCCCGGAAGAGCTCCCCCCACCCGCGTTGCCCCTGCCGCCGCTCGAGCTCCTGACGGCACCGGAGCTCGCCAACCGCTACGGGATGGAGCGCGATCTGGACAGGCTGGCGGGGGTGCTGCTCAACACGCTGCGCACCTTCAACATCGATTGCGAGATCGCCGGGCGAACGACGGGCCCCGCCGTTACACAGTACGAGGTCGTGCCCGCCGCCGGCGTGAAGGTCAACCGGATCGCCAACCTGGAGGCCGATCTGGCGCTCGCGATGAGGGCCAGGAGCGTCCGCATCGTGGCTCCCATTCCGGGCAAGGGCGCGGTCGGCGTGGAGATCCCGAATCCGTACCCCGAGATGGTGCGCCTTCGCGAAATCCTCGAGACCGGCGCCTTCACGCAGTCGCGCGGCACCCTCCCCCTGGCGATGGGGAAAGACCTCACCGGGAGGCCCTGCGTGGCCGATCTGGCCGGGATGCCGCACGCGCTCATCGCCGGCGCGACCGGGTCCGGCAAGTCGGTTTGTCTCAATACCATCATCACCAGCCTGGTGTACCGGCACGGCCCGGAACGCCTGCGCATGCTTCTCATCGACCCCAAGATGGTGGAGTTGTCCGCCTACGCCGACCTGCCGCACCTGCGCCACCCGGTCGTCACGGACCCCAGGGAGGCCGCCAGCGTGCTGAAGTGGGCGTGCATGGAGATGGAGCGCCGCTACACCCTCCTGAGCGCGAACGGGGTGCGGTCCGTCCAGGAGTTCAACGCGCGCCTGGCGCAGGGGGCCGAACTCAAGCTCCCCGTGCCGGCCGGGCCCGAGGAGGACCCGGAGAGCTGGAAATATGCGGACGGGCCGCTGCCGTGGATCGTGGTGGTCGTGGACGAGTTGGCAGACCTCATGATGACGGTGCAGGCCGAGGTCGAGCGGCCGCTCGCTCAACTGGCCCAGAAGGCCCGGGCGATCGGCATCCATCTTCTGGTCGCGACCCAGCGTCCCAGCGTTAATGTCGTAACTGGACTCATCAAGGCAAACTTCCCATGCAGAATAGCGTTTCGGGTCGCCTCGAAGATCGATTCCCGGACCATCCTCGATCAGAACGGGGCGGATTCCCTTCTCGGACAGGGCGACATGCTTTTCCTCCCTCCCGGGCAAAGCGAGCCGGTGCGCATGCAGGGCGCCTTCATCTCGACCGAAGAGACCGGGAAGCTGATGCAGTGGTTCCGGGAAGAGGCGGACACCCTCGAGGCGATCAAGGCCAGGGTGAAGGCCGGCGAGCCCGACATCCTCGAAGAGGTGCAGGCCGTGGATGGGGACGGGGAGGGGGACGACGAGGCCTTCGCGGGCGAGTGGGACGACCTCTTCCGAGGCGCCGCGGAGGCGTGCATCACGCAGGGATCGGGCTCGACCTCCCTCCTCCAGCGCAGGCTGCGGATCGGGTACGGGCGCGCGGCCAGGATCGTCGACCAGCTCCACGACGCCGGTGTCCTGGGCCCCCCGGACGGCTCGAAGCCCCGCGAAGTGCTGGTCGACCTGGACGGGCTGGACGAGATATGCCCCGCTTGAGCGTCGTCCGCGGGTTGCCGGCCGTCCTGTTGAGCGCCCTCGTCTGGGGGGTGGAGCAGCCCCCCGTGACGGCGCAGCAGTCCGTTCCGGCCCTGGAGGAGGCTGCCCGCCGGTACCGGGAGGTGGGCGCCATCTGCGCGGACTTCGAGCAGGTGCTCGAGCAGCCCCTGATGCGTCGGACGATCGAAAGCGCGGGACGGATCTGCCAGCAGCGCCCGAACCTCTTTTCCATGCGTTTCACCGACCCGGACGGCGACATGGTGATCGTGGACGGCGAGTACGTCTGGGTGTACCATCCGAGCCTCGACGACAAGCAGGTGAACAAGTTTCCGGCGGCGAGTTCCCCCGGCCGCGAAGACTTTCTCCGTGAATTCCTGGAGGATCCCGGCCTGAAATACGACGCCGAGGAGGGCGGCATCGAGGCGGTCGGCGGGCGGGACTGCCGCTTGGTGGTCCTGACACCCCGCGAGGGGGCGTCGTATCGCCGCGCACGGCTCTGGGTGGATGTGCGCAGCCATGTGATACGCCGCGTCGAGATCCACGAACAGAGCGAGAACATCCGCACCCTCACGCTGAGCAACATCGACCTGTCCTCGACGCCCGACCCGGCGCTCTTCGTCTTCGAGGTCCCGGAGGGCGCGCGGGTGATGGAGATGCGCGGCTCCGGCGGCGGCGCGCGCGGGCCGGCCGCAGCTGCCGCTTCCCCCGATGCGCGCGGGCGTGTGCCCTCCGTCCCCTCCTTGCTCCGATGAGGCTCCGGACCCGCGACCTCCCGGTCTTCCCGGTCAGCTCCGGTCCGGTGCGGCCAGGGGTCGATCCCGGCGTCAGCGCCGTCGATCCGCGGTCCTTCGCGATCGGGCCGGCGGAGGGGCCGCGCCTCGGGCTCGTGACGCTCGGTTGCGACAAGAACACGGTCGACTCCGAGCACATGATGGCGGCGCTCGTGGCCGCCGGCGCGCGGGTGACCAGCGATGTCGAGAGCGCCGACGTGGTGGTGGTCAACACCTGCGGCTTCATCGACGCCGCGAAGGAACAGTCGATCGACACGATCCTCGCGGCGTGCGACCTCAAGGCGCGGGGGCGGGTGCGGGCGGTGGCCGCGGTCGGGTGCATGGTGCAGCGCTACCGCGAGGAGATGGAGCGGGAGATTCCGGAGGTGGACCTGTTCCTGGGGATCGCGGAGATGGGGCGCCTCGTGCCGGAACTGCGGGCCCGTGGCTACGTCGGCGACGAATTCGTACCGAACATGGAGCGGCCGCTGCGCATCCTCAGCACGGAGACGCGCCACACATCCTTCCTCAAGGTGAGCGAGGGGTGCGACCACCGCTGCGCCTTCTGCGCGATCCCGCACATGCGCGGCCTGCACCGCAGCGCGGACCTCGACGGCCTGGTCGCCGAGGCGCGCTCACTGGGACGGCAGGGGGTCCGGGAGATCAACCTGGTGTCGCAGGACACGACCTGGTACGGCCGGGACCTGCGCAGGCGGGATCCGGCGGCGCCGCTGCTTCAGGACCTGCTGGAAGCACTCCTGGAGGGAACCGGGGTGGACTGGTACCGGCTGCTCTACATGTACCCGTCGGGGATCACGCCGGCGCTCGTCGACCTGATCGCGAGCCAGCCGCGTCTGATTCCCTATCTCGACATGCCTCTGCAGCACGGAAGCGACCGGGTGCTCGCGCGCATGCGCCGTCCCGAGCGCCAGGCGACGGTGCGGCAGCGGGTGCGCTGGCTGCGGGACAGCATCGACGATCTTACGCTCCGCACCACCGTGATCGTGGGCTTCCCCGGCGAGACGGAGGAGGACGTACGCATCATGATGGAGTTCCTTGAAGAAATACGTTTCGACCGGGTCGGAGCCTTCACCTATTCCATCGAGGAGGGTACCGCAGCAGCTGCGATGCCGGACCAGGTGCCCGAGGAGGTGAAGGCGGAGCGGCTCGACAGGGTGATGGAGCATCAGCGCGACCTGTCGCTCGAGTCCAACCTGCAGAGGGTGGGGACCCGGGCGAAGGTCCTGGTGGACGAGCTGACGCCGGACCAGCCGGACCGCGGTGCGGTGGGGCGCACGCAGGGCCAGGCGCCGGAGGTGGACGGACGGACCTTCCTGACGGGCGCGCAGGGTATCGCACCCGGTGACATCGTGGACGTCGAGATCGTCGATGCCGACGACTATGACCTGACCGGGAGGCTGGTCGATGCGTGAGGCCGGGGGCCGCAGGGTCAGGATCGGAGTGGTGGGCACCGGCGTGATCGGCCAGCTCATGCACCTTCCGATCCTCGCCGAGCGGGGGGACGTGGAGCTGTCGGCGGTGGCCGACCTGGACCGGGCGAAGGCGAAGACGATCGCCGGGCGCTTCGGGATCCCCAGGGTGCTCGACGACGACGCGCTGGTGGCCGACAAGGAGATCGGCGGGGTCGTGATCTGCGCGCCCAGCTTCGTCCACGAGGACCTGGCGACCGAGTGCATGAGGGCGGGGAAGCACGTGCTGATCGAGCGTCCGCTGGCACTGTCGGCAGGGGGGGTGCGCCACCTGTTGAGGGTCGCCGAGGAAACCGGCAGAGGGATGGTGCTGGGGATGTCGCACCGGTACCAGCCCAATGTTCGGGCGCTGCGTTCCGCGATCGCCGACGGGACGCTGGGGGAGGTCAGCGCGGTGCGGGTGGACTGGCTCAACCGCGCCGTCCGCCGCCCGCGGACGGGATGGCGGCGGCGCGCCCTGGAGTCGGGCGGCGGCGCGCTCATGGACCTCGGGGTCCCGGCGCTCGACCTGGCGCTGTGGGTGCTGGGCTACCCAGCGGTGGAGCGCGTGTCCGCGATCACACCCGGTGACGGCTTCGACGTGGAGGAGGAGGCACACCTCCACGTGGTCACCGAGGGTGGTGTCGTTCTCTCCATGGCGGCCAGCTGGCGCCTCCACGCCCCGGCGGACCGGCATGGGCTGTGGGTCGTGGGCTCCGAGGGAGGAGCGCGGCTGACGCCCCTCACGATCTACCAGCAGGTGGGCGGGCGCACCGTGGAAGTGACCCCGCGGCAGCCGATCCCGCGCGGAGGCGAGGACATCTTCACCAACGGATACCGGCGCCTGCTGGACAAGTTCGTGCGGGTTGTCGCCGGAACCGCCGCGGCCGCACCCCCGTCCGAGCAGATCACCCTGATGAGTCTGGTCGAGGCCGCGTACGATTCGGCCCGGGAGGGCCGCGAGACCCGCGTGGGGTAGCGGCCTTGCCGGTACGGCACCTCGCCGCCCTCGCCGCGGAGGCTGTGTTCGTTGCGGGGCCCTTGGGACAAGCCCCCGCTTCGTTCAGTCGGCGATGCGGCCGCGCCGGACCACGGCGCGACCCGTGAACAGCGTACGCGTCCCGCGCGGGTTGCTCCTGGGGTCCGCATCGGGGGTCGCGGTCGGCGCGACCTTCTCGCCGTACGGGGGCGCGCTGCTCCCCTTCCTGGCCTTCGCACCGCTCGGTGCCGCCCTGGTGGCCGGAGGCGCACCCCCGGCCCCGGTCCGCGCGACCACCGGTACCGGGGCCCGCCCCCGCACGGCCTGCACTCCCGCGCCGTTCGCGCTGGGCTTCACGGCCGCGGCCATCGGGCACGGCATGGGGCTCTACTGGATGATCCCGGCGCTCACCTGGCGCACGGCGCTGGCGATTCCCTCCTACCTGGTCGTGGTGGGTCTCATCGGGATGCTCGGGGGCGCGGCATGCGAGGGGGCGGTCGCGCTGCGCCGCCGGTGGCGCTGGCCGCTCCCCCTCGCGCTGGGGGCGTGCTGGACCGGATCGGAATGGGTGGCGGCACACGTCCCGGGCTTCTCGTACGCGTGGCTGAGCGCCGGGATGTCGCTCGGGTGGACGCCGGCGCTGGCGGCGGGGAGCGAGCTCCTGGGCGCCCGGTTCCTGACGTTCTGGACGGTGGCGGTGGGGGGTTGGGCAGGTGTCGCCTGCGCGACGTGGGTGGCCGGCCGCGCCGGGGGGCGGGGGGCGGCGGGGGCGAGCCCTCTCCCGCACCTCACCAGGCGCACGGCAGCGGCACTCGCTCTGGCGGTGTTCCCCGCGGTGGCGGGCCCGGTGCGCCAGGCCACGCTCGCTCCCGGTGAGGCCGCGTGGCGGGTGGCGGCGGTTCAGCCGGGGCGCGAGAGTGGCGAACTCGGGGACTGGCTGGAGCCGCTGCGCGCGGCGGCCGCCGGAACCCTCGACTTCGCCGCCTTTCCGGAACGGTTTCTGGCGGCGACTCCGCGGGAGCCGGCGGGGGAGGAACGCGGCGGCCCGGAGCCCGCCGATGTGCAGCCCGCCGATGTGCAGCCCGCCGATGTGCAGCCCGCCGATGTGCAGCCCGCCGATGTGGAGCCCACCGATGTGGAGCCCGCCGATGTGGAGCCCGCCGGCCCGGCTCTCAGTGGCCCGGAGCCCACCCCCACCGGAGCGGCACTCGCCTCCTTCGCCGGGACCCTCGGCACTCCGGTGCTCGTCGGCGCGATGGACGCGGAGTTGGCGGCTGGCGACACCGTCTGGTACAACGCGGCCTTCCTGCAGGCGCCGGGCGCAGCCCTGTCGTCCGCCTACCGCAAGGTCCGCCTCGTCCCCGGGCTGGAAGGGTGGGGCTGGTGGCGCGTTGCCGCGTCCGGCTTCGGCCGTGCGGGCTATGCAGCGGGACGGGACACACGGCCCCTCGTCTCCGGCAACCGTCGGGTCGGAGTCATGGTCTGCTACGATTCGGCCTTCGCTGGCACCGCCCGCGTCCTCGCCCGGGAAGGGGCGGAGTGGCTGGCTGTCCTCTCCAACGACGACTGGCTCGACCCGGCGCGTGAGTTCAGGGTCACCTGGGCCTACTGGCAGCACGCCACCCACGGTCGGCTGCGCGCGATCGAGAACCGGATTTCGCTACTGCAGATCGCCGCGACCGGCTACACCTTCGCAGTGCCTCCGACCGGCGCTTCGGCGCCCTACGCGCTGGAGCCCGGCGCCGCCGGCGTGGCGGTGCTGGAGGCAAGGCGCCGCGGGCGGGCCACCCTCTTCACCCTGACCGGAGACCTCCTCGGTCCGGTGTGCCTGCTTGTCTTCGCGGCGAGCCTGCTGGTCGAACGCATCAGGCCGCGTCCGGGCGGTTCCGTTGAACCCCGCTCGGCCCTCTGACATATTTCGCGTTTGTCACCCCTCCCCAAGGAGACTCCCGATCGAGCCCCGCCTCGAGAAACTCTTCGCCACCAGGGAAGAGCGCTTCCACGCCATCGAGCGCGAGCTTGCGGATCCCGAGGTGGTTCGTGACCCGGCCCGGCTGCGCCAACTCGGGCAGGAGCGGGCCGCGCTGGCCACGGCGGTCGGGGCCGGCAGGGCCCTCGCCGCGCTCGAAGCCGAGATGGCCGGGGCCAGGGAGCTGTACGCCGACTCCGGAGACCCCGAGATGCGCGCGCTCGCCGGGGAGGAGATCGCCGCGCTGGAGAGCCGCCTCGAGGAGGCCGCCGCGCGGCTCCGTGCAGCACTCGTTCCGCCGGATCCGATGGAGGACCGGCCCGCCGTGGTGGAGATCCGCGCGGGGACGGGCGGCGACGAGGCCGGCCTCTTCGGCGCGGACCTGATGCGCATGTACCGCAGGCTCGCCGAGCGGCGCGGATGGACGGTGGAGCTGATCGGCCTCTCGGAGGGGATCCCCGGGGCGATCAGGGAGGCGGTCTTCACCGTGCGGGGTCGCGGCGCGTACGGACGCCTCCGCTACGAGTCGGGGGTGCACCGCGTCCAGCGGGTCCCCGAGACCGAGAGCCAGGGCCGCATTCACACCTCCGCGGCGTCGGTGGCGGTCCTCCCGGAGGCCGGCGAGGTGGACATCGAGATCGACCCGGCGGAGCTGCGCATCGATGTCTTCCGGTCGTCCGGGCCCGGCGGACAGTCGGTCAACACGACCGATTCCGCGGTGCGCATCACCCACCTGCCCACGGAGCTGGTGGTCACCTGCCAGGACGAGAAGTCCCAGCACAAGAACAAGGCCAAGGCGATGAAGGTGCTGCGCTCACGGCTCCTGGACCGCAAGATCGCCGCCCGCGAGGCGGAGCGCGCAGCCGAGCGAAGATCGCAGATCGGCTCCGGCGACCGCTCGGCGAAGATCCGCACCTACAATTTCCCCCAGAACCGGGTCACCGATCACCGCATCGGCCTCAGCCTCTACCGCCTCGGCGACATCCTGGACGGCGACCTCGACGAGCTCGTAGCGGCACTGCGGCTGGCGCACGACGAAGAGCGGCTCGCGGGAGAGCCGGCCGGTTGAGCACGCGCCCCGCGGCGCCCCCGCGCATGTGGAGGGTGCTCGACGTCATCCGCATCAGCGGCCGCTACCTGGAGGACCGCGGAGTCGAAAACAGCCGTCTCAACGCCGAATACCTGCTTGCCCACGTCCTGGGGATGGACCGGCTCCACCTCTACCTTCACTTCGACCGGCCGCTCACGGGCAGCGAGCTGGCGCGCTACAAGACGCTGCTGCGGCGCCGCGGCGCCCGCGAGCCGCTTCAGTACGTGCTGGGGTCGGCGCCTTTCCGGAACCTGGAGCTGGAGGTCGGTCCGGAGGTCGCCATCCCCCGCCCGGAGACCGAATACCTCCTCGACGTGCTCGGCAGCGTCGCGGGCCCGGACCGGGTCTTCGAGTCCGCCCTCGACGTGGGGACGGGTTCGGGCTGCATCGCCATCTCGCTGGCCGACGAGGGGATCGCCCGCACGATCGTCGCCACGGACATATCGGCTGACGCGCTTCGAATCGCCCGGCGCAACGCGCGGCGGTGCGGACACGGGGAAATCGGCTTCCGCGCCGGGGCCCTGCTGGAACCCGTGGCCGGGCGGACCTTCGACCTGGTCCTCTCCAATCCGCCCTACCTCGGCGAAGAGGAGTGGCGGAGCGCCGAGCCGGAGGTGAGGGATTGGGAGCCGCGGACCGCCATGGTGGCGCCGGACGCGGGACTCGGCCTGATTCGCAGCCTGGTGGCCGGGCTGGGCGGGATCCTTCGCCCCGGAGGCTGGGCGGGCCTCGAAGTAGGGAGTTCCCAGACGGAGGCGGTCGCGGGGCTGATGCGCGGAAGTGCGGGCCTCGGCGAGGTGACCGTGCATGAGGACCTCGGCCGGCGGCCCCGCTATGTTTTTGCACGAGCTGAAGGAGGTTGACGAGATGTCCAGGATCGAGGAATTGGCAGAATCGCTCGGGCGCGCCCTCGGCGGGACCCCCGAATACCGGACGCTGGCCAGGGCAAAGGAGAGTGCGGACGATGACCGCGATATGACCCGGCTGCGGAACCGTCTGGTCAAGATCGAGGAGTCGTTGCAGACGGCGTTGCAGCGGGGCGAGCAGCCCGCCCCCGGCGACATGGAGGAGTACGAGTCCGCACTGGGGGAACTGCAGGCGCTGTCGGCGTACCAGAGCCTGGTCGCGGCGCAGGCGAACTTCGACCGAATCATGCATCGGGCGGACGCGGCCATTCAGGAGGGGATGCGCGCCGGTTCCGCCTCTCCGATCATCCTGACCTCCTGAGAGGACGACTGACCAGGTGCCGCACGGGCGCTTCATCGCCGTCGAGGGGGCCGAGGGGACCGGAAAGACCACCCAGGCCGGGCGGCTCCGCGCCTTCCTGCGCGCGGCGGGCCTGGAGGTTGTCGGGGCGCGCGAGCCGGGCGGAACCCGGGTGGGGGAGCGAATACGCCAACTGGTCCTGCACGACAACGATCTCGCGGTGCCGCGGGAGACCGAGCTACTCCTGATTCTGGCCGCCCGGTCGGCCTTCGTCCGGAGCGTCGTGGAGCCCGCGCTGGCCGGTGGCAGCTGGGTGGTCTCCGACCGCTTCGACATGAGCACCCTCGCCTACCAGGGGTACGGCCGCGGCATCGGGGTCGAGCCCATCGTTCCCCTGAACGCCTACGCGACCTCGGGGCTGGTGCCCGATCTGTATATCGTGCTCGACTTGCCGGTCACGGAGGGCATGGCCCGCCAGCGTCGGCAGGGGAAGGGTGGCGACCGCTTCGAGTCGGCGGGCGCCAACTTCCACCAGCGGGTCCGGGAGGGGTATGTTGAATTGGCGGCGACGCATGCGAACGCCGTACTCGTGTCCGGGCGCGGCAGTCCCGACGAGGTCGAGGGCCGGATCCGCCGCGAAGTCGTTTCGAGGTTTCCGGAGGCTTCCGGCAGTTGTGGGGGGTAGTCATATGTGCGGGGGCAAGGCGAAGGAGGCCAATGACCCGATGAACAGGGCGAAGCCGGCACGGCTGCCGGGGCTGGTCTTCATCGTCGCGGTCATTTGCGGCGGATGGTTCCTGCAGAGCGATGTGGGCTCGGGCGGGAACATCTACATCCACGCGCGCGTCCTCGACGAGGTCAGGCGCCACATCGAGAACGACTTCGTCGAGGAAGTGGACATCGACAGTCTCTACGAGATGGCAATCAACGGTCTGGTCGACCGGCTCGAAGATCCCAACTCGCGATTCGTGCCCGCCAGCCGGTGGGAAGAGGTGCGGATCCGCACCCAGGGCGACTACCAGGGCGTCGGCCTCGAAGTCGTCGACCGGGATGGGTTCATCACGGTTTCAGCCCCGATACCGGCGACGCCCGCCGCGAGGGCCGGGATCAGGTCCGGTGACCGGATCGTCGAGGTGGATGGGCAGTCGGTGGAGGGATTGGTGTCCGACCAGGCCGTGGGGCTGATGCGGGGCGAACCGGGGACGAGCGTGCGGATCGGGATAAGGAGGCCGGGTGTCGAGCGCGTCATAGACTTCGATGTGGAGCGTGCCGCGATCCGGTTGCCGTCGGTTCCCTTTGCCGCCATGCTCGAGGGTGGGATCGGGTACGTGCCGCTCCTCAACTTCAACCGCACCACCACACAGGAGGTGCGTGCCGCCGTCGATTCCCTTGCGGCAGAGGGAATGACGTCGCTCATCCTGGACTTGCGCGGCAACCGGGGTGGTCTTCTTGCCGAAGGGGTGGGACTGGCCGACCTCTTCCTCGACCGGGGTAGCGAGATCGTGGAGATCCGCAGCCGGTCGGCGGAACCGGAGGGATTCGCGGCCACGCGGGAGCAGGCCTATCCGCAGCTGCCGGTCGTCGTTCTGGTCGAGAGGAGCAGCGCGTCGGCGGCGGAGATCGTGGCGGGGGCTCTGCAGGATCACGATCGCGCCCTGCTGATCGGCGCCACGACGTACGGCAAGGGGTCCGTCCAGTCGCTGTTCGAGCTTCCGGGCGGGAATGTGTTGTGGCTCACGACCGCGCGCTGGTACACACCGGCCGGGCGTTCCATCGAGCGCGATCGAAGCGCTCGATCCGAATCCATCGGTGACGGTCCGATCACGGTGGAGGGGAATCCGGCGGACCGGCCCGACCAGGGCGACAAGCCTCGCTTCACCTCCGCCGGGGGACGTGCGCTCCAAGGCGGGGGCGGCATCGTTCCCGACCTCTGGACGTTGCAGGACACCCTGCCCCTGGTCGAACGGACTGCCGTGGACGAGATCATCGCCTTCGCCAACGGTTTCTCCGCGGCCGTGCAGAACTGGGCGGTCCGCTACGTCGCCGAGCATCCGGACCTGAAACCCGCTTCGCGATCACCGACGCGGACCTCGAGAGCTTTCACGCCACGCTGGAGGAACGCGGCGCCGAAGTACCCTTCGAGACATTCATGCGCGCGCGCGGCACCCTGGCCCGCCTCCTGGGCAGCGAGATCGCGCTGCTCGCGTGGGACGACCTGGGACGTTTCAGGCGTACCCGCGCGGCCGACGTCCAGCTCGGCCGGGCGGTGGAGCTGTTGCTCGCGGCAGAGACTCAGGCCGAACTCTTCGCGCTGGCGGGCTCTCCGCTGGCGGCGACCGCGCCGGTGGACGGCGGCTCCACCGGGGGGGATGGCTCGCGCTGAGAAAGGGAGGACAGGCGGCAGCGATGGACCGCGATGACCGCCTCTCCGGGACCGGCGCCCATCGCACCATGGCAACGCCCCCCGGCTGCCGCCAATGTTGAGCGTCGCCGGGTGCCTCCTCCCATGAGACCGGGAGGCCAGCCTCTGACGGTCTCTGCCGGCAGGGGGGCGCTACGCGAGTCGACCCACCGGGTACATGGGGTGGTCGTGGACGCCGCGGGGCGCATTGTCGGCAGCTGGGGAGACGCAGGACGCCCCACGGTGCTGCGGTCGGCGGCGAAGCCGTTTCAGACCCTGCCGCTGGTGGCGGACGGGGCTGCGGACCATTTCGGGTTTTCCGAAGAGGAGATCGCGCTATGCTGCGGTTCACACAACTCGGAGGAGGCGCACCTGGCGACAGCGCGGTCGATGCTGGCGAAGGCCGCCGTGGAGGAGGCGCTGCTCGTCTGCGGTCCCCATCCACCACTGCGGCGCGAACGCGAGCGGGAACTCGCAGCCGCGGGCGCGCCCCTCACTTCGATCATGAGCAACTGCTCGGGAAAACACGCGGGGATGCTGGCGCTGTCCGCCTTCCGCTCCTGGCCCCTGGAGGGCTACGAGCACCCGGCGCACCCGGTCCAGCTGCGAATGCGGCGCGAGCTCGCGCGTTGGGCGCGGTGCGATCCCAGCGCAATTCCGTCGGCCGTGGACGGCTGCGGCGTGCCCACCTTCGCGATTCCGCTCCGGGATCTCGCCGGGGCGATGGCGCGGCTGGTGGTGGCGGAGGAGGAGGGTGGGGCGCCCGCCCGCGTGATCGCCGCCATGGTCTCGCACCCGTTCATGGTGGCGGGAACCGGCCGGCTCTGTACCCGGCTCGTGGAAGTGGAAGGGGGGCGCGTATTCGCCAAGACGGGGGCGGAGGGAGTGTACGCGGCCGCCGACCGGGAGCGCGGGCTCGGCGTCGCCGTCAAGGTGGAGGACGGGGCCCGACGGGCAGCCGCTCCGGCGCTGCTGGCCGTGCTGGCCCGGGCCGGCATCCTTTCGCCGGGCTCTACCCAGGCGCTGGCCGAGCACGCGGAGCCGCCGCTCACCAACACCGTGGGAGATGTGGTGGGTCGCCTGGCCGTGGACCCGTGAGCGCCCGCAAGACGGACGGAAAGGGTGGGTCATGTTCCTGGACTCGGTGACGATCGAGGTGCGCGGCGGCCGCGGCGGCTCGGGCGCCGAGGCGTTCCGGCGCGAGAAGGGGGTCCCGCGCGGAGGGCCCGCGGGTGGCGACGGGGGCAGGGGTGGCGACGTGCGTCTGGTGGCCGACCCCGGGCTCACCACCCTGAGCGACTACCGCTACAAGCGGCACTACCGTGCGGAGCGCGGGATGCACGGCCAGGGGTCCAACCGGACGGGAAGAAGCGGGCACGACCTCGATTTGCGTGTGCCGTGCGGCACGATCGCCGTCGACGACGGCAGCGGGGAGGTGCTCGGCGAGCTGCTGGAGGCGGACGAGGCCGTGGTCATCGCGCTCGGCGGGCGGGGCGGACGCGGGAACGCGCGCTTCACCTCGCCCACGCGGCAGGCGCCCCGCCGTTGGGAGCCGGGCGGCGAGGGGGAGGAGAGGAGGGTCCGTCTCGAACTCAAGCTCCTCGCCGACGTCGGCCTGGTCGGCGAGCCCAACGCCGGCAAGTCCACCCTGCTCGCCCGCGTCAGCCACGCGCGGCCGAAGATTGCCGACTACCCCTTCACGACCCTCACGCCCAACCTGGGAGTCGTCGAGCTGCCGGGGTTTCGCTCCTTCGTCGTCGCCGACATCCCCGGGATCATCGAGGGGGCGCATGAGGGCAAGGGGCTGGGCCACCGCTTCCTCCGCCACATCGAACGCACCCGCGCGCTGGTGATCCTGCTGCCCGTGGACGGGCCGGATCCCGCGGAAACGCTGGCCGGACTGCTCGACGAGCTGGGGCGGTACGCGGCCCTGCACGCCCCCGGGCTCGCCGATCTTCCCTACGCGGTGGCGTTCTCCAAGATGGACCTCCACGCCCCCGGCGACGAACCGCCCGCGGTGGAGGCTCCCGGCGCGTGGGGCATGTACAGGGTCAGCGCCGTTGCCGGGGAAGGCGTTGCCGAGCTGCTGGAGGGGTGCTGGCGCCAGCTCGCCGCGTCACCGGCCGCGGCGGAGTCTCCGGACCGGGAGGACCCGTGATCGATGCACTGACCCTGTACAGTGTCCCGGGAGTCGGCCCCAAGCGCTTCAAGGACCTGGTGGACGGCTTCGGCTCGCCGCGCAAGGCGCTGGTGGGTGACGCCGACGAGTTCGTGAAGCAGACGGACCGGCCGACCGAGGAGGCCCGCCGTGGGGCGGCGCCCGCCCGGCGGGCACGTTCTCTGCTGCGTCGGTGCAGGGAGGCGGGCATCGGAGTGCTGGTCTACAAGGGCGACGGGTACCCCGAGCGGCTCTGCAACCTGGATCAACCGCCCGCGGTGCTCTTCACCCTTGGGAAGACGGAGCTGCTTCACGGGCCCTGCGTCGCCGTGGTGGGGTCCCGCCGCGCCACCTCCTACGGGCGGCGGGTGGCCCGCGGACTGGGAGCCCGGCTGGCCGGGCGGGGCCGCTGCGTGGTGTCCGGGATGGCGATGGGGATCGACGCCGAGGCGCACCGGGGGGCGCTGCCGGGGGCCACGGCGGCAGTGCTCGGGTCGGGAGTGGATGTCCCGTCGCCGGCGAGCAACACCGGGCTCTACCGGGAGATCCTGAAGCATGGTGTGGTGGTCTCGGAGTTCAACCCCGGGACGCGCGCCGAGCCGGGTCACTTCCCCCGGCGCAACCGGATCATCGCCGCGCTCGCGAGCGATGTCGTGATCGTGGAGGCGGCGCGGCGCAGCGGAGCGCTCATCACAGCCGATCACGCCCTGGAACTGGGACGTGACATTCACGCCGTGCCGGGTCCGATCGACCGCGCCACCAGCGAGGGAACGAACCGCCTGATCGAGCAGGGCGCCGCCATCGTTACGAATACGGACCTCGGGGCGGATTCCCTCACCGTACGGGCAGTTCCCCCGGAGCCCGAGCTGCGGGATCTCCTCGCCGCGGTCCCCGCCGCTCCCGTAACGGTGGAGCAGGTCGCGGCGGCGGCCGGGGGCCCGGCGGACGAGATCGGGACCTCGCTGACGATCCTGGAGATCCGGGGCTACGTGACGACCACGCGCGACGGGCGGGTCATGCGGATGCCGGGCCGACGGCCGATGATGGTCCGCGAGGGGGCCGCGTGAAGACCCCTGCCGGGATCCGCAATGTGTACGTGCACGCGCCGTTCTGTGCACGGCGCTGCTGCTACTGCGACTTCGCGGTGGAGGTTAACCGCCGTCCGGACAGCGCGGAGTGGCTGGCCGCGATCCGGACCGAGCTGGAGTGGGCCCAGGGAACCGGCCACGTGCGGGTGGCACGATCACTTGAGACCCTCTACGTGGGCGGTGGCACGCCGTCCGTGCTGGATCCGCGGCACGTGGCCGGGCTGGCCGCCGTGTTCGGAAGGGAGCGCACGCAGGCCCCCGGTTTCGAATGGACCGTCGAAGCCAACCCCGAATCCTTCACCGGACGGGTCGCGCGGCGGTGGGCCGGCGGGGGAGTCAATCGCGTGTCCTTCGGAGTACAGAGCTTCAGCCCGGCGGCGTTGCGCTGGATGGGCCGCATGCATTCGCCAGGGGACGCCGGCGGTGCCGTGAAGGCGGCTCGCAGTGCCGGGATCGCCAGCCTGTCCGTCGACCTGATCTTCGGACTTCCCGCCGCGGTTGCGCGTGACTGGAAGGGCGACCTGGAGCGCGCCCTGGGGCTGGAGGTGCCACACGTCTCCCTGTACGGGCTGACCGTCGAGAAGGGGACGGCGCTGGCCCGCGCCGTGGGAGAGGGGCGGATCACCCCGTGCGGCGACGCGCGCTACCGGGACGAATACCTCCTCGCCGCCGAGACCCTCGCCAACGCCGGCTACGAGCACTACGAGGTGTCGAACTTCGCGCTGCCCGGATTCGCGTCGCGTCACAACACCGCTTGCTGGGAGGGGGCGCCCTACCTCGGGCTGGGGAACGGGGCGCACAGCTACGCGGGAGGGCGGCGCTGGTGGAACGAACGCGACTGGACCGTGTACCGGGAGCACGTCGCCCGCTCCGGAAGCGGCCGCGCGGGCGGGGAAGTCCTCACACCGCGGCAGACGCGGCTGGAAGCGGTGTGGCTGGGGCTGCGGACCAGGGCCGGACTGGCTTCGGCTGCCCTGGAACCCGCCGCGTCGGCTGTCGTGCGTCGCTGGGAAGCCGGGGGGCTCGCCGAGCGGAAGGACGGCACCGTGCGCCTCACTCCGGAGGGCTGGCTTGTCCTGGATGCACTGACGCTGGAACTCGAAACCGCCCTCGAACCGGGTGGCGTGGAGGGGTCGCCGGACTCCTTTCCGGCGCCCGAAGCGGTTGACGGCGGCGGTCCACGGGAGATGTTCAAGTACCCAGGGGTTCGCCACGGAACGATGTAGACATGGAATTGCACCACCGGACAAGACGTCCGCCGCTCACCGAACGCGAGCGCGCGGTTCTCGAGGCGGTGATCCGCACATACGTCGAGACGGCCGAGCCGGCGGGGAGCCGCACGCTGACCCGCCGGTACAACTTCGGCGTGTCGCCGGCCACGATCCGCAACACGATGGCGGATCTGGAAGAGGACGGGTACCTCACCCACCCGCATACGTCCGCGGGGCGGGTCCCCACCGACCTGGCCTACCGGTTCTTCGTGGACAGCGTCGTGCAGCCGGAGAGTCTGACCGAGCGGGAGAAGGCCCGGATCGAGCGGGAACTGCGGACGGCCGACGCCACCCTGGAGCGGGTCCTCCAGAATGCGACGCGGGCGCTCGGCCTCCTTGTCAACGAGCTCGGCGTCGGATCCGTTCCCCACCTCGACAACGCCCGCCTGGAGAAGATCGACCTGGTGCAGCTGTCGTCGCACAAGGTGCTGATGGTCGTCACGGTCCAGTCAGGGATGGTCCGCACGGTCTACGTCGACCTCCCGGGCGAGGCGCCTCCCGACATCCTGGACCTGATCCGGCAGGTCCTCAACGAGCGGCTGGGCGGACTCACCTTCGCCGAAATCCGGCGCTCGTTCGGAGCGCGCCTGAGGGACGCGGTGGAGGACCCCGCCGCACGCGACATCCTCAACATCTTCGTCGAATCGGGCGAGGAGTTCTTCGCGGCCGAAACCAGCGGCCAGGACCAGGTCGTACTGGGTCAGACGTCCTCGATCGCCGCACAGCCGGAGTTCTCGACGAGCGACCGCCTCAAGGACCTCATCGCGCTTACCGAACAGAAGGAGCTTCTCGCGAAGGTCCTCGGGACCCGCGGTGCCCAGCGGGGGCCGTTCGTCACGATCGGGTCCGAGCACGCTCCGGAACTCGCCGGGTTCACGCTCGTAACCTCGGGGTATCGATTCGGGCGGCTGCGCGGAATACTCGGCGTCATCGGGCCTACGAGGATGCCCTACGAAAAGGTTATCGCCCTCGTGGACCACACTTCATCCCTTGTCACCCGCATGCTGGAGCCGTAGGACCCGTGAACCGATCCCTTGTCACGCACAGGGTGCCGCGGCTCCAGGCCGGATAGCGCCCCACACCGCCCATGTCCGACTACTACTCTCTGCTGCGCGTTCCCAGGAACGCCGGCCAGGACGAGATCAAGAAGGCCTACCGGAAGGTGGCCCTGGAGTACCACCCGGACCGCAACGCCGGCTCCAGCGAGGCCGAGGAGCGCTTCAAGGAGGTCACCGAGGCGTACGAGGTGCTGCGGGACCCTGCCAAGCGCGCCCGCTACGACCGCTACGGGAAGGAGGGGCTGCGGGGCTCAGGCGGTTTCGGCGGCGGACTCGACTTCTCGGAGGCGCTGGAGGTCTTCATGAGGGACTTCGGCGGCTTCGGTGGCTTCGAGGGGCTGTTCGGCCCACGCAGGCGCGGCAACCGGCCCACCCGGGGCAAGTCGCTGCGGCTCCGGCTGCCCCTGACGCTCAAGGATGTTCGTGAAGGCTCGGGCAGGAAGGTGCGGGTGTCGGTCCTGGACGCCTGCGATGCCTGTTCCGGGACGGGGGTGAAGGACGGCGCCCGCCCGCTGACCTGTCCCAACTGCAACGGGGCGGGGGAGGAGCGGCGCGTCGAACGTTCGGTCTTTGGCCAGTTCGTGAGCGTGACGCCCTGTCGCCGCTGCCGGGGGGAGGGGACGATCATCTCGGAGAGCTGCGGTCGCTGCCGCGGGGACGGGCGGGTGCGTGCCGAGCGGGAGATCCGGGTGGATATCCCGGCCGGGGTCTCGTCCGAGAACTACATCACGCTGCGCGGGGAGGGCAACGTGGGCCCGCGCGGGGGTCCCCGCGGGGACATCGTGGTGCTGCTCGAGGTCAAGGAGGACGACCGCTTCGTGCGGCGCGGCAACGACCTGCTCCAGGAGGTGCCGCTGACCTTCAGCCAGGCCGCGCTCGGATGCCGGCTCACGGTGCCGACCGTGGATGGAAGCACCTGGGTGGACGTGCCGGCCGGGATCCAGAGCGGGGAGGTGATCCGGATCGAGGGCGAGGGCCTGCCCGAACTGAACGGGCGCGGGCAGGGCGATCTGCTGGTGCGCTTCCTCGTGTGGGTGCCGACGGAGCTGAGCGCGGAACAGGAGAGTCTGCTGCGCAAGCTCCGCCGGATCGAGGACGCGCCCCCCGAGAAGATCGAGCCCGGGCAGCGGCGCGGCTTCTGGTCCAGGGTAAAGGAGGCGCTGAGCTGACCTTGGGCTGCTACAGACGCCGTCCGGCGCGTCGGCGGCGCGGGGTTCCGGAGTCGGCGGCGATCGAGCAGGCGTGTTGGGCGCTGCGTGCGGTCAGGATCCACCGGCACACCTCAACCCTCGAGGACGGGTCCAGATCCTCCGCCAGGGCCGCCAGGCTCCGCCAAAGCTCCGCCGCAATCTCCGGCCGGCTGGGCCGGTCTTGCGGGTCGGTCAGGAAGACCCAGCTCTCGACGACCGTCCTCTTCGAGTCGTCGAGCCGCACCTCCAGGAGGACGAACCGCCCTTCGGCCTCCTCCATGAGGTCTTCGAGCCGTTCCTCTGTCAGCAGGATGGGGGGACGGGACCGCCTCAACTCCGCCTTCAGTCTTTCCGTGGACAGTGCGCCGGGACCGCTTCGGCGCAGGATGTCCACCACACATTCCGTTGTCCAGGCCATGATTCTCCGGTGTTGTTGTCTTGCTCGCGGGGAATCTAGGGTATCAGCCGTTCGGGGGCCGTGATATGGCTGGATGGGACACCGGGTCCGGATTCGGCGTTCCGGGGCTCCACGGACCACCTCCGGGCTCCGCCGGGCGCCCCGGAGACCCCGCGAGACCTCCGCCGGACCTCCGTCACGCCACGGGTGAAGCCCGGGCACGGCCGTCCCCGGTCCCCCGCGAGGCCCCCTGCCGGTATCTTGAGGATCGAAGCAATGGTTCGTGGCCGAGAGGAGGTGACGGCATGAAGGATTCGCTGAAGGAGAGGCTGAGGTCGGACCTGAACGAGGGACGCCGGGCCAGGGACCGGGTTCGCACGCTGGTTCTCTCGACAACCCTTGCCGAATTGAGGAACAGGGAGATCGAGACCGGAGGCTCATTGGACGACGACGGGGTTCGTACGGTCCTGGCGAAGGCGATCAAGCAGCGGCAGGACGCGGCCGCACAGATGGAGGCGGGCGGGCGCGCGGATCTGGCGGCGCGCGAGCGGGAGCAGGAACGGGTGCTGAGGGACTACCTTCCGCCCGAGCTGACCGAGGGCGAGGTGCGGGACATGGTTCGTGAACTCATCGGCGCGGGCGCGGGTCACATCGGCGCCGTGATGGGCGGACTGATGCCCCGGATCCGCGGCAGATTCGATGGCCGGGCGGCTTCGGCGATCGTCCGGGAGGAGCTGGGGTAGGATGCCGGGCCGCGCCCTTCAGGTGCTCGAATTCAACCGGGTCCTGGAGCACGTTGCGGGATTCGCGTCGACGGCGGCGGGGCGGGAGATGATCCGGGGGCTTCGGCCCTCGGACGACGCAAATGCGGCCAGGGCGCGGCTGGACGCGGTGGCGGAGACGGTCCGCTTTCTGGAGCCGCGTGCCGATTGGGGGCTGCCTGCCGTCCCGGACGCGGAGAACACCGTGGCGCGCCTCCTGCTGGAGGGCTCGGTCGTTCCGGCGGCCGGGCTGGCGCAACTCGGCGGTCTGCTCGCGGCGGGGAACGCCGTGGACCGCGTCCTGGCGGAGGGGGCTGCCGGGCTGCCGGCGCTGCAGGAATTGCAGGGCCGTCTACTGTGTCACCCCCGGCTGCAGGCCGCGATCGAGCGCTCCGTGGATCCGGACGGGACGGTCCTGGATGGCGCGAGCCGGGAACTCGGACGGATCCGGGCCCGGCTCCGCGGCGCCCACAACCGCGTCGTCGGGCACCTGGAACGCCTGTTGGCGGGGATCGACGAGCGCCACCGGGTTCCGGAGGCGTCGGTGTCGATTCGAGAGGGGAGGTACGTGATCCCGGTCAGGCGGGAGGGGAAGAGGGCCGTCGGCGGCTACGTCCACGACGAGTCTTCCTCCGGCGCCACGGTCTTCGTCGAACCTCCGTCGGCAATCGTGGAGATGAACCGGGTACGGGAGCTGGAGCGGGCCGAGGTGCGCGAAGTGCAGCGCGTGCTGCGGGAGCTGGCCGGCCGGTGCCGCCCGCTGGCCGGGGCGTTCGCCGACTCGCTCGCCGCGCTCACCCTGATGGACGCACGGGTGGCCCTGGCCCGGGTGGCGGTGCGGTGGGAGGGGACGGTGCCGGAGATTGCGGACATGGCCGCGGACGGTGCCGCGGCCGGTGCCCCGGGGAGTCGCGCCGGTGGAGGGCTGTGCATCCGGCAGGGACGCCATCCGCTGCTGCTGGCCGGAGGGGGCGACGCGGTTCCCTTCGACATCGACCTGGACCCCGGGGAGCGGGTGGTCGTCGTGACGGGTCCCAACACCGGCGGAAAGACGGTCTTCCTCAAGTCGGTAGGGCTCATCGCGTCCCTGGCCCAGTCGGGCGTGATCCCGCCGGCGGGGCCCGGCACCCGCATCCCGGCCTTCGACTCCGTATACGCCGATGTCGGCGACGAACAGTCCATCGCCGATTCGCTGTCCACCTTCTCGGCACACCTCCGCAACCTCCACGAGGTCCTGCTCAACGCCGGACCGCGTTCGCTGGTGCTCATCGACGAGCCCGGCGCCGGTACGGACCCCAAGGAGGGCGAGGCGCTGGCGCGCGCTCTGATCGAGACGCTCGCTGGGCGGGGCTGCCTTGCCGTGGTGACCTCGCACATGGGGGGATTGAAGCGGCTGGCCGCGCCGGGAAACGGCATCGTCAACGCCTCGCTCGACTTCGACGGCGAGCGCCTCGCGCCCACCTACCGCTTTGCGAAGGGGCTCCCGGGCCGCAGCTACGGACTGGCGATCGCCCGTGGTCTGGGCTTCCCGGAAGAGGTCCTGGACCTCGCCGACGGCTACCGCGACCGCGCGGAGGCGCGCCTCGACGACCTGCTTGAGACGCTGGAGCGGAAGGAGCGCGGCGTCTCGCGCCTCCTCGCGGCCCTGGAGACCGAGCGGCGGCGCGCGCGGGAGCTCGAGGCCGAGCTGATAACGCGCGAGGCGGCGCTGCGGCGCTCCGAGCGGGAAGCCGCCACCCGGGCCCGCAGGGAGGCGCGCAGGATGCTCCTGGAGGCGCGCCGCGAAGTGGAGGCGGCGATCGAGCGCCTGCAGGATCGGGAGCGGGACGGGGTTTCGCCCCGGGAGGCCGCGCGGAGGGCCCGCAGGACGGTGGAGGAGGCCGCGCGGGCGCTTCAGGAGCCCGTGGCCGGGGAGGGAGGACCGCCGCGGGAGGGGGCCGCACCGGGCGCGCTGGAGCTGGAGGTCGGGGCGGCGGTCCGGATGAGCGACACCGGCGCGGAGGGCACGGTAATGGAGGTCGAGGGGGACCGGGTGGTGGTCCTGGTGGGCGGCGTGCGGATGCGGGTTGGGCGTGGCCGCCTGGGGCGCGTGGGGGGTGGGGGCGGGGATGGGGGCGGGGTGGGGGCCGTGCCGAAGCCGCCCCGATGGAGCGGCGACATTGCGGATCCGGCCACCGAGGTGGATCTGCGCGGGCAGCGCGCCGACGAGGCCGAGATGTCTCTGTGCCGGGCGCTCGACGAGGCCGCGGTGGCCGACCTGCGCGAGCTGCGCGTGATCCACGGCCTGGGCACCGGGGCGCTCCGCAAGAGGGTGTCCGAAGTACTGGGCCGCGACGCGCGGGTGCAGCACTTTCGCGCGGGCCAGCCGGGGGAAGGCGGCTACGGCGTCACGATGGTGAGGATCCGGTAGATGATCCCGGACCACGTGGTGGAGGAGGTTCGCGCACGAGCCGACATCGTCGGGATCATCGGCCAGTTCGTGCAGCTGAAGAAGGCGGGCAAGGATTTCAGCGGACTCAGTCCCTTCAAGAAGGAAAAGACGCCTTCCTTCTTCGTGATCCCTTCCAAGGCGTTCTTCCACGATTTCTCGTCCGGCGAGTCCGGAGACGTGTTCTCGTTCCTGATGAAGCACCAGGGGATGAGCTTCACCGACGCCGTCAAGTACGTCGGGGCGCGCAGCGGAGTCGAGGTGAGGGAGGTCAGGCGCGGCAGGAGGGGGGACGACCCCCGGCGGCCCTACTACGAGGCATCCGCGCACGCCAGCTCGTTCTTCCAGGAGCGCCTCTGGGAGTGGGAGGGGGGCAAGGCCGCCCGCGAGTACCTCGAGCGGAGGGGGATCTCGCGCGAGACCGGTGAACGTTTCGGCCTGGGCTACGCACCCGACGAGTGGGGAGCGCTGCGCGACGCCGCATCCGCCCGGGGCATCGGCGAGGGCATCCTGCTTGAGCTCGGGCTGCTCAAGAAGAGCGAGAAGGGGGACCAGCCCTACGACGCCTTCCGCAGCCGCGTGATCTTCCCCATCGAGTCCGTCTCGGGACGCGTACTGGCCTTCGGCGGACGGCTGCTCGGCCCGGAAGGGAAGGGTGCGCCGAAGTACCTCAATTCGCCCGAGAGCCCGATCTTCCACAAGGGCGAGGTACTCTACGGCCTCAGCTGGGCCGGGAATCCCATTCGCCGGCAGGGGGCCGCGCTCCTTGTCGAGGGCTTCATGGACGCGCTCTCGCTCGCCGCCGTGGGCGTCGCGAACGCGGTGGCGCCGCTCGGCACCGCGCTCACGGAGGCGCACGCCCGGCTGCTTGCCCGCTACACCCGGCAGGTCCGCATCCTCTTCGACAGCGACCCGGCGGGGTTGCGGGCCACCTTCAGAGCCGCGGACACGCTCCTCGCCCAGGGGCTCCACGCGTCGGTGGTCACTCTTCCGGAAGGCGAGGATCCGGACTCGGTCGCACGCGACGGGGGTGCGGAGGCGGTCCTGGGGTTCGTACGCGAGGCCGTCGACGTGCTCGACCGCAAGATCGCGATTCTGGAGGAGCACGACTACTTCTCCTCGATCGAGAAGACGCGTTCGGCGCTGGACCGGCTCCTCCCCACGCTTCGGGCGGTCAGGGATCCGCGGTTGCGGGACATCTACCTCTCGCGGATCTCGGAGCGCACGGGGGTCCGCGCCGAGACCCTGGAGGCCGAGTTGGGGCGTGCCGCGACAGGGTCGCGCCCGGCCAGGGTAGCGACCCCGCCACGACCGCGAGTACGGCCTTCGCCCCGCTTCCAGGGACTCGGCTCGGACCGGCAGCTGGTTCACTTCGTTCTCAAGAGGCGGGACTGGATCGAACGGGCCGGGGAACGGGTGGGGCCTTCGGACTTGGAGGATGGTGCCTTCCGTGCCATCTTCGAATGGCTGATCGACAATCCGGAACTCGCGGTCCCGCCCGAAGGGGCGATGCCGGAGGCGGTCCAGCGCTTCGAGGAGCTCAGCCGAAACCGGGAGGTTCCACCGGACGAGGTCTTCGAGGATGTGGCCCGGGGAATCGATGTCCGGACGATCGACCGCCGTCTGGAGGCGCTGGACATCCAGATGCGCGGGGCGGCGGAAGAAGCGGAAAAGCGCAGGCTCCTCAAGGACAAGGAAGACCTGAACAAGGAAAAGCGGGCCCTGGGTCCGGACTGGCGCAGGTCCACCCACAGGGCCGCGAAGAGCAGTCAACGGAAAGGGGAAAGCGCATCGTGACGGTCGAAACCGGCCCGGTATCCAGCCAGCTGCTGGAACTTCAAATCATCGATCAGCAGATCCGGGCCATTCAGGACAGAGTCGAGTCCTTTCAGGGACAATTGGAGGCCGTCGAGGAACCGGCCATGCAACTCGCGGAAGAGGTCGCTGCGACCGAGACCAGGGTTCGCGATCTCAAGTTGGAAGAACGGCGGCTGCGCCTTGCTGCGGAGGACAAGCGGTTGCGCGTACAACGGCTGGAGGAGCGCCTCAACCTGGTGAAGACGGTCAGGGAAGAGGCCGCGGTCCAGGCGGAACTCGGGCTGCTGCGCCGCGCTCTGGACCAGGAGGAACACGAGGTGATCAGCCTTCTGGACCAGATCGGCCGCCTGGAGGAACGGCTCGAGGATCAGCGGGCCGGGATGGAGGAGGCCCGTTCCGCCGTGGTGCCGAAGAAGGAGGAGATACGCGCGCAGCAGGAGGCCATCCGGACCGATGTGGCGGAGCTGGAGCTGCGGCGCGGACTCTTTGCCGAGGGCATTGACCGGAGGTACCTGGCCGTCTATGAGGGTCTCGCCAAGGGCGGACGAAAGGTGGCCGTGGCGGCGATGACCGATGATGGCGCATGCGGAGCATGTTTCTCGCTCATCCCCCTGCAGCTTCAGAACGAGATCCGTTCCTCGGGACGACTCGTCAGCTGCGAGGCTTGCGGCGTCATCGTCACGGCGCCTCCCGACGTGGTTCCAGACGAACTCCCGGAGCCGGCGAACAAGACGTGAAGCCCGGTCCCCCCGGGACTGCCGGCCGGCTCTCGGCGCGCCCGCTCTGGAGGACCCGGCCACCCCCCGAACCCGAGGCCGTCCGCGCCCTGCAGAACGGCCTGAGGCTCCCATCCGCCCTCTGCCGGCTACTTCTGATCCGGGGGCACCGGACAGTCGAAGAGGCCAGGTCCTTCCTGCGTCCGGTGCTCGGGTCGCTCCACGATCCGGCCGGCCTTGCGGGTGCGGACCGCGCCGCCCGGCGGCTGGCCAGCGCGGTCACACGGGGCGAGCTGGTGGTGGTGCACGGCGACTACGACGTGGACGGGATCAGCGGGGCGGCGCTTCTCACCGCGTGGATCCGGGCGCTGGGCGGAAGGGCCGACGCGATCGTGCCGGACCGCATCCGGCACGGCTACGACCTCTCCCGCCCCGGCGTGGACCGCGCCGCGGCCCGGGGCGCCGCCGTGCTGGTCACGGTGGACTGCGGAATCGTGGCCCTGGATCCGGTGCGGCGGGCCGTCGCGGCCGGGATGGACGTCATCGTCACCGACCATCACCGTCCCGGCCCCGAGCTGCCTGCCGCACTCGCCGTCGTCAACCCGAACCGTCCCGGCTGCGCGTATCCGAACAAGGACCTCTGCGGCGCGGGCGTCGCCTTCAAGGTGGGGCAGCTGCTGGCGGCGGAGCTGGGGCGCCCGGAGGACGAGAGCTGGCACTACCTGGACCTCGTGGCGCTCGCGACCATCGCGGACCAGATGGAGCTGTCGGGGGAGAACCGGGTGCTCACCCGCTACGGCCTCCGCGCCCTCACGCACACCACACGCCCCGGACTTGGGGCGCTGATCCGGTCTGCCGGCCTGAGTCCCGGTCCCGGCAACCCGATCGATTCGGCGGCGGTTGCCTTCCAGCTCGGTCCGCGCATCAACGCCGCGGGGCGGGTCGGGGACTCGATGGCGGCCCTCCGGCTACTGCTGACCCACGACCACGCCGAGGCCGGGCGCCTGGCGCAGACGCTGGAGGCCAACAACCAGGAGCGCCGCGCTATCGAGGAACACATCACCGCGGAGGCGCTGGAGGCTTTGCAGCGCGACTACGAGCCGGGCCGCGACCGCGCGGTCGTCGTGTCGGGAGACGGTTGGCATCCCGGCGTGACCGGCATCGTGGCGTCCAGGCTCGTCGAGCGCATCTGCCGGCCCGTCGTGGTTGTTGCCTTTGACGGCGACCTCGGCCGCGGTAGCGGACGGTCGATCCCCTCCTTCGACCTGCACGCGGGCATCTCCGCCTGCGCCGGGCACCTCGTGCGCTTCGGCGGCCACCACCAGGCCGCCGGACTGGACATCGTCCGCGACCGTCTTCCCGCCTTTCGCGAAGCCTTCTGCTCCGTGGCCCGCCGCAGGCTGGGTGGTGCGGAGCCCCGGCCGGAACTCCGCACCGATCTCGATCTCGGACTGAACGAGGCCGGGCCGGAGCTTCACCGCTACCTGCAGTATGCGGGTCCCTTCGGACGAGGGAATCCCGAGCCGGTCTTCGTTGCCCGGCGGGTCCTCCTCGCCGGTCCGCCCAGGGTGCTCAAGGGAGAGCATCTCAAGTTCCGCGCGGTCCGTGACGGTGCGAGCCTCGGATTCATCGGCTTTCGTCTTGCCGGCCGCGTGCCGCCGGCGGAGACCCTCGCTGCGGGACCGGTGGACGTGGCCTTCAGCCTCGTCGAGAACAACTTTCGGGGCCACACCACCATCGAGGGCAGGGTCCGGGACATCCGTCCCTCCGGCGAACCGTCCGCGGCAGGACCCGCGTGAGCACCGCGTTCCGGATCGGCCGGATGCATCGCCGGACGAATGCAGCGGCGACCTGTTGCACCGGCTAGCCGTGCGGATCATTGCCGGAAAGTGGAAGAGCCGCAGGATCGGCCCGGTGCCGGGGCGCAACGTCCGCCCCACGACCGACCGGGTCCGGGAGGCCTGGATGTCCATCCTCGCAGGCCGGATCGAGGGCGCCCGCGTGCTCGATCTCTTCGCGGGCTCGGGAGCCCTCGGACTCGAGGCGCTCAGCCGGGGGGCGGCGCACGCCACCTTCGTCGAACGCAGCCACCGGGCCCTGCGCGTCCTCGACCGCAACATCCATGCGCTGGGAGCGGGCTCCGACGCGACGGTGATCCGGGGCGATGCGATGGCGCACCTCCGCGCGCTGGAGCCGTGCGCATGCGACCTTGCCCTCGCGGACCCTCCCTACGACCGTGGTTACGTGGCCCAACTGGTGGCGCTCTACCGAGCGAATCCCTTCGCCCGCGAACTGTGGGTGGAGCACCGCGCGGGAGAGCTCCTCCCGCCGGAAGCGGTCGCCGAGCAGCGCCGATACGGAGACACCGTCCTCACGAGAGTGACGCAGCCAGGAGACGAATCCGCATGACGAACCCCCGTCCGGTGGTGGGTGTATACCCCGGGTCCTTCGACCCGGTGACCCGCGGGCACGAGGATGTCGCGCGCCGGACCCTCCGCGTATGCGACCGCCTGGTGGTCGCCGTGGCCGAATCCTCGTCCCAGAGCAAGCGCCACCTCTTCGATGTACCCGAACGGCTCGAAGTCATGCGGGAAGTCTTCGCCGGCGAGCCGCGGATCGAGTGCGTCTCCTTTTCGGGGCTTCTCGTGGAATTCGCCCGCTCGGTGGGCGCCTCCTTCATCGTGCGGGGGCTCCGCGCGGTGGCCGACTTCGAGTACGAGTTCCAGATGGCGCAGATGAACCGGGAACTGTACGACGGCGTGGAGACGCTCTTCCTGGTGCCGGATCTGGGGTACTCGTTCCTGTCGGCATCGCTGGTCAGGGAGGTGGCCGCGCTGGGCGGAGACGTGAGCAGCTTCGTCTCGCCTCCGGTGCTGGAGCGCCTCCGCAAACGCCTTTCGTGACCTTCACCGCCGGGCTCGAGGCGCGCGCGCGACGTCTGGAGCGGTCGATCGCATTCCCCGAGGGGGACGACCCCCGGGTGGCCGAGGCCGCGGCGATCCTGGCGCGCCGGGGCGTGGTCCGGCCGGTGGTGCTGGAGGCGGGAGACACGGCCGCGGATGCGGCGGACGCGGAAGCGCCGGGACCGCTGGGGCGCGCGGTCGGCATGCTGCGGAGCGGGGAAGTGGACGGGGTGGTCGCCGGCGCCGTCCACACCACGGCGGAGGTGATCCGGGCCGGGCTGAAGGGCCTGGGACTCAGGCCCGGCGTGCGAACGCTGTCCTCGTCGTTCTTCATGGAGGTGGACGATTTCCGCGGGGCGGGTCCCGAGGTGCTGAGCTTCACCGACGCCGGAGTGGTGCCGGAGCCGCGGCCCCGCCAGCTGGCCGCGATCGCGTCCGAGGCCGTGCGGGTGCGGCGGCTGGTGGTGGGGGACGAACCCCGGGTCGCCTTCCTGTCCTACTCCACGCTGGGCAGCGCCGGGGGCCGCCCGGTCGAGCAGGTGAGGGAAGGACTGCGGCGCTTCCGCGAGGCCTGTCCCGATGTTGCCGCCGATGGCGAACTGCAGGGAGATGCCGCCCTGATCCCCGAAGTCGCACGGGTGAAGGCTCCCCTTTCCCCCGTTGCCGGCAACGCCAACGTCCTGGTCTTCCCCGGCCTGGATGCGGCGAACATCGCCTACAAGCTGGTCCAGCGACTCGCCGGGGCGGTTGCGCTGGGCCCCATCCTCCAGGGACTGAGCGCGCCGCTCAACGACCTGTCGCGGGGCGCGTCGGTGACGGACATCGTGCGCGTCGCGGCGATCACCGCGCTGATGTCCGCCGGCCGGGACTAGCCACGGAATGCCGGCGGGATGCCGGCAAGGGACCATCGCGAACGGCTTCCCGTGTCCACTTTCCTGCCCTAGTCTTCTTCAGCGGTTCCCCGGCCCGGCGCCGTGGGACGGCCGAAGCAGGGAGAAGAGTCGAATTCACATCGTCTGGAAGGAAGCACATGTCCTTCAACTTGAGAAAGTTCGGACAGGTCGCGGTCGTCGAGGTCGCGGGACAGCTCATCGTGGGCAACCGCCAGGAGCTCAAGCGCATCGTTCTCGCCGAGCTCGAGGAGGGTACTCGCGGCTTCGTGGTGGACTTCGCCCTGACCGGCTACATCGATTCGTCCGGCCTCGGAATCCTGGTGAGCCTGTCGAAGAAGATCCGCGAAGCGGGCGGGCGGCTGCGGCTGGCCTCGCTGAACGAAGACCTGCGAACGCTCTTCGAACTGACGAAGCTCTACACCCTGTTCGAAATCTGCGAAAGCCTGGAGGAGGCGCTCGCCGAGTAGATCTCGCGCTTTCGGCCCACCGTCCTGTCGCGCTCGTTATGATAAGCTCTCCTCTACCACCAAAGCGCCGGACCAGTTTTGCCGGAAGACTGGAGATGTGAAAACGAAGAGATGGACATTCGGACTGTTGGGCGTCCTAACCGCCACCGCCTGTGCGGAAGTCGAAACCCTCGGGATTGAGGAGGTCCCCGAGAAAGTGTTGGTGCTCCAGGAAGGCTTGGAAACCGAGGGGTTCACCACGTCGAACGGGCGCGAGTTCATACCGAACCCCTACCGGGCAGAAAACATCATCCGGCGCGTCGCCGCTCAAGAGGGCCTCGACGAAGCGGAAATCGACCTCCTTCTGGTCCGAATGAAGCAAACCTCGGACAAGAAGGCAGATGCCGAGAAGAAAGCGAATCGCCGATGAAACGGTGGTTCCCGGCGGCACTCGTGGGCGGCGTCATCACCTTGGCACTCCCTGCGACCGATGCGTCCGCCCAGGGGGTGATCGATTTCGACACTTGGCTCAGGTATCTGGAGGAAACGGAGTGGGAAGGACTTACTTCTACGGAGGTGTCCCTCGGCACGTCGAGCTGCTCAGGTCGGGACATGGATTCTTCAATGCGCGCACGAACCAATACGACATCGACATATCCAGTTCGCGCGTGCTACGATCCGTGATCGAAGAGGCCTACCATTGGCACAACGGTCCGGGCTACTATGGCGGCGGGACGAACGAGCAGCTGCGACAGGACATAAAACTGTGCGTTGAGGGCGCGGTTTAGAGCGACGGGATCGGTCACGTCCAGGTCGGAGGGGGGGTGACGACTGCTCGGGCTGTACGCCCTTTGCTGGACATCGCTGCCCGCTCAAGTTCGGTGGGTGCACCATCCCGAAGTGGTGAGCAGGCATCACCTGCGCGGGGTACACACGCGCTTCGCTGCGGGAAGTCCCAAGGGATCGAGGGGGCAGAGCCCTCGTCAGCCTTGCCCCTCGAAGACCCGAGATCGTCGATCCCGTACGATCCTGTCGGCCCGTTGGTTACCCCGAATCGCCTCCAGACCGACTGGAAACGCGGCCTCGTGCTCCTGCGCCGTCTCCGTCCGGCTTGCTGGCACCGTCCACACGCGTGCATCTTCATCGATCTCGCTCCACACCGCCCCCCGAACCTCGCCGCCCCGAGCCGCCGTCAACCGCAAGCTCGCGCGCTCGGGTGGCGATCCGCTCGCCCTTGCAGCTCCATACGTCCGAAAGGGCCACGCAAAACGGAGCCCTGGGGATGTGAAATGTAAAGAAAACACGACAATGTGTAAAGTAGACACTACAGTGTGGCCGGGTAAGCGAGGCGCCCGACGCCGATGCATCGCCGCTCGAATGCCGCGGGGGTATTGTCCACGGGCTGCCGGCGGGAGGGGCAGGTACCCGTGAGCCCACCCGACCGCCATTCCACCGGTGCCGACAGAGTCGATACGCTCGTCTTCGAGCTCCCCAACGACCTCGCCTCGATCGAGGGAGCGGTGGACCATGCGGTCGAACACTGCGGGCCGGCCGGCCTCGACCGCCGCCTCCTTCTCTTCAACTTCCGGGTGGGCCTCACCGAGGCGATCTCCAACGCGATCCTCTACGGGAATGCGGACGACCCCGGCAAGCGGGTCCGGGTGGAGCTGACGGCTGCGCCCGGCGAGGTCCGCGTGCGCGTGTCCGACCAGGGGGAGGGATTCGACCCCGAGGCGGTCCCGGATCCCCGGTTGCCCGAGAATCTGGTCCTGCCGTATGGCCGCGGCGTCTTCCTGATGCGGGCGCTGATGGACGAAGTGCGCTTCAACCGCAGAGGCAACGCCGTGACCCTCGTTTTGCGCGAGCCACCGGATGCGGCGGCGCCGGACCGGGGTCTCCCGCGACCGGTCGCCGAGGCGTTGGAGGACTTTCGCACGGGGCTGGGGATCGAGGTGCGCGCCTGGGAGGTCGTGGAGGGGCGGCGGGTTGCTGTACATCCCCCAGGGCTGGATGGGCCTCCGACTGTCGGGGGTCACCGCTTCCCGGTGCGGTTGGGGGCCGGCCGCGTACTCGAAGTGGAGGTGACTGGGCAGGGACCCGGTAGCTCCCTGGCGGGGATCCTGCGGAGCTGGCTGGAGCGCACCGCGTCTCTGGCCGGGGAGGTGGAGCGGGGCCGCGCCGCGCTGGCAACCGTGCTGGAGGCGAACCGGACCATGCGCGAGGACATCGCGCGCGAACGCGTCTCCCGCGAGATGGAGCTGGCCCACGACCTGCAGCTCAAGCTGCTGCCCCCGATCCCGCGGGTCGCGGGCGTCGAGGCGGCGGCCCGCGTGGTGCCGGCGACCTCGGTGGGGGGCGACTTCTACCAGGTCATCCAGCTTTCAGGAGGCAGGGTGGGCGTGATGATCGGAGACGTGTCGGGCCACGGCTTTCCGGCCGCACTCATCATGGCCCTGGTCATGAGCGCGGCGGCGATCTACGCCGAACAGGGCGCCGCCCCCGCGGCCGTGCTGCAATACGTGGACCGGGCGATCGGCGACGAACTCGAATCCACCGAGATGTACCTGTCGCTCTGCTACTGCGTCCTCTCACCGGAAACACCAGAAATCGCGTACTCGAATGCCGGCCATCCGCACGCCTTCGTCGTCGAATCCGGCGGGGTGGCCAGGCGGCTCTTCGCGACCGACCCGCCGATGGGGATCGGCAAGGCGCCCTACGCCCAGTCCTCGGTGGATTGGAGGCCCGGGGAGGACGTCCTGCTGCTCTTCACCGACGGATTGTCCGACACTCTGGCGCACGCGGGCAGGAACAGCGGCGAAGATCTGGTGCTGCGGACGGTGGCAGCCCGCCACCGGCGCGGTCCCGACGAGATCCTGGAGGCGCTCTTCGAGCTGTGCCGGCGCGCGACCCCGTCGATCCCGTCGGACGACCGGACCGCAGTGGTCCTGCGCACCCGATGAAGCCGGGAAGCGGCGGCCGCGGCCGTCCGAAGCGCTCCCTCGGTCAGAATTTCCTGGTGGACCCTAACCTGCGCCGCAAGATCGCGGCCGCGGCCGGTGCCGGAGAGGGGGAGCCGGTGCTCGAGATCGGGGCGGGACGCGGCGCGCTTACCGATTGCCTGGTCCGGACCGGCGCGGCGCTCACCGCCGTGGAGCTGGACGACGAGCTCGCTGCGGAACTGGCGGCGCGCCATGCCCACGACCCGCGCGTCCGGATCGTGCACGGCGACATTCTCTCTCTGGACCTCCCGCAGCTCACGGCGGACTGGGCAGCCACGCGGGTCTTGGGGAACATCCCCTACAACATCACCACCCCGATCATCTTCAAGCTGCTCCGCTTCCCCTTCCCGGCGGACATCGTGCTGACGGTGCAGGCGGAGGTGGCCGCCCGCATCCTGGCCGGGCCCGGCTCCCGTACCTACGGGGCGCT
This sequence comes from Longimicrobiales bacterium, assembly GCA_965116645.1. Taxonomy (GTDB): domain Bacteria; phylum Gemmatimonadota; class Gemmatimonadetes; order Longimicrobiales; family Gaopeijiaceae; genus Bin94. The sequence continues at coordinate 2,197,297 of OZ220702.1, read as the reverse complement.
GACCGTCGGCGTCGCGGTGCACGCGGCCGCTTCCCGGGTGTGCAAGGTGCCGCGCGGGGCCTTCCGCCCGGTTCCCAGGGTCGATTCGGTGGCGCTCCGGATCACACCGCACTCCCCGCAGCCGATCGACGCGGAGGCCGCCCGGCGGGTCCGCACCCTTACCCGCGCCGCCTTCTCGTGGCGCCGCAAGCAGCTGGGGAATATCCTGCACCGGCACCCGGACCTCCGCTGCCCCTCGCCCGCGGTCGAGCGGGCGCTGGAGGAACGCTCGCTTCCGCCGGCCGTGCGCCCCGAGCAGCTGTCCCCGGACGATTTCATCGCCCTGAGCCGTGCCCTGCCACTGTCGGTTGGGCCGCCGTCCCCTTGTTGACGCCCCTGCCGCGACGCTTCTAGCTTCCACTTGTGAACGATTTCACAAGCAGGGTTGCCGACGCGAAGATCCCCGACGCCACCGTCCGTCGCTTCTCCCTCTACCTGCGGTACCTGGAGGACTTCGAGCGCTCCGGGATCAATAGTGTGGCCAGCGGTGTGCTGGCCGAGCGGGGCGGAACCACGGCGGCTCAGGTCCGGAAGGATCTTTCCTTCCTGGGGTCCTTCGGCAAGCGCGGCCTGGGGTACTCCGTCCGGGAGCTGACGGGCGTGCTCCGGGATGTGCTGGGCCTCGACTCGGTCTGGCGGGTCGCGCTGCTGGGGGCCGGGCGCATCGGAACGGCGCTCTTCCGGTACGAGCCCTTTCGTGCGCGGGGCTTCCACATCACCACGGTGATCGACAACGATCCCGGCAAGGTGGGGACCCGGCTGGGCGGCGTCATGATCCGGGGCGAGCACGAACTCGAGTGCGCGCTCACGGAGGACCGCACCGACCTCGTGATCGTCGCTGTGCCCGCCCCGGTGGCGCAGGCGCTCGTCGACCGGGTGGTCGCGGCGGGAATCCGGGCCGTGCTCAACTACGCGCCGGCGCAGCTGCGCCTCCCGGACGACGTGGCGCTGAGGAACGTGAGCATGACGGTCGAGCTCGAGAGCCTCTCGCACGCGCTGACCCGGCTGCGCCGATGCCGATGACGTCTCCTCCGGGCGCACCCGGCCCATCGCTCCTCCAGCAGGCGTGGGCCATGCTGCGGGAGGGCCCCGCACCCACCACCCACCTCGCCCGGGAAGTCCTCGGCCTCGACGGCCACCCCGGCGCGGCCGCCGCCGCCGTCTTCGCGCTGCTCGGCCGCGACAAGCGCTTCCGCGTCGACGGCGACGGCAGGTGGAGTCTGCGCGGCGGGGCGGCGCGTCCGCCCGGCACGCCCCTGTCGCGGCTGTGCTACGCCGTCGTGGATGTGGAGACGACCGGCGGCAGCTACGAAGCCGGGCACCGCATCACCGAGGTCGCGGTGGTGGAGGTGCGCCGGGGCGCCGTGACGGATTCCTTCCACACCCTGGTGCACCCCGGGCGTCCCGTGTGGTCCACCGCCGAGCGCCTCACCGGGATCACCGACGCGATGCTGGCGGCCGCGCCCGCCTTCGACGAGGTCGCCGAAGAAGTCTTCCGGCGCCTGGCGGGCCGGGTTTTCGTCGCGCACAACGCCGGGTTCGACTGGGGCTGGGTACGCGCGCAGCTGCGCGACGCGCTGGGCGACGTCCCCGAGGTGAAGCGCCTCTGCACCGTCAGCCTCGCGAGGCGGCTCGCGCCCGAACTGCGCTACCGCAACCTCGGTTCGCTGGCGGACCACTTCGATATCCCCATCGATCAGCGCCACCGCGCCCATGGGGACGCGCTGGCGACGGCCCGGATCCTCCTGCGCCTACTCGACCGGGCCGAGAGCCTCGGGATCGGCGATCTGCACTCGCTGAAGCGCTACCGGCCGCGGAGGCGGGACAGGGGCCAGCGCGACCTTTTCGTCGATTCCGGGCTACCACCGCGCTTTCGCCCGCGTTTATAATGTTGTTCCCCGGCCTGCCGGACCACGCCCAACGCACCTGGAGCCAACCTTGGCGGATGCTGCCACGACACCTGTGATCCTCGAAGGGGTGCGGACCCCGATCGGCCGCTTTCTCGGCGGCCTGAGCCCGCTCTCCGGCCCGGAACTGGGTGCCGTGGCGGTCCGCGAGGCGGTCGCGCGCTCCGGCATCGACGCCGTCGAGATCGATGAAGTCATCATGGGGAACGTGGTGAGCGCCGGGGCCGGGCAGGCGCCCGCGCGACAGGCCGCCGTGAATGGAGGGGTGCCCGCGAGCGTCCCCGCCGTCACGGTCAACAAGGTGTGCGGCTCCGGGCTGAAGGCCGTGATGCTCGCCGCCCAGGCCGTCCGGGCCGGAGACGCCCGCCTGGTCGTGGCCGGAGGCTTCGAGTCAATGTCGAACGTCCCGTACTACCTGCGCGGGCTTCGCGGCGGCGTGAAGTTCGGGGACCGCACCCTGCAGGACGGACTGGTGCATGACGGGCTGTGGTGCTCCTTCGGGATGTGCCACATGGGCGGCCACGCCGAGTACACGGCCGCAAAGGCGGGCGTGAGCAGGTCCGACGCCGACGCCTTCGCGCTGGAGTCGCACCGCAGGGCGGTGGCCGCGATCGACGGTGGCCGCTTCGCCTCGGAGATCGTCCCGGTCACGGCCCCGGCGCGCCGGGGCGCCGCGGTCGTGGTCGACACCGACGAGAGCCCGCGGCGCGGCACCTCCCTGGAGGCGCTCGGGCGCTTGCGGCCCGCCTTCAGGCGCGACGCCCCCGAGGGACTTGACGAACTGGTCGTGACCGCCGGCAACGCACCGGGTCTGAACGACGGTGCCTCGGCGCTGCTGGTGGCCAGCCGCGAGTACGCGGAGGCGCACGGCCTGCCCTTCCAGGCCGTGATCACCGGCTACGCCGCCGGGGGGACCGAGCCCCGCGACCTCTTCTTCGCCCCGGTCGTTGCGGTGCGCAGGCTGATGGAGCGGGAGGGGACCGCCGTGGGGGACTACGACCTGGTGGAGATGAACGAAGCGTTCGCGGTTCAGGCGATCGCAGACATGCGGGCGCTGGGGATGGACCCCGGGCGCGTGAACGTCAACGGCGGGGCGGTGGCGCTCGGACACCCGATCGGCGCCTCCGGGGCACGCATCCTGGTGACGCTGCTGGCCGCCATGGACGACCGCGGTGCAGGAACGGGAATGGCAACCCTGTGCCTGGGCGGGGGGAACGCCGTCGCCCTGGCCGTGCGAAAGAATTGACGAGGCCGACGAAATGATGCAACCCGATATGATGCGATCCGAAGCGAAACACTGGCTTGCCGTTCCGGCGATCCCGATCAGCCGGCCCGTTGCGCTGCCGCTGGCCGTTGCGCTCTTCGCCCTGCTCACCGCGCTGGGCGCCCACGTCGCGGTGCCGCTCGGCGTCACCCCGGTCCCCATGACCCTGCAGACGCTCTTCGTGATGCTTGCCGGGGCGCTCCTCGGGCCGGTGGCTGGAGCGGCGTCCCAGCTGCTCTATCTGGCCCTGGGGGTGGCGGGCGCGCCCGTCTTCGCGCTGGGCGGGGCGGGCCTCCCCTGGATCTTCGGGCCCACCGGGGGCTACCTCATGGCGTTCCCCATGGCCGCCGCGCTGACCGGATGGATCGCCGGACGCGAGCGGAAGGTGCTGCGGGCCACCTTCGCGTTCCTCGCGGGCACGGTGATCATCTTCGCGCTCGGCGCGGCCTGGCTGTCGGTGGTCACGGACATGGGGCCGGCCGCGCTCTTCGCCGCGGCGGTGCAGCCGTTCCTCCCCGGCGCCGCCGCCAAGGTGGCGATCGGAGTCATCGTGATCCGGCTGTACCATTCCCGGATGGGCCGCAAGCGGGAAGCGAAGGCTTGAGCGGCACGCCTTCCAGTCCCTCGCCCCCACGAGCGACCCCCACCGCTCTCCACAGGGTCCTCGGCGCCCTGCTGCGCCTGGGCGGCTTCGCACTCCTGTTCTTCGCCGTCCTGGTCGCGGTGATCTTCACCGCCGGCGAGACGGAAAACCTGCTGGTCCAGGGCAGTGCGATGTGCCTCGCGGCGCTCGCGGCGACCCTGGTGCTCCTCAGGCTGGACGGCCGCCTCCCGCTGGTGGAGGTGGGCCTGCACCGCCATGGCGTGGCCGGCCACCTCGGGCGCGGATTGGCCTTCGGCGTCTTCATCGTGGTTCCGGTAGTGGCGCTGTCCATGCTGGGCGGCCTCAGGTACGGACCCGACGGGGGCACGGTCGTGGAGTATCTGGCCACGGGCGCCTGGACCACACTGGTCCTGTTCTTTCCCGCCGCCGCGGAGGAGATACTCTGCCGCGGATACCCGCTGACGGTCCTCGCCGACCGTTGGGGGAACACGGTGGCGCTGGTGCTGACCACGCTGGTCTTCTCGGTGCTCCACGGCGCGAATCCCGAGGTGGGCGGTCTGGCACTCTTCAACATCGCGCTGGCCGGGCTTCTGCTCGGGATCGTCCGCATCGTCACGGGCAGCCTCTGGGCCGCCACCGGCGTACACCTCGGCTGGAATCTCGCGACCGGCTTCCTGGCCGATCTCCCGGTTAGCGGCCTGTCGCTCGTCGACGCCCCGCTCATCGAGGTGACGCAGCCCGGCCGAGGCCTGGTCACCGGCGGTGCCTTCGGCGTGGAAGGCGGCCTGGCGTCCACCGTTGTGATCTTGCTGGCCATCGTCTACGTGGTCCGGCGCGCCCGGCGCGTCCCGCCTGAACCTGGTCCGGAGGATACCTCCCGCTCCGCGCTCCCCGCCGAGCCATCCCCCGGCGGGCCGTCCCCTGCCCAGCCATCCCCCGGCGGGCCGCCCCCTGCCCAACCATCCCCCGCCGAGCCAACCCCCGGAGCGGCCCGGTGAAGATCGAACGCGTCGCGGTGATCGGTGCGGGCACGATGGGAAACGGGATCGCCCATGTGTGCGCGCTGGGCGGGCTCGCCGTGTCGCTCGTGGACGCCCACGCCGGCGCCCTGGACCGCGGAGTTGCCACCATCGAGCGCAACCTCGGCCGGCAGCTCGCCAGGGGGAGGATCACGGAGGGGGAGCGGGGCCGCGCGCTGGCGCGGATCGCGGGGGGGCGGTCGCTGGACGCCGCTGCGGGCGCCGACCTGGTCATCGAGGCGGTTCCGGAGGTCGCGGCGCTGAAGCGCGAGATCTTCGCGGAGCTGGATCGCGTCACCCCGCCGGGGACCATCCTCGCCTCGAACACCTCCTCGATCTCGATCACCTCGATCGCCGCGGCCACCCGCCGTCCCGAGAAGGTGATCGGGATGCACTTCATGAACCCGGTCCCCGTTATGAAGCTGGTCGAGGTCATCCGCGGCCTGCGCACCGGCGACGCCACCACGGCGGCGGTCATGGACCTTGCCCGCGCGCTCGGCAAGACGCCGGTCGAGGCGCGCGACTTCCCCGGCTTCGTCTCCAACCGCATCCTGATGCCGATGATCAACGAGGCCGTCTTCGCCCTGATGGAGGGCGTCGCCGAAGCCGAGGGCATCGACACTGTGATGAAGCTCGGGATGAACCACCCCATGGGCCCCCTGGCGCTCGCGGACCTGATCGGCCTCGACACCTGCCTGAACATCCTCGAGGTGCTGCACCGCGAGCTGGGCGACGACCGCTACCGGCCCTGCCCGCTCCTGCGTCAGTACGTGGCCGCCGGGTGGCTCGGCCGCAAGTCGGGCCGGGGCTTCCACCGCTACGCGCCGCCCGCCTGACCCGTGCTGACCCCCGAGCAGGAGGCGATCCGCGAGCTGGCGCGGGACTTCACCGACAGTGAGATCGTGCCGCATGCCGCGGCGTGGGACCGGGCAGGCTCCTTCGACCGGGGAGTGCTTGCCCGGCTGGGCGAACTGGGGTTCCTCGGCATGCTCGTGCCGGAACGCTACGGCGGCCTGGAGCTCGACGTTCCCACCTACCTGGTCGCGCTGGAGGAGCTGGCCCGGGGCGACGCAGCCCTGGCGCTCACGGTGGCGATCCAGAACGGACCCGTCCCCGCCATCCTTCTCGCTCATGGGAGCGAAGCGCAGAAGTCCCGCTGGCTCCCCGACCTCGCTTCGGGAGCGAAGATCGCGGGCTTCGCCCTGTCGGAGGCGCAGGCGGGCAGCGATCCGGCCGCGATGACCACCACCGCTACCGAAGAGGCCGGCGGGTGGATCCTCGACGGGGCCAAGCGCTGGGTCACCAACGGAGCCTCCGCCGACCTGATGCTCGTCTTCGCCCGCACCGGGGAAGACGACCGGGGCAGGCCGGCCACGGGCGCGTTTCTGGTGGATACCGCTTCCCCCGGATACCATGCCGGCAGGCGCGAGAAGACGATGGGCCTGCGCGCCTCCGAAACGGTCAGCGTGGAGCTGGATGCGGTGCGGGCGGGCGGCGACCGGCTGATCGGCGACCCCGGCCACGGCCTGCGCCAAGCCCTGGAGGCGCTCGATCTGGGGCGGCTCGGGATCGGGGCGCAGGCGGTCGGGATCGCCCGGGCGGCGCTGGAGCACGCCGTCCGCTACGCGCACGACCGGCGGCAGTTCGGGCGTGCCATCGCTTCGTTCGGCGGGGTGCGGAGCAAGCTCGCGACGATGGCTGCGCGCGTTGCCGCGGCGAGGGCGCTGGTGATGGAGGGGGCCCGGGCATGGGAGGCGCTCGAGGGGGCCCGGGTGCGGAACGCCCGCGCCGGGGTGAGTGCACCGGTGTCCGGCGACGTCACCGGCAGCGGCCAACTCCCGGTGACCGCGCGTTCCGCCATGGCCAAGCTCGTTGCGAGCGAGACCGCCACCTGGGCCGCGGAGGAGGCGGTCCGCATCTTCGGAGGTTACGGTTTCATGCGCGAGTATCCGGTCGAGAAGCTGATGCGCGACGCCAAGGGTACCGAGATCTACGAGGGGACCAGCGAGATCCTGAGGCTGGTGATCGGCCGGTCCCTGAAGCCCCCGGAGGCAGCCGTTGGAACACCTTGAAAGGGCCGATCCGCAGGTCGCCCGCGCGGTTCGCAACGAGACCACCCGGCAGCTGGGGCAGCTGGAGATGATCGCGAGCGAGAACTTCGTGTCGCCCGCGGTCAGGGAAGCGCTGGGGACCGTCTTCACCCACAAGTACGCGGAGGGACTGCCCGGACGGCGCTACTACGGCGGATGCGAGTTCGCCGACGAGGTCGAGGAGCTGGCCCGCAACCGCGCGACCCGTCTCTTCGGCGCGGATCACGCCAACGTCCAGCCCCACTCCGGGGCCCAGGCCAACATGGCCGCCTACTTCGCCTTCCTGGAACCGGGCGACACCATACTGGGGATGAACCTCAGCCACGGCGGCCACCTTACCCACGGCTCCCCGGTCAACTTCAGCGGGCGCCTCTTCAACGTGAACGCCTACGGGGTGCGCGAGGAGGACGGGCGAATCGACTACGACCAGGTGCGCGACGTGGCCCGGCGCTCCCGCCCGAAGCTGATCATGAGCGGCGCGTCGGCGTATCCCCGCACCCTCGACTTCGCGGCGTTCGCCGGGATCGCAGCCGAGGTGGGCGCCGTGCACGTCGTCGACCTCGCCCACATCGCGGGGCTGGTCGCGGGTGGCCACCACCCCAGTCCGGTCCCGCACGCGGATGTCGTCACCACGACAACGCACAAGACGCTCCGCGGCCCGCGCGGGGGGCTCGTCATGTGCCGTGCGGAACACGCCGGGAGCATCGACAGGATGGTCTTTCCGTTCATCCAGGGCGGTCCCCTGATGCATGTGATCGCGTCCAAGGCCGTGGCTCTGGGCGAGGCCCTGACGCCGGCCTTCCGGGACTATGGCGCCCGGGTCATCGCGAATGCGCGGGTGCTGGGCCGCACACTGACGCAGCGCGGCGTCCGCCTGGTGTCGGGCGGCACCGATACGCACCTGATCCTCGTGGATCTCCGGGACAGGGACTTCACCGGCAAGGACGCGGAGCGGGCGCTGGAGCGGGCGGGCATCACCGTGAACAAGAACACGGTCCCCGGCGAGACCAGGTCGCCCTTCGTCACGTCGGGGCTGCGGATCGGTACCCCGGCGCTGACCACGCGGGGCATGGGCACGGAAGAGATGACCCGGATCGGCGGCTGGATCGCCGACATCCTGGACCGCCCGGGAGACTCCGCCCGGATCGACGGGATTCGCCGGAAGGTCGGTGAACTGTGTGCCGCCTACCCGCTCTACGCCTGAGGGCTTCCGGCGCCGCGTTTGGCGGCTTCGGTGCGCAGGTGTAACTTTTGTGCATGAACGCTTGCGAACCCGTTGACGTGCTGACCCGGCTGCAGGAGCGGTATCCCCGCTTCCACCGCTGCGCCTACGGCTTTCTCCTCGATGCGCTCCACCATGTGATCTCGATGCAGGAGGAGCGGCGGCACATCTCGGGGCAGGAACTGGTCGAGGGCACGCGCAAGCTGGCGATTGCGCGCTTCGGACCCCTGGCTCGCACCGTGCTGGAATACTGGGGCATTCATTCGACCGACGACGTGGGCGAGATCGTTTTCGCGCTCGTCGAGACCGGTGTTCTTGTCAAGCAGGAGGAAGATCGGCGGGAGGATTTCGAGGATCTCTTCGACTTCGAGGAGGTATTCGATCACGACTATCCCTGGAGTGTGGCGGAAGCGTAGGAGTCCGTGGACAGACCACGGGCCGGGGTGACGGCTGCTGGCAGTTCCTCGCCTGCCGTTGTAGTTTCTGCGGACAAGGCATCCAGCGTGCGGCGTTTCGCACCGGAGACCACGGTGGTCGCTAGCGACCGGAATGACGCGGGGCCCAAGGGGTCCCTCGGCCAAGCAACGATGAGGGGCTGATGAACAGGTTGTCCGAGAATGGCTTTGCGGCGTGCATGAAGTGTGACCAGGGACTTCTGCTGCCGATGTCGGACTACGGCAGGGACGGAGCGCCGATCCGGTACAAGGCGTGGGTCTGCTCGAACCCGGACTGTGGTTTCAACATCCGCATAGACAACGGCGAGATCACCTTCGGCCGGTCGATCGGACAGAGCTACAAGTAGGGATGTCCCCGGGCCGTTTGCGGGCCCCCACCGCCGGGCAGGCCGCCGGTTTTGACCGGTTCGCGATTCGCGAACGCGGAGTTCCCGAACCCGCACTGATGGAAAACGCGGGGCGTCAGGCTGCGCTCATCATTCAACACCTCTTTGCCCGGGGACCGGTAGTGGCCCTTGTGGGCTCGGGCAACAACGGGGGCGATGCGCTGGTGTGCCTGCGGGCTCTCGCCGCGTGGGGGCGCTCCGTTACCGCGGTCACCCTGGGCAAGCGGCCGCAGGCGGACCCGGTGCTTCACGGATGGGATCTGCCGGCCCTGGAATTCGATCCCGCCGGGGGCGGGGACGCGCTGGTGCGGCTGCTCGGGAGCGCCGCCGTTGTTGTGGACGGACTGCTCGGCACCGGGATCCGGGGTGCACCGCGCGCCGGATACGCCGCCGCGATCGAGGCCGCGAACCGGGCGGGTGGTGATGCGGTGGTCGCGCTGGACGCCCCCTCGGGCGTCGACGGGGACAGCGGGGAGGTGCCGGGAGCTTCGATTCGCGCCTCGCTGACCATCGCGTTCGGCTGGCCGAAGCTGGGGACGCTGCTATACCCGGGCCGCGCCCGCTGCGGCCGGATCGTAGCCGTGGAGATCGGATTCCCGCCGAACGGCCCGCGGTATGGCGAAGAGTGGGCCGAGCTGGCGACGGGCGGCTGGGCTGCGGAGCGGCTGCCCCGCCGGACTCCTGTCACGCACAAGAATGCGGTTGGCACCCTGGCCGTGGTGGCGGGGTCGGAGATGCCCGGCGCGGCCGTGCTGGCGGCAAGGGCCGCATTCCGTGCGGGGGCCGGGCTGGTGCGGGTGTGCTCGTCGCGGCTGGCGGGGGATGCGATCGCCGAGGTTCCCGAGGCCGTCTTCGTGGACGCGGCCGACCCGGGGGCGCTGCGGGCAGCCGTCCGCGCGAGCGACGCGGTCGCGGTGGGGCCCGGGCTGGGAACCGGGGAGGAGGCCGCGCGGCAGCTCGAAGCGGTCCTCGCGGCGCGCGGCGAGCGCCCCGTCGTGGTCGACGCCGACGCCCTCACCCTCCTGGCCCGGGGCGTCCACGGCGGCATCCCCGCGCTGGGAGGCACCCGCGCGGCGGTCACGCCCCACCCGGGGGAGATGTCGCGGCTGACCGGCCGCACCGTGGCGGAGATCCAGGCCGACCGCGTCGGCACGGCGAGGAGCTTCGCCGCCGCCCACGGGGTGGTCACGCTGCTGAAGGGCGCCCCGTCCCTGGTGGCGGCCCCTGACGGCAGGCTCCTGGTGAGCGCCACCGAGCACACCTCCGCGCTGGCCGTGGCCGGAATGGGAGACGTGCTCACGGGCGCGGCCGGCTCCTTCCTGGCGCAGGGGGCGGATCCGGTGGCGGCGTGCGGGCTGGCGCTGTACGTCACCGGGCGGGCGGTGGCGGAGAGCGGGCTGGGCGCCTCGCTGACACCCTCGGACGTGGTGGAGGGGATGGGGGCCGTCCTGCCCGGGCTCGCCGGGGAGACCGCGCACCCCTATCCCCTTGATACGAATCTGCCGTTTCCTTTCGTCACCTTCGACCAGGCGAGCCCCCGCTAGCGGCGGCCCCGGTGGACGACAGGCCCCCCGCCGACGCCGATTCCGCGGACGAGGCCCGCCCCGGCCGCGGTCGTCCGGTGGATGAGATTTGCCCCGGCCGCGGTCGCCTGGTGGACGAGACCGCGCTGGTCGAGCGGCTGGCCGCCATCGGCTGGAAGGGGAGCCGCGCGGTGGTCCTCGGCCCGGGGGACGACGCGGCGGTGCTGCGCGGCGGACTGGCCGTCTCGACCGACCTGATGGTCGAGGGCGTTCACTTCCGCTTCGACTGGGTGACGCCCACCGAGGCGGGGTTCCGGGCCGGCGCGGCGGCGCTGAGCGACATGGCGGCGATGGGCGCCCGGCCGGAGACGCTCCTCGTGTCGATGGCGCTCCCGGTGCGCGATCCCGCGCTGGGCGAGGCCTTGCAGCGCGGGGTCCGGGCTGCCGGCGACCGGGTTGGCGCCGCGATCGCCGGGGGGGACGTGAGCCGCGCTGCGGACGCGGTGGTGCTGGACGTGGTGGCGGTGGGGCGCGTGCGCGACGGGGGAGTCAGGCGCAACGGGGCCAGGCCGGGCGACGATCTCTGGGTGTCGGGGGTGGTGGGCGGGGCGGCGGCGGCGGTGGCTGCGTGGTCGCGGGGCGGGGACCTCGCCGCGGCAGCGCGCGCCCGGTTCGTCGCGCCGCCCGACCGCACCGGGCTGGGGCGGTCGCTGGCCGCGCAGGGGCTGGCCAGCGCGATGATCGACATCTCCGACGGTCTGGTTCTGGACGCCAGGCGGATCGCCACCGCCTCGAGGGTGGGCGTTCGCATCCGGCGCGACCGCGTGCCTGTCGACGCGGCGGCCGGCGCGGACTTGAATCAGGCGCTGCAAGGGGGCGAAGATTATGAACTGATGTTTACGGCTCGCCCGAAGAGGAAGGCGCGCATCCAGGCCCTTGGACGGGAGTTGTCGGTGCAGCTGACGCGAATCGGAACGGTCGCAGAGGGGGCGGATGTTGCGATCGAGGACAGCGAAGGCCGCCGGAAACCGTCGGGCAGGGGCGGCTACGATCACTTCACCGGCCATTCCTCCGGGAGCCGGAAATGAAGATGAATACACCTCGCCGTCTCCGTGCCCTGCGCTCGATCTGGACTTACCTGGTCGCCGGGCTGTCCACCGCCTACGTGGGTGGATCGGTGATCCTGTACCGTTACGTCTGGCCCAGCCGCTTCCGGCGCTATGCGGACCGCTCCACCGCCGACTGGAGTTCCATGGTCCTCCGGGGCGCCGGGGTGAAGTCGGTGATCGAAGACGCCGAGCACCTCGGCCGCGACCGCGGGCAGGTCCTCGTCTCCAACCACCAGAGTTGGTTCGATGTCTTCGCCCTCGCGGCCGCACTGCCGGTGAGGTTCAGCTTCGTGGGGAAGAAGGAGCTGTCGAGGGTTCCCTTCCTGGGGCAGGCGTGGGAGAAGGTCGGACACATCGCGATCGACCGGTCGGACCACAAGGCGGCGATCGAGTCGCTCCAGCGGGTCAACGAACAGTTCCGGGCGGGGAGGACCGTCATCATGTTCCCGGAGGGCACGCGATCGCCCACCGGAGAGCTTGCCCGCTTCAAGAAGGGCGCCTTCGTGATGGCCATCAAGTCGCAGGTACCCGTGGTTCCGGTGGCGGTTACGGGAACCCGCGCGATCATGGAAAAGGGCGACTGGATCATCGCGCCGGGCACGGCGACCATCCGGGTGGGCGAGCCGATCAGCACGGAGGGATTCACCCTGGCGGACCGCAACCGCCTGTCCCGCGAGGCGCACGCCGCGGTGGCGCGGCTCCTGAACGGGAATCCGGAGGCATCGTGTCCGCCATCGTAGACGTCCGCGGCCGCGAGATCCTGGACTCGCGCGGCAACCCGACCGTCGAGGCCGAGGTCGTCCTCGAGACGGGGCACAGGGGGCGCGCGGCGGTGCCCAGCGGCGCCTCGACCGGCCGCCACGAGGCGGTCGAAGTGCGCGACGGCGACCCGGACCGATACCTCGGCCGCGGTGTGCGGGGCGCGGTGAGGAACATCCGCACCGAGATCCTCGGCGCGGTCCGGGGGTTCGAGGCGCGCGAGCAGCGCGACCTGGACCGCACCATGACCGAGCTGGACGGAACCCCCGGCAAGGGACGCCTGGGGGCCAACGCGGTGCTTGCCGTGTCGCTGGCCGCGGCCAGGGCGGCGGCGTCCGAAGTCGGGCTCCCCCTCTACCGGTACCTCGGCGGCGAGGGCGCCGTCACCCTTCCCGTCCCGATGATGAACATCGTAAACGGGGGCGCGCACGCCTCCAACAACGTCGACATCCAGGAGTTCATGGTGCTGCCGGTCGGCGGGTCGACCTTCTCCGAGGGGCTTCGCATGGGCGTCGAGGTGTTCCACGCGCTCAAGGGCGTGCTCGCACGGGAGGGGAAGAGCACGGCGGTGGGGGACGAGGGCGGATTCGCACCGGACCTGTCGTCCGACGCGGAGGCGGCCGAGGTGGTGGTGCAGGCGATCGAGGCGGCGGGATACCGCCCGGGCGAGGATCTGGTTCTGGCGGTGGACGCCGCCGCGTCCGAACTCTTCGCGGATGGCGTCTACACCTTCCGCAAGTCGTCCGGAGAATCGCTGACCACGGCGGGCATGAACGACTTCTGGGAAGGGATGATCGGCCGCTTCCCGCTGGTGAGCGTCGAGGATCCCCTGGATGAGGACGACTGGGAGGGATGGACAGCGCTGACCGGGCGGGTGGGTGACCGCTGCCGGATCGTGGGCGACGACCTGTTCGCCACCAGCCTGCGGCGCCTCGAGCGCGGGATCCGCACCGGGGCCGCGAACTCGATCCTCGTGAAGGTCAACCAGATCGGCACCCTCAGCGAGGCCCTGGACGCCGTGCGGGCGGCGAAGGAAGCCGGGTTCGGGACGATCATCTCGCACCGGTCCGGAGAGACCGAGGACACCTTCATCGCCGACCTGGCCGTGGCCACGGGTGCCGGGCTCATCAAGACCGGCGCACCGAGCCGCACCGACCGCGTGGCCAAGTACAACCAGCTCCTGCGGATCGAGGAGGATCTCGGGACGCGGGCCGACTACCCGGGAAGGAGGGTGCTGTCGTGAAGCGCATGCACGGTATGGCGAAGCGTGACCGCGGGGACACGGGACGTGGGCGGGCACCTGCGGCGGGAGCCCCCGGCGCTCCGGGACGGGGCCGCCCCACTGCGGGGAGGACCCCGCGCACCCCGAACCGGGCTCGCTCTCCCCGCATCCTGCTCGCCGGCGTCCTGGCCCTGGCCATTTACTTCGCCGTCCTCGGAGGCGACTACTCGGTCTTCGAATCCCGTCAGGCCGAGGCCCGCCTCGCCGCCAGGCAGGCCGAGATCGGCGGCGTCCGTCACGAAATCGACTCCATTCGTGCCCGCATCGATTCGCTTCGGCTCAACGACGAGGCGCTCGAGCGTTTCGCGCGGGAGCGCTACGGCTTCATCCGCGACGGCGAGTACCTCTACCGGATCTCCGAGCCTGAGGAGGACGGGGAGCCCGGGCAGCCAGGGACCGACCCGCAGGAGCAGCGCTGATCCGAACCCTGGCCGGGCTCGCCCCGGACCTCAGTCATCGGCCGGCTCGGTCGCGGCAACGGCACCCCCGGAGCCCGCCGATTCGTCCTCCGGCGCACTCTCCGCCATCCCCAGCGCGCGCTTCGCCCCCTCCAGCAGGCGCTGCGCGTCACCCGAGTCCAGCGCCATCTCCTCCTCCGGTCCCGCTTCCAGCGCCTCGACGGCGGCGGCCGCGAGGGCCTTCGCGTCCTCCTGCGTGAGACTTTTCGGGAACCCGCCTCCGGCGACCCCGGTGGCCTTTTCCAGGAAGGGCGCAAAGAGGTCCACGGGGACGGGGAAGAGGGTGGTGGAGTTGTTCTCGGCCGCCACCTCGACCACCGTTTGCAGGAACCGCAGCTGCAGCGCGACGGGGTGCTGCGAGATGACCTGCGCCGCCGCCGACAGCTTCTTCGAAGCCTGGAATTCGCCCTCGGCGGCAATCACCTTGCCCCGCCGCTCGCGCTCGGCCTCGGCCTGCTTGGCCATCGCGCGCTTCATCTCCTTGGGCAGGTCGATGTCCTTGATCTCGACGGCCGTCACCTCGATCCCCCAGGGATCGGTCTCCATGTCGATGATCCGCCGCACGATCTCGTTGATGCGCTCCCGCTCGGCGAGGAGTTCGTCGAGCTCGGACTGCCCCACCACGCTGCGAAGAGTCGTCTGCGCGATCTGGCTGGTGGCGAAGTAGTAGTCCTCCACCTCGACCACCGCCTTCGACGGGTCCACCACCCGGAAGTAGACCACCGCGTTCACCGTGACGCTCACGTTGTCCTTCGTGATCGTGTCCTGCGGCGCGATGTCCAGCGCGATGATCCTGAGGTCCATCCTGCGCATGCGCTCGATGCCGTACGGCACCAGGAAGATCATCCCCGGTCCCTTGGCGCGGGTGAGCTTGCCGAGACGAAAGACGACGCCGCGTTCGTACTCCCACAGGATGCGCAGGGAACTGAGCAGGCCGACGAGGCCCAGAGTCGCGACGGGAATCCAGAAGAGACCGAAGTCCATGTTGCACTTCTCCGTTGACGGAAAGGGGCGCGGCCGGAACCCGGAGGCGGGCGGCCGGGACCCGAAGCAGGACGGTCCGGGTCCGCCTCGGAACGGCCCGGACCCACAAAAGAGCCATTCGGCGGTCCGCTTGACAAGGGGCGGCCACCCGTGGAGCTTTGGATCGCTTCGCCGGAGTAGCTCAGTTGGTCAGAGCAGCGGAATCATAATCCGCGTGTCGGGGGTTCAAGTCCCTCCTCCGGCACTGATCCCATGAAAGATCGGCAGCCCTCTTCCGCGCTGCACCGCAAGTTCGCGGTGGAGACCCCGGAGCACGTGCGCCTCGACTACGTGCTTGCCGACGTGGGTTCGCGCGCGGCCGCCCTGGCGCTGGACCTCGCGATCATCACGGTGACGCTGCTACTGGTCGGCTTTGTCGCCGATCGGCTCAACCTGCTCGACGGCGCGCTCCAGAGCTTCGTCGAGCCGGTGTTCATCATCCTCCTTTTCCTGGCGTTCTGGGGTTATTTCTTCCTGTTCGAGGCGCTCTGGGGCGGACGCACCCCCGGCAAGCGGGCCCTTGGACTGCGGGTTGTCCACACCGGTGGCGAACCGGTTTCCCTGCATGGCTCCGCGCTGCGGAATCTGCTGCGCGTGGTGGACCTGCTGGGGGCCGGCATGGTCGGCGCCATCTGCATCGTCGTCACGAAGCGCGCCCAGCGGCTGGGAGATCTGGTGGGCGGAACCGTCGTGTTGCGCGACGCGGGCGGGAGCTCGCTGCTCGGTGCCGATGCGCTGCCGCCCGGAAGGGTCGGCCGTCCGGTGCTTGCGGTCGAGCAGTTCGAGCTGCTGGCCGGATACATGGCGCGGCGGGAAGGGCTGAAGCCGGACGTGCGGAGGCGCGTGGCGCGGTCGTTGCGGGACGCGCTGGCTGCGGTGATCGAGCAGGAGCCCAGGCACTGGACACGGACCGCGGACGAGAACCTGGCGCGGCTGTACGAGGAGGAGGCGCCGCGGCACGCCGCCAGGCGCGGAGGTGCCAGCCTGCAGGCCGCGGCGATGGCGCGGGAGCAGAGGGAGGAGTGGGCACGCTACGTGGAGCTGGTGGAGAAGGGGAGGAAGCGCGGCCTGCCCAGCCTTACCGAGGAGGAGGTCCGCGCCTTCGGGCAGCTCTACCGCGGCGTTACCGCCGATCTTGCCCGCGCCCGCACCTATGGAGCCTCGCCGGGGCTGCTGGGAACGGTGCAGCGCTGGGCGGGCGCGGGGCACAATCTCCTGTACCGCACCAGCGGCCGGGTCGCGGTTTCACTGGGTCACTGGATGGCCGTCGAGTTCCCGGGGGCGGTGCGCCGGTTCCACCGCCAGGTGCTCCTGGCCGCCCTCCTCCTCTTCGGTCCAATGCTGGCAACGGCCATCGCCGTGCAGGACCGGCCCGTGCTGGGACGCACGCTGGCGGGCCAGGGCATGATGACCCGGGCGGAGACCACCGACGCCGACGATCCCGATGTCCGCTACATCGACGTGGTCCAGGGTGCGCAGATGCCGTCCTTCTCGGCCAGGCTCATGACCAACAACATCCAGGTGACCCTCATTGCGTTTGCCGGAGGTCTGTTGGCGGGGCTCGGAACCCTGTTCGTCCTCATAAACAACGGCGTCCGGATCGGAGCGGTCTTCGGCGTGTACGCCGGCGACGACAAGCTGCCGATCATCCTGTCGTTCGTGTTCCCGCACGGTTTCATCGAACTCGCCGCCATCTGCATCGGCAGCGCAGCCGGTTTCGGACTGGGCTCGGCGCTGCTGATGCCGGGACGGCGCTCCCGCGCGGATGCGCTGCGGGAGCGCGGGCGGGCCTTCCTGACCCTGCTGGCCGGCGCGGTGCTGATGCTCGTCGTCGCGGGGCTCATCGAGGGCTTCTATTCGCCCTCCGCCCTCCCCGACATGGCCAAGTTTGCCTTCGGAAGCGCGACGGCGCTGGCGCTGGTGCTGTACTTCGGTTTCGCGGGACGGCGCGCGGGCGCACGAGCTACAGCAGCCCGCGCTCCTTGATCTCCACGTACTTGTCGAGGGTCCGCACCAGGGTGTCGCCGGGCGGGGTATCCACCACCAGGATCCCGGCCTGGCGCATGACCTGAAGGGTGGTGGCCCGGGCCTGCACCATCTCCTCGGCGGCGGCCCGGTGATAGGCGTCGGCCGCGTTTCCGGCGGGGCGGGCGGACGCGGCCTCGAGCGCCGGATTCCGGATCGCGATCGCGAGCGGGAGGTGGGCGCGTCCGATCCGGGTGAGTGACTGGACCAGCGCCCGCGACACCGACCCGTCGATGATGTCGCAGAAGAGGACTACCAGCGACCGTTTGCGGAACGAGCGGCCCAGGGTGGCGAAGGCCAGTGGGTAGTTGGGCTCCACCAGCCGGGTCTCCACCTCCGCGAGCGTGCGGGCCAGGGACGGGGGGTCGGCGCGCCTCGGAGGCGACACGTGACGAATGCGCTCGTCGAAGACGACCACGCCGATCCTGTCTCCGAAGTTCTGTGCGCGGCTGGCGAGCATCATGCAGGCGCCCAGCGCGTAGTCCATGCGCTCGCGGTCCAGCGGCCCGCCCTGCGCGTCGCCCGGGACGACTTCGCGCCACCCGTCTCCGGCCGCCGCCGCCATCTCCCCGGCGCGCACCGGGGGCAGCCGCTCGCGCATGTGACGCCCGGCGTCGATCGCCAGGATGATGTTCTGGCTGCGCTCGGCCTCGTAGTTTCGCACCACGTACTTGCGGCGCTTGGCGGAAGCCTTCCAGTCGATGGTGCGGGGGTCGTCCCCCTGGACGTAGTCCCGCAGGCTCTCGAATTCGCGTCCGTCGCCCCACTGCCGGTTGCGGCGCGGGCCGGGGGTGCGCAGCCGGCGGTGGATCGCATGGCTGCGGTCCCGCAGCAGGTCGCGCACACCGGGCTGCACCTGGAGGATGTCGGACGCCTCCACGCTGGAGCGGCGCCAGGCGAGCCCCCACGGTGAGCGCGTCCGGAGGTGGATCGCCCCCAGAGAGAGGAAACCGCGCGCACGGGGACGCACGTTGTAGTGGCAACGCAACACCGACCGCGCCGGGACATCCACCGGGAAGCCCTCCTCCCACTCGTCCCGGCCGGCGGGGCCGGGCAGCCGGCGCAGCGAGGGATCGAGGTCGTCGGTCAGCCTGAGCGACAGCAGGCGGGCCGATTCGTTGGTGACGGTGATGGTCACGTCGGCAACCGCGCCCAGCGACGAGATGCGTGGGGTCCGGCGGCTTGCGGACGGGGGGCGGGTGCGTCGTCCGTCGATCAGCGCGAGGAGCACGATAAGGGCGTCGGCCGCCAGCGCCGCAGGCGTGCTCACCAGGAACAGGAACGACGTCAGCCCGAGGAGGGAGAGCGTCCGCCCGGTGGGCATGAGGGGCAGCCGGGCTATCTGGGAGCCTCCAGCGTTTCCAGGAGGGACGAAAGCTCGTCGTCGGAGGAGCGGCCCTCGACCTCGGCTTCGGCGGTCAGCACCACCCGGTGGCGCAGCACCGGGAACGAGAGCGACTTGACGTCGTCCGGGGTGACGAAATCGCGCCCCTGCAGGTAGGCCTCGGCCCGGGCGGCCTGAAAGAGCGCGACCCCGGCGCGCGGGCTCGCCCCCAGCACGAACGCGGCATCGTGGCGGGTCGCCCGGACGATGTCGGTCACGTAGCGCCGCACCCGCTCGTCCATGTGGACACGGTTGACCTCACCGCGCATCTCCAGCAGTTCCTCGCGGGTCGTGGGTTCGCCCATCGGGTAGGTCTGCTCATCGTCGGCGCGGAAGCCGCCCTCGTGGCGGTCCAGGATGGCCCGCTCTGCCTCCTCCGGCGGGTAGTCGATCACGATCTTCATCAGGAAGCGGTCCACCTGCGCCTCGGGCAGGGGGTAGGTGCCCTCGTACTCGACCGGATTCTGGGTCGCGAAGACGGTGAAGGGCGCGGGCAGCGGACGCGTTTTGCCGTCCACCGTGACCTGCCGCTCCTCCATGGCCTCCAGCAGCGCCGCCTGCGTCTTCGGAGGCGCCCGGTTGACCTCGTCCGCCAGCAGCAGGTCGGCGAAGACGGGTCCGGCCCGGTAGGTGAAGCCGGTGTCAGAGAGCACGTTGACCCCGACCAGATCGGTGGGCATCAGGTCCGGCGTGAACTGAATCCGGCCGAAATCGAGTCCGAGTCCCCGTGCCATGGCGCGCACGGCCAGCGTCTTGGCGGTCCCGGGAACCCCTTCCACCAGGGCGTGGCCCCGCGCGAGAAGGGTGATCATCAGTTGTCTGAGCGCGACCTGCTGGCCGAGCACGACCTGCTCGAGGTCGCCGAGCAGGCGAAGCGCCGCATCCGGCGTCGTCATTTGCTGAATCTCCTTGCAAGGTGTTCATCCACTCCGGCGGCGACGATGGTCAGGTCCACCGGCTCTGACTGCAGCCCCGCCCGCAGACGGTCCAGGGAGGGGTGCTTGCCGCTGCGCGCCTCGAGTTCCCGCAGGAGCGCGCCGGCCTCGTCCAGGTCTCGGGGCGGAGGACGGCGGATCGATCTCGCCAGCCGCGAGAGCAGGAGCAGCGCGGCCGTTTCGGCCGACCCGGCCTTCCGGTAGAGGTCTCCCAGAGCCGAGACGTGCTCCAGCGGGGACCTCCGCTCCCGGTCGGCGGGTGCTACCGCCGTATTCGGCACGCCGAACCGCAGGCCTCTGCAGGCCAGGTAGAGAAAGCAGACCGCAATGATGCTCAGGAGGGTCAGGCCGCCGGGGCTGCCGAGAAAGAAGTTGGCGAGAACCTGAACCCGGCTTCCGTATCCCGTGATCCCCTGATGAAACTCGTCGAAGAACACCGTGTCCGTCTCGCTCGTGTAGGCCAGTGCGGCCCGCACGGCCAGCGCCGCCAGCGGGTCCTCGGCGGCGGCGCGATTGGCCAGCGGTCCGGCCTGGGCGACGATCACGATCCGTCCCTCGCCCAACGGGATCTCGGCGGCCGCCATCAACTCGTTGCCGCTGGAATCCCTGGCGGTCAGCAGCGGCACCGGCGGTCCCGCATCGCTGGCGTCGGGGAACCCGCCGGACATCTCCAGCAACTCTTCGACGAAGTCCTGGGCGGAGTCCGGTTCGGCTCCCCTCTCGCCTGCCTCCGGCTCCGCTTCCGCCGTGCGCGCTTCGGCCCCGGCCGAGTCCGCTCGCTCCTCCCGGATCGACGTGAAGCCGAACCGCGGGGATCCCGGGGGGGGAAGCCCGGCGGTAAGGGGATGGACGGCCCAGCGGCCCTCAACGGAGTCCGGCAGCACGCGGCCTGCGCCCGATGGGAAGTAGACGCCCAGGACCACCATGAGCGGCGAGTTTCCGGGAATACCGAATCCCGACGCGGGGGGAGCGTAAATGAACGTACCGCCCTCTCTGACATGATCCAGCAGCGCCCCCATCTCGTCGGGGCTCAGGAATCTCAGCCGCGGTTGAAGCAGAACGATCGTGCCCCGCACCGGATCCGCGTCCGCCATCGGGGTCAGCCGGGGCTCGGTGTGCCGCCCCAGCCGGGCGATCCCGCGCGAAAGCGCCGCAACGCCATCGGGCGTGGTCCGCAGCGAACTGCGCAACACCTGTGTCGCGCGGCGCCCCTGGGGGAGGGTCAGATAGCCCGCGAGCGCGCCCAGCCCGAGGATCACGAGGATCCAGGCGACGGTTCTTCGGCGTCCCCGAACTTGCAAGCGGCTCACCCGGTTCCCGCCGGCTTCTTCGGGCCGGCATCCGGTGCAGCGTCCGATCCGGGGTCCGGGGCGCCAGCCGGACGGTCGGCCGGGCATCCGGCTTCCCTCGCCAGTCGGGTCAGGTCGGCGTATCCGTCACTCGAGGGATCCTCCTGTCCGAAGGAAAAGCCCTGAAACGAATTCAGGAACTGCCCGCCGGAGCGCGCATCGGTTCCGGCAGAATAGTCGCGGCCGATCTCCTGTGCATAGTCGCCGGGGGTCTTGGACGGATGGAAGGCCAACGTGCCCCGCTGGTCCAGCGTGAGCAGGAATCCCTGGTATAGTGCGGTCGCCGCGGAACGCAGCCTGCCCCTGCCGGCCCGGGCGCTCGCCAGCCGGAGCCACTCGGCGGGGGTCACCGGCGTCGCTTCTTCCACCGGCTCGTGTCCATCGGCCGTCCGCCTGACGGCCCCGCGCCTCCGCCGCACGACTATGACGCCTGCGGCGAGCAGCGCCAGCACGGGAATCAGGATCGCGAGAATGGAAACCGCGGCGGGCGCGCGATCCATCATCTCCAGGAACCACTCCAGGAGCTGGAGCACTCGAGTGAACACGGCATCCAGAAAGGGATTGCCGACCGGCGGTTCGAAGGTCGCGAAGTCCGGTCCCGCCAGGATCTCGCGCAGGGTGCCGGAGATCTCCTCGGGCGCGGGCAATTCCTGACTTGCAGAGGCAGGTCCCGGGGCTGGAAGCTGGTCCGGCGCGGGTGGCTGGTCCTGCGTGAGCGATAGCGCCGGCGCCGCCAACCCGGTCACGGAGCGGCTGCGCCCATCTCGTCCGCAAGCCGTTCCAGATCGTAGCCTTCGCTGCGCACCCGGCGGTCGTGGAAAAGCACCATGATGCAACCGAGCAGGAACGGCATGGCGAGCGGCGTCAGAACCAGACTGGCGGTGTTGAGTAACCACTGGCGCGTGGGGCTGATCGTGGCCACCTCGCCGGAGGACAGGAACAGCTCCCAGGTTCCGGTGAAGAAGGTGACCGCGGCCGTCGGTGCCCAACTCACGATCGTGGCCACCACCATGATGCCGATCACCCTGAGCCACGCGCCCCGGCACAGCGAAAGCGACCGTCCCAGGGCATCCATCGCCGACCGTCCCTCAACGACGACCGCCGGGAGGATTCCGAATGTCGCGGCTCTCCAGAAGAAGACCACCAGCAGAAGCGCCACCACCATGATCCCGAAGCCGGCGACGGCGAGCCACAGGCTTCCGTCAGTCAGGCCACCCAGGGCAAGCCCGGCCAAGATGAACATCGAGAGCAGCCAGACCACGACGAAGACGACGAGGAAGATCAGAAAAGCCACGATGGAGGCGCCGGCCGCGCTTGCCAGGTGCGGGAATGTTCCCCTGTAGGCGGTCCCGAGCGAGGACGGTCGTCCCTCGATGCGGGCGTGCATCGCGACCGCCAGGGCCACCGAAGCGAAGAACGAGAACGCGAGGCTGATCAGCGAGACCAGCAAGAGGAAGCCCGCCTGTCCCATCATCGTGGCGAACTGCTCCATGGCGAGCGCGGGATCGGCAGCGCTGTCGAGTGCCTCCGCGCTCTCCAGCAGTTCGTTCGGATTCCACACCACCGTGAGCGCGTAGGCCGGCAGCGAACACACCAGCACGATCAGGTAGTACAGGCCGAAATCGCGGCGGTACAACTGCACGGCACCGTCCACGATTTCACCGAATCCGAGTGGTCTCATCGGAATTGTCGACATGTTCGGGAACCTATCAAGGTTGCAGGGCCCGGGCCAGTGTGTCTTCACCTGCTTCCTGCGGACGCCCGCCGGGTGGCCGGCCTCGGCGAGTCCGTGGCGCTCGAATGCCGCCGGGGTTCGGTCCGCGGGGCTGGTGCGCAGCGTGGTGAAGGGTGCCGCTACCGGTTCTCCGCCGACCGGAGGCTTCGGAGCAGCCGCAGGTTCATGCGGTCCGCGGTCACTCCGTCTTCACCCTTGGGCGTCTCCAGGATCTTGGGTACGCGGCGGAAGCGGTCTTCCTTCATCAGGCGCCGAAAGGGCTTGAGGCCGATCGTGCCTTCACCGATGTTCTCGTGACGGTCCAGGTGCGAGCCGAAGGGGGTGCGGGCGTCGTTCAGGTGGAACAGCTCCACGCGTTGCGCGCCGAAGGAGGCGTCCACGTGCGTCCAGACGCCGTCGAAGTCGCCTGCCAGGTCGTAGCCCGCGACCCAGGCGTGGCAGGTGTCGAAGCAGACGCCCACGCGCGAGCGGTGCGGCTCGGGGATTCCTTCGATGATCGACGCGAGTTCCTCGAAGGTGCCTCCGACCGAGGTGCCCGCGCCCGCCGTCAGCTCCAGGAGGATGCGGGTTCGCCCGGGGACGGCGACAAGCGCATCCGCGATCGCCTGCGCGTTGCGTTCGATGCCGCCTTCGCGGTCCCCGTCGGTGGCGTTGCCGGGGTGGGTGACGACGGCGTCCAGGCCCAGCCGCGCCGCCCGCTCGACTTCGCCCCGGAAGCACGCGGCCGAGCGGCGCCAGAGCGCCGGGTCCGGGCTCGCCAGGTTGATCAGGTAGGAATCGTGTGAGGTGGTGAAGCCGATGCCGAGGCGGGCAACCCCGGACCGGAAGCGGGCGACGGCCTCGTCCTCCAACACGGGTTCCGCCCATCGGTTGGGCTGCTTGGTGAAGATCTGAAAGACGCGGGCGCCGATCTGCGCGGCTCTGGCGGGGGCGCGGTCGACTCCGCCCGCGACCGAAACGTGCGCGCCCAATTCGTCAGGTTTGATTGACATGTTGTCAAGTTCAGTTGACAAATGGGTAGCCTGTCGTTGTCGAGGAGGACGCGCCGCGGGCCGGCCGCGCCGTGCGGGACTGGCTGATATCTTGCCAGCCAAGCCTTATCTTGCAAGGTGACCCGCCCGCGGCCGGTCAGTGCCGGGCCGACGACACCTGACGCCGCCCCAACACCGGTGGCGCCTCAGCAACCGGACAAGGACAATCGATGCGCAACGGCTCCACCGCTCTTCTGATTCTCGCCCTCGCGGCCTGTGCCGCTCCATCCCCGCCGGCCACACCCGCGCCGGAACCCCTTCCATCCTCCGGCCAGGGCGCGCCGCCCCGGGAAACGGAGACGGTCCAGTCCGGCGAGCCCTTCGCCCGGCCCGACGTGCCCGCCCCCACCGCCGCCCGGCCTCCCGCCTCCATGCCCGGCTTCGACACCGTGCAGGCCGGCGAATTCGACAACGGCAAGATGTGGACCTTCGACGCCCCGCCCGCATCGCACCTGGCGGACACCTACGGCTTCTCGCCCGGCGACGACTGGTACGCGCGGGCACGGCTCGGCGCGCTCAGGATCCCCAACTGCTCGGCCTCGCTGGTGTCGCCCACCGGGCTCGTCATGACCAACCACCACTGCGCGCGCGACTTCGTCACGCAGGTCTCCGCAGACGGCGAGAACCTCCTCGACGAGGGTTTCTACGCGGCCACCCTGGCCGACGAGCGCCCGGTGGACGACTTCGACGCCGACCAGCTCATCGAGATCGTGGACGTCACCGACGAGATCCGCGCGGTGGTCGATGCCGCGGCCGACCCCGAGGCGCGCTCGGCGGTGCAGGACAGCGTGACCGAGGCGGTCGCCGCGCGGATCGCGGAGGAGCGGGGCGGGGAGGAGGCCGGGATCGAGGTGGAGGTGATTTCGCTCTACAACGGCGGCCTCTATTCGGCGTACGTCTTCCGGCGCTTCAGCCGCGCCGCCCTGGTCATGGCTCCGGAGCTCGGGCTCGGCTTCTTCGGCGGCGAGCCCGACAACTTCACCTATCCCCGCTACGCTCTGGACTTCGCCTTCTTCCGGCTCCTGGACGAGGACGGCGCACCACTCGCCACCCCCGACCACTTCGACTGGTCCCGGGAGGGCGTGACCGAGGGCGATCTCGTCTTCGTGATCGGGAACCCGGGGAGCACCTCGCGGCTGCAGACCGTCGCCGAGCTGGAGTTCCGCCGCGATGTGGAGATGCCGGCCCTCCTCGACTTCCTCGAATCGCGAATCGCCGTGTTCGAAGACTACATCGAAGGGCGTGAGGACGAGCCCGGGATCGACAACTCGCGCAACAGCCTGTTCAGCCTTCTCAACTCGCAGAAGGCCTTTACCGGAATGCTCGGGGGGCTGCGCGACCCCTACGTGATCGCGCGGCGGGCGGCCGCGCAGGCCGACTTTCAGGCGGCGATCGGGGACGATCCCGCGCTGCGGGGCACCTACCAGCCGCTCTTTGCGGAGATGGCGGATCTGCAGGTGGAGAAGGCGGCTCTCGCGAGCGAGTTCCGGGCGTTCGCCGCCCTGGGCGCACCCGACTACGAGTCAGCGCTCGTCCTGCGCACGCTGACCGCCTTCGGGTACCTGAACGCCCGGCAGAGCGGCGCCTCGCCCGAGGAGATCGAGGAGCTGGTAGAAGAGATGAGGGGAGTCCCCAACCACCCCCCGGAGCTCGACGAGGCGCTCCTGACCGCGCGCATCGAGGATCTGATCAACGCCTTCGGAGCGAACGACGCCTCGGTCAACACCCTGCTGCGGGGCCGCACTCCCGGCGCACTGGCCGCGTCCGTGCTCGGCGGCTCGGCGATGGCGGACTCGGCCGCCGCAGTCAACGCTCTCATCAACGGCACCCTCAACCCCGCGCTCGATCCGGCCATCGCCTTTCTGCAGGGGCTCCTGCAGCGCTTCTTCCCCCTGCAGGAGACCGTCTTCGTCACGATCGGCCCCCGCGAGGAGGAGATCGCCGCGCTCCTCGGCCGCGCGCGCTTCGAGGTGAGCGGCACCGCCGTGCCCCCCGACGCCACCTTCTCGCTGCGTCTGGCCGACGGGGTGGTGAGGGGGTTCCCGTACAACGGCACGGTCGCCCCCGCCTTCACGACCTACTACGGCCTCTACGACCGGCACTACTCGAACCCCGGTACGAAGGAGTGGGCGCTGCCCGAACGCTGGACCGCGCCGCCCGCCGGCTTCGACCTCTCCACGCCGCTGAACTTCGTAAGCACCGCCGACATCATCGGCGGCAACTCGGGCTCGCCGGTGGTGAACCGCGACCTGGAGATCGTGGGGCTCGTTTTCGACGGCAACATCGACAGTCTGCCGGGCGACTACATCTACATCCCGGATCTGAACCGCTCGGTGGCCGTGGACGCCCGCGGCATCCTCGAGGCCCTGGACGCGATCTACGGGGCGGACAGGATCGTGCAGGAGCTGGCCGGGGGGCGCTGACGGACCGCCATGGCGCGCTCCCCCCGTCCCGGCCACCCCTTCTTCGCGGGCGCGCCACAGCTGATCGCCCACCGGGGCGGGAGCGGACTCGCACCCGAGAACACCATGGCCGCCTTCCGGTGCGCGGTGGACGAATGGGACGCCGACATGCTCGAAATGGACGTGCGCCTCACCGCGGACGGGCGCGTGGTGGTGATCCACGACGAGACCGTGGACCGAACCACCGACGGGACGGGCAGGATCCGCGACATCACCTGGGCCCAGGCGCGGGAACTCGATGCCGGTTTCCACTTCGCGGGCCCGAACGGCGGCGCCCCGTGGCGTGGCCGCGGTGCCCGCCTCCCGCTCTTCGAGGAGGTGCTCGAGGCCTTCCCCGAAATGCGCATGATCGTGGAGCCGAAAGCCGCCGAGACCGCCGGGCCGCTGGTTCGGATCATCCGCGCCGCCGGGGCCGAGCGGCGGGTCCTCGTGGGGGCCGAATTCGAGGGCACGCGGGTGGGGGCGCGGGGCTACCGGGGTCCCTGGGGCGCGTCGCGGCGACAGGTCGTCCCCTTCTGGGTTCTGCACCGCCTCGGACCTGTCGGGCACTGGTACGCCCCCGCCGCCGACGGGTTTCAGCTGCCCGAGTGGTCCGGTAGGCTGCGGGTGGTCACCCCGGCGCTGCTGCGGGCGGCGCGCGCGGCCAACATGCCCGTCTACGTGTGGACGGTGGACGACCCCGCGGACATGCGCCGGCTGCTGGAGTGGGGGGCCGACGGGATCATGACCGACCGTCCCGACGTGCTGGCCGGCGTGCTCACGGAGGTTGCAGGGCGTCCGGATCCGACGGCGGTGTCCCGGTGAGGGGCCTCGGCGGGCGCTTCGCGGAACACCTTGCCGCCTCTGGGTGGCTCGAGGAAGGGGCGGGCGTGGTCGTCGGCGTGTCGGGTGGTGTCGACTCGATGACGCTGCTGCACCTGATGCGCCAGCAGGATGGACCACCCGGGCTGCGGTTGCACGCTGCCCACGTCGACCACCGAATGCGCGAGGGAAGCTCCGGCGATGCGGCCTGGGTGGGTGGGGTCTGCGCCGAGTGGGGGGTTCGGTTCCACCTGTGCGAGGCCGACCCCGGGGTGACGACCGAGGCGGAGGGCCGCCGGCTGCGCTACGCCTTTTTTGAAGAGGTGCGGCGGAAGCTTGGCGACGGCGCGCTCACGATGACGGCGCACACCGCCGACGACCAGGCCGAGACCGTGCTCTTCCGGGCCGCACGGGGGAGCGGTCCGCGCGGTCTGGCGGGGATCCGCGCGGCGCGCCCTCCGTCGGTGGTGCGCCCGCTGCTCCCCTTCCGGCGCGCCGAGATCGAGGCCTACGCGGCCGAGCGGGGGATCCCCTTTCGGGAAGACCCCACCAACCGCGACCCGCGCTGGACGCGCAATCGCCTCCGGCACGAAATCCTGCCCGCCCTGGAAGAGGCGGTCCCAGGGGCGGGCGCCGCGTTGGCGGCCCTGGCCGGGACGAGCCGCTCGGAGGGGGACGCCCTCGACGAACTCCTCGACGAGCGCATCGCGGCGCTGGACGGGAAGGGGAACGCCGGGGGGGACGCGCGGGCACCGCACCGGGCGGACGGGGACGCACCGCCAGAGGCTGCACCCCGCGCGTTCTCTCTCGACCGCGACGCCCTGTGCGCCCTTTCGTCCCCCATGCTGGCGGTGATCCTCAGGCGCGCGATCCAGCGTGTGGGCGGGGATCCCGGCCGCGGAGCCACCCATGCTCTGGTCCGGTTTGTGCGGGAGGCCCACAGCGGCCGCCGGGTCGCGGTCGCGGGCGGGGTGGTGGTCGAGCGGCACCTGGACGCGGTCCGGATCGGGAGGGAGCGGGGAGGGGCGGGCCGCGCGGGGGCGGTGGCCGCGCCGGGGGACGTCCCGTGCCGGACCCGCAAGGGCTTGCGCGTGAATGGGGGCCGGGGCAAGGGCGTGGTGGCGGGGGGTGGGTGGGTGGCGGAGGTGGTGTGGGGCCCCGGCCGCCCGGACGGTTTTGCACATGTTGCGTATTTCGCGCAGAATACGCATTTCCCCCTCACGGTGCGCCCGTGGCGCCCGGGTGACCGGGTGGCGATGCCCTACGGACGCAAGAAGGTGAAGAAGCTGCTGCTCGAGGCGCGCGTGACGGCGGATGTGCGCCAGGGCCTTCCGATAGTTGCCGATGCGTCCGGGGGCGTAGTCTGGATCCCGGGGGTGGTCGGTCCTGCGGTTGGGGAAGCGGGTGCCGCGGATCCGGCCCGCGAGGGTGCGGGCACCGCGAATCCGGCCCCGGAGGATGCGGGCGCCGAAGACATGGCCGATCCGGTGCGGCAAGCAGCCGCCCGACCCGGTTGCTGGGTGGCAATCCGCCTGAGTCACCGACCACCCGACCCTTGAGTCACTGACAAGGAGATTGCCTGTGAACGCAAGCAGGGATGGCCGATTGGGGGACCGGAGGCTGCTCCGCGTCGTCTACACCGCCGAGGCGATCCGGCGGCGGGTGGAGGAGATGGGGCGCGAAATCGGCGCGGCCTACGGGCCCGGCGCCGACATTCTGGTGCTGGGTCTGCTCAAGGGATCGTTCATCTTCATTGCGGACCTGGTGCGTCACGTCCCCATACCGATTCAGGTCGACTTTCTGGCCGCCTCCAGCTACGGGAAGCAACGGGTGAGCAGCGGCGAGGTAAGGCTGGTGTACAACCCGGAAGCCTCGATGGAGGATCGGCACGTGATCCTCGTGGAGGACATCGTCGACAGCGGCACCACTCTCAAGCGCCTGATGCCGTTGCTGCACGAACGGCGACCGGCCAGCCTCGAGATCTGCACCCTGCTCCACAAGCGGGTGGCGGAGCTCGAGTGGCCCGTCCGATGGGTCGGTTTCGACGCGCCGGGCGATTTTCTGGTAGGTTACGGATTGGATTTTGCCGAGGACTTTCGGCACCTTCCCTATATCGGCTCTATCTGATCCGCCTCGGAGAGGCACATGTCGGAAGCAAAGAAGCCACCACAGAAGGACCCGCCGAAGCTCCGCAAGGTGTCGCGAGCGGCGTCGGTCTGGTTCCTGGTCGCCCTCCTGGCGGTTCTCGGCTACAACCTGATGAGTGCGTCGGACCGCAATGCCGGCGAGATCAACTACTCCGAGCTGCTCCGCCAGCTCGACAACGACAACATCCTCAGGGCCACCTTCCACGGTGAGCAGACGGTCCAGGGAGAGCTGAAGAACACGATCACCCTGGACGAGGCGGAGATCACCAAGTTCGTCACCAAGCTCCCCCCCGGCATCGGGGAGAGCCTCACGGGGACCATGCAGGAACGCGGCGTCGAGATCGACTCCGTGCCCCGGGGGCCGGGGTGGGGGACCTGGGTTTTCTCGATCTTCCCCTTCCTCCTCTTCATCGTGTTCTGGATCTGGTTCCTCCGCGCCATGCAGAGCGGTGGCAACCGTGCCTTCCAGTTCGGGCGCTCCAAGGCACGGCTGATCAGCCCGGACAACCCGCAGGTCACCTTCGCCGACGTCGCCGGGGCCGAAGAGGCCAAGACGGAGCTCGAGGAAATCATCGAGTTCCTGAAGGACCCGCCCCGGTTCTCCCGGCTCGGGGGACGCCTCCCCAAGGGCGTCCTGCTGGTGGGCCCGCCCGGCACCGGGAAGACGCTGCTGGCGCGTGCGGTCGCCGGCGAGGCGGGCCGGCCCTTCTTCCAGATGTCCGGCTCCGATTTCGTAGAAATGTTCGTGGGCGTGGGGGCTTCGCGGGTGCGCGACCTCTTCGAGCAGGGGAAGGCGCACGCGCCCTGCATCATCTTCGTCGACGAGATCGACGCCGTGGGAAGGCACCGTGGCGCCGGGCTGGGGGGCGGCCACGACGAGCGTGAGCAGACTCTGAACGCGCTCCTCGTGGAGATGGACGGATTCGAGGCCAACGAGGGTGTCATCCTCCTGGCCGCGACCAACCGCCCCGACGTGCTCGATCCGGCACTCCTGCGCCCGGGGCGCTTCGACCGGCAGGTGGTGGTGGACCTCCCCGACGTGAAGGGACGAGAGGGGATCCTGCGCGTCCACGCCAGGAAGCTGCCCCTCGGCGAAGACGTCGAGCTGTCGCTGGTCGCGCGCGGAACGCCGGGGCTGAGCGGCGCCGACCTCTCCAACATCTGTAACGAGGCCGCCCTCTTCGCCGCGCGCCGGGGGGTGGACCGCGTATCGATGGAGGACTTCGAGCAGGCCAAGGACAAGGTCATGCTCGGGACCGAACGGCGCAGCATGGTGCTGACCGACTCGGAGCGCGAACTCACCGCCTACCACGAGGCGGGCCACGTCGTGATCGGCGTGAAGGTTCCCGGCCTCGACCCCGTGCACAAGGTCACGATCGTCCCGCGGGGCCGCGCACTGGGGCTGACCGCCTCGCTCCCCGAGGAGGACCGCCACTCCCACACCCGCGACTGGCTGAACGGCCAGCTGGCCATGCTCTTCGGGGGCCGGGTGGCGGAGGAGCTCGCCTTCGGCCCCGAACACGTCACGACGGGCGCCGGCAACGACATCGAGCGCGCCACCACGATGGCCCGGAGGATGGTCACCCGCTTCGGCATGTCCGACCGGATCGGGCTCATGGCCGTGGGGGACAGCGAGCAGGAGGTCTTCCTGGGCCGTGAACTGGTGCAGCGCCGGGAGGTTTCCGACTACACCGCGCAGCAGGTCGACGAGGAGGTCAAGCACATCCTCGACGCCGCCCACCGCCGGGCGCGCGGGATCGTCGACGAGAACCGCGACCTGCTGAAACGCATCGCCGAGGCGCTGCTCGACCGGGAGACGCTGGATGCCGACGAGATCCAGCTTCTGGTGGACGGGAAGGAGCTGCCGCCGCTCTCCACCGACTTCGAGCCGGACGCGGCGCCGGGGGCCACCGCGGACAAGGAGGTGAAGCTGGTGGTGAAACCGCAGCCGGGGCTGGGGCCGGCGGATCCGCTCCCCTCGCCGGGCTAGCCCGACTCCCCGAATAGCGGCGCCGCCCGCAAGCCTTCCGGCGCGGGCAGCCAGCGCTCCAGCATCTCGCGCAGGCGCTCGCCGGTCACGCCTACCTCGATCCTGCCGCGGTGCGCGACGGAAACGCGTGAAGTCTCCTCGCTGACCACGATCACGACCGCATCGGTCTCCTCGCTCAGCCCGATGGCCGCCCGGTGACGCGTGCCGAGGGTCCGGTCGCTCACCGGGTTCTGGGTCAGCGGCAGGATCGCGCCCGCGGCCCTGATCGTGTCGCCCACGACGATGACCGCGCCGTCGTGGAGGGGGGAGTGGGGCGCGAAGATCGTCCCCAGGAGGTCGGGGGAGAGCACGGCTTCGACCCCGCTCCCGGTGAGGGCATATTCCTTCAGCCCGGTCTCCCGCTGCACGGCCACGATCGCCCCCACGCCCTGGCGGCTGAGCCGCTCGACGCCCTCGACGAGCCGGTCGACCATGCGCGCCTCGCGGGCCTGCCCGAGCAGCCGCACAAGGGGAGTCTGGCCGAGGCGGGCCAGCGCGGCGCGCATCTCGGGCTGGAAGACCACCAGAGCGGCGATCGCGCCGTACTGGAAGAGGGCCTGAAGGAGACCCCGGATCAGCGAGAATTCCAGGATCACGGCCATCAGGTAGAGGGCCGCCAGCAGAAGCACGCCCAGCAGCATCTGCATCGCCCGCGTTTCCCGGATCAGGAGCAGGATCCGGTAGATGAGGATGAAGACGATCGCGATCTCGATCAGATCGGTCCACCCCGGACGCAGGAACTGCAACTGCTGCAGAAAGCCGTTCATAACCCTGAAGAATAACAGGCGGCGGAAGGGGTGAACGCGAATATCGTTGACGACCGGGCGAGAGCCCCCTACATTGGCGCGGGTTCCCGAGTCAACCGAATACCGCTCATCAGGAGCACACCTTGGACAGCAATTACGAGCTTTCGCAGCTCTTCGTGGACGGCGGGCCGATGATGTATCCGCTGATCATCTGTTCGCTGATCGGCCTGGGCGTCATCATCGCCAAGGCATGGACCCTCTGGGTCGCGCATCGTAGCGCGGTCCGCGTCATGGAGAGCGTGGAAGAGGCGGCCCGGGAGGGTTCGCTCGAACAAGCCGCGGACATCGCGGCCGCGACACCCGGCCCTGCTGCCGCAATCCTGCTCGCCGGGCTTCGCCGGATTCGCCAGATGAATGTCCGCAAGGGGGAGCTGGAGCAGGTCATCTCCACCACCGGTGCCATCGAGCTCAGCTTCCTGGAGCGCGGCCTGGTCATCCTCGCCACGATCGCGAACGTGGCTCCGCTCATGGGGTTTCTGGGCACGGTAGCCGGAATGATCGCGGCTTTCGAGGCGATTGCGGCCTCGGGGGATGTCGAACCCTCGGTTGTCGCCGGGGGCATCAAGATCGCTCTGCTGACCACCGCGGCGGGGCTTACCATCGCAATTCCGGTCAATATCGGCTACAATTACTTCGTGGCCCGGATCGACAAGCTCATCGTCGACATGGAGGAAAGCACGCAGACGGTACTCAACCTGGCCTGGGACCTGGAGCGGGAAGGGAAGCTCAGGGTCGTGGCCTGAACGGAAGCGCGCGGCGATCCGGATTCCGTCTCCATCCGGCTGGCGGGAACCCGGAAGCCCTGATAGGGTAGAATACATATACAGTCGGCACGGAGGCGAAAACATTCATGGCGGTTCTCGGTAACAAGAAGTCCAAGGTCTCCGACGAGATCCCATCCTCGTCGATGGCCGATATCGCTTTCCTTCTCCTCATCTTCTTCCTGGTCACCACGACCTTCCCGAAGGACAAGGGACTGCAGCTGGTGCTCCCCGAACAGGGCGAGACGCAGGAAGTCAGCCTGAAGAACGTGCTGCACATCATCGTGCAGCCCACCGGCGAGGTGGTCATCAAGCGCGGCGAGAGCCAGCAGGAGCAGACGGTCCGTGCGGACGCACTCAAGTCCATCTGGCGGCAGGACGTGGAGGACAACCCGAATCTGATCGCATCGGTCAACACGCATCCCGACGCGCCATACCGCATGATGGTCGACGTTCTCGATGCGCTTCAGGCGGCGGGCGCCGAGCGCATTTCACTGAACCTGCTGGAGGAGTAGCCGAACATGGGTATCGGATCTGGTGGCCTGCAGCGGAAATCGAAGGCGGCGACGGAGATTCCTTCGTCGTCGATGGCCGACATCGCCTTCCTCCTTCTCATCTTTTTCATGGTCTCCACCGTCTTCCAGAAGGACAAGACCCGCGACATCGACTGGGCTCAGGCGGAGGCGGCCGAGAAGATCGACAAGAAACAGAAGGACATCCTGAACGTGTGGGTGGAACAGGACGGCAGCGTTTACATGAACGATGTCCAATACCCGATGGAGGAAGTGGGGGATGTCGTCTTCCCGATCTACGTCGCCAACCGGGAGCTGGTGGTCTCGATTCGCTCGGACCGCAACGCCCCCTACAACCACATAGACCAGCTGCAGAAGGAGTTGCAGGCGGCTGGCGCCCTCAAGGTCATGTTCGCGGCCAATCTCGAAAACACCATGACAAGGCAGAGACGATGAACCAACCGAGCAACCAATCCGACACGGTAGCATCCGTCCCCGGTACCGCCAACGAACGCTTCAAGCAGTCGTTCTCCTCGTGGTTCTGGGGATCCATCACCGCCGCCACGGCTCTCCACTTTGCGGTCATCGCGTTCTGGCCGCAGATGAACGCGCCGGATGTAAGCCTGAACCCGGACGAGCTGGAGGTCGTCCCGCCGCCACCGGATGTGGATATCCCTCCGCCCCCGGAGGCCATCCGCCGGCCGGCCACCCCCGTGATCAGCACGGCGTCGATCGACGAGGACCTCACGATCGAGACCACCACCTTCGAAACCTGGACCTCCGACGACCTCCCTCCGCCGCCGGATGAGGCAGAGACGAAGGATATCTCGCAGGCGCCCCAGTTCGTGGTGCACACGCTCAGGCCGCAGCTGCTGAATGATCCCGAGGTGAAAAGGACTCTCCAACGTGAGTATCCGGCGCTGCTGAAGGATGCCGGGATCGGGGGCACCACGGAAGTGCATCTCTTCATCAACGAAGAGGGCCTGGTCGAGAACCAGCTTGTCAAGCTGACCTCCGGGCACGCCGGGCTCGACGCTGCGGCGCTCAAGGTAGTTACGGTGGCCAGGTTCAGCCCCGCGATGAACCGGGACAAGGCGGTCGCGGTGTGGGTCTCGATGGAGATTACCTTCGAGGCGAACTGACAGCACGAGTTCCGGTACTCGGCAACAAGTCCGTGAAACAGGCGCAACGGCCGCTTTCGGGCGGTCGTTGCGCCTGTCTGCGTTGGAACCCTCGGCCTCCGGAGGGGTATTGATGGTTGCGCGCGGCGATCCCTGACCGCCACGTCACCCCCGAAACCCCACCTGGGAGGCGCAGATGTTTGATGAACGGAATCGGCAGGCGGAGCTGACCGCTCGTTTCACTGGAGCAGCCAACGAACGCTTCAAGCGGTCGTTCTCCTCGTGGTTCTGGGGGTCGATCACCGCGGCGACGACGCTGCACTTCGCGATCTTCGCCTTCCTTCCGTCGATGGCGGTCGCGGTTGCGGGTCCGGAGGTGACCACCACGGAAGTCATAAACATTCCTCCGGAGGTAGATGTCCCGCCACCGCCGGAGGCACTCCGTCGGCCGGCCAGGCCGGTGATCAGCCCCGTGGCGCTGGACGACGATCTGACGATCCCGCGCACCACAATTGTGGAGGATATCCCTAACCTCCTGCCACCCCGTCCCAAGGCGGCCGATACCACTCTCGCCGAATGGCCGCGTTTCGTGGTGACAACGGTCAAGCCGAAGCTGCTCAACCAGGAGGAGGTGAACCGCGTCCTGGGGCGGGAGTATCCGGCGCTGCTGAAGGATGCCGGGATCGGGGGCACCACGCGCGTGCATCTGTTCGTCGACGAAGAGGGGATCGTGCGCAATCAGCTCGTGGATGTGAGCTCCGGGCACGCCGGGCTGGACAACGCGGCGCTCAAGGTGGTCACGGTGGCCAGATTCAGCCCCGCGCAGAACCGGGACAAGACGGTCGCGGTGTGGGTCTCGATGGACATTACCTTCGAGGCGAACTAGTCACGGCCTGACGTGCACGGGCGGAAGCGCCCCGCCGGCCCGGGAGGCCGGCGGGGCGCTTCCATGTTAGTGTGGGAGCGTCCATCACACAGGGAGCACAATGACCGATCGGGAAGCGTATCAGCGCGTGCTGCGGGAGCGATCGCCGCGCGTGCGGGAGAGGATCGCCGCGGCAGCCGTGAGGAGCGGCCGCGACGCTGCGGCGGTGCGGATCGTCGCCGTGACCAAGGGACATCCGTTGGCGGTGGTGGAGGCCGCGCTGGCGGAGGGGCTCCGCGACCTGGGCGAGAACCGCGTGGAGGAGTTGGCGGAGAAGTCTCCGCACTTCGAGGGGCGCGGGGTGAGGTGGCACATGATCGGGCACGTGCAGGGACGCAAGGCGCGCGGAGCTGCCCGCCTTGCGGCGCTGATCCACAGCGTGGACTCGCTCCGCCTCGCGGGGAAGCTGTCGCGCCTGGGTGAGGTGGAGGGGCGGCGGGTACCCGTGCTCGTCCAGGTGAACGTCTCCGGGGAGGCCACCAAGGGCGGCTTTCCCGAGGCGGAGGCGCTCGGCGCGATCGCGGGGGTGGCGGAGCTGGAGGGGCTGCGCGTCCTGGGCCTCATGACGATGGCGCCCTTCACTTCCGATGTGCGAACGCTTCGCGATACCTTCCGAAGGACCCGCCGTCTGCTGGAGGCCGCCGCCGGGACCCACGGCCTCGAGGGGCGGGAGCTGTCGATGGGCATGTCCAACGACTTCGAGATCGCGATCGAGGAAGGGAGCACGATGGTCAGGCTGGGCACGACACTGTTCGGGGAGCGCCCCGGGTGAGCGCCGGCGGCGAGATGGCGCGAATCCGCGCGGCGGTGCATGCCGTGCAGGGGCTTGGGGGTGACGCACCCCGCGTGGGGATCGTGCTGGGCACGGGGCTGGGGGGGCTGGCCGACGCCATGGAAGTGGACATCTCGGTCCCGTATGAGGAGTTGCCGCACTTCCCGGTCTCGACGGTCGACACGCACCATGGGCGGCTCCTGCTCGGGAGCCTGAACGGGGTACAGGTGGTGGCGATGCAGGGCCGCTTTCACCGCTACGAGGGCTACACGCTGCGCGAGATCGCCTTCCCAGTGCGGGTGATGCGACTGCTCGGGGCGGACACCCTGATCGTCTCGGCCGCGTGTGGCGGGATGAACCCGCTGTGGGAGCCCGGCGACCTCGTCCTCCTGGACGACCACATCAACCTGATGGGGGACAGTCCCCTGGTCGGGCCGAACCTGGATGAGCTCGGTCCGCGCTTCCCGGACATGTCCGCGCCGTACGATCCGGGCCTGCGTGAGATTGCCGCGGCGGTGGCGCTGGAGGAGCGCATCCCGTTGCGCGAGGGGGTGTACGTGGCCGTGATCGGTCCGCAGCTCGAGACCCGCGCCGAGTACCGGATGCTGCGCGCCATGGGGGCCGACGTGGTCGGCATGTCCACCGTGCCCGAGGTGATCACCGCCCGCCACATGGGGATGCGCGTGCTTGCCATCACGGTCGTGACCGACCAGTGCCTGCCGGACGCGCTGGAAGAGGCGGACGTGGAGAAGATCATCGCGACAGCCGTGGCTGCCGGGCCGCAGCTGACGCGGTTGGTCTCGGGTGTCCTGACGGCCCTGGCGGCAGACCTTGCCGCGGACGCTGCTGCCGCCGCAGCCGCGGACAACGTGCTCGAGCCCGCGGTTCGCCCGCACTGATGCGCTACCCCGCGCTGCCTGCCTCCCTGGTGTCCCTCGAGGAGGCCGTCCTCGAGCGGTGGCGCGAGGAGGACACCTTCCGGCGTACCCTGGAGGCCACGCGCGACGGCGAGGACTTCGTCTTTTTCGAGGGTCCGCCCACGGCGAACGGCCGTCCCGGGCTGCACCACATCATCAGCCGCGCGATCAAGGACCTGGTGTGCCGCTACCAGACGATGCTCGGCAGGCACGTGACTCGCATCGCGGGTTGGGACACGCACGGGCTCCCGGTCGAGATCGAGGCGCAGAAGCAGCTCGGGATCGAGGACAAGCGGGAGATCGAGGAGCGAGGCATCGCGTGGTTCAACGAGCGCTGCAGGGAGTCCGTCTTCACGTACAAGGACGAGTGGGAGCGCTTTTCGGAGCGGATCGGCTACTGGCTGGACTATTCGCGGCCGTACGTGACCTTCCACGCCGGCTACATCGAGTCCATCTGGTGGATCCTGAAGCAGCTGGCGGAGCGCGGCCTCCTCTACCGGGGGCACAAGGTGGTTCCCTGGTGCCCGGCCGACCAGACGGTCCTGTCCTCGCACGAGCTCTCGCTCGGGTACCGCGACGTGGAGGACCCCTCGCTCTGGGTCACACTCGAACTCCTGGACGGCTCGGGGCGCCACCTGCTGGTGTGGACGACCACGCCCTGGACGCTGGTGTCGAACGTCGCGCTGGCTGTGAATCCCGCGATCGAATACGTCGAGGTCGAGGATCGGGGCACGTGTCTCATCCTGGCCCGCGGCCGGGCGGAGGCGCTCTTCGGCGAAGAACGCATCGGCCGACAGGTCGGAGTTGAGGAACTGCTGGGCCGGAAGTACCGCCGCCCCTTCGAGCTGATCCCCGAATCCGAGGCGCGCGGGCGCGCGTGGGAGATCATTCCGGGCGACTTCGTCTCCGACGAGGAGGGCTCGGGCATCGTGCACATGGCGCCGGCGTACGGGGCGGACGACTACCGGGCCGGGAAGGACTTCGGCCTGGCCGTACTGGAGCCGGTCCGCAGGGACGGCACCTTCGCGACCCGTCTGCCGCTCGTGGGCGGCGTCTTCTTCAAGGACGCCGACAGGCTGCTCGTAGAGGATCTCGAGGCCCGGGGACTCGTCTTCCGTTCAACGCGCGAGGTCCACTCCTACCCCCATTGCTGGCGCTGCGACACGCCGCTGGTGTACATGGCCCGGCACAGCTGGTTCGCCCGCACCTCGTCGCTGCGGCGCGAGCTGCTGGAAAACAACGCGCAGGTGGCCTGGTACCCCGCCCAGGTGGGCGAGGGGCGCTTCGGCGAATGGCTGAAGGGAAACGTGGACTGGGCGCTGTCGCGCGACCGCTACTGGGGCACGCCGCTGCCGGTCTGGATCTCCGAAGACGACCCGGAGCAGGTGGAGTGGGTCGGCAGCTTCGCGGAGCTGGCCGAGAGGGCGGGGGAGCTGCCCGACGACTTCGACCCGCACCGTCCTTTCATCGACGAGGTGACCTGGCGCTGCCCCGAGACCGGATCGGTGATGCGCCGCACGCCCGAGGTGATCGACGTCTGGTTCGACTCCGGCGCCATGCCCTGGGCGCAGTGGCACTACCCCTTCGAGAACGGAGAGATGTACCGGCGCCACTTCCCGGCCGACTTCATCTGCGAGGCGGTCGACCAGACGCGCGGCTGGTTCTATTCGCTGCACGCGATCTCGACGATGCTCGGGCTCGGCCCCGCCTTCCGCAACGTCATCGTCAACGACCTGATCCTGGACGCGAAGGGGCGCAAGATGTCCAAGTCGCGCGGCAACGTGGTCGACCCGTGGGATGCGGTCGCGGATCACGGCGCCGACGGGGTGCGCTGGTACATGATCACGGTCAGCAACCCGTGGCTTCCCACGCGCTTCGACCCGGACGGGGTGAAGGAGTCCGCGTCGCGCTTCTTCGACACCCTCTTCAACACGTACCGGTTCTTCGCGCTCTACGCGAATCTGGAAGAGTGGCATCCCGGCGCCGGTCCGACGGGGGGCGCGGGGCCGGACCCCGCCGCGTCCGCAGGCCCGCCGCCGCCGACACCGGTGCCCGGCGGCGCCTCGCGTCCACCCCTCGACCGCTGGCTGCTGTCACGGCTCCACCGGCTGTTCCGCACGGTGCGCGCCGAGCTTGACGGCTACAATCCGACCCGCGCCTACCGCGCCGTGGCCGCCTTCGTGGACGGCGAGCTCTCCAACTGGTATGTGCGGCGGGCGCGCTCCCGCTTCTGGGGCAACACCGAGGCGACCGACGCGGAGGCGGCCTTCGGCACCCTGCACGAGGCGCTGCGGACGGTCGCGCTGCTGATCGCGCCGGTCACGCCCTTCACCTCGGACTGGCTGCACCGTGCGCTCACGGGCCGCTCCAGTCACACCGAGCGCTTCCCGGAAGTCGACGAGGGCATGATCGACGACCGGCTCGAGGCCGACATGGACCGGGTGAGGACGCTGAGCACGCTGGGTCGCGCCGCGCGCGAGGAGGTGGGGATCCGGGTCAGGCAGCCGCTGGGGCGCCTGCTTGCGGTGGTGCCGGGGGAGCCCCCGGCGGAGGATGTGCTC
The DNA here is from genome assembly GCA_965116645.1 of Longimicrobiales bacterium. Taxonomy (GTDB): domain Bacteria; phylum Gemmatimonadota; class Gemmatimonadetes; order Longimicrobiales; family Gaopeijiaceae; genus Bin94. The sequence continues at coordinate 2,157,884 of OZ220702.1, read as the reverse complement.
GCGCTGCTTCTGGACGAGATCAACGTGAAGAGGGTCGAGTTCGCCGCCGACGCGGAGGGGTTGGTGACGCTCGCCGCCCGTCCCGACTTCCGCGCGCTGGGCCGCCGGTTCGGCAGGCTGACCCAGGAGGCCGCGGCGCAGATCAGGGCGCTGGACGCCGAGGCGCTGAAGGCGGTGCGCGGGGGCGGCGCCGTGCGGATCGAGGTGGGGGATGCGTGGCACGAAGTCGGGGCCGACGAGATGGGGGTGGTGGAAGAGGCGAAGGGAGACCTGGTGGTGCGTTCGGAGGGGCGGAGCACCGTCGGCCTCGACCCGGCCATTACCGGAGAGCTCCGGCTGGAGGGGCTGGCGCGCGAGCTGGTGAACCGCATCCAGCGGCTGCGGCGGGACTCGGGACTCGCGGTGAGCGACCGGATCCGGCTGGGGATTGCCGGGGGCGACGCGGTGCGGGCGGCGGCGGCGGAGCACGAGGGGGCGATCGCGCGGGAAACGCTAGCCGTCGCGGTGGAGATCGGCGGGCGGCTGGGAGGGGACTTCGACCATACCAGGGAGGCTGCGCTGGACGGTGACCCCGCGGTCCTGGGGCTCTCCATGACGGCACTCCGGTGACCCGGCATCGCTGGACCGCCGAGGAGGGGGCGCGGGGCCGCCTGGATGTCTACCTGGCCACCTGGCTGGGGCTGTCGCGCAGCCGGGTCGCGGCGCTGCTCGCGGAGGAGAACATCCTGGTCGATGGCCGCCCGGGGAAGAAGTCCGACCCGGTGAGCCCCGGCCAGGAGATGGAGGCGCGCGTCCCCGCGCCGGCCCCGGCGGCGGCGCGGCCCCAGAACATCGCCGTCGACATCGTGTACCAGGACGGGGAGCTGGCAGTGGTGAACAAGCAGGCCGGCCTGGTCGTGCACCCGGCGCCGGGGCACCCCGACGGGACGCTCGTCAATGCGCTGCTGCACCACGTGGGCGACCTCGCGGGGATCGGCGGGACGCTGCGCCCCGGGATCGTGCACCGGCTGGACCGGGATACCTCCGGGCTGATGGTGGTGGCGAAGAGCGACCGGGCCCATCAGGCGCTCTCCGCGGCGCTGAAGGCGCGCCGGGTGAAGCGCAGGTACCTGGCGGCGCTTTGGGGAGCGCTGGGCGAGCCGCGGGTCACCGTGGACCGGCCGATCGGACGCCACCCCCGCGACCGCACGCGGATGGCGGTGGTGCCGGGCGGGCGGCCCGCCCGGACCCGGTTCCGGCACATCGAAAGCTGGCCCGCCGCCTCCCTGTGCGAGGCCGAACTCGACACCGGGCGCACCCACCAGATCCGCGTCCATGCGGCGGCGATCGGCCACCCCGTCGTTGGCGACGCGGTCTACGGCGCCGGGCGCGAGCGCGGGTTCGCGGGCGGGCAGCGGCGCTGGGCGGCGGAGTTGGCCCGGCGCGCACCGCGCCAGTTCCTGCACGCCCATCGCCTCGAATTCGTCCACCCCGTCTCCGGCAGGCCGATGGCATTCCGGACCGGACTTCCATCCGAACTGGATGCGGTGCGAACGTGGGCGGCTGCCTGATCCGCTCGGCGGCGCGCCCGCCGGCCCGAACCGCCGCCGGTTGGCTTGCTGCCGCGGCAGTGGCCTGTGTAATGGCCGCACCGCAGCCCGCGCTGCCTGTCCAGACGCCGGCCGACACCACCTCTGCCTGGCGCTACCTCGAATCCTCCGGATTCATCGCACGCTATCAGGGGCGTGACTCGCTGCGTGCCCTTCGTGCGCTGCAGACGCTCGCAGCCGTGGGGCCGCTGCCCGGGCTGGGCGAGATGGACACCCGCGCCACGCTCACGGTTGCGCCAACCCGGGAGGTCATGGATTCGCTGGTGGGCGCGATGGTGCCGGAGTGGGCGGGGGCCGTGGCGATCTCCGGGCGCATGGAGATGATCGTACCGAGCGGCCGCTTCTGGCCCGGGTCGCGTGTGGAGGAGGTGCGGGTACTGCGCCACGAGTGGGCCCACCTGGCGCTGGCCCACGAGATGGGCAGGCTGCGGATCCCGAGGTGGTTCAACGAGGGATACGCCGAGTGGGCGGCCGGCGGCTGGCTCGACGGCGGGGGCCTGAAGCTGAGCCTTGCGCTGGCCTTCGGGGGGGCGCCGCCACTGGATTCGCTCTCGCTCGGCTGGCCGCGCGAGCGAGTGCCCGCCGAAGTGGCCTACCTTCTCTCCGCCTCGGTCATCCAGTACCTGGTGGAATCGAGCGGCGTCGACGGCCTCGAGGCCTTCATCGCGGCGTGGAAGGAGAGCGGTTCGTTCGCGGACGGAATGCGGGAGGTCTACGGGGCCTCGCCGGACCAGCTGGAGGTCGCCTGGCGCAAGTGGGTCAGGAAGCGATACGGGTGGCTCATGGTGCTCTCCCATTCGACCGTGTTCTGGCTGGTGCTCGCGGGCGCCCTGGCCGCGATGTTCTTTGTCAGGCGCCGGCACCGGCGGGAGCAGATGGCGCGTCTGCGCGCGGGCGAGCCCCCCGACAAGCCCGCCTTCTGGTCGGAACCGGAGCAGCCTGCGGAATAGGCCGGGCCCGTCGCCTCGCCGCCCTCGGGTGCGACGCGCGGACGATCCAGCGGCTGCCATCAGCCCGGTTGACGGGAATCCCGCTCGGCGGTAGCGTCCGAACATGGCAAGGACGAACATGGCAAGGAGCAGAAGAAAAAGGGCCGCCGCGGAGCCAACGCTGAAGTTCACCCGGGTCAACCTCTGGTATGCCCTGGGAGCGCTGGCCTCCGTCGTGCTCGGATTCGTGCTGCTTGCGCAGGGGTCGATCACCCTGGCCCCGCTGCTCCTGGTGTTCGGGTACGTGGTGCTGGCTCCCCAGGCGATCATCGCCTGAACGCGGGACAGGGGATTCGGCGACCGTGAGCCCTGGATGCGCCGGTGCTCCGTCGTGGCCTCCATGGGCAGGTCTCCGGCGAAGTCTCGGCACCGCCGTCGTTGCACTCTGCATCTTCCTGGCGCTGCCATCCTCCGCGCGCTCGCAGGAGGCTCCCGCCTCGTGGCACTGTCCGGACCCCGCGACCCTCACCGGCGAGCTGAAGGGCGCGATCGCACATGTCCGCTACCTGGCCGACGACCTCCTGGAGGGCCGCGCCGTGGCGACCCGTGGCGAACGGTGCGCGGGCGACTACATCGCGGCCCGCTTCCAGGCCCTCGGGCTCCAGCCGGCCGGCGAGAACGGCAGCTGGTTCCAGAGCTGGACGGTCAACTCGGACGACCCCCACGGCGGGGCCGTGCACGGCGAGGCCCGCAACGTGGTGGCCATCCTTCCCGGTTCGGCCCCGCACCGCACGCAGTCGCTCGTGATCGGCGCGCACTACGACCACCTCGGGCTGGGCGGCTTCGGGTCCCTCTCGCCCGATGCCACGGGGACCGTCCACAACGGCGCCGACGACAATGCTTCGGGAACCGCCGTCCTTATCGAGGCGGCTCGCGCGCTCGCATCGGGTCCGCCGCTGGCCCAGGACATCCTCTTCATCGCCTTCACCGGCGAGGAACGCGGCCTCTGGGGGTCGGCGCACTACGTGAACTCGCCGCTGCTGCCGCTGGAGGGCACGGTTGCCATGCTCAACCTCGACATGGTCGGGCGGGTGAGCGACGACGCCCTCACCGTGCTGGGAACCGGCACCGCCGAAGAGTGGGAGGCCCTCCTGGAGCGCGCCAACGCCGCCATCGCCGACCCCCTCGACCTGCGCTTCAACAGCGACGGCTTCGGCGCCTCCGACCACACCTCCTTCTATGCGCGCGGCATCCCCGTGCTGCATTTCTTCTCCAACACCCACCCCGAATACCACCGCGTGGAGGACGACTGGGAGCTGGTGAACGCCGAGGGGATGGAACGGGTCACGCACCTCGTGGCGGCCGTGGTGCGTGAGGTGGTTCCGGCGGCCGGCCTGGCCTCGCTGACCCCGGTGGAGGGCGCCGGAAACCCTCACGGCGTGACCGCATCCGGAGACGCCAGCAGCATGGCGAGCGGTTTCCGCGTGCGGCTCGGGACCATTCCGGACTACTCCCGCGAATCGGGCGGGATGGCCATCACCGCCGTGCGGGAGGGGAGCCCCGCCGCGGAGGCCGGCATCGAGGGCGGTGACGTGATCGTCAGGTTCGGCCCGCACGAGATCGACAACGTGTACGACTACATGGCCGCGCTCAACGAATACGATCCGGGCGACGAGGTGGAGATCGTCGTGCTGCGCGGCGACGAGCGGCTGACGTTCGAGGTGGTGCTGGCGGCGGGGGGTTGAGGGGCCTTTTCGGGCCCGTGCGAGCACTGGCGACCAACCGGCCCGGACTCCTATAATTGTTGCATAGTGGTTCACCCGGGAACCGGTCCGCAGCCGGCCGGACCGATTGGCCTGTGCGGGTCCGTCGGAGAATGGGGATCCGCCGGCGACAAACCGCGGAGGGAGAGAGCCTCGCACCATGACGAAGTCCCTTGCCGTTGTGGCGGCGGGAGTAGCCGTCGTGCAATTGGCCGCGGGCCCGGGCGATGTGCGACCCGCCACCAACGAGGACCTCGTCGAGGAATACTGCGTGCGCTGCCACAACGAGCGGCGCCTGCTGGGGAACATGTCGCTGGAGGAGTTCGACGCGGCCGACCCCGTCGCGAACGCACCGGTCGCCGAGAAGATGATCCGGAAGCTCCGGGCGGGCATGATGCCGCCGCCGGGCCAGAGCAGGCCGCCTCAGGACGAAGTCATCGCCTTCGTGAGGGGCATGGAGGAGAAGCTCGATGCGGCCGCCGCGCGCAGTCCCAACGCCGGAAGCCGCTCCTTCCAGCGCCTCAACCGGGCCGAGTACGCCGCGGCGATCCGTGACCTGCTGGGGCTCGACATCGACGCCTCCGCCTACCTGCCGGGCGAGACGATGAGCGGGGGATTCGACAACATCGCCGATGTGCAGAGCCTCTCGGCCACGTTGCTGGAATCCTACCTGACCGCGGCCAGCGAGGTGAGCCGGCTCGCGCTGGGGGACGCCCACGCGACGCCGTCGGAGGCCACGTACGAGGTGTCGCGCTACGCCGAGCAGCGCGAACACGTGCCGGGCACGCCCTTCGGGACCCGGGGCGGGATTTCGGTCGTCCACAACTTCGTCGCCGACGGCGACTACTTCTTCCGGCTCGCCTTCCAGCACGAGTCCACCGGCAACTTTTTCGGCCAGACGGCGCCCTTCGACGAGGAGGTCGAGGTGTCGATCGACGGGGAGCGGGTGGCGCTCATCCCGCTCGACAGGTGGATGCACCGACAGGATCCGGGCGGGGTCGAGGTGGTCACCGGGAGGATCCCGGTCACTGCCGGGCCGCACCGCGTCTCCGCCGCGTTCATCAAGGTTACGGAAGGGCCGGTGGAGGACCTCACCTCGCCCCACGAATGGTCGCTCGCCGACAAGAAGATCGGGTATTCGTACGGGATCACCGGGGTGCCCCACCTGCGCGACCTCACGATCGGGGGGCCCTACGACATCACCGGGGTGACGCGGACGCCGGCGTGGGAGCGGGTGATGACCTGCCGGCCGGCGAGCGCCGCCGAGGAGCCCGGATGCGCCCGCCGGATCATCGGCGAACTGGGAACGCGCGCCTTTCGCCGCCCGGTGACCGGGCCCGAGGTCGAGGGGCTGATGGGCCTCTACGAGCAGGGCCGGGCCGAAGGCGGATTCGACATCGGCGTGCGGACCGCGCTCCAGGGGATTCTGGCCAGTCCGGACTTCGTCTTCCGCTTCGAGGAGCCGGCGCCGGGAAGCGCGGGTCCGGGCGGTATGCGTCCGATCAGTGACCAGGCCCTGGCGTCGCGGCTGTCGTTCTTCCTGTGGGGGAGTTCCCCCGACCAGGAGCTGATCGAGGTGGCGGCGGCGGGTGGCCTGTCCCGGCCGGACATCTTCGAGGCGCAGGTGGACCGCATGCTCGCCGATCCCCGCGCCGAAGCGCTCGGCACGCGCTTCGCATCCCAGTGGCTACGCCTCCAGGACCTGGACAAGGTCCACCCCGACGCGCTCCGCTACCCCGACTTCTACGAGCAGCTTGCCCGCGACATGCGCCGCGAGACCGAGACCTTCTTCAACGCCCTCGTGCGCGACGGCGGCACGCTGTGGGACTTCCTCACGGCCGACTTCTCGTACATGAACGAGCGGCTGGCCCGCCACTACGGGATCCCCGGGGTCGCGGGCGAGCACTTCCGCCGCGTCGGGTACACCGAAGACGGCCGGCGCGGCATCCTCGGGCACGGGAGCATCCTCACCCTGACGTCCCACGCCAACCGCACGTCACCGGTGCTGAGGGGAAAGTGGGTGATGGAGGTCCTGCTGGGCACCCCGCCCCCACCCCCGCCCCCCGACATCCCCGAGCTGGAGGACACCGACGCCGCCGCCGACGGCCGCTTCCTCACGGTGCGCGAGCGGCTCGAACAGCACGCCGCCAACCCGATGTGCATTTCGTGCCACCGCTTCATCGACCCCATCGGGATCGCGCTGGAGAACTTCGACGTCACGGGAACCTGGCGCGTCCGCGACACCGGCACGCCGGTCGAGACGCTTGGCGAACTCTACGACGGAACGCCGCTGGAGGGCCCCGGGGACCTGCGGGACGCGCTGCTCCGCCGCCCGGAGTCACTGGCCAGAACCTTCGCCACGAACCTCATGGCCTACGCCCTCGGACGCAGGATCGACTACTACGACATGCCCGCCGTGCGGAGCGTCGCCCGAGCCGCGGGTGAACAGGACTACCGCCTCGCCGCCTTCGTGAGGGCGGTGGTGGGAAGCCGGCCCTTCCGGATGTCCATGGCGGCGGCGAGCGTGGAGGAGCCGGCGAACGGGCCGGGGCCGGCGGATGCGAACACGCCTGTCGACGCGGCAACGCCGACCGGCGGGCACAGCGGCCGATAACCAGGGAGACTTCAGCGATATGAAATACATCACCGGAGCAGCGATCCCCCGCCGGACCTTCCTGCAGGGACTGGGCGTCTCCGTCTCGCTGCCGTTCCTCGACGCGATGGTCCCCGCCGGGCGGGGATGGACGGTGGGGGCCGAGGGGCCGACCCGGCTGGTCGCGATCGAGATGGTGCACGGGGCCGCCGGCAGCAACGCGTGGGGCAGGACGCAGAACTACTGGTCCCCCGCGGCGACAGGACGAGACTTCGACCTGGCCCCGAGCGCGCTCAGCCCGCTCGAGCCCTTCCGCCAACACCTCACGATCGTCAGCGACACCGATGTCGAACCCGCCGAGGCGAAGAAGCCGAAGGAGATCGGCGGCGACCACTTCCGCTCCAGCGCGACCTTCCTCACGCAGTCGCATCCGCGCCAGACCGAGGGGTCGGACATCTTCGTCGGGGAGTCGCTCGACCAGATGTTCGCCAAGCGCTTCGGGCAGGAGACGCCGGTCCCGTCGATGCAGCTGTGCATCGAGAACGTGGACCAGTCGGGTGGCTGCGCGTACGGGTACGCGTGCGTGTACACCGACACGATCAGCTGGGCGTCGCCGACCGATCCGCTGCCGATGGTTCGCGACCCGCGCGTCGCCTTCGACCAGCTCTTCGGCGCCGGCGGCAGCCCCGAACAGCGGGCCGCGCGCCGCCGAACCAACAAGAGCATCCTCGACTTCATCACGGGAAGGGTGGACCAGCTCAAGGGCCGCCTCGGCCCGGCCGACCTCATCCGGCTCGACCGCTACCTGGAGCACGTGCGCGAGCTGGAGCGGCGCATCGAGCGGGTGGAGGTCCAGAACGCGAGCGGGGAGGCGCGCGAACTCCCCGAGGCGCCGGCCGGAGTGCCGGACTCCTTCCGGGAGCACGTCGAGCTCATGTTCGATCTGCAGGCGCTGGCCTTCGCTTCCGATGTGACCCGGGTCTTCTCCTTCAAGATGGGCCGCGACTCGTCGGCCCGGATCTTCCCGGAGAGCGGCGTGCACAAACCCTTCCACCCCGCGTCGCACCACGGCGGCAGGGAGGGCAACATCACCGACTTCGCGCAGATCAACCGGTACCACGTGGGCATGCTGCCGTACTTTTTGGAGAAGCTCGAGAACACGATGGAGGGCGACACCCACCTGCTGGACCGCACGATGATCGTCTACGGCTCGCCGATGGGCGACCCCAACGTCCACAACCACAAGCGCTGCCCGCTCTTCCTGGTCGGCGGGGCGAACGGCCGCCTCGACGGCAACCTCCACCTGCGCGCCGCGCCGGGGACGCCGATGGCGAACGTCATGCTGAGCCTTGCGCACAAGCTCGGGATGGACGACATGGAGAGGTTCGGAAACAGCACCGGCGACTTTTCGCTGACTGCGTAGGGGACCGTGCCAGGATTCTCGGTCGGGCCGCAGCTGCGAATGGTAAAGAGAACTTTACATAGTGTAAAGCTTACTTTACGTGTCGGCGTGGTTGCCGGGGTTCCGGTGCTTGCCTTGCTCGCCGGGCCCGGCAGTTTGCCCGGGGTCTCGGGATCGCCGGAGCAGCCGTCGCACCAGGAGTCCGGCCCGTTGCCGTTCCGCGGCCCCGACAGCCCGGTCGCCGACGCGGCGATGCGGGGCGACGCGGCGGCCGTGCGGGCCCTCATCGCCGAGGGGGCGGATGTGAACGCGGCCCAGGGCGATGGCATGACTGCGCTCCACTGGGCGGCGCGCAACCGTGACGCGGCGCTGGTGCGCGACCTGCTGGCGGCCGGAGCGGTGGTGGGCGCCGGGACGCGGATCGGGCACTACACGGCGCTGCATCTTGCCGCGCAGGTGGGGGCGGGGGAGGTGGTGGAGGTCCTGCTGGGCGCGGGGGCCGACGCCGGGCGCGCGATCCTGGTGGGGGGTGGGGCGGGGCCGCTGCACTTTGCGGCCGGGTCCGGCAGCGAGCGGGCCATCGCGGCGCTGGTGGCGGCGGGGGCCGACGTGAACGCGACCGAGGAGGCGTGGGGGCAGACACCGCTGGTTTTCGCCGCGTCGAAGGGCCGGACGAGGGCCGTTCGGGCGCTGTTGGAGGCCGGGGCCGATCCCGCCATCCACACCCGCGTGATGGATGTGGCGACGCGCGCGGTGTACGACCGGATCGAGCGCTCGGAGCGCAACCGCCGCCTGGCGGCCGGGGAGCCGTGGGGACCGGAGGTGGCCGCGCAGGTGCGCCGCGAGCAGGAGGAGGAGTCGCGCCGCCGTGAACGCGCGGAAGCCGCGTCGGCCAAGGAGGGCGAGACCCGCATGATCGAGGAGCCGGAGCCGCTTTCGTACGGCGAACTCGTCGGCGGGCACGGCGGTCTCACCGCGCTCCTTCACGCGGCCCGCGAGGGACACGCCGAGACCGCCCTCGCCCTGCTCGAAGGCGGCGCGGACATCGACCAGGCCAGCGCCGGCGACGGCACCACCCCCATCCTGATGGCCACGATCAACGGCCACTTCGACCTCGCCATTCGCTTCCTGGAACTCGGCGCCGACCCCGCCATCGCGAGCCACGCCGGCGCCACCCCCCTCTTCGCGGCGATCAACACGCACTGGGCGCCCAAGTCGCGCTACCCGCAACAGCACATCTACATGCAGCAGGACCACACCTACCTTGAGGTCATGGAGAAGCTGCTCGTGGCAGGGGTGGACCCGAACGTCCGCCTCACCAGGCACCTCTGGTTCATGTCCTACAACTTCGACCTGCTGCAGATCGATACCCGGGGCGCCACCCCCTTCTGGCGTGCGGCCTACGCGCTCGACGTGAAGGCGATGAAGCTCCTGGTCGCCCACGGCGCGGACCCCGGCGTCCCCACGGCGAAGCCTCCCTCCCGCCGCTCCGGCGGCGCCTCGGGGGACGCCCCACTCGACCCGTCCGGCCTCCCGCCCGTCCCGGTAAACGGCCCCGCGGTGTACCCGATCCAGGCGGCCTCCGGGGTCGGCTACGGCCAGGGCTACGCGGGCAATGCCCACCGCCACGTGCCGGACGGCTGGCTGCCCGCGGTGCGCTACCTCGTCGAGGAGCTCGGCGCGGACGTCAATGCCCGCGACCACCAGGGCTACGGGGCGCTGCACCACGCCGCCGCCCGCGGGGACAACGAACTGATCCGCTACCTGGTAGAGCAGGGGGCTGATGTCACCATCGTCAGCCGCAGGGGGCAGACCACCGCGGACATGGCCAACGGTCCGGTCCAGCGGATCCAGCCCTTCCCGGAAACGGTGGCCCTGCTGGTGAGCCTGGGGGCGGTGAACAACAACAACTGCGTGTCGTGTTGAGGGCGCCTGCCTGGGGGCCGTTGGGACGCCGCGCGCCGCGGGAGACGGGTGGACGGAGGCGGAGTGGCCGGTGTACCGCTGGGGTCGGGTGTTCCAGAATGATACTACAAGGAGTGTGATGATGATACTACTCCGAAACGGGCCATGCTGAGGTACGCGATTCCGGTTGCGGCGGCGGGCGTATTGCTGGCCGGATTCGCGGTGGCTCCCGCTACGGGACCGGACTTCGCGCCGGGGTCGGCGCCGGCTGCAATGGTGGTCTCCGCTGATGTCGGTTTTGGCGGCTCCGCCAGCCCCACCGACAACGAAGTCATCGAGGAATACTGCGTGCGCTGCCACAACGAGCGGCGGCTCCTCGGCAACATGTCGCTCGAGGAGTACGACGCCGCCAACGCCCCCGCGAACGGTGAGCTCACCGAGAAGATGATCCGCAAGCTGCGTGCGGGCCTGATGCCGCCGCCGGGAAACAGCCGCCCCGACGAGGAGACGCTGCTGGCGCTGGTCGAATCGCTGGAGGGGCAGATGGACCGCGCGGCCGCCGCGAGCCCCAACCCCGGCCGCCGCACCTTCCAGCGCCTCAACCGCGCCGAATACAGCGCCTCCATCCGCGACCTCCTCGACCTGGAGATCGACGCGGGCGCGTACCTCCCGCTGGACACCAGGAGCGCCAACTTCGACAACATCGCGGATGCACAGCTCCTCTCCGCCACCCTCACCGACGGCTACCTGCGCGCCGCCGCCGAGATCAGCCGGCTCGCGATCGGCGACCCCCACGTGACCCCGAGCGAGTCCACCTACCGCGTGTCGCGCTGGGACTCCCAGAGCGAGCGGGTGGAGGGCGCGCCGTACGGCACGCGGGGCGGCGTCTCCGTCATGCACAACTTCCCGGCCGACGGCCACTACGAATTCCGCGTCTCCTTCCACCACGAGACCACGGGCGCGCTCGTGGGCAACGGCCGCAACGCGCTGCACACCCGCGAAGGCGAGCCCGAGCTGCTGGAGATCTCGATCGACGGCGAGCCGGCGGAGGTCCTGGAGGTCAACCGCTGGATGCACGCGTCGGACCCGGACGGGCTCAACATCCGCTCCGGGCGCGTCTTCGTGCGGGCCGGGCCGCGCCAGGTGTCCGCCGCCTTCATCCGCCGCTTCGAGGGGCCGATGCAGGACCTGATCTCGCCGCACGACTGGTCGCTCGCCAGCACCAGCATCGCGGGCAGCTACGGCTTCACCGTGCTTCCGCACCTGAGAGACCTCGCGATCGGGGGGCCGTACGACGCGCAGGGCGTCTCCGAGACGCCGAGCCGGGCGGCGGTCTTCTCGTGCCGTCCCGGGCCGGAGGCGGACGAGGCGGAGGCGCGGGCGTGTGCACGCGAGATCGTGACGCGGCTGGGGACGCGGGCGTACCGGCGTCCGCTGAGCGAGGCCAACGTCGCCGGGTTGATGGGGCTGTACGAGGCGGGGGCGGCGGAGGAGGGGTTCGAGGGGGGCGTGCGGACGGCGCTGGAGGGGATTCTGGCGAGTCCGCACTTCGTGTTCCGGATCGAGGAGCCGGGGGAAGGTGGAGCCGGGGTGGGCGACGGATCCGGCGGGCGCGGAGTCGGCGCGCCCGCGGTCGGCGGGGCCCGCGAGTCGGGCGCAGCCGTGGAACCCGGCCCGGAATCCTACCGCCTCGGCGATTACGACCTTGCCGCCCGGCTGTCCTTCTTCCTCTGGGGCTCGGGGCCGGACGAGCAGCTGATGGCCGCCGCCGCCGAGGGCCGCCTTGCGAATCCGGCCGCTCTCGAGGCGCAGGTCCGCCGGATGCTGCGCGACCCCCGCGCCAGCGCGCTGTCCACCCGCTTCGCCGGCCAGTGGTTCCGGCTCCAGGACCTGGAGAAGATCCAGCCGGATGTCCGCGTCAACCCGGACTTCGACGAGCCCCTCAAGCGGGCGATGCTGAAGGAGACGGAGGTCTTCTTCGAGAACCTCGTCCGCGAGGACCGCCCCATCCTCGATCTCTACACCGCCGACTACACCTTCGTGAACGAGCGGCTGGCCCGCCACTACGGGATCCCGGATGTGGCGGGGGACCACTTCCGGCGCGTCCGCCAGGTCGACGCCGAACGGCGGGGGATCCTCGGCCACGGCAGCATGCTGACGCTGACGTCGCACGCGGGGCGCACGTCGCCGGTGCTCAGGGGCAAGTGGGTGATGGAGGTGCTCCTCGGGACGCCGCCGCCGCCCCCGCCGCCGGACGTCCCCGAGCTGGAGGAGGAAACCGTCGAGGACGGGCGCCTCCTGACCGTGCGTGAGCGGCTGGAGATGCACGCGGCGAGCCCCACATGCAACGCCTGCCACCGCATGATCGACCCGATCGGGCTCGCACTGGAGCACTACGACGTGAGCGGCGCGTGGCGGATCCGCGACCAGGGGGTGCCGATCGACGCGGCCAGTGAGTTCTACGACGGCACGCCGATCTCGACGCCCTCGGAGCTGAGGGCCGCGCTGCTGAAGCGTCCCGAGCCGCTGCTCCGCACCTTCACGGAAAACCTGATGGCGTATGCGCTCGGGCGGCGGCTGGAGTACTATGACATGCCGGCGGTGCGGCGGATCGTGCGCGACGCGGCGGCGGAGGACTACCGGGTGTCGGCGTTCATCGTCGGGGTGGCCGGGAGCGATGCGTTCCTCATGAAGGCGGCCCCGGCGGCGGACGGCGAGCCCGTGAACGGAAACGGAGGCTAGAGCCTGTGGACAGAATCGCCCCGCGCCTGATCACCGGAAAGCACCTGCCGCGCCGGACCTTCCTGCGCGGACTCGGCGCCAGCGTTGCGCTGCCGTTCCTGGACGCCATGGTCCCGGCGCGCGAGCGGTGGGCCGTGACGCGGGCGCGCACCGCGCTCGACCGCACCCGCCTCGTCGCGATCGAGATGGTTCACGGCTCGGCGGGGAGCAATGCGTGGGGCGCGACCCAGCACCTCTGGTCGCCCCCGGAGACGGGCCGCGACTTCGACTTCGGGCCCAGCGTGCTGAGTTCGCTGGAGCCCTGGCGCGACCGGCTCACGATCATCAGCGACACCGATGTCGAGGGCGCGGAGGCGACCAAGCCCAAGGAGATCGGGGGCGACCACTTCCGCTCCAGCGCGACCTTCCTGACGCAGGCGCACCCGAAGCAGACCGAGAGTTCGGACGTCTGGGTCGGCACCTCGCTCGACCAGCTCTACGCGCAGCGCTTCGGGCAGGACACGCCGATCCCGTCGATGCAGCTCTGCATCGAGAATGTGGACCAGGCAGGCGGCTGCGCGTACGGGTACGCCTGCGTCTACACCGACACGATCTCGTGGGCCGCGCCCGACCAGCCGCTGCCGATGGTGCGGGATCCGCGGGTCGCCTTCGACCAGCTCTTCGGGGCCGGCGGGACGCCCGAGGCGCGCGCGGCCCGGCGCCGGACGAGCAGCAGCGTGCTGGACTTCATCGTCGGCGAGGTGAACGCGCTCAAGCGGCAGCTCGACCCCGTCGACGGGCAGCGGGTGGACCGCTACCTGGAGGACATCCGCGAGATCGAGCGCCGGATCGCGCGCGTGGTGGCGCGGAACGAAAGCGGCGAGGAGCGCGCGCTGCCCGGAGCGCCGGCCGGCGTGCCCGACTCATTCGACGAGCACGTCAAGCTCATGTTCGACCTGCAGGCGCTCGCCTTCGAGTCCGACGTGACGGGCATCTTCTCCTTCAAGATGGGACGCGACGCGTCGAGCCGGGTCTACCCGGAGAGCGGGGTGGAGAAGGGCTTCCACCCGTCGTCGCACCACGGCGGCCGGCCCGCCAATGTGCTCGAATTCGCCGAGATCAACCGGTACCACGTGGGGCTGGTCCCGTACTTCCTGAAGCGGCTCGCCAGCATCCAGGAGGGCGACGCCAGCCTGCTCGACAAGACCATGGTCATCTACGGTTCGCCGATGGGCGACTCGAATGTCCACAATCACAAGCGCTGTCCGCTGTTTGTGGTCGGCGGCGCGAACGGACGCATGGACGGCAACCTCCACCTGCGCGCCGCTCCCGGGACGCCGATGGCGAACGTCATGCTCAGCCTCATGCACAAGCTGGGGATGGACGACGTGACGAGTTTCGGGGACAGCACGGGTGTGTTCGGGTTGTCGGGGTGAGCGGGGTGCGCGGGGTGAGGAGCGGGGCGAGGAGGATGATGGGGCGGGGGAGCCGGGCGAGGGGTCGGGGGAGTAGGGTGAAAGACCGGGCGCGCAGGGCGTTGGGTGGGCTTAGGAGGCAGCGCGGGCTGCGGGTGGATCCGGTGGGGGTGGTGGCGGTCATCGTGATGGTTGTCGCTGAGGGGGCTTCCAGCGTCGGCACCGACGGTTTTGACAGATTCTTTGACAGATTCGAGGGGGAATCTGTCGCCGGCGTGGCCGCGCCGCGCGTGGCCGGGGCCGACTCGCCGGTGGCCGGGGCCGATTCGCCGGTGGCCGACGCCGCGATGCGCGACGATGCGGAAGCCGTGCGGGCGCTGATCGCCGAGGGGGCCGACGTAAACGCTCCTCGGGGCGACGGGATGACTGGGCTGCACTGGGCGGCGCTGAACGGGAACCCGGAGATCGCGCGGATGCTGATCGAGGCGGGGGCCGACCTCGAGGCGGTGACGCGATTGGGCGCGCACAGGCCGCTCCACGTGGCGGGGAGGGCGGGGTGGGGGGAGGTGGTGGCGATGCTGGTGGAGGCGGGCGCCGATGTGGCCGCCGTGACGGGGACGGGGGCCGCGCCGCTTCACTTTGCCGCCGCGTCGGGTGATGTGGGGGCCGTGACGGCATTGGTGCGCGGGGGCGCGGACGTGGATGCGCGGGAGCCGGAGTGGGGGCAGACCCCGCTGATGTTCGCCTCGGCGCTGGGGCGCACCAATGCGGTGGTCGCCCTGCTGGAGGCGGGGGCCGATGCGCGGGTCACGGCCCGTGTGATGGACCTGGTGGAGCGCGACATCCTCGACCGCGCGTCCGAGCGGCGGCGCCGGACGGAGGTTGCGGCCGTGCGGGGCGGCCGGGATGCGCAGAGCTACCCGGTCGAATCCGGGGTCGCGGGGGCGACGCCGCGGGCGTCGGCCGCGCCGGTATCGTCCCGGGAGGCGCAGGCCCGGGACGCCGTCCAGGAGGCGCTGGAGGCGCGCCGCCGCACGGGCGAACCCATCCCCCTCAACTACGCGGATCTGGTCAGCTGGCACGGCGGGCTTTCGGCGATCCACCTCGCGGCGCGGGAAGGCCATGGCGCCACCGTCAACGCTCTCCTCGACGGCGGCGTCCCCATCGACCTCCCCAGCGCGGCCGACAACACCACGCCCATGCTGATCGCCGCCATCAACGGCTACTTCGACCTCGTCCTCAAGCTCCTGGAGCGCGGCGCCGACCCCACGCTCGCCAGCGATGCGGGCGCCACCCCGCTCTATGCGGTCCTGAACGTGCACTGGGCGCCCAAGGCCCGGCACCCGCAACCGCTCGCCTACGAGCAGCAGACGACCGGCTACCTCGAACTGATGCGCGCCCTCCTCGACGCCGGCGCCGACGTCAACGCCCGCCTCAACCGCACCCTCTGGTTCACGACCTACAACCGCGACCTGCTCGGCGTCGACCGCACCGGCGCGACCCCCTTCTGGCGCGCAGCCCACGCGACCGACGTCCCCGCCATGAAGCTCCTCTTGGAGTACGGCGCCGATCCCCACCTACCCACCATCAAGGTCCCACGGCGCAGCTTCGGCGGCGGCAGCAACGAAACCGATCCCTCAGGCCTCCCGCCCGTCCCCATCGGCGGGCCCGCCGTCCATCCCATCCATGCGGCAGCCGGTGTCGGCTACGGCCAGGGGTTCGCCGGCAACTCCCACCGCCACGCCCCGGACGGCTGGATGCCCACCATGAGATTCCTGGTGGAGGAACTCGGCGCCGACGTGAACGCCCGCGACCACAACGGCTACACCCCGGTGCACCACGCCGCCGCCCGCGGCGACAACGAGATGATCCTCTATCTGGTGGAGCGGGGGGCGGACGTCACGGCGGTGGCGCGGAGCGGCCAGACCACGGTGGACATGGCCAACGGACCGGTCCAGCGGATCCAGCCGTTCGTCGAGACGGTCGTGCTCCTGGAGCGGCTGGGGGCGAAGAACAACCATCGCTGCGTGAGCTGCTGAAGCAGTCGCACGCGGTTGCGTGTTTGCCCCGCCGGCCGACCGACGTGTGAAGCACCGCGATGAGGGGGTGCTGCTCGAAATCCCAGCGTGGCTCGATCGATGAGGTGGTGGGGAATCACGGCACTGGCCGTCTGTGCCGCATCCGGCTGTCATCGTGATGAGGAAACGTCCTCCGCCCCCTCCGGGAGCGCTTTCCCGGGTGAAGAATGCGAGTGGCGTTCGGCGCCCCAGCCCCCGGATGCGGACGAGCCCCTGTGCGACATCGAATTCCGCGAAGTCGTCCGTCTCGTGGGGGATCTTGACGGCGTCATTCCTCAGTACCCCGTAACGGTTCTCCGGGATGGGAGATACCTCACGGGCACGTATGCGCGCGGGCAGTTGGCTCTTTGGGCACCGGATGGCGATTTCCTGGATGTCATGGGGAATGGGCCTGGAGAGGGGGTCCGGGCGAGTTCGACTCCGCCTCGGGCTTTGCGCAGGCTGAGGATGATGAGGTGCTCGTCCTTACGGGTCTGCCGACCGTGCATTGGTATTCCACTACCGGACGATTCCTGCGCTCTCTTCTACTGCCCGCGAGTGGTAGGGCGGGGTCGGCGGTCGTTTACGATGGTGCCGTGATCACGTCGGCCAGCACGATTGCTGGTGAGCGGGGCTTTGTACTGCGTGGCGATAGGATCCGGGACCTGGGGCTTCTGGGACCACCGCGGTCGACTCTGCTGCTGGCTGGCGCTGACGACGTCGGGTTGTGGTCGGCCGAGGCCGAGTCTGACCCCTACGTTCTCCGAAGCCATTCATGGCCCAGCGGTGCCGTGTCGGACTCTCTGGTCCCGGACCGCGATTGGTTTCCCGGCCCAGAGGGCAACCAGGGCCAATTGGTCCATCTCCATGCCGATGGTCGTGGACTGATATGGACACAGGCAGTTATCGCGGATCCGGATGCGCCCACAGACGGATCGCTTTCCATGCACGAGATGGCTCTTGATTCGGAGGAGTTTCGGACCTGGTCCGACGAGCATCGGGACTACGTAATCGAGGCGCTTGCGCCGGACGGTCGGCTGGTGGCGTCCATTCGATTCGATTCAGGCCGGGATTCGCCTGGCAGCCCGGGGCACGGAAGCATCTGGGTCCGCCCGACCGAGGACGAGTTGACCCTGGTCATTCTGGAGGCGGTCTTGACCGAGCCTGGGTAGGCTCCGGGCGGTTCTTTCATCCAGTGCCGCCTTGGGTACCACCGCCGCGCCGCCGTCTGTCACCTGCCGCCGCAGGGCGGCATCATCGCCCGGAAGCGCCACACGGTTTCGAAGGCCAAGGCACCTGCCGGACGGTGCCGACCCCCAGTCAGTCGCCGTCATCTCACTCACTGCCCGCCGCTCCCGGAGCTCCCCGGACGGCTGGATGCCCAACCCTGAGGGTTCCCGCTGGAGGAACTCGGCGCCGACGTGAACGCCCGCGACCACAACGGCCACACCCCGGTGCACCACGCCGCCGCCCGCGGCGACAACGAGATGATCCTCTACCTGGTGGAGCAGGGTGCGGACGTCACGGCGGTGGCGCGCAGCGGCCAGATCACGGTGGACATGGCCAACGGGCCGGTCCAGCGGATCCAGCCGTTCGTCGAGACGGTCGTGCTCCTGGAGCGCCTGGGGGCGAAGAACAACCATCGCTGCGTGAGCTGCTGAGGGGGCGCGGGGAACGTTCCCGGGGACCGCGTTGCACGTTTTCGTGCTGAGATGTGTCTATTAATTGACCAGTAGTTCGAGTGGCGCTGTCTCCGCTGGCGGCGACAACCGCGCTTTTCCGGGCCGAACCACGGAGCAGCTATCACCTGTCGCCGGCGACGCCCGGAATGCATGGGTCGTTCACCGCTACCCCAACCGGATGACGCGCTGGGATCTGGCCGGAAATCCCAGGGCGACGACGGTGATCGATCGTGTGGTCGAGGAATTCGACAAACACGACCAGGAGCCGTCGCCGAAACCGCTGAACTATGGAGCGATGCTCGACGCACACGGCCTTTGGATCCTTTGGAGCGCTCCCGATCCCCGCTGGAAGCCAACGGGGGATCCAGCCCGGCCACGCTCGATACCGAGCGAGCGCCGTCTGCACAGTTGGCTCGACCTGGTGGATCCGGCGACCGGCCGCACGGTCGCTCGCTATCGAGACGACGATGTTCTCTCCCGATTCGCAAATGGATCGCGGTATCTGGTCCGATATGGCGAGACCGCCGCGGGGATTCCCTCTATCACCCTACTGAATCCCGGGCTGTCCCGAGGTGCTACCCGTCCTCGCTGATCTGACCACGGTGGACGTGGCGAATGGGCCGGTCCACCGGATCCAGCCGTTCCTCGACGCGCCGGTTCGACGCTGCCGCAAGGTGCAGTGGCGTCTTGTCAGGGTTCGCGGCTGACTTCGGGCCCCGCCAACTCCACCACCGCCAGCGCCAGCACCTGCGTGCATGCCACGAGATCGTGCACGGAACAGGACTCGTCCGGTTGGTGTGCCTCCTCCAGGGCCCCCGGGCCGTACGCCACGCAGTGCTCGACTCCGGCGATCCGCGCGAAGTGCTTCTGGTCGTAGGTGCCGGGGCTCGCGACCAGGGCTGGATCGCGACCGCGCACGGCACGGGTAGCCCTCGCGAGCGCTTCGACCAACGGTGAATCGGGCGGCGTCTGCACAGGGTGCACCACCATTCGGTCTTCGACGGCGAGACGCCGGCCGGGGTCCTCGGCGGCCACTTTGGCCACCAGCGCGGAGATTTCCTCCCGCACCTCGTCGAAGGACTCTTCCGGAATGAAGCGGCGATCGAAGGTCGCCGTGCACCGGTCGGCCACGCAGGGGGATTGGACGCCCTCGCCCGCCTGGCCGCCTTCGACGGCGTTGACGTTCAGCGAGGGCCGGCGCGCGGCGTCGGGGACGACCGGCAGCGCGGTACGGCGAGCGGCCAGCCGCGGCTGGAGATCAGTGCGAAACGCCTCGAGCACGGCTCCCATGTCCTCGATGGCGTTGCGCCCCAGGTGCGGCATGCTTCCGTGCGCGGTGCGGCCGTGGGCGACGATGTCGAACCAGTAGACGCCGCGGTGTCCCACGCACACGCGGTCCGGCCCGAAGGGCTCCGGGATGATCGCGTAGTCGGTGTTGCGCGCGGAGATGATCCCCGTGCGGCAGAGGTGGGCCACCCCCGCGAAGCCGCCGCTCTCCTCGTCCACGGTGCCGCTGATGTCGACGGTGCCCCCGAGGTCGATCCCGGCTCGGCGGATGGCTTCCACCGCGAAGACCGCCGCCGCGATCCCGGATTTCATGTCGGAGGCGCCCCGCCCGTAGATGCGCCCGTCCTTCACCACGCCGCCGAACGGGTCGACCGACCAGCCCTCGCCCGGCGGCACCACGTCGAAGTGGCCGTTGAGGTGGACGCGCTTGCCCGTGCCGGTCCCCGCCCCCCGCCCGACCACGTTCACGCGCGGGTGCGCGGCGGTGTGCTCGGGCAGGCCGTCGGCCTCGACGTACTGCACGTCCAGCCCCGCTTCCCCCAGCCGCCGCCCGATCAGCGCGGCGCACTCCGGGTACGCGTCGCCCGGCGGGTTGACCGTCGGGATCCGGATCAGGTCGGCCGTGAAGGCGACGATCTCGTCGCGGGCGGCCTCGACCTCCTTCAGGACCTTGTCGGCCCGGCTGGGCGCGCCTGCGCGACTGGAACGGTTCCGCATTGTAAATCCGAGTTTACATTATGGCATGAGGTTACGGGAATCGTTTCCGATTGTCCTGCTTGAAGTTACATGATTCGGCGCAGCGATTCCCGCCGATTGACTCCCGCTAATCGGGGGAGGAGGTGACCCGCGGCCGCTCGTCGAGCGCCTTCTTGAGCCGCCCTTCGTCGGCCCTCTGGTAACACTGGAGCACCGTCTGAGCCGTTCTCCAGCCTCCCAGCTCGCACAGCACCTTCAGCGGCTGGTCCATCAGGTCTGAAGCGAACTTCCTCCTCAGCGAATGCCAGCCCCTGCCACGCTTGCGCTCCAGCCCGGCGAGCCTCTCGGCTCTCTTCCACCAGTAGCGCGCCACCCCGTAGCTCATGCTCCGGGCGGGGTCCCTGGGCGCAGGCAGCACAGGGGCGTCGCCGGTCCGCCGGTTCTCCTTGCGCGCCTCTTCGAGGACGGCGAGTGCCTCGGCGGTGACAGGCGTCCGATGCTCGAAGCCCGTCTTCTCGTGCTCCGCGCGCCACCGGATGACCCCGGCTTCGTTGTCGATGTCCGACCACCTGAGTTGGCGGATGGCGCTGATCCGGTGCCCGGTCTCGTGCGCGAGCACGAGCGCCACGCGAAAACGCCAATCGATCTCGGCGGACACCCGGAGCATGGCGTCGTATTCCGCCTGAGAGAGGACTGCTCGGATCGGGTTCTTGCCCCGGGGCACCCTCAAGCCCTTCAGGGGGTTCGAGTCGAGGAGGCGCGCTCCCGCCTCGTCCCTCGACCGCCCGGCCCAGTTGAGGACCGCCAGCAGCAACCTCAAGTCCCGCTCGATCGTCCTGTCGCAAACGGGCTTGCCGCTCGGGCCGACCGTGCCCGCCCGCCGCGCCCGGATGAACCGGTCCCAGTCGCGCTGGGAAAGAGTCGCGGGCTTCCGGTCCCTTCCGAAGAAGCGGCCGAACATTTCCAGTGCGGTCCGGTCGTATTTCCGGGTCCCCTCGCCCTTGGAGGGCGTCACCTCCTCACCGTAGATGTCAAGAAGCCTCCCCAGCGTGACCGGCGCCGGCCCGGCTTCCGCCTTGCCGTTCAGGTCCGGGCCGACGAACCCGGCGGCGAACTCGTCCGCCTGCCGCTTCGCCCTCACCCATTCGCGGTGCCCCAGCGACCGGGTGAGCCTGCGCCCGTCCTCTCGCCACTCCAACTGGAACAGGCCGGTCTTTGGGTCGGGAAACACCCTCACCCGGTTCCGGCCCCATTCGCCGGCGCCGTAGGAGCGCCGGCTTCGTTTCGTGCGTGCCATCGTTCGATTCCTCTCGATTGATGGACTGCACGATCTGCGCGAACGAAAGTTCGCATATGGACTGCTGTTTGACCAGTTCGTGGCGCAGACTGGCTTGCACCCTTTCGGCCGCTCGGCGTGTTCGGCGACCGCTTAGGGGCGTTTCAAGGGCCTTTCGGGTATTCTACGGGCCGTGGAATCGGCCAGGATCGACGATCTCGGGTTCCCGAGGGGTACGGGTAGGGCAGATTTCGGGCTTGGTGGAGCGCCGCGGGCGTTCACCAACCGGTCGACCCCACCATCCTCGACAGTGAGCGCGAACGGAACCCGTCCGCGTCCGAACACTGGCCCGTTACGCGCCGGACATGGGTGTGGGGGGAGGTGCGGTACGCTGGGCATTATACCAGTCTGCGCGCCAACGGAGCAGATGCGGAAACTCTGCGGGGTAACCCCGTGCTCGATGAAGTCGGCATCTACCGTCTCCAACGGGTGAATGGCCCTTAGCAGCTCCTCGGCACCGCTCTCCGGTCGTATCGGCGATACATAGGCAACGGCCATCGAACTTTGACCCGTCGGCCATCTCGACCCACGACGAGGGCGGTCGACCGTCGGATAGCCAGACAGGAGGATTGAATGTCTGCAAGGGATACTCCCGATAGTCGGAGGTTGAGGGAGGAATCTATGAGGGCTAAGATTGCCGTGCCAATACGGAGCGGTGCCGCCGGATCGGATCCGGTCCGTGACGGCCGATTTGACGGGCGGGCAACGACTGAGACTCAGCCACGCTACGGTGGTCAAGGCAGCCTACGCAGTGTTGAACACAGCGACCAGGCAGGGGGACGCTGCGCCCCCCTTGGATTCCCAGTTGCTGCGTCGCCTCCGTCGTCGGCGTGCCGGTGGTCGGTGGTTGCGCCAACGACTCTTCGGGCGCGGGGCCTCTCACCGTCCCGTCAGGAGCACCGCTGTAGCGGCGAGTGGGCCGCTTCGGCGGATTTCAATTTCCGTAGACCATCTCGTCCAGCATGGCGTGGAGTGTGCGGCCTGCGCGGAACTGGTGGGCCAGTGTCTCGCCGAGAATACTGTCTTGCCGGGCTTGGGGCTGGTGGCGGAGCCACACCTCGTAATTCAGCGTATGCCGGGGACCAGTACCGTAGATTGGCGTAAGCATGCAGCGGCAATCCACGTGGACGGGCGGGGTCAGTACCCGGTCGTCGCGGATGTCCCACTTCGTCCCGGAGAGCACTCGGCACAGGGGTGCCGCGCGCGCGTCGATTATCGTGACCCAACCCACGCCCGAAGCCCCGGCATCGCGCCATTGCTGCAGGTGCGCTTTTGACATCGTGGTCGCCTCGTCGAGACGCCGGAGGTACTGTGCTTCGGCCGCCGGGGTAGCGAAGGCAGGCGCGTAGGCCTCTCCGTTCCATAGGCGGGTCCGAACGTAGTCGAGAAGCTCCTGCTTGATGGTGGCCTCCAAGTTCCTTAGTCCCCCGCAACGGTTTGGACCGCGCCGCCACAATTGCCGGAAACTCCACCTCGGCAAGTACTCAGATCCAGGCGGTGTGTCCCTCGAATACTCACCGGTGATCGGAGATAGGCAGCCTTTTCGCCCCCGATCAGCGCCACCAGCAATCGACAGATTAGAGCCCGCATCTCAAGCGTGAGGTTCTCGTTGCTGCCTTCTTGGCTCCCACGGAAGCCAAGTGGAGCGTCCATGAACAGCGCCTCGTGAAGCGTGTCGTTCCGGATTGCTACCACTTCCGGACCAGAAGCTGTGGGGTCAGCCCAGATGGGCGTTTCGACGCCGATCTTGGAGCACATCGACTCGATGCGACGAGCGTGAGGCAGGTCACCTGGAGCGCGGCCCCTGACGCCGGTCGTCAGCCTGTAGCAGGCGTCCATCGCTGTATAGAGGTACACGAACCTCTCGAACTCCAGATTCTGCGGGTGCTGGCCAAGGAAAAGGGCGTGGACAGCAGCCGCGTAGAGCTTTGCCCGACCCGGCTCAGCGAGGTTCTTGATCCAGAAGTCTTCGGCCAACTCAACCGCTCGGGTGAGATTCGCGCCGGGCACGATGAAGTCGACGAGCTTGCCGGGCTTGAGTGGGGTAGCGTCGAGAAACCCCGCCTCTGTGGGCGTCAGCCGCATACCGACGAAGAACGACAACGCCCAGATAAGGAAATCAAGGTGGTCCTCGTGCGCGCCGGTTGCGTGCTCGATCATGTGTGTGTGTGGTAACCCGAACACCCGAGAGGGGTAGGGCAACTGCCGAACCCGACCGCTCACGATGTCGCGGGACCGTTGAGCTGGGGCGTAGATCCAGCCGTCTTCCACGGTATCGGAGGCAAGGACATCGCTGGCGATCTGTTGAAGATCCGGCCGCGAACTGATAGTGATCGGCCCCGCGTCGATTCCCAGCGGATCGGGATAGAACCCAAAGTGCTTCTCTTGGAGCATCGCCCCCGGAATCGTTTCGTGAAGGTGTTCCAGTTGGCCAGCGATCATCGAAGTGAGTGAACGTTGGGTGCCGGAAGTCAACCGTGTCAATGGGCGGGAGGCCTAATCGCCGAATCCGCTGGGGCCCGGACGATGGGGGAGCAGTGGCCGGAGGCCGATCCGTCTCCGAGACCAAGCTGGAACCCTTGGGACATCGCTGCTATACCCTGTGGTTGACACCGCCGAACGCTGTCCCCTGACTGTAAGGGATGGCGATTCTAATGGCCCAGGTTCCCGGGCGTCGGCGCGCGGCTCGACTTGCCGGGACGATGCCGCCCGCACTCGACGGACCGTGGGCCGACGAACGGGTGATGCGCCGTCTCGAAGCGGCGCTGGACAGCCTTCCCGCAGGGATATTTGGTTCGGGAGCGACCCAGGCATTGGGGGCGAGGGTGTGCAAGCACGCTCGCCGCTATGCCGTACCGAGCCTTCGGCGAGGGGGGTCGCTCCCCTCCACGGCCCGAGTGGCTCCCGTGC
Organism: Longimicrobiales bacterium; assembly: GCA_965116645.1. GTDB lineage: Bacteria > Gemmatimonadota > Gemmatimonadetes > Longimicrobiales > Gaopeijiaceae > Bin94. Next base: position 2,133,599 of record OZ220702.1, on the reverse strand, counting down.
CACGAGCGGCCGTGCGGCAGAGCCGCAAGACCTTGCCGTGCCGCCGGATACGCCGGACGAGCCGGTGTGCATCACCGGAGCGCCAAAGTGTGCATCGACCCCCCGTGTCTCTTTCACACCCCCGGCCCGGCACGAGACGTCAGGCCTCCCAGTAGAATCGAGCCCCCGCCAGCCGAACCGTCATCCACGTGTCGACCCGTTCCGTCAGCCCGCGGCCCGCACGCCTGCGCGCGCGCTGCTCAAGGGCGATGGCGCGCTTCAAGGCGGCCTGCAAGCCGCCGTACTCGTCCAGGACCCGGACATCCCCGCCGATGATGGCCTGCTCGATCCGGGCGAGTTCGCGCCGGGTCTCCTCGTCGGTCTTGGACGGGCGGGGATACCTCGACCAGCTGGTCAGCACCCTGCTCGCCCGACCGTACTCCTTCCCTCTCCGGGCGACCGCCACCACATCGATCTTGAGGCCCAGGTCCCAGAGCGCCTTCCAGAGATCGCCGTGCTTCGCGCCCCACGAACGGAGCGCCGTCGCGGTGTCGTGGCCCGGTTCGGCGTAGACGAAGACGGCGCCCTCCGTGTCCAGCGCGATGGGGAGCCCGAGCGGGAAGAAGCGCCGGAGCCCCCCGAGCGCGCCCCGGTAGACCCGCTGGGGAAGGATCCGCCGCTCGATCCCGAGCGCCTCGAAGGCGGCCACCCGGCCGGCTTCGGTTGGCAGCCAGGGCAGGCGGGGATGTTCGAGCACGTAGTCGAGCGCGAGCAGGCGCCGCATCATCACTTCCGGCGACGTGATCCGCCGCCGGCGGTGGTCCCCCGCACCGAGAGCCTTGTAGATCCTGCGACCGCGGATCCGGCAGATCCGGCCGATGCCGCTGATGCGGGGCGGCTTCTCCTCGACGGCCACGCCCTGCGCGACGAGCTTGCGGACGGCGCGGCCGACGATCTCGTGGTGGCACCCGAGGAAACTCGTCCACTGCGCACGCGTGAACACGCCCCCGTGGAAGCAGGCGAGTGCGATCCATTCGGCGCGGCGTCCGGTCCATCCGAAGGGCTCAAGCGCCTTCGCGCGCTTCTTCAGGTGGGCGGACGTTTCGCTCGCCGCTGAGGTGAACTGCCGCTTCGATGTCTCCATACCTGCAACGGTGAGGAGCAACTCGCACGGCAGTCAACCCGCAACGAAACGTCGTGCGTTCCACGAAGCTCCAGACCGTCTTGAACGGTATCCAGGCCGATGGACACCGTTTCCAGCGGCTGGCCCAAACGCCTCCCGCTGGGACACCCCGACCGAGTACCGTCGGGACCCGCGCTCCTGCGGCGTGGACGGGTGGGAGCGTCGCCCCCCTTCCCCCCATTGGCCACTCGCGGCGCTGGCTTGTTTCGAAGAGTCCGGACCCGCGATGCACATTATGTTTTTCGTGCACGGGACCGGCTAGCACGGCACAGGCGACCAGAGGAGGACGGTTGAGCGACATCGGCGAGGAGGGGCGGGAGGCCGCGAGGCTGCGGGAGCGCATGGCGCGGCTGAGTTCGGCGAGCCTGCGGATCAGCGAGAGTCTCGATCTCGAATCGGTCCTGCGCGAGGTGGCCGGCAGCGCCCGCGCGCTGACGGGCGCCGCGAACGCGGCCATCACGACCGTGGACCGGGTCGAGGAGGTCCGGGACTTCATCTCCTCCGGGCTGAGCTCCGACGAGCGCCGGCAGCTCCGGGACCTGCCCCAGGGAGAGCGCCTCTGGGCGTACCTGCTCCAGGGTCCGGGGCCGTTGCGGGTTGACGACCTGGCGACCCACCTCGACGCGCTCGGCATCGCCACCGCACCGATTCTGCGCCGAAGCTTCCTGGGGGCGCCGATTCGTCACCGGGGCGCGAACGTCGGCCACTTCTACCTCACAAACAAGGAGGGCGGAGGCGGATTCACCGGCGAGGACGAGGAGATCCTGGTGCTGTTCGCGTCGCAGGCGGCGGCGGCCATCGCCAACGCGCAGGCCTATCGCGACGAGCGGCGGGCCCGCGCCGATCTGGAGGCCTTGGTCGACACCTCGCCCGTCGGCGTGGCGGTGTTCGACGCGAAGACGGGCGCGCTCGTGCGGTTCAACCGCGAGGGGCAGCGGATGGTCGCGGGCCTGGACCCGTCGGGCCGCTCGCCCGAGGCGTTGCTGCACGAGCTCACGGTCCGGAGAGGCGACGGCGAGGAGTTCTCGTTCGCAGAGCTTCCGCTCGCGCGGGCGCTGCACGACGCGGAGACCGTGCGCGCCGAAGAGGTTGTGCTCTCGGTGCCGGACGGCCGGAGCCTGCGGACGCTGGTCAACGCCACGCCGATCCGCGGCCGGGACGGCGGGGTCGTCTCCCTGGTGGTCACCATGCAGGACCTGGAGCCGCTGGAGGAGCTGGAGCGGCAGCGGACCGAGTTCCTGAGCATGGTGAGCCACGAGCTGCGGGCGCCGCTGACGTCGATCATGGGCTCGACCCGGACCCTGCTCGCGGCGGCCTCCGAGCTGGATCCCGCCGAGCAGCGCGAATTCTTCCGCATCATCGACGAACAGGCCGAACACATGCAGGGCCTGATCCGCGACCTGCTCGACGCGGGGCGCATCGACTCGGGCACGCTGTCGGTCGCACCCCAGCCCTCCGAGGTGGCGGCGCTGGTGGACCGGGCGAGGAACACCTTCCTCAGCGGCGGCGCCCGGCACGCCATCCACATCGATCTGCAGCCCGATCTTCCTCTGGTGATGGCGGACCGGAGGCGCATCGCGCAGGTGCTGAACAACCTGTTCGCCAACGCCGCCCGGCACGCGCCGGAGTCGTCCCCGATCCTGGTCGAGGCGGTCCGCGACGGCGTGCACGTCGCGGTCTCGGTCACCGACCGGGGCCGCGGCATACCGCCCGAGCGGCTGCCGCACCTGTTCCGCAAGCACGCCGCCGGGGACGACGATGCGGCCGGAGGGGTGCGCTACGGGCTTGGCCTCGCCATCTGCAAGGGGCTGGTGGAGGCGCACGGCGGACGCATCCGGGCCGAAAGCGGCGGCCCGGGCCGGGGCACGCGCATCACCTTCACCATTCCGGTCGCCCCCGGAGCGGCCGCCGGCTCCGCCACCGGCGGTGCGGCGCCCCGCGCGGAGGGGCCCGATCCGGTCCGCATCCTCGTGGTCGACGACGACCCGCACACGCTCCGGTTCGTGTGCGACGCACTCGGCACGGGCGGCTACGGCGCGCTCGTGACCGGCGACCCGGAAGAACTGGCGCCGCTGATCCGGACCGAGAAGCCCGCCCTCGTGCTGCTCGACCTGGTGCTGCCCGGCACGGACGGGATCGAACTGATGGAGCAGGTCCCCGAGCTGGGCGATGTGCCGGTCATTTTCATCTCCGCCTACCGCCGGGACGAGACGATCGCCAGGGCACTCGAGCTCGGCGCCGCCGACTACATCGTCAAGCCGTTCTCGCCGACCGAGCTCGTGGCCAGGGTCCGCGCGGCGCTGAGCCGGCGGCCCGGGAGCGAGCCCTTCGCGCTGGGTGAACTCCGGATCCACTACGACGGCCGCAAGGTGACGGTGGCGGGGCGCCCGGTCGCGCTCACCACCAACGAGTACGAGCTCCTGCGCGTCCTGTCGCTCAACGCGGGACGGGTCGTGACGCACAATGCCCTGCTGCGCCAGGTCTGGGGACTGAGCGGCGTGAGGAGGCCGGAGGCCGTGCGAAGCTGCGTGAAGAGACTCCGCCGGAAACTCGGCGACAACGGGGCGGATCCCATCTACATCTTCAGCGACCGCGGGGTCGGCTACCGCATGGCCGGGACGGGGAAGGCGTAAGGCACTCCCCCGGGAATCCCCCGGCACAACCCCTGCAATGAGCGCACCCGAACCGGGATCCCGGCGTTCGGCGGAAAACCCGGTTTGGGGGAGCCAAGACACTCCTCCTGGTGCGTCAGCCACGCTTTTGCCATTGCATAAATCGTGCTTGACACGGTTTTGCCACGTATGGTCTCCCAAACACGCATCGAGTTCGTTAAGGTGTGCTGTATCCTACTTCGCATACACCGGCCCGGCTTCGGGCCACAGGCGTGGAGGTTCCCATCATCGAGCTCCGGACCATGATCCACGGTACCGAACGGCGACGGCGGGCCAGGGGTCCGCGATACGGACGCACGTTCGGGGTGCCGGGGTGGTGGTGGGCGGCGGCCGCGGTCCTGCTTGCGCCGTCGCTATCGGGGTGCGGGGACGCGCCGGCGGGTCCGCTGCAGGAGGAGCCGAGGTGGGTGACGCTGGTGCCGGACTCGGTTCGGCTGACGCACATCGGGGAGAGAGCGCGGTTCCAGGTTCGCCTGGGCCGGGACCCGGAGCTTCGGAGCGGGGGGGTGGTGAAGTGGAGCAGCACGGACACGGCGGTGTTCACGGTGGACGCGGACGGGGAGGTGACGGCGCGGGGCAACGGTCTGGCGGAGCTGGTGGCGGAGCTGAAGCCGCACGTTCTGGACCGGGCGCCGGTGCGCGTGGAGCAGCGGGCCGCGGTGCTGGAGGTTGTGGGCGGGGGCCAGAGCGCGGGTGCGGGTCTGGCGCTGCCGGAGCCGGTGGGTGTGCGTCTGTTCGATGAGGGGGGCACGGTGGTGACGTGGCCGACGCGGGTCCGGTTCGAGGTGGCCGGGGGGGGTGGCGCGGCGGATCCGGCGGAGGCGGTGAGCGACAGCGCGGGCGTGGCGTGGACGGTGTGGACGGTGGGGGCCGTTCCGGGCCCGCGGGTTCTGTCGGCGGCGGTGGAGGACGGGCCGGGCGGGGAGATCGGGGCGACGGCGCTGCCGCGCGACGCGGATGTGGTGCTGCTGGTGGCCCACGCGGGGGACGGGCAGTGGGCGTCCGCGGGCGGGACGCTTGCGGAGCCGGTGGTGGTTCGGGTGGTGGGCGCGGCGGGCGAGCGGGTGCCGGGTGCGACGGTGCGGTTCGAGCCGGCGGAGGGACACGGCACGGTGGATCCGGCGGAGGCTGTGAGCGACATCGAGGGGCTGGCGGCGGCGGTGTGGACACTGGCGGAGTCGCCGCGCATACAGACGCTGGCCGCGTCGGCGGGCGCGGACGTGAGCGCGGAGTTCACGGCGTGGGCGCTGAGCGACGAGGGCGTGTGCGGGCGGACGCCCGTGGTGGCGGACGAGATCATGCGGCACCTGGATGTCGCGGACTGCGCGGCGGTGACGGAGACGCACCTGGCGGGGATCGGCTGGCTGCGTCTCGACGGGCGGGGGATCCGCACGCTGCAGAGCGGCGACTTCGCGGGCCTGAGCGGCATGCGCTGGGTGAGTCTGGATTTTAACGAGCTGGCGGCCCTGCCGCCGGATCTGTTCGAGGGCCTGCCGGCGCTGGAGTCCGTCGGTCTGATCAACAACCGTCTGGCGGAGCTGCCGTCCGGGATCTTCGCCGGACTGCCGTCCTTCCGGCGGCTGTTCCTGAGCTACAACGCGCTGGAGACGCTTTCGCCGGATGCATTCCAGGGTCTGCCGGGGCTGTCGGAACTGGGGCTCGCCGGAAACGGTCTGAAGGAACTGCCGCCGGGCATCTTCGCCGGCCTGTCGGCCATGCGCCATCTCCATCTGAATCACAACGGGCTGGAGTCGTTGCCGGCCGGCGTGTTCGCGGACATGCCGGACCTGAGAGTGCTGCGGCTGGAGGGCAACAGGCTGCCGTCGTTGCCGCCGGGCATCTTCGACGGGCTGGGCCGGCTGGAGCAACTGGAAATGGAGGGTGCGGGCGACATCACCGAACTGCCGCCGGGCATCTTCGACGATCTGGAGCAGCTGGCGGAGTTGAACATGGGCGGGTTCTTCCTCGACGAACTGCCGCCTGCGGTGTTCGCCGGGACACCGAACCTCGAGGAGCTGCTGCTGGACCGTACCGATCTGGCCGAGCTGCGCCCGGATGTGTTCGCGGGGCTGCACAGGCTGCGGTACCTGGAGCTGCGGAACAACGAGCTGGCGGCGCTGCCGCCGCGGGTGTTCGCGGGGCTGGGGGCGCTGGAGACGCTCTTCGTGCACAACAACCCCGGCGCGCCGTTCCCGGTCGTGGCCGAGTTCGAGCGCACGGACGCGGGCGACGTGCTGGCGCCGGGCCCGGCGCGGGTGGTGATGCGGGTGCCGTCCGGGGCGCCGTTCGCGTTCCGCATGCCGGTCTCGGTGCAGGGGGGCGCGGCCTCGGCGGGCTGGTTCGAGGCGGCGGCGGGCGACACGGCGAGCGCGGCGCTGGTCGTCGAGCGGCCGGCCGGGAGCACGGGGCCGGCGCACCTGAGCTTCGGCCAGCCGCCGGGGCTGCCGCCGACGTACTTCGGGATCGAGGTGGTGGCGGGCAGCCAGATCGCGCTGTTCGCCGAGTCGGACAACCGCACGCCGGTGTTCCGCGCCCAGCTGCCGGCGCACTGGATGCCGGCGGGAGGCGGGGCGGTGGGGCTGGAGCTCGCGCCGCACTTCGAGGACCCGGACGGCGACGCGCTGGTCTACGGGGTGGAGTCGAGCGACGGTTCCGTTGCGGGAGGGCGGATCGACGGCGGCGTCTTGTGGATGGAGCCGCTGGCCGAGGGCGAGGCGGCGCTCGTGGTGACGGCGAGCGACCCGGGGGGCCTCATGGCGTCGCAGCGGATGACGGTGACGGTGGCGCCGCCGCCGGACCCGGACCGCCTCAACATCCATCTGGTCTTCGACCCCGGGTTCACGGAAGAGCAGAAGGGGCTAATGCGGCGCGCGGCGGCGCGCTGGGAGGAGGTGGTCGTCGGCGATCTGCCGGACGTGCCGATCCCCGGCTACCGGGAGAACTGCGGCCACGACAACGGGCGCCGCCTGGCCGGCACGGTCGACGATGTGGTGATAGAGGTCTACCCCAACTCGAAGGGGTTCGGAGACAACCCATTGGCGGGCCGCTGCGGCGAGCGCGACGGAACGGGGCACGCGTTTCACGGTGGCGTCTGGTTTGCCGACTTCTTCTTGAGGAGTACCCAGTTGGACGCCTTCTACAAGGCGGCGCTCCACGAGATCGGGCACGTGCTGGGCTTCGGCGGCGATGCCTGGGACAGGATCGAACGCTCCAGGGGCGCCGACCGCGCCGATCCGTATTTCCCCGGCCCGCTGGCCGTCAAGGCGTTCAACGACGCCGGCGGGCTGGCCTACGACGGAAGAAGAGTGCCGCTCCATGTCGGCAGTACCTCGCACTGGAGAACCTCCGTGTTGACCGGCGACGTCATGACAACGAATGGCGGTCGTCCGCTGATCAGCGCGGTCACCGTGCAGGCGCTCGCCGACATCGGCCTTGTCGTCGACCTGGCCAAGGCGGACCCGTTCACCCTGCCGCTGGCGTCGGGCCCGCCGCCGGAAGGCGCGGCCGCGGACCGGACCCCCGGCGAGGAGGCCGTCCTCGCCGGCTGCATCCTCCGGCTGCCGGTGACCGTCGTCGACGAGAACGGCAGGATCGTCCGGGTCATCCGCATACTGAACCGGTCGCCGCCGAGAACCCTTTGACCGCCCTTCGCACAGGTCCCTCGCCGCCGCCGCTCCGGCGGCCCAACCATCACACCTCTCAACCCGATGCGCTCGCCCCATGACTCCTCTTCCCAGCTTAGGGCAGCTGGGTGGTGTTCACAGGCGAGGGAGAGGGCACGGCGACGGTCACCGTGACGGCGACCGATCCGTGGGAGAGTAGCGGTTCGACGACGTTCGAGGTCGAGGTGGAGGCGGAAGTGCCGCTGATGTGCGGCGACATTGGGAAACAGACGGTCGAGCTGGACAGTGCCTAGCGACGACCGGGGGGCGAGGGAAGCGAGGGCGATGGCCCGGCGGGAGCGACTGTTCGGCCGCACGGTCGTATCCCTGCAGGGCCCCGAACTGCGCCGCTGGTTGCGGAACTTCGCCAACGCGCACCCCAATCCGGCGAGCACGCTCGCCCGCGAAGCGCACCGATGGTTGGCCGAACTCGAACGCGATGGCGTACAGTAAGGCATGAGCACCGGCCACCTTCTCGCACCCCATCAAGGTCGGGGATCATCGCTGCTGCCCCATCCCCGTCGCCAACAACGGGCGGGCGAATGCCTGTGATCGGTCGTGGACATGGCCCAGGCAATGCGAAGACGTTGTCTCGGGATCTCCAGGATGCCGCTGGCCGCAGCCAAGGCGATCAGCCAATGTTCCTACGGGGCCCAGTCCGCGCCGGGCGGGACCGCGCCGGCCCGGTTCCGGCGCAGCACTGTCAGTACCACGCTCCGGTAAGCGGTCAACGACAAACAGGTCAGCAACAGCCTCTGTGGCCATCACCGAATGTTCTCGCCGTGAATCCGCTGATGACCGTGCGGGGAGGCGGCCGAGGACCATCAGGCGGCGACATGAGCCGCGAACGAGCTCTTGAACTCTTCCGCCGCTCCGCCAGCTGGGTGTAAAGAGGAGATGAGGAATTCATCACACAGGAGGATCTGTATCCGACCGTGGCGCACTCGTATCGACGCCAACACAAGAGCCCCGCGACCCATCCCCGTACTCCCGCCATTCAATTCCGGTCTCCCCGCTTTCCCGGCACGGTCCACTAAAGTCCAGTCTCACGGCAGGAAACGCAGATCGTGCAGTCCTGTATGACTTTAGACGATTTCCCGCCGCGATTCACGCCACGATGTCCCTGCCATTATGTAATGTTGACTTCACAAGGGAGGGCCGCTGGGGCTCGGCGGTCCGGCCGGACGGGCCCCGAGAATGCCGGGACGACATCCGCTCAAACGATGTGGGCGACATCCGCCCAGCGGTGGCCTCGGTGGCCGGAATGACCTCCCCGTTCAGCCTCGACGGCCGCTCCGCCGCCGTGGTGGGCGCGGGTTCCGGCATCGGCGAGGCCGTCGCCATCGGGTGTGCGGAGGCGGGGGCCCGGGTGTGCTGCCTCGATGTGAACGCGGAGGCCGCGCGAAGGACCGCCGCAACGATCCGTGAGGCCGGGGGCGAGGCGGACGCGGCCGCGCTCGACATCCTGGACGGCGCGGCCGTCACCGCCGCCTTCGAGGCGATCGCCGCCGAGCAGGGATCGCTCGACATCGTCGTCTCCACCCCGGGCGTCAACGTGCGCAAGCCGCTCCTCGACTACACCGACGACGAGATCGACCGCGTGCTGGGCCTCAACCTCAAAGGGAGCGCGCACGTCATCCAGTCGGCGGGACGCATCATGAGGGAGCAGGGTTCCGGCTCGATCGTGCTCTTCAGCTCGATCAGGTCCGTCGTGGTCGAGCCGGGGCAGAGCATCTACGCTGCGACCAAAGCGGGAATCGTGCAGATGGTGCGTGCGGCCGCCGCCGAACTCGGGCCGCACGGCGTGCGCGTCAACGCGGTCGCCCCGGGTGTCATCGACACGCCCCTCACCGCGCCGATCAAGGATAGCCCCGACTGGTATGCGGCCTACGCCGCGCGCAGCATCCTCGGCCGGTGGGGAACGGCTGCGGAGATGGCGGGCCCGACCGTCTTCCTCGCCTCCGACGCGGCCAGCTATGTGACAGGAACCGTGCTCTTTGCCGACGGAGGCTGGACGGCGATCGACGGGAGGTTCACGCCGCCGGGGATGTGAGCCACGGCCCAGGGACGGAGTGTGCCGTGCCACACGGGTAGCAACGTCTTTTCGTCTGGAAGGGGTCCCATTCATGACTGCCCCGCCGCCCTGAGCGCCACGCGGGAATATTCCACGGACTGCCTCGAAACGAGATCGCACATCATGCCGGCCGGCGAACTCATCCCCATGCTCCCCCGCACCTTCGCCTCGCTCACCCTGATCCTCGCCGCCGCGTGCGGCGACCCCGGCGCTGGTCCCGCACCCGCCACAGGCGTCGTGGTCACCGACTCGGCCGACATCGAAATCGTGCATATCAGCGCGGAGGTGCTCGACACGCTCCCGGTGTGGACCTTCTCCGCGGAGCCGATGCTCACGATCGGGAAGACCACCGGGGAGGATCCCTATCTGTTTGCGCGGATCCAGGACGCGTTCCGGCTTCGAGGCGGGGAGATCGTCGTTCTGGAAGGATTCGACTTCGAGTTCCGGGTCTTCGGCGCGGACGGACTGTTCCGCACGAGTTTTGGCGGACGAGGCGAGGGTCCGGGCGAGTTCGGGGAAATCGTGGGGCTGAGCAAACGGGCGATGGGGGGGATCGCCGTGGCTGACAACAGGCTGCGGAGGGTGACGTTGTTCGACGACCAGGGCGTGGTGTCCGCCACCTGGTCGACGGCCTGTCCCGCCGACGGGTGGTACTTCAACGACATCTCGCTCTGCTATTTCGGCGGTTTCACCGCGGACGGCGCGGCCTTCTGGTACGGAACGCGCCGATCCGGGGGACGACAACCCGGGATTGACCCGGGGGCGTTGCAGAGGACGCCCGGCGGAATCCGCTACCTCGCCCTCCGGTCCGGTGACTCCACGCAGGTCATCGATTCCGTCTCCGGCGGGAGTAGGGCCCGGATCGTGCAAATGCGAGGCGGTGTGCCGGGCCTCTGGAGCGTTCCGGAGATCTTTGCGCCCGAGGGTTACTGGGCCTTCGGCCCCCGCGCGGTGGCGCTCGGCGAGTCGGCGCGGTTCGAGATCAGGTTGCGGGACTCCTCCGGCGAGCTGCGGCACATCCTGCGTGTGGCAAGGGAACCGCAGTTCGTGACGTCCGCGCAGCTCGACTCGATCAGGTCGCTCATGGGCACGCCGGCCAGCATCAGCCCGAAGGACCTCGCGCTACAATACCTCGACAATGTTCAGGCAGGCGGACAGATTCCGTTCTTCAGCGAACTGCGGTTCGACGATGCGGGGCGCCTGTGGGTCGCCGACTACGTGCCCCCGCGCGTGCTGCTGGTCCCGGACTCGACCTGGTGGACCGTCTTCGACCGGGACGCGCTTCCGCTTGCCCGCGTGGCAACGGGCCGTTCCGACAACATCCTCGAGCTCGGCGAGGACCACGTCCTCCTGCGCGAGACCGACGAGATGGATGTCCAGCGGGTGGCGATGTACCGGATCGAGCGGGAGTAGGGCGGGGAGGGCCGTCCGTCAGCCGCACCTCCGTTAGATTGACCCGCACGATGAACCGCATTTCCGTCCTCTTCGCGCTCTGTGCTCTGGTCACCCTGGCGGGTTGCGCCGACGAGCCGTACCCGGATCAGGCACAGGTCTCCCCACCGGGAACGCCTCTGGAAATCGATGCGGCGCCCGCCCTGAGCGTGGGCGTGGTCGCGGGCGACTCGCTCGAGATCTTCGACCGCGTCGTGACCCCGTTCGTTCTCCCGGACGGGCGGCTCGTCGTGCCCCTCGACGGAAGCCGCGACATCAGGGTATTCACGCCAGCGGGGGACTTCTTGTACCGCCTGGGCGGTGCGGGCGAGGGCCCTGGCGAGTTCTTGTCCATTTCGGCCGCCTGGCCGCGAGGAGACACGATCGAGGCGTTCGACGGCGAGCTACGTCGTTTGACCCGCTTTCTGCCTGACGGCTCGGTGGCAACCGTCCCGGTCCCCGGTGGATCCTTCCCCGACATGAGTCTCGGGGTGGGTCCACTGGAGGGGGGGTGGGCACTGGGTGGTGTTGCGGTCGGCGGGCCGGGCCAGCGTGACCGGATCGAGATTCATCACTTCGGCCGGGATGGCGCGCATCTAGGTGCCCTGGGCTCGGCCGGTGGCATCGCTCGCTACGTTGCGGCCGGCTTTGGCGGTCCGGAGCCGCTGTCCCCCCGGTCCGTGTTCGCCTCGGATGGAACCCGTCTCTACCTCGGCGACACGCTTGAGCCCGTGATTCGCCGGGTTGGGCCGGCAGGGGTGCCGGGCGGGCAAATCGCGTGGGAGCCCATGGAGTCCCTGTCGGTCCAGGCCGCGCTCGAGCAGGTGATCGAGCGGGCGGTGTCCCGGGCACCGGCCGATCAACGGTCCGCCACCCGCCAGAGACTTGAAGGGGCGGCGGTTTCCACCGAACTGTCCGTATTCTGGGATTTCCTGCCGGATCCGGAGGGGTTCCTCTGGGTTCAGCCGTACGAGCCGTTGGCCCACGCATTCGCCCTGGGCGGAACCTACCTCGGAGGCACGGCGGGCGAGGGAGCCTGGCGGGTGTTTGCCGCGGACGGGCGCGACGCGGGAACGATCACGATTCCGGCCGGCCTCGTGGTCACGCAGATCGGCTCTTCAGCGGTGGTCGGGATCCATCGCGACGACCTTGGCGTCGAGTCGGTGCGCGTCCACCGGCTGCGACGCAAGTGAGCTACCCCTCCGGAATCAGCCTCGCCCCGGCCCCCTCCAGCGTCTCCAGCACCTGTCGCCACTGGAACTTCTCGCCGATCCCCCGTACGTAGTAGTCCATCCACGCCATTTCGCTGACCGCCTTCACCAGGCGGTTGCGCGGGTCCGGAATCCCATGGCTCCGCCCCGGGTACATGAACAGCTCCGTCGGCACCTCCAGCTTCTTCAGCGCCATGTGGAGTTCGACCGACTGGGGGCTCGGCACGCGCGGGTCGCCCTCGACGACGTGGATCATCGTGGGCGTCTTCGCGTTCCTGATGTACTTGAGCGGTGACTGGTCGAAGTAGGTGTCGAAGTCCTCGTACAGGAACCCGTCGCCCACATAGAATTGGCGGTTTCTCTGGACGTCGCTCTGGGCGTACATGCTGATCCAGTTCATGGTGCCCGCGCCCGAGCTGATCGCCTTGAAGCGGTCGGTCTGCGTGAGGATCCAGTTGGACCAGTGGCCGCCGGCGCTCCAGCCGAGCGCGCCCATGCGGTCGCCGTCCACGATGCCTTCGGCGATGAGGTGGTCGACGCCGGTCATGATGTCCTCGTAGCCCATCGTGAAGTAGTCGCCGACGATGTCCGTCCGGTGCGCGTTCCCGTAGTTGCGCGACCCTCGGTAGTTCGGCTTCAGCACCGCGTACCCGGCCCCGGCGTACACCTGCGCGTTGTAGCCGCCGTTGAAGCGCAGCACGTCGGCGGACGCCGGACCGCCGTGGATGGCGACGATGAGCGGGTAGCGCTGGCCCTCCTCGTAGCCGACGGGGTAGACGAGGACGCCCCCGACCGTCTTCCCGTCCGACGAGCGCCAATTGACCTCGGCCTCCTCGCCGAACGCGATGTCCGCGAACTGCGGGTTCACGTCGACGAGCTGTGTCCAGGCGGAGCGGTCCGGAACCTGGTCGACGGTCGGTACGGTGAACACCGTCGGCGGCGTCTTCGGGTCGCTGTAGCCGATGAGGATGGTGCCGGTGTCGTCGTTGCGGGAGACCGAGAGGGCGGCATGTTCGTCGGTGAGTTGCCGGACCCGGCCGCTCGCCACATCGAGCGCGTGCAGCTGCGTGGTCACCGTCACGCCGGCGTTGAAGTAGATCGTGCGTGAATCGTCCGACCAGAACCCGACGCTTGAGCTCTGATCGAAGTCGGCGCCCAGCTTGCGGAATGCGCCGCCGCGATCGTCCACCTCGCGGATGTAGACGCGATTCTCGGTCATCGAGTAGCGCTCCATCTCGTCCGGGGCCGAAAACGCGATCCAGCGGCCGTCGGGGGAGAAGCCGAGGCCGCTCTCGCCGACCTCGTAGTTGTCGGTGAGGCGCTCGATCTCGCCGGTGGCGATCTCCATCAGATAGAGGTCGGCGTAGAGGCGCTGGGCGGTGATGTTGCGCTCGTAGCGCCTGGGCGAGCCGCCGGTGAGGCCGATCCAGCGCCCGTCGTCCGAGAGCGTGAAGCTGTTGATGCTGTAGGCGGGATCATCGGTTTCGCGGCGCTCGGCGGCGGTCGCCACCCCGACGCTCCACAGGCTCGAAAGGGGGGTGACCGCGTTGCGGATATCCACGGTGAAGCCCTTTTCGCGGCGCTTCTTCTCGTCCTCGTCGAAGGAGTCGGGGCGGGTGAAGTAGATGCGGCTGCCGTTGGGAGAGAAGTCCCACTGGTCGACGCCGGCCTCGCCGCTGGTGAGCTGTGTGGCCCCGGCGTCCGGCAGGTCCGCGACCGCCAGCCGGTAGAGTTGCTCCTGGTTCGATTCGCCTGAGCGGTAGACCAGCCAGCTCCCGTCCGGGCTGAAGTCGAAGCCGGACACGCCGTCGGTGGCGTCGGTGATCCTGCGGGCCTCGCCGCCGTCGTGGCGCATCATGTAGATCTGGGTCTCGTCCCCGTCACGGTTGGATGCGAAGAGGAAGAACGACCCGTCCGGCGCCCACATCGGGCTCGTCTCGTTCTTGTCAGCGGTGTAGGTGAGCTGGCGCGCGGAGGAAACGCCTTCGCGCAGAGAGACGAGGTGGATGTCGGTCTGGGACTCGGCCGCCTCCCAGTCGGGAGTGGTCACCGTGTACAGCATCCACGACCCGTCCGGGCTCGGCGTCCAGGATCCGGCCCGTTTCATCTCCTGGACGTCCATGAAGGTGAAGGGGCGCTGAGCGGTGAGGGTGGGGGTGAGGGGGGCCGTGAGGAGGGCGGCGGTGGCGGCGATGAGGAAGGGAAGGGGGCGCATCTTGGACCTCGCTGGTGGCGGTGGGCTGCAAGTCATCATGATACGATGGGGCGCACGGGTGGACGAGGGCTTGCCCCAAGCCGAAGGCGCGGTCCCGAGACGACCGAGCGGCGCGGATCCGCGGGGATTATCCACGGACTGCAAGGCCGGAACCCCTTGCAGAACGGGGCCTGGTCACCATCTTGGGGATCAGGTGATCTGGTGAATCACCCGGGGCCAACAGAGCGGATGGAAGGGGAATGTCACAACGTCAGGCCGATCGTCCGCAACTCCGCCGCCGCGGCTCGCGCGATGCGCTGCGGGTGATCGGGTGCACCATGCTCTTCGCGGCTTGCACGGCGGTGCCCGACCAGGACCGCCCGAGCGGACCGCCGTGGGAGATCCCGGTGCTGGTGGTGCGCTATCTCCCCACGAGCGACGGTGACTTGGTCGATATATCGGCCACCGGCGACTGGGGTGAGTCCCTGGCCTACACGCGCCGGAAGACGGATTCTCTGACCGCGGCGCTCATCGTGGCGCTCGAGGACGGATCGCGGTATCGCGCCTTTGCCGACCCGGCCGCGCCTCCCAGCCTTCGCTACCATGTGGTCCACACCGAGGAGCGGCTCGAACCCCTGCCCGTCCTTGACAAGCCCGGGCACGAGGTGCCGATGACGGACTACGGCGCCATCGCGGCCGCTCATGACTTCGCCGGATGGGTTGAGGACAAGGGGGTGAAGGAAGTGTGGATCTGGGGTTATCACGGTGGCGTCATCGACCTGTGGGAGTCCAACATGGCCGGTCCCTGGGGAGATGTGAGCAACAGCGATCGCGATACCCTCGACCTGCCGGTAACCGGCCGTACCTATACGGTGTACCACTACAACTACCAGCGCGGTCTGACGGAGGCGACGGAAAACCATATGCACCAGTTGGAGGCAGTGATAAACGCCGCGGACGGGCGCGATTCGACACCCGACGATGCCTGGGGCGACCTGTTGTTCTGGGGCAAGTTCGTGGGCAGTGACATCTCGCACCGGATCGTGAGTCCGCGGTGCGGGTGGTCGCACTTTCCGCCGAACGCCGAGCGGGACTACGACTGGGCGAACCGGCGGTTCGTCGAGACCGATTGCGAAGATTGGCGTCCCGGCGGCATGGGCGCCACGCAGCAGATGAACTGCGAACGGTGGGGATGCACCGGCCTGGGCTGGTTCCGATATTGGTCCCAGAACATTCCGGGCGCCGGTCACACGCTGTCGTACGACGGTCGGCCGCTGACCAATTGGTGGCGGCTGATTGGGGACTACGACGGGGCCATGCGCGAAGGGTATGGTCTGGTGGAACGATGAGGTTCATCCGCGCACCGCTGTGGCTGGCCGGCGTCCTGGCTTCCTCCACGCTCCTCCCGGCCGTGGCCTCCTCCCAGGTCCCCCCGGAAACCGAGGCGCGCCTCAGGTCGATCTTCGAGGCCGGGGAGTTCAACGCCCGGTCGTTCCAGGCGACGTGGCTGCCCGACGGATCCGGATACTCGAGGCTGGAGTCCCCCCCGGGCGCTTCGCAGCGGGAGCTGGTCCGCTACGATGCCGCCAGTGGCGCCCGCACAGTCCTCGCCTCGCTCTCCGGGCTCACGCCCCCCGGGGCCTCGGAGCCCTTGAACATCTCCGGCTACCAATTCGCCCCCGACGGCACCCGGGTGCTCCTTCAAACGAGGGGCGACGGCTTCTGGATGCTCGACCTGGCCACCTCCGCGCTGCATCAGGTGGAGGCGGGAGGCGGGAACGCGATCTCGCCGGACGGGGACCGGATCCTCTTCGGCCGCGGCGGCGACCTTCACGTCCATGACCTCGCGGCCGGCCGGACCAACCGCCTGACCTGGACCACCGCCGAATCCGTCTCCAACGGCCGCGCCACCTGGAGTCCCGACGGAAATCGGATCGCCTTCGTCCAGTCGGATGCCTCCGGGGTGCGGATGCGGTCCATGCTCGTTCCCACCGATCCTTCCTATCCCGAGCTTCGGGAGGTCCGGTTCGCGAGGGTGGGGGAGACGATCACCAAGCTTCGGGTGGGTGTGGTGGACGCCCGGGGCACGGAAGTCCGCTGGATTTCGATCCCGTCCCCGAACGAGGGCTTCTACCTCGGGCAGGTGAGCTGGGCCGGAAACTCCGAGGAGTTGCTGGTGGAGCAGTTCAGCCGCTTCCGGGACGAGCGGGACTTCTTCATCGCCAACGTGGCCACGGGCGAGGTGAAGCGGATCCATCACGAGTCCGATCCGGCCTGGGTGATCGCGAGCTATCGCCTGAACGCCGGCCTGCAGTGGATCCGGGGGGGCGACTCGTTCCTGTTCCTGACCGAGCAGGACGGGTGGCGCCACGCCTACGTGTACTCGCGTGAGGGGCGGGAGGAACGCCTCCTCACGCCGGGGCCCAGCGACGTCATGGAGCGGGGGCCGGTCGCCGAGGCCGACATCGGCGACGAGCCGGTCGACGGCGGGCCAACCGACGAGGAGGGTGGCTGGTTCTACTTCTTCGCCTCTCCCGACAACGCCACCCGGCGCTACCTGTACCGGGTCCGGCTGGACGGGTCCGAAGCGCCCGAGCGGGTCACCCCCGAAGACCAGCCGGGGACCCACTTCTACGACTTCTCGCCCGGCCTCCGGTGGGCCTTCCACACCTACTCCACCTTCGACACCCCGCCGGTGACCGCGCTGGTCAGCCTCCCGGACCACCGCGTCGTCCGCGTCCTCGAGGACAACGCCGAGGTCCGGCGCCGGGCCGAGGCCACGATCTCCCACCCCACGGAGTTCCTGGAGCTGGACATCGGGGACGGCGTGGTGATGGATGCGTGGATGATCAAGCCGCGGGACTTCGATCCCTCCCGGCAGTACCCGGTGTTCATCTACGTCTACGGGGAACCGCACGGCCAGACCGTCCTCGACCGGTGGTCGACGCGGAACAACTACCACCGCGCGATCGCGGACCTCGGGTACCTGGTCGTGTCGATCGAGAACCGGGGAACGCCCGCGCCGAAGGGGGCCCATTGGCGGCGCGCGCCCTTCCCGACCATCGGCGTGCAGTCGACGGAGGAGCATGCGGCGGGAGTCCGCGAGATGGGCCGGATGCTCCCCTACGTGGATGTGTCCAGGGTGGGGATCTGGGGATGGAGCGGCGGCGGATCGAACACGCTGAATTCCCTGTTCCGCAGGCCCGATGTCTATCACGTGGGGATCGCCGTGGTCCCCAAGCCCCAGCCGCACCTCTACAACGCGTGGTTCCAGGAGATCTACATGGAGACCCGCGAGACGAACCCGGAAGGCTACCGCGTCTCCGCGCCCATCAACTACGCCGAAGGGCTGGAAGGGGACCTGCTGATCATTCACGGAACCGGGGAGACCAACACGCACCTGGAGATCGTCGAGGGGCTGGTGGACCGTCTTGTGGAGTTGGGCAAGACCTTCGACTACATGACTTACCCCAACCGGAACCACGGACTGTCGGAGGGCGAGGGGACGGCGCTCCACGTGCGCATGCTCATGGTGCGGTATCTGCTGGAGCACCTGCCGGCGGGGCCGAAGTAGGTCGGCGGCCGGAATTCGCTCGGACTGCCGCAGCGCGTTCAGGTGAGGGCGCGCTGACATCCAGGTGATGGTCCCGCGTTTACATTCCTCCCTGGTGCCGGCCGAGCGGAGGAGTGCAATGGTGACCAGGGACGATCTCAGGCGAATCAAGACCATCGTGGAACGGGTATACGCCGACCGAACACCCGACGGAACTGACCCTTACGCCGCGTGTGGATCACTACGGATACGATGTGGTGGATGTCGTCTTCGTATCCGAAGAGACGCCTCCGGGGTTGGGCGGACGGAAGTCCGTGGAGTTCAGGGGGCAGGTCAACGACCAGATGGTGGAGGACGAGATCTTCATCGATTTGATCTTCGAATTCCACTTGCGTGCTGAACTCGAGGCAGTGATCGCGGAGCAAGGCTTGGCATGAATCCGGGACACTGGCTGGAAGCGGCGGAGCAGCTTCTGGAGATGCCGCGGCGGGGGGCACCGCGTCAAGTGAATCTTCGGTGCGCCGTGAGCATGGTCTACTACGCGTTGTTCCACTGGTTGGCCAACTGTGCGGCCGATACACTGGCGGGAGCGGCCGGGTCAAGGGACCGGAGTTGGATTCGCTGAGGGAGTATCTCGGTATTGCCAGCGACATTCTCAAAACCGTTCAAGCGGTCACGCCTGCCGAAAAACGCGCCCTCGCGATTCACATCCTCTTCAAGGAGCGACCCGGCACGTCCTGACCGGCGACCCGGGCCGCCGCGCCTCAGCCCCCTGCCCCCACCCCCGCCTCAAGATCCACGAGCGGCGCCGAGTACTCGCCCGAGAAGCACGCCGCGCAGAACGGCCCCCGCTCCTCGACCGCGGCAACCATCCCGTCCAGCGTCAGGTACCCGAGCGAGTCCACCCCCAGCTCGGCGGCGATCTCGCCGACGGTCATCTGGGATCCCAGGAGCTCGCCCTTCGACGGCATGTCGATCCCGTAGTAGCAGGGGTACCGCACGGGGGGACTCGCCACCCGGAAGTGCACCTCCGCCGCCCCCGCGCCGCGGATGAACTTGACCAGGCTGCGCGAAGTGGTTCCCCGCACGATCGAGTCGTCCACCACGACCACCCGCTGCCCGGCGAGCACGTCGCGGACCGGGTTGTACTTGATGCGGGCCCCGAAGTCGCGGTCGGCCTGGCTCGGGCGGATGAAGGTGCGGCCGACGTAGTGGTTGCGCAGCAGGCCGAGCTCGTAGGGGATGCCGCTCTGCTCGCTGTATCCCAGCGCGGCGGAGTTGGCGCTGTCGGGCACGGCGATCACGCAGTCGCCGGCCACGGGGTGCTCGCGGGCGAGCTGGCGTCCGAAGGCCCGCCGCGCACGGTCGACGCTCAAGCCCCAGAGGTTCGAGTCGGGGCGGGCGAAGTACACCAGCTCGAAGATGCACGGCGCGGGCGTCTCGGGGTGCAGGCCGGGGAGACTCTCGACGCGCCCGCCGCGGAAGCGGAGAAGTTCGCCCGGCTCGATGTCGCGCACGAACGCGGCCCCCATGATGTCGAGCGCGCAGGTCTCGCTGGTGACGACGTGGCCGCCATCCAGCTCGCCGAGCACGAGGGGGCGGAAGCCGCGCGGATCGCGCACGGCGTACATGGTGTCGCCCACGGTCAGCACCAGCGCGTAGGCGCCCTCCAGAAAGCTGAGCGCATCGCGGATCTGGGCCACAACCGACCGGTGCCTGGAGCGCGCGATCAGGTGGACGATCGCCTCGGAATCCGACGAGCTCTGGAAGATCGCGCCCTCGTCGACGAGCTGGCTCTTGATCGTGTTGGCGTTGGTGAGGTTGCCGTTGTGGACGATCGCGAGGTCCCCTTCGGAGTAACCGACCACGATGGGCTGCGCGTTGACCCGCTGGCCGCCGCCCGCGGTGGAGTAGCGCACATGGCCGAGCGCGGTGCTGCCGGGCAGCGACGCGATCCGGTCCGCGTCGAAGACGTCCGATACGAGGCCGATCTCCTTGTGGAGCCGGGTCCGCCCCCCGTTGGCCGCGCAGATCCCCGCCGCCTCCTGGCCCCTGTGCTGCAGCGCGTAGAGCGCGAGGAAGGCGAGTTCGGAGGCGTTGTCGATGCCGTTGATCCCGACGATTCCGCACTCTTCGCGCGGCCGGTCGTCCAGGAGGGGGAGGTGGATGTCGGTTGGGGCGCGGTCTCGCATTATCCTCGCCAACGCGGCGCCTTGCGGCTCTCGGTGCTCACGCGGGTTCGTCCACGGGCTGCTGGTTCATGATGTCCGGGATGACGCCATAATAACGGTCGCGGAGCGATTCCGCCTCAAGCTGCAGCCGGGAGGACGGCGTTTCGATCTCGAGGGGCGCCCCGGGGTCGGTCACGGTCCCGATGCGGGCGCAGGGGACGCCGTAGCTCGCAGCCTGCCGCAGCACCTCGTCCTCATCCTGCGGTGCGCAGGTGACCACCACGCGCCCGTGGTCCTCGCCGAAGAGCAGGGCGGCGTCGGGAAACGGGTCGTCGAAGCGCACGGCCGCCCCCACGCTCCTTCCGGTGCGCGGCCGGCCCAGGCAGCACTCGGTCAGGGTGGCCGCGAGTCCCCCGCTCGCTACGTCGTGGGCCGACTTGAGGAGTTGCCGCTGCGCCATCGCGAGGATGCAGCGCTGGAGATCGCGTTCGGCGGCGAGATCTACGCCGGGCGGCTCGCCGGCGACGAGGCCGTGCAGCGCGTACAGGTACTCGGAGCCGCCCAGCTCGCCGGTGTTCATTCCCAGCAGCAGGATCGGGTCGCCGGGGTCGCGGAAGGCGTACCGCACCACGGTGTCCACATCGTCGATCACGCCGACCATCCCGATGACCGGGGTGGGGTAGACCGCCTTGCCGTCGGTCTCGTTGTAGAAGGAGACGTTGCCGCCGGTGACGGGGGTCTCCAGGTAGGCGCAGGCGTCCCGCATCCCCAGGACCGCCTCGCGGAACTGGTGCTGGATGTGCGACTTGAGCGGACTGCCGAAGTTGAGGCAGTTGGTGATGGCCATGGGGACGGCGCCGGTGCACGCCACATTGCGCGCTGCCTCCACCACCGCTCCCATTGCGCCAACACGAGGATTCAAGTATGTGTGGCGACCGTTACAATCCGTCGAGGCCGCGACACCACGGTTCGTTCCCGGGATCCGGATGACGCCCGCGTCCCCACCGGGCCGCTCGACCGAGTTGCCGCGCACGGTCGTGTCGTACTGTTCATACACCCACTGCTTCGACGCGACGTTCGGCGAGCCGACCACGCGCAGGAAGGCGTCCTCCAGCCCGGCGGGCGGCTCCGCGTACCGCGAAATGTCCATCGCGCGCAGCTCCCGCACATCGTCCCCCTCTGCACCCTGCCGCTCGTAGGTCGGACAGCCCTCGGTGAGCGGCAGCGCGGGAATGTCTGCCACGGCGACTCCGTCCTCCAGAACCCGGAAGCTTCCCGTCGCGGTCACGCTCCCGATGGTCTCGGCCTCCAGCTCCCACTTCTCCAGGATTTCGCGAACGGCGTCCTCCTTCCCGGCCTCGGCCACCACCAGCATCCGCTCCTGCGACTCCGACAGCAGGATTTCGTACGGCGTCATGCCTTCTTCGCGCACCGGCACCAGTGCCACGTCCATCTCCACGCCCGTCCCGGAGCGCCCCGCCATCTCCACCCCGCTCGACGTCAGCCCGGCGGCGCCCATGTCCTGGATCCCCACGATGTGCCCGCTGGCGATCAGCTCCAGCGACGCCTCCAGCAGCAGCTTCTCGGTGAAGGGGTCGCCCACCTGCACCTGCGGCCGGCTCGCCTCGTCGTCCCCCTCGGAAAGTTCTTCCGAAGCGAATGTGGCGCCGTGGATCCCGTCGCGCCCGGTGCGCGCCCCGACCGCCATAAGCGTGTTGCCCACTCCCTCGGCGGTGCCCCGGATCAGGTCTTCCTTGCGCATCAGCCCCAGGCACATGGCGTTGACGATCGGGTTGTCCTCGTAGCCGCGGTCGAAATAGACCTCGCCCCCTTGCGAAGGAATACCGACACAATTACCATAATCCCCCAAGCCCTTGACAACACCACCGAACAAATAACGCACCCGTGGCCTGTCGAGATCGCCGAAGTGGAGCGAGTTGAGGGTTGCGACCGGCCGCGCGCCCATCGTGAAGACATCCCGCAGGATCCCGCCCACGCCCGTCGCCGCCCCCTGGTAAGGCTCCACTGCCGAAGGATGGTTGTGTGATTCGATCTTGAAGGCGAGCGCGTAGCCGCCCCCGACGTCGATCACACCGGCGTTCTCGCCGGGCCCCTGGATGACCCACGGAGCCTGGGTGGGCAGCAGCCGCAGCAGCCGCTTCGAGTTCTTGTAGCCGCAGTGCTCGGACCACATGGCGGAGAAGACGCCCAGCTCGGTGAAGGTGGGCTCGCGCCCCATGATGCGACGGATCTGTTCGTACTCGTCCGCGGAGAGGCCGTGGTCGTCGACGAGTTCGGGGGTGATGGCGGGGTCGCCCGAACGGGGGAGGGGGGCCGCGATGGTCGCGTTGGAACCGGGCCCGCCAGGCGCCGGTGCGCGGCCGTTGCCGGACGCCCGGCCCGTCATCACGCCACCTCCGCGCGCGCCAGGGCCCCGGTCAGGGACTCGAATAGCGGCAGGCCGTCCACCGACCCGAGCAGCGCCTCGATGGCGCGGTCGGGGTGGGGCATTATCCCGAGCACGTTGCCGCGGGCGTTCATGATCCCGGCGATGTTGTCGAGCGAGCCGTTCGGGTTTGCCGCGGGGGTTACATCGCCCCGGGCGTCGCAATAGCGGAATACGACCCGTCCCTCCGCTTCCAGGGCGGCCAGGGTGTCCTGGTCCGCAAAGTAGTTGCCGTCCGCATGAGACAGCGGCATCCCCAGCACCTGACCTTCGCGGTACCTCGCGGTAAACGCCGTGTCGGTGCGCTCCACCCGCATCCTGCAATGGTGGGACTGAAAGCGCAGTGACTCGTTGCGCAGCAGCGCGCCCGGGAGAAGTCCGGCCTCGCAGAGGACCTGGAAGCCGTTGCAGATCCCGACGATGAGTCCGCCGTCCCTGCCGAACCCGGTCACGGCGTCCATGATCGGGCTGAAGCGGGCGATGGCCCCGGGCCGCAGGTAGTCGCCGTGGGCGAAGCCGCCTGGCACGATCACGGCGTCCACACCGCCGAGCGAGGTCTCGCGATGCCACACGTAGCGGGGCGACCCGCCCGCGAGTTCGACGCTGCGGTGGCAGTCCTGGTCACAGTTGGAACCGGGGAAGGTGATGATCGCGACTTTCATCGCGCCGCTCCGTCCGCTTCGGCAGCCGTGATGCGGAAGTCCTCGGTGACGGGATTGGCGAGGAGCTTGCGGCACATCTCCTCCGCTCGCTCCGTCGCGTCCGCGGGCGTGGCCGCCGCCACCTCAAGGTAGATCGCCTTGCCCACGCGCACGTCCGCCACGGCGTCATACCCGAGCGACGAGAGGGCGTGATGGATCGCCTTGCCCTGCGGATCGAGCAGGCCGGGGCGGGGGGTGACGAGGACCTCCACTGTGAATCGTGTCAAGAACGGATCTCCTTGTGCTGGAAACTATCGGATTCGTGCGCTCCGGGCTCGCGCGCGCCGGGTCTGAGGGTGCGGTCGTGCGGCTCGGACGACGCATCGCCCTGCCGGCCCGGCCCCGCCGGATCCCGCTCGTGGGTCAGCTCATCGTAGTCCACCTCGCGGGGCTCCACATCCGATTCCAGTTCATCGGGCGTGTCCATGAGCGGATCGCGCTCGGGCAGGCGGTCGAGGAGGCCGAGGAAGACGGACCGCAACAGGCCCCAGAGCGCATAGGCGGCAAAGGCCGGAAAGAACCAGTAGGCGGGCAAGGCGATGGCCAGCCCCAGGCCGCCCGCCAGAAGCGCCGTTCGCGAGACGCCGGCCCGGCTCTTCAGGTCGAGCGAGGGCATCTTGGCGTACGGCACGTGGCTCAGCATGAGGATCGACACCAGGACCATCACGATCACCATGATCTCGGGCCAGGGCAGCGATGCCAGGTTCTGCTGGAAGAACGGCGTCCGCGAGAAGGGGTAGTGGGTGACCAGGATCAGCCCCGCGGCGGGGGTGGGCAGCCCGTGGAAGTGGCGCCGGGCCTCGCCCCCCTGCTCGACGTTGAAGCGGGCAAGGCGGATCACCACCGCGGCGAGGTAGGCGAAGGCGGCCAGCCAGCCCCAGTCCGACTCCTGGAAGTAGAGGAGAATCATCACCAGCGCGGGCGCGACGCCGAAGGAGACCGCGTCGGTGAGCGAGTCGAGTTCAGCTCCGAAGTCGGAGCCGGTACGGGTGAAGCGGGCCACCCGCCCGTCCAGCAGATCGAGCGTCGCGGCGAAGACCAGGAACCAGGCGGACCAGGCGAAGTCGCCGCGAAGGGCAGCGACGATTGCGTAGGCCCCGAAAAAGAGGTTGCCGATGGTGAAGGCCGACGGCAGGATGATCACCCCGCGCCGCAGACGCTCGCGTCGGATTCGCGCTCGGCCGGAACCCCGCCGTGACCCGTTGGAACGGAGGCGGCGCCAGCGGCGGCGGGCGTCTCGCGGGCTCATCGTTCGGGGGCTCCCACCACCGTCTCCCCGCCCCTCACCGCATCCCCCGGCTGCACGGCCACCACCCAGTCCGGAGGCACGAACAGGTCCACCCGCGACCCGAAGCGGATCAGCCCGATCCGGTCGCCCGCGGCCACGATGTCCCCCTCGCGCGGGTAGGTCACGATGCGCCGCGCCACCAACCCCGCGATCTGGCGCACGAGAACCGGCCCGGCCTCCGTCTCCATTCCCAGCGTCGCCCGTTCGTTCATGCTGCCGGCCTCCGGCCTCCACGCGGGGAGATACCGGCCCGCACGGTACGAGTAGTGGCGCACCCGCCCCATCATCGGCGCGCGCTGCACATGCACGTCGAAGATGCTGAGAAAGATCGTCACGCGGGTCGCCGGCCCAGCCATGAAGTCCTCCCCGTCCACCGCCTCCACGCTCATCACCCTCCCGTCCGCGGGCGAAACCACCAGACCGGCGCCGTGCGGCACCCGCCGCGCGGGGTCGCGGAAGAACCATGTCACGAAGAGGGCGAGCACGGCGAAACCGGCCGGTGCGGCCGAGCGCGCCCCCCACCCCCCGTCCCGCGCCCACAGCAGCGCCGCGGCCACCAGCACCGCGCAGACGGCCACGAACGGCAGCCCCTCCCGCGCGACCGGCAGCCTCACGGGGCGCGGCCCCGCCCGGAGACGCCGCCGGTCTGCCCCTCACCCGCTCCCAGGCGGCTCGCCCCTGCCGCTCCCGCCGCCAACCCCTCCCCGATCCGCGGCGCCTCGTACTCGTCGAGCCCCGTCCCCGTCAGTCGGCGGAATACCTCGCGATACCGGTCGGCGGTGGCCGCGATCACCCGCTCGGGCAGCGGCGGGGGCGGGTGCTG
This sequence comes from Longimicrobiales bacterium, assembly GCA_965116645.1. Lineage (GTDB taxonomy): Bacteria > Gemmatimonadota > Gemmatimonadetes > Longimicrobiales > Gaopeijiaceae > Bin94. The sequence goes on along the minus strand of OZ220702.1, from coordinate 2,108,211 downwards.
CTTGTCCCAGTCCGCCAGCCCGTCCAGGTGGTCGCGCAGCGGCTGCTTGTCGAGCGACGGCTGGGGCCGGCCCCGCCGGTAGAGCTCCCGCGGCCAGAAGCGCGACGAGTCGGGGGTCAGCACCTCGTCGATCAGGAGGAGTTCCCCGTCCGGGGCCATCCCGAACTCGAACTTGGTGTCGGCCAGGAGGATCCCGCACTCCGCGGCCGCCGCGCGCCCCCGCTCGTAGAGGTCGAGCGACCGCCGGCGCAGCTCCGCGGCGAGATCCGCGCCCACGATCCCCGCCATCCGCTCGAAGGTGATGTTCTCGTCGTGCCCCTCGGTCGCCTTCGTCGCCGGCGAGAAGATGGCGGGGACGAGCGGGTCGCTCTCGGCCAGCCCGTGAGGCAGCGGTTCCCCGGCGAGCGTCCCCGACCCCCGGTACTCCTTCCAGGCCGAACCCGACAGGTAGCCCCGCACGACGCACTCCACGGGGAGCGGTGCGGTGCGCCGCACCAGGGTCGCGCGCCCCGCCCACTCGGCTTCGCAGCCGGCCAGCGCCGGCACCGCGTCCGCGATCTCACCGGTCCGCACCGAGACGATGTGGTGCGGGATCCCCGGGAGGTGGGTGCTCAGCCACCAGGCGGTGATCTGGGTCAGGACGCGGCCCTTGTCCGGCACGGGTTCCGCCATGACGACGTCGAACGCGCTGACGCGGTCACTCGCCACCAGGAGGAGGAGGCCGCCGGGCTGCCGGGCACCGCCGGAGGACGCCGCAGCCCGGCCGTGCCTGCCGGAGCCTGCCGCGCCGACTCGGCCGCCCGGACCGGCCGCCGCGCCCCCGCCCGGCACCTCGTACACGTCGCGGACCTTGCCGCGGAAGAGGAGCGGGAGAGGGATCACACCCGCACCTCGGAAGCCTGCGGCGTGGCGTCCCGGTGGCGCTCGAGGACCGGCGCCACATGTCTCGCCAGGAAGTCGTCCACCTGCTCCGGAGCCCTCCCCACCAGCTTCTCGGGGCGCGCCATCTCCTCCAGCTCGCTGGCGCTCACCCCGAGGGTGTCGTCGGCGGCGATGCGGGCAAACAGGTCGCCTTCGGCCCCCTCCGTCATTCGCCGCGCAGCCTCCAGGGTGTGCCGGCGGATCCGCTCGTGCGCCTCCTGGCGGTCGGTGCCCGAGGCGGCGGCGTCCATCATCACCGACTCCATGACCATGAAGGGGAGGTGTACGGCCAGGTTGGCCTGGACCACTCCCGCGTTCACCCTCAGACCGGAAGCCACGTTCTCCGCCAGCACGAGCAGCGCGTCGGTGGCCATGTACGCGTCGGGGATGGCGAGCCGCTTGTTGGCGGAGTCGTCCAGCGTGCGCTCCAGCCACTGGGTGGCCGCCGTCTGCGCGGGGTCGGCGGCGAGCGCGATCACGTGGCGTGCCACCGCGCAGATCCGCTCCGAGCGCATGGGGTTGCGCTTGTACGGCATCGCCGACGAGCCGACCTGGTCCTTCTCGAAGGGCTCCTCGACCTCGCGGAGGTGGGAAAGGAGGCGGATGTCGTGCGCCATCTTCGACGCCGAGGCCGCGACGCCCGCCAGGGTGGCGAGGAGCGCCTGGTCGACCTTGCGCGGATAGGTCTGGCCGGTGACGGGGTACGCGCCGTCGAAGCCGAGGCGGCGGCAGACGGCGTCCTCAAGCGCGGTGACCTTGCGGTGGTCGCCGCCGAAGAGCTGCAGGAACGAGGCCTGCGTGCCGGTCGTGCCGCGCACGCCCCGCAGCTGGAGCGCCCCCAGCCGGTACTCGATCTCGTCGAGGTCGAGGAGGAAGTCCTGGATCCAGAGGGTGGCCCGCTTCCCGACGGTGGTGGGCTGGGCCGGCTGGAAGTGGGTGTAGGCCAGGGTGGGGCGGGCGCGGTGATCCCGGGCGAAGCGGGCCAGGGCGCGGATGGTGCCCACGATCCGGCCGCGCACCAGCGTCATCGCCGCGCGGTGCTGGATGAGGTCGGTGTTGTCGCCGACGAAGGCGCTGGTGGCGCCGAGGTGCAGGATGCCGCGGGCCGCGGGCGCCGCGTCGCCGAAGAGGTGGATGTGCGCCATGACGTCGTGCCGGAAGCGCCGCTCGTAGCGCGCGGCCGCTTCGAGGTCGATGTCGTCCAGGTGGTCGCGCATCTGCCGGATCGCGTCGGCCGGGACGTCGAGCCCGAGGTCGCGCTGTGCCTCGGCCAGCGCCAGCCACAGCCGCCGCCAGGTGCCGAAACGGAAGGCCGGCGCGAAGATGCGCTCCATCTCGCCGGAGACGTACCGCGCCGAGAGCGGGTGCGCGTAGCGGTCGGGCGGCGCTAGTTCCATTGCAACAGACCCGTCCAGCGCCTCCGCCCGTTGCGCTCGAAGGAGAGTGTGAAGTCACTTCGGCTCCGCTGGGTTCTCCGCAGCGCGTCGGCGACCTCCTGCGCGGTCCGGAGCCTCGCGTTGTTGAGCCCCAGGATCACATCCCCTTCGACAAGCCCGATCCGCCGTGACAGAGCCGGGGAGATCCTGACCACCAGTGCGCCCTCGGACGACGCGAGCCCGCGTTCGGACTGGATCGCCGGCGTAACGGTGACGACCTCCAGGTCGCGCAGCAGCTCGATGGGCTCGGCGGCGACGGAGGGCAGAAGCGCGGTCTCGAGGATCACCGGAGCCCTTCCCTCCACCTCGAGCTCGATCCGGTCCCCCGCGCGCAGCCCGAGCTTGACGGCCTCGAAGTCGAGCGTCGTGGCCATGCGGGTGTCCCCGGCGCGGAGCAGGCGCGCCCCTGCGCGGATTCCAGCGGCCGCGGCCGGCGACCCCGGCCGTACCCGCACGATTCGCACCCCTCGCGAGCGGCCGAAATCGTCCGCCTCCACGGCGTTCACATCCAGCCCCAGCCACGCGCGCCGGACCTCCCCGTGCTGCAGCAGGTCGGCCGCGATCCTGAGTGCGCGGTCGATCGGGATGGCGAAGCCGAGCCCCTCGCTTCCGCCCGAGCGCGACAGGATCGAGGAGTTGATCCCGATCACCTCTCCGAGCGCGTTGACCAGGGGTCCGCCCGAGTTGCCCGGGTTGATCGCGGCGTCGGTCTGAATCATCCCCAGGTGGAACTCCTCATCGACCCCGCGGGGGATGATGTGGCGGTCCAGCGCGCTGACCACGCCGGCCGTGACCGACGGCTCGGGGTTCGACAGGAGGCCGCCGAAGGGGTTCCCGATCGCGACCGTCCACTCGCCGATCATCAGGTCCGACGACGTGCCGAGTGGCGCGACGGGAAGGTCGGAGGCGTCCTGCAGGGCGAGCACCGCGATGTCGTTGCGGGGGTCGGAGCCGACCAGCCGCGCGTTGAAGTCGCGGGCGTCGGGGAGCGTCACGAGGATCTCCGTGGCGCCTTCCACCACGTGGTGGTTGGTGAGGACGGCCCCGCGCTGGTCGATGATGAAGCCGGAACCGAGGCCCTGTGTCTCACGCGGGACGAGATACTCGCCCCACATCGTGCGCTCCCTGACCTGCGCCTGCCCCCGCACCGCGATGGTGACCACTGCCGGGGCGACGTTGCGGGCCGCCCGCACGATGGCGGTAGTGCGGCTCGCCGAAACCGCCTGCCGGAGTGTGCCCGGTGACGCGGAGTCGTCGGAGAGGCGGGGCTCTTCGCCCTGTCCGGGCGGCCCGCCGTCCGCATCGCCCGCGGGTCCGTTCCCACCAGCCTGCCGGGCAACGGCGAAGGTTGCCCCTTCGTCGCCGCTTGCCCGCCGGCCCTCGGTGCCCTGCGCCTGCCCGCAGGCGGCGACGGCCAGCAAGAGTCCGAAAGATGCGATTCTTAGTGTAATGTTCATTTTACAGAATGTAAGGTTTGGTTTACATTTGAACTGCCAGTTGCGGTGGCGGGATACTCCACACCGGTCAGGAAGAGACCTTCAGGCGGCGCGGGTGGTGATGTGATCGGTCCGCCGTCGGTGGGCAGCGAACGGTCGGCAAACGGCGTGGCATCAGCCCCCGCCGCGGCATCGGCTCCCGGCACGACTCCGGCCCCCGGCGCGGCACCCGCCCCCGGCGCGGCACCCCTGCTCAGCAACAGGACCATGTCCTCCTCCTTGCGGCGGCCCAAGGCGATGTCGACCATCGTTCCCACCAAATATCGCACCATCCGGTGGAGAAAGCGGTTGGCCGTGATCTCGAAGACCGCTCCGAGCTCGTCCCAGGAGCGCCAGCGGGCGCTGGTCACGCGGCAGACATGCCCCCTTTCGGGCTGCCCGGACTTCGCGAAGGCGTGGAACCCGTGCTCGCCGTGGATCATTGCGGCGACGCGGGCGGCGGCGTCCAGATCCAGAGGGCGGCAGAGCGGCCAGCACCACCGCCGGTGGAAGGGAGACGCGGCCTCGGGGGCCGTTCCCACCCGGTAGGAATAGCTGCGCGCGACTGCGTCGAAGCGCGGGTGGAAGCCGGGGTCGGCAGGGGTTGCGTCCTTCACCCACACGCCTGGAGGAAGCAGGCCATTGAGGGCGCGGACAAGCGCACGGGCGGTCCACTTGCCGGGGACGGTTACGGTCGCCACCTGCCCGGTCGCGTGCACGCCCGTGTCGGTTCGCCCGGCCCCCGTAACGGTGCGGTGCTCGCCGATGATGCGGGAGATCACCGCCTCCAGCGCGCCCTGCACCGTGGGCTGGCCGGGCTGCGCCTGCCACCCGTGGAAGGCGGAGCCGTCGTAGTGGAGCGTCAGCTTGAAGCGGGTCTCTCTTTCGCTCATTGTTCTCGCCAAGCTACACGCGTGGAGCCCGGCCCGATACCCCCAACGGAGGCCCCCTTCAGAGGAACGACGGTGAACACGAAGCCCATCACTCCAGACTTCAACCTGGTCCCGCTCCTCGCGAAGGTCGTCGGCGGTGAGGACCTCTCGTTCGGCGAGGCGGCGGGCGCCTTCGGCCACATCGTCTCGGGGGACGCATCCCCCATCAGGACGGGAGCGCTTCTGGCCGCGCTGCAGACGAAGGGACTGGCGCCCTCCGAGGTCGCGGGCGGCGTCGAGGCGCTCAAGCGCGCAATGATCCCGGTGGAGGCGCCGGACCGCGGTGAGCTGGTCGACACCTGCGGCACGGGCGGCGGGCAGGTCTCCACCTTCAACATCTCGACGGCGGCGGCACTGGTGGCGGCCGCCGGCGGCGTGCAGGTGGCGAAGCACGGCAACCGCTCCTTCACCTCGAAGTGCGGCAGCGCGGACGTTCTGGAAGCGCTGGGGGTCGCCGTGCAGCTGACGCCCGAAGGGATGGCCCGGGTGCTCGCCGAGGCGGGGATCGTCTTCATGTTCGCTCCGCTCCTGCACCCTGCGATGCGCCACGTGGCGCCGGTTCGGCGGGACTTGGGGATCACCACGATCATGAACCTGCTGGGGCCGATCACAAACCCCGCGGGGGCGCGCCGCCAGGTGGTGGGGGTGGCCGATCGCGCCTACCTGGAGCTGGTGGTGCATGCGCTCGCAGAGCTGGGCCACGAGCGGGCCCTGGTGGTGCACGGCGAGCCGGGGCTGGACGAGATAAGTCCGTGCGGGCCGACCCACGTCGCCGAATTGAGGGACGGGACGGTATCGGCCTGGCAGGTGACGCCCGGGGAGCTGGGGCTGGACGAGGTCCGCCCGGAGGAGCTGGCCGGTGGGGAACCGGAGGAGAACGCGGCGGTTGTCCGCGCGGTCCTGGCGGGCAAGCGAGGCGCGGCGCGCACGGCGGTGCTGATCAACGCGGCGGCGGCGTACCATGTGGCCGGCAGGGCGGGGTCGCTGAGCGAAGGCGTTGCGGCCGCGGCGCAGGCGATCGACTCGGGAGCGGCAACCGCGGTTCTGGAAGGGCTGGTGCGGGCGAGCCGGGCGGCGGCATAGCGCGGGCGGCTGCGCACGGCGAACCCCGGCGGCCCGCGTCTCACCCCCCTCAATACGTTCGCACCAGCCCCACCACCACACCCTGGATTCGCACGTCGCCGGCATCCTCGATGATCGGCTCCATGTCCCGGTTGGCGGGCTGCAGGCGGACGCGGTTGCCCGGCTCGCGGTACAGCTTCTTGACCGTCGCGGCTTCGTCCCGGACCAAAGCGACCACCATCTCCCCGTCGTGGGCCGTCTCGCGCGCGTTTACGACGATGTGGTCCCCGTCGCGGATCTGTTCGTCGATCATGGACTCGCCGGAAACGCGCAACACGTAGTGCTCCAACCCCTTCCGGACCATCTCGCCCGGGATCGCGAGCGTCTCGTCGTCCCGGACGGCCTCGATGGGTTGGCCGGCGGCCACGGTGCCCAGCAGCGGCAGCGGCACGGACGGCTCCGTCTCGGGTGGAAACTCGATTGACCGGCTCTCGCGGGGTGCCTTCCGGATGTACCCCTTCGTGGCCAGATTGGTGAGATGTTCGTGCACCGTGGCCAGCGACGTGTAGCCGAAGGCCGCACCGATCTCCTCGAAGCTCGGCGCGTAGCCGTTTTCGTCGATGAAGGTCTTGAGGAAGTCGAGGATCTCCTTCTGACGCTTTGTGAGGGCCATGTTTCTTCTCCGAGGCGGGCCGGGATCCGTACCGGGTGAAACCGAATACTCTCCGAACAAGGTAGCCGAATCTTGACCGAACAGCAAGGGGTCGCCGACGGCATCCTGGATCGCATCGTCGCGACGAAGGCGGGCGAGATCGGGGCGCTCCGCAGGCGGCGGGCGGAACTGCGCCGCTCAGCGGAGGACGCATCCCCGCCGCGCCCGGTTCTGGAGCCGTTGCGGGCGCGCCTCCGGGTGGGGGTGATCGCCGAGGTGAAGCGGCGCTCGCCGGGAGCGGGGGAGATCGATTCGGGGCTGGATCCCGCCGCCCTCTCGGCCGAATACGAGGACGCGGGGGCGATGGCCGTGAGCGTGCTGACCGACGGTCCCTGGTTCGGCGGCTCGCTCGACGACCTGCGCGCGGTGCGCGGCGCCCGCACCGTCCCGGTCCTTCGCAAGGACTTCGTGATCGATCCGCTGCAGGTGTACGAGGGGCGCGCCGCCGGCGCCGACATGGTGCTCCTCATCGCGCGCATCCTGGATCCGGTGCTCCTCGCCGACCTGCGGGCGATGATCCACGACCTCGGGATGACGGCGCTGGTAGAGGTCCACGACGAGTGGGAGGTGGAGACGGCGCTCGGGAGCGGGGCGGCGCTGGTCGGGGCCAACAACCGGGACCTGACCGCATTCCGCACCGACCTGGCCGTGACCGAGCGGCTGGCGCGCTACCTGCCGGGCGAAGTGCTCCTCGTGTCGGAGAGCGGGATTCGCAGCCGGGCCGATGTCGAACGGGTGGCCGCGGCCGGTGCCGACGCCGTCCTCGTCGGGGAAGCGCTTGTGCGAAGCGGGGCGCCGGGCCGGATGGTCGAGGAACTGGGGTCCGTGCCGCGCGAGGAGGGGCCGAGGCGGTGAGCGTGCTGGCCAAGGTGTGCGGGGTGATGACGCCCCGGGACGCGCAAATCGTGGACGGGGCGGGGGCCGACTTCATGGGCGTGATCCTGTCCGCCGGGTTCGGGCGCAGCGTGGATCCCGGCCGCGCGAGGGAGGTCTACGCCGCGTCGGGCGCGCGCCGTGTGGGGGTCTTCGTGGACGCCGCGCCCGGGGTGGTGGCGGAGCTGGCTGGTGAACTCGTTCTCGATGTCGTCCAGCTGTCGGGTGGCGAGCCGCCGTGGGCCGTCGCCGAGATTGGGGCGGCGGGTCCGTGGCGGGTCTGGAAGGTGATTCACGCGCGTTCGGGGCTGTCGATGGCGGGAGCGGCCGCGCGGTACGCGGAGGTCGCCGATGGCATCCTCGTGGACGCATGGGACTCGACCAGTCCCGGTGGCACCGGCCGCACCTTCGCGTGGGCGGGCACGGGCGCCGAAGTGCGCGGCGCGATCGGTTCGGCCACCTTCGTCGCGGCCGGCGGGATGACGCACGAGAACGCGGGTGCCGCCATCGCCGCGCTGTCGCCGGACGTGCTGGACGTGAGCTCGGGGGTGGAGTCGTCTCCGGGAGTGAAGGACCCGGCTCGGACGAGCGCTTTCGTATCCGCTGTGCGGGCGGCGGGGACGGGAGTCTCGTCATGACCGCATCCACCCCGGTCGACGGCCGCTTCGGCCCGTTCGGCGGCCGCTACGTCCCCGAAACGCTCATCCCCGCCCTCGACGAACTCGCCGCCGCCTACGAGGAGGCGTCCGCCGATCCTGCCTTCCTGTCCGAAGTCGACCGTCTCGCCGCGGACTACGTCGGCCGGCCGACGCCGCTTTACCGGGCCAGGCGCTTCGAGACCGTGGCCGGGGTCGGGCCGGTCTACCTGAAGCGCGAGGACCTCAACCACACCGGCGCGCACAAGATCAACAACACGGTGGGGCAGGCGCTCCTCGCCCGGCGCATGGGCAAGCCCCGCATCATCGCGGAGACCGGCGCCGGGCAGCACGGAGTCGCGACTGCCACCGCCTGCGCGCTCTTCGACCTCGAGTGCGTCGTCTACATGGGTACGGAGGACATCGAGCGGCAGTCCCTCAACGTCTACCGCATGGAGCTGCTCGGCGCCGAGGTGCGCCCGGTCGACTCCGGCACCCGCACCCTCAAGGACGCCACCAACGAGGCGCTGCGCGACTGGGTCACCAACGTGCAGGGCACGCACTACATCATCGGTTCGGTGGTGGGGCCGCACCCCTTCCCGCTGATCGTGCGCGACTTCCAGGCGGTGATAGGACGGGAGGCGCGGCGCCAGATTCTGGAGGCCGCGGGCCGGCTTCCCGCATCGGTGGTCGCCTGCGTGGGCGGCGGCTCGAACGCGATGGGGATGTTCCACGCCTTCGCCGGCGACGAGGAGGTCGCCCTGATCGGGGTGGAGGCGGCGGGGGAGGGGCTCGGCAGCGGGCGGTCCTCGGCCCCACTGAGCGAAGGGCGTCCGGGCGTGCTGCACGGGTCGCTCAGCTTCCTGCTGCAGGACGCGGACGGGCAGGTGGCGCCGGCGCACTCGGTGGCGGCGGGCCTCGACTACCCGGGCGTGGGTCCCGAGCACTCGTGGCTGAAGGATTCGGGTCGGGCGCGCTATGTGAGCGTCGGGGACGGGGCCGCCGAGCGGGCCTTCCGGGGGCTGCCGGGCCTGGAGGGGATCATTCCCGCGCTGGAGACCGCGCACGCGCTGGCCTGGGTGGTGGAGGCGGGACGGCGGGGCGAGGTCGAGGGCCCGGTTGCGATCTGCCTGAGCGGACGCGGCGACAAGGACGTGGTGCACGTCGCCGGACTGGGTGGTGGGGATGGGCCGGGCCGGGGGTGGGGGCGTGACGGGGCGGGATCGTGACCGGCCGGTTGAAGGGACGTGCCCGGGTGGGGGCCGCATCTTGAACACAGGCGAGACGGGGGGCCGGATCACCGCACGCTTCAAGCGGCTGGCCGCGGAGGGCCGGGCGGGGTTCATCCCGTACGTGACCGCAGGCTATCCCACCCTTGCGGACACCCGCGAGTTGTTGGCGGGGCTGGCGGATACGGGGGCCGACGTGATCGAACTGGGGATCCCCTTCAGCGATCCGATGGCCGACGGGCCGACCATCCAGCGCTCCAGCCAGGGGGCGCTCGACCAGGGGACGACCGTCGCCGACGTCTTCGCGGTCCTCGCGGAGTTGCGCGAGTCGAGCGAGGTCCCGGTCGTCATCTTCTCCTATCTGAATCCGATCCACTCGCGGGGTCCGGATGCCTTCATCGGCCGGGCCGTGGAGGCCGGCGCCGACGGAATCCTCCCCACCGACCTGCCTCTGGGTGCGGATCCGGCGCTGGAAGCGGCACTGGAGGCGAGTCCGCTCGATCTGGTGCGCCTCGTCGCGCCCACTACCCATCCCGCACGCGTCCGGGCGATCGCCAGGGCCAGCCAGGGGTTCGTCTACTACATCGCTCGCACCGGAGTGACGGGAGCGCGGCGGGAGCTGCGCGGGGAGCTGGCGCGCGAGGCCGGCGCCGTGCGGGCCGTCTCAACCTGTCCGGTTGCGGTGGGATTCGGGGTCTCGACCGCCGAACACGCCCGCCTGGTCGGCGCGGCGGCGGACGCGGCGGTGGTGGGGAGCGCCCTGGTGGACCGGCTCGACGATGGCGGCGTGGCTGGCGCGCTGGAGCTGGCGCGGGAGCTGCGCGCGGCCCTGGACGAGGTGCGGCCCGGATAGCCCTCACCCCCCCAGCCGCTCTGCAAGCGTCGCATCAGGCGTCACGAAAAGCGTCTGCACGCGCTCGGGGATTACCACGCCGGGCGGGGCGCCCCTGGGCTTGCGGACCCACTTGCGCCGGGTCCAGTCGACCGGGACGTGGGCGGAGCCGCGGGCCCTGGAGTGGGTGGCGGCGAGGACGGCGGCCTCTTCCAGATCCGCGGCGGGGGGACGCTCATCGCTCGTCCAGCGCAGGATCACGTGGGCTCCGGCCGCGTGCCGGGCGTGCAGCCAGATGTCGGCCGGACGGGAATGGTGAAAGGTGAGCTCGTCGTTCCGACGCGCACCGCGGCCGACCCGGATCTGCAGTCCTCCCGAGCTGGTGAAGACGTGGTAGGGCGGGGAGGCGGGCGCTTGCCGTGGCCGGGACGGATCGGACCCCTTGGTCCGCGCCGGGGGCAGGATCGACTCGGCCTCCTGCGCGGTGACTTCGCCGCGGGCGTGGCGTGCCCGCAGCGCCTCGAGTCCGGCCAGGGTCTGCTCCGTGGCTCTGATGCGGTCCGGCAGTTCGGCCCGGGCCCGGGCCAGCCGGGAGGCCCGGCGGAAGAGGCCTTCGGCGTGCTCCTGCGGCCGGCGGCCGGGATCGAGCTGGAGGGTGCGTTCCACCCCGTCGAATCCGGTGAGCGTCACCTCGGCTGCCCCGGTATCGATGAGGTGCAGGGATGACAGGATCAGAGCGCCCTCCTCGCGCAGCAGGTCCGCCCGTCCGGTAGTCTCCAATTGGCGGCGCAGGTGCTTCAGCTTGCGCGTGAGACGCCGGGTTTCCGAAGCCAGCCGGCTTGCCAGCCGGTCTCCGGCCACGGTGGAACCGGGAACCGCTGCTTCTCGAACCCGCCGCATCCCTTCGAGCAAGCTGTCCACGGGCTCCTCGTCCGCGGTCCCCAGCGGCCACGGATAGGGCTGAAGTCCCGAAGGGAGACGGAGGAGATGGGGCTCGACGCCCGCCATGTCCACCATCCGGCGCCAGCGGCGGAAGCTGGCCTCCGCGTCCGCGGCGGCGCCCGAATCCGGAACGGCCTGCGCCCGCGCGGCATCGCCCGACTCCGGGGCGCCGCCGGACTCCGGTGCTGCTTCCGGGCGCGACGCGCCGAGCACGTGTCCGACGTTCACTCCCGAGAGACAGGCGACGCGACGCAACAGTACGGCGCGCCGACCGGCTCCCGAATCACTCAACAGCTTCTCCCACCCCTCGAGATCCACGGTCTCCCGCCTCCCACCCGCCCGGCCGTCCCCCGGGGCGGTCCACGGCTGTCCCACCGGCAGGGGCCTCGAGCGGACGAAGCGCAAACGCTTGCGCACGCGCAGTTCGGGCCCCTCGGCGAGGATCGCGTTCCAGCGGTTCGTGGCCAGTTCCAGGATCAGCCCCGGATTCGGCTTCCTTCCCCGCACGCGCCGGAAGCGCATCACGATCACGCGCTCGTCCCACACGGCTTCCACCCCCGCCAGCACGGCCGGCAGCGGCTCGGCCCCCTCGTCCGGCTCCGTTGCCGGCCCCACCACGACCGTCCCTCCGCGGGGCGACAGGTCCACCTCCAGCGTCGCGTCCCGGAAATGAACCCGCGCCACCCGGGCGTCCCGGTGAAAGCGCACGGCCCTGGCCCTGCCCCCCAGCAGCCGCCCCCTCAGCTCGGCCGCCACCGCCTGCGCCAGGCACGGATCCCAGATCACGCGGTCCCCCTCGGCCCGCCACTGCGCGCCCCCGGCCCGCCACCCAGCGGCCACAACCCCGCGCCGCCCCCGGCACCGGCACGGGGTTCCTGGAACCTCCCCGCCACGGACGTTACCGTTACCATTGCATCCCGGTTCATCGCATCCCCTGCGGGCCGTTGCCCTCCATCGTCCGAAATGTAAAGATTACATTACAAAATGTAATGTCAACCATACTTCTCACCGCCACTGTGCCCGGCTGCAAGTGTCCGCGATGAGCGAGACTCCGCGTCCGCAGGGCCTGCACCCGCTCGTGTCAGCCGCCGCCAACGGTGACATCCCCGGCTGGGCCGTGGCCGGAGAGAAACGTCGCGCGCACATGTCGCGCGTCGCCCGCCTCCTCGAACGTTGGGGCCGGGAGCTGGGGCTGGGGAAGGACCACGTCGCCAGGTGGCGGGCCGCCGGGCACCTCCACGACGCGCTTCGCGACGCCGATCCGGAAAGGCTGGCGAGCTTTCTCCCGGGTCGGCTCAGGCGTCTCCCGCCCAGGGCGTACCATGGACCGGCCGCCGCCGCACTGCTACTGCGCGACGGCGTGCGCGACCGCGAACTGCTCCATGCGATCCGCTGGCATACGCTGGGCTCTCGCAAGTTCGGGACGCTGGGCAAGGCCCTGTGCGCCGCGGACGCGATCGAGCCCGGCCGCCGTGGGCGTCGCGGTTGGCGAAAGGAGCTGCGCGCCCGCTTCCCGCTGGAGGTCGACGAGGTCGTTACCGAAATCGTGCGTCACCGGATTGATTACCTTTTACGTGCACGGCAGTTCGTGCATCCGCGAACCTTCAGGTTCTGGAATTCCCTCGTCAACGGGTCGTGAATGCAGCGCATTCTCAAGACAGCGCTCCTGGTGGTCGTGGGCGGCGGGGCGCTGATCCTGGTGGTTTCGGCGATCGGCCAATGGGTTCCCGATGACACCGCTCCGACCGGCCAGCCCCTGCTGGCGAGAGGCGCGGAGAGGATCACGGTGGAGGTGCTGAACGCGGGGGGAGTCGACGGCATGGCCCGCGTCGCGACCGGCCACCTCCGCAACGTCGGCTTCGATGTGGTGAACGTGGGCAACGCTTCCACCTTCGACCAGGATTCGACCGTGGTCATCGACCGCGCGGGGAGCCTGCAGAAGGCTGCCGCGGTTGCCGATGCACTGGGCGTCCGGTCGGTGACCAACGAGCCGGACGCGAATCTGTTCGTGGATGTGACCGTACGGTTGGGGTCGGACTGGGTGGCGCCGGCCGTCCAGGCCACGGACGGACAGGAAGAGGGCGGCCTGGTGGACTGGCTCAGGCGGTTGGTGGGGTGGAGGCGCTAGCAGCTCAGGGGAAAGACGCAATAGACAATGGCGAGAAAGCGTACCAGGAAGGCACGCCACGGGCCGGCGGGCTCCGGCAGGGGCAAGTCGGCCCCGGACGTCAAGGGGGGGAAGGAAAAGGCGGGGAAGAAGGACGAACGCCGAAAGGGCGGTTGGCGTGAAACACTGAAGATGCTTGTGCAGGTCGCGGTGATCTTCGTCATTGTGCGTTTCTTTCTGATCCAGACCTTCGTCATCGACTCGGGCTCGATGGAGCGGACCCTGCTGGTCGGCGACTTCCTGCTGGTAAACCGTGCCGCCATGGGCTCGGAGATCCCCTTCACCGGCGTTCGCATCCCCGGCTACTCGGAACCGCGGCGAGGCGACGTACTGGTCTTCGATCCGCCCCACGACGACACGCTCATCCTCGTCAAGCGGCTTGTCGGCCTTCCCGGCGACACCCTCGAGATGCGCGACAAGGTCCTCCTGCTGAACGGCGAAGCGCGGGACGAGCCCTACGTCGTGCTGACCCCCGACCAGGACCGCTCGGACCCCGGCATGATGTGGCAGCAGCAGATCCTGCTGGGCGGGCCCAGGGACGACTACTGGCCAACCCGCGACAACTGGGGTCCCCTGGTGATTCCGCCCGGCCGCTACTTCATGCTGGGCGACAATCGCGACACCAGTCTGGACGCGCGCGTCTGGGGGCTGATCGAGCGATGGCGCTTCGAAGGCCGGGTGATGGCGATCTACTTCTCGTACAACCGCAACTCACTGGGGCCGTTCCCCTGGCTCCGGGAGATCCGCTGGGCCCGCATCTTCGACCGGGTGCGCTGAGTCTTCGCGGGCGGCGCTGTCGTTCGAGTCGCCGCCGGCGCCCGCTTCCCGGCCGGCCGGCCGGCGCCCGGGCCGTCGCAGCCCCGGATACCGGGTCGCGCGCAGCTGCCCGCACGCCGCTTCGATGTCACGTCCCCTGGGTTCCCGCACCGCCGCGGCAACGCCCGCCTCCTCCAGCCCCTCCCGGAAGGCATGGATCCGCTTCCTGTGGCTGGGCCGCCAGTCCACGTGGGGAATCGGGTTGAAGGGGATGAGGTTCACGAAGGCCTGCACCCGCCTGGCCAGCCCGGCGAGCCGGGGGAGCAGGGCGAGGTCGTCGTTGACGCCGTGGATCATCGTGTACTCGAAGGTGATGCGGCGGCCGCCGCGGCGGTTGAAGGCCTCGAGCGCCGTGATCAGCCGGTCAAGCGGATAGCGCTTCTCCAGCGGGATGAGTTCGCGCCGCAGCTCCGATTCGGGCGCGTGCAGCGAGAGGGCCAGACGAAACTGCTCGCGGCGTGCGGCGAGGGCCTCGATCCCGGGGATGACGCCCACCGTCGACACGGTGATGCGACGCGCGCCCAGGCCATAGCCGTGATTGAGGATCGTAAGCGCGGGGAAGACCGCCTTGCGGTTGGCCAGTGGCTCGCCCATCCCCATGAAGACGACGTTTGACACGCTGCCCATGCCGCGCTCGCCGGCCCAGCGCGCGGAGGCCCGGTACTGTCCTGCGATCTCGGCCGCCGAGAGTTGGCGCCCGAACCCGGACCATCCGGTGGCGCAGAACCGGCACGCCAGCGCGCAGCCGGCCTGGGACGAGATGCACAGGGTGAGGCGGCCCGCTGCCGGGATGAGCACGCTCTCGACGACCTCGCCGCCGCGCAGCTTCCAGAGGTGCTTGGCGGTCCCGTCGGCCGAGATCGAGACGGTGTCGAGCGCGGGCTCGTCGAGGCGGAAGGACCGCTGGAGGGCGTCACGCTCGGGCAGGGGCAGGTCGGTCATTGCGGCGATGGAGCGGGCGTCGCCAGCGTGCACCCAGCGTATGACCTGGCGGGTGCGGTAGGCGGGCTGTCCGCGCGCGCCAAAGTGGGCCTCGAGGGCTTCACCGAGTTCCTCCGGGGTCAGACCGAGAAGGTTGGGCCGCCGGGAAACAGCGTCGGGGCGGGCGGAAACAGCGTCGGGGCGGGCGGATTCGGCGTCGGGGTGCACGGAAGTCACGGCGTCGGCGGTTTGCTCAGGTGCGGGTCGGAGTGCGGGTGGACAGCCCCGTGGACGGTGCTCGGCGGCATCGGCGGGTGCTGGCGCGGATTCTGGCACGGACTGTTAAGTTTACCGCGAGAATTCGTCCGGCGCCGCCGCCAGCAAGCCGTGGCCGAGATCACCGCGCGGCACCGTCGGCCGGGAACCGTTGGATCACCGGAGGCGGAATTGTGGCGAGAGCCCGGAAAAGCGCGACGACGATGCGCAGTGCGGGGGCGGGCATGGTCGACCTGGAGATGGCCGGCAGCGAGGTGCGGATTGCGGGGTGGGTGCACCGCCGCCGGGACCTGGGCGGTCTGGTGTTTCTCGACGTGCGCGACCGTTCGGGGGTGCTGCAGGCGTCGGCGGGGCCGGACTGGTCGTCGGGGAGTGCGCTGGAGGCCGTGCGGGGGCTGGGGGTGGAGGACGTGATCGCGATCCGCGGGGTGGTGACGCCGCGCCCGGAAGAAGCCCGCAATCCGGACATGGCCACCGGCGATGTCGAGGTGCAGATCGCCGAACTGGAGGTCCTCAACAGGGCGCGCACCCCGGCGATCCCGGTCTACCGCGCGCCGGAGGAGGAGCTGCCATCCGAGAAGCTGAGGCTGCGGCACCGCGTGCTGGACCTGCGCCGCCGGGAGCTGCAGGTGCGGCTGGAGCTTCGCCACCGGCTGGTTCTGGCGGTGCGCAACTACTTCCATGAGGAGGGCTTCGTCGAGATCGAGACGCCGATCCTGACCAAGCCCACTCCGGAGGGGGCGCGCGACTTCCTGGTTCCGAGCCGTGTCCACCCGGGCGAGTTCTTCGCGCTGCCGCAGAGCCCGCAAATCTACAAGCAGCTGCTGATGATCGCGGGCTTCGACCGCTACCTGCAGATCGCCCGCTGCTTCCGCGACGAGGACCTGCGCGCCGACCGCCAGCCGGAATTCACCCAGATCGACGTGGAGGCGTCGTTCGTCCAGCCCGAGGACATCTACGCCTGGTGCGAGGGGCTGATGGCCAGGCTGGCGGAGGTGGCCGGGATCGAAGCGGGCCCACCCTTCGCACGGATCACTTATCACGACGCCATGGAGCGCTTCGGCTCGGACCGGCCCGACCTCCGCTACGGCCTCGAAATCGCCGACTTCAGCGAGGTCCTCGGCGCCCTTGACTTCCGGATCCTGCAGGGCGCCGTGGCCCGGGGCGGCCGCATCCGCGGCCTCCGCCTGGAGGGCGGCGCCCGCCTTACCAGGAAGCAGATCGACGCGATCGAGCAGGCGGCCAGGACGGCGGGCGCCCCGGGCCTCCTCTGGGCGAAGATCCAGGAAGATCGCGCCACGGGACCCCTCGGCCGGTTCTTCCGGGACGACACCCGCGCCCGCCTCGGCCTCGCCCCCGCCGACCTCCTCCTCGCGGCGGCCGGCCCCGACCGCATGACCTCCCCCGCGCTGGACGCCGCCCGCACAGCCTCGATCGCCGCCCTCGGCATCCCGCGCGCCACCGGGCACGCCTGGCTCTGGGTGACCGGCTTCCCCCTCTTCGAGGACGCGGGCGACGGCACGCTCGCTGCCAACCACCACCCTTTCGTGCAGCCGCATCCCGACGACATCCACCTCCTCGATTCCGACCCCCTGGCGGTGCGCGGCCTCGCCTACGACCTGGTCTACAACGGCACCGAGCTGGGCTCGGGCAGCATCCGCCCGCACGACGCCGCGCTCCAGACCCGCATCCTGGCGCTGCTGGGGCTCGAACCCGGCGAAATCGAGACCAAGTTCGGCTTTCTCCTCGAGGCGCTGCGTTCCGGCGCGCCTCCGCATGGAGGGATCGCCCTCGGCGTCGACCGCCTCGCGGCCCGGTTCTCCTGCGCCGCAAGCCTGCGCGACGTGATCGCGTTTCCGAAGACGACGGCGGCCCGCGCGCTCTTCGAGGGGGCGCCGGTGCCGGTCGCGGCGGCGGATCTCGCCGCACTCGGGATCTCGGTTGGAGCAGCGGAATGACGAACAGCGGGACCATGGTCGAACACCACCTCAGCGCCGAGGGTGCGGACCAGTTCATCCTCGCCGGGGTCGGCGACGCCAACTTCCGCGAGCTGGCGTCGCTCTTCGGCGTTCAGGTCGTGCTGCGCGGTGACTTCGTGCGGCTGGCGGGCGAAATCGGGTCGGTGACCAACTCGGCCCGTGTCGTCGAGCACATGATCGAGCTGGCCCGCCTCGGCAAGTCCTTCCCGGCGTCGGACGTGGCCCGCTTCGCCGCGAGCCTCGAGTCGCGCGACGGTCCGGACATCCGCAGCGACGACGAACGCCTGCGGATCGCGGTCCCGGGGGCGCGGCGGTCGATCTCGCCCCGCTCGGAGGGCCAGCGCGCGTACCTCCAGGCCATGGAAGACTCCGACATCGTGATCAGCATCGGACCCGCAGGGACCGGTAAGACCTATCTGGCGGTCGCCCGCGCGGTCGACGAGCTGTTCCGGAAGCGGGTGCGCCGAATCATCCTGGCGCGGCCCGCCGTGGAGGCCGGCGAAAACCTGGGCTTCCTCCCCGGCGACCTCCAGGAAAAAGTGGACCCCTACCTCCGGCCGCTCTACGACGCCCTGGAGGACATGATGCCCCCGGCACGCATGCAGAGGGGCATCGCCGACCGCACCATCGAGGTCGTTCCCCTCGCTTACATGCGCGGGCGGACGCTGTCGGACGCCTTCGTGATCTTGGACGAAGCACAGAACGCGACCGCGGCCCAGATGAAGATGTTCCTGACCCGGATCGGGGTGAACTCGCGCGTGGTGATCACCGGCGACAAGACCCAGATCGACCTCCCCGCATCCCAGAGGTCCGGGCTGATTCAGGTCGAGGAGATCCTGAAGGACGTCAAGGGCATCGAGTTCGTGTACCTGGACGAACGGGACGTGACCCGCCACCGGCTGGTCAAGCAGATCGTCCTGGCCTACGCGGCCGCGGACAGGCGTCAGGCGGATGACGATGGCGATGAGCCGCAAGGGCCCGCGCGCTAGCTGGATCTCCGGAGTCCCGGGCCCGGTCTGGCCGGACGCGGTCGTCCACCACGCCGTCCGTCTTGCCGTCCTGCTGATTCTGGCTATCGGGCTGACGGTACTCTTCCCGTCGGATCCCGGTGTCTCCATCGGCCGATTCCAGGCCGGGACGGTCGCCCACCAGGACGTCATCGCCGTGATCGACTTCGAGGTGCCGAAGAACCCCGGCGTGCTGCGGCGCGAGCGCGAGGAGGCTGCGGCGGCGGTGGTTCCCACCTTCACGTACCGGGAGGCGGCGAGGGACTCGGCGGTCAGCGCGCTCGCCGCCTTCTTCGCGAGGGTCGACTCGGCCGCGGCGGACGGCGGCGTCGCCGGTGTCGGAGTCGTGCTCTCGACTGCGCGAATCGACGCGGAAACCGAGCACATCCAGCTCCTCGCCGACAGGGATGTCGCCCGCCGATTGCAGACGGACGCCTCGACGGCGATCACGACGCTGGCCGCGCAAGGCGTCATGGCTCCCGAGGCGGCTTCCCGGCTTACCAACGACTCCATTCGGGTGGTAAGGGGCGGTGTGGAAGCGGTGGTTGGCCGAAACACCGTGCTGTCGGGACGCCAGTTCTACGAAATCGCCCTGGAGAACCGCGAACAGGGTCCCGAGACCCGCCTGCTGAGGCTGATCCTGGCCCGGTATCTGGCTCCGACCCTTCTGCCGGACACCCGCCGCACCGACCGTGAGACAGCTGCCGCCCGCGACACCGTGCCGGTCACCATTCGCCGCGTCCTGGAGGGCGAAGCGATCGTCAGGGCGAACTCCCAGGTCGGGCCGGTCGAACTCCAGACCCTCGACGCCTACCGGGCCAGTCTGCGGGCACGGGGGTATAACGTGGAGGGAACGAGTCTCGGCTCGGCCTTCGGGGGATTCCTCCTCAACTCGCTGATCCTCTCGATCTTCGGGCTGCTGATGTTCTTCTTCCGCCCCGACATCTACCGCCAGTTCCGGTATGTCGTAACCATTGCCGGGATCGGGGCGCTGTACATCGTCGGCACCTACTTCGTGGCCCGTACCGAGCTACCCGCGGCCTCGCTGCCGATCGTCTTCGTGACCGTGGCGCTCTCCATCATGTGGGATGGCCGGCTGGCGCTGATCTCGGCTTTCGTCCTCTGCACGCTGACCATCGCTCAGACGCCCTTCGCCTCGGCGGAGGTCTTCCTGGTGACCCTCATGGGCGGAGGGACCGCCGCGCTCACGGTGCGAAGGTTCCGGCGTCTGGCGCAGCTCTGGATCTTCATCGCGATCACCGTGGGTGCGTACGCGCTGGTCATTTCCGCGCTCGAACTCAGGAGTTCCGAGATTCCCTACCTGGACTCCCTGCTGTGGGCGGTGCTCAGCACCATCGGCGGAGCGACCCTTGCCATCGGCTTCATCCCGGTCTTCGAATGGGTCACCGGCATCACGACCGACCAGACCCTGATCAGCCTGTCGGATCCCAACCGGCCCCTCCTGCGGCGCCTCGCCGCGGAAGCGCCCGGCACTTTCGCGCACACCGTCCAGGTGGCGAACCTTGCGGAGGCGGGGGCCGACGACATCGGCGCCAACGCGCTGCTCGCCCGCACGGGGGCGTACTACCACGATGTGGGCAAGCTGATCAGCCCCGGATCCTTCATCGAGAACCAGGAGGGCGAGAACCCCCACGACGCCATGGATCCCGGCATGTCGGCCGCGATTGTGCGCGACCACGTCGTGGAGGGCGCGAGGATGGCGCGCAGGCAGAAGGTGCCTAGGGTGGTGATCGACCACATCCTGGAGCACCACGGGGACCAGACCATCAGCTTCTTCTACGAGAAGGCCCGCGCACACTCCGAGGCCGAGGGACTTGAGGCGCCGGATCCCGAGGCGTTCCGGTACCCGGGGCCGCGCCCCCGCAGCCGGGAGACGGCGGTGCTGATGCTCGCCGATTCGGTCGAGTCCGCGGCCCGGGCCATGAACAATCCCACGCGGGAGCGCATTCGTCGCCTCATCGACGACATCTTCGCCGCGAAGCTCGACCGGGGCCAGCTGGCCGACTGCCCGCTCACCCTGGAGGATCTGAGCCACCTCAAGCGGCGCTTCGCCCGCGTGCTGGGCGGGATCTACCATCGCCGAATCGACTATCCCGGGACCCGGCATCTCACTTCGGAAGCGGAGGCGGGCCCTTGATCACCGTGCATGTCAACGCGCCCGGGGCGAGCGACATCCCCCGCGCGCTGGTCCGCCGGGCGGTCACCGGGGTGCTGCGACGCGAGGGTGTCAGGAGCGCCGAGATGTCGGTCACCTTCACGAGCGACGCCGAAATCACCGAGCTCCACAACCGCTATCTGAAGCGTTCCGCCGTTACCGATGTCCTGTCGTTCGCGCTGCATGCGGAGGGCGAGGACCCGCTAGGCGACATCTACATCGGACACGGGCAGGCGCTGAGGCAGGCTGCGGCGGCCGGAGCCCCGCCGGAGGAGGAGATGGCGAGGCTGGCCGTGCACGGGACGCTCCACCTCCTCGGTTACGATCATCCGGAGGGGCCCGCGCGCGAGGACTGCGAGATGTTCCGCGTGCAGGAAGAGGTGCTCAGGCAGGTGGTGGGGACGTGAGCACCGGCGGCAGGCCGCAGGCCCCGCGCGGCCTCCCCGACTGGATGGACTCAGCCGAGGAGATGCACCCCTCGGACATCGCGGACCTGGTCGCCGCGATCGAGTCGGATGAGCAGCGGTTGGAGATCCTCAGGACCCTTCCCACCGAACTCGCCTCCGATACCCTCGCCGAGATGGAGGAGTACGAGGACCGGGCGGAACTCCTGTCGTCGCTTGACGCGAAGCGGGGCACCGCGCTCCTCCAGGACCTCCCCGACGACGACGCGGCGGACCTCCTGGGCGAGATGGAGCCCGACGACCGGGACCGGATGCTGGCGGCGCTCCCGACGGAGGAGGCGGTCGAGATCCGCGACCTGCTGCGCTACGGGGAGGAGACGGCCGGCGGCCTCATGACCACGGCACTCGTTTCAGTGACGGCCGAATCCGGTGCCGCAGACGCGATCGGCGAGATCCGGCGGCAGGGGCGCGAAGTCGAGGACTTCTACACGGTGTTCGTGGTGGACGAACGGAACCGGCTCGAGGGCACCGTGCCCATCTCGGATCTTATCCTGGCCGATCCGGGCGCCCCGGTGGCGGCGCTGGTCCAGCCGGCCGCCGCGGTCGTCCACCCCGACACCGACCAGGAGGAGGTAGGGCGCGTGATGGGGCGCTACAACCTCGTCAGCGTGCCGGTGGTGGGGACGGGCGGGGTGCTGCTCGGCCGCATCACCTTCGACGACGTGATCGACGTGATCGAAGCCGAGACGACGGAGGACATCCTGAAGCTCGCCGGGGTGTCGGAGGAGGAGGAACTGAAGGCCGGGTGGCTCGAATCGGTGCGTTCGCGGCTTCCGTGGCTGACACTGAACCTGGTGACGGCGGCGCTCGCGGCCGCAGTGATCCTCAGCCAGGAGGAACTGATCAGCGCCGCCCCGTTCCTGGCTTTCCTGATGCCGGTCATCGCGGCGCTGGGGGGGAACACCGGAACGCAGGCGCTGGCCGTCACGATCCGCCGCATCGCGATCGGCGACCGGGTGCGCCCGGGTCATTTCCACGCAGTGAGGAAGGAGGTGGCGGTGGGCCTCCTGAACGGCTTCGTGCTCGGTGCCCTCTTCGCCCTGGGGGCGTTCCTGTGGGAGGGTGAAATCATGCTCGGGGTGGTCGTGCTGCTGGCGATGTGGTCCAACATCATCGTCGCCGGCTTCGCGGGGGCGATGATCCCCACGGTGCTGAACCGCCTGGGCGTCGACCCCGCGGTGGCGTCCTCGGTCTTCGTGCACACCCTGACCGACCTCGTGGGCTTCGTCATGGTGCTCACGCTGGCCAGGGCGCTTCTTCTGTAGCGGCGGCCGGCGGACGATGACACCGGAGCGCGCTTCGCGGGAGGAACGGAATCGCCGCCTGGCAGCCGACTTCCGGCGCGGGAGGCGCCCGGCACTGGCGCGGGCCATCTCGATGGTCGAAGGGGGACGCCCGGGGGTGGCGGACCTGTTGCGGGAACTGCTACTCGTCCGCCCGCGGGCCCGCCGCATCGGGATCACGGGACCGCCCGGCGCGGGCAAGTCGAGCCTCGCGGCCCACCTGGCCACCCGCCTGCGTGCCCGCGGCGAAGAGGTGGCGATCGTGGCGGTGGACCCGACTTCGCCCTTCACCGGCGGCGCGCTCCTGGGGGACCGGATCCGCATGAACGACCTCGCGACCGACCCGGGGATCTTCATCCGCTCCATGGCCACGCGGGGGTCGCTGGGCGGGCTGGCCGCGACGACCCGAGAGGTGATCGACCTGCTGGACGCCTTCGGGTTCCCCAACATCATGATCGAGACCGTGGGGGTCGGGCAGACCCAGCTGGAGATCCAGGCGGCCGCCGACACGACCGCCGTCGTGCTGGTGCCGGAGTCGGGAGACGGAATCCAGGCGATGAAGGCCGGGTTGATGGAAATCGCCGATGTCTTCGTCGTGAACAAATCGGACCGCGTCGGTGCCGACCGGCTGGTGCGCGAGCTCCGGCAGGCGCTTCTGCTGAAGGCCGGCATGGCTTCGCACGACTTTCCGGCGCACCACGGGGTGGATCTGTCGCGGGCGGCGGGCGGTGGCGAGGGGGACCGCGGTGGCCAGTATCCCGAGGACGCCGGGGACCCGCATCGCGCGGCGTCGCAGGTCGCCGGTCCGCCCGAGCGGGCCGTCGCGCATCCGTCCGAACCGGCCGGCGCCGCGAACCCGCCGCCGGAGCCACCCGTCCCCCGCTGGCAAATCCCCGTCCTCAAGACCTCGGCGGGCCGGGGCGAGGGGATCGACGAGTTCCTGGAACAACTCGTCGCGCATCACCGCCACCTGACGGACTCCGGGCTGCTGGAGGCGCGACGCGAGCAGCGCGCGCGCGGGCGCATCCGCGATGTCGTTGAGCGCAGTCTGAGGCGCCGGGCCCTCCACGCCATGGAAACCGACCCGCGCTTCTCCCGCTGGGCGAGCGAGGTGGGGGCCGGGCGGGAGACGGCCTACGGTGTGGCGGACCGGATCATTCGCGCCATATTGGGTAAGGTGCCGGAAGGTGAACCAGAGACTCAACCAGAAGATGACGAAGGGCACCGGTCAGGAGGAACCCGGTCCAATGTCGACGACTGAACCCCGCGTGCGCGAAGGTGTCGCGCTCAGAGCCGAGATCGAGCGCCGCGAGCGGGAGATCGAACAGCTCAAGGCCGAATTGGCGGCGTGGGAGGCGACGTGCGAGGGAACGCCGAAGCGGCTTCCCGCCTACACCTCCGTGTCGGGCAACGAGGTCGAGCCCCTCTACACCCCCCTCCACCTGAGGGGTGACTACCTCGACAAGCTCGGCGTCCCCGGCGCGTTTCCGTTCACCCGCGGGCCCTACGCCACCATGTACCGGACCCGGCTCTGGACCATGCGCCAGTTCGCCGGCTTCGGCACCGCCGCCGAGACCAACAAGCGCTACCGGTACCTGCTGGCCAACGGTCAGACCGGACTGTCGGTGGCCTTCGACTTCCCCACTCTGATGGGGTACGACGGCGACCACCCGCGTTCCCTCGGCGAGGTGGGCGTGTGCGGCGTAGCGATCTCGTCGCTCGCCGACATGGAGACGCTATTCGACGGGATCCCCCTGGACCGCGTCTCGGTCTCGATGACCATCAACGGGCCCGCCATCATCCTCTTCTGCTTCTACGTGGCTGCGGCCGAGCGCCAGGGCGTGTCGCTGGACCAGCTCCGCGGCACCGTCCAGAACGACATCCTCAAGGAGTACCAGGCGCAGCACGCCTGGGTTTTCCCGCCCGAGCCCGCGCTCCGGCTCATCCTGGATATGTTCGAGTGGTGCTCGGAGCACGCGCCGCGCTACAACCCGATCTCGATCTCGGGATACCACATCCGCGAAGCGGGCGCCACTGCGGGCCAGGAGCTCGGCTTCACCTTGGCCAACGGCTTCGAATACGTGCGCCGGGGGGTGGAGCGGGGGCTCGATCCGGACGCCTTCGCCCCGCGCCTTTCGTTCTTCTTCGACGTGCACAACGACTTCTTCGAGGAGATTGCGAAGCTGCGCGCCGCCCGCCGGATCTGGGCACGCCGCATGCGGGACGAGTTCGGGGCGAAGAACCCCCAGTCCTGGCGGCTGCGCACCCACGCCCAGACCGCTGGAGTCACGCTCACCGCGCAGCAGCCCGAGAACAACGTGGTGCGGGTGGCCTATCAGGCGCTCGCGGCGGTGCTCGGCGGTACCCAGTCGCTCCACACCAACTCGATGGACGAGACGCTGGCGCTGCCGACCGAGAAGGCGGTGACGATCGCGCTCAGGACCCAGCAGATCCTCGCGCACGAGACCGGCGTGGCCAACACGATCGACCCGCTGGCCGGTTCGTACTACGTGGAGGCGCTCACCGACCGGCTCGAGGCCGAGGCCGAGGAGATCTTCGAGCGGGTGGAGGGGCAGGGCGGGGTCGTCCCCGGGATCGAGAACGGGTGGTTCCAGCGCGAAATCGCGAACTCGGCGGCGCGCCAGCAGGCGGAGATCGAAGCCGGGATGAGGACGGTCGTGGGCGTGAACCGCTTCACCGGGGGGTCGGACCAGGTCGAAATCGACACGCTGCAGATCGATCCCGGTGTGGAGGCGCGGCAGCGGGAGCGGCTGGCGCGGTTGCGCGAGGAGCGCGACGGCGCGAAGGCCGAAGCGGCGCTGGGGCGGCTGCGCACGGCGGCGGCGGGTGGCACCAACACCGTGCCGTACATCCTGGATTGCGCGAGGGCCTACTGCACCCTGTACGAGATCCGGGCGGCGATGGAGGAGGTCTTCGGCGCGTACAGGGAGCCGGTGTTCTTCTAGGCCGGTTCGCGGAGACGGAATCAGCCACCCGCCCCCGCCTTCTCCAGCCCCTCGATGTCGATCTTCCCCATCTTGAGCAGCGCCTCCATCACCCGCTTCGGGTCGCGGCTCATCAGTTCGCCCATGTTTGCGGGGATGACCTGCCAGGACACGCCGAAGCGGTCATTCAGCCATCCGCAGTATCCCTCCTCGCCGCCGTCGCTCAGCGCGCTCCAGTAGCGGTCGATCTCCTCCTGGGATTCGCAGTGGACCACAAATGAGATGGCGGGCGTGAACTTGACCATGGGGCCGCCGTCGATCCCCTGGAACTGCCGTCCGGAAAGCTCGAAGACCACGAAGGCGTTGCCCTCGGCCGGCCCCGCGGAGACCGTCGAAACATGCACGATCCTCGAATCGGGGAAGAGCGAGACGTAAAACTCCGCCGCCTCGACGGCGCGGTCCTCGAACCACAGGCAGGTGGCGATGCGGTCAGGGTTGAGCATTGTCGGATTCTCCTCAGGTGGGCATTTGGCTCAGGTTCATGTGGAAGACCCCGTCCACTCCAGGCTCCGTTCCCACAGCTCGTGCGCGAGAATCCGGTCGCTGGCCTGAACGCCCGGCTTCTCCTCTCGCTGCACGTTGAAGTAGGATCCCGTGACGCCGTCGCCGCCGGGGCCCGCGACCAGGTTCATCACCGCCGCACCGCCGACCTCCGGCCGGTCCATGAACCAGGTGAACGGGCGGATCAGCAGCCGCGCGATCCACGGCGTCTTGTTCCAGATGTCGGTGGCGAGCACGCCGGGGTGGACGGCGTTGGCGGTGATGCCCAGGCCGCCCCAGCGCCGCACCGATTCGAAGGTGAAGAGGATGTTGGCCAGCTTCGAGTCGGCGTAGGCCTGCAGGGGGCCCTTCCAGGCTCTTCCGCGGGCGATGTCGTCGAGGCTCGCCCGCCGCAGGTCGGCGCCCCGGTGGCCCCGTGAACTGACGTTGACGATGCGGCCGCGCCCGGCCTCGAGACGGTCGAGGAGAAGCCGGGTGAGGAGGAAGTGGCCGATGTGGTTGGTGGCGAAGGCCAGCTCGAAGCCGTCGGCGGAGAGCGTGCGGCGGGCGCTCGAGATCCCCGCGTTGTTGACGAGGATGTCGATGGCGGGGAGGCGGGTCGCGATCCGGCCGGCGGCCGCACGGACATCGGCCTGGCGGGAGAGGTCGGCGAGTTCGAGGGTGACTTCCGGCCGAGACGCTGCGGCGACCGATTCTCCGGGCTTGCCGCCGTCGGCTCCGGTCGCTTCGGCCCCCGCGCCGCCGCTGGCCGCGGTCGCCGCGCCCTCGCCGCCAACCGCAATCCCGGCGTCCCGGATCTCCGCCAGCGCCCGCTCGCCTCGTTCGAGGCTGCGGCAGATCATCGTGACATCGGCGCCCGCCCGCAGGAGCATCTCGGTGGCCGAACGTCCAACGCCCGAGTTGGCGCCGGTCACAACCGCGACCTGTCCGCTCAGAGGGTGGTTCATCGCGCCCGCTTCCGATGCGCCCGCCCACGCTCGTCCCCCGTCACCTCAGCGCGACCCCCCGTCCCCCTGCGACACCGCCTTTCCGTCCTCTTCCCCGAAGTGCTCGGCGAACCAGTCGAACATCCGCTGCCAGTGGTCCACGAAGTCGGCTGCCGTGCTCGCGCGCCCGGCCCCGTGGCCACCCGCCGTGTAGTGCACCCACACGACCTCCTTCCCCAGCCGCCTGAGCGCGTAGTACATCTCGCGCTGGTTCGTCGCCGGCACGTTCCAGTCGCCCTCGCCCGAGAGCATCAGCAACGGCGTTTCGATCCGGTCCGCGAACATCACCGCCGAGTGCTCGATGTACTTGTGCGGCTGCTCCCAGAGCGTGGCGCCGATCCGGTCCTGCCCGACCTCGGCCGCCGCGTAGTTGCGCGTCGTGATCTTCGGCGAGTCGCCCAGGAAGGAGATGATGTTCACCTTGCCGGACACGTTGGCGGCTGCAGCGAAGCGGTCGGTCTGCGTGATGAGCAGATTGGTCGCGTAGCCGCCGTAGCTCTGCCCGTAAACGCCCACCTTCTCCGGGTCGACGAGCCCCCGCTCGATGATCTTGTTGATCGCGTTGGGCACGGCCTTCAGCCACGCCTCGCCGGGGAAGCCCTCCTCGAAGCGCACCGACGGGCGGAACCCGAACCATCCCTGCGCGGTGATCAGGTTCATGTTCTCGTTGAACCCGTTGTCGAAGTACTGCTCGTAGATCTCGGCCACGAGGGGGTAGGTGCGCCCGGGCTCGTAGTTGGCAGGGTAGTACAGAATGCCGTAAAGCGTATTACCATCGACGTCCAGGTATTCGACGAGTTCGCTGCGGGTGAGCGCGACGTCTTCGAGCTCGGGGTTGGAGGTGGTGAGCCGCCGGGGCGCGAGACGGTCGGTGGGCGTGGTCCAGATCTCGTCGGGATGGTCGCCGTCGGACATGGTGTAGACCAGGGTGGCGCCGTCGTCGGAGATGTTCCAGGAGCGGTAGAGGTTGTCGTCGAGGAACAGGGTCTCGATGGCGCCGGTCGCCACCTCGAGGCGCTTGAGGCCGCGCTGCCAGCGGTCCCGGGCGGCGTAGCTGAAGTAGAGGTGGCGGCCGTCGTCGCTCCAGGCCTGGACCTGGCGGCGGGGGCGGGTGTCGCTGTCTTCCTCCAGTTCGAGGAGGGTGCGTAGGTCATTGGTGCCGAGGTCGAGGAGGTGCCAGGCGTCCTGGGAGGTGAGGAGCAGTTGACCGCCCGAGGGGCTCCAGCGCTGGAGCGAGAAGCGGAGGCGGGTGGAGTCGGGGTCGGAGTCGGGGTCGTCGGTGCCGCCCGGACGCCCGCCGGCGCCTCCGCGGCCAGCCGCGCCCTCGCCCTCGGCGCTCCCACCTTCATCCGCGGGCCCACGGTGTTCCGCAGTTACATCCACCGCCTCGTCCTCGCCCAGCCGCCGCACGAAAACGGAGCCCCGCTCGCTGTACGCAAAGGCGTCGCGCGCCGCATTCCAGTTCGCGCTCAGCCGCTCCTCGCCGGTGTCCCGCAGCGACTCGGGCTCGCTGCCCTCGGCGAGCGACAGCCGGAAGAGCTCGTACTCGGTCCCGTCGCGCCGCGTGTAGGAGGTCTTCGTGCGCGTGGCCGTCGAATAGGTGACGTACGACCCGTCCGCCGCGAAGCCCAATCCGGATGGCGTCACGTCGGCAAGGATCTCTCGCACGCTGCCGTTTTCGAGGGAAACCAGCGCGGTGATCTGCCGCGCGGCGATGTTCCTCACCCTGTCCCAGGCCAGGAAGTCGTTACGGGAATCCTGCACGATGACCGGCGCCTCGGTCAGGGCGACGAAGGCCGCGCGAGCCTCCTCCGCCCAGCCGCCGGGACGCAGCCCGATCAGCGCGCTCGCGCCGTCGGGCGACCACACCAGCGGCGACGACGACGCGATCTCCCTGTCCGTGCGCAGCGCCACCGCCTGGGTCCGCCCCGTGCCCGCGTCGAAGATCCTCAGCCCGTACGCCTCGTCCTCCACGGCGAAGTACGCGAGCCGCTCCCCGTCGGGCGACCAGGCGAAGCCGCGCAACTGGGCCGGGTCCTCATGCACCCACGTGCGATCCCCGGTCCGCGTGTCGATCACCATCAGCCGCACGCGCGTGGGCGAGATGTACGTGGGGTCCCCGTAGCGCTGGTGGTCGACGCCGGTGCGTTCGCGCCGCGTCCTCACCGTCGCGGCGACGCGGGCGCCGTCGTCCGTCACCGCCGCGATGCCCACGCCGCGGACATCGAGCGCGATCTCGGGCGTGAAGAGGCGCTGCTGGGGGTGGGCGGGGAGGGGGGTGGCGGGGAGGGCGGCGGCCGTGGCGATGACGGCGAGCGTGAGGGTGCGGGACAAGGCGGTGGCCGTTGCGAGGACGGCCGCGCCGGGACGAACCGCGGCAAGGTGTCGGGCGTTGCGCATGATCACGTGGCTTTCGGCAAGGGGGAGATCGGTCCGATGGCAACGTACGCGCGGGCGGGGCGGTGGGGAAGCGGGGTGGGGCGGCGAAAAGGGGCGCTACATACCCGGGGTCACTCCTCGGACGCCGCCCGTGGCAGCGTGCTCACGCCTCGCGGGCCGAGGAGCTTCGGGGCCGGGTGGTCCACCTCTTCCGCCCGTGGCGAACCCGGGATCGGCGACATCTCCTCCCAGCCCGGATCATCGTACATGAACACCGCACCGTCATCGCAGACGACGTAGCTATAGGAGGAGAGGCGGGTGAACGAAGTTACCGGTCGTCTCTTCCGGGATGGATGTGGCTTGGTCATGGTGGTCAAGGTAGTCGCGACCGTGAACCGGAGCTAATGTGCCACCGGCGAACCTGGAGGATTGCCTCGTCCCGAACTTGCGGTGGCTAACTTGTCTCTCAAGGGCTGCCGCCGTGGCTTCGCTCCCGGAATCTCCGGCGTTACCTTCGTCCCCACAGGGCAGTTCCCCGCGGGATCCACCGATCAGCGATGAGCCGATCCATGCCGAATCGATCAAGAGACTGGTTCGCCCAAGCCGAACATGACCTGGAGCAGGCCATCGCGTCACACGAGGACGGCAGGCACGATTGGGCGTGCTTCGCCGCTCATCAGGCGTCGGAGAAGGCCGCCAAGGCGCTTCATCTGGCGCTCGACCAGGAAGCGTGGGGTCATGCTGCAGCCCGGTTGCTCGGCGAATTACCCGACCCGCCACCGCGCGAGTTGATCGAGCGCGCGCGGGTGTTGGACAACTACTATATTCCGGCCAGGTATCCGAACGGGCACGATGAGGGCCCGGCTTTCGAGCACTACGGATCACTGCACAGTTCGCAGGCGGTCGAATATGCCCATAACGTCCTCGACTACGTCCGTAAAGCGCTGGCCGGCACCTGATCGGGTCCTGGACGCCCTTGCGAGTTGGGCAAATGCCCGGGCGGCGTCCCGGCCCGAACTGGTCGCACTCGGCTATTTCGGCTCCCACGCGCGCGGCGACACGGGGTTCGGAAGCGATCTCGACGTCGTTGCGATCGTGGAGCGAAGCGACCTTCCCCGCCTTGAGCGCAACCGCGACTGGCCCAGCGAGCGCCTGCCGGTGCCCACCGACCTGCTGGTCTACACGCTGGAGGAATGGAAACGGATGCGGCGGAGAGGTGGGCGGTTTGCGCGCATGATGGACGAAGAGACTGTGTGGGTCTTGGGGAAGGCACCGTAGCCGACGGACCGAAGCACCTGGCGCAGGCTGCAAGACCGCCGGACACCCACTTCAATCCCCGCCCTCCCTCGTCGCCACCGACGCCCATTCGCGCGCCCGCAAGCGCATCGCGAACGCCGTGCACAGGAACGACGCAGTCCACGCGAAGTAGCCGGGACCCAGCCACCCGGGACCGATGATCCCCCTGGATTCCACCCCGCCGAGCACGAGGACCTGGAAGAGCCTCACGGCGAGGTGCAGCACCCCGACGCCGAGCGCGGGCCAGCCGACCGCTCCGAGGACCCATCCAAGCCAACGTTCGCCCCGCACCCTCGAGGCCCGGAGCGCAGGTAGGGTCATGAACATCGGCACATGAAGCAGGATCAGTGGGCTGAGCGGTCCCAGACCGTTGAGGATGCTGCGGACCTCGAGTTCCGCACTTCCCAGTGCTTCGAGCGTATCTTCCCACACCCCCGGAAAGACCGTCAGCCAGTCGGCGATGCCGAAGAACTCCAGCCGCACGACCGGCAGCACGAGCGACGCCGCAAACATCGCCCACCCGGCCAGCAGCAGTCGCCTCCACCGCCGCATGCCCGCCTTCTCGAACTCCTTCGCCAGCGCCGCGGGTTGCCCGAGCCCGTCCGCCGCGACGGCGAAGGCACGTTTGGCGGTGAGCTCCGGGTGCGACTGAAGCTCGACTTCAATGCGCGCCCGAAGATGATCTTCCAGCTCGTCCAGTTCGCGGGGGGACAGCGTTCCCCCTCGCTGGAGGGCGCTCCGCCAGTCTTGGACCGCCTCGTCAAAGTCGGACATCGTGACCGGTGTGTAGCATCAACAGGCTCTCGGCGTGTTGCCGGATCAAGCTGAGTGTCATGTTTGCTTGACAAGTTGTAAAGCAGAGTTCACACGTCGGCGCGAATCAGGCGGTGGAACCACCGATCGGCTTCGGCGTGGCCGGTTTCAGCTCCCTGGCGCGCATCCACAGGGCAGCGGCGACGCAAAAGAAGGATGCCGTCCACGCGCAGGTGGCCACCGCACCCGGCGTAAGCCACATGAACGGGTTTGCCCATGCCACCATGTATTCGAAGTTGAGCACCGCGGCAAAGCTGGCGAGCCCGGCCATCCAGCGTGTGCGGCGCGGCCGCCCCGGGCGCAGCTCCAGCAGCGTGGCCAGCATGAGGAGGTTGGTGAACGGACTGAGGTAAGCGGTTAGGACCGCAACTGCCACTCCAAGGGTGACTTGGGGACCGACAAGCACCATAGGGGACGGCAGGACCAGTCCCCCCGTCAGACACGAAACCGCGAACATCGCCCATCCCACCACCAGCCACCGACGCCACCTTGGCTTCCCCGCCCTCGCGAACTCCTTCTCCAGCGCCGCCGGCCTGCCCAGCCCCCGCCGCGCGATCGCGAACGCACGCTCCGGCGCGAGCACGCGGTTCAGCTCCAACTCCAGGTCGACCCGCGCCCGCAGATGGTCCTCCAGTTCGTCCAGCTCCCGCGGCGACAGCGACGACTTCCGCTCCTGCCGTTCCCGCCACCGCCGCACCTCGATGTCCAGGTCAAACATGGGTATGTCTCCAGTCCGCTCAGTTCATCTCCCGCGGGAACCTCACCACCAGCACCGTCTCCACTCCGAGTTCGTCGCTCTCGATGAAGGCTGCCAGGCCGTCCGGGCCGAAGGCGTCCGGGATCCGGACCGAGCCGGTCGGGTAGCTGCCGACGTAGGTTCCGCCAGCCGCCAGCAAGTCGATTGGACCGTCGCTGTCGGGCAGTTCGCCCCGCCGCTGGACCCAGATGCGCCCTCCCCAGGTTGCCGCCAGGCCACGAATCACCGGAACCTCCGGGAAGAACTGGAGATTCTCGATGCGCTCCCGCCGGTCACGTCTGGCTTGCTCGGGATCGGACGTCACCACTTGCCCATTGATGATTGCCCGGAACTGCCCCCCCAGCTCAGCGTCCGGAATGGCCTCCAGCTCTCTCAGGCGACGGTCCTTCTCGGATCGGATCAGACGCTCGGTCATCGGTTCCGGAGGAATGGGACGGGTCAGGATGCGCGAGACGCCGCTCCCCGGCC
The DNA here is from genome assembly GCA_965116645.1 of Longimicrobiales bacterium. GTDB lineage: Bacteria > Gemmatimonadota > Gemmatimonadetes > Longimicrobiales > Gaopeijiaceae > Bin94. The sequence goes on along the minus strand of OZ220702.1, from coordinate 2,075,868 downwards.
GCGCTATCCGGATCGCATACGCCGAGGAGTCGGAAAACGCCACGGACCCGTCGGGCAGCACCCCCCAATGCACGTCGGGACTCAGGGTGTACGACGATACCATTCCGGTGTTCATCGTGATGCCGGGAGCAATGGAAACCTCGGATCCGCCACTGGGCGGCGGCTTAGGAGGCAGCCACCCGTCGGCGACGGTATCCCGCTCGACCTCGTCCCCCGTCAGCACGACACGCACGATCGGCCGCGAAGTCGTTTCAACCAGCCCGGCCCCGAAACCCCCGCCGCTTGAGATCGAAACGGACGAGCGCGCTCCCCCGGTTGGCATCGTGATCAGAGCATCGGCACCGGGCAGGGAAAGGTGGGGGCCTGCGGTTGCGATCGACGGGTCTCCACCCATTCGGACCATGCGCTCGAAGGCCCCGTCCGTCCCGAAGACCTGATAGGCCCGGTGCCCGAGGTCGGCCACGACCACCCGTCCATCCGCCAGCACCGCCATCTCGGCCGCGTTGCGAAACTCGCCCGGGCCGTCACCCTCCCTGCCGATCTCGCGGAGCAGCCTGCCGCCCGGATCCACGACGAAGATCCGGTCGATCTGGCTGTCGAAGATGTACAGCCGCCCGCCGCCGTCGAAGGACACGGACCTGATGTCTCCGAACTGCTCCCACTCCTCGCCGGCGAGCGTGCCCAGCCGGAAGAGTTCCCGGTAGCCGGGCTCGAGCCAGCGGTCCTCGCCGGGCAGCTCGACGATCTCCTGGGCGCTTGCCGGTGCCGCAGGAATCGCGATTGCACCGGCCAGGAGGACTGCGGCGACGGCTTTGCTTTCCCTTCGCGGCAAGGTGTGGCTACTCCTGGTCATGAGACTGCCTCCCCGAGCTCCAGGTCGACCCGCGCCCGCAGGTGGTCCTCCAGCTCGTCCAGCTCCCGCGGCGACAGGAACGACTTCCGCTCCTGCCGTGCCCGCCACCGCCGAATCCGGCCGTCCACGTCAGACATGCGTTCCCGCCATGGTTCGAGTTCGCCGCCAAGGGAGCCAGGGCGCTGCAATTCGCTTCAGCCTTGCCGGCGCCCACTGCTTCGCCCGCAACCTGAGCGCGTTCGCCACGCAGATGTAGGAGGCGCCCCAGGCCCACCAGCCTGCGAAGAAACCATGCCCTGCCAGATCGGTAAGGCCGCCGGTGGCGAGCACATGCCCCGTGGCGTACGCAACGGCCGCGGTGGAGCACACGCCCACGGCTCCCAGCAGCCGCCTCAGCCACCGATTGCACGAGAAACGGGCGCCCCAAAGCACGGGCACCGTCATGATCATGGCGAGATTGACGAGGGTCAGCGGCCACTCGTCCCGGATGTCCAGGAAGATGTCGCGGAACATCTCGTGTCCGTAGATGGCTGAACCGAAGACAACGATCACCGGCAGGAAAGCGGCTGCCGCGTACATCGCCCACCCCGAAACGAGCCATCGCCGCCACCTCGGCTTCCCCGCCTTCGCGAACTCCTTCGATAGTGTGGCCGGTTCTCCCAGCTCGCGCCGGGCGATCGCGAACGCCTCCGCAGGCGCGAGTACCGCGTTCAGCTCAAGCTCGAGGTCGACGTGGGCCCGCAGGTGGTCCTCGAGTTCATCCAGCTCGCGGGGCGACAGGGAGGCTTCGCGCCTCTGGCGCTCCCGCCAGCGTCGCACTGACGCATCCAGATCAAACATGGCCGCCTCCCCATGACACCTCGAGAGCTCCGCGCACGGTCCGCCAGTTCTCTCGGTCAGTCGCCAACTGGCGCTTCCCGCGCGTGGTCAGCCTGTAGTACTTGCGATGTCGGCCCTCGTCGGTGAGTTGCCAGTGGCCGGCGATCAGTTTGTCGCGCTCCAGCCGGTGCAGGACGGGGTAGAGCATGCCGTCCGACCACTCCAGCTTGCCGCCCGAGAGCAGCTTGACCTGCTTGAGGATCTCGTAGCCGTAGTTCTCGCCGCCTGCCAGGATGGAGAGGACCATCGGGCGCGACGACGCCGCAACGAGCTCCTTGGAAAACCGTTTCTTCATTGCTATGCTCCTTCGCCCGATACGGAGGACAGCTCGGCGGTTTGCACAGGTTTCAAGTGATGCGCGCGCAGCTGCAATGCGATGGCAGCCACGACGAGCGAACTTGCCCAGAGCCAGAATCCGAGGCCGAGTGAGGCGTAAACGACGTTGAATCCGGTGAATCCGTCGAGCCCAAGCAATGCCGTCCACATCGCGTCGCCCCATACGGAGTAGACGACACCAAATGCGAGGAAGGCCATTCCAGTGACTCCCAGCAGTCCCTGCAGCCAGCGGCCACGGGCGTGTCCGGCATTCCAGAGTGTCGGAATCGTCAGCAGGAAGAAGAGGCCTGGGAGCGCAAGCAAGCTCAAGTCGGCCGCAGCTGCCCGGAAGACCTCGTAGCCGTATTGGGCCACATCGTTGAGACTCCACACGCGGACCGGGAGGAAGAACGACGCCCCGAACATCGCCCACCCCGCAATCAACAGCTTCCGCCACCGGGGCGTGCCCGCCCTGGCGAATTCCCTGGACAGCACGTCCGACTCCCCGAGCCCCTCACACGCGAGCGCGAAGGCCCGGCGGCGGCTCGGCACCGCCATCAGCTCCATCTCCAGATTCACGCATGCGCGCAGGTGATCTTCCAACTCGTCCAGCTCGGTCGCCGCAAGCGACGTCGTGCGCTCCTGCCGCTTCCGCCAGCGTGCTACCTCGCGATCCAGATCAAACATTGCTCCCTCCCCATGACAGTTCGAGGGCTCCGTGCACCGTCCGCCAGGCCTCGCGGTCGGTGGCCAGCTGGCGTTTGCCGCGCCTGGTCAGCCTGTAGTACTTGCGGCGCCGTCCCTCCTCGGTCAGCTCCCAGCGGCCGGCGATCATCCCGTCGCGCTCCAGACGGTGCAGGACGGGATACAGCATGCCGTCGGACCACTCCAGCTCGCCGCCGGAGAGCAGCTTGACCTGCTTCAGGATCTCGTAGCCGTAGCTCTCGCCGCCTGCGAGGATGGAGAGGACCATCGGCCGGGACGACGCGGCGACGAGTTCCTTCGAGAACCGCTTCTTCATTCGAATGCTCCCTGGCCCGAAGCGGGGGCCGGTGCCGGCGGCCTGGCGGGCGCCCGCTCACGGGCGCGCATCCAGAGCGCGGAGCCGATGCACGCGAATGACGCTACCCAGGCCCAGTAGCCGATGCCGGGATCGATCTGTCGGGCGGCCCAATGGAGGTTGAGCAGCGTTGCTGCCATGAGGCCGGGGATGAGCCAGGCGGATTCAGGAGGCCGGATGCCTTTGAGCTTCAGGAATGTCGCCAGGACCAGTGCGTTGGAAAGCCCGCTCAGCACCCTCGGCAGCGACAGCCAGATGGCACCGTCCCCCGCCGCAAGGAGCGCTCCAATCGGCGCCTGCCACCCCCAGAGGAAATCCTGCCCGGAACCGTCGCCCCAACGGAAGTTGTGGGAGGCCGGCATGAAGAACGAGACCACGTACATCGCCCAACCTGCCACCAGCAGCTTCCGCCACTGCGGGCTCCCCGACTTCGCGAACTCGCTGGACAGCGCCACCGACTGGCCGAGTTCCTGCCGCGCGGTCTCGAACGCCTGCTGCGGGGCCAGCGCCGCGTCCGTCTCCAGCAGGAGGTTGACCCGGGCACGCATATGGTCCTCCAGCTCGTCGAGCTCGCGCGGCGAGAGGGAGGAGGTGCGCTCCTGGCGCTCCCGCCACCGACGGAGTTCGGCATCGAGATCAAACACGGCTGTTCTCCGGTGCTCCGGTTCGAGCCGCGCCCTTGAGTACCGCGGAAGCCCATCCGCGGGCGCGGAGGTGAAGGGCGGCGGCCACGCCGACGAAGGAGGCGGCCCATGTCCAGTAGCCGGGGCCGAAGAGCGAGCGGATGTAGGGACTCACCATCTGGGCCGAGTGGTCGAGGCTGAGGATAATGCCGACGCCGAGTGCACCAGCCCCCGCGAGTCCGAGGAATCGTCGCAACCAGCGTCCGCCCGCCAGCTTGCGACCGCTAAGCACCGGGATCGTCATCAGCATGGCAAGGTTGGGAAGGGCAGCCAGCACCAGCGACGGCGTCCCGAGACATCTCAGGAACACCTCGAAACCGTCGGCCCGTCCGTAGGCCCGGTACTCGGGGAGCAACTCGAGCCCCGTCACGGGAAGAACGAACGAGGCCGCAAACATCGCCCAGCCGGCCACGAACAGCCCCTTCCACCGTGGCTTGCCCGCCCTGGTGAACTCCTGCGACAGGGCGGCGCCCGGCCCCATATCATGGCTCGCCATGTGGAACGCCCGTGCGGGTGTGATCGCAGCATTGAGCTCCATCTCGAGATTGACCCGGGCCCTCAGGTGGTCCTCCAGCTCGTCCAGCTCCCGCGGAGACAGAGAGGATGTGCGCTGCTGGCGTGCTCGCCACCGGCCGACCTGGGCGTCGAGATCGAAGTCGCTGCTCGCTGATTCCCTCATGACGGCCCCCTTTACCATGGACTGCAATGTACCTTGCACTTCAAGGTATATGATACGGGATCCGGCCGCAACCGGTTTCAGCGGGGCAGGTTTCAGCGGGGCAGGGGGAGGCTACCGGAATCGAACTCGAACACCGCATCCCGCCGCCTGAGCTGCAGCACCACCACATCCGGGTCGATCACCACGCGCTCGGGCTCGAAGTCCGCCCGGATCACGAACCCGGCCGCCTCCCCCGCCCCCACCACCACCCCCGTGCGCGCGTCCAGGTACCCCTCCGCCAGCACCGTCCCTCCCCCGTCGCGGCTCACCTCCGACCACCGCTGCCCGGCAACCGCCGCCACCTCCACCCCCATCCGCCCCGTTCCCACGTTCTCTACCGTCCCCCGCACCACCCAACCATCCCCCTCCCGCGTCTTCGTCACGCCCGACAGCCGGTACTCGGGCAACACCGCATCGAAGAACCACTGCGCGGCGAAGTCGTCGAATCCGGCCGTGTCGGGCGCGAAATCCCGCAGCACGGCCAGCATGTCCTGAATCACCGGATGGTCCGGGTCCTCGCGGTACCTCACGATGAACGCCCGCAGTCCGGCCAGGATGTTCTCCCGCCCCATCTCCTGCTGGAGCATCCACATGACCCAGGCGCCCTTGGAACGGGCGGGCCATCCGGTGGTCTGGACCATGGTGGACTCCAGGCCCCCGCGATGGCGGGGAGCGTACTCGGCCTCGAGCCGCCTCGTGAGCCGCATCCGTTCGAAGTCGCCGTACACCTGCTCGTGCAGCAGGATGCTGGCGTAGTTGGCCATCCCCTCCGACAGCACAACGCCTCCCGGGGTTTCGCCCGGATTGAGCAGGTTGCCCCACCAATTGTGCGCGGCCTCGTGCGCGACGATGTCGAACGGCGCGCGCGAACCGGGCTCGCTCCTCGCCAGAAACCCCGCTCCTTCGCTGACGACGATGTTGGTCGCGAATCCCTGCCCGCCACCCACCGAACCCTGGTACTCCGACATCTTGAGGGCGCTCCACGGGAACGGGTGGAACCACTCGGCGTAGTACTTCAGCGCGGCGTCGAGCGCGACGGCCATCTCCTCGAGGTTGTATTCGTGCCCCGGGTGATAGTAGATCACCGTGCCCTCGCCCTCCCGCACGGCGTACTTCCCCGCAATCACGTTGAACATGACGACGGGGTGGTCCGTCTCCCACACCACCGTGCGTCTGCCGCCGGCGACCTCCTCGCTCACCAGCCGCCCGACGCCGTTCGCGGTGTACTCCTCCGGGATCGTGATGCGCGTCCGCACCATGAAGGGAGGGCCTGTCCACCCGTACGGTGCGCCCAGCGCCTCGGTCGGGCCTTCGTGGACGTCGTCCGGGTACTCCGGAGGATCGTGGAACTCCGTGCCGATATCGGGCCGGTATCCCGGCACCGGCGCGAAAACCGGATTGAAGCCGTCCAGATTGACGCCCGATTCAAGCACATACTTGACGAGGGGGCGGGCCGCCTTGCTGATGCCGCCGAAGACCTCCGCGCGGTAGCGGAAGCCGACGGTGACCGTGTCGCCGGGCTCCAGCGGATCGGCGGGCCTGAAGATATGGAGACCGTCGCGGTTCTCCGGTTCGTACGCCTCTCCGCCCAGCGTCCACTCGATCGGCTCCCAGGGCCCGGTCGTGACGGGGAAGCGGTCGTAGGCGTAGTCGCGGTGGTTCAGAAACGTGTAGGCGCCGTCGACCTTGACGGTTCGCTCGGCGGGCTCGATGTCGAGATCCAGATCCACGCGCGACACCGACGGCATCCTGAAGCCGTTCCAGGTCGCGATGTTGCTGCTCCAGTACCGCTTTTTCCACTCCTCCGCGCCCGGTCCCTCGTAGCCGGACCGGCCGGCGAAGACGAGCATCGAGGCCAGCACGACCGCCGGGGCCGCGAGCGCGGCCAGCTGCAGCCCGTTGCGCAGCAGCGGCCCGGGACGCAGGCGGCCCCGAATCCCCACGGCGTCGAGGTGCCGCCGACCGAACCAGCGTACCGCGAGGACGATCAGCAGCGGAACCAGGCTGAGATAGAGGAGGCGGTTCAGCAGCAGCGGGTAGCCGTGCTCCGCGAAGGCGCCCAGGTCGGTCCAGGTGAGAACCCGCACGCCGATCCAGTTGACCGGCCAATCGAGATACTGGCCGGCGGAGTTGTTCAATGTGAGGATGAACACCGCCATCCCCGCCCCGTACACGACATAGCGATTGCGGAAGAGGGCGAAAAGGGCCGTGATCAGCGCGGTCCAGAAGATGAACGTGGGGAGAAGCACTCCGGCCCCGACCGCGACGAAGGGCCGGAACTCGAAGCCCACCGGAGCTGTCCCGGTGCTTTGCTGGGTCACGATCATCGCTGCGTTGACCAGAAGCGCGGCAACGAGGATGAACCCCGCCATGACGCAGTTGCCCAGCGCCTTGCCGCAGAGAATGGCGCCGGTGCCGACCGGGGCGGAGGTGAAGATCTCGTGCATGCGGCGGCCGCGTTCCTTGTGCAGCGACTCCACCGTGTAGAAGAGCACAAGCAGGCAGAGAAACAAGCTCAGGTCGCTGTACTGAATCGTTGCCGCGACCCCCGAGGTCAGCAGCGAATCGATGCGGTCCGCCCTGGCGGTGGTCATCCAGAGGAGCAGGGGCACGCACAGGTACATTCCGGGCCGCACGAGCAGGTCGCGGATCTCGCTGCGGGCGATCGCCGTGGCCGCCCTCCGGAAGCCGAGCGGCCGGGTGGTCATCTCCAGATCGGCGAGCGTCGGTTCGGCCTGTGACGGCACCTCCGCTGCCGGAGCGCGCGGCCCCCGCAGAAACCCGACAATCCCCGGCGCGGACACGCCGGTCTGGATGCGGCGCGCATAGCTCACCGCGGCCCCGGCGACCCCGGCCAGCCCCACGCCCGCGATCACCAGCCGGCTGAGCAGAAAGCCCATGTCCGGGACCAGCGGCGCCGTGTCCAGGAAATCGGTGGGCCGGCCTGCAACGAAGTTCTCTTCGATCCAGAGGCCGCCCGAGGGCTCAAGCAGCAGCAGCGCTTCGCGGATGACCCCGGGCAGCAATTGGGGCAGCCCGCTCCACAGGTAGAGGAACAGCACCAGCGGGAAGAGGAAGACGAGGATCGGGCGCCGCGTCCACGCTCCAATGAAGAATGCCACGCCCCCGTAGAGGAGGATCTGGGGCAGCACGACCAACAGTGTCGGGACGAGATAGTTGCCGAGCGCGAAGGGGCCGATGAGGTAGTGTCCCCCGCTGCCCTGCAGGATATGGTCGAATCCCATCGCGAGCCCCAGGTACAGCACCCAGACCACCAGAAAGAAGGCCACTCCGCCGGAGAACTTCCCCCACACGTACTCCCGTGGGGTGAGACGCGTCGAATTGAAGACCTCGACGATCCGCAGCTCGATGTCGCGGATGACCACCAGCCCCACGGTGATTGCCAGGAAGAACGGGGCGACCAGCACCAGCCTGAGCCCCTGGCGCAGACCCTGGCTGACGGCCGAAGTGTTTGTGGGCCAGATCCCGGTCTGCGCGATCTCGTCGGTCATGAGATGGACCGGCTTCCACGAATCGTTCCAGGCGATCACCCCCAGCAGCAGGAGGAGGACCCAGAAGGCGGGCTGGCGCAGGCCGGCCTTGAACTCGGTCCGGGCGACCTCCCACCACCTTGTGAAAGAATTCACGAGCCGGGCTCCTCGCCTTTGGGACCGCTGCCTTGATCCGGTGTTCGCCGGTCGATTTCGGGGGCCACCACGATGTCCGGAATACCTTGCCGTACAAGGTGTGAGGTACGGATAACGGAGTAGACGGGTTTCGCCAAGGGAAGGGGAGCCGGTGGCGGGGGACGGCCGCCGCGACCGCCCCCGCCTGCGCTACCGGATCGTGCCGGGCCTTACTCGCAGTCGGCCGCCCTCAGCTGTGCCCCAGCGGAGCGAACGATTTCTGCCAGCCGATCGTCAGCACCCAGTCCGTCTCCAGTTGCGGACCGTTGAGGCTCTGATACAGCGGAACGTTCCACTCGGCGGCGATCCGGTGTCCGCTCAGCGGGCCGTCCGGGAAGTAGAAGTTCAGCCCGATGGGGATGTCGAGGCGGGTGCCGCCGCGGAGTTCTTCGCGCACGGTGGGCACCATCATCGGGTTGCCGTACGCCTCGTCGTGGCCCGAGTAGTTGCCCCACACGCTGAGGAAGGCGCGCGCCGAAAGGCTTAACTGGCTGGACGCCCGCCAGGCGAACCAGGCGGTCGCCTCGGTGCCGTTCCCCTTCCTGTAGCCGCGGCTGTTCTCGCCCAGCCGCAAGGTGCCCTTGCCCTGGATACCCCACGACGTGCGCTCGCTCATCCCGAGGATCGTGATGCCGGGCGTCACGTCCCACGTCCCCGAACCGAGCTGCATGGGGTAGGGCATCTGGACCGCCCGTCCCATGCTCATGGGGTTCTCGCCGGTCTCCTCGATGGAGCCGACGGGCAGCGAGACGCCGGCGTTCAGGTGGGCGCGGACCGAACCCGAGCCCTTGATCCTGATCAGGGCGCTCAGGCCGGCGTCGCCGAGGCCGGACGATGTCGCCTCGAACATGCCGCCGGGCCGGGTCTGGTGGTTCATCGACCGGTCGACCCAGTTGGCCATCGCCATGAGGGTGATCCGGTCGCTGGGGGCATACATCACGCCCCCCATGTGCATCGTCATCGTCATGTCGAGCGGCGCCACCATGAACCTGGCGTGCACGTCGCTCACGTCGAGCTGCTCGGTGCCGTCGCGATTGCCCGCCATCGACATCCGCATGAAGCGGTAGGAGAACATGAACTCGCCGTGCTCGTGGGTGTGCTCGCCCATCACGCCGATGGGGGCGTGTCCATCGGGCCGCGACGAGGTCCACTCGAACTGGGCCTGGGCGGGTGCCGGGAGGGCGGCCGCGATCGCCGCCGCCAGGAGTCCGTGGATGAGCCCGCGCGGGCTCCGTTCACGGGCCGCCGGGCACGGACATGTCAACATGTGCATATGAGTATCCTCTCAATTGAGTCCATTGGGTGGGTGAATTGGCCGTTGGGTGGGAGAATCGGCCGTCCGGTCGTTTGCGCGCACCGGCAGCCGGGTGCACCCCGGCCGCAACGAGGGGCCTGGGACTTCCGGGGAGCCGGGCGCGCAGGACTCAGGCGAGAGGAGGTGCGTTGGCGAAGGGGAGGGTGTAGGAGGCGCGCCGGGGCGCGGGTTGCCGCGCCGGTGGGATGACTTGCGCGGAGGTGGCGGCCGCGGTGGAAAGCGCGACGGGAGGAGAGGTGGTGGGGGCGGCGGGGCCGGAGGATGTCGGGCAGCTGCCCACGCAGGTGCAGGGTGGGGGGACGTGGGTGGGGTGGGTGGGGGATGGGGGGGGTGTGGTGGGGTGGGGGCCGGGTGGGGTGGGGTGGTGCGGTGTGGGGGAATGGTGGCTGGGCTCGGAGTGGTGGCTACCGCCGGGGTGACCATCGGCCGCGTGTCCCGTGTGGTGCGGGCAGCCCCGGCCAATCACATCGGGGGCGATGGACGGGAGCAGCACGAGCGCCACCACGGCGCCGACCCCGCGCAGTCCCCTCCTGCCGATCACGGCGCCCCCTCACCCGGCACGAACCACGTCGGACAGGATGCCGATGAGGCGGGCGTGGTGTTGGTGCGGGCGGTGGGCAACGCGGCTGCTCTCCGGGCTCGAGGGCTCAGTGAGAATAGAAACTATGGGACGGTGTGGGGAAGAGAGACAATACCGGGACCCGCGATCTACAGCACCACGTCCCCCCCCGGATCGCGCCGCCTGAGCCGCCGGAGAATCCGCCCGGCCTCGTCGAGCCGGGCCTGCCGCAGCTCCTCGTCGAGCACGGCGGATGGCCAGTCCGGCCGGCCTTCCACGTCCGCAACCCGCAGAACCGAGCCCTCCCGCGTGCCTGCCGGCAGGCCGGAGAGGGGGACTTCGGTCACCTGCTCGCCGGTGTCCCGTATGAGCACGGCAACGCCCGCTTCGACCCGGTCGACGGTCCAGGCGTCCGGGCCGCTCAATAGCTCATCACGACCACCGCCGCCCCCGTCCGGTCGTACAGCGTCGCCGTGTCGCCACCGTTGTTCCATACCGCCCTTCGGTACCCCATGTAGTAGCGCTCTCCGTCCGCCTCTCCGGAACCGGTGTAGACGACGATCCGCCGACCGGCCGCCAGTACGGCCCCCGGCGGGAACCGGAAGCAGTGGCGTGCGGCGTCGCAGAGCCGCCAGCCGCCGAGCGCGACATCTTCTTCCCCGCCGCTCTCGAGCACCGCGTACTCCCCGTTGAGGTTGTCGTGATCGTTCCCCGGCGCGTCCGCGTGCACCCGCAGGCGCAGTTGTGCCGCGGGCAGTCCTGCGCTCGCCGGCGCCGCTGCGGCCTCGATCTGCTGTGCCGGCACGACATCGTAGCGCCCGTCGCCGTATCCGCGGATCTCGACGTGGCCGTGCAGGTCGGTCCGCAGCACCGCCGCTCCCGCCGAGGTGTAGGCCGCCAGCGCCTCCGGCCGCGGGTGCCCGTAGCTGTTGCGTCCCACCGAAATCACGACCACCTCCGGCGCGGCGGCGCGCAGAAACTCCCCTGTGAACCCGTTGTCGCTCCCGTGGTGCGCGGCCTTGAGGACCGCCACATCGGGAACGGCTCTCTGTCCCACAAGATGCGACAGCTGGCGCACTTCCGAATCGCCGCTGAGAAACGCCTTGAAGTCGCCGAAGCGGACCACCAGCGCGACCGAGCGGTCGTTGAGGCCGGCCGTTCCGCGCGGCAGGAGCGGCAGCACCTCGATCGATGCGCTCCCCAGCGAGATCGTTCGGGGCGTTGCCTCCAGGTAGGTGATCTCGGGCCGGTCGTCGAGCGCCGCGAGCAGCCGCCCGTAGGTCTGCGTGGTATGCGGATCGCCGTTGTCCATGTAGAAGCGCACCGGCAGCGATTCGATCACTCCCGCCATGCCCCCGATGTGGTCCGCGTGCGGGTGAGTGGCGACCAGCAGGTCGATCCGTTCCACCCCCAGGCCGCGCAGGAGCGGCACCACGTTCCCGGGCCCGGCGTCGACGAGCGCCGTCTGGCCTTCCGGCGCCTGGAGGAGCACGGCGTCGCCCTGGCCCACATCCAGAAAGGTGATTCGGAGAACGGTGTCGGAAGCGTGCGCGAGGGTGGTGTCGGGCGGCCGGTTGCTCGCGCGATCCGCATGCGGAAGGGGGACCGCGGCCAGGGCAAGCAGCGCGGCGCCCGCCCAAGTGACGCCGGTGCGGCGCCGGCGGTCGTGTCGTCCGGGGCGCGAACGGCCGCGCGACTCCGCGGGCGATTGCATGCTCCATTGGGACATGCAGAAAAGGGTAGGTCGGTGGCGTGGGCCCCACAAGGTCCAGAATACCGCACCATTCTTACGAGGCGTGTAAGGTTGAGACGACAGAATGTAAATTGGAGTTTACGTCGACGGACCCCGGTCCCGGGCATGGGTACTGAATCCCCGGCACCGTCCGCTACGTAGGGCGGGATTCGCGATTGACAGCACCCGCGGCCCGGGCGAAGTTCCGATGCTGGCCGCGGTGCGACCGGCGGTCGAGGCTGGCCGGTGACCAGGAACCAGGGTTTTCCAAGGAAGTTCGATGCTCAAGTCATTTCGAGTCCGGCTGATCGTCATTGTGGCGGCGCTCGGTCTCTCCATCTGGTACTATTTCGGGCAGGGGCTCAACCTCGGTCTCGATCTGCAGGGCGGGATGCATCTGGTCCTTGAAATCGACGACCCGGACGGCAACATGCTCCCCGAGCAGCGCGAGGACGCGATCGACCGGGCGCTGCTGGTCCTGCGCACCCGGATCGACGAGTACGGGGTGCAGGAGCCGCTGATCCAGAAGAGCGGATCCGAGCGCATCATCGTGGAGCTGGCGGGTCTGGACGACGAGGAGCGGGCGAAGGACATCATCAACCAGCAGGCGTTCCTGGAATGGAAGCTGGTGCTCCCCACGATGGAATTCACCCGGTCCCTTGAGAGACTGGACCGGGCCATCGTGGCCGCCTACGGCGTGGACAGCCTGCGGGCGCTGGGGCGCGACACGGAAGCCGAGCCGGACCCCATGTCGATCGAGGAGCTGCTCTTCGACTCGCCTGGCGATTCGGCCGGCGCGGACAGCCTGGCCGCCGCCGGCACCGCCGATGACCCCGGCGCCGCGGAAGCCGCCGATCCCGCGGACTCCGCTGCCGCCGAGCCGGAAGCCGACTTCCGCCCCTTCACGGGACTGCTCCAGATCAACCGCCTTGCTACGGGCGCAGACCCGGGGAGTTTTCTGGTCGACGCCGGAGATGTCCGGACCGCTACGGATTTCATGGCGCGCCCCGAGTTCCAGCGCGCGATGCCGCGGGGGGTGGGCCTCCAATGGGGGTGGGACTCCATCCCCCAGGCCGGGCGTTTCTACCGCGAACTCTATGTCCTGGAGGAGGATGCCTTCCTGACCGGAGAGCAGCTCGTGGACGCCACCGCCACGCGCGACCAGCAGGAGTTCAACCGGCCGATGGTCCTCTTCGAGCTGAACCGCCGCGGCGGCCGGGTCTTCGAGGACGTCACGGCAGCGAACATCGACGAGCGCATCGCGATCATCCTCGACGACGAGGTGGTCAGTGCCCCTACGGTGGAGAGCGTGATCGGTGCGCGGGGCCGGATCACGATGGGGCCGCAAACCCCCTTCGCCGAAGCCGCCGACCTCGCCCTGGTGCTGCGCGCGGGGGCTTTGCCGGCGCAGCTTCGCGTCATGGAGGAGCGGCGAGTCGGACCGTCGCTGGGGCAGGACTCGATCGACCAGGGCCAGATCGCCGGGCTGGTCGGAGTCATCCTCGTCCTCGCGATCATGATCGCCTACTACCGGGTAGCCGGGGTTCTGGCGGTCGTGGCGCTGGCGATCTACCTCACGCTGGTCATCGGCGGACTGTCGATGCTCACCGCCACCCTGACGCTGCCGGGCATCGCCGGGCTGATCCTCTCGATCGGGATGGCCGTGGACGCGAACGTCCTCATCTTCGAACGAATACGGGAGGAGCTGGAACGGCGCCGCGCGCCGCGAACCGCGGTCGACGAGGGCTTCAGCAACGCGATGTCGGCGATCGTCGACGCCAACATCACCACCCTGATCACCGGCCTCATCCTCTTCCAGTTCGGGACGCAGTCGGTCAAGGGATTCGCGGTCACGCTCTGCATCGGGATCGTGGCCAGCTTCTTCACCGCCCTCTACGTGACGCGCACGCTCTTCCTGCTGTACCTCTCGTTCAAGCGCGGCTCGGATCCCATCAGCATCTAGGCAAGTTCAGCCATGCGGCTTTTTCACGACGCCAAATACCAGTTCATCTCGTTGCGCCGCAAGGCGTACGTCGTTTCCGCCGCCGTCCTGGTGACCGGCATCGGGGCGATGATCGTGAATACTTTCACAATCGGCGGATGGCAGCGCTACGGAGTCGACTTCGACGGTGGGGTGCTGGTGCAGGTCAGCTTCTCCGATGCGATGGACGACACCGATCTGCGCACGGCGCTGGGCGGTGCGTCGGCTCCCCCGATCACTCGCTTCGGCGGCGACAACGAGTTCGTGATCCGGGCTCCGCTCGAAGAGGACCGGGACATCGATCAGGTCGCGGGGGAACTGGACGCCCAACTCTCCGCGAGCTTCGGCGCATCCGCCTTCGAAATCGTCCGGCAGGAGTCGGTCGGGCCCAAGATCGGACTCGAGCTGCAGCAGAGGGCCGCGCTCGCGATTCTCTTCTCGCTGGCCCTGACCCTCATCTATATCGCAATCCGCTTCGAGATCCGCTTCGGAGTGGCTGCGGTGATCGCGACCGCGCACGACATGCTGATCGTGCTCGGCCTGCTCGCGGTGTTCCGCGTGGAGATCGCGCTCCCCACGGTGGCGGCCATCCTGACGATCCTGGGGTACTCGCTGAACGACACGATCGTCGTCTTCGACCGGATCCGCGAAAACCTCAATGCGAAGGGCGGGCGCCGGGAGGATCCCTACCGGCTGGTCAACCGCTCGGTCAACGAGACGCTGCCCAGGACCGTGCTCACGTCGGGAACCACCCTGGCGGTGCTGTGTTCGCTCCTGGTGCTCGGCGGCGCGGTGATCCGGGACTTCACGATGGTGCTGATCCTGGGAGTGCTCATCGGTACCTACTCGTCGATCTTCATCGCCTCCCCGGCGCTGCTGGAGATCCAGAAGCGCTTCGGCACGGGCGACGCCCGCAGCAAGAAGCAACGGGGCCGGGCTGCCGCAGCAATGTGAGATTCTTCGATTCCCACTGCCATCTGACCGACGCGGCCTATCAGGACGACCTCGAAGAGACCCTTGAACGGGCGCGGGCGGCCTCCGTCATGGGCGTCATCGCGGTCGCGTCGACCTACACCGACAGCCGGGACGCCCTGGGGCTGGCCTGCCGCCACGAGGCCATGATGTGGTCCACCGCCGGCCTGCACCCCCACCACGTGGACGTGGACCCCGGCGGGAACGAGATGCCGGTGGTGCGCGAGGCTGCGGCGCACCCGCGCTGCGTGGCGATCGGCGAGACCGGGCTCGACTACCACTACGACTTCGCGCCGCGGGCCGCGCAGCGGGCGTCGTTCGAACGACACGCCGAGCTGGCCGCCGAGGTGGACCTGCCGCTGGTGGTGCATTCGCGCGAAGCCGCAGAGGACACTGCGGCGATGGTGCGCGAGTGCGCGGGACGGGTGAGAGGGGTGCTGCACTGCTTCCCCGGTCCCGGGGAGCTGCTGGAGGAGGCCCTCGCGGCGGGATGGTGCGTCTCGTTCACGGGGATCGTCACGTTCCGGGGCTACGACGCGGAGCTCGTGCGGATGGTGCCGCCGGACCGCTACATGATCGAGACCGACGGGCCGTATCTGGCGCCGGTGCCGATGCGGGGGCGGCGCAATGAGCCGGCCTTCGTCGCGCATGTGGCCGGGGCGGCGGCCCGCATCCGCGGCGAACCGCTCGAGAAGGTCGCGGCCGATACGTGGACCAACGCCATGCGCTTCTTCGGGCTGCCGCAGGCGAACGGGGAAGGATGAACGCTCCCCGCCGGCCGGCGACGCCGCGGATTCGGGTGCTGCCCGACCATGTGGCCAACCAGATCGCGGCCGGGGAGGTGGTGGAGCGTCCGGCGTCGGTTGTGAAGGAGCTGGTGGAGAACGCGCTGGACGCCGGTGCCCGCGCGGTGACGGTGTCGGTCGAGCGCGGGGGGAAGGGCCGCATCCGGGTGGCCGACGACGGCACCGGGATGGTGCGCGAGGATCTCCTCGCCTGCCTCGACCGGCACGCCACCAGCAAGGTCCGCCAGGCTGAGGACCTGTCGGACATCCGGACGCTGGGGTTTCGCGGGGAGGCGCTCCCGTCGATCGCCGCCGTGTCACATCTGGTGATCGAGACCGCCGCCGAGGGGGAGGAGACGGGCAACCGCCTGCGGGCGCACGCCGGGCGGATCCGGATGGTCGAGTCGATGGCGCGCCGCCGCGGCACCACGGTGGACGTGCGGAACCTCTTCCTCAACGTGCCGGTCCGGGCACGCTTCCTGAGCAGCGTAGCAGTGGAGGCGCGCGCCATTTCCGAGGTCATCCACGGCCTTGCGCTGGCCAACCTCGGCGTCCGCTTCGTCTTCGAAGCCGACGGGCGCACGGTGCTCGACCTCCCCGCGGGCAGCAGCGCGCTGGAGCGGATCGCCGGCATCTGGCAGGACGCGGGCGAGAAGGGGCTCCTGGCGGTGTCCGGGCGCCGGGACGGACTGGGAATGGAGGGGGTGATCCAGCGCCCGGATCTTGCGCGCGCCAAGGGCTTCCGGCGCGTCCATCTGTTGGTCAACGGCCGGCCGATCGTAGACAGGGGATTGATTGCCGCGGCGGACCGGGGGTACCGGACCACCGTGCCGGAGGGAACGCGCCCCTGGCTCTTCCTCTTCCTGTCGGTTCCGGCCGCCGAAGTGGACGTGAACGTGCACCCCGGCAAGGCGGAGGTGCGCTTCCGCCACCGTCTGCGGGTGGAGAACTTCGTGGAGGCGTCGGTGCGCCAGGGGCTGGAGGGGATCGAGTCGGCGGCGACCTGGGACTCGCCGCGGAAGCCTGGGATGGTGCGCGAGGGGCCCGGGATCCCTGCAGGCAATGGCGGCGCGCGCGGAGCGGCCGGCGAGGGCGGCCCCCCCGAATCCGCTGGCGAGGACGGCCCCCCCGCTCCGGCCGGCGGGGACGCTGCTCCGCCGACGGGCGCGCCGGACGATGTTCCCCAGATGCTCCTCTTCCGCCCGCCCGGCGAGATGGGAAACGGTGAGCCGGAGCCCGGCTACCCTCTGCCCAAGCCAACGCTCCTGCAGTTGCACAACAGCTTCATCGTGGCCGAGACCCGGGACGGGTTCGTGATCGTCGACCAGCACGCGGCGCACGAGCGCGTCCTCTTCGAGCGGATCATGGAGAGCCTGGAGAGGGGCGCCGATCTGGGGCAGCGGCTGCTCTTTCCCTTCACGGTGCGGCTGACCCGAACCGAGGTCGAGGCGGTCGAAGCCGTCAGGGACTCGCTGGCGCAGGTGGGTTTCGCGATCGAGAGCTTCGGCGCGGACACTCTTCTGGTGCAGTCCGTTCCCAGCCCGCACCCCCACTTCGACGCGCAGCGCTGCATCCGCGAGATGATCGCGGACATCGTCGGCGGCTCGGACCTGTTGCGCTCCGCCCGCAACCAGCGGGAAGGGATCGCGATGACCTTCGCCTGCAAGGCGGCGATCAAGGCCGGGCAGAAGCTCTCGCCGGAGGAGATGCAGGATCTCTTCGACCAGCTCTTCGCGACCAGCCTCCCGTACCACGACATCCACGGCCGTCCCACCGTCGTCTCCATGGGTCTGAATGAGCTGCGGCACAAGTTCGGGCGCACCTGAATTCCTCGGCATCACCGGTCCCACCGGGGCGGGGAAGACGGCCCTCTCTCTGCTCGTCGCGCGGGAGCTGGACGCCGAGATCATCTCCATGGACTCGCGGCAGATCTATCGCGGCATGGACATCGGCACCGCCAAGGCGACCCCGGGCGAGCGGGCGGCCGTCCCCCATCACGGCCTCGACATCCGCTCCCCCGGCGAGCGCTACAGCGCGGGGGCGTTTGGGCGGGACGCGCGCCGCTGGATCGCGGCCATCCGGGCGCGGGGGCGGGTGCCGCTGCTGGTGGGTGGCACCGGCTTCTTCCTACGCGTGCTCACGGAGCCGCTCTTTCGCGAGCCGGCGCTGGAAGGGGGTCGGCGCGCGGCGATGGAGGCGACGCTGGACGGGCTGTCCGCCGCCGAGCTGGAGCGCTGGGTGCGCGCACTGGACCCGCAGCGCGCGGAGGTGGCGGCCGCGGGGGGGCGCCAGCGCATGACCCGCACCCTGCTGATCGCGCTGCTGACGGGCCGCCCGCTCTCGTGGTGGCACCGCCGGGACGCGGCGGGGGAGCGTGCGCTGGCGGGGGTGGTGTGCCTGGTGGAGGTGCCGCGCGAGGTGCTCGACGGGCGGATCGCGCGGCGCGTCCGGGCGATGGTGGAAGCCGGTCTCGTGGATGAGGTGGCCGCGCTGATGGATGCCGGATGGACGCGCGGCGATCCCGGGATGGACGGGGTGGGGTACCGCGAGATGGCGGATTACCTGGAGGGGCGCATCACGCTGGAGGAGGCGATGGCAAGCATCCGCGTGGCCACGCGGCAGTACGCGCGCCGCCAGGCGACGTGGTTTCGCCACCAGCTCGGACCCGGTACGGTGAAGGTCGACGGCACGGCGCCGCTGGAGGCGCAGTGCGCCCGCGTGGCCCGCGCTTGGCGGGAGGGAACGGCGACGGCACCATGAGAATCGGGATCACCTGCTATCCCACCTACGGGGGTTCCGGCGCCGTGGCCACGGAGCTCGGGATCGGCTTGGCCGCGCGCGGGCACGAGGTCCACTTCATCTCCTACGCCCAGCCCTTCCGGCTCGCCGGCTTCCACGAGCGCGTCTACTTCCACGAGGTCGAACTGGAGCGCTATCCGCTCTTCGAGACCTCCCACTACACGCTCGCCCTGGCGGCGACGATCCACGACACGGCGGTGCGCCAGGGGCTCGACATCGTGCACGTGCACTACGCCATCCCGCACGCCACCTCGGCCTGGATCGCCCGCGAGATGCTTGACTCGGCCCCGCCGCTGGTCACGACGCTGCACGGCACCGACGTGACCCTGGTGGGACTGCACCCCTCCTTCAGGGCGATCACGCGCTTCTCGATCATGCGCTCGCAGGGGATCACCGCCGTGTCCCGGTTCCTGAAGGAGGTGACGGTGCGCGACTTCGAGGTTCCGGAGGAGCGGCTGTGCGTGATTCCCAACTTCGTCGACACCGAACTCTTCCGGCCGCGCGAGAACGCGGCCCGCAGGCGGGTGTTCGCCCCGGACGGCGAGAAGATCGTGATGCACGTGTCCAACTTCCGCCCGGTGAAGCGGATCCGCGACGTGATCGACGTCTTCGCCGGGATACGGCGGGAGATGCCCTGCCGCCTGGTGATGGTGGGCGATGGACCGGACCGTCCCCGTGCCGCCCAGCGGGCGATGGAGCGGGGGGTGGAGCGCGATGTCGTCTTCCTGGGCAAGCACGCCTCGGTCGAGGAGCTGCTTCCCTGCGCCGACCTCTTCCTGATGACCAGCGAGAGCGAGTCGTTCGGGCTGGCCGCGCTGGAGGCGATTGCCTGCGGCGTCCCGGTGGTGGGCTATCGGGCCGGCGGATTGCCCGAGGTCATCACCCACGGCGAGAGCGGTCTCCTCGTGCCGGTCGGAGACGTGGAGGAAGCGGCCACCGCCGGGACCTGCCTCCTCGGCAGCGCGGAGCTGTGGCGCCGTTTCAGCGAAGCGGGGCGCCGCGACGCGGTCGAGCGCTTTGCCGTGGCCCGGGTGCTGCCCGACTACGAGGCGCTGTACCGGACGCTGGTGTGACCTGCCCGTCATGACCTGGTACGAAGCGGTCCTGCTGGGCGTGCTGCAGGGGGCGACCGAGTTCCTTCCGGTCTCCAGCTCGGGGCACCTGGTCATGGGGCAGGCGCTGCTCGGAATCGAGGTGCCCGGGGCCGGCCTCGAAACGGTGTTGCACGCGGCCACCCTGCTCTCGGTCGCGATCGTCTACCGGGCGCGCATCGGTGTCCTCCTGGCCGGGATCGCGCGCGGCGACCGCGACCAGCTCGGCTACGGCGGGCTGCTGCTCCTGGCGTCGGTGCCCGCGGCGATTGCGGGCCTCGGCTTCGGCGGCTTCTTCGAGTCGCTCTTCGACCGTCCCTGGATCGCGGGCGCGGGTCTGCTGGGCAGCGGATGCGTGGTCTGGACGGCCCGGCGGGCTCTCACGCGGGGGCCGGCCGGCACCCCCGGGGTGGCGACGGCGCTGGTCATGGGTCTCGCGCAGGCCGTGGCCATCGTGCCCGGTATCTCCCGCTCGGGGACGACCGTGGTGGCCGCACTCTGGCGGGGAGTGAGTGCTTCCGAGGCGGCGGCCTTCTCTTTCCTGATGTCGGTCGTCGCGGTGGGCGGGGCCGCGCTCGTCAAGCTCCCCGGGGTGGTGGCGTCGGGGAGTCCGCTGAGCCCGGCGGTGCTCGCCGCGGGCGGCGTGGCGGCCTGCGTGACCGGGGTGGCCGCGATCCGCATCTTCCGCGCCATGCTCGACAACCGGTCCTTCCACCGCTTCGCCCCGTACCTCTGGGTGGCCGGCGCGGCCTTCCTGCTGTACACGAGCCTGTGATGGATCCGGATTCCGGGCCCGTCACCGTCCTGGCGTCGTGGGAAGGATGCACGGTGGCGGAGTGGGCCGTCCGCCTGGGCGTGGCGACGGTGGAGTTCCACTCGCGGATCGGCTCGACGAGCGACCGGGCGCGGCGGCTGGCCGGAGACCGGCGGGCGCTGCCCGCGATCGTGGTGGCCGACCGGCAGCTGCAGGGCAGGGGGCGACGGGGGCGGCGCTGGGTTTCCGATAGCTCCTGCGGTTTGTGGTTCACCGCGGTGAATGAAGCCGGCAGGATTGGCGTGGAAGTGCTGCCGCTCCGGGTCGGGCTGGCGGTGGCGCTGGCGCTGGAGTCGGTCGTGCCGTCGGTACGGATCGGGGTCAAGTGGCCCAACGACCTCATCGCCGCCGGCCGCAAGCTGGGTGGCATCCTGTGCGAGCGGGTGCCCGGAGCCGTCCTGACCGGTGTCGGCCTCAACCTCAACCACCTGCCGGACGAGCTGCCCGCGGTGACGCCTGCAGCCACCTCCCTGCGCCTCGAGTGCGGTCACGAGGTCTCCCGGGCCGCGGTGCTGGCGAGCGCGGCGGCGAGGCTCGGGCAGTTGTGGGCTGATCCCGCGGCGGTCATACCCGCTTCCGAATTGGAGGTCCTCAACGCGCGCTCGCCGCTGAACGGGCGCCGGTTGTCCGTCAGCGGAGTTGTGCGAGATTCCACACTTGGTCCGTACGCGACACGGAACCCGCCCGCGGCGGAGGAGTTCGCGGCCACGGCCGAGGGTCTGCTGCCGGACGGGTCGCTGGAGGTGCGCGACCGCGCCGGGAAAAGGTGGCGCGTGATCGCGGGAACCGTGCAATCCTGGAGCTGACACATGCACTGCCAGCTGGTTGCGGACGTGGGAAACACCGAGACCGTCTTCGGTCTCCTGGACCTCTCGGGCGAAGAGGTCCTGGAGAGCTGGAGGGTCAGTACCCGCGTGCCGCGGACCACCGCCGAGTACCGGGTCCTCATCGAGGCGCTCCTCGGTGGCCGGCCGGAGGGAGCCGGCTCCATACGCCGCGGTGTGATCGGGTCGGTCGTGCCTTCGGTGACGCGCACTCTGCGCGAGGTGATGTCCTCGGTTGCCGGCGGTCCCGTGTTCGAGGTGACGGCCGATTCCGGACTCCCGATCCGGCTCGACGTGGAGGAGCCACGCACGGTCGGCGCCGACCGGATCGTGAATACCCTGGCCGCCAAGACCCGCTTCGCGCGTGACACCATCGCGGTGGACCTGGGGACCGCGACCACCTTCGACTGCATCACGGCCGAGGGGGTGTTCCGCGGCGGGGTGATCGCGCCCGGCCTCAGCGCGGGCCTGGACTGGCTGGCGAGGAGCACGGCCAAGCTCCCGATCGTGGAGCTGGTTCCGCCCGATGTGGTCGTGGGACGCCGCACCGAGACCTGCATCCAGAGCGGCGTCTTCTATTCGGCGGTCGACGCCGTGGACGGGATGGTGGCTCGCATCCGCGACAGCTGGCGTCCCGAAGAGGGCAGGGGCGCCGGCGAGGGACGCTCCCCCACCGACATCCTGGTGGTTGCGACCGGCGGGTTCGCGCCGGTGATCGCTCCCCACACCGGTTCGGTGGACAGGATCGAGCCGTTCCTCACCCTCCAGGGCCTGGGGATCGCCGGAGCGTATCTGGCGAGCGGCTGAGAAAAGATCCGGTCCCCGGGAGACATGGCCCGGTCCCTGTTTGGGAGGGATTGTGAAACCTTTCACAAACCCCTTGGAATGCACTCCCGACGCTGACACCTCCGGGGGGTTGACACCGACACCCCGGGGGGTTGACACCGTCCGGCCGCATCGCGAAACTCCAGTGTTGCTGTTAGCACTCTCCGAGCGCGAGTGCTAACAGGGCGCGGCTGGCCGCCCTCGCGCCGGCGGCCCGCCGCAACATCCAAACCCAACTTCATCCAAGGAGGAGCGCATGTCTGCCGCAAAGAAGATCCAGCCCCTGGCGGATCGCGTTGTGGTGAGGGCCCTCGAAGAGGCCGAGCAGATGCGGGGAGGCCTGTACATCCCCGACACAGCCAAGGAGAAGCCCCAGGAGGGCGAGATCGTGGCGGTTGGACCGGGCAAGCCGAACGACGATGGCGGCCGGGTCCCGATGGAGGTCGCCGAGGGCGATCGCGTGCTGTACGGGAAGTACAGCGGCACCGAAGTGACCGTCGACGGCGACGAGTATCTGATTCTCCGCGAGTCGGACATCCTCGCCAAAGTCAACTAACCCACCCAGGAGACAAGCGAAATGGCAGCGAAGGAACTGGATTTCGATATCGAGGCACGCGGACGCCTCAAGTCCGGCGTCGAGCAGCTGACGCGGGCGGTCAAGGTGACCCTCGGGCCCAAAGGCCGGAACGTGGTGATCGACCGCAAGTTCGGCTCGCCGACGGTGACCAAGGACGGCGTGTCGGTCGCGAAGGAGATCGAGCTGGAGGACCCGGTCGAGAACATGGGCGCCCAGATGGTGAAGGAGGTCGCCACCAAGACTTCGGACGTGGCGGGTGACGGAACCACCACCGCGACCGTGCTGGCCCACGCGATCTTCGTGGAGGGACTGAAGAACGTGACCGCGGGGACGAACCCGATGGGCATCCGCCGCGGCATCGACAAGGGCGTCGACGTCGTCGTAGACGCGCTCGCCGGCGCGTCGACGGAGACCAAGGGCAAGCGCGAGATCGCCCAGGTGGGCGCCATCTCGGCCAACAACAACATGGAGATCGGCGAGCTGATCTCCGAGGCGATGGAGAAGGTCGGCAAGGACGGCGTCATCACCGTCGAGGAGGCCCGCGGCCTGCAGACCGAGCTCGACACGGTCGAGGGCATGCAGTTCGACCGCGGCTACCTGTCCCCCTACTTCGTGACCGACCCGGAGCGGATGGAAGCCGCGCTCGAGGAGCCGATGATCCTCATCCACGACAAGAAGGTGTCTTCCATGAAGGACCTTCTGCCGATCCTCGAGAAGGTCGCCCAGATGGGCAAGCCGCTCCTGGTGATCGCCGAGGACGTCGAGGGCGAGGCGCTGGCCACGCTGGTGGTCAACAAGCTGCGCGGCACCCTGAAGGTGGCGTCGGTGAAGGCGCCGGGCTTCGGCGACCGCCGGAAGGCCATGCTGCAGGACATCGCGGTGCTCACCGGCGGCCAGGTGATCTCGGAAGAGGTCGGCTTCAAGCTGGAGAACGCGGTGCTCAGCGACCTCGGTAGCGCGAAGCGCGTCGTGATCGACAAGGACAACACCACGATCATCGACGGCGCGGGCGACGAGGACAAGATCCACGGGCGCATCGAGGAGATCAAGGTCGCGATCGACAAGTCGACTTCGGACTACGACCGCGAGAAGCTGCAGGAGCGCCTGGCGAAGCTGGCCGGGGGCGTGGCGGTGATCGATGTCGGCGCGGCCACCGAGACCGAGATGAAGGAGAAGAAGGCGCTGGTCGAGGACGCCCTGCACGCCACCCGCGCGGCGGTGGAAGAGGGCATCGTTCCGGGCGGCGGGGTCGCGCTCCTGCGTGCGCAGTCGGCGCTGGACGGACTCGAGCTCGACCGCGAGGACGAGCAGATCGGCGCGAACATCCTGCGCCGGGCGCTGGAGTCGCCCATCCGCCAGATCGCCGAGAACTCCGGCGCGGAGCCCTCGATCGTGGTGGCCAAGGTGCGGGACGGCGAAGGCGGCTACGGCTACAACGCGCAGACCGACGCCTACGAGGATCTCGTGAAGGCCGGCGTGATCGATCCCACCAAGGTCGTGCGCAGCGCGCTGCAGAACGCGGCGTCGATCGCGAGCCTGCTGCTCACCACCGAGGCGGTGGTCGTGGAGCGGCCGGAGGAGGAGAAGCCGGCCGGACCGCCGGGTGGCGGCGACATGGGCGGGATGTACTAGCAGCCCCACCGTCGTGGCGGCCGCTTCCCCGCGAGGGGAAGGGGCCGCGGATGGCAGCCGGGGGAAAGGGGCCCGGGCGCGGGAGCGCCCGGGCCCCTTTCCGTGTGGGGGGTGAGGCCACCGCATTGAGCTTCAAGGCCTGGCGGTCTATGGTGCTCCCTCCGCGCGCCACCCCACTTGCCCCGAAGGAGCCTGTCATGCGTCCTGCCGCCCGTTTCCGCAATGCCGTCGCGGCCGTCGCCCTGGCCGTCGTGTCACCTGCCACCCTGCTGGCCATTGCGCTTCCCGCCCTGCTCCTGCCCGTCGCACCGCCCGCCGCGGCCCAGACCAGCGAACTCCCTCCCATCGTCAAGGTTCGCAACTACCTGCCCCACATGACCCGGCCCGAAGTCGAGGATCTGCTCACGCGATCCGACATGGTGGTCATCCCGGTGGCGGCCCTCGAGCAGCACGGGACCCACCTCCCCATCGGCACCGACTACCTGAACGGGGTGGAGCGGGCGAAGCTCATCGGGCTGCGCGCGGACATCCTCGTGGCGCCGATCCTCCTCCCGGGCCAGTCGCCCTACCACATGGGGTTCGCCGGTACGGTCACGCTGCCATCGATGCTGGTACAGGAAGTGTATGTTGAATCTGTAAAGAGTCTTATTCATCACGGCTTCAAGCGATTTCTCATCCTCAACGCCCACGGTGGCAATCGCGCCATCACGACCTTCATCGTCGACCGCATCAACCAGGAGACCTCCGGAATCGCCGTCGATCTGGGCGCGGTGACCCGTCCCTTCACGGCGCCGGCACCCACCCCGGCGCCGCCTTCGCCCGAAGCCGCTCCCACTCCCCCGGGGGCGCCCGTCCCCCCTCTCCTCGACCGGCACGGCGGCACGGGCGAGACCTCCACCTCCCTCTACCTGATCCCCGAACTCGTCGACCTCGATGCTGCCTACGCGGCCGAGGTTTCCATGCCCGCCCACCTCGAAGCGATGCTGGACGAAGTCCTGGCCGGCGACCCCACCGCGCTGGCGGTCTTCCTGGCGGAGGGCCTCAAGGCGGCGGAGACCGGCAAGGGCACGTCCTCGGCGGAGATGTCGAGCACCGGCGTCTGGGGCGTGCGCGATCCCGCGGAAGCCTCGGCGGAGCGGGGCCGCGCGGCGACGGAGAGGTTCGTCAACGCCGCGGTGGCCTTCATCGAGCACTGGAACCGGCTCAGGCCTCCGGGGACGGGCTGACCCGGCGCCTTGCCCCGCGCTCCCACTGGCGATCCACGCACCCGCTACCCAACTTCGCATGTGATCTGCACCGACATCCCCCTACGCCCGAGGACTGCGCCCGTGAACACCACGAACACCACCGGGATCCGCACCGCCGCGCTGGCCCTGTTACTCCCGCTCGGCCCCGCGCTCCCACTCGCCCCCGCGGCGGCCCATGCCCAGGAGGTCGGCCCCGCCAACGGCAGCCTCATCATCGCCGGCGGCGCCCTTCGCGACCCGGCCGTCTTCGCCCAGTTCGTCGAACTGGCCGGCGGCCCCTCGGCACCGATCGTCATCATTCCCACGGCCGGCGGGGGGCAGAACTACGACCAGTACTTCTCCGGCCGCCGTGCCTTCGAGCGCGCGGGGGCGCAGCACATCACCATCCTCCACACCACCGACCCGGAGGTTGCCGACACCGACGCCTTCGTCGAGCCCCTCCTCGAAGCCCGGGGCGTCTGGTTCAGCGGCGGGCGCCAGTGGCGGCTGGCCGACTCGTACCTGGACACGAAGACGCATGACGCGCTCTGGGGCGTGCTGGAGCGTGGCGGCGTCATCGGAGGATCGTCGGCGGGAGCCTCCATCCAGGGGTCCTACCTGGTGCGTGGCGACACCCGCACCAACACGATCATGATGGGGGACCACGAGGTCGGGCTCGGCTTCCTGAAGGGCGTGGGGATCGACCAGCACCTGCTCCGCCGCAACCGTCACTTCGACATGATCGAGGTGATCCGCGCCAAGCCCGAACTCCTGGGGATCGGCATCGACGAGAACACCGCGATCGTCGTGCGGGGGGACCGCTTCGAGGTGGTTGGGCAGAGCTACGCCGTGATCTACGACCACGACGCCACCCTCGACAGCGGGGGACTGTTCTACTTTCTCGCGCCGGGGGACATCTACAACATGGCCACGCGCGAGGCCTTCCGTCCCGGCCGCGACAACCAGCCGCTGGGCCGGATCACCGGCACGCCCTGGCCGCCGGGGCGGTAGCCGCTGGCGGGCCGCATCGCACCGGCGCATTGACGCTGCCCGGCCAGCGCCGCTAGAATAAATATCTGTACATTTCAGGAAGTAGAGGACTGACCGCCTCTCACCCAAGCAGTTGACGGGCTTCCGGGTCCCCTGGTCGAGGCGCCTCCGGGCGTCCCGGCAGGTCGCGCGGCCCGGGTTTCCGGGCCTTCGCATTTCCGGAATACGGCAGCAAGACAGACCCACAAGGAGATTTCCAAGATCGCAGAAAAACGCGTCCGGGTGAATGAACAGATCCGGATCAGCCCCATTCGCCTGATCGATGAGGAGGGGGGGCAGATCGGCATCGTGTCCCTGGACGATGCGCGCGCGCGCGCTGCCCAGCGAGGGCTCGACCTGGTGGAGGTCGCTCCCGATTCGCGCCCGCCCGTTGTCCGCATGATGGACTACGGCAAGTACAAGTACAAGGCCGCCCGCGCCGCACGCGAGGCGCGCCGCAAACAGCACACCGTCCAGGTCAAGGAGGTCAAGTTCCGACCGGGAATCGAGGATCACGACTACGAGTTCAAGCTCCGCCACGCCCGGCGGTTCCTCAAGGAGGGGAACAAGGTCAAGCTCACGATGATGTTTCGCGGCCGCCAGGTGACGCACCCTGAACTCGGACGGGAGGTGTTGCTGCGCCTGACCAGCGACCTCAGCGAGTGGGCCACGGTCGAGCAGTATCCCAACTTCGAAGGCCGCCAGATGTCGATGATCCTCAAGCCCCTGAAGAGCTGACAAGCCGTTTGGAGAACCGATGCCGAAGATGAAATCCAACCGGGGCGCCGCCAAGCGCTTCCGCAGAACCGGAACCGGGAAGCTCGTGCGGATGCGGGCGTACAAGTCCCACATCCTGACCAAGAAGAACCGCAAGAGGAAGCGGCGGCTCAGAACGGCCACGGAGGCGTCCAGTGCCGATGTGCGCCGGGTGCGCCGGATGCTGCCCGGCAGCTGATCCCGGGAATGCCAAGGAGACGATAACCATGCCGCGCTCTACGCATTCGGTCGCGCGCAACAAGCGAAAGAAGAAGGTGCTGCGCACCGCGAAGGGGTACTTCGGGGGTCGCAAGAATCTCTACAGGACCGCCAAGGACGCGGTCGAAAAGGGCTGGGAACACGCCTACCGCGACCGCCGCAAGAAGAAGCGGAACTTCCGCCGCCTCTGGATCACCAGAATCAACGCCGCCGCCCGCGAGAACGACATCTCCTATTCGCGGTTCATCAACGGCCTGAAGCGTGCCGGGGTGGAACTGGACCGCAAGGCACTCGCGGACCTCGCGATCCGGAGCCCCGACGCCTTCGCATCGTTGGCCGACCGCGCGAAGTCGGCGTTGCGGAACTAGTTCGCCCAGGGGCCGCCGGGGTCCATCCCGGATGCATTGCCTTCCGAATGCAGCGGGGACCTGTTCCGCGGGCTGCCGGCCACGGCGATGATCGACGAGCTCAGGCAACTGGAGCGCGAAGCCCTGGAGGCGATTCGCGCGGCGGCGAACCCCGATGAACTGGAGCGGGTCCGGGTCCGCTACGTGGGTCGCAGGGAGGGCCTCGTGTCGGGGCTTCTGCGGCGCCTCGGGACCCTCGACCCGGCCGAGCGTCCGGCGGCCGGCGCGGCGGCCAACCGCGCGAAGAAGGCGCTCGCGGTGGCGCTCGAGGAGCGTCTGGGCGAGCTAGCCGCGGCGGAGGGCGGAGGGGGCCCGGATCTCGACCTGACCCTGCCACCCCGCCGCAAATGGCGCGGCACCGTGCACCCGGTCAGCCAGGTCATCGACGACATCTGGGCGATCTTCCGCAGCCTGGGCTTCACCCGCGCGCGCGGGCCCGAGGTGGACAACGAGTGGTACAATTTCGTCGCACTCAACACACCCCTCGACCATCCGGCGGCCGACGAGCAGGACACGCTGTACCTGTCGCCGGGGCTTCTGCTGCGCAGCCACACCTCGCCGGTGCAGATCCGCACCATGGAGGTCCACGAGCCGCCGATCCGCATCATCGCGCCGGGGATGGTCTACCGCAGGGACACCTACGACGCGACGCACACCCCGGCCTTCGCGCAGGTCGAGGGGCTGGTCGTGGACGAGGGGGTCACCTTCGTGGACTTCAAGGCCACGCTGGCCGAGTTCGCGCGGCGCTTCTGGGGGCCGCGGACGCAGGTCCGCTTCCGCCCGTCGTTCTTTCCGTTCACAGAGCCGTCGGCGGAGGTGGACGTAAAGCGGGTTATCGTGCGGGAGGACGGGCGCGAGGAGGAGACCGACTGGATCGAGATCATGGGGGCGGGGATGGTCGATCCGGCGGTGCTGGAGAACGTGGGATACGATTCCGAGCGCTACACCGGCTGGGCGTTCGGGATGGGGCCGGCCCGCGTCGCGCTGCTGCGTCACGGGGTGCGCGACCTCAGGCTCTTCTACGAGAACGACATGCGCTTCCTGGGGCAGTTCACATGAAGGTATCCTTCCGCTGGCTTTGCGACGTGGCGCAGGGGATCGAACTGGCCCCGGAGGAGGCGATGGCCCGGCTGGCGCTGCGGGGCGCGCCCGTCGAGGAGGCCGAGAACCTGGCCGCCGGGCTGGAGGATGTCGTCATCGGCCGGGTGCTGGAGGCCCGCCCGCACCCGAACGCCGACCGGCTCACGCTCTGCCGGGTCGCGGGTCCGGAGGGGAAGGTCCCGGTCGTGTGCGGGGCCCCGGACGTGCGCGAGGGGGCCTTCTATCCCTTCGCGCCGGTGGGGGCGGTCCTCCCGGGGGGCTTTCGGATCGGCAAACGGAAGATCCGGGGCGAGTACAGCCATGGGATGCTGTGTTCGGAGAGCGAACTGGGTCTCGGAGAGGACCAGGCCGGGATCATGCTTCTGGACGGCGAGTACGAGGTGGGCGTGCCCTTTGCGCAGGCCACCGGGCTTGAGGACTGGCGCCTCGACGTCGAGGTGACCCCCAACCGCGGAGACCTGCTGTCGCATGTGGGGATCGCGCGGGAGCTTCACCCGGAGGGCCACGCGGGCATCGTGCTGCCGGGCTTTCCGGGCGGTGACGGAGCGGCCGCCGTGGCCGCGTTCGAGACCGGCGTCGTCCGCGGGAGCGCGGAGAGCCGCTCCGCCGGGGTGCGCATCGCGATCGAGGACCCTGATCTCTGCTCGCGGTACCTCGGCGCGGTGATCCGGGGCGTCTCGGTGGGGCCCTCGCCACGCTGGTTGGCGAGCCGTCTGCGGGCTGCGGGCGCGCGCCCCGTCAACAACGTCGTGGACGCCACCAACTACGTCATGCTGGAGCTCGGGCAGCCGCTGCACGCCTTCGATCTGGACCGGCTGCAGGACGCCACCATCGTGGTGGGCCGGGCCCGTCCCGGCGAAACCCTGGTGACGCTGGACGGGGAGAACCGGCCGGTCGCCCCCGAGATGCTGATGATCCGCGACGCCCACCGCCCGGTGGCGATCGCCGGCGTGATGGGGGGACGGGACTCGGAGGTGAGTGCGGGTACGGTCGACCTCCTGCTCGAGTGCGCCCTCTTCGAACCGAAACAGGTGCGCTCCACGCGCCGTGCCCTCGGGATGTCCACCGACGCCAGCTACCGCTTCGAGCGCGGGGTCGACCCCGGCGCCATGGAGACCGCCGTCCGGAGGGCCGCCGCGCTGATCCTGGCCACCGCCGGCGGTAGGCTGGACGGGGAGATCCTCGATGCCTGCCCCGTGCCCTGGGAGCCGCCCCGGGTCACGCTTCGCCCCTCCCGGGTCGCGCACCTGCTCGGCGTGGACTTCACCGCCGGCGAGATCACCGGGCTGCTTGCCCCGCTCGGCTACGAGGTCGCGGGACGCGGCGACGACGCCCTCGAATTCCTGGTCCCGGGGCACCGCTGCCAGGACACGTTGCGCGAAGTCGACCTCATCGAGGAGGTGGCGCGCACCCACGGGTACGACGCCTTCCCGCAGGAGATCTCCCCTTTCCGGCCCGGCACGGTGCCGGACCACCCCCTCTTCCAGCTCGAGGACCGGCTGCGGGCGCTGCTCGTCGCCGACGGGATCAGCGAGGCGCAGACCCCGGCGCTGGGGCCGGCGAGCGACGGAGACGTGGCGCTGCTGAACCCGATGTCCGCCGAGGAGAGCCGGCTGCGCCGCGACCGGCTGCCGGGGCTGCTCCGCCACGTGGAGCGGAACATGGCGCGGGGCGTGCGCGACGTGCGCCTCTTCGAGCTCGGCACCGCCTTCGCGCCGGTCCCGGACGCCGCGCCGGCCGAATCGGCACGGGTTGCCGCGGTGCTGACCGGGCGGCGCGCTCCGCTGCAGTGGTCGGCCGGGGGGGAGCCGTTCGACGTGTACGACATCGCGCGGGTGCTGGAGCTGATCGGGGCGGAGGCGTTCCCGGGGGGACGGGTGGAGGTTCGGGAGGGGGGCGATGACCTGCCGCAAGGGGTGGCGGCGATGTTCGCGCCGGGAAGGGTGTACGTGCTGCGCGCGGCGGAGGGGCGGGTCGTGGGGTGGGGGGGTGAGGTGGTCGCCGGCGCGGTGGACGTGCCGCCGTGGGCGGGGGCGGTGGTGGGGGGGGAGGTGCTGCTTCCCGATCTTCCCGCGCCGAGGCCCGCAGTGACGGCGAGCGAGCTGCCCGGGCACCCCGCGTCGCAGCGCGATGTGGCCTTTCTCCTCCCGGTCGGGACCCGGGCGGGGGATGTGCTGAGGTCTTGCCGGGCGGGGGGCGGACCCCTCCTCGAGGAGGTGGAAGCCTTCGACCTCTACGTGGGGGACGATCTTCCTACCGGCGCCCGCTCCCTCGCCGTGCGCTTGCGTTTCCGCGCCCGGGGACGGACCCTGACGGACAGAGAGGTCGACAAGGCCTGCCGCCGCGTGCTCAGGAAGGTAAAGGAGGATACCGGTGTCGAACCGAGAAGCTGACGGCGCGGGCGCCGGAAACAGGGCACTGGACCGGTTGGAAGAGGCCGTGGAGCGGGCGCTCAAGGAGCTGCGGGCGGCCCGGGACGCGGCGAATGAGGCCGAGGTCAAGGCAAAACGCAGCGAGCAGCTCATGCGTCAGCTCGTGGACGGCCAGCAGGACCCCGCCGCGTTGGCGGAGCGGGTTGCGCAGCTGGAGGCGGAGAACGAAGATCTTCGCGACCGGATCGGCCGGGGCCGCGAGGCGGTGGACCGGATTCTGGCCAGCATCCGCTTCCTGGAGGACAGGCGATGAGCGAGGAAGGGGCCGCGGGCTACACGACGATCACCGTGGAGCTGGCGGGTGAACGCTACACCCTGCGCACCGACGCCGACGAGGCGTACACGCGCCGCTGCGCCGCGCTGGTGGACGCGCGCATGAAGGAGATCGGGGTTGATCCCGGGCCCTTCGCCAGGAAGGCCGCCATCATGGCCGCGTTCTCCCTCGCCGATGAACTGCTCAGACAGGAGGCCGCTGTCCAGACCCGGTCGCGCGCGCTGATCGAACGCATCGAGGCCGCCATCGGGGACTGATTCCGAGCGAGAGGAGCAAACGACATGCCGACAGCTGACCGCAACGGACTGTCGCGGCGGGCGTGGCTGGCGGCGGCTACCGGGGCCGCTGCCACCGGCCTGGCGATGACCCGCCTGGATGCCATGAAGGCCGCTCCCCTGCAGGACCCTCCAGGCCAGCTCCCCGATCCCACCAAAGTACCGGGGCGCTTCGTCTCCGAGGTCGGCCGGCGGGCCATCGGCGAACAGCCCCGCCGGCTCGTACGCACCCTGGCCCTGTCCAGCTCATCGCGAACCCCGATCCACGAGCTCCAGGGGACGATCACACCCTCCGACCTGCACTTCGAGCGGCATCACGCCGGAGTTCCGGAGATTGTGGCGGAGGACCACGAGCTGCTCGTGCATGGGATGGTGGACCGGCCGATGGTCTTCCGCATGGCCGACCTGAGGCGGTATCCGCAGGTCTCGCGCATCTGCTTCATCGAGTGTTCCGGGAACGGCGGCGGCGCCTACAGCCGGTCGCGCATGCCCACGACGATTACCGCCCAGCAACTCGATGGGCTTCTCAGCACCAGCGAGTGGACCGGTGTCATGCTGTCGACCATCCTGCGCGAGGTCGGGGTGAAGCCGGGCGCGAGCTGGATCCTGGCCGAGGGCCGCGACGCGGCCGTGATGGCCCGCAGCGTCCCGCTCGAGAAGGCCATGGACGACGCGATGCTCGCGTACGGCCAGAATGGCGAGGCGATCCGGCCCGAACAGGGCTACCCGGTGCGGCTGCTCCTGCCCGGCTGGGAGGGCAACGCGATGGTGAAGTGGCTGCGCCGCATCGAGGTCAGCGACCGTCCCACCATGACCCGCGACGAGACCTCCCGCTACACCGATCCCCTCAAGGACGGCACCGCGCGCCAGTTCAGCTTCGTCATGGACGCCAAGTCGGTCATCACCTTCCCGTCGTACCCCTACGTTCTACCGGAACGGGGCTGGTGGGAGATCGAGGGGCTGGCCTGGACGGGCAGGGGACGCATCGCGCGGGTCGAGGTCAGCACCGACGGGGGGCGTTCCTGGACCGACGCCGCGCTCCAGCAGCCGATCCTGCCGAAGTCCACCGTGCGATTCCGCCACCTCTGGAACTGGAACGGACGCGAGACGGTCATCCTGAGCCGCGCGACCGATGAAACGGGATACGTGCAGCCGACCGTGCAACAGCTCTGGGACGCCCGCGGCGAGCGCACGTCCTACCATCACAACCACCAGCGCGCGTGGAAGGTCGCGGCTGACGGCGCAGTGACCTTCGGGCTGGGAGAACTGCTGTGAAGCGGCAGCTCCCGTGCCGGGCGGCGCCTCGCCGCCCTCGGTGCGACGCGGGGATTATCCGCGGTCTGCTCGTCGCGCTGGCCGCCGGCGCGTGCGCGTCCGAGCCGCCGCCGGCCGACTCCGAGCGGCCCGCGCGGACATCGGAACCGACGGCTGACACACCCGGGCTGCCCGGCCACGCCCCGGAACGCTTCGGCTTCGGCACCGCCGCGTCGCCCGAGCGGGTGGCGCTCTGGGACATCGACATCAAGCCCGATGGCGAGGGACTGCCGCCCGGAAGCGGTTCGGTCGCCGACGGGCGGCGGGTCTACGAGGTCTCCTGTCTCCAGTGCCACGGTCCCACCGGCACCGAGGGGCCGAACGACCGCCTGGTGAGCGCCGACGAGTGGGAGCAGTGGCCTCCCGGCCGGGCCGTCGGAATGTACTGGCCCTACGCCACGACGCTCTTCGACTACACGCGCCGGTCAATGCCCCAGACGACCCCGGGCACGCTCTCCGACGACGATGTCTACGCGGTTGTCGCCTACGTGCTCCACCTCAACGGCCTGGTTCCGGCGGATGCCGTCCTCGATGCCGCCACTCTCGCCGCGATCGAGATGCCGGCGCGCGAGCGCTTCGTTCCCGACAACAGGACGGGGGGACCGGTAGTGCGGTAGCGGCGGGGCTCCTGCCCGCCACTCGCTTGCGCACCTCCGGGGCCGCAACCTATTGTAACTCCACAATAAGGAACATCCGGCCGGTGTCGCTGGCCGGGGGTTCGAGCGCAGAATCGTACGACCGGATGAAGCATCCGGTCTTGGAGAGAATACATGGATCCGCTGGGTATTGCCCTGGCGGTGAGCGTGGCCGTCGGGGTCGCGGCATACCTTCTGGCCAGGGGCCGGGAGAGGGCGCGGCAGCGGAGGGAGATCGAAGAAGCACGGGACGAAGCGTCACGCATCCGCACCAGGGCAGAGGGGGAGGCTGAGAACCTTCGCCGTGCCGCCGAACTCCAGGCCAAGGAGAAGGTCTTCCGGCTGAGGGAGACCTGGGAGAAGGAAGAAGGGCGGCGCCGGGAAGAGGTCCAGCGCGGCGAACGGCGGCTCGCGCAACGTTCAGAAAGCACCGATCGCAAGGCGGACCAGCTGGATCGCCGCCACGACGCCCTGGAAGCTCGTGCGGGGCAGTTGCAGGCTGCCGAAGAGGCTGTCGTCCGGCGGCGCGAGGAAGCCGACCGGGTTGTGGAGGAGGTGCGCGGGCGCCTGCAGTCGATCGCGGGGATCACGTCGGAGGAGGCCAAGGCCGAACTGATCGCGGGCCTCGAGGATGAGGCGCGCGCCGAGGCCTCCAACACCGTGCGCGAGATCAAGGAGGAGGCGCAGCGTACCGCCGAAAGCGAGGCCAAGCGGGTGATTGCCATGGCGGTCCAGCGCATGGCCGCCGACGAGACCGCGCAGCTCACGGTCTCGGTAGTCCAGCTCCCCTCCGACGAAATGAAGGGCAGGATCATCGGCCGGGAGGGCCGGAACATCCGCGCCTTCGAGCAGGCGACCGGGATCGACGTGATCATTGACGACACCCCGGAGGCGGTCGTGCTCTCCGGCTACAATCCGGTGCGCCGCGAGGTCGCCCGCCTTGCCCTGGCCAGACTGATCGAGGACGGCCGGATCCACCCCGGGCGGATCGAGGAGGTGGTCGCGGCCAGCGAGAAGGATGTCGAGAAGGAGATGCGCGAGGCCGCGGAAGAGGCGCTCTACGGCCTCGGCATCCACAACGTGCATCCCGAGATCGTGAAGGTCCTGGGCGCGCTCAAGTTCCGTACCTCCTTCGGCCAGAACCAGCTCGGACACGCCCGTGAGGTGGCCGTGCTGGCGGGGAATATGGCCGCGGAGATGGGGCTGGACGTCAAGATGGCGCGGCGGGCCGGCCTCCTGCACGACGTAGGCAAGGGGCTGACCCACGAGCAGGAACTGACGCACGTCGAACTGGGCCACCGGCTGTGCAAGCGCTACAAGGAGCCCGACGTCGTGCTCAACGCCATTCGGGCCCACCACGACGAGGAACCCCACCGGTATGCGGAGGCCTGGCTGGTGACGGCGGCCGACGCGATCAGCGGGTCCCGGCCGGGCGCGCGCCGGGAGATGTTCGAGGGGTACGTGAAGCGGCTCGAGAAGCTCGAGGAGATTGCCACCGAGCATCCCGGGGTCGTTCGCTGCTTCGCCATCCAGGCCGGGCGCGAACTCCGCGTGATGGTAGAGCCGGAGCGCGTCTCCGACGAGGACATGGCCCGGATCTCGGAGGCCGTTGCCAGGAAGATCGAGGGCGAACTGCAGTACCCCGGCCAGATCAAGGTCGTCGTCATTCGCGAAACACGGGCCGTCGACTTTGCCCGCTGACCCCATACCGACACAACACGGCACAGGAGACTCCATGCCGGCAGCAATCATTTCGGGAACGGAAATCGCCCGGGCTATCCGGGACGAACTCAATGCGCAGGTGGCGTCCCTGGCGAAGGAGGGGCTGGTGCCGGGGCTCGCGACGGTACTGGTGGGCGAGAATCCGGCGAGCAGGCTCTACGTCGGGATGAAGCAGCGGGCCGCCGCGGAGGCCGGGATCCATTCCCGCTCCGAGAACCTTCCCGCCACGACCTCGGAAGCCGAACTCCTCGCGCTCATCGACGAACTCAACGCCGATCCGGCCATCCACGGGATCCTGGTGCAGCTTCCGTTGCCGCGCCACATCGATGACTCGAAGGTGCTGCTGGCGATCGACCCCGACAAGGATGTGGACGGCTTCCATCCGGTGAACGTGGGCCGCCTGGCCACCGGCGATCCGGATGTGCTGGCGCCGTGCACCCCGCGCGGCGTGATCGAGATGCTGCTGAGGAGCGGCGCCGACCCGTCGGGCAAGCACGCGGTCATCGTGGGCCGGTCGAACATCGTCGGGAAGCCGATGGCGCTCCTGCTGCTGCGCAAGGCCGCGGGCGGCAACGCCACGGTGACCGTGGCCCACAGCCGCACCGCCGACCTGGGCACGGTGACCCGCACCGCGGACATCCTGATCGTTGCGGTGGGGTGGCCCAACACCATCACCTCCGACATGGTCAAGCCGGGTGCCACCGTCATCGACGTGGGCACCAACCGCGTCGACGATCCCGGTCACCCGCGCGGCTACCGGGTGGTGGGCGACGCGGACTTTGCAGGGGTGCGAGAGGTCGCGGGTGCGATCACGCCCGTGCCGGGAGGCGTGGGCCCGATGACCATCGCCATGCTCCTCGCCAACACGGTCGAGGCGGCGATCCGGCTGCGGAAGGCCGGACGGTGAGCGAACGGGGCGCCGGGTACGACGACAACCTGGAGCTGTTCCAGGACCGCCAAGCTCCCGCGCCGCGGGTGTGGACCGTTCGCCAGGTGAACCGCGCCGTCCGTCTCCTGCTCGAACAGACCCTCCCGCAGCTCTGGGTCACCGGGGAAGTCGCCAACTTCAGGCGGCACCGTTCCGGCCACTGCTATTTCACCCTCAGGGACCGCGCTGCCCAGCTCCACTGCGTCATGTTCCGCCGCGAGGCCCGGACCCTGCCCACCGACCCGAAGGAGGGGATGACGCTGCGCCTCTTCGGCGGCCTGACGCTGTACGAGGCCCGCGGCAGCTACCAGTTCGTGGTCCAGCGGCTCGAGACCGAGCAGGCCGAGGGGATGTGGAAGCTGGCGTTCGACCGGCTGCGCCGGCAGCTGGATGCCGAAGGGCTGACCGATCCGGCTCGCAAGCGCCCCCTTCCGGAGTTTCCCCGCGCGGTGGGAGTGGTCACTTCGCCCGGGAGCGCGGCTCTGCGGGACATCATCGCGGTGACCGCGCGGCGTGCCCCCTGGCTTCACCTGCTGGTGCGCGGAACCGCGGTGCAGGGACGCGGGAGCGGAGCGGAGATCGCCGCCGCAATCGGGACGCTGGCCGGGCGCGGTGTGGATCTGATCATCGTTGCTCGCGGGGGCGGCTCGATCGAGGACCTCTGGGGCTTCAACGAAGAGCCCGTCGCGCGCGCGGTCGCGGAGTGTCCGGTGCCGGTGGTCTCCGGGGTGGGGCACGAGACGGACGTCACGATTTGCGACCTGGTGGCCGACCTCAGGGCCGCGACCCCTTCAGCCGCGGCCGAATCGGTGGCGCCCGACCGCAAGGCTCTGGCCCGCCGGCTCGACGGGCTGCGGCAGCGCCTGGGGAAGACCCTGGCGGCGCAGTCCCGCGCCCGCCGCCGGCGGCTGGACAGGGGGGCGTCCCGGCTGTCGGAGGCGGTGCGCCGCCGGGTGCGCCGAGAGGCGGGAAGGCTGGCCGCCGCGGCCGCGGCGATGGAAGCGCTCTCCCCGCTGTCGACGCTGGCCCGGGGCTACGCCTTGCCCCTCGACAGCGGCGGGCGCCTGCTTCGCACCACCCGCGACTTCAACCCTGCCCGTCGCTTCAGGCTGCGCGTGGTGGATGGGAGCGTGCCCTGCACGGTGGCGGGTGCGCCGGAACGGCAACCGGGAGTGACCGAAATTGGACGCTGATTCGCGGGGCGAACCGGGGCTGGACGAGCTCATCCGCAGGATCGAGGAGGTTGTGCGGCGGCTGGACTCCGACTCGCTGGGACTCGACGCCGCCCTCGCCCTCTTCGAGGAGGGTGTGGGGCACCTGGGCCGTGCGCGGGAGATCCTCGCCCGGACCGAACTCCGGATCGAGGAGCTGATCGGGCCCGAGGGGGAAGCGGTCCGCGACCTCGGGGAACCGGACGGCGCAGACCGTGATGACGGGGACGATGCCTGAGGCTTCCTTCCGGTGCTTCCTCGCGGAGCGCGGGAAGGAGGTGGAGAGGGCACTGCGGCGCTGCGTCGCCGGGCTTGTGGCGCTCGTCCCGGATGGTGTGCGGGCTGCACTGGAGGATGGCGCGCTCGGCGGGGGCAAGCGTCTGCGGCCGATTCTGCTGGTGACGGCCTGCGAGGAGTTGGGTGGCGAAGCGGGCGAAGCCGTGTACGACCTCTCGGCGTCGGTGGAGCTGATCCACGCCTATTCGCTCCTGCACGACGATCTGCCCTGCATGGACGACGCGCCGTTGCGCCGGGGCCGTCCGACCGCACACGTTGTCCACGGGGTGGGGGCCGCCACGGCCGCGGGTGCGGCGATGATTCCCTGGGCCGCGTCCTGGGCATTCGGCTCGGCGCAGCGGGCGGGGCGCAGCCGGGAGGAGGCTCGCCGCATCACGCTGCACCTTCTCGAAGCGGCGGGCGCGGGCGGCATGATCGGAGGACAGGCGGTGGACCTCCTCGCCGAAGGGGGATCCCGGGCCGAGGCGGCGCCCCTGGACGAGGTGGCGCTGGAGCGGCTCCACGGGATGAAGACGGGGGCGCTGCTCGCCGCATCGCTGGAGATCGGCGCCATGGCGGCGGGCGGGGGCGACGCCGTGCTGACCGCAATGGGCCGGTTCGGACGCAGGGTGGGGCTGGCGTTCCAGGTCATGGACGATGTCCTCGACGCGACCGGTTCGGAGGAGGTCCTTGGAAAGCGCCCATCGGACAGCGAACATGGGAAGTCCACATATGTTCAGCTTCTGGGCGTGGAGAGCGCGCGGAATCGGGCACGCGCGCTGGTTGCCCGCGCGACCGCGGCTCTGGATGCGGCCGGGCTGGCGGCGCCCCGCCTGAGGGAACTCGCCCGCTTCGTGATCGAGCGACGACGATGAGGACCGCGAGCATTCGAACCGTGGGCATCGTGGGGCGCACCGCCGCGAGCGGGCCCGACGGCCGGATCGGGGCAGCGTGTCGCGAGATCGCCGCGGCCGCCGCGGAGTTTGGCGCCACTGCCAGTGTGGAACCCGCCCTGGCCTCCGCCGCTCCCGGTCTCCCCAAGGTGGATCTGAGCGTCGGTTCGGTCGATCTGGTCGTTTCCCTGGGGGGGGACGGCACCCTGCTGCGGGCGGCCAGACTCCACTTCGGCCGCAACATTCCGGTTCTGGGGATCAACCTCGGAAGCCTGGGATTCCTGACTTCAGTGTCCGCTGACGGGATTCCGGACGCGATGCGCAGCGTTCTCCGCAGCGACTTCTTCCTCGAGCGCCGCAGAACTCTGGCCGCCGAAATCCGTGATCCGCAGGGAGTCTCGCGCCGGAACTTCACCGTCCTGAACGACGCGGTGGTGCACAAGGCCGGGGCGGCTCAGGTGGTCCACCTCGGCCTTTGGGTCGGGCCGCGGGGCGAGGAGGAGGAGATCGGCAGCTTCTCGGGTGACGGGGTGATCCTCTCCACCCCCACCGGATCGACCGCGTATTCCCTCTCGGCGGGCGGGCCGATCATCGTGCCGGAGCTCAACTGCTTTCTCGTGACGCCCATCATGCCCCACACCCTGGCGCTCCGCCCGCTGCTCGTTCCGGGTGGTGAGGAGATCGCGGTGACCTCGCTCGACCGCCGCGAACCGCTCCTGTTGACGGTGGACGGACAGGAGGGCGGCACCGTTCGGCACGGCGACCGGGTCGTCGTGCGGATGGGCACCTTCCGGGTCCCCCTCGTCCGGCTTTCCGGACATTCCTTCTTCGCCACGCTGAGGCGGAAGCTGAGCTGGGCGGTCCGTTCGGCCGACGGCGGTTGATCCCATCCAGCCATACCGGCGCCCCCCGGGGCGGTATAATCCTTCTGTATGCTGATTGAGCTGAGAATCCGCAACTTCGCAGTCCTCGAGGACCTGGCGATGGTGCTCGGGCCCGGGCTCAACGTCGTCTCGGGCGAGACGGGCGCGGGCAAGTCCATCGTCGTCAACGCCCTGGAGGTGCTGCTGGGAGGGCGCGCCTCTTCAGGGATCGTGCGGACCGGCGCGGCGCGCGCGGTCGTGGAGGGGGTGACCGACATCGAGGGACTCGCCGAAGTGGTGGCCGTCCTCGAAGAGTTGGGGCTGGAGACGGACGACCATCTGGTGGTCCTGAGGCGCGAGGTTCGCAGCGAAGGGCGCAGCCGCGGGTGGGTGAACGGGTCTCCCGTGACGGCGGGCGTGCTGCGCCGGATCGGCTCACTGCTGGTGGATATTCACGGGCAGCACGAGCACCAGCGCCTGCTGTCGGCGGACTTCCAGCGCGAGGTCCTCGACCTGTTCGGCGGGAACCACGAGCTGGCGGAGCGGGTGGCCGCGGCCCACCGGCGCGTCGCGGGCCTGGAGAGGCGGCTCGCGGAGCTGGAGGAGCGCCGCCGCGAACTGGCCAGCCGCGCCGATTTCATCCGCTTCCGGCTGGCAGAGATCCGCGGGGCGAAACTCCGCGCAGGCGAGGACGAGGAACTGCGCGCCGAGGCCGCCCGCCTCGCCAACGCCGACCTGCTCGCGCGCGAGACCCTCGCACTGCAGACACTCCTGCACAGCGGCGAGGACGCCGTCACGGACAAGCTCTCCCGCGCGGCTGCCCAGCTCCGCCGCCTCAGCGAAACCGATCCGGCGCTCGCCCCCCGCGCGGCCGAACTCGACGACGCCTACCACCGCGTGGCCGACGCGGCGGCGGAGCTCGGCGCGTACGGCGGCGCGATCGACCACGACCCCGCGTGCCTGGACGCCCTGCGCGAGCGGCAGGCGGTCCTCCAGGCGCTGATGCGGAAGTACGGCCCGACCCTGGCGACGGTGATCGAGACCCGGGAGGCCCTGGCGCGGGAGCTCGACGAGCTCGAAAGCGGGGCGCTCGACGCCGCCACCCTGCGCAGCCGCGTCGAGCGCGCGCGGGCCGAATGGCAGAGCGCGGCGGAAGAGCTCTCGGCGCGCCGCCGCAGCGCCGCCGCGTCGCTGTCGGACCGGGCGGATTCCATCTTCCCCGCGCTCGGCCTCGCGGGAGGGCGCTTCGTCGTGGAGTTCGGGAAGCTGCAGGCACCCGCGGCGCATGGGCTTGAGCGGATCCGCTTCCTGGCCACGATGAACCCGGGCTTCCCCCCGGGTCCGCTGTCGCAGATCGCGTCCGGGGGCGAACTCTCCCGGGTGATGCTCGCGCTCAAGTCGGTGCTCGCCGGGATCGACGACCTCCCCACCCTGGTCTTCGACGAGATCGACGCCGGCGTCGGGGGCGTCGTGGCGGCGAGCGTGGGGGAGCGGCTGGTGGAGGTGGCGCGGGGGAGGCAGGTCGTGGCGATTACCCACCTGGCGCGCATCGCGGCGCGCGCGGCCACGCACTTCGCGGTCGAGAAGCGTACGGTGGACGGGGCCGCGGCGACGCAGCTCAGGCGCCTCGGCGCTGGCGAGCGGGTGCGGGAGATCGCGCGCATGCTCGGCGGCGACCCCGATTCGGAGTCGTCGCTGAACCATGCCCGGTCGCTCCTCGGATCAGCCGCCCCAGATCCTCCGGAAGAGGCGGAAGCCGACCTCCAGTGAGGCCTCCCGGGGAACGTCCGCGTCGCTTCCCCCGACCACCCGGCGGTACACGATCCGGATCTCGAGCGGGGCAGCCGGGAATCCGTCCCGGTTCGCAGCCGCGCGGTTATACACCATGCCGAGCAGCAGGTGGCTCGC
The DNA here is from genome assembly GCA_965116645.1 of Longimicrobiales bacterium. GTDB lineage: Bacteria > Gemmatimonadota > Gemmatimonadetes > Longimicrobiales > Gaopeijiaceae > Bin94. The sequence continues at coordinate 2,034,299 of OZ220702.1, read as the reverse complement.
GGAGTAGCCGGTGCCCGGAACGAGGATCGACGGATCCGCGCTCGCTGCCGGCGTGGCGGCGGGGTCGGTGTCTCCGGGCGTGCGGAGCGCAAACGAGTCGTCCCCCTTGCGGAAAAGCCGGTAACCCGCCAGCGCGGACAGGCCGCCGGAGATCCGGTACCACGGAGAGAGTTCCACGAGCTGGTAGTCGCCGGGATCCCAGTCGAGCTCGGCCTGGGTGGACAGGGGGGCGAAGGGCGCCGCCGGATCGAAGATGCGCCGCTCGCTCGTGCCTCCAATCTGGATCCCGTAACGCAGGTCCGCCCAAAGGCCGAAGCCGAACGGCCAGTGCCCGTTCATCCAGCCCCTGAGCTCCACATCCCACTGGGCGTCGCCGGAGGGGGTGTCCAGGAAATTGGCCGGATCGTCCTGCGACCCGGTGGGGAGGCGCAGCAGGGCCCCGGCGCCCGCAACGATACGGTAGGACGACATCTCCCCGCCGGCATCGGCCAGGCGCGCATCCGCCCGCAGCTCCGCATCGCCCAGCTGCCAGACCGACCGCCACTTGGTCAGTCCGTGGGAGGCGGCGATGCCGTAGCGCGGCGCGGTGAGAAAGGACTGCAGGTCCTCGTAGGTGACGGGGGCCTCGGCGAGCGGAATCGTGGCCGGAGCGCTGACGCCGGCAGCGGAGAAGGCCGCAGCCAGCGCAGCCAGCCTGGCCTGCAGCGCCTCGCCGGCCGGGGATCTCGCCAGCGGGGCGAACATCTCGCCGTAGAGGAGCGATGCGGAACCCTCGAACGCTCGCGCATCGTCAAGGACACGGGTCGCCGCGGCACACTCGGGCGACGACGGGTCGCTCTGGCAGGTGCCGTCGCGGTAGGCGCCGTAGTCCGCGACCGCGCTCTGCAGGCCGTTCATGAACGCGGTCACCTGCACTTCGCGGTCGATCGCCGGGTTGAATCCGGCGTTCGCCGTGGTGGAGTCCGCCGAGAAATGGAGGCTGAACTCGGTGTCGCTGCCGGCCAGCGGAACGACCACTCCGACCGTCAGCCAGTCGAAGACGCCAGCGTCCAGCGCGATCGGAACCTGCGCCGAACCCCTCTCGGCCACCGTCTGCATCGAACCCAGAGTCAGGTCCCAGGGCTCCCCGATCATCGTGCCAACGACGGACTGCGTGCGGGACAGGAAGGGAAAGACCGTGGCGCCCGCCGGTCCGCTCAGCGCGCCCGCCAGCCGCTCGTCCGCATACGACGCGTACAGCCCGCGCGCGTCGAGGCGAAGCGTTCCCCGGGGCACCAGCGGCGAATACGGCTCCTGCGCGGTCGCGGCCGCTGAAGCGACTAGGAGACAGAGGGCGGCGGCGGCCGGAAATGCGGTGCGGTGCAAAGGGTGATCCGGTCTTTCGGCTGGGGTCGGCGCGGCGGCGCCACGCAGGCGGGTCAGTGAAGATAATGCCGCTTGCCCGGGGGACGAACCGGGCCGGGAATGGGGGGCCGCTGCCGATGCGTGCTCAGGGCCCGGCCTGCCCCCTGGAGCGCTTGACAGGGTGCCCGGCCGGGCGTAGGGTTCTAGTCCCGCACGCGGGAATAGCTCAGTTGGTAGAGCACCACCTTGCCAAGGTGGGGGTCGCCGGTTCGAGTCCGGTTTCCCGCTCTGTAGTGAAGCAGGTCCAGCCGCGGCGCACAGCCGCTTGAAACAGGGGGCGACGGCCGCAGCCGCGCCCCCCTTCGTATCGGCGCCGTAGCCAAGTGGTAAGGCAGAGGTCTGCAAAACCTCCATTCGGCGGTTCGAATCCGCCCGGCGCCTCTCTTCATGGATCGGCACATGGCCTACATCCCATACACGCCACGCTCCGAGGCGGGGCCGGAACTCTCGGCGCTCTACGCCCGCTACGCCGACGCCGGCGGCAACGTCGACAACATCCTGCGCATCCATTCCCTGGACCCGCCGTCGATGGAGCACCACTACCGGCTCTACAGGCATCTGATGGCCGGCCCCTCCCCGCTGTCGCGAGCGCAGCGCGAGATGGTCGCTGTCGTGGTATCCGCCGAGAATGACTGCTTCTACTGAATCAACCACCACGGGGCGGGACTCCGTCGGCTTGCGGGAACGCGGACGCTCGGCGACGCGCTGGCCAGGGGCCGGCGGCCGGAGTCGCTGGGTGCGGGGGACCGGGCGATGCTGGATTATGCGGTCAAGCTTACCCGTCACCCGGGCGGGATGACGGCGGACGACACGGGTGCGCTGCGCCTGGCCGGCTTCGATGACCGGGCGATCCTCGACATCTGCCAGATCGTGGCCTACTACAACTATGTCAACCGGCTCGCCGACGGGCTCGGGGTGGAGCTGGAGGCCGGGTGGCGGGACGGGGAGCTCACCCTGACGCGGCGGGAGTTCGAAGCGCAGCGGGAGGTCCGGCGCCGGGGCGTGGTGGCCGGGCGAAGGGGCGCGGTGGCCGGGCGAGGGGGCGCGGTGGCCGGGCGAGGGGACGGAGGCGCCGGGCAACGGGATGCAGGGGCGCGAGCCGACGCTCCGGAGCAACCGCGCGCAAGGGGGGAGCGGCCGTGATCGCGATCAGCGGCGAGAGGCTCACGCTGGAGCAGATCGAGGCGGTGGCGTGCGGTGCCCCGGCCATGCACGGCGGCATCGAGGTACGGCTCGACGGCGACGCGGCCCGGAAGATGCGCCGCTCCCGGGCCGCGCTCGAGCGCCTCATGGCGGGGGACGTGCCCGTGTACGGGGTGAACACCGGATTCGGGCGGCTCGCCGACGTGCGCATCGCCCGTGAGGCGCAGCGGGAGCTCCAGCGCAACATGGTGAGGAGCCACGCGGCGGGGGCGGGGGCCGCGCTTCCCGCCGAGGTGGTGCGCGCGATCCTGCTGCTCAGGGCCAACGCGCTGGCGCGGGGCCAGTCGGGGTGCCGGCCGGTGGTGGTCGAGCGGCTCCTCGAGCTGCTCAACCACGGAATCCACCCGGTCGTGCCGGAGCTCGGTTCGGTGGGGGCGAGCGGGGACCTGGCGCCGCTGGCCCACGTCGCGCTCGCGCTGATGGGAGAGGGGAGCGCCGAAGCGGGCGGTGAGGAGCGCGATGCCGGGGAACTCCTCGCCGCGGCCGGGATCGCGCCGCTGAAGCTGGCCGAGAAGGAGGGGCTGGCGCTGGTGAACGGGACCCAGGCCGTGACGGGGATCGGGGTCCTGGCCGCGCAGCGCTTCGGGCGCGCCCTGGACACGGCGGACGTGGCCGGTGCGATTTCGCTGGAGGGGCTGCGGGGGACGCCGAGGCCATTCCGCGCGGAGATCCACGCCGCGCGGCCGCATCCCGGGCAGATTGCCAGCGCGCGGCGGCTGCGGGAGCTCCTTGCCGGATCGGATATCCGCGAATCGCATCGGGCGGGGGATCCGCGCGTGCAGGACGCCTACTCGCTGCGCTGTATGCCACAGGTGCACGGCGCGGCCCGCGAGGCCCACGCCTACGCGCACCGGATCCTCGCCACCGAGGCGAATTCCACCACCGACAATCCCCTCGTGCTGCCCGAGGGGGACCTCGTCCTCAGCGGCGGCAACTTCCACGCGCAGGTCGTCGCCCAGTGCCTCGACCTCGTCGCTATCGCGGCGGCGGATCTGGCCGCCATCTCGGAGCGGCGCATCGACCGCCTCCTCAACCCCGACCTCTCCGGCCTCCCCGCCTTCCTCTCCCCCGAACCCGGCATTCGCTCGGGTATGATGATCGCGCAGGTCACCGCCGCGGACGCCCTGGCCGAAATGCGCGTACTTGCGGGTCCCGCGAGCATCGATTCCGTTTCCACGAGCGCGTCGCAGGAGGACCACGTGTCGATGGGCATGGCCTGCGCCAGGAAGGTCCGCCGGAGCGTCGCGCTGCTGGAGACGGTGCTGGCGGCGGAGATCCTCTGCGGGGTGCAGGCGGTCGAGTTCCACCGTCCCCTGCGCGCCGGCGCCGGGGTGGAGCGGGCGCTGGCGGAGGTTCGGGCCCGGGTGCCGCGCCTGGACCGGGACCGGCAGCTGGCGGGCGACCTTGCGGCCGTGCTGGAGCTGGTCGCCTCCGGCGCGCTGTGCAACCCGTGACGTTTTGCGGTCCCCGGCGTCATGCGACCCCCCCTGACATCTCGCAGCCCCTGAAAAGGAGTTAGCCATGGCCAAACGTTCTCGCACCGGCGGGGCTGCTGCCCAGGTGGCGGCAACCCCTGCCGGGCCGGGCCGAATCCGCGGGCCTCGCATGGTGCGGGCACCGCGCGGGGGGACGCTCCGCTGCAAGGGATGGACGCAGGAGGCGGCGCTCCGGATGCTGATGAACAACCTGGACCCCGATGTCGCCGAGAAGCCGGACGAGCTCGTCGTCTACGGGGGGACGGGGCGGGCCGCGCGAAGCTGGGAGGCCTTCGACGCAATCGTGCGGTCCCTGGAGGAGCTGGAGGACGACGAGACTCTCCTCGTGCAGTCCGGCAAGCCCGTCGGGGTCTTCCGCACCCATGCGCACGCCCCGCGCGTCCTGATCGCGAACTCCAACCTGGTGGGGCGGTGGGCGACGTGGGACCACTTCCACGAGCTGGAGCGGCGCGGCCTCATGATGTACGGCCAGATGACCGCCGGCTCGTGGATCTACATCGGGACGCAGGGGATCCTGCAGGGCACGTACGAGACCTTCGGCGCGATGGCGCGCGCGCACTTCGGGGGATCGCTCGCCGGAAAGTGGATCCTGACCGGGGGGATGGGGGGGATGGGCGGGGCGCAGCCGCTCGCGGGGACGATGAACGGCGCCGCGGTCCTCGTGGTCGAGGTGGACGCGGAGCGGATCCGCCGCCGGATCGAGACGCGCTACTGCGACCGGATGACCGCCGATACGGATGAGGCGGTGGGGTGGGTGCGGGGGGCGGCGGGGGCGGGGGAGGCGGTCTCGGTGGGGCTGGTGGGGAACTGCGCGGAGGTCCTGCCGGAGCTGCTGCGGCGCGGGATCATCCCCGATATCGTGACCGACCAGACCTCGGCGCACGACCCGGTCTACGGATACGTGCCTTACGGTTTGTCAATCGATCAGGCTTCCGTCTTGCGGAAACGCGATCAAACCGAATATCGCTTACGCTCGCTGGCATCGATCCGCGCCCATTGCGAGGCGATCGTCGGAATGCAGGAGAGGGGGGCGGTGGCCGTCGACTATGGGAACAACCTGAGGGGCTACGCCCGCGAGGCCGGTTTCGAGGACGCCTTCGCCTACCCGGGGTTTGTTCCCGCATACGTGCGGACGCTCTTCTGCCAGGGCAAGGGGCCCTTCCGGTGGGTTGCGCTGTCCGGCGACCCGGCGGACATCCACCGCACCGACGACCTGGTACTGGAGATGTTCCCCGCCGACGAGCACCTGTGCCGCTGGATCCGGATGGCGCGCGAACAGGTGGCCTTCCAGGGGCTGCCCGCGCGCATCTGCTGGCTGGGGCAGGGCGACCGCGCGCGCTTCGGCGTCGCCATGAACGATCTGGTGGCCAGCGGGGAGATCAGCGCCCCCATCGTGATCGGGCGGGACCACCTCGACACGGGCTCGGTGGCGTCGCCGTACCGGGAGACCGAAGGGATGAAGGACGGCACCGACGCGGTCGCCGACTGGCCGGTGCTCAACGCGCTGCTGAACACGGCGTCGGGCGCGAGCTGGGTGTCGTTCCACCACGGGGGCGGGGTGGGGATCGGCGATTCGCTGCACGCGGGGCAGGTGCTGGTCGCCGACGGCAGCGACGGGATGCGCGAGCGCATCGAGCGGGTGCTGACGAACGACCCCGGGCTGGGCGTGGCCCGGCACACCGACGCCGGCTATGCGGAGGCGGCAAGGACGGCGCGGGCACAGCGGATCAGGATTCCGATGCCGTAATCCGATTCCGGTGGTGATGTAAAGTCCTCATTACAATATGTAATGTCTGCTTTACTTTCACCGCCCTCCTGGCTGAATCAGCCCATGGACTGCCGCCGCATAGCCCCGCGCGGCCTCCTCCTCGCACAGGTGGCGTCCGTCCCTCACCACCCAGTCCCCCGCCACCATCACGTCCCGCACCGGGCTCTCGGTTCCCGAGAACACCCACGAATCGAGCACGGCGTGACCCCTTCGCCCGGCGAGCGCGGGGTGGCCGGCGTCGAGCACCACCAGATCGGCGCGTCTGCCCACCGCCACCGTCCCGCCGTCCCATGCCAGCGCCCGGCACCCGTTCTCCCAGGCGTGCGCTAGCAGGGCGCCGCCCGCACCGGCCAGCGCACCGGTGCGGGTCCCGTCCGGGCCGGTCCGCGGCACCGATCGTGCCCGCGCGGCGAGCCGCTGCCCGTAGTCAAGCAGGCGCAGCTCCTCGACCGGGCTCCTGGAGACGTGGCTGTCCGTCCCGATCCCGAACCGTCCCCCCGCGCGGACGAAGGCTCCGAGCGGGAACAGCCCATCCCCCAGGTTGGCCTCGGTCGTCGGGCACAGCCCCACCACCGCGCCGCGCGCCGACACGGCCGCCGCCTCCGCCCCGGTCATGTGCGTCGCGTGCACGAGGCACCACCCCTGGTCGACCGGCGCGTGGTCCAGCAGCCACTGCACCGGACGGGCGCCGCGCTGCGCCAGACATTCCCGCACCTCCCGCTCCTGCTCCGCGACGTGGATGTGCATGGGGGAGCCCGCCGCACCGGGGTCTTCGAAGATGCGCCGGAAGGTCGCCGGGCGGACCGCGCGCACGCTGTGCAGCGCCAGACCGAGGCCACAGCCGGCACCCCCGCGGACGTCCGCGAGATCCGCGCGGATCCGCAGGGCCTCGTCGAGGTCGAGCCGGAAGCGCCGCTGGCTCCCCGTGAGGGGTTCGCCTCCGAGCCCCGCAGTCTCGTAGACGACCGGCATGTGCACGAGACCGATCCCGGCCCTCTGCGCCGCCCGCACGATCCTGCGGCTCATCTCCGCCGGGTCCGCGTAGTGGCCGCCACCCGGGGGGTGGTGGAGGTAGTGGAACTCGCCTATGCAGGTGAAACCTGCCTTGAGCAGCTCGACATACAGCTGCAGCGCGATCGCCTCCACCTCTTCCGGGCCGGGCAGCGCCGCGAGCCGGTACATGACCTCTCGCCAGCTCCAGAAGGAGTCCGGCCCGTCCGCCTCGGCCAGGCCGGCGAGGGCGCGCTGGAAGGCGTGGCTGTGCAGGTTCGGGACTCCGGGCACCGTCCAACCGCAAACCTGCTCGCAGGCGGCGTCCGGGCTCCCGGCGGACAGCGACGCGATCCGGCCGGCCGCGTCGACTTCCATCCGCACATCGGGCTCCCACCTGTCGCCGACCAGGAGTGCTTCGAAGCGGAAGGCGGGCGGTGGCGGCACTTCATCCTCGCGGCAGGATTGCGTTGGCGAGCGGATCGGTGCATCAATCTAGCAACCCGCGGACAGGCCCGCGTGAGCACCGGGCAAGGCGCGTCGGCGCGTTGGCACGGCGCTCCGTCCGGGAACAACAGGCAAGGGGGACAAAGGGATGATGCCCGAAGCCGGGTGGGACCGCCTCTGGACCGGGGTTCAGCTGGCGACGATGGCCGACCGGTCGCTCGGCGTCATTCGTGACGGTGCCATCGCGAGCGCGGGCGGCCGCATCGCCTGGATGGGGAAGGAGGCCGACCTCTCTCCCCGGCAGCGGACGAGTGCCGCCGAGGTCATCCCCTGCGGGGGTGCCTGGATGACCCCCGGGTTCATCGACTGCCACACGCACATCGTCTTCGGCGGGGATCGCAGCGGCGATTTCCGCCGCCGCCTGCACGGCCAGTCCTACGCGGACATTGCGCGCGCCGGGGGCGGCATCATGTCGACCGTGCGTGCCACCCGCCGGGCCTCCACCGAGGAGCTGACCCGTCGGGCCGCCGCCCGGGGAAGAGAGCTGGCCGGCTGGGGCGTCACGACCATCGAGGTCAAGTCCGGATACGGCCTCGACCTGGAAACGGAGCTGCGCATGCTCGATGTGGCGGCAGCCCTCCCGCGCCACATCCCGGCCGACACCTCACCCACGCTGCTGGCCGCCCACGCCATCCCGCCCGAGTACGCGGGACGCCGCGGCGACTACCTCCGGCTCATTCTGGACGAGATCCTCCCCGCGGCCCTGCAGCAGGGCCACGCAACGGCGATCGACGCCTTCTGCGAGGACATCGCGTTCACCCCCGCCGAGGCACGGGCCGTCCTGGAAGCCGGAATCGCCGCCGGGCTGCACGGCCGCCTCCACGCCGACCAGCTTTCCGACCTGGATGGGGGTGCCCTCGCGGCGGCTGTCGGGGCCCGCTCCGCCGACCACCTCGAGTACCTGTCCGGTGACGGCGTGCGCGCCATGGCGTCCACGGGTGTGTGCGCGGTCCTTCTTCCCGGCGCGGCCTACACCCTGCGGGCGGAGCGCAGCCCCCCCGTCCAGGCCCTGAGGCGGGCCGGGGTGACGATGGCGCTGGCCACCGACGCCAACCCGGGATCGTCGCCCATCACCAATGTGGGCATGATCCTGAACCTTGCCTGCATCCGGTTCGGACTCACTCCCGAGGAGGCCCTGCTGGGGTTCACCTCCGCGGCGTCGAGCGTGCTCGGGCTGGAGGCCGATCGCGGCACCCTGGAGCCGGGAAAGCGCGCGGACCTGGCACTCTGGGGCGTCGAAGACCCCCTGCAACTGTGCTACTGGATGGGGTCCAGTCCGCTCAGGTCGCTGATCAAGGACGGGGTGCCCCGGGAGCCCGCCGACCGGCGCCTCGCCGCCCTCGGCGCAACGCGGAGACCATCCACGAGTAGCCCGAAGGTCACGGCCCCCGGCCCGGAGTGACGCCCGCGCCGGACCGCGCAGGCCGTCACCCCGGACGGGAGGCCGGGTTCGGCGCTCAGGCGCCCGCGCTAGTTGCCGCGCCGCGGAGGCGTCCGCCTGGGTGGAGACGACTTGGGGGGCGAGCGCCGCGGCGGTGCGGAGCTGGCCTTCGGAGGCGTCGAGCGTGTGCGCGAAGGTGCCGACCGTACCTTGGGCGCCTTCGAACCCGTCCTCTTGGGCGCCGGTCGTGCCTTCGTGGGCGTGGAACGACGGGTGGGGGTGACTCGGCCGGTCCGGCTCACATCGGGCCGGGTGCGCACCTTCGGCGGTGTCGCGCGGCGGGTCTGCGGGATCGAACGGCCCGCTGTCGGGGCCACACGGCCGGCCGAGGGGGTCGCGCGGCGCGTCGGTGCCTGCGTCACCACCGGGCGGCTGCTCCGTGGCCGAGAATCCGTGCGGGGGTCTTCCCCCCTCGTTTCCGGCCGGGAGGTCCGCACCGCCGAGCCCGGGGTGACCACGAGCCCGCCGGATCGCGTCCGTGGCTGTGCCGATGGCCGAGCCGGCGTGGAAGGGCGCGCACCTGCGATTTCCGGCCTTTCGCGCACCCGCGGACGCGCGGTCCTGGTTGTCGGCTCGGCGCGGGAGCCCCGGCCGCCACGGCCGGCGGTCGGATCCACCACATCGGCCGTGTGCGAGGGCCGGGCACTCCGGTCCCCACGGGGAACCGCCTTGGAAACCGGGCGCTCGGGTCCGTTGTCGCTCACGTAGACGTGGGGGCGGGGATCTTCCTTGTAGCGGGGTCCGAAGAGCGGGGACCGGCTTGCGACCGTCCGTGGCTGGGCGTAGCCCCTGTCATAGGCGTAGCCCCTGTCGGAGGCGTAGCCCCTGCCGTAGTAGACGGTCCGGTATCCGCGATGGCCTCCCCAATAGGGATCCCATCCCCCGTACGCCCAATGGTCGTACCAGGGGTCATGCCGGAACGGCGAATGCCACCCGTAGGCGTACCAGCCGAAGTGAAACCGCGGGGAAGGGACGAAGACGACCGGTTCCCACCAGGGATCGAACCATCCATGGCGATAGTACGGATCGCAATACCGGAACGGTCCGAACCAGAGGTAGTCCCAGCAGTGGGGCCGGAGCACGAACGGGTGGGAGTTGTACAGGTAACCCCCGTAGCCGTAGTCTCCGTAGCCGTAATCGCTGGAGCCGAATCCGATTCCGAATCCGAACGAGACGCCGACCCCTGCCTTGAGCCCGATTCCGCCGGCAGGACGGGCGAGTCCGAAACCGAATCCGTAGCCCGGTTCGGGATAGTGGTTCGCCGTGAGCCCGATGCCGCCCCCAACATGTTCGTATACCTGTGCAGCCCCTGGCGCGGCGCCCGTGAGCGCCGCCGCCGCGGCCAGTATCATGGTCGGTTTCTTCATCATCATTCTCCTGTGCGGGTAGAATCATGCACTCACGGACACGCACCGATCGTGCCATGCGCGCGCGGCGAGGCAATTTCTTGTCGTGCAAGGGATTAGCAGGGAAGGGGTGCCGAAGGCCCGCTCCCGCTGTCCGGAAACCGCCACACCCCCGCCAAGGTTTGAGGACGGCCGGCTTTACCGTTTCGGGTGCTCAGGAAAGCCACCTGTGGATCAGGAACAGCGCCAGGAGCAGCACAAAGGGGGATGCCGTCAAAAGGATCCTGGCCCAGGTCCCCGAGCGGGATCCGGGCGCCTTGCCGGTTCCGGTCATCCTGCCTGCCCCTCCTGTCGTTCCGGGCTGCTCGCGGGTCCAACAATGGGGTGTCGAGGCGGCCGTTCACAAGGTAGTCGCCCGCGTCTGAAGCGGGCTGGGCCTTGCGGAGAGGCGTCAGGCGTTGAATCTTGTTTTCACGGTGTCGGGCAACGACTCCAGGCACGGATTGCCTGTGGAGGCGTTTCATTGGACTTCGGATTGCGAAGCACCTGCCCGGCGCGATTCCCAGGGGTGACGGTCGTGCAGGTGCGCGCATTCTCCCCTTGCTCCATTCGTCAAGAGGCGTGCTGCCTGCGCCGCAGGACCCGGCACGCTTCCAGTAAGGTGGGACCATCGTGAGCGATCTGGACTTGCCCGGCTCGCGGGCAGAGAGGGCTGGCGATCAGCCGGCCGGGATGCGCGGCGGGGCCTGGCAGGCGCCCGACGTGCCGGAGGCGGTTGCGGAGCCGAACACGTCTTCGCAGCAGCAGAATACTTCAGCGGGAGAAGGGGGACCTCCGGCAAACCGGCGGCGCGGCCGCCGAGGACGCGGACGCGGCGGTCCACCTCCGCATCGCCAGGGCCCTCCCGGAGGCGAGGAGGGCCGCGAACCCGGAGAGCCGCTGGGAATCCTGGAGGTGCTGGCCAGCGGATCGGGCTTCATTCGGCAGCCTCACGCGGGCTATGTCTCCAGCAAGGACGACATCTACGTCGGAGCGCGGCTCATCCACCGATTCGGCCTGCGGACCGGCGATGAACTCGCGGGGATCGTCGGTCGCCGTCCCCGCAATGGCAAGAGCCCGCCGCTCCGCTACCTCGATCTCGTCAACGGCCAGTCGCCGGCCAGCGCTGCGAACCGCCCCGACTTCAACCGCCTGAGCGCGGTGCATCCCCGGCACCAGCTCAAGCTGGAGTGCGGCCGGGTGTTTGCCGGAGAGCCGGATCTGACCAACCGGGTGATCGATCTCTTCTGTCCGCTGGGCAAGGGGCAGAGGGCGATGATCGTGGCCCCCGCCAAGGCCGGAAAGACGACCATCCTGCAGGCGATCGCGGAGGGGGTCGCCACGAACCACCCCGAGTGCGAGTTGATGATCCTCCTGGTCGACGAGCGCCCCGAGGAAGTCACCGAGATGGAGTCGTGCGGGTTCGGCGAGGTCATTTCGTCGACCTTCGATCTTACCGCGGAGCGCCATTGCCAGGTTGCCGAGATGACGCTCGAGCGATGCCGCCGGAGGGTTGAGGCGGGGAAGCATGTGGTCATCATCCTCGACTCGATCACAAGGCTTGCCCGCGCGCACAACACGATCGAGGAGGGCAGCGGCCGGACCCTGTCCGGGGGCCTGGACGCCAGCTCGCTCGAGAAGCCGAAGCGCTTTCTCGGCAGCGCGCGGCTCATCAAGGAGGAGCAGGGCGGGGGATCACTGACGATCATCGCCACCGCGCTGGTGGACACCGGATCCAGGATGGACCAGGTGATCTTCGAGGAGTTCAAGGGGACCGGCAACAGCGAACTGGTGCTTAGCCGCGAGCTTGCAGACCGGCGGATCTATCCTGCGATCGACCTGAGGGCGTCGGCGACCCGGAAGGAGGAGCTGCTCCTGTCCCCCGAGGCGCTCCGGCTGTCCCGCGCGATGCGGCGGCAGCTTTCGGACCAGCACCCCGCCGAGGCCATGGACGAACTCCAGCGGGTCATGCGGCAGACCCGCTCCAACGACGAACTGATCAAGCTGGCTCTGGAGAGGTTGTAGGACCGCCCGGCTGTCCGGTCCGGACCCGCTCCCTCAGGCGTTCCAGGCTCTCCTGAAGCTGCCTTCCCTGCGACTCCTCCATATTCAGCGCCGTCCAGCCGAGCAGCGGGTTCCAACCGAGGTCGGCGCGCTCGGTCCAGGTTACGAGCGATCCCCCGTCGCGTGTTTCCACCGTGATCGTGCCCTCGAAGCGGATCGCTCCACCTTCGACCTCGACGACGTAGTCCACCGAGTGCGGCGGTCGCGAGGCGGCGATGGTGAGGGAGCCGGAGCCGATCCCGGGATCGTCCCACACGCGGCGGGCACCCGGCCCTGTGGGCGGGCCCTCCAGGCGTGACGCCACGTCGCCCCAGGGCGTCCACTCCGTCCAGGCGTCCAGGTCGTCGAGGAAGGGAAAGATGTCCTCGGGCGGGGCCGCGATCTCGACCGAGCGCGCCACTTCGACGGTCCCGGGGAGGAGGATCCCCACACCCACGAAGAGGGCCGCCAGGAGGGCGAGAATCCCTGCGGCCAGCGCCCCGCGACGGGCCACCGTGGGCGGGATGCGGGAGACGCGGAAGGCGGCCATGGACTGCTAGCAGTCCGTGGATAGGGCCCCGTGGGCACCGAGAGCGGCGAGGCGCCGGGCCGGCAAGGCGTGACGAGGGGCCAATAGCAACGCTATTGGGCTGAGGAGCAACGCAGAGCGCAGCCCTCGAGGCGTCATATGTATACTGAACATGACATAATGTAAAGCTGTCTTTACGTTTTCGGAAAGCGGGGCGAAGCGCCTGGCCCGGATGCATCGCCGCTCGAATGCCGGGGGGATTCTGTCCACGGGCTGCTGCTAGGCGAAGAAGGAACGGAGGCGCCCGACCGCGCGCTCCAGGGTTTCGGCCTGCTTGCAGAAGGCGAACCTGACCAGCTTCGCGCCCCGCTCGGGCCGGCTGAAGAAGGAGGACCCGGGGACGGGCGCCACGCCGCACTCCCTGGCCATGAAGGTGGCGAAGGCCGTGTCGTCCAGGCCGCTGAGCGCCGAAAAGTCCGCCATGATGTAGTAGGCTCCCTCCGGAGGGGTGCAGGCGAAGCCCGCATCCCGCAGGCCACGATGGAGGATGTCGCGGCGGCGGCGGTAGTCTCGCGCGATGCCGTCGTAATAGTCCTGACCCAGCGAATCGAGGCCCACCGCGCAGGCCTCCTGGAGCGGGGCGGGCGCACCGACGGTGAGGAAATCGTGAACCTTGCGTATGGCCGAGGTGAGGGCGGGTGGTGCGACGATAGTGCCGATGCGCCATCCGGTGATGCTGAAGGTCTTGGACAGCCCCGAAACGACGATCGTCCGCTCGCGCATGCCCGGCATTCCGGCCAGCGGGATGTGCCGGCCCGCGTAGACGATGTGCTCGTAGATCTCGTCGGTGATGGCGAGCAGGTCATGTTCGATGCAGAGTTCCGCGACGGCGGACATCTCGTCCGGGTCGAAGACGCGTCCCGTGGGATTGTTGGGCGTATTGATCACGATGGCGCGGGTGCGTCGGGTAACCGCGGAGCGCAGCCGGCCGGGATCGAGACGAAAACCGGGGGGAGCAAGGGACAGGAAGACCGGGGAAGCGTCGCAAAGGATCGCGTCCGGGCCGTAGTTTTCGTAGAATGGCTCCAGCACGATCACCTCTTCACCCGGGTCGACCACCGCGAGCATCACCGCCGCCATGGCCTCGGTGGCGCCGCAGGTCACCGTGATGTCACTGTCCGGGTCGACTGCGAGGCCATACCATTGATGATACCTGCGAGCCAGAGCGGAGCGGAGCGCCGGAGCCCCCCAGGTGATCGCGTATTGATTGGCGTCTTGCCGGATGGCCCGGCAGGCGGCGTCCTTCAGCAGTTGCGGGGCCGGAAAATCGGGGAAGCCCTGCGCCAGGTTGATGGCGTCGTGCCGCCGAGCAACCCGGGTCATGTCGCGGATGACCGACTCGGTGAAAGTGTGGGTACGGGTGGCTGTGCGTTGACTCATGGCACGGACGGTAGGAACGGTCGCCGCCTCTGGCAAGGCGCCCGTGCCGTGCGGCGCAATGGTTGAGGTTGTGCGAATGTCAACGATCTTGTATTTTATACTTTCCTGTTTGAGAAATTCAACTCGCCGACCAGATTGATCGAATCTCCAACCTATCGGGAAGCGCTCGACCGCGTGCTTGCCTGTGCCGTCTTCTTTCACGGCGCAGAGAGTCTGGCCGATCTGGCCAGGCTTGACTTCGAGGGTCTGCTGGATCAGAGCGGACTGGCTGACGTGGCTGGCGACATCACCTTCGCCGACGCGGCCGAAGCGTTGCGCTCCGATGTGCAGATCGGGTCCGAGTTCAGCTCGGTTCTCGACGACCTGGACGAGAGACGGAGTCTGATCGCCAGCGAACGGACCTATGCGAGGACACCCGCGAGGCTGGCGGCGCTCGGGGACCGATTCGGCGTCAGTCGCGAGAGGGCGCGACAGCTCGAGGTTCGCCTGCGCTGGGTTGTGGACCGCCGAATCGGTGATGTGATCGAGAGGGCGGCGCAGTGGCTGACGCGCGCGGTGGGCCAGGCGGCGCCCCCGTGGAAGTTCCAGAAGGTGCTGGGCCTGTTCGTGGGCGACGCCGCGCCCAGGTGGCGGGAAGCTGCGGAGGTCGCGGTCATGGCCGCCGGGAAGTACGAGTACCTCGACGGCGTCGTGGGCAATGCGACCTTCCGCGAGTTCATCCTGAAGGCGCGGCAATGCGCGCCCGATCTGGCGAACCCGGCGGGAGTGGTCGACGAAGAGGCGCTGCGCGAGACGATCGGGGCGCAGCGCGCTCCGGAGTGGGAGTCGCTGGTGCGCAACGCCGGTCTGGTCCGCCTCCAGGGGCACCTGGTGCTGCGGGACACGCGCCGGGCGCGCGTCTTCCTGGCCCTGGAACGAACGGGAGACCCGTGCGACAGACAGACCATCGCCCGGGAATCCGGGCTCCGCGACAATTCGTCGCTGTCCAGCCTGCTGTCCTCCGACCCGTTGTTTGTTCGCTTCACCAAGGACAAGTGGGGTCTGCAGGAGTGGACCGACGAGCCGTACGGTGGTGTCGTGGACGCCCTGGTGAAGCGGATCGAGGAAGGGGGCGGACAGGCCCGGATCGACGAGCTTGTGCGGCAGATCCCCAGGCAGTTCGACGTCCTCCCCGCCACGGTGCGGAACTATCTCGGGACGCGGAAGTTCGAGATCGTCGGCGATCACGTGCGCGTTGCGACGGCGCCGTCTGCCCCGCGGCAGAAGCTTGACGATGCCCGGGACGTGGCGTGGACGACCGACGGGACGCCGGCCCTGCGCTTCACGGTGGGAGAGCACCACCTCAAGGGCAACAGCCAGAAGATCTCCCCCGCGATCGCCCAGCATCTGGGAGTGGGGCTGGACGGCTCGGTGAAGATTCCCTTCGAGCATCCGCCCGGGGTGCACGATGCGTCGGTGATCTGGCGGTCCTACGACCCGAACGGGCCGGAGATCGGACGCCTCCGCGAGGCGCTGTCGGCGTGTGACATCGAGCCCGGCAACGAGGTGTTCCTGCTCCTTCGGCGTGAGGGATTTCGCGTCGTCAAGGACGGCTCGGAGATGTTGGAGGCGAAGCCCTGACGACGGCGGGCACCGTCGCCGCACACTCCGCACTCCGCCCCCGCGCGAGCCGATCCCGGGTCGGTGAGCACCCCGCCGCCGCGCCGAAGTGCGCCGGCGATCCAGGGTGAGCCGCCGCCCCGCCCCGTCGCGGGGGCACGAGTCGCGAGGTCCCGCGTCGCGGCGCTGGTGGATCCTCGCCCTGCTCGGCGCGGCCGAGCTCCTGGGGATGTCGCTGTGGTTCACGGCGACGGCGGTGTCGCACGACCTCGCGGCACGCTGGGATCTTTCGGCCGCGGGGGCGGGGTGGCTGGCCACCGCAGTCAACCTCGGATTCGTGGCTGGGACGGCGGTGGCGGCGATCCTGAACCTGGCCGACATCCTCCGTTCGCGGGTGTACTTCGCGGCGGCCGCGGCGCTTGCGGCGCTCGCGAATGCCGGCGTGCTGGCGGCCCCCGGCTTCGGCGAGGCGGTGGCGCTGCGCTTCGCCACCGGCTTCCTGCTCGCGGGCGTCTACCCTCCGGCGATGAAGATGGCCGCCACCTGGTTCCGCTCGGCGCGCGGGCTCGCCATCGGGACGATCGTGGGTGCGCTTACCGTGGGGAAGGCCACGCCGTACCTGCTCAAGGCGCTGCCGGACGCGGGCCCGGAGCAGGTGATCCTGGGCGCATCCGCGGGGGCGCTGGCCGCGGGCCTCCTCGTGCTGCTCCTCTACCGCGACGGGCCCTACCCGTTCAGGCGGGGCCCGTTCTCGTGGGGACTAGCCGCGCGCGTGGTCCGCCACCGCGAGACCCGGCTCGCCACGGCCGGGTACCTGGGCCACATGTGGGAGCTGTACGCAATGTGGGCGTGGGTGCCGGCCTTCCTGGCCGCGTCGAGCGAGGCGGCGGGACGGGGGGGCGGCTACGTCGAGCTGGCCAGCTTCGGCGCGCTCGCGGCGGGGGGGTTGGGGTGCCTGTGGGGCGGGTGGGCGGCCGACCGGATCGGGCGGGAGCGGCTCGTCAACCGGGCGATGGCCGCGAGCGGTCTCTGCTGCCTGGCGATCGGTCTCCTCTTCGGGCAGATGTTTCCGCTCGTCGTGGCGGTCACCCTGGTGTGGGGGTTTTTCGTGGTGGCGGACTCGGCGCAGTTCAGCGCGCTCGTGACCGAACTCGCGCCGCCGGAGGCCGCCGGCACCGCCCTGACCCTCCAGACGTGCGCGGGGTTCCTGTTGGCGTCGGTGACGGTGCAGGGGATCCCGTGGGTCGCCGAAGGGGTGGGGTGGCGCTGGGCGTTCGCCGTCCTGGCGCTCGGTCCGGCAGCGGGGATTGCCGCGATCAACCGTCTGCGGCGCGGCGCCTCCGGATGAGGACGATTCCCCAGGTCATGACAGGCAGCACAAAGACGGCGAGGTACCCGTACGAGATGTAGCGGTAGCCGGCACCGATCAGCGGGATCAGCCCGAACTGGGCAATCGCCGCGCCGAGCGCCAGCATGCCCACCGCGGCCGTCACCCGGGCAAGCGGCGGCAACTCCCCGCCTCTCTCTTCGTAGCGCCGGGCGATCCGTTCGTTTACCGCGTGCAGCAGTCCCGCGCCGGTCTCGGCCAGGGTGCCGAAGAGCATGACCTGGAAGACGATCTGGAAGGTGCGCGAACCGAGCAGCTCCAGCATGTGATTCGCCGGAACGGTCTCGTCGACGATTCCGGGATACTGTCCCGCGATCGCGACGAAGAAGAGAAAGGCCGGGATCATCCCGATGGGACCGGACAGCAGCCCTGAAACGAGCGTGTCCCTGCGGCTGCGGGCGTGCCGGATGGTGATCAGCACGGCGGGCAGCACGCCGAGGTTGTAGCCCACGTATTCGAAACCGCTGCGGATCCAGCTGCCATCGATGGCGCCGCTCGCCAGCGCGCTCCGGATGGCGGGGCTGAAGCTTGCCAGGCACCAGACGAAGAAGATCAGGTAGACCAGGTACAGGACCGCCGACCAACCGGTCAGCACCCGTTCGATGATCCGGTTTCCGCCGAAGACGAGGACGCCCACCGCCGTCATGATTCCGACCACCCCCACGAGGTAGTGGAAGCCGAAGGTCTCTTCGAGGATGGAACCGGCGGCGGCGGCGATCACGGCGAGCACGATCATCATCAGCGCAACGTAGAGGACCTCGAAGGCGACCCATCCCGGTCCCAGCAGCCGCTGGAAGAAGCTCCTGTATTCGAACGCCCGGAATACTCGCGCGAACTCGTAGCTCACGACGCACACCGCGCTGAAGAGGGCCGTCGAGAGGGCCATGGCCAGCAGCCCTCCAAGCGGCCCGCGCGACAGGAAGAACTCGACCAGTTCCCGTCCGGTTCCGTATCCGCCGGCGATCACCACCGACTGGAAGATGAAACCGGGCAAGAGGTAGCGGCGCAACAGACTCACCAGTGCGGTTCCTCCCCTCAACGGTCCGTGGACGGGTTTGCGCGAGCCCCGGGAGGGGCGTGTTCCCGCTCCCGAAAAGCCGCGCGACCGGGTCAATGCCGGTTCGGGCGACAGTGAACCTGGGGCTACCTCCGCCCCTCCGCCACCCCCTTGGGGCGGACCACGGCCTCGGCTCCGGCCAGCCCCCAGTCCACCACCAGCGCGAGGCCGGCGGCGGGAACGGCTCCCGAGAGGATCATGACCGGATCGGTGAGCGAGAGCCCCGCCACGATGGGGTCGCCCAGTCCGCCCGCGCCGATGAAGGCCGCCAGGGTCGCGGTACCCACGTTGATCACCGCCGCCGTCCGCACCCCCGCCATGATCACCGGCGCGGCCAGCGGGAGCCGGATGCGGTGCAGCAGCTGCCACTCGGTCATTCCGAGCGCGCGCCCCGCCCCCACGGCCTCCGGCGCCGCCTCGATGATCCCCGTGTAGGTGTTGCGCAGGATCGGGAGGAGCGAGTACAGGAAGAGCGCCGCCACCGCCGGGGCCACGCCGATCCCGAGCACGGGGATCATGAAGGCGAGGAGCGCGATGCTCGGGATGGTCTGGAGCACCCCGGCGACCCGCAGGGCGGAACCGGCCAGCGCCCGCCGCCGCTCCAGGACGACCCCTGCCGGAAGCGCCACCAGGATCGCCGCTCCGAGGGAGGCGAGGACCAGAAGGAGGTGGCGGGTGACCTGACGGCCGAGGTCGCCCCGGTTCTCCCACATGTACCGTGGCAGCGTCAGAAGCACCGGCGCGCCTTCTCCCCGGCTGCGCGTGCCGCCGGCGTCCAGCTCCGGCCCCGGTGACCCGGTGCCCAGCCCGATCTCCGCCAGCAACGACGCCGCGGCCTCCGCGATGGGCATGCCATAGACCTCGATGCGCTCGTTGGCGCGCCGCACCGCGTCGACACCGATCCTTCCCGAAAGCCGGTTCAGGGCGAGCACCGCCTCCGGGCGCTCCTCGCGGAAGGTCCGGCCGAGAAGTGCCGCGGCGTCGTAGGGCGGAAAGAAGCCGAGGTCATCGGCAAGCACCGCGAGGTCGTAGCGCGAGATGGCGCCGTCGGTGGAATAGGCGTCGATCACGTCCACCTCGTGCTCCTCGAGCGCCTGGTACTTGACCGCCTGCAGGAGGCTGCGCGTCTCGCGGAAATCGATCCCGTAGGTGGCCGCAAGTCCGTCCAGCCCGTCGGCCCGGCCGATGAAGTCCGGGGAGAACCCACCCGTAAGCCCCGGTGCGATCGCCGCGAGTCCGGAGAGCGTGCGGATGCCGAGGGAGTCCGCGACCTCGCGGCGCATGGCCATCGCGTAGGTGTTCTCGAAGCCCAGCGGCGGGAGCCAGTGCAGCCCCCAGCGCGTCTCGAACGCCTCGCTGACCCGGTTGAAGACCTGGACGGAGCCCCCGGTGGCCGTTTCCCCCAGAACCGCCGCCAGCCCGGTACCCGTATACTCGGGGTAGACATCGACATCGCCACCGACGATCGCCTGCATCAGGATTTCAGTCGTTCCGAGTCCCGGACGCCGGTCCACCGCGTGGCCGTCGGCCTCGAGGACCTGGGCGAAGACCTCCGCGAGCAGGTAGGACTCCGCGAACGCCTTCGAGGCGACGACGATGGGACGTTGCGGGTCCTGTGCCTGCGTCGACCCGGGCACCGGGAGGAACAGCGCTGCCAGCAGGAAGAGTCCCGACCTGTGGACCGCGGTCACAATGCCACCCCCGACTTCTCGAGGAGCTCGGCGGCGTAACCGGTGGCGCTGTCGGCGAGTTCCCGCGCGGGAGCCTCGAGTGCGACTCCGCCCGCCCGCATCACTGCGATGTGGGTGGCCACCAGGACCGCCTCTCCGAGGTCGTGAGTCACGAAGACCGCGGTCACGCCCTCCGACTTGCGCAGCGCGATGAACGCCTTCTGCGCCTCGCTGCGGGTGATGGCGTCGAGGGCCCCGAAGGGCTCGTCCATCAGAAGGATGTCGGGACCGGCCGCGATTGCGCGGGCGATGGCCACCCGCTGTCGCTGACCCCCGGAGAGTTCGCGCGGATAGCGGTCCGCGAATGTGTGCGGATCCATGCCGACGGCTTCCAGGCTGCGCCGGCCGTGCCCCGTGGCGTCCTCCCGTCCGAGGAGGCGCGGAACCAGCGAGGCGTTCGCCAGGCACGTCCAGTGCGGGATCAGGCCGCCGTCCTGCTGCACATACCCGATGGAGCGGCGCAGGGAGACCGGGTCGAGGGTGTCAACGGACTCCCCTCGGACCAGCACCCGCCCGGCATCCAGGTCGGTAAGCCTGTTGATCGAGCGCAGGAGGGTCGTCTTGCCGGAGCCGCTCTCGCCGACGAGGCCCAGGCAGTCGCCCGCTTCGACGCGCAGCGAGACCCCGTCCAGCGCCACCGCCGAGCCGTAGCGCTTCTCGGCGCCCTCGATCCGGATCAGGGCCACGGCATCCCTTCCCGGAGTGCGCGCACCATCACCTCGCCGTCCACATTCCCCCCGGTCACCACAGCCACGACGGTCTCACCCGCCCCAACGGGAACGCGGCCGCACATCAGCGCCGCTACCGCCGCCGCCCCCGCGGGCTCGGCGACGAGCTTGGCGCGGGTGGCGAGCAGCCTCATCGCCGCAAGCATCTCCTCATCGGAGACCAGCACCACATCCTCCACGTGATCGGCCACATACCGGTAGGTGAGCCTCCCGGCCATCGGAGACGCGAGCCCGTCGGCGATGGTGTCGGTGCGGTCGAGCCGGACGGCACGCCCTTCGTCGAGGCTCCGCCGCATCGCCGAGGCCCCCACCGGCTCGACCCCGAGGATGCGCAGTCGGGATCTGCCGGCAAGCCGCCCGGCACAGGCCAGAGCGCCCGCGATCCCGGCGATCTGCCCGCCGCCCCCGACCGGGACCACGATCACGCCCGGGCCCGGCACGTCGTCGGCGATCTCGAAACCGGTCGACCCGTGCCCCGCTATGACCTCCGGCGCGTCGAAGGGATGGAGGAAGACGAGCCCGTCGGCGTCGGCACGGCGGTAGGCCTCGGCAAACGCGTCCGCAGCGTCCCCGTGCAGAACCACTTCGGCCCCGTAGCCCGCCGCCGCGGCAGCCTTGGAGCGCGCCGCGCGTTGGGGCATGACGACCACCGCCCGCGCACCCACCCTTCCGGCCGCCCACGCCACGGCCTGGGCATGGTTTCCCGCGGAGACGGTAACCACGCCCCGGGCGCGCTCGGCCGGCCCCAGCGACGCGATCGCGTTCAGCGCTCCGCGCACCTTGAACGACCCCGTCTTCTGCAGGTTCTCGCACTTGAGGACCGGAGCCGTTCCCGAGTTGCGCCCCAGCGTCCGGAACGACAGCAGCGGGGTGCGATGCACGACCGCATCGACCCGCCTTCGCGCGGAGACAAAATCCTTCGCCGTCAGGGAAGCGTTCATGGGTCGGCTGCCGACGAATCAGTCGTTGCGTTCACCGAATCGGAATGCCTATTATAGTCACCAGTCAAAGCCTCCCCGATCGAAGGGCGGCGCTCACCCACTCGCGAGGATGGAGTCCCATGCGCTCAGGATCAAGGTTTGCCGCGTTACTGTCGTTCGCCTTCGCGCTCCTCTCATCCGTACCGGCGCAGGGGCAGCAGGGAACAATCACCGGGAGGGTCGTCGATATCGAGTCGGCGGGACCGCTCCCGGGCGCCGCGGTCGCGGTCCTCGGGCAGGACATCACACAGGGCACGAATGCGCAGGGACGGTTCAGTATAACGGTCGAACCGGGAACCTATTCGCTGGTGGTGTCGCTTATCGGCTACGCAACGAAGCGGATTGACGGCGTCGCGGTCAACGCCGGCGACGAGACGGAGGTGATGATCTCGCTCAGCTCCCAGGCTCTCGCCCTCAATCCGGTGGTCGTCACCGCCTCGCGCCGCCAGGAGAAGACGCTGGAGGCCCCCGCCTCGATCTCCACCGTGTCCGCGGAGCAGGTGGCCCGGACGACCGCCACCACCGTGGCCGATCATGTCAGAGCCCTGCCGGGAGTCGACGCGGCCCAGACCGGCATCAACCAGGGAACGGTCGTATCGCGCGGATTCAACAACGTGTTCTCGGGCGCGCTGCTCGCGATCATCGACAACCGCTATGCGCGCATCCCGTCGCTCCGGTTCAACGCATACAACATGTTCCCGACCAACGACCTCGATCTCGACCGCATCGAGGTGTCCCTCGGTCCCGGCGCGGCGCTCTACGGGCCCAACGCGTCGAACGGCGTCATGCACCTGATCACCTCGTCGCCGCTCGACAGACAGGGGAGCAGCATCTCGCTGGCGGGCGGTGAGCGGTCGCTCTTCCACGGGCAGTTCCGCACGGCCCATGCCCCCAGCGAGAACTTCGGCTTCAAGGTCTCGGCACAGTACATGCGGGGCAACGACTGGGAGTACGACGATTCGGAGGAAGCGAAGGCTCGCGAAGCCGGGTGTGCCATCTGCATGCGCGACAATCTGGCCCAGCGGTATTCCGCCGACGCCCGCCTCGATTTTCGCTTCGCCGGTGACGCGGACCTCGTGCTGAACGGCGGAATGTCCACCCTTCTCACCGGCGTCGAGATGACCGGCATCGGTGCCTTCCAGGTGAAGAACTGGGGGTACAACTACCTCCAGTCCCGGTTCTCCAAGGGCCGGCTGTTCGCCCAGGCCTTCCTCAACCTCACGAACTCCGGGTCGGATGTGGGCGGCACCGACTCCGGGGAAGGCACCTTCGGCCTGCGCACGGGCGACCCGGTGGTCGACCAGTCCACGACCATGGCCTTCCAGTTCCAGTACGGCTTCGATCTGGGATCGCGCCAGAGCTTCACCTACGGAGTCGACTGGCAGCGCACCGAGCCGAAGAGCGGCGGCACGATCTTCGGCGCCAACGAGGACGACGACATCATCTCCGAGGTCGGCGCCTATCTGCATTCGGAGACCTCCATCCTGGACAACCTCGATCTGGTCACCGCGATCCGCGTGGACGACCACAGCCGTCTGACGGATCCCAACATTTCGCCGCGCGCGGCGCTGGTCTTCTCTCCGGCCGAGGCGCAGTCCTTCCGGCTGACCTACAACCGGGCCTTTGCCACGCCCACCAGCACGAACCTCTTCCTCGACATCGTTGCCAACCGGGACATCCTGGGCGGCGCGCTCGCGCCCCTGGGGGTTCAGTATCCCGTTCGGGCGCGGGGTGTGCCGCAGGCCGGGTACGGCTTCAGCCAGGCCTGTCCGGGCGGGTTCATGTCCTATTGCATGCATACGCCGGTGGTGCAGGGCGCGATTCCGGCGAACGCCGCGCTGCTCTGGGATGCGCTGGTCGATGCGCTGGCCGGCGCAGACCCGGTGCTGGGCCTGGTCGCCCCTCTGCTAAAGAGTCCGGGAGCCCATCCCGCCGACCCGGAGATCGGCACCTTCGTGGGGATGCTCAATACGGCGACCTCCAGCTTCGATCCGGTCACCTCGCCCCTGGCCGAAATCCCGGCGCTGGTTCCAACCATCAACAACACCTACGAGGTCGGATACAAGGGCCTGATCGCGAACCGGTTCAGCTTTTCCGCGGATGTCTACTCGGCCAACGTCGAGAACTTCGTCGGTCCGCTGCGGACCATCACCCCCAATGTCTTCCTGGAGCCGCAGAGTGCGCTGGCTTTTGTCCTCAACCGCCTTGCTCCGCTGATTCAGGGCGGGCTGATCACACAGGAGCAGGTTGCCGCGCTGGTCACCCAGGTCGCCAGCGTGCCTCTGGGGACCATCAAGCCGGACGGTGTCGGCTCGCACGATCTCCTGGTGACGTACAGGAACTACGGCGAGATCAGCTACTGGGGAGCCGACCTGGCGGCCCGCTTCCTGGTGAGCGACATGGTCCAGCTCGACGGCAACTACTCCTTCCAGAGCGAAGACTGCTTCGACTTCGAGGAGGACGAAAGCTGCGTGGGATCCCAGGATATCGCGCTGAACGCCCCGAATCACAAGGGCTCGTTCGGGCTGACCATCGACGACCAGTCCGCAGGGTATACGCTCGGTGCGCGCGTGCGCTTCAATGCGGGCTTCCCGATGAACTCGGGGGTGTATCTGGGCGAAGTGGACGGCTATCAGGTCGTCGACGCGTCGGTGGGCTACCGGCTGCCCTTCCAGCCGGGCGCCCACGTGTCGCTGACCGCGAACAACATCCTTAACAACATGCACCGGGAGTTCGTGGGTGCGCCCGAAATCGGCAGGATGCTGTTGCTGCGGTTGCGCTACGATTTCTGAATGCGTCGATGAGAAGGGACGGAGCCGGGTGACATCGGGCGGAAAGCGGCTGCGCCAGAGTGCGCTTCTGGAGATCATCCGTGAGCACCGGGTGCCGCATCAGGAGGCGTTGCGCGAGCTTCTCGCCGAAGCGGGATTCCCGGTCACGCAGCCCACCCTGTCACGCGACATCCGCGACCTGCGGCTGGTAAAGGTGACCGGGGCCGACGGCAGGCCGCACTACACGCTCCCCGAAGAGTGGGACCATGTGCCGCCGCTGGACTCCATCCTGCCGACGCTCTTCGTCGCCGTTGAGACGGTGGGCAACCTGGCCATTGTCCGGACCCTGAACGGCGCCGCGCAGACGGTAGCATCGGGGATCGACTGGGAGGAGTACGAGGGGCTGGCCGGGACCATCGCCGGCGACGACACGGTCCTTCTCATCCTGAGGGATTCGGATGCCGCCGGGGAGGTGGCCCGTGCCTTGAGGGAGCTGGCGCGGAAGGCCTGAGCCGGACCGCAGCGGCGGCAGGAAGGGGTGGGGAGTGGGCAGGTCGAGTGTGATTCGAACGACCTCGCCGGAGGGCCGGCAGGTCTTGTAGACACCAGGCAATGCCGGGAAACACTTGACGCTGGGGACCGGGCTGTATATTATTCCAAGGAAATTGAATTATCTTTCATTTCACGTTTACAACACCGGCGCTTCCCGAAGCAGCCGGCTACATCGAGGGCCTGGAGCGCAAGGACTCTGGCAACACACCGTACGGCCTTGGCGGGAGACGTACGGACCTTGCGCTCCGGCCCGCCAACCGGCGCGGTGCCGGGAGTTGCAGAAGCGGAACAGGACCAGGATTTCCATGAAGATCGTGCTGGGATATTCAGGAGGCCTCGACACCACGGTGATCGTCCCGTGGCTGCGGGAGAACTATCGGGCCGACGTCATCTGCATGGCTGCGGACGTGGGACAGCGAGGCGGGGTCGACAGGCTGGCCGGCAAGGCTTTCGCGTCGGGGGCTTCGGGCTTCTTCGGAGAGGATCTCAAGGAGGAGTTCGTCTCCGACTACGCGCTGCCGGTGCTGAGGGCAGGTGCCGTCTACAGCCGCAAGTATCTGCTGGGCACCGCCATGGCGCGGCCACTGATTTCTCGCCGGATGGTGGAGGTCGCCCGGCGGACCGGGGCCCACGCGCTGGCGCACGGATGCACGGGGAAGGGCAACGACCAACTGCGCTTCGAGGTGTCGTTCGCCGCGCTGGCGCCCGACCTGCGCGTGGTCGCGCCCTGGAGGGAGTGGGAGATCCGGTCGCGGGAGGACGCGCTGGACTATGCCCGGGCCCGCGGCATCTCGCTCGAGGGGATCGACGTGGAGAAGCTCTACTCCCGCGACGAGAACCTCTGGCACATCAGTCACGAGGGCGGGCCACTGGAGGATCCCGGCAACGCGGCGGGAGCGGACGTGTTCGTATGGACGCGTGATCCGGCCGAGGCCCCCGACGCACCCCTCGAGATCGAAATCGGCTTCGAGGCCGGCTTCCCGGTGGCGATCGACGGGCGCGCGCTGTCTCCCCTGGACCTCCTCCTGGAGCTCAATGAAATGGGCTCGGAGCATGGGGTGGGCCGTGCCGACGTGATCGAGGACCGGGTGGTGGGAATCAAGTCGCGGGGCGTGTACGAGACGCCCGGGGGGACCATCCTGCTGGCGGCGCTCCAGGAGTTGGAGCAACTTGTCCTGTCACGCCGCTGCCTGGCTCTCAAGGACGCGCTGGCACCACGCTACGCGGATCTGGTGTACGAGGGCCTGTGGTGGACACCGGAGCGGGAAGCGCTGGACGCCATGGTCGACACGATGATGAAGCACGTCGCCGGGACCGTTCGGATGCGCCTCTTCAAGGGTCAGGCCACGGTGGTCGAGCGTCAGGCTCCGGCGTCGCTCTACGATCTCGATCTCGCCTCCTTCGGCGCCTCGGAAGGGTATGAACACTCCGACTCCACCGGCTTCGTCAAACTGTTCAGCCTCCCGCAAAGGGCGATCGCCGCGCAGAAACTCGCGGCGCGGGAGGCGGCCCGGCCGAACGGATGGGGGAGCAATCCGGCGGGAGCGCCCCGGCGGCTGGTCACCACGGCGGACCACTGACCTGGCGGGCCGTGGAATAGGTCCCTGCCGCATTCGGTCGACGATGCATCTCACGGCCGTACTGCCGGACGACTGCTAACCCGGTGGGCTCTCCGCGGGAAGGATCCGGCCATGCCCTCTGGGGCGGGCGTTTCGAGGG
The DNA here is from genome assembly GCA_965116645.1 of Longimicrobiales bacterium. Classification (GTDB taxonomy): domain Bacteria; phylum Gemmatimonadota; class Gemmatimonadetes; order Longimicrobiales; family Gaopeijiaceae; genus Bin94. The sequence goes on along the minus strand of OZ220702.1, from coordinate 2,007,570 downwards.
AGGGCTCTCCCGGAGGATGGAGGCGCTCAACCGCTCCCTCGACGTGGACTGGCGGCTGTGGCGGCAGGACGTGCGGGGGAGCCGGGCGTGGGCCCGCGGCCTCGAGCGGGCCGGGATTCTGTCATCCGCCGAGGCCGCGGAGATCGACGACGGACTGGGCCGGGTCGCGAGGATGCTGGAGGAGGCGCCGGGACCGGAAGCCTTCGCCGACGAGGATATTCACACGGTGGTCGAGCGCCTGCTGACCGAGGCGATCGGTCCCGTGGGAGGGAAGCTCCACTCGGGGCGCTCCCGCAACGATCAGGCGGTGACCGGCTTCCGCCTCTGGGGGAAGGAGGCGGTCCGGGCGCTCCGCGGGGAGATCGTCGCGCTGATCGAGGCCATCGCCGGGAAGGCCCGGGAGACGGAAGGGATCGTGATGCCGGGCTACACCCACCTGCAGCAGGCCCAGCCGGTCCCGGCCGCGCACTGGCTGCTGTCGCGCGCCTGGCCCCTGCTCCGGGATCTGAAGCACCTGCGGGCGGTGCTGCGCGAGTGCGACGTGCTTCCTCTCGGCTCGGGGGCCCTTGCCGGATGTCCCTTCGAGGTGGACCGCGAAGCGCTCGCCGCCGACCTCGGCTTCAGCCGCGTCACCGAGAACTCGATGGACGGGGTGGGGGACCGCGACTGGGCGGCCCGGCTGGTATTCGGGGCCGCCATGACCGGGGTGCACCTCTCCCAGCTCGCCGAGGACCTGGTCCTCTTCTCGACCTCCGAATTCGGGTTCATTCGGCTCGGGGACGGCTTCACGACGGGGTCGTCGCTGATGCCGCAGAAGCGAAACCCGGACGTGGCCGAGCTCACGCGGGGCAAGTCGGGCAGGCTGGTGGGCAACCTGACCGGCTTGATGACGGTGCTGAAGGGATTGCCCGCGGGCTACAACCGGGACCTGCAGGAGGACAAGGAGGCGGTGTTCGACTCGGTCGACACCCTGTCGGTGGTGCTGCCCGCGATGACCGGTGCCGTGCGGGGCATGGAGCTGGTGCGGGAGAGGATCGACGACGCGCTGCGCCCCGAGATGCTGGCCACCGACCTGGCCGACCACCTGGTGCGGCGCGGCGTGCCGTTCCGCGAGAGCCACGACCTCGCGGGGGAGCTGGTTCGCGCCGCCGAGGCGTCGGGCCGCGAACTCAGCGCCCTTACGCTCGGGGAGATGCGGGCCGTGCACCCGGACTTCGGCCCGGAGGTGGTCGCGATCTTCGACGCGGCGACTTCGGTCGAGTCGCGCGCGGTCCGCGGCGGCACGTCGGCCGAGGCGCTGGAGGAGCAGTTCAAGGCGCTGGCGGAGGCCGTGGCGCGCGCTTCGAGCGACCCCTGAGCGCCGGACGCCCGGAACCCGCGGGGCGGCCGGCTACAGCGTCCGTCCCGCGGCCTCGGCGAAGACGCCAAGGTCGCGCATCAGCGCTGCGAATCCGTCGAAGGTCAGGGACTGGTCGCCGTCCGACATGGCGGCCTCCGGATCCGGGTGCACCTCCACGATCAGCCCGTCCGCCCCGGCGGCCACGGCCGCGAAGCTCAGTGGGGCGACCAGGTCGCGGCGCCCGCCGGCGTGGGACGGGTCGGCGATCACCGGCAGGTGGGTCTCCATCTTCAGCCAGGGAATCGCGGCAAGATCGAAGGTGTTGCGCGTCTCGGCCCCGAAGGTGCGGATCCCCCGCTCGCACAGAACCACCTGCATGTTCCCCCGGCTCATGACGTATTCGGCCGCGAGGAGCAGGTCCTTGAGCGTCGCCGACATGCCGCGCTTCAACAGCACCGGCCGCTGCAGCTGTCCGACCTCCCTGAGCAGGGGGAAGTTCTGCATGTTCCGGGTCCCGATCTGGAGCATGTCGACGTATCCCGCCACCAGCTCGGCGTGCCGCGGGTCGAGGACCTCGGTCACCACGGGAAGACCGGTCTCCGCACGCACCTCGGTCAGGATGCGCAGGCCATCCTCCTTGAGGCCGTCGAAGGAATACGGCGAGGTGCGGGGCTTGAAGGCGCCCCCGCGGAGCAGCGCCGCGCCCTCCCCGGCCACCGCGCGTCCGGTCTCGGCCATCATCGCGGCGCCCTCGACCGAGCAGGGACCGGCTGCGACCAGACAGGCCTTTCCCCCGAACAGCCGGTCGCCCACCGGCACCCTGGTGGTCCTGTCGGCGGCGAAATCACGCGCGGCCAGCTTGTACGGCCGCATCACGGGGTGGACGGAATCGACCCCGGGGATGGAGAGCAGGGGAATGTGCGCCAGGCGCGCCTCGTCCCCGATGCATCCGATGATCGTGCGGCTCTCCCCGATGGAGACGTGTGTGCGAAAACCCAGCCCCTCCACCCGCTCCCGGATGTGGTCCAGCTGCTCTGTGGTAATGTCCTTCGCTGCGACGATGATCATGGCATTCGTTATCCCTTGCGGACGCCCTTCTCCGGTGTGTCGGGAAGAAGCGCCCTGTTAGTGGCTGACGTGGGAAGATGGACAATTCGGCTGAAGAGTAAAGCGCCCACAAGCGCCGTGGCACCCGCCCGGGTGTGGCGCTTCGGGATTGTCCGTCCTATTTCGGGCCGCCCCCGATCTCCGCTGCGCGAGCGCAACTGGTGACTGTAATCCCGACGACATAGATTTGACCTCGTGAACGGCAAGAGAACCCTCGGATCCCCGGCGAGCCCTTGGTCCTGACCGCTGTCGAAGACCTGAAGAGCGAGGCGGGACGTGAAGCGGCCGCGGACGTGGTCTCGGGTATGCGTCTGGGGCTGGGAACCGGCTCGACCGCCGCCTGTTTCCTCAGGCACCTCGGTGCCCGGCTGGCGAGTGGCGAACTAACCAACGTGGTCGGCGTTCCCACCTCCGTCCGCACGGAGAAAGCTGCACGCCGACTGGGGATACCGCTTGGCACCCTCGGTGAACTGGCACCTCTCCATCTCACCGTGGACGGCGCCGACGAGGTCGATCCGCAACTCAACCTCATCAAGGGGCTGGGCGGCGCGCTGCTGCGCGAAAAGATGGTGGTCCAGGCGTCGGATCGCTTTGTGGTGGTCGTGGACGAAGCCAAGCTGGTCCGGCGCCTCGGGGAGCGTGCCCCCGTGCCGGTGGAGGTCGTTCCGTTCGAATTCGACAGCCATTGCAGGTGGCTGCAGGCGCTGGGGGCCGATCCGGAGGTGCGGAAGGACGAAGAAGGCGGCGTCTACACGACGGACAACGGCCTGCTGATCATTGACTGCGGTTTCGCCGGGGGGATCGAGAATCCGCAGGAACTGGAAAGCCGGTTGATGCATCGCGCGGGTGTCGTCGATTCGGGGCTGTTTCTGGGACTGGCCGACGAGGTGGTTGTGGCCGGGGCGGGTGGCGTGCACCGGATGACCGCAGGTGAGGGCTGAAGTGGCCAGGATCGCGCCGTCGCTGCTTAGCTGCCGCTTCGCCGAGCTGGGCCGGGAGGTGAAGACCGTCGACGAGGCGGGTGCGGAGTGGATTCACGTGGACGTGATGGACGGCCGCTTCGTGCCGAACATCACCATCGGCCCGCTGATCGCCGACGCGGTCCGGGGCGTCACGGAGCGCACGGTCGACGTGCATCTGATGATCGAGGATCCCGACCGCTACATCGCCGACTTCGCCGAGGCCGGGGCGGACGTGATCACGGTACACGCCGAGGCGGCGCGGCACCTCCACCGCACCCTGGAGCTGATCCGCTCGCTGGGCAAACGCGCCGGGGTGGCGCTGAACCCGGCCACCCCCCTGTCCGCCATCGAGGAGGTGCTGGACGGGTTCGATCTGATCCTGGTCATGACGGTGAACCCGGGCTTCGGCGGCCAGGCCTTCATCCCGCAATCGCTGGACAAGGTGGCGCGCGCGAGGGCGCTGGTCGAGGCGCGCCGTCCGGGTGAAGTGGAGGTGGAGGTGGATGGCGGCGTGAGCGAGAAGACGGCGCCGGCCCTGGTTGCGGCGGGCGCGACGGTGCTGGTGGCCGGCTCCGCGGTGTTCGGCCATCCGCGGGGCGCCGCGGCAGGTGTGGCGGCGCTGCGCGCGGCGGTGGAGGGGATCTCCTGGGAGGAACGGGGCAGATAGGCGCATGGCAACCTTCGTGCATGAGTGCGAGATACCGTTCCCGGTCGAGGATGTCTTCGGCTGGCACATGCGCCCCGGCGCGCTGGAGCGGCTGCTTCCGCCCTGGGAGGACGTGCGCGTCATTTCGCGCGAGGGCGGCATCGCCGATGGGGGCGTGGTGCGGATGCGGGCAAAGCGCGGCCCCATCTCGGCGGAGATGAAGGTCCGGCACACCGCATTCGAGGAGGGCCGGTTCTTCTGTGACGAACAGGTCTCCGGGCCCGTCCAGTCCTGGGTGCACAACCACGAGTTCGAACCGGCGGGGAGCGGAGCCACACTCCTCCGGGACCGGATCGAGTGGGAGCCGCCCGGCGGGGCCGCGGGCAAGATCTTCGCGCGAGGCGTCATCGAGGCCGAACTCAGGCGCTTCTTCCCCTTCCGGGCGCGGCGGATTGCGCAGGATCTGGCGCGCCACGCCGCCTGGCAGGGCCCTCCACTGACGGTCGCGGTCACCGGCGCGAGCGGCTTCGTCGGGTCCGCGCTCTGTCATTTCCTCACAACCGGGGGCCATGAGGTCCGCCGGGTCGTTCGCCGCAAACCCGACCGGGAGAAGGGCGAGATCGCATGGGATCCCATGGAGCGGCGCATCGAGCGGGCCCGGCTTGAGGGGGTCGACGCCGTGGTGCACCTGGCCGGAGAGAGCCTGACCGGCGAGCGCTGGACCCCGGCGAAGAAGAGGGCGATCTGGAGGAGCAGAGTGGAGGGAACCCGGCTGCTGGTCGAGGCGCTGAGCAGCCTCAGGCAGCCTCCGCGGGTCCTGGTTTCGTCGTCGGCGGTCGGGTTCTACGGGAACCGGGGTGCCGAGCGGCTGACCGAGGAAAGCCGGCCCGGGAAGGGGTTCCTGGCGGACCTGTGCCGGGAGTGGGAAGCGGAGGCTGCCGGGGCGCGCCGGGCGGGCATCCGGGTGGTTCTGCTGCGCACCGGGCTCGTCCTCAGCCCGGCGGGTGGGGCGCTTGGCACCATGCTGCTCCCCTTCAAGATGGGGATCGGCGGCCGCCTTGGCACCGGGCGCCAGTACGTGAGCTGGATCGATCACGACGACTTCGTCGGGCTCATCTTCCACGCGATCGCCACCCCGTCGCTCAGGGGACCGGTCAACGCCACCGCCCCCCACCCGGTCCCCAACGCCACCTTCACCACGATCCTGGGACGCGTGCTGAAGCGCCCCACGCTGCTGCCGGTGCCGTCGCTGGCGGTGAAGGGCATGTTCGGCGAGATGGGCAAGGCCCTGCTGCTGGAGGGTGCCCGGGTGCTCCCGGAAGCGGCCTCCCGGAGTGGTTTCCGCTTCGACTTCGAAGGCCTGGAGGACTCGCTGGCCTACCAGCTCGGCCACACCGACCCAGCCGCACGGCAGCGATGATCCCAGCGCCCCGCCGCGGTTGCCGACCGGTGCATCCCCGCGATCCGCGCCGGCCGACGGGCCACCGATGAGCCGGGATTCGCGCCCGTCCGGCCTGGCGCTCGCGGACCTCGCCTCCGACCCGCTGGAGGAGTTCGCGCGCTGGTTCGCCGCCGCCGAGGCCGAACCCGGGATCGTCTTCGCCGAGGCGGTCTGCCTCTCCACTCTGGGACCGGGGGACACCCCCGAGGGACGAATGGTCCTGCTGAAGCACTTCGACGCGCGCGGGTTCGTCTTCTACACCAACCTGGACTCACACAAGGGCCGCGCGCTCGCGGCGCACCCCCGCGCGGGCATGACCTTCTACTGGCAGCCCCTGAGGCGTCAGGTGCGGATTCGGGGCCCCGTCGAACCGGTGTCGCCCGGGGAGGCGGACGCCTACTTCGCCAGCCGCCCCCGGGAGAGCCGGATCGGGGCCTGGGCGTCGGACCAGAGCCGGGGGCTCGAGAACCGCGCGGCGCTGGAACGCAGGGCGGCGGAGCTGGAAGTGCGCTTCGCAGGCGGCGATGTCCCCAGGCCGCCCAACTGGTCCGGCTTCCGCATCGTCCCCGAGGCCATCGAGTTCTGGCAGGAGGGGAGTGCGCGGCTGCACGACCGCTTCATCTACGAGCGCGACGAAGCGGGGGGATGGGCCCGCCGGCGACTGTATCCCTGAGCCGGGCAGCCTCATTCCGAGCTGCGGCCCTGTCCTGAGCGGGGGCCCCCGTCCTGCCGCACAACCCCGTTCTGAACTAAAATAAGAAATCTTACCTTAAGAACTATTTTCTTGATCCACGAAGCCCGCCAAGGCGCTCTCCTTCAGCACCGCCGCAAGCGTTTCCAGCAACAGCGCGGCCTCCGCTTCGCCGAAGACCAGCGGGGGCTTGATCTTGATCACATTGTGGCCGGGGCCGTCGACGCTGAGCAGCACCCCCATCTCGCGGGCCCGGTTGACCAGGTAGCTGCAAGCCTCGGGGAAGGGCTCGCGGGAAGCACGGTCGCGGACGAACTCGATGCCCAGGAAGAGCCCGCGCCCGCGCACATCGCCCACCCGCGGGTGATCCGCGGTAAGTTCGCGCAGCCCCCGCAGCAGCCCTCCACCGACCGTGCGCGCACAGTCCTGCAGGCCCCGGTCCCGGATCTCGGCCAGCACCGCGCGCGCCGCCGCGCAGGAGACGGGGTTGCCGCCGAAGGTGCTGAAGTACTCCATCCCGTTGGCGAAGGAGTCGGCGATCTCGCGGGTGGTGACGACCGCGGCGACCGGGTGCCCGTTTCCCATCGGCTTGCCCAGGGTGACGATGTCGGGCACGACGCCCTGCAGTTCGAACCCCCAGAACGCGTCGCCCACCCGGCCGAACCCGACCTGCACCTCGTCGGCGATGCAGACGCCGCCCGCCCGGCGGATGTGCCGGTAGGCCGCGTCCAGATACCCGGGGGGCGGTTCGATCTGGCCGCCGCAGCTCAGGATCGGCTCGGCGATGATGGCCGCGACCCCGGGGCCGCCCGCGGAGGCGTCGAGGCGGGCGGCGGCGCGGGCCACGTCGTCCGCGTAGCGTCGGCCCAGATCGACATCGGAAAGTCCCTGTCCGCGCCGGTGGCTGCCCCGGTAGACATCGGGCATCGAGGCGACCGCCACCCTGCCGCCCGGCCCCTTCCCGCCGGGTCCGTCGAACTTGTAGTGGCTGACCTCGACCAGCCCCCCGGTGTTGCCGTGGTAGCCGCCCTCCAGGCAGACCACCCCGTCGTGGCCGCTGTGGCAGCGCGCCATCCTCAGCGCCAGCTCGTTCGCCTCGCTCCCCGAGCAGACCAGGAAGACGACCTCGAGCGGAGCGGGGAAGTGGGCCAGGAGTTCGCCGGCGAGCGCGACGATCTCGCCGTGCAGGTAGCGGGTGTTGGTGTTGAGGACGCGGGAGTGGCGCGCGATCGCTTCGGCAACGCGGCGATTCCCGTGCCCGACGTGCGGGACGTTGTTGACGGTGTCGAGGTAGCGCCGAGCGGCGTCGTCGTAGAGGTAGGCGCCCAGTCCGCGCACCATGTGGATGGGGTCGGCGTAGGACAGACTCAGGGACGAACCGAGAACCGTCTTGCGCTTTGCCGTTAGATCGCGTTTCCGCAAGACGGGATCGTCGGCGGAGAGGGTTGCGGTGACGGTTCCGGGGGGAAGGCCGCCGAGCGCGGACGGGTCGGGGAGTACGCTCTCCCAGACCGGGCGCAGCCTCTGCAGCGCCACGCCGGGAAAGTTGCCGGGGTCGGCGCCCTCGATGCCGTCGTCGTGGAGGGGGTCCAGCGCGATGACCTGGAAGTGCAGGTGGGGTGGCCAGCCCCCGTTGACGTCCGCGCCGCCGAGCCGGCCGATCACGTCGCCGGCGTTGATGGCCTGGCCGGGCGCGAGGTGGCGGAGGGTGGCGCGGTCGAGGTGGCCGTACAGGGTGTGGAAGCCGGGGCCGTCCGGGATCGTGCCGCCGGCAGCGGGTCCGCCGTCGCGGCCACTTGCGCCGGGGGCGTGCCGCAGGATGACGGTCGGGCCGTAGTCGCCCGGCCGGTCGTTGTCCGCGACCGACGCGACCACGCCTGCAAGGGGGCTGTGGACGGGGGTCCCGGGCGGCGCGAAGAGGTCGAGGCCGAGGTGAACGGTGCGGGCCTCCGGGCCGTCGTTCCCCTCGGTGCGGAAGTCGGGGGCGTTGTAGAGGAGGCGGGCTTCTCCGTAGCGGCCGACGCCCACCGTCGCCCCGTGGGCCGCCATCTCGGCGACCACCCAGCGGTCGAGCGCTCCGCCGGCCGCCAGTTCGTCGGGGTGGGGGAGTTCCAGGCTGCCCATGGAGAGGTCGATGGTGTGGGGATGGGCGAGGATTCCGGCTGCCATGACGGGAGCGTCCGCGGTCCGCCCGGCAACCGCCGCCAGCCCGGGGTTGGGAGGGAGCCCGGCGGCTTCGCGAATCCTGAACTCGGCGATTCTCCAGTCGGTCCGCGCCAGGGTGTGCAGCAGTTCCCATGCAGGCTCCTGGCTCACCGCGAGGTAGGCGTTGTCCGGCTGGCGGCGCATCTCGCCGGCCTGCACGCAGACCGAGAGGCAGAGCCGGAGCGCCACGATCGGGATGATCGCCGCGCACTCGGCGTCGCCCGGCGGCGCCACCGAGGCGTAGCCGCGCACGATGGCGCACGCGGCCTCCAGCGGATCGGGCAGCCCCAGCATGGAGTAGGTGGCCGCGACCGCGATCTCGGCCGCGCGCCACCCGCGCACGACGTCGCCGAAATCGATGAGCCCGGCCAGCCGCGCCCCCTCCAGCGAGGGAAGCACGATCACGTTGTAGTCGTTGGCGTCGTTGTGAATCACCGTGGCGGGCAGGTCGTCCCGCACCGGATCCAGCCGGCGAAGGGCGCGCTGCCGCGTCGCGGCGACCAGATCGCGGCCCCCGGAAAGGTCCCCGAGGCGGTCGCGCACGGTCGCCGGCGCGGTTTCCATCCGCCAGGGGAAGTCGCGGTCCAGCGCCGGGTGTTCGAAGTCGGCGAGCGCCGCGTCGAGCTCGGCGACCAGTGCCCCGAGCGATTCCAGGACGGCCATCGAACGCGGCCGCAGTTCGGCCAGAGGGATCCCCTCGATGTAGGTGCAGGCCGATGCGATGAGCGGCTCTCCGCGGAGGTCGGCCCCGGCGATCGCGGACCCGCGATTGCCGCCCTGAGCAACCGGTCCCGCAGACGGGTGTCCGCCATCCTTCCCGGGGGATCCGCCGCCGGCCACCCCGACCATCCGCGGTACGCGGCCCGCCGCCGTGGAACCCTCCAGATGGGCCAGAACCGCGGTGATCAGCTCGAAGACCGGCCGCCGGCCCGGCGGACCGAGCTTGAGGACATGGTCTCCCGCGGACCCGGAGACGCGGTAGTTCCAGTCGAACTCGCCGGGCAGCGGGGTTGCCTCGCCGTGCAGGCCGAAGAACCGGCGCGCGATGGTGCGGGCGTCAGCCGGACTGGGGCGCTCTCTCACTCACACACCGTAGGGGACCCAGATGTTCTTGACCCGGGTTCCCTTGCGCAGGAGCAGCTCGCCGGCGTCCGCGGAGAGCCGCAGCCAGTCCACGGCGCCCTCCCGGTCCACCCAGACACGTTTGAGGTTTCCTGCGGAGAGGCGTTCGGACTCGCCGGAGAGGCCGTCGCCGACGAAGTCCCAGAGCTGGTCCACGTCGTCGTGCGCCGCGAGGGCCGGCACGACCTCGCCGTGGATCCCCGAGAGCACGTTGACCGCCCCGGGCGGAACGTCCGACGTCTCCAGGACCTGCACCAGGTCCAGGGCGGGAAGGGGGAAGCGCTCGGGCACGACCACCACCGCCACGTTCCCCTGGCAGAGCGCCGCGCCCACCGCGCCCGCGACCCCGGCCAGGGGCGCCGCCTCGCCGCACCGGATGGCCACCGTCCCCACCGGCTCGTTCATCGCGAAGGTGACGTTGCGAAAGGGGGTGGAGTGCACGCGCCCGTCGTGCTTGTCCGCCCACGCCGCAAAGGTGAAGAGCGCCTGCACCGCGGCTTCCACCTCGGTGCCCGCGGCCTCCTCCGTCATCCCTGCCGCCCCCTTCAGCAGCCCGGCAAGCTCGGCGGCGCGAGCGGCCACGTTCTCGGCCAGGAAATACAGGATCTGCGCGCGCAGGTAGGCGGTCGTGGCGGCCCACGGCGCCCGGGCCTTCCCCGCGGCCTCCACCGCGTCGCGCACGTCCTTGCGGTTGCCGCGGGGAGCTTCGCCCCACGGGCGCCCGTCGGCGCCCAGCTGCGTGAGCGAGTAGCCTCCGTCGGGGCGCCGCTGCCTGCCGCCGATCCAGAGCTTCCGGGTGCGGTCGACCGCGTCCGGAGGGAGCCGGTCCGCCCCGCCGGCCGGATCGGCCGCAGCCGGATCCCCTGCCGGCATCCCATCGCCTGGAACCCGGTCCCGCGTCGGCATCCCATCGCCGGCAGCCCGGTCCCGTATCGGCATCCCATCGCCCGCCACCCACACCCCGGCGCGTTCCCCCACCACTCCGCCGCCAGGGCGCTCCCGCACGGCCGGCTTCAGGTACTCCCACATGCCCTCCTTCCCACCCTCGCGGCCGAACCCGGATTCCCGGTAACCCCCGAAGCCGGAGGCCGCGTCGAAGCGGTTGGTGCAGTTCACCCACACGGTGCCGGCCTTGATTCCCGGCGCCACGTCCATCGCCAGACTCAGGTCCTCGGTCCAGACGCTGGCGGCCAGCCCGTAGCGGGTGTCGTTGGCCAGCGCCACCGCTTCGGACGGCGTGCGGAAGGTGAGGCTCACCAGGACAGGTCCGAAGATCTCCTCGGTGACGATGGGACTCGAGACGGGCGCCCCGGTGCAGAGGGTGGGCGGCAGAAAGTAGCCGTCCTCCGGCACTGCGGCGGAAGGCTGCCAGATTTCCGCGCCGTCGGCGGCTCCGGCGTCGAGAAAGCCGCGGATGCGGTCCATCTGGCTCTGGTCCACCACCGCGCCCATGTCCATCGACTTGTCCAGCGGATGCCCGACCCGGATGCTCTCCATCCTGGCGCGGAGACGGTCGAGCATCTCGTCCTCCACATTCTCCTGGACCAGCAGGCGCGACCCGGCGCAACAGACCTGGCCCTGGTTCAGCCACACGCCGTCCACGATCCCCTCGACGGCGGCGTCGAGGTCGGCGCTGTCGAAGACGACGAAGGGGGACTTGCCGCCCAGCTCCAGCGAGAGCTGCTTGCCGGTTCCGGCCGTCGCCCGGCGGATCTCGCGGCCCACCTCCGTCGAGCCGGTGAAGGCGATCTTGGCGATTCCGCCGTGGCGAACGATGGCCGCTCCCGTAGCGCCGTCGCCCGTGACGATGTTCAGGACGCCCGAGGGCAGCCCGGTCTCGGCGGCCACCTCCGCGAAGAGCAGCGCCGAGAGCGGAGTGTATTCCGCCGGCTTGAGGACGACGGTGTTCCCGGCGGCCAGCGCCGGCGCCACCTTCCAGGCGAGCATGAGCAGGGGGAAGTTCCAGGGGATGATCTGGCCCACCACCCCGACGGCATCGTGGCGGGGGAACTCCGCGCCAACGAGCTGGGCCCACCCGGCGTGGTGTTGGAAGTGTCGGGCGGCGAGCGGGATGTCCAGGTCGCGCGCCTCGCGGATCGTCTTCCCGTTGTCGAGCGACTCGACGACCGCGAAGAGGCGGGAGCGCTTCTGGATCTGGCGGGCGAGCCGGTAGAGGTGTCGCGCACGCTCGTGGCCCCCGATCTCCTGCCAGGAGGGCAGGGCGGCCCGGGCCGCCCGCACCGCGCGGTCGGCTTCGGCGGCCGTGCCGTACGCAAAGCGGGCGAGCAGCCTGCCGTCGGCCGGCGAGCGGGTCGAGTGCAGGTCGCCCCCTTCCGTCCAGCACCCCCCGATGTAGTGCCCGAAGGCGCGCTCGCCGCCGCCGAGCCACTCCATCGCGAGCGCTTCACTCTCGGGGGCGGGCCCGTAGGCGGGATCCAGGAAGGCTTCGCGGACTCGGGTCATGACGGTCAGCCCAGCGGGTGGCGGTGGAAGGCGGAATAGCGCCCGGTCACGTGGTGCTCGAGCTGTCGTTCGATGTCGGCCAGGAGGGAGCTCGCACCGATCCGGAAGAGGTGAGGGTCCAGCCACGCGTCTCCCAGCTCCTCCTTGACCAGGATCAGCCACGCCAGCGCGTCCTTCGCCGTCTTCAGCCCACCGGCGGCCTTCAGCCCCACCCGGATTCCGGTCCCGCGGAAGTACTCTCGGATGGCGCGCGCCAGCACGATCCCGACCGGAAGCGTGGCGTTCACCGGCTCCTTGCCGGTGGAGGTCTTCACGAAGTCGGCTCCGGCCATCATGGCGACGAGGGCGGCCCGCTTCACGTTGGCCAGCGTCCCCAGTTCCCCGGTGCCCAGAATCACCTTCACGGAGGCGTCTCCGCAGGCCTCGCGAAACGCCGCGACCTCGTCATGGATCTGCTCCCATTGTCCCGCGAGCACGCAGCCGCGAGTGATGACCACGTCGATCTCCTCCGCTCCCGCCGCCACCGACGCCTCGATCTCGCGGAGGCGGGTGGGAAGCGGCGACAACCCGGCGGGGAAGCCCGTGGAGACGGCCGCGACCGGGATGCCGCTGCCGCGCAGGGCGGCGTGCGCGGTCCCCACCAGCCCGTGGTAGACGCAGACGGCGGCGGCGGTGACCTCGCCGGGCGGAATCTCCAGCGCGGCGAGGATGTCGTCGCGAACCGGCCTCCGCGCCTTCCCGCACAGGCGCTGCACCCGTCCCGGCGTGTCGTCGCCGGCCAGGGTGGTGAGGTCCATCATGGTGACCGCGCGAAGGAGCCATCCGGCCTGCCACTCGCGCTTCACCGAACGGCGGCGGGTCAGGGTGGCGGCGCGCGCGTCGGCGGCGGACCGGTTGACGCGCACCGCCCGCACGGCCTCAAGATCGAGGGGCATCCCGGGATTGCGCTGGCCCGTGGAGGTGCCGGGCAGCGAGTCCGGCTGTCTGGCGGCCCGGGCCCCCGCCTCGCGTTGCCGCACGGCCCGAAGCCGCGGCCCCCGCTGTTCGGGAGGCACGGCGCCGGCGTGACCGTCCGCCGCCTGGCTCATCGTCTGCTCCTTCCTGCATGCCGGGCCGCCGGGCTCGCAGGAGCCGCCGGCCCGGGCCCGGGTCGTTGTCCCGGGTGGCGCATTTCCGTCAGAATTGGCCAAGATAACGGTTCGGTGGCGAAGGTACGAAGCGTTCCGGGCGCGCCGAAACCATGATCGGTGAACAAGGAGACTGCGAATTGGACCGGATCCCGAGGCTGATTACGGGAATCGCGGGGGGGGCCGCCGCCCTCTTCTACCGGGTGGACCGCCACGGCCCGGCGCTCCCTGACGGTCCGCTGCTGGTCACGGCCAATCACCCCAACAGCCTGCTCGACCCGCTCCTGGTCTACCGGTGCAGCGAACGCCTCACCCGCCCGCTCGCGCGCGCTCCCCTCTTCGACCAGAGGCTCCTGGGCCGCCTCATCCGCACGATCGGAGGCATCCCCGTCTACCGCCGGCAGGACGACCCGGATGCAATGCACCGGAACGAGGATATGTTCCGCGAGGCGGTGGCGGTGCTGCTCGACGGCGGCGCGATCCAGATCTACCCGGAGGGCAAGAGCCATTCGGGGGCGCAGCTGGCCACGCTCCGCACGGGGGCTGCCCGGATCGCGCTGCTGGCGGAGGAGCGTGCCGGCTGGCGGCTGGGCCTTTCCATCGTGCCCGTGGGGATCACGTATTCGCGCAAGGAACTGGCGCGCACCGCGGCCGCGGTCCGGTTCGGGACGGCCTTCGGGTGCGCGGACCTCAGGGAGACGTACAGGAACAACCCGGCGGCCGCCGTGCGGGAGCTCACCGATCGGATCGAGGCGGGACTGCGGAGTCAGACGCTCAACCTGACCGACTATCGGGACAGAGTGCTGGTCGAGGTAGCCGAGCAGCTGTACGCCCGCCAGCGCCGGCAGGTCCCGTGGCGGGCACGTGAACGGCTCGGGACACGATTCCCCCGGCTCCAGCGCTTCGCGGCCGGCGTGGAGTGGCTGCGCCGCACCGCCCCCGAGGAACTGGCCGAACTCCGGCGCAAGGTCGGGGAATACGCCGAGCTCAGCGAGCGGCTGCGGGCCGGCGAGGGGGACGTGCCCTCCCGGTACGCCTTCGGTCCCGTCGCGCGCTACGCGCTGGCCCGGGGGACCGTACTGCTCCTGGGACTTCCCTTCGCGCTCGCCGGTGCGCTCCTCTGGGCTCCCGTCGCCCGCTTCCCCGCTTTCGTCGTGCGCCGCACCGGCCCCGACTACGAGATCACCGCCACCCACAAGCTGATCGCGCTGATGACCGGGGTCACCGCCGCCTGGGCGCTGTGGATCCTCGCCGGCTACGCGATTGGCAGTCTCTGGGGGGCGATCACGGCCGGTGCACTGGCTCCGGTCTCCGGGTACACGACGCTCCGCTGGGTGGAACTTGCGAACGAAGTCCGGGAAGACACGTCCCTCTTCCTGCGCCTTCAGGGGCGCCCGGACCTCCGCCGTCACGTCGCCGTCCTGCGCTCGGAGCTGGCCAGAACCTTCGATCTGCTGGAGGAGCGTCGGCAGGAGGACGAGGAGTTGCCCCCGGGTGCCGCGGGTGACATCGTGTCCGCCGGAGAGAGGGGAGATGGGGCAGGAGGGTAGTCGGCGCCGCGTCCGGCGAGTGCGGGCCGGGGGCGGGCGCGGGAGCAGGGGGGGCGGATCGGGACTGGTGTTCCGTCTGGTCTTCAAAACCAGTGTGCCCGGTTAAGACCCGGGTGGGTGGGTTCGATTCCCACACGCCCCCGCCACCGCGCCGGATTGCCTATCTTCATCCCCATGAACACGAAGCCGGTCCGCGTCATCATCAATCCGGCCGCGTCGGGGGGGCGCGGGCGCCGGGCGGCGCTGGAGCTGCTGAAGGAGCTGGATGCCCGTTCGCTCCCCTGCGAGGCGCGCTACACGGAGGGGCCCGGACACGCTGCCGGGCTGGCGGCGGAGGCGCGGGAGGCGGGTGTGCGGGGAGTCGTGGTGGTCGGAGGTGACGGGACGGTGCACGAGGTGGCGGGTGGGCTCCTCGCCGCGGGCCCGGGAGGCTGCCGCCGGTGTGCGTCTTTCCGGCCGGTACCGGCAACGACTTCTTCCGGATGGTGGGCGCCGGGCGGAGCGCGGCCGCCGTGGCCAGCGTCCTCGAGCAGGGAGCCGTGAAGCACTTCGACGTCGGCCGGGTGCGATGGGACGGGGGAGAGCGCGTGTTCGTCAACGTGTTCGGCGTCGGGGTGGACGTCGACGTCCTGCGCTGCCGGGCCCGCTTCGCGCGGCTGACGGGGCTGGCCCAGTACCTGGCCGCGCTCCTGTACGCCCTTGCCACCTTCCGCCCGCCGGAAGTCCGCATCGATGTGGGCGGCGGAGGCCGCACCGTGCTGGGCCGCTCCACCCTCTCCGTCATCACCGTGGGGCCGTCCATGGGAGGCGGCTTCATGGTCAATCCGGAAGCGAAGGCCTCGGACGGAAGGCTCGACCTCTTTCATGTGCCGGCGCTCGGCCTGTTCCGGATCCTGGCCCTCGTGCCGAGGGTCATCCGCGGGACCCACGCCGGGATCGAACCGCTGACGATGTGCCGGATCGAGGAGGCCCGGCTGGGCCGCACCGACGGTGAACCGGTCTGGTTCGAGACCGATGGGGAGCTCTCGCCGGAGCCGGCCCGTGAGCTCCGGATTCGCGTCCTGCCGCGGGCGCTGCCGGTGATGGTGCCGGCGCATGCGTAGCAGGCCCGCCAGGGGCGTGGCCGGCCGGACCATCCTCTGCGCAGCCGTCCTGTGGCTCTTCACCGGAACCGTTGCCCCGGCGCGCGCCCAGATCACCGAGACGGAGGACTCGGCACAGGCCGGCCCGGTGGCCGCAGACTCGGTGCCCGGGGGCCTCTCGCCCTCAGGGGCGTTCCTGCGCAGTTCGATCCTCCCGGGATGGGGACACGTGGCGACCGGGTCGGTCACGCGCGGCGCCTTCTACTTCGGGTGGGAATCCCTTACCGGCTGGATGATCTACAAGAGCCACCGCCGCCTGGGCGCCGCCCGCCGGCAGCTCGGCCTCTGGGAGGACCGGGTTACGGCCCGCCTGATGCGTGAAGGGGTGGCGCCCGAGGAGATCGGGGCGCAGCTCGAGCGCGACCCCGAAATCGCCCGCTTCCGCGGACTCGTGGACGCCCGCGTGGAGCAGCGGGAGGACTGGGCCGCACTCGGCATCTTCATCCTGCTGGTCTCCGGCGTGGACGCCTTCGTGTCGACGCACCTGGCCGACTTCCCGGAACCGCTGACGGTCGAGGGCGACCCCCTCACCGGGACGGTGGAGGTGGCGGTGCGCGTACCGGTGGGGCGATGGTGACCGGTTCGGGACCGCCCGGCTCACACGGGCCGGCCCACGCGCCGCACGCGCTAGCCCTTCCACTCATGCAGGACCGGCGCGCCGGAGCCCGTGATCGTGACGTAGCTGCGATGGGCAACCCAGTCGCCGCAGTTGACGTGGTAGCGTCCGGAGACCACCTCCTGCACGACCGGCCGGTGTGTGTGGCCGGTGGCAACGATGTCGATGGAGGGATCCCGCGCCAGCACGCCGGAGGCCCAGGCCGCCAGGAAACCGGAGCGGTCGCCGGCCTGGGACACGGGCCCGGCATCGACCAGCCGCCGGGTTCCCGACACCCGTTCGGCCAGCCAGGCACCGAGGTCGGGGTGGAGCCAGCGGAAGAGCCACCGGGTGACGGGGTTGCGCAGGAAGAGGCGCAGGCACCGGTACCCGAAGTCCCCTTTTCCCAGCCCGTCGCCGTGGGCGAGGAGCACGGACCTGCCCAGAAGCTCGATCCGAACCGGCTGCTGATGGAATTCCATTCCGATGCGGTCGCGGAGGAAGCTGCCACCCCACCAGTCGTGGTTGCCACCCATGAGCAGGACAGGCACACCGGACTCCACGAGGTCGGCAAGCGCGGCCAGCACCCGTACGTGTTCGGCGAGCACGACCCGGCGGTACTCGAACCAGAAGTCGAAGAGGTCGCCGTTGACGATCAGGCGGCTTCCCGATTCCTTGACGTGGAGCAGCCAGCGCCGGAATGCTTCTTCGGTGTCGGGCGGGACCGCGCCAAGGTGTACATCGGAAACGAGAAAGGCTGGCTTTGAGGGCATGACTGCCGAAAGTACCGGAACGCGGCTGCCCGGAACAGGGATTCTGCTCGGGGGACTGCTGGCGGCCGGTTGCGGCGCGCCCCCGCCTCCGCCACCCGAGACCGTGGTGCCCGAACCGCCGGATCTCCGCGCCGAGGCCCTGCTCATCGAGTACACCACCAGGGTCGCGCGCCCGAGCCAGATCGTCTTCCGCTGGCGCGCCCAGGAGCCCGACTATCGCGACGGAGGGACCGGGGTGGCGCGGGTGGAACCGCCGTACCGCGCGCGGCTGGACCTGTTTCGCGACAACGGGGAGACCGTCTTGAGCGCCGCCCTGGTCGAGGACGAACTGAGGATCCCGGCCGGCCTTCCCACCGAACTCGTGCCGCCGGCGCCGCTGATGTGGGCCGTATTCGGCGTCTTCCGCCCAGGCGCCGGGGCGGCGATGGTGAACGGGCGAATCACCCGTGGCACGATGGTGCTGAACTACGACCTCCCGAACCGGGAACTGGTACGCTTCCAGCTGCGCGACCGCGCCGTCGTGAACGTGGAGCGCCTGGAGCGCGGTTCTGTCGTGGAGACCGTCTTCATCTCGGACCGGGAAGGCGAGACCATCTTCCCCACGGAGGCAACCTACCGCAATCTGCCCGGCTACCGAGAACTGAGACTCACCCTTGAATCCATAGACCATGTGGACCCGTTCCCGCCCGACATCTGGTATCCGAACCAGCCGTAGCGCAGGCGGCGACCGCAGCCGGCGACGGCTGGTCCGCCGGCTCCCGTCCCTTCTGGGGCTGCCCCTGATCGCGCTCGCCGCCGGAAGCTGCAACTATTCCTTCGTGGCCGGCGCGGGCCTGCCGCCGCACGTGCGCACCATCGCCATCGTCCCCTTCGAGAACAACACCAACCGCTTCGAGCTCACCCAGGAGCTCCACGAGGCGCTGCTGCAGCGGCTGCCGCGGGCGCTGGGGCTGACCGTGGCGGGCGAGGAGGATGCCGACGCCATAGTCTCGGGCACGATCGAGGGCTACGAGCTGCAGGCGCCGCTCTACCAGCGGGGGCAGCAGTCTCAATCGGTCCAGGTGTTGCAGCGGCAGGTCATACTGAGGGTCGAGGCGAGGATCCTCGACCGTGAGAACTACGTGATCCTCTGGGAACAGCAGCTGCGCAACACGGGGCAGTATCTGGAGGCGAGCGAGACCGAGGAGGTCGGCCGGGCGGAGGCGATCGAACTGTGTGTCCAGGAGATAGTGGACGGGGCCCAGTCCAACTGGTAGATTCGCTCCCGGCAGGATCCGACGAAATCACCCTCGACCCCAGCAGGCCGTGGATAATCCCCGCGTCGCACCGAGGGCGGCGAGGCGCCGGGCTGGCAAGGCGCGACGACAGGTGAATAGCAGAGCTATTCGCCCGAGGAGCAACGCAGAGCGGCGCTCCGAGTGGCATGAGAGTAAAGAAAACATGACATTGTGTAATGTTCTCATGACAAGCCAAGAGCGCGAGCGCCGCGGCCAGCCCGGATGCATCGCTGGCCGAATGCAGCGGGGACTTATTCCACGGCCTGCCAGCCCACGGAGCGCGCTGACTTGAACCGGGCACTCTGGCTCTGGGGCATCCTCTTCGCGCTCTGGCTGCTGCTGTCCTGGCACTTCGAGACGCTCTTCATCGTCTTCGGCCTGGTCACCTGCACGGTCGCGGTGTGGGTATCGATGCGCATGGAAGTGGTCGACCGCGAGTCCATGCCCGTGCACCTGATCGGCCGGGCGGTCGGGTATGTGCCCTGGCTGGTGTGGGAGGTCTTCAAGTCGAATGTGCGGGTCGCGCGGATCATCCTGTCGCCTCGCATGCGCCTCGATCCGTCGATCGTCCATTTCCAGGCCTCGCAGGCAACCGACCTCGGCCGCTTCATCTACGCGAACTCGATCACGCTGACGCCGGGCACGGTCACCACGGGGGTCACCGGGGACGACCTGGAGGTGCACGCGATCGTGCAGTCGGAGATCGACGGTTCGGAGGAGAACGACATGAACCGTCGTGTTGCGGTGCTGGAAGGGAAGGACCCGAGGTGATGTTCGCGGTCACCGCCGCCGCGCTGCTGGTGGCGATGGGGCTGGCGATGTGCCGCGCCCTGCTCGGGCCCACGGCTTACGACCGGGTGCTGGCGCTGAACAACATCGGCACGAAGACGGTGGTGCTGATCGCCGTGCTCGGCTTCCTGAACGGGCGCCCCGACTTCCTGGACCTGGCGATCGCGTACGCGCTGATCAACTTCATCGGGACGATCGCGGTGCTCAAGTACATCGAGTACGGGGACCTGGGCGCGCCGTCGAGGCCACGGGGGGAGGCCGACTGATGGAGATGACCGTCACCGTGCTGACCTGGGTGCTGTTGATGGCCGGCGCGTTCTTCCTGCTGACCGGCGCGCTCGGGATGGTCAGGCTGCCGGACGTCTTCACGCGCATGCACGCCGCCGGCATGACCGACACGATGGGGGCGGGCCTGATCCTGGCAGGGTTGCTCGTCCATGCGCTGGCCGGGGGCGGACAGGTGGAGGCTGTGCCGGTGCGTCTGCTTCTCATTCTGGGCTTCCTCTGGTTCACCAGCCCGATCGCGACCCACGCGACGGCCAAGGCGGCGCTCTCCGGGGGGGTGCGGCCGTTTACGCTGGCCGGGGAGGGGTCCGGGAGCGCCGGGCCGGCTCCATCCGGAGACGGGTTCCGGCATGCGCACGAGGCCGCCCCCGGAGACGCGTCCGGCGCGGGGCGGGCCGGCGAGAGTGAAGGGGGTGCAACATCGTAACCGTCATCGACATCGTGCTGCTGACGCTGCTGGCGACGGCCGGGCTGGCGCTGCTGCGGGTGCGCAACCTGTTCGCGGTCGTGATGCTGGCCGGGATCTACTCGCTGTTGTCGGCGGGGCTCTTCACCGTGATGGACGCGGTCGACGTGGCCTTCACCGAGGCGGCGGTGGGCGCGGGGATCTCGACCGTCCTCTTCCTGGGGGCGCTGGCGCTGTGCGGGCACCACGAGAACAAGCCCGGACACACCCCCCTCCTGCCGCTGTTCGTGGTGCTGGTCACCGGCGGGCTGCTGGTCTGGGGGACGATGGACATGCCCGGATTCGGGGACCCCGCCAACCCGGTCCACCACCACGTCGCCGACCACTACATCGAGGAGAGCTACTCCGAGATCGGGATCCCCAACGTGGTGACTTCGGTGCTGGCCTCCTACCGCGGGTACGACACCATGGGTGAGACCACGGTGGTCTTCGCGGCCGCGGTGGGGGTGATGATCCTCCTGGCAGGGCGTCTGGGGCGGAGGCCGCAGCCGGAAGGGGAGGGGGGCGGCGGATGAGGGGAGAGGTGGTCGTGCGCGTCGGCGCCAAGATTCTCGCCCCGTTCATCATCACCTTCGGCCTGTACGTGCACTTTCACGGGGACTACAGCCCGGGCGGGGGCTTCCAGGCGGGGGTGATTCTGGCCGCGGCGATCGCGCTGCTCGCGCTGGTCTACGGGCTCGGCGCCGTGCAGAAGGTGGTCACCCCCCGGTTCGTGCGGGCGTGCGCGGCGCTGGGCGTGATCATCTTCGCCGGGGTCGGGGTGGTGACGATGATCCTGGGCCACAACTACCTGGGCTACAACGCGCTGGCCCACGATCCGAAGCACGGCCAGCACTACGGGATCCTGGCGGTGGAGCTGGGCGTACTCGTCACGGTGTTCGGGGTGATGGTAACGGTATTCTATCTGTTTGCCGGCCGCCGCGGGAGGACGCAATGAGCCTCGACCTCCTGGTTTCCCACTACAACTACTGGGTCGTCATATTCCTGATGATGGTCGGGTTCTACATCCTGATTTCGCGGGGGAATCTGATCAAGAAAATCGTTGGCCTGAATGTATTTCAGACCTCTGTCTTCATGTTGTACATCAGCATGGGGAAGGTGAGCGGGGGGACGCCGCCGATCCTGATCGGGGGCGAGACCGATGTCCTCTACTCCAACCCGCTGCCGCACGTGCTGATCCTGACCGCGATCGTGGTCGGGATCGCCACGACCTCGGTGGGGCTGGCGCTGGCCGTGCGCATCAAGGAGGCGTACGGGACCATCGAGGAGGACGAGATCAACGCCATTGAGGCCCGTACCGAGGCCACCGAGTAGTGTCCGCGCACCTCCCGATCCTCCAGGTGGTGGTCCCGCTCCTGGCGGCGCCGCTGTGCCTGTTCCTCAAGCGCGGGCGGGTGGCCTGGGGACTGGCCGTGCTGGCGAGCTGGGCCGCGCTGGCGATCGCGTTGGCGCTCCTCGGCCAGGTGATGCAGGAGGGCGTGCTCTCCTACGCCATCGGCGATTGGGTGCCGCCGATCGGGATCGAGTACCGGGTGGACATCGTGAATGCCTGGGTACTGGTGATCGTCTCCGGGATAGGAGCCGTCGTTGCGCCGTACGCGATGGCCAGCATCGAGCGGGAGGTAGAGGCCGGGCGCATCCCCCTCTTCTACGCCGCCTACCTGCTGTGTCTGTCGGGGCTGCTCGGGATCACGATCACCGGCGACATGTTCAACGTCTTCGTCTTCCTGGAGATCTCCTCGCTCTCGGCCTATGCGCTGATCGCGCTGGGACAGGCCCGCCGCGCGCTCACCTCGGCCTTCCGCTACCTGATCATGGGATCGGTCGGGGCCACCTTCATCGTCATCGGGATCGGCCTGCTCTACGTGATGACCGGTTCGCTGAACATGGCGGACCTGGCGCAGCTGCTCCCCGAGGTGTGGGACTCCCGCACCGTGAAGGTGGCGTACGGGTTCCTGGCCGTGGGGTTCTGCCTCAAGCTGGCGCTCTTCCCGCTTCACCTCTGGCTGCCGAACGCGTACACCTACGCGCCGTCGGCGGTGACCGCCTTCATGGCCTCGACCGCCACCAAGGTCGCGGTGTACATGCTGCTGCGCTTCTTCCTGACGGTCTTCGGGGCGCCGTTCTCCTTCGACGTGATGGCGCTGGACCGGGTACTGCTGCCGCTGGCGCTGGTCGCGATCGCGAGCATGTCGCTGGTGGCGATCTTCCAGGTGAATGTGAAGCGGCTGCTGGCGTACTCGTCGGTGGCGCAGATCGGGTACATGATCCTGGGGCTGTCCTTCGCGACCGTGACCGGGCTGACGGCCACGCTGCTGCACCTCTTCAACCACGCGCTTATGAAGGGCGCGCTCTTCATGGCGATGGGGTGCGTGATGTACCGGATCGGGTCCGTGCAGATCAGCGCGATGGCGGGGCTGGGGCGGCGGATGCCGTGGACGATGGCGGCCTTCGTGGCCGGGGGGCTGAGCCTGGTGGGGGTGCCGCTGACGGTCGGCTTCGTGAGCAAGTGGTACCTGATCCTGGGGGCGCTGGAGCGCGGCTGGTGGTGGGCCGCGATCCTCGTGCTGCTGACCTCGCTGCTCGCGCTGGTGTACATCTGGCGCGTGGTGGAGGCCGCGTACTTCCGCGACTTCCCGGGTGACGAGCACACCCGTGAGGCGCCCTGGACGCTGCTCGGGCCCACCTGGGCGCTGGTAGCCCTCAACCTGTACTTCGGCATCGATGCGGGACGCACCGCGGGGATCGCGCGGCAGGCGGCCGAGGTGCTGATGGCGGGGATCTCGCCATGACCACGCTGCTCCTGCTCGCACTGGCCGTCCCGGTCGCCGGGGCTGTGTTCATCGCGCTGCTGCGCCGGAACCGCAATGCGCGGGAGGCCGCCAGCCTCGTCACGGCGGGGGCGCTCTTCGCGATCGTGCTGCGCATCTACCAGGCGGTGAGCGGCGGGGCCCGCCCCGAAGTGACGCTCGCCGAACCGCTGCCGGGGATCCGGATCGCGCTGGAAGCGGAACCGCTCGGCGTGCTCTTCGCGCTGATCGCGTCCTTCCTCTGGATCGTCACCACCGCGTACTCGATCGGCTACATGCGCGGGCACCACGAGAAGAACCAGACCCGCTTCTACCTCTTCTTCGCCTTCGCGATCGCGTCCGTGATGGGCGTGGCCTTCGCCGGCAACCTCTTCACCCTCTTCGCCTTCTACGAGGTCCTGTCGCTCGCCACCTTCCCGCTGGTCACCCACGCCGGCACCGAAAAGGCCAAGCGGGCCGGGCGGGTGTACCTCGGCATCCTGTTTTCGACCTCGGTCGTCTTCCAGCTGCTGGGCATCATCTGGGTGTACGCGGTGGCGGGAACGGTCGACTTCGAGCCCGGGGGGATCCTGCGGGGGAATGTGGGCGCGGGGCTGGTGCCCATCCTGCTCGCCCTCTTCGTCTTCGGGATCGGGAAGGCCGCCGTGATGCCCTTCCACCGCTGGCTCCCGGCGGCGATGGTGGCCCCGACGCCGGTGAGCGCGCTCCTCCACGCCGTCGCGGTCGTCAAGGCGGGGGTGTTCGCCGTGCTGAAGGTGACGGTGTACATCTTCGGCTTCGAATTCGTCGCCGAGACGGGGGCCTCGGTGTGGCTGATGTGGGCGGCCGCGGCCACGATCATCCTCGGTTCGCTGGTGGCCTTCACCAAGGACAACCTGAAGGCGCGGCTCGCCTACTCGACGGTAAGCCAGCTGTCTTACGTCGTGCTGGGGGCGATGCTGGCGAACGCCCTGGGCGTCGTCGGGAGCGGCATGCACATCGCGATGCACGCCTTCGGCAAGATCACCCTCTTCTTCTGTGCCGGGGCGATCATGGTGGCGGCGCACAAGTCGGAGGTCAGCCAGCTCAACGGCCTGGGCCGGCACATGCCGGTGACCTTCGCGGCCTTCCTGATCGGCACGCTGTCGATCGTGGGGCTGCCCCCGACGGGCGGGGCGTGGAGCAAGTGGTTCCTGGGGGTGGGTTCGGTGGAAGCCGGACAGATCGGGCTTGTGGCGGTGCTGATGCTGAGTTCGCTGCTCTCGCTTGCGTATCTGCTGGAGATCCCCTTGAGGGGGTTTTTCGGGAAGGAGGCCGCTGGAGAAGGGGCTCACGGCGAGGGGCACGGGGACGCCCATGCCCATGCGGGCGGCGGTGCGCCGGGTCACGACGCCCACGCCCACCACGGCGCGCCCCGCTGGTCCGTAGCCGCCATTGCGGTCACCGCCGCGGCCTGTATCGCGCTCTTCGTCTACCCCGAGCCGTTCTACCGGCTGATGACCATGGTGACCGGACAATGAGCGAGCACAAGCCGAACAGCGTGCCTTCCCCCTGGGCGGGACGGATCCTGATCGCGTTCTTCGGGCTCTGCGCGATCGTTCTGGGTGCCGACTTCTTCAAGGAGCGCGAGGTTCACCACCCGCTGGAGGAGTGGCCGATCCTCTACCCCATCTTCGGCTTCGCCGGGATCGCGCTGCTGATCCTCATCGCCAAGGGGCTCAGGCGGCTCGTGATGCGCTCGGAGGACTACTACGAAGATGAGTAGCATCCCTCCGTTCCTGGTCTTCTTCGCGGGCGCGCTCGTGGTCCCCTTCCTGCGGCGGGTCCCCAAGGTGCGGATGGCCTTCCTGGTGCTCATCCCCATCCTGGGGGCGCTCAACGTCTGGGGGATCCAGGAGGGCTACGAGGTCCAGTACCGGCTGCTCGGCCTCACACTCACGCCCGTGCGCGCCGATTCGCTCGGCCTCCTCTTCGGGTACCTCTTCCACCTCGGCGCCTTCATCTCGATCATCTACTCGCTGCACCTCGGCCGGGGCGAGAACGCGACCGTGCAGCACACGGCGGCGCTCGTCTACGCGGGGAGCGCGCTGGGCGCCGTCTTCGCGGGCGACTTCATCACGCTCTTCGTCTTCTGGGAGCTGCTCGCGATCAGCTCCGTCTTCCTGATCTGGGCGCGGGGCACGAGCGTCGCGGTGCGTTCCGGGATGCGCTACCTCCTGGTCCACGTCGTGTCCGGGGTGACGCTGCTGGCCGGCGCCATGGTGCACTGGTCCGAGACGGGCAGCCTCGCGTTCGGCGAGATGGGGCTGGGGAGCCTCGCGGGCTGGCTCGTCTTCATCGCCATCGGGATCAAGGCCGCCTTCCCGCTCCTGCACAGCTGGCTGATCGACGCCTACCCGGAATCGACCCCCACCGGCACCGTCTTCCTGAGCGCGTTCACCACCAAGGTGGCGGTCTACGCCCTGGCGCGGGCCTTCCCCGGCGAGGAGATCCTCATCTACGTCGGCGCCGTCATGGCCTGCTTCCCGATCTTCTACGCCGTCATCGAGAACGACCTGAGGCGCACGCTGGGCTACTCGATGATCAACCAGATCGGCTTCATGGTCTGCGGGGTCGGGGTCGGGACCACGCTGGCGCTCAACGGCGCCGTCGCCCACGCCTTCAACGACGTGCTCTTCAAGGGCCTGCTCTTCATGTCCATGGGCGCGGTCATGCACATGACGGGCAAGACGAAGGCCTCGGAGCTGGGCGGGCTCTACAAGACGATGCCGATCACCGCGACGCTTTGCATCATCGGCGCGCTCTCCATCTCGGCGGTGCCGTTCTTCAACGCCTTCGTGTCGAAGAGCATGATCATGTCGGCGCTGCTCGACGAGCACATGTACTGGATCTGGCCGGTGATGCTCTTCGCGTCGGCGGGGGTGGTGGAGCACGCCGGGATCAAGATCCCGTACTTCGCGTTCTTCGCGCACGACTCCGGGATCCGCACCCGCGAGCCCCCGGTGAACATGCTGGTGGCGATGGGGATCGGCGCGGCGCTGTGCCTCGCGATCGGGATCCGGCCGGGCCTGCTCTACGGCCTGCTCCCGGGCGACGTGAACTACAGCGCCTACGACTACACCCACATGCTCACGCAGATGCAGCTCCTCTGCTTCGCGATCGCGGCGGTGGCGGCCTTCCACCTGTGGAAGATCTACCCGGCCGAGATTCCGTCGGTGAACCTGGATGCGGACTGGGTGTACCGGCGCGCGGCGGTGCGGGTGACGCGGTTTGTGGGCGGGGCGGTGGGGGCGGCGGATGGGGCATTCCGCCGTGTGGTGCTGGGAGGGGTGGGGGGGGCGATGCGGGGGGCCTTCCGGTCGCACGGGCCGCGAGGGGTGCTGGCGCGCAGCTGGCCGGCGGGGAGCATGGTGCTCTGGGTGTCGATCCTGTTGACGGCGTTCCTCTTCTTCCAGTTCCTGGTGTGATGGCGGCGAGCCGCAGGGGGCGCACGGTGGGAGAGCGCGCCCGGACGCGGCGGCGCAGCAGTCCGCGGACAGTTCGCGGGCCGCACCGAGGGCGGCGAGGCCCCGGGCTGACGTGACCGCCCGCCCCCGCGACCCGGCCTCCAAAGTCGTCTCCCGGGAGGAGGCGGTGCGGCTCGCGGGTCCGGGCCGCGCATTCAGGCTGGTGTTCACGAACGGTTGCTTCGACCTGCTGCACCCCGGTCATGTGCAGTGCCTCGGCCGGGCGCGCGAGCTGGGCGATGTGCTGCTGGTGGCGGTCAACAGCGACGCGTCGGTGCGGCGGCTCGGGAAGGGGCCGGGCCGTCCCCTGGTTGGGGAGCGAAGCCGGGCGGAGGTGGTGGCGGCGCTGGAATGCGTGGACCTGGTGACCGTGTTCGATGAGGACACGCCGCGCGAGGTGGTGGCCGCGCTCGTGCCCGACGTGCTGGTCAAGGGGGGGGACTACAGCGAGGAGGAAGTGGCGGGGGCCCGGACGGTGCGGGCGAGTGGGGGCGAGGTGGTGATCGTGCCGCTGCTGCCGGGCCATTCGACGAGCCGGCTGCTGGAGAGGATGGAGCAGGCCGCGGACCGGTCCACGTGAGCACCGTGAGCGGTCAGTCGTCCCGTTGGCCGGGCGGGGGCGCACGGGGGACGGAGCCGTGAAGCTGCTGCTGGCCACGCGCAGCAGGCACAAGGCGCGCGAGGTGCGGCGCATCCTGGCTTTCGAGGGGCCGAAACGGTGCACCATCATCACGCTCGATGACGCCGGCATTCCCTGGACGCAGGCGGAAGAGGCACTCGAACCGCACGACACCTTCGAGGAGAACGCCGCCTCCAAGGCCCGCTACTTCGCGCGCCTCTCGCGTCTGGTCACCGTGTCGGACGACTCCGGGTTGGAGGTCGAAGCCCTCGACGGCAGACCCGGCGTCAGGACCAGGCGCTTCGCACCCCCCGGCCGCTACCCCGGACTCGCGCAGGACGACGCCAACAACCGCCATCTGGTGAAATGCCTCGACGGTCTGCCACCCTCGGCGCGGGCCGCCCGCTACGTCTGCGTGGCCTGTGTCGTCGACCCGGCCAGGGGCGCCGTCGCCTCCTTCCGCGGCGAGGCTCCCGGCCGGATCCTGACCACCGCCCGGGGCACCGGCGGCTTCGGCTACGACCCACTCTTCTTCGATCCCCAACTGGGCCGGAGCTACGCCGAACTCACACCGGCCGAGAAGGACGCGCGCAGCCACCGGGGCAGGGCGTTCCGGGCGCTGGCGGCAGCCCTGCGAACTCAGGTGTAGACCAGCGCGTCGTCCGCCCGGTGGACGCCCAGCATCACCCAGCAGACCCCCAGGTTCAGCGGGAGCACGAAGGCGAGCATCTCCCGGTTCCCCTGCGCCAGCGGCGGGATCAGGTGGAGGGCCAGCGCGATCACCGAGAGTCCCATTGCGAACAGCGTGAACCGCCGCCCCCACACCGAGGTGGTCCCCTTGGCCGCGGTGCGGACCAGGCTGGCCGCCACCAGCGGGCCCAGAGGGCTGAAGAGCAGGATATTCTGATTCCAGTAGGTGAATGTGTGCTCGGTCCAGTGCAGGGCCACGATCAGGGCGCTGATGGCCAGGCAGCAGAGGCCCCAGCCGCAGGCGAACAACATCATCCCTGCCCGCGCGGCCCGTCCCCCCGCCCGCGACCCGTAGGCGAGCAGGGACAGGACCACCCCGGCGAGGAGTCCGGAGAGCAGGAACACGGCCTCAAGGCGCGGTGGGGCGGCGTCCGGGAACTCCCTCCCGGCATCCTCCCAGAGCTCCTCGGTGCGAACCAGCGGAACCCGGCTTCCGTCGCTCTGCGTGACAAGCAGCGCCCCCGCCGTGTCCCTCAGCTTCATCGGGATCCACATGTTCTTCCAGCCGGTGGTGGGCTCATCGCCGCGAGGTCCCATGAGCAGCTGAATCCCCAGGTAGACGACCGGGTCTTCCGCCGCCAGGCGAAGTGTGTGATGGCGCCAGGTCGCGGCGGGGCGTGCCCGGGCGGCCACACCCTCGACGAGGCCGGAGGCGTCCACCCCGCCGGCATCGGTCGCCGCCTTCAACTGCCCCCCCAGGATGATGTCGAGCACGTCCCGCACCTTGGTCGAGCAGTTGTTCAGGTAGTAGTTGTACCGGTAGAACATGTTCCGCGGGAGCACCACCGTGCGCAGAAGCCCCAGGAGCCGGACCTTTGCGGCCGGCTCGAGCGCGAGTTCCTGTGCCCACACCCGGCGACCCGCCCGTTGGTAGCCGGCAAGCATGAAATCCAGGGGCAGTTCGGCCACCCTGTAGTTGCCCCTCCCCCAGTAGAAGTCCGTCAGGAAGCCTGGATCCGCGGCGTCGAAGATCCCGTAGTTGTATGCCTCCTCGATCCCGGCCGCCGTGTCCCGGACCAGTACCGCGTTATGCCCCCACATCTCCTCGATGCGGTCACCCGGTCCGACCGTGATGAGGTAGACGGTCATGGTTGCGCCGGGGACGGGGTTGGGGAGCTGCTCGCCAACGGTGTCCGCAACGCCCGCGGGGGCCTGGGGCAGCTGTCCGGCTACTCCCACGGGTGCGCCGGCGGCCATGAGCAGGGTGCAAATGGCCATGGCGACGACGCGCCGCCGAGCCCGGCCGGGCCGAAGCCGGGCCGAAGCCGGACTCAAGCCGCACGCAGCTACCACCCGAGAGAGAATTGCGCGATGTTGGAACACCATATCATACAGTAGCGGGGCGTGGCGCAGCCCGGTAGCGCGCCTGCTTTGGGAGCAGGAGGTCGCCGGTTCGAATCCGGCCGCCCCGATTGAACTTACGTGATTTGGGGGGTTCGATGTTCGCTAATTATGTCCGCTAATTGGACGCGGAGCCAACCCCCCGGTACTCCTCGATGGCCTTTCTGAGCCGGTCCTCGTCGGGGCGCTGATAGCACTGGAGGACCGTCTCAGCGGTCTTCCAGCCGCCGAGGTCGCAGAGCACCTTCAGCGGCAGGTCCATCAGGTCGGAGGCGAATTTCCGCCTCAGTGAGTGCCAGCCGCGACCGCGCTTGGGTTCCAGCTCCGCAAGCGTCTCGGCCTTCTTCCACCAATCCCGCGCTAGCGAGCGGCTCATGCACGCGAAGGGATTCTTCGGCGCGCTCAGCAGCGGCGCGTCCCCGATCCCGGGGTTATGCCTCCGCGCTTCCTCCAAGGCGGCGAGCGCCTTGGAGGTGACCGGCGTCCGGTGCTCGTAACCGGTCTTCTCGTGTTCTCCCCGCCACCTGATGGTCCGGGCATCGAGGTCGACGTCGGCCCAACGCAGCTGCCGGATGGCACCGATTCGGTGCCCGGTCTCGTGGGCGAGCACCAAGGCCACTCGGAACCGCCAGTTCACCTGTGCGGACACCCCGAGCAACGCTTCGTACTCTGTCTGGGTGAGCACCACCCGTCTCGGATTCTTCTCCTTGGGCAGCTTAAGGCCCCGGAGCGGGTTGGATTCGAGGAGGAGTCGCCCCTCCTCGTCCCTCGACTTCGCAGCCCAGTTTAATACCGCAAGCAGGAGCCTCAGATCGTATTCGATCGTCCGTTCGGACACGGGTCTGCGGCTACCGCCGGCCTTTCCCGCGCGTCGTGCCCGGATGAAGCGGTCCCAGTCGCGTTGCGAAAGCGTCTCGGCCTTCCGGTGCCTCCCGAAGAACCGAAGGAACCTCCGCATCATCGCCCGGTCGTGGTTCCGCGACCGCTTGCTCTTGGTGGGGGTAACCTCTCCACCGTAGATGTCAAACAGCGTTTCCAAGGTGAGCGACTCGGACTTGGCTTCCGCCGTGTCCGTGGTCGTGGGCTCCGCGAGTCCGGCGGCGATCTTATCCGCCTGCCTCTTGGCCCGGTTCCAGTCACGGTGCTTCAGCGACCGGGTGAGCCTGCGCCCGTTCTCGCGCCACTCGACCTGGATGATGCCGGTTCTGGGATCGGTAAAGACCCGGACCCGGTTCCGGCCCCATTCGCCGGCGCTGTACGAGCGCCGACTTCGTTTCGTGCGTGCCATCGTTCGATTCCTCTCGATTCGATGGACTGCACGATCTGCGCGGTTGAAACTTCGCGCCGGGAGGGCGTCTCCGCCAGACGGGCGGTTGACGGCACGCCGGGCGCCGCGGTGTTCGGGTGGCAAGCGACTGGACGCCATCGTCAGCGGCTCGGTCCGGCATCGCGGTCCGGCCCGCGCGTCGGCGGCCTTATCACCAGCCGCGGCCGCGCGGTCTCGCGGCGGTGGATGTCCCATAGTACTCGGCCAAGCGTGTCACTTGCCCGTCGAGCCGCTCGATTTGCAGCTGCAAGACTTCGTTCTCCCCGCTCTGCCGCTCGGCGTGCTGCCTCAAGGCTTCGACGTATTCTCGCAAGACTTCGGCGTACTCGTGCAAGGCTTCGATCTGCCCGGAGTGCCGCCGCTGTTCCCGCTCGTACTGCACGGACAACCTCCGCAAGGCCCTCGTCAACTGCTCCTCTAACGCGGTCATAGACCTCCTTTACCTGTTCGACAGCTTCACGGCAGGCCGATCGCGCCACGTCCAGCCCGTGTTGTCCAGCGTCCCCATCGGCAGCACCACGACCCGCTCCCCCTCGATCTCCAGCAGCGCGACCCCCCAGGTGTCCACCTCCAGTTGCGCGAGCGTCTGTCGCGCGTCGTAGATGTCGTAGTCCAGTTCGGCGAGCGTCTCGATCCGGTCCTGAATGCTCCCCGCCAACCAGCGCATCGTCGCCCAGCTTCCGCCGAAGAAACCGATCCAGAGGCTCAGGCCGACGATCAGCGGACGTTGCCACGCCTTGGCCAGCAACTCGCGCATCCTCCCGGTCGCCACCTCCGTATCGCGCTCGATTGTACGCAGCGCGTTCCTCGCGACGCGCCGCGAGTTCTCGGCGAGCCGCTTCAGCTCGCTCGCGGTCAACTCCTCGATCTCCCTGCGTTCGCTCTCCAGCCGCGTCCGCAGCCGGTCGGTCAAATCGTTCGCGGTCGAAGTTCTCTCCATACAGTTCTCCTTTCAGCCGCCACCGGTCCCCGGTCTCGGGGTCCAGCGCGGTGATGTAGTCCTTGCCCTGGCGCGGCACTTCGAGGCCCGCCTCCCGCAGTGCGGCGACGCCCTCGTGGCGGTTGCTCACCATGCCGTGCTCGACGCGCTGGAGCAGGTAGTCCCGGATCAGGTCGCGGGGGGAGGCTTCGAGCCGGAGCCCGGTTCGCAGCTGCGCCGCCTCGATGTAGGCGCGGTGTCCGGGTTGCTGCACTCTGGCTCTGGCCGGATCGTCGGGACGGCCCCAGCCGCGCTCGTGGTTGAAGGCGTCGCGGAGCGGGTCGAACGTCTTCCGCCATCCGGGAGGGGCAATGTTCAGGCTCCGGCCGGTCTCAAGGTCGCACCGGGCCGCGAGGACGTGGACATGGGCGCCGCCGCCCTCCTCACGGTGCAGCACCGCCGCCCATGCGTAGCGGTCGGGCTCCAGCCCGGCCCAGGCCGTCTTCTCGAACTCGTCGAGGACGGCTTCGATCTGCTCGTCGGAGGGCCGGTCGTCCGGTGCCCATGCGATCACGCCGGACGTGTACCTGTGCTCGAAGTCGAGCGAGTCGGCGACCGCGGCCACCATCTCCGGGTTCCCCCGCAGGACTTCGACGCCCTCGCGCGGCTTCCCGGACGCGTCCTGCTCCCCGAGGAGGTACCTGGCCGCAGCCCGCGCCGACCCGGTCCCGTGCGCCAGAAACTTAATGTGCATCGTCGTCCTCCGGGCTCTCGAAGCGGGCCAGCGCCGTAAGCGCCCGCTCGATGGAGACGAGGCGGGCGAGGACCTCGACGGCCTCGGCCGCCCCCTTGTGGCGATTGGCCCACCGCGCGATCTGGTTGAGGTTGTTACCGATGCGCGAGACCTGCCGGGTGCGCTCGCGCTCGACCTCGGCCGCGCGGGCGGTCCACGTCCGCGTGCGGGCCATCGCCCGCCGGATCAGCGCCGACAGGGGCACGCCGGCGGCCTTCGCCTTGGCCCGCCAATCGGCGGACTCGGTCGCCGACACGCGAGCGGTGACGACGGCGGTGCGGCGCTCAGGCATCACGCCGCACCGGCACGGGGGGAGGGGGGCGGAGCCCCCGTCCGCGACCTCCACGGGAGCGCGATTCGCGGGGGGATCGAAGGGGGGCCGGAGGCCACCCCTCGCCAGCCCCCTTGTATGACAAGGGGTAGGCTGGCTGCCCGACCTTAGCCGCGCCAAACATCCCCGTGGGGGCCGCGTCCGGGACCCGGAGGCCGCCATCGCCGACGCGGTGGCGGAACACCTCCGCGAGCGCTCCGGGGAACCCGTTCAGACGCACTTCGCGAGGCGCGGCTGGCGGTCGGACGAAGGCCGGCGGTGCAGGACCGTCCATACACTCCGGAAGCCGGAGCGGCGAACGATCTCGCCAGCGCCCATGTCGCTGCGCATGGACACCGGTTCCGCCTTGGGGTGGATCAACCTGACTACTTGCGACTCCTCCGGTGCTTCGCCTCGATGCTTGAATCGTACTGCCCATCACCCTTCGGTGACCCGAAGGGCGGCATCTTACGGGTTTCGTCCACAAAAGGTTTCATTCCGGCCCGCGGGTACGTGAGCGACCATCGCGGAGGCATCTCCTCTCTGCCCGGGGTCGATCTGCGGTTCAAAGCCGTCGTGCTGTTGCGACACACCCTGTCGGGAACCGGACCGAGATCGCAGAATCGGTCCGACATGGTCCCTCTCTCTGGCGGTTACCGCGTCGCCTTGCAGCCTGGGATACGACCGGATAGACTCACCCGCGATGAGGACATTCGACACCCTACTCGGCTCGAACCTATTCGGCGGACCAGAGGGAGGTGCATCTACCAGGGATCCCCTCGTTCGTCCGTGGACGCCAGGACGCTCGGGATTGTGCCCTCAACCGCGCCGTGACGGGCGACGACACGCCGGAAGCAGCCGAAAGGTAGTGGGCCAGTGAATGTCAACCTGCGAAGCCTGACCGACCTCTTCGTACAGCCGGTCCAGTACGAGATCCCCAGGTTTCAACGACCGTACGTCTGGAATAGGGACAGGCAGTGGGTGCCTCTCTGGGTTGATGTCCAGCACACGGCCGAACGGGTCCTCGCGGCAGAGCGCGCGGGCTCGCCGCAACCCCAGCCTCATTTCATGGGGGCGGTAGTCTTCCAGCAGATTCCCAACGTGACCGGCTCGCTCACGCGACGGATCGTGGTCGATGGGCAGCAGCGTTTGACCACGCTTCAGCTTCTCCTCGACGCGGCTCAGGAGGTATTCGAAGGAAGCGGAATCGCCGAACCGGCCGCGCGGCTTGCGGCGCTGGTGCTGAATCAGGCTGCGTTTTGCGGGGACAGGTCCGACAACGCGTTCAAGGTATGGCCCACCGACGCCGACCAGACCCCTTTCCGACAGGCG
Organism: Longimicrobiales bacterium; assembly: GCA_965116645.1. GTDB lineage: Bacteria > Gemmatimonadota > Gemmatimonadetes > Longimicrobiales > Gaopeijiaceae > Bin94. The sequence goes on along the minus strand of OZ220702.1, from coordinate 1,973,904 downwards.
ATGACCAACGACTCGCCGAGTGCCAAGTGGGCTGGAGCGCGGGTAGTCGAGGCCCACCAGTTCTTCCGGGACCAAATCGAGCAGTGGCTCGGAGAAGGCGACGAGGGGCTGGACGAAGGTTCGACTTCGACAGAGAGGGCGGAGGCGCTTGAGCAGGCTCTTTCGCGTCTGCTGGAGCTGGTCGTCATCGACCTCCGCTCATCGGACGATCCCCACATCATCTTTGAGACGCTGAACGCCCGAGGGACGCCCCTTCGCCAGTCCGACCTGATGAAGAACATGATTCTCCATGAAGCGGGGAAGGCTCCTGTCGCCGACGAAGTGGGTTGGCCACTCGAAGATGTCTGGTGGGACCAGGACATTCGCCAGGGCCGACTGAACCGGCCTCGCGCCGACGTGTTCCTGAACTACTGGCTCGTGATGCGCGCCCTTGAGGAGGTTCGCGCGGCCGACATCTTTTCGACGTTCCGACGCCGGTACAAACAGGGAAGCCATGGTGCGATTGAGGATATCGCAGCCGATATCGAGATCGTCGCTGCGGCCTATCGGCGGCTGGAGGCCGACGAGCTAGATGGCGTGTGGACGGCGTTTTCCTATCGCTGGAAGACCATGCAGGCCGCCGTCGTTACCCCGATCCTGCTGTGGTTGCTGGCGTCGGAGGTGGAGCCAAGGCATGTCTCTAGGGCTCTCATGGCGATGGAGAGTTATCTGGTCCGCAGGATGGTGTGTCGTATGACCACCAGAGGCTACAACAGGATGTTCGTCGATCTCCTGCGTCGGCTCGATCAGGCTGGTCCGGAGAGAGCGGGCGATACGGTCATCCAATTCTTGGGCGAGCGGGAGGCGTACGGGACACTCTGGCCTGTCGACAACCTGGTGTTGGACGCGATATCGAATAAGCCTCTCTACCGCCTGCTGACTCGCGGGCGGCTGAGGATGGTCCTGGAGGGGATTGAGCAGGAATTGCGGACCACCAAGGCCGAAGACCAGACGGTCCCGAAGGGCCTGACGATCGAGCATGTAATGCCTCGGAGCTGGCGCGCCAAATGGCCGCCTCCGAAGCCCGGCGCAGGGCCGGAAGGGCCGGAAGATAGGCGGTGGCGGTTGCTTGACTCGCTCGGTAATCTGACCCTGCTGACCCAGCCCTTGAATTCGGAACTCTCCAACGGACCTTGGGCGGACAAACGAGAGGGGATATCCAGTCACAGTACGCTCTTCCTCAACAAGGACTTGCTGGAACACTCCTCAGGAAACGACCAGTGGGACGAGGAAGCGATCCACGTGAGGGCGACTCGGCTACACGGGGCCTTCGTGAAGGCATGGCCGCACTTCGCCGATACTCGGGCGGCCGGAGGGTGAAGGCGCAGCCAATCTAATCGGTCAGGTCAGCCAGCCCTCGATACACTCGCGAAGAACGGTTTCGGCAGCATGGGTTGCCCGTATCGACCCTCCCCAAACGTCAGGCATCGTCGCGCTGCTTGATCCAGTCTCGCAGGGCGTGGTTGATCCGCGTCTGCCAACCCCGGCCCCCAGCACGAAAATGGTCGATGACCTCCTGGGATAACCGGATGGTGGTCGATACCTTCGGCCGCGCCTTGGGGGGACGCCCCCGACGGACGGGCGCCTTGGCGAACTTCTCGGGCCAGCCGTCCTTCGAGAGGTCGGGGGCGGTGTCGGGGTCAAAACCTCGGGCCGTAGAGCCGTCGTTCTCGTTCATTGGCCCTCCTCAAGCTGATGATCCTGTGTGCGTCCTCACGGCGTGTCCAGACGTGTACCACCGTCCCTTCGTCCAGAAAGCCGATGGTGATGTCGCGAGCCTCGCCGTAGTCCTGCCGGTCGTCCTCGACGGTCAGCGTGGCGTCGGCGGACACCTCCTCTGCGCGGGCCATGTCCAGCCCTCGGGTCTTGAGCGTCGCCTCGTGTTTCGCTTCGCAGAGCTCGATCCGCATGATTAATGTTACTACAGAAATTGGGGTGTCAAGGACGGCACGCGCCGCGTTCCTTGCCCTAACCGTCCCTGCGTGAGCGTTGGGTCGCGGCATCAGTCGCGCCTGGACGGTCGGGTCGTCTCGGGCCGCGGGTGAACGCGGCTGCAAGGGCACCTCGGTCGTCCGTGGCGTTGGTGCCCACCAGGGTTTCCTCCTCGTTCGCTGGCCTTAGTGCCGTGGGTTAGATTCAGACCATGCCACCGCTCGCCCTCAAGCCTGATGCCAGCTTCTTTCGGAAGATCGCTCTCGGTGCGGTCGGCAGCCGACACGTGGCGCAGGATCTGGCGCGGCTGGGGCACCAAATCATCGAGCTTGAACGGGGCGCGATGGACACGAAGCTCTGGAAAGATGTCAAGCGCAAGCGCGTCCGAATCCCAGACCTCGTTTGCGAGCTCTGCGGGCTTCGCATCGAGAGCCGCGCGAAGACGAGGGCCGATTTGTCGATGTCGCATAGCCCCTCGGACTACGAGCGCGCGTGGGACTTCGGCATGGTGAACGCCGACGTAATCGCTTTCCCGGTCTGCAAGGCGGCCGAAGAGGAACAGTGGAGCGTCGGTCGGCTAGAGGAGCCGGTCTCCTACTGGCACGAACGCAACTGGATCCAGTGGCATCCTGAAGGCAAGGTGAACTACGTGCGCGTTGCTCGGTTCCGTGCCGCGCCGCAGGACAGCGCCTCGACCAAGGGCGTGACCGAAGGATCGGAAACCAGCGTCGCGTGGAAGGCGCGGTTTTCCAGAAGAGACGGCTTCGTCGAGACCGTTAGGGGTCAGAGGATCACCATCGTCCGGGCTAGCGACGGACATCGTCATACGCAGACGGTTCCCATGCCGCTGCGAATTGTCGTCGGGAGTGGCGAAGAAGTCTCGGTCAACCAGATCATCGCATCACGAGTCCGCCCGGAGAGCGACGACGACCTGCGATGCCCCGGCGAGTGGCCCGAGGGTCACCTGTCGCGGCTTCTGGCGTCCCGTGAGCGCACCCAACGATTCACTGGCGTCAAGTTGGCGAGGCTCCGGCGAAGCGACGCCGTGGGCGCGACCATTGCCAGTCTCGAAAGCGATGAGGAAGAGGACGTGTACATCCGGCTGGAGGCGGCGTCGTACCTCGTCGCCGTTCGTGGGGCGCGAGCGGAGCACCTCTTCGCGCCATACTTGGCGAGCCCGGACCAGCAGATTCAGCTTGAGGCCGTGATTGCACTGGGGGAAGCCCGTACGGACGAATGCGTGAGGATGCTGAGCGCGATCCTGGACGATGACCAGCGCCCGTACTTCGCGCGCAGCGCGGCGGCTTGGTCGTTGAGCCGCATCGGCGGTTCGGAAGCGTGCTCACGCCTCGTAAGGGCGTTCGGGGATGTCGATCAATACCTCCGCGAAGAGGCTCTCGAGGGCATCGTCAGCCTAGACTCGGACGCGGTACCCCTGCTCCTTTCGGGGCTGCGGGAGGTGGATCCAGCGATAGCGGCGGGATGTGCCGAGGCGCTGCGCCAGCACGGAGCGTTGTCGGACGGGACCATCCGGGAGCTGACGGCGCAACTTGCCAGTGGGAATCCCTCTGTATGGACGGTTTGGTTGGCCGGTCACCTGCCTAGAGAACGGCTGGCGGGCGCGGTTGCGGATCTTCAGGAAACGGCACCGGAACTCCACTACGCGATTACGCTGCTTTGGTCGTTCGTCGAGAGCTGGATAGCGCGGCGGTGGGAACTGCAGCCGGATGCGAACCTCCCAGATAGGGATGAAGGACGATGAAGATGGACCTTCCGAACACCACACAGGTGTATCGCACGCCCCGCGGTCTCCAGCTGTGCGGGGACAGCGCGGAGCTGCTCGGGCACCTGCCGGAACAATCGGTGGACCTAGTCATGACCAGCCCTCCCTTCGCGCTGTTGCGACAGAAGGCCTATGGCAACAAGGAGCAGGATGAGTACGTCGAATGGCTGGGGAAGTTCGGAGAAGCGGCCTACCGCGTGCTGAAGGACACTGGCAGCTTCGTTCTCGACCTCGGCGGGGCCTACAGGCGCGGCAAACCCGTGCGCTCCCTCTACAACTACCGCGTCCTGTTGGATTTCTGCGATCGGCTCGGCTACGAGTTGGCAGAAGAGTTTTTCTGGTTCAATCCGTCGAAGCTGCCGTCGCCGATCGAATGGGTCAACAAGCGGAAGATCCGAGCCAAGGACTCGGTCAACACCGTCTGGTGGTTTTCCCGAACGGCCGAACCGAAGGCGGATGTCACTCGTGTCCTGGTGCCGTATTCCGAGCGCATGAAGAGGCTGCTCAAGAATCCCGACAAGTACTACCGGCCCAAAACGCGACCCTCCGGGCACGACATCGCAAGGGCTTTCGGCAAGGACAACGGCGGCGCGATTCCATCGAACCTGCTACAGATTCCCAACACGGAGAGCAATTCGGGCTATCTGCGGCGGTGCAAGATGCTGCAGCGAGATCGACACCCAGCGAGGTTTCCCAGCGCGCTCCCGCGGTTCTTCATCCAATTCCTGACGGATCCGGAAGACTTGGTCCTGGACATCTTTTCTGGCTCCAACACCACGGGCCAGGTCGCGGAAGAACTCGGTCGGCGGTGGATCAGCATGGAGCTCAACCGGGAGTACGCTGCGCTTTCAGCCGTACGCTTCATGGACGGCTGGAGCGACGACGAGGTGCGCGCCTCTGTCGCCCGGCTCGATGCTGGCGAAACGATAGAAATAGACCTCGGCTTGTTGTTACAGGCGATCCCGGGGTAGGATCGGCCGGACTCCGAAGATCAGCGTTACAGGGCCGCCCGCTCGCCAATTGCAGGATTGAGAAGCAGTAGATGAAGCGGGAGTCTGCGGTCCACGAGTGATGTCGGATGAGGGGCTCACAACCCTAGTAGGCTGCCTCGGTGTCGACGACATCGACGCATGTCTGCGGGCGTGTTTCCCGTGCGGCCGTCCGCCATTCAAGGTGGGGCGCAGATGCCACGCGGCTTAGCTCCGACACTCGCATACATCTCCAGTTGCCCGCTGGGTTGGTGGTGAGACCACTGCCGCTTTCGCCGCCGGACTGGTAGCTGAGGACGTTCCAGACACCGTTCTTGGTGCCGATCACGTGAGGACACAGAATCCGCCGTCTGCCCAGATAGGTTGCGGAGATGGGTTGCTTACGCCTTATCGCATGGCGGATTTGCCGGACGCTCATCGTCTCATCGCCGCGGTTCAGTCCCTCGCCGCGGTCCCATCCCGACCACTCTTCTCTGGGTTCATGGCGCGGCTTGATGGACCTCGGCAATCTCTTCCAATCTATTCGAAAACGGGGCAGTCACGGCAGCTCGGGACCCGGTTGCCGGAGCGCCCGCCCGGCACGTTGGGCCTCCGGCGCGGCGCATCCCTCGGGACTCAGTCCGCCCAAGACACGTCCCGGACGGGTTGCCCTAGAGGCCACGCCTACCGAACAGCTCTTCGAAAGTCGGCGGCCTGCCGGTCTGGGTGACCCTTGACGGCGTCGTTGGCTCCCACTCCGGTTCGCCGTCCAGGACCCCGAGGAACACGAGCTCCTTGCCCACGCGCGTGATCATGTGGCTCTCTGGCGTGATTACGAATTTCCCGCCGCGCTTGAGCTGGAGGACCAGGGCAGCCGCCGTCGCGACCTCGACGTTGGTTGTTCGCTGCCGCCCGTGCCGAGTCTTCTTGAAAGGTCTACCTGATGCGTCCACATGGTACTCCCTGCCCGCATAGGCGCCCGGATAGGGATCACCGGGCGTAAGGTCGCCGACATCGAATTCGGGGGGAGTCTCTTCTTCCCATCCTGATTCCACGTCAGGAGGCTGACCCTCGCGCCAATCGCCTCCCGGCGACCCTAGGTCTGTCGGTGGGAACCAGTGAATCCAGCGAATCTGGCTGGATCCCAGTTGCTCCGCCCAATCGGTTCCGTGAAAGATCCGCTCGTCCGTCGTGTCCCTTACGTAGATGACGTAGAGCTTGGCTACGCTATGCTTGCCAGCCGCGCGACGCAGGATCCGGCCGGTCGTCTGTATGCGTTGACGAACGGAACTGGACGAGGCCCGAATGATCCCGACGTTGGCGGCCGGAACATCGACTCCTTCCACCAGGGCCTTCACGGAGAGCATCACGTTTGCCCAGCCCTCCCGGAAGAACTCCATAGAAGTCTCGTTCCACAGGGGCTTCGATCTTCCCGAGTGATACATGACGGCACGAAAACCCGGATTCCAGAGAAGCCCGGCAAGCTGATTATTGATCCGTCGCTCCACCGGGCCGAGTTGACGGGCCTTCCGCCCATCCATCGGCGCAACGACCTCCTGAACGTTCTCGATGCGTTCGTCAAAAACGATGATCCGGTCTTCCTGGCCGTCACTGCGGACCGCGTGTGTCGCGACGATATCCAGATAAGCCCACTTCCTGTTCCGCGCCCGGTAGACGAGTTCCTTCCTCTCCCGAACGGCCTCGAAGTACTTGCCGATGGCGGGATCGGGCCTCTCGTCGCCATGCAGGATTGTGTGAAGGCGCGCGAAAAACGGCCCTGGCATCGCATCGATTCGCGGCCCGTACCGTTGGCGGATCTTCTGCAGGGCGGTCCGAATACGCTTGCTGTACGCCTCGTATTCGCTGCGTTCTGACGTGCTGAGTTCAACGCCCACGTAAGAGACCTCGAAGGGCTGGACGACACCGTCGGATCTCGCCTGCTGATAGGTGTATTCGTAGGCCAGGGAACCCAGCTCCGACAACAGCGGGTCGCCCGACTCCTGAGCGTGCTCCCCACTGCTCGCTTGGGAGGAGTCCCCCAGCGTGGCGGAGAGTCCGATGCTGAAATCGTAGCGTGCGGCGAAGGCCCGACGGAATGCTCGCCCCCGGTATCGATGGCATTCGTCCGCAATCAGGAGATGACGCGTGTTCGGAGGCAGACTTGCCGCGTCTCTCCGGAGCTGATCGTCGAGGATCGCCGAGTTGATGATGTTCACGACGATTCTCCGGCCCTCGGCGAACGCGTCCCTGTGCCCATCGCCACGGAGCCCGATGTCATCCGGGGGAACACCCAGTAAACGGACGAGCTCCATGACCCACTGGTACATGAGGACCTTGGTGGGCACGAGGACGCTCACCCGGAGTTCCGGGTGGGACTTGAGCAGCTTCTCGACGGCCAGCAGCGCCAGAAAGGTCTTTCCGGCTCCCGTAACGACCTGGAGAACGCCTCGACCTCCAGCGTCGATCCAGCAACGGAGCGCTTCCGACTGCCAGCGGTGGGGCGCCAGAGACGGGGCGAGCGAGTAGTCGGGTCCGTCGTGCTTCAGTTTGAGAAGCGCCCGACGTGACAGACCCGCCCCCGATGAGTCCAGACTCAATTCGGCCTGCTGCACCTCCCCGTCGGCGAGGTGATCGCGTATTCGGACGAGCTTCGCCGCGTTACGGACGTTCTCCACCCGGCGTCCGAAGGAAGTGTCGTAGTCGGCTATCTCGGACCTCAGTGCCACCAATGTCCGATGGCTGCGGTCGATTTCACTGCGAATCTCAGACCTCAGGGACGCCGAGTAGCGGTTCTTGAAGAGCCGGTCGCGAGTCTCTCGGATCGGGGTCCGCCTTCCCTTGCCACCGCTCTCCCGCCACATGAAGAGTTTCGTCAATTCGATCCACTGCGATTGGTCGAGTATGTCGGTGGACAGGGGGTCGATCGTGGCAAGAATGCGCTCGATTCGGTGATAGGTATCGCGGTTCCTCACGCTAGGCCGCCGCCGCCGTCCACGCGCTGTGACGACTCGCTTTCCGCCTCGGATTTCGACCCACTCCGCAAACTCCATGATGCGAAGCGTCTCTCCTACGGTGCGTGCTCCGTGCCGATCGCCACCGTCGTACCGACCGGTTCCGCGGGCCTGATCGATCTTCAAGTGGTCCCAGAGTTGCGTTATGCCCAGGCCCGTTTCCGAGCCGTCGAGGGCAGTCAGCAGGTCGTAGGCAAGCTGAAGGCCGTCTGGCCACCACCAGCACCACTTGAGGATGCTCTTGTCGACGTACTCTCTAAAGCCATCGGGCGAGCCATCCCACGTCCCATCCCAGGAAAACCGTCCGAAGGGGAAGGGATCAGGTGGCATGATCCGGCCTCCCGAACGCGCCAGGAATCCGATGCCGGCAAGGTTGGAAACGAGGTTGGCGACCATCCGCTCACTGTAGGGCTGGCCGTCCTTCTCACGGACCAGTTCTTCCCGGACCGACTTCCTGAAGTCCTCCGCCGTGGGCTCAGCCAGAGAGGCCTGATAACACACCCAGTACTGTTCCCTGTCGCGCGGCATGGGGTAGAGCGTCGGAAGTCTGACTCCCCGGGCCAATCTCTATGCCTCCTGTTCGTCGTCTTCTGGTGGAGAGGACTCGAATGCGGTCCAGGGAGGTTCGCCGTGGTCGAACTCCGCGAGCCGTCCTACGTACAGGGGACGGCAGCCCTTGGTGGCCTCGATGCGCTCCCGCAGCAGTCGCAGTGTCGCGTACGCTCGCGCTTCCATGAGGTCCTCCAGTTGCGACCGCTGAAGACCGCGCAACCGGGTTCGATGGTCCGGGTTGATGTCGCCGTCGGGCACGTTCATCCACACGCACCCGGATTCGGTGATGTAGATGCGGCCTCCGCCAGGCCGTAGGTCGAGACAGGCAGAGAACAGCTCGGGGTATCCGCGCGTGGAGGAGAAGACGTGGCCACGCGACTTCCATTCGAGGCGGTTCCGCAGCCGGGGGTTGGGCGACACGCGCCAATACTCACCGTGCATGAAGGGGAGCCCGGTCCAGTACATGCCTCGGGTCAAGTTTGCCGGAGCGTTGTCGATGCCGGGGAAGACGAGGTCGTTTTCGTAGATTCCCACGTACTGGGGCTCCCACCAGGTGCCACCGCCCCTCTGCACCTTGGTAATCACTGCTCCGTGTGGGGTAACACGGAACGAGCCGTTGTGTCCCTTGACCGCGCGGACGGTATCGGCGAGCTGCCGTGGATATGGTTCGGCCCGGACGCTCAGAGGATCACGTTGCCAGCCCACGTACGTCAGTCCCCCGCCGCGGCGGACCATGTACCGACTGCCGCGGTAGGGGGCCGGCCAAGGCTCACCTGGACGAACGGATCGGATTTCGCTGTTCGCGGCCTGTACGGTGATCGGACGGAATCTCATCGGGCGTCCTCCCGATCTAGCGCGTCTTCGATCTCCGCGAGCGGATCGAACGGCGCTGGCGCGTTGTCCTCAACCGCCCCTCCATACTGCGACAGGAAGGCCATGAGATCGGCTTCCTCCCCAGGGGTGAGCGGGGCGGAGAGATCGATTGCCTCATGCAGGGTGAATCCGCCCGCGTACTCACCGAGGAATACGGGTAGGAGCGCGACGTTGCGCATCTTCACTTCGATGAGGCGTTTCTGGGTATCCGTGAGGGCCTCGTACTGCCCCTTCAATCCCGGGGGCAACGGCTGTGGCGCGATGAGCGCGAGGACCTTCCCGTTCTCCGTGACTCGTATGGAGCCCCCGTCGGGCTTCACCTGTCGGAAGCGAGCCTCGATGTCACGCGGTAACGGCTCTCGGGTCTCCTGCCACACGCCATCGGCGGAGTTCTTCCACCAAAGGCGGCCGCCCTTGTAGGAGTATCGGGCACCGTCGTAGAAGGACGGCCACAGCCCGAGGGGCGCGACGCCGCTGCCCAGCACGTCCACGGAGGCGAACTCCAAGGGGACATCGTAGTCGGTGACATAGACGGCATCCCAGGTGTCGGTCGGCATTCTGGTAAGGACGACGCCGGTCTCGGTAATGCGAAGACTCCCGCCCTCCGGCCTGAGCGAGAGGTAGGCGTCGGCCACCTGCTGGAAGCCGTCGGTGGCCACGACCTTTACGGTCGCCATGTTCTGGCGGTCAGGAAGCTCCCACCAGAACTCGCCATCGGGCTTGCAATGGTACTTCGTACCTCGGTAGTGCTCATCCCACCTGTCTCCGTGTGTCAAGACTCTCTCTTGCGTCACCTATGTCATCTCCTAGGTCCGTTGGGAGCGCCTCCAAGGCGCTTCGGAGAACGGATGGGTCTGCCGCCGTGATAACTGCTCGCATCCCGTCCCGATCAGTTCAGACCGTCCGCCCTGTTTCGATTCCGTCCGCGTGCCTTAGGCTGCTGCCGTGCTACCTTACTGAGGCCCTCTCGCGCCCTGCAATCTAACCCCCCTCCGGCAGCGGCAAGGCGAGAATGGACCGGTCCTCCGCGACACCGACCCAAGCCTGCATCAGCACGTGGCACCCGGCGAGCACCCTCTGGGGTCGCATCTCGTCGACGCAGACGGCTCACCGTAGAACCTGTTCGGCCCGACGGAATCGCCCGAAAGCCCTGGCGGACCCCGAGACATCGACCCTAGACGCGACCGGACCGCGCGCTGACGGGGTAGCCCCCTCGATCCATTGCAGGCGGGCGTCGCGCAGACTGGTGAGCGTGTCGCGACCCTGGCGCCGGACGTTCCATGTGAGGTTCGGTGGGTACTAGACCGATGAAGTCGAAGTCGGTTATCCTACGACATGAACGAGAAGATCGCCTACCTCCAGATGATTCAATCCGTCATCGCACGGATGGCGAGGAATTCGTTTCTGATCAAGGGATGGAGCATTACCGTGGTCGCGGCCCTGGGTGCCTTGGCAGCCGCAGGGACGAGCGAACTCTTCGTTTACCTGGCGTGCTTTCCGGCGGCCATGTTCTGGGCTCTGGATGCGTACTTTCTGCGTCAGGAAAAGCTGTACCGGAAGCTGTGGGATCGCGCCCGCGAACCCGGTGCTGAGGTCGATTTCTCGATGGAGACCAAACCGTTCAACGGCAAGGTAGACAGCATCGCGAAACTCGCCCGGTCGCCCACGTTGGGGCTCTTTCATGGCACCATCGCGGGCATGATCGTGGTCGTCATCGTCGTCATTCTCGCTGACCGACACCTGTGCTAGGAGGTCGACTCGTTCCGTGGCACTCAAGCGCGCATTCTTCAGCTTCGACTTCGACGAAGATCAGAACCTCAAGCATCACATGGTTGGGCAGATGAGGCTGCCCACTTCGCCCTTCAGCGGGGCCGACTGGTCCATGAAGGAAGCCGCGCCGGAGATGCACTGGGAGCGGGAAGCGGAGGCAAGGATAAGGCGGAGCGACGTGGTGGTTGTCCTCGTAGGCCCCAAGACCCACCGGGCACCCGGCGTCCTCAAGGAAGTCGCGATCGCCCGCCGCTTGGGCAAGCCCGTCGTTCAAATCATCGGCTACAGGAACAGTAGTCCGAAGCGGGTCCCGAACGCAGGTCGGCTCTTGAGATGGACCTGGGATAACATGACTTCGGTCTTGGACTAAGACGGGGGACCGATGGCCCGCCGCTGCTTCTTCAGCTTTCATTACGAGCCGGACAACGCGCGCGCCGCCCAAGTCCGGAACATGGGCATGGTCGATGGGAACCGCCCGGTCTCGGACAACGATTGGGAGGACGTCACGCGAGGCGGGGACCGAGCGATCCAGAACTGGATCGGCAACCAATTGTATGGTCGGTCGTGCACCATCGTCTTGGTGGGAACCGACACCGCCAAGCGGAAGTGGATCGACTACGAGATCATCGAGTCCTGGAACCGTGGGATGGGTGTGGTAGGGATCCAAATCCACGGTCTGAGGAACCTCGAAGGCCGTATCTCCAGAAAGGGACTCAATCCGTTCGCGCACATCGGCTATGGCACTAGCAGCACGGATCTCTCGTCGATCGTGCGGTGCTACAACCCCCAGGGCACCAATAGCAAGGCTCGTTACGCATGGATCAAGAAGTACTTGGAGGACGCTGTCGAGGAGGCCATCGAAATACGGAGCAACCACTAATCGCGGCCATCGCCGAATCCCCGCGTACCGCCCCCCCAAATGCCCTCCATTTGACCCGGTTTTCCGGCTTTTTGAGCCCGGCAGACCCTGACACGCGCCAACGGCAAGAAGCGCAGATCGTGCAGTCCCAGTTAGACTTGCGTGATTTCTTGCCGTGATGTCGCGTCCCATGTGGAGGATTTGGGAGCAGGAGGTCGCCGGTTCGAATCCGGCCGCCCCGATTGGAGTTACGGGATTTGGGGGGTTCGATGCTCGCCAATTATGCTCGCCAATTGGACGCGCGATCAATCCCCCGGTACTCCTCGATGGCCTTTCTGAGCCGGTCCTCGTCGGGGCGCTGATAGCACTGGAGGACCGTCTCGGCGGTCTTCCAGCAGCCGAGTTTCCCTTCTGGATACCTCCAACGGGGGCCTTGTCGGAGTTATCAGTATATGATAACCTATTCCCATGACGATACCTGACCGGGCTGCGCACGATCCGGCCCTACGAATACGAGGACGCGGCCACGCTGCTCGAGGATTTCTGGAGGGAAGTCGACCAGGTGCTCCGAGAGAGAGGATCGATTCCATGAAGACACTGAAGATCGGCATCGCCGGCTACGACCAGATGAAGGCGCGTACCATGGCCGTTGCCCGTGGGGAGCGCACCCCAGCGAAGGGTGAGCCCAAGGTCTGGTTCACCTCGATCGAGAGTTTCGCGAAGTTGCTGTCCGAGCATAACCGGCAGCTCCTGGAACTGATCGCCCGTGAGCGCCCGCGTTCGCTCACGGAACTCGCGGAGCTGGCCGGGCGCAGCAAGTCCAACCTCTCGCGAACTCTGAAGACGATGTCGCAGTACGGGCTCGTGGAACTGCGGAAGGGCGCGCGTGGTACGCTGGTGCCGCGGGTTCCCTACGATCAGGTGAGGCTCGATGTCTCGTTGACGGGGACGGGGACTGGGTCGGTTGGGGTCAGCCCGTGAGGCTGGGGCGCAGGGAATCCGGCCGCCCCGATTGGATCTTCCACCCCTACCAGTCCGACGACCGCTCGTCATGGAGTGCAGTCGGCAGCTTGTAGGAGTGCTCGAACTCGTCGAAGCTGGCAAACTTCATCAGGGCCTCGAATCGATCCTGGTCCTGCCTTGCCGCCAGGCCGGGAAGCATCCTGCCGACGATGCGACGGGCGCGGTGCCTGAACCGCAGCCACGGTATCACCCTGCGCTTTCGCCGGGGGAATCTGAGCGAATCCGCGAGCTCGTCGCCGATCAGCTCCCGGGAGACCTGCGTCACCGTGCGGGCCATCTTGCGGCGCTCCGGGGGTGCTTTGATGCCAACGATGATGGGCGCGCTGTTCACCACGCTGTTGGCCATGATGATTCCGTCGTGGTCGGTGGGAGGCTCGCACATCCTGCCGATCTCGAATGCTCGGATCGCCGAGGCCTGGTCCCGGAAGAGAATCGCCTCGGGGATGCCGAACAGGATCCCCGCGTAACGCCAGACGTGAACGAAGGCTTCGCGCTCGTCGCGCGTGAAGTCGCCCCCCAAGGCGGCGACGTGCCTCATCAGGCGGCCCGAGAACGCGGCGCCCGCCAGCAGGATGTGTGCTGCGCTGAGAGGCATGCCGTACCGCTCCCGGTCCCACTCGTCGGAGCCGTTGAGAAGATGCCTTGACTGGGCGTGCACCAGGCGGGCCCGCAGCGTCAGCCTCCATCCGTCCCCGCCGGGCTCCATACCGCCCGGGAGATACTGCTCGACCAACTGCATGCCGTTGTGCTTGAGACGGCGTATGGCCGCAACGACGAGCCGTCCCCGAATTCGAAACGACTTGCTGATCAGCGTGGAGAACCCCTCCACGATGCTGCCGCCCACGAGGGCCGCGAGGACGATGTCCGAGTTGCGGAGAAAGGCCTGGGAAGCGATTCTCGCGCGCGTTCTGTCGAACCAGTCGGGTATCTGTCTGGCCTCCTCGACGAAGGTCAGAAGGGAATCGGGGATGCCGTCGCGCGACGTTTCCGGGCCCTCCAGAGCCTTGGCCAGCGTTTCGTGGATCTCCTCCGGAGACAGGGAACCCAGATCGCCGATGACGGCGTCCGCGAGGGGATCGCCCACAGTCGTATGGCGGATGTATGCCTCCGCCAGTTGGGGATCGCGGGCCCGGGCCGCTTCATATCCTGCCGCGTACGCGCCGGGGATGTTCACGGGTCGGCGCGTGTGGGCTTCGGCGTTACCTCCGACCGCGCCTTTGGAGGACGACCGCGGCGTACGGGGACCTTGGCGAATCTCTCCGGCCAGCCGTCCTTCGAGAGGTCCGGAGCGGTGTCGGGATCAAAAACCCGGGCTTTGGAGCCGTCGTTCTCGTTCATGGGTCTTCCTCATGCCGGTGATTCCTCTGTGGGTCGTGGCAGCGGGTTCATGTCCAGCCCGCAGACCTTGATGGTGTCCTCGCGTTCTCCTCTTCGATATCGATCCGAATGGTTAATGTTACTGCAGAATCCGGCTGTCAAGGGCAATCCCCGGGTCGCTGGCGCCGGATGGGCGTTCCAAACCGGCCTCCGCTGAAACCCGCCGGCACCGGCCCCCGTACCCTCCACTGTCCCGCGCACTACTCTCCACCGGGGTCCATGCATGCCCGTCATCGAGGCCCGTGAACTGACCAAGCGCTACGGCACGCGCCCCGACAAGTCCGTCCTGGCGGTGGACAGGGTCTCGTTCGCCGTCGAAGAGGGCCAGGTGTTCGGCTTCCTGGGTCCGAACGGCAGCGGCAAGACCACCACCATCGGGATGCTGGTCGGCATCATCAACCCGACCGGCGGCAGCTTCCGGCTCTTCGGCGCCTCCGATGCGAAGGGGCTCCTGGCGGCCCGCGGACGCGTCGGCGCCACCCTCGAGACGCCCAACTTCTATCCGTACATGCGCGGCCGCGACAATCTCCGCGTAGCCGCCGCGATCAAGGGAGTGGGACGTTCGCGCATCGAGGAATGCCTGGAGCTGGTCGGCCTGGCCGACCGCGCCAAACATCGCTTCAGCACCTATTCGCTCGGCATGAAGCAGCGCCTGGCCCTCGCGGCCACGATGCTCAGCGACCCCGAACTCATCATCCTGGACGAGCCCGCCAACGGCCTCGACCCGCAGGGCATGCGCGAAATCCGCGAGATCATTCACATTCTGGCCGGCCGCGGCAAGACGATCTTCCTTTCGAGCCACCTGTTGTGGGAGGTCGAACGCACCTGCACCCACGTCGCCATCGTGCGCAAGGGCAGGATCGTGGCGCGGGGGACGGTGGACGAGGTGGTGAGCGAGGGCATGTCGGCGCTGCTGCGCGCCGAGGACGAAGACGCGCTGGCGGCCGCGCTCGGACACTGCCCGGAGGTGACTTCGGTGCGCCGCACCGATGACGGGATCATCGTCGGCCTGAGGGGCGGCGACCTGGCCGCCGTGAACGGCTACCTGGCGGGGCAGGGGATCCACCTGTCGTACCTGGCACCGCACCGTCAGAGCCTGGAAGAGGTGTTCATCGATCTGACCAGGGGCGACTTCGAGTCGATGACGGAGATCGCGTCATGAAGATCCTGAACGTGCTTCTGCGGATCGAGACGCTCAAGACGGTCAAGCGCCGGGCCTTCTGGGTGGCTGTGGGAGTCTTCGCGGCGATCAACACGAGCATTGCGGTGGACAACGTGCGCACTGCGCGACGATTCCCGAGTTTCCCCCACGCGCTACCGGAAAGCTGGCCGAGCGTTCTTTCCGGGTTGACTTCGCCGGCAGGCTTCTTCATCGCCGTGCTGATCATCCTGCTCGTGGCCCCGGAGTTCTCCTGGCGCACGGGCAGGCAAAACGTGATCGACGGGCTCAGCAAGGAGCGGCTCTACGCGGGAAAGGTCATGCTGCTGGCCGGCCTCATCGTACTCTTCGTGGCAACAACGCTCCTTATCGGCGTTGGCGGTATCCTCTTCAGCCCGAGCGAAGGGGGTCCGGGCATCATCCGGCCGACCGACCTCAGCTACCTGAGCGGGCTGACCCTGAACCTGCTCTTCTTCGGGAGTGCGGGGTTGATGCTCGCGACACTGATCCGTTCCGCGGGACCGGCGATGGGCGTCCTGTTCCTGTACTTCCTCGTGGAAGAGGCGATCGTCCGATTGATCGAGCGGGCGGGCGAGACGGCAACGCGCATCACCGAGTACTCTCCGCTCAACATCTCGGAGGATCTCGGGGACGATCTGGCGCACTACCCCGAGGTCCTCGCTTCGGTGAACGCCGACCGCGCCGAGCGGGGACTCTCGCCCCTGGAGTTCCTCGACGTCGAGGTTCTGGTCACGGCTGTGCTGGCCTACAGCACCACCTTCCTGCTGATCTCATTCCTGAGCATGCGCAGGCGCGACCTGTAGGCCGCCGACAAAACCCCGCGGCATTCGAGCAGCGATGGAGATCCGCGTTGGACCGCGCACGAAATCGTCCCACCCCCTTGACAACTACGACATTATGTCGCACTGTACGATAGTATGTCGTACCCACTGAGTGCGAGGAGGACAATCGACCCGATGACCGTACCGAAGCTTGCCAACGCGGAACTCGCCGTCATGAACCGGATCTGGGACGAGGGAAGCACGACGGCCCGCCGGCTCCGGGAACAGCTCTACCCGGACGCGGCGCGGCCGATGCACGGGACGATTCAGAGGCTGCTGCAGCGGCTGGAGGACAAGGGCTTTGTCGACCGGGACAGCGACCGGGCCGCGCACCTCTTCTCGCCAAGGATCAGCCGTCAGGCCTATGCCGCGGGTCGCCTGGAGTCCCTGGCGGATCGGGTGACCGGCGGTTCGTTCGTGCCGATGATTACGCACCTGGTGGAGGAGCGGAAGCTCTCCGACGCCGACATGGAACACCTGCGCCGCCTCCTGGGATAGATGACCGACCTGGCCCTTCAGGTCGCCGGCAGCAAGCTTGCGATCTCGATCGTCCTCGGCGGCGCGGTATGGCTCGCCGCGCGGGGCGACCGGCGACCGCGCCTGTGCCACGCGCTCTGCCTCGCGCTGCTCTCGGCCCTTCTCATCCCGCCACTCATCGCAATCCCGGTACTTCGGCCCGACTTTGCCGCCGCAATGTCGGCAGACCCGATGCTCGCGGAAGCTCCTGCGCCGGTCGAGGCGGTTGTATCGCCCGTTGTTGCCGGCGACGACGGGGCAGGTCAGTGGTTCGTGCGAATCGCAAGGGCCTGGTTCGTCCCCCTCTGGATCCTCGGCGTTACGGCGGTCCTGGGTTGGACAGCAGTGCGGGCACGGCTCTTCCGCCGCTTCCTGCTGGATGCCTCGAGGGTAGCCCCGGCCGCGGAGCAGCGCGAGGCGAGGGAGATCGCACGCATCCTTGGCCTCGCCGCGGTCCCGGCGATCCACACGACTGACGCGCACATTTCCCCGATGGTCTGCTGGAGCGGTGGCGCGGTGCGCGTGTACCTTCCGTCAGCCCTGCTCAAGGGTATGGAACCAGCCCGGTCACGTTGGATTCTGGCGCATGAACTGGCCCATGTCCGGCGCCGCGATCACCTCGTCCGCTGGCTGGAGTGGCTCGCGTGCACGGTGTTCTGGTGGAACCCCATTGCGTGGTGGGCTCGAAAGCGGCTCCGTGCGGCCGGGGAGCTTTGCTGCGACGCCATCGTCGTACGTGCATTCAACTGCGAACCCCGCACCTACGCCCGCACATTGGTGCGGGCGATCGAGCTTGTGCGCACGGGTCCGGAGCCCCGCCTCACACCCTTCGCGAGCGCCGCCGGCAGCGGCCACCGGCGGCGCATCCTCGAGCGGAGACTTCGAATGATCATGACGAACAGGCCCGCTACGACCCGCCCGCCAGGGCTGCTCCTCGCAATGCGGGGCGGATTCGTGTCCCTGCTGGCTCTGGGGCTCGTCTACTGCGGCGAGCAGCGTTCACCGACCACCCTCCAATCGCCCGGCGCGGCTCCGCCACCTGCCGAAGTGCGGCGGCAAGTCGATCGGGTGACCGGGTACATGACATCGCTTCTCCGCTCGAGCCCCGGGGACGCAGGCCCGACGGCCCGCGTGCCCACGCATCCCGGCGAGGTCTGGATCGAGGCACAAGACCTTCGCTCGACCGCGGATGGGGAATACACCGTACCGGCGCTGGGATTGGTCGTGGTCGACTACGATCAACGGATACCGATCCAGGGGAATGAAGCGCTGTGGGCCTCCATTGCCCGACTGTCTGCGACCGATCGAGACGCGGAATTCCTGGTTGCCAGGCAGGTCGGGGGCGGCGGATGGGTCTTTCTGGACGAAGTTCCCGAGAGTTCGAGTTCAACGTTGCATCTCATTGGCCGGGCGAACCGAAAGAGGTAGTCACGATGTTGCGACGGATTCCATTGGCAGTGATTCTCGCAGCCGGCCTCGGGGCATGTGACGACCCGTTTCGTGCCGACAGTCTTCAGGATGCCGACCGATTCGTCGCCCTCGAGCTGGATACCGTCTACGAGATCGGACTCGAGGAGGACGTGCACTACTTCGGCCGGGTCTCGTCGATCGGATTCGACGCCGCGGGCCGGCTCCACGTGCTGGACACCGAGGCGCATGAGGTCACGTCGTGGGCCGGCGATGGCCGGCTGCTCCGGCGTTTCGGGTCAAGGGGCGACGGCCCCGGCGAGTTTCGGACCCCGCGGGGGGCCTACGTGTTCCGTGACGGCACGGTCGCGGTTCTTGACATCGGCCACCGTGCCCTCGTGACCTTCGATTCCGCCGGCCAGTACGTGGAGAACTTCCGATTGGCAGGCGGCCCTGTCCCCGGCACCGGCGCGGTTGCGCTGACGGGGGTCCGGCTGGTCGGGCCTGACGACCCCTGGATGACCAGCGGCACTGCGCGGGACAACGAGCGGCCGGTTTACCGGTTTTCGCTCGAAGGTGATTCCGTTGCCTCCGACTTGCTGTTCGTCGCCTGGCGCTCGACCGAGAGCGATGTGAGCTTCGTCCCCTCCCTGCGCCACGCTGCGCTTCCCGACGGCCGGATCGTGGTTGCGGACTCGGCCGTCGGGTATCGAATCGACATCATCTCCACGGAGGGGGCGATCGAAGGTGCCCTTGAGCGGCCGGTCGCCCCGTGGCCGGTGACGGAAGACGTGATGGCGGCCGAGCGCGAGCGGCTGATCGCGTCTCTTCCGAGCGAGAGAGGGGTGGCTCGGGGCCTGGAGGATATGCAGGCGACGATGGGGATCAGGTTAACAAACGAAGTCGACCTGTCCCAGGTCCTGGAGGATTCCCGTGCCCTGATCGAAGATCGGCGCTTTGCCGGTCACGTTCCGGTGATCCGCCGCCTGCGCGCGGACTGGGACGGCCGGATCTGGGTTGTACGGAGCGACTCGATGGGAGGGGGGGACGGACCGATCGACCTGATCACGGCGGACGGCGGATACCTGGTCAGCTGGATCCCGGAAGAACTCGGGCTTCCACGGGCATTCGGCCCGGATGGACTGATGGCCTACAGGCGAACCGACGACCTTGGGCGGGAGAGCGTGCTGGTCGTGCGGTTGGATCGAGGCCTTCCAGCCGCTGGCCGTTCCCGCTAGACCGAATCCGGCTCTCGAACCCGCCTTGGCTATCGCGCCAGCCTCCGGAACCTGAACAACGCGAGCCACTGGTCGAAGGTGAGGCCGGAGGGCGGTCCGGAAGGATCGAACCTGATATCCCGGCTCAGCCGGTGGATTTGCGTTCGCGTGAATTCGGATCGCAGGCACCCCCGGATCGAGCGGCCGTCGCGACCGAAGCAACGCCGGATGAAGCGCCGGTAGTGTGCGGCCTGGAATCGGTCCACGAGCGGTCTGGTTCGGCGGGCGAGCCAGAGCGCCACGGCGTCGACGCCTGGAGGGGGATCGAAGTCGGTACGCCGAAAGCGCCGCGCGATCTCGATCTGCCACCACGGTTTGAGCAGCAGCGAGCGCAGAGTCTCCCGAGCATGGGGACTGCCGGCAAACCGTTCGGCCGCTTCACGCTGGACCACGAGCCAGGCGTCCTGCGGCGGAGAATCGGCCTGGACCAGCCGCCGGACGATGGCCGCGGTCAGATTGAACGGAATGTTCCCCACGACCTTGTAGGGGACACCGGGCAGACCAAAACGCAGGAAGTCGGACCTGACGATCGTGACGCGGTCGTCGCGCAGGAAGCGCGTGCGAAGCGCCTCGGACAGCGCTCCGTCGAACTCGACCGCGACGACCTCACGGCATCGGCGCGCCAGTTCCCGGGTGAGGATGCCACGGCCCGGCCCGATCTCGACGACCAGATCGTTTCCTTGGACGGGAGCCTGAGCGATCAGGCTAGCCGCAAGCGACCTGCTCCGCAGGAAGTGCTGTGAGAGTTCGGCACGCCTGGGTGTCCGGTACCTGGACACGACGAACCATCACGAACGTAGACATGGTATCTCCCGCGCTGCACGAACAAGATCAAACCTCCGCATACCACGCTAGCGATCAGGCATCTCACCGGCAATAGTCGTGGACCGCTGGACGCCGCGTCCCCGCCGGGCTACCGTTCATTGAACAATGGAGGCCGCCAATGTCCAGGATTATACTCCCGAATCCGACGGGCCGAACCCAGGCGACCGCCCTCCGCCCCCGGTTCTCCATTCCGGGGATTCTTCTCCTGCTTGCCGTAGCCGGATGCGGATGGCTGCCCACCGGTCCGTCTGACGGCGTTGAGGAGATCACCCGGCTTCCGCGAGCCCTGAGCGCCGCGGAGGTCGAAGTAATCGGTGCGAGCAACCGGTTCGCCTTCGGCCTCCTCGCGCAGGCCAGCCGCCCCGGCGAAAACCTCTTCCTTTCGCCGCTCTCGGCGTCGATGGCGCTCGGAATGACGATGAACGGGGCCGCGGGCGAGACATGGAACCAGATGCGCGACGTGCTGGGGTTCGGTGGCCTCGGGGAGGGAGAGATCAACACCGCCTACGAGTCCCTGCTGGAGCTTCTCGTCGGCCTCGATCCCTCGGTGGAGACCGCGGTGGGGAACTCCGTGTGGACCCGGCAGGGCTTCCCGGTACATGCGGACTTCCTGGCGGCCGTGCGCGAGACCTTCGACGCCGAGGTGGCGGAGCTCGACTTCGCGAGTCCTTCCGCGTCCGGCCGGATCAACGGTTGGGTCAAGGACGCGACGAAGGGCCGAATCGAGGACATCGTTCCCGCCGTGATTCCCGGCGACGTCGTCATGTACCTGATCAACGCGATCTACTTCAAGGGCCCGTGGACCTTCCGGTTCGAGCCGTCCGACACGCGGGACGCGCCCTTCCACCTGGACGACGGGTCCACGCGAACGGTGCCGCTCATGCGCCTTCGGAGGGACCTCCCCTATCTGGAGAACGACCGGTTCCAGGCCGTGGACCTGCCGTACGGGGGCCGCGCGTTCTCGATGACGATCGTCCTTCCGCGGCGGGACGTAAGCGTGGACAGTCTCCTCGCATCGCTCGACGCCACGGCATGGCAGGACATGACCGGAGGCTTTCGCGAAACCGATACCGAAGTCTTCCTCCCGCGCTTCCGGATGGCCTACGAACGCACGCTGAACGACGACCTGGCCGCTCTCGGCATGGTCGACGCGTTCGATCAACGGGCGGATCTCTCGAGGCTGTCGCCGGTCGGCGGCCTGCGGATCTCCAGCGTAAGGCAGAAGTCCTGGGTGGAGGTCAACGAGGAGGGCACCGAGGCGGCCGCCGCAACCGTGGTCACGGTGGTGGAGAGCGCCCCTCCAGGCATTCGGGCCGACCGCCCGTTCCTCTTCTTCATCCGCGAGCGTCTCTCGGGCACCATCCTCTTCGCCGGCAAGGTCGCCAGCCCGCCGGCGGGCTGAGGGGGCCAGCCCGGGCTGGGGCCGCCAGCCCATGGACCGCCGCCGGTGCCGTTCGAGCGGCAATGCGCCCGCGCTGGGGCTACCGCGGCTTCACGATGCGTGCCCGGACGACGTAGGGCACCCCGGACTCGTCGCTCGTGACCCCGTGCAGAACTCCGTCCCGAATGATCGGCTCGGGATTCGAAGCCAGCGGCAGCGCGAAGGGAAGGCGGAGCATTCCGAGATAGCGTCCCTCGGGGTCGAAGACGTCGAAGGTGCGACCGCCCTCCTCGCCCGCGGCCGCGGCGCGCTCCACCCAGACGTTCCCCTCGTCGTCGAGGACGAAGGAGACGACGGTGGGCCTGGATCCCGGCACTCCTCCCGGGATGTCCGACCAGCCGACCGCCGCTCCAGCGATCTCCTCCAGGCTGCTCAGGGCCCGCTCCCTGTCCGCGCCGGTCACGCGAAGCGGTTCATGGTCCATCGTGACCCTGCGCAGCACACCTCCTCCGGGCGCGAATTCGGCAAGCTCGTACCGGCCGGTCAGCAGCGTCCACAGCGTGCCCGCCGGGGAAAAGCGCCAGATCATCGATCCCTGGAAGGGAACGCCCACCGTCATCGTCGGCGTTCCCTGCTCGTTGAAGACCGTGAAGCTCCTTCGCTCCACGGGATCCTGCGGGATCCATACCGTATCGATCGGTGCAAAGGACTGGTCGAACCGCTTCATCGCCGTGACGATTCCGTCGCCGTCGGGGATCCAGGTGGCGATGTTGTAGCGCCCCGCCCGGTCGAAGCCGCCCGGGTACGGAAGGATGATCGCCCGGGTCGCGGGGGACTCCGATCCCAGCCAGGTTCCGAGGGTGTCGAACATGGAGACGCGTCCGTTGCCCAGCCCCAGCACCCAGATCTCGCCGGCCGGGCTGAGATCGACCGAAAGAGGGAGAGTGAATTCCCCGGGGCCCTCGCCCCTTCCGCCCACGGTCCGCAGGAAGACGCCCTCCCGGTCGAAGACGCGGACCTCCTGCGCCAGGCCGTCGAGGACGAAGACCCGGCCCGACGCATCGACATCGAAGGACCGGATGTCCCCGAAGAGATCGGGCCCGGCGCTCGTGGCGCTCCCGATCCTCAACTCCTCTTCGACCCGCCATTCCCTCCCCTGCGTCCACAGCGGGTCGCCCGGATTGCGCACCAGGACCTCGCCCGAGGCAAGAGTGTCCATCGTGCCCGGCCAGCCGGTCGCCGCATCGGAGCCCGGGGAGCTGCAGCCGCCGAGGAGCCCGGAGAGGGCCAGCATCCAGTGCATCGCCGTCCGAATGCGGCAGGGACTCGCCTTGCGGGCGGCCGGCGCCTGACCATGGGGCACGGGAATCCGGACGCCGGGAGGGGTTGTGATGTGGCACATCGAAGGACCACCTCGGCAGAGGGAGTGACATGGCGGGTCGCGCCGGTCTTTCGTTGGACGCCGGAAGAGAGTCGCGGGTTTACCTGCCGTCGGCTTGAGCGGGGTCGCGCGGGGGGTCCGGCCCCGCCGAACCGGACCTTTTCTCTCGGCAATCATGTACCATAGGTTTAGTTACGTCAGCCATAGCCAGACCGGCTTCCCCTCGCCCCGGAGGTGTGCGATGTCGACGCGTTCCCGCCGATCCGGCCCGAGGGCCGGGCTCCTTCTCGCCTGGATGCTCCCGGTCTTCAGCCTGATCCTCGGCGCGTGCGAGGACGGTGACCCCCCACCCGGCTACACGGTCGAGGAACTGGACGCCGCCAAGGCCCAGCTGCGCGAACACCGGCACCTGCGGACCTTCGAAGCCGGCAAGCTGTTCGGCGACGAGTGGGTCGCCCGCGCGCCGCACGACGCGGAACTCCGCGCTCTCTACGCCTACCAGCTCGTAGGCTGGGGCTTCACGAAGGAGATCCACGAACAGGCCGACGCGATCCTGGCCGACGACCCCGAGAATCCCTGGGGTCTCTATACGAAGGCCTATGCACACCTCGTCGACCGTGAGGCGAACCTCGCGCACGAAACGGTTCGCGAGGCGTGGGAGGCTTCCCCGCAGCCGGAGTTCGCCTTCCTCTACCTGAGGGTTCTGGCGCAGATCGATTTCGAAGCGGCGCGCAAATTCCTCGAATCGCTCGACGAGGAGGCCCGCGGATGGCCGGAAGTCCTGCGCATGGAGGCCGAGATCGAGTCGCAGGCCCGCTATGAGCTGGAAGATCCGACCTGGCTGGATTCCATGCGGGCAACCTGGGCCGAGTACAAGGAACGCTTCCCGGACCATGTACTCGGATACACGAGGCTCGCGAACGAAGCGTACAACGACCGCCGCATGGACGAGTGGACCGCCCTCATGGAGGCCGCTCTCGATCTCGCGCCGGGATCGGCGGAGGTGCGGGGGCAGCACTGGCGGGGTCTGTGGATGTCGGAACTCCTCCCGCGGGAGGAGCGGCGTCCGGCCATCGAAGCCGGCATGGCGGCGTACCGTGAGGCGAGCCCCGAGACCGTGGAAGGTCTGCAGAGCATCGCCTCCATGTACCGCCAGATGGGCGACGAGGAGCACGCGGCCGAGATCGACGCCCGGATCGTGGAACGCGACCCCGCCAGCTATCACGCATCGCAGGTCTACCTCACCCGGATGCGGGCGGAAGACGAAAAACTCTCCGAGACCAGGGAGGAGTACGGCGAGGACTCGCCCGAGACCCGCGCCCAGCTCGCAGCCGTAGTGGATGCCGTACACGACTACCTGGCCAAGCCGCTCTACTCCGACACCTACAGGGGCGGCGCCTACCTCAACCTCTTCTTTGCGCTCCTGGCGATGGACCCCATTCCCGCCGAGGAGCTGGCGGAGGCGATGCGGGGCATGGCGAAGCATGAACGCCTGAATCCCCACATCACGTTCGGAATGGCCCCGCTGGCCATGGTCGACCACACTCCGTACGCGATGGAAGCGGCCGGCATCATGCGCGCGGGCGCTCCGCTGGTCTTCGAGAGCCTGAAGGAGAGGCGCAGCCTGTACGATACGGAGGGAGAGTGGGACCGGGCACTCCGAAGCAGCCTCGGCGGCATCTACGACGTGATTGGCTGGGCCTACTTCAAGGTCGGCCGCACGGAGGACGCCCGTCACACGCTGGAACGGGCGCTGGCCATCTCAAGCACCAACCGGGACGCGAGATATCACCTGGGGCAGGTGTACGAGCAGCTGGCCACGGAGGCGGAAGAGGACGGCGGCACCGAGGCCGTGACGGAGTGGCTGGACCGGGCCGAGGACTCCTACATCGCCGGGTTCGGAGCCAGCCGGGGCGAGAATCCCAACGAGACCGCGCTGGAAGCGCTGTACGAGCGCCGTAACGGGAGCCGCGAGGGGATCGACGAGTACCTCGCGACGCTCGACGAACGGGACCGGACCCGGCGGTACGAGCGCGTGCTGGAGTCGCGCGTGGAGGCCGCGGAGACCTACGAACCCTTCGAACTCGCGCGGCTGGACGGCGAGATTGTCAACTCGGCGGAGCTGGGGGGCAAGATCGCGGTGCTGCACTTCTGGGGGACGTGGTGCGGCCCGTGCATCGTCGAGCTGCCCGAGTACCAGGAGTTCGACGAACGCTACCGGGAAGACCCGGAGGTGCAGGTGCTCTCGATCAGCAACGACGATACGAACGAGATCATCGAGGACTTCCTCGCGAAGAACAACTACGACTTCACGGTGCTGGTCGACGCCGGCTACACCGAACGCGCCGGGGTCAGAGCCTGGCCGACCACGTGGTTCGTCGACCGGGACGGCTACGTCCGGTTCGTGGAGGTCGGCACCGCGCTGCGGCTCGACGAGGAGTTCTCGTGGCGGGTGGAGGCGCTCCGCGAGGACCAGGGGAAATAGGGATGTCGACACGCTCAACGGTATTGACACTTTGCGCCGCCGCTCTCCTTGGATGCGGGTGCGGTGAGGAAGGCGACCAACCCACATCGGCGTCCGGCTCAGACACAGAGGCGGACGCCGCAGCCGCGGCTGCGATGCCTGCGGACTGGATCTCGGTGGACGACGCGGCGCGAACCGTCACCATCGCCCTGGTAGCGGGCGAGACCGACGCCAACAACCGCTGGAACTTCAATGGCTACGCGAACGGCGAGGCCACGGTCGTGGTTCCCATCGGATACACTGTCACGGTCGACTTCGAGAACCGCGATCCCGCCCACCACCACAGCGTCGGCGTGCTCGCAACGACGGCGAGCTACCCGCCCTACTTCGACGACCCCGCACCCGTGTTCGAAGGTGCCATCACATCCAACCCCACGTCGATGACCGACGCCACGGCGCCCGGAGGCGGAACCGGGAGCATCACGTTCGTCGCCTCTGAAGCCGGCAAGTACGCTCTCGTATGTCCCGTCCCGGCCAATGCGGTCACGGGGATGTGGATCGGGTTCGAAGTCTCCGAGTCGGGCGACTCCGGACTGCGGAACTAGCGGCACGTCGACCCGCCCGGACATCCAGTTTCGTGAGCGACGCGCGGCACCGGCGGGCCCGGGCGAAGGACGGGCCGTGGAAGGGGCTGAATCCCACCATGGCACTCGCCGCCAAGGGCTTCGTCCTGGTTTTCGTCCTCGTCGCCATCCGGGACGTGGACGCCGCGGGCGCCGCCTTCGGGCGCATCCGTGCCTGGATCGAAGGGACGCTGGACTGGTACTACATCCTGGCCGTCTGCGCCTGCCTCTTTGCCTGCCTTTTCCTGGCGTGCAGCCGCTTCGGAGGGATCCGGCTCGGCGACGACGATTCAAAGCCGGAATTCCGCACGTCCTCCTGGCTCGCCATGCTGTTTTCCGCGGGTGTGGGGATCGGGCTGCTCTTCTTCTCAATCTCCGAACCGCTCTTCTACTTCGACAACAGCCAGAGCGCGGGCTATCCGAACAATCCCCTGGCGGACCTCGCCGGCGCCGTATCGCTGGACGAGCGGCGGGCCGCCCACGCCATGCGCGTCGTATTCTTCCACTGGGGCCTGCATGGCTGGGCCGTCTACGTCCTGGTCGGGCTGTGCCTGGCCTACTTCGGGTTTCGCAAGAAGCTGCCGCTGACGCTGCGGTCCGCCCTGCATCCGCTCATCGGCGACCGGATCTACGGCCCTATCGGCGACACCGTGGACCTGCTGGCGGTGTTCGGCGGGGTCTTCGGCATAGCGACCACGCTGGGGCTCGGGGTCAGCCAGATGGCTGCGGGACTCAACTTCCTGGCCGGCGTGGATCCCGGGGTCGTCACGCAGGTCGTGCTGATCGCGGCAATCTCGCTGGCGGCCACGCTGTCGGCCGTCTCCGGCGTAAGCCGCGGGATTCGCATCCTGTCGGAGTGGAACATCGGCCTGAGCATCATCCTGCTGGGCTGCTTCATCTTCCTCGGCCCCGGCACGTGGCTCCTGGGATTCGTCGCCACTTCCTTCGGCGAATACCTTTGGCACGCGCTGCCCATGGGGTTCTGGATCGCCGATGATCCGGGGCAGGCCGCCTGGCAGAACATCTGGACCATCTTCTACTGGGGGTGGTGGATCTCCTGGGCGCCCTTTGTCGGCATGTTCATCGCCCGCATCTCGCGCGGGCGCACCCTGCGCGAATTCGTCGTGGGCGTGCTGCTTGTCCCGACCGGCCTGGCGCTGCTGTGGATCGGGATCTTCGGTGGCAACGCCATCCACCTGGAGCTCAACGCGGCGGGCGGCGCCGGGACCGCCGGGATCATCGATCTGGTGCGGGACGGGAGCTACGAGGCCGCGCTCTACGGGACCATCGACCGGTTGAGCGACATCGGCTGGCTGACCTGGACCATGTCCGCCCTGGCCACCCTCCTGCTTGCGACGTGGTTTGTTACCTCCTCGGACTCCGGCACGCTGGTCATCACCACGCTATTGAGCATGGGAGACGCTCATCCCCCGCGCCGCTTCCGCATCGTCTGGGGCCTGGGCATAGGGGTGGTGGCCGCCGTGCTGCTGCTCGCCGATGGCCTTCAGGCCCTGCAGACCGCCGCGATGGCCGCCGCCCTGCCCGTGAGCGTCGTGCTGCTGCTCATGATCGCGGGGCTGCTGAAGTCCCTGGTTCAGGATCACCGTCGGCCATGACCAACGGGTGTGGCCGCGATGTCGGCCGGGCGGAACGACTCCCTACGGCGCCAGGCTCATGCCGAACACCAGGAACGACCGGTCCTCGTCCGGATTCACGATCCATGAGACGCTCACCGGAAGCGCAAAGGAATCGGTGATCTCGATCTCCGAGCCGGCGGAGACCCCGAGATTGATCAGAGCCGCTCCGTCGGTGTCGTAGAATCCGCTTTCCCCGGCCGTCATCCCCGCCACCAGCCCCAGATCCACCCCTTCCACAGCGGTGACCGGAAGGCTCGCCTCGAGGTAGACCGAGCTGTCGTCGTCGCCATGGACGAGCATGCCGCCGTAAAGGGATACCGGGAAGCTCTCGGGACCGGTCACTCCCAGGGAAAGCTCCAGCGTATGGGCATCGGCATTGCGGAAACCGTGTGCCGCATCCGGCGAGGGGAAGTAGTAGTCGGTGAATCCGAGCGTGAAGGACGCGCCGTTGTCGGTGGAGACCGTGTACGAGGCCCAGAGGTCGTTCTCGTTCGCTCCCGCGCCGGACCTGGAAATGGAATAGGAGCCCCACGCCCCCACTTCGAGGTTCCCGAAGGCGAAGGTCAACGCGGGTTGCACGGCCATCGACTCGCCGAAGTCGGCGCCGCGCCAGACGTAGCGGCTGACCACGTCGGCGCCGATCGAGGCGGACTGGCTGCTGGCCGGTGCGGCGGGTGCCGCTAGACCCAGGGCAAGCGGGAGCCAGAGGAAGCTGCGGGGGTGGAAGAACTGGTGATGGAATCGCATGGTTTTGCGCTCCTTTGGTTGGAGTTGTCGAGGAAGTCGAAGGGCGCTTCGGACCGGCGCCCGGATTCGTCTCGTGTGATTGCCACCCGGGTGACCAGCGTGGAGACCGAGCATCCCTGGAAGATTCCCCGGGATGGGGGGACGTCGGCGTAGTCCCGGCCGACCGCCACGCGCACGTGCCGGTCGTCGCACACACAGTCGTTGGCAGGATCGAAGCCGACCCATCCCGGCTCGGGGAGCCAGCACTCCACCCAGGCATGACTCTCGCCCGGCCCGGTGCCCCCGTCCCCGTCCGGCGAGAGGTACCCCGAGACGTAGCGCGCGGGAATCCCCCATCGCCGGGCGATCGAGGCCATTATATGAGTATAGTCCTGGCAGACGCCCCTGCCGGTCTCGAGGATGCGGTCGATGGGCGAGTCGGCCGCGGTGGCTCCTGGTGCGTACTCGAAGATCTCGAACAGCCGGGAAGCCAGAGTGCGCAGACTGCGCAGGAGGTCATTCTCCCGCTCAATCCCGTGAGTGGAAAGAAAGTTGGCCAGCGTGGCGGAGCCGGGACGGACGAACCGGCTCGGCTGAAGCATCAGTTGCAGTTCGGGCACGCCTGCGGTTACGCCGGGGACATCGGGCGAGCCGGAGCCGGCGGCGGGAAGCGGCCCGGTCCCGGTAACCCGTACCCTCGACCGGGCCGATATGCGGAGCGACCCGTGGGGTAGGTGGCGGGTGAAGAAGTGCCCCCGGTTTCCGAAGCCGTCCGTGAATTCGCGTACCGCCCCGGGAGGATCCGTCTCGAGCGAGAAGTGCTCCAGGGTCTGGCGGCGGCTCTCGCGGGGACGGAGGTACAGCGTCATCACCGATCCCCGCACTGGTACCTCGTACCTGTATTCGAGCGCGTGTTCTACGCCGTGGACCACGGTCATGAAGGCAGCCCCTCTTCGACGGGATAGTCCACGTAGGCGGCCATGATGAGTTCGTGCAGCGTGAGGCTGTCCCGCAGGAGCGTGCCGAAGGAGTCCCCTCCATCCGTTCCGCCATCGCCCTCCCGGCCGGATTCGTCCCCGTGCGGGTCCATCTCGACGGCCGCGGCAAGGTGCAGAGCCATGCGTTGGGGGGGCGCCAAGGGATAGCGGGCGCCGGCGGGGTCGATTCCCGACAACAGCTCCCCGATCCGGTGCACCGCGAAGCGAAGCGACCTGGGGAGTTCCGGGTTGCGCACCAGGAAGGCGAGCACGGATTCCCTGCGCACGACCATGGACCGGCTGCGGCAGTAGAACTCGTAGGCGCCGCACACCCGCAGGAGGTCCGCCCACCAGACCGAGGTGCTGGCACCCGGCAACGGGCCGAGTGCATCCCAGGTGTCCAGGAGCACCGCATGGTGCTGAATGCGCTCCACGAACCGGCCCAGCTCCAGGAAGCGCCAGGCGTCGTCGCGGGGCATCATCGCGTCCGCCACGCCGGCGAGCTGCCGGAGGCGGTCGATTGCCTCGCGGACCAGGGTGGGAGGTCCCAAGGCCCACGCCGTCGCGAAGTCGCTGTCGCGCATCCACAGGTAGCCCCGGTTGAGGCTGGTCCAGACCGGGACCGGAAGCCACGGCCTGAGCTGCTTGGCGTTCTCTCGCGCGTGCGCCCACTGGGAAATGACGGAATTCGACCGGGTCTCGTCCTCGACCAGCGCCCCGGCCAGCGTATACGCGTCGGCGATCAGAAAGGCTTCGGCCTCGTCAGCGTCCCCCGGGACGGAGGGTGGAGCGAGGCCGACGGATTCATAGAGAACCCGCCAGCCGTGCGCGAGTTCGCGGGCCGGCGTGTCGACCAGCCGGTTGAGCTGGTGGTCCAGCAGGCGCGCGGTCTGCTCGGCGCGCTCGAGGTAGCGTCCCATCCAGTAGAAGTCGGCGGCGGCCCGCGCCAGCATCATCGCTCCGTCTCCCCCTCTTCCCCCTCGCCGCGCAGGATCCACAGGTCCTTGCACCCCCCGCCCTGGCTCGAGTTCACCACCAGTCCCCCCTTGCGCAGCGCCACCCGGCAGAGTCCGCCCGGGGCGATCCGGATCTCGTCGCGGCCCCGCAGCACGAACGGGCGCAGATCCACATGCCGCGGCTCGAGCCGTCCGTCCACGAAGCAGCCCGCCCGGGAGAGCGCCAGCAGCGGCTGCGAGATGTAGTTGGCCGGGTCGGCCCGCAGCCGCGCGATGAACTCCTCGCGCTCCGAGGCGGACGCGTGGGAACCGACCAGCATCCCGTACCCCCCCGACCCCCCGACCTCCTTCACGACCAGGTCCTCGATATGGTCGATGGTGTACGCGAGCCCGTCCGGCTCACGGCAGAGGTGCGTCTCGACGTTCGCCAGAATCGGCTCCTCGTCCAGGAAGTAGCGAATGATCCTGGGCACGTAGGCGTAGACCGCCTTGTCGTCGGCCACCCCCGTGCCCGGCGCGTTCGCGATCACCACGTTCCCCGCGCGATAGGCCTCGAAGAGCCCGGGCACGCCCAGCACCGAGTCCTCGCGGAAGGTCACCGGGTCCAGGAAATCGTCGTCGATGCGGCGGTACACGACGTCGATCCGCTTCAGCCCGGCCACCGTCCGTACATACAGGACTGCGTCGTGGACCACCAGGTCGCGTCCCTCGGCGAGCATCGCCCCCATCTCGCCGGCGAGGAAGGCGTGTTCGTAGTAGGCCGAGTTGTAGTGGCCCGGGGTCAGCACCGCCACACGCGGAGCGCGCTCCCAGGAACCCAGCGACGCCAGGGTGGAGTAGAGATCTGCCGGATAGCCCGCGATCTCGCGAACGCCGTGTGCGCGGTACAGGCGCGGATACGCCTGCTTCATGGCCTCCCTGCACGCCAGCATGTAGGAGACTCCGGAGGGCACGCGCAGATTGTCCTCCAGCACCGCGAACCCGGCCCGGGTGCGAACCACGTCGGTCCCGCATACGGAGACGTACGTACCGTGCGGAACCTTGAGCCCCCGCATCTGGACCCGGTACTGCGGGCACCCCAGCACGAGATCGGCCGGCACCACGCCGTCGCGCAACGAGCTCCCGTCGTGATAGATGTCCTCCAGGAAGAGGTTCAGCGCGGTGATGCGCTGTCTGAGGCCCCGGTCGACGTGGTCCCACTCCTCCGCGCTGAGCACGCGCGGGACGCAGTCGATCGGGATGATGTGCTCGGACATCTCGGCGCGGCCGAGGACGGTGAAGGTGATCCCCTCGTGGAGGAAGCGGCGGGCCACCCCGTCCTGCAGCGCAGCCAGGTCCTCCGGCGATGCCCGCGCGAGAGTGGCCCCGAGGCGGCGGCAGGTCTCCCGGGGCGAGCCGTCGCCGTGGAACATCTCGTCGTAGATCCCGGCGTCGAGCTCGTAGTGGGCGAAGGCCCCGGACCCGGCAGCGCAGGTCCGGGGCTGGTCGCCGAAGCGCTCGTCGAGCGATGTCGCTATCGAGTCGGGCACTGGCTCGCGCCTTTCCAGGGGGGTGCGCCCGGCTCCCTTACGGATCGCGGTAGTCGCTGCCGTCGTCCGGATCGACCATCAGCACGAACTCGGGGTAGGCGTCGATCCCCAGCTCCGCCGCATCCTGTCCCATCTCCTCCACGTCTCTGGAGACGCGCGCCCCCATCGTCTTGTCGAGGATGGTCCAGAGAATCCACGAGACGGTGAACACGAAGGCGCCGATGCTCACGATTCCGAGCGCCTGCACGCCCAGTTTGCCCCAGTCGCCGATGCTCACGGCCACCGTGCCCCAGATTCCGGCGAAGAGGTGGGCCGGCACCGCCCCGACCACGTCGTCCACCCGGAAGAATTCCAGGAGCTTCAGGCCCGCCGTGCAGATCAGCGCCCCGATCGCGCCGATCAGGATCGCCATGCGGGCGTCGACGATGTCGGGTCCGGCGGTGATGGCCACCAGTCCCGAGATCGCTCCGTTGAGTCCCGCGAAGAGATCGATTCGACCGAGGATGGGCTTGGACACCAGGATGGCGGTGATGACTCCCGCCGCCGCGGCCAGGTTGGTGTTGACCAGGACATTGCTCATGAGCACCGCGTTGGCTGCCCCGTCGAGCGCCAGCACCGACCCGCCGTTGAACCCGAACCAGCCGAGCCACAGGATGAAGACGCCGAGCGTGACGCCGGGGATGTTGGAGGGCGGCGTGGACTTCACCGTGCCGTCCTTGCGGAACTTGCCCCAGCGCGGCCCGACCACGAGCAGACCGGCGAGCGCGGCCCAGCCTCCGGTCGAGTGAACGATCGTCGACCCGGCGAAGTCCTGGAAGCCCATCACGTTGAGCCAGCCCTCTCCCCAGGTCCACGCCCCCACGACCGGGTAGATCACCCCGGTGAGTACCGCGGTGAATGCGAAGAAGGCCCAGAGGTTGACCCGCTCCGCCAGCGCCCCGGATATGATCGACGCCGTGGTGGCGACGAAGACCATCTGGAAGAACCAGTCCGAGGTGACGGAGTAGCCGTTTTCCACCACGGCGCCCATCGCGCCCTCGTTCCCGTCCAGCAGCGCGATCTCGTCGGCCGACGGGCCGTAGAACAGGTTGAGCGTCCCGATGAAGCCTCCCTCCACATCCGTGTACATCAGGCCGTAGCCGATGATGTAGAACGCGAGCCCGGCGATCGAGTAGAGTCCGATGTTCTTGAGGCAGATCATCGACGCGTTCTTGGAGCGGACCGATCCGGACTCCAGCATGGTGAAGCCGGCGCACATCCACATGACCAGCGCGCCCCACACCAGGAAGGAGTAGGTGTTGAGGACGAAGCCGGTCTCGGCTGCCGTGTTCTGGGCGGCCGCGGCCACGGGCCAGATCGCGAGGACGCCCAGCGCGAGCACTGCGGCCCAGGCGGCGCGTCCGAACCGGTTGGGGGATCGGTTGTCTCTCCTGCGGGGTCTGTGTGGTCTCATGGTGGCTCCGGTGGGTGGAAAGGAGTGGTTTGCGCGAGTGGTCGGCGAAACACCGGCGGCCCAGCGGCTTCTCGCCGGCTGACCGGGTATCCGGGTGCGCCGCACATCGTCCGGGGAACGATCAAGGTATTGGTCACGGCCATCAGAATGTGGCTTCGCCAGGGGCCACGCAAGAAGCACGCGACCCGCTACCGAAGCCGGGCCCGGACTTGACGCGAGTGCCATTGCATCCTTCACTTTGGCTCTGTCCCCTGCGAGTGCCCTGGCCTTGCCCATGACGAATGGACTCGTCACGCATGCTCGCGTCAGAATACAGGCCGCCCCCAACCCGAGAGAGAGTCACCGGATGAGCGATCGATCACTAGCGACAATTGCCCTGATTCTTGCGATTATTCCGGTAGGCGCGGCGACGCTCGGTGCCCAGGAGATCCGCGCCCGCACCGGCTCCAGCGTGGTACTGGGAGGGCGGGTGCAGGTTCAGTTCGAGGCGCCCAGCGTAGAAGGGCAGCCGGGGACGTTCTTCGTCAGGAGGGCCTGGGTGACGATGGACGGCAGCTTGAACGAACGCGTGGGCGGACGCGTCCAGTTCGACGCCCAGGGCTCTGCCGTTCTGGAAGCCTACCTGGAACTGAAGCCGTCCGACGCCTTCCAGGTCCAGATCGGGCAGTTCAAGCGGGGGATGTCCTACTTCTGGCTGGTGGCCAACTCGGACCTCCCAGTGATCGAGCGCAACGGGCGGGTGACCGGGGTCGATCACTGCCCCGGCGTGGGCGGCGTCTGCTCCTTCGGCCAGTTCACCGGAGCCCTCGGCCTCGACAACTATGAACCCGGTGTGCTGATGACCGGGCGCTTCGCGGGGCGTCACCTGGGCTACCGGGTCACGCTCACGAACGGTGAGGGGCTGGGCAGGAAGGATGTCAACACCACGAAGTCCATTTCGGGCAGGGTTTCGGCGTATTTGCCGGCGAACACCCGTGTGTCCGGCTACCTGGCCCTGGACGAGACCCTCAACTCCAAGGGCGAAACGATGAATGTTCCCGCCCTGGGCGCGGAGTTGGAATACGGTACCTGGCGGCAGGGGCCGCACCTGATCGTCAACGGGCTGCGCGGACGAAACTGGAAGCTGAACGACAACGCGAGCTTCTCGACCTATCAGCTCATGGCGTTCTGGTACCGCGAACTGCCGGCCGAGACAGGGCTGGCGGGCATCGAGCCACTTGTCCGCGTCAGCTGGGCCGACTCCGGCGCGGAGGGTCCGGAGAGAGTTGCGGGTACGGTAGTGACTCCCGGCTTCATGGTCTATGCCGCGGGCCGCAATGGAATCTCCGTGAATCTCGACCTCTACCGGTCAGGCGACGAGAGGCATTGGTCCCTGAAGTTCCAGGCGTTCACCTTCTTCTAGCGCCAGCCGGCCTGGCAGCCCGTGGACAAAATCCCCCCGGCATTCGAGCGGCGATGCATCCGCGCTGGCCGCTTCGCTTCACCTGTCCACGATGTAAGGTACACATTACATTATGTCATGTCCACTGTACATTTTGCCACTCCAAGGCTCCGCTCTGCGTTGCTCCTCGGGCGAATAGCTCTGCTATTCCCCTCTCGTCGCGCCTTGCCAGCCCGGCGCCTCGCCGCTCTCGGTGCTCGCGGGCTTTATCCGCGGACTGCTGGGGGTAGGGGACGGGTTGGAGATACTGGCCGGCGGATCGGCCGGCCGGGGAACCCGGGGAGCCTGCGCGGAAACGCCCCACCTTCAGTTGGACTGATCAGGGGGGCGCCTCCACGCGGGGTATGCCGGACCGTGGTCAACCCCGCGGCGGGGTTGCGGCCACGGGAGGCGTCTAGTTGGAGAAGCTCGCCTGGGCCTGTTCGAGCGTATCGAAGACCTTGGTCAGCCGGACGAACCCGCTCACCTCGAGGACTTCGCGAATGTGGTCGGGCACCCGGCAGAGCGCCAGCCCTCCGCCGGCGGCGTTGGTCTTTCTGATCGCGATCAGCAGGACGCGCAGCCCGGCGCTGCTCATGTACTTGAGACCGCTGCAGTCCACAACCAGTCCACTTACGCCCTTGTCGATGACTGAGCGCAGCTCCTGGTCGAAGTCCTTGGCGTTGGCCGAGTCAACGCGACCGCTAACCGTCGCGACCGCAGTGGTTCCAGAGAAGCTGGTTTCCACGTTCATGCATTTTCCTCCGGGTGCGCCTCCGTTGGCTGCACGAGGCTGAGGTGGTTCCATCCGTCTCGTCGCTCGTAGGCGAGCTCGTCTACGAATGCCTTGGTCAGGTGAATGCCGAGGCCGCCAATGTCGCGCTCCTCGGCCGAGAGGTCCAGATCGGGATCCGCCGCGTCGTGCAGCGGGTTGAAGGGTCGGCCGTTGTCCATGATCACGGCCGTGATGTCCTTGTTGGTGAGGTGGAGCATGACCTTGATGACGGGATTGCCGGAGTGGGGCTCGAAAGCGTACGAAACCACGTTGGTCAGGAGTTCGTCAAGGGCTAGCTGGAATTTGAAGACCACGCCCATGGGCACCCCGTGCTCGAGGCATATGGACTCGAACTGCTCGGCGACGCGCCTGGGCTCTTCGCCGTCGATGCTGACGTCCCACTCATACTTGACCTCCAACCTGTCCTCCTCCGAAGGGGAACTGTTGTCGGCACGCTGTGCTCATACGTTTGTCCCGGGAACGGCTCCCGCCGCCCGCGAACGTCATGTCCGGTTATCTCGACGCCAAAAAGCTACAGGGCAATCGACCGCAAGTCCAGAACCCGGCGATAATGCGGACCGGTTGGGAATAGGCTACATTGGATCGGTTCATTCCGGCACGGACAGCCGTGCGCGGCGCAATCCGACCCATTTGGCTGCCGGGGCCCAACCGGCGGAGCGAGACGAGCGTGGCGAAGATCCTTGTGGTTGACGACGAGCCCGATCTGGAGATCCTGCTGCGGCAGAAGTTTCGCCGCAAGATCCGCTCTGGAGTGCTCACTCTGATCTTCGCCCAGAACGGGGTCGAGGCGCTCGAGCAACTGAAGAAGCACGATGATGTGGACATGGTGCTTTCCGATATCAACATGCCGCAGATGGACGGCCTCACGCTCCTCCACCAGCTCAACGAACTGAACCGGGACCTCAGGGCCGTGATCGTCACCGCCTACGGGGACATGAAGAACATCCGCACGGCGATGAACCGCGGTGCCTTCGACTTCATCACCAAGCCGATCGACTTCACGGACCTGGAGACGACGATCTCGAAGACGCTCGCGCACCTCGAGATCATGCGCGAGGCGCTGCGCTCACGCGATGAGCTGGTGGCCCTGCGCCGCGAGCTCGGTGTTGCGGCCCGGATGCAGGAGTCGATTCTCCCCACCGTGTTTCCGACGGATTCCCGCTTCGAGATCCACGCTTCCATGACCCCCGCGCTCGAAGTAGGCGGCGACTTTTACGACTTCTTCAAGGTGGAAGACGGCAAGATGGGGATCGTGATGGCCGACGTTTCAGGCAAGGGGGTGCCGGCCGCGCTCTTCATGATGGTGAGCCGGACGCTCATGAAGGGAACCGCCATCGGGGAGTCCGATCCCGCCACCGCGGTTGCGGAGGTCAACCGGCTGCTGGTCGAGTCAAACGAGGAGTCGATGTTCGTCACGCTCTTCTACGCCACCTTCGATCCCGCAAGCGGCCAGCTGGCGTTCGCGAACGGGGGGCACAATCTCCCGTACGTCGTGAGGAAGAACGGCAGCGTGGAGCAGATCGACTGCGACTCGGGGATCGTTCTCGCAGTTCTCCCGGGATTCGACTTCCCCGGGGGAGACCTCGAGCTTGAGCCGGGCGACGTGGTTTTCTTCTACACCGACGGCATCACCGAGGCGATGAACGAGGAGGGGGAGGAGTTTGGAGACGATGCGCTCGCCCAGCTCCTGGCGGGAATCGCGGGCTCCGACGCGGCCACCTACAGCGAGAGGGTGGTGGAAGCGGTGAGGGCCCACGCCGGCGAGGCCGAACAGTCCGACGACATCACGTGCCTGTGCTTGCGCTACGGGAGCCCGGAGGGCTGATGCGGCGGGTGCGCCTGCCGCTTTGGACGGTGCCGGCGCTGATCGTGGCCGCCGGTGCCTGCGGCGTGCCCCCTGAGGAACAGCGCGACGGGTCTCCCCCCGCCGACGAGGACACCCTGGCCGCCACCGGGGACGAATCGCCCGCGAACCCGTCGGCCGGCCCGGAGGATTCTCCGGCCACGACGGCGGACCTGCTGGCCGCCCACGGAGTCTACGAGGACTCGATCGTCTTCGGGCAGTCGGCGGCGCTGAGCGGGGATGCCCGGGAGCTGGGCACCAACATGCGCCTGGGCATTCTCGCCGCTTTCGAGGAGGCCAACCGTGCTGACGGGGTGCACGGCCGGATGCTCCGGCTGGAGTCGCGAGACGACCGGTACGAGGCGGAGTTGGCGGGCGAAATGACGCGGGCACTCATCGACCACGGAATCTTCGGTCTGATCGGGGCGGTGGGCACGCCCACCTCGAACGTTGCGGAGCCCATAGCCGGTGACGAGGGAGTGCCCTACATCGGGGCTTTCACCGGTGCGGCCCTCCTGCGCCGCCCGGACCAGCGTCACGTGGTGAACCTGCGGGCTTCCTACTACCAGGAAACCGAGGAGATGGTGAAGCGCCTCACGACCGACCTGGGGATCACAAGCATCGCATTGCTCTACCAGGACGACACCTACGGGATGGCGGGACGGACCGGCGTTCTCAACGCGCTCGACCGGCGTAACATGTCTCTGGTAGCGGAGGGGACCTACGTCCGCAATACGACCGCAGTCAAGCGCGCGGTGCTGAAGCTGCGCGACGCCCGTCCGCGGCCGCAGGCGGTGATCATCATCGGCGCGTACAGCCCCGCTGCGGAGTTCATCCGGTGGGCCCGCAAGACCGGGCTGAATGCCGTTTTCGTCAACCTGTCCTTCGTCGGCAGCAATCCGCTCCTGCGGGAACTGGGCCCCTCCGGCGAGGGGGTTGTCGTAACCCAGGTGGTTCCTTTTCCACGCGACACCTCGGTCCCGGTCATCGCTAGGTACCAGGCTGCCATCCGCGAGATCGACACGTCCGCCCAGCCGGGCTTCATATCCCTCGAAGGGTACCTGGCCGGCCGCCTGGTGGTGGAGGTGCTGCGCATTTCCGGGGAGACCGATGACGGGCCGCCGACGCGCGAGGCGTTTCTGCGGACTCTCACCGAAGCGGGCCCCATCGACCTCGGCGGCTTCGTGGTCGAGTACGGCACCGAAGACAACCCCAACCAGGGGTCGGATGAGGTGTTCCTGACCGTGATCAGGCAGGGCCGGTACGTAGCCGTCGACGAGCTGTCCCGATGACGGATTCCCCCCGGACGCTCGACCACCGTCTCCATTCGGCCTTCGAGTGGATGCTGGAGCGGCTTCCCAGCCGGTGGGGCGAACGGATTCGCGAAGCGGCAGGAGGACGGTTCGGGATCGGAAGCCAGATCGTGGTGGGGCTGGGCGGCGGGGTGTTGCTCACGATCGTCTCCATCGTGCTGGCGCTCATCCTGATGTCGATCGTAAGCAACCAGCAAACGCAGGTCGCGGAGGAATACATGCCGGCGCTGGTGGGCGCGGTGGACGTGGCCCGGTACAGCGCGGAACTCGGGCGGGCCACCCCCGGACTGCTTGCCGCCGCGACACCGGCGGACCTTGACGAAGTCCGGGTCGAGGTGAACGCAACGCAGGAACGTCTCCTCAATGCGGTCGAGGAGGTTACCGGGGCCGAAGGAATGCGGGAGTTCGGCGCGGGGGCGGGACAGTCGGTGGTGCCGCTCGCGGACAGCCTGCTGACGATTGTCGAGGACATCTACGAGTCGGTGGTCACCAGGATGAACCACCAGCAGCGCCTCGACGTGCTGAATGCGGAGCTCGAGAGCGTGGGGTTTACGGTGGAAAACGATGTGCTGGAGGGGGAGATCGACGACCAGCACTTCTTCATGCGGACGGGGCTCCGCGAACTGACCGATTCGCCCGTCCCCGAGTCCCAGCGCCGAACCATCGCGGAACTGAACCACAAGGACGGCCTGTCCGACTTCAAGGCTGCCTGGAACCTGGCCAGGGCGCTGATCTCGCAGGCGATGACGGAGAACGACGAGGCTCAGCTGCGGGCCGCCCTCGAGCGGGTGAACACGGCTTTCACCGACATGACCGACGCGCTCGTGGACATCCGCCGCCGGCCCAGGGACAGGTTGCAGGATCTCGTCAACCAGCTCGAGGATCTCTACAGCGCGCCGGACGGCGTCTTTGCGTCCCGGGCCGCGGAGTTGGAGCAAGTGGCCGCCGCGGACTCCCTGGTCGCACAGAGCAACCGGATCACGACGGAGCTGGTCAACCAGGTCGAGATGCTCACCGGCGGCGTGGAGGCCTCGGGCCAGCAGGCTGCCGACCGCTCCAATGCCCTCGTCCAGGTGGGTGTCTGGTTCATGCTGATCGTCACCGTCCTGACGATCTCCCTGGGCTACGTGGCCTGGAAATTCTTCGGTGAGCGGCTCCTTGTGCGGATGGGACGGCTCTCCGACGCGACCCGGCGGATGTCGAAAGGGGATCTCGAGGTCCAGGTGCAGATTGAGGGCAACGACGAGCTGACCGACATGGCCGGCGCGCTGGAGGTCTTCCGCCAACACGCGGTGGAGGTGCAGCGGCTCAACCTGGTGGAGAGCCTGGCCGCCGAGGTGCAGTCGAAGAACGACGAGCTGGAGGACACTCTGGAAAACCTGCGGCGCACTCAGCAGCAGGTTGTCAAGCAGGAGAAGCTTGCCTCCCTGGGTGCGCTTACCGCCGGCATCGCCCACGAGATACGCAACCCGCTCAACTTCGTGAACAACTTCGCAATGCTGTCCACCGAACTGATCGAGGAACTCCGCGAGGAGCTCGCCGGGGGTGAGGACGGCAACGGCGAACTCGACAAGGAGTTCATCGAGGAGATCCTCGACGACCTCAACACCAACGTGGTGAAGGTGAACGAACACGGCCGCCGGGCCAACAGCATCGTCGAGGGCATGCTCGCGCACTCCCGTGACGATTCCGGCGAGGCCGAGGCCGTCGACATCAACGCCATGGTGGATGAGTACACCCGGCTCGCCTATCACGGGATGCGGGGCGTCGACTCCTCCTTCAATGTGGACATGATCAAGGAATTCGACCCGAATGCGGGCGAGGTCGAAGCAATTGCACGAGACCTGAGCCGCGTCTTCCTCAACGTGGTCACGAACGCCTGCCAGGCCACGCATGTCCGCCGTCAGAAGGAGGAGGACTCCAGCTATCTCCCCACGGTAAGGGTCAAGACCGAAGCCGACGAGAGGAAGGTTCGAGTTACGGTGCGCGACAACGGCACCGGGATACCGGACGAGGTGCTCGGGAAGATCTTCGATCCCTTCTTCACCACCAAGACGGGCACGGGGGGTACCGGGCTCGGGCTCTCGATCTCGCATGAGATCGTCCAGGAGCACGGGGGGAAGATGGAGGTGGACACGAAGCCGGGTGAGTTCACCGAGTTCGTGATTACGCTGCCCCGCAAGGGACACGTCACCGCTGGCGTGGCTTGATTGCCGGAGGGTCCGCGGCCATGTCCCGGTCGGAGCGCGTCGCTGCGGCGTGTCGGCAGGGCGGCGAATAGCAATCCAGGGCCGATAGCTTGTCCGGGATCCGGGATTTCCGCCCCTCCGCAGCGGAGCTCCGTCGCCTGGTATCGCTGGCGCTCCCGGTGGCGGTGGTGCAGATGGGTCTTGTTTCCCAGGGCCTGGTCGACACCGCCATGGTTGGCAGGGTCACCGAGGCCCAGCTTGCCGCAGTCACCCTGGGGAACCTCTACTTCTTCGGGGTGGCGGTCTTCGGGATGGGGCTGCTGCTGGCTCTCGACCCGCTGGTCTCTCAGGCCTACGGCGCAGGGGATCACGACGAGATCCGGACGTCGGTTCAGCGCGGCCTGGTGCTGAGCGTTCTGCTCACCCTCCTCACCGCGGTGCTCCTCGCACTCGCCGAACCGGTGCTCGCGCTCCTCGGGCAGCCGGAACCGGTCGTGCCGGTCGCCGCCGGATACGCCCGTGCGCTGATCGCCGGAATGTGGCCCTTCTACGGCTTCGTGGTGTTCCGGCAGGTGCTCCAGGCGCTCGGAAAGGTTGCGCCCATCGTCTGGACGATCGTGCTCGCGAATCTGCTGAACGCGTTTGCCAACTGGGTCCTGGTCTTCGGCAACCTGGGCGCTCCTGCGATGGGAGCGGTCGGCTCGGGGTGGGCCACCAGCATCTCCCGCTGGTTCATGTGCCTCGCGGTTCTGATTCTGGGATTGCGTCTGCTGGCCCCGTATCTCCGCGGGGCGGGCCGCGAGGTGCTGCGCATCGCGGCACTCTGGCGCGTCGCCCGGCTGGGAGTGCCCATCGGGCTGCAGCTCTTTCTGGAGTTCGGAGCCTTCGGCGCGACGGGGATCGCCATGGGATGGCTCGGCACGGCGGCGCTGGCGGGCCACCAGATCGCGCTCAACCT
This sequence comes from Longimicrobiales bacterium, assembly GCA_965116645.1. GTDB lineage: Bacteria > Gemmatimonadota > Gemmatimonadetes > Longimicrobiales > Gaopeijiaceae > Bin94. Next base: position 1,932,045 of record OZ220702.1, on the reverse strand, counting down.
GGCCGCGTTCGCCTTCATGATCCCGCTCGGGATCTCGCAGGCTGCGGCCGTCCTGGTGGGACGCGCGGTAGGGGAGGGCAGACCGGGAAACGCGCGGCGCTACGCGGGTGGGGCAATCCTGGTGTGCTGTGCGGTGATGACGGTCACGGCGGCGATCTTCCTGACGCTTCCGGGGCCGCTGGCCGCACAGTTCACCACCCAGGCCGAGGTGGCCCTCGTCGCCATGGCACTGATTCCGGTGGCGGGGATGTTCCAGCTCGTTGACGGGCTTCAGGTGGTGTGCACCGGGGTCCTCCGGGGCGTTGCGGACACCCTGCGGCCGATGATCTACAACGTCCTGGGCTTCTGGGTCTTCGGACTGCCTGTCGGTCTTTTTCTGGGCTTCCGCACGGGCGTGGGTCCGGTGGGGCTGTGGTGGGGGCTGGCGGCGGGGCTCGGGGCGGTCGCCGTCATGCTCCTCTGGAGGACGTGGTCCCGCTTCCGCGGTTCCCTGGGGCGTTTCGCCGTCTCGGGCCCCGCGGATTGAGGCCTCCCGGCGCTCAGAACTCCCCGACCAGGCCGATTTCGATCTCCAGTTCGTAGCCGGTTTCCCGGGCTACCGTGGTCCGCGCCAGGTCGATGAGCGCGAGCACCTCGGCGGCGGTCGCCCCGCCGTGGTTCACGATGATGTTCGCGTGCCTGTAGAAGATGCCGGCAGCGCCGTGGACCCGTCCCTTCAACCCGCATTCGTCGATCAGCCGGCCGGCCCCGATCCCCTGGATCTTCTTGAAGATCGATCCGGCGCACGGAAAGAGCCACAGGTCGGGATGACTGTTGTCCCTCCACTCCAGGTTCTCCCGCATCACCCGCCGGAGTTCGGCCTGCGGCGTGGGCACGAGCCTGAGGCTGACGTCCAGAACCAGGTCCCCGGTGTCGTGGATGATGCTGTAGTCGTACCCGAAGCGGAAGTAGCTTGCCGGAGCGGTCCTGACCTCGCCATCGGGGGTGAGAATCGTCGCGCTCTCCATGAACTCCTCCCAGAACATCGTTCGCTCGCGAGCGGGCGCAGGGGACAGGAAGTGCAGGTTCTGCCACACTGCGCCCCCCACGGTGCTGGGGATCCCGACGAAGTGGTGCAGCCCTCCGAGCCCGCGCGACACCGTGGCGTTGATCAGGTCGGGGAAGGTGTCGAGTCCGCCCCCCGCGACCACCCTGCCTTCGGACTGGAACTCGAGCGTGGTGATGTCGCAGCGGATCACAACGCCCCGGAACCCGCGGTCGCCGACGAGTATGTTGGCCCCCCGGCCCAGCACGAAGCTGGGGATGCCGAGTTCGCGCGCCGTCCCCACCGCATGGCAGAACTCCTCCGCCGTGCGGGCCCGGTGGAAGAGGTCCGCCGGTCCCCCGATCCTGAACGTGGTGTGCGGAGCGAGCGGCACGTTCCACCGCACCCGCTCGGGTCCGACGATCTCCGCGTAGCGCTGGAGGAGCGGGACCTCGGGAGCGTTCAACACAGGGCCCTGGAGGGTTTCGGTGAGGCGCGGCATGTGGAAGTTTCGCCAAACCCGCACGGCCTTGGCAACGCCTCGGAGTGCCCGGGGGTTGCCCGCACGCTGTTAGCTTTCGTCATGCCCCAGCCGATCATCAAGCTCAGCGGCCTCAGCAAGGTGTTCCGCACCAGAGAGGTGGAGACCCACGCGCTGTCCGGGGTCAGCCTCAGCGTCGCAGGTGGGGAATTCGTCTCGATCGCCGGCCCGTCGGGATGCGGCAAGACCACGCTCCTGTCGATTCTCGGCCTCCTGGATTCGCCGACCGAGGGACGGTATCTGCTGAACGGCGAGGCGGTCGAGCAGCTCTCCGCCACCGAGCGGGCCGCGATCCGCAACCGCGCGATCGGCTTCATCTTCCAGGCCTTCAACCTCATCGGCGACCTCACGGTCTTCGACAACGTCGAGCTCCCGCTGACCTACCGGGACATCTCCACGGCCCAGCGGCGCGAGCGGGTCCGGGCGGCGCTGGACCGCGTGGGGATGGCGTCCAGGATGGACCACTACCCGTCTCAGCTGTCGGGCGGACAGCAGCAGAGGGTGGCGGTGGCGCGTGCAATCGTGGGCCGGCCGAGGGTTCTCCTCGCCGACGAGCCCACCGGCAATCTGGACTCGGGGAATGGTCGCGCCGTCATGCGGCTCCTCGAGGATCTGCACGCCGACGGAACGACGGTCTGCATGGTGACGCACGATCCGCGCTATGCCCACGCGGCCGAGCGCACCGTCCACCTCTTCGACGGCCGGATCGTGGACGGGGCGGAGATCCGCGGGATCCACGAGCTCGAGGAGAGCGGGTTCGAACTGGCTTGAGCGCGCCGGACCCGGTGGGGTATCTTGCAGACGGGCCCCGGCGGGGCAACCGGATTGTGCCGGTTGCGCGAGGTCCGGCCGGCGCAGCCGGCTCAGTCGATCCACCGACCGCTTGAGACAACCCTGATGCCGGTTTCCGACAGCCGAATCCGTGTGCTGGTGGCCAAGCCCGGCCTCGATGGTCACGACCGGGGCGCCAAGGTGATTGCCGCGGCGTTTCGCGACGCCGGATTCGAGGTCATTTACACGGGGCTCCACCAGACGCCCGAGATGGTGGTCGCGGCGGCGGTTCAGGAAGATGTGGATGTCGTGGCGATGTCGGTCCTCTCGGGTGCCCACATGACCCTTTTTCCGCGGGTGCGCGAACTCCTCGACGCGGAAGGCCTGGAGCATGTCCTGCTTACCGGTGGCGGTATCATCTCCGACCGGGACGCCGCCGCGCTGGGCAGGCTTGGGGTGGGGCGCGTCTTCGGGCCGGGAACCGCCACCGGCGACGCCGTAGCCTACATTCGGGACTGGTTCGCCGAGCGCGAGGACCCCTACTAGAAGGCCGTGGACGAACTCCCCTCGGCATTCGAGCGCTTCGTCCGCGCTGGACAACCTCGGCCGGCAGGCTGGCGTGCCTGCTGACGCCGGCCCTTCGTCGCACCCGGGCCGGATGGGACGCCGGGGGCGCGAACTCCTCGCTCTTCGCAGCCGCCTGAGGCTGGGCGGAGGGACGGAGAAGATCCAGCGGGAGCGTGACCGGGGCAAGCTCACCGCGCGCGACCGGGTACACCTCCTCCTGGATCCCGGCACGACATGGGCCGAGGTCGGGCTCCTGACAGCGTACGACCTTTACGACGGCGCCGCTCCGGGGGCCGGGGTCGTGACCGGGGTGGGGGTGGCAGAGGGACGGGAGGTCGTGGTCGTGGCCAACGACGCGACCGTCAAGGCGGGCAGCTGGTGGCCGGAGACCATCACCAAGATCCTGCGCGCGCAGGAGATCGCGATGCGCTGCCGCATCCCCATCATCTACCTCGTGGATTCGGCCGGGGTGAATCTTCCGTACCAGGGCGGCGTCTTTCCCGGCCAGTACGGCGCGGCAAGGATCTTCTTCTACAACTCCGTGATGCGCCGCTACCTCCGGGTCCCGCAGTTCGCCGCGGTGATGGGGCCGTGCATCGCGGGCGGCGCCTATCTGCCGGCGCTCTCCGACGTGATCCTGATGGTCGACGGGACCAGCTTCATGGGACTCGGCGGGCCCAACCTGGTGAAGGGGGCGACCGGGCAGACCGTCGGCAGGGAGGAGCTGGGAGGGGCAGGAGTCCACACCGGCGTCAGCGGAGTGGCGCACCACCGTGTGGCGGACGATGAAGAATGTATCGCACGGCTGCGGGAACTGGTCGCGGCACTGCCGGCCGGAGACTGCAAGCCCGGTGCCCAGGCCCGGTTCGAATCGCCCAGGCGGCCCGCCACCGATCTCTACGAACTTCTTCCGGAGGACCACCGGGCTCCCTACGACATGCTCGCGGTCCTGGACACGTTGCTCGACGGTGGCGGGCTGCGGGAGTTCCAGGCCGAGCACGCGGCCGAACTGATCTGCGGCACCGGCGCGATTTCGGGCATTCCCGTGGGGGTGATCGCGAACCGGCGCCGGGTGGTGAAGGACAAGCGCGGCGGGCCACCCCGCTTCGGAGGCATCGTCTACACCGAATCGGCCGAAAAGGCCGCCTACTTCATCGACACCATGAACCGGCAGGGGACGCCGATCCTCTTCGTGCAGGATGTCTCCGGGTTCATGGTGGGCCCGGAGGCCGAGCACAGCGGCATCATCCGGGCCGGCGCCCGCTTCGTCGAGGCGATGGCCACGACCGTGGTTCCCAAGCTCGTGCTCACCCTCAACCACGCCTCCGGGGCGGGCTACTACGCGATGGCAGGGCAGGGGTTCGACCCCGACTTCATCCTCACGCTCCCCACCGGCCGCATGGGGGTGATGGAAGGGGAGAGCGCGGTGATGGCGCTCTTCGGGCGTGAACTGGACCGCCTCAAGGCCGCGGGCCAGGTGCCGGACGAGGACCTGAGGACCCGCATGGACGAGGTCCGGGACGACTACGACCGGCAGCTGGACTCCACCTTCGCGGCCGCGCGCGGGTTCGTCGACGCGGTGCTGCTGCCCGAGGAACTGCGCGACACGCTCACCCTGCTCCTGCGCGCCGTGCTGAACAACCCGGGCCCGCACGTGGGCGCGTTCGTGCTGCCACCGGGGCTGCGCGGCAGGATGGGCGGCACGGGCCCGTGATCCGGATCGCGAGCGGCCAGGGTTTCTGGGGCGACGACCTCGAGGCCCCGGTACGGCAGGTCGAGGGGGGTCCGATCGACTACCTCATGCTGGACTACCTGGCCGAAGTCACGATGTCCATCATGCAGAAGCAGCGGTCGCGCAGGCCTGAGGCGGGGTACGCGCGGGACTTCGCGGGGCTCATGGAGCGGATCTTCCCGGCGTGCGTGGAGCGCGGCATCGGGGTGATCACGAACGCGGGCGGGGTAAACCCGCGGGAGTGCGCCCGGGCGGTGGCCGCAGCGGGTCGGAGGGCGGGGGTGGGGGGGCGCGCCCGGATCGGGGTGGTCACCGGCGACGACCTCATGGACCGTCTCGACAATCTGCTCGCATCGGGGCATGCGCTGGGCAACATGGACACCGGCCAGCCCCTGGAGCCGATCCGGGACCGCGTCAGGAGCGCCAACGTCTACCTCGGTGCCCGTCCCATCGTGGATGCCCTCGCGTGCGGCGCGCTCGTCGTGGTGACGGGCCGGTCCACCGACACGGCGCTCACCTACGCGCCGCTCCTGCACGAATTCGGCTGGGCCCGGGACGCATACGACCTGCTGGCCAGCGGCGTGGTGGCGGGCCACATCAACGAGTGCGGCGCGCAGGCGAGCGGCGGAAACTGCCTCGCGGAGTGGTGGACCGTCCCCGATCTCGCCCAGGTGGGCTTCCCGATCATCGAGGCGGCCCCGGACGGGACCTTCGTCGTCACGAAGCATCCGGGACTCGGGGGCGCCGTGAACCTGCGCACGGTCAAGGAGCAGATTCTCTACGAGATGGGCGACCCCGCCACCTATATCACGCCCGACGTCACCGCGGACTTCACCACGATCCGCCTCTCCGAAGAGGGACCGGACCGAGTGGGTGTGCGGGGGATTCGCGGCCGCCCCCCGACACCGTTCCTCAAGTTGTCGATCGCGTATGCGGCGGGGTTCAAGGCGGTCGGCACACTGGTGTACGCGTGGCCGGATGCGGCGGCGAAGGCCCGCGCCGCGGCGGCGATCCTGCGGCAGCGTCTGGACCGCCTCGGCCTGGCCTTCGACAGGGTGCTCGTCGAGCTGGTGGGCTGGGACTCGACGCACGGCCCGCTGGCGGGCGATCCCCCGCGCGACATCCCCGAGGTCCAGCTCCGGGTCGCGGTGCGGAGCGACGACCGCGGGGCCGTCGAGCGCTTCTCCCGAGAAATCGCGCCGCTCGTGCTCACCGGTCCCCCCTCGGTGACGGGCTTCGCCGGGGGACGTCCCAGGGTGCAGGAGATCATGGCCTACTGGCCGGCGCTGATCGACCGCTCCGTTGTCGAACCCGGCCTTTCCGTCGACCTTGTGGAAGTATGAATCAAGAGCCGCTGACGACCGTACTGCTCCTGGAGCTTGCCCACGCGCGCTCCGGCGACAAGGGGGACACCGCCAACGTGGGCGTGATCGCCTACGAGGAGGAGGACTATCCCCTCATCCTGGAGCAGGTGACCGCGACGCGGGTCAAGGAGCACTTCGGGAGCATGGTCAAGGGTGCGGTCGAGCGTTTCCGGCTCGACAACCTGCACGCCGTGAACTTCCTGCTCCATGGCGCTCTGGACGGCGGCGGAACCGTGTCGCTGATGACCGACGCACAGGGCAAGGTCTTCAGCACCGCGCTGCTCAGGATGGAGCTTGAGGTGCCCGCGAAGGTCGCCTCACGTGTGCGCGGCAGGGGCCGCATTCCCGCGGAAGGGAGGCTCCACGCCGCCGAGCCCGGCGCCCGCGAAGATCTCCTTCCGCCGGCAGACGCCCATGAATGACGCACTTGTGGCGCGCCGCGATGCCGATGGGGTGGCCGTCATCGCCCTCAACCGGCCTGCCAGGCGCAACGCGCTCTCCGCCGCCCTCGTGGAGGGACTCTCCCGTTGCCTCGGCGAGGCGGGTGCGGATCCAGCGGTTCGGGTGATCGCTCTAAGGGGGTCCGGCAGGGACTTCTGCGCCGGCGCGGACCTGGTGGAGATCGCGGAGTCACGGGGCCGCGGGCCGGAGGAGGGTCTGGAGGATGCCCGCCGGTTGGGGGAACTCTTCCTGCAAGTCCGGCAACTCGAACGTCCGGTCGTGGCGCTGGTTACCGGGCGGGCGCTGGGCGGGGGCTGCGGCCTCGCCACCGCATGCGACCTCGTGCTGGCCCGTGAGGATGCCGTCTTCGGCTATCCGGAGGTGCACCTGGGGTTCGTGCCTGCCCTGGTCATGTCGATCCTGCGCCGGAAGACCGGTGAATCGACCGCCCTGGAACTGCTGCTGCGCGGTGAGCGGCTGGGGGCGGAGGAAGCCCGCACCGCCGGGTTCGTCAACCGCGTGTTCCCGAAGGACGAATTCGAAGCCGGCGCGGCGGACTACCTTTCGGCCCTCGCCGCGCGACCCGCCGGGGCTGTCGCGCTGACGAAGCGTCTCTTCTACGGCCTCGACCGCGCGAGCTTCGAGGATGCCATCGCCCGGGGCGCCGAGGTGAACGCGCTCGCGCGTCTGACCCGGGATTTCGGCGACGGCCTGGACCGCTTCCTCCACAGGACCCGGAAAGGCTGATCCGTGTTCCGCCCGTCACGCAAGCGCTCCGGCAGGGAAGATCCCCTGGTCGTCTGGAAGGTACGGATCTTCGCGTTGGGCGCCGCGCTGGCGCTCGCCGGAATCGCGCTCGACAACCCCTGGACCGTGTGGGCCGGAATCGCCGTGTTGGGGGTCGGTCTGGCGCTGCGGTTCACGGCTCGGCGCGACTCCTCGGGCGACTGACGCCAACCCGTAACGCGAACGCCGCGAATCGCCCTTCGCTGTGCCCTGCCGGCCCGGCGCCTCGCCGCCGGTGCCGCCATGGCACATGATCTGTGAATGCCCGGGCTACCGTCCGCCCGCGGCGCCCATCCAGCCATTCCGGCGCCCGCGCCCTCCCCCCTTATTCCCCGGATGCACCCGAACCACCATGCCACAGCGCAGCCGCATGCCCCCCCGCCCACACATGCCGCGGAGCGTCCGGCCGCCCCCACACCAGGCCGTCCCGACCCCCGTGCCGTCCTGCGCGAGAAGTTCGGGTTCGATGGCTTCCGGCCGGGGCAGGAACGCCTGATCCAGGGAGTCCTCGAAGGGCGGGACACCCTCGGGGTCCTCCCCACCGGGGGCGGCAAGACGCTGTGCTACCAGCTGCCGGCGTTCATCCTCAAGGGCCTGGTCCTCGTGATCAGCCCCCTCATCTCCCTCATGCAGGACCAGGTCGACCGCGCCCGCCGCCTCGGCCTACGGGCCGCTTCGCTGACCTCGCAGGACCCGCGGCCCGCGCAACGCCGCACGGAAGCCGCGATCGCCAGGGGCACGCTCGACCTCCTCTTCTGTTCGCCCGAGCGTCTGGAGGCCGCCCGGCTGCAGGGGTTGCTTGCCGCCTCGCCCGTCTCGCTGGTCACGATCGACGAAGCCCACTGCATCTCGGAATGGGGACACGAGTTCCGTCCCGCGTTCCGCCGCATTCGCCGCGTCCGCCCCATCGTCGGGGCTCCCGTGCTCGCCGTCACCGCCACCGCCACCCCCGCCGTCCGCGACGACATCATCCAGGTTCTGGGAATGACCGACCCCGTGCGGGTGGTCACCTCCTTCGACCGTCCCAACATTCGCTGGCTGGTCGACCGGCGCCCCGCCGTTGCCGAGCGCATCCGCGCCATGGTGCGGATCATCCGGCGCGCACCTGTCGAATGCGCCGAGCGAGCCCTCATCGTGTACGCGCCGACCCGCCGGCAGGTCGTCAGCGTGCGCCGGGCCCTCGCCAGCCACGGCATCATCGGCGACGCCTACCACGCCGCGCTCCCCAAGGACGAGCGGCAGGCGGTGCAGCAACGCTTCATGTCGCGCAAATCCAACGTGGTCGTCGCCACCTGTGCCTTCGGGATGGGGATCGACCGCGGAGACGTCTGGGCGGTCTTCCACTACGCGTACCCGGGTTCGCTCGAGAGCTACTACCAGGAGGCCGGACGCGCGGGGCGCGATGGCGCGGCCTCGATGGCGCTCGGGTTCGTCCACCCCGGCGACTGGAGGGTGCCGGAATCGTTCCTGGAACGGTCGTGTCCGCCGCCGAAGGAGGTCCTGCGCCTCTTCGCAAGGCTGCGCTCGGGGCGGAAGGGCGCGCCCGGCAGCTCCGCCGCCGCCCTGGTCGGACCGGGATCGGCGAATGTGCCCCATCTCAGGTGGCTGATGCGTTCCGGCGCGCTGGAGCTCCACCCGGAGCTGGCCCCCTGGGTCGAGAACTGGCCGGACGGCGAGGCGGAGGGTCCCCCGTACATCCCTCGTGGCCCCCTCCTGGAGGTGACCGGCAAGGAGCCCGACCTCGGCCCGCTCCTGTCCGCACGCGGCCAGGCCCTCGCCCGCCTGCGCGCCATGCAGCGCTACTGCAAGGGCCGCAGATGCCGCCGGATGGCCCTATTGCGTTATCTTGGGGAGATGCCCGATCGACGGTCCTGTGGCTCCTGCGACCGATGTGAGCGTCGCGGAAGACCGGCATTCTGAACCTTGCGGGACCGGGACCCGGCACAAATGCCACCAGTTGCATGCACCCTTTTCTGAACAGAGACCACCTGACCCTGCAGGCGCAGGTCCGGGAGTTCGCCCTGGAGAGCATCGTCCCGGTCGCCCGCGAACTGGACGAAACGGCCCGCTTTCCCTGGGACAATGTCCAGGCCATGGCGGAGCGCGGCTGGTTCGGCGTCCCCGTGCCGCGCGAGTTCTCGGGGATGGGCCGGGACTACCTGAGCTACATCCTCGTCGTCGAGGAGCTTGCGCGCCACGACGCCAGTCACGCGATCACCGTGTCCGCGCACACCACGCTGGCCACCTCCCCGATCCTGGCCTTCGGCACCGAAGCGCAAAGGGCGCGATTCCTGCCGTGGCTCGCCTCGGGGCAGGTTCTGGGCGGCTTCGGCCTCACGGAACCGGGAGCGGGGTCGGATGCATCCGGAACCCGGACGCGGGCCCGCGCCGTGCCGGGCGGGTACCGGATCAGCGGCAGCAAGATCTTCATCACCCACGGCGGGGTGGGCGAGATCTTCGTGATCACCGCGGTGACCCGGCCCAACGCCGGTTCCGGCGGCATCACCAGCTTCATCGTCTGCAAACCGACCACGGACCCCGCGGAGGCCGAGCGGGTCGGGATCGGACACCGGCCTCAGCTCCCGTATTCCGATGGGATCACCGCCGGCGGGAAGGAAGACAAGCTCGGATGGCGTGCATCGGACACACGCCAGCTCTTCATGCAGGATGCCTTTGTAGCCGATGAACAGCGGCTCGGTGGGGAGGGGCAGGGCTTCAGGAACTTCATGAAGACGCTCGACGCCGGGAGGATCGGGATCGCGGGGCTCTCCCTCGGAATCGCGCAGGGCGCGCTGGACGTGGCGCTGGACTACACGACCCGCAGACGGCAGTTCAACCGGCCGGTGTGGGACTTCCAGGACATCCGGTTCGGTCTGGCCGGCCTCGCGGCGGAGATCGAGGCGGCCCGGCTCCTTGCCTATCACGCCGCGTGGCTGAAGGACCAGGGCCGTCCCTTCGGCAAGGAGGCCGCGATGGCCAAGCTCATCGCCTCCGAACTCGCGGCCCGGACGGCCCGGACCGCGGTCCAGTCATTGGGGGGCGTCGGATACACCTCCGAGTACCCGGTCGAGCGCATGATGCGCGACGCCAAGGCGTGCGAGATCGGGGAAGGAACAAGCGAAATACAGAAGATTGTAATCGGCCGGCATCTGCTGAAGGAGATGGGCGGGTGACCGGGCCTCGCACGGGTGCGCCCGGGACGTGGCACGGTCCTGAAACGCCCCGGAACGGGGTCGAGTGGCGGATTGGCAGAACCGGCCGACCAGCGGAGAAAGCAATTGAAAAGAGAGATTCTCATCAGCGCCTCCGAGGAGGAGTCCTGGGTGGCGCTCAAGGAAGACGGCAGGCTGACCGAACTGATGTTCGACCGGCCCGACCAGGGCCGGCATGTCGGTGACATCTTTCTCGGCCGCGTGGAAGCGGTCCTGCCCGGGATTCAGGCCGCGTTCGTGGACATCGGCGAGGAGAAGGCGGCCTTCCTGCACGCCTCCGACCTTTCCGCCGGGATAGCGGACGGCAACGGCACGGAGGACGAAGCGCCCCGCGGCCGGGGAAGACAGCGCAAGCCCCCCCCGATCCAGGATGTCCTTGGCCGCGGGCAGAAGATCCTGGTCAAGGTGACCAAGGACGCCATCTCCACCAAGGGACCACGCGTCACGACGGAGATCGCGCTGCCGGGACGCTTTCTGGTGTACATGCCGGAGTCGAACCACGTGGGGGTGAGCCGCAAGATCGACCACCGCCGCGAGCGCGCCCGTCTGCGGGCGATGGCCAGGGAGCTGGTGGTCGACAGATCGGACGGGGTCATCGTGCGGACCGCGGGCGAGGAGCTCACCCAGGAAAAGCTGGTGAAGGAGTACCGGCATCTCCGGCGGCGCTGGGCGACCATCCAGCGGAAGGCGGCCCGGTCGGAAGCGCCCGCGCTGATCCTGCAGGAGGCGAAGCTGATCTCCGGGGTGATCCGGGACCTCTTCACCAGCCGGTTCGACCGGGTCACGATCGACAACCGCGAGGCGCACAGGCAGATCGTGGAATACGTGCGCGCCTTCGACCCCGACCTCACGGGCCGCGTCCACTTCTACGACAAGCCGCTGCCGCTCTTCGACCATGCCGGGATCCAGGACGAGATCCGGCGTTCGTTCCAGCGCCGGGTCGATCTTCCCTCGGGCGGGCATGTCATCATCGAACCGACCGAGGCTCTGGTGTCGGTGGATGTCAACACGGGACGCTTCACCGGCAAGAAGAAGGACCCGGAGCACACCATCCTGAAGACCAACCTGGACGCGGCGCGCGAGATCGCGACCCAGCTCCGGCTTCGCGACATCGGCGGGATCATCGTCATCGACTTCATCGACATGGAGTCGCAGGAGGACCGCGACCGCGTACTCCACGAACTGCGCAGCCACCTGGGGAGGGACCGCGCCCGCACCCGCACCTGGGAGGTCTCGGATCTGGGACTGATCGAGATGACCCGCCAGCGTGTGCGCCCGTCGCTCCTGCAGGCGCTGACCGAGCCGTGCGACGCCTGCCGCGGGAGCGGACATCTGTGGACGGCCCCGACCCTTGTCAGGGAGATCGAGCACTGTGTGCAGCGCGCCGCCGCGGCGGGCGAAGAGCGCGAACTGCTCATCCAGGTCCATCCGGTCGTAGCCCTGCGGGTGATGGAACATGAGCCCCGCTTCGTGCGGAAGCTCGCCGGGCGAACCAGGCTGCGCCTCGACCTTCGCGACGACCCGCTGATGCGCCGGGACGAGTTCCGTCTCCTGTCGGGAAGAGCCCGCCTGGACGTCACTTCGAAGTACAAGGGGACGGCGGAGGCCTGATAGTCCCGCACCGGTCGCCCCACCAACCGCCTCATCGACCGACGCCCGTATCGCCCCCTCGCCCGTTTCGCCCCCTCGCCGCTTGACCGCAGGGCCGGCTTTTCTACCTTTCATTGGCCGTCCGGCAGGGCCACGCTGCCTGTGCCGGGCGCATTCACGCAACCTCGTTTCACGGCAGGAATCTCATGTTTGCGGTTTTCAGGACCGGCGGGAAGCAGTTCCGGGCAGAGCCCGGGGCGACTCTGCTGATCCCTTCACTCGATGCCGAGCCCGGTGCAACCGTCACCTTCGACGATGTATTGCTGGCGTCCGGCGACGAAGAGGTGTCCGTCGGCACCCCCGGCGTGGAAGGTGCGACGGTAACCGCCGAGGTGGTCGCCCACGACCGGACGAAGAAGATCACCGTTTTCAAGCGGAAACGCCGCAAGGGATACCGGCGCAAGCAGGGGCATCGCCAGGGCTTCACGGTGTTGCGGGTCACCGATATCAGCATCCAGGGGGAATCCGATGGCTCATAAAAAGGGCGTGGGGTCGTCCAGGAACGGACGCGACTCCAACGCGAAACGCCTCGGCGTCAAGCGCTTCGGGGGCGAGCAGGTCGTCGCGGGGAACATCCTGGTTCGCCAGCGCGGCACCCGGTTCCACCCGGGCAACAACGTAGGGCGGGGCAGGGACGACACCCTTTTCGCCCTGGCCGACGGAACCGTCAGGTTCGAGAACCTGCGCCGCCGGCGGGTGGTTTCGGTCTACGGCGAGGATCGGTAGCGGGCCCGGCCGGCCACATTTCAGGCGCTCCTCGGGCCTGCCGGAGTGTATTCCGGGGGCTGATGCGAGTCCTTCGGGGCCTCAACGGGGGTGTCCGCGACCTCAACGGAGGTGTTCGGAACCGCGACGGGGGTGCTCCGAAGGCCGACGGGGGTGCAAAGTTGGTGCGCGGGGGTGCCGTTTCCGTCGATTTTCGCCCTTTTCGGGGTCGATGAGGCCCTTTTGGGGCCATTCCGGGCCGCTCGGTCAAGAAAAGTGTTGCGCTTCCCGACCTGAGGTGTTAACGTATTCATCCGCCAGCGGAAGTGAAGGAGCCGCAAGGAGCCGGAACGGAAGCGGCGGAGGGGGCGGAGGCGAGAGGCCCAGGAGGGGGCAACCCCGAGAGGGAGCAAGCCAAGGCCCCAAGCGCTGAGGGCGCCGGCAACGGAGGCCTGACGCGGGCGCGGTTCCGAGTTCGGCGGAAGCCGCGACGGCTGCGAGGTCGCTGGACGCAGTCGAGGGCCCCGGGAGACCGGGGCGCCCGGGCGGCGGAAACGCCGGACGGGAGAACGAGACGGGAAAACCGGCCGCCGCACATGGCGGCGCCGAAACGGAGCTTCCCGGCTCGCCAGCGAGACGAAGCCCCCGAGCGGGTAGTGTGCTGCCCGCCGGGGGCTTCCTTTTTTCCCCCTGGCCCCCCGAACACCTTGGGGTGCCATCCCCGCTCAGCCCTTTGGGCTCTCCCTTCCCGGTTCGGGCGGAGTGTGCTGCTGGCTTCGTGCGGCGGACATGATGCTCCAGATCAGGTTGCGGATCAGCTCTTCGTCGAGTCCCGCCTCCCGCGCCAACTCCGCGGCCCGTCGCACGACCTGGGCTTCGCGGGGCGGATCCGTCACCGGAACCCCCAGGCTCGCCTTCACGGCCCCGATCTCGCGCACCAGAGCTACCCGCTGCCGGATGATCTCGACCAGCTCCCGGTCGCACTCCATGATCTGCTCGCGGAGCCGCTCCAGCCGCTCGCGGTCGGAGTGCTGATCAGGCACGGAGGTATTCGTCCACGTGCTCGCGGTCCTGCGGGGTGCCGGCCAGGCTGACGCCGATAAGCACCGGGAGGTGTACGACCAGCCCCAGAATGCCCTCGTGCATGCCGAGCGGCTTGAGCTCCGGGAAGAGGAAGAAGAACACGGACACCGCCGACCCGGCGAGCAGGCCGCTCAGTACTCCCGCGGTCGTAGCCCGTCTCCAGTACAGGGCGGCCACCATCGAGGGCATGAACTGGCAGATGATCCCGTACGAGGCGAGCAGCAGGTCGACCAGGGAAAAGCCCTCATGGAGCGCCGAGAGGTAGGCGAGCCCTCCCACGACGAGCACCAGCACCCTCATCAGGGTTCGCTGCGCCCGGTCGGAGAGTTGCTTGAAGGGTTGAACGCCGTCCTCCACCGCCACCGAGCCCGCCCCGTGCAGCAGCGCGTCCCCCGTGGACATCGACGCGGACAGCGCTCCGGCGCAGAACAGTCCGACCACCAGCGCCGGCAGCTCGGAGCGCAGGATCAGGAAGGGCAGGATGAAGTCCGCCTGGTCCGGAGATTCCGGGAAGAGCACGCCCGCGAAGCCGATCAGAAACACCGGAATCAGAAAGAGCTGGAAGGTGGGGAAGAGGATCACGGTGCGGCGAATGATCTTGTCGCTTCTGGCCGTATAGGCCTTCATGAAGAGGTGCGGCCACATGGTCACACCGATCGCGCTAGCCAGAATCGCGGTCGAATAGGCTCCCCAGCTCCATGAGTTGCCGCTGCCGTCAAGTCCAGGCAGAGAAAGCAGTTCCGGGCGCTGATCGAGAATCTGCTCGAACATTGGCCCGACGCCTCCGTACATGCGGTACGGAAGATAGATCCCCAGCACCCAGGCGATCAGGAGCATGAAGACGCCCTGGAAGGTGTTGGTCCACCCCACCGCGGAGACGCCGCTCGCCAGGACGTAGACCATGACGATTCCGTACGCAAGCGCGGCCCCCGCCCACAGCGGAATGCTCCCCCCGGTCACCGCCTCGATCACGATTCCGGCCCCGCGCATCTGGATGGTCACGTAGGGGACGAAGGCCGCGAGCGTCAGCACGGCCATCAGGAGCGACAGCGCCCGGGAGGGGAAGCGTCCGACCAGCAGCTGGGCCTGGGTGACGAAGCCGAAGCGCCGCCCGAGCGCGGCCACCCGGGGCCCCATGGCGTACCACGGAGCCATGCCCAGAACCCCGTACGTGAGGATGTAGAACGCGGCCGCGCCGCGGGAGTAGGCCCACCCCGGACCGCCCAGGAAGGCGAAGGCGGAGAAGACCGTCGCGCCGGTGATGAAGTACATGACCAGGAGGCCGAAGTCGCGGTCGCCGGCCACGTAGCCCTGGACGCTGCGGGACGCCCGCCGGCCCGCCACCAGTCCGACGCCGAGGGTGACGGCCAGGTAGGCGAGGATGATGACGGTGATCAGGCCGAACCGGTCCATCGTCACTCACCTCCGCCGGCAGGGGACCCCGCCCCCTGGGCACCGGATCCGTGGACTCCGGACCGCTGATCGGCGCCCGCGCCGGTTTCCCGGGTGCGGGCCGAGTCGAGGCGCCACAGCACGACCAGGCTGCCCAGCAGCCAGCCCGCGGCCCACAGCATCTGCGTGGGCAGCCCGAGGACGAACGGTTCGGGGTCGTTCACCAGCGCCTGGACCGGCCAGGTGACGCCGACGGCGAAGAGGATGTGGTAGGCCCACGCGATGCGGCGCCAGGTACGGAGGGGCATGGGTGGGATTCTTCCGGATCTGGAGGGACGGGTGTTGCGGGGTTACGGATTGTACGGGGAGATTGCGGCGGTGGCGAGAGGATTCGGCTACCGCCCCCGGAACCGCGGCCTCCGCTTCTCCACGAAGGCCCGCACGCCCTCGCGCCCGTCCTCCGAGGCGAAGGCCTCCAGAAAGAGCTCCTTCTCGGTCGCCAGGCCGTCTGTCAGAGGACGTTCGCAGGCTTCGCGCACTGCTTTCTTTACCAGCTTCAGGGCGACGGGGCTCCAACGGGCCATCCGGGCCGCCAGTTCGCGGGCCTTGTCGAGGTGGCTTCCCTCCTCTACGAGGAACTCGACCAGTCCGATCCGGTACGCTTCCTCCGCGTCGATCAGGTCGCCGGTGAGGCCGATGCGGAGCGCCTGGCCGGGGCCGACGAGGCGGGCGAGACGCTGCGTTCCCCCCGCACCGGGGATGAGCCCGAGGCGGATCTCGAACTGGCCGAAGCGGGCGGTTGCGTCGGCGACGCGGAAATCGCACGCGAGCGCGAGTTCGTTGCCGCCGCCGATGCAGAAGCCGTGAATGGCGCAGACGACCGGCTTCGGGAACTCGGCGAGGGCGTCGTAGACCCGCCGGTGCCGGTAGACTTCGCGCTGCTCGCCGGGGGTGCGGGCCGCGAACTCGCCCACATCCGCGCCCGCCACGAAGGCCTTTTCGCCCGCGCCGTGCAGGATGGCCACCTTGACGTCGTCCCGGCCGGCCAGGTCATCGAAGACCCCGGTGAGTTCGCCGCGGACGGCCTCATTCAGGGCGTTGAGCTTGTCGGGACGGTTGATGGCGACTTCGGCGACGCCCTCCCCAACCGCGAGCGCAACCATCTCGGGGCTCACCGCTCCACCGCCATGCCGCAAGACGTTTTCGGGTTCGACAACAGTAGCGTCTTGCAGTTCATGGTTTGATCCCGATACCGCAAGACGACATGTCGATCAAACACGAAATCGTCTCACGCGTCATGACTCCTAGTCCCATTCGTAGAATCCGCGGCCCGATTTCCTTCCGAGCCGGCCTTCGGCGACCATCCGCTCCAGGAGCGCAGGGGGACGGAACGCATCGGAGCCGAGCGTCGCGTGCAGGTGGCGGGCGATTTCGAGCCGCACGTCCAGTCCCACCAGGTCGGTAAGGCGCAGGGGGCCCATGGGGTGACGGTATCCCAGTACCATGGCCTTGTCGATGTCTTCGGGCGAGGCGACGCCGGCCTCGACCATGCGGATGGCCTCGAGGCCGAGCACGATCCCCAGCCGGGAGGTGGCGAAGCCGGGGGAGTCGTGGACGAGGATCGATTCCTTGCCCAGGCCCTTCACGAACCACAGCGCGGCGTTGCAGGTCCGGACGTTGGTCTCGACTCCCTGCACGACCTCCACGAGGGGCATGATGTGCACCGGGTTGAAGAAGTGGAGCCCCACCAGGAACCCCGGCCGCCTCAGCCCGGCTGCCATCTCGCCGATGGACAGCGACGACGTGTTCGTAGCCAGGTACGTCCCCGTCCCCGCCACGGCCTCCACCCCGGCGAGCACCTCCTTCTTGAGCGCCATCACCTCCGGCACGGCCTCGATCACCAGCTCCGCGCCCTCCACCGCCTCACGCAGCCTGCCGGTCCCCGCGAGGCGCCCGAGCGCCGCGTCACGGTCCGCTTCCGCCACCTTGCCCAGGCGGACGCCCTTGTCCAGCGTGGCCTCGATCCCTGCGAGGGCGCGCTCGAGCTGCCCGGCGTCGACATCGTGAAGGGCGGCCGCGTGCCCCGCCATCGCCGCCACCTGCGCGATGCCGCGGCCCATCGTGCCCGCGCCGATCACGGCCACCTTCCCGATTCCGACCCACCCCACGTCAGGCCATCCCCGCCGTCCAGGGCGCCAGTCCAAACCGGCGCGTCACCGCCGTGTCGCCCGCCTCCGGTCCACACCGGTGCCTCGCCGCCGTGTCTGCCACTGCCATCGTTCTCAGCTCCTCTCCACCACGGCCGCGATGCCCTGGCCGACCCCGATGCACATCGTCGCGAGGCCAAAGGCAATGTCCCGCCGCGCCATCTCGTGCACCAGCGTGACGAGGATGCGCGCGCCCGAGCACCCCACCGGGTGGCCCAGCGCGATCGCGCCGCCGTTCACGTTCACCTGGTCCGGATCCAGATCCAGCTCGCGGATACAGGGGATGGCCTGCGCAGCGAAGGCCTCGTTGAGCTCGACCAGGTCGAGGCTGCCGGCGGAAACCCCGGTGCGCGCCAGGCAGCGCCGGGTCGCCGGCACCGGGCCGATCCCCATGCGGTGCGGCTCCACCCCCGCCACCGCCGCCCCCCGAATCACCGCCATCGGTTCCAGACCATGCGCGCGCGCCGTCTCCCCCTCGACCACGAGCAGGGCGGCGGCGCCGTCGTTGATGCCGGAGGAATTCCCCGCCGTGACGGTCCCGCCCCGCTCGAAGACGGGGCGAAGGCGGGCCAGCGCCTCGGCCGTCGTGCCCGGCCTGGGGTGCTCGTCCCGCGCGACCACCACCGGCTCGCCGCGCCGCGCGGGTACGCTTACCGGCACGATCTCGGCGTCGAAGCGCCCGGCCTCGATTGCCGCCGCCGCTTTCTGCTGGCTGGCCGCCGCGAACGCGTCCTGCTCTTGGCGCGTCACACCGCATTCGCGCGCGACCACCTCGGCCGTCCGTCCCAGGCTGATCGTCCATTCATCGGGCAGACGCGGATTCGCGAAGCGCCAGCCCAGCACCGTGTCGGCCACCTCGGGCACGCCGCGCGCGTAGCCGCGCTCCGGCTTGAGCATGACGAACGGCGCCCGGCTCATCGACTCGACCCCGCCCGCAATGAAGGCGACGCCGTCGCCCGCCCGGATCGCCTGGCAGGCGCCGGCCACAGCCTGGAGTCCCGATCCGCAGAGCCGGTTCACGGTCTGGCCGGGAACCTCGACGGGGAGACCCGCCCTCAGCAGCGCCATCCGCGCCACGTTGCGGTTGTCCTCGCCGGCCTGGTTGGTGCACCCGAAGATCACGTCGTCGAGCCGGTGCGCGGGGAAGGGGGTGCGATCGAGGAGAACACGGATGGTCACCGCGGCCAGGTCGTCGGGGCGAACCGGCGCCAGCGCCCCGCCATGCCGTCCGATGGGGGTGCGGAGCGCGTCGATGATCCAGGCTTCACGCATGGGGGCGCATCCCCGTCGCGGCCACTCGCTTCGGCCTCGGCCAGCCGGCGGGAAACCGGCACCCCATGCACGCGCGCACCGCGACCCCTCCTACCGGTCCAGCGCCACCCAGACGCTCTTGAGGTGCGTGTACTTCTCCAGCGCCGACTGGAAGCCCAGGTCCCGGCCGAAGCCGCTTTCCTTGTAGCCTCCAAACGGCGATCCCGGCGCATACTGGTTGTAGGTGTTCACCCAGACGGTCCCGGCGTCGATCTCCCGGGCGAGCCGGTGGGCCTTGCCGATGTCCCGCGTCCAGACGCCCGCGGCGAGCCCGTAGAGCGAATCGTTGGCCTTGGCGATGGCGTCGTCCGCGTCGTTGAAGGGGATGACCGCCGCCACCGGGCCGAAGATCTCCTCCCGGGCGATCGCCATCCCGGGGTCGACATCGCTGAAGACCGTCGCGGTCACGAAGTTGCCGCGGCCGTTCACCTTCACGCGCTCGCCGCCCGCCACCAGCTTCGCGCCGTCCCGCCTGCCTGCCTCGACGTACCCCATGACCCGGTCGAGCTGTTCGGTGCTCACGATCGCCCCGAGGCGCGTCGTGGACGCCATCGGGTCGCCCACCGTCGCCTTGCCGGCGAGCGTCCTCAGCCCGTCCACGAACTCGTCGTGGACCGCGCGCTCCACCAGGATGCGGCTCCCCGCCGCGCACACCTCGCCCTTGCCGTAGAAGACCCCCATCGAGGCGCCCTTCACGGCCGCCCCCGGATCCGCGTCGGCAAAGACGATGTTCGGCGACTTGCCGCCCAGCTCCAGCGACACCTTCTTGAGCGTCGCCGCCGCCTCCCTCATGATGATCCGGCCCACCTCGGTCGAGCCCGTGAAGGAGATCGCGTCCACCCCCGGGTGGCGCACCAGCGCCGCGCCTGCGGTCTCGCCGAAGCCGGGCACCACGTTCAGCACCCCCGGCGGGAATCCGGCCTCGGCGGCCAGTTCCCCGAAGCGCAGCGCGGTCAGCGGCGTCTGCTCGGCGGGCTTGAGGACCACCGTGTTCCCGCAGGCCAGCGCCGGCGCGACCTTCCACGCCGCCATCGACAGGGGGAAGTTCCACGGGATGATCGCGCCGACCACGCCCACCGGCTCGCGCAGCGTGTAGTTGAGGAAGGGCCCCGGCACGGGGACGGTGTCGCCCTGCACCTTGTCGGCCAGCCCGGCGTAGTACCTGAGCGTCTGTGCAACGCTCGGCACGTCGATCCGGCGGGCCTCGAAGTACGGCTTGCCGTTGTCCTGCGTCTCGAGCAGCCCGAGCTCGTCGGCGTTGGCGTCGACCAGGTCCGCCAGCCTCCATAGCAGCCGCGACCGCTTGTGCGGGTTCATCCGCCGCCAGCGGGGATCGCGGAAGGCCGACCGCGCCGCCGCCACCGCGCGGTCGATCTCCCCTGCGCGCGCTTCGCTCACTTCGGCGATGACATCTTCGGTCGCCGGGTTCACCGTCTGGAAGGTGCCGCCGCCCTCCGCGTCCGCCCACTCGTTCCCGATCCAGAGGCGGGTGCGGATGTCTTCGCTCATCTCAGCTCCCCGAGAAGTCCGGCTTGCGCTTCTCGACGTAGGCGTTCAGCCCCTCGCGCGCGTCGTCGGAGGCGAAGAGCTGCTGCTGTAGTTCGCGCTCCAGGGCCAGCGCCGTCTCGAAGGGAATCTCGGCGCCCGTCTGCACGGAACGCTTGATGAGCCCCACCGCCCTGGACGCCCGCCCGGGAGGACAGAAGCCGCGGGCATAGCCGATCACCCGGTCCATGAACTCGTCGAGCGACTCCGTCTCCCACACGTCGTTGACGATCCCGAGTTCCCGCGCCTCGTCGAAGCCGAAGGTCCGCCCGGTCGCCATCAGTTCGATGGCGCGCGACTTGCCGACGAGGCGAGTCATCCTCTGCGTGCCTCCTGTGCCGGGGAGCACGCCGAGATTGACCTCGGGGAGGCCGCACATGCTGCGGCCGGCCCGCGCGATGCGGATGTCGGCCGCCATCGCGATCTCCAGTCCGCCGCCCACCGTGTGGCCGTTCAGCGCGGCGATCGTCAGCTTGGGCGTGTGTTCCAGGCGGTTGAGCGTCTCGTTGGCGTGCAGGCAGAAGCAGTACTTGAAGCCGGTCGTCACCTTCGCGAGCATCCCGATGTCGGCTCCGGCCGAGAAGAACTTTTCGCCGTTGCCGGTCAGAACGATCACGTGCACATCGTCGTCGAAGCGGGCCTTGAGGATCGCGTCGTCCAGCTGGCGCATCATCTCGTGTGTGTAGGTGTTTGCGGGCGGGTCGTCGAGGGTGATGAGGGCGACGCCGCCGCCGGTGTCGGAGTAGCGAACGAGGGTCTTCTCGGTCATCGGATGAGGGCTTCCTTTGGATGGGGTGAGGCAGAAAGATAACATCGCGGCCAGCCGGGCAGGATGGCGCGCACCCTACCCGCCGCGATTACATTCAAGGTGTCACTGCGCGACGCTGAAGGATTCCGTCGCCCGGTCCGTATCCGGGTGAATCGGCAACACGCCCGTCCGCACAATCGTTCGCAGGAGGATACAGGGTGATGAACAGGATCCGGTTCCGGTTTGCGGCCGTCCACCTGCTCGCGCTCCTCGCCGCGGCCGCTCCGGCTGCCGCGCAGCGGACCGTCGTGCGGGTGCCCGTCGCGGGGGAGGTGGAGATGGGGCTCGCGCCGTTCATCGAACGGGCGCTGAACGAGGCCGCCGCGGCCGGCGTGGCGGCGGTTGTGCTGGAGATCGAGACGCCGGGAGGCAGGGTCGACGCCGCCGAGCGGATCACGTCGGCGATCAGCCGCGCCGAGGTGCCGGTCTACGCGTACGTCAACATGCACGCCTACTCGGCCGGGGCGATGATCGCGCTCGCCGCCGAGCGCGTGCTGATGCGGGCCGGCAGCGTCATGGGCGCGGCGACCCCGGTGGACGGGAGCGGCACCAAGGCGTCGGAGAAGATGGTGTCCGCGATGCGCGCCCGGATGCGCGCGCTGGCCGAGGCGCGGGGGCGGGACCCTGCGGTCGCCGAGGCGATGGTGGACGAGGAGCTGGCCATCGAAGGAGTGGTCGAGAGCGGCAAGCTGCTGACGCTGACGACCGGGGAGGCCGCGCGCCTGGACTACGCGGAGGTGGTGGCCGACTGGGACGGGGTGCTGGAGGCGATCGGGCTGGAGGGGGCGGAGGTGGTCGAGGCGGAGGTGAACTGGGCCGAGCGGATCGTGCGGTTCTTCACCAATCCGGTCATCGCGCCGTTCCTGCTGTCGCTCGGGTTCCTGGGACTGCTCGTCGAGATCCGGTCGTCCGGATTCGGGCTGGCCGGGGCCGCCGGAGTGCTGTCGCTGGCCCTTTTCTTCGGGGCGCACCTCCTCGTCGGGCTCGCGGGCGCGGAAGACCTGATCCTGGTGGGTGTGGGCATCGTCCTGATCGGAGTCGAAGTCTTCCTTGTTCCGGGCTTCGGCGTGTTCGGCGTCCTCGGGATCCTCGCGCTCCTCGGGGGCGTCTTCATGGCGCAGATCGGAAACCTCCCCACGCAGGCGGACCTGGCGCGCGCCTCGGCGGTGCTGAGCGCGGCGATCATCCTCGTCTTCGCCACGGCCTGGTTCTTCCTGCAATCGATGTTCGGGAGCTGGCGGCTGAGGCGCAGCGGGGTCATCCTGCCCGAGACCACCGACCGCGACGAGGGCTACACCTCGGCCGATGTCCGCACCGACATGGAGGGCGCCGAGGGGGTGGCGATCACCGATCTCCGTCCGGCGGGCGTCGGTCTTTTCGGTGACGAGCGCATGGATGTGGTGTCCGAAAGCGAATGGATCGAGGAGGGTACCCGCATCCGCGTGCTCAGCGCCGAGGGGTACCGTCACGTCGTACGCGCGATAATGTCGTCTGCGAAGAAGTCGGATTGAACGGACCGAACCAATCGAACTGAACCCAAGGGGTAACCACGCATGGATCCCATCATTCTCCCGGCGCTGCTCGTCATGGGCCTCATTGTCGCGCTCCTCCTTCTCAACTGGGCCGTGCCCATCAGCCTGTGGTTGGAAGCCATCTTCTCGGGCGTCCGGCTGGGGCTGGGCTCGCTGGTGGGGATGCGCCTCCGCAAGGTGAGTCCTCCGGCGGTGGTGAGGCCGCTGATCGCGTCCACCAAGGCCGGTCTGCCGCTGCGGGTGTCGCACCTCGAGGCCCACTACCTGGCGGGCGGCAGCGTGGAGCGGGTGGTGCGCGCCCTGATCAGCGCCGACAAGGCCTCGATCGACCTCCCCTTCCAGCAGGCCGCGGCGATCGATCTGGCCGGGCGGGACGTCTTCGAGGCCGTCCAGGTGTCGGTGAATCCCAAGGTGGTGCAGACACCGCGGGTGGCGGCGATGGCCCGGGACGGGATCCAGCTGATCGCGGTGGCGCGGGTTACCGTGCGCGCGAACATTAACCGCCTGGTCGGCGGAGCGGGGGAGGAGACGATCCTGGCCCGCGTCGGCGAGGGGATCGTGTCGACGATCGGTTCGGCGGACACCCACAAGGCCGTGCTGGAAAACCCGGACGCGATCTCCAAGACCGTGCTGCAGAAGGGGCTCGATTCCGGCACCGCCTTCGAGATCCTCTCGATTGACATCGCCGACGTGGACGTCGGCAAGAACATCGGGGCGGAGCTGCAGACCGACCAGGCCGAAGCCGACAAGCGGGTCGCGCAGGCCCGGGCAGAGGAGCGGCGTGCGATGGCGATGGCCCAGGAGCAGGAGATGCGCGCCCGGGTCGAGGAGATGCGCGCGGAGGTGATCGCCGCCGAGGCGCAGGTGCCGCTCGCGATGGCGGACGCCTTCCGCAGCGGCAATATGGGCATCATGGACTACGCGCGGTACCGCAACATCGAGTCCGACACGCATATGCGCAGGGCGATCGCCGAGGGTGGCGACGACCCGCAGCAATTGCCGGCGGAGTAGGGCGTGGCGGCAGCCGGAACCGGCGCCTCGCCGCGCACTGGCCGGGGAGCAGCATAGTGGATATCAGTTTCGTCATCCTGCTGATGGTCGTCATGGCCATCCTGGACATGATCGGCAGGCTGGTGCGCAAACGCGCTGGAGCGGCACCGGGCGAGAAGGCCGAGCCGGTCGATGGCGCGGATGTGCTGAAATACCTCACGGGGGAGAAGCCGGAGGAGGCACCGAAGACGCCGGGTGCGAAAGCGTCGGTCCGGCCGGGGCGCGACCAGGGAGCGCTCGCAGTGCTTCAGCGGGCAGAACAGGCGGCACTTCGGCGGACCGAAGTGGCTGCTCCGCCCTTTGCAGAAGGGTCTTCCGCCGCTGAAAGGCCCCACGCCTCGGCTCCGGTTCCGGTCAGAGAGCCGCGGGTGCTGGAGCTTCGGGATCGGACCCCGCGTGAGATCCCGGTTCGTTCGCGGGATCCGCGTCCCCTGGAATCACGGCCGGAGCGGTCGCTGGTACCGACCTCGGCAGCGGCATCGCCTGCCGACGGTCCGTTGCCCCTGCCGGAGGCGGTTCCGGTGGGTGCCGTGCCGGCGAGACGCCGGACGCCCGCGGTTCCGCCGGCGCCCGCACCTCTGCGGCGATCCGCCGATCTGGCCGGCCAGCTGGGTCTGGGCGGTCCCGGCGCGCTCCGGCGGGCCGTGCTGGCCCGCGAGGTGCTCGGTCCGCCACTGGCGTTGCGGGAAGACTGACTACCGGTCTCCCGGCCCGGGAAGACGATCTCCCGGCCGGGCGTAGCGCGCGATCCGGTCCACAAGTTCTTCCAGCCTGGCTTGCCGCTCGCGCCCAATCGATTTCATCACCTTGCGCATCGCCGCATACAGGCCGCCGATGAGACCGACGGGGAAGAGCGTCGCGAAGAGCGCCGATCCCAATACCGCGCCGACTCCGAGACCCACTCCGATCCCGACCACGCCGCCGATACCGACCACACTCCCAAAGAGCGTCACGGCGTAAATGTCCAACTCTTCTCTGGCCTGGATCCGCGTCTCGCCGTTGCGCGACGCCACGGTGATCTTCAGCGCTCGAATCCAGAAATCCGATCGGTCGGACTGCCACGTCAGCGTGCGTCCGGCCACCGAAGCGGTACCGTGCACATCGGTGGCGACCTCGATCTCCTCGCCGACCTCGCCGAGACCTCTCTCCGGCAATTCGCCCGGCATCGCCTGTTCAGCTCGAATGAGAAGCCGGGTTCCCACGAGCGTGGACAAGATCCCTGAAGACTTGCGGCCGTCGACCCGGGCGGCGGCGACGCGGACGTAGCGGGGATCGATTCCCGCCTCGGCAGCCACATCCTGCAGTGTGGCAAGCGTAATCCCGCCCTCGTCAACGAGGCGCCCTCCAGTCTGGTCCTTCTCCTGCAGTTCGGTGGCGTGCTTGAGAAGCCGGCTGACCTCCGTGTCGCTGTAGCGCCTGGGCGGGCCGCCGCGGGGGTCGTCAGAGGGCATCGCCGATCGTGCCCGGACGGCTACAGCGCCGCGAGCCTCCGGAGCACGGTGTGCAGGATGCCTCCGTTGCGGTAGTAGTCGACCTCCACCCTCGAGTCGAGTCGCACCTTGCAGCGGAAACGCACCTTCGAGCCGCCTTTGCGGGCTGCCACGACCTTGACCTCGCCCCTGGCCTTCAGCCCCCCGGCGATCCCGGTGATGTCGTAGACTTCGGTGCCGTCGAGGCCCAGCGCCTCGGCCCCTTCGCCGTCCCGGAACTGGAGCGGCAGCACGCCCATCCCCACCAGGTTGGAGCGGTGAATGCGCTCGTAGCTCTCCGCGATCACGGCCCGGACCCCGAGCAGCAGGGTTCCCTTGGCGGCCCAGTCGCGGGAGCTCCCGGTGCCGTACTCGCGCCCCGCGATCACCACCAGGGGCGTTCCCGCTGCCCGGTAGCGCTCCGAGGCCTCGAATATCGTGGTCATCTGCCCGGTGGGCAGGTGCACGGTGTAGCCGCCCTCCTTGTCCTCGAGGAGGAGGTTGCGCAGCCGCACGTTCCCGAAGGTGCCGCGCATCATCACCTCGTGGTTGCCGCGCCGCGAGCCGAAGGTGTTGAAGCGGATGGGGGCGACGCCGTGGGCCTCCAGGTAGCGCCCGGCGGGCTCGTAGCGGGGGATCGCCCCGGCCGGCGAGATGTGGTCGGTGGTGACCGTATGGCCGACGAGCGCCAGCACGCGGGCGCCGCGCACGTCCCGCAAGGGGGGCGCCTCGCTGCGGATGCCCTCGAAGAAGGGGGGATTGCGGATGTAGGTCGAGTCCGGATCCCACTCGTAGAGGCTGCCTTCCTCGGGGAGGGGGAGGGACCGCCAGTGTTCGTCGCCGTCGAAGACGTGAGCGTACCGCTCGTGGTACATCCCGGGCTTGAGCGCGGCGGCGATGGTATCCCGGATTTCCTCCGGCGACGGCCAGATGTCGGCGAGGAAGACCGACCGGCCGTCGGCGGCCTGGCCGAGCGGTTCGTTGTAGAGGTCGATGTCTATGCGCCCGGCGAGCGCGAAGGCGACGACGAGCATCGGGGACGCCAGGTAGTTCGCGCGGACCAGGGTGTGGATGCGGGCCTCGTAGTTGCGGTTCCCCGAGAGGATCGACGCGACGACAAGGCCGTGCATGTAGACCGCGTCGGCCACCGGTCCCGGGAGGGGGCCGCTGTTGCCGATGCAGGTCGTGCAGCCGTAGCCGACCAGGTTGAAGCGCAGCTCCTCGAGGTAGTGCATCAGCCCGGCGGCCCGGAGGTAGTCGGTGACGACCTGGGAGCCCGGCGCCATGCTCGTCTTCACCCAGGGCTTCACCTCCATCCCCAGGGCGCGCGCCTTCTTCGCCATGAGGCCCGCGCCGACCATCACCGACGGGTTGGAGGTGTTGGTGCAGCTGGTGATCGCGGCCACGACGATTGTGCCGTCGCCGATCTCCATCCGCTTCCCGTCCATCTCGATCTCGACCATCCTGCGCTGGGAAGTTGCGACCGCGGTGCCCCCGCCGCCGGTCCCGCCACCGACGATTCCGGGCCCGCCCGGGGGAGTGGCCCCGGCGGGAACCAGCCCGGGCAGATCCCGTTCGAATGCCGTGCGGATGTCGGTCAGTGCGATCCTGTCCTGCGGGCGCTTCGGCCCCGCCACACTCGGCTCGACGGTGGAAAGGTCGAGCTCCATCGTCGAGGTGTACTCCGGGTCGGGAGTCTCGTCGGTGCGGAAGAGTCCCTGCTCGCGCGTGATCCGCTCGACCCGCTCGACCAACTCCGGGCTGCGGCCGGTTCCGGCGAGATAGCGCAGCGTCTCTCCGTCTACGGGGAAGAACCCGATGGTGGCTCCGTACTCGGGCGACATGTTGGCGAGGGTGGCCCTGTCGGGCAGGCTGAGTCCGGAGAGGCCCGGCCCGTAGTATTCCACGAACCGCCCCACGACGCCGTGCGCGCGGAGCATCTCGGTGACCCGCAGGACGAGGTCCGTGGCCGTGGAGCCCTCGGGCAGCGAGCCGGTCAGCTTCACCCCCACCACCTCCGGGAGCAGCATGTAGTACGGCTGGCCGAGGAGCACCGCCTCCGCCTCGATCCCGCCCACGCCCCAGCCGACGACGCCCAGACCGTTGATCATCGTGGTGTGGGAGTCGGTGCCGACCAGGGTGTCGGGGTAGGCGAGGTGGGTGCCCCGCTCTTCACGCCGGTGGATGACCGAAGCCAGGTATTCCAGGTTGACCTGGTGCACGATCCCCGTGCCGGGGGGGACGACGCGGTAGTTCTCGAAGGCTTCCTGGGCCCAGCGGAGCAGGGCGTAGCGCTCCCGGTTGCGCTCGTACTCGCGCTCGACGTTCTTCTCGAAGGCGTATCCGGTGCCGAAGAAGTCGACCTGCACCGAGTGGTCGATGACGAGGTCGGCGGGCACCATGGGGTTAATGCGCGCCGGGGCGCCCCCCATCTTGAGGATGCCGTCCCTCATGGAGGCGAGGTCCACGACCGCCGGGACGCCGGTGAAATCCTGGAGGACCACGCGCGTGGGCATGAAGGGGAAATCCGCGCCCGCGCGGGTGGGGCTCCACGCCGCCACGGCCTCCACGTGCCGGGCGGAAACGTAGTCGTCGCCGGCGTGGCGCAGCACGTTTTCAAGGAGGACGCGGATGGAGAAGGGAAGCCGATCCAGATCGGTGATGCCCTCCTCTTCCAGGCGGGCCAGGCGGTAGAAGGATGTCGGGCCCTCGGGGAGGTCGACGGTGGCGAGGGCGCCGAAGGGATCTGTCAGGTCGGGCACGGGGCTTGGGCTCCGGACTTGGGTCGAGGGGCTCTGGCGGGTGTTCGACAGCGGGTCTTCAACAATAGCGACACGGGAATGGGGCGAACAGAACGCCCCGCCGGAGTTGGCGGCCCAGCGCCCCACTTCACCTCCGGCGCGAACCCGAGTACAATCATTGTGCCGGCAGCTGGCGTGGTCCGGGGCGCGGGAGACCTGCGGCGCGGCTCGCCGCGAACCGCCGGGCGGGCAGGAGCCGGGGTGGCGGAACCGGTAGACGCGAAGGTCTCAAAAACCTTTGCCCTTGCGGGCGTGAGGGTTCGAGTCCCTCCCTCGGCATCGACAAGTCAAGTCAGAAAGGATGCAGACCATGAACCGTATGATGTTGGCCGCAGCGGTCCTGCTCGTTGGCGGCCTGGCCGTCGTCCTGGCGTTCCGGGGCTCCGGGCCGAACGGAGCGCCGGAGGTCGCGGAAACCGCGGACGCGGGCACGGCGATGCACGTGTACAAGACCGAGACCTGCGGGTGCTGCGGACTGTGGGTGGACCACATGGTGGCAGCCGGGTTCGAGGTCACCGTGGAGAATCTGTCGAATGCGGACCTGGCCGCAGTGAAGCAGAGCCACGGGATTCCGGTTGAGCTCAGCACCTGCCATACGGCGCTGGCCGGAGGGTACGTGTTCGAGGGACACATTCCCGCGAAGGTAATCGAATCCTTCCTGGAGGAGGCCCCCGAGGTGAGGGGGATCTCCGTTCCCGGCATGCCGGTCGGTTCGCCGGGAATGGAAGGGCCCAACCCGCGGCCGTACCACGTGATCGCCTTCGATGGCGAGGGCAACCGCAGCATATACCGGGAGGTCGACCCGAGGTAGGCTGCCCGGTTTCCTGCCGGGACCAGTCGCTTGCGGACCGGTGTCGGAATTGCAACAGGCCTGCGGCCCGCGCTGGAGCCGCGACGGCCGCTTGCGGTCCGGCGCTGGGGTAACGACGGTCGCGTTGCGGCACGGGTCATCGGGGCGCTCGGGGGTTGTCCCCCCTTTCTGGGGGCCATTGGCAAATGATATGATTCATGAGTTGAGTGAATGCCCCACGAGCCTTCCACCCCCAGCCTGGCCGGACCCCGAAACGCAATGTCGAACAACTCCAGCAGCACACTGACGATCACCGACAACCGCACGCAGCGCGAATACGAAATCCGGATCCGCGACGGCGACGTGATCCGCGCCATGGACCTGCGCCAGATCAAGGTCCGGGACGAGGATTTCGGGATGATGGCCTACGATCCCGGATTCACCAATACCGCCTTCACCACCAGCCGCATCACCGACGTGAAGGGGAGCAAGGGGATCCTCGAATACCGGGGCTACCCGATCGAGCAGCTCGCCGAGCAGGCGACCTTCCTCGAGGTGGCGAGCCTCATCCTGAACGGCGAACTCCCGACGCGCGAGGAGCTGGACCAGTTCGTCCACGACGTGACCTTTCACACGTACGTGCACGAGAACGTCACCACCATCCTCCAGGGCTTCCGCTACGATGCCCACGCCATGGGGATGATGATCTCCACGGTCGCGGCGCTGTCGACCTTCTACCCCGAGGCCAAGGAGGTCGACGATCCGGCAAACCGGCGCATCCAGATCACGCGCCTCCTCGCGAAGATGCCGACCCTGGCGGCGTTCGCGTACCGCCATCACAAGGGGCTGCCCTACGTCTACCCCGAAAACGGCCTCTCCTACACGGCCAACTTCCTCAACATGCTCTTCCGCATCGGCGGCAGGGAATACAAGCCCAACCCGGTCCTGGAGCGCGCGCTGGACGTCCTCTTCATCCTGCACGCCGACCATGAGCAGAACTGCTCCACCACGGCCATGCGGGTGATCGGAAGTTCGCGGGTCGATCCCTTTTCCGCGCTGGCCGGGGCGATGGCCGCCCTTTACGGTCCCCTGCACGGGGGCGCCAACGAGGCCGTGCTGCGCATGCTCACCGAGATCGGCACGAGCGACAACATCCCCGACTTCATGGACAGCGTGCGCAGGGGCGAACGGCGCCTCATGGGGTTCGGCCACCGGGTCTACAAGGCGTACGATCCGCGCGCGTCGATCATCAAGCGCACCGCCGAGGAGGTCTTCGAGGTCACCGGCCGCAATCCGCTCCTGGACATCGCCCTGGAGCTCGAGCAGATCGCGCTCCAGGAAGAGTATTTCGTGAAGCGCAACCTCTACCCCAACGTCGACTTCTACTCCGGCCTCATCTACCAGGCGATGGGTTTCCCCGTCGAGCTCTTCCCGGTGCTGTTCGCGATTCCGCGCACCGTGGGGTGGCTCGCCCAGTGGGAGGAGATGGTCGTCGACCGGGAGCAGAAGATCGCGCGGCCGCGACAGGTCTTCATGGGTCACCCGCGCCGCGACTACGTCCCGATCGACTCGCGCTGACGGTGCGTGGGCGAACCCCGCGTCAAACACCGGGGGATGTATGGTCAACATGACATTTTGTAAAGTGTTGTTGACATCGCGATGGTCTGAGCGCGGGCAGGCAGCCCGTATACATGACGCCCGGGGCCTTCGAGCGGCGACCTATCGGCGCTGGGCTGTGCCCCGCCGCCTCGCCCTCGCCGCCCTGCTGCTCCCGCTCCCCGGTTGCGCGGCGCTGCGCGGGACCGCGGAGGACCCCTTCGAAGAGCGCGCGGCCATGCAGGAGATCGAGATCCTGGTCCGCAATCACAACTTCAGCCAGGTCACCGTCTACACCGCCCGGTCCGGCTCCGGACAGCGTCTCGGGATCGTTCCCGGCAAGGGCGAGGCGACCTTCAAGCTGCGATGGACGCTCCCCGACATCCGGCTGCGTGTGCGGCCGCTGGCCGGCCAGGAGTTCTACACCGAGACCCTTTCCGTCGCTCCGGGAGAGCTGCTTGAGCTGATCGTTCCACCCCGGTAGCCAAGGAGGCACGACGTGCGTGTATCCGGTCCCATCATCCGTGCAATCGGTCCGTTCATCATCGGCGCCGCGGGGCTCGCGGGAGGCCTCGGGGCGCCGCGCGCGACGGCGCAGGAGGCCGGCCCGCGGGAACTCACCCTGGACGAAGTCATCGACCTGGTGCGCGTCTCGGGCCCCAGGCTCTCGCCGGACGGCTCTCGCGTCCTCTTCACGCGGAGCGAACTCGACTGGGGGAAGAACCGGCGCGACAGCCGCATCTGGGTGGTGGGCGCCGACGGGTCGAACATGCGTCCCTTCACCGGTTCGACCGACGACCGGTCGCCCGAGTGGTCGCCGGACGGGCGCTGGGTGTCGTTCACGCGTCCGGTGGGGGAAGGGGACGGCCGCACGCGGCAGCTCTTCGTCCTGCCCTCCGACGGTGGGGAGGCCATCCAGTTGACGAAACATGTGACCGCCGTGGGCGGCTACCGCTGGTCGCAGGACAGCCGTTCCATCCTTTTCGTCGCCAGCGACTCGCTTCCGGACGACACCGAGAAGGAGCGGAAGAACGGGGACGACGCGATCTTCATCGACGAGGGGCCCAACGGGCAGACGCGCGGGTCGTGGAACGGGGTCTGGAAGGTGCAGGTGGAGGTCGGGGACGATCCCGTGGAGGCGAGCAGGCTGACGCCGGAGGGCCGGATCGTGGGCAGCTTCGCGCTCTCGCCGGACGGAAACCACCTGGCGTACGCGTACCGCACCGAGAACCGTCGCAACGCGGGCCATCTGTCGGAGATCGCGTTGCGCTCGGTGGTCACCGGCGAAGAGGAGATGATCACCTCCAACGACGCGCCGGAGTCCCAGCTGGCGTGGTCGCCGGACGGACGGGCGATCACCTTCGTGGCGCCCGACCTTGAGTCGTGGGAGCTCGACCAGGGCAACCTGTACCATCACTACATCCCCAGCGGGGAAACGCGCCAGCTGATGTCCGGGGTCGACGCGGACATGCGGGGCTACCGCTGGCATCCCGGCGGGCGATTGATCGATGTCGTGGCCCTCGACCGCACCGTCGCGAATATGTACCGGCTGGACGTGCGGTCCGACGAGCTCGAGCAGCTGACTGATCTGGAGGGGATCGTGTCGGGGGTTTCCTACGATGCGCTTCACGGCAAGGCCGCAGTCCAGTTCGCCAGCCCGTCGGAGCCGGGCGACCTGTGGCTGGTCGACCTTGCCGGCGGCTCCAGGGTCCGGCTGACCGAGGCCAACCCGGGGCTTGACGACAAGGACCTGGCCGAGCCGGAGGTCGTCCGCTGGAACAGCTCCGACGGGCTGGAGATCGAAGGGATTCTGTACACCCCTGCGGACCGGCGTGGCCCGGGGGCCATGGTCCTGGAGATTCACGGGGGTCCCGCGGGGGTCTTCACGCGCGGCTTCGACGCCGACGCGCAGCTGCTGGTGGCCCAGGGCTATGCAGTCCTGCAGCCGAACGTGCGGGGTTCTTCGGGCTACGGGGACGCCCTTCTGCGCGGCAACATCAACGACATCGGCGGAGGCGACTATGAGGACCTCATGACCGGGGTCGATGCGATGATCGCGCGGGGAGTCGCCCATGCGGACTCGCTGGCGGTGAAGGGGTGGAGCTACGGCGGGATCCTGGGCGGCTGGGCGATCACGCGCACCGAACGGTTCAAGGCGGCGAGCCTCGGGGCCATGGTCGCGGACTGGCGGAGCGAATTCGGCGCAGGGTTCAACTTCGACGTGGTGCGCTGGTACCTCGGGGGCGACCCGTGGTCGAACCGGGAGTACTGGACCGAGCGTTCCGCCTACACGCACCTGGACCGGGTCACGACTCCCACCATCCTCTTCCACGGCGCCAACGACCGCACCGACACGATGGAGCAGTCGATGAACTTCTTCGCGGGGCTGCGGCACCTGGGGGTCGACGCGCGCTTCATCCTCTTCCCGCGCGAGGGGCACGGGATCAGCGAGCCCCGGCACCGGCGGACCCTGATGATCGAGGAGATGCGCTGGCTGCACCGCTACGTGAAGGGGCTGGAGGACTGGGAGCCGCCCGAGCGTCCGGCGGTGGCCGACGAGCAGGTGGCGCCGATTTCGTGAGCGGACCGGGGGCCCCCGGATGATCCCGCAGCAGGTCATCGCGACCAAGCGCGACGGCGGCAAGCTCGCGCCGGGGGAGTTCGCTCTGTTCCTGACCGCCTACCTGAAGGGGCAGGTCGGCGACGAGCAGATGGCCGCGTTTCTGATGGCGGTCCAGTTCAACGGGCTCTCCGCGCGGGAGCTCGACGTGCTGGTGAAGGTGATGCTCCACTCGGGACGCGTGCTTCAGCCGGGCGGCGACTGGCCGGGCCCCAGGGTCGACAAGCACTCGACGGGCGGGGTGGGTGACAAGGTCTCCCTGGTGGTGGCCCCGCTCGCCGCCGAAATGGGAATGGTGGTGCCGATGATGTCCGGGCGGGGCCTGGGGCATACGGGCGGCACGCTCGACAAGCTCGAGTCGATCCCCGGGTTCCAGACGGGTATTTCTCTGGCGCGCTTCGACCGGGTGCTGCGCGAGGTCGGCTGCGCGATGATCGGCCAGACCGACGAGATCGCGCCGCTCGACCGCAGGCTCTACGCGCTGCGCGACGTGACGGCCACGGTGCCGTCCATCCCCCTGATCACCGCGTCGATCATGTCGAAGAAGCTGGCCGAGGGGCTGGATGGCCTGGTTCTGGACGTGAAGGTGGGCCGGGGCGCCTTCATGACGAGCGTGGAGGACGCGCGCGCGCTGGCTCGTGCGATGGCCGGGGTGGGTGGCGCGCGGGGGATAGCGGTGGCGGCCGTGCTGACGGCAATGGACCAGCCGCTGGGCAGCGCCATCGGCAACGCGCTGGAAGTGCGCGAGGCGGTGGCGTGCCTGGCGGGGGGTGGACCGGGCCGGTTTCGCGCACTCTGCGTCGAACTGGCCGCCGAGATGGCGCTGGCCGGGGGGCTGGTGTCCAGTCTGGGCGAGGGACGGAGCCGGGCCGAGGGGGCGCTGGAGGGGGGTGGGGGGATGGAGCGCTTCGAACGGCTCGTGGCGGCGCAAGGCGGGAAGCTGGATCCCGCACGCGGCGATCTGGGGCTCCCCTCGGCGCCGCTACTCAAGACCGTCTCCGCGGACCGCGACGGATGGGTCAGCGACATCGACCCTCTGGCGCTCGGCTACGGCCTGATCTCGCTCGGGGGCGGGCGGAAGAGCCAGGACGACGAGGTCGATCCGCGCGTCGGGTTCGTCATGGAGGTGGAGATCGGGACGCGCGTCGCCCCGGGGGACCCCATCGGGGTGGTCCACGCAGGGAGCGTCGATGGCCTCGCCGGAGGGGTCCGGGTGCTCAGGGAAGCGGTCACAATCAGTGACGAAGACGGGGCCTCGCCGCTGCCCGGGGTGCTGGAGCGGATCCGGAGTCCCGGCTGACGAGCCCGTAGGGACCGACCGGAGGGCCCCGCGGGGAGTAGACCTGCGGGCGCCGGCCTACGCCGCGGGCGAACAGGTCTGCGGGCGCCGGCCCACGCCGCGGGCGAACAGGTCTACGGGCACCGGCCCACGCCGCGGTCGGGACGAAGTGAGCTGGCCGGACGCTACAAAACCCGGTACAGGATCCCCTCCTGCTTCAGGGCCGCGGACAACTCCGACGTACGCTCGAGCGACACCTGGAGCGCAGCGCCGCACTTGGCCCCTCCCTCAGGCGGGGCCGGCACGACCTCGGCGGGAATCGCCTGATCCCTGGCCACGTCCTCGGCCCACATGGCGTGATGGGTGGTCTCGAAGATGAAGATGCTGGCGCCGTTCGGTGGGGTCATGAAATCGATTCCTCTGGGGCGCAGGGTGGAGGCTGGGGAGGCCGGATAAGGGTCCGGGTCTGGACATCACAAGGAACCGTGGGCTCCGTTCCCGGCAGGAAAAGTTCTTCGTAGGCCTGCTCCGGGGGACACCATCTTGAAGCCAGCAGGCCGGTCTTGCGGTCTACCCGGCGCCGGACGAGCCCGGGGATGATCGGCCAGGGTTCCGGTATCTCGAGAAGGGGGAACTCTTCTCCACTTCCCGCGCCCGCCGATTCCTCCCCTTCAGGGTCGCCGTAGTACACGCGCCGCATGAAGTCGCCCCACACGGGCGCCGCCAGCCCGCCGCCCGTTGCCCTGTCCACGATCGATACGGGCAGGTCCATCCCGAACCAGACACCCGCGACGAGGTTCGGGGTGAAGCCGAGGAACCACACGTTGCTGCCTTCGTTGGTCGTGCCGGTCTTGCCGGCCGCGGGGACCTCGTATGGGAGGCTCGCGGTCACCCGAATGGCGGTGTGGCCGGTACCTGCCCGCACCACTTCCTCCAGCAGGGAAACACCGAGGCGCGCCACCCTCGGATCGACCTCCTGGGTCCGTTCGGGTCTGGGCTCCCAAAGGACCTCACCGTCTGTGCTCACCACCTTCAATACGGGGAAGGGTCGCACATGCGCGCCCAGGTTCGCAAGCGTCGCGTACGCCTCCACCATCTGGAGCGGGACGACCTCGGCCGCCCCGATGGACGTCGACGGGAACGGCTCGATCTCCGTGCGAATCCCCAGGCGGCGGGCCATCTGGGCCACGGTAGGCAGCCCCACGCGACAGCCGACCTTTACCGCGACCGTGTTGATCGACTTGGCCATGGCCTCGCGCATGGTCATGTCGCCGAGAAACTCCGGGTCGTAGTTGGATGGGCGCCAGGTGGTGCCGTCGACCTGGTCGATCACGACCGGCGCATCCGTGATCACCTCCGTTGGCGGGATCCCGCTCTCCAGCGCCGCGGTGTAGACGAACGGCTTGAAGGACGAACCCGCCTGGCGCTCCGCGTCGGTGGCGCGGTTGAACTTGGAGTGGACGTGGTCCCGCCCGCCGATCATCGCGCGGACCTCGCCGGTCGACGGATCGAGGGCGACGAACATGCCCTGCACATAGGGGATGTCCCTGTAGTCCGCTCCCCGATTGGCTTCCGCGAACTCCGCGTACGTCGTGTGGCTGAACTCGGGGCGGGCCTCGATCCGCTCCCATCCGGCCTCCATCGCCGCCTGGGCGTCGGCCTGCATCTCCAGATCCAGCGTCGTGTATATCTCCAGCCCGCCGGTGTAGAGCTTCCGGCCGAAGCGGTCATCGAGAATGCCACGAACCCATTCCACGAAGTAGGGCGCCTGGTTCTCGACTCTCCGGGCCCGCTCGGTCGGGACCGGCTCGCCCTTCCAGCGCGCGGCCTCGTCTTCGGTCAGGTATCCCTGGTCGGCCATCAGATTCAGAACCAGGTTCCGGCGTTGCAGACCGGCGTCCGGATTGTTGAGCGGGCTGTAGCGCTCCGGGCGGTTCGCGATTGCGGCCAGCAGCGCGGCCTCGGCCGGGTTGATGTCGATCGCGCTCTTGCCGAAATAGTTTCTCGACGCCGTCTCAAGTCCGTACCAGCCATGGGCATACCCGATCTGGTTCATGTATGCCTCGAGGATCTGGTCCTTCGTGTAGGCGCGTTCCAGCGCCATGGCGACCTGCCATTCCTTCAGCTTGCGGATCAACCGTTTCTCGAAACCCAGGCGGTCCGTCCACATGTTGCGGGCGAGCTGCTGGGTGATCGTGCTGCCGCCGCCGCCGGAGAGCGAGCGAGTGCGCAACACACCGAAGGCGGCGCGTCCGATTCCGCGCCAATCGAGTCCGTTATGCGAGTAGAAGCGGCGGTCCTCGATCGCGATGAAGGCCTGGGGCACATAGGCGGGAAGACTCTCCAGCGAAACCAGTGTCCGACGCTCCTCGCCGAACTCCCACACCAGGGTGGAGTCGCGGGCGTAGAGCTTGCTCGTCTCCCGCGGCTCGTAGGTATAGATCTGCGCGATGGACGGACAGTCCGAGCAGAGGTTGCGCCAGGCGCCGGCGGCAAGCCCGATACCCGCGGCAAGGAGGAAGAGCACTCCGAACCAGACCTCGCGCGGAATCCGGGCCCTGCGGATCAGTCTACCGGCGGCCCTCAACACAGCGTTCTTCCTCCCGGTTCGATGGTTGTGCAGGGGGCCGAGCGGCAGGCATGCGGATTGGTCCCCGTTCAAATCTACTACCATTTGGAGCCGAACGGCGGTGGCACCGTTGTCCCGGGCGGTTTCAGCAATTCCCGGCCTTCCTTCGGCTGCGGGCGGGCAGCGGGCACCTGCCTGGTGAGCCTTGACCCGGCCCGGCCACCCGTTGATGGTTACAACCATCGAAGCGGTACTTCAGCGAAACCTCGCCCAACGGGGAAGGGGGGGCGGTCCCTGATCAGCTACGGCGAAGTCCCGGTCCGCTCCTCATCCGGCGGCTACCCCGTCCGGGTCGGGAGCGGCGTCCGGGGAACCCTCCCCCGGGTGGTGGCCGCGGCCGCGACCTCCGGACGGTGTGCGGTGATCGCGGACGAGCGCGTGGCCGGGTTGTGGTACGATGACCTGGTTTCTTCGCTCACGGGCCACGGACTGGAGGCGGTCCCGGCCTTCTTCCCGCCCGGCGAGGCCAGCAAGACACGCGAGACCTGGGGAGCCCTGACCGACGTGCTGATGGATGCGCGGCTCGGACGGGACTGCTGCGTGGTGTCCATGGGGGGCGGGGTGACGGGCGACCTGGCCGGTTTCGTCGCCGCCACCTTCCTTCGCGGCGTGCCCTTCGTGCAGCTTCCGACCACGACTCTGGCCATGATCGACGCCTCGGTCGGGGGCAAGACGGGGGTCGACCACCCGCTGGGCAAGAACCTCGTGGGCGCGTTCCACGCCCCTTCGGCAGTCCTGGCCGATCCCGACTTTCTGACGACGCTCGATACCGGTCTCCGGGCCCAGGGATATGCGGAGGCGGTCAAGCACGGCGTGATCCTCGACGCGGACTACGCCGCCTGGCTCGCTTCGCGGGCACGTCCGCTTCTGGACGGCGACGCGGAGGTGGTCGAGCGCGCAGTCGTGCGGTCGGTGGAGCTCAAGGCCGAGGTCGTGTCGGGGGACGAATTCGAGGGCGGGCGTCGCCGGATACTCAACTTCGGGCACACGGTGGGGCACGCGCTGGAGCTGGAGTCCGGTTTCACCCTGCCGCATGGCCACGCGGTAGCGGTGGGGATGGTTGCCGAGGCCCGGATCGGCGAAGAACTTGGGGTTGCCGCGGCGGGCACCGCGGACGAGATTCGCGCGCTGGTGAGCGCATTCGGATTGCCCGCGAGCCACCCGTCGCTGGCCCACCCGCAGCGACTCGTCGCGCTGATGGTCCGAGACAAGAAGACCCGCTCGGGTGTAATACATATTGTGCGTCTCGAAGAGCTTGGGCGCACCGGAGTTGGCGATGCGACGACCATTCCCGTCCGGGAGGACGAACTGGTCCGGATCATCGAGGGTTCGGCGGAGGACTGACGGACTGGAGGATGCATGGCGACGATCGAGCGCTCGCCGAATCTCACGATCTCATCGCTGCTGGCCCTCAGGGCGACGCGGGACCCCGGGGGTACGTTCCTGCTGGCCGACGACGCACCGATCTCCTTCGGGCACATCGACGACCAGTCGGATGCGCTCGCGGCCTCGCTGGCGAACCTCGGCGTCGAGCCCGGCGACCGGGTCGCCCTGCTGCTCCCTCCCTGGCCCGAGTTCGCGGTCTCGGTCTTCGCCGTGGCGAAGCTGGGCGCGACGATCGTCCCGCTCAATCCGCGCCTGACGCTGCCGGAACTGCGCTACATGCTGCGCCACTCCGGCGCGGCGTGCGCGGTCACGGCCGAAAGCGCCTACGGAATCGAGTATCTCGAAGTCTTCGAGGACCTTCTCGTCGAACTCCCGGAGCTGAGCCACCTGGTCACCGTGGGCGAGGAAGATCTGTGGTACGACGACCGCGTGTTCCAGTGGGAAGATCTCCTATCGGCCGGGCTGGGCCGTGACTTCAGCGCCCACCCCGTCCACCCCCGGGACGCCTTCGCCATCGTCTACACATCCGGAACCACCGGCAAGCCGAAGGGGGTCGAGCTTTCCCACCGGGGGCTGATCCACGCGGCTGCCGAGACTGCCGCCGCGGCCCGGCTCGCCCCTGGCGATGTCGTCGTGGGGATCAGCGCGCTCTTCCATGCCTTCGGCCTCGGCCCCGGCCTCCTGGGCGCGCTCCTCGGCGGCGCCACCCTGGTGCTCCACGACGGCCTGGACGCGCAGGCGATGCTGGCCCTGGCGGAGCGGTGCGGCGCGACGGTCCACTGCGGCGTCCCCACGCTCTTCGCGAGGGAACTGCCCTGCATTCGGGAGCGCGCCGGCCCGCCCGCCACCCTGCGCCTCTGCCTGGCCTCGGGAGCTCCGGTGCGGGACGACCTGGCGCGACGCATCGAACGCACCTTCGGGGTCCCCCTGCTGATCGCCTATTCCCTCACAGAAGCCTCGTCGACCCTGGCGATCGGGCGGCTCGACGACCCTCCGCGCGAGCGCCTCCTCACAGTGGGGCGCCCGGTCTCCGGCACGCAGCTGCGCGTCACCGAGGAAGACGGCGAGGACCTCCCGCCGGAGAGCATCGGCGAGATCCGGGTGCGGGGCCCCGGCCTGATGCGCGGATACTACCGCCAGCCCCGCGAGACGGCGGCCGCGACCGACGCCGAGGGCTACCTGCGGACCGGCGACATCGGCATGGTCGACGAGGAGGGGTTTCTCCATATCGTGGGCCGCCGCGAGGACGTCATGATCCGCGACGGGTCCAACGTGCACGCGAGAGAGGTCGAGGACCGGCTGCTGGCCCACCCCGCGGTCGAGCGGGGCGCCGTCGTGGGCATTTCGGACGAGATTCTGGGCGAAGCCATATGCGCCTGCGTGGTCCGTGTAGAGGGCGGCGTGGTCACCGAAAGCGAGCTCCGGAGCTGGTGCGCGCTGGCCCTGGCGGAGTACAAGGTGCCCGATCTTGTTACCTTCATGGAGGATCTCCCGCTGACCGGGACCGGCAAGGTGTGGCGCCACGAGCTCGCCCGCCGCGTCTCCGCAGAAGGGCTGCGGCCGGTACCGGGGGAACGTGAAGAAAAGCAACACGACTGAAGAATGGTCAATCCCTACATGAAGGCGCCCCACGCCGACCCCGGCAGGCCGACATCCCGGGAGGCGCCCAACGCGGCCCTCCTCATCGACTTCGACAACGTCACCATGGGCATGCGAAGCGATCTCGCCAAGGAGCTCAAGCGCCTGCTCAACTCCGACATCATCAAGGGGAAGGTGACGGTCCAGAGGGCCTACGCCGACTGGCGCCGCTATCCCCAGTACATCGTTCCCCTTTCCGAGGCCTCGATCGACCTGATCTTCGCCCCGGCGTACGGCAGTTCCAAGAAGAACGCCACCGACATCCGCATGGCGATCGACGGGATCGAGCTGGTATTCATCCGCCCGGAGATCGGCACCTTCATCCTCCTCACCGGGGACTCCGACTTCTCCAGCCTGGTCCTGAAGCTCAAGGAGTACGGCAAGTACGTGATCGGGATCGGGATTCAGGAGTCCAGCTCGGACATCCTGGTCCAGAACTGTGACGAGTACTACTCCTACACGTCGCTGACGGGGCTTCACAAGGCCACGGAACAGGACTCCGCCGGGCCTGACGCCTGGCAGTGCGTGGAAGAAGCGGTCGGGAAGATGATGAAGCGCGGGGACGTCATGCGGTCGGACCGGCTCAAGCAGGTGATGATGGAGCTGTCTCCGGGTTTCGACGAGCGCGGACTCGGATTCAAGAGCTTTACGAAGTTCCTGGTGGCGGCCGCCAACAAGGGCCTGGTCGACATCAGGCGGGGAGAGAACGGGCAGTACCAGATCGCTCCGCCGGATGGGTCGGGCGACTCGCCGGGCCGGGGCCGCCACAGGCCGGAGGCCCCCGGGGACGGGCAGGCGCAGCGCGCGAAGGAGCGCCGCGGCGCGGCGGGCCGGGGCCGGGTGGAGCGGGGGCGGACCGGGCCCAACGGGCGGGGTGGCGGCGCACGGGGGCAGGGTGGTGGGCCGCCGGCCGGCCGGGAGCCGGAGCCGCGCCGCGACCCGGGGCCCGCGGTGGAGTTGCTCGGCCGGGCGCTCCGGGAGCTGGCCGGGCAGGACGGGGCTTCGGTTCGCGATTCCGATGTGAAGCGCAAGATGCTTGCGATCGACAAGGCCTTCGACGAGAGCGCGTTCGGCTTCCCCAAGTTCAGCAAGTTCCTGCAGTTCGCGGAGAGTGAGGGGGCTGTCGTGCTGGGGCGCGCCAGGAGCGGGAGCTTCAAGCTGCGGCTCGCCCGGCCGGCACCGGAGGTGGGTGCGGATGCCTTCGACGCCAAGGCGCTGGGGCTGCCGACTTCCGAGAAGGCGATCAAGAGCTACCTGGCGCATCGGTACAAGGGTATCGGGATCAAGACGGCTGAACGCCTGGTGGAGAGTTTCGGACCCGACGTCTTCAAGGTGCTGCAGCATGAGCCGGAGCGCGTAAGGAAGGCGCTGTCGCGGGCCCGGGCGAGCACGGTGCTGGCCGAGTGGGAAAAGGACTACAACCGCCGGATCAAGCCTGCCGCGAAGGCAACCGAGCCGGCGGCACCGCGCGGGCCCGAGACGGCCGGCGGGGGAGCGTCCGCCCGGTCGCGTCGCGGGGCGACTTCGCGGGCACGGCGGGCCCCGGGCGGCACGGGTGGTCGGGCCGGCCGCGGTGGGGGGGGGCGGAGCCGGAATGACGGGCGGCCCGCACAGTCCCGCCTCGGGCTCGACGAGGAACGTGCCGCGGGCGGCGCCGGCCGCACGTCCGGCGGCAGCGAGCCCGAGCCCGAACCGGTGGGGGCCGGTGAGGGTTCAGTACGCCCGGGACTCCTCGGGCTGCTCCCCTGGGGACGCCGCAAGCGGGATTCAGGCGACGCCGGACGCTGAGCCGGCGGGCCCGGCCGGCGTTGGCGCGCGACTGGGAGTTCCTGGCGGGGGACACGGCGGAGGTGGCGCGCCGCCTGCTGGGATCGACGCTCGTCTCCGCCGTGGACGGCCTGGAGACACGGGGCGTCATCGTCGAGACTGAGGCCTACCTGGGCCTGGACGACCCCGCGAGCCACGCCCACGTCTCCAGGGGACGCACGCCGCGCAACGACGCGATGTTCGCCGCGCGCGGAACCCTCTACGTCTACGTCTCCTACGGCATCCACCACTGCGTCAACGTGGTGACGGGGGAGGAGGGCGACCCCGCGGCCGTGCTGGTGCGGGCCCTCGACCCGGTTGCGGGGCGCGAGGTCATGGCCCGGCGGCGCGGGCGCAGCGCCGACCTGTGCAGCGGCCCGGGACGGCTGGCACAGGCGCTGGGAATCACCATGCGGCACAACTACCACGACCTCGCGCTCCCGCCGGTGCAACTGATCCCGGGAGCCCCGGCGGAAGGGTCCGGGATCGGGAGTTCGGCACGGATCGGGATTTCCCGCGCACGGGACTGGCCTCTCAGGTTCTTCATCCGCGGGCATCCGGCGGTGAAGCCGCCAAAGTGGTAGGTTAGATGGCCATGAGCGAACCCACCTGGATCTCCCTGCTGCCTCCGCTCCTCGCGATCGGGCTGGCGATCAAGACCCGCCAGGTCTACCTGTCGCTGGCCGGGGGAATCTGGCTCGGCTGCACCATTCTGAGCGGGTGGAACCCGGCCGTCGGGCTGTCGGAGAGCGTCGAGTTCGGCGTGCGGGTGCTGGGGTGCACCCCCGAGGCACTCGACGAACCCTGCAACGCCGGCGAAGCCAAGGTCGTGCTGTTCACACTGGTGATCGGGGCGCTGATCGCGACGCTGTCGTCGTCGGGCGGGGTGGCGGGTTTCGTGAACTGGCTGGAACGGAGGCGCTGGGTGACGAACGGGCGCCGTGCCCAGTTCCTGGCGTGGATCATCGGAGTGGTGATCTTCATCGAGTCCAACATCACGGTGCTCGTCGCCGGGTCCGTCTCCCGTCCCCTCTTCGACCGCTACCGCATCTCCCGCGAGAAGCTGGCGTACCTGATCGACTCCACGAGTGCACCGATCTGCATCCTGATCCCGCTCAACGCGTGGGGCGCCTACAATCTCGGCATCCTCAACCGCGTCGGAGTGGAGGACTCCCTCGGGGTCTTCCTGAGTTCGATCCTCTTCAACTTCTACTCCTTCGCGGCGGTGCTGCTGGCGCTCGCGGTCGTCGTGTGGAAGCTGAACTGGGGGCCGATGAAGCGTGCCGAGAAGCGCGCCGCCAAGGGGGACGTGCTCTCGGCCGGAGCCATGCCGATGATGGACGAAGGGGTGCTCGGTGGCGAGGAAGACCCCCCGATCCCGTCCCGCGCCCTGAACATGATCGTCCCGGTGGTCGTGCTGGTGCTGATGATGCCGCTGGGACTGTGGATCACCGGCGGCGGCAACCTGCGCGCCGGGGAAGGCTCCACATCGGTCCTGTGGGCTTCGATGGCGGGGCTGGCGGCCGCGTGGATCCTCCTGCTTGCGCAGAAGGCCTACAAGGTCGACGAGCTGGTGAAGATCGCGCTGCGCGGGGCGGGCGGACTGGTACCGCTGGCGCTCATCCTGATCCTGGCCCTGGCGCTGGGGGACGTGGCGAGCGCCCTGGGAACCGGCGACTACGTGGCGGGCCTGGTCGAAGGGAACCTCGCGCCGGTGGTCTTCCTTCCCCTGGTCTTCGTCGTTTCCTCCGCGGTCGCGTTTTCGATCGGATCGAGCTGGGGCACCTTCGCCATCATGATCCCGATCGTGGTGCCCGCCGCCGCGACCATGCAGCTGGAACTCGCCCCCTTCCTGGCGGCCGCGCTCTCCGGCGGCATCTTCGGCGACCACTGCTCCCCCATCAGCGACACCACCGTGATATCTTCCATGGCGTCCGCGACGGACCACGTCGACCACGTGCGCACGCAGCTGCCGTACGCCCTGGCCGGCGGCGCGGTGGCGACCGTCTGTTTCGCGGTGGCCGGCGCGTTCCTGTAGACGGCCCGCGGGCGATCGCGATATGGGAAGTGCATGTAAACCACACATGACATTTCGTAATGTTCTCTTGACACGAGGCGCCCCTTGAACATCACGGTGTGCGTGAAACGCGTGCCCGACACGGAGACGCGGATCCGAATCGCCCCCGGCGGTACCGACATCGAGCGCGACGGCGTGAAGTACGTCCTGAGCCCCTACGACGAATTCGCCCTGGAGGCGGCGCTGCAGCTCGTGGAGGGGGCGGGAGCCGGCCAGGTCACGCTGCTGAGCTACGGACCCGAAGCCGCGAAGGAATCGCTGCGGGCGGGGCTCGCGCTGGGAGCCCACCGGGCGGTGCTCCTGAAGGGGGAGCCGGGGATGGACGGATGGGCGACGGCCCGCGTGCTCGCCGGCGAGCTGGATGGCGGGGGCGCCGACCTCGTGCTCTTCGGCGTCAAGGCGGTGGACGACGACCAGCAGCAGGTGGGGCCCATGGTGGCGGAGCTCCTGGGGCGGCCCTGCG
Organism: Longimicrobiales bacterium; assembly: GCA_965116645.1. Lineage (GTDB taxonomy): Bacteria > Gemmatimonadota > Gemmatimonadetes > Longimicrobiales > Gaopeijiaceae > Bin94. The sequence continues at coordinate 1,887,770 of OZ220702.1, read as the reverse complement.
CGACATCGGTGGCGGCGGTCGACGTGGACCGAGGCGTCGCGACCTGCCGCCGCGCGGTCGAGGGGGGCCAGGAGGTGGTCGAGATTGACCTGCCCGCGGTCGCGACCGTGACGAAGGGCCGCTACGAGCCCCGGTACGCGTCGCTGCGCGGCATCATGATGGCCAAGCGCAAGCCGCTCGACGAGAAGGAGGCGCCCGCCGCCGAGGCCGGACTGGTGGTGGAGCGGCTGGACCAGCCGCCCCCGCGCCCCGAAGGCCGGATCGTCGGTGAGGGGCCGGACGCGGTCGCCGAACTCGTGAGGCTCCTGCGCGAGGAGGCGAAGGTTCTCTGATGGCGGGTGTGCTCGCGGTCGCGGAGGTCAGGGACGGGGCGCTGAGGAGCGTCTCGCGCGAGGTGGTGTCTGCGGCGCGCGGGATCGCGGACGCGCTGGGGGGCGCCGTTGAGGCCGCCGCATGTGGCGGGCCGGGTGTGGGTGGGGCGGCTGCACCCCTGGCAGCGCAGGGAGCGGACCGGGTGGTTGGGATCGAGGCCGCGGGATGGGAGCCGGGCCGGGTGGATGTGAGCGCGGCGGCGCTGGCCGCGCACGTCCGCAGCCGCGCGCATGCGGCGGTGGTCTTCGCGGCGACCGGGCCGGGTAGGGATCTGGCCCCCAGGGTCGCCGCGAAGCTGAACAGGCCGCTGCTCACCGACGTGACGGACGTGGAGGTGGACGGCGGCGACATCGTGGTGACGCGTCCGGTCTTTGCCGGGAAGGCCTTGGCGCGGGTGCGCGCGAAGGGGGCGCCCGTACTGCTTTCCATAAGGCCGAACGTCTTCGCGGTGACGGAGTCACCTCGTGACGCGGTCACGGAGGTGGTGAGCGCGGATCCGGCCGAAGGCGCGGGCGGCTACCGCGTCAGGGGATTCGAGGCATCGGAGGGCGCCGCGCTCGATGTCTCCGAGGCCGAGATCGTGGTATCGGGAGGGCGCGGGATGAAGGACCCCTCCAATTGGCACATTCTCGCCGACCTCCGCGAGGCCCTGGGTGAGACCGCCGCGCTGGGAGCGTCGCGGGCGGTGGTCGACGCCGGCTGGCGTCCACACGCCGAACAGGTGGGCCAGACCGGCAAGACCGTCACCCCCAGGCTCTACTTCGCCATGGCCATCTCCGGCGCGATCCAGCATCTCGCCGGGATGCGCACGTCCGGGGTCATCGTCGCGGTCAACCGGGACGCCGACGCACCGATCTTCGGTGTCGCCGACTACGGGATCGTGGGGGACGTCTTCGAGATCGCGCCCAGGCTGGCCGAGGCCATCCGCGAGCTTCAGGACGAATGACCGTACCGGCCCGCTGTCCTCCTTGGCCGGCCGCTATGCTGCCGGGCAGCCGCCACAACCTCCGGGCCGGATCCGCTACCCCCGGGGGCGCCCGAGAAAGCGCACGGGATCCACTTCTCGTCCCCAGCGCCAAACCTCCAGGTGCAGGTGCGGCCCCGCGGCGGATCCCGACCGTCCGGACAGCCCGATGATGGTGGCCTTGGTGATCTCCTGGGCCGGCTCCACCAGAATCTCCGAAAGGTGGGCATAGACGGACAACAGATCGTCGTTGTGGTCTACCCACACGACGTTGCCGTACCCTTCCATCACTCCCGCAAACCGGACGCGTCCGCTCAGGATCGGCCGCACCCGGGTGCCGACCGGAACGGCGATATCCACGCCTCGGTGGACCTCCCCGATGAACCCGCCTCCCCGGACCCCGAAGGGCGAGCGGATCGGGCCCTCCAGGGGCCACTGCGGCGTCTGGCAGCCGAATGTGGCCAGCGCACAGAGTACAAGAACGGTCGCCCTCATCGTCTCCCCGGCAGGAGGATGACGGAAACGGGCTCGTTGCGGCGAATCTCGACGCGCCCCTCGGGGACCACCGCAAGGCCATCCGCTCCGGGCAGGGATCTTACCAGGCCGCTTCCCTGAGGCCCGGTGAGTGCGCAACGGGTCCAGCCGCCGTCCTCATCGTCGTGCAGCCTGACGCGAAAGAACTGGGTGAGTCGCGCCGGGGACAGCAGTTCGTCGTCCGTGCGCGCGGTCACCGTGATCCCCGCCGGCCGCACCGCCCCAAGCCCGGCGCGCAGGTAGGGCGCCACGAAGACGTGAAAGGTGACGAAGGCGGAGGCCGGGTTGCCGGGCAGACAGAAGACCGGCAACTCCTCCCCCGCGCCGGTGCGAAGGTGCCCGAAGGAGAGTGGGCTGCCGGGACGCACCCGGGCCCGCCAGAAGTCGAGCCGGAAGGGGAAGCGCAGGAGGATCCGCTTGAGAAGGTCCTTTTCTCCCATGGACGCTCCTCCGGTCGTGACCAGAACGTCGATCCCCTGCAGGGAAGCCAGCTTCTCCTCCAGCCCGGCGGGATCGTCGGGGGCAACTCCCAGGTCGACGGGCACGCCTCCCGCCTCCGCCACCGACGCGGCGATCATGCCCCGGTTCGAGTCCGGGATGCCCTCCCCGGCGATCACGCGTTCGAAACGCTCGGCCCCGACCAGCTCGTCGCCACTGGACAGAACTCCCACGCGAGGCCGCCGAAACACGAAGACCCGCTTGCACCCGCTGGCCGCAATCACCGGCAGCGTCCCGGAGTGCACCACCGCTCCCGCCAAAACGGTCTCGTCCCCGGCCCGCATGTCCTTGCCCGCCCCCCGGACATGCTTGCCCAGATCGTCGAGACGGCGCAGAACCACATGTCCGGGGGTTTCCTCGCCGTCGGTGTGCTCCACGCGGATCACCGAGTCGAAGCCGACCGGCAGCGGCCCCCCGGTCATCACGCGAACTGCGGCCCCGGGCTCGACGCGCTCCAGCGGAACCGAGCCCGGGTAGGAGCGCCCCGTTACCGGGAGACGAACCTCCTCCGCGGGAATGCGTCCGGCGAGTTCGTCGCTCCTGACGGCGTAACCGTCCATGGCGCTGTTCGGCCATGCCGGAAGCGTCGCCCGAGCCTGCACGGAGCGGGCGAGCGACCGCCCCACCGCGCGCACCGGATCCATCCGGATTTCCGGCATCGGCGAAGCGTGAGCCAGGATCCGCGCGAGCGCCTCGTCAAGGGAGATCCAGTCGGCCCGGAGGCGCTCGAAGTCGGCCATAAGCCCGGAAGGATCAGAACCGCCAGCCGAGACTCAGCGTCAGCGCGCTGCCGGCAACCCACTGCCGCTGTTCCAGCTGCCCGCTCTCCTGGCCCTCTTCGGTCGGTGGCCGCTTGTTGGGATCCCGGAAGCCGCCCGGCGTGAGGATCCTCCAGAACGTCGCGCTCGCATCCGCGCGCAGCATCAGCTTCGAGGTGAGCGACACCCTCAATCCGGTACCGGCGTTCGCGGTGAAGGCCGTTCCGAAATCGAAGAGGTCTTCCGGGAGCAGTTCCCGTTCCCGTTCGCCCTCGGTCGCCAGGTCGGCCGCCAGTCCGCCTCCGAGGAAGACGTGAGGACTGATGCGGCGCCAGGTCCGCCGCCCGGTAAGGCTGAAGTCGATACGGGCGTCGAGCATGACGAGGTGAACGGGGGTTTCGCCGATCGACCAGTCGTCCCTCGCGCGGCGGGGATCGATGACCGCGCGATTGGTGGGCAGATAGGTCAGGAGGCCCTCGAAGAAGATGGGGCCGGCGGCCTCGATGGCGTACCGTGCCCCGAAGACCGGACCCGGGCGCGGGCCCAGGTCGTACCTGCCGGGATCGGCGGGCATGTAGCCGGAGATCATGGAGACCTCCTGGCGTCCTTCGATGAAGCGATAGGAAGAGGGGATCAACTGCGCGTCAGCCGGGCCGGCCAGGGTCGCAACCGCTGCCAGCAGAGGCACGGCGCCGTGCACGGTGAAAGGAATCTTCATCGACTCTCGGAGAAGGGACATTCTTGGCGTTGGACTCCTGTGAATGTAATCTGTTTCGGCGGGTGGGTCCGGGGCTGGTCGCTCGGCGTCCTGACTCCTGCGGCCAACCGTTTCCGTAGGGTTCGGGTACGAATGTGGTGCAGCAACACGATGAATGGTTGTCGGCACTGATGCCGATCAGGGAGATATGGGACTGATGCGCTGTTCGACTTGTGGCGAGAATCTTCTCCAGGGGGAGGATCGGTGCCCGACGTGCGGTGCCGTGGTGGTGCGGCGTCCGGCCTCCGCTCCGCGGGAACGCGTCTCTGGCGTCCGGGAGTGCGCCCGCTGCGGCTATCGGGGTGACGGCATCCCGTACTTCCGCAAGCCGCTGCACGCTGCGCTGCTCGCGGGCGTGAGCTTTCCGACCTTCGGCATTGGCGGACTGATCTACTACGCGGCGTACCGCCGCAACCTCGTCTGCCCGGACTGCGGCCTCGGATGGGAAAAGGCTCTCCAGCGCGGCCGGTTGGAGGGACCGGAGCAGTCGGCGCCACTGGCAGCGTCTCCCAGGACCGGCGTCAATCCGGTCGTGGGCCCGCTGCCTCCGAGCGGGATAGGCCGGAGAGTCTTCGGGGTCGCGCTGGGGGTACTGGCCATCCTGATGATCGTCACTGGTGTCGCCGATGGATTCGAACCGGAACTCGTCCTCACGGGCTCAATGTTCGGAATGGGCGGGTCCGGGATGTTCCTGTGGGGTTGGCAGGCCCTGCAGAACCGCCGCCGTGCGGTTCTCCAGGGACTGGGCCGAAAGGTCCTCATGCTGGCCACCGAGCGGAGCGGGGTCGTGACGGTCACGGAGGTTGCCGCCGAACTGGACCTCAGCCTGGAGGCGGCCGAGAAGCTGATGATCGGGATGGACGACGGCTTCAGGGTCCGCTCCGACATCACCGAAGATGGCGTGATGTACTACGAGTTCCCCGAGTTGCGGCACAAGGGGCGGTTGCAGCCGGGTGAAACGGGGTAGTGCCCCCCAACCGGAATCCCCGGACTGCTCTCCGCCGGGGCATCCCGGACCGGACCGGGACGTCGGGGCACGCAGCCTTCTTCCGGCTCGGCTTCGCATTATAATGGTGGCGCATTCGAGACCTTTCCCCCGAATCAGGAGTGCCGGTGCGACAGTTCGTTGATGACCGAGGAAACGCCTGGGTGGCCTCGGTGGCCGAAGAAGACGGCGGCGACTACAAGGGACGCTTCTACCTGCTGCTCGAAGGCGCGGAACAGGACGGCGGCGGTCGCGGGGTTGCCCTGGCCGACGTGCGCTGGAACTCCCTCAGGACCGCGCGGCGCACTCTGGGCACGATGTCCGGAGTCGAACTTCGTCGCCGGTTGAGGTCGGCGCTGGGAAGGAGCCGGGGGTCGGGGTCATGACCGACCCTGTCGCCCTGGAAGCGCTGCTGACCGAAGACCGCAGGTTCGCTCCACCGGAGGGGTTCGCTTCCCGCGCCTTCGTGGCCGATCCGGCGATCTACGACGAGGCCGAGGACTTTGAGGCGTTCTGGGCCCGCTGGGCGGAGAAGCTTCACTGGTTCCGCCGGTGGGACCGGGTACTCGAGTGGACCCCTCCCTACGCGAAGTGGTTCGTGGGGGGCAGGCTGAACGTGTGCTACAACTGCGTGGACCGTCATCTGGACGGGCCCGGGAAGGACAAGACGGCCCTCATCTGGGAAGGGGAGACCGGCGAGCGGCGCGAACTCACGTACCGGGATCTGGGCGCCGAAGCGGGGCGGTTCGCCAACGTGCTCAAGGACCTCGGGGTCAGGAAGGGCGACCGTGTAGCCATCTACATGCCGATGATCCCGGAGACGGTGTACGCCATGCTCGCCTGTGCACGGATCGGGGCGGTTCATTCGGTCGTCTTCGGGGGCTTCAGCCCCGATTCACTCGCCGACCGGATCAACGACGCCCGGGCCGAAGTGCTGATTACCGCGGATGGCGGATACCGGCGGGGGAGCGTCGTGCCGCTCAAGCGCAACGCCGACGAAGCCGTCCAGCGGTGCCCTTCCATCCGGCATGTGGTGGTCGTGGCCCGTGGCGGGCTCGATTTGCATCGGGACTTCACCATGGTTCACGGCCGGGACCACTGGTACCACGAACTGGCATCCGGGGTCAGCGACCGCTGTCCCCCGGAGGAAATGGATGCGGAGGACCTCCTCTACATCCTCTATACGTCGGGCACGACGGGGAAACCCAAGGGCGTCGTCCACACCACGGGCGGATACCTGACCCAGGTCCACGCCACCACCAGAACGGTCTTCGACCTGCGAGAGGATGACGTCTACTGGTGTACGGCCGATGTGGGCTGGGTGACCGGACACAGCTACATCGTGTACGGCCCGCTTTCGGCCGGGGCGACCGTCGTCATCTACGAGGGTGCGCCGGACTGGCCCGACAAGGGGCGGTTCTGGAAGATCTGCGAGGATCTCGGCGTCACCATCTTCTACACGGCCCCGACCGCCATCCGCGCGTTCATGCAGTGGGGCGACAGGTGGCCGGGTGCGTACGACCTGAACCGGCTGCGGCTGCTCGGCACGGTAGGCGAGCCCATCAACCCGGAGGCCTGGATGTGGTACCACCGCGTGATCGGAGGAGAACGCTGCCCGATCGTGGACACGTGGTGGCAGACCGAGACCGGCGCAATCATGATCACGCCGCTGCCCGGCGTGACACACACCCGGCCCGGCAGCGCCTGCCGCGCCTTCCCCGGGATCCAGGCCACCCTCCTCAGCGAAGCGGGAAACCCCGTCGACGCCGGCTACCTGGCGATCACCCGTCCGTGGCCCTCGATGCTGCGGACCATCTACGGCGACGACGAGCGCTACCGCGAGACCTACTGGTCGAAGTGGGACGGAGTCTATTTTCCCGGCGACGGCGCGAAGCTGGACGACGACGGCTACCTGTGGATCCTGGGGCGGGTGGACGATGTGCTCAACGTGGCCGGACACCGCATCGGCACCATGGAGGTCGAGAGCGCGCTGGTCGAGCACTCCGCCGTGGCCGAGGCAGCGGTCGTGGGCAAGACCCACCCGGTAAAGGGGCAGGCGATCGCCGCCTTCGTCACCCTGATGCAGGGGACGGACGGGACCGACGCGCTGGCCGATGAGCTCCGGGCCCACGTCGCCCGGGCCATCGGTCCGATCGCGCGGCCTGAGGACATCCTCTTCACCGCCGATCTGCCCAAGACCCGGTCGGGGAAGATCATGAGGCGGCTGCTGGGCGACATCGCCGCGGGCAGGGCGCTGGGTGACACCACGACGCTGGCCGACCCGGCCGTCGTGCAGGAACTGAAGGAGGGATACGAAGCGCGGGAGGAATGAAACGGGCGGCTTGATGCGGAAACATTCCACGGGGCTTCCGGGTATCACTCCGGCGAAGGCACGCCTGCCCTTGGGGCCGGTTCGCCATCCGGAAGGGGAATCCGGCCGGAAGTCAAGTCAAACCGGAACAGGGAGGGCCACATGACCCGGAAGAGCTGCACGATCGAAGCGGTACGGGCTGCGATCCGCAAGCCGAGGAGGAAGAGTGGATTTGCGGCGATTCTGCCGGGAGTGCTGCTGGCGGGGTGCGTCACGGGAGGAACCGGTGGCGAGAACTACCTGACGATCTTCGTCGACAATTTCGAGGGGCAGGCCGTCGTGGTGAGTATCGGGCCGGACACCTGGTGCCAGGTGGACGCACGCCTGACTCGTCATTCCTGTCGCTTCGGGTGGACCGGGACGGGAAACCTGGAGGTGCAGGTCAACAACCCGTCCATGGACAGGAATCATGTGGCCCGGGCCGCACGCGTTTCGTCGGGTGACCGCCTGTGCCTGCAGGTGCGGGATACCGGGGTTCAGCTGCGAAGGTGCTGATTGGTACCAGGTCTTCATGGCTCGGTACGGCGCGGTTGGCACTCTCCGCGGTTCTGCTTGCCGTGTTGCCGGCAGCGTGTGCCATTGGGTGGATGCGCTCCCCGCGCCATCTGACGCTCTTTGTCACCAACTTCGAATTGGACCCGGTCGTGGTGAGCGTGGGAAGGCCTGATGACGAGTGCGAGGTAGAGGAAAGCGTGGTCCGCCATGAATGTCGCTACCCGTGGGTGGGGACGGACGGCCTGTATGTGGTGGTGCAGATGCCGTCCGAGGAAAAGTCCCATGTGGCCCGCCTCGATCGGGTCTCATCCGGGGATCGGATTTGCCTGATGGTCTGGAGCAGCAAGGTTCAGCTGCGAAGGTGCTGACCGGCGCATGGGGACTGCCCAGGCGCGGGTCACCTTCCCCACGGCGGCCACTTCCCGAGGATTGCTCCTGGCAGCCCGTCGAACAAGTCCCCGCTGCTTTTCCGGTTCCTGTAGCACCGCTCTGCGTTGCTCCTCGGAATGGCGCTGCCATTCCTCGTCGTCGCGCCTTGCCAGCCCGGCGCCTCGCCACCCTCGGTGCCACGCGGGGATTGTCCACGGGCTCCCGGAACCGCTACTCCTCCCCCAGGGGATCCCGCGTCTGCGGACGGTCCAGCGGCTCCGGTTTCCTCCTGACAAGACGCGCTGGCACACCCGCGTGGACCGCGCCCGGCTCGGTGTCGCGGGACACCAGTGCACCGGCGCCGATCATCGAATCGGCGGCAAGGTTGACGCCGGCGAGAATCGTGGCGTGGTAGGCGATCCGAACGCGCTCGCCGATCACTGTGGCCGGCGTGCGAACGTCCCGCGCTTCGCTGACGTGGTGGCTGTGGGAGTAGACGTTGGCATAGTCCGAAACGGATGCGCCGCTGCCGATCCGGATGCCTCCCCGGTCGTCCAGCAGGACATGGCGGTGCACGACCACGTCGTCCCCGACCTCCATCCCGTAGCCGAAGCTGAACTTCACGAAGTGAAACGCCTTGAAGTTCCTGCCGCAGCGCTTGAAGATCCGCCTGGCCAGCATGCGCCGGAACTTGACCCCGAGGTGCACGTTCTCTCCCAGGATGCTCTTGTCGAACATCTCCCATAGCCAGAGCAGAGGCTTGACCCGGTAGTACCGCCGGGGATCGATGTCCCGGTAATACTCGGGCTCCAGGGTGATGTTGCGGGGGTCCAGCTGGTCCCGCGCGATCCGGGTGGCGAGGGATGTGTCGCCGTCGCCGGCCGCTGCACCTGGGAATCCGCCGGGGAAATGAATGCTCTCGAGCACCCGCCGGCAGAAATCGTTCCGGTCGGTGGCGGGGTCGGAGAGCTCTTCGTCAAGCCGGGCAAGCCAGCGGTCGCAGGCGCGCGCCGACGCCGGATCCGGTGGAACCGGGCGCAGGGGAAGGAAACGGTAGTCGCCGGGGGAAGACATGGTCCCGTAAGATAGCGATGCCGCCCGAGCCGTAGTGCGCGGCCGCCGACACCGCCCGCTTTCGAAACGGCGCCTTGCGCTCGGGCCCCATCCGGCGCTTCATTCATGACATGCACGATGTCCTGCGCAACCGCATCATGCGGAAGCTCGAGAGTCTGCCCGAAGAGCAGATCTACCAGGTGCTCGACTACATCGAGTTCCTGGAGTCGAGGCATGCCGAGGAGCGATCGGAGAGTCGCGCCCGCGGCTTCCAGCGGCTGGGGGAGGGCATCGAGGACGGGCTCCGCAAGCGAGCGTTCAACCCGTCCAACCTCCGGGAGGCTTTTCAGGTGATCGCGGCCGCCGACAAGGCGCTGAGCGGAGTGGCGAAGGCCGGGCGCAAGCTGTTCGACGAGCTGGCCGAGGGTGTCCGGGGCTCCGCTACGGGTGAACGGCCCGGCGACGACGAGACTTCGACCGGGCACGACGAGGAGTCTGCTGCCGCCACCGACCGGGACCGGGGTACGCGGCCCGACGGCTGACGGCCCCCGGACGGGTCCGACGGTTGACGGGCCCCCGGGCGCGGCCCGACATTTCGTGGATGGAAAGCGGCAACGAGCCCCGACTCCCGCTGAGAGGGTCCGTCCTCAAGGAGGCCCTCACCTTCGACGATGTCCTGCTGGTCCCGGGTCATTCCCGGGTACTCCCGAAGGATACGGACATCGCGACCCACCTGACCCGCCGCATCACGCTTCAGATCCCCCTCATCTCCGCCGCCATGGACACGGTGACGGAAGCACGCATGGCGATCGCCGTCGCGCGGGAGGGCGGGGTCGGGGTCATCCACAAGAACATGCCGGCCGAGCGCCAGGCGCAGGAGGTGGACCGGGTCAAGCGGTCGGAGAGCGGCATGATCCTCAAGCCCATAACCCTCGCGCCCGGAGCCTCGCTGCGGGATGCCCACCACCTCATGGCGCGCTTCTCGATCAGCGGCGTCCCGATCGTGAAGGGGGACGGAACCCTCGTCGGCATCATCACCAACCGGGATCTCCAGTTCGAAACCGATCTGGACCGGCCGGTGGCGACGCTGATGACGTCGGAGGGCCTGGTGACGGCGCCGGTGGGTACCACGCTGGGCGAGGCGGAACAGATCCTGCACCGGCACCGGATCGAGAAACTCCCGGTCGTGGATGACCACGGCAAGCTGATGGGGCTGATCACCGTCAAGGACATCTTCAAACGCCGCCAGTTTCCCAACGCCTGCAAGGACGAGCACGGCCGGTTGCGGGTGGGCGCGGCCATCGGAGCCGGCAGCAAAGATGTGGACCGCGCCAGTGCACTGGTCGACTCGGGGGTGGATTTCCTGGTGATCGACACCGCGCACGGCCACTCCGAGGGGGTGCTGAAGGCCGTGGCCCGCACCCGCAAGGCGTTCCCCGACACGGACCTGGTCGCGGGGAACGTGGGAACGGCGGAAGGCGCGAAGGCGCTGATCGAGCGGGGCGCGGACGCGATCAAGGTCGGGGTGGGACCGGGGTCGATCTGCACGACCCGCGTTGTCACCGGTGTCGGACTACCGCAACTCACGGCGGTGATGGATGCGGCTGACGGCGCCGACGGCCGAGTGCCGCTGATTGCGGATGGTGGCATCCGCTACTCGGGAGACGTGGTCAAGGCGCTCGCCGCCGGGGCGCACAGTGTCATGATGGGGTCGGTGCTGGCGGGAACGGAGGAGTCGCCGGGCGAGTCCTTCCTGCTCGAGGGACGCCGCTTCAAGACCGTGCGCGGCATGGGGTCGCTGGGCGCGATGGAGGATGGATCGGCGGACCGCTACTTCCAGGATGCTCCGGACACCCGCAAGCTGGTGCCCGAGGGGATTGAGGCGCGGGTGGCGTACAGCGGTCCCGTGGCCGACACGGTCTTCCAGCTCGCCGGCGGCCTGAGGAGCGGGATGGGATATTGCGGTGCTCCTACGCTGGAGGCCCTCCGGGCCACGGCGCAGTTCGTGCGGGTAACCTCGGGCGGCCTCAGGGAGTCGCATCCGCACGACGTCACGATCACGCGCGAAGCACCCAACTACAGCAATTGAGGACCGCCGTGGCCCCCGCACCTTCGAGGCGTGGCGTTCGGCTGGTGTTGCTGGTGACGCTCCTCGCGGGCTGCGCAAGGAAACCCCCTCCTCCTCAGCCGGCACCCGGCCCGGCGAGCGCCAACCGCCCCCAGGCGGTTCGTCCCGCGCCCGCAGCGGTCGTCCGCAACCCGCCGCGACCATCCTCGAGGGCATCGATCCCGCCAAGTCGGCTTTCGCCGCCGGCGAAGAGAGATCCCATCGTCTCTTCCGCCTCGGCCACGCACCGGGCCATCGAGGAAGGAGTTCAATGGTGGCTGGATCACTGGCAGAACCGGGGACGGCAGTTCGTGGAACGTGGCCTGGTCCGCATGGGCCGGTACGAGGACTACATCGACGCCGAGCTCGCGGCCAGGGACCTGCCCCCCACACTGCGCTACCTTCCGCTGATCGAGGCCAACTACTTTCCCAGGGCGGTGTCGCCCGTCGGAGCGGGCGGACTGTGGCAGTTCATGCCCGAGACCGCCAAGTGGCTCGGCCTCGAGGTGGGCCCGATGATCGACCGGCGCTTCGACCCCTACGCCTCAACACCGCTCGCGCTTGAATACCTGACCGCCCTGCACGACCAGTTCGGATCCTGGTTTCTGGCGCTTGCGGCATACAACGGCGGCCCGGGACGCGTCGAACGGGTGATCCAGCGCTACGGCGGCGGCCGGCCTCGTGACGACGCACTCTTCGTGCACATCCGCGACCGGCTCCCGAAGGAGACCCGTGACTTCATCCCCAAGTACCTTGCGGCGGTCCGCCTCGGGGAGGATCCCACGGCATTCGGCTTTCGGGCCCCGGTGAAGGAGCCGCCGGAGCGGTTCGACGAAGTGTACGTGCAGGGAGCCGCCTCGGTCGACGTGCTGGCAGAGGCGGCGGGAATCGCGGAAGACGATATGCGCACCCTCAATTCGCACCTGCGCATCGGGCTGACCCCGGCGGGCAAGTCGACGGCGGTGCGGGTGCCGGTGGGAATGGCAGGTGTCTTCCTGGCCCGGTTCGCCGAGGTTCCGCCCGGAGACCGGGTTACGCTGCGCGAGCACACCGTGGTACGGGGTGAGACACTTTCGCAGATAGCGCGCCAGTACAGGGTGTCGCTGGACGCCTTGCGCGCGGCCAATCCGGAGGTGGTGCCCCGGCGGATGCAGATCGGGACGGTGCTGGTGATTCCGCGCCGCTGACGAACGCAGCGGCAGGATCCTCCGGGCTACGGCACCGGATCCTCTCCCGTTTCTCCTTCCCCCCGCATCCAGTCGCCGCTCCGCCCGCCTGCCTTCTCCACCAGCTCGACCGATTCGATCGACATGCCGCGGTCCACGGCCTTGAGCATGTCGTAGACGGTGAGGAGCGCGACGGCCACCGCGGTGAGCGCCTCCATCTCGACCCCGGTCCGCCCGGCGATCCTGGCCGTTGCGGTCGCACGAACTCCGGGCAGAGACGCATCAGGCTCAATCTCCACGCTCACGCTCGCGCCCGGCAGGATGTGGCAGAGGGGGATGAGTTCCCCGGTGCGCTTGCCGGCCATGATCCCGGCAACGCGAGCTACCTGCTGCACGTCCCCCTTGGGATTGGCGCGGCCCGTGAGCACACCGAAGGCCCGGGGCGAGCACCGCAGAACGCCGCGGGCGACGGCTCGGCGCTCCGTCACATCCTTGTCTCCCACATCGACCATCGCAGCGTCGCCGCCAGGGTCCAGGTGGGTCAGGGACCCGGGGGCGGGCTCGGCCCCGCGGGCCGGTGGCCGGTGTTGGGGCGTGTCCTTCATCGTGCGGTGGGGGGCTTGAGGGTTTCCTCCAGGTCGAGGAGCAGGGTGGCCATGAAGAGCTGCGGGTTGACGTTCCCCTGCGCCAGCATCCGCGCCTCCTCCACCTGGCTGACGGCGTGCGCGACCTGGTGCGGTACGATCTTCAGCCGCCGCGCGGTTTCGCGCAAGAAGCGCAGTTCGCCGCGGTTTACCACCCGGTCTTCCCGGCCAAGCGCCGCCGCGCCCAGATCGCGGATCCAGAGCTGCAGGGAGGACAGCAGATCGAGGAGCCCGCGCGCGCCGGCCGGCTTGAAGTCGAGCGCGGCCCGGTACGAGTCGGCGCGGCGTCCTCCCGTGATGGTCCGCAGCAGTGCCAGGGCCCGGTCCCGCTCCCGGGACGCGTTGGCATCGGCGTCGAGGTAGCCCAGTGCGGCGCCGATCGAGCCTTGAGCGAGGGAGGCGGCCCGGTTCGCCGCATCCGGTTGGGCGCCGCACTCCTCTTCCAGGAAGGCGGCGACCTCGGGGTGGGACAGGGGGGGGAGGTGGATGGGCAACGCGCGCGAGCGGATGGTGTCGAGGAGGCTGCCGGGCTTGCTCGACGTCAGGATGAAGCGACTTGCGTCGGGAGGCTCCTCCAGCAGCTTGAGCAGCGCGTTCGCCGCCTCCGGACTGGCCTCCTGGGGGACCAGGTGCTCGGCGTTGCCAACCACGAAGAACTGTTCCCGGCTCATGGCCGGACGGCGGTGCGCCAGCCTGCGGACGGCCAGCACGGTCGCAAGGTAGATTCCCTTCACGGCGGTGCCGTCCTCCGCCCTCAGGGGCTGGCCCCGAAACTCCGCCAGCCGCTCGTGGCGGGCAGTCTCCAGCAGCTCGGCCAGCCTCTGGGGGCTGGGGCTTCCCTTGGCCGCGGCAGGGGGAAGTACCAGTGGATGTCAGGATGCTCAAGCCGCAGAGCCAGGCGGCAACTGGTGCAGTCGTCGCAGGGAGCCGAATCACCGGTGCAGAGACGCGTGCGGGCCAGCCACAGCGCGAGTGACTGCTTGCCGCACCCGGGCATCCCGTGGACAAGAACGGTGGCCGGCAGCGTCTCCCGCATGAGGGCGCGCACAAGCGAATCACGCAACTCCTCATGGCCGCGGAAGCGGGGCGGAGCCGGCGGCGCCTTATCGCGGTGTGTCATGCGCCCGCGGGGATTATCCAAGGCCTGCTGGGACCCGGGTGCGCCGGCGCGCCTCCGCGAGCCGGATTGCCAGGCGGAGCGCCGCGATCATCGAGGAGGGGTCGGCCACCCCCCGTCCGGCGATGTCGAAGGCGGTCCCGTGGTCGGGCGAAGTGCGGATGAAGGGCAGGCCGATCGTGACGTTCACGCCGCGGCCGAACGCCGCGGTCTTGAACGCGGCCATCCCCACATCGTGATAGGGTGCGACGACAGCGTCGAACTCGCCCCGAAAGGCCCGTACGAAGACGGTATCGGCGGGGATCGGGCCGGTGACCGACCACGGTCCGCCCGCGAGGCGTTCCAGGGCGGGGCCGTAGACATCGCGTTCCTCCGTCCCGAACATCCCGTCGTCCGAAGCGTGCGGGTTGAGGGCGCAGAGCGCGATCCGGGGCTCGGGGATTCCCCAGTCGCGCCTCAGGGCCCGGCCCAGCAGCAGGGTCCGGGAGACCAGCAGATCCTCGGTCAGCGCCTCCGCGACACGGCGCAGCGGGATGTGAATCGTGGCAAGGAGCACGCGTTTCGCGGGCCGGGCACCGGCTTCGCCTCCCTCGTCGCACATCAGCATCCCCACCTCCGCCGCCCCGGCCAGCGCCATCAGCATCTCCGTGTGCCCCGGGTGGAATCCCGCGGCCGCGAGGGCAGGCTTGTGCACGGGTGCGGTCACCAGCGCATCGGCCGCGCCCGCCAGCGCCAGTTCCACTGCGCGCTCGATCGCGAGCCCCGCTGCGCGCCCCGGAGCGAGCCCGGCTCCTTCCCCGACCGCCTCGTAGCGCCCCAGACCGGAAAAGTCGCATGCACACTCGGCCGGCCCCAGGATCCAGGCGGTGTCCCGCCCGATCCCCGCCGCCGCGAGCGCCCGCGCCGCCACCTCCGGACCGATGCCGCGGGGGTCGCCCAGCGTGACGGCAACGCGCACATCCCGAGAGCGTGCCATCGTCCAGTCCCGGCTCAGGTCCCCTTGATCTCGATGTACGTCTTCGCCCGGAGACCGTCGATGTGCGTGCGAATCCGCTTCTGCTCCCCCAGCATGGCCCTCAGGTCGGGCTCGAGATCCTCGAAGGCGTACTCCCCGGCAGCTCTGCGCTCGATGATCCTGACCACCGCAAAAGCATCCCGGCCGCTTCGCGTGGTAAACCGGATCGGACCCGCGATATCTCCGGGCTGTCCCGTGGTCAGCGGGACGAGATAGGCGGCCGCAAGGCTTCCGGCGATCTGCCGCTCGGCAATGGTGCCCGAATCGGGATCAAGCGAGTCATGGTACCGCTCGACCAGCTCACGAAAGTCCTCGGTCTTCGCCCTCTCCGCGAGTTCCGTCGCCAGCTCCCGGACCCGGATCCGGTCCGCCGTAACCGCCTCCGGGCGGATCAGGATGTGGCGAGCCTTCCGTTCCGAGTAGCGGATGCGCTCGACAAGGACGATGTGATAGCCGAACGCGGTCTCGAAGACATCGCTGATCCCGCCTTCCAGCAGCGAAAAGGCGGCGTCCTCGAATTCTTCCACGAACCTTCCCTTGCGGAACCAGCCCAGATCGCCACCATTCTGGGCGGAGGGATCATGGGAGTGGGTCCGGGCGAGTTCGGTGAAATCCTCTCCCGCCAGGGCCCGTTCCCGGATGCCCTCCAGCCGCGTCCTGGCCTCGGCCCTCGCGGAGTCGGAAGCCTTCACCTCCAGGACGATCTGATCGAAGGTGACGCTCGCGGGTCGCTGCTGCAGGAACTGCCGCTCCTCGAAGGCGGTCCTCAACTCCTCGTCGGTCACCTCCACCGCGACTTCGCCCTCTCCGGTCCGGGTGCGCACGTAGAGCCGGATCAGCTTGCCCTGGGCGATCTGGATGCGGTTCAGCTCCCTGAAGTTCTGCAGAGTCAGGCCTTCCAGCCGCAGGGCTTCGATCATCGCGGCGCGGTCGACGTATTGTGCCTCGATTCCGTCCATGTGCTTCTGCAGCGAATCCTCCACCTCATCGTCGTCGATCGTGAGCAGGGTATCCCGGGCCGCGGCCTGCAACAGCACCATCTCGTCGATCAGGCCCTCCAGGAGCGCGCTGCGGAAATCCTCCGATTCGGGCGTTCCGGGAGCGGGGACCTGTACACCCACGGCCCGCTCCTGATTCTCCCGCTGAAGGACCTGCGAGAGCAGGATCGCGGAATCGCCAACGATCGCGACGACCCTGTCCACCAGTTCGCCCTCGAGCTCGGACTCCTGTTCCTGCGTGGCAGCCGCAGAAGCGGGGAAGAAGGCGAGGATTGCAGCGCCGAGAAGCAGGCCGGGCCGCAGCGCACCGGGCGGAGGCGGCTGCACCGGGGCCGGTCGGCTCCGGGGTGACGCGGGTGGCAGGGTTGTCGGTTCCATGGTTCCTGTCCGTTCGTTAGCTTTGCTGTGCATTGGAAAGTCGGCAGGCACGATCATCGACGTCACTGCCACTGCCGCCAACCGGCACTTTACCACGGCACAAGTGTATCAGCACCTATCCCGCCAACCAAATCTTCCCGTTGGGCGTCCAATCCGGTGCGCCCTTCAACCCAACTCCCACAAGGAGGTAGTACTATGACACAATTTCGTCAGACGTGCGTTGCCCTGGTGTTGCTCGCCCTCGCGGCACCGGCCGGCGCCCAGGAACGCGCCAGTGTGACCGGCAGGGTCACCGATGCGGGCTCAATGGGCCCGCTTGCCGGCGCTCAGGTCCAGATCGAGGGCACCAACTACGGCCAGCTCACCAATGCGGAGGGTCGGTTCGTCATCCTCAACATCCCGCCCGGCACGCACACGCTGCGTGCAGTCTTCATCGGGTACGGTCCGGTGGCGCACGAATTCACCGTGGAGGCGGGCGGAACCGCGGAGGTGGACTTCGAGCTGTCCACCTCGGCGCTTGCACTCGACGGGATCGTCGTCACCGCCACCGGGCAGCAGCGAAAGCGTGAGCTCGGAAACGCGGTCGGCGACATCGACGCCGCCGCGATCCGCGACGTGGCCCCGATCAACAACCTCTCCGACCTCCTGCAGGGAAGGTCGGCAGGGGTGCAGATCCTGAACTCCGCGGGCACTTCGGGTGTGGGCTCGCGCATCCGCATCCGCGGCTCCAGCTCGATCTCGCTCTCCAACGAGCCGCTGGTGTATGTGGACGGAATCCGGGTCGACAACCGCATGAGCGGCCTCGGCGCCGGGGGCCAGGAGTCCTCGCGCCTGGACGACTTCAACCCCGAGGACATCGAGTCGATCGAGATCGTCAAGGGGCCGTCGGCGGCGACGCTGTACGGCACCGAAGCCGCAAACGGCGTGATCCGCATCACGACGCGGCGGGGCCTCCCCGGCGCCACGCGCTGGAACGTGTGGACCGAGGGCGGGCTCATCCAGGAGCCCAATACCTACCCGCTCAACTTCGCGGGACTTGATGCGGCAGGAGGCCGCTACGCGCGGGCCTGCCGCCTGAACGAGGTGGCGCAAGGGCTCTGCAACCAGACCTCGATCGAGTCCTACCAGGTCCTGCACGACCCCGACCTGACGCCGATCTCCGACGGCAACCGGACCCAGTACGGCCTGTCCGTGACCGGCGGGTCCGAGCGCATCAACTTCTACATCGCGGGCGAGCTGGAGACCGAGGTGGGACCGTACTCCCTGCCGCAGCCGGATCGCGAGGACCTGGAGAGCCGCGGGGTTCCCATAACCAGCGAGGTGGAGCGACCGAACCAGCTGCTCCGCAAGAACCTGCGGGTGAACCTGAACAGCCAGGTCGCCGACCGCGTCACCCTGGCGCTGCAGGTGTCCTACCTGGACAGCCACTTCGCGTACATGGGCAACGACAACAACTCGTTCGGCTTCCTGCCGAGCGCCTTCTTCGGGGGCTCGAACCCCGACCGGGCCTGGGGCTTCCAGCGTCCCGCCCAGCTCTTCGGCCGCACCTTCTACCAGGACACGAACCGGATGACCGCGGGCGGCACGGCGACCTGGGATCCGCTGGAATGGCTTACGGTGCGCGGCACCGCCGGGGTGGACTACTACAACCGGGGAGACGTTTCCTTCTTCGCGCGCGACATCGGAGTGCCGGGCGACAGCAACCGGGGTCGCAAGGACACCGACTACCTCAACCAGTGGCAGTACACCTTCGATGCGAGCAGCACCGCGTCCTTCGACCTGACGGAGTCGGTCACGTCACGGTCCACCGTGGGCGTGCAGTACTTCGAGAACCAGTACAAGGGGACCTTCGCCTGGGGCATCGACATCGTCAACGGCGGCTCCTCGATCGGCCTCGCCGCCGAGACCTTCTCGGGCGAGTTCCACACCTTCGACAAGACCGCCGGCCTCTTCATCGAGCAGCAGTTCGGCCTGAGCGACCGTCTTTTCGTCACCGGCGCCATCCGCGCCGACGACAACAGCGCCTTCGGCCAGGACTTCGACCTCATCTACTACCCCAAGGCGGGTGTCTCCTGGATCGCTTCGGAGGAAGAGTTCTTCCCCGAGATTCCAATGTTGGACCTGCTGCGTGTGCGGGGCGCATGGGGCAAGTCCGGCCTGCAGCCGGGATCGGACGACGCAATCCGGACGCTTTCGGCGAATGCGATCACCACTCCGGCCGACGAAACCAGTTCCGGCGTGTCGATCGGTAGCATCGGCAACAGCCTGCTCGAGCCGGAGAGATCCAGCGAGATCGAGCTCGGCTTCGACGCCGAGATCGCCGGGGGCCGGGCCGGCCTGGAGTTCACCTACTACGACAAGCGCACCGACGGGGCGCTGATCACGGTGCCGCTGGCGCCCTCGCTGGGGGCGAGCGCCTCGCGCTGGGTCAATATCGGCGAAGTGCAGAACAAGGGCTACGAGGCCACGCTGACGGCGGGCGTCCTCGAATTCGACGACTTCGGCTGGGACGTCACCCTCTCCGGTTCGATCAACCAGAACGAGCTGCTCTCCCTCGGTGAGGGCACCGAGCCGATCGGATCACAGACCCGGTTCGTGCCCGGATACCCGCTCGGAGGACAGTGGGACCGCCCGATCCTGGGCTGGAACGACGGTGACGGCAACAGCATCCTCACGCCGGACGAGCTCATGATCGGCGACACGATCGAATACATCGGTCCCGGCCAGCCGGAGAACCAGCTGACGGTCACCTCCAGCTTCCGGATCCTGGACAACATCAACGTCTACGGGATGCTGGACTACCGCGGCAACTACGTCGCCTACAACAACACCGAGCGGTTCCGCTGCCGCTTCCGGCTCTGCCAGGCGCTGATCGATCCGGCCACGCCGATCGACGAGCAGGCGCGCGCGGTGGCTTCGCTGCTGCACCCGAGCCAGACGGTGTGGGGGTATATGGAGAAGGGGGACTTCTGGAAGCTGCGCGAGGTCAGCGTGAGGTACGACCTGCCGGAGTTCCTCACCAGCCAGATCGGTGCTTCGCGGGGTTCGATCACCCTTTCGGGCCGCAACCTCGGGACGTGGACCGACTACACCGGGATGGATCCGGAGATCAACTGGAACGGCTCGGGCGACAACTTCGGAGTCTCGGAGTTCCTGACCCAGCCGCCGGTTCGCTATTACACCGCCCGCATCAACTTCACCTTCTAGAGAGGAGACCGACCGATGAAATACCTGAATGACAAGTGTTGGCCGGCCCTCACGATGGTGTTGGCCATGGGCGCGGCCGCGTGCGATACAGACGAGCTTCTCAACGTGGTGGACCCGGACATCGTGACGCCCGCGGACGTCGTGGGCGAGAAGGGCGCCGAGCTGTACTGGGCCGGCGCCATCGGCCTCTTCGCGGGGGCCTATTCCAGCGGCGGCGGCGGGCAGGTCGTGTACTCGGGGATGATCTCCGACGAGTTCCACCTGTCGGGCACCTTCCCGACCCGCAACGAAGTGGACCGGCGGGAGATGGACGACCGCAACGGGACCCTTCTGGGCCAGTACCGGACCTATCACCGGGCCCGGGTGGGGACCAAGAACGCCGCGGAGCGGATGGCGGAGATCCTGCCGAACGACCCCCGCATCGCCGAGATGTGGAACATGAACGGGTACATGAACCTGTTCTTCGCGGAGAACTACTGCTCCGGCGTGCCGTTCAGCGACACGCCCAACGAGGGCGACATCGTGTACGGCGAGCGGCAGACGACCGAGGAGATCTACAACGCGGCTGTGACCAGCTTCGGCTGGGCGTCGGAGGCGGCCGGCGGCAGCGCGGACCAGAGCCACCTGGCGGCGATCGGGCTCGCGCGCGCGCGCCTGAACCAGGGCGACTACGCCGCGGCGGCGAGCGCGGCCGCGACCGTTCCCCCCGACTGGGCGTACTATGTGCGCAGCAAGGCGGGCGGGGCATTCGGGCAGCGGAACGCCGTCTTCGAGCTGAACCAGCGCCAGCGCCGCTGGTCGATCTCCGACATGGAGGGGGAGAACGGGATCGCCTTCCGTTCGGCTCCCGACTCCCGCGTACCGTGGGAGGACAGCGGCGGCCCCGGCTTCGACCAGGAGACCCCGCTCTTCCACCAGCTCAAGTACGACTCCGAGGAATCCGACGTGGTGCTGGCCAGCGGTCTGGAAGCGCAGCTGATCAGGGCCGAGGCGGAACTGAGCAGCGGGGGCCCGTGGCTCGCGACGCTGAACGCGCTTCGGGCGGGTGTGGGACTGCCCGCGCTGGAAGATCCCGGCAATACCGACGGCCGGGTCAGAATGCTCTTCGAGGAGCGCGGCAGGTGGCTCTTCGGTACCGGCCACCGGCACGGAGACCTCAGGCGCTTGGTGCGCCAGTACGGCTACGACCAGGCGGAGGTGTTCCCGACCGGCTCGTTCTTCAAGGGTGGCGCGTACGGGACGGACGTGAACTTCCCGATTCCCTTCGAGGAGCACGAGAACGAGGCTCTGTCCGGGCTGGAGGGGCAGTCGCTGTGCCTGGACCGGAGGGCGTAGACGGGCCGTAGGCCGCGGCCGTCCGCGGCATCGTGGCCTGGCAGTCTCCCGGAGTGGAGGCGGCGTGAGGGGCGTCCCGCCGGAGACGGTGGGGCGCCCCTCCGACGTCGGGAGGTGATCCCCTGGGACCGGAGAGGTGGGACTCCGGCGCCGCGGCGTGCGGGCGGACTTCCCGGGGGCCGGCCGCGGTCAGCCTCCGCGGCGGGTCCGAATGAGGATCACCCCGTCTCCCGCGTTGGTGCCGTAGTAGGTGGTGGCCTCCACCCCGCTGAGCACCTGGATCTGTTCGATGTCGGCGGCCGGAAGCGCATCGAGGATCGTGAGGTCGCGCACCTGAATGCGATCGATGTAGATCGGCATGTCCTCGGTGAGGGAGATGCTGGAGAAGCCGCGCCGGTGCACCCGGGTCGGGTCCCCGGTCGACGATTCCCCGAAGTCCGCATAGCGGACCGTGCGCTGCAGGGCCTCCCACATGGTGGTGGCCTCGGTGGCGGCGATCTCCTCCGCGGTGATGACGGTTCCCGCACCGTCACCGGGGGAGGCCGGGCGCGGCCGGATGCCGCAGGCCGTGAGGACCAGGAGCGCCGCCGCGCCGGCGGCCGTTCCCGCAAGCGCCGTTCGGGTCGTCATGGCGGATCGATCTCCCGCAGCCGGTCCAGCACCGCGCCGATCCTGCCGGTGTGGACGTGCCAGTCGCCCTGGCCGCGGAGCAGCAGGGGGAGCGCACCGAGGGGGTGGATCTCCTGCGTGCCCGAGATCACCCTGATGATGGCCGCTTCAACCAGGGCTTCGGGGCCGGTTGCCCCGGGCCCGCCCGTCCCGGGACCGGTCGGCGTCGCAGCGGCCGACTCCGGGGGCGCGGGGCCGGCGGAGTCCGTCCCGGGGCGGTCCGTCCCGGGACGCAACCCGATGGCGTCCGTGCTCTCGCGAATGACGAGGCGCGCGTGGGCCTCGAGCGAATCGACCACCTGCGGGGCCGGTTCGAGTCCCCGGGCGCGTGCCTCCGCCATGAGGAGCTCCTCCCTGCCGAGCCTCAGCAGCGCGGCCTCGAGCTCTTCGTCGCCCGCCTCCGCCACGGATCGGGTGAACCCCTCGGGTGAAGCGCGAAGGAGTTCCACGAAGTCGCCGATGGTGTACACGCCGTCCTGCCAGACAAGGAGCGCTCGCCGTGCGGCCCCGCCGGAGAGCCGCGACGGAACCGTCTCCACCAGGCCGCGCGCGATCTCGAGCGCCCCCTCCGCCACGGCCAGCCCGGAGAGCGAATCGAGCTGCATGATGTACGCCGCCTCGGCCGCGCCGATGCGCTCGAGCTGGATCAGGCTCCGGAATTCGTCGGCCACCTCCGAGAGCTCCGGCACCTCGAGGCTGTCCAGGCGGAGCAGGTGGTAGCCGAGCGCGGTCTCCACCGGATCGCTCACTTCGCCGGGGCTCAGCGCGAAGACGGCCTGGTCGATCGGAGCCAGCATCTGCCCGCGGGGGAAAGTACCCATGCTGCCGCCCCGCCTTCCGCTGCCGGGATCCCCGCTGAATCGCCCTGCCAGGGCCGCGAAGTCGGCGCCATCGTCGAGCTGGTCTCCGAGCGAACGCGCGAAGGCGAGGACGCTGTCGCGCTGCCGGGTGGTTGCGGCCGCCGGGAAGGCGAGGAGGATCTGCGACGCGGTGGCGCGCGCGCCCGGGAGCTCGGCGGCAAACCGCTCCGTGAGCTCCCCGTCGCTGACGACCGTGTCGACGTCGAGGACCTCTTCGCGGAGTGAGTTCATCGTGATGTCGAATAGCGGCTGCTCGGTGACGAGGTCGACGTCGAGGGTCGCGAGGGTGGTGTCCTCGGCGAGGTGCAGCGCGAGCAGCGTGTAGTCCACCCACAGCTCGGCCACGAACCGCACTACCTGCGAATCGCCCGGGACGGTGCTGTGCTGCGCGATTAGCTGCGCGGCGTCTTCGACCGTCAGCCGCTGCCCCTCCGCCTCGGCCAGCGCACCGGATCCGCACCCGGCCAGCAGGGGGGCGGCGGCAAGAATGGGCACGGCGGCCAGAACGGGCGGCACCGCGGTCCTGCCGGCCCGGTGCTTCGCCGTCGCGGGTGCTTGCGGTGCTCGCGCGGATCTGGCCACGGCTGCTGAATCCTTCCCGAAAATGATATTCTATCGTATAAATCCGCACGCCAGATTTATTCTATCGAATATATTGGCCAGCGAATTATGTCCTTTAGTATATCAAGCGTCGTGGACCGCATCGTTCAGCGCGTCCACTGCCCGTACAACCAGACTAACCAACCGTTCCCGCCGCGTACACTCCAGGACGAGCGACAGCGGCGCGATGCGGCGCACTTCGACCTCGACCGGCTCGCCCTTCAGGGCCCCTTCCAGCCTGGACATGCGCACCGCGACCCCCGGCCGGAAGTTCACACGAGCCCGGCGCCCCCGCACCAGGACGGTGTCCACCCCGGCCCGGCGCCCGGCGATCCCCAGCAGCGTCCTGTCGAGCAGCCGCGCGGCCGCGGGCGGAAGCCTCCCGAAGCGGTCCGCGAGTTCCTCGGCCAGAGCACCGACCTCTCCCGGCTCGGAAATCCGCGAGAGGCGCCGGTAGAGGTGCAGCTTCTGGTGCTGGTCGGCCACGTACTCGTCCGGCAGGTAGGCGCCGGCCTCCATGGTGACCTCGGGACGCGGGTGCTCCTCCGCGCCGGAGTTTCCCTGCAGCCGCTTCACCGCGTCTTCCATCAGGCGCATGTAGGTGTCCAGCCCGACCGCGTGCGCGAACCCCGACTGGTCCTCGCCGAGGAGGTTGCCTGCGCCCCGCACCTCGAGGTCGCGCAGCGCGATCTGGTAGCCGCTCCCCAGCTCGGTGTAGTGCTCCAGCACGCGCAGCCGCCGCTCCGCCTCCGGAGTCACGGCGTCGGGGACGATCAGGTAACAGTAGGCGCGGCGGTCCCAGCGCCCCACCCGTCCCCGGATCTGGTACAGCTGCGAGAGCCCGAAGCGGTCGGCACGGGTCACGATGAGCGTGTTGGCGTTGGGGACGTCGAGCCCGTTCTCGATGATCGACGAGCAGACCAGGATGTCGGTCGCGCCCTCCACGAAGCGCGTCATCTCGGCGTCGAGGCGGCGCGGCGGCATCTGCCCGTGGGCCATCCCGACGGCCGCGCCGGGCAGCAGCGCGCGCACGCGGGCGGCCGCCGTGTCGATGGTCTCGACCCGGTTGTGCAGGAAGAAGACCTGCCCGCCCCGGTCGAGTTCCTTCTGGCAGGCCTCGGAGACGAGGTGATCGCTCCACCCGAGCACGTGGGTGACGACCGGCATGCGGTCGCGCGGCGGGGTGCGGATCAGCGACAGGTCGCGGATCCCGGTGAGCGACAGGTAGAGCGTCCGGGGGATCGGGGTCGCGGTCAGCGTCAGGACGTCGACGGTGGTCCGAAGCCGCTTGAGGCGCTCCTTCTGGCGGACGCCCAGCCGCTGCTCCTCGTCGATCACCACCAGTCCGAGGTCGCGGAAGGTCACGTCGCCGGAGAGGAGCCGGTGGGTCCCGATCACGATGTCGGCCTGCCCGCCCGCAGCCGCGGCCAGCACCTGGCGCTGCCGGGCGAGCGGATCCAGGCGCGACAGCGACTCCACCCGCACCGGGTAGTCGGCCAGGCGGTCGCCGAAGGTCCGGGTGTGCTGCACCACCAGGACGGTGGTGGGGGCCAGCACCGCCACCTGCTTGCCGTCCTGCACGGCCTTGAAGGCGGCGCGAACCGCCACCTCGGTCTTGCCGTACCCGGCGTCCCCGCACACCAGCCGGTCCATGATTCCGGCCGACTCCATGTCCCGCTTCACGTCCTCGACGGCGCGGCGCTGGTCGGGCGTGTCCTCGTAGAGGAATGAAGACTCCATCTCGCGCTGCCAGCGGGTGTCGGGCGGGAAGGAGTGGCCGGGGCGGGCTCGGCGGGCGGCCTGGAGCTCGAGCAGCTCGGCGGTCATCCGGTTGATGGCGGCCTGCGTCTTGCGCCTGAGGTTTCTCCAGCGCTTTCCGCCGATGCGGTGCAGCCGCGCGGGGGCGTCTTCCGGGTGCGTGCCCACCCACCGTTCCACCTGGTCCAGCAGGTTGACGGGGACCCGCAGGATCTCGTCGCCGTCATAGACGATCACGAGCGACTCGATCGACACGCCCCCGACGGTCACGCGTTCGAGGCCGCGGAAGCGGCCGATGCCGTGCTCCATGTGCACGACGTAGTCCCCCGGCGAGAGCTGCGCGAGGCTCTCCAGCGAGGCGGCCCCGCGAAACCGCTTCCGCCGCCTCAGCTTCCGGCCGCGGCTGAAGATCTCGTGGTCGGTGAGGAGGTTGACCGGCGGGGTCGAGTCCGCCAGCCGAAAGCCGCCGCTGATCGAACCGACGACCAGATGGCAGGGGAGCACGCGATCACGGACCTGGACGAGTTCCTCCAGGCGAGCCGCCTGCCCCTCGTTGTCGCAGAGGATGTGGGTCTCGGCACCCGCCGCGGCCGCTCCGGCCAGGAACGAACGCAGGCGGCGGGTGTTTCGCTCGATCGGCGGAGGGCGCTGCGCCTGGAAGACGGGGTCGCCGACGTGCTCCTCGATGAAGACGAGCTGCGGATGGCGGCGGGCCCGGTCCGCCAGCGCCTCGGGGGGGAGGAAGAGTTCGCTCGGCCGGGTGGTCGGCGAGCCCCAGCGGACGGCCTCCCGGTACCGCGCCTCGGCCTGTTGCCAAACGGGCCCGGCCTCGTCGGCCCAGTCGCCGCCGCCTGTGCGAACCAGGATGGTGTCGCGCGCGAGCCGGTCGAGGAGGGAGCAGGGGGCGGGGAGCGCGGCCTCCGGAGGGTGCGGGGATTGCTCCGCGGCGGCCGGGGAGCCGCGAGGGCCGGGCGAGCGCTCCCGCGTGGCGGGGTCCCCCCGGGACGTGTCCCGGCGGGAGGCCTCGAAGCTGACCGGGAGGATGTCGATCCGGCCGGTGTCGCCGGTGGAGCGCTGGTCGAGGACGTCGAAGAAGCGGATCGACTCCACGTCGTCGCCCCAGAACTCGACGCGGGCCGGGCCGGCTGCGCCGAAGGAGAAGAGGTCGATCAGGCCGCCGCGCACGGCGTACTGCCCCGGTTGCTCGACCGTGGGGGCGCGTTCGAAGCCGCGCTCCTCCAGCGCGCCGGCCAGGGTGGCGGGGCGGAGCACCTGGCCGGTGGTCACCGTGAAGCGGAGTGCCGCGAGGTCGTGGGGAAGCGGCGCCAGCTCCTGCAGGGCGCGCCGGGTGGCCACCAGGATCCGCGCCTGGCCCGCGAGGAAGGCTTCGAAAGCCTCGACGCGCTGGCCGGTGGCATCCAGGCGGGGATCGTCGCCGTCCGGGGCGAGGGCTTCCCGCTGCGGGTAACGGGTGGCCGCACCGGGGCCCAGCAGGGTCTCGAAGTCGCTGAGGTGTTCGCCGGCTTCGCCCGGGGAGGAGGCCGCGACGACCCAGCGGCGGTGGGGGAGGAGGGTGGCGAGGGCGGCGACGGCAGCGAGGGGGAGGGAGCCGGGAGCGCCGCCGGCCGTCCGGGTGGTGCCGGGGGAGGGGAGGCCGCGCGCCAGCGCGCGCAGAGCGGGGGTGGCGAGTACCGCCCTGGTGGCGGGGTGGAGGTCCGGCCTCCTGGTGCCGGCCGGCTCCGAGTTGACAACCGGGTCCGGACTACCCACCGGCCGCGGGGTTCGGCGCGTGGCTGCCGGGGCGCGGTCCTTCGCGGGGACCTGGCGCGGTGCCACGGGGCCGGTGACCCTCCCGGCGACCCGGCACGTCCTTCCCCCGGTCCGCCTCGCCGCCGCCGGGACGGGCCCTCAGCGCGCGCGAGGCCGCCACGACGGTCTCCGCGATCAGCAGAGCCAGGACGAGAAGCGCAATGGGGCGCCACGGTTCCGGACCCCGGCCCGCGCGGAAGATGTGCCGGGACCAGGACGAGGCATCGGCCACGATGTCGCGGGTTCCGGGGATCGCCCGGCGCACCTCGCGGACGGACGCGGGGGTCAGGTCCGACTCCCGCGCGGGCGGGTTGACCGGGACGGCGTCCAGCAGGCTGTCGCCGGCCAGCGCCCGGTAGAGTCCCGCCGTCCGGGTCGCCAGGAACGGCTGGTCTCCGTCCACCACGTGTTCAGTCCCCTCCGGGTCCCGCACCAAGGTGGTGGCAGGGGGCGGGCGGAAGTTCGCGCCCGAGGTTACCGACCCGATCCCGCCGCCCCCTTCCGTCCACCGCTCGATGGCCCACTCCAGCAGCGGGATCATCGCCGCGGAGACCGGGAGGCTGGTCGCGACTTCGTCCAGAGGGGATGCGAGCAGGACGTAGGGGCCGGCCGGCCCGCTGCCCGCGACCAGCCAGGGGTCGCCGTTCGAGAGGGAGGCTCGCGAGGCGGTGGTGGGCGGGGCGCCATCCCCGGCGGGCGACATTCGGAAGTAGCGCCGGATCTCGATGTCGGCGAGGTCGACGGCGATGTCGCTCGCCGCGACGCTTGCCCCCCCGGCCGCGGCTGGGCCGTACCGGAAGGGGATGCCCGCCTCGGCGAGGCGGCGGTTCAGCGCGGGAATCCGGGCCGGGTCGGGGTGGGGGACCACGACGGCGCTCTGCGTGATGCCTCGCCGCTCGAGCCCTTCGCCGCCGACGCTGACGAGGGTGGCCGCGCGTGCGGCCGCTCCCAGCGCGATGCGCTCGCTCTCCGCGAGGACCGCCAGCGCTTCGGTGAGGAAGATGGAAGCAGGGCCGAGGACGGCGACATCGGTGGGATTCCGTACGGGGAAGGAGAAGTAGCGCCGGTCGTCCGCGGTGAGCGGGTCGGCGTCGATCTCGACGTGGCCCTCCACGCGGCCGGCCGGGAAGGGACCGGCGGGCAGGCGGACCGTCGTGCCGGCGGACGCACGGGCCGCGGCCCTGACCTGTCCTCCGATGTAGAGGCGCACACCCACGGTGTCCCCCGTGGGGGCGCCCGAGATGGAGACTGCCGCCTCGGTGCGGCGCCCCGCCAGCGGAGGGAGTCCCCCGCCAAAGGAGACCCCCTCGATCCCGCGGTTGTCCGCTCCGGCGGCCGGCAACCCGAACACCACGATGGGGATGTCTTCACGGGCGAGCGGCGGCTCGGGTATCGCTGTGGCCTGGAGATCGGTGAAGACATGGACCTCGCGCTGCGGCAGCCCGCTCTGACCGACCAGGGCCCGGGCCCGCTCGATCGCCTGGCCGAGATCGCCGAAGGTGTGTGCGGGCCCGGTGGCGTCGATCGCGGCCCGCGCCTGCATGACCCCTCCCGGCACGGCCGGCTCCCAGGGAGTACCGGCCCGCACCACCCAGATGACGTCGTCGTGGCTGGCGTTGGCCACGCTCTGCCGGGCCACGGCCTTCAGGGTGTCGAGCAGACGGCGCCCGTCCTGGATGATCGTGGTGCTCAGCGAGTTGTCGATGACCAGCGCCAGCGCGGTGGGATCGTGGCTGCCCCCCGATCCCGGAAAATGAATGCGGGCGCCCAGAAGGACCAGCAGCACCACGAGGGCGGCGCGCAGCAGGAGCAGCAGGAGCTGCTGGGTGCGGATCTGGCGTGCGTGCTCCCTTTCCGTCCTCAGCAGGTAGCGGATCGCCGGAAAGGTGAAGGTCTTGCTCTCCTGGCGATAGAAGAGGTGCAGGATTACCGGCACCAGCACGACCGCGCCGGCCAGCAGAAAGAGCGGATTGAGGAAGCCCATTCAGGGGAGTCGCTGGCGTTTCCAGAGGTAGAAGCGAAGGGCGCGTGAAAGCGGCTCGTCGGTCCCGATGGTGGAGTACGCGATGCCGCGGCTGGTCAACTCGGTGGTCCAGTCGGCGATTGCGCTGCTCACGGCGTCCCGGTATTGCCGGCGCATGTCGGCGACCGAAGTGCGCAGTGAATCGCCCGTCTCCGGGTCCACGAACCGTGTCTCGCCGGTCGTGGGCAGATCGCGTTCCCCGGGGTCGATGAGGTGGAAGACGAGCACCTCGTGCCCGGTGTGCTGCAGGTAGATGAGCGCCTTCGCGGTCGCGGCCGGCTCCACGAGCAGGTCCGAGATCAGAATCACCAGTCCCTTTCGCTTCAGCCGCATGGCAACGCGCTTGATGGCCGACTCGGAGTCCGTCCTGCCGCCCCCTTTTAGCGCGTTCAGGTGCCGGAGCA
The DNA here is from genome assembly GCA_965116645.1 of Longimicrobiales bacterium. Taxonomy (GTDB): domain Bacteria; phylum Gemmatimonadota; class Gemmatimonadetes; order Longimicrobiales; family Gaopeijiaceae; genus Bin94. The sequence goes on along the minus strand of OZ220702.1, from coordinate 1,858,524 downwards.
GCATGCGCCAGTGCATCTTGCCCCCGCGGGCGCGGATCTGGCGCACGATCTGTTCGTGGAAGGCCATGAACCCCACGATGTCGCCCTGCCGCGTCAGGATGAGCGAGATGGCGGCCGCGAGGTGCTTCGCGTACCAGAGCTTGGTCGGAAGCCCCGCACGGGAGGACCATTCCATGGACTCGCTCACGTCGATCAGCATGTACGCGCGCAGGTTCGTCTCTTCCTCGTACTGCTTCACGAAGAAGCGGTCGGAACGCGCGTACATCCGCCAGTCCAACGTCCGCAGGTCGTCGCCCGGCTGGTAGGCCCGCAGCTCCGCGAACTCCGCGGAGAAGCCGCGATTGGGGGAGCGGTGCAGGCCGAGCATGAACCCGTGCACCACCTGGCGGGCGATGATGTCGATCCCGCCCAGCTGGGCCAGCGTCGCGGGGTCCAGCAGATCGGTGCGCCGGTCCAGGTGTGGAGTGACTGTTTCGTTCGTAGCCATGGCTACTGAATCTGTGGCGGGCGCCCGGCGCGGGGAAGGTCAGTCCCCGGATGGCCGGCCGGCCGCGGGCCACGGGCGCTTCCCGGCCGGCACCCGCTCACCCCCGGCGCGACACCCGGCCGGCCGGCGGTTGCCCGCGCTCGAGGCTGTGCGGGGCGGCGGTCGGTCAGCCTCCGAGCCGGTACGTCACCGACATCTTGATCCGGCGTCCCTTGGGGCTGTGCGTGAACCCGTCGTAGGACTGCTCCCAACGCACGTGCGGCGGGTCGGCATCGAGGGCGTTCATCACGTAGAGCCCCACGTCCAGATTGCCGGAAGCGCGGCGCAGCAGGTTGAGGTCCCAGGTCACGAACTGGTCGATATCCTCGAACTCGGTGCCCACAAAGAGCTCATTGGTGTAGCCCGCTACCGCGTGGAGATGGTTGACCAGGCTGTAGTCGCCGAAGTGGTAGCCGGCCGACAGGCTCGATTTCCACTGCGGGAGCGGCGGCGCGATGGGGTTGCCCCAGTTCAGCTTGCCGGCGGCGTCGTGCTCGGCGAAGACCTCGGTTTCGCCCACTTCCAGCGCCCTGACGAAGAACTCGCTCGTATGGGTGCCATCGAGTCCGAGCGAGACGATGGCCTCGCCGACCGGAATCCGGGCGCTGGCGTGCAGGTCGAACCCCGACATCTCGATCCCCGGCCAGTTGACGTTGCGCACTTCGATTCGTTCGACGGACTGCACGTCGCACGAGCCGGTGCCGCGCCCGTCGGGACAGGTCACGAACCGCTGGATCGCGGCCCGCGAGCTCCCGCCCATGTCGTACAGGCGGCTGATGCCCGCGTACGGCAACACGTCGATCACATCCCGGAAGTCGTAGTCCCAGTAGTCGAGCGACGCTCGCAGCCTGGGCAGCTGGAGGCTGACGCCCACGTTGTAGGTGAAGGCGCGCTCGGGCACCAGGTTCCTGTCGCCGTAGGTGTCGATGGCCTTGTAGATGCCGGCTTCGCTCACATACTCCAGCGACGTGTGGAGATCCTCGTTGAGGTCATCCACGGAGGGGGTCCGGAAGGTCGTCTGGACCGAGGCACGGAGAGCCAGAGGTCCCGCCAGCGCCACTCTCATAGCGACCTTGGGGTCGAAGCTGCGCACGGAGCCGTGGAACTCGTAGTTCGCCGCCACCTGACCGTTGATCCGGTCCCCGATCTCGAGATTGGACTCCGCAAAGAAGCGATGCACCGTCTGGGCATCGTCGTAGTTGTAGAAGCCGGTCGTAAAGTGGAACGGTCCAACCTTCTCCAGACAGCTCCGGTCGCCGGGCACGGGGCACGGGTTGATCGCGAGGTCGGCGGCCTCGTTCGGGACCGCCGAAACGCTGAGCCTGCGGAACTGGTATCCGACGGCGTACTCGGCCACTTCCTCGACCAGCCCGCCCCTGAGCATCGCGTCGACCGTCACGAGGTTGGCCGCGTTGTCGAGATTCACTTCGCCGTTCATCCAGTCGATCAGCTCGGGCGTGTTGTCCAGCCCCGCCACGTAGTCGGGGTTGGGCGAGCCCTGGTAGGTCGCGCCGGGTTGCGCGGAGTGCTGATGGGCGTTGCTGAAGGGGTTGTAGTACATGCACCCGCCCTGGCCCGGCACGGCGCCTCCCAGCGGTCCCAGGGCCATTCCGGACGGGGTGGTGGCGTCCACGACCACGCCGACTCCGCAGTTCGGGCCGCCGAAGCCCCGGAAGGCCAGGAACTTGCGGTACAGATACTCGCCGGGAAGGTTGGCGTTGCCCGCCGAGCGGGAGAAACTGGTGGCCACCTCGAACACGGCCTCGCGCTCACCGAAGAGCTCGAGGTCGCGCTCCAGCGAGGCGGCGACCCTCTGGGTACGCAGGTCCCGCCTGAGCGTGCGTGGCGGGCCGGAGTTGCCGACCATGCGTCCGAAGAAGTACCAGTCGTTCTCCAGACACTCCGCCTGTGTGGCGAATCCGGCGCTCTGCCCGTAGCTCTGGCAGAACACGCTCCGCCCGGGGTGGTCCGGCTGGATCAACTGGGTGCCGTTGTACGGCGAGATCGGCGGATAGGACGGCGTCGTGATCCAGTTGGGGACCGTGGCCTCCGTCCACAGCGCTTCGACGTGGTAGCGGGACCGGCCGCCGAATTCGCCGTTCAGCTCGGCGAAGGTCCGGATCTGCCGGGAGTCCTCGGCCAGGTTGTCGAAGGGCGCGTAGCGGAACCGGCAGGTGTCGGACTGTCGGAATCCTCCGAAGTCCCGGCACTGCGGATCGATGAATATGCCGCCCCATCCTCCGTAGTGGGCATCCGTGAGGGCCGCGACGAACTCCTCCCTGGTTTCGTCGCCCGCCAATCTCGGGAAGAGGAACGCGCCGGGGTTCCCCGTGTAGGACCAGCCGCCGCCGCCGGGCTCGAAGTCCTGGAGCATCCATTCGCGCTCTTCCGGCAACAGCTCCTGGGTCAGGAACACCTCGGCCGAGACGACTGCATGAGCGTTTTCGCCCAGGCGGGAGCCCCAGATCGCACCCACGTTGGTCTCGCCGGCCCCGGCGAAGTACTCGTGGGCGCCCGAGAATTCGAGCCCCTCGAAGTCGCCGCGGGTCAGGAAGTTGACCACGCCGGCCACTGCGTCGGAGCCGTAGATCGCCGAAGCTCCTTCCTTCACGATCTCCACCCGGTCCACGGCGACCGACGGAAAGGCGTTCACATCGACGAAACGGCCGCCGGAGATGCGCATCGGAAACTGTACCTGGCGTCTTCCGTTGAGCAGCACCAGGGTGCGGGAAGCGCCGATCCCCCGCAGGTTGACGCTGGCGGCGGTCTCCGTTACGAGGCCGGGTGGGCGGGTGGTGTACCATCCCTGGCGGGCGCCTAGGATGCCGCTGCTGGCCGTCACGTTGCGGAAGAGGTCGAACGACTGGGGCGCGCCCTGCTCGGCCAGGGTTCGGCGTCCCATCACCGAAACAGCATACGGCAGCTCTATGGGGGACTCCGAGAAGGCCGTGCCCGTGACCACCAGTGCCTCGACGTGAAGAACCGAATGCTCCATCTGGAGTTCGAGGGACACGATCCCGCCGCTGGTGACGGTGACCGTCCGGACCACGTCCAGGTGGCCGATCAGTTCGGCGCGCAGCTCGTGCGTGCCCGCCGGGACCCTCTCGATGGTGAACCGGCCACCGTCCCGCGACAGCACCCCGAGACCCAGGGCCGGAATGTGGACCTGCGCTCCGTCGAGCAGTTGTCCGGATTCGGCGTCCGCGACCGTGCCGGTTATGGTGCCGGTGTTCTGCCCCTGGAGTGGTGCGGCGCCGGCCGCGCAGACGATGCACAGGAATAGGAAGAACGATCTGTCTGGCTTGTTCAGCATATCCAGCTCCCAGGTACAGGATGAGAGGCGGTTCGGCACGGTGTTCGCGCAGGCGGGTACTCCTATTGTTGGCCCGGAGATGCCGATATGCAACTAATACGGCCGGAACCGAGTCGACCCCCACGGCCATTCGCGAGGCACGGCGAGCGGCGGCCGGGCGGTGCGATTGACCCCGCAAAAAAGCCCTCGTTACCTTCGTTGATGACTTCGGGGCGGGCGGCCGCGGCTGCGCCCCGCGCTCCCTTCATCCCCGGATTCCGGCTGGGCTTCCAAAGTGCGGACCGACCTGATTCGCAATTTCTGCATCATCGCGCACATCGACCACGGCAAGTCCACCCTGGCCGACCGGCTCCTGGAGTCGACCGCCACCGTGGACAGCCGCCGGATGCGCGACCAGGTCCTGGATTCCAACGAGCTGGAGCGGGAGCGCGGCATCACCATCAAGCTCCACGCGGTGCGCATGTCCTACCGCGCCCGGGACGGCCGGGACTACGACCTGAACCTGATCGATACCCCCGGCCACGTCGACTTCACCTACGAGGTTTCGCGCTCCCTTGCCGCCTGCGAGGGCGCCATCCTCGTGGTCGACGCGACGCAGGGGGTTCAGGCCCAGACCCTTTCCAACCTCTTCCTGGCCCTCGACGCCGACCTCGAGATCATCCCCGTGCTGAACAAGATCGACCTTCCCGGGGCCGAGCCCGAGCGGCGCCGGCAGGAGGTCGCCGAACTGATGGGCATCGATCCGGGGGCGGTGCTCGAGGTGAGCGCCAAGGAGGGGAAGGGAATCGACGAGGTGCTGGAAGCGGTGGTTGCCCGTGTCCCGGTCCCCGGGGGCGACGCGTCGGCACCGCTGCGCGCGCTCATCTTCGACTCCTACTACGACCAGTACCTCGGCGCGGTGCCCTCCATCCGCGTCGTCGATGGAACGCTGGCGCCCGGCATGACGATTGCCTTCGGTGCCGTGGACTCCCGCTACGAGGTGACCGAGGTGGGACACATGCGCCTCGGGCGCGTCCCGGCGGCGTCGCTGGGACCCGGGGAGGTGGGATATCTGGTAGCGGCGATCAAGGCGGTGTCGGACACCCGCGCGGGCGACACGGTGCTCGACGCCTCCCGGCGCTCCGCCGACCTGCTGCCGGGGTACAAGGAGGCCAAGCCGATGGTCTTCGCGGGCCTCTATCCTTCGGACACGGACGGCTACGAGGAGCTGCGCGACGCGCTGCACAGGCTCCGCCTGAACGACGCATCCCTCCACTTCGAACCCGAGACCTCGAAGGCGCTGGGTTTCGGTTTCCGCTGCGGATTCCTGGGGCTCCTCCACATGGAGGTCGTGCAGGAGCGCCTGGACCGCGAATTCGGGGTCAAGCTCATTACCACGGTCCCGAACGTGAAGTACGAGGTGGCGATGTCAGACGGGAGCAGGCTGTGGGTGGAGAACCCGTCCGAGCTTCCCGACCGGGCATTGGTGGACTCGGTGGCCGAGCCTGTGGTGCGCGCGCACATCGTCGTGCCGGCGGACTACATCGGGAATGTGCAGAAGCTCTGCCACGAGCGCCGGGGCACGTTCCGCGGGATGAGCTACCTCGATCCGCGCCGGGTCGAGATGGACTTCGAGCTTCCGCTCGCCGAGATCGTGCTCGACTTCTACAACCGGCTGAAGAGCGGCACCCGCGGCTATGCGGCCCTGGACTACGAATTCCAGGAGTACCGGCGCGACAATCTGGTCAAGCTTGACGTGATGGTGAACCGGGAACCCGTGGACGCCTTCTCCGTCATCCTTCACCGCGACAACGCCTACCACCACGGCCTCGCCCTGGTGCGCAAGCTCAGGCAGTTGATCCCCCGGCAGCAGTTCGACGTCGCGCTGCAGGCAGCGATCGGGGGCCAGATCATCGCGCGCGAGACGGTGAAGGCCATGCGCAAGAACGTGACCGCGAAGTGCTACGGCGGCGACATCACCCGCAAGCGCAAGCTTCTCGAGCGCCAGAAGGAGGGGAAGAGGCGGATGAAGCAGGTCGGGTCCGTGGAGATCCCTCAGGAGGCGTTCATGGCGGTCCTGCAGCTCGACGATACGCGCTCGTGAGGGAGGGGAATCCGCCGGAGACGGATCCGCGCGTGGGGAAGGGGGCGCCGCGCTGGATCGCGGGGGTGGACATCGGCGGGACCAATCTGCGCGCCGGGATGGTCCCGTACGGGGGGGGCGAGCCCGCCGCGGTGGTGAGCGCACCGACCCGCGCCGGGGAGGGTGCCGGGCAGGTGGTCGCGCGGGTGGTGGCGATGATACGCGCGGCGATGGAGGCCGTGGGGGCGGAGGGGGGAGGGGTGGCGGGCGTCGGCATCGGGGCGCCGGGCCCGCTGGACCGTGGGCGCGGGATCGTCACCGAGACCCCGAACCTGGGCTGGCAGGAGGTGCCGTTGCGGGACATGGTCGCTGAACGGATCGCCCTTCCGGTGGCCACCGACAACGACGCCAACTGCGCGGCCTACGGTGAGTGGTGGCTCGGCGCGGGACGCGGGGCTGAGCGGCTGGTCGGACTGACGCTCGGGACCGGGATCGGCGGGGGAATCGTCTTCGGCGGGGAGATCTACCACGGGGCGTCCGGCGCGGCGGGGGAAGCGGGCCACATGACGGTGCACTTCGCGGGGCGGCAGTGCGCCTGCGGGTCGAAGGGCTGCGTAGAGGCCTACGCATCGGGGCCGGCGATCGCGGCCAGGGCGGTCGAGGGACTCGGAACGGCCGGAGACACCTCACTGGCCACACTCGTGGCGGAGGATCCGGCCCTGGTGACCGCCGAGGCGGTCTGCGAGGCCGCCACCGCCGGCGACGGCTACGCCGCGCGAATCCTGGACGAGACGGCCCGGATCCTCGCGGTGGCGGTGGCCAACCTGATCCACCTCTTCAACCCGGACGTGATCGTCATCGGTGGCGGGGTGGCCGCCGCCGGAGACTTGCTCTTCCGCCCTCTCCGCGCCGAAGTGAGGAGGCGGGCCTTCCGTTCGGCGGCCGGCGTCTGCCGCATCGTACCCGCGGAGCTCCCGGAGACCGCGGGGATGATCGGGGCGGCGGCGGTGCTGAAGCGCATGCTGCACGGCTCCCTGTGACCCGCCGGACCGCCCGTGGCCTCCCCACCGGGACCATCCGGTTGCCGCGGCCCCCTCGCCCTCGATTATCTTCACTCCGATGAAGAGAGCACTGCACCTGCGGCCGCGACCGCCCGGCTCCTGACATGCGCGTCATCGAGATACCCCGGTCGCTGGACTACCGCAACGTCGAGGACATCTACGAACAGGCCGCCGGCGACGATTCCGGCCCGGTGCTCTTCGACGCCCGCCGGCTGCGCTGGATCGACCCGAACGGGATGCTGCTCCTGCTCGCCGCGGGGCAGGTGGCCGCCCGGAGCGGAACAGCCCCGCGGATTTCCCTGCCGGCCCGGCAGGAGGTCACGGGGTATCTCGACCGGATGGGATTTCATCATGCGGCGGCGGGCATCTTCAGGTCCGGTGCGGGGACGAGGCGCCGGTCCCGTTCCGCCTCCGACGTTCTGCTGGAAATCACCCCGGTCACCACGAACTCGGATGTGCACGACGTGGTGGACCGGGTCCAGGCACGCGCGGGCGCCATACTCTCCACGGCGCTCCGCTATCCCCGTTCGGCCGTGGTCCAGTTTTCGGTGATCCTCTCCGAGGTGTGCCAGAACATCGTAGAGCACGCGGAGGCTCCCGGATGGGTCGCGGCTCAGGCGTACAACTGGCAGAAGAGACTCGGGCGCCACGTCGCGGTCATTGCCGTCTCCGACCTCGGGTGCGGCTTTCGCGCCTCCCTGGAGGCGGAACATGCTGCCCGGTTCGGCGACCGCTGGGGGGACGCGACGGCACTGGAGGCGGCATTTCTTCTGGGCCTCACGCGCTTCGCCGACACGGGGAGGGGGCAGGGGATCCAGCAGATACGCAAGCAGGTGGGCCGCTGGGAGGGCATCCTGTCGATCCGGAGCGGCACCGTCCGCATCGCCGACACTCCCGACTGGAGCAGCCGTCCCCCTCTGGAAGAAGGCCTGACGCACTTCCCGGGATCCCAGATCAACATCATCCTCCCTGAACGGACCGGTTGAGCGGAGGGCGGATCGGATGACCAAGGGGTCCGGACCGGATGGGTGAATCCCCGACTCCCCTGCTGACCATTGACGTGGGCGCGATCGTGGGCGACGCGGTTGCTCCGGCGCGCCGGGATCTGGTTACGCGCCCGACGGGGCGGGCTGTAAGGGAAGCGATCGAAGTGCGGATCGCCCGCACCACCCGCGCTCCGTCCGTCTCCCTGCTGGACTTCAGCCAGGTGAGGATTCTGGACTTCAGCTGTGCGGACGAGGTGATTGCCAAGCTTCTCGTCCGCTACCTGCGGCGCGACCGCCCTCGAGAAGCCTTCTTCCTCTTTCGCGCATTGGGCGACAATCACCGCCATGCGGTCGAAGAGGTGCTGGGCAGGCACGGACTCGCGGCCGTCTGCGATCTTGGCGGAGGGTACGAACTGCTGGGGTCCGCAACCGGAGCGGAACGGACTGCGTGGCGGGCTCTGGAGCACCAGGGCCGGATCGGGCCCGCCGAACTCGCTGCCCGGTTCGGCGAAGAAGGGGTGCTGGTGATCCGCGGACTGGCCGACCGGCGCCTGGCCTGGTACGGACGGACGGACGGCGCTTTCGCCCTTAGCACATTGGCCCGCAATCCCTGACGACAACTTTGCTGACGGAGGCGAAATGAGCGCCCGATCAACCTCGAATGGCAGATCCGGAACGGCGACCAGTGCAGTGCACGCCGGGAGTCCCGAGCCCCGACCCGGCAGCCCGGTGGTGCAGCCAATCGTACGCAGCTCCACCTTTCACTGGGCGGGCCCCGGCGATGGCCCGGACCTTCTGTACAGCAGGTACGGCAACAACCCGAACCAGCTCTCGGTCGCCGCCAAGGTCGCCGCGCTGGAGGGGACGGAGGCCGGCCTGGCGCTCGCCAGCGGAATGGCGGCGATCTCGATGACCATCCTCTCCGCAACCGGCCCCGGCGACCATGTCGTCGCCAGCCGCCACCTCTACGGCGCCACCCATGCCCTGCTGTCCGGCGAACTCCCCAGGCGCGGGATCACCACCACCTTCGTCGAGCCGTCGGACCCCGATGCCTGGGAAGCGGCGCTGACCCCGCGCACCCGGGTCGTCCTCATCGAGCTCCCCACCAACCCCACCCTGCGCGTCTTCGACATCGAACCCGCCCGGCGCGCCGCCCGCTCGGCCGGCGCCCTCCTCGCGGCCGACATGACCTTCGCCACCCCCGTGAACATCCGCGCGGCGGAGCACGGAGTCGACGCGGTCATCCACTCGGCCACCAAGTACCTCGGCGGCCACTCCGACCTGATCGCGGGGGTGGTCGCGGGCAGCCACGAACTGATCGCGGGCGTGACAAGGATGATGAAGCTCTACGGGGGCTCCCTCGATCCGGGAGCGGCCTGGCTCCTCGAGCGCGGCATGCGCACGCTCCCGGCCCGGATGGACCGGCACAACCGCACCGCCCACGCCCTGGCGCGCTGGTTCACCGAGGTCGAGGGCGTGGGCGCGGTGATCTACCCCGGGCTTCCGGGCCATCCCGACCACGAACGCGCCACCCGCATGCTGAGCGGGTACGGCGGGATGGTTTCGATCGTCCTGGACGGCGGCGGAGAAGCCGCGGACCGCTTCTGCTCCAGGCTGCGCCTGGCCGTGCCGGCGCCCTCCCTGGGCGGCGTCGAGACGCTGGTGTCGCAGCCGCGCCACACGTCGCACGTCGATCTCGGCACCGGGGAACGCGACGCCCTGGGGATACCCGACGGGTTCGTGCGCATCTCGGTCGGCCTGGAGGACCTGGAAGACCTCAAGGCGGACTTCGCCGCGGCTGCACGGGCGGTGTCGGCCCGCGGCTGACCCGGCCCGTCCGCGCCCGCCCTCCGCCCGGCTGCTACTCCGCCCGCATGAACGGGTATTCCACGCTCGTCGGCGGCGCGAGGTTCTCCTTGATGCTCCTCGGCGACAGCCACCGCGAGATGTTGAAGGCCGACCCCGCCTTGTCGTTGGTGCCCGACGCCCGGCCACCCCCGAACGGCTGCTGTCCGACGACGGCCCCGGTCGGCTTGTCGTTCACGTAGAAGTTGCCGGCGGCGTAGCGCAGCCGCTCCATTGCCTGGCGCACCGCCGGCCGCTCGCGCGCGAATACGGCTCCGGTGAGCGCATACGGCGACGTACGGTCCACGAGGTCGAGCGTGTGGTTCCATTCGCCGTCGGGGTACACGTGGATCGACATCACGGGGCCGAAGATCTCGTCGCACATGCTCTCGTAGGCGGGGTCCTCCGCCTCGATGATCGTGGGCCGGATGAAGAACCCGTCGGCGTCCGAGTACCGTCCGCCCGCGATCACGCGCGCGTCCGGGCTGGCGGCGGCCCGATCGATGTACCCCGAGATCGAATCGAAGGCGCCGCGGTCGATCACCGCGTTCACGAAGTTCCTGAAGTCGGCGGGATCCCCCATGGCGAGCCCGTCCGTCTCCTCGACGAGCGGGTCCCGGATCCGCTTCCAGAGGGAGCGCGGAATGTAGGCCCTCGACGCCGCCGAGCACTTCTGGCCCTGGTACTCGAACGACCCTCGCACGATTGCGGTCCTCAGCGCGTCCGCATCGGCCGACGGATGAGCCACGATGAAGTCCTTGCCCCCCGTCTCGCCCACCAGGCGCGGGTAGGAGCGATACCGCGAGATGTTCTTCCCCACGGTCGTCCACAGCGACTGGAAGACGCCGGTCGAACCGGTGAAGTGCAGCCCGGCGAAGTCCCGGTGCTCGAGCGCGGCGGCGGTAATCGCCACCGGATCCCCCGGCACGAAGTTGATCACGCCGGGCGGCAGCCCCGCCGCCTCCAGCAGGCGGTAGATGTAGTACGCGGAGAGCACGGCGTGCTTGGAGGGCTTCCAGAGCACCCCGCACCCCACCATGGCGGGGATCCCGGCGAGGTTGGCGCCGATCGCGGTGAAGTTGAAGGGACTCACCGCATAGACGAATCCCTCCAGGGGCCGGTAGTCCAGGCGGTTCCAGATCCCCGTTTCGGAGTGGGGCTGCTGATCGAGGATCTGCTCCGCGAAGAACGCCCCGTAGCGGAAGAAGTCGATCACCTCGCAGGCCGCGTCGATCTCCGACTGAAAGGCGTTCTTGCTCTGGCCGAGCATGGTCGACGCGTTGATCCGCGGGCGCCAGGTCGTCCTCAGCATCTCCGCGGCCCGGAGGAAGACGGCCACGCGGTCCTCCCAGGCCCACGCAGCCCACTCCCGCCGTGCCTCGAGGGTGTTGGCGATGGCGCGGCGCGCCTCGTCGGCCCCGGCCTCGTGCCACACGCCGAGGCACTGTCCGTGGTCGTGGGGCGGGCGGATCGGATGGGTCCTGCCGGTGCGGATCTCCTTGCCGCCGATGATGAGGGGGATGTCCGGCCGTTCGCTCCCGACCTGTTTCAGGGCGGCCTTCAGGTCGGCCCTCTCGGGGGTTCCGGGGGCATAAGAGTAGACGGGTTCGTTTTCGGGAGGGGGAATACGGATCGTACCGGACATCGATCTTCCAGTCTGGAGGTTGGCGGGAGCGCCCGAAGCCGGCTGCACGGGGCCGAACCTTGAGCGGCAACGGAGGCAATTTCACCCGGCCGGCCCGGCAGTGCAACCCGCGCCGACGACCGGCTCCCGCGGGCAGCCCCGGTTGACGGGCGACGAAGTACCGGTAGCTTCCTCTGCGTCGTGTGCGGCGTCTTTTCAGCGGACGGCGGCTCTCCGCCGCCGAACGGAGCAATGGGTACCAGAGATCGGATCGAAGCGGTCCTCACATCAATCCGGCCGGCCATCCGGTCCGATGGCGGTGACGTCGAGTTGTCGGGCTGGAACGAGGAGCTCGGCAGGGTGGAGGTCCGCCTGATGGGAGCCTGCGAGGCCTGCCCCATCTCGATGCTGACCCTGAAGGAGGGCATAGAGCGCCGTCTCAGGGCGGCCGTTCCCGAAGTCCGGGTGGTCGATGCCCGCTGAGCGCGCATGAGCCGACGCGAAATCGCCGCGGCGGTGACCCGGGCCCTCGAGGGGGTAGTCAATCCCGCGACCGGCCGGGATGTGGTTGCCGGCGGCCAGGTTGCGGAGGTTGCCGTGGACGATGAGGGCCGTACCCGCTTCGCGTTCTCGCTGCGCAAGGGGGATCCGGGAGCACTGGTTCGCCAGGCGCGGGCCGCCGCCGGTTCCGTCGACGGGGTGAGCAGCGTGAAGGTTGACGTGCAGCTCCCTCAGACTCCGCCGGGCGGTACCAGGGCGCCTGCGCGCCCCGACCGGCAATCCCGGGGCGCCCCTGCCGGCACGGTGCCGGGGCGCCCCCCCGGGCGAGGCCTTCAGCCGGGCTCGGTCCCCGCGCCGGTCCCGCAGCCGGGCATTCTGCCGGGAGTCGCGCGGGTCGTGGCGGTCAGTTCGGGGAAGGGGGGCGTCGGCAAGTCGATGGTGGCCACCAACCTCGCGGCCTACGCCGCCTCGCAGGGCCTCGCCACCGGACTCCTCGACGCCGACATCTACGGCCCCAACATCCCCACCATGTTCGGCGAGGGGCGCCGGCCGGCCGTGACCGGCGAGAAGGGGTCGGAGATGATCGTCCCCCTCGAGGCGCACGGCGTGAGCCTCATGAGCCTCGGCTTCCTGCTGGAGCGCGAACAGCCGGCGATCATGCGGGGTCCGCTCATCGCCGGCATCCTCAAGCAGTTCATGGAGCAGGTGGCGTGGGGCGACCTGGATCTGATGATCGTGGACATGCCGCCCGGGACCGGCGACGCCCAGCTGTCGCTCGTGCAGACGGTCGAGCTGGATGGGGCGTTGATGGTGACCACCCCGCAGAAGGTCGCCACCGGAGACGTGCGCCGGGGCGTGAAGATGTTCGAAAGGGTCAACACCCGCATCCTCGGAATCGTGGAGAACATGTGCGGGTTCCGGATTCCGGGTTCGGGCGAGGTCGTCGACCTGTTCGGACGCGGGGGCGGGGAAAAGCTGGCGGGAGAACTTTCGGTGCCGTTTCTGGGACGGATCCCGCTGGATCTGGCTGTCCGCGAGGCCGGAGACGAGGGGAGGCCGACCGTGGTGTCTGCGCCCGGTTCGCCCGCCGGCCGATCGCTGGCCGGCATCGGCGACCGCCTTCTCGCGGCCCTCGGCGAACTCCCGCCGCGGCGGTAGGGGCCAGCCCCACCGCGAGAACCCGCGTTCGGCTACAGGGCTATTCGCCCTCGAGCCACTTCCTGTCCGCCGCCGAAAGCGTCCCCCCGCCGCGCATCCTGTCGACCAGCTTCAGCACGAGCCAGCCGACGAGCATGATCGGCGCGACCTTTAACAGAAGGAAGCTGGCGATCCCCACGGTGAGACCCAGAATCGCCCCGACGACGGTGAGCACGATCCAGACCACGACGATGCTCAGGATTCCCATCGCAAGGAACGTCAGCAGGGTCCCGATCATGATCCCTCCAGAGATATGTTCACCGCCACCGGCCCGCGGGGCGTTCGTCCCCGGCCTTCCCGGCCCGGCCCGGTGGTGGATCGCTCTTCACTGCCCTCATAATGATAATGCCAACGGCCATAAATGTAACGGATTCCCAGTCCGTGCCGCCGCAAGACCCCAGGTGACCGTCAGGAGATCCAGATGAATTCGACGGAGCCCAGCGCCGCCGACAGGTCGACCTCGATTCTTCGGCCTGCACGGCTCCAGTTGAGCGACGTGTAGACGTCCCCGCGTCTCTCGAATCCGTCCGCGTCGATCGATGCCAGAAAGCTCCCCTCGTGCCGAACCCGCACGCCCAGCGACTCGGGGACATGGATTCGCATCCCCCCAAGTCCCATGTTGATCGACAGCCGTGCGTCCTCCGGCCAGTCCCCCTCCAGCCCGAGAACCACAAGGCCCAGCCCGGCCTTCACGGAGACGTGCTGCGCGTTCAGGTTCCCGAGGCCGTGCGCCTCGAAGTCAGCCACACCGACGTTGATCCTGGCGGTGTCCATTTGCTGCGGGTTGGCCGAGCGGATGCGGAGTTCGGTTTCGGAGGCGCCGATGTTCATCGCCAACCGCTCTACCGGCATCCCCGTCAGATCCACGTCCGCCTCTCCTCCGATGAAGCCGAGCCGCAGGTCCATCGGGACGTTCGGCGGGAGTTCCAGGTCGATCGATGGCGTGTCCGCGGGGCCGTCATCGGATTCGTCCTCGATCTCCATCGTGACCTCGAGCCTGCCGTACCGGTAGTCGGTCGTCGGGGTCGCAAAACGCTCGTCGAAACGCATCCGGGCCCGGTACAGAAGGCCGGATGGGCCGCGGCGCACCTTCAGACGCCCGATTCCGTACATCACCTCCACCTCGATGCGTTCCTCGTCCGTGACCTGGCGGGAATGCGTGAGGGCGCGAAGCTGCTGCGCACGAAGCTCGCCGACCCCGGCCACTGCAACCAGTCCGGCGGCCAGAAGCAGTCCGCAATACCGGCCCGAAGGCACCGGGAAGGCCCGCCGCGCCGGGATCACGGCGCCTTCTCCCCGGAGGACCATTCTTCCGCACCCAGGTCGTCGTCGTTAGCGAAGCTGCCGGACCAGCGCGCCCCCACGGTGCCGCCACGGGTGATGAGCACGGCTCCGAAGCCGGCGACGGCGGACACCAGGCAGGCGAGCGCCCCCGCGACGAACAGGATTCCGGCGATCCAGTCGATCACAGGCACGGCGATGAAGATGCTGCCCGCCGCGAAGGGGAGGAGGAGGGTTGCGAGCCCGGCAAGTCTCGCGGTGAAGGGCTGCTCGGCATCGAACCGGTCAAGCCAGCCGACGCCCAGCCCCAGCACCCATCGCCCCACGTTCTCGGCCGCGCCCACGAAGCCTGCGAAGAACGCCAGGCAGACGACCACCGGAAACAGGGGCACCCAGATGAGGAGGGCGGGGATTCCGATTACCGTCACCGTAAGCGCGGCGACGCCCAGCAGGAAGATCGGCAGTACGGCGTACCCGCCTGCGAAGCCCACCAGCGTGCTGCCCATGGGATTGCTGGAGAGTTCGCCGACCACCGACCGGACGCGGTGCCCCCCGAGCACCGACAGCAGCAACGTCAGCGCGCCGAGCACGACGAAGGCCACGACCGTCCCCAGCACACCCTGTGCCGCTTCCTGCACCCGGTAGAAATACGTTGACATACGCCCCTGCGACGGCTGGCTGCGCCGCTGGACCGGAACCTGGGCGAGGGCCTCGTCCCTGAGGCGATTGTGAAGCCGTTCCTCCTGCTGCTGCAACCGGCGGCGCAGGTCCACTCGCTCACCCCCGAGCACGACGCCGGCATCCGCCACCTCGGAGTCCAGGGTCCGTATGTCCCCATCGATCCGGCTGCCGGCTGCCAGCGCCAGGGCGCCGTTCATGACCACCACGTTGCCGCGCACGTGACCTCGCACCTGCAGCAGCCCGTCCACATGGACAACGCTGCCGCCGACCGATGCGTCCGCGGGAATCGTGTAGTCCTCGCCGATGCGCACCACGGCATCCCCGGGATCCATGTCCTCGACGGCGGTTGCCCAGGCCTGCAGGAAATCGGCACCGCGGCCGAGGATGGCGATGGCCTGGCCCAAGCCTTCCCGTTCGCTGGCCACCGGCGGCGACGGGTCTTGCGACGGCGGCACCTGGACCGCAGCCGCAAAGGCCGCATCCAGCGCTTCTTCGACGCTCCGCAGAAGGCTCAGGTCGGCCTCCGGAAGTGCCGGGTCCGGACTCCACTCGTCCAGTCCGCGCGCAAGCGGCTCGCCCAGGAGCGACTCCATGCTGCCGAGCAGGCCCCGCCAGGCCTGATCGGACGCGCCCCCGGGGGTGTATTGCCCAAGGGACTCCCCGTTCAGCCTGGCAATCCCGTCCGCGAAACCGACAGTGAGGGTCTCGCCGTTGGCGAATTCCAGAAACAGCGAGGCTTCCTCGTCGGACACCTCGATCCTGCTGGAGACGACCTGGTGCTGCTGCGAGGAGCCCGCCGGGGCCCAGAAGAGCAAGAGCAGCCCCGCGCCGAGTCCGGTGTGCCAGCGACGCTGTGCCGCCCCCCGGAAGCCGGACGGGGTCACGCCGCGGCCTGGCGCGTCCGGACCCATATGTCTATACCGGTACATGACGACGATCCATTCCCGATTGGTTGACGAAAATCCTGTACAGGATCCTGCCCGAAATCAGTGAGAGTCCACCAAGGACGAGGAGACACAGCAGAGCCACGGGCAGGACGCCGGCAAGCAATTCCGTGGATCCGATCCCCGTGGCCGCCCCCGGCGACCAACCCCCGAACAGCCCGTCGGCAAGGGCCGAAACGGCGGCGACGCCCTTTTTCCAGAGGAAGCCTGCCGCGCTCGCGGGGGTCACCAGGGGATCGCTGAAGATTCCGGCCAGGATGTAGGCGAAGGACGCGACCAGTGCGGTGGGCGCGAATGCCATCCCCGCCGCGGCGGCAAGTCTCTGCCTGCGCTCGGGCCACAGCATGAGGACGCGCCTCCATGCCCCCGTGCGTGCCCTCACAGGGACGGGTACGGTTCCCACCCGCGCCATCACGCGCTCGGCAAAGCCTTCTCGGGGCGCGAGGACGGGGAGCCGGCCGAGGTGCCGGTGCAGGCGTCTCCAGCTCGCCAGTGCCATCGCGGCCTCGCGATCGCGGGCCACGAACGCGGCGAGCGCCCGGGCCTGCCTGGGAGGGAGTCCCTCTTCGAGCAGTTCGCTGAACACGTTGCGAACCGCCGGGTGGCCCGCGCCGGTGATCCATTGCCACGCCCGCGTCCAGCCCGGGCGGCGCGCTCTGAGGGCTGCCAGCACCCGAACCTTGAAGTCCGCGGAGGGGGCGAACGCCGCCAGCCGGCCCAGCGCGGCGATCAGCGAACGGAACGCCCGCACCTCGGCGGCAAGCCGCGGATCGGCGGTCAGCGCGGCTTCGAAGTCGGCGCGCTCGTCCGGGCCCAGCTCCCCGTCAAGGTACGCGAAGAGTCGGCTCGCGGCCGGATCGAGCCGGTCCGGTGCCGCTCGGGTGGGCATCGCTCTGTCGGTTCTTTTTCGCATCATGTCTGCCAGTACGCCGGTCGCTCCCGAAGGGTTTCAGTCTGCTTCTCCGCCCGTCTCATCGAGAAGATGGCCCAGGGCCTCCTTCAGTTCCAGACGGGCGCGATGGATGTAGGTCTTCACGGTTCCGAGCGGAACATCCATGATTTCAGCGATCTCCTGGTAGGAGTAGCCTTCCACATGCCTGAGGAGCGTGGCGGTCCGGTACTGGGGCCGCAGCTGCCCGATCGCCGCTTCGATCTGGCTTCCGAGCTCCATGTTCTCAACATAGGCGTCCGGGCGCTCCAGGTCAGATTCCAGGATCGGCCGGGTTCGGGCCTGTTCCTCCTCGGTGAGCGCGTGCGGCGATCCATGGATGGAAATCGTGTTAATCCGTTTGCGCCGGAGGTGATCGATCGTGAGGTTGTGCGCGATCTTGAAGATCCAGCTCGAAAACTTGTAGCTCGGGTTGTAGCTGCCGATGGCGTTGAATGCCCGGATGAACGCCTCCTGGGCGAGGTCTTCGGCCAGGGCACGGTCGCGCACCATCCGGTAGACGAGCGAAAAGACCGGTTTTTCGTACCGGTTCAGGAGCTCCCGAAACGCCTTCTGGCGTCCCTCGGCAGCCTGCTTGGCGAGTGTGCTGTCCGGAACGGTTTGTTCCAAGGCCTCACCGTTCTTCCCTGGGATTCAATTGAGGATGTTCCGGCCGTGCACCGGTCGGACGCCCCCTGTTCGCGCAGTGGATGCCGGCCCGCACTGGAACAAATCGCAGGCCCGTCTAGCTTACGGGGGTTCCGCAATCCTCCATCAGATTCGAGTCGCCAGCCCATGTCCGCGACGGGTCACAAGGCCAGTCAACAGAAAGAAGGTGACACCTTGGCCGCGCTGCGGGAAGCGGAACCGGCTGCCGGCCGGAGCCGGGCCGAGCAGGTCCGGACGCTTTTCAGCGAGATTGCGCCCCGCTATGATCTGCTCAACCACCTCCTGAGCCTGAACGTCGACCGGAGGTGGCGCAGGCGCGCGATCCGCGAGCTCGGATGGGAGACCGCGCCGGAAGGCGCCTACCTCGATCTGTGCACCGGCACCTTCGATCTTGCGGTCGAACTGGCCGCGCGGCGCGGGTTCGAGGGAACGGTTCTGGCCGCGGACTTCGCACTTCCCATGCTGGCCCGCGGCATGGGCAAGATTCACGCCCATCCGGTGCTGCCAGTGTGCGGCGACACACAGCGTCTCCCCTTCGCGGACCGCACCTTCGCAGGGATCACGGTGGGATTCGGAGTACGCAACCTGTCCGATCTCGCTTCCGGCCTTCGCGAAGCGTGCCGGGTGCTCGAGCCGGGCGGGCGGTTCGTGGTGCTCGAGTTCTCCGTGCCGCCGCGGAGGCTGATGCGCGCTGCCTACCTGCTGTACTTCAACCACATCCTGCCCCGTGCGGGAAGGCTGATCTCGGGGCATTCGTGGGCGTACAGCTATCTGCCGAAGTCGGTGGAGGGCTTCCCGGGGCCGCGGCGGCTGGCGGAGCTCATCCGGGAGGCGGGCTTCACCAGGGTCGACTGGTTCCTGCTCACCGGGGGGATCGCGGCGATCCACGTCGGGGTGAAGGGGTAGGGGAAGGGCCGGCCGGCCCTTCGTCCAGGACGGTGACCGTGCCGAGTTCCGAGGGCGAGCCGTCGAAGCGGGTGGTGTCGCCGACGAGGAGGATGGTCATGCGGTCCGGGTCGACTTCGCGCCGGAAGACCTCCTGGACCGCGCGGGGCGTGACTCGCTGGATGCCGCGCAGATACCGCTCGAGCCAGTCGTCAGGCAGCCCCAGCGCCCTGTAGGCCATCCCGCGCGATATGACCTGGAGCGGGGTGCGGAAGTTGAACACGAAGCCGTTGACGGTCTCGTCTATCGTCAGCGCGACCTCTTCCTCGGTGGGCGGCGCGGCGCGCATGGAGTCGAAGGTGGCGAGGATGAGCCGGGTCGCTTCCAGGGTGGTCTCCGGGCGGGTGCGGGTCAGTGCGCCCACCAGGCCGTCGTTCCGGCTGGAGGTGGTCCAGAGCGACGACGCGCCGTAGGCGAGGCCCTCCCGGGTCCGCACGCCGGCCATGAGGCGGCTTGAGAAGCCCGAAGCTCCCAGGATCGCGTTTGCGACCCGTGACGCGAAGTACTCGGGGTTGTCCCCCTGGCGCAGGCGGGAAGGGTGGGCCATGACGATCACGCTCTGCTCGATCTCGCGGTGAATGACGAAGACGCCGGGCTCCTCGCGGATCCTCGGGACGGGATCTTCGAGGAGTGCGCCCGAGCAGGGCGGCCAGCCGTCCAGCGCCTCCTCGATCAGTGCGGATGCCTGCTGCCACGTCACGTCTCCGGTGACGCCGAGCACCATGTTGTCCGGGCAGATGATCGCCCCGTGCACGTGGCGCAGCTTCTCCGGGGCCAGATCGGCCGGCTCCAGGTCCGCGTCGTCCATCTCCCAGCCGACGGGGTGATCGCCGTACATGATGTGGTTGAAGCGGCTGAAGGCCACCGTTCCCGGGTCGTCGCGGCCGCGACGCACCCGCTCCAGTTCGGTGCCGCGCCAGCGCTCCACCTGCGCCGAGTCGAAGCGCGGCGTGCGGAGCATCGATGCCCAGAGCCGAACCGCCTCGTCCATGTGCTCGGACAGGGAGTTCACCCAGGAAGAAGCGCTGCCGCCTCCCTGTCCGAAGCTCATCGCCAGCCCCAGGAGTTCGATGCGCTCGTCTACGGAGTCGGGGGGAAGGCCGGCGGTGCCGCCGGTGCGCAGCAGGTTCGGGAGGGCGGAGCCCGCCGCCAGGTGCTCGCGGGTGAGGTTCCTCACCCCGCCATCGAAGGTGGCGTAGAAGGTGACGAGGGGGAGTTCGGTGTCCTGGAAAAAGTAGACGGGGACGCCCCGGATCGTGTGGGACTCCGGCTCGATCGGGGTAAAGCGGATCTCCGGGAAGCGCATCGCGGCGATCCTCTCCCGCACCGGCCCTTCCTGGGCGTGGGCCAACATGGGGGCCGCCAGCAGCACGGCAGCCGCCAGCCGGAGGGCGTGATTCACCGGGATCCCTCCCGCGCCATGACCGCGACCGTCCGGGTGCTCGGGATCAGGTAGGTCCTCGCCACCCGCTGCACGTCCTCGGGCGTCACCTCGGCGAGGCGCCGCGAGAGACGGAAGGTCTCCCTCCAGTCCCCGAAGGACGCCTCCGACTCCGCGATCTGCATGGCGAGCTGCAGATTGGAGGACAGCCTGCGGAACTCGCCCGCGCGGTACTGGTTCTGGATGCGGGCCAGTGCCTGCGGCTCGGGGGGCGCGTCACGCATGGCCTCGATCTCCTCCATGATTGCGCGTTCGATCTCTTCGGTCGTGTGCGGCGCACGGGGGACGGCCGAAATCATGAAGAGCCCGGGATGCAGCGATCCGGGCCCCAGATAGGCGGCGACCTGGATCGCCGAACGGTCCTCGGCAATCAACCGGCGGTAAAGACGGGTGGTGCGCCCGCCGGTGAGCACGGAGGCCAGCATCGTGAGCGCGGGCGCGTCCTCGTGAAGCGCCGACACGGCCCGCCAGCCCATCAGCAGCCGGGGCTCGGCATCGAATTCGACCGTGATGCGGCGCTCGCCGCGCTGCACCGGCTCGCGTGCCAGCGCCGGCGGGGCCGGCCGGCCGGCAGGCACCGGGGCGAAGTACTCCTCTGCCAGGCGGATCACCTGGGCCGCGTCCACGTCGCCGACGATCGCGGCCACGGCGTTGGCGGCCCCATAGTAGTCGCGAAAATACTCCTCGGCCTGGGGTCGGGTGAGCACGTCCAGGTCGGCCGCATGGCCGATCACGGGAACGCCGTAGGGATGCACCTGGAACGCCGTGGCCAGGAAGGCGGTCTCGAGAATGCCGCCCGGACTCGTCTCCAGCCGCATGCGGCGCTCCTCCTTCACCACGTCGAGCTCGGTGAAGAACTCGCGGAAGACGGGGTTCGCCATGCGGTCGGACTCGAGGGCGAACCAGAGTTCGATCCGGTTGGCGGGCACTTCGACGAAGTAGCGCGTGGCCTCGTGGGAGGTGGTGGCGTTGAGGCCCTGCGCACCCTCCGAGGTGAGGATGTGGTCGTATTCGTTCGAACGCACGTAGGCGCGCGCGCTGTCTTCCAGCGTCGTGACGCGCGTGCGGAAGCGCCGGATGGCCGCGGTGTCGGGACGGGACCCCCCCATCTCCGCGACCATCGAATCGCGCACCGCGTCGATCGCGTCCAGGAGGGGTGCTTCCAGGGCGCGGTTGCTGGTGCCGATCTCGTGGGAGCCCTTGAAGAGCAGGTGCTCCACCACGTGGGCGATCCCGGTCCGGCCGAGATGCTCGTTGACCGAGCCGACGGGGTAGTGGACGACCAGCGCGGCGGTGGGGGACTGGGGGCGTTCCAGGATGAGGAAGGTCATCCCGTTGTCCAGGGTGTGGGTGACGACGGGGAGCTGCGTGCCCGGGATGGGCCGGGTGGGGGGCTCCTGGGCAGCCAGGCCAGCCCACCGGCCCAGCGTGACTGCGGTGGCGAGGATGAGCGTCCCGGCGATGGAGCGCGCAGGGGCGAACGTGCGGGCCGCGGCCGGGGGGCGGGTGGGTTGCAGCCGGCGCCTCAGCATGGCTGGCACCGCGGGCAGCAGAATGCGGAGCGGCCCCCGAAGACGATGCGCTCGATCGGGGTCCGGCAGCGGAAGCAGGGCCGACCCTCCCTGCCGTAGGCGTGAAGCCGCCGCCTGAACCGCCCCTCGTTTCCGTCGGGGGCGCGGTAGTTTCGCAGTGTGGTGCCGCCGGCGTCCACCGCGGCGCGGAGGACGCGCCTGAGCGCACGGTGAAGCCGGATTGCGGCGCCGTCTCCCACTTCGTTGGCGGGCGTGCGCGGATGGATGCGCGCGAACCAGAGCGCCTCGACCGCGTAGATGTTCCCGGCGCCGGCGATCTTGCGCTGGTCGAGCAGGAGCGAGCGCACCGGCGAGCGCGACCCGGACAGGATCGCGTGCAGCCGCCGTCCCGTGAAGGAGCGGGATAGAGGTTCCGGTCCCAGCCGCCGGGACCAGCGGGTCCACTCGCCCGGTGAGAGCCGCCGGAGCCGTCCGAAGCGCCGGACGTCGTCGTAGACCACGCATCCGCCGCCCTCGAGGTGGAAGAGGACCGCCGGGTGCGTCGACGCCGCGGGCGGCGCCGGGCCGGCTCCCGGCACAAGACGCCCGGTCATCCCGAGGTTGATCACCACCCGGGCTCCGTCGTCCAGGACCAGGATCACGTTCTTGCCTCTTCTGCCGACCTCGCGGAACCGCCTCCCCTTCAGCGAGGCGCCGAATTGCATGGTCTTTCCGGCCACGACGTCCTCCCGCAGCACGGTGACGCCGCGGATGACCCTTCCCGGAAGGACTCCGGCCAGCCCCCGCGCGATCGTCTCGGCCTCAGGCAGTTCGGGCACGGGTCCGGGACACTATTCCAGTGCCACCGCGGTGCCGCTCGTGGTCACCATGAGCATGCCGTTGCCGGTTCCCAGCACTTCGTAGTCCAGGTCCACCCCGATGATCGCGTCGGCGCCGCGGGCACGCGCCTCGTGCGCCATATCGCGGAGCGCTTCCTCGCGGGCCGTGCGCAGGGCCTTCTCGTAGGCGCCCGAACGGCCACCGACAATGTCCCGGATCCCGGCCAGGAAGTCCTTGACGATGTTGGCGCCGATGATGGCTTCCCCGGTGACAATGCCCAGGTATTCGCCGATGCGGGATCCCTCCACCGAATTCGTCGTTGTAACTATCAACGCTGCTCCTCCAATCCGTTTGTGCCTGGTTAAAAAGGATATCCTGCCATTCCGTCAGGTGCGCCGCCCGGCCTCCCGCCATCCGATGTCTCCGCGGAACCGGCATCCCTCGAAGGTGATGGCCGCCGCCGCATCGCGGCTGGCCTCCCGCGCACGGCCGAAGTCCCGGTCGACCGCCGTCACGGCCAGGACGCGTCCGCCGGAGGTGACCAGCCGGCCGGCCTCGAGCGAGGTGCCGGCGTGAAATACGTGAACCGCGTCGGGAAGGGACGGGATCGAGACGGGTGCTCCCTTCCGGTACGCGCCCGGATACCCGTCGGCGGCCAGCACCGTGGTCACGGCCGCCGCCTCCACGAAGGCCGGCACGTACCCCGAGAGCCCCGAGCCCTCCGCCACCGCGAACATCGGCTCCAGAAGGGACGATGAGAGCAGGGGGAGCACCGCCTGGGTTTCGGGATCGCCGAAGCGACAGTTGAACTCGACGACCCGGGGGCCGTCGCCGGTGATCATGAGCCCCGCATAGAGAAGTCCGCTGAAGGGGCTCCCACCTTCCGCCAGCGTCCGCAGCACCGGGGTCACGATCCGCTCTCCCACCTCCTGCACCAGCGCATCGGTAACGAACCCGACCGGGGCGTAAGCCCCCATCCCGCCGGTGTTCGGCCCCGTGTCGCCCTCGCCGATCCTCTTGTGGTCCTGCGACGCGAGGAGGGGCACGAAGTCCTCCCCGTGGGCGAGGCAGAAGACCGAGAGCTCCTCCCCCACCATGTATTCTTCGATCACGACCCGCTGGCCGGCCTCCCCGAAGGCCCCCGAGAACATCTCCCGGGCCGTGGCCACCGCCTCGGCGACCGTGCTGCACACCACCGCTCCCTTGCCGGCCGCCAGCCCCGACGCCTTGACCACGATCGGGGCTCCCATCTCCTCGATGCAGGCCGCGGCCTCACCCGCGTCCGTATGCACCTCGTAGGCCGCGGTCGGAACCCCGGCCCCCGCCATCAGGTCCTTGGCGAACGCCTTGCTGGACTCGATCCTCGCGGCGGCGGCCGAGGGGCCGAAGACGGGGATCCCGGCGCCCCTGAGCCGGTCCGCCAGCCCGGCGGCGAGCGGCGTCTCGGGGCCGACCACGACGAGATCGATCCGGTTGGCGGTCGCCCACCCGGCAAGCGCCACCACGTCCGTGGGCGAGATGGCCACACCGGTGCAGTGCGGCGCCATCCCGCCGTTCGGCAGCGTCGCGAAGAACGACGCGCCGGGGGCGTCGCGGCGGAGCTTCCACAGCAGCGCGTGTTCGCGCCCGCCGTTGCCCGCGATCAGGATGCGCATCGTGCGTCTCCGGCTCCGGTGAGTGCAGGCACGGTCACCGCCTGAAGTTGTCCAGGAAGCTCTCGCCGACCCGCTTGGCCGCACCGGCCATCTGGTCGAGCACCTCCTTTGCGCCCTTGCCATAGGCGTTGGCGGCCTCGGAGAGGTCCTCCGCGTACGCCGGATCGGGTTCGCCCCGGCGCTGGTACTCGCCTCTGAGCACCCGGTCGTACGCGCCGGACTCGATCCAGGCGCGCAGCTCCGAGACCCGGAGGACCCAGAAGGGGTGCGTCTCCATGATCACGTTCAGCACCTTGAACACCTGGTCGGCGAGATCGCCGGACTCCCGGTATTCCTCCGCCTGGCGGATGAACTCGGGCAGCGATGTCTGCTCGTCCGAACCGCCGCCGGCCATCTTGAGCATCGAGGAGAGCACCACATCCGGATCCTGGATGGCCAGCAGGCCGGCCCGGTCGGCCGAAAGTTCGCTCTTCCGGGACCATTCCAGCAGGCCGACGAGGATCGCCCGGGCCGCCAGCCCCACGATCGGAAAGCCCAGCTTGGCCAGCTCGATGAGCAGTTCGGTCATCGTCCGGTAGAGGACGTGGTCGCTCATCACGTGCCCGACTTCGTGCCCCATCACATAGGAGATCTGCCGGTCGTCCAGCAGCGCGAGCGAGCCGGAGTTGAGGATGATGAACGGCTTGTCCATCCCGTACGCACCGGCGTTGACGACCGGATTCTGCGCCACGAAGAGGGGGTAGCGTTCCGGGGCGTCCAGGGTATCGCAGACGTCCTCGTACAGCTCCCACAGGTGCGGGAACTGGTTGGGGCCCACGCGTACGGCGTTCGCCTGGAAGGCGAGCCGGACCGGCTTTTCGCCGAAGAAGCCGAAGAGGGCGCGGAGGACCTGGTCGAAGAGGGGAAGCTTCCTCAGCGCGGCCAGAGCCGCTCTGTCCGCGGGGTGCTCCCAGACACGCGAAGAGATGTCCGTGAGGACCCGCTTGCCGCCGGTGCCCGTGCCGGAACCTCCGCCGGGGCCTTCGCCGCCTCCCCAGCCGCCTGAATCGGAGAAGTCGTAGTCGGTCATGTCATGTTCCTATTCAATGTTGCGAAGCGCCTGCTCCAGATCCTCGACGAGGTCCCTTCCGTCCTCGATCCCCACGGAGAACCGCACCAGGCCGTTTGTGATCCCCATGCGCAGGCGCGCCTCTTCGGGAACCGACGCGTGGGTCATCACCGAGGGGATCGAGATCATCGATTCCACCCCGCCCAGGCTCTCGGCGAGGCGGAAGAGGCGGGTGCGCTCCACCAGCCGCTTCGCGTCCGCTTGCGAAAACTCGGCCGAGAGCATCCCGGAGAAGCCGGTCATCTGGCGGCGCGCCAGTTCGTGGCCGGGATGCGACGGCAGCCCCGGGTAGTGCACAGCCCGCGCAGCCGGGTGGGACTCGAGGAACTCGGCGACCCGCATCCCGTTGCGGTTGTGGCGCTCCATGCGCAGGTGCAGGGTGCGCGTGCCGCGCAGCGTCAGCCAGGAGTCCATGGGGCCGGGCAGGGGACCGGTCGATTTGCGCACGAAGTGGAGTTCGTCGGCCAGGGCGTCGTCGTTGACAACGAGGATGCCGCCGAGCACGTCCGAATGGCCGCTGATGTACTTCGTGGTCGAATGCATGGCCACATCGGCACCGAGGCAGAGCGGCCGCTGGTTGCCGGGCGACGCGAAGGTGCTGTCCACGCAGAGGCGGATGCCGCGCCGCCGCGCGATCCCCGCCACCGCCTCCACATCGGCGATGCGCATCAGCGGGTTCGAGGGCGTCTCGAGGTGGATCAGAAGGGTATCCGGGCGGATTGCGGCCTCCACCGCGCCGGGATCGCGGGTGTCCACCAGCGTCACCCCGATCCCGAGACGGGACAGGATCTGCGTGAACATCCGGGTGGTGCCGCCGTAGGTGTTCTCCTCGCTGACGATGTGTCCGCCGGCGGCGACTGCCTTGGCGAGGCACTCGATGGCCGCGAGGCCGCTGGAAAACGCGATTCCGTGACGGCCGCCCTCCAGCGCCGCGATGTTGGCCTCGGAGGCTTCCCGGGTGGGGTTCTGGAGGCGCGCGTACTCGTAGCCCCGGTGCCGCCCGATGCCATCCTGGACGTAGGTGGACGTCTGGAAGATTGGCGTCGTGATCGCGCCGGTGACCGGTTCGGGGGACTGCCCGGCGTGTACGCAGAGGGTGTCGAAACGGCCTGCCCGGGTCTCGGGTACCGGTTCACTCCGCGACGGATCGGACAAAGGCGGCGCTCCTGTGGATGATGGGGTGGCCGGCCGGTTGGGCCGGTGTGGCCCGCCGCGGCGTGGCCGGTCTGAATATAGCATGGGGCCACGCAACGCATCGGCCGGCACAACGACCCGGGCGGATCCCGGGGGTGCCTGTGGTGGGGGTATTCCGCGAACGCGCCGCTGCGGGGGCTGTGCTAACTTTCCGGGCGAGCCAGGGGTGCCGCGCGTCCGCGCCTCCCTGCGCGATCGCCGCCTCACCTCCGACCCGACTCCGCCAGCATGCCGATCCGTCTCCCCGCCGACCTCATGGTGAGCGTCTCCGGTTTTCGGGGGCGCGTGGGCCCGTCGCTCACCCCCGAACTGGTGGCGGGCCTGGGGGCCGCGTACGGAGCCTTCCTGCGGGACGAGGGGGACGGGGACACGGTGATCGTGGGGCGCGATTCGCGCACCTCGGGGCCGATGCTGATGCGGGCGGCGGTGGCGGGGCTGCTCTCGGCGGGGTGCAGGGTGGTGGAGCTCGGTGTCGTACCCACGCCGACGCTGATGCTCGCGGTGAAGGACGCGGGCGCGGCGGGGGGGATCGCCGTGACCGCCAGCCACAACGCTGCCGAGTGGAACGCGCTCAAGTTCGCCGCGCGCGGGGGCGCCTTCCTTCCGCCCGAGCGGATGATTCGCTTCCAGGAACGGGTGAGGGAGGAGGATCCGGCGCGGGCGGCTTGGGACGCAATTCCACGGGTGGACCGGGATGCAGGCGCGCCCGGACGTCACGTGGAGCGGATCCTGGGGCTGCCGTTCGTTGATGTCGAAGGGGTCCGCCGGGAGCGGATGCGGGTGGCGCTGGACTGCGTCAACGGCGCCGGGGGGGTCGTGCTGCAGGATCTTCTGGAGCGGCTGGGGTGCGAGGTGCACGCGATCGGGCTGGATCCGCACGGGAGGTTCCACCGCGACCCGGAACCCACCGCGAAGAACCTGGCCGCTCTGGGTGAACTCGTGCGCGGGAGTGGGGCCCGGATCGGGTTGGCGGTGGATCCGGACGCCGACCGGCTGTCGCTGGTCGATGAGCGGGGGCGCGCGCTGGGCGAGGATCTCACGCTCGCGCTGGCGGCGGACGTGGTGCTGCGGCGCGAGCGCGGCCGCGTGGTGACCAACCTGTCGACGAGCCGGGTGGTGGAGGACGTTGCGCGCGGGCACGGGTGCCGTGTGGCGAGGGCGCCGGTGGGCGAAATCAACGTGGTGGTGAGGATGGCCGCCGAGGGGGCGGTGGTGGGGGGGGAGGGGAATGGGGGGGTGATCGTCCCCGCGCTCCACCACACCCGCGACGCGCCGGCCGGGGCGGCGCTGCTGCTCCAGTACCTTGCCGACGAGCCCGGGGTCCCGCTGTCGGAACGGGTGGCCACGCTCCCCTCCTACACGATTGTGAAGGAGAAGGCCGCCTTCCCCCGGGAGGCGCTCGCGGAGGCATACACGGCCCTGGCGGAGCAATTGCCGCCGGGCGCGCGTGACGCCTCCGACGGCTTTCGGATCGAGTGGCCCGCCAGAGGCGCGTGGCTGCATGTGCGGCCATCGGGCACCGAGCCCGTGGTGCGCCTGATCGCGGAGGCACCCGAGCCGCCGCCGGCACAGTCGCTGGTGGACCGGGCGCGAGGGATACTGAACTCCTGCATCGCGGCGGGTGGGGCGCCCGGCTGATGTGCGGCATCATCGGCTATATCGGCCAGCGTCCGGCCGGCCCGATCCTGCTGGAGGGGCTCAAGCGCCTGGAGTACCGGGGCTACGATTCGGCCGGGCTGGCGATCGTGACCGGCGGCCCGGGTCTGGCGGTCGAGAAGCGCCCGGGAAAGATCGCGGAGCTGGAAGACGCGCTGAACGGGCGCTTTCCCGACGGCACCTGCGGGATCGCACACACCCGCTGGGCGACGCACGGCATCCCCAATCAGTTGAACGCCCACCCGCACGTCTCGCCCTCGGACGACATCGCCCTGGTCCACAACGGCATCATCGAGAGCGCGGCCCGCCAGCGCCCTCTGCTCCGCGACCTGGGCTACCGATTCCGCAGCGAGACCGACACGGAGGTGCTCGTGCACCTCATCGACCTGGCCTTTCGCGAGTGCGACCGTCTTGAGGACGCCGTGGCCGGAGCGCTGGCGAGGATCGAGGGGACCTACGGCATCGCCGTCGTCAGTGCCCGTGATCCGGGGAAGATCGTGGTAGCCCGGAACGGCAGCCCGGTTCTCCTGGGCATCGGCCCGAACGACGAGTACTTCGTGGCCTCCGACGCGGCTGCGGTCGTCGCGCACACGCAGAAGGTCGCGCGGCTGCGCGACGGCGATTCCGCGGTCCTGAGCCGTGAAGGCTACCGCACCTTCGATCCGGCCAGACGCGCGGTCAGCCGCGGTTTCCACATCGTCACCTGGGACGCGGAGACGATAGGGAAGGGCGGCTACGACCACTACATGTACAAGGAGATCCTTGAACAGCCGTCCTCGTTGCGCGACGTCATGCGGGGGCGGCTCCTCGAGGAGGAGGGCACCGCGCGGCTGGGCGGGATCACCATGTCGGACCGGAAGCTGGCGGCGGTCGACCGGATTGTCGTCACCGCCTGCGGGACGAGTTGGCATGCGGGGCTGATCGGGGCCCGCATGATCGAGGAGATGGCCAGGATTCCCGTGACGGTCGAATACGCGTCGGAGTTCCGCTACCGCAACGCCGTGCTGGCGCCGACCACCCTGGTCATGGGCGTCAGCCAGTCGGGCGAAACCGCAGACACCCTGGCCGCGCTCAGGGAAGCGAAGCGACGCGGCTGCCCGATCATGGGGATCGTCAACGTCGTCGGTTCCACCATCGCCGCCGAGACCGACTTCGGCATGTACCTGCACGCCGGACCGGAGATCGGCGTGGCCTCCACCAAGGCGTTTACCAGCCAGGTCGTAGCGCTCGCCCTGTTCACCCTCTATCTGGCGCGGCGCAGGAACATGTCGATCCTCGAGGGACGCCGGCTGGTGCGGGCGCTTGCAGGGCTGCCGGACCAGGTGGAGGAGGTGTTGAAGGTGGACCGGCACGTGAAGGAGCTGGCCCGCACCTACCGGGATGCGCCGAACTTCCTCTATCTCGGTCGCGGCTACCAGTTTCCGGTGGCCCTCGAGGGAGCTCTCAAGTTGAAAGAGGTAAGTTACATCCATGCAGAGGGTTACCCTGCTGCGGAGATGAAGCACGGGCCCATTGCGCTGATCGACGAGAACATGCCGGTGGTCGTGCTGGCGCCGCGAGACGGCGTCTACGCCAAGACGCTTTCGAACATCGAGGAGGTGCGGGCGCGCCGCGGCCGGGTGATCGCGGTGGTCAACGACCGCAGGGACGAAATCGCGGACCGGGTGGACGATGTCATCGTGGTCCCGTCCACCGTGCCCGCGCTCATGCCCGTGCTCGCGGCCGTTCCGCTTCAGCTGCTGGCGTATCACACGGCAGTGATGCGAGGCTGCGACGTGGACCAGCCGCGCAACCTCGCCAAGTCGGTTACGGTGGAGTGAGCGGCGGGTGAGGACCCTTGTGCAGCGGGTGAGCGAGGCCTCCGTCACCTCGGAGGGCGAGACCCTCGGCGCGATCGGCCCCGGGCTGGTGGTACTGGTGGGGTTCACGGCGGGCGACGACCCGGCCGCAGCCCGCTGGATGGCCGACAAGGTGGTGAATCTGCGCATCTTCAACGACGCCGCCGGACGCATGAACCGGTCGCTGCTCGACATCTCCGGCGAAGTGCTGGCGGTCTCGCAGTTCACTCTCTACGGGGATGCCGCGAAGGGGCGCCGGCCGTCGTTCATCCGCGCGGCCCGGCCCGAAGTCGCCATCCCGCTCTACGAAGAATTCGTGGCGGCGCTGCGGGGACTCATGCCCGGGGCGGTACAGTCCGGGCGTTTCGGTGCCCTGATGGAGGTCGCGCTGGTCAACGACGGCCCGGTAACGCTGGTGATCGAGCGGTAGTGCCGGCGTGAGCGTCCCCGTGGTGCTGGCATCGGCCTCTCCCCGGCGCGCCGAGGTGCTGGCCATGCTGCGGATCACGTTCACCGTCGCGCCCGCCGGGGTGGAGGAGCGGCGGCTTTCCGGGGAGTCTCCGCGCCGGTACGTGGAGCGGCTGTCGCGCGAGAAGGCCCGGGCGGCGATGCCCGCCCACCCGGGCGCGCTGACCGTCGCGGGTGACACGATCGTGGTCCTGCAGGGGCGCGTGCTGGAGAAGCCCTCCGGCCCCGCGGACGCCGCTGCCATGCTTGCCGCGCTGTCCGGGACGGCGCACACGGTGTACTCTGGTCTGGCATTGGCCCGGGGAGAGCGGATTGCGTCCGGGGTCGCCACGGCCCGGGTGGTCTTCCGCGACCTCGGGCGGGAGCTCATCGATCGCTATGTGGAAACGGGGGAACCTCTGGACAAGGCCGGCGCGTACGGGATTCAAGGATACGGTTCCGCCCTGGTCAGGGAGATCGAGGGCGACTACTTCACGGTGGTCGGGCTGTCGGTAGCCGAATTCGTCACACTGCTGCCCGGGCTGGGGCTGGAGTACCGGCCGGGGGAAGGGGTGGTCGCGCGATGACTCATCCGAGTTGCCGCAATCTGCACCGGGGTGCTGCGTCCTGCACCGGAGCGCCGCGGCAATGAGCTGGGGAGCGGTGTTGGCGATCGACCAGGGCACGACCGGGTCGGCCGCGCTCGTAATCTCGGCGGACGGCCGGGTGCTGAGCCGTGCGTACTCGGAATTCACGCAGCACTTCCCGCAACCCGGGTGGGTGGAGCACGACGCGGAGGAGATCTGGACCGTGACCGTGCGGGTTGCCCGGGAGGCGCTCGCCGCCGCGGGGACCGAGGTCCAGTCGCTGGGCGTGACCAACCAGCGGGAGACCGTCGTGGTGTGGGATCCCGTAACGCTCCGGCCCCTCCACCGCGCGATCGTCTGGCAGGACCGCCGCACCTCCGGGCTCTGCCGTCATCTCCGGGAGGCGGGCCACGAGGAGATGGTTCGGAGCCGCACCGGGCTGCTCCTCGATCCCTACTTCTCGGGCACCAAGCTGCGCTGGCTCTTCGAGAGCGATTCGGAGCTGGCGGCCCGCGCCGAGGCCGGCGAGCTGGCGGCCGGCACCATTGACAGCTGGCTGGTGGCACGCCTCACGGGCGGCCGGGTGCACGCCACCGATCCCACCAACGCGTCGCGTACTCTCCTCTACGACCTCCAGGAGGGGGACTGGCACGACCAGCTCCTCGGGATCATGGGGGTGCCGCGGCGCATCCTGCCCCGGGTCCGCCCGAGTGCGGGGGACTTCGGGGTCGCTCGCGGGGAGGTGCTGGGCGCCGAGATTCCCATCGGCGGGGTGGCCGGCGACCAGCAGGCGGCCCTCTACGGCCAGGGCTGCTGGGAGGCGGGCACCGGCAAATGCACCTACGGGACCGGCGCGTTCCTCCTCTTCAACACCGGAACCGAGCGCGTCACATCCCGCCACGGCCTTCTGACGACGGCCGCCTGCAACGCCACCGGCGGCCCCGCCTTCGCCCTGGAAGGATCGATCTTCATAGCCGGAGCGGCGATCCAGTGGCTGCGGGACGGCCTCGGGCTGCTCGCGGATGCCGCCGACAGCGAAGAGATGGCCCGGTCGCTGTCCGGCAACGCCGGCGTCTACCTGGTCCCCGCCTTCACCGGACTGGGCGCTCCCTGGTGGCAACCCGAGGCACGGGGCACGATCACCGGCCTGACGCGGGGCACCAGCCGGGCCCACCTCGTGCGGGCGGCGCTCGAGGCCATGGCCTACGGTACGAGGGACGTGCTCCAAGCCATGGAGCGTGACTCCGGAGTAGGTGTCACGGCGCTCAGGGTGGACGGGGGGGCGGCGCGGAACGACTGGCTGCTGGAGTTCCTGGCCGGAGTCCTGGGGACCTCCGTACGCAGGCCCGCCATGGTCGAAACCACGGCGCTGGGGGCGGCCGGACTGGCAGGCCTGAGCGCGGGCGTGTGGCGCTCTCCCGAAGACTTCTCGAGGGCCTTCTCCAGTGGGAACGCCTTCGCCCCGGGGATCGAAACGGCGGAGCGGGACGAACTGGTCGCCGGCTGGAAGCGCGCGGTCGATGGAACCCTGGCGGCGTCCGGACTGTCCCCCGGGGCCGGGGGTGCCTTAGATTAGAGAGCCTGTCCTGGTCCGCGCACGAAGGCGGCGGTTGAACAGCGGTGGCGGTGCGGATCCGGACGCCGAATGGCGGGCCACGCCCGGCGGGTGCAGGTCGCCGGAACAAACCCGGAGTGAGAATCCGCGATGAAAAACGGACGCTTTTTCGTGGGACTGGTCGGGGTCGCCGCGGTAGTGGCCTGGCTGATGTGGACCGGAATCAGCGACAGCATGGTGTACTATCTCACCCCTGTCGAGCTGATGGCGCGGGTCGACGAGGATCCGACCTTCCATGAGGTGGGAGTCAAGGTCAGCGGACGGGTCGTCGAGGGATCGTGGGAGCGGGGCGCGGGAGGCACCGGCACCCACCGGTTCGTGGTCGCCGACCTCGAACGCCCGGAGGTCCTCTTCACGGTGGTGTATGAAGACGTCCTCCCGGACACCTTCAACGACACCGCCGAGGTCGTGCTGGAGGGCACCTACGGGACCGACGGCGTATTCGTTGCGCACACCGTCCTCACCAAGTGCGGAAGCCGCTACGAGGCGGCGGAGGAGGAGTTGGCGGCGTGACGGTCCTGGGCGAGATCGCCCTGTGGATCGCCCTTCCCGTCGCCCTCTGGGGCGCCATCGTGTCGTTTGCCGGGGGCCGGGCCGGAAGGGGCGACCTGGTCCTAAGCGGTGAGCGGACGGTTCATGTGCTCACCTTCCTGCTGGTCGTGGCCTCGCTGGGGATCATCGCCGCTTTCCTGGGCAACCGGTACGACTACTACTACGTCGCCAACTACTCCAACCGAGAACTCGACACCTACTTCAAGGTGGCCGGGCTCTGGGCCGGGCAGCGCGGATCGCTGCTCTTCTGGACGCTGCTGCTGTCGGTCTTCGCATCGATCGCGGTCTTCCGCAACCGAAGGCGCAACCGCGAATTCATGCCGTATGTCAGTGGCACGCTCCTCGGGCTGCTCTCCTTCCTGGTCATGGTCCTGCTCTTCGCGGACGTGAACCCCTTCGAGAGGATGGGATTCACCCCCGCCAACGGCCGCGGCCTCAATCCCCAGCTGCAGAACTACTGGATGACCATCCATCCGCCCACGCTCTACCTCGGCTTCACATCCTTCGCGGTTCCTTTCGCGTTCGCGGTTTCGGCGCTGCTGACAGGCCGGCTCGACTCGCGCTGGATCGCGGTCACCCGCCGCTGGATCCTCCTCAGCTGGTTCTTCCTGACCATCGGGATCATCTTCGGGATGCGGTGGGCCTACGAGGAGCTGGGCTGGGGCGGCTACTGGTTCTGGGATCCGGTGGAAAACGCGTCGCTGCTGCCCTGGCTGACCGCAACCGCCTTCCTCCACTCGATCCAGATCCAGGAGAACCGGGGGATGCTGAAGGTGTGGAACATGGGCCTCGTGGTGACCACCTTCCTACTGACCCTCTTCGCCACCTTCCTGACCCGCTCGGGGCTCATCGAATCGGTGCACAGCTTCGCCCAGAACCTGCGCATCGCATACATCTTCCTGGGCTTCATGGGTGGGCTGGCCGCGTTCTCGATCCTGCTGATCGTCCACCGGCTCCCGTCCCTCCGGTCGGAGAACCAGATCCAGTCGTTCCTGTCGCGGGAGTCCGCGTTCCTCTTCAACAATCTGCTTCTGCTCGGCGTCACCTTCGCGGTCGCGTGGGGAACGCTCTTCCCGCTCATCACCGAAGGTCTGTTCAACCAGAAGATCAACGTCGGTCCCCCCTTCTACAACCGGGTGAACATCCCCATCGGCCTGCTCCTCCTGACGCTCATGGGAATCGGGCCCGTGATCGCGTGGCGGCGGGCGTCACCGCGCAACCTGCGCAGGAACTTCACGCTTCCGCTCTCGGCGGCCGCCCTCACGCTCGCGGCCCTTCTCGTGACCGGAGTGCGGCACGGCATGGCGCTCGCCACCTTCGCGATCGCCGCCTTCGTAATGACGATTGTCGTCACCGAGTTCTGGAAGGGGACGAAGGCCCGCGCGCGCATCGCGGGAGAAGGGGTGATGCGCGCATTTGCCAGCCTGGTGAAGCGGAACCGGCGCCGCTGGGGGGGTTACGTCGTGCACGCGGGTGTCGTCGTTGTTTTCACGGGCCTGGCCGGCGCGGCCTTCGATACGGCGGTGGTGCAGGAGCTGGCGCCCGGCGAGGCGGTCACGATCAGGTCCGCCTTCGGCAACGAGTACCGGCTCGTCTACGAGAGTCTGTCGCATTCGCGTCCCCGCGTGGCGGACGACGCCCGGGAGAACGACTGGCGCTGGACCGCGCTGATGACCGTGTACCGGAACGGCGAGCGCGTCGACATCGTGCGTCCGGAGCGGCGCTTCTACCCGGTCATGGACCAGGCGTCGACCGAGGTGGGGATCATAAGCGCGCTGCTGGAGGACCTATATGTGATCCCGAGGGATGTGGACCTCGACAGCGGCGCCGACCGCGTGGTCTTCGAGGTCAAGGCGCTGCCGCTGGTCCCGTGGATCTGGGCGGGCGGACTGTTGGTGGCGATCGGTGCCGTGGTGGGTCTCTGGCCTCCGGCGCCGAAGCGCGCGCGCGTCGCACACCGCCGAAGGGCCGGCAGCCCGCTTCCGGCCGGAGCACCCGGGTAGCGCCGCAATGACCGTGATCCTCGGCGGCATCCTGCTCGCCGCAGGCGTGATGCTCTTCGTCCTGGAGCCGGTGTTTTCGGGGCGCGGCGCACCCCTCTACGACGGTGTGGACGATTTTGACGAAGGGGCCGCCCGGCGGCGGGTCGCGCTCACCGCGTTGCGCGATCTCGAGTACGACCGGGCAACCGGCAAGCTGGACGGCACCGACTACGATCTCCTGAAGGCCGAGCTTTCCCGCGAGGCCCTGCAGCACCTCGGCACTCGCGGGGCGGGCGGAGGCGATCCGGTCGTCGAACGTGCGTCGAGAGAGCTGGAGGAGGAGATCGAGCAGATTCGAAGGGCGCTCCGCGAGGGGCTCCAATGCGGAGAATGCGAACACCTGAACGTCTCCGGCGCACACTATTGCGGGCGCTGCGGCGAGGCCCTGGCAGTCGGCGGAGGGGCTTCTTGACGCTGGCCGCGCGCAATCTGGTGTGCAACTACGGACCGACACGGGCCGTGGACGGCGTCGATCTCGAGGTGGCCGGCGACTCGATCCTGGCCGTTTTCGGGCCGAACGGGGCGGGGAAGACCACGCTGCTCAAGGCGCTC
This sequence comes from Longimicrobiales bacterium, assembly GCA_965116645.1. Taxonomy (GTDB): domain Bacteria; phylum Gemmatimonadota; class Gemmatimonadetes; order Longimicrobiales; family Gaopeijiaceae; genus Bin94. Next base: position 1,822,923 of record OZ220702.1, on the reverse strand, counting down.
AGCGGCGAACGCACACCCGACGAAGGGATGGTAGTGGCAGACGGCAAGGCGGTCGGGGGATCGGATCCGGAGTGGCGGCGCCGGGTCGGGCTGGTATCGCACCGCACAGGTCTCTACATGAAGCTCACCGTGATGGAGAACCTCCTCTTCTTCGGCGTGCTGCACGGCCTGGGGAAGGCTGCCCCTGCGGCGGAAGAGGCGCTGGCCGCGGTGGGCGCCCCCGAGCTCGCCCGGCGCCGCGCGGAGGTGCTCTCCCACGGGCAGCGACAACGGGTTGCGCTGGCGCGCGCCCTCCTCCACGATCCCGACATCCTTTTTCTGGACGAGCCCTTCTCGGGACTCGACCCCGACGGCGCCGAGGCGCTGGAGACCGTGCTGCGGCAGCGCAGGTCACCTGGGAGAATCGTCGTTCTCGTGACACACGACCTGAGGCGGGGACTCAGGCTGGCCGACCGGGTGGTGGTCCTGCGGCGAGGCCGGAAGATGCTGGATGCCGACCGCGCGGAGTGCGAGGCGGAGGAGCTCCTGGGACTCTTCACCGACCGCGGCGGCGGGCGCACGTGATGTCGCTGCGCTGGATCGGCTGGATCATCTGGAAGGACCTGCGGACCGAGTTCCGCTCCGGGGGCCGGATCGCGGCGATGCTCTCCTTCTCCGTGCTGGCCTGCTTTCTCTTCAGCTTCGTGCTGGACCGGAGCCTCGTGGAGGGAAGGGGGGGCGCGGCCGGCCTCCTCTGGCTGACGGTGCTCTTCTCGTCCGTATCCGGAGCCGGACGCACATTCGACGCGGAGGAGGAGGACGGTGCCTTCCGGCACCTGCTCCTCTCGCCTGTCTCCCGTCACGCGATCTTCCTGGGCAAGGCCGCCGCCAACTTCGTGCCGGTTGCCCTGGTAGCCGCCTTCACCCTCTTCGCCCTCACCCTCTTCTTCCAGATCGGTGCCCCCGGCCCGATCTTCCTGCACGCCGCGATTCTGCTCCCCGGTGCCATCGGGCTCGCCGCGGCGGGGACCCTCTTCGGCCTGATCTCCAGGCACAGCAACCTGGGGGACTCGCTCCTTCCCGCGCTGACCTTCCCGGCGCTGGTGCCCCTCGTGTTCTTCGGCGCAACCGCATCATCCCGAGTCTTTCTGGAGCGGCCCTGGGCCGAGATATCGGGCTCGGCACGTGTGCTGTGGGCTCTCGCGATCGGCTTCGTCGCAGTGGGCACGGTGTTGTTCCGTTATCTTACGGACGACTAGCAGTCCCTCGGGCTCCCGCCGCGCCGTCGGCGGGGCATTCGGGGCCACTGGCCGGTTGGCAAGCGAGTTGCGCACGGGAGGTCATGGAGACGGGAAACGGCAGGCGAACCGGAACCGGAGGTGGGGGAAGGCTCGGATACCTGGGCTTCGGCCTTGCCGCCGCGGGCGTCGCGACGATCCTGGCGGTTCACTGGATGGTTGCGTTCTGGGTACCTACGGAGGCGGAGCAGGGAGTGGTGCAGAGAATCTTCTACATGCATGTCCCGGCCGCCTGGGCATGCTTTGCCGCCGTCACCGTGGCGGGGCTGGCCAGCGCCGTCTACCTCTGGCTGGAGGACGAACGGGGGGACATGGCCGCGGTCGCGGCGGCGGAGGCGGCCCTTGTCTTCGGGGCCATCGTGCTCCTGACCGGCCCCCTGTGGGGGCGCCTCGCGTGGGGGACCTACTGGACCTGGGAGCCGCGCCTGACACTCACGCTCCTCCTCTGGTTCAGTTACCTGGGGTACTTTCTGATCCGCGGTTCGGTCGCCGACCAGAGGAAGGGCAGGCGCTTTGCCGCGGCAGTCGCAATCATCGGAGCCCTGAGCCTCCCGCTCAACCACGTCAGCGTGGTCTGGTTCCGCTCGCTGCATCCGGAACCGGTGGTTCTCAAGACGGAGGGGCCGACCTTGCCGCAGGAAATGCTCGTCACCCTTCTGACGTCGCTTGGCGGCTTTGTAATGTTGTTTTTCGGCATCTTCACAATCCGCTATGCCCTCGAAAACTTCTCCCGCGCCCGGGCTCGGGGCCACTCACCCGGCAACCACGGAGCGTTGACATGATCTGGAACACCCCAATCGCCTCCCTCTGGCTCCTCGCCGCGCCGGCGCTGGCGGCCGTCCAGGCCGCCGGAGGGGGGCGTGGCGCCCTCCGCCCGTATGTTCACGTGCTGCTTGCCTACGCGGTCGTGTGGATTCTGATTCTGTTGTGGGTGTGGTGGATTGCGCGAAAGCTCTCGCGGTTGAATAATGGACACTAAGGAATGGTGGCACGGTTCCCTCATGGAGGCCGGGAGGCTATAGTCACTCCGACGACCCTTTCAACCTTGCTACGCTGATTCGTGCGATGCCCGGGGCAATGGAGCCTTTCCGGGCTCGTCAGCCCAGCACAATTGGCCGGATGGCCTACAGACACTGGAGACGATTCCGATGACCCACCGACGCCCGAAGCTGCTTCACGCGGCTGCTGTCGCCCTGCTGGCCCTCGCTTTGCTGGCGAGGCCCGGCGCAGCCCAGAACAACGGTACGACCAGTACGCTCCGGTACGGCTCGGGGCTCCTGGACATTCCGGTGGCGACCGTCCTTCCCCACCTGACCATAACCGGAACGTATTCCGGGTTCCGGATCTCGATTCCAAACACGCAGATCATCGACCGCAACGGCAACGTGGTGGGCCAGGGACCAGCTTTCGAAAAGTGGCTGTCGGACGGTTCGATCGCGATGGGTCTCTTCAACCGTGCGGAGCTCGGCATCAGCATCCAGCACTTCGACGATCCCGACGAGGGCGGCAACCTCCTGGGCGCTTTCGGACGGGTCTCGGTGCTCCCGGCGTCGGTCCGGTACCTCGATCTGGCACTCGGGGCGCGCTACGTCACCTCCCCGTCCTTTGGCGACGACTATGGCAACTACGAGTTCCAGCCGTCCCGCTTCGCCTTTCCGGACTCGCGCGTCTACAGCGGCTACAACGGCCACAACGACTTCAGCAGCAACTTCACGCCCTATGCCGTCGCGACCGCCACGTTGCCCGGGTTTGACGCCGGCCCCGACTACGACATCACCCTCAACCTGGGCTGGGGCGCGGGGATGTTCACCGCAGGCAGCGACCTGGAGTTCTACCGGACGGCTTCCTCCAACGGCATCTTCATGGGCTCAGCGCTCAATTTCTCGATGGGTGGCGGACGCTTCCTGAACCTGATGGCGGAGTTCAACGGCTTCGACACGAACGCCGGCCTGCAGGTCGACTTCGGCGGGCTCAGATTTGGTGCCTTCATGCTCGGGCTGCAGCACGACGGTTCCTCGACCATCAAGTCGCGCAAGTTCGGCATCCTGGGCTCCATCGCCTTCTGCGCCGAGCACGGCGGCCTCTGCAGCAACGTGCCCGAACCGCCGGCCCCCGACACGGTGATGCTGCCCGCTCCGCCGCCGGACACGGTGGTCATCGAGCGGACGACCACGCCTCCGCTCCCGACCGGGACCCCGGCCACGATCTGCCTCGCGACCGGCATGAACGTGCAGGTGATGCTCACGGCGGCCGGAGATACGCTGGTGGGACCGAACAGGGTGTCCATGCGCGCACTCGGCCCCGGGATCGTCTTCGCGGGTGCCTACGCCGGTGATGCCGAGTGGTTCAACGAGGACGAGCCGGTGATGGTCGAGGAGCGGCGCTTCGACAAGTCGGGGAATCCGCTCAGGCTCGACTGCGGCAACATCATGCAGATCGCCCTGCACGAGGGTGTGCCGGTCTTCGTGGAGCGCTCGGCCGAGGAGCCCTACACGATGGTGTACGTCCCCGTGGTCGCGGGGGAGTGGCAGGGCTACGAGTACGGCCTGCAGGGCACGCGCGGCCAGGTGCAGGGGGGCTCGCGCGAGTAGCGACGGACGTGCACTCCGCCGTCAGGCCTCGCGCCCGAGGATACGGGCGATTCCGGGTGTGAGGTCGGCGGCGGTGTCGATGTCGGACTCCACTTCCAGAAGCGTCACGGCCAGCCCGCCCGCGCGCGCACGATCCAGGGTCTCTCTCATCACCGATCCGGTGCTCCAGCGGATTCCCGAAAAGAGGCCGGGCCGGGGCTGCCGCAGCCCGAGCAGGTAGTAGCCGCCGTCCCGCGAGGGACCGACGACCACATCCGCCGAGTCCAGCGCGCTGAGGGCCCGGCGGATCGTCGTTCGGTCAACCGCCGGCGCATCGGTGCCGATGACGACCGCCCGCCCGGACCCCTCGAATGCGCGGTCGAACATCCGTGACATCCGCTCTCCCAGGTCTCCCGAGCCCTGGGGCCAGTACCGCCAAGCCCCTGCGCCCAGCCATTCACGAACCTCGCGCTCGGCGCCATCCGGCGTGAAACACACGGTGACGGTGGCCGGAGAGCCCGCCACCCGGTCGATCACGACACGGCCCATCCGCCGGTAGAGCACGGCCGCGCGTTCGTCGCCCAGGGTGCGGGCGAGACGGGTCTTGACCGCGCCGGGGCGGGGGGCCCTGGCGAAGACGAGCAGGGTGGCGGCGGTGGTGAACTCCGGCCGAGGGCGGGGCCGAGCCGAGCCTGCGGGATCGGGTGTGCCTGCGTGGTTGGCAAGGCTCGGTTCATCCGCGAGTCTCGTCCGTGGAACGGGAGGGCTCGCCAGCCGCCTTCGCGGCGGGTACGAGACCGCCAGCTCGGCGGGATCGGCACCCGCGAGGAACCGCGAGATCAGGCGGACATTGCGGAGCAGCCCCCGGATGCGGCCTTCCTCTTCGTAGCGGCGCGGGCTGGTGGTGACGGTGGCGAGAAGGGGGCGGAGCTGTCCCCGCCGCCGCAGCCGCCGGTTCAGGATGACATCCTCCATCAGAGGCACGTCGGGGAAGGCGCCCAGGGTGTGGAACAGCTCGCGCCGGATCAGGAGCCCCTGGTCGCCGTAGACGAGGCCGAGGGTGCGTTCGCGGATCCGCTGGCCCCACTCGAGAACGCGGTAGAAGCGGTGGTGGTGTCTGAAGGCGAGCGAGAAGTGGGCCGCGTCGCATCCTTTTGCCTTTACATGACGATCGATGGCGGCAAGGGCGGCGTCGTCCAGGCGCGAGTCGGCGTGCAGGAAGAGGAGCCAGGGGGTCGTGAGGAAGGCGGCGCCGGCATTCATCTGCCGGGCTCGGCCGGGACGGCTCCGCAGGATGAGGGCGCCCCCCGCACGCGCGGCGCGCACCGTCTCGTCACGTGAGCCGCCGTCGACGACCAGCACCTTGCCGGGAGGGAGGGACAGCAGGGCAAGGTCGGCGAGCAGCGCGGGAAGGGTCGCGGCTTCGTCCAGCGCCGGGATGACGACGCCGAGCGGGAGATGAGTGTCCACCTACCTCGCAGTGTCGTTCAGGGTCCAGTCGTAGTCGGTGAAGACCAGCCGCGTGCGCGGGTCCTCGAGCGCTTCACGGGCACCTCCCTGCGTGTAGCGCGCGAGGAACGCCCTTACCCCGTCATGCCCTCCGAAGTCCTCCTTGAACCAGTCCAGCAGCACGTTCACGCGCACGGTCGGCCGGCCTCCGGAGGCGTCCACCTCGAACTGGGCGGGGTCGCTCACGAACGCCGTCACGCGTGCGTCGAGCTGTTCGCCCAACGTCTCGGCCCGGTACGCTTCCGGGGTCAGCGGGGGACAGCTGATCGCGGCGCAGTTGATCGCGAAATGGATCCTCGGATCGCCCAGTGGACGGATGATCTCGTGCTCGATCTCGTCCTGGGAGCGCTCCGCCCCCGCAACGGGGCAGTGCGGGCCGGTGAAGACGTCCCCGATCTGCCAGACGGAGTTGGCCGGGCGGCCCGCGGCGGCGTTCCTGATGCGGAGCAGGCCGCCGGCCGGCCGGATCGGGTAGTGGGAGACGACCCGCTTCAGCATGCAGGCGTTGTAGGCGTTGATCCAGAAGGCGAGGCGCTCTTCAAGGGGGGAGCCGGCGAGGGTGGCCTGATCGGTTGTGCTCAGTTCGGCGATGTATCGGTCGAGCCCGGAGGGGTCCGCCGCCAGCCGCGCGTAGTCCACACCCGCGTCGGTCACTACCGAGGCGAGGACGGCCGTCAGGGCGGCGTGGTCGGGAAGGGTGGGGGCGGCACGGGGCTGTTGCGCGGCCGCGCCGGGGGCGCCCGACGGCAGGGCGAAGAGGAGGAGGATGGCGCCCATGCCGGGAAGCCGAACCCCCAGACGCTTCAGAATCGCGGGCAGGAAGCTGAGCAGCAACAGCAGCGCGCCCGCGACGAACACCAGGGAAAACGCCTGGGTGCTGGCCTCGCGCGAGCCCTCGAGCAGTGCGTCGGCGAAGAAGGTATAGATCGCGGTGCCGGGCACGATGCCGATGAGCGTCGCCGTGGCGTAGGTGCGCCAGGTGAGGGGCATCAGGCCCGAGCCGAAGTTGAGGGCGTTGAAGGGAACCAGCGGGATCAGCCTCAGGGTGAGCAGGCCCCGGAAGCCGTGCTGCGTGACGACATTGTCGAGCTTCTCGAGGGCTCGCGAGTCGCTGCCCATGAGGGTGCGCACGCCGTCTCTGCCGAGGGTGCGCGCGAGGAGAAAGGCCGCGTTCGCGCCGATGTTGGCGGCAAGCATGTTGAGCAGCGTGCCCCACCAGAAGCCGAAGACGGCGCCCCCGGCGAAGGTGAGAATCGTCCCGGGGACGGCCAGCGCGGTCGCGGCGGCGTAGAGCGCAACGAAGACGACCGGCGCCAGGGGGTAGCCGCGCAGCCAGTCCAGAAACTGGAAGATTCCTTCGCGGGTGAGGTAGGCGCTCAGCGGCGTCCGCGTGGCGATCAGGAACACCCCTATGAGGAATACGGCCAACAGGCCGAGTTTCATCAACGGGCCGGCGCGGCGGGCGGGGGAGGTCACTTCAGCCATTGGATCACCTTCTTGAGCGTTCGTCCCGCCGGCGTGTCCAGGCGGGAGCGGAGGAATTCGGCGGAGGCCCTTTTCACGCCCTCCACCATCGTCGGGTAGGGGAAGATGGTGTTCGCGATCGCGCTCAGGGTCAGCCCGTGCTGCTTCGCGAGCACGAAGGGGAGGATCAGGTCGCCGCCCCCGTGCGCGACGACCGTGGCGCCCATGATTCGTCCCTTCCTGTCGGCAGAGACCTTCACGAAGCCGACGGCCGCTGCGTCCACGATGGCCCGGTCGAGATCGTCCAGCCCGTAGCGGTAGACGGTCCCGCCGGCCGCGGTGGCCTGCTCCTCCGACAGGCCCACATGCGCCACCTCGGGATCCGTGAAGGTGACCCGGGGAACGTTCTGGTAGCTGATCTTCGTCTTTACCGGCAGTGTCGCGTTGCGGAGCGCCACCTTGGCCATCTGTTCGGCCACATGCGTGAACTGCATCGCGCCGGTGACGTCCCCGACCGCCCACACGGTCCGTCCCGAGGTACGGAGGTGGGGATCGACGACAACCGCCCCGCGCCGGGTGCGCACCCCGGCCGCTTCCAGGTCCAATCCCTCGGTGAGGGGACGGCGGCCCGTGGCGACGAAGACCTCGTGCGCGGAGACGGAATCTCCCTCCGTTGTTTCCACCACCTTGCGGCCACCCTCCTTGCGGACCCCGGTAACGGTGGCCCCCGTGCGCACATCGATGCCCTCTTCGGCGAGGAGGCGCTGCATGAACTCCGCAACGTCGGGATCCTCGTTGACGAGGATTGTGGGAGCCATCTCCAGCACCGTGACCCGGGAGCCGAGCCGCGCGAAGATCTGGGCGAACTCGGTGCCGATGGGCCCGCCGCCCAGGATCGCGATCGATTCGGGCAGTTCGTTCTCGTCAAAGACGGTCTCGTAGGTCCAGTAGCCCGCCTCGCGAAGGCCCGTGATGGGGGGGATGGCCGGCACCGCCCCGGTAGCGATGACGAAGCGCTTCGAGCGGATCGTCCCCACGCCCTCCACCTCCACCGTGTCCGAATCGGTGAAGCGGGCGGCTCCGAAGTGCACGGCGACGCCCATCTTGCGGAAGCGCTCGGGATCGTCGTGGTGGGCGACGGTGGCGCGGGCCGACCTCATCCGCTCCATCACCGCATGGAAGTCGTGGGCGTGCGCGGCGGCGCGGAGCCCCAGCGCCCGTGCTCCGCTCATCTGGTGCGCCAGGCGGCCCGACGCGATCAGAGCCTTCGACGGCACGCACCCGGTCCAGAGGCAGTCGCCCCCCAGGGCGTTCCTTTCGACGATCGCCGCGTCCAGACCCAGGTAGCGGGCCCCCGCGGCGGAAACCAGCCCGCCCGTGCCGCCCCCGAGGGCGACGAGATCGTAGGTGGTGTTCATGGAATGAGTCGCTTTGCCGGCGCCTCGGGTGTGGCCCCGGGCGCCCCGGTTTGAAAGTTGGCCGATTCCGCCATGGAATCGCCCATGGATAACGATACCTTGATCCTGCCGTTCGTGATCCGCGGGTTCCATCGGCAACTGCCCCGGCCGGGCCGGGGTCGCCGCCGCCGCTCCCGCGCCGGGATCGGGCCGCTTGACTTCGGGCCGTTTCGCGTTATCTTCGGTTTATGTTCGCCGGAGTGCCAGGGACCGAGGAGCCGCCCGCGGCGCGCCGCGCACGCCCGGTCGATCCCCAACGGTAACGCAACCACCCCAGCCGCAAAGGAACAGGCCCGAAGATGTCCAGCAAGCAACAGACCCGCACCACCGGCAGAGAGAAGGAACAACGCACCAAGGCGCTGAATACGGCCCTGACCCAGATCGAGAGGTCGTACGGGAAGGGCGCCATCATGCGCATGGGCTCCGAACAGGCCCACCTCAAGATCAGGAGCATCTCCACCGGAGCCATAAACCTCGACGCGGTGATCGGCGTCGGCGGAGTGCCCCGGGGACGGATCAGCGAGATCTTCGGCCCCGAGTCGTCGGGGAAGACGACGCTCTGTCTCCACGTCATCGCCAACGCGCAGCGCGAGGGAGGCATCGCCGCCTTTATCGACGCCGAGCACGCGCTCGACATCCAGTACGCGAAGAAGCTCGGCATCAACGTGGACGACCTCCTGGTCGCACAGCCGGACACGGGCGAGCAGGCGCTGGAGATCGCCGAGGTGCTGATCCGCAGCAACGCGGTCGACGTGATCGTGATCGACTCGGTGGCGGCGCTGGTCCCCCGGGCCGAAATCGAGGGTGAGATGGGCGACTCCCACGTCGGGCTGCAGGCCCGGTTGATGAGCCAGGCGCTGCGGAAGCTCACGGGTGCGGTCAACCGGTCCAACGCCGCCGTCATCTTCACCAACCAGATCCGCGAGAAGATCGGCGTCATGTTCGGCAGCCCGGAGACGACCTCCGGGGGCCGGGCGCTCAAGTTCTACGCCTCGCTCCGCATGGACATCAGGCGGATCGGTGCGCTCAAGGACGGTCCCGAGATCATCGGCAACCGGACCCGCGTGAAGGTGGTGAAGAACAAGTGCGCGCCGCCCTTCAAGCAGGCCGAGTTCGACATCCTCTACAACAGGGGGATCAGCCACACGGGGCTGCTGATCGACATCGGCGTCGACAGGGGGATCGTGGAGAAGTCCGGCTCGTGGTTCTCCTATGGCGACCTCCGCCTGGGCCAGGGCAAGGAGAACGTCCGGACCTTCCTGGAGGACAACCTGGACATCGCGGGCGAGATCGAGTCGCGCCTGCTGGTCGCGCTCGGGATCCGCGAGGCGGAGGAAGAGAATGACGGGGAACAAAAGACGGCAGGGGGACCGGCCGTGAAGGTGGTGTGACGGCAGGGAAACCCGGGACCGGGCATCTCGGGCGCGGTTGGGCTAGCTTTGGAGTGTCGGCCGACCACCGGCAGCCCGTCCAACCCCTCGTCCTCATGACCGCCCTGCAATGAAGTCCGCCGAGATTCGCCGGAGGTTCCTGGAATACTTCGAAGCCCGGGGGCATGCGGTCTGCCCGAGTTCGGCCCTGGTGCCGGCCGGCGACCCGACGCTTCTCTTCACCAACGCCGGGATGGTCCAGTTCAAGGGGGCCTTTCTGGGGATGGAAGAGTTGCCGTACAACCGCGCGGTGACTTCGCAGAAGTGCGTGCGGGCCGGCGGCAAACACAACGACCTCGAGGAGGTGGGCCGCACGGCGAGGCATCACACCTTCTTCGAGATGCTGGGCAACTTCTCCTTCGGCGACTACTTCAAGCGGGAGGCGATCGGTTACGCGTGGGATTCCTCACCGTCGAAATGAACCTCGACCCAGACCGGCTCTTCGTGACCGTGCACTACAGCGACGACGAGGCGGCCGGGCTCTGGACGGAGGTGGCGGGGGTCGAGCGCGAGCGGATCTACCGGCTTGGCGACAGGGACAACTTCTGGCAGATGGCCGACACCGGGCCGTGCGGTCCCTGCTCGGAGGTCCACTACGACCTTCGTCCGGAGGCGGAGCGGGGTACGGTCCCGGAGACGGAGGAGTTCGAGGCGAAGGGAGAAGCGGGAGAGTTCCTGGAGCTGTGGAACCTGGTGTTCATGCAGTTCGACCGGGACGAGACGGGTGAGCGGACACCGCTTCCGGCACCCAGCATCGACACCGGGCTCGGCCTGGAGAGGTTGGCGGCGGTGATGCAGGGGGTCGGTTCCAACTATCACACGGATCTGTTCCTGCCGTTGCTGGAGCGGGTGGCCGAGGTGGTGGGGCGGCCGTACGAGGCTGGAAGCGGGGAAGGCGTGTCGTACAGGGTGCTGGCCGACCATGCGCGGGCGGTGGCGTTCCTTCTGGGCGACGGGGTGTTTCCGTCGAACGAGGGACGGGGGTACGTGCTGAGGAGGATTCTGCGCCGCGGGGTGCGGCACGCGTGGCTGCTCGGGAGACGGGAGCCGACGCTGACCGGGGTCGTGAATGCCGTGATCGACGGGATGGGGGAGGCCTATCCGGATCTGGTGGCGCAGAGGGAGAGCGTGCTGGAGAACTCGCTCCGGGAAGAGGAGCGTTTCCTGGCGACGATCGACGGGGGGATGGAGCGGCTGGAGGAGCTTGCCCCGCGGGTGGCCGCCGGGACATCGCCCGAACCGATTCGCGGCGAGGACGTGTTCAGGCTCTATGATACCTTCGGGTTCCCTGTGGACCTGACCCGGATTGTGGCCGGGGAGCGCGGGTATGATCTGGACATGGAGGGGTTCGAGAAGGCGTTGGAGGCGCAGAGGGAGCGGTCGCGGGGGGTCGCGCTCTCGGACCGGGTGACGGTAACTCCTTCGCTGCAGGTTACTCCCGGCCCCTGCCCGGCACCTCCCTGGCGGATGGCTCCCGATGCACCTCTCCAGCGCTTCGTCGGCTACGATGGTCTCGATGCGGAAACCATAGTGATCGATTGGTGCGAGGGGAACGGACAAACGAGCCTCGTCCTCGAACACCGCCCCTTCTACCTCGAAGCCGGCGGCCAGGTCTCCGACCGTGGCCGCGTCCATGCCGACGGGTGGAGCATGGATGTGGACGAAGTCATTCGCGCCGGCGACCACGTCGTCCTCATCGGCCGCCCCACCGGCGACTTCCCCGGCGAGGCCGTCCTCGGCACCACGGTCACCGCCCGGGTCGATCCCCGCCATCGGCGCGACACCGAGCGCAACCACACCGCCACCCACCTCCTCCACGCTGCCCTGCGCTCCGTGCTGGGCGGCCACGTCCGCCAGCGCGGCTCGCTCGTCGCCCCGGACCGCCTCCGCTTCGACTTCGCGCACACGGCCCCCATGACGGCCGCCGAGCTGGACGAGGTGGCCGCGATGGTCGCCGAAGGCATCTGGGCCAGCCATCCCGTGCGCATCTCGGTCCGGCCCTACGCCGAAGCCGTCGCGGCCGGGGCGATGGCGCTCTTCGGCGAGAAGTACGGCGACGAGGTGCGGGTCGTGGAGATCCCGGACGTGAGCCTGGAGCTCTGCGGCGGCACCCACGTGCACCGCACGGGTGAGATCGGCCCCTTCGTCATCACCTCCGAGAGCGGGGTCGCGGCCGGGGTCAGGCGGATCGAGGCGCTCACGGGGCGTGGTGCTTTCGACCACCTCGCCGCGTACAAGCACAGGATCGTCGAACTGGCCGGGACCGTGAAGGCCCAGCCCGCCAACGTGGAGCGCCGCGTGAACGAATTGCTTGCGGAGAAGGCTGCGCTCGAGGCGCTGGTCGACGACCTGCAGCGCCACGGAGGCGATGGGGCCGAGGTCCTGGTCGAGGCCGAGTGCGAGGTCAACGGAACGCGGCTGGCCTACCGCGGGGTGCGCATCAAGGCGCGGGGCGCACGGGACGCGAGGAACTGGGGCGACCGCTTCCGCGAGTCCGCGGGAATGGGTGTGGCCGTGGTCGCCGCCGAGATGCCGGGTGACAGGCACGTCCTCTTCGCCTTCGCTACCGACAGCGCGATCGCCGCGGGCGTGCGGGCCGACGCGGTGGTGCGCGAGGTGGCCGCCCTGGTGGGGGGCAAGGGAGGGGGCCGGCCCCACATGGCGCAGGCGGGGGTCGCCGATCCGGCGGGGCTGGGAGATGCGGTCCGCCGCGGCGCCGAGATCCTCGCGGGCCAGGGCGGGGGAGGGGGGGCATGAAGGGGGGCGGCGATATGGGGGACGGCCGCGGCGGGGCAGGCGGGTTCGCCGCCGAAGATGGCATGACGGTGTCCATCGGCGAGTGGATCGACCGGAGTGAGCGCCCCGTCCCCGCCGAGTTCCGGCCACATCTTTCCGCCGGTGGGCCGGTCTCGCCGGACACGCTTCTGGCGGCGGCGGAGCGGGAGGTCAGCGGCTGTGCCGCCGGGAATCCGCGGGACCGCCGGACCGCCTTCTCGCTGCTCGCGGCCGACGCCTACGTGACGTACGCGTGCGCGCTCGCCATCGTGGAAGGCGCTGAAGTCCCGGCGCTCGCGAGGACGGCGCGCCGAGTGGCACACGGCTGGTGGGGTTACCTGCGATGACAAGGAGCTACGGAGACTTCCACAGCCACCTGGTGCCGGGTGTCGACGACGGTTCGCGAACCCTGGCGGACGCTCTCCACTCGATCGATCGCATGGTGAGCGCCGGAGTCACGCATGTGATCACCACGCCCCACTTCCGGGCCTCCCTCACCGTTGACCGCGAATTCGGAGCGTACATGGCCTTTCTGGATCGCCGGTGGGAGGCGGTGCGGCGCGCGGTCTCCGACGCCTACCCGCACCTGGATTTCCGGCGCGGCCTCGAGGTGAGGCTGGACACGGCCGCGCCCGACCTTTCGGACCCGAGGCTTCACCTCGGCGGCACCCCGTTCGTGCTCGTCGAGTGGTCCATGTTCACCGCACCACCGGATGCACCGGAGCTGCTTGCCCGGCTGGCCGCGGCGGGCCACGCCCCGATCGTCGCACACCCCGAGCGCTATGGCGGCATCGACGAGGACCTTGTCGCGCCGCGCGCCTGGAAGGAGGCCGGCGCGCTGCTACAGGGGAACTACGGATCCCTCGCCGGCCAGAACGGGCCGCGCGCCCGGAGACTCGTCTTCCGGATGCTCGAGGAGGGTCTCCTGGACTATCTGTCGTCGGACTTCCACGGACGGCCGGAGTACACGTTCTATCTGTCCGACGGCGCCACCGAACTCACCCGGCGGGGCGGAGCCGGACAGCTGGATCTGCTGGGCAAGGTCAATCCGCGCCGGCTCTTCGAGGGGAAGCGGCCCCATCCGGTACCCCCGCTGCAGACGGACGATCCCGTTACGCAGATGCTGCACGGTTTTCTCAGGTGACCGGGCAGACGACCGGACGGACCGCACCCTCGACGAGGGACTTCGGGCTCGCCGATTCGCTCAGGGAGCTGGCGGATCTGGCGTCCGAGGTCGCGGACGGCTGCGACGCCGCTATCGCCGCCTACGCGGACGGTGCGCTCGATGCGCTCGCCCGCGGCCGCAAGCTCCTCTTCTGCGGCAACGGGGGTTCGGCCGCCGACGCCCAGCACCTGGCCGCCGAATACGTCGTTCGCATGTCCCGCGACCGCCGCGCCCTGCCCGCCGTGGCCCTGACCACCGACACATCGGTGCTCACGGCCTGCGCCAACGACCGCGGGTACGAGGAGGTCTTCGCGCGGCAGGTGCAGGCGCTGGGCCGGCCGGGTGACCTGCTCGTCCTGCACTCGACCTCGGGCGACTCGCCCAACCTCGTGCGCGCCGCGCGTGTGGCCGGTGCCTCCGGGGTGCGCACGGTGGGGGTTCTGGCACGGGGGGGCGGGCGCCTGCGATCCCTGGTCGACATCGCGGTGGTTCTGCCGACCGAGAGCGTTTCGCGTGCGCAGGAGGTCCAGCTTGCGATTGGCCACATCGTCTGCCGGCACGTCGAGGAGACCCTGTTCGCAGACGGGGCCTCAAGTCGGCAAGGAGGGAAGGCGTGAACGGACTCGATCTTCGACTTGCCGGCAAACGGGCCCTGGTGACCGGGGGGTCGCGCGGCGTCGGCAGGGCGACCGCGGAGCTGCTCGCGCGGGCGGGTGTGCACGTGGGCATCTCCTATCACAGCCGCGAAGCCGACGCCCGCCGGGTGGTGGAGAACATCCGCGCACTGGGGGTGCGGGGCTGGGCCGAGGGGGGAGATCTGGCCGACCGCGCAGTGGTGGACCGGCTCTTCGCCCGCGCCGACTCCGAATTCGACGGGCTGGACATCTTCGTCGGCAACGCGGGTATCTGGCCGGTGGCCGACGTCCCCCTGTCCGAGATGGACGACGAGCGCTGGCACACCACGGTCGCCGTGAATCTGGACTCGATCTTCTTCACCACGCGGGCCGCGCTCAAGCGGATGAATGACGACGGGCGGGTGGTGCTGGTGAGCTCGACGGCGGGCCAGCGGGGTGAGGCCTTCCACTCCGACTACGCCGCCACCAAGGGCGCGATCATCTCGCTCGTGAAGGGGCTCTGCGTCGAGGTGGGGCGCCGGGGCATCACGGTAAACGCGGTGGCGCCCGGCTGGATCGATACGGAGATGTCCGCCGGCGCCCTGCGGGGTCCCGGGAGGGCGGCAATCGACGACGCGATTCCACTCGGAAGGGTGGCCACGGCCGAGGACGTGGCCGGGCCGATCGTGATGCTGTGCACGCCGCTGGCCCGCCACATCACCGGGGAGATTCTCAACGTCAACGGGGGAGCGGTACTGGTCGGGTGAGCGTCCGCATCGAGGTTCCGGGCCCCGTGTGCGAATTGATCGAAAAGCTGGAGAGTGACGGCTACCAGACCTGGACGGTCGGCGGCGCGGTGAGAGACGCACTGCGCGGCAGTCCCGCCGATCGGGAGGACTGGGACCTGGCCACCCGCGCCACCCCCGCGCAGATGCGGGAAGTCTTCGGGCGCACCATCCCGCTCGGCCCCGATTACGGCACGCTTGGCGTCTTCGGCAGCGACGGCGTCCTCTACGAGGTCACCACCTTCCGCCACGACGTGGTCACCTACGGGAGGAAGGCTCGCGTGGCCTTCGCGGAGACGCTGGACGAGGACCTCTCGCGGCGGGACTTCACCGTCAACGCGATGGCCTGGCACCCCGGGCGCAAGATCCTGCACGATCCTCACGGGGGCGCGCGGGACCTGAAGGCCGGGATTCTGCGCGCCGTGGGCGACCCCTCGGAACGCTTCCGCGAGGACTACCTGCGCGTCCTGCGCGGGCTGCGCTTCGCCGGCGTGCTGGGGCTCGAGATCGAAGCGGGCACCTGGGACGGGATGACCGCCGCCGTGCCCGGCCTCGACCGCCTCTCGCGGGAACGCGTCCGGGAGGAGCTGATGAAGGTGCTGGCCGCGCGCTCGCCGTCCCGCACGCTCGGGCTCTACCGCCGCTGCGGGGCGCTCGCGCGGGTGCTCGGCGGGATGTCGCCGGAGGCGGGGCGGGGCGCGCTTGCCACGGTGGACGCGGTCGGGGAGCCCGTTGCGGCCGGGGCCGCGGGGGACGCGCGCCTCGGTGTGGTCCGCCTGGCGGCGCTGCTGCTCTTCGGGGCGGGGGGCGGGAAGGACCCCGCCGCGGTGGCCGAGCTGCTGGCCGGACTGCGCTTTTCCAGGGAAGAGGTGGAGCGGGTCACCGCCGCGATGAGCGGAGGACTCGGGCCGGATCCGCGGCAGACGGCCGGCCCCGCGGCACGACGCAGGTGGGTCGCCGCGACGGGGTGGGGCGGGGTGGGGGACATCTTCCGGGTGTGGCTCGCTGCGCTGCAGGCGGGGACCGCTCCCCGTGGCGAGGACGAGGTGCGCCGTGTGATCGCGGCGGCCAGGCGGGACCGGGACGCGGGTGTGCCCCGGTCGGTGGCGGATCTGGCCGTCTTGGGGCGGGACCTGGTGGCGCGGGGGTGGGAGCCGGGTCCGGGGATCGGCAGGGCGCTGCACGGGCTCCTGGAGGCGGTCTGGGAGGATCCGGCGCTCAACACGCGCGCCGCGCTGATGGAAATGGTGGCCGCGATGGAGGACGGGGAGTGATGCAGGACGGGGCGCGATGGAAGACAGGCCGGGGTGGAGGACGGGCTGCAACGGGAGACCGGCCGTGAGCGAATCGCGAGAGAGACGTGAGCAGATCGTGAGCAGACCCGTGAGCGAGAATCGCGACCTGATCGGCGGTGGCCGGGCCGGGCGGGGGGACGCCGGGGCGGGGGGAGGTCCCACCGGGCCTGGCGAACCCGGTCCCGGCGCACCCCTGGCCGCGCGCATGCGGCCCCGGACACTCGACGAGTTTCGCGGGCAGACGAAGGTCGTGGGAACCGGCGGCCCCCTGCGCGCGATGATCGATAGCGGCCGAATCTCCAGCTTCATCCTGTGGGGGCCTCCCGGGTGCGGGAAGACGACCCTGGCCCGGCTGGTCGCCGCCGGTGCAAACGCCGCCTTCGTCTCCTTCAGCGCGGTTACCGAGGGGGTCGCGCGAGTGCGGGAGATCATCGCCGAGGCGCGGACGCGGCGCCGTGCGACCGGGCGCGGGACCATCCTCTTCTGCGACGAGATCCATCGCTTCAACAAGGCGCAGCAGGACGCATTCCTGCCGGTGGTGGAGGCGGGCGATGTCGTCCTCATCGGCGCGACCACGGAGAACCCTAGCTTCGAGGTGGTGCGTCCCCTCCTCTCCCGGGCGCCCGTCGTGGTCCTCGAGCCCCTCGCACGCGAAGAGTTGGCGACCGTCCTCCGGGACGCGCTTGCGGACGCGGAGCGGGGGCTCGGCGCCCTGGCAGTTCAGGCCTCCAGCGAGGTGGTTGGCCGGATTGCCGAGGCCGCCGACGGAGACGCGAGGCGCGCGCTCGGGATCCTGGAGCGGGCGGTGGAGCTGGCGGGCGGCGCCGGTGCGACTCTGACGCTGAAGATCGTGGAGACCGCCATCCAGCGGCGCTTCGCGGTCTACGACAAGTCCGGCGACCAGCACTACGACCATATCTCGGCGCTCCACAAGTCCGTCCGCGGCGGGGACGCCGACGGCGCCCTGTACTGGCTCGGACGCATGCTCGACGCCGGCGAGGACCCGATGTACATCGCGCGCAGGCTCGTGCGCATGGCCGTCGAGGACATCGGCCTCGCCGACCCCGGCGCCCTCTCCGTAACCGTGGCGGCACGGGACGCCTTCCGCTTCCTAGGGTCCCCGGAGGGCGAACTCGCCCTGGCACAGGCCGCCGTCTACCTGGCCGGCAGCCCCAAGTCGAACCGCCTCTACAAGGGTTGGAGCCGAGCACTCGCACGGGCCCGGGAGACCCCCGGCGAAGCCGTCCCGCCCCACCTTCGCAACGCGCCCACCCGGCTGATGAAGGACCTCGGCTACGGAAGGGACTATCTTTACGATCCGGACCAGCCCGGCGGTGTTTCGCGCCAGCACTACCTGCCGGCCGGCATGGTGGGTGAAGAGTACTACCGCCCCGGAGACGTCGGCTGGGAGGCGGAGCTGGGGCGGAGGCTGGCCGAGTGGCGACGCAAGAGGAGGTAGCGGCCCATTCCAACTCAGCTCCTGGACCCGCGCAGAGGTGTCGAGCGCGCGATCCTGGTCGGTGCTCCCCTCGGGACCGAGGCCCGGGAGGAAACGCGCGAACACCTGGCCGAGTTGCGCCGCCTTACGGATACCGCCGGGGGCATGGTCGCCGGGGAACTGGTCCAGCGCATCCGCGCGCCCGGTTCGCAGTACTTCCTCGGCAAGGGAAAGGCCGGAGAGCTCGCCGGCCTCGTGCGCGAACGGGAAGCGGAGCTGGTCATCTTCGACGACGAGCTCACCCCCGCCCAGTGCAAGAACCTGGAGAAGCTGTGCGGCGTGCGGGTCATGGACCGCACCGAACTCATCCTGGACATCTTCGCGACCCGGGCCCGCAGCTACGAGGCCAGAATGCAGGTCGAGCTCGCCCAGCTTCAGTACCTGCTGCCCAGGCTGCGGCGCATGTGGGTCCACCTTTCCCGGATTCAGGGGGGCATCGGCTTCCGCGGCCCGGGAGAGACGCAGCTCGAGACCGACCGGAGACTGATCGGCACCCGGATCGCGGAACTCAGACGCAAGCTTCAGGCGGTCGCGCGCGCTCAGGCCACGCAGCGCAAGAGACGCCACGGCCGCTTCCGGGCGGCTCTGGTCGGCTATACCAACGCGGGCAAGTCGTCGCTCCTGCAGGAACTCTCCGGTTCGCCCCAGTTCGTGGAGGACCGGCTCTTCGCCACGCTCGACGCGTCGACGCGTTCTGTTCCCCTCGGCGACGGCCACGACGCGCTGCTGACCGATACGGTGGGCTTCATCCGGAAGCTGCCCCACCACCTCATCGCCTCCTTCCGTTCGACGCTGGAGGAGGCTCGCGAAGCCGATGTCATTCTGCACGTGGTCGACGCGTCGCACCCGGACAGAGACGGGCAGCGCGAGGTGGCGCGACGCGTACTCGACGAGCTGGGGCTGGGCACGCAGCCCAGGATCCTGGTGCTCAACAAGATCGATCTACTCTCGGCGGAAGAACTTCTTTCCCTGAAGAAGCGTGTGTCTCCCCGGGCGGATTCCGGTGCGCTCTTCACCGCCGTACCGAGACCCTCCACGCTGGAGCCCCTGCGGCAGGAACTGAAGAGACGCATCAGGGATCGGATGCAGCGGGTCAGCGTCGAGTTTCCCGCTCGTGCGGGCCGGGTTCTCTCGGCGCTCTATGAACGCGGCGAGGTGCTGTCCCGAAGCCAGCAGGGAACCACGGTCAAGGTCGTGGCCAAGGCGCCTCCGGCCCTCATCGGATGGCTTCGGTCACGCGGCGGGGTGCGTGTCAGCAAAGGCGTGTAAACCCGCAAGCGATTCGGGTGCGCCTCAGGGTAAAATATTGACAAAACGTCAGATAAGGATATTTACATGAGACTTTACATCAACATCGATCATGTGGCCACCGTCCGGCAGGCGCGCATGACCATCGAACCCGACCCCGTGAGGGCAGCGGTGCTCGCGGAACTCGGCGGCGCCGACGGGATCACCGTGCACCACCGCATCGACATCCGCCACGTCTCTCCGCGGGACGTGGAGCTGCTCATGCGGACGATCCGGACCGGCCTCAACCTGGAGATATCGTCGCGAGAGAGGATGGTGAACTACGCGGCCGGCGTCGCGCCGATGGCCGTCACCCTGGTGCCCGAGAGCCGCCAGGAGGTCACGACCGAGGGGGGACTGGACCTCGGCGAGGCGGAGGTGCGGCGAGCCGTGGCCACCGCGCTCAAGCGGTTCGCCGATGAGGGGATCCGCTCCTCGCTCTTCATCGATCCCGACCTCGAAGCCATCGACCACGCGGCAGCGCTCCAATCGGACGCCGTGGAGTTGCACACCGGCGAATACGCGAATGCGCTGTCGAGCCACGAGAAGGCGGATGAACTGACGAGGCTGGTGCGAGCGTCCGAGTACGCACACGGAGCGGGGCTGGCCGTTCACGCCGGACACGGCCTCACCTACGAGAATGTGGTGCCGGTGGCCGCGCTGCCCTGCATTGAGGAGTTGAACATCGGGCACAGCGTGGTCTCGCGTGCCATCTTCACCGGGCTCGAGCGCGCCGTCCGCGACATGCGGGCGATCGTGGATGCGGCTCCTTCCCGCGTGGCGCGTCCCGGCGAGTGGGTCCACCCGATCGGGTTCTGAATCGATCTGACTAACCTATCTAGCTAACTTGGCAACCGGAGAGACTCGCATGCGAGGCCGCTGGATCACGCCGCTCGGACTCGGGATCGCGGCGGTACTCCTCTGGTGGCTCTTTCGGGACGAGAACCCGGCGGAGATCTGGGGTTACATCCGCCGCGCGAACTTCGGTCTTCTCCTGCTGGCGGTCGTGCTGACGACCGCGACCTTCCCGGTGAGGGCGATCCGCTGGAGGTACCTGCTGGCGCCCGCCCAGTCCGCGGCGCCCTTCCGTTCCCGCTTCGAGGCCGTGTGCATCGGGTTCATGGCCAACAATCTCCTTCCGCGGGCCGGCGAACTCGCGCGGGCCTACGCCTACAGCCGCCGCGAGCCGGTCCCGGCCGCGACAGCCTTTGCCACGCTGGTCGTCGAACGGTTTCTCGACGGGATCGCGATCCTGCTGCTGCTCCTGCTGGCCCTCGCCAGCCCCGGCTTTCCGGCAGGGGATCTCCCGCCCGGGATCGTCACCGGAATCCGGGTGGTCTGCCTCTTCCTGGGCCTGGTGGTCGCGGGTGCCGCCTTCCTGCTGGGGGCGCCCGGCCCGGCCATGCGCGCGACCGGGTGGTTCGCGCGCGCTCTCCTGCCGGCCCGCGCGGCCGACGCTTTCGTCGATCTGGCACGGCGCTTCGCGGAGGGACTGGCGGCGCTTCGCGGCTGGCGTCTCATGCTTCCCGCCCTCGGTTGGAGCCTGGGCGTCTGGACGCTTCAGTCGCTCTCGTTCTGGGTCGGATTCCTGGCCTTCGACATTCACCTCCCCTTCGACGCGGCCCTCTTCACCAACGGGTCGGTCGCCATCGCCTCGACCATTCCCACGCCCGGGTTCTTCGGGACCTTTCACGCCGCGGCGAAACTCGCGCTGGCGGATGTCTATGCGGTGGCCGAGGCAAGCGCCCTGGGATTCGCGGTCGGCTGGCACCTGGGAAGCTTCTTTCCCATCACCATCATCGGACTCTGGTACGCCCGGGGTCTCGGGCTGTCCCTGCGGGAGATGCGTGGCCGGCCCGGCGATGAAACCCGCCCCGACCGGCCCGAATCCAGGTCTGGGGGGCCCGCCGAATGATCCGCGGCCGCGAGCGGGCAGCGACCGGATGGTCCGCGGCCTGTCCGGCCAAGGTGAACCTCTTTTTGCGCATTCTGGCGCGTGAGGACACCGGATTCCACCAGATAGAGACGCTGTTCCAGGCAGTGGCGCTCTTCGACCGGGTGGATGTTCGCCCAGGCACGCAGGGCATCGCGCTCGAAGTGCGCCAACCGTCGGGACCGGACTCCATCGGCGACCTCGGCGAACCCGGCGAAAACACCGTGATGAAGGCTGCTCGCACCTTCTTCGCGGCAACCGGAATCGCGCCCGCCGTATCCCTCGTCCTCACCAAGAGCATCCCTGCCGGGACCGGGCTGGGTGGCGCCTCCTCCGACGCCGCCGGCACGCTCTCGGCCCTGAACGCGCTCCACGGCGCGCCGCTCAGCGCCCGCGAACTGGTCGCGCTGGGGGGGCGCATCGGGGCCGACGTCCCGTTCTTCTGCAGCGGGGCCGCGACTGCGCTGGCGTGGGGAAGGGGGGATCGCCTCCTGCGCTTCCCCTCGCCGCCGGCTGCGCCGGTGGTGCTGGCCATCCCCTTCAAGCGGGTCTCCACCGCGACGGCGTACCGGGAGGCGTCGGCCGGACTGCAGCTGCCCGCACCGCCCTCCCTGCTCGCCCGGCCTTCGCTGCTGGCCGAAGCCGGTTCGGAGGCGTGGAGTCCTCTGGCGGGACTGCAGTGGAACGACTTCGAGCGCGCGGTCTTCGCGCGTGTAGCGGGGCTGGCCCGGGTGCGGTCCGCGCTGGCAGAGGCGGGGGCGTCGATCGCGCGCCTTACCGGCAGCGGCTCTGCCGTTTTCGGGGTGTTTGACGACCTCCGGAGTGCCCGGTCCGCAGCCGCCAGGGTGAGGAGGATGGAGGGCGTGGCGGCGGCGCTGGTGGTGCCGACCCTGACCGAAGTGCCCGAACTGGAGGCGGCGGCCAATGAGGAGGACCTCGGCGGGCCGCCTTGAACCCACCACCCGTATCGCGCTACGATACCTGAAGGGTCCACCGCTGGCCCGTCGTCTAATGGCAGGACACCGGTCTTTGGAACCGGCGGTGGTGGTTCGAATCCACCCGGGCCAACTTGGTTGCAGCGGACTTCCGGATATCCCCGCCCGGACGGCATCCCCTCGCATCGGTCGATCAGGATGAACCTCACCGCCCACCTCGCCGTCGCCCTGCTGGCCCTTCAGCCAGTCGCGGAAGGGCAGGCGGCCCCCGCTGCCGACTCGGTTCGCACGCACCGGCACGCACGCACCTTGCAGCTGCGGTTCGAGCGCCTGCGCATACGCAACCTCCCGCGCGTCCCCGACGGCGGCAGCCACGAATGCGACGAGATCATCGGGCGGCTCTGCGTCTGGGACGATGGGGACGACGACTGGACGCCGAAGGAGGAGCCGGACGCCATCATCGAGGGCCGCGCCGACCTGATGGCCGCACTCGACTCCCTGGCCGCGCTGATCCCCGGGGACCACTGGGTTCTGGGCCAGCGCATCCGGTACCTGGTCGAAGCCGGCCGCTTCGAGGACGCGGAAGCTGCGGCGCGGAGGTGCGGGCTGCCCGGTGGCTGGCGCTGCGACGCCTACCTGGGGTTCGTGCTCCACCATCGGACGAGATTCGCAGCTTCGGAGGCGGCCTTTCGCAGCGCCATCGAAGGAATGCCCGCGGACGTGAGGGAAGACTGGACCTCGCCGGTCCCGGTGCTTGGACGCGACCTCCGCCGCTGGGTCTCCGCGCAGCCCGACCCTCCCGCCGCTCTGGCCCGGCTCTGGACCCTGGCCGACCCTCTCTACCTTGTTGAGGGCAACGACCGCTGGACCGCGCACATGAGCCGCTGGAGCTACGCCATGAGCGCCCGCCGCGCAGCCAACCCCTACGAAATCAGCTGGGGGAGCGACTTCACCGAGGTGGCGGTGCGCTACGGGTGGCCCATCGCCTGGGAGCGGTCCTGGCCTCGCGTCGGGCAGTCCCGCGCCAGCGTAACCGGGCGGGACCTGCCCACGGCATTCCGAGCCTTTCCGCCCATTGAAGTCCTCGGCCGGGGATCCACCGGCGAGGAGCCGGTGATCTGGGAGAGGGAGGAAGAGGACCACCCGCGCGCCAGCTACCTTCCTCCACACCTCGACTCGCTGGGTACCCTCGACGCCGAGATCGGCCGGTTCTGGAGGCCCGGTCACATTGTTGTGGTGGGTACGTGGAGGACACCGGACGCGGCGGACTCGGAAAGCCCCGCAGAGCACCCCGTCCTGGCCGGCCTCTTCGTCGAGCAGGGGGGCGTCCTGGCTGCCGACACGAGTATCGTCGCGGAGCCCGGAGGTATCGTGCGGCTGTCGGCTCGCGTGCCCTGGGCGGACTGGGGGGTGCTGAGTCTGGAAGCCTGGAACCCGAACCTGCGCAGCGCCCATCGCCTCCGCGCCGGCATGGGCTTTCCGCAGCTTCCAGCCGGGCTCTTCGCGCTCTCGGACCTGGTGCTTCTGGAGGGCGGCGGCGAGCCGTCCGGCCTCGACGACCTGGTCGGGGCGCTCCACCCGGGCAGCACGGTCGATGCGGGCGCAACGCTGGGCGTGGCCCTGGAGATCTACGGTCTCGGGGAACGGCGCGAGTTGCTGAGCTTCAGCGCCCGGATCGAGGAGAGGGGCGAGGGATTCCTCCGGCGCATGGGCCGCAGGCTGGGCTTCCTGGGTTCTCCGGAGCAGGTCACGGTCGAATGGCTGGAGGAGGGACCGCAGAGCCCCGGCCCCTTCTTCAGGACCCTGCAGGTCCGCCTTTCCGATCTGGACCCCGGCGAATACGCGCTGGTTGTGGAGGTATCCGCGCCGGGACGGACCAAGCTGAGGGCGGAGCGGTCCTTCACCGTACGTTGAACACACCGGTTGCGGATTTGCTATGTTTTAATGCTGTACCCGAACCACCTCCCACCCACCTGACACGCTGACACGGTCATGGACGAAAACATCGGTCTCGGCCCCCTCCTGCTCCTTTCCGGCCGCGCCAACCGGCCGCTGGCGAAGGAAATCGCCGCCGAACTCGAAACCGGTTCCGACAACGCCACGATCTACAACTTCGCGGACGGCGAGATCTTCGTGCGCATCGACCGGAATGCGCGCGGCCGGGATGTCTTCATCATCCAGCCGACAGTCGCCAACGCCGACAACATCATGGAGCTGCTCCTCCTGATCGACGCCGCCAACCGCGCATCGGCGGCGCGCGTCACCGCCGTGGTCCCGTACTTCGGCTACGGGCGCCAGGACCGCAAGGACCAGCCGCGCGTCTCGATCGGGGCCAAGCTGGTTTCCAACCTGATCGTCGCGGCGGGAGCCGACCGCGTGGTCAGCATCGACTTCCACCAGCACCAGATCCAGGGGTTCTTCGACATCCCGGTGGACCATCTCTACGCGGCGCCGGTCTTCACGGAATACTTCCGGGAGAAGAACTTCACCGACCTGGTGGTGGTCGCGCCCGACGTGGGGTCGGCGAAGATGGCCCGCGGCTTCGCGAAACGCCTCGGGGCCTCCTTCGCCATTATCGACAAGCGGCGGCCGGCCGCCAACGTGTCCGAGGTGCTGAACGTCGTGGGCGACGTCGACGGCCGCACCTGCCTCATCACCGACGACATGATCGACACCGGGGGGACCATCGCCCAGGCGGTCCATGCCCTCATGGACCGGGGAGCCAGGGCCGTATACGTCGCCGCCACGCACGCGCTCCTCTCGGGCGAGGCCGTCTCCCGGCTCTCGGCCGCCCCGCTGGCCGAGCTCGTCGTCACCAACACCATCCACATCCCCGGCAACAAGCGGTTCGACCGCATGAGAGTCCTCTCGGTGGCGAACCTCCTGTCGCGGGCGATCAAGTATATCCACTCCAACGCATCGGTCAGCCAGCTCTTCGAGATCAGGGAGCGAAGGAAGGGGCCTCAACGGGTGGCCCTCGCCTAGAACAGTCCCGATCCGGCGACCGGCGGAGAATCTGCAATCATGGAAGCAACACTGAACCTCAGGACGCGGCGCGATTCCGGTAAGGGCGTCGCCCGCAGGCTGCGGCGCGCCGGGCGCGTGCCGGGCGTCATCTACGGCGGCGGCGAAGAGCCGGTGCTGGTCTCGATGGAGGCGCGCGAAGCGCTGCTCCTCTTCCAGTCGATTTCCGTCGAGAACACGATCCTGAACTTGATGGTGGAGGACCGCGACGCCGAGCGCGCGCTGGTTCGCGAGGTGCAGGTCCACCCGTATCGCACCACGCTGCTCCATGTCGACTTTCTGCGTGTCCGGCGCGGGGTCGCCATCGAGGTGCACGTCCCTGTGCACATGGCCGGCGTTCCGGCGGGCGCGCGCGACGGCGGCGTGCTCGAGCACATCCTCCACGACATCACGGTCAAGTGCGTTCCGTCCCGCATCCCCGAAGCGATCGAGGTGGACGTGAGCCATCTGGAATTGGGTGACGTGCTGCGGGTGGCCGATCTGGAAATGCCCGAGGCCGTCGAGAACCTGGCGGATCCGCAGCAGGCGGTCTGCGCGGTCTCCATGCCCAGAGAACCCGAGCTCGAGGAAGAGGAGGAGGTCGTCGAGGAAGCCGCTGCCGAGGAGGGCGCGCCGGAAGAGGACGCCGCCGAGGACGAGGCCGGCGGGGCCGAGGATTGACGCCGGACGCCGAGTCCGGGCGCCGGGCGTCCCGTTGCGGCACCCGGGTGGTGGTCGGTCTCGGGAACCCGGGACCGGAGTACGACGACACCCGGCACAACGTCGGATGGTGGGTGCTCGACCGGTTCGCCTGCGATCACGAATTCGAGCCCTTCGAACGGCGGAGGGCAAGGCTGGAGACGGCCCGCCGGCTCGGCGGACACACGGTCGTGCTGGTCAAGCCGCGGACGTACATGAACCGCAGCGGGCTGGCACTCACGACGCTCGGGCGAATCGGGGGATTCGACGCCGAAGCCGACCTCCTCGTCGTCACCGATGATGCCAACCTGGGCGTCGGCCGGGTCAGGTTCCGTCCCGGGGGCGGCGCGGGTGGCCACAACGGGCTCCGGTCCGTGACCGCGGCGCTCGGCACCCCCGACTATGCGCGGCTGCGGGTTGGCGTGGGGACGAAGCCAGCCGGAGAGGACCTGTCGGGTTGGGTGCTTTCGCCGATGCCGGCGGAGGACGAGGATGTCGTCACCGCGCTGCTGCCCGAACTGAGCCGGGCGGTGGCGGTGTGGGCGGAAGAGGGAATCGAGACCGCCATGAACCGGTTCAACCGGTGAGCGGACAGTGGGGCCGTGGGGCCCCCGACATCGCAGACCGGTGGGTTCGGCAGCGAGCCCGTACAACCTTCAGCATAGGAACACAAGACAGTGAGCAATCTTCTTGACTTGACCAGCTGGTCGTGGGCGGCTGGAGGCGCTGGCCTCCTGGCCGCGCTCTTCGTGTACCGCTACATGGTCGCGCAGCCGGACGGAAACAGCGTCATGCGCGACCTGGCGGATCAGATTCACGATGGCGCGATGGCGTTCCTGCGCCGCGAGTACACGGTGCTGGCCATCTTCGTGATGGTGGTGGCCGTGCTCCTCTTCCTGGCCATCGGCCAGGCAACCGCTCTGGCTTACGTGGCCGGGGCCGCGAGCAGCGTGCTGGCGGGCTTCTTCGGCATGAAGGCGGCCACCCGCGCCAACGTGCGCACCTCGGCGGCGGCCAACGAGGAAGGGCAGGGCAAGGCGCTTCGGATCGCATTCTTCGGGGGCGCGGTCATGGGCCTGTCGGTCGCCGCGCTGGGGCTGCTGGGCATCGGATTGCTGTACTGGCTGCTTGCAGGGGACGCGATCCCGGGCACGAACGACCTGCCCAACTTCGCCGAGATCATCTCGGGCTTTGCGATGGGCGCGTCCTCGATCGCGCTCTTCGCGCGGGTGGGCGGGGGCATCTTCACCAAGGCCGCGGATGTGGGCGCGGACCTCGTCGGCAAGGTGGAAGCCGGGATCCCCGAAGACGACCCGCGCAACCCCGCCACCATCGCCGACAACGTGGGCGACAACGTGGGCGACGTAGCGGGGATGGGGGCCGACATCTTCGAGTCGTATGTGGGCTCGATCGTGGCGACGATCGCCATCGGCGCGACCTCCTCCACGCTGGCGGCCAGCCAGGCCGAAGCGGTGGCGCTCCCGATCATCACGGTGCTGGTAGGGCTCGTCTGCTCGGTCATCGGGATCGTCGCGATGAAGTTCCTGGAACGGACCGAACCGGGGGCCGCCCTGCGCAACGTCACCTTCATCGCGGCCGGGCTCTTCCTGCTGATCATGTTCTTCGTGGTGAAGTCGATGGACATGACCATCATCAACCCGGCCACCGACACCGAGCACTCGCCGCTCGGTCCCTTCTGGGCGCTCCTGGCCGGCACGCTGGTCGGCATCCTCATCGGAGTCACCACCGAGTACTACACCGGCGCGCGTCCCGTGCGAAAGATCGCCCAGTCGTCGGAGACCGGATCGGCCACCAACATCATTACCGGACTGGCGGTCGGGATGGAGTCGACCGCGCTGCCGCTGCTGCTGATCTGCGCGGCCATCTTCATCTCCTTCGTGACCTGCGGCCTCTACGGCATCGGGATCGCCGCGGTCGGCATGCTCGCCACGGTGGGCGCCACGATGTCCGTGGACGCCTACGGCCCGGTGGCGGACAACGCCGGCGGCATCAGCGAGATGGCGGGGCTGGGGCCCGATACCCGCAAGGTGACGGACTCGCTGGACGCGATCGGGAACACGACGGCCGCGATCGGGAAGGGCTTCGCGATCGGCTCGGCGGCGCTCACCGCGCTGGCGCTGTTTTCCGCCTACGCAACGAAGGTGGCGCTGGAGGATCCGGACATCTCCACGCTCGTGATCGACATCACCAATCCGCGCGTTGTCATGGGCCTCTTCATCGGCGGAATGCTGCCCTTCCTGGTGGCCTCCTTCACGATGACCGCGGTGGGACGCGCCGCGGCCGGGATGGTGGAGGAGGTTCGGCGCCAGTTCCGCGAGATCGCCGGGATCATGGAGGGGACGGCCAAGCCCGATTCGGCCCGCTGCGTGGATATTTCGACCAGGGCGGCGCTCCGCGAAATGCTGCTGCCGGGGATCACCGCCATCCTGGCTCCGGTGCTCGTGGGCATGTTGCTGGGTCCGGAGGCGCTGGGCGGACTGCTGGCCGGGGCCACCGTCACGGGTGTGCTGATGGCGCTCTTCATGGCCAATGCGGGCGGGGCGTGGGACAACGCCAAGAAGTACATCGAGGGTGGCGCGCACGGTGGCAAGGGGTCGGACCCGCACAAGGCGGCCGTCGTGGGCGACACCGTGGGCGATCCCTTCAAGGACACCTCGGGCCCGTCGCTCAACATCCTGATCAAGCTGATGAGCGTGGTGTCGCTGGTGCTGGTGCCATGGATCGTGGGGTGAGCGCGGGCCGAATAGCCGAGCCAGTGCGAACAGGTCGGCCGGAGTGCCGGACGTGACGGACACGGCAGCCGCATCGCAGGGACCGTCCTTCGACGGTGCGATCGCCTTCGCGCAGGATCTCATACGCATCCCCTCGCTGCCGGGCGAGGAGGAGGCTCTCGCGCGCCGGGTGGTCGCGGAGATGGAGGCGCTCGGCTACGACGACGTGTGGACCGACGAACTCGGCAGCGTCGTTGGCGTGGTGCGGGGAGGCGGGGGTGGCGCCACGGTCATGATGAGTGCGCACCTGGACATGGTCGCCGCCGGCGATCCGGCAGAGTGGGAATACCCCCCCTTCGACGGCGTCATCGCGGATGGATACCTGCACGGGCGCGGCGCCATGGACATCAAGGGCCCGCTCGCGATCCAGACCCACATCGCGGCGGTGCTGAAGGGCCGGGCGGCCGGGGACATCATCGTCGCGCATCCCGTCTTCGAGGAACGCGGCGGCTGGGGTATGGACCACCTCACCCGCCCGGACGGTGGTCTTCGCCCCGACGTGGTGATCATCGGGGAGTCCACCCACGGCGACATCGCCATCGGCCACCGGGGCAGATGCGAAGTGGAGATCGTTGCGCACGGCCTCGCAGGCCACGCCTCGGCCCCCGAACGCGCCCGCAACGCCCTCGATCCGGTCCCGGCGATCCTCGCGGGCGTCCGCGACCTGGCCGCGCGGCAGCAGTCCGACGATGTCCTCGGCGCGGCCTCGGTCGTCGCCACCGGTATCGACGCCGTCCCGGCCAGCCTCAACGTCATCCCCGACCGGGCCACGGTCACCCTGGACTGGCGCATCCTGCCGGGCGACACGGTCGAGACGCTGCTGGCACGGGTGCGCGGCGCGATCCGGCCGCATCTGGAGGGCATGGGCGCGGGCGGCGTCGAGGTCCGCGCCGCCACCGAGCGGCAAACCGCCTGGACCGGCGCCGAAGAGGACCGCCTTATCCTCAGCCCTGGCTTTCTCATGTCCCCCGACGACCCCATCGTCACGGCGGCCGCCCGCGCGGTTGGAAGGCGCCACGGCAAGGGCGCACTCGCCCGCGTCCGGCCCTGGACCTTCGCCACCGACGGCGGCTGGACGTGCGGTGTGCGGGGCATCCCCACGATCGGCTTCGCCCCCGGCGAAGAGCGCTACGCCCACACCAACACGGAGCGGCTGGAGCTGGACGAGGCGCTTTGGGGCTACGGCCGCTACCAGGAGCTGGTTCCGGCGGTGCAGCAGGCGGTCAGGCCGGCATCCGCAAGCTGACCCGCCGGGGTTCCGAACGCGTTGCCGGCAAGGACAGGTGGGTCATCAACCCCCCCCTCAATCCATCGGCACCGTCCTCAGGATCTTCCCCTCCACCCGCTCGAAGATCTCGTCCAGGCTCGTGCCCGTGATCGTCAGGCCGTGGTTCCTGAGGCCAACAACACAGCGTGCGGGATCGTCGGCCTGGCGTACGATGTCCGCGACCGCCTTTCCCAGCTCCCGGGTCCCGCAGGGATAGTTGAAGTCGGTGGAGGGGACGCCTTCCATCCAGCCATGCACATGCAGGATCGCGCCGACGCGCGGGTGCTCGCGGTAGATCATCCAGTGCTCGATCGCGTCCACGGAGACGCGCCGGGGCTCCACGCCGGGCGGATGGCTTACGATCATCCCGTTCCGCTCCGCGTCGTAGTCCTTCACCAGGAGGATGTCGCGGCCGATCGTCTCCAGCTTCGACTTGTCGACCCCACTGGCGCTCATCCAGAAACGGTCGGCGTCGTAGCGGGCGGAGATGTTGCCGTAACTGAGTCCCCCTATGCCGAAGATGTGCTTGATGTGGCGGAAGTCGCGAGGAGGGAGGAGTTCGTCCATGGGGAAGGGTGCGGGGAGCAGATCGAGTTGGTCCAATCTCCTGCCTGCCCGCCGGATCGACCCGGTGGCCGCGTCGCCATCCCACAGCGCTTCGGGAAGGTCGGCCTCGAAGAGGTTGTCGATGACCAGAGTCGAGGAAGCCATGGGTTCGATGCGCTCGTACACCTGCCGGAAGTAGTCGTTCGGGCTCCGGCCGTCGCGGACGACGTAGTGCCCCTGCTCCAGGGTGACGAAGTGCGCCTCTGGCACCCCGTTGGCCGAAGGCACCAGCCCCACCGCCAGGTTGGCCAGCGCCCGGGGGAGCACCGGATAGGCCTGCGCGATATGGTCGGTGAACGGGGAGGGAAACTCGGTGACGGCGCAGACGAAAACCGCCTGTGCGCTGCGCCGGAAGGGGCGCGGCCGGCCCCGGGGGAAGAAATTGAAGACGAGCCGGGCGTCGTTCGGTCTGGGGGTGTACCGGTGGCCTTCCGAGTGCATCACCTCCCGCAACCCCTCCGAGAACCAGCGGAAGGCGTCCGACCCGGGCGCGCCTACGAATGTGAAGTCCATCGGAACCGGCCACCTCCCGTTACGGTTTCGAGACGGGAATGTAACGGAGCGCGGGGCTGGCCACGAATCCGCGGCCGGTTGCGGGCTTCGCCGGACCGTGCGGCACCTGCCGGCCGAGCTTCCATCCGCCGGCCTGCAGGCAACCCGCCGGCCGCGCATGGGACGGCACTTCCACCAGACGCCCGCCCTCCGCTATACTTGTCTCACCGGCCCTGCCCGCTCCGCCCGGGAAAGCGGAGCCCGTCATCAACCGCGGTCCAAGGGAGTTCCCCGCGACATGAGAGCATACGAGATCGTCCACATCCTGGACGCCGCCCTCGACCAGGCGTCCGTCGAAGCGAAGCTCGAGACCTTCCACGCCACGCTCGGCGGCGAAATCACGGCGGTCGACCACTGGGGCGTCCGCCAGTTGGCCTACCCGATCGGAAAAGCCACGACCGGCTACTACGTCGTCGTTCAGGTCACCGCCGACCCGACGGCGCTGCCCGAGTTCGAACGCCTGCTGAAGCTCGACGAGGAGACGATGCGCTACCTGGTCGTCCTCAACGAGGGGCAGCCCACGTCGGGGGCCTCGATCCTGGCCGACCGTCCCGCCCCCGCAGAAGAGAAACCGGAGGACGACGCGGAAGAAGACGAGGGGCAGGGCGATGGCGGGGACGATGAAGGCGACGGCGGGGACGATGAAGGCGACGGCGGGGACGATCAGGAAGGCGATGAAGAAGACGAGGGTGAAAACGACGACGGGGAAGGGGATGACGAGGACGACGATGAAGCGGAAGCTGTTCCTCCTTCCTCCGGCCCGCCGCCCTTCACCGGGGCCCGCGGACGGCGGCGGCGCCACGAAGGTCCGCCCATCGTCCTCCTCAACTACAAGGACGTGGCCACGCTGTCCCGGTTCCTCACGGAGCAGGGGAAGATCCTGCCGAAGCGGACCACGAAGGTGACGGCCCGCTTCCAGCGGCAGCTCGGCACCGCGGTCAAGCGCGCCCGCCACCTGGCCCTCCTCCCCTACATCAGGGACCACGGAGTCTGACGCGCCCCGCAACCGGAACGGAGCCAAGAGATGAGACTGATACTGCGTGAAGCGGTGGAACACCTCGGGCAGCCCGGCGACCTGGTCACCGTCAAGCCCGGCTACGCCCGCAACTACCTGATCCCCCGGGGGCTCGCATACAGGGCCACCGAGGCCAACGTTCAGCGCATCGAGGAGGAGCGCCGGCTCCGCGAGGAGCGGGCCCGCCGGATCTACCTGGAAGCCAACCGGCAGGCGTCGCAGCTGGAGGGCCTGACCCTGCACTTCAAGGCGCGGGCCAGCGAGGAGGGGACGCTGTTCGGGTCGGTGACAGCCAGGGACATCCTGGAGAGGGCCGAGGAGGCGGAGCTCGGCTTCGAGCTGGACAAGCGTTCCGTGCTGCTCGACGAGCCCATCAAGTCCGTCGGCGAGCATGCGGTCTCCATGAAACTCCACGCCGGGGTGGAAACGGAAGTCCGCGTGATTGTGGAGGCCGAAGCGGATTGACTTCCGTCCCGGACGAGCGGCCCGCGAACGGAGATGAGCGCGCGCTGGAAGGGGCGGCGCGTCCGGAGGGAGCGCCCGGGACGGGGGATTCGAAGCCTTCCGGAGCCGGGCGGGCGGACCCGCTGCCGGAGGAGGTTCGGCGGGCAGCCGGCTACACGCTGGACCGCAAGGCCGAGGCTGTCACCGTGCTTGACCTGCGTCCGGTCTCTTCGACGACGGATTTCTTCGTGATCGCCACCGGGCGCTCCGACCTTCACGTCCAGGCGATCGCCGAGCACGTCCTCGACTCCGTCCGGGCCGACGGCGACCGCCCGCAGCACGTGGAGGGGCTGGACCAGGGCCGCTGGGTCCTGATCGACTACATCGATTACGTCGTGCACATCTTCCACCCCTCCGTACGGGACTTCTACCGGCTGGAGGTGCTGTGGGGCGACGCGCCCTCGGCCACCTTCGGAGAGGCCGTGCGGCCGTGAAGCTCAAGTCGCTCAGGCTGCACGGCTTCAAGTCCTTCCCGGACCCGACGCAGCTGGAGTTCCACGAGGGCATCACGGCTATCGTGGGTCCGAACGGGTGCGGCAAGTCCAACATCGGCGACGCCATCCGCTGGGTCCTCGGCGAGCAGCGTCCGACGGTAATTCGTGGTGCGAAGATGGAGGAGGTGATCTTCCAGGGCACCGTCGCCCGGCGGGCTGTGAATCGCGGCTCGGTGGCGATGGTCGTGACCAACGAGGACGGCGCCCTGGCCACCCCCTTCCAGGAGGTCGAGATCGGCCGCACCGTCTACCGGGACGGGGGCAGCGACTACCGCCTCAACCGGGCGTCCTGCCGCTTGCGCGACGTTGTGGACCTCTGCCGCGACACGGGGCTGGGGGCGAATGCCTACTCGGTCATCGAGATCCGCATGATCGACGCGATCCTCTCGGAGCGGACCGACGAGCGGCGCTCGCTCTTCGAGGAGGCGGCCGGAATCGGCAGGTACAAGGACCGCCGGCGCGCGGCGCTCCGCCGCCTGGAAACCTCGGAGATCGACCTGCAGCGGGTCGAGGACGTGATCGCGGAGGTGCGGACGAAGGTACGCTCGCTGGCGCGCCAGAGGGGCAGGGCCGAGCGCTATCGCGAGCTGCGCGAAAGGCGTCTGGGGGTGGAGGTGGCTGTGGTGCGTACCCGGCTCGAGGGGCTCGGAGAACGCCTGGGTGAAGTGGACGCGGCGCTCGTGTCCGACCGGGAGGACGCAGCGGGGATGGCGGCCCGCCTGGCAGCGGCGGAGGCGGGACTGGAACGCGCGCGGCTGGAGCAGGTGGAGGCGGAGAGGGCGCGCGCGGACACCGCAAGCCGGCTCGACGCGGTGGCTGCGGACCTGTCGCGCGTTGAGCGAGAGGTGGCCGTTGCCGACGAACGGATCGCAAACGGGAAGCGCCGTCTGGTCCAGATCGGCGAGGAGAAGGCGGCACAGTCACGTGTCCGGACGCGGGCCGAAGACGAGCGCGTATCACTGGCCGAAGAGCACCGCCAGTGTAAAGCGGACTTTACATCTGTACAAGCGGACTTGACATTTCGCCGGGAGACTGCCGCGGATGTCCGGGAGCGGTTGAGCCGCGCCCGGCACCGGGTTCGGGGGCTGGAGGAGGAAGGTCGCGCGTTGGCCGGAAGGGTGGCCCGCACCGAGGGCGATCTCTACAGCGCCCGGCTCCAGGCGACCGAGCTGGAGCGCAGATTCGAGCGCCTGTCGAACGACGCGCGCGAGGGAGCAGGGGCGTTGCGCGAGTTGGAGTCCCAGGGGGACCTCTTCACGGACCGGAGCGCGGAGGCGGCCCGGAAAGCCGGCGAGGCGGTGCGGTCGGCGGCGGGAGCGCGGCGGCGGCTCGGCCACCTGCGGGAGCGGCTGAGCGACGCCCGCGACGCCGGGGTGAACGCCGAGGCGCGGCTGTCCTCGCTCGAGGCGGAGAGGGACGCGCTGGGGCGGGTGGAGACCATGGGTGCGGCGGAGGCGGTCGCGCTGGCCGCCCGGGCCGCGCTCCCGGAGTGCGTAGAGGGGCTCCTCGGAGATTTTGTGGAGGTACGCGGCGGCGCGGCGCGCGGGACGGACCGGCTCCTGGGCCGCCACGCGGCGGCGCTGGTGGTCGGCGGGGAGCAGGACGTGGAACGGGTCGAGCACTGGTACCGGGAAGACGCCGGTGCGGACGCCGCGGTGATCGTGCTGCCCGCCGATGCCGCACCGGACCCTCGCGGCGCGCTCCCCCCCGGCGTCAGCACGGCTGGGGCGGGCGCGGCCTGGGTGCGGGCGCTGCTCGGCGGTGCAGGGGCCCGGAAGGGTCCCGGCGGGCCCTTGCAGGACGGCTGGACGGACGCCCGGGGCGCCGTGCACCTAATCCCCGAGGCGGGTGCGGAGGGTCGGCTGGAGCGCCGCGAACGCCTTGAGGCGCTGGCCGCCGGAATCCGGGATGCAGGCACCGAGCTCGAAGAGGCCCGTGACCGCGTGCTGGCACTGGAGGAAGAGCACCGTACCTGCGAGGCCGAGGTGGACGACGCGTCGGAGCGCGTGCTGGCCACAAGGGACGAGGCGCGCGCGGCCGAGGCCAGCGCCGTGGCGCAGAGCGACCGGCGTGATCAGTTGCGCCGCCGCCAGGGGGAGATCGCGCGCCAGGTGGAGGGTACGCGCGCCGCGCGGGACCGCGCGCTGGAGCGAGCCCGCGAAGCGGACGGCGAGGGAGCGGAGCTGCGGGAGCGGGAAGCGGAGGGCGCCGCCCGCCTGGAGGCCGAGAGGACCGCGTTGAGGGCCATCGAGGGCGAGTGGGAGGAGGCGCGCGATGCGGAGGCCGAGGTGTCGATCCGGGCCGCGCGCCTGGAGAGCGAGCTGCAGCGGCTGGCGGGCCGGTTCGCGGACGCGGAGGGCAGCGCGAAGCGGGCCGCCGCGCGGATCGCCGAGCTTGAGGAGGAGGCCCGCGGGCTGGACGCGAATCTGGAGCGGGTGCGCGCCCGGCGCGGCGAGGGGCAGGCCGCGCTGGAGGGGCTTTTCGCGCAGCGGGACGAGCTGCGCCGGGTGGCGGGGGAGCAGGATCGCGCCGCGGGTGTGGCCGGGGAAGCCGCGAAGGGGGCGGAGCGGGAGGTGGGGGAGCTCAGGGCGGGCGAGCGCGAGGCGGTGGGACGCAGGCACCACCTCGAAATGGAGTCGCAGGAGATCCGGAACCGGGTGGCACGCATCAGCGAGCGCCTCGAGACCGAATGGAACCGGCCTGCGGAGGAGCTCATGGCGGAGGCGGACGAGGTCGAGGGGGACCAGGACGAACTGCGGGCCGAACTGGAGCAGATCATTGGCGCGCTCTCACGAATCGGACCCGTGAACATGCTGGCCTTTGAAGAGCACGCCGAGGAGAGCGCCCGCCTGGAGTTCATGGAGGCCCAGCGGGAGGACCTGGTCGCGGCCAGGGACGACCTGCGCACCGCGATCCGGCGGATCAACACCACGGCCACCGAACGCTTCATGGAGAGCTTCGAGGCGATCACGCACAACTTCGTGGAGACCTTCCGCCACCTCTTCAGCGGGGGGGAAGCCCAGCTGCGCCTCTCCGAGCCCGACAATCCGCTCGAATCGCCCATCGAAATCCACGCCTCTCCGCGGGGCAAGCGGACGCAGCGCATCGACCAGCTCTCGGGCGGCGAGCGCGCGCTCACGGCGCTGTCCCTCCTCTTCGGCATCTACCTCGTCAAGCCGAGTCCGTTCTGCGTCCTCGACGAGGTGGACGCGCCCCTGGACGACTCCAACATCACCCGCTTCGTTCGCCTGCTGCAGGGCTTCAAGTCCCGCACCCAGTTCGTGGTGATCACGCACAATCCGCGCACCATCGAAGCAGCGGACTGGATCTACGGCGTCACGATGGAGGATCCGGGGGTGTCGTCGGTCGTCGGCGTTCGCCTGGAGGCGCCTCCCGTGAGGGATCCCGCGGCCTGACTGCCGTGCCGCCGACGCTCACCGTTATCGGATCCGGTACGCTGGTCCCATCCGGCGAGCGATCCTCGCCCTGCCACCTCATCGAGGCCGGCGGCACGCTCCTGATGCTGGACGCCGGGCCCGGCGCGGTCCACGCCCTGGCCCGCCACGGCAAGCCCTGGTGGAAGGTCGGCCACCTCGTCCTCACGCACTTCCATACCGACCACTTCGCGGACCTCCCCCACCTCCTCTTCGCCCTCAAGTGGGCGTCCCCGTCGCCGCGCACCCGCCCCCTGCACGTCATCGGGCCACCCGGCCTGCGCACACGCATCGGCGCGCTCCGCGCCGCGCACGGCGACTTCATCACCCACCCCGGCTTCGATCTCGTCTACAGCGAAGTCGCACGGGACGGCATCTGGACGGACGACTCCGTCACCCTGCGGTTCGCCCCCTCGCGGCACACCGCCGACTCCGTGGCCGTGCGCGCCGAGCTGGGAGGCCGCACGGCCGGCTACACCGGCGACACCGGCCTCGACCCCGCGCTGGGACGCTTCCTGCGGGGGTGCGGGCTGCTGGTCAGCGAGTGCGCGCTCGCGGATCCGGCCACCGCCACGAACCATCTTTCGCCGGCGTCGGTGGCAGCGCTGGCGCGCGCCGCGAACCCGACCAACCTTGTGCTCACACATCTTTATCCCCCCCTTGATGCGGTCGCGGTGCCGGGGCTCGTGCGGGCCGCGGGCTATCCGGGCCGCGTAGTCTGCGCCCGCGACGGGCAACAATTCACTATCG
Source organism: Longimicrobiales bacterium (assembly GCA_965116645.1). GTDB lineage: Bacteria > Gemmatimonadota > Gemmatimonadetes > Longimicrobiales > Gaopeijiaceae > Bin94. The sequence continues at coordinate 1,785,813 of OZ220702.1, read as the reverse complement.
GAGAAGCCGAACCGTGCTGATCGTGATGGACCACCGGGCCACGCCCGAGGAGATACGGAGAGTCGTCGACACGATCACCGAGATGGGCTACGGCGCCAAGCCCATGCCCGGGCGGCAGCGCACCGCCATCGGTCTCGTGGGAAACGACGGCAGGGTCGATTCCGCCCGGCTCACCGGCCTGCCCGGGGTGCGCGAGCTGATCCCCGTCAGCAAGCCCTACAAGCAGGTGTCGCGGGAATGGCGCGACGAGAACACCGTAGTGGAACTGGGCAACGGCGTGGCATTCGGACAGGGCGAGGTCGTCCTCATCGCCGGCCCGTGCGCCGTCGAGAGCCGCGATCAGATCATGGACATCGCCGCGCAGCTGAGCGAGTCCGGCGCGTGCGCGCTGCGCGGGGGCGCCTTCAAGCCGCGCACGTCGCCGTACTCCTTCCAGGGGCTGGGGCCGAAGGGGCTCGAGCTCCTGGCGGAGGCCCGCGAACGGACCGGGCTGGCAGTTGTGACGGAGGCGGTGGACCCCGAAGGCGTTCCGCTCGTCGCGGAGTACGCCGATGTGGTGCAGATCGGCGCGCGCAACATGCAGAACTATCCGCTGCTCAAGCGCGCCGGCCGCTGCGGCAAGCCGGTCCTCCTGAAACGGGGGATGGCGGCCACGATCACCGAGATGCTCCTGGCGGCCGAGTACCTGCTCAGCGCCGGCAACCCCGACGTCATCCTCTGCGAGCGCGGGGTGCGCAGCTTCGATCCACAGACCCGCAATCTCCTGGACCTGACGGCGGTGCCCGTGGCCAAGTCGCTCACCCACCTGCCCGTCATAGCCGACCCGAGCCACGGCACCGGCGTGCGCGACAAGGTGACCCCGATGGCGCGCGCGGCGGTCGCGGCCGGCGCCGACGGGCTGATCGTCGAGGTGCACCCCAGTCCGCCCGAGGCGCTGTCGGACGGCGCCCAGAGCCTGTACCCGAGACAGTTCGTGGAGATGGTGGCGCAGTGCGGCCCGATCGCCCGGGCCATCGGGAGATCGCTGGCGACGCTCGGGTAGGCGCCGCGCCCCCACCCCCGCACACAAGTCCCATCGCGCTATTCCGGCGCCCCGAACCCGGCCCCACTCTTGTGGGATGGAGAACGGAAGACTGGAAGTGGGACGGAAGGGCGAGGCGATCGCGGAGGCACACCTCGTCGAACGGGGCTGGACGGTGCTCGCGCGCAACTTCCGGGCCGGGCCGAAGGAGATCGACCTCATCGCGGCCCGTGGCGGAGTGGTCGCCTTCGTGGAGGTGAAGACCCGCACCACGAGCACCGGGGGGACGGCGCTCGAGCCCATTCGTGCGGTGAAGCGGCGCGCGGTCGTGACGGCCGCCCGGCGCTGGATCCACGAGAACGGCCGGCCCGGCAGCGTCTACCGCTTCGACGCCATCGGCGTGGATCTGCGTGGGCACCGGGCCGCAATCGAGCACATCCCCGACGCCTGGCGCCCAAGCGGCTGAGCCATGACCCACCGACTGGGCCACCGCCGTTGACGCCCGCTCCCCCGACCGGGTAGCTTTGGCCGTGCCCCAGGTCCGCGGGGCGGGCGCTCATGAACCCCGTCAGGACCGTGAAGGTAGCAGCGGTAAGTGCGGCAAACGCCGCCGCGGAGCGCCTGGGGCACCTCGCGGGCCCCGGCAGCCCGGGCGCACTCCCCTTCGGGGTTCGCGGAGTGTGTCCACGGGGTGCCGGGCACGGTCATCCGGAACTCCCACGAATCGCAACTTGTCCTATCTCGCCCTGGCCCGGAAATACCGACCCCGCCGGTTCGGTGAGGTGGCCACCCAGGAACACGTTTCCGAGACGCTCAGGCGAGCGGTCGCCGGCGGACGGGTGGGACACGCCTACCTCTTCTGCGGTCCCAGGGGGGTCGGCAAGACGACGCTGGCCCGGATCCTGGCGATGTCTCTCAACTGTGCTGAGCGCACCCCCGGGGGAGAGCCGTGCGGGACCTGCGACAACTGCGAGCATATCTGGGGGGGGCACACCTCGCTGGATGTCATAGAGATCGACGCCGCCTCGAACCGGGGAGTCGACGACGCCCGCGAACTGAGGGCGCGCGCGATGCTGGCGCCATCGGAGGAGGACCGCTACAAGGTCTACATCCTGGACGAGGCGCACATGCTGACCCGGGAGGCCTGGAATGCTCTGCTCAAGATCCTGGAGGAGCCGCCTCCCCGGGTGATCTTCTGTTTTGCCACCACGGAAGCGCGGCGCATCCAGCAGAGCGCCTCGCCGATCCTGTCGCGATGCCAGCGCTTCGACTTCCGCCGGATCGGCACCGACGACATCATGAAGCGGCTGGGCGAAGTGCTCGAGGCGGAGGGAATCGGATTCGACTCGGAGGCGTTGCGCGCAATCGCCCGGAAGGCGAACGGGGGCATGCGCGACGGACTTTCGCTGCTCGACCAGGTGCTCGCCCTGTCGGACCGGGAGGTGAAGGTCGACGCGGTGGTGCGCGTCCTCGGCGTGGTGGCCGAAGAGCGGTACCTGCAGATCTTCGACCTGATCCTCGAACGGCGCCACGGGGCCGTCTTCGACTTTGTGGAGGAGCTGCTCGACGAGGGGCACGACCTCGTGGAGTTCTACCACGGCCTTGCCGAGAGACTGCGGCTGCTGCTGCGCCTCGCGCTCGACCCGGACGGGACACCGGACACGATGTCCGGGGAGCTCCGCGAGGCCTACGCGCAGCGGGCCGCCAGCTTCGCCCCCGGGGACCTGGTCCGCATGCTGGCCATGGCCTCGGGACTGGAGGCGGACGGCAGCCTGCGACGCACGGGGAGGCCCCGGGTCATGGTCGAAATGCTCCTGCTGCGGATGAGCTACCTGGACCGCACGGTCGAGCTGGAGGACATCATCCGCTCGCTTGGCGGTGCCCCGGTCCCGGAGCCCGCACCGCCCGCGACACCCCCTGCAGCCCCCGCAGGCAAGCCACCGCAGCGCCCATCCCCCCGGACGCGGCCCTCCCGGCGGCCAACCGCCCCCGCGGCCGACCTCGCCTCCGCCTGGCGGGCTCTCCTCGACGACAGGAAACGATTGGGGAAGACGCTTCCGCGCGGGGTGACTCCCTTTCTCCAGGGCGCCGTGGCCCGCGAGAGCGACGGGACCCTCGTGTTGGAGATCCCGGGCCCCGGCGAGGCCCGGTTGCGGCCGCCGCCGGTGCTTCGTGCCCTGGAGGAGGGCCTGGCCCTTCATGCGGGCCGCGATTCTGTCAAGATTTCTATTGTCGGCAGCGACGCCGACGACGGCGGCGGCAGTGGCCGGGTCACCCAGGACTCGGTCCGGCGGACGCGGTTGCAGGAACTGGTGAGGCAGGCCCCGCATCTGGAGCGCGCGGTCGATGAACTGGAACTCGATCTGGTGGACTGAAGAACGATTACGGGAGCTTCAGCGCTCGGAGAAAACCAAATGAAGAACATCCAGCAACTCATGAAGATGGGACAACAGCTCCAGGCCAGGGTGCAGGAGCTGCAGGACAGCCTCAACGCCGAGGAACTCGAAGCGTCCGCGGGCGGCGGCATGGTCACCGCGCGGGTCACGGGCACGGGAGACCTCAAGAACCTCTCCATAGATCCGCAGGTGATCGATCCGGAAGACCCCGAGATGCTCGAGGATCTGGTCGTCGCCGCCGTCGCGGAGGCACAGAACCGGGCCCGCACCTTCGCGGAGGAGCGCATGGGCGGGGCCACGGGAGGCCTCCCGATGCAGCTGCCCGGGCTCTACTAGGCAAGTGCTCCGCCGTGTCGCCGATCGAGAACCTGATCCGTGAGCTGGGCAAGCTCCCCGGAGTCGGCGCCAAGACCGCATTGCGACTGGCCTATCACCTCGTCAAGGGGCCGAAGGAGAACGTGCGCCGCCTCGCGCGTGCGCTCGACCAGGTGGCCGACCGGGTGCACGCCTGCCCGGAGTGCGGCAACTACTGCGACGCCGAGCTGTGCTCGGTCTGCGGCGATCCATCCAGGGACCAGGAGGTGATCTGCGTGGTGGAGGAGGCCTATGAGGTCGGGGCGATCGAGCGGGCCGGGCGGTACGGCGGCCTCTTCCATGTGCTCGGCGGCCGTCTGTCCCCCCTGGACGGCATCGGTCCGGACGAACTCGCCATCGCTGGCCTGGTGCGGCGCCTGGACGGTGCGGGGGGGCAGGTTCGGGAGGTCATCGTGGCCACGAACGCGAGCGTCGAGGGCGAGGCCACGGCGGTATACCTGGAGGGCGTGCTGCGCCCGTATTCCGTGCGCGTCACGCGCCTGGCCCGCGGCATCCCGGTGGGCAGCGACCTCGAGTATATCGACGGCACCACCATCGCCGAGGCGCTGGCGGGCCGCCGGGAGATGTAGCCCGTGGACTGCAGGCGATGAGTGGCCGGATCCGCAGAATCGGGATGTTCCTGCTGGGCGCGGGCGCCGTGGCGGCGGTAACCGTACTCGTCATCCGCGCCCAGGTGGAGAGCAATCGGCGGGAGCTCTTCAGCGCCAACGCCTTCCGCCGCCTGGCCGCGCTGGGACACATGGCGGGAGAACCGGCGAGCGTGGGCTCGGTGTCGGTGCTGCGCGACTTCTGCGCTTGGGAGCCGAAGCGCCTCCTGCGCAACCGGGGGGCCGCGATCCTGACCCGGATGGAGGACGAGCTCGGGCGGAAAGCGGACGCCGATTGAACATCCCCAACGCGATCACCGCCGCGCGGATCGCCCTCTGCCCGGTGATCCCCTTCCTGGCCCTGTCGGGCGGCGGCGCCAACCGTTACGCCGCCTTTTTCGTCTTCCTCGTCGCGGCCCTCTCGGACATCTGGGACGGGCAGCTGGCGCGCCGGTACGGCTGGGTGACCGACACGGGCAAGCTCCTCGACCCGCTCGCGGACAAGCTCCTCCTGGCGTGCACCTTCGTGCCCCTGTACCTGATCAGCCACCGCACGGACGATCTCGCCCGCCTGCCCTGGTGGGGCCAGATGCCGCTCTGGGTGATGCTGGTGATCTTCGGCCGGGAAGTGCTTGTTACGGTGCTGCGGGGTTACGCCGTACGGCGCGGCGTCGTGATCGCGGCCGGGAAGTCCGGCAAGGCCAAGACGCTGCTCCTGAGCGTGTTCACCGGCGCCGCGCTGCTCTGGTATCCGCTGGCGGCCACGGCCGCCGAGACGGGGTGGAGCGGGGCGCCGTGGACTCTGTGGAGCGCCTTGCACCGCGCCATTATCGGCGTCACCCTGGGCCTGTCCGTCCTTCTCAGTCTGTTTTCGATGGCCGACTACCTGTGGCGCCACCGGTCCCTGGCCACGCGGGGCTGACCACCGCGTCGCGCCGGCTGGCCGGCATCGCCACCCGCAGGGGACTGCGCGTTGCGACCGCCGAGAGCTGTACCGGGGGCCTGCTGGCCAAGACCATTACCGACCTGCCCGGTGCGTCGGCGTGGTACGCGGGCGGGGTGGTCGCCTACGCCAACGAGGTCAAGGTGCAGCACCTGGGAGTCGCTGCGGCGACCCTGGAGGAGCAGGGCGCGGTCTCGCGGGAGGTGGCGCTGCAGATGGCGGCCGGCGTACTCCGCACCTTCGCGGCCGACGTGTCGATGGCGGTCACCGGGATCGCGGGGCCGGAAGGTGGAACGCCGGAGAAGCCTGTGGGGACGGTTTGGTTGGCGGTGGCGCTCCCGGGCGGGACGGTGCACGCCAGGTTGGAACGCTTTCCCGGAGGCCGGGGGGCCGTTCGGGGTGCAAGCGTGGCCGCGGTGCTGGAGATGGCCGCCGAAGCGGCCGGGCGCGCGACGTATGGACCGGCGGCCGGGGATTGATCAGCTTGTGAACACGGAAGAACGAACCACCGAGCAGCGATTGGGGAGATGAACGTGCCGGAGAACGAAGGCATGCAGGAAGGGACCCGGGAAGCCGGGCCGGAGGACCGGGCAGCGGCCCCCGAGGAAGTGGACGACGGGGGCACGGACGGCAGCGGCACCGAGGCGTCGCCCGCGGCACCGTCGGCCGAGGTGAACGAGACCCCCGATGCCGGCGGCCCGGAAGACCCGCCGGATGGAGCGGCGCCGGTTGCCGAGCTGGAGGCGGAGCGGGACCGCCTGAAGGACCAGCACCTGCGCCTGGCGGCCGACTTCGACAACTTCAGGAAGCGCACCGAGGACAGGCTCAGACAGAGGTGGAACCGGGCGCAGGCCGACCTTGTAGCACTTTTCCTGGAGCCGCTCGACGATCTCCGCAGGGTCACGGCCCTGGAACCCGAGAGCACCGCATCCGTAGATGCGATCGTGGAGGGCGTCGACCTGGTCGAGCGGAAGTTCTTCCGCGCGCTCGAGGAGGCCGGCGTGGAGGTGGTGGACCCGGAGGGCGCAAGCTTCGATCCCAACACGATGGAGGCGATGATGCGGGTGAGCGCCGAGTCCGAAGCCGACGACGACACCGTGGCGAGTGTTTTTCAGCGGGGGTATACCTTGAAGGGAATCCTCATCCGGCCGGCGCGGGTGAGCGTCTTCAAGGCGGATTAGCGGCCGGCGGGGGCCATGACGACCGACAAGGACTACTACGCGATCCTCGGAGTCGACGAAAAGGCCGGCGCTGACGCCATCAAGAAGGCGTACCGCCGGCTGGCCAAGAAGTACCACCCCGACGCCAATCCGGGCAATCCCCGGGCAGCCGAGCGCTTCAAGGACATCGGCGAGGCGAACGGGGTGCTTTCCGATCCCGCGAAGCGGAAGAAATACGACCAGATGCGGAAACTGGGCGCCCTCGGCTTCCGGGGCGCCCGGACCGGCCCCCGAACCGGACCGCAGACATCGACCAACTTCTCCTTCGAGGATCTCGGGGGTCTGGGCGGGTTCTCCGACATCTTCTCCTCGATCTTCGACCGGGGGAAGAAGGCCCGGCCGCGGAAGTCCACCGAACCCGCCCGGGGAAGCAACGTCGAACACGTCGCCGAGATCTCCTTCATGGTGGCTGCCAAGGGCGGGAAGACCACGGTCTCGGTGCCCATCAGCGAGGAGTGCGCGACCTGCGGAGGATCCGGAGGCGCCCCCGGTGCGGCGTGGAAGAAGTGCGGAGAGTGCAGGGGATCGGGGAGCGTTTCCTTCGGCCAGGGCGGCTTTGCGGTGAATCGCCCGTGCCCCGCCTGCATGGGTCGCGGCGAGGCTGCCGACCGGCCCTGCGGCGCATGCGGAAGCGCGGGGAAGGTCCACCAGAGCCGCAAGATCCAGGTGTCCGTCCCGCCAGGGGTCAATTCCGGCACGAAGATGCGTCTCACCGGCCAGGGTGAGCGAGGCCGGAAGGGCGGCGCCCCGGGCGACCTGATCATCACCTTCAAGGTCCTGCCCCACCGTTTCTTCCGCCGCGAGGGCAACGACATCATCGTCACGGTGCCGCTGAACCTGGCGCAGGCCGCACTGGGGTCGCGGATCCGGGTCGGCACCATCTCGGGCAGGAAGGTGGTGCTGCGCATTCCGCCCGGGACACAGCCCGGAACCCGCTTCCGGATCAAGGGGCAGGGAATCGAGCGCGAAGGGATGCGGGGAGACCAGTACGTCGAAGTGAAGCTGGAGGTCCCCGACGAGCTCACCGAGCAGCAGGAGCAGCAGATCCGGGAGTTCGCGGATTCGGCCGGCCTGAAGTGGTGAAGGTCGCTGCCTCGCCTGGCGCCTTCCGCCGCCGGGCAGGCCGCCGTCAGTAGCCGCTTTCGGTCACACGGCTGATTCGGCCGCCCCCGATCACCCTGTCGCCGTCGAAGAGGACGCTCGACTGGCCCGGTGTGACGGCCCGGACCGGTTCCTCGAAGCGCAGCTCCGCGAAGTCTCCGTCGCAGTTCGCGACCCGGCAGGGGTGGGCCGGCGACCGGTGGCGGACCTGCACCTGCAGACGCGTTCCGGGCAGGGGCGGGTCAGCGAGCCAGTTCACGTCTCCGACGCGGGCGGCGCCCACTCCCAGAAGGCGCCCGGGGCCCACCACCACCTGCCGTGTCCCGGGCCGTATCTCGAGGACGTAGTAGCGTTCCGGCAGGCCGCCTCCGAGTCCCTTGCGCTGACCGACCGTGAAGCCGGAATAGCCGTTGTGACGCCCCAGCACCCGCCCCTGGTGGTCAACGATCGCGCCTGGGAGCAGAGCCGGGTGGGTGGGCAGAAGCTTCTTCTCCAGGAAATCCCGGTAGTTGCCGGTGGGGACGAAGCAGATCTCCTGGGACTCGGGCTTGTCCGCGGTGACGAGGCCCAGTGCGTGGGCGCGCTTCCGCACTTCGGGCTTGGTGAGTTCGCCGAGGGGAAAGTGGAGCTTCCCGAGCAGCTCGGCGGGGAGTCCCCACAGGAAATACGACTGGTCCTTGGCGCGATCCGCACCGCGCAGGAGCCGCGGCTCGCCGCCCGAGTGATCGAGGCGGACGTAGTGGCCCGACGCGACGCCGTCGCAGCCAAGTACGCGGCCCCGCCGCAGGAGGTCGCGGAACTTGGTGTTCGAATTGCACCGCACGCAGGGGTTGGGGGTCCTGCCGCGCCCGTACTCGGCGACGAAGTCGTCGATGACATCGCGCGTGAACTCGCGCTCCACATCGAAGACGTAGTGTGGGACTCCCAGCCGGTCGGCGACCTGGCGCGCGTCCTGGATCCCCTCGAGCCCGCAACATGTCTTCCGGCTGGCGGCCACCTCCTCGTCGCTGTAGCAGAAGGTCTTCATGGTGGCTCCGATGACCTCGTGGCCGGCCTCCACCAGCATCGCCGCGGCGACGGAGGAATCGACCCCGCCCGACATTGCGACCAGGATGCGCCGCGGGCCGTCCCCAGCGGCGTTCATGTCGTCCACAGGGAGCGGATCCGGGCCACAGCTTCAACGACCGCCGCCACGATGCGATCCACCTGGCCGGCTTCGTTGAGGCGTCCGAAGCTGAGGCGCAGCGAGGCTGCGGTGTCGCCGGGGTAGAGGGCGGCCAGCGAGGGGCTCGGCGAACCGGACCCGCTGGCGCAGGCGGAGCCGCCGGACACTGCGATCCCCTCGCCGTCCAGTGCCGCCAGCAGCGTGTCCGAGTCGATCCCGGGGACAGCCAGGGAGAGGATGTGCGGCGCCCGCGGCAAGCCGCCCGCGTTGACCCGCGCGCCGGGGATCCCCTGAATCAGCCGCGACTCCACTTCGTCACGCAGGCGCGCCAGCCTGCCCGATTCGGCAGGCGCCTCGCGGACGGCCAGCCGAACGGCCTCGGCCAGGCCCGCGGCACCGGCCACGTCTTCGGTGCCGGGACGCAGCCCGCCCTCCTGTCCACCCCCGAAGTGGAGCGGCTCGATCCCGCGCCGGCTGCGCGCGATGAGCGCCCCCGTGCCCTTGGGTCCGTAGATCTTGTGACCGGTCACGGTGAGCAGGTCGACGGGGACCTCGGCGAGAGAGACGGGGATCTTGCCGACCGCCTGGACCGCGTCGCTGTGCAGCCGCACCCCGTGGCCGCCACACTCCGCGGCGATCTCCGCCAGGGGCAGTTCGAGTCCCGTCTCGTTGTTGACCCACATGCATGACACGACCGCCGGCCGGTCGCGGGCCCGAAGCGCGGCGCGCAGCCCGTCCAGGTCGAACTCGCCACCCTGGAAGCCTACCCGGGTATGGCGCGCCCCTTCCTGCACCGCCTGCGTGGCCGCCGCCTCGACCGCGGGGTGTTCGACCGCGGATGTGACCACATGCGCGCTGCGCCCCCCGCCCCCCCCACCCAGCCCCCGCACGCTGCCCAGCACGGCCAGGTTGTCGGACTCGGTGCCTCCTCTGGTGAAGCACACGCTGCCCGCCTCCACGCCCAGCGCCGCCGCCAGCGTCGCCCGGGCCTCCTCCAGCCTCGCCCTCGCGCGGCGGCCCCACCGGTGCCCGCTGGACGGGTTCCCGAAGTCGTCGGCCAGGCACCCCGCCATCACGGCAGCGACCTCCGCCCGCACGGGCGTGGTGGCGGCGTGATCCAGGTAGATCGGTTCTGCGGCGCTCCTCGCGCCGGCGGCTGCGTTCTCCACGGCGGCCCTTCAGGTTGGGGGTGCTCTGTAATATGATATGACGGCGCCGCTGCGGCGGAGCGGGAGGATTCGCGCCCGCACCGCCGCGCGGCGCTCGACGCGACCACGCTTCCCATCAACCGCACCTGCGCCCATGGACCTTCACGAATACCAGGCCAAGGATCTGTTCCGCGCCGCCGGGATGGCCGTCAACCCCGGGGAGGTCGCTGATGACCCCGCCACGGTGCGCGCGCTGGCCGAGAAATACGGTGGCAGGGTCGTCGTCAAGGCGCAGGTGCACTCGGGCGGCCGCGGGAAGGCGGGCGGCGTCAAGCTGGCTGCCGGCGCCGACGAGGCCGCGCTCCACGCCGGGGAGATCCTGGGGATGGAGATCAGGGGCCTGACGGTGCGCCGGGTGCTGGTCTCGCCCACCGAGGACATCGCCACGGAGGCGTACGCGGGCATCCTCGTGGACCGCGAGGGGCAGTGCCCCGTGCTTATGGTGTCGGCGGAAGGGGGCGTCGACATCGAGGAGGTTGCCGCGACCAACCCCGAAGCGATCCACAAGCTGCGCGTCGACCCCCGCTACGGGCTCATGCCGCACCAGGCCTGGGAACTCGCCACCCGCCTGTACAGCGACCCGGCGCTGGCAAGGCAGGCCGCGCGCATCCTCACCCAGCTCTACGCCGCCTTCACGGGCAACGGTGCCTCGATGGCCGAGATCAACCCGCTCATCTCGACGGGCACCGGCGAGGTGAAGGCGATCGACGCCAAGGTCAGCATCGACGACAACGAACTCTTCCGCCGCCCCGCGGTCGCGGTGCTCCGCGACCCCGACTCGGAGTCGGAGGCCGACGCGAAGGCACGGGCGGCCGGGCTGAGCTTCGTCAAGCTGGAGGGGAACGTGGGCTGCTGCGTGAACGGAGCCGGGCTGGCGATGGCCACGATGGACCTCGTCAAATACTACGGCGGCGAGCCGGCCAACTTCCTCGATATCGGCGGATCCTCGAATCCGGACAAGGTGGTGGCGGCGCTGGAGATCATCACTGCGGATCCGGGCGTCAAGGTGATCCTCTTCAACATCTTCGGGGGGATCACACGCTGCGACGATGTGGCCAGAGGGATCGTGGAGGCCGTGGGGCGGCTGGATTTCAGCGTGCCCCTGGTGATCCGGCTCACGGGCACCAACGAAGAGCTCGCGCGCGAGATTCTGGCGGATGCCGGGCTGGCCGCGGTCGCCTCCATGGACGAGGTCGTCCAGGAGGCGGTGCGCCTGGCCGGATGACACCGAAACCGAAAGGAAGCCTGGTCCGGAATCATGTCGATCTACGTTGACGAGACCACTCGGGTCATAGTGCAAGGGATCACCGGCCGGGACGGCTCGTTCCACACCCGCCAGATGATGGCGTACGGCACCCGCGTCGTGGCGGGGGTGACGCCGGGGAAGGGCGGACGGCGGTTCGACGGCCCGGACGGCAGCGAGGTGCCGGTCCTTGACACCGTGGCCGATGCCGTGGCCGAGACGGGTGCGAACGCCTCGGTGATCTACGTGCCGCCCGCATTCGCCGCCGGCGCGATCATGGAGGCCGCCGACGCCGGGGTCGGGTTCATCGTGTGTGTGACGGAAGGCATACCGGTGCTGGACATGACCCGGGCGCACGCGCTGGCACGGGACCGCGGCTGCCGGGTGCTGGGGCCCAACTGTCCGGGAATCATCTGCCCGGACAAGACCACGCTCGGGATCATCCCGGGAAGCATCGTGACCCGCGGGCCGGTGGGACTGATATCGCGGTCGGGCACGCTGACCTACGAGGCCGTGCATCACCTTACCCGGGACGGGCTGGGACAGACCACCTGCGTGGGCATCGGAGGCGACCCGCTGATCGGAACCAGTTTCGTCGACTGTCTCGCCGCGTTCGCCGAAGACCCCGAAACCGAGGCGGTCGTGATGATCGGCGAGATCGGGGGCACCGCGGAACAGGAGGCCGCGGCGTGGGTCAGCGCGAACCTGGACATCCCGGTCGTGGGGTTCATCGCGGGGCGGACCGCGCCTCCGGGGACGCGCATGGGCCACGCAGGTGCTATCATTAGCGGGTCGTCGGGAACCGCCGCCGAAAAGACCAGGGCCTTCGAGGACAATGGAATCAGGGTCGCCAAACGCCCCGCGGAGATCGCCGCTCTGGTCCGGGAGTCGCTGGGCGGGTAGCATCCGGCTGCACGAGCCCCCCGGGGGGTCTCCATGAGCACCGTGAAGCTCAGGCAACTGATCGCCGATCCCGGAGTCGCCGTCGCCACGAAGACCGACGCCTGGCGGTCCCTGGTTGCGGGTGCGGTTGAGGATCTGCCCCGCGACCATGCCGTACTCGTGGCTGCCAGGGGGGTTTCCCGCGCGAAGGTCCGGCCGCACCGCAACTCCCTGTCGGCGCGGATAAGCCTGATCAACCTCGGCTGCGACGCGGCCGATCCGGGCCTCTTCTTCCTGCTGACCCCCGGGGACGGCACCCGCACCGCGGACTACCGGGGCACATGGGTGGTCTGGGGACTTCCCCGGCCGGCGGTCAATCTCTTCCTCGGCCCGGCGCTCCTGGAGCTGGCAGCCTTGACCGGAGAGATTCCAGAACCTGAGAAGGCACTTCAACTAATCGAATCCAGACAGTTTCACGACAAAGAGATAGAAGTCAACGTAACGGTCGGGCACGTACTCCATTCGCTCGTTTACCGCATCTACCCGGATGCGCCCATGCACGAGGTGCAGTACCTGATGCTGCGGCGTGGGCTCGCCACCATTCCGGTTATCGGCAAGGACCACGAGCTGCTGGGGGTGATCGCTGTGAGCGACGTGCTGTCCCACACGCTGCCGGAGAGCGAGGGAAGCGCGGAGAGGCGTGCGCTGCTTGCCCGGGACATCATGAAGCGGGCCGTCCTGGGCGTCTCCGAAGGGGAGAGCCTGGCGGAGGCGAGCCGCTCCATGATCGCGCGGCAGGTCTCCCGGCTTCCGGTCGTCCGGGAGGGCCGGCTGGTCGGGTTCCTCGATCGCGGCACCGTGTTGCGCGCCTTCGCGGACACCCTGGTGATTGCGTCAAAGACGTAGCCCGTGAAACAAGTCCCGGCTGCATTCGGGAGGCAATGCATCCGGGCTCGCCCGCTGCGGCCGCGGTTGACTCACGGCGCCGTTTTCGGTTCCGTTACGCCGACGTTTTCGTCCCTTTCCTCCCACCCACTTCAATCCTCGACGATCAGCACATGAAACACACCCTGGCCATCATCAAGCCCGACGCGACCGCAGGCGGAGCGGCCGGGAAGATCATCGCGCACCTGGAATCCGCCGGGTTCCGCGTGTGCGCGCTCCGCATGCTGACGATGACGACCGCGCAGGCCCGCGCGTTCTATGACGTGCACCGGGAGCGCCCCTTCTTCGCGTCGCTGGTCGCCTTCATGAGCTCGGGCCCCTGCATCCCCATGGCGCTCGAGGCGCCGGACGCCGTGGCGAAGCTGCGGCGTGCGATCGGCGCGACGGACCCGGCCGAAGCGGCCGAGGGTACCGTGCGCCGGCTCTACGCCGAATCGAAGGAACGCAACGCCATCCACGGATCGGATTCCGACGACAACGCCCGCCGCGAGATCGGATTCTTCTTCGCCGCGGAGGAGCTGTTGCGGTAGAGACACCTTTTTTGGTATTATAGAGATCTATGGTGCAGATAGATCTGCTGCGCTTGCGGCAGTGCGGCACACAACCCCTGACGGGATCGATCGGTCCGGACTCCGAGCTTTGGGACGACTGCGGGCTCAGGTTCGCGGGCCCGGTCGAGGTCCAGGGTAGCGCGTCGCTCGCTGCTGGTGGCGGGATCGTCGTGCAGGGCTCGTGGCGGGCGCCGCTCGTCTATGAGTGCGGCCGCTGCCTCGACGATCTGCAAGTTGCGGTGGAGCGGTCACTTACGCTGTTGTTCACGCCGGACGACAGCTGGGAGGCCCCGGATCCCGATGTGCGCGTCATCGACGGGCGGGAGACGGTTCTGGACCTGCGGGACGCGATCCGGGAAGAGATCGTGCTGGAAGCACCGCGGTACTACACCGCCGGTGAGGAAGACGGGCGCTGCACACGGTGCGGCTCCCCGGCAAGGGAATACAGGAGCGGGCCGAAGGGGCCGGGCACCATGGATCCGCGCTGGGCGGCCTTGAAGGTTCTGCAAACAAACCAGGAAGAGAACGATGGCGGTTCCAAAGAAACGGGTTTCCAGGCAGCGGAAGCGGAAACGCCGCACACACCATAGGGCTGCCGAGCCAACGCTCGGAACCTGCTCCCGCACCGGAGACCCGCAGCTGCGCCACAGGGTCTGTCCTACGTCGGGGATGTACAGAGGCCAGCAGATCTACGAAGTAGAGGAAGAGTAGCCAGCGTCCGCTCCGGTGCCGGCGCGGATTTGTCCAGGGCCTATCAGGGAATAGTGCCGATGCGGATCGCACTGGACGCGATGGGGACCGACCATGCCCCCGACAGCGAAGTCGCGGGTGCCGTGGCCGCCGTCCGGCACGATCCGGAGGTGAAAGTCCTGCTTGTCGGCGACGAGGCGCTGATTTCGAGCCGGCTCGAGCGCTTCTCCGGGCAGGACCGCATCACCGTGGTGCACACCCCGGACCGCATCGCTCCGGACGAATCACCGATTTCCGCGCTGCGGCGCACTCCGCGCTCTTCCATCAATCTGGGCCTCGAGCTCCAGAAGTCGGGAGAGGCCGACGCCTTCGTCTCGGCGGGCTCCACCGGGGCGGTCATGGCGGCCTCCCAGCTGACCCTGCGGGCTCTGGCGGGCGTCGACCGCCCCACCCTCGGCACCCCGTTTCCAACCGCCCGCGGGACTACGCTGGTGGTGGACTCCGGCGCCAACGTCGACTGCAAGCCGCAGCAGCTCTTCCAGTTCGCCCGGCTCGGGGCAATCTACATGCACGACGTAGCCGGGATCGAGCGCCCCGCCATCGGGCTGTTGAACGTCGGTTCCGAGGAGCTGAAGGGAACGGAAGCGGTGCAGGCCGCGCATCGCCTCCTGGCCGAGAGCGACCTCGACTTTGTCGGCAACGTGGAAGGACGGGACATTATCCGCCACAGCTGCGACGTGCTCGTCTGCGACGGCTTCATCGGCAATATCCTGCTCAAGTTCTACGAGTCGACCGCGGCCTTCCTGACCGGGACCGTCCGGGCCCGGCTCGAGAAAGACTGTCTTGACCCGGGACTGGATGAGCTGTTTCGTGGATTCGACTACGCGGAGTACGGAGGTGTCCCCTTGCTGGGCGTCAACGGCGTGAGCATCGTTTGTCACGGTTCCTCGTCGCCAAAGGCGATCAAGGAAGCCGTCGGCGTGGCCAAGCGAGCGGTCGACACCCGCATGGTTTCACACATGGCCCGCGACCTCGAAGCCGGACAGGTTGGAAACGGATGAAGACAAGGAATCCCCTGGCGCGGATTTCAGCGACCGCCCGGTTCCTCCCGGACAAGGTGCTGACGAACGCCGAGCTCGAACGCATGGTCGACACCAGCGACGCGTGGATCCGGGAGCGGACGGGCATTCGCGAGCGCCGGATCGCGCCGCCGGAGATGGGCGTGGTCGAGATGGGGGAGCAGGCTGCAATCCGGGCCCTGGAGAAGGCGGGGCTCACACCGGCCGATGTCGACGTGCTGATTGTCACCACCGCGACCCCCGACCGGCTGCTGCCCTCCACCGCCTGCGAGATCCAGGCTGTCATCGGGGCCTCGCGCCGGTGCTACGCCTACGACCTGCAGGCGGCCTGCACGGGCTTCCTCTATGCGCTCTCCGTCGCGGAGGGGCACATTGCCGCCGGACAGGCGGAGACGGTCCTGCTGGTGGCCACCGAGAAGATGTCGGTGATCACCAACTGGGAGGACCGCTCGTCCTGCATCCTCTTCGGCGACGGTGCGGGCGCGGCGGTGATCCAGCGTTCGCAGAACGGGGAGGGAGTGCTGTCCACCCACCACAGCTCCAACGGAGACCTCGCGCCGCTCCTGATCCGGCGCGCGGGCGGCGGGGCGCTCCCCCTGACTCCGGAGCGGCTTCACAACCAGGAGCACATGCTTGAGATGTCCGGTCCGGAGATCTTCAAGGCGGCGGTCAAGTCCATGGCTACCGCGGGCAGGAAGGTGATCAGGGACGCCGGATTCACTGCGGACGAGGTCGACATTCTGGTTCCGCACCAGGCCAACATCCGGATCATCGAGTCGACGGCCAGGTATGCGGGAATCCCGATGGACAGGGTCTTCGTCAACCTTCAGCACTACGGGAACATCTCCTCGGCGACGATCCCCGTGGGGCTGGACGAGGCGATCGAGCAGGGATTGATCGCAGCCGGCTCGGTGGTGCTGATGACGGCGTTCGGAGCGGGGCTCACATGGGGCGCCACCCTCCTGCGCTGGTAGGACGGCCAAATCGGACCGGCGGGCGGTACGCACCGAGATGAGCCCTTGAGGAATCTGGGACTGCTTTTCCCGGGACAGGGATCGCAGCATGTGGGGATGGGACGCGGGCTGGCCGGGCGCTTCCGCGCGGCCCGGGAGACCTTCGAGGAGGCGGACGACACTCTGGGGTTCCCGCTGTCCCGGCTCGCCTGGGAAGGCCCCCTGGAGGTGCTCACCTCGACGGAGAACGCCCAGCCCGCGCTGTACGTCCACTCGCTCGCCGTCTACCGCGTGGTCCGGGAACGGCTCGGGCCGGTCGCGGCCGCCTCGGGGCATTCGCTGGGCGAACTCTCGGCTCACGGCGCGGCCGGCACCTGGTCCTTCGCCGACGGCCTGCGCGCGGTGAGGCTGCGCGGCGAACTGATGGCGAAGGCGGGAGACACCGCGCCGGGCACCATGGCCGCCGTGCTCGGCCTGGACGAGGGCGCGATCACCGGGCTGTGCGAGGGCGCGGCCGCCGCCGGCATGATCGTCGTGCCTGCGAACCTCAACGCGCCGGGCCAGGTGGTCGTGAGCGGCGAGGCGGGCGCCATCGAACGGGTCTCTTCCGAGGCGAGGAAGATGGGGGCCAGGCGCGTGGTGAGGCTGACGGTGTCGGCGGCCTTCCATTCGCCGCTCATGGGTCCGGCCGCCGAGGCGTTCCGCCAGGCGCTGGAGCAGACCACCATTCACAGGCCGGAGTTCCCGGTGGTGTCGAACGTCACGGCAGCGCCCGTGGAGGAGCCCCGGCGTATCCGGGAACTCCTGATGCGGCAGCTCACGGCGCCGGTCCGCTGGATCGAGTGTGTCGGCCGCATGGGCGCCCTGGGCGTGGAGCGTTTCGCCGAACTCGGGCCGGGCAGGGTTCTTGCGGGCCTCAACCGGAGGAATGCGAGGGGCGTGCCTACGGTTTCCCTCGGCACCCCGGAATCGATCGATCAGATGGAGTCAGCCATATGACGGAAGCAGGGAAGTCCGCCGGCCTGGTGCCCGCGG
This sequence comes from Longimicrobiales bacterium, assembly GCA_965116645.1. Classification (GTDB taxonomy): domain Bacteria; phylum Gemmatimonadota; class Gemmatimonadetes; order Longimicrobiales; family Gaopeijiaceae; genus Bin94. The sequence goes on along the minus strand of OZ220702.1, from coordinate 1,768,419 downwards.
ACAACGGCGAACGCGATGGAACGAAAGCAGCCGGCACCCGGGAGCTGGCCGGTTTGGTGGCGGTCGTCACGGGGGGATCGCGGGGGATCGGCCTGGCGGTGTCCGCCGAGCTTGCGAACGCGGGCGCGCGCGTGGCGGTCCTTGCGCTCAACGGGGAGCGGGCGGCCGCGGCCGCGGCTTCCCTGGAAGGGGATGGACATGTCGCGCACTCCTGCGATGTGTCCGATTCCACCGCATGCAGGGCGGCGGTGCGCGAGGTGGAGAAGTCGCTCGGACCCGTTGCCGTCCTGGTCAACAACGCCGGTGTCACCCGTGACAACCTCCTGCTGCGGATGCGCGACGAAGAGTGGTCACAGGTCCTGTCGACCAATCTCGGGGGCGCCTTCAACATGATCCGCGCGGTCACCCGCGGGATGATGAAGCGCCGGGACGGGTCGATCGTCAACATCTCTTCGGTCATCGGCCTCATCGGGAACGCCGGCCAGGCCAACTACGCGGCCTCCAAGGCGGGGCTGCACGGGCTTACCCGGTCGGTAGCCCGGGAACTCGCGTCGCGCAACGTCCGTTGCAACGCCGTCGCCCCGGGGTTCATCCGGACGGACATGACCGCCGCGCTGGGCGAGGCGGCGGCCGTGGACCTCAGGCGGCGGATCCCTCTGGACAGACTCGGCGAACCCGGCGACGTGGCCGGGGTGGTCCGGTTTCTGACCGGACCGGAGGCGCGTTATATTACCGGCCAGGTCATTGCGGTAGACGGAGGCATGACGATGTAGGGCGGGTCCGCGCACCCCGAAGACAGAATGCCGGCAAGACGGCAGAGCCACACCAGCAGCACCACACCCACGGAGAAAACCAGCATGTCCGACACCGCGGAAGCGAGGGTCAAGGAAATCATCATCGACGAGCTCGGCGTCGAGGCCGACAAGGTCACCACGGATGCGTCGTTCGTCGACGACCTCGGGGCGGATTCTCTCGATACCGTAGAGCTCATCATGGCATTCGAGGAAGAGTTCGGAATCGACATCCCCGACGAGGATGCCGAGAAGATGCGCACCGTCGGGGACGCCGTCGTCTACATCGAGCAGCAGTCGGAGTCCTGAGGGAAAGTGGCAGCGGTCCCCACGGCACCCGCAGACTAGCGCCATGAGCGAGAGGCGGAGGGTCGCCATCACCGGAATGGGGATGGTGACGCCGGTCGGGGCCGATGTGCAGTCCAGCTGGGACGCGCTCGTTGCCGGCACCCCCGGCGGAGGGCCCATCACGCTCTTCGACGCCGGGGAGTTCACCGCACGCATTGCCTGCGAGGTGAAGGACTTCGACCCCCTGGGCTGGATGGGCCGGAAGGAAGCGCGCAGGTGCGACCGCTACGCGCAGTTCGGCGTCGTCGCGGCGGTACAGGCCATGGAGTCGGCCGGACTCTCGGGACCGCCGCCCGGCTGCGACCCATACGCCTTCGGGGTCCTCATCGGGAGCGGCATCGGCGGGATTACCACGCTGGAGAACAACTGCCGCACGCTCTTCGACCGGGGCCCGCGCCGCGTCAGCCCCTTCCTGATCCCCATGCTGATCCCGGATATCGTCTCGGGCCTGGTCTCGATCAGGTATGGGCTGCGCGGGCCCAACTACGCCACCGTGTCCGCCTGCGCCTCTAGCGCGCACGCGATCGGCGACGCGGCCCGGTACATCCGGGAGGGGCGGGCCGAGCTTATGGTCGCGGGCGGGGCCGAAGCCGCGGTCGCGCCGATTTCGGTCGCTGGGTTCGCGGCCATGAAGGCGCTTTCGACCCGCAACGACGACCCCAAAGGCGCCAGCCGCCCCTTCGACGCAACGCGCGACGGCTTCGTGATCGGCGAGGGCGCCGGCTGCGTCGTGCTGGAGGAGATGGAGCACGCCCGGGCCCGCGGCGTGGAGATCCTGGGCGAGGTGGCCGGCTACGGCCCCACCGGAGACGCGCACCACATGACCGCGCCGCTCCCGGGCGGGGAAGGGGCCCTCAGCGCCATGCGAATCGCGCTCAAGGACGCCGGGCTCGGCCCGTACGACGTCGACTACATCAACGCCCACGGCACCTCCACCCCGCTGAACGACCGCGCCGAGACCGGGGCGATCAAGGCGCTGCTCGGTCCCCGCGCCTACGACATCGTCGTCGGATCCACCAAGTCGATGACCGGCCACCTGCTGGGCGCGGCCGGCGCGGTCGAAACGGTCGTCTGCGTGCTCGCCTGCCGCACCGGCGTGATCCCGCCCACCATCAACTTCTCCACCCCCGACGACGACTGCGACCTGGAGTACGCGCACGGCGGCCCGATCGAGCGCCCGGTCACCGTCGCGCTGAACAACTCCTTCGGCTTCGGCGGCCACAACGTGTGCCTGGCGTTCCGGAAGTACGGGGAGTAGCGCGTGGGGCTGGCCGCCACGGGTCGGTAGTTGGGCGCCGCGCCGGCTTTCCGCGTCGGGATCGGATACGATTCCCACCGCTTCGACCCGGATCGCCCCCTGGTGCTCGGCGGCGTGCACTTCCCCGACGCCCCCGGGCTGCGCGGCTTCTCCGATGCGGACGCCGTTGCGCATGCGGTGATCGACGCGCTGCTGGGGGCCGCGTGCCTGGGCGACATCGGCACGCACTTCCCCCCGGGCGAGGAGGCCTGGCGCGACGCCGACTCGATGGAGCTGCTGTCGGGCGCGGTGGCGCTGCTGCGCGGGGCGGGGTGGCGGGTGGGAAACGTGGATGTGACGGTGATCTGCGAGCGGCCGCGGATCGGTCCGCGGGCCGCCGAGATGCGCGCCGCGCTGGCGGGGCGGCTGGGGGTGGGGGCGGAGGCCGTGTCGGTGAAGGGAAAGAGCAACGAAGGGATGGGATGGATTGGACGGGGCGAGGGAATCGCCGTTTGCGCCGTCGCCGCGCTGGAGGGGGGGAGCGGCTGAACGGGCCGCCGAGCCGACCATGGAAGAGGCGCTCTCGCTGCTGACCGAACTGCCGCCCCCCCTGGTCTACGCGGTTCTGGCGGCCGGTGCCGTGGTGGAGAACATCGTTCCGGCAATCCCCGCCGACACCTTCATCGTGGCCGGGGGCTTCGTCGCGGGGCTGGGGACGCTCAGTGCGGGCGGGGTCTTCGCGGTCGTGTGGTTCTTCAACGTGGCCGGGGCGGTCGCGGTCTATGCGCTCGGCAGGCGATACGGGCGGGATTTCTTCCGCACCGGACGCGGGCGGCGACTGATCCCGGATGGGCAGTGGGACCGGCTGGAGACCTTCTACAGCCGATGGGGGGTGGCGGCAATCTTCGCAGGCCGGTTTTTCCCCGGCTTCCGGGCGCTTGTGCCGGTCTTCGCCGGAGTCGCCGGGCTGGGTTGGCTGCGGGTCGTGCCGCCGCTGACCGTTGCGTCGGCGATCTGGTACGGTGTCCTCGTGCGGCTGGGGTTCCTCGCGGGCGACAACCTGGAGGCCGTGATGCGCGGGGTCGCCCAGACGCAGCGGTGGCTGCTGGTGGTGTCCGTGGTCCTGGCCGCGGTGCTGGCGTGGCTCTGGTGGCGTGCCCGGCGGCGAGCTGCGGACTAGCGGCCAGTGGACGGAATCTCCCCGGCATTCGACCGGCGAAGCGTCCGGCCTGGACGCTTCGACCGCTAGCGCGACCGCATGCCCCGGGAATCGAAGCGCAGCGCTCTGGAGCGGCGGTACCACCTGGAACCGTTCCTCGACTACCTGGCGCTGGAGCGGGGCCTGCGGCCGCGCAGCTGCGAGGCCTACCGGAGCGACCTGAGGCGGTTCCTCGACTACCTGGAGGAACGCGGCGACGTGGCAGGCCCGCGCGACATCGATCACCTGACCCTTCGCAGCTACATGGCCCATTTGCACGCCCAGGGCCGGGCACCGGTCTCGATCAGGAGGGCACAGTCGGCGCTGCGCGCATTCTTCCGCTTCCTGGCGGGAGAGGAGATCGTGGCCGACGACCCTTCCGACCGCATGGAGCGGCCGGCCATGGCAAGGAAGCTCCCCGAGTTCCTGACACGGGACGAGGCCGTGCGAGTGGTCGAGGCGGTCGATCCGGACTCAAGGGTCTACTGGAGGGACCGGGCGGTGCTCGAAGTCCTGTACGCGACGGGAATGCGGGTGAGCGAACTTGCCGGACTGTCGCTGGCCGACCTCGACGCGGACGACCAGTGCTGCATGGTCTTCGGCAAGGGGGGCAAGGAGCGCCTCGTGCCCGTCGGGAAGGCCGCGCTGAAGGCGGTGGAGCGCTACCTCGCCGCCGTGCGCCCGGAACTCGACCGGGGAGGCGGGATGGGGAAGGGGGCGATGTTCCTCAACCAGCGGGGCACACCTCTCGGCCGGATGTCGGTGTGGACGATCGTCTCGCGCGCGGCGCAGCGGGCCGGGATCGAGAGGCGGATCTCACCACACACGCTGCGCCACTCCTGCGCCACCCACATGCTCGAGGGAGGCGCGGACCTGGCCGCTGTCCAGGAGATGCTCGGTCACGCGGACATCTCCACGACCCAGATCTATACGCACCTCGACCGGGAGTACCTGCGCGACACGCACCGGCGCTACCACCCGCGCAGCGGGGGGCCACGGTAGCTGCGCTACCTGCCCGGTGACTGTGCTCCCGCCCGGCCCACCATCGCGAACAGCTCGGCGCGGGTGCCGGCCCCGCGGGCCAGCCGCAGCGCTTCGGCGAGCACCCGGTCCTCCTCTGCCACCACCTCCAGATACAGCTCCCGCTCGTCGGCACGGTAGAGGTAGCGCAGCTGGGTCCAGCGGTCCAGGTACTCCCTCGCCACCGCGTTCTGGACGACCTCTTCGTCCATTCCACGCTCGACGAAGCTGCGTGCCAGTGCGTCGAAGGCGGAGGAGGGCAGGCGCTCGACCACACCGTTGCGGAGTGCCTCCGTCGCCAGATCCAGCGCGTACTCGCGGACCATGACGCCGATCGGTATCTCCAGCTCGGCGGCCTGGTTCACCAGCGCAAGCTCTTCCGGCTTCGGCGGATCCTGCTCGACCACGAGATCCGGGAAGACGCCCCCGCCGGTCCGCAGCCGCCGCCCCGACGCGGTCTCGACCCAGCCAAGATCCTCCTCGGTTTCCGGTACGGGCGTCCCGTCATGGTGGCGCGCACGCTGAAGCGACCGCCCCAGCGGCGTGTACCACGATCCGGTCGTGATCCGCAGCTGGCGTCCGGCCGGCAGCGGATACAGGGTCTGAACAGAGCCCTTGCCGAAGGTACGCTCCCCGATCACGACCGCCCGGTCGTGGTCCTGAAGCGCCCCCGCGATGATCTCGGCGGCGGAGGCCGTGAAGCCGTCCACCAGGATGATGATGGGGGTTTCGGACATGCGCGGCGGGCTCCGGGCACTCCAGGCCTGGGTCTGGATTTCACCACCGGCATCGGGGGAGAGCGCGCCTGAAACGCTCGCGATGGCCTGGTTCGGGGCAAGGAAGAGGTCGGAGACTCTGAGCGACTCGTCCAGCAGGCCGCCGGGATTGCTCCGGAAGTCGATGATCAGCGCGTCGGCAGCCCGGTACTCCTGCAGCGCCGTGTCCAGCTCGTCCGCCACAGCGCGTGCGATCCGGTCGATGCCGAAGTGGGCGATTCCCTCCCCGGCCCAGCTCGACTCAATGGCGGGGACGTGCACGTTGGCGCGTGTGATTGCGAAGGGAATGGGTTCGGCGTAGCCGTCGCGCGCAACCCTGATGTTGACCACCGACCCGGGCTCGCCCCTGATCGAGTCGCGGGCCACGTCGATCGTCCAGTCACGCGCGTCGTGCCCCTCCACCCACACGATCTCGTCGCCGACGAGCATCCCCACGCCGTCGGCGGGGGTGTCGCGGAACACGGCCGTTACGGTCACGCGCGAACCGAGATTGGTGATCTGAACGCCGATGCCCGCGTAGTTGCCCGTGTTGGTCTCGGTGAACTGCCCGTACTCCTCCTCGGTAAGGACGGTGGCGTAGGGGTCGTCCAGCTTTTCGATCAGCCCCTGGATGGCCAGCTCCCACAGCGTCGAGTCCCCCGGGGCGGAAACGTGGTGGCGTGAGATTCTCTCGAGCGCCTGGAGAAAGATCTGGGCACCCTCGCTCCCGGGGTCGATTCCACCCGGACCCCCGTTGCCCGTGCGCGGATTCTGGGCGGTGAGAGGCGCCGCCAGGACGGCAAGTGCGGAGGTGAGACAGAGGTAGCGGATTATTCTGGACATCGGAGATCGCTCTTTCGGAATTGCGGAACCTGTCAGATAATGGAACGAAGTCCGCCTATCGGGGCCACCCCCGACCGCCAGCCTCCCAAGACCAAGGCCATCCGGATACGCTCCATGAGCAGCGGTCCATCCCTTCGCGTCGCCCTCTGCCAGCTGAAGCCCAGGAAGGGCGATGTGGGCGCCAACATCGCCGCGGTCACCGAGGCGCTCCCGTCCGCGGTGGATCTGGCCGTCTTTCCGGAGACGGTGCTGTCCGGGTACTTCGTGGAGGGCGCGGCGAGGGAGGTGGCTCTGGCGCGCCAGGAACTGGTCGAGGCCTTGGGAACGCCGCCGGAGGACACGGGGTGCGACCTGGTGCTCGGATTCTACGAACGCGGCCGCCGCGGGGTCTACAACAGCATGGCCTACCTGACGCCGGCCGGAGACCGGTACCGGATCGTGCACGTCCACCGCAAGGTGTTCCTCCCGACCTACGGGCTCTTCGAGGAGGGGCGCTTCGTCGAGCCGGGCCGTGAGGTGCGCGCCTTCGACACCCGCTTCGGCAGGATGGGAATGCTGATCTGCGAGGATCTGTGGCACTCCCTCACCCCCTCGATCCTGGCGCTGGACGGCGCGGAACTCTTGCTGAGCGGGTGCGCGTCTCCGGCGCGGGGCTTCGGTCCCGCGTCACCGCTCCCGGCCAACCTGGATGAATGGGACCGGATCGCCGCCCGCACTTCCAAGGAACACGGGGTCTTCGTCATCCTGGCCCATCTCGCGGGTTCCGAAGGCGGAAAGCTCTTCGCCGGCGGGTCCTCCGCCTGGGCCCCCGACGGTTCCCTCATGAAGCGAGGGCCCCTGTTCGCGGAGGCTACGACCTGCGTGACGGTGGACATCGGCGACATCCTGCGGATCCGCCAGGAATCGCCCCTGCTCGGCGACCTCGCCAACGCGCTGCCGCGGCTGCGCACCTCGCTGGACCGGGCCTGGGCGGGAGAGCAGTCGGCGAGCGGAAGCGAGGGCTGGCGGCCAAAGCGGCCGAAGCGGCCGTCCGGGGGGAAGCGAACACCGTCCCGGGGCGGCCTTCGGAAGCCCCCGACTCGCCCGGATGACTCCGACCTTCAGGCGATCGCCATCGATCCCGGCCTGGTGGAGCTGGCCCTCGTCGAGTTCATACGCGACGAGGTCGTGCGGCGGCGGGGCTTCAAGCGGGTGGTGATCGGAGTCTCCGGGGGGGTGGACTCCGCCGTGTCGCTCTTCCTGGCGTGCAAGGCCCTGGGACCGGAGAACGTCCACGGCTTTCGCCTCCCGTACGCCACGTCCAGCCCCGAGAGCCTGGAGCATGCCCGGCTCGCGATCGAGGCGGCAGGGGCCCGGCAGCGGACGCTGTCGATCACCGGTGCCGTGGACGCCTACGTCGACGAACACGAGTCGGGCGTCACGCCGAACAGGAGGGGGAACCTGGCGGCCCGGCTGCGGTCGGTCATCCTCTTCGATCAGTCGGCCAGGCTCGACGCCCTTCCCCTGGGTACGGGGAACAAGAGTGAGCGCCTCCTCGGCTACTACACCTGGCACGCCGACGATTCACCGCCGATCAATCCCCTGGGCGACCTTCTCAAGACCCAGGTGTGGGACCTGGCGCGGCACCTGGGGGTGCCCGCGACGATCGTCGACAAGCCCGCCAGCGCCGATCTCGTCCGCGGAGTTCACGACGAGGACGAACTCGGAATCTCCTACCACCGCGCCGACCCGATCCTGCACCAACTCCTGCGAGGTCACGATCCCGCTTCCCTGGCCCGGCTCGGCTTCGACGGGAAGGAGGTGCGAATCGTGTGGAAGCGCCTCTCGTCTACGCACTGGAAGCGGCGCCTGCCGACCGTCGCGCTCCTCTCGGAGACCGCAATCGGGGAATCCTACCTGCGGCCGGTCGACTACTAGCTTAGCTGGACAGCTTAGCCAGCAGCTAACGAAACCGACTAGCCCGGCCAGCCACCCGTAATCCGGCGGCGCAACGAGTCCATGAGCGGCAGAGGCGTCAACTCGCCGTCCATGATGCTGGCCAGCTCCTCCTCGCGGCGCCAGTGAGCCTCCAGCTCCGCCAGCTCCATGGCCAGCAGCCGCCTCTCCGTCTCCTCGTGCACCGCGATCTCCAGGGCGACCCGGCCGACCCGGCCCATGTCGCCGAGGAGACGGTTGCGCTTGAGGATCCGCGAGGGCAGCCGCTCCGGTCCCCCGGACGCCTCGATCAGGCCCACCGCCTTGTCCACCCGGCGCTCCGAAGCACCGGCGAAGTGGTGGTAGCCCAACACCTTGCGCAGCGTGCGGTTGGCCTCCTGTCCCGTTAGCAGCAGGCCGCTGTGCCTTGCCTGGTCACACCGGAGGCAGGCGACGATCAGTCCGGGTGATTCCTCCTCGGCCGTAAGGACCAGACCGCCCCGCTCCGAATAGCGAACCCGGTCGATCGGGCGTCCGCAGCGCATGCACTCGCCCTTGCCCCTCCAGGCCGTTCCCCCGAATCTCAGCCACCGGGCACCGCTGGTGACCAGCTTGGGGGCGTTGTCCCAGACCAGCCAGGCCCCCACGAAGCCGATTCCGCCCGTCGCCCATCCGCCGGCGATGGCGGCGGCCGCCCCGACGGTTCCGGCGGTCGACAGCTTCTTGAACCTCTCCCGGCGGTGCCTCAGCTCCCGGCCGTAGCGCCACCAGGCCTCCTCGCGGAGCCGGGCCCGCCCGACGCGCACGATCTCCAGGGGGCCGGCCCGCATCAGCGCCACATTGTCCGTGCGCGAAAGGACCCGCGCCTGGTCCCGAACCAGCTTTTCGAGTTCTTCGAGAGCCTCCCAGCGCGACTCGATGGGCACCAGCGACCAGCGCGAACATGCACGGCAGATCAGCCAGAGGCGTCCCTTCTCGGGGTCGCAGGCGATCTTGCGCCCCCGGTCCAGGTGCTCAAGCGCATCGTTGGCCGCGAATTCGTGGTCGCAGACGAGGCATCTTCGGTACATGCTCATGGTTCCCGACCATATTATATCGGGTGGCGTTCATCTGGCACATCCACGGAGGAGACCATGCTGGCAATCATAGACAACTACGACTCCTTCACCTGGAACCTTGTCCAGATCCTCGGCGACCTGGGTGAGCGCCCCCGCGTGTACCGCAACGACGAGACGACTCCCGGCGACCTCAGGAGCGCGGGGGTGACCCGTCTGGTGGTATCCCCGGGGCCCTGCACCCCGGCCGAGGCGGGAATCAGTGTCGAGGCGATCCGGGAGCTGGGCCCCGTCATGCCCGTGCTCGGCGTGTGCCTCGGCCACCAGTCGATCGGCGAGGCCTTCGGCGGCCGGACGATCCGGGCCGCCAGAGCCGTCCATGGCAAGACCACGCAGGTGGTGCACGACGGCGACGCCCTCTTCGCGGGGATCTCCTCGCCGATGCAGGTCACACGCTACCACTCGCTGGTGACCGCCCCGGCCCTTCCGGAAGAACTTGTCGCCATCGCATGGAGCGCGGACCCCGCCGACACGGGCGCCATCCAGGGAGTGCGACACCGGCGCCACCCCATCTGGGGCGTCCAGTTCCACCCGGAGTCCTGGTTCACGGAGGGGGGACGGCAGCTTCTGGAGAACTTTCTCACGCTTGCCGCCCACGCCTCCCGGGGGTAGCTTCAGGTCCGTGAATGTCACGGCCCTGTCGTTGTTCCGCAGCCCCGTGAGGGTGCCGTCTTGAACCGCGTCCTCGCTGTCATCCCGGCGCGGATCGGCTCCTCCCGTCTCCCGCGCAAGCCTCTGCAGCCCCTGCTCGGCACCCCCCTGGTCATCTGGGTGTGGCGGCGTGCGCGCGAGATGCCCTTCCTCGACCGCGTACTGGTCGCGACCGACTCCGTGGATGTGGTGGAGGCGTGCCGCCGGGAGGGGGCCGATGCGCTGCTGACCTGGCGCGGACACCCCTCGGGCACCCACCGCGTCCGCCAGGCGGTGGATCTGACCGAGGCACGCTTCCGTGTGGTGGTGAACATTCAGGGCGACGAGCCGCTGGTTTCCGCCGAGGCGGTGCAGGGGGCCGTTTCCATGGTGGAGGCGGGCTTCGATGTCGGCACCTGCGCGGCACCCATCACGAGCGAAGAGGAGTTTCTCGACCCGTCGGTCGTGAAGGTAGTCCGGGATGCGGCGGGAAGTGCGTTATATTTCTCAAGGGCGCCGATTCCGCATCGAAGGGACGACGCCGATCCCGCGGAGGGCGACGGGGAGGTCAGGCTGCGGCACATCGGCGTCTACGCGTACACAGTCGGGGCGCTGGCGCGTTGGGCGGACGGCAGCCCGTCGCCGCTGGAGACGGAGGAGAAGCTGGAGCAACTGCGCGCCCTCGAGAACGGGATGCGCATCGGCGTGGCGATGGTGCACGACGCAGGCGGCGGCGTGGACACGCCGGAAGACCTGGAGCGGATGGAGCAACGCATGCTCGCCCTGGGATACGGGCGGGACAGCCGCGGGACCGGGAGGCCGGGCAACGAAGCGCTGGGACGACGACAAGGAGCGATGTCAAGGCAATGACCCCGATCGAATCCGGCCGGACCAGGTACATCTTCGTCACCGGCGGTGTGGTGTCGTCGCTGGGGAAGGGAATCGCCGCCGCGTCCCTCGGCGTGCTCCTCAAGGAGCGCGGGCTCCGCGTGACGCTGCAGAAGCTCGACCCCTACATCAACGTCGACCCGGGCACGCTTTCGCCGCTGCAGCACGGCGAGGTGTTCGTCACCGAGGACGGGGCCGAAACGGACCTCGACCTCGGCCACTACGAGCGGTTCATCGACGCCAACCTGTCGCAGGAGAACAACACCACCTCGGGGCGCATCTACCGGGCGGTGATCGACCGGGAGCGCCGTGGGGACTATCTCGGACGCACCGTTCAGGTCATCCCCCACATCACCGACGAGATCAAGCGCTCCGTGCGCGTGCTCGCGGAGGGCCACGACGTGGTGATCAGCGAGGTGGGCGGCACCGTGGGCGACATCGAGAGCCTCCCCTTCCTGGAGGGAATCCGACAGTTCCGCCAGGAGGTGGGCCCCCGGGCCCTCCATGTCCACCTCACCCTCGTCCCGTACATCCGCGCAGCCGGGGAACTCAAGACCAAGCCCACCCAGCACTCCGTGCGCGAACTGATGCAGACCGGAATCCAGCCGGCCGTTCTGGTGTGTCGCACCGAGCACCCGCTCGACGATGAGATCAGGGCGAAGATCGCCGGCTTCACCAACGTGGATCCCGCCGGCGTGGTCGAGGCCCTGGACGTGGACACGATCTACCAGGTCCCGCTCGAATTCCGCCGCCAGCGGCTGGACGACTTCGTTCTGTCCCGCTTCGGTATCGAGGCGCCCGCCCCGCCGTCCGGTCTCACCGGGTGGAGGCGGATCGTGGAGCGCATCAAGTCACCCAGGGGGGGCACCGTCCGCATCGCCGTGGTGGGCAAGTACACCGCTCTCGTCGACGCCTACAAGTCCATCGAGCAGGCGCTCATCCACGGCGGCATCGCCAACGACGCCAACGTGGAGATCGACTGGATCGGCGGCGAGAAGCTCGAGCAGGGGCTCGATCCCGCCTTCCTGGTCGGCTACCACGGACTCCTCGTTCCGGGCGGCTTCGGCAGGCGCGGGATCGAGGGAATGATCACCGCCATACGCTGGGCGAGGGAAAACGGCCTGCCCTTCCTGGGGATCTGCCTCGGCCTGCAGTGCGCGGTCATCGAGTTCGCGCGCAACGTCGCCGGACTGTCCGGCGCCCACTCCTTCGAGTTCGACCGCGAGAGCCCGCATCCGGTAATCTGCCTGATGGACGAGCAGCGCAAGGTCACCACCAAGGGCGGAACCATGCGCCTCGGTTCCTACGAAGCCAGGCTGAATCCGGGCTCGCTGGCAGCGCGGGTCTACGGCAGGACCGCGATCACCGAACGGCACCGCCACCGCTACGAGGTCAACAACGACTACCGCGCCGCGCTCACGGGGAAGGGCCTGAACTTTTCCGCGACCACCACCGACGGGAAGCTCGTCGAGATGATCGAGCTGCCCGGCCACCCCTGGTTCGTCGGCAGCCAGTCGCATCCCGAGTTCAAGAGCCGGCCCACGAGCGCCCACCCGCTCTTCGCCTCCTTCATCGAAGCGGGTGCCGCGAGGGCCGCGGGAACGGTGACGCCCAGGGCGGCCGCACTGGGGGCCTGAAGCGCGTTGCCGGACCTGGAATCGTTCACCCTCATTTCGGGTCCGTGCGTCCTGGAGGACGAGGAGCTCAATCTGACCGTCGCCCGTGGGGTGGCAGCCGCCGCGCGCGAGGCCGGGCTGCCGGCCGTGTTCAAGGCATCCTTCGACAAGGCCAACCGGTCGCGGCTGGGATCGGCGAGGGGGCCGGGGATGGCCCGCGGCCTCGAGTTGCTCGGCGCCGTGCGGGAAGAGACCGGCCTTCCCGTCCTGACCGACATTCACGAGGCGGCGCAGGCGGCCCCGGTGGCCGAAGTAGCCGACGTGCTGCAGATCCCCGCATTCCTCTGCCGCCAGACCTCGCTGCTGGTGGCGGCCGGGGAGACCGGCAGGGCGGTGAATGTGAAGAAGGGACAGTGGATGTCGCCGGCCGCGATGGCCGGTGCCGTGGAGAAGGTGCGGGCCGGGGGCGCCACCCGGATCATGGTGACCGAGCGCGGCACCTCGTTCGGTTACGGCGACCTCGTGGTGGACCTGCGCAACTTCGCGCGTGTGCGCGCCGCCGCCGGGGTGCCGGTGATATTCGACGGGACGCACTCGGTGCAGACGCCGGGCACCGCGGCCGACGGATCGACCGGGGGAGCACCCGAGCACATCCGCGCACTCGTGCGGGGCGCGGTGGCCGCCGGCTGCGACGGCCTCTTTCTGGAGGTCCACCCCGACCCGGCCGGGGCGCCGTCCGACGGGTCCAACATGCTGCCGCTGGGCGGCCTGCCTTCCGTGCTGCGCGATGTGGTGGCGATTCGCCGGGCCCTCGGCGGGGAGACGGCCGGGTGAGCCTTCAACCGATGGAGATTCCGCGGGCAACCGCACGGCGGATCCGGCTGGTCGTATTCGACATCGATGGCGTGATGACCGATGGCGGGGTATACATGGGAGCCACGGCCGATGGCACGACCGTCGAACTCAAGCGGTTCAACGTGCAGGACGGACTCGGTATCAGGATCTTGCAAAAATCGGAGGTGCAGGTCGCGATGATCTCGGGGAGGGTCTCCGGGGCCACCGCGATCCGGGCCGCCGAACTCGGAGTGCAGGACGTGTTCCAGGATGGCGGCGCGCGCAAGATCCCCATCCTCCAGGAGCTGCTGGATGCCAGGGGACTGGAATGGACGGAGGTCGCCGTGCTGGGCGACGATCTGGCCGACCTGCCGCTGATGAAGCGCGCGGGTCTGCCCGCCACGGTGGCCAACGGGACTGCGGAAGTGTGCCGTGCCGCCGTCTGGCAGAGTACGAGGGACGGAGGGCGCGGCGCGGTGCGCGAGTTCGTCGAGGCGCTGCTCCGGGCCCGCGGAGAATGGACCGGACTGGTCGATGAGTACTGTCGCGAGCGCGGCGGCTGAGGTGCAGCCCGTGGCCGGGAGCCAGAGGGTCCTGGACGAGGCGCGCCGCGTGCTCCGCATGGAAGCCGAGGCGGTTGCCGCGCTGGGCCCGCGCCTCGGGGACGGGTTCCTGCGCGCCGTGGACCTGATCTGCTCCCGGGACGGGATGGTCATCCTGTCAGGCGTGGGGAAGTCCGGACTGATCGCGCGCAAGGTGGCCGCCACCCTGACCTCGACCGGCACGCCGGCAGTCTTCCTTCACCCGGTCGACGGGCTGCACGGCGACGTGGGGATCGCGAGCCCCGGCAGCGTCCTGGTCCTGCTCTCCAGGAGCGGCGCCACGGAAGAGCTGACGGGCCTGCTGGCCTTCGCCGAACTCCGCGGCTTGCCGGTGGTCGCGCTGGTGGGCGACACCGGGTCGCCGCTGGCCAGGCGCGCCGCCGCCGTGCTCGACTGCGGCGTAAACGGGGAAGCCTGTCCGATGGACCTGGCGCCGACTTCGTCCACCACCGCGACCCTTGCCATGGGCGACGCGCTGGCTGTGGCTCTGCTGCGCCGCCGGGGGTTTCGCCCGGCCGACTTCGCGCGCCTCCACCCGGGCGGTTCGCTGGGACGCCGCCTGACCCTGCGGGTGAGCGACGTGATGGTGGCCGAGGACTACCCCGCCGTGCAGGGGGACGCTACGGTGCGGGACGTGATCGTGCCGCTGGCCCGCATGCGGGGAACGGTGCCGGTTATCGACCGCGCCAACACGCTCGTGGGCGTGGTCACTGCCGGCGATGTCGCCCGCCTGATGGAACGCTCGGACGACTTCCTCGGCCTCGCCGTCTCCGCCTTCATGACCCGCACGCCCAGGATCGCCCGCCCCGACGAACTGGGCGTCACGGCCCTGCGCCGCATGGAGGAGTACGGCGTGATGGCCCTCCCGGTCGTTGGCGATTCGGGCCTGGAGGGCATCGTCCACCTGCACGACCTTCTGCGAGCCGGAGTGATCTGATGGAGACTTGCCGACCCCCCATGACCCACAGGCTTGCCTGGCCTGGGTTCCTCTGCCTTTCCCTGCTCCCGGCGGCTGCGGGTTGTACGACCGGTGGCGAAGAGGGGCCGCTGACCGAACTGGAGGAGATTGCCGCCGACAACGTCCTCTACAACATCTCGATCAACTTCACCCGGGACGGTATCCAGGAAGGGATGCTCGACGCCGACACCGTCTACATGTGGCAGGACTCGACTCACCAGCGGATCTACGGGCTCACGCTGACTCTCTTCGACGAACGGGGCCGCGCGAAGGGCACCGTAACCGCCGACGCGGGAAGGATGAGCGAGGTCAGCCAGGAGTTGTGGGCATATGGCAGTGCGCTGCTCAGCGTTCCCGCCGACGAACTGAACGAGGCCCGCGAGATCGAGGCCGAGGAGCTCTTCTTCGACCTGGAGGCGGACCGGATCTGGACGCATGTGCCCGTGCGCATGGAGCGGGGAGGATGCCGGGTCACAGGGGACGGATTCCAGACCGATCTGTCCTTCAACGACCTCAGGATCGACGCTCCGAAGGAAGGCGGATGCGACGAGTCCTGAGGGGAGATCCGGAGTTCAATCCTCCGCCGGGGACGGTTCGAACCGCCATTCGCCGGGGATTCCGGGTAGTGTTCGTGACCGCGCTGCTCGCCCCTGCGCCCGTGGACGGGCAACAGCCTGACTGCCGGCTGGTGAGCGTGGGCGGCTACACCCACAGCCAGCGCTACGACGCGCGCTTCGGGCCCTCGGAATACCGGCATTTTGCCTCGGGTGGCGTGGACTACCGGTGCTCGGACGGCACGCGCGTCCGCGCCGACTCGGCGGTGGTGTTCGAATCCGACAACCAGGTCCAGCTGTACGGCAGCGTCATCTTCGAAGACCCGGATACCGAGCTGCGCGCCGATTCCGCCACCTACTTCAGCAGCTTCAGGCGCCTCACGGCGCGGTCCGGCGTGGTGGTCACCGACCGGGCCAGCGGCACCGTGATCCGGGGAGACAACCTCATCTACGACCAGGCATCCGAATTCCGCGCGCTCGACAAGATGTTCGTCTACGACGGCAACCCGCGAGCGACGTTTTTCGTTTCGCCCGCGCCTGCGCCGGAGGAACCCCCGGAGCCTGACTCCGCCGAGGCCGGTCCGCCGCCGGAGGAGGAGGCCCCCGGACTCCCGAGTCGGAGGCCGCATCGGATTCCCTGGGGGACGCCGCCGAACCTGCCGACACCCTTCCGCCGGTGCCATACGATATCAGTGCGGAGCGCTTTCACTTCGAGGGACGCCGGTACTTCCGCGCGGGTGGCGATGTCAGCATCCTGCGGGACTCTCTCCAGGCCTTTGGAGATTCGCTTGACTACGACCAGGAAGCGGGCATGATGCTGGTGCTCGGGGCTGCGCGATTCGAGAGCCGGGGCTACAGGCTGAGGGGGGCGACCATCACCGTCACCCCGTCCGGTTCCCGCAACGAAGAGATCGTTGCGCGGGGGGATGCTCGCCTCACGGGCGAGCAGGTCGACATGCGCGCGCCCGCCATCCGGCTGTTCATCGAAGGCGGAAACGTTGACCGGCTGGTGGCGCTTGCCGAGGTGCCGCCCCTGCCGGGTGGCGACGAGGAGCCGCAGGTCGACACGCGGGGACTCTCGCCCGGCGACGCGGAACGTGCGCGCGATCTTGCCGGCCGGGACTCTCCGGGCGATGACACGGAGGCCGCTCCCGATTCCCTAACGCGCCCGGTCGTGGTGGCCCAGGATTTCCATCTCACCGGGGACTCCATCGAGGTGAAGTCGCCGGGGCAGCGACTGGACGAGGTGGTGGCCGTGGGCGATGCGCGGGCCGAGTCAACGGAAGACGATTCGCTCCGCACCGGGGCCCTGCCTGACATCCTCCGCCGCGACTGGATAGTGGGGGACACCATCGTCGCCCGCTTCGGGCCGGCCCAGCCGCCCGACAGCGGGGCCGCCGCCGAACCGCCCCCTCCCGGTGCAGGGGTGCGCCTGGAGACGCTGACCGGCAGCGGCCGGGCGCGAAGCCTCTACCGGATGTTCCCCGGCGACACGACCGGGGACGGCGCGGAGACCCGACCGGCTATACACTTAGTGGAGGGGGAGATGATCACCATCCACCTGGACGGGCGAGAGGTCGTGAACATGGATGTCGTGGGCCAGACCGAGGGATGGCACTTCGAGCCGCAGCCACCGGACTCCGCAGTGGCGGACTCCACGGTCGTGGACTCGGCGGAGTCCAGGCTGGATTCGGCCGCCGTGGACACGACCGCGGCAAAGCCGGACACGGCGGGCGTGGACACGACGAGTCCGCACACGATGGCGCGGGTCGCCGGACCCCCGAAGCCACAGTCCGTGGCTGCGGGATCGGCCATGGCGATGCCTGGCCGGGCGCCGGTCCCCACAACCGGGGCGAGCTCCCGAAGAAGGCGGCGATGACCGGAGACACACCGCAGCCCGCGCCGGCGGTCGGCCCGGCACCCGAAACCGCTGCACCGGGAGACCCCGGCCCGAACCATGGTGCCTTTCACGCCCTGGACACCGACTCCACGTTGCGCGGCGTGGACCTTACGAAGATCTACAGGAAGCGGCGGGTCGTTGCGGATGTGGACATCGAGGTCAGGCAGGGCGAGGTCGTCGGCCTCCTGGGGCCCAACGGGGCAGGGAAGACCACCACCTTCTACATGCTTGTCGGACTGATCGCGGCCGATCACGGCAAGGTGTACCTGGACGACACCGAACTCACGGGCGTCCCGATGTACAGGCGGGCCAGGATGGGGGTGGGCTACCTCGCACAGGAACCCTCCGTGTTCCGGCGACTCACCGTCGCCCAGAACGTCATGGCGATCCTGGAGACGCTCGACCTGGCCCGCGCGGAGCGCCACGAGCGGCTGGAGGAACTCCTGGGCGAACTGTCGATAGGACACCTGCGCGACAACAAGGCCTTTTCGCTGTCGGGCGGCGAGCGGCGGAGGCTGGAGATCACCAGGGCCCTGGTGCAGCGGCCCAAGTTCATGCTCCTCGACGAGCCGTTCGCCGGCATCGACCCCATCGCCGTGCAGGACATCCAGGAAATCGTATCGCAGCTCGGCACCCGGAACATCGGCGTGATCATATCGGATCACAACGTCGAGCAGACGCTCGAGATCGTGGACCGGGCGTGCATCATGCACGATGGCCGGATCCGGGTCTCCGGAACGGTCTCCGAACTGGTGTGGAACGACGAGGTCGCTCATCTCTACCTGGGCCGAACCCTCACCGCGCGAATGAGGGCAAGGTACCCGTCCCCGGGCGGATGATCCTGCCGTGAGCAGCGCAATCAGGTCCGGCATGTACCAGGGCGCCCGGATCCGCCAGGACGCCACGCCCAACCCCCGCCTCTACCAGGCGATGGACCTGATCTACATGCCGCTGCTCGAGCTCCAGACCCGGATGGAGCAGGAGCTCTCCGAGAACCCCTTCCTCGAGCTTTCGGAGCCGGACGAGGAGGAGGACATCCAGGTGGACGAGGAGGGCCAGGAGGAGCTCGAGGACGAGATGGACTGGGACGAGATCCTCCTGGATGGATTCGATGTGGGCGGAAGCCGCGAACGCTACGAGCCGCGCGAGTACTATCAGCCCCCCGCGGTCGAAAGGCGCCACCTGCATGACTTCCTGGAGGAACAGGCCGCGCTGGCCGACCTCGATGAACGGCAGCGCTGGATCGCAACCGAGATCATCGGGAACATTGACGACGACGGTCTTCTGTCATGTTCGCTCGAGGACGTGGCCGACGGTCTGAACAGCGCGCGGGAAGCCGCCCGCGACGTGGCCCTCGCCGAGGCTGAGGGGATCGAGGACGAGGAGGCGCGCGCGGCCGAGCTGGAGGAACTGGAGACGCTCTTCGCGCCCCACACGACGGAGGAGGTCGAGTCCGTCCTGCGCGTGGTGCAGTCGCTGGACCCACCGGGTGTCGGAGCCCGTGACCTGGGGGAATGCCTGTGCATCCAGCTGGCCCGCGAGGGACGCGAGGACTCGTTGGCGTTCCAGATCGTCACCGAACACCTCGACGATCTCCTCAATCACAGGTGGACGGATGTTGCGCGGGCGCGCGGCATATCGGTTGCCGAGGTACAGAAGGTCGCCGACGAGGTTGCGACGCTGGACCCGCGTCCCGGCCGGCAGTACGCGTCGAGTCCGGACCAGTACGTCATTCCGGACCTCATCGTCGATCGCGTCGGGGGTGACTACATGGTCTTCGTGAACGACACCGGGCTCCCCAGGCTGCGGCTGTCGCAGACATACAGGGAGGTGGCGGCGAAGCGTTCCACCTTCGAGGGGGAGAACAAGGAGTTCATCGCGAACCGGATGAATGCGGCGCAGTGGCTCATTCAGATGATCGAACAGCGGCGGCAGACGATGCTGCGGGTGATGCGGTACATCGTATCCAGGCAACAGCGTTTCTTCGAGCGGGGCGTGCAGCACCTGAAGCCGCTGACGCTCAAGGAGGTGGCCCAGCACATCGGGATGGCCGAGTCCACGGTTTCGCGGGTCACCAACGAGAAGTACGTCCAGACCCCCACCGGCACCTACCCGCTCAAGTTCTTCTTCTCCGGAGGACTTCCGACCGTCACCGGCTCGGACATATCGACCCGGGGTGTGCAGGCGAAGATCAAGGGCCTCGTGGAGAGCGAGGACCCCCGGCGCCCCCTGACCGACCAGGCCATCGTGAACCTGCTGAAGAGCGAGGGCGTGAAGATCGCGCGGCGCACCGTGGCGAAGTACCGCGACCAGCTCGGGATCGTTCCGGCGCGGATGAGAAAGCGTGTCTAGCAGCGCGGGGAAGGGAGTTGGCGGCGGCGGCGAGGTGGCCGGCGACGGCGCCGGAGCAGCACTTTCGCGAAGCGCGGACCCGCCGCACAGAGCCGGGGTCTACAGCGATTTCGCGCTGGTGGTCCCGGCCTACAATGAGGCGCCCAACATCCCGCACCTGATCCCGGAACTGCTCGCCGCCTTCAAGGAATATGGACTCGAGGGCGAAATCCTCCTCGTGGACGACGGATCGAGCGACGGCACCGCGGCCCTGGCCGAGGAACAGGCGGGAGGGTGGGACCGGCTTCGGGTCCTGAGGCATCGCGTCAACCTCGGCAAGACGGAGGCTCTGCTCACCGCCGCGGAGGCGACCCGCCGGAAGTACCTCGTCCTCTTCGACGCCGACCTGCAGCACCTGCCGGCCGAGATTCCCCGCTTTCTCGACAAGCTGGGGGAAGGATGGGACATCGTCACGGGCAGAAAGGTGGGGCGTTACGACAAGCGGGCCGTGTCGTCGATCTACAACGCGCTGAGCCGGATGATCTTCCGGGTGCCGGTGAGCGACCTCAACTCCATGAAGGCGTTCCGGGCCGATGTGCTCCGCGCCGTACGGCTGCGGCACGACTGGCACCGCTTCTTCGTGGTGCTCGCGCACAAGAAGGGCTTCAGCGTGACCGAGATCGACATCGAGCTGCACCCCCGACGGGCGGGGGAACCGAAGTACTCGGGCAAGAGCAGGGTGGTGGGGGGCGTGCTCGACCTGGTGGCCGTCTGGTTCCAGCTCCGCTTCTCGCGCAAGCCGATGGTGGCATTCGGGATTCCGGGACTGCTGCTGATGGTGGCGGGCGGGACCGCGGGACTTGTCGCGCTCTATCTGCGGTACGCGATGGGCCTGGGGTTCCGGCCGCTCCTCTATCTGGTGGTGCTGCTCGTGACCGTGGGCGTGCTCTGCTTCCTGGCCGGGTTCCTCGGCGAGATGATCTCGTCGGTGCACGACGAGCTCGACGCACTGCGCCGCGAGCGTGCGGGTGGGGCGAGGGGCGGGCGGGAGGCCGGGTGAGCGGGACGCCCCGGATCCTCTCCGTGGTCGGCACCCGCCCCGAGGCTATCAAGATGGCTCCGGTGATCCGGGCGCTGGGCCGGAAGGGCGGCTGCACTCACAGGCTCGCGCTCACCGGCCAGCACACGGACATGGTCGGCCAGGTTCTCGCCGTCTTCGGCCTGGAGGCGGACTACGACCTCGAACTCATGAAGCCGGGGCAGAGCCTCTACGACATCGGCCACGCCTGCATGGACGGCCTGCGCGGGGTCGCCGAGGACTTCCGCCCGAATGTGACGATCGTCCAGGGCGACACGGCCACGGTCTTCTTCGCCGGCCTGGTGACCTTCTTTCAGCAGGGCAGGCTGGCCCACGTCGAGGCGGGGCTGCGCAGCCGCCGCAAGTGGTCGCCATTCCCGGAGGAGATGCTGCGCCGCATGACCGACACGATCTCCGATTTCTGCTTCGCGCCGACGCCCGCGGCCGCGGCCAACCTTGCGGCGGAGGGGGTCGAACCGGAGCGCATCTTCGTCACCGGCAACACCGTTGTCGACGCCCTCCTGGAGGTGCGTGAACGTCCGCCGGCGGTGGAGGACGCCCGGGTTGCGCGGCTTCTGGACGCCCCGGCTCCGACCTCCCCGCGGCGCCTCGTCCTCCTCACGGCGCACCGGCGCGAGTCGTTCGGCACCCCGCTCGAGGGCGTCTTCGGTGCGGTCGCCGAGATCGCAGAACGCTTCCCGGATGTCGAGATCGTCTACCCGGTGCACCCCAATCCGCGGGTTCTGGGGCCCGCCCGGCGCATCCTGGGGGCGCGGCCGCGCATCCACCTGGTCGACCCGCTGAGCTACGGCGACCTGCTTGCCGTCCTCCGCCGCGCCAGCCTGGTCCTGACCGATTCCGGGGGCATCCAGGAGGAGGCACCGACCTTCGAGGTCCACACGCTGGTGCTCCGGGAGGTCACCGAGCGCCCCGAGGCCGTGCAGGCGGGAGCGGCCACCCTGGTGGGTACCGATCCCGGCCGCATCGTGGCGGAGGCCGCGCGGCGGCTGGCGGGGGGCGACGGGGGCCCGCCGGTGCGCAATCCCTACGGGGATGGGCGGGCGGGCGAGCGCATCGCCGATGTGCTCATGGCCGCGCTGACCGGGTCGCCGCGCGAGATGCCGGACTGGGCGGGAGCATGAAGATCGTGCAGCACTGCGTGTACTTCCCGCCCGAGGTCGGGGGGCTGGAGAGCCATGTGCACTACCTGTGCCGGGGGCTGGTCCGGCGCGGGCACCGGGTCACGGTGGTGACGTCGCTCTCGCAGCCCGGGCTCCCCGCGTTCGAGGAGATGGACGGTATCTGCGTCTACCGCACCCCGTTGCCGGCACGGACCCCGTGGGGATGGTTCGCTCACGCGGCCGGGTCGACCCCCCGCACCCGAGCGGTGGTTCAGGAGGCCGACGTCGTCCACGCCCAGGCCTTCCCCTCGATCCTGCCCTGCTCGCTGGCGCTGGCCGGAAGCGGCACCCCACTGGTCTGCACGCTCCACACCTCGCACTTCCTGCGGCTCGCCGCCAAACCCCTCACCGCCCCCGCGCTCGGCAAGCTGATCGAACTCAGCGACTACAACTTCGCGGCCAGCAAGGAGATCGCAGATGTGGGCGAGGCCCTGGGCCCCTCAATCTCGGTGGAGGTCCTGGTCAACGGGGTGGATACCGGCATCTTCCGGCCGGTTCCCGGCACGCACCCCCGCGGGGAGCGGCGCTGGCGCCTGGTGGTTCCCAGAAGGCTCTTCCCCAAGAACGGCGTCGAGTTCTTCGTGCGGGCGATGCCCCTGATCACCGCCCGGGCCGACGTCGACGCCATCGTCGTGGGCGACGGCCCGGACCGCGAGATGCTGGAAGGCCTCGCGCGCAAACTCGGCGTCTCCGGGCGGATCGAGTTCCTCGGCGCGCGGCCCCACGCCGAGATGCCGGGGCTGCTGTGCTCGGCGGATCTGGCGATCTTCCCCTCGCTGATGGAGGCCACCTCGGTGGCGGCACTCGAGTGCATGGCGTGCGGCCTCCCGGTGGCGGCGTCGGCGGTGGGGGGGCTGCCCCAGATCGTCGGCGACCCGGTGGGCGGGCTCTTCCCGCCCGGCGACCCCGAGGGGCTGGCGGCCAGGGTGCTCGAACTGCTGTCTGCGGACGGACTGGCCGAGCGTGGCGCGACCGGGCGCCGCAACGTCGTGACGCGGTGGAGCAACGAGCGACTGGTCGACCGGCATCTGGAGGTGTATGAGGAGCTGGGGGCGGGCTGATGATGCACTATTGTAATATTTACCTTACATTATGTAATGTATACACGACAATCTGTAGCCAGATGGCCGGCGTGTCAGCCGAGATACTCAGGACATCAGGCCACATCTGCTTCAAGACCGGAGGAGAAACGAGCTGTGCCCGTCGACAGCACACCGAAACCTGAGGGCGAAGCGCGCGCAGGCTGGTCAGGCCGAAAGGCCAGGGGAGGAAACCGTGTAATCCAGATTCTCCGCCGCCTGAAGAACGCCGTCGCCAAGAGCGCCCGCAACCCGATCACCGCCTGGAAGATGCTGTGGCCGCGTTACGGGCCATTCGCGCCCCGAACGCCGGACCCCGAGTTCCGCCGGTCGATCCGCTGGTCGTTCGGGAAGCTGAAGCGGGAGCCGATGAATGCGGTGTTTCCGGGGATCGAGTCCACCGATGTCCGGATCGTGAGCTGTTTCGACCGGGAACCCCTGCTGTCAATGAGCCCGTCCGAGGTGATGGCCATCGGCGCAATGGTCCGCATGCTCAAGCCCGAGCGAATCCTCGAGATCGGCACCTTCGAGGGCAACACCACGGTCAACCTTGCCGCCAATGCACCGGCGGACGCCCGCGTGTACACGCTCGATCTGCCGCCCGGCTGGGGCGGGAGCTTCGGGCTGGAGGTGCCGGACATTCACGACAACGCCGCACCCGGCCACCATACGGGGAGGCAGTTCCTGGGATCGCGGCACGCGGGCAAGGTCACGCAGCTGTGGGGAGACTCCGCCCGGTTCGACTGGGACGAGTACTCGCCCTTCGACTTCATTCTGATCGATGGATGCCACACCTACGAATACGCCTTGGCCGACACGTGCAACGCGCTGCGCGTGGTGCGGCCCGGTGGAGTGATCGTGTGGCACGACTACGGCATGCTGGAGGATGTCAGCCGGGCCGTAGACGAATTCGCGGACAAGATGAGAGTTCACGCGATCCAGGGGACCCGGCTGGCCATCGGGTTTCCCGTGCAATAAGTCCCGGCTCCATTCGGACGGCGATGCATCCGGGCTGCGCCGTGCACAATCACGGACTGCAAAGCGGGCCGCTACCATACCGGTTGGGCACGTTTCGCAACCACGCTTGGAACACGTCGTCCGGCGGTGAGCACAGACTCGTACCGCCCCACTCGAACCGGACGAGGCCGGTCAGACTCATCAGCTCGCGGGGAAGTGCTCCCTGCAGCGCCACGTTTTCCTGAAAGTCAAGCCACTGCAGCCGGGGCCCGAGGCCGCCGAGTTCAGGTGGCACTTGACCCGAGAAGTTGTTGTGGTTCAGCCACAGTCTCTCGAGGCCGGGCATGGAGCCGAGTTCCCGTGGAATCGGACCCGAGAGCTGATTGAAGCCGAGAGCAAGCAGCGAAACTTCCTGGAGTCCCAACAGCGCCTGCGGAATCGCTCCACTCAACCCATTGAATGAGAAGTCCAGTGTATCGATCCTCGCCAGTCGCCCCAGCTCCGGGGGGATCTCGCCGGTGAGTCCGTTGCGCCGAAGGCTCAATCGGCTGAGGTGTGCCAGCACACCGACCTCGGACGGAATGGAACCGACGAGGTTGTTCTCGTTGAGCACGATGCGCGTGACGTGACCCTGGTTGTTGGTATCGACGCCGAACCAGTCGCCCAGCTCGGCGTCCGACAGCCACCGGTTGCTGGAGATCCAATCGGAACCGGCGGTGCTCTCGTAGAGCGCGACGAGCGCGTCGCGTTCCGTCACCCCCCCTGGCCGTGTCGTAGTGCACGCAGTGGACAGGACCACAGCCGCAGCGACGTACCGGCAGTTCCGGAAAGGCATTCGCAGACTCCATGCCTGGTTGGCCAGATCCGTCGACCCGCGGTGCCGATCGATCATTCCCGTTTTCCCCGGTTCATGACCCACCGCCACCGCTTTCAGCGACCGCATCCTCCCCGTGGGGACGAATCATCATGACCCGCCCCGGGACACCCAGCACGACACCGTAGTCCGGCACATCGGCGATCACAAGGGTATTCGCTCCGACCGTGGCCATGCGGCCAATCCGGACCCCCGGCAGGATTGTCGCCTTGACGCCGATGTAGGCATCGTCCTCGATGACGACCGGTTCAGTCTTGCGCAGGCTGTACGCCGTTTCCAGCCGGGAGTGTACGGCCGTCACCTCCCCCAGGATCGAGACCGCGTTGCAGATCGTGACGCGCGAGCCAATCGTGACCATGTCGGGCCTGGTGACTTGCACATTCCGATCGATGATCGTCAGCGCTCCGACCCGGAGTCCGCTCGCGCCGTAGAGACGCGCACGCCATCCCTGGCCGATCGGAAGCATGGAAGCCAGGTACCGAATCACCCTACCCATGGCCGGCCGTCTCCTTCCAGCGTGTCAGGTACTCGGCGACGGTAACGATTTCGTGGTCACCCGAGAGCTCCGTGAGAATGGCGTCTAGAAGGCGCCAATGCACGCCCTCGACGTATGGATGTCCGTACATCAGCGCAAACCGCCGCTCGCGTATACGCTCCACCGCATCCCGCACGATGCGGGCACTGGACCGGCCCAGGGCCAGACCCTGCTCGATCAAGGGAACACCGTCCTCTCCGATCACGTTGACCGGAACCTGAAAGTGGGCGTAGTCACGCCTTCCGCCAGGACGGGAGGGCCGGAAGGGCCGCTCTCCAGCCATGTCCGAGGCGTATTCGAATCCCTCTCTGTCCATGAGGTCCAGCACCGCCCCGTTGTAGCGAAAGCCCGGGCTGGCGAAGCCGCCGGGCTGCCCGTACCGATCCCTGAAGGCCGCGAAGGACGTGCGAACGTGCCTCTTCAACCCATCTGCCCCGAGTTCATCGAGGGCGTACTGCCAGGTGGCGTGATTGGAGCCCCCGTGCAGTCCCAGTTCATGCCCTTCTTCAAATGCGCGATCAATGGTTGGCCGGTAGCGCCAGCCCAGCCGCGGGTTCATCAGCACGGTCTTCAGCACACCTCTCCGTCCGAGCTTCGCCCCCGCCGGCAGCTTGTTCGCGCGCGGGGGACCGGCGTCTTCGCGCTTCCCTCGGGCGCGCCTCGACCTGAGCGTACGGGCGACCGTGTGCCGCCAGCTGAAGGAGCGGCCCATGTTCACGAAAAAGGTGAACCGGACGCCGTGGCGCTCGCCCAGCCTCAGCAGGGCGGGGACCCCGTGCTCGAGGCAGGTTACCGAATCCACGTCGAAGCGGAGTGCGAATACACCGCGGCCGCGCCCGGTACTCACCTTCTCATCGCCGGCTGTTCACCAGGTCCAGCATCGCCCGGAAGGAGTTCGCCGCCGACGCCTCCTCCGGCGTCATCATGAACCGGAACTCCTGTTCGACCGCGAGGATCAGATTCAGGTGGGCGACCGAGTCCCAGCCATGCGACTCGACCGACACCGAAGCCATGTCCTCATCCGCCTGCACCTTGAGCACACTCCGAAAGATCCTCTCCAGAGTCGCTTCCGTGTTCTCGCTCATGTCGGAGACTCCACTCGTCGCACCTCGCAAATGCCCCCCGGCCGGCGGCCCGCGTCAGCGCCGATCCGGATCTCGAACCGCGTCTCACCGTCCAACCGCTCCGTCACCGTGAAGCCGCAATCGGGAAAGAACTCGCGTGTCATTCCATTCCTTGCGGTGGTCACATGGCGGGCTCCGACCGACCGCACGCCCGCCGCTCCGGCGTCCTCCAGCAGTGCCTGGAGCAACTCCACTTCGACCCTGCGCCCGAATGCCCGGCAGCTCAACATGAAGGAGTCTATCTCCCAGCGATCCCGGGAACCCGTATCGACGATGGCGACGCCGATCGTTCCGTAGTCCGAGAACCGGTCCTTCATGCTCATGGTGTAGACGACGCCCTCGTCCATCAGGCGTTCGATGTCGCCCACCCCGTATCTCCTGGTCGTCAGGTTGAACTGGTTGGTGCGCCGGCAGAGTTCGCTGATCCGTCGCACCGCGGTCCGGTCCTGCCGGGCGATCGTCAACCTGATCGAGAGGCTCCGCAGGAATGAATCCAGGTCCGGAGCCCCCCGCCTGAGCCTCTCGCGGCTTGCGTTGGCGCGGATGGACTCGGTGCGGGCCAGGTCGTCCTTCCCGACGCTGAGCCGCTCGACTCCCTGGATCGCGGACACATATCGTGGGATATCAAGGGGGTTGGCGGGGAACTGCTCGACCTGAACCTCCGGCAGCGCCGACTTCACGCGCTCACACTCGAAGGGGCTGTCGTCGATGAAGATCATCGCATCGAGTCCGATGTTCAGCTCCCGGGCGAGCTCCGCCAGATTGGCAGCCTTGTCCTCCCAGTTGATCCGGCGGGCCGCGAAGTCGGCAGGCCGCAGCACCATCTCCGGGCAGTCCTCCATGAACGTCAGCACGTCGCTCTCGTTGTTCTTGCTGTTCATGGCCAGGAGGAATCCCCTGCGGGAGAGCCCGGCCAGGAAGAGCTGAAACTCGCGGTACGCGGACCCGGGGTAGTCCGTCCCGATCGCGACTCCTTCCGGGCCGTCTTCGCCCAGGATGCCTCCCCAAAGCGTATTGTCGCAGTCGACGACCACACACTTCTTCGGAGACAGGACGGCGGCCGCCACCGTCGCGGCAAACGCCCGCCCCAGCTGCGGCAGGAAGTCGACCGCGAAGGGACTGGCCGCGGTCATGTACATTCGCGTGTCGTACGCGCGGGAAGCCCCGAAGTCGCCGACGATCCGGTCCATGTCCAGAATCGATACCCGCGGCTCCTCGGACAGGGCGGCCGTCAGCCCGGCGTTCACCGTCCTGCGAAGGTGTGGCCACCCTCCGGGATCCTGGTCGCCGTGCACCGAGTGAACCGGATGCGGTTCCGGAGCGAGGTTGGTGACGACGACGCTCGCGCTGGTGCCCTCGACCAGGCCGCCCACGATTCCCGAAATCCGCTCTAGCAGCGCGTCCGCCATGTCCGCCGGAGGATCGTGGCGCGCGTCGCCCGCAAGGACCCCGGCGTCCACACAGACGAGGAAGCAATCCGGCGTGGGAGTCCCCAGGTCGGAGGGAGCGGACGCGTAGCGTTCGTAGACCGCGTAGTCGCCGAGCAGGAAGCTCGCGTGGATGCCGCGCCGCAGGAGGGCGCCATACAACTCCGGCAGCCACGGCTCCACCGTCACATTTCGCAGGACGCCGCAATTCAGGGAGACGAACCCCTCCACCGTGGCCGGCGCCTCCATGCCGACATTGTAGGCCTCGTGTGCACTGGCATGCGACGGGTTGGACGCGAGCTTGGCAGCCGCCCTGTGCAGGCGCTCGCTCCAGTCTCCGGTTCGCGTGGCCCGTGCGGGCTCCGAAGAGGCCATCGTGCTCCTTCAGCCGTCGGCGGCCAGGTCATCCCGGTACCCGTCGCCGACCGGCATACGGACCGTCGCCGAACCCTCCATCGCGATCTCCTGATCGTGCTCCCGGCGGACGACGAATCCAAGGAGCGCCACGCGCGCCGCCTCCGAGTAGTGGGTGACGGTGACTTCGAACAGGACCGATTCGCCTACGAGCACGGGAGCCTTGAAGTCGAACTGGTACGAGACACAGAGAGACCCCGGCCCCGGAATGCGGGTTCCGATGATTCGGCTGACCTCTGCGACAAGAAGACCGGCGTACGCAATTCGTCTCGGAAAGCCGGACCTGCGCGCGCTGTCCCCGTCAACGTGGATCGGGTTGGTGTCTCCCGACAATTCCGCGAATGCTCGCATCGACGCCTCGTCCACGGTAAGCCTGGACGTTCGGAAGTCATTGACCTGCAACTTGGGGGTCATTCGCTGGTGTCGCGGCTCCGCCCTCTGCGTGCGGTAGGTGTTGAGGGTCTCAGTAAAAAGGATAATCCAAATCTTTCGGCGGCAACAATGGGCCGGCACGGCCCGGCTTGAATCGCCGCTGCAACCGGGATACCGTATTCGTGCGTCCGTCCTTGCGGGAGCGACCCCCATCCTCCGCATCGCGCCAGGCGCCGGCCCACCCGAAGCCCGGCCGTCACCGGCTGAAACAACCAGGAACAGCAGGGAGAACCAGACGATGCGGCATCCGAGCAGTTCCGGTCGGTCGGTCGGAGACGAGTTCCAGGTGCCGCTTTGGCTGACCGCGGGGCTCTTTCTGCTCGCCACCGTCATCCTGTTTGCCGACTTCATCTTCTCCGACCAGATGCTGTACGGCGCGGACACGCTGGCCCTGGGGTACATGGGCCGCGCCTTCCTGGCCGAGCAGTTCACGGCCGGTGACCTCCCTCTCTGGGCCCCGCGCCTCCTCGGGGGGGTGCCGATGTTCGAGGCCCTCTCCGGAGGGGACGCGATCTACCCGACCAGCCTTCTCTATTTCCTGACCGACACCTACCGCGCCCTCGGGTGGAAGCTGGTCCTGCATGTGCTCGCCGGCGGCTTCTTCATGTACGGATGGACTCGGAGCCTGGGTCTCGGGCGCCCGGCCGCCACGCTGGGGGGACTGGCCTGGCTGATGGCGCCGGTCATGGTCACGCTGACGCTCGGCGGCAACGACGGGAAGCTCATGGTGGCCGCGCTGACGCCCCTGGTCTTCTGGGCGGCGGAGTCCGTCCTGAAGAAGCCGTCCGGGCGAACCGCCGCGGGGCTCGCGGGCGCGGTCGCGCTGACCATTCTGACGCCCCAGCTCCAGACCGCGTACTACCTTTTCGGGTCGGTGGGTGCCTACGCCGTCTTCCGCACGGTTCAGATGTGGAGGGCGGGGGATGCGGCCGGGCGGAGGCGGCGCCTCCTCCGCGCAAACCTCGTCCTGGGCGCGTTTCTCGGCAGTTCGATCCTTGGGGCCGGGCTCACCACGTTCCAGCTTCTCCCCGCCTTCCAGTACGTGGGCGAGTACTCGCGCCGCGTCGCCACCACCGTGGAGAGCACCCCAGAGGAGGCCATCGCCTACTCCAGTTCGTGGTCCTATCACCCTGAAGAGGTCGTCGCGCTGGCGATCCCCGAATTCGTGGGGAATTCGGGCGCCGACGCGGACTGGGCCCAGGGAACCTACTGGGGCAGGAACTCCATCAAGCTCAACCACGAATACATCGGCGTGTCCGTGCTGATTCTGGCGCTCTTCGGGCTGTTCGGGCGGCGCCGAAGGGGATTGAGGTGGTTCATGGGCGGGATGGGAGTCGTGTGGCTTCTCTTTGCGCTCGGCACGCACACGCCCGTCTGGCGCGTCTTCTACGAGCTCGTGCCCGGGATGTCCCTGTTTCGTGTTCCGGCGATCGCGGCCTTCCTGGTGAATTTCGGTGCCGTCACCCTGTTCGCGCTGGGTGTTGACGATCTGGTGCGGAAGTCGCCGTCGCCGGGCAGGTTCCTGGGGGACCGACGGGGACGGGTGCTCCTGGGCTTCCTCGGGCTGCTCCTGCTGGGGCTGCTTCTGCAGGCTGGCGGCATGCTGGCCGACTTCTGGACGACTGCGCTCTACCCGGAAGCCGGCGACCGCAAGCTCGCCGCCCTCGCCGCGGCGGCTCCGTTCATCACCCGGGGCTTCGCGATCGCGCTGTTCGTGGGCGCCCTCACCTGTGCGGCGGTTTGGGCCGCGATGGAAGGGAGAATCCCCCTCAAGGCGGCGATGATCGCCCTCACCGTCCTCGTCGCGATCGACCTGGGCAGGATCGACCGGCCCTTCATCACCATGTGGGACTTCCACGCCTGGGCGGCCCCCACCGCGAATACGCGCTTCCTGGAGCAACGGCGTGACGAGGGGCCGGAAGCCCCCTTCCGGGTTGCGGACCTTCGCAATGGAGGTACCAACGACCAGAACGTCGATCTCGCGATGTACGGCCTCGACATCGTCGCCGGTCACCATCCCAACGATCTGGCGCGCTATCGCCAGCTGCTCGGGCTTCAGGGCAGCCAGTCGCAGGGGGCCAACACCGCAAACTCCAACGTGCTCCAGATGATGAACGTCAAGTACGTGGTGCTGTCGGGGACCCTCCCCGAGGGCGCCCAGCCGGTGAGCACGGCGCGCACCGGCTACGGCGACGAGGCCGTCTACGCCTACGCGGGGCTGGACCGCGCGTGGATCGCGGAGGAGGTGGTCGTCATGGAGGACGATGACGCCGCGCTGGCCCGGATCCTGGCACCCGACTTCGATCCCGCGCGGGAGGCGATCCTGGCGGCACCGCTGGCCCCCGGCGAGGAGGTCGGCGGCAGGGGCGCGGCTCCGGTCGAGTGGACCGTCTTCGAACCGGACACGCGAGCGCTGACGGTGCAGACCACCGGTCCCGCCCTGCTGGTCGTTTCAGAGAACTGGTTCCCCGGGTGGCTCGCGGAAGTCAACGGGCAACCCGCCGAGGTCCGCCGCGTGAACCTCACCCTGCAGGCAGTAAGGATCCCGGCGGCAGGGGAGCACACCGTGACCCTGCGCTTCACTGCGCCGACGGTGCGAAGTGCGCTCCTCATCAGCGTGGCGGCCGCGGCTGTGACCCTGCTGCTCCTGGCCTCCCCCTGGCTGCATGGCCTTGCCGGCCGGTTGCGGGGCGGGCACGGCGCCGGATGACGTCCCCCCGGGAGGACACGAAACCCGGCCCCACGGGCGCTCGGCGAAGGTGGCGGCTGGCCGCCAAGGTGGTGCTCACCGTCGGCGCAACCTGGCTGATTCTGCGCGGCGCGGGGTTCACGCTGGCCGAAGCCCGGACCGTCGAATGGACCGTGGTGGAGTTGGACGTGCCATGGCTGGCGGTCTCGCTGCTGGTCCTCCTGGGCACCTTCGCCATGGCGGCCGTGCTGTGGTCGCGGGTGATGGCCGCCTTCGGGGAGTCGCCGCCCCCGATCATGCAGGCCGCCGCCATGCTGCTCGTCGCGAATCTGGGCCGATACATCCCCACCAAGGTGGCTCAGCTGGCCGGGGTGGCCGTGCTCGCCCGCCGCGCCGGCCTGTCGGGGGTCCGCGCGACCGGTGCGGCAATCGTCGCACAGGTTCTGAACCTGACGGCGGCAGCCCTCCTGGGGGGGTGGGTCGTCTACGGGGCCTATCCTGCGGAGGCTTGGAGTCTGCTCGCCGGGATCGGTGCGGTTCTGGCCATGGTGGGCTTCCTCGGTCTGGGCGGGGCAGGGGCTCTGATGCGCTGGGTTTTCCGGCGGCTCGGGCACGACAGCGAAGTCCCCGCCACAGGGGGATGGCGCCTCTTGAGGTGGCTTCCCGCCTACGTCGTCAACTGGCTCCTTCTTGGTGTCGCGTTCAAGTGCCTGGGACTCGGCCTGGGGATGCAGATTCCGCTATGGTTCGCTTCGACGGCCTTCGCAGCCGCCTATCTGGCCGGTTACATCGCGATCTTTGCGCCCGCCGGCATCGGCGTCCGCGAAGGCTCGCTGGTGTTTCTGCTTACCCCAACCCTGGGACCCTCGCCCGCCTTCGTGCTGGCCGCACTACAGCGCGTCTGGCTCACCGGCGCCGAGTTCAGCGCAGCGGCGGCCGGCGCAATGCTCCTGCGGAAACCGGGGCCGGCGAAGCCGCCGGTCCGCGCGGCTGCGCCGGCCCCACAGGGTGACTCCACCGCCGAGGCATCATGAACCCGGCCGCCCGCGTGCTGGTCATCGTACCCACCTACAACGAGCGCGAGAGCCTCCCGCGGGTCGTGCCGCTGATTCTGGCGCAGGGGAATCGCTTCCACGTACTGGTGGTGGACGACAATTCCCCGGACGGAACGGGCAGGGTGGCCGACGAGCTCGCGGCCGGGAGCGACCGGGTCGACGTGTTGCACCGGGCCGGCAAGATGGGCCTGGGTGCCGCCTACGTCGCCGGATTCCGCCGTGGACTCGAGGGGGATTTCGAAATCCTGATCGAGATGGACGCGGACCTGTCCCACCCGCCCGACATGTTGCCCCAGCTCGTCGCAGCGCTGGACGGGGCCGACGTGGCGGTGGGGTCCCGGTACGTCGGCGGCCGCATCACCGTGGTGAACTGGCCGATGTCCCGTCTGCTCATCAGCCTGTTCGGGTCCTGGTACGCCCGAATCATCACCCGCCTGCCGGTGAACGACGCCACAGGCGGATTCAACGCGTTTCGCCGGCGGGTCATCGAAGCCATCGGCCTCGACCGGATCGAGTCGAACGGCTACAGCTTCCAGATCGAGCTGAAGCTGCGTGCGTGGCGCGCGGGCTTCACGCTGCGTGAAGTGCCGATCATCTTCACGGAAAGGGACAGCGGGGAATCGAAGATGTCCAGAAGCATCATCATCGAGGCCGTTTGGCGCGTCTGGCGGCTCCGCATGCTGGATCTTCTGGGCAAGCTCTAGCGACACCCCCTGCGACTCCTGCACCGACCGATCCCGGCGCCCGCACCCGGCCACGGTGCGACGCGGCTTCGCCACTCAGGCACCTCGCCGCTCTCCGTACTCGCGCCGGTCCATTCACGGCCTGCTAGATTCAAATCCGGCAAACATCACATCCCCCAATCAACCCCAAGCCGCACGGTCATGCCCGAAAACCCGCCTCCGTCTCCGTCCCCGGCACCCGGCGGCCCGGCTGCCGGCCCGTCCCTTTCGGTCATCCGAACGCTGAACCGGCGCGCGCGCGGCCTGATGACGATGGCAAAGCGCGTCGCCTACCGGCTGCCCGGAGTGCGCACGGCCCTCTTTCCGGAGTATCGGTACTGGCTGGATCCCGGTGAACTCGCCGCGATGGTCGAGTTGATCGACGGCACGAGGGGGAAGGGGGCCCTGGTCGAGATCGGAGTTGCGAGGGGGGATACCTCCGTCTTCCTCCTGGAGCACCTGCGAACGACCGGTGATCCGCGCACGCTGGTCCTTGTCGACACCTTCGACGGCTTCACCAGGGAGAGCATCGACTACGAGGTCGCGAACCGCGACAAGCGGTCCCGGGAACTCTCGGACTACTCCTACGGCAACGCGCGGGTCTTCGATCACAGTCTGGCTCGCCTCGGCTACACCAACTACAGAGTCATCGAAAGCGACTGTTCGAAGGTGGACTGGTCCGGGATCGGTCCGATCGGGGCGGTGCTCCTGGATGTCGACCTCTATCTGCCCACACTCGAAACGCTGGAAGCCATCTGGCCGCTGATCGTTCCCGGCGGCGGGGTAGTGGTGGACGATTGCGTGGAACCCGCCTGGTGTGACGGTGCTCTCCAGGCCTACCGCGAATTCATCGCCCGCCACGACCTCCCGTTCATTCGCGTGGGCGGAAAGGGGGCGCTGCTGCGGAAGCCGGGACCCGTGGATGCGGGGCCGCGGCCTGCCTGAAGTCCCTCTGCGGGAGCCAACTGGCGCACCGGACGACGAGCGGCCAGTTTCACCGGCATGATACGATCGACCCTCCTCTGGATCTCGGAAAACTCCTGGTGCAAGAACACGCTGCCCAGGCTCGGCTTCGTCAGACGCGCCACCCGCCGGTTCATGCCCGGGGAGACCCTGGAGGAGGCGCTGGACGCCGCCGGCATCCTGGAACGCGGGCGCGGCATCCCCACGCTCATCACCTTCCTGGGCGAAAACGTCGCCGACCAGTCGGAGGCGCGCGCCGTCGCCGACCACTACGTCGAGGCCGCCGGCATGGTCGCGTCCGCGGGACTGGACGCCGAGATCTCGGTCAAGCCCACCCACCTGGGCCTTGATCTGGGACTCGATGTCGCCGAGGAGAACCTGCGGCGGGTCACGGAGGCCGCCGAGGCGCTGGGCAACTGGGTGTGGATGGACATGGAGTACAGCCGCTACGTCGATCCGACGCTGGAGCTGTACCGCGCCATCCGCGCCGACCACCCGAAGTTCGGCGTCTGCCTGCAGGCGTACCTGTACAGAACCCCGGCCGATCTGGATTCGCTGGTGCCGCTGGGCCCCGGGATACGGCTGGTGAAGGGAGCCTATGCCGAGCCGGCCGACGTCGCGCTGCCGGTGAAGGCCGATGTGGACCGGGCGTTCTTCGATCTGGCGTGCCGCATGCTCGCGCCCGACGCACGCACGGCAGGGCTGCGAGCCGGGCTTGCGACCCACGACGCCGCCCTGATCCGCCGGATCGACGCCTGGGCCGAGGAGAACGGGGTCGGGCCGGACGCCTACGAGTACCAGATGCTGTACGGAATCGCCGACGCGGAACAGGATCGTCTTACAGCCGCCGAGAAGGGCGTCCGGGTGCTGATCAGCTACGGCGCGCACTGGTTCCCCTGGTACGTTCGCCGGCTTGCCGAGCGCCCCGCCAATATCGGATTCGTACTGCGCAACCTCCTGCCGACATTCCGCAGATGAACGGCCGCAAGTGCCCCTGGGACTTCACGACGGGTAAGGTAAACATGACATTTTGTAATCTTTTCTTTACAGTGCACCCGGGCCGGAACGTTTCGGGACCGACGCCGCCCAGGCCGCAGACCGTGCGATTCATCGTCGTCCCATGGCTCGCCGCCGTCCTTCTGGCCGCGTGCGGCCAGGGGGCCCCGGCCGGCGACCTTGCCGGAGGACGCAACCCCGGAACGCACGCGGCCGAGGGCTACGGCGACGCGATCGCTTCCGCCCGCGCCCTCATCGATTCGCTCATGGAGGCTCGGGGCATCCCGGGGATGTCCGTGGCGATCGGACGAGGATCGGAAGTCATTTGGTCAGAGGGATTTGGATATTCTGACCTAACCCATGAGGTTAGAGTCACTCCAGAGACCAGGTTCCGCATCGGGAGCGTGTCCAAACCCTTCACGGCCGCCGCGGTCGCGCACCTGGTCGAAGACGGCGCCCTGGACCTGGACGCACCGGTCCGGACGTACGTGCCTTCGTGGCCGGCGAAGCGGTGGCCGGTGACCACCCGGCAGCTGGCAGGCCACATCGGCGGCGTGCGCCACTACCGGGGCAGGGAGAACTTCTCGATGGCGCCCTATGCGGATGTGCTATCGGGACTCGATATCTTCCAGGACGATTCCCTGATCAGCGAACCCGGCACCGAGTACTCCTACTCCTCCTACGGCTGGAACCTGATCAGCGCGGTCGTCGAAGGCGCCAGCGGCGAGCCGTTCCTGGACTACATGGACGCCGTGGTGTTCGGGCCGCTGGAGATGACCGGCACCGTGGCCGACGAGGTGCGCCCCGTGATCCCGCACCGGACCCGCTTCTACGTGAGGGACGAGGACGGCGGCGCGGTCAACGCTCCCTACGTCGACAACAGCTACAAGTGGGCGGGCGGAGGATTCCTGTCGACGCCCGAGGACATGCTGCGCTTCGCCAACGCACACGGCACCCCGGGGTATCTGCAGCAGGAGACCCTCGAACTGCTCTTCGCCCCCCAGACCCTCGCCGACGGGTCCGAGACCGGCTACGGCATCGGCTGGGGCTCAAGCACCAACGACCACGGAGAGTCGATCGTCTCGCATACCGGCGGATCGGTGGGCGGCACCACGGTCATGACCCTGAACCGCGACACCGGCGTGATCGTCGCCATTGTCGCCAACCTGTCCGGTGCCGGGCTGGGCGGACTGGCGGCACGGGTCGAGGAGCTCTTCCGCCGCAACTGACCCCGGAAGGGGAGAGTACGCGGTTATCACGCTCGGGGTTGGGAGTCACCGTGCGCTGTGCTGTCCTTCATCCTGTAACTTTACATAATACATATTATGCGAACCTTTTGGCATTTCTTCGGGGACGGTCCGCGACCGGAATCCGACCCCCCAGGTAGCTACCGCGCCCTTTCAGCCGCTTCGGAACGCCACATCTCGATCCTTGCCCGGTCCGGGTCCTCTTCATCGATCTCGTCGAGCAGGCGGTCGTAGGCGGTCAGGGCCCCGGCGTAGTCGCCCCGATGCTTCCGGAGGCGAGCGAGATCGACCAGCGCTTCCTTCCTCTGGAAATCCAGGCGAGCGCGGTCGGCCAGGCGTTCGTAGAGTCCCTCGGCCACCTCCATGTCCCCCATGTCTTCCGACACCGCCGCGAGCAGCACGGCCGCCTGGGCGCCCAGCGGGTCGCCCACGTCGCCGGCGAGCGGTTCGAGGATCGCCGCGGCACCCGCCCTGTCGCCTTCGGTCGCCAGCACCTGTCCGAGGGTGAGGCGCGCCTCGTCGGCGAAACTGGTGCTCGCGAACCGCTCCAGGTAGAGATTCAGATCCGCGCGCACAGCCGCCACGTCGCCCGTTTCGAGTCGCTGCTGCAGTTGTTCCAGCTGGCCGGCGGCCGTGACCTCCAGGGTGTTCCTGTACCGGCCGTAGTAGATGAAGGCGCCGGTGCCCAGCACAAGCACGATCACCGCGAGGGTCAGAATGGGCCGGTTGCGCTGAGCCCACTGGGTCGCTTCCAGCGTCTTCGCAACGAAGACATCTTCCTGTTCCGCAGGATTGACGGGCCTGCGCGGACCCGATCCCGGTTTGCGGTATTTTGCCATGTGAATCCCGGCTCTTTTTTGAACGGCCTGTGACTGGCGGGAACGCCCGGCGATGCGTTCCCGGTGGTGGTGGATGCGGAGATGCGCCGGAAATACATTAATTCCGGGCCGGAAGGCGGGTCAACGCGCTACACCGGCGCGAGCAGCCCGTGGAATCCCCGCATCGTGGCGGCAAGTGGAACTCCGGTGTCAGTTTGGAGTAACATGTACCC
Organism: Longimicrobiales bacterium; assembly: GCA_965116645.1. Lineage (GTDB taxonomy): Bacteria > Gemmatimonadota > Gemmatimonadetes > Longimicrobiales > Gaopeijiaceae > Bin94. The sequence goes on along the minus strand of OZ220702.1, from coordinate 1,731,061 downwards.
AGTGGAAAACCCCTGCCGCATGACTCGATACGCGGGCGTCCTGGCGACCGCTGCTGCCCTGGCCGCTTCCGCCTGCGGCGAGACGGCTCCGCGCGTTCCCCACACCATGGTGGTTTCCCCCGCGCACGTCGCGGTCCGGATGGTCGGCGACACCATCGCCTACCGGGCGCAGGTTCTCGATGCCGACGGCGCCATCATCTACGAAGCGGACATCCACTGGTCGTCGAGCGACGAACGGGTCGCGACCGTATCCTCCCGGGGAGTGGTCACCGCGACCGGTCCAGGGAGCGTGGAGATCGTGGCCACCCACGCATCGGTCTCGGGGAGCGGACTCTTCGAGGTGCGCCTGGTCCCTGCGAGCCTGACGGCGGTGGCGGGCGATTCCCAGACCCGTCCGGCGCTGTCGCACCTGCCCGAGGACCCCGCGGTGCTCGTCGAGGACGCGGACGGCATACCCATCCCTGACGTTACCGTGACCTTCCGGGTCGTTTCCGGCGGAGGAACGGTCGATCCGGAAAACGCCGTCACCGATGCTTCCGGGATTGCGTCGGCGCGCTGGACGCTCGGCCTGGACCAGGGGGAGCAGCGGCTTGGGGCCCGGTTCGACACGCTCACGGCGGAGTTTACCGCCATCGCCACCGAACCCGAACTTGCGATTCTGACCGATGAGCTGGACCGTGCGCGGTCCTCGCTGGCCTACCGCGAGGCGCTGGAGGTGGTGGGGATACGTGACGAGCCGCTCGCCTGGTCCATAACCGCGGGATCGCTTCCCGAGGGAGTCCGCCTCGACTCCGCGGGGGTGCTCGCCGGAACCCCGGTCCGGGTGGACACCGCCTCCTTCACGGCCACCGTGCGCGACGCCGCCGGGCGGGAGAGCTCCGCGGAGCTGACGCTGCTCGTGTGCGCTCCGGCGCTGGAGCTGAGGCCCGGCGAGGTCCTGGTCCTCCGCCAGGACGACTTCGGAGAGTGCCCTCCCCTGCTCCCCTCCGGAGACGACGGCGACCTCTACCGGGTCGCGGCGCTGCGTGCGGTAACGGGGCCCCTCAGCATTCCCGCGATCACCCTGGAGGTCACCGAGGTCGGCGCCGGCGCGGCCGCAGCCCGCCCGGCCCCGCACGCGCACACCGGCCACGATGCAGACGGCATCGCCGGGCTTCCGCCGGAGCTCGCCGCCGGAGTACGCATAGCGGAGACCACTGCCCGCTTCCACCGGGAGCTTCTCGAAGAGACACCGGGACTCATGCGCAGGGTGGGAAGGGACGCGCTCCTCCCGGACACCCGGGCCGTCCTCCCGGCGGACGCCTCCGCGGTGGCCGGCCGGCGAACGCCTCCCCAACGAATCCTGCTGCGTCCCTTCTCAGGAGGCTGCACCCCGGCCCCGGCACCCGCTCCGGCATTTCTGGTGGCGTACAACGGCCACCTGGCGATCTACCAGGACTCGGTCCAGCGTGCCGAGACCGCCGTGAGGACGCAGGACGCCCGGCAGGTGCTCGACTACTACGAGGACTACGGCGCCGAAACGATCGACGAGTACTTCGACGGGGTCCCGGACATCAACGGCGATGAACTGGTGACCGTCTACGTGTCCCCCGCGATCCCCGAGAACGTGGCCGGCTACGTCTGGCCGGGGGACTTCCTGTCCCGGGACGCCTGCGCCGCCTCCAACCAGATGGAACTCGTCTACATCAACGAGGCCCTCATGCGGGCGCTGGGATCCGAACAGCAGGTGACGCACTACCAGGCGCTGTCCGCGGTGGTCCACGAAGTGAAGCACGTGAGCTCCCTCTACCGGCGAACGGCTGCGGACAGCTACCACCCGACCTGGATCGAGGAAGGGACCGCCGAAATCGCCGCGGAGAAGTCATCCCGCAAGGCCATGGAGGCCGCCGGCGGACCCGCGCAGGGGGCGATGCTGGCGCGCGACGACTTTCCGCCGCGCGAAGGGTCCATCATCAGCCCGGAGAACTACGGAACGCTGGCCGTCCTCGCCAGGACCACGCTCGCCTACATCGCTCAGAACAATTCACTCGTCATGGATCCGGCTCCGGGACACTCGTTCTACGGGAGCGCGTGGCACTTCCACCGGTTCCTCGGCGATGCCTACGGCGGCGCGGCCAGGCGGGCGGACGGCGACTTCTTCACCGCACTGAACGACACCACCGCCGCCGCAGGCACCGCAGGAATCGAAGAGATCACCGGAGAGTCCGTCTCGGCGCTGATTGTGGAGTACGCCACCGCGATGATGCTGAACGGCACGGGCGCCCCACAGCCCGAGCGTGCCTACCACACATACGATTTTCCCTCGGCCACCTACCAGCTCTTCCGGCCCGGTTCCCAGCCCGACGGACTCTATCCGTGGCCGCGCACCGGACCGGCGCCCGCACCCTTCCGTTCGGGAAGGTGGGTCGGCGGGCTCGCACCGGCCGGAAAGCGCTTCTACGACTTCGAGTCGGACGGGACCGGCGCCGGCATCGAGATCGAGGTGATCACGGGCAACCTGCCCAGCCTGCGGATGGTGATTGCGCGCCTGCGGTAGCGCCGGCGGTGCGGCCGCCGTGCCTTGCGTATTCCTGCCTGCACTGTAATGGTGATGGGTGAGCGGGAGCGTGTCAGCCCACTTTGTGGGCAAACGAAGGAGAAGCTGATGATCGAGATTCCAGATGCCAGTAAGGCACTCGTCCTCGTCATCGTCTTGGTGGTCCTGGGCGGTGGATGCTCCGAGTCCGGGGATATCGCCGAGTATCAGCCGTCCGAGGAGGTCCTCCGTGTCAAGGCCGAGCTCGAGGGGGGGAGTTGGTCGTTCGTCGAGCACGGTTTCGGCGGGGTCACGGAAGAGGGCGGTCAGGAGTACTTCCTGGCGGGCGGAGTCTACATTCCGGACCCGCGTACCCCGATCGGGGAGGACATGATCAGGCGTACCGCGCGCAGCGAGGGGCTCAGCGAATCCGATACCGAACTGCTGCTGCGTCTAATCCGAACTTCCGCAGCCCGAAAGCGGCCAACTGCTTGAGGGGGCATGACATAGGCGGGATTCGGGGGTGTACGCTACTGGGTACGGCTCACGGACGGACGCCGAGGAGGCGGAAGGCTTCGGCCTGAAGCGGGGTGGGGCTGGTGAGGACATCGGCGGCCACGGCTCCCTCGGCAGCGGGCTGAACGCGGTTGCGGGTCAGCGTGGCGAGGTCGGCCAGAAGCGTCTGGAAGCTGTGGACGGGCAGGCCGCCGGGGGTGCGCTTGCGGCCCGCCTTGGCGCGGGCCGAGGCCGAGGGGCGGGCGGGTTCGACGGGTGAGGAGCGCGCGGCTTCGGCGGCCGCGGGATCGTCGTCGTCGAAGAGGAGGGGTGCGAGCGCGCGGCGCATGTGCCACTCGACGTAATAGGCGAGCATGCAGAGGAAGACGTGGGCGCGGACCCGGCCTTCGAGGCGGTGGTGGACGGGGCGCACCTTGAGATCGACGGTCTTGTAGCTGCGGAACGCCCGCTCGACGCGGCTCAGGCCCTTGTAGGCGCGGACCGCCTCTTCGGCCCCGAGTTCACCGGCGGGCACGTTGGTGCGGATGACGTAGATGCCGTCGAGCGCGGCCTCTTCGGCGATGCGCCCCTCGTTGCGCTCCCAGGAGAAGCCGTCGGCGGTGCACTTGGTGTCGAAGTGCTTGCCGACCTTGTAGCGGCGAAGCGCCCGGTCGGCGCGAACGGCGATCTTGGCCTCGCCCCTGAGCGGCCGCTGCTCACGCCGGGTGGCCGCCACGACCTTGTCGAGCTCCCGCTCCGTGGCGGCGAGCAGGTCCAGGCGCTTGCGGGCCCGCTCGGCGGCCAGCAGCGGGTTGCGGCAGACCACCAGGCGCTCCCCGGGATAGAGTTCGGGCGCGGTGATCTCGGCCAGGTCCTGCTCGTCAAAGAGCGAGAGCTGCAGGTCGCCGCTGTCCACCAGCCTGCGGATCGCCGGGGCCCGCAGCGCGGTGATCCACTCCAGCCCCGCGGGCCGGGCCTCCTCGCGGATGCGGGCCTCGGTCAGGAGCCCCCGGTCGCCGACGAGCACGACGCGCGACAGGGCGAAGCGTTCGCGCAGCTTCTTCAGCTGCGAGCCCAGGGTGCCGGGATCGGCGGTGTTGCCCGCAAAGACTTCCACGGCGACCGGGCAGCCCTCCCGGTTCGTGAGCAGGGCGAAGACGATCTGGGGCTTGCCGCGCTTGCCGTCGCGGGAGTAGCCGAGCCTGGCCAGCGGGCACTTCGAGCCCTCGAAGTAGACCGAGGTGACATCGCAGAGCACCAAGGCGCCGTCGCCGAGGTGCTGCTTCGCCAGGTGGCGCTCGATGCGGTCCTGGCGCCTGAGCAGCCAGTCCATGGCCCGGTACAGTTCGTCTCCGCCAACGTCGGCGATGCCGAGTTCCTCGCCCAGCGTGTGGGCGAGCGTCTCGCTGCCCAGCGACCGCGCGGTGGCGAGCTTCGAGCGGGGATCCAGGATGCGGGCCAGGATCATGGCGGCGGCCAGGGCCCGCTCGCGGGAGACCCGGCGGTCCAGAAGCTTCTCGAGGCCCAGCTTGCGGGCACATCCCAGCACGGCGGCCACGTGGCCGTGGGGCCGGGACCGGAGGATCTCGAAGGCGTCGCCGAGGGTGGGGAGCGCGACGCCGCCCTTGAGCAGGATGCGCAGTCCGTCGACGAGGCCGTCCGGCCATTTGGACAGGTTGGCGAGGGTTCGCTTCTTGACCTTGCCGTCCTCGCGGAAGGACTCGCGGAGCAGGACGGCGGGCGGGGAGTTCCGGTTGGGCACGCGTTCGATGTACATGGGTATAACCGTAACGGATACATTGATTCATGTCAAGTTGATAGAATCTTCATTACATGGGTACACCTACGAACGCGATAATCCCGTCAAATGTCTTCCGCTCAATGGGTTACCGCGTCAGAATGCCCGGTTTTCGCTGGAAGTTCGGTCTAATCGAGGGAGACAGAACGGGTCCGCCCGGCAGGGGTGAGTACATCTACGACTATCAACGGACCGGGGAGATTCCGGACCTGGCATCGGGTAGCGGCAGCGGGGACCCGGTCAACCCGAAGGTTGCCCCCACCGGAGAGTAACCCGGACGATGACGCGGGCGGCGACAGTGGCTTTGGTGTTATCGCGTCACTGACCCTCCGAGCGGCGACAATCCCCACCTCACTCCGGCACCAGCCGGACCTCCACGATCTCCACGAAGGGGAGGCCGTCGTCGCCCACCTTGTACCGGTACCCGAGCAGCGATCCGCGGAACAGGTGCCGCGGGAGGATTTCGCGTACCTGTCGGCCCGCGTAGACGCTCGCCGCGAGAAGTTCACCCGTTCTCGTGTCGATCACCTCGATGACGGCTTCGATGCCGATGTCCCGCCGCTCCCGCAGCTCCCTCGGGTCGGTGGCCCGGTTTCCGCCGCTTGTGAATTGTTTCACATACTCGTCGGTCGGCCGGCGCAACATGACGTACAGCAGGCCGTTACGCGCGAGGTGCAGCTGCCGCACCGCCGGCGAAATCTCCACATTGCCGCGCCACCGCCACCACGGAGCCTCCCGGTGCAGCGTGCGCCGTAGCTCCCCGTCGATCCCCCACTCCTCCAGGATATACGCGTCCGAACCCTCCTCGGGCGGAGCGGCCCAGAAGGAGTCTCCGCCGGCATGGGTAATCTCGCGGCCCAGCCAGAAAGCCCCGGCCTCCACGGGTCCGAAGGTCCGATCAAGGGCGCCGGTCGAGTCGACGACGCGAAAGTAGCGTCCCGCGTCCCCCCTCCTGTCGCTCGCCAGAACCGATCCGTCGTCGAGAACAACCGTCGTTCCCGACAAGCCGCCGATCACGTCGGCCGGGACGCGCCGAAGAAAATGGTTCCCGGGCGAGAAGACCGACCAGGCGAATGCACCGTCGCGAACATGCAGGTTGTCCCGGCCGTCCATGAACATGGTGAGCATCCCGCGCTGCCTCAGTTCCCCGGGACCTTCACCCTCTCGCCCGAAGGACGACAGGTACCGCCCCCGCGAGTCCCAGACGCTGATCGTGGCGTCCCATCCGACCGCGTTCGCCGTGATGAACCGGCCGTTCGAATCCACCCGGACCGTTCGCCCGGGGTCCGGCCGCGATCCGTCGGCCACGGCCTCGAGGCGGATCCCGGTCTCGCGAAACTCGATCCGGCAGGGGGGGTTCCCTCCCCCGACCCTCGTGATGCTGCCGACCCGGAATGACCGTTCTACCTTTCTGGGGCACGGCGACACCCGGGCGTCCCGTTCCTGGGCGGCGGCCGACCCCGGAGCCGAAGCGAAGCCGACGAGCAAGGCTGCCAACACTCCGGACCGCAAACGTTGATTGTCCACCATGCCGGACCTCAGCTCTCCGTGTTGGTGGAACCCGGTTTCCCCACGCCATGGACGCGCACCTCGTGCCGCCCGGTCCTCTCGTTCCCGGCCGACACGACCACGGAACGATTCCCGAACGCCAATACCCGCCAGGCAGTGGGGATGTCGAGCCGTGCGACCAGCTCTCCTTCCGGACTGAAGACGAGCCACTCCGGCCCCGGATAGGGCTCGCCGTTGTGCACCGCCCATCGTTGTACGTAGATCAAGCCATCGGTCCCGATCCTGAGGACCACCGCCGCCGGGATTCGCTCCGCTCCGGCCCAGATTTCGTGCGCAGTGGGCGAAATGCTCCTGTCCCCCGCCTCCCAAACGACCTTCAGCAGGGCCTGTCCCGACCGATGAACCGCGAGGAGTTCGGGCCTCTCGGTGGGCACGATCCAGATCGTATCTCCCGCCACCGCCGAAGTCCGGGAGGGCAGGTGACCCCAGACCGGTGTGTAGACTCCGGCGGGGTCGGCCGGAGCGGCCACCGTGAAGGGCAGAGCCTCCTCATGGTCGTCGGAGGGCTCCGTTCCGGCCTCAACCGGCCGGACCGACAGCACGGAGTACACGAAGGTCGTATCGGCCAACCCCGAGCGCGGCATTGTCACCAGGGATCCATCCGGGAAGACTCCGAGAAGCGCGCCCATCCTGCCGATGTAGGAGGCCGGCCGCGTGAAGTTGCCGTTTCGATCGGCGGTCCAGATGTCCGCCCCACCCCTTCGAGCCCGCGGCCGATTGTCGACGAGGAGGATGGTGTTTCCGTGATAGGTGGCCAATAGCAAATGGTCCCACACGAGCGTTTCCCCGTCCGGACCCCCGGGGGCTACGATCCGCGCCTCCTCGCCGTTCGCCGGATCGAAGAAGTGAAGGAGGAGGGGATTCGACGGTGAGACGAGGTAGGCGAGCACCACTCTGCCATCCGGAAGGAACGCCGCCTTGTCGACGCCACGCCGACGAATGGGATCCGAATCCAGCACGAACCGGGGCGATTCCGCGGCCGTCCACCGCGGGGCCTGATCCATGGTTTCCCCGGACAGATGCCGGACGACGCCGGCTTCGATCGGTCCACCCCAGCCCAGCGGGGCGTCTCCCGGTTCCGGACCGGCGGCCGAGCACCCGGGGGAGATCAGGATCAATCCGCAGGCAACCGCGACGCCGGCCAACCGGACATGCTCCGGCATGTAAGGCCATAGCCCGATACCCATGGCCATATCGTGAGAGCTTCAGGTCATCCCGGGATGGCAAGCCAGATGATGGACAGGATGAAAGGGACGTTCGATCAGGGTCCATCCCAACGAAGGTCCGTCATCGTGTCTCGGCTCTGATGCGGGAACAGCTTGGTGGACCAGTTCCCACTCCCCCGCTCCGAACGGCCACGGATCGTTCGGCGGTGGTGGAGGTGAGCCGACTTTCTGGTGAACGTAGTCATCGAACAACCAGTCCTTCTCTCGCCAATCATCGAAGTACAGACAGGGATCCTCCTGAGAAGGCTGGGAGGTCGGGACGGTCGCCGGTTCGATTGACGCCCCGGTGGTCAGGCCTGCACAACAAAGCAACGCACACTTGATGGTCCTGGACAGGATCACGTTCCTCCTGCGCCGGCGAGAACTCGATTACCATGGCTACATGTCAAGCGGATGGTAGTGTTTCCTGCCCCCGATGTCAACCGGAGGGCAAGCGAGGCCCTCGAAACGCCACCCACGCCTCATGGCCCGAAAGGGCTGACCAGCTCGGCCAGCGCGGGCGCGTCGATGTTGCCGCCGGACACGATTACCGCTACCCGCCCGCGTGGACGGTACCCCGCCCCGAGCGCCGCGAGTCCGACCGCTCCCCCGCCCTCCACGACCAGGTGGTGATCTCGGAATGCGCTGCGCACCGCGGCGCGAATCTCCTCTTCCTCGACGACGATGTGCTCGTCCACGACCTCTCGCACGAGGCGGAGGGTGAGGCGGTTGTCGTCCCCGATTCCGCCCGACAGCGCCGAAGCGATCGTCTGCTCGTCGGGCATGCGGAGCGGCCGGCCGGCCTCCAGGCTCTTCAGCATGACGGACGCCCGCCGCGCCGAGACCGCCACGACGCGGACTCCCCGTGGCTTGAGCGCCAGCCCGACCCCCGCCACCAGCCCCCCTCCCGAGAGCGGGACGATCACTTCATCGAGCCCCGGCAGCTGCTCCGCCAGCTCGAGCCCCACGGTCCCCTGCCCCTCGATCACGTCGGGGTCGTCGAACGGGTGCACCAGGGTCAGCCCTTCGGACTCCGCCAACCCGGCCGCCCTCTCGTCGGCCTCGTCGTAGCTGGGACCTGAGCGGAGCAGCCTCGCCCCCGCGTCCCGAATCCGGCGCAGCTTGGACGGGTCCGTCCAGTCGGGCACGCAGATCGTCGCCCGGATCCCGAGGACCCGCGCCACCTCGGCGACCGCCCTCCCGTGGTTGCCCGACGACACGGCGACCACGCCCCGCGTGCGCTCGGCCGCAGTCAGCTTCAAAAGCCGGTTGGCGGCTCCCCTGATCTTGAAGGAACCCGTCCGTTGCAGCGATTCCAGCTTGAGCCAAGCGTCGCTCCGGCCGGCGGCGGGCGCGGAATGGCCGACACGATCCCCGTTGGGCGCCGACACCGGCAACACCGGCGTGCGCCAGGCAAGGCCGCGGATCCGCCCGAGCGCCGCGTCGAAGTCCAGCTCGCGCACCGGCTCCCTACGAGATGATCCGCTGCCCCTCGACCAGCTTCACCACCCACAGCCCCGAGTTCAGGTCGGAGGTGAAGATGTGACCCTTGTGGATCTGCGCGCCCCAGGTCATCCCCCAGTTGGGGACCGTCGACTGGGCGTCCGTGGTCTTGAGGATCGCGATCTCGCGGCCCTGCCGGTACAGGTCTCCCCGCAGCTCGCCGGAGATGTCCACCACGCGCAGGCCGGCCTGGTAGTATCCCACGTACAGCCGGTCGCCCTCGACCCAGATGTTGTGGGCGCCGGCTTCCGGCACCTCGTAGCGCGCGACTTCCACGGGGTTGTCCATGTCGGCCATGTCGAGGACGTGGATGTAGCCGCGCGCCTCGATGGGGGCGTCGGCGTCCCAGTCGTCGGGGAAGATCTCGTCGCCGACGAAGAGATAGCGTCCAGCGCGCCACGCCGTATGCGTGTTACCGATCGGATACTTGAACCGTGACACGAACGCGGGCTCGGTGGGGGTGCCGCCGTGGGTGCCGGCGCCGACATCGAGCGTCACCGCGCCGTCGTCCCAGTACGACAGGTACGCGTAGCCGTCCTGGACGATGACGTCGTGGAGCGACTTGTGGTCGGATTCGGGCATGCCCCAGCGGCCCACCTCGTCGGGGGCGGCGGGGTCGGAGATGTCGATGATGTGGATGTCGCTGGTGCCGTTGTGCACCGCGTAGACGAGATCGCCTTCGACCCACACGTTGTGGACGCCGCCGGGCACCGTGCGCTTGTACTCCGAGGTGATCGTCGGGTGGGCGGGGTCCGACAGGTCCAGAATCACGATGCCGTTCTGCCGGTCGGACGCCCCTTCACGCGTCAGGATCCCGATGCGGTTGCTCTCGTGGATCTTCACGTCGTTGATCCTGCGCGCGTCGAGCTGCACCGAATCGGTAAGCACCGGGGCGGACGGGTCGGTCACGTCCCAGGCCTTCATCCAGTCGTACATGAAGGTCCCCACGTAGGCGTAGTCGCGGCCGTTGGCGCCCTCGAAGACCCAGGTGTCGCCGGAGTGGTGTTCAGCGGCCGCACCACGCCCGACCTTGACCAACTCGGCCTCCTCGATGCGAGGCGTGATGGACGCCGAGGCGACGGCCGCCCTGCCCTCCCCGTACACGGCCGTGACGCGGTAGGTGCCGGGACGCTCCGCGACGAAGACGCCCTCCGTCCCCTCCGCCTCGATCTGCGCGCCGCCGCCGGTCACGCTCCACTCCGGGTAGAGCGCGGTGGCGGCCCGCGCCTCGAAGCGGATGACGTCGCCGGTCCGGGCACGGACTTCAGCGGGAACCACCTCGACCGGGCCGAGTTCGCCGTCACGCACGGCCACGTTGACGACCGCGCTGGCCGATCCGGCCGAAACCGTCACCCGCGCCTGGCCCGCGCTGCGTGCGTACACGCGTCCGGCCGCGTCAACCCCAGCGACCGACTCGTCGCTCGACACGAAGGTGAGCGCCGGGCCGGCCACCGGCTCTCCATCCCGCCCGACCGCCACAACCCGCAGCGGCGCGCTCGTCCCCGCCAGCAGCGTGGCCTCCGGCAGTTCCGCCGCCAGGCTGGCGACCGGAAGCGCCCGCACCACCACCGCGGCGAAGCTCATCACGTTCCCCGAGCGGGCCGCGATCCGTGCCTCGCCAGGAGAAACCGCCGTCACCTGCCCACTCTGGTCCACGACCGCGACCTCCGGGTTCATCGCGATCCAGCGCACCGGCGCGTCCGCCAGCACTGCGCCGTCCGCGGACCGCACGGTAGCCGCTACCGTTACGGTCTCACCTGCGTCCAGAGTCATCTGCGATGGATCCAGGTCGATCCTGTCTGGCCCGGCCTGCACGCTTGCCAGCAAAAGGAGAACCGCACTTGTCGTCATGGGAAGGGAGCCCTGTTCGAAGGTGTCCGGTGTGCGCGGGATTCGCGTTTCCGAAGATACCTCGGCGGCGGCGGCGTTGTCACGGTCACTGGTCCGGCGCTGTCCCGGCCGCCCCATCGGAGGAGCGGTTTCGTCCCTTGGCGCACAAGCAACCCTTGTTGCGGCCCAAGTGTCTCCCGACCTGACCCCTCAGCACTCCCGATTCCGCCCGGACCCGAAGAGGCCATGATGACCCGCCGGTTGCTCCACCCCACAGTGACGTTCCTCTTCGCCACCGCCTGCGCGTCCGGCGACGGCGCGTCCCACGCTTCCATCGTGCGGGACAGCGCGGGCGTGCGGATCGCGGAGAATCCTCCCGAGACCCGTGGAGTGGAATGGCGGCTGCAGACTCCTGCCGTCGTCGAGATCGGGCGAAGCGAGGGACAGGGACCCGGCCCGGACCTGTTCGGATCCATTCGCCAGGCCATCCTGCTGTCGACAGGGGATATCGCGGTAGCGGACGGGCTCGCGGCGGAGATCCGCGTCTTCGACACCGGCGGCGGTCATCTGCTCACCTTCGGCGGACGCGGCGAAGGACCGGGGGAGTTCATCAGTCTCCGGACGATTGCGGAGTTGACCGGTGATTCGATCGCGGGAGTTGACGCCGGGGGGGAACGGGTCTCCGTCTTCACATCCGCCGGCACATTCGCTCGGTCGTTCGCCATTCCGCGCATACCGGGAGCCTCCGCGCCGAATGCGGTCGGGTGGCTCGACGCCGGTCCTCTCCTCATCGAAACACGCACACGGTCTCCGTCCCGGGACACCCGTGACCAATCCACGCACTTTCTCTACGCTGCCGATCGTCACGGCGAGACCCTGGCTACACTGGGCGAATTCCCGGGCAGCCGGCTGGGCGGCAACGGCTATGGCCTCGCCTTCGGCGGGCGCGCGGTGTTCGCGGCGGGCGGCACCCTGGCCTGGTATGGGCATTCGAGCCGTTTCGAACTGATGGGATACGACACAACGGGATCCCTGCGGAGGGTCGTGCGGATGGACCGGGCCCTGCGACCGGTGACCGATACGGACATCAGCCGGGCCAAGGCCGCGGTCGAGGAAGGGCTCCGGGGAATGACCGGCCCCGCCGTGGAGCGCATGCTTGCCACGGAGTACGCGAGCACCCACCCGGTCCACGGCGAACTCCTGCCCGACGCAACGGGAAACCTTTGGGTCGAACGGTATCGAGATCAATTCGCCGAGGATCCCGGTCCGCAAGTGTGGGACATCCTCGACGCCGAGGGCAGGCTCACGGGCTATCTGGAAGCTCCGGCCGGCTTCCGGATCACCGATGTCGGTGCGCGGGCGGTCGTGGGGGTTCAGTCGGATCCGCTCGGTGTGGAGACAGTCCGGCTGTATCGGTTGCAGAGACCGGAAGTAAGGTAGATTTGAAGACCCCGACGCCCAACCCCACGCTCCCGGGAGCATTTCTCATGAGGAATCCCGTCTTCGCCCCGGCGCCGCGCGCGGGCTCGCCCGCTTCGTCCGCCACAGTCGTCGCGGCCGCCGTGCTGGCCGCGTCAACCGCCTCCTGCGACGAGGCGCTGCTGCCGCCGCGCGACACGTCCCCCATCATCATCGCGGGAACCGCGTCCGAGACGGGTTCGCGCCGAGTGGAGGGGCTGAACATGGCGCGGGGCTTCCGGCTGGCGGTAGAGATGCTGAACGAGTCCGGCGGGATCGACGGCCGCCGGGTGCGGCTCGCGCTGCTGGACGACGGCAGCGACCCCGGCACGGCGGCGCGGATCTACGGGGACCTCGCCGCAGCGGACTCGGTCGACGTACTGATCGGCCCGTACTCGAGCGCGGTCACGGAAGCGGTCGTGCCGGTCGCCGAGCAGGCCGGCATGCCGCTGGTCGCGGCGCTGGCCTCCTCGCCCGAGATCTGGGCCGGGAGGAACCGCCAGTGGAGCGTGCAGATGATGAACAACGCGCGCGACAACCTGGCCGGTGCGGTGGTGGTCGCCGCGCGTGAGGGGGCGGAGACGGTAGCGCTCGTCTACGAGGACTCCCGATTCCCGGTTTCGGCGGCCGCCGGGGTGCGCACCGCGGCGGCCCGCGAGGGCCTGACCCTGGTGATGGACGAGGCCTACCCGGTCGGCGAGGCGGACCACGCCGCGCTCACCGCCCGGGCGCGCGACCTCGGGGCCCACCTGTTCCTGGGCGGCGGCTACACCCCGGACGCGGTCGCGTTCACCATGGCCGTGGCCGCGGACCGGTATTCTCCCCTGCTGACGAGTTGGAGCGTCGGCCCCGGCGAAGCCGACTTTCCCGACCGCGTGGGCGTCGCTGCAGCTCGCTGCGTGATCGGGAACGCCCCGTGGGTGCACACGCTCGACACCTCGGGACCTCTCGCCGGCAGCGCGACCTTCCAGCGACGCTACCAGGAAGCGCACGGCACCACTCCGGGGTACACCGCGGCGGCCGGATTCGGTGCCGTCGAACTGCTGTCCGAAGCAATCCGGGCCTCCCTGACCGCGACCGGCACCATCGACAACGCAACGGTGCGCGACCACCTGTTCAGCACGTCGACCGAGACCGTGCTGGGACCATACGGAGTCGTCCCGATCGGCGAGCCGGACGCCGGCAGCCAGCGTCTCCTGGTGCGGCTGCAGCTCCAGTGGCAGGACGACGGCCAGGGCGGGCTCGTGCAACGCGTGATCTATCCGGACGCCGCTGCGGAGGCGGATCCGTGCGTCAACTAGCCCCGCCGACCCCCGCCGGAGGCGTAAGGCGGGCTCAGGGCGGCTTGCCATTCGCACCCCGCTCGGCAATCTTATGCCCGCGAATCGTGCCGTCCGCGGGTTGTCCGACGAAGTCCGCCCGCCGACGCCGGTCTCGTCCCCGTAGCTCAGATGGATAGAGCGACTGCCTCCTAATCACGGCCAGAGGGACGCGAATCACGGCAAGAAATCACTGTAAGTCTAACTGGGACTGCACGATCTGCGCTTCTTGCCGTTGAGGCATGTCAGGGTCTGCCGGACTGAAAAAGCCGGAAAATCGGGTCAAATGGCAGACATTTGGCAGGTGCCTCACACTTACCCCAGGACCTCTGCGTCCCTCCAACTCGCCGCCCGAGTTGCTCCGATGCGTCAGCAGTCCGGCGCTCCCACCGCTGGTCGATCCCCAGAGGACGCTCCCCGTGCGGCACGAGAGGACCGCCCCTTCTGATCTTCCGAGACAACGGTTTCTCGCAATCTCGGCACTGACCCCGTATTCTATGTTCCCCCATTTCTCAGAAGAGGAGGCGACCTTGGCATACGACGTGTACCTCATCTGTTTCCTCGGCGAGGCACGTCCTGTCGATGTCGTGAAGGAGCTGTGGCCCGAGCATCGTCACCTCACCGGACCCGACAGCGAGCTCGCCGAGGGCGGCGCTGAGTTGCTTATCGTTGCCGACGAACGGAAGAACGGCATCACGCTGGTGGCAGATGTCTACAAGCGGATCCAGGACAAGGCAGGCGGGCGACCCTTCCGCGGCATCGTCATTCCGATGACCAGTACACTCGCGGGATACCACAAGTCCGACGTAGTGGAGTGGATCAACAAGGTGACCCAGTGACGTCTCGCGACGATCCTCCTACGGGCGATGTGCCCGTCAACGGACCCGAGGACCACCCCCTGGTGCCCCAAGCCGGCATGGTTCAAACCCTCAATACGCTCGTCAGGATTGCCGGTTTTGACCGCCGTCTAGCCGCACTGGAGGAGTGGCGAAAGCTCGTTGACCATTCCCCAGGGCACCTGACGGGACTTGAACCCAGGCTGAAGGCGCTGGAAAAGTGGAAGGAAAGCGAGGGGAGAGAGTCAGAGGGCAAGAAACAGAGGAAACGTGATTGGATTCGCGATTTGGTGCTCTTGGTGGCGGGTGCCGCCCTAGCCCTTTTTGGTGCATGGCTTAGCAGTCAGTGGGGCACCCCACCTCCGACCCCGTAATCCCCCCGTCGGCCATCAGTCCCTTTCGGAAAGCGCGTGCAATGAACGAGACCAAATGTCGGTGTCAGGCCGAGGATTCGCGCCAGGTCGGACGGATTGCAGCATACCACTTTTTCGTTGATGTCCTGTTCATGGATCCCCATGGTCATTGGGACAAGGAGCGGGCGGTCGCCGTGAAGACGACGATCGACCAAGCGTTGCGGGGGGAAGATCTGCTGAGACTCAACCTGACTCGCAAGAAGAAGCCGGACGGCAGCTATGCGGGAAACACTTGGCCCGGAATCGGCCGTCGGTCACTAGGCCCCAACCTCGGGGAGTTTGGGGAGGGTCTCCGCGAGGGCCTGAGAGAGATACGAGCGCTGGTTGAGAGGCGCCATCCAGATCGGACCTAACCCATTCTCACGCCAACCCGGAACGAAGCGGCCCAAGTCCACGAGGGGCAAGGCCGAAACCGAGGCCGAAGAATGCCCCCCCGGTTACTTTGGCCAATAATCCCCTTCGCTTGGATCAGTTCGTCGCCAGCATCCGCAGAGCCAGCCGCACGCTCCTGCGAGACCGCTCGGGCGAGACAACGTCGAAGGGCAGACCGACGATCTTCAGGCCATCGAAGAACCGAGCGGTGAATGGACTGGTGAAGTCCCCGCTTTGCGGGTAGACCAGAGCCACAGCCCGGCACTCGTACCGCTTGCCGTAGGCGTAGAGCTGATACAGGTCGGAGCTGGCAATGTCGCGGATCGGGTCCAATCCTCCCTTGCCGATGTGCTTCCACTTGGCGTCGAGGATGAACCGGACGGCGGCGCGTGGCTTTCGGAGTGAAATGTCCGGCTTCGTCGCGAAGACGCGCTTGCCGCCGGTCAAGGCCATGTGCTTGCGGGGCGCTTGGGCGACCACTTGGAACTCGGCTTGGTACCGGCGAAAGCTGTCGGTCACGAAGTCCTCGTACACTTCCTCCATGGGGAAGAGCAGCGACTGACTGACATGTCGGCCGGACCAGGTCGCGAGCCCCCGGTTGAAGAGGAAGAGTTCGACCCACTGCATGACCCTGTTGTAGTGCCGCATGGAGCGATCTATCGTGTGGCTGCGCCAGTCCGCGGGCGGGTCTCGTGTCGCTGGCACCGCGCTGAACGCTGGTTCAAGGTCCGCGAGCAGACGCCGGTTGCGCTCGTTTCGCACGATGGGCCTGAGCCTGTCGAGAGTGGTGCGGATGAGCCGGTTGGCGGGGCGGTTGGGGCTCAACTCGTCGTGTTCGACGTAGAAGCGCGAACGGTCGATCAGGTTCTCGCGCAGGTGGTCCCGGAAGGCGATGCGCCCGCGCAGGAAGGGAAGATTCTCCTCCCTCGCCACGTACTGTCGCCCGAGGCCGCCTCGAACCAGCACGCCGACGTTGTCCAGGAAGAGTCGGACAAAGACCTCAAGCATGGGGAAGCGCCGTAGCGCCCGGATGGCTCCCGGAGGGAGGTTTGCGGCTCTCCTCAGGCCGCGGTAGGCTCGCAGCATCGTGAGGAATGCCTCGCGAGTCTGACCGTGGTCCGCGTCGGCGGCCCCGCCAAGGTCGATCTTGGGCAGGATCTCGACGACCGCGCCGCGCTGCGTGGTGATCGTGCCAACGTAGTTGCCCGCTTGGAGCTTGCCGCTCCGGCCAAACTGAAGGACTGGGCGGTATCCGGGCTCCTGGAACGCACTTGCGTTGCGGTGGGCGAAGGCTCTCAGATCCTCCAGATCGCGCTTGTCGAGTCCGTGACCGATACGGAACTGCTCGTACTCCCGAATCGTGTAGACACCTGACATCGGTTCAAGACTGACCGTCGCCGATGTCGGGGCTCTCGTCCTCCCGCTGGTCGCCACCGGATGAGACACTGTCGTCGTATACTCGGCGGTACTGGACCGGATCCAGCCACTCCTCCGCCGTGGCAGGAAGCACCTCATGGATCGCGGTGTCCGGATCCAGCAAGCCCTCCTCCTCCAAGCCTGACCCGTGGTCGCCGGGCGGCTTCGCGACGACAAAAGGCGCGTCGCCCAGCACGTGCCGGATCTTCGACCAGTCGTCGTAGAAGTACTCCGCCAAGAGGGGGAGGATGGCCGTCCGAAACTTGGCAGCCAGCGCTTCGATGTCGGTTACGTTGAAGAGGTAGGTGTGGCCGATCTGGCGTTCACGATCCATGAGCAGCGAGATACGCGCGTTGATCGCCTTGAGCATCTTGCGAAGATCGATTCGGGCGATCCTGTCCGGGATGAGCGGATGGTCCGGGTCGGGCAACATCTCCACATGGTCGAACCTGCGCCGTAGCGCGGTGTCGAGAGGAAGAATGGAGCGGTCGGCAGTGTTCATGGTGCCGACGATGTGCAGGTTGCCCGGAACTCCGAACGTGTCGCCGGAATAGGGCAGCGTGACGGTCGTCTCTTCTTGTTGGCCGAGGCGGCGGGAAGGTTCGATCAGCGTAATGAGTTCGCCGAGGATCTTGGGGACGTTGCCCCGGTTGATCTCGTCGATAATGAGGACGCAGGGGCGGTCGGGATCGGCCAGTGCCGCGTCCGCAATCCTCCTGAAAAGGCCGGGCCGGAGTTCGTAGCCGATGTCGCCGCCCCCGCCGAGCCGGGGCCGGATGCCTTCCACGAAGTCCTCGTAGGAGAAGTTCTGGTGGAAGGTGACCATGGCGATCTGGCCCGTCTCGGTCGTCGGATCGAACCGAAGATTGCGGAATTCGGTGCGGTGTTCATCGGTGACTTCGTCCACCTCGATCCCCTTCACGATGGCCATGGCGCAGGTGGTCGCGTGATAGGTCTTGCCGGTGCCGGGAGGGCCGTAGAGGATCTGATTGAGGGGGTGGGTTGTCGGGCTTGGGGGCGGGGGCGGGGGCTTCAGCAAGTCCATGGTCAGCGAATAGGCGGGGGAGTTGGCGAAGGCCTGATACGTCGCTTGGCCGACGCTCGATATGACACCCGTCGGCTGGCCTCCATCAACAGTGCCCGCCAAGGGTGCTCGGCTCTTGTTCACCCAGAGGATGTGCAGCGTGTCATCCGGCTGATTCGTGGGCTTCCGGTCGTCGATCTCACCGGGCACGTCGGTCCGGGAGGGCACATACACCGGCGGGTTGTCGCCCTGCGGCATCATGGCGCGGCGGATTGCTGGCCTCAGTGCTTGCTTGGCGAACTTCGCTGACCGGAAGCGTTCCTCTCCTTTGTCCGCTAGCCTCCGGCGCATCGCAGCGAGTGCGTCGTTGGCCACCTTGTGGATGGCCTCGCCGTCGGACCACTCGGGGTTGTAGGTCGGGATGGCATCCGCATCGTTCCGGGACATGATCAGGCATGTCGACCAACTGGCGCCCTCGTCTAGGGACACCTGAACGCGGAACCTGCCCTTCGTCGGGCCGCATCGGACCAGAGGGCGGGCTACCGTTCCAGCCTTCTTGATGGCTTTGGTAGCGGTCTGGGCGGACTCTTTGACTGTCTTGTGGTAATAGTAGTCGACGATCCCGATCGCGCGTCCCTCTTGTCTGCCCGAGTGGACCAGGACCACGTCGCCGGGTTGTGGCTCTCCCGCCAGTTGGTCGGTCGCCGACCCGGGGGTGCCGTCACCGAGGCCCGTGCAACGGATCCGGTTGTTCCGGCGGAAGTCGCGCCACTCGTCCTCGGAACTCACCCCAATCCGATACCAGCGATTCCCCTCCCGCGCCAAGTCGTCGCTCGTCCACAGGTACGAGATGATGTTGATCTCGTAGCACTCGCAGCCGGGAAACGTGGCCCGAACCTTGCCCATCGCGTCAAGGTAGCGGGTCCAGGACAGGGACTTGTCGAGTAGAGTCTTGTCGACCCCACCGATCCCCAGGGGTACGACCGCGTTTTCGTCGAAGGGCAGGAACGCCCTCGGATTGATCAGAAAGAGAGACTGCGTGAGCATCGCGACGCCGACGCCGTTGATCCGCAGCATCTCGGCGAAGGTGTCGGCGATGGCCGCCTCGGACGTGGCGGCAGCATCCGGGTCGCGCGCTTGGTGGAACATCCTCCAGAGGAGTCGCGGGTCGGCCCCGGTGCCGGCAAATCTCACTTTGAACCCCGGCGGGGTCGGAAAGATGAAGCAGTGGCCCGCCGAATAGTCGAGGCGGCTCTCGACCCCGAACACGTCCGCGACACTCGCGTAGGTCGTCTCCCGCCGGTTCTCCTTCGAGATCCTGGCGAGATGGTAGAAGAAGGTCAGTGGGTCGGCGTTTTCGGGCCCGGACTCGAGCACGGCGCACCTGCCGCCCGCCCAGTTCACGTCCGTCGCCTTGGCCGCGAGACCCTCTGGGCCGCCCTCCAGTACCTTGTCGGCCAACTCGCCGAACCACGGCACCCAGTCGAACAACTCCTTCATCCGCGCGTCCCTCTCATCGTCCGCCTGATCGGCAAGCCCGGCGCGGCGTAGCGCAGTTCCAGACCTGATCTCACTAATCTGGATGTCGGAATTGCATGAAGGTATCTCATGTAGTGGATGGGCCAGAGGAAGGCAGTCAGTGAATCTCGAAGGCGGAAACTTGGAGCGGGGTCAGTCGCTGCGGCAAGGTTCAGCCGGATGTCCCGGTCGCGTTCACCTCACGGCCAGCATGGGACCGATCCGTCCCCCGCCCCACCGTCGCCCGCGCGTCGCGAGTTCACCCCTTCTCCCCTTGACGGCGCATCCCGAAGGCTAGCCTATTCGAGGAAGTTATCGGTGTCCAACGACAGTACCGCGTCCGTGCAGCTCCGGATCCAACTGGGAGCGGGGTCTATCCCGTGAGCGACAGCGCAATCATCGGGCAAGCCTACGGGCGGAAGATCCACGCCCGTGAAGTGGTCGCCATTGACGAAGCCGGGAGCGGGCTGTGTTGGGTCCGCCTGACCCGGTTCGGTGACGATTGGCTCCTGATTCGCTCCGATACCCGCGACGTGTCGCGCGCGGTGCGAAAGCTCCGCCAGATCCCGGCGGGCGAGCTGTCGGATCGGTTCCCGGAGGGTGGGCCGTGAGGCTGATCCTCTACCTCGCGCTCGGGGCTCTGGCCGCCGCCGTCATCCTCGGACTGTCCACCGACGTGCGGGCCGGCGTGCGCCGCCGGTTTCGCCGACGAGGATCCAGAGTGAGTGAGTAGGGCGCGGCGTGACGAGGGCAGAATGACGGGACGGAGAGGTTTCAAGATTCAGATCTTCGTGGCCGAGGGGCATCCGGAAGGGCTCCGCCTTGTAGAGAAATCAAACTGGATCGGTCAGAGCATCGTGTGTCCACGAGGCAGGTATTCGCAGGCCAAGAAGCGAGACGAGTTTTCTCGCAGCGGTGTCTACCTGTTGGTGGGCCAAGATGGCGACCCACTACCCAAGCTGTATGTGGGCGAGGCGGAAGAGGTCAAGACCCGTCTTGACCGGCACTACGCGGACCATGATTTCTGGCAACAGGCCATCGTGTTTACCACGAAGGGAACGCCCCTGAACAAGGCGCAGGTCAAGTACCTCGAAGCGCGGCTCCTGGAATTGGCGCACAGGTATGGACGGTCGAAGCTTCAGAACACCAACAAGTCCCGCCTACCGGGGCTCTCCGAAGCGGATCAGGCCGAAATGGAGGGTTACCTGGACGAACTCCTGTCCCTCCTTCCCGTCTTGGGCGTACCGTTCTTCGAACGCGATGAAGCGCCCTCCAAGGATCGCAGAGTCTACCATGTGGAGGGACCACACTGCAAAGCGACGGGATTCGAGACGAATACGGGATTCACGGTCCGAAAGGGATCGCTCGCTCGGGAACCGACCGTAGCTTCGATGAGGGAGAGAGCACCGGGGTACTATCTCCAGCGTCAGGAACTCATCAAAGAAGGGGTGTTGGAGAAGAAGACCGGCCACTATCGCTTCACGAGGGACTGGCTCTTCGGTTCACCGTCCGCCGCCGCGACCGTCTGTCTCGGTCGCAGTGCCAACGGCCTAACCGAATGGAAGGACGAGTCCGGTGCCACTCTGAAGGCCAACCGTAAGAAAGCGACTGCTTAGGAATCCTCCATACGGGACGCGAAATCACGGGTACCGATCTCTACGGATTCGGCCTCCACGGTTGCCGGGCAAGACCGGACGCCCCTTAGCGTGAGGCAATCCTGCGCTGTCCTAGGGCATCGAAGTCGCGCAAGTTACTCCGTCCATCCGACTCCCCTGCAATCCTCGACTTGCGAAGAATCATGTTCCAGCAGTATCCACAGCGCGACGTGAACGAAGCCGTCCTGCTGCACGAGGGCAGCTTCCGCGTCCGGGCGGGCGATCGTAGTATCGAGGCGAGCGGCTCGGCGCACCTGCGATGGCTGCCGTCACCGGGCATCGTTTTCGACATCGAGACCGACGAACCGGTCGGACTCGATCTTGAGGTCTTGACCGTGGAACTACCGGGCTTCGCGACGAAGAACGTATTGGCGTACTCTACGGCTGCGCCAGGCTTGATCCGCGCCTCCGCCGCTGAGATGGAATGGGGCGGCAATCGACGCCTTTTCTCGGTTGGGTTCCAGATCGTCAACTGCCCCGACTTCATCACGCCGGGACCGGCCGCAGTCCCCGGAGACCCAACGGCAGTGGGCAGCGGCTACGGGACGATCCAGACGGTCGGCTTGAACCACGACGGCTGGCGAATCCGCATTGTTGCGGTGGCGGAATCTGGGGATCGCTACAAGAAGTTGAATGCGACTGGCGGGTACGCCTTCACGCATGTCGGACAGCTGACGAGAGCCGATGGCTCGGCTTTCTCCGCGGCGGAAGCAAAGCAGATCCTCGAATCACTGCGGGTATTCCTGTCGTTCGCGCGCGGCGCGGCATGCGCCCTGCCGATTCAGTGGGGGCGTGGGGAGGACTACGAGATCGTATGGCGGCGGTTTGGGTCGCCGATCGTCGACGGGTGGGTGAGGGTATACCAGTCGTGGTTTGACGAGCATCATGGAAGCGTTCTTGCGGAATTGTTCGACGGATTCTGCCGGGTTCACACGACCGAGAGATTCGGCCAGTCGTTGGTCATGGCGCTGCACTGGTACCGCCACTGCAACACGCGTTCCAGCGGCATGGAAGGGTCGATCGTGCTAGGCATGGCCTCGCTGGAGCTCCTCGGCGCCCTAATCGTTGTGGATCGCAATGGCTCTATGACAGCCAAGCAGTACGACGAACTCCGTCCCGCTGCCGAGAAGCTGAAGACGCTGCTGTCCGCGCTGAATGTCCAAGCGGACATCCCACGGAGATACGAGGCGCTGACCAGGTTCGCCGAGAGGCACAGCAGCAGTAATCCGTGCCAAGCGCTGGCGAAGCTCAGGAACGGACTCGTCCACGCGAAGGAGAAGAACCGGAGGATGCTGTTCGGGCCGGACGGCAAGGCGGCGACCTTCGACGCGTGGCAGTTGTCGCTCTGGTACCAAGAATTGGCATTACTCCACCTGCTAGGGCATCGGGGGAGCTACTTCAACCGGACGACGGCGACGTGGGCGGGGCAAGTCGAGCCAGTACCGTGGAGTGATTCGTAGGGGCTGCTCCAACACACGCATCTGAGCTCTCCAACCAGAGTCAAGAGACTCGGCCGCGCGGTCAGGTCATCGCACCCACGCCCGCGCCGGATCGTCCGGCCGAGCCCCGGTTGTGTCCGGCGTTGCAAGCGTCTCACCCACCCAAAGCGCCATCGGGGCCGCGGTTGGCCTGGGTGCGACCCGGCGCAGATCTTACTTCGCGCGTGGCGGTGGGCAATTCCTCAAACACGGCGATCAGATCTTGAAGGGCCACGTCCAAGTCAACCCCGTACGCAAACGTCGGCTTCGAGTCGGGCGGCACCTCCCCGACATATCGCGAATCGGTGAAGTCGTCCTTGTGCTTGGCGAGGATGGACCGCACAGACCCGTGTACAACCCGTTCGACCACGTCCTCGCGCTTCCGTTCGATGGCCAGTTGGGTCTCCTGGTCCAGCGCGTCGAACAGCTTGAGGAGGTCGTGGCCCCACTCGTGGTCCCCCGTCGTCTTGATGGCGATGGCCTTCAAGGCCAGTTCTGCCGCCAGAGCGCGCACGACCGGGGCGGCGAGCATGCTCCCGAGGAACTCTTCGGCGGGGAATCTCGCGTCGCTGTCGTCGGCGGGTGTCCGATCCCCCTTCAGGTAGTCGTCCAAGACGCGGTCGAGATCGGCAGCCACCCGGCGCAAGCCGCGGGCTTGTGCGATGGCGATGTTGGCGTCCATTCTGAGTCTACCCATCACATTGGCGGCCTCGGCGTCCCAAGTCACCCAGCCCACCCCTCCGACAGCGCTTCGGCCTGTTCCAGCACCGTCCGCGTGGCCTTCTCCTGCTTGTCCGGAGGGTAGCCGTGCTTCCTGAGAATCCGCTTGACCAGCCGCCGCAGATTGGCGCGCACGTTCTCGCGCAGCGTCCAGTCGATCCTGACGTTGTTCCGCACGGTCTCGACCAACTCGCGGGCGATGTCGCGCAGGGTCTCGTCGCCGAGCACCTGCACGGCGCTGTCGTTCGTCTCAAGGGCATCGTAGAAGGCTAGTTCGTCCTCGGAGAGTCCCAACGCCTCGCCGCGGGCGTTCGCTTCGCGCATCTCCCGGGCAAGCTGAATCAATTCCTCGATGACCTGTGCGGCTTCGATGGCCCGGTTGGCGTAGCGGCGGACGGTCTGATCGAGCATCTCGGCGAAGGATCGCGCCTGGACGACGTTCCTCCGCCTGCGAACCGCGAGTTCTCCTACGAGCAGCTTCCGCAGCAGTTCGACCGCAAGGTTCCGCCGTTTCATTCCCCGCACTTCGGCTAGGAACTCCTCCGACAGGATCGAGATGTCGGGCTTCTCAAGGCCGGCGGCAGCGAAGATGTCCACGACGCCTTCTGAGGCGACGGCCCGTGAGACGATCTGGCGGATGGCCATGTCAATCTCTTCCTCGGTGCGCGCCTCCCCGGCGGCGCGCTTGGCCAGCACCGACCGGACTGCCTGGAAGAACGCCACATCGTCCCGGATCCGTATGGCCTCCTCGTGCGGGACAGCAAGCGCGAACGCTTGGGAGAGTTCGCGCACGGCCAGCAGACAACGATCCTTGCCGTTCTCTTGCGCGAGTATGTGCTCCTGCGCCGCCGGGAGCAGACTGGTGCGTTCGGCGGGCGTGCCGTCCACCCAGGCCGAGTAGTCGAAGCAGTGGAACAGGCCTCGGCACACCTCATACTTCTCCTGCATCACGGCGACCGCTTCGGACTGGTCCAACGTGGTCTTGCCGGTGCCGCCGCTCTCGGTGTAGGTCGCGAGCGCGCGTTTGAGCTCGTGCGCGAGGCCGAGGTAGTCGACGACGAGGCCGCCCGGCTTGTCCCGGAACACTCGGTTCACCCGCGCGATGGCCTGCATGAGCCCGTGGCCGCGCATCGGCTTGTCCACGTACATCGTGTGCAGGCTCGGGGCATCGAAACCGGTCAGCCACATGTCCCGAACGAGCACGACCCTGAGGGGATCACCGGGATCGCGGAACCGCTTCGCTAGCATCTCCCGGCGCTTCTTGTTCCGGATGAGCGGCTGCCAGTCGGCAGGGTCCGATGCGCTGCCGGTCATGACAACCTTGATCTCACCCTCGGCGTCGTCCTCATGGTGCCATTCGGGGCGCAGGCGAATCAGTTTGCGGTAGAGGTCGACGCAGATGCGGCGGCTCATGCAGACGATCATCGCCTTGCCGTCGATTGCTTCGAGCCGCCGGTCGAAGTGTGAGACGATATCCTGGGCGATCAGCTTGAGGCGGTGCGGGGCTCCGACGACCGCTTCGAGCTGCGCCCACCTAGTCTTGAGCTTCTCCTTACGCGCGATCTCCTCGCCCTCGGTCGCCTCCTCGAAGTCGGGATCGATCTTCGGTCGTTCGGCCTCGTCCAGCGCCAGCCTCACCAGTCGGCTCTCGTAGTAGATCGGCACGGTTGCCTTGTCTTCGACGGCCCGCTCGATGTCGTAGACGCTGATGTAGTCCCCGAACACCGCCCGCGTGTTGGCGTCCTCAAGCTCGATGGGCGTGCCGGTGAAGCCGATGAACGAGGCGTTGGGGAGCGCATCGCGCATGTGGCGGGCGTAGCCGTCGATGAAGTCGTACTGGCTGCGGTGGGCCTCGTCGGCGATCACCACGATGTTGCGCCGCCTGGACAACTCGGGCATCCGGTCGCCCTTCTCCTCGGGGAAGAACTTCTGGATGGTGGTGAACACCACACCGCCCGACTCGACGCTCAGCTTGGCGCGCAGGTCGGCCCGGTTCTCGGCCTGGGTCGGTGGCTGCCCGAGGAGATCCTGGCAGTGCGAGAACGTTCCGAAGAGTTGGTCGTCCAGGTCGTTCCGGTCCGTCAGAACCACGACGGTCGGGTTCTCCATCATCGGCTCGCGGGCGATCCGTCCGGCGTAGAAGGCCATGGTCAGGCTCTTCCCGGAGCCCTGGGTGTGCCAGACGACTCCGATGCGCCTGTCGCCGGGATCGCCGCCCTGCCGCTGCCCGATGTCGTACTCCACGTCCGGCTCGGCGACCTTTCGCGCCTCCCGCCAGAGCGCCGCCGCCCGCAGCGTTTGGCCGACCGCGGTCTCGACGGCGTGGAACTGGTGGTATCCGGCCATCTTCTTGGCGAGCTTGCCGCTACCATCGTCCTCGAACACGATGAAGTCCCGGACCAAGGACAGGAACCGCCCTCGTTCGCACATCCCTTCGAGCATCACCTGCAACTGGGGAAGGTGCGGCCCTGCGAGCACCTCCCCCGTGATCGTGCGCCACGGCTTGAACCACTCGCGTCCGGCGGTGAGGGTGCCCAGACGAGCCTTGACGCCGTCCGAAGCGATCAGTACCGCGTTGAACGCGAACAGGTCCGTCAGTTCGGCCTTGTACGTCTGGATCTGATTCCAGGCCGTCCACACCGTGGCCTTCTCGTCCGCCGGGTTCTTTAGTTCGATCAGGCCCAGCGGAAGACCGTTGACGAACAGCACGATGTCCGGGCGACGCTCGTGCTCGCCCTCGACGACGGTGAACTGGTTGACCGCCAGCCAGTCGTTGTTCGCGGGGTTCCCGTAGTCTAGGACGGAGACCTGCGCGCCGCGCATGGCACCCCCTGGGGTCCGGTGTTCGACCGCCACGCCTTCCACCAACAAGCGGTGGAACGCCCGGTTGCGGGCTTCCAGCGTCGAGCCTTCGGGACGCATGATCTTGCGGAACGCGTTGTCCAAGGCCTCGGCGGACAGGCCGGGGTTCAACCGGTCCAAGGCTTCGCGTAACCGGTTCTCCAGCTTGACTTCGGTGTAGTCCGCCCGTTCCGCCCCTTCCGACTGCGGGGCAATGTCGGGACCGTGGGCGACCTTCCAGCCGAGCCGTTCGAGCCATTCCAGCGCCGCGGCCTCGACCTCCGACTCGGTGAAGGAAGAGATAGGCGTCACGTTGCGGATTCCACCACCCGCTCCGCGTACGGTACGCGGATCTCACCCGAAGTAAGCTTGGGGAGGAGAGTGTCACGAAGGCTGGCGAGTGTGCGACTGCTCAACTCAGTCGCAACCTGCAACTCCAGCAAACAGGAAAACGTGTCCGAGAGTTGCGCGATCACGCCATCGGGAGGGGTGACGCAGAGAGCTTCCGTGAGATGGTGCCGCCTGATATGTCCCATCGTTGTAGCCTTGTCCCGCGCAATCTGGCGGAATGCCGGAAGATGGGACAATAGTGAGTGCAGGTAGAACCACTTGGGATACCTCTCCGATGTCACCTTGAACAGATGCTGGTTCAAGGCCGCTCGCCCACCGGCCCACGTCGTCACCAAGAGGCTCCCGGACCAGGAGAAAAGGACATCGCCATCGTCGATGATGCACTCCCGTCTGATTGCTGCACTCGCCCACTCCCCGCTATTCGCTTCCCCTGCCCGCATTTGAGCGATCTTGACCACAGGCAATCGAGCTTCGTTGTCAACCGGACGGAACTTCTGAAGTGCGAGTCCGTTCTGGAACCGTGCTAGCCCATCAAGCGCAACCACCTTCCACCCTTCCGGTATCTCACCCATCTCGGAATCCACCAGCCGGGTCGGGTACAGGTCGGCGATGTCTCGCGGCAAACCTGTGTCCCGACCCTCCATCTTGGCCCGCACCGGATCGAAATCGACGAACCAAGACTTGAAAAGAGCCCGGGCCATCGCCTCCAGCGTTTCGTTCATCCGACGGTTCAACTCGATCTTGTCGTCCAAGGTCCCCAGGATGTGGGCGATGGCGCGTTGCTCCCCGATCCCCGGTAGAGCGACTCTGATCGCGCGTGCATCCCCCTGCGAGATGAATGTTTGCGCTGAACCTCTCTTGGGCCAGAAATCTCGGTTTCGGGTCAACCAATACAAGTACTCAGTGTCAGCTTCTGGTGAGGTGCTCCAGAAACGGATGGTGTTCTTGATACACGACCACTTCCCTTTGGCCAGCCAAGTTTTCCCACAGTTTGCTCCAATGGCACTGAGCACGACACCTGTCCGACTATGGTCGTGATAGGGCAGGAAGCCATCTTGGCCTGCAGCGCTGTAGGCAGGAAAACCGACCGATGTATACGACTTCTTGGTCGTCTTGGTGTCACCCCAATTCAGGTTCACAATGTCGCCCAGACGGTGCATCGAACGGTCGCCAACACCTCCGCGATCCCCAGACCCGCGCCGCTCGCTTGCCCCAGCCATCCGGGTGAGGATGGTCGATGAGTGCGGCGTTGCGGCGGCAGTGTCCGTAGTCGCCAGCCGAGTCTGCACGGACACCCCATCTCGCAAGATGATCTCACGAAAGCTGTCGTCGATCCTTGCCCAATCCACGATATCGACCCTGAACGGTAGGTCCGAGTCGCCAAGGGCTTCGGACAAGGCTGAGGCCGTGCGGAGCGGCAGCGGCTCCTCTCCCATGATGGCTAGGTCGAGATCGGAGTAGTCCTTCGCGGTCCAGGTCGCGCGCGATCCGAAGGCGACCACCTCACGATCCGGCACATGCCGCCGGAGAGCATTACGGACAATATCCCAATGGTCGGGCCGCAGATCGACCGTCGGAACGAGGACACTCATGCCAGCGGGACGCAGAAGCACGGGTCAGTCATTCCGGGTCTCCAGGGCGCGAAGAAGCGCACGAGCGTCGTGCACGAAATCCACCGTAGCCCGGTACACCGCCTCCGCTTTGTCGAAGTCGTAGATGTGGGATGTGGCGTTCCGCCCCTCATGGTGCCGCATCCACCCATCGACATCGTTGATCAGACGATTCTCCGCGGCGAGGCGGAAAAGTTGACGCCTCGTCACGCCATCCGCGACGCCCGGACTGATGTTCGCGTTCAACCAGCGAGCGATGAGCTTCCAGCAGAGTTCATAAGTGATCTCGAAGTGCTGGACGACCCCGGCGCGGATCGCGACTCGCTCGATGTCGGTCAACTGCCCCATTCGCTCGTCGTCTCCACTCACGGCGGCAACGTCGGCGAGAGCATTGAGCGATCTCCGGAGGCTGTCGTACTGGAGTGTCATCGTTATCCCCCAGCGCTCGTTCGAGTCCCCATCGGAAACCCCAGCCCCTTCAGATTCTCGGTGATGGCGGCTTCAAGCCGAGCGCCCTCGGCCTGCTGTTCGCGCAGCTCCGAGACCAGCCGCTTCATCTTGTCCTCGAACGGCTCGCCGTCGTCCGCCTCCGGCTCCACGCCCACGTAGCGGCCCGGCGTCAGCACATGGCCGTGCTTGCGGACCTCGATCATCGAGGCACTCTTGCAGAAGCCGGGAACATCGGCGTAGCCGTTCACCTCCTCAGGGGCTCGCCACGAGTGATAGGTGTCCGCGATCCGGGTGATCTCCTCGCCGGTCAGTTCGCGGTGGGTCCGGTCCACCATGCGGCCGAGCTCCCGCGCGTCGATGAAGAGAACCTCTCCACGCCGCCGCCGCTCCCGCGCCAGGAACCAGAGGCACGCGGGAATCTGCGTCGAATAGAAGAGTTGGCCCGGCAGCGCGACCATGCAGTCCACGAGGCCCGCCTCGATCAGATTCTTCCGGATCTCGCCCTCACCAGACTGGCTCGACGACATCGACCCGTTGGCCAGCACGAACCCCGCCACGCCCTTCGGCGCGAGGTGGTGAACCATGTGCTGCACCCAGGCGAAGTTGGCGTTGCCCTTCGGCGGCACGCCGTAGCGCCAGCGCTTGTCCTCGGACAGCCGCTCGCCGCCCCAGTCCGAGACGTTGAACGGAGGATTGGCGAGGATGAAGTCCGCCTTCAGGTCCGGGTGGCGGTCGTTGTGGAAGGTGTCGCCGTGGGCGATCTGCCCTCCGATCCCACGGATGGCCAGGTTCATCTTGGCGAGCCGCCACGTGGTGTAGTTCGACTCCTGGCCATAGATCGAGATGTCGGCCCGCGCGTTGCCTCCGTTGGCGTTGCCGGTCGCGTGCGCACGGATGAACTCGATCGACTGCACGAACATGCCCGAGGAGCCGCAGCAGGGATCGTAGACCCGCCCACGGTAGGGCTTCAGCATCTCGACGAGCAGCCTGACGACGGAGCGGGGGGTGTAGAACTCGCCGCCCCTCTTCCCCTCGGCGCTCGCGAACTGCGAGAGGAAGTACTCGTAGACGCGACCGAGCACGTCCTTGGAACGGGCTTCGGCGTCCCCGACACGGATGTTGCCCACCATGTCGATCAACTGGCCCAAGCGCTGCTTGTCCAGCGCGGGCCGAGCGTAGTCCTTGGGCAGCACCTCCTTCAGCGCCGGATTGTCTCGCTCGATGGCCGCCATGGCCCGATCCACAGTCTGGCCGATGGTGGGCTGCCGCGCCTCTGCCTTCAGGCGTGCCCAGCGGGCCTCTGTCGGGACCCAGAAAATGTTCTCGGCGATGTACTCGTCGCGGTCTTCGGCGGCGTCTTCCCCCCACTCGGCCAACACCGCCTCGCGGCGCTCCTCGAAAGCGTCCGAGATGTACTTCAGGAAGACGAGCCCCAGCACGACGTGCTTGTATTCGGCTGCATCCATCGAGCCGCGGAGCGCGTCGGCCATCGCCCACAACTCGGCCTCGTAGCCGGTTGTGGCTCCGCTGTCGGTCTGCTTGGTGGCCACCTTCGTCATGTCCTTTGTTCGTCCGTCGGCGTGGTTCGGGAGCGCCAGAAATATGACATGCCACGGGTTGCCGTGCATCTTCCGGGCATGGGTCGGGATGCCGGAAGGAAGCAGGGGCGGTTCCAGTTCCTCGGCGATTACCGCGCTGCGGGCGACGAAGTCTGGGAGCGGTTTCGGGCCAGTAGGTGAATCTCCATCGGTAACGAATCCCCCGATGCCGGGTCTCCTCGTTGTGGACCCGCCGGAGCGCGCCCGCCGGGAAGAGCACCTTCAGCACCCTCTTCCCGGTACGCGCCCGGCGGTCTCGGACAGCAACGATGAAACCAATTGCGGATGGAACCCGTAGTATGCCGCCCTTCGGGCCACGGAAGCGTGAAGGGCAGCAAGACCAAACGATGGGAAACGGAGGAAACGCGTAGTCAGATTGATCCACCCCACGGTCGAACCGATGCCCGCGTCCATCGGCAGGGGCGCTGGCGGAATCAGTCGCCACTCCGGTTTCCGGGGTGCATGGACGGCCCGCCATCGCTAGCCTTCATCAGACCACCGACCGAGCTTCGCGAGGTGCACTGAGCGGGTTCGCCCGAGCGTTGACGGAGGTGTTCCGCCACCGGATCGGCGGCGGCGGTCGCCGCGTTCCAACCCCGGCTCCCCCGGGATGGTCGGACACCGCTAAGGCCGGGGAGCCAGCCTACCCTCCGTGGCCACACTCCGTGTGTCTGCCGGAGGGGCTGGCGGGGGGCTGCGCCCCCTCTGACCCCCAACACCGCAACGGCGCGCCATGAGCACCGGACGCGCCGTCTGGGTGAAGGTCCGCGCCAGCGACGCGGAGCGTGCCGAGTGGCACGCCAAGGCGCGCTCCGCAGGCCTGACGCTGTCGGATCTGGTGCGCCGGTCGATCGACCGGGCACGCACCTGGACCGTGCCGCACGCCGAGGTGGAGCGCGAGCGCACGCGGGAGGCGGCGCGCATCGGAAACAACCTCAACCAGATCGCCAAGTGGGCCAATACCCACAAGGGGGCGGCCGAAGCCGTCGAGGTCATCGCCCGCCTTGTCGCCATCGAACGGGCGCTCACGGCACTAACCCGCTTCGAGAACCGGGACCACGATGCACATTAAGTTCCTGGCCCGCGGGACCGGATCGGCGCGGGACGCGGCCAACTACCTCCTCGGGGAGCGGGACGCGGCCGGAAAGCCGCGCGAGGGCGTCGAGGTGCTGCGCGGGAACCCGGACATGGTGGCCGCGGTCGCGGACTCGCTCGACTTCGAGCACAGGTACACGTCCGGCGTGATCGCCTGGGCTCCCGACGACCAACCCACCGACAAGCACATCGAAGCCGTGGTCGACGGGTTCGAGAAGACGGCTTGGGCGGGGCTCGAACCCGACCGCTACGCATGGACGGCGGTGCTCCACCGTGAAGAGGGCGGCGGCGCCCATGTCCACATCCTCGCGGCGCGGTGCGATCTGGAGACCGGGCGGAGCCTCAACATCGCCCCTCCGGGATGGCGGAAGACGTTCGATCCGCTCCGGGACGCCCTCAACGCCGAACACGGATGGGCTCGTCCAGACGACCCGGCGCGGGCCAGAGTGCACCAACCCGGCCACCGCGCCTACATCGAAGCGGCGCAACTGCGGGCTGGGCTCCGGCTCGAAGCCTCTCCCCGAGACCTGATCCGGGACTACCTGCTCCAGCGTGTCGAGCACGGCACCGTGCGGAACCGGGCCGAGGTCGTTTCCGCGCTACGGGAGGCGGGCCTCGAAGTGCCGCGCCGAGGCAAGGACTACATCACGGCGCTGGACCCCAAGACCGGGGACCGGTGGCGGCTGAAAGGAGAACTGTACGCACTTGACTTCGAGCGGGAACGATTTAAGCGACCGGCTGCGGAAGCGGCTGGCGGCCGAACGCAGGGAGATCGAGGAGTTGACGGCGAGCGAGCTGAAGCGGCTCGGCGAGAACTCGCGGCGCGTTGCGAGGAACGCTCTAAGTACCATCGAGCGCGATACGGAGGAGGCGACCGGGCGGATGCGCGAGTTGCTGGCCAAGGCGTGGCTCCGGCCCTTGATCGTCGGCCTGAGCCTTTGGCTCGGTTTCTTCGCCGGAAGCTGGGCGACGATGCACTGGTTGGCGGCGAACATCCAAGCCCGGATCGAGACCCGCGCCGGACTGGGCCGGGACATCGAGGACGCCCAGCGGACGCTCGCCCAACTGGAGGTGGACACCTGGGGGCTCGTGTTCCACGAGATCGAGGGCGAGCGGTTCGTGGTGGTGCCGGACGCGGCGTTGGACGATCCGCCCTGGAGGGTGGACGGTCGCCCGGCGTTGAAGCTGTCGAACGAGTGAAGGAGGTCTATGACCGCGTTAGAGGAGCAGTTGACGAGGGCCTTGCGGAGGTTGTCCGCGCAGTACGAGACGGAACAGCAGCGGCACTCCGGGCAGGTCGAAGCCTTGCAGCAGCACGTCGAAGCCTTGCGAGGGCGCGTCGAGCGGCAAGGCGGGGAGAACGAAGCCTTGCGGCAGCGCGTCGAGCGGCTGAGCAGGGAGAACGAAGTCTTGCAGCGGCGAATCGAGCGGCTCGACGTGCTGGCGACACGCTTGGCCGAGTCTTTCGGGACATCCGCCGTCGCGAGACCGCGCGGCCTCCGTATCTGATGCGCCGCCCGGGACCGGATCGCGATCAGGGTCCGAGCCGCTGATGGCGTCCAGTCGCTTGCCACACGAACGCCGCAGCGTCCGGCGCGCCATCAGCCGCCGGTCTGGCGGAGACGCCATCCCGGCGCGAACTTCCAACCGCGCAGATCGTGCGGTCCATCGCGAGAGGAATCGAATGATGGCACGCACGAAACGTGACCGGCGCGCATACAGCGCCGGCGAATGGGGCCGGAACCGGGTGAGGGTCTTCCCCGACCCACGGACCGGCATCATACAGGTACAGTGGCGCGAGGGCGGGCGCAGGATCAGCCGGTCACTGAAGCACCGGGACTGGGACCGCGCCAAGAAGCAGGCCGACGAGATCGCCGCCGGACTCACCGAGGCGGTCGCTGCGAAGGCCACGGACGCCGAGCCCGAGCCGCTCACCCTGCATACGCTGTTTGACATCTACCGCGAAGAGGTGACGCCCACCAAGACACGGAGATCGCGGACGCACGACCGAGCCACGATGAAGATGTTCCTCCGGTTCTTCGGCAAGCACCGAAAGGCCAAGACCCTCTCCCAACGCGATTGGGACCGCTTCATCCGGGCACGGCGCGCAGGAAAGGTCGGCCCCAGTGGCCGGAAGGTCTCCGACCGCACCGTCGAACGCGACCTCAAGCTCCTGCTCGCGATCCTCAACTGGGCCGGGAAATCGCGAGACGAGGAGGGGAAGCTCCTCCTGGAGTCCAACCCGCTTCGGGGCCTCAAGCTGCCCAAGGAGAAGAACCCGGCCCGGGTCCTGCTCACCGATGCCGAGTACGAAGCACTGCTCAAAGTGGCCGGGGACATCGATTGGCGGTTCCGGGTGGCGTTGGTGCTGGCACACGAAACCGGACACCGCATCGGGGCCATCCGCCAGCTTCGCTGGTCCGATATCGACATGGAGGCCCGAACCATCCGGTGGCGCGGCGAGCATGAGAAGAACGGGTACGAGCACCGAACGCCGATGACCGTCAGCGCACGGTGCATCCTCGAAGAAGCCCGAAGGCATCACCCCGGAATCGGGAATGCACCCGTGATGCCGGCACCGAGGGATCCCTTCAGGTGCTTGGGTCAATCGCGGGCGCGAATCTGGTGGGACAGGGCGGAGAAGCTCGCGGGACTGGAGCCAAGGCACCGACGCGGCTGGCACTCGCTCAGACGGAAGTTCGCCTCCGACCTCATGGACCTGCCGCTGAAGGTGCTCTGCGAACTCGGTGGCTGGAAGACGGCCGAAACGGTCCTCCAGTGCTACCAGAGGCCCGACGAGGACCGGCTCAGGAAGGCCATCGAGGAGTACCGGGGGGGCCGTTCCGCTGCCAATTGACATACATAATTGACATACATCGGGCGGCGGAATCGTGTAAGTTGTTGCAGTCCCCGTAGCTCAGGTGGATAGAGCGACTGCCTCCTAAGCAGTAGGCCCCAGGTTCGAGTCCTGGCGGGGACATTGGGTTTTTGAGGTATCTGGGTTCCGATTCCCGACATTTATTCCCGCCAATTGGCGGGAATGGCCCCCCGGCGGTCTTCGAGCGCCTTCCTGAGCTGGTCCTCGTCGGCTTGCTGGTAGCACTGGAGAACCGTCTGGGCCGTCTTCCAGCCGCCCAGGTCGCAGAGCACCTTCAGGGGCTGGTTCATGAGGTCCGAAGCGAACTTCCGCCTCAACGAGTGCCAGCCGCGGCCACGCTTGGGTTCCAGTCCGGCCAGGGTCTGGGCCTTCGTCCACCAAGTGCGAGCCCGCGAGCGACTGACGCTCTTTGACGGATCCCCAGGTGCCGGAAACACCGGAGCATCCCCGATGCTGGGGTTTTGCCTCCGCGCCTCCTGAAGGGCGGCGAGTGCTTCGGCAGTTACCGGCGTCCGGTGTTCGTGGCCCGTCTTCTCGTGTTCCGCGCGCCACAGGATGGTTCTGCGTTCCATGTTGATGTCTGACCACCGAAGCTGGCGGATGGCACCGATGCGGTGACCCGTCTCATGCGCGATCACCAATGCCACGCGGAAGCGCCAGTCCATCTCCTGGGAGATTTCGAGCAGGGCCTCATACTCCGCATCGGTGAGAAGCACCCTGGCCGGGTTCTTCTGCTTGGGCGTCTTGAGCCCCTTCAGCGGGTTGGACTCCAGAAGAAGCCTGCCCTCCTCGTCCCTCGATCTCGCTGCCCAGTTGAGGACGGCGAGCAGGAACTTGAGGTCGTACTCGATGGTGCGGTTGGACACCGGCCTGCCGCTCGGGCCTACCCTGCCCGCCCGTCGCGCCCGGATGAACCGGTCCCAGTCGCGCTGGGAGAGCGTTGCGGGTCTCCGGGCTCGGCCGAAGAACTTGAGGAACATCGCCATCGCGGATCTTTCGTACCTCCGCGACCGCTTGGCCTTGGTGGGGGTGACCTCTTCCCGGTAGATGTCAAACAGCGTCTCCAGGGTGAGCGGCTCAGGCTCGGCTGTTGCCTCGCCGTGGTCCTTCGGGCCGGTGAAACCGTCGGCGAACTGGTCCGCCTGCGTCTTCGCCCAGGCCCAGTCGCGATGCCCCAGCGACCGGCTCAGCCTGCGCCCGTTCTCGCGCCACTCGATCTGGAACAGACACGCTGAATCGTAACCCGTTGTCATTCATGGTGTTATAGCGACACCTCGAATCGCCGTATCACCTCCGGTACACTATTCGGACGCGACACCAAGACACCTTGTCCAGTGCTGTCCCTGCCCGTCCACCGCGTTCCGGCACCAAGGGTTCTCTGAACGATAACCCGGACGGTCCGAAGCGCCAACATCTCCAGGCGTCGCCGGTTGGGGGGTGCTCCGGTGCTGGATGCTGGGGGCGGCGTGCCATCCCCGGCCAAGCGTCGAGAACCGCGCCGGTGCCCTCGCCTTCAGTGAAGCGGGCGAAAAAGAAGGTGGTGAGATTGCCCGCGATGCGCCCTACGCCTGCCGTGCGGGCGGTGGTTTCAGCCGTCGGCCGCCGAGGGCTGGCTTGAGCCGTAAGGTGCTCAAGCCAGCTTACCCTGGGTATAACCCATGGGCTGGCGAGGGACTCCGCCCCTTCGAACCCCGGCAGCGGCCGCCGAGGGGATGCTGTGATCCCCTTGGCGGATGTCTGCGCCGACCGTGGCTGCGACCATCTCCTCGCCCTTCCCGGTGCGAGGCTCGGCCGACAGCCAGCAGCACGCCCGGCGACATCCTGCCCAGCCCGTCCGACCACCCTAGGCGGGGTTACAGCCCCGCCTTCAACAGCGTTGACAAATGGTGGGGAGTCCCAGGTATAACACTGGGGCTGGCGAGGGACTCCGCCCCTTCGATCCCCCGGCAGCGGCTGCCGAGGGGATGCTGCGATCCCCTTGGAAGATGTCCGCACCGACCTGGCTGTGAGCACCTTTTCGGGGGCGAACGCCTTCGGCCGCGTCCAAGTAAAGGAGAGTGCCAGCAGCCGGGATGAAACGGCCCTGGCCGTAGGATGCGGAAAGCGCGTGACGGTTTCCCGCCACCGACCCTCTCCCCTGTACGGTTCTAGGTTGCTCGGCTATCCGCCGCCGCCCGGACTAGTCGCCCAGTAGCAACCCCAGAAACGGAGGGTGGGGTCCCGCATGCTGTCCTTCCGGTCGGCTTCGACACAAGTCATTGCCGAGCCGTTGTGGGTGACTCCGATACTGGACATGGACGATACCGGAGGAGACGCACACTCGTCGTCGGTCGGGCCGATTTTCTCGTAGCCGTCCGTGCCGTGCTTGATTTCGCTCGAGTACGCGCAGTCGTCTCCTCTCTTGCTCGTGGGAAGCCATACGATTAGCTCCCCCGAAGAGACGTCTGCGGCGAATGGCAAGCCGGACTTGGGATCGTCCCACACAATCGCCGTGCCCACGCGGACCTGTTCCTTGCTGTACTGCTTCACGACTACCCATACGGGCACGGGGGCAGTCTTGTAGTACGCCGTGTCGGGCTTCTGTGCCGCCAAGGGCAACGCCAGCACTAGTGCAAGCGTGCAGCCGGCAAGCAGCGTTCCGAGAGTCGTCTTCATGAGTCCTTCGTCCTTTCTACGTCGAAGTGCATTCTCGAACCGTTAGCCAGTAGCCTTCTTGGATAGTCACAGTGGCCCAATACCCGCTTGACACTGAGATAGTTATGCCGGGGATCGGCACGGCCGGGATTTCTCCGAGATCGCTGTGGTAGCCGGGTCCTTGCTCCAGTTGCGTTGATTCTGGCTTCACCCACACCTCGATAGTCACGGGCTCAACCCACACACTCGTCTCGGTGCACGTTACCCGCGGCGGATCCTCGCCGCCGCCGGGCTCATCGTCGTCCTCTTCTTCCCGGAGGCAGTTTTGGGCCGCAAGTTCAGCCGAGATGTGATTCTCATGGCCGACATGATGGGCCGCTTCGTGTAGGATCGTGACGAGCATTGCCTCACCGGAAAGGCTTGCCGCGATGAACACCACATCGGTCCCTATGCCTGTGATGTGCGCGCCGTCGTGAGGGACGATTGGGTTTCCGTCGGGAGTGCTGTCCTGTGCCTCCCCCTCGACCATAAAGTCGGCGAATGCCGCGTTCACGATCGTCGGACAGGTATCGCCGCTGGTGACCGTTCGTTCGTCGATCAGCTCTTGGGCATCGTCTTCCCGGCTGAACAAGTCCGCGTTCGGCCCGTATGTCTCAACCGCGCATTCGATCGTCTTGGACGACGTACACCAAGACGTTGGTTCCCCGTCTATCGTTGCTTGTCCAGCCAGCCCGGCAGGAGCTGCCGCCAGCAATAGGGTGGCCAGAACTCCGTATCGTGGCCTCATTTCTGCCTCACCTTCGTTTCTTCGGTCGTTTCCGCTTTTTCGGCCCAATACTCTTCCATGCCCGCCGTCGTCGGTGAGCCCATTCCGCGCCACCCAAGCGCGGAGCGAATTCGGTTAGAGCAATCGTCTTCCATCGAGTCGCATCCCGCCCGAGCCATCGCGTCTTCCGCTTCAATGTTCTCCACGAAATAGAGGGCGAGATCCCAAGTATGCTCTGTGAAATGGGGCTTGAGACTGGGGTCCGCGAACGCCGCCCGCATTTCCTCGACGAGGTCTTGTTCGGCGGGCGATCGTTCCTCTAATCTCTGTGGCTTGCGCGGTGGTGGGATCGCGTCCACGGACGGAAAAAAGGTGGCGTTGTTCAATGCCCACAGCTCCGGGCACCGGACGGCTCCTCCATCGAGGAACGTGCAACCGAGCGCTTGCGCCCGTGCGTACGCTTCCGCATGGTCGGCTTGCTGGGTGTCGCCTTCCTCCAGTGCCTCGACCAGTGGAAGAGGTGGCGCGTTGTCCTGGCAAGCGCCGATGGTGAGTAGTGCCGCGATTGCCGCGGCGAGCGTCCGAGCCTTTCTCATGGTTCCCGTCCTTTACTTGGTAGGGAAATGGGGTGGCCCCTCCCGGTTGGCAGGTGACTGGAAAGATAACGGTTTCATGGGCCATCGAAAACAGTACACTTCTGGGACTGTCGGTAGCAATGTCCGGTTGCCCATGAAGTGTCCGCTTTCGGTACCGCCGCCCTCGTGGGCGAGCCGAGCGACCGCAGCAGGCGCCTTCCTCCCTACGAGGCGGCGTCCGCTCCCGAGCGTGACGCGGACATCGATCATCACGGTGAGACGGCGAAGTCACGGGCTGCCTAGGGACGGGGTTCGGGGGACTGTCGTTCGGTCGGCCCGCGGATCCCTCAGCGGCGCGGTAAGCTGGGGTTCAAGGGGGCGCAGCGCTCCCCTTGCCAGCCGCAGTGTTCAACACTGCGTAGGCTGGCTTACGACCACTAACGGTCGTCAGCCAGCCCTGCGGGACACCCGCGAAAACGTCCCACCGGGCATGGCCCGGAACAGCCTCGACC
The DNA here is from genome assembly GCA_965116645.1 of Longimicrobiales bacterium. Classification (GTDB taxonomy): domain Bacteria; phylum Gemmatimonadota; class Gemmatimonadetes; order Longimicrobiales; family Gaopeijiaceae; genus Bin94. The sequence continues at coordinate 1,692,627 of OZ220702.1, read as the reverse complement.
GAGCACGAGACAGTCCGGCGGCGGGTGGATCATCCGCTTGACCGGTCTGCCCCAGCGGAGGCCGAAGCAAGCTCGCGAGAATTGCACGTTCGGGCGGCGGCGCGGGTCTGTTAACCGGGATGGGGGAATCGTTTGAGGACAAGGAGCCTGCGGACAGCGACACAATGGTGAGAGGTGTCACGATCGCGATGGTGGCCGGCGAGCCGACGCTGGTGTTCTGGCGCGTCAAGGATCTCGGCAAGGGGCTGGACGTGAGCCGGGACACGGGTCTGCCGCTAACCAGCCCGCAGGAGGTCGCCGACGAGGTCCTTGAGCGCTTCCGGCGATGGATCATGGAGGATCCGGAGCCGGAGTCGGGCATGTAAGAACGCGCGTCAGCACATTCGCCCGCCTAGGGGCTGTTTGACCGCGCCTCTGCGATTCACGCTAGCGCTCCCACGATCCGTGAACTCCCTGAGGTCTCGGTGGCTGTGCCTTGCTGTCCTGCCCCATGCCCCTCATTGTATTCGACACCCTTTGACCGCTAAGGCAAGGGCAAGGCCGCCCGTGCTGCTTGCTCCGCCGTGCCCGTTCGAGGCCCAGGGGAGTTGGTTGTGTCGAAGGGCAGTCCCGTTCTCTTCACTTTCCCGCCTCGCGAGAACGGCCAGAAGGCATCGGTCTGCCAGGAAGGTGAGGGGCAACAAGTGACGGACCCTGTCGGCGACAGCGGAATCATCGGGCAAGCCTACGGGCGGAAGATCCACGCCCGTGAAGTGGTCGCCATCGACGAAGCCGGGGACGGGCTGTGCTGGGTCCGACTGACCCGATTCGGCGACGATTGGCTCCTGATCCGCTCCCATGCCCGCGACGTGTCGCGCGCAGTGCGGAAGCTCCGCCAGATACCGGCGGGCGAGCAGTCGGACCGGTTCCCGGAGGTCGGGCCGTGAGCCTGCTCCTCTACCTGGCCCTCGGGGCGCTGGCCATCGGCCTCATCTTCGGACTGTCCACCGACGTGCGGGCCGCCGTGCGCCGCCTGTTTCCTCGCCGTCGGTAGCCCCTGGTCTCTTGGCACCGCGCGCACGGATGGCAAGGGCGACAGATACCTCTCCACTCCCTAACGACGGGCGGCTTGCTCTGCCGCGCCGCCCTTTTCCACCTACCTCTACCCCTCGGCGACCCGAGATCGTGCGTCAGAGGCGATCCTGCGGCCCGTAGGTTGACCGAATAGCCTCCGGATCGACCGGAAACGGCCTCAGCGGGCAAGTAGCCGCCTCCAACTCACGACACATACCGGCCCCACGCCTCCATGACCTCTCGGCGGCGCTCCAGCAGGTCGGTCCTGTTGTACGCGGCCTCGACCTTGTTCCCGACGACATGGGCGAGCGCCCTTTCGGCGACCTCGCGGGGAACCCCCGTCTCGGCGCACCAATTCCGGAACGAGCTGCGGAACCCGTGAGGCGTCGCCCTCGTCCCTTCGAGCGCCCGTCCAATGGACTGGCGGGCAACCGGCTTTCCGCCCCGTCCGGGGAAGACGAACTGCGAATCGGATTTCGCTTCGGCCAGCACCCGCATGGCGGCCGACGACAACGGCACACGGTGTTGCTTCCTCGTCTTCATCCTCGAAGCCGGGATCGTCCACACGTCGCCCTCGATCTCGGACCACTTCGCCCCGGCGACCTCCCCCACGCGGCAGGCGGTAAGTACGACGAATCGCAAGGCGAGGCCGTTGGTGTTGCACTTGGTCTTCGAGAGAACTTCGGCGACCCGGTCGTGGGGGAGCGCCCGATGGTGGCGGACCTGGCCGTTCACGTTCGGCAGCGCGGCCTTGATCGCCCCGCCCGCCGGGTCGTCGTTGCGGTGGCCCTGGGCGATGGCCCACTTCATGACCGCCCCGATGCGCTGGCGGACCTTCTTCGCCGTCGCCGACTTGGTGTGCCAGATCGGAGTGAGCACGGCCAGCACGTCAGCGGTCGTGACCTCCGCCACGGATTTGCGCCCGAGAACGGGAAAGGCGTAGTCCCCGAGGGTTTGCTTCCACTGCTGAGGGAGCGTCGACCCGGCCTTCCATGTCCGCGAGTGCAGCTTGATGACCCTCTTCGCCGCAGCCTCGAACGTCGGAACTCCGCCGCCCCGCGGGTCGCGTCCTGCGGATGCGGCGCGGCGATTGTCGAGCGCCTTGGCCCGCGCCTCCGCCAGCGTGACGACGGGATAGGGTCCCAGTCCCAGTGACGTGACCTTGCCGCCGATACGGAGGCGCTGAGCCCACGCCTTGCCGATACGTCCGTTCGGACGCCGCCAGACCCGCAGGTAGAGGCCGTGCGAGCCGCGGCCGCCGTCGCCGTACCGGCCCGGTCGCTTGACGTGCCTCACGAACGAGGCGCTGAGCGGTTTCGCGGGGTGTTTCAGGGTGGGTCTCCCGATTTCATGTATGACTTACCGTTACACCATTTGCGATCAATGGTACATGGAATCGAGTGGGACTGCAAGGCACGACATGGGACGGTGATCCCTAGTGAAACTGTTGCTGACAAAGCACTTTGGACCTGTGATGAATGGTCCGAGAAGGTCCAAGGCGTTCCACTGGTGTTCAGCCCGGCCTGTTGATCTGGATCAGGCCGGTCTTGGGATCCGGGAAGACCCGGACCCGGTTCCGGCCCCATTCGCCGGCGCTGTAGCTCCGGCGGCTTCGTTTCGTGCGTCCCATCGTTCGATTCCTCTCTCGATTCGATGGACTGCACGATCTGCGCTTGTGGCAATCTCGCGGTAACTAAGTGATCTCCGCCAGTGGTGGTCTTCCCTCCAAGCGTCCTCACGGGCACCGGTTCTTTCTAGTTTGTAGGCCACCCTATGCTGATTGTCGTACATTATTCCCGATCGGGAGGGTCGTTGTCCCGTTCCGGGGTGATGATCGAATCGAAGGCGGTAGAATGGCTTGGCCGGGAAAGGTATGATCCCATGAGGACCGTTCGTTCAATGATCGGGGTGGCAGTGCTACTCGTGTTGACGGCGTCGCAGAGCGTGGGCCAGGTCATTCCTGGACCGGAAGGCCCCGTCGAGTTCATCGGGTTGGAGCGATGGAGCGCCCGGGAGCTGTACGAGGCCATCCGGGAGATTGATCCCGACCGCCCCTTCCACGCGTGCGCCACCATCATGAAGCAAGAACTCGGATTCGCCGACGCGGCGTCCGTTGACCATTCCGGCTATCGCGGTGGGCCGTACACGGTGGTGGTCGGCGTGGAGGACAGCTCCCGGGTCCGGTACCGCCCGCTTGGAACCGAGGCGGTCGTTCTGCCGGCGACGTGGGAACAGCTGAAGCGAGCCGTAGGCGGGGACGTGCGCACACTGCAGGCGGCGGCGATCACTTTCCCTGCGCGCGGCGGAATCTTCGGATTCTTGAAGGGCGCGCGGCGGCGTGCCACAGGCATGGGTGCCGCCCCGGAGACTCTTGATCAGATATGGGAGCTGGTCGACCGGGCGAATGGCGAGGAAGACCGCGGGCTCGCGCACGAAGTGCTGGCCAGGGACTCGGCATGGTCTGCGCGGGCGGCTGCAACCCTCGTGCTCGGGAACTTCATGGATGACGACACGGCATGGCATGCTCTTGTGGGTTCGCTGATCGACACCGACGGGAAGGTCGTCGCGACGGCCACCAACAGGCTACAGGGATTGATCGAGCGAAAGCCAAGACCCGTCGAATGGTCTGGCGCCCGCACCCCGCTGTCTGCGCTCTTCGCGGGTACGGCTCCGGGCACATTCCGCCATATTCTGCAAGTCTTGGTTGCCACGAACATCGACCCAGCGTTCGGGCAACAGTTGGTTCGCGAGAATCCCACCCTGCTGCTGGCGTACGCAGGGGCTCAGCATGAGCCGACCCGCGAGTCGGCTATTGCCTTTCTGAGAGCGATCAGCGGCGAGGACCATGGGACGGATGTCGCGGCCTGGGCAGCATGGATCGACGGTCGAGCGGACGAAGGCTAGATCGGGACCCCACTCGTGGGTATTCCGGCGAGGAAGCCGGTCCTTTGTTGGGGGAAATCAGACGGTCCCGTAAGCCGCCAACTTACAGGGTGCGCTTCAAGGGACACTAGGTTGATTCGCCGGTGCGGATCTTGGAGTTTCGGGGTTCCGGCGTCGAAGACCCGTCCGATGGCCTATCCCCCCTCCACCAGCGTGCGCACCTCAACCCGCTGCACGCCTAGTTCGTCCCGCGTCCGCACCAGCGCCCAGTCGGATCCAATGTCCAGAAGATAGGTGCGTGCGGGCAACACCAAGGTGCGCAACCACCTGCCTTCCGGGTCAAAGGCAAGCCACTCGCTCCTTTCCCCCGTCCGGATGTAGTCGTGCACCCACAGCACACCGTCGTCTCCAACCATAAGTCTGTGGAACGCGGGAAACACGTCGGGAACGATCTCGCTCTCCCGGTCCCAGCGCCTCTCGAAGCGCGCGCGCCAGTCGGAATCATCGTCGTCGCGGTAGCTCGCCTCTAGTGCGTCCCGGTATTGTTCGACATCTCGCTGGGTCACGGCCAAATCTGGCCCCTCCCAGCGGATCCGGCGAATTGTCGCCCCCGTCCAGTCGATCAGCTCGACCTCGTAGTCGTCGCCGGTGCCAAGCCACACTCCGTCATTGGTCGCGGCGAGCGCGACGTCGTGCGTCCAGATGCTGCCGGGCATGGCGTCGCCCGGGCCCAAGTACCTCCGCTCGGGGCCGGGGATCTGTTCACGCAGTGTCGTCCCGGACGTGTCATCCGTTTCCGCAGAGCCCAGCGACAGGAGCGTGCGAAAGAGCTCCCCAGGCTCGAGCCCCTCCTCCCCCATACGGACACTGTTTCCAGTGAAGGCCAAGCGCCCGTTCGGCGCGCACACGAAGTCGCGTAGCGGCAATCCGTTGTACAGGAAGCGGTACTCGTCAACGAGATTCCCTTCCCTGTCGTACACGTAGACCCGCTGAGACCAGATGTCGTAAACGATGATCGACTCCTCGCCGACGCACCCTTCCGGGATCCGGACATACTCGAACTCGCCCGGACCCTCACCCTCGCGACCGCGACTCCAAAGGTGTTCCCCTTCGGCGCTGAATCGCTGAACCCGGAAGTTCTGCCGGTCGGACAAGACCACGCTGCCGTCGGCGAGCCGGGCGCCGCCGTTTATGTCACCGAACAAGAACTCGTCCGGCCCATCGAGGCTCCCGACGGACAGGACCGGTTCGATAGAGAGGCGGATTTCGGTGGTCGGTCTCGTCTGGGTCGCCTGGGCGCGAGCGGGATTGCGCGTGGCGGCGACGGCCAGAACCGTCGCGGTGGCGGCGATAGTCCAATGAAGGCGCTTCATCCGAAAGGGTCTCCTCTAGAGGTGTGATGACGGTGGTGGGAATTGCAAGTGCCTGGGGTGTCCAAACTAGGTGACCCTCAGCACGGACGCACGGTTGCCTATCCGTGGGATGTGGGCTCCGGGCAGTGCCGGGCGGCTGGTGCTTTTCCCAGATTGACTAGCGGGGCTCGTCTGCAGTGGCGCGGACCGGATCGGATTCCCTTGATCCGCCTGCGGCCGCAAACGGACGAGCGATATCCCCCGGTCTCAGCGAATTGCGGGCGGCAGGCGTCTCACAGTGATGACCGGGACATCGAACTCATCCAGATCGACGAAGGCGACGAGACCGCCAGGGCCGAAGGCGTCCGGCATAACGAGAACTTCTGGAGCGATGGTACCTACGTAGCGGCCGTTCGGCGTGAGCACGTCGATGGGACCAGGCTCTTCCGTGCCCGGCTCCGCGCTACGCTGGATCCAGAGGGTGCCGTCCCAGGTCGTGCGGAGGGCCGAGATCACGGGAACTTCGGAGTAGAATCGCATGTTTTCGACCCCGCGCATCTCGCCTTCGAGGAGCGCGTTCATGAATGCGATGTCTTCGGGTCTTGGGTTGCCCTCTACGCTGCTAGGCCGGTTTCGCAGCCGCTCGATGCGACGTTCCCGCTCCGCCCGTCTCATGCCCTCCGTCACAGCCAGCGGGCGGATGGGCCGGCGCAGGATGTGCGACAGCTTGCCGGACGGGTTGGTGAGCTTGATCACGTAGGCCGACGAGTCCGCGAACGCAATCCCGCCCGTCGGCAACGCGTCGAACAGCATCTCCGGCTCGAACCCCCATACGGCGCGGAATAGATTCTCGATGTCTTCCGCCTCGTGTTTTCGCGCCTCCGATTCGCGGGGCGCCCAAGCCTCGACCAGCGTCTGCGACGCCGCGTCCTCCGATGAGAGGTCGAAGCGCAGGATGGGGCGTTCATCCGTCGGGGAGTCCCAAGATCCGCCGACAACGGTTCGCGTGCCCGTGCGCTCCGGTCGCATGTTGCTGCCAAGGTCGCCCCTGCCCATGCGTTCGAAATCTCCTCCCGGGCCGAACACGAGGTGGCCCACGCGCCCGATGTCTACGACCAGAATGCTCCCGTCCGCCCACACGACCATCTGCCTCGGGAACCGGAACTCGCCGGGACCATCCCCGGCACGACCGAACTCACCCGCAAGCCCGCCCGCCGCATCGACGGCTAAGATACGAGCACCACCCATCATCTGTCCCCCTGGTCGGTCCATGAGGTGCAGGTTGCCCGCAGCGTCGAACCCGAGGCCGGAGATGGACGAGAACTGCTCCCACTCGAACTCCGCACCCGCCGATCCGATGCGGTACACCAGTTCGAGATGCGGCGAGAGCGGACGATCCTCCGCGGGGAGATCGACAATCTCCTGGGCGAACGCCGCCCGCGCATCTAAGCCGAGGACTCCGAGGACCGCTGCTGCGATCGCCGAGTGAGCCGACGACCGCACCCACGCCAGCCCGCCGGTGAGGCGTCGCCGCGCGCCGGCCGTCATCGGGTCACCTCCTCAAGCTCGGCGATCACTTCTTGCATTGACCGCTCGGCCTCCTCAAGTCGCAGTTCAAGACTCCGGCCTCTGATCTCGCCTTGGACTTGTTCCGCGATCTCACGGAGCCAGTCGTCGAGTTCGGATGCCTCGAATTCCGTTTCGAGTCGGACCGCGGCGAGATCGTAATCCGCGAGCCGCCGGGCGATAGCGCCGAGTTCATCGTCGAGGCCGGACTGCTGGATCGCCTCCGTAACCCCTCGGAGTCCCGCCTCCCATGGGGCGAGATCCGACTCCAGAATGCGCCGTGCCCGCGCCTGTTGTCCAGCGCGCATGGCGGACATTACCTTGGAAAGTTCGTTCCGGTAACCGGAGATCCTGCCGTAGAGGACCATCGCGCCTGAGTATGGGAGCCACGCCTCCTGATATCCGCGCATGACCGTGAACATCAGGTTCCGCCATTGGCGTGCCTCCGCATCCAACGGTAGCCGAATGCCGTCGACACTCCATTCGCGTTCGATCCCACCGGGGCCCTGCGTGACCGCGAGGCGGTGGGTTTTCTCGCTCCGCGACTCGACGACGAGCCAGCTGTCCGCGCCCCCCAGCGCCAGGACCGCTGTACCTTCGGTATTCAGGGAGACATCCCCCTCTGCCCGCATACACAGCCGCATGCCTGCGACCGGCCTCACGATCGTGAATCCACCGTCGGTCCATTTCCAATTCGGGACCGCGTTGCCGTCACCACGGATGGAAAACGACCGGATCGAATCACTGGAGGAGGAGAGGCACTCCATCCCCTTCCGCGCGGCCGAGGTCGCGGTCTCCTCCAGGTTCGATTCAGATTCGAGGAATTCGCCTTCACCGGTCGTGGCCGGGCGCACGAACGCGACGGACACCCCCGCTCCACCGATGACCATGAACGTCAGGGCCGTGCGCAGAAGGCTGGGGCGGGGACGGCGGGGCGCGAGGATGGACATGATTCTTCGCTCCAGTTGCGAGGGCTGCACAATTGGCAGCGCCAGCGCCCTCGAACCGCGGGAGAGGCTGGTGGCCAGGACGTGGAGGTGCCGGGCGTACTCCGAGGGCCGCGTGCCGAGGCTCAGTACCTCTTCATCGCAGGCCTTCTCGCTCGCCAGCGTGGCGAGGCGCGAGGCGATCCACATGAGAGGGTGGAACCAGTAGAACGCGAGCACGGCACGGCGCATGAGGTGCCGGAGCGTGTCCCGCCGGCGCACGTGGATGAGTTCGTGAGAGAGCACAACGGCGCGTCGCTCCCGGCTCCATGACGCCGCCGATTCTGGAAGCAAGATCACCTTCCGCCACACCCCGGCGGTCATAGGCGTCTCAACCGCCCCGTGTGACAGTAGCCGTACCCCGGCGCGGAGACCCAGCCGGTGCCGTAGTGTCTCGGCTAGACGCACCCACTCGGGATCGCGCACTGGATGCGCCTTGCGCACCAGACCATGCAGGTGGAGGGCCGCTATGGCCAGCGAGGCCAGTGAAAGCCCGCACCCGATGATCCACATGATCCAGGCGATCCGAACGATGGTGTAACCCGAGGCAGGGTCCACCGGAGCACCACCCGCCCCACCGGAGCGCGTGTCCACCCGATCCAGTTCCGCCAGGAGCAAGGCCTCGCGCATGTCGGCGGTCTCCGGTGGCGGGACGGAGCCCGTTTCCTCAAGCAGCAGGTTGCGGAAGGCGGAGCCCAGGACTGCCGGGGGTTCGCCGCCGCCGGCCGGAAGGAGGGGCACGTTCCACGACGGACCGATCAGGCCGAGGAGAGGGAGTGCGAGGACGAGGACGAACGTTGTCGTCCAAAGCAGATGAAGAGTCTTGGGCGACCCGCGTCGCCCGACCCACGCGAGCGCGAGCGCCAGCAGCAGCAGACACGTGACCTGTGCCATCAGCGTCACCGCACCGGGCCCCACACCGAAAAGCGTCGCGCCCGCGGTGTTCACCGGCCCTCCTTCGCGGCCTGTTCGATCATCTCTGTGATCCGTGCATGCTCCTCCGGAGTCAGCCCGCGTAGTTCGAGCAGCGTGGCCACGGCTCCCGCAACGGACCCGCCGAAGAAGGTCCTGAGCACATGGCGCATCGCCGAACGCCGGGCGCGCCGTGCCGGCATTGTGGGCGAATATACGTAGCGAAGTCCGTCCCGCTCGCTCACCAAGTGTCCCTTCTCCACCAGAATCCGCAACGTCGAGCGGACGGCCGAATACGTCGGCGCGTCATCCATGTTCTCTTGGATCTGGGCGGCCGTCGCGTTCCCCAGTTCGTGGGCGAGATCCATGACTTCGCGTTCTCGTCTGCTCAGCTTCGGGAGGGAGTGCACCTCGACTGACTTCCTTCTCTCAGGAAAGACCTATATCTCGGGATACGAAAACACGGTAACCCAAGAATGCTCAAAAATCAACATTCTCGCTACCGGTCGGATCTGGGTGGTGGACGATGTAGGCGCCGTTCGGCAGAGGTCGATGTGTGTTTCGGGCTGGATGGTCGCAGACTAGATTGCTCGGGAAAGTTGTGGGGGTCCTACGACAGTATCGCGTCCATGCACCATCGGATCGAACTGCGGTCGCCCGATGTGCAGGTTCACACCGTAAGGCGTAGGTTCACGCCGTGAGCGACAGCGGGATCATCGGGCAAGCGTACGGGCGGAAGATCCACGCCCGTGAAGTCGTCGCCGTCGACGAAGCCGGGGACGGGTTGTGTCGGGTTCCCCTGACCCGGTTCGGCGACGATTGGCTCCTGATTCGCTCCGATGCCGGCGACGTGTCGCGCGCGGTCCAGAAGCATCCGTCAGATACCGGCGGGCGAGCAGTCGGATCGGTTCCCGGAGGTCGGGCCGTGAGCTTGCTCCTCTACCTTGCCCTCGGAGCGCTGGCCGTCGCCGTCATCTTCGGACTGTCCACCGACGTGCAGGCCGCCGTGCGCCGCCTGTTTCGTCGCCGCCGCCGGTAGCCCCGAGGCAGATGACCGGCGCCTTCACGGAATGGCATTCGAGCCGCTACTCGGAAGACCCGTGTTGAACGCCGGACACCGGGGTGGGTGGCAAGTCTTGGCTGTCCGGCTCACTTCGAGGGTCGCCGGACACGAAATCGCCGTTCGGGCGGACACGGTCCCGGCCGTCCAGGTCGCTGGCGCGCTTGTGGTTGCACCACGGCCAGCGCACCGCCGATGCCTATCCGCCCTCCTTGGACGTGGCTGGGAGCGACCCCCCATCTCGGCAAACGTCGATTGGCACGGGGGAGGATGGAGCCGGACAGCCCCATCCTCCCCGCCGCTGCGGGGTCTCTCCCAGCCAGCAGTCCCTTTCGGGAAGGCCAAACAGCGAGTCGTCCCGTCCCGGTGGTGATCGGCGATGCCGGGCAGCCCACCGGCCAGCCGGCCAACCGGTCCGCCGCTGCCTCGTAGCGGCGCTCGACACCCTTCCGGGACGGATCTCTGGTTCGGGAGCGACCCCAGGCATCAGGGGCGAGGGTGTGCAAGCACGCTCGCCGCTATGCCGTACCGAGCCTTCGGCGAGGGGGGGTCGCTCCCCTCCACGGCATGAGTGGCTGCTGTTGCCACGACCGGCCGTGCGGCGGAGCCGCAAGACCTTGCCGTGACGGCGGATACGCCGGGCCAGCCGGTGTGTATCAGCGGAGCGCCACAATGTGCATCGACCCCCCGTGTCTCTTTCACACCCCCGGCCCGCCACGAGACGTCAGGCTTCCCGGTAGAACCGAGCCCCGGCCAGCCGAACCGTCATCCATGTGTCGACGCGTGCCGTCTGCCCCCGTCCCGCACGCCTACGCGGACGCTCCTCAAGGGCGATGGCGCGCTTCAAGGCGGCCTGCAAGCCGCCGTACTCGTCCAGGACCCGGACATCCCCTCCGATAATGGCCCGCTCAATCCGGGCGAGTTCGCGCCGGGTCTCCTCGTCGACCCCGGACGGGCGGGGATACCGCGCCCAACTGGTCAGCACCCTGCTGGCCCGACCGTACTCCTTCCATCTCCGGGCGACTGCAACCACTTCGATCTTGAGACCCAGGTCCCAGAGCGCCTTCCAGAGGTCGCCGTGCTTCGCTCGCCACGAGCGGAGCGCCGTCGCGGTCCCGTGGCCCGGCTCGGCGTAGACGAAGACGGCGCGGTCCGTGTCCAGCGCGATGGGCAGCCCGAGCGGGAAGAAGCGCCGGATGCTCCCGAGCGCGCCCCGGTAGACCCGTTGGGGAAGGAGCCCCCGAGCGATCCCGAGCGTCTCGAAAGCGGCGACCCGGTCGGCTTCGGCCGGCAACCACGGCAGGCGGGGATGTTCGAGCACGTAGTCGAGCGCGAGCAGGCGCCGCATCATCACTTCCGGCGACGTGATCCGCCGGCGGCGGTGGTCCCCCAAGCCGAGCGCCTTGTAGATCCTGCGACCGTGGACCCGGCAGATCCGGCCGATGCCTTTGATGCCGGGTGGCTTCTCCTCGATGGCCACGCCCTGCGCGACGAGCTTGCGGACCGCACGGCCAACTATCTCGTGGTGGCAGCCGAGGAAGCTCGTCCACTGCGCCCGGGTGAACACACCGCCGTGGAAGCAGGCGAGCGCGATCCATTCCGCGCGCCGTTCGGTCCAGCCGAAGGGCTCCAGCGCCTTCGCGCGTTCTTTGAGATGGATGGTCACAGTCGTTGCTATCTCCTCCCTGCCCTTCTTTGTGGTGCCGGTGCGCGGGAAGTGCCGTCCGAGCAACCGGCCCTCCCGTCCGGGGAAAAGGGCCAGCGCGGGGCGTCTGTTGGAGGAAGTGAGATTGGCGAAGGAATGAGAGGAGAGCGATGTCGCCCTGACTACAGGCGATCGCAGACGTCATCCTCCTCGTTCTCCCAGAACCCGAAGCTGCGCTCAGAAGCCTTCAACCACGGAACGGCGGCCGCGAGCCGTCCCAACTCACTCTCGGAGAAAACTCGATAGACCTCGCTGGGAGTGGCCTCTTCCGCGTCCTGCAGGGGCGCGGACACCCCATCCTCGTATTCGCCATCGATGCTCATGGTCCACTGACTCTGTCAGGCAACCGCCTTAGTCGCTTCCTTCTTGGCGCGATCCGACCGGAATATGCACAGTGAGATCGTGTCCGAATTCCACGCCAGCCACCTGGCAGGCGCGTTCGATGCGCTTCAGCTTGTCTTGATTGCTACAGTGGGTAGCCAGCCACCATCCCCCGGGAAGCGGACGGGAGAAGGTCTCAAAGCGAGGTTTCCCGGGATAGAGCTGGTCTCGGCTCCTAGCGACGTATTTTCGAACTCGGCCGGAATGCTGTTCCGAGTAGCGCCTACAGAAATCCGAATCCCTGGAGGCGAGCTTGCTGAACACGGCCGCAAACACCTCCGCGCCATTCGTGAAGGTCTCGGTCCGTCCCTGGAAGTTGAACGACGGAACTCCTGCCGCACCCGTCGCTCTCGGTACCGACACCGGCGATGGTGCAACCTCACGCCCCTTCTTCGGTGGCTTGCGCTTCGGAGCACTCATCGGCACTCCCCCGATCCGGCCCTGGTCACGGATGAACGTCGCCGCCCGCTCCGGATCAGGGCGAACACCTGTTGTGTTCTCGACTTCTTCCGAGAACAGATCCAGAAGCAACGGTTCCGGTCCCGCGAGCAGCTTCCTCCATACCGAAGCGAATTTCGACGCCGCCTCTTTCTGGAATCGGGCTGCCTCGTAGTCATGCTCGGCCCGCTTCCGGGCGTCACCCGACCTTACAGCAACTACGTCCAGGTACCTCGCTAGAGTCGCGGCGGCGTCACGACTGTTCTCTTCGACGAGGTCGATTCGCGCGAATCGCCTCTCCTCATAGCTGCCTTGGCCAGCGGGGAAAAAGAAGCTCCACGTGCGCCCGTCTGTCAGAACCGCGATGGGGACTCCCTGGTGAAAGCAGTATTCGAAGAGCTGCTTCTCCCCCTTTCCATCGGCTTTCCCGAGGTCCTTGACCTCCAGTAGAACCGATGGTTTTCCCGGCGGATGGCAGAGCGCGTAGTCCACTTTCCTACGGCCGATCTTGAATTCAGGAGCCACAACCTGAACCTCATAGACGGGCCAATCGAGCTCATCGAGGACGCGCTGGACGATACCCCGGCTGATCTCGGCCTCGCTTCGGTAACTGCCGGCTGCAATGCGCTGGGAGAGATCGTCGATTGTGGAGGTGAGTCGGTCGGACATCGGGAGGCTTGGCTCCGGCAGCGCGGAGCATGGTTCGGTGAATCCTTGTTGGGTATCAGTAGTCTAGCGCGTCACTTAGCCCGACGCGAATGCCATAGGCGGTGCGGGAGGTGGCAACGTAAACCTGACATTACATGATGTATGGTATAGTTGACATTCCATGAGATCGGCATCTCTAGCCGGCGAATCGCCCCCTTGGCCGGCCGGGCTCATCTGGAAACGGAGGAGTGACGACGAGTGCTTCACAGCCGAAAGCCGCGAGGGAGTTACATTGAAGAGCCGTTGGACGGCATGGCGTGATCTCCGGCATGTCTCCGAGGCACGACAGAACCTAGGAATCTGTTGACCGACCGGGAGCTGTAGGATTGAACAGAGATGAGAGCCAGCGCCGAATCAGAATCGGAAAGATGAAACGGTCGGCTGGGCTGGCAGCCGCCGTAGGTTCGCGGCTCGCTGCCGTGCCCCGCACCTTGGCGCAGATGCCCAACGAAGTCTGGCAGAAGCTAGCATCGCGTGGAACCACGATCAGCCGGGACGCGCTCTACGATCTGATCCCGGCGGGCGTAAAGACGCGGACCGACGATGTGCTGGCATTCCTCGGGAAACGCGATCTCAGTCATATCAAGTCCAAGCACCTCCGGCCAGATCTCGCGGAGGACCCCAAGAACGTCCTGTTCGAGAAACGGCCGTGGAACCGCCGCCGCGGATCGCGAAACATGAACCAGTGGGAAGTGACCCGCGTGCGGCTGGACAACTTCGCCGAGGGAATGGTCAATGGCGCGCGCGCCACTACGATGGCAGCGACCAAGGGGGCGATCCTGGGTGCTCTGATGGAATTGCCGGTGTCAACGGCGGAGAATCTCGTTCTGGTGCGGGGCAAGGGTAAGACCAGAAACGAGGCTTGGACGGATGTGGCGCGGGACGTTGGAAAGAGTGCCGTGGCCGGAGCAACGGGAACCGTGGTGGCCACGGGAATCGCCATGATCGGTGTTCCAATGGCTCCGGCGGTAGCGATTCCGATTGCCCTGGTCGGGAGCACGCTGTACACCTGGTCGGCAGCGGAACGGATATGGAAGGCGCGAGCCAGGGTGGGATCGGCGGATGGTCCGACAATGTTGAACGAGTCAGGGATCCACACCCTGGGTCCCGCTCTTACCACTCTCTCGTTTTCATCTGGAGACCCGCCCCCGAGGCGGAGCGGGGACGAGTTCGACGATGACAATGGACCTTAGGGCCTCCCCATGAGTGAGAAGACCTCCGCGGGGTCCCGCCGGTTGTCTGGTCGCCAGCGAGTCCTCCTTTGCCTCCTACGGGCCTTCGGAGGAGAGATGGGCGAACGCGATTTCCAGAGACTGCTATTTGACTACGGGCGCCGGTGCCGGGAACGTGGTGTGGACGCTCCCTATGACTTTATCACCCACGAGTTGGGCCCTCGTTGCTTCACTGCCGTAGCGGACCGGGACAGACTCGCCCGCCGCGGCATCTTCGCTTCCGGTGCCTGGCATCTAACTGCCGAGGGCCATAGGCTGGCTGAGGGATTCAAGAACCGTGACGTGGCCGTGTTCGTGGCACAGGTCCGCAATCGAGGCAATGCTTCGCCGACCGGCCGGAATCGCGTAGCACCAGCGGACGACCGAGACGACGCCATCGGCGAAGTCGGTGACCAGAACGGAGGCCTTCTCGCGACGATCGGTTACGAAGGACGAAGCTACGAAGCCTACTTCAATGAGCTCTTCCGGTTTGGAATCTCCCGCCTTTGCGACGTGCGCCGGAATCCACTCAGCCGCAAGTGGGGATTCTCGAAGCGACTTCTCTCCCAAGGCTGTGATGAGCTTGGCATCCGCTATGAGTCCTTTCCGCAGCTCGGCATAGAATCTGGGCAGCGGGCCGACCTCCGAAACCGGACAGCGTACAACGCGCTCTTCGCCCGATACGAAGCCACGACCTTGCCACGCCATCGCGACTCGGTGGCCAGAATCGCCAAATGGATCGACGCCGGGGAACGGGTGGCGATCACCTGCTTTGAACGCGATTCACGGGATTGTCACCGATCCCGCCTCGCTGCTGCCATCGTCAAGACCGCCGCCAACCCCCTGCTACCGAGACACCTGTAGGACGGTATGCCAACCGCGAACCGCATACTCGTTACCGTCAAGACCTACCCTGAGCTCTCGAAGACATACGGAGAGACAGTCTGCACTGCGGGAATCCGCGAAGACGGAAGCTGGGTCCGACTCTATCCGGTGCCGTTCCGTCGACTCGACGGACGGGAGCAGTACAGACTCTACGATTGGATCACGTGCCCGCTGACCAAGCACTCTGGAGACGAGCGTCCCGAATCCTACCGACCGACCGGCGAGATCGAGCGCGTCGGCCACGTCGGTACCTCGGACAACTGGCGGGAACGGCGGGAACTTCTCCTTGGACGGCCACGGACACACCGGGCGCTCGGCGAGATCATCCACGCCGCGAAGAACAACGCTATGTCTCTCGCGGTCTTCAAGCCTGCACGGGTCATCGACTTCGGTTGGGAAGACGCTGACCGCGAGTGGGATCCAGCCAAACTGGAAGCGGCCCGGGGGATCGTAGCCCAACCGGACCTGTTCGACGATCAGTCGTGGCGCCGGACCTTCCAGATCGTCGATAAGGTTCCATACAGCTTCCACTACCGAATTGAGGACGCCGAAGGACGGGAGAGTCGAATGCGGATCTTGGAGTGGCAACTCGGCGCGCTGTATCGGAACTGCCTACGCTTGACGGAAGGCGACGAGAGCCAGGCCCTGGCAAAGGTAAGGGAGAAGTACTTCGATCAGTTCGTCAAGACGGACCTGCACCTATTCCTCGGCACCACCCTCGCCTGGCACCGACGAGCTCCGAACCCGTGGACAATCGTCGGAGTTCTCCCGATCCCCCCAGAGAAACAGCGAGATCTGTTCGCCACCCCGGTGTCGAAAGAGCCCCGCGAGGGAACGGGCAGCCAGTGAGCGGGTAGTCCGGTACCCCAGCCTGGTCCAGCTCAGCTACCGGAGAAACTCACCCACGCCGTCTCGGACGTAGCGCTGCACGTCTGCCTCGTCGCGCGTGCCCCGGAGTCCCTTACAGTAGTAGCAGTCCGGCACCGACGTAGTCGTCCTTACAGTCACCTTGCCCGTTCGGCCCCAGTAGGTAAGGAGCAGGTTGGGGGCGCGAACACCAGTGACCCCGAGCATGAACTCGGTAACGGCCACGGACGCAACCACACCATTGATAGACACCACGGATGGACCGGAGGCGGCAAGTGTGTTCGTGGGGACACCGTATATGTCCCCTCGGCGCCGTTTCGCGTGAGGACCGGCCAAGTCGATCCCGGCCTCCGCACGGTCCAGAACACCCGTGCAGCTCAGACAACCATCGCCGCTCCAAGCAATACACAACTGGCCGCCGTAGTCGACAGGATCGCCAGGAATGATGTCAGAGGAGACATCCACGTACGGCTTCACGTACGCTGCACACAGCTCTGTAAGCACGAGACGGGCGCCCTCCGAGTCGAGGCATCCGAACACGTAGTCGGCCCCGATCAGTGCGTCGAAGCCTCGTTCGCTCACGAAGGAGTCGAACACCGTGTCCAAGTCGATCGCGCTATCGATCGCCTGGGCGGTACGCTTGGCGATGTCGACTTTTCTGGTACCGGGAATCGGATCGTCTTCGCGCGCTCCCACAAGCCGATTGCGGTTTGAGAGCTTGAGTTCCCGGGCATCAATCGGCACGATCGCGTTCACGCCGAGGAGGGCGAGTTGCTGGACGACGTGGCTGCCCAGTCCGCCGACGCCGACCACCGCGACACGGGCAGCTGCCAAGCGGCCTTGGCCTTCTCGCCCGAAGAATCTCACTTGGCGATCAAATCGATCGTTCATCTATTCGTCCCTCGGGGAAAGAGGAAAGCCTGGTAGGCGCGAGGAAACGGCTTCCGACCTTGATGCCATGAAGTCGCTCGGGAGCATCTGGACCACGCGTCCACGCGAAGCCGTCAAACCCCGTACGCGTCACGACGATCGCGAAATACGGCAGCCCCCTGAGGCGCCAGAGCACGTGCGGAACGAAGTCTCGAAACCCGGCGAGATCGCTGGGCGAGAACTTGGCCGGTCCGCGCCCGAGATGGGAGTGCATTTCGACGATCGACGCTCCGAGATCATGGGCACGCTTGATTACGCGCGAGTGCACGTCATCAGCAAGCTCCAAGTGGTACGCGGAACGAGACGCGAAGCCGCTCGACGGCACAGGACACCAATCCTGATGCTCGAAGGCGTTCTCGGTGGGAACAACGTAGAGGAAGGCGACCTCCTCGGCCCGGTGCCACCAGGGGAGAAGATGGCGCCTTACCGACCTGTAGATGTCCTTTGGAATGCTCACGACCGTCATCGCTCTCATTTCCCCTCACGAAACCGTACCGCGAACCCCACAACCCAGTTCAGCAGGTTTGAACCGGCGACGATTTCGGCGGCCGGCAGCCACCCGTCTGGGGCCCATGAGAAGCGCACCCAGGTATCTCCGAAGGGCGGCATCGGGTCTGCCGCAGTGCAGTTGTCTGGCGGATGACCATCGAAGAGCAAGCCTTCCGGCGTGCAGAAGCCGTACGGCGGAGTACCCGGATACCCGTTGGGGATCTGAAACGCAACCTGCGTATCGGATCGGTTCCATCCTGAAGGGAGCGTGTAGGTGGGTATCCGTATCCAGTGCCCCTCCGATTGGTACTCGACTCCGGGATAGCGCTGCCGTAGCAGGGCCAGTTCCTGATCGATCCGGTCCTTCACGGCTATCCGCGGCGGAAGCGCACCTTCTTGGAGAAACCCAGGCCCGGCTCCAGCTTCACTACCTCACCGGGCCTGAGCTCCCGCTCGTTGTTGTCCTCGTCAATGAGCAGTACGCCGAGCGACGGGTCCCAGCCGCCGAGCTTGGCAATCTGCTCGGTCGTGATGCTGTCTTCATCCCACGGTTTGAGCGCACCCTCGATGTCGAGGGTGAACTTCGGCTCCTCAATCCTCTTCTGATCTTCCTTTACTGCGACGCCTGTTTCCATCTCATCCGTCCTTTCGGTGCCGGGAGGCATCCCCGGGCACCATCAAGTGTCACTCTGGTCGACACCGTCCGTACCGACTGGGGGCGACGCTATCGGTCTGCCCCGCCGTGTTGCGTGTGTCGAACGTCGTAACGAAGTTAGGATAGATCGCTCATGATTGCAAGATCGGTACGGTGTTCGAGAAATCAAATCCCTATATCGAGAGAAAGAGGCCGCATGCCTGAGCCCCGGTTGGACGTACGTGCCCTGTACGCCGCGCTGGACCACGCCCGTCGTTCGAAACACATGTCATGGCGGGCGGTGGCCAGCGAGGCCGGCGTGAGCCCATCCACCCTGACGCGCCTCGGACAGCACAAACGACCTGATGTCGACAGCTTCGGGGCCCTCGTGCACTGGCTGGGGATTGACGCTGGGAAGTTCCTCCGTGAACTACCCGGCAAGTCGAGCACAGCGGAGGAGGACAGTGAGCCGATCGCGATGATCTCCACTTTCTTGCGGGCTCGCCGGGACCTCAGTCCAGAGAGTGCGGAGGCCCTGGAAGACATCGTGCGGGCTGCCTACAATTCGCTGAGGGAAGAGCGCGATGAGTAGCGGGTTTCGTCGGGGCTTCAAGACAGAGGCGGAGCGACTCGCCATTGAGGTCCGTCGCGAGTTGAGGTTGAGCCCGATCGATCGTTTGGAACCGGAGCGGCTCGCCGATCACCTCGGGATTCCCGTAGTCTCGCTCACGAGCTTGCTTCGGCACGGTGCCCGCCAGGGCTCGTTAGCTCACCTGACCTCATCCACGGGCCGCAGCGATTTCTCAGCGATGACCGTGTTTCGAGGAACCTTTCGGCTTATCATAGCGAATCCGGTGCACTCCAGCGGACGCCGCGCCAACTCCGTGGTTCATGAGCTATCCCATGTGATCCTTGAGCACGAACCACATGGGGCAATCGGCCGCGGAGGTTGCCGAAGATGGGATCAACGAATGGAATCGGAAGCTGATTGGCTGGCCGGAGCGCTCTTGTTGCCGCGGGACGCTGCGCTGAGAATCCTGCGGCAGGAGATTCCTCTCTACAGAGCGGCAAGCTTCTACGGAGTGAGCCGACCGCTTCTCGAGTGGAGGCTGAATCATACTGGTGCACGGGTCCAGGTGGAGCGTGAGCGGAGACGCTACTACCGACCGAATGTTACCGGGCGCGCAAAGTTGCACACATGTGGGCATCCAAAATGGCACGGTTCGGGATCGGGGGCGGGAGCGGTTCGGGCGGCGATTCGCGGACCGGAGCATCGTCGGGTCTGAAGGGGGAGCGGGATATTCTGTCGTCTCCACTCAACGAGGGAGGCGCAGTGTTCGAGAGAGAGAAGAGGGTTCTGGCCCGGCACTATCTGGACGAGGGGATGAGCAGGGCGGAGGCCGCCCGCCGTGTAGGGATCGGCAGGCGGACGCTGTACAACTGGATTGCGGACGGGCTGCTTGAGGGTCACCTGGGAGACCAGAAGGATGGATACGGTCCGCGGCCTCGCCGAGCGTCGAAGCTGGATCCGTTCAAGGGGATCATCCGGACGCGGCTGGCCGCGTATCCCGAGCTGAGCGCGGCGCGTCTGTACGAGGAGGTGCGGGCGGCGGGCTACCCCGGAGGGTACGACCAGGTGAAGCGGCACGTTCGGGAGGTCCGCCCGCGGGAGCCCGCGGAGCCGCCGGTGCGGTTCGAGACGCCGCCGGGGCATCAGGGCCAGGTGGACTTCGCGGAGTTCGGGCTGCCCTGGGGCAAGCGGTACGCGCTGATGGTCGTGCTGGGCTACTCCCGGCGGATGTGGCTGCGGTTCTACGAACGCCAGACCATGGGGGTGGTCATCCACGGGCTCGAGGAGTCGTTCGTATTCTTCGACGGGGTTCCGGCGGAGATGCTGTTCGACCAGATGAAGGCGGTGGTGCTCGCCGACGGGCGGAACTCGGGCGGGCGCCTGGTTGAGAACCCGGAGTTCCGGGGCTTCAGCGACCACTGGGGCTTCCGGATCCGGGCCTGCCGCCCGTACCGCGCGCAGACGAAGGGCAAGGTCGAGCGCCCGGTCCGCTACGTGCGGGGGAACTTCTTCTACGGCCGGGACTTCGTGTCCGACGACGACCTCAACGCGCAGGCGCGGCAATGGCTCGACGAGGTCGCCAACGTGCGGGTCCACGGGACGCTCGGCGAGCGGATCGACGACCGCTTCGCGCGGGAGCGCCCGCTGCTCGGCCCCCTGGCCCCGCATCCATACCGGCCGGTCGTGCCGAGGCCCGGGCCTTCGGAGGCGCCAGCCCCGGCGCGGAGGGCCCGTGCAGCCCCGAGGGTCGAGGTCGAGCGCCGCCCTCTGGGGGACTACGCGCTCCTCGCGGAGAGATCGCCGTGAAGGCGCCGTCGCGGAGGCAGCGCATCGCCGCCCAGCTGGCCGATCTGAAGATGCCGGGCGCGCTGGAGAGCCTCGACGAGGTGCTGGCCGGGGTGGACGGAGGCGCCTTCACGGCGGCCGAAGCGATCGAGCGGCTGCTCGCGGCCCAGATCGAGCTGCGCAACAGCCGCCGGCTGGCCACGGCGATGCGCTCCAGCCGTCTGCCCGGGCTGAAGACGCTGGCCGGCTTCGACTTCAGCTTCCAGCCCACCATCAAGCGCGAGCAGATCGACTCGCTCCACGAGCTCGGCTTCCTGGAGCGCAAGGAGAACGTCGTGTTCCTCGGCCCGCCCGGGGTGGGCAAGACGCATCTGGCGATCAGCCTCGCGGTCGCGGCCGCCGAGAGCGGGCGGAGGATCTACTTCGGAACGCTCGCCGATCTCATCGAATCCCTCGAGGACGCCCACGCCGCAGGCCGGCTCAAGCAGCGCCTCCGGACGCTGACGCACCCCGCCCTGCTGGTCGTCGACGAGATCGGGTATCTCTCGGTCACCCCGAACGGGGCCAGGCTGTTCTTCCAGCTGGTCAACGCCCGCTACGAGCGCGCCTCGACCGTACTGACCTCGAACAAGGGCTTCGAGCACTGGGGCGAGATCCTGCACGACGAGGTCATGGCGGCCGCTCTCCTCGACCGGCTGCTCCACCGGTCCCACATCGTCAACATCCGGGGCAACAGCTTCCGGATGCGGAGGCACATGGAGCTGTCGAAGGCGATCCACCCGACGGCGTCCAGGGCGGCGGACGCCGAAAGACCCCGGAAGGGGGACGAATCGTGAGGCGTCGCCACTCCGGGACGGCCTCCGCTCCGGTCGCTGCGCTCCCTCCGCAGCGGCCGTCCCGGAGTGTGCCATTTTCAATGCCCGAAAGTGTGCCTTTTTCAATGCCCATTGACACCGAAGATGGTTGGCGGCCAGAACCCACCCAGCAGATAGACTCGTTCAGTAGGTGTCTGACGCCGCGAGATTCCCGCCATTTGACCCATTTTCCCGCCATTTCGGCCAGATCGACTGTGACACGCCCGAACAGCAAGAAGCGCAGATCGTGCAGTCCCAGTTAGACTTAGACGGTTTCTTGCCTTGATTCGCGTCCCCTCTGGCTCGCCTCCTAAGCAGTAGGCCCCAGGTTCGAGTCCTGGCGGGGACATTGGGTTTTTGTCGACCAGGGTGCGCGCCCGTCAGCGGCTCATGTCTTCGCGCGTGCCTTCAGTGGATGCGGATTCCAGACCATTCCGATCACCCATTCCATTCCATTTCGATCACTCATTCCAGGGGATTTCGATCAGTGATTCCGGTTGATTCCGATCACCCCTTGGTCAAGCGGGCGGCCGTGCTGGAGAACCTGATGTAGCGACGCCTTCTTCCATCCTCGCCAGAGGTCCCCCGACGAGGAGGAGGAAGAAGGTGCCGAAGAAGAGGTTGTCCATGCGCAGGATTCGAGAGGTGCTGCGGCTGAAGCACGAGCTGCGGCGCAGCCACCGGGAGATCGCGAGGTCGCTGGGCATCGCCAACAGCACGGTGAGCGACTACGCGAGGCGGGCGTCGGCGGCCGGTCTTTCGTGGCCGTTGCCGGAGGGGCTGGACGACGCGGCGCTGGAGGCGGCGCTGTTCCCGCCGCCGCCGCCGTCGCGGGTTCGCCGGCCGGAGCCGGACTGGGACCGGGTCCACCGGGAGCTGCAGCGCCAGAAGGGCGTGACGCTGGAGCTGCTGTGGCTGGAGTACCGGGAGGCTCATTCCGATGGCTACCAGTACAGCTGGTTCTGCCAGCGGTACCGGGAGTGGCGGGGGACCCTCGACGTGGCCATGCGGCAGGTCTACCGGGCGGGCGAGAAGGCGTTCGTCGACTACGCGGGGCCGAAGTTCGAGGTCGTGGACCGGAAGACCGGGGAGGTGCGCGACGCGATGGTTTTCGTCGGGGTC
Organism: Longimicrobiales bacterium; assembly: GCA_965116645.1. GTDB lineage: Bacteria > Gemmatimonadota > Gemmatimonadetes > Longimicrobiales > Gaopeijiaceae > Bin94. The sequence goes on along the minus strand of OZ220702.1, from coordinate 1,670,235 downwards.
CTGGGCGTCTCCAACCATACCTTCGTGGACGTGACCCGGAGCCGGTCGCTGCCGGACTGGACGATGTCGCACGTCCGGATGTTCGAGTTCTGGGGAGGCGTTCCCGAACTCGTGATCCCGGACAACGAGAAGGCGGCGGTCCACAAGGCCAGCCGCTACGAGCCGGAACTGAACGCGACGTACCGGGAGCTGGCCGGCCACTACGGAACCACGGTGCTGCCTGCGCGGCCCGGGGCACCGAGGGACAAGGCCAAGGCCGAAGCCGCGGTCCAGAACGTCGAGCGCCGCATCATGGCGCCGCTGCGCAACCGGAGGTTCTTCTCGCTCGGCGAACTCCGCGAGGCCGTGGCGCCGCTGCTGGCCGAACTCAACGAGCGGCCGTTCAAGAAGATCGAGGGCAGCCGCCGCAGCTGGTTCGAGGATCTGGACCGGCCTGCGCTCAGGCCGCTCCCGGCCCAGCGCTACGAGTACGCCGAGTGGCGCAAGGCGCGGGTCAACATCGACTACCACATCCAGGTCGAGTACGCGTTCTACAGCGTTCCCCACGCACTGGGCCGCCGCGAGGTCGAAGTCCGGGTCACGGCCCACACCGTCGAGATCTTCCACAGGCACCGCCGGGTCGCCGCGCATCTGCGGATCCACGCGAGAGGCGCCTTCTCGACCGAGTCGTCGCACATGCCCGCCTCGCACCGGGCGCATGCGGGATGGACGCCGTCGGGGCTCGTCGCCTGGGGAGGGAGGAACGGGCCGCACACGGGCGCGTTCGTCGAGCAGCTCCTCAACAGCCGGCCCCACCCCGAGCAGGGCTACCGCAGCTGCCTCGGGCTCAAGGAGCTGCTGCGGGTCTACGGCGGCGAACGCCTGGAGGCCGCCTGCCGCCGCGCGCTCCGCATCGGCACGCTGACCTACGGATCCGTCAAGTCCATCCTCGCGACCGGCCTCGACCGGGCCGGCGACGAGCAGTACGAACTCTCCCTGCCCGGCCGGCACGCCAACATCCGCGGGCCGGAGTACTACGCCCCCACTCCCCGTAACGGAAAGGAGTCCTGACGACCATGCTTCGCCAACCCACACTCGACCTGCTCCACGAACTCCGGCTCTCGGGCATGGCCCGGGCCTTCGAGGAGCAGGCCGGCATGCCCGACATCGCCGAGCTGTCCTTCGACGACCGCCTCTCCCTGCTCCTCGAACGCGAGAAGACCGAACGCGAGCAGCGCCGCTACCAGCGCCTCAAGGGCCACGCCCGGCTACACCTCGACGCGGCCATCGAGGACATCAACTTCAAGGCGCCGCGAGGTCTCGACCGCTCCCTCATCCTGCACCTCGCCTCCGGCCAGTGGATCCGGGACGGCCAGACGGTGCTGATCAGCGGGGCCACGGGATCGGGAAAGTCGTACATCGCGTGCGCGCTCGGCCACCAGGCCTGCCGCATCGGCATCTCGACGCGCTACTACCGCGTCTCCCGCCTCCTCGACGAACTCTCCCTCGCCCGGGGCGACGGGTCGTATCCCAAGGTCATCCAGCGGCTCGCACGGACCTGGCTCCTCATCCTCGACGACTGGGGGCTCGCCTCGCTATCGGGACAGGGACGGCACGACCTCCTCGAGGTCCTCGACGACCGCTACGCCCGCCGCGGCACGCTGCTCGCCAGCCAGATCCCCGTCGAGCACTGGCACGAGGTCATCGGCGATCCCACCTTCGGCGACGCCATCCTCGACCGTCTCGTCAACAACGCGCACCGCATCGACCTCAGGGGCGCCTCGATGAGACGGCTCTACGACTCGACGAAGGCCAACCGCGCCGTCCCCGGCGGCGCCGGATCCGCCGAAGCACCGGGCTGAAGCATGTGTCCGCAGGCTTCTCTCTCCCCGCGATCGGGGGCGACGGGACGGAAAGAAGGCTCTCAGCGGGCCGTGTGGCCGTCCGGATGTCCGCTGCGGCCGCCCCGGACCCGTCGGAATCCGCCCAATCCGGGCCAAGTTGCCCCGCTCGCGAGCCAAATCGGTCTCCCAGAGCGCCGTAGAGGGCGTCCGAACCCCTTCGCCCTACCTCCACCCCTCCGAAAAAACCGCCCGCGGCCGGTCCCGCGACCCCCCGGCAACAGCCCCGGCACTCGACGAAGACCCCCTCCAACCCCTAGACTTCAACCCCGTGACCTGAGCCTCCAGCACCGCTGCGGACCTCCGCTTCACCAAGGTGATCGGAATCCTCCGGAACAGGTGATCGAAATCGGCGGAACAGGTGATCGAAATCGGCCGGAACAGGTGATCGAAATCAGCGGAATGCGCAGTGGAGAAGAAACGGAGCAACGACCGTAGGACTTCCTCCATCTTCTGGGTCCTGAGAGCCCCAATCCGCCTGGCGATCATCGAGGAGTGCATCCCCGGGTTCACATCAGCTCGCCTCCCGGCCGGTTCTTCTTCTTCAGCCCTTGCTGGCCACCTTCCAGGCCTCCCGCCGCCATCGCTCCAGCTCCGGCGGCGCCACCCGAATCTCCCGGCTCACCTCGTCGAGGTCCTCCCCCCGCAGCAGCCGCAAGACCACCTCGGCCGGAGCCAATCAATTCGGACACGAGCGTCCCGGACTCCCGCAATTTTGACCCGTTTTTCCCGCCATTTCGTCCAGATCGACTGCGAAACGCCCGAACAGCAAGAAGCGCAGATCGTACAGTCCCATATAGACTTACAGGACTTCTTGCCGTGATTCGCGTCTCCTCTGGATCGCCTCCGCAACGGCGCGGGTGCGCCCTGGTGGTACAGCAGCTTCAACGCCACGCCTCCATGTCCGGTATCCCACGGCTGAACAGCATTGCGACACTGCCCCCCGGGGAGATCCAGGCGGACGCATCCGCCTCGGCAGGCGCGGTTGGCGGCAGGCCCCGAATGATGCCCCGCACCCTTCCGGTCCGCGGATCGCGCAGGATCGTCATGGGGGCGGAGCTGTCGCCATCGAGCGTGACCGATCCGTCAGGCCCGGACAGCGTGATGCTCGCGAGACCGACCTGCCACGAGGGCTGCGCGGGCAGCACGAAGGCGAAGCCGGAGCTGCCGTCACCATCGAGGACCGCTGGCATGCCGAAGGACAGGGAAAACAGTTCCGCGCCGTCGGAGGTCCTTCCGACAAGCCGGTACTCGCCCTTTGAATCCGGCAGCGCCGGCGGTGCGTCGATTACGAACGCCGGTTCCAGGAACGGCGTCCCATTTGCGTCGATCCCCCCCCAGAGCAGAAGGGACTGCGAGGACCCGCGGTGGGGCAGCGCGACGCTGTCGGCATCGGTCCCACGGAACCGGAGTGCACTGGTGAAGCCGTAGTCGCTGATCCACTGGTTCCTCCGACAGTAGGACATCAGATCCGGAGTGGACGGAGGCACGAGTCTCCCGCCGTCGCGGAAATCGAAGCCCCAGGCCCCGATGGATCCGTCGGACTGCGGGTAGAAGGGGTCGAGAGCAGCGGGGTCGCCGCACGGTGCGTGCAGCAAATTGAAGTTGTGGCCGAGCTCGTGCGCGATTGTGCCGGCGTTGGGCACCGAGACGCTGGACCGGCCGGGGGCAAACGCCACTCCGCGGGCACCGGTCACCGGCGGCGACATCATGCCCTGGTAGTGCCCCGTTCCGCCTTCCATGACCCGGATGGCGATGGTCTGGTGCAATAGCCCGATCACGTTGTTGGTCGAACTCACCACGGGTTCGTGGGCCGTCACATGGACCTCGCCGACCGGAAGCAGATGCAGCTCCCCGAACATCTCGTGGTCCTCCTGTTCGTCCACCATCTCCTCGATCAGGTCCACGATCGCGGAGTCCTGGGTATGGCTCCAGATGAACGGGATCAGAGTCAGGTCGAGGGGCGGCATGTCCTTGACCTCCAGCGCCAGCCGCCCCTCCTCGGGAATCCGCTTAGTCACCCCAAGCGTCGGATCCAGAGTCGAATCGGGGTCGATCTCGACCACCATCTCGAGTCCATCCTGCACCACGCTGCCCGGGATCTCGACGTACACCGACTTCGCCAGATCGCCCTCATCCACCTCCGTCGGAATGGGAGTGGACTTGCCCGGGATGTCCACCTCGTGCGTTTCCACGCCATCGCGGTAGAAGCGAGCCCGGACGAGCGGGATGCCCTCGCTGGTCTCCTTCAGGGCCGTCGGGAACACCCGCAGGAGCGCCCTCTCGCCCGCGACCAGCGGGACGGGGAACTCACGGGATTGCACCGTCTGAGTCAGGTACGCCGCCGGTTGCTCGCGGATGGCGCAGCGAGCGATCCGGACCCTGTAGACGCCTTCGAGCCAAGCCTGGAAGTCGGAATCGGCAGGGGCGCAGAGTCCGGTATCGCCTGCAAGCAGCTCGTCGAGTCGGGTGAGCGCCGTCAGCCGGGAAGGTAGCGTCCCGTCCAGTGAGGGATTACCCCCCAGGTAGAGCTGCCGCAGCCTCGACATTGCGCCGAACTCCGCCGGCACGGCACCCGACAGATCGTTGTCGTGGAGCCACAGGGTCTCCAGGCTGGCGAGGTTGCCGAGTTCGGGCGGAATCGGGCCCGCGAGCATGTTGGCATGCAGCCGCAGGGTCTCCAGGCCGGTGAGGTTGCCGAGTTCGGACGGAATCGTGCCCGTGAGCATGTTATTGCCCAGACGCAGGGTGTCGAGGCCCGTGAGGTTGCCGAGCTCGGGCGGGATCGGGCCCGTGAGCATGTTGGCATGCAGCCGCAGGGTCTCCAGGCTGGCAAGGTTGCCGAGTTTGGGCGGGATCGGGCCCGTTAGATCGTTGAAATACAGCGACAGGACCTCGAGGCTGGCAAGACCGCCGAGTTCGGGCGGGATCGGGCCCGTCAGTCCGTTGCCCTGCAACCACAGGATCTCCAGGCTGGCAAGACCGCCGAGTTCGGGTGGAATCGGGCCCGTTAGATCGTTGAAATACAGCGACAGGAGTTCGAGGCTGGCAAGACCGCCGAGTTCGGGTGGAATCGGGCCGCTGAGACTGTTGTTGTTCAGCCACAGGATCCGCAGGTTGGCGAGGTTGCCGAGCTCGGGCGGTATCGGGCCGGTGAGGCCGTCGTTGCCGACGCCGATGCCGTTGTCCGCGAGATTAAGGAATTCCAGCCGGGTAAGGTTGCCGAGCTCGGACGGAATCGCGCCTGTCAGTCCGCTGAATGCCATACTCAAGCTCTTCAAGCTGCCGAGGTTGCCGAGTTCGGGCGGAATCGTGCCCGTCAGCCTGTTCGATCCCAGATTAAGGTCCTCCAGGCTGGCGAGACTGCCGAGTTCGGGTGGAATCGCGCCCGTCAGTCCGCTGCCCGCCAGATTCAGGCTCTTCAGGCTGGCGAGGTTGCCGAGTTCGGGCGGAATCGCGCCAGTCAGTCGGTTGTTCCCCAGAGTGAGCCTCTCCAGGCTTACGAGGTTGCCGAGTTCGGGCGGGACCGGGCCCGTCAGTCGATTGGCTCCCAGGTGCAGACTCTCCAGGCTGCCGAGGTTGCCGAGCTCGGGCGGAATCGCGCCCGTGAGTCCGTTGGCCGACAGATGCAGCCTTTCGACAGCTCCCATCCGGTCGGTCGTAACGCCGTACCATTGTCCTATGGGAGCGTCGGTCAGCCAGCCGCCGCTCCTGGCCCAGTTGGGCCCGCCTGCCGCCTGGTAGAGCGCGACAAGTGCCGCGCGGTCCGGGTTCTCGACAGTGATGTCCGCTAACCCCTGAACGGTCCCGGAAACCGCCCTGATGGCGGCTTCTCCCGGCGCCACCCCGAGTACCAATCCGGTCTCGTCGACCGACGCCACCGAGACATCGCTCGACGACCACGCGAACTCCGCCACCGTCACCGCGTGCCCGTTGCCGTCGACCGCCCGCGCCGACAGCCGCAGCGTGTCCCCGGGCAGCAATGTGTCGGCGGCGGGCATCACGGCCACCGCCGCCGCGTCCTGGGCTACCGTCACCGCCGCGCTCCCGGACGCCGGCCCGGAGGTCGCCGTCACGTTGGCCGATCCGTTCCCGGCGGCGGTCACCAGCCCCGACCCGTCCACCGTCGCGACCGTCGTGTCCGCGCTGGACCACGCGGCCTCCGCGCCCGGCATCACCTGCCCCCTCTGGTCGAGCACCCGTGCGCCGAGCTGCACCGTCGCGCCCAGCGCGGTCAGTCGGGCGGTGGCCGGACTGACCGCCACCGTGGTTGGCCTGGGCGGCTCGGGGGGAAGCGGGGTCGGTGGCTCGGTGCCTCGGTCGCCGCAGGCCAGCGCCGCGGCCAGAGCGAGGACGACCGGATGCGGGTGCCGCACTGTGCACGGGGGTGTGTGATGGACTGTCTCGGTTGTCATGGGAGTGGCATTGTGCGGTTTGGGAGATCGAGCTTGAGTATTCCGGCAATTGTATACTTTGCGCAATCGTTGGAGCTGTAGATCACTACCGCGCGGCTACGGAACGGAAAACGAAGCGGCGTTCGCTCGGGGCCGCAGCCTCTCCCGGCATCGCCGTGACGGTTCGGGACCGGGATATCCGCAGTGGAGATTCGGGCCGGGATTCCCGTCACTTACCCCGCTTGTCCCGCCATTTCGGCCAGATCGACCCCGACCCACCCCAACGGCAAGACACGCAGATCATGCAGTCCCAGTTAGACTTACAGGATTCCTTGCCGATTCGCGTCCCCCTCGGATCCCCTCCTGAGCAGCAGGCCCCAGGTTCGAGTCCCGGCGGGGACGCTTCGAGGGGTCGTTTGGCCGTTGCGACGAGCGCGGGGCGTCGTGCGCAAGGCGAAGGTGGTCATGGGCGGATCAGTCGCCGACAAGAGCCTTCCGAGCCGACGTGAGCCAGGAGTTCGGTGTCCTCGGCTTCGGGCGGGAGGACCTCGGTAAGGTGTACGACATCCTCACCGAATCCTCTCATCTCATACCTGCCGCCAACTGCGGGCTGAGGTTGTTGTCGACGAAGAACCTCATGCCGCCAGCTGACGCTCGAATTCCACTGCCGCCTGGATCTCCATGTCCGTCAGACCCCACCACGCGCGGACGGACTCCAGGCTCTCGCCTTCGGCCATGTAGAGATCGTTGATGTTGATCGTCTTCACACCTCGGCCAGTGATTGAGGGCGCACCGAACGACACCATTGGATCCAGCACCACCGGCCTATCCCGCCCGAGAGGGTGCCATCTGCTGGCGAGCCCCTCCGGAGAGCCGAAGTCGATCTGCCGGGCAAGTTGTCGAATGACAGGTGCGATCACCCACTGACCGCCCGACATGAGCTCGAGGATCGCGTCTCCCCGCCCCCTGTGGGCGCTTTCTCTGAGCCGCAGAAAGATCGCCCCGCCGTCCGTGAAAAACGTCTGCCTCGCGAAGTGATTCGTCTCCAGAACCTCGCGAGCCTCGTCGAGTGCCCGGCGGATCTTCTGGAGTGACACACCGTGATCGAGAAACCGCTTCACGAAGAGCAGGTCCACAAGATCCAGGAAGGACGCGTACGGGCTTGCGGCTCCACGGCCCTGCAGCACCACCGGCGGCTGGCCACGCACCGCGTCCCTGTAGCTGTATTGGTACCCCCTGAGCCAACGGCGGACCCTCTCTCTGGTGAGGCCCGCCAGTCGGCCGGCTTCCGCCACCGTGTAGGAAGGTCGACTCAGCTGGTCAGCCCTGCGTGGCTCGATCATCCCTGTGTCCCTCAGTTTCGCTGCTCCTCGCCATTTCATTGTTCCGCCTGCGGCTGGCACGCCGCCGCCTCTCGGACATCAATCAAGCTCGCAGGCAATGGACCCGGCGATCAAGCGCGTACGGGTGGGAGTACCCTGATCGAGCAGGAGCTTCAACGCGCCACCGCCGTTCTCAGCGCCTTCGCCTCGTGTTCGAGCACCGCGCGGACCTGCTGCTCTTCGACGCCCGGAAACCATTCGACGAACTCCTCGATCGTCGCGCCGCTGGCGAGGTTCTCGAAGAGGGCGTATACAGGCACCCTCGTGCCTGTGAACGCCCAGGCCCCGCCGATCTTGCGGGGGTTGCGTTCCACGGCCGGGCACTCGTTCCAATTCGTCATGGTACGCTCCTTCGGTGTGTCGCGCGCGGGCGCAATCCGCAGGCGAGTTCCCGAAATGTGGCGCTGGCTGCGCGGTGGAGGAAGACCGGCGTCCGCAAGCCGACAAGCTGTTCAGCGAGGACGAAAAGGCGCAAATTGATTGACTACCTGGCCGAACATCCCTTGGCGGGTGACGAGATCCCGGGGACGGGAGGGGTCCGAAAGTTGAGATTCGGAGCCTCCGGGGGCGTCAAGGAGGGCAGAGCAAATGAGCACGTTCGGAGAAGACCTGATCCAGTCCCTTAACGAAGCCCTGGCCCATGCGAAGGGCGAGGGTCCCGCCATCGTCCACGCCCCCATCTCCCCACGCGAGGTTCGGGTGCAGGCGGAGCTGACGCAGGCTCAGATGGCGATTCTGATGGGTATGAGTCTGTCCGGTTACCGGAAGTGGGAGCAGGGGCGGCGGCGTGTCAGCGGCCCGGCCGCGACGCTCCTGCGCATCATCAGGCACGATCCCAACGCGGTCAGGCAGGCACTCCTGGCATCGCCGTAACGGTTCGGGACGGGGCTGATCCGCAGTGGAAAGGCGACCCCGGATTTCCCAGCATTGCCCCCGGGTCACCGCCCCCTACGACGCCCCTCGGACAGCCACGATCCGCGCTCGAACGACGTACTGCACACCCAACTCGTCCGTCACGGCCAGCCACGCCAGTTCGCCGCGCACCACCGGGGCGATTCCGTCGAAGAGGTTCAGTCCGGGTCCCAGGCCGGCCGTTCCGAGGTAAGCGCCCTCGGGCGAGTAGACGTCGAACAGGACGCTGCCGTCCGCCGCGGGGGTGCGGACCCACAGGTTGCCCTCGTCCGACTCGAAGATGTCCTCCACGGCGGGTCTCACGGTGGGGACCCGGGACCAGTCCCATTCGGCCACCCCCATGTTCGAGGTCATCTGCCTCATCATGTCGATGACGGAGTCGCGCTCCACGGCGGGTACGCTGACGGGAGGCCGCCGGGTCTCGACGAGGAGGGTCGTGTCACCGCCCGGTTGCCACCGGTGAATGCGGTAGGCCGCGTCTCCTTCCCGGCTGGACCAGAGGGCGCCCCGCCGATCGATGTAGCGGACTTCGCCCGGGTAGAACGGAATCCCATAGGCCATGTAGCTGCCGCCACCCGTCTCCTGGTAGAAGGCGCCGGGCTGGTCTGCGGGATCGAACTCTTCGTCTTCCGGGCCATCGCCCGGCAGCGGAATTGAATCGACCTGGGTCATGGTCAGGTCGAAGACGCGAAGAAGCCTCCGGTTACCCGTCCTCCCGGGCCGGTAGATGCGGCCGCCGTCCACCATGGCGCCGTTCCAGGTCCAGTTGAAGTTGCCGTCGGCGAACGGATAGGACTCGATGAAGCCGTCCTCGGGATCGAAGACCGACATCCTCCCGTTGCGCGTATCCGGGACCCAGAGACGCCCGCCGGGGCCGGGCATGAGGCCGTTCGCGTCCGCGAACTCCCCGGGTCCCTGCCCCTTCCGGCCGTGCGTCGCGGTGTGGGCGCCATCGGCACCGAAGACCCGCAGTTCCTGTGCCTGCGAATCGAGGATCGCGAATCCTCCGCCGTCCAGCGCGACGAGGCCCTTCAGGTACCCGAACACGTCCGGACCGGCGCCGTCCACCGAACCGACGCGCAGTTCCTCCTCCAGCGTCCAGGTGGGCGACACATGCGGGATGTTCGCTACGTGGACCATGCCGGAGGGCATCGTGTCCCGCACGGTGGCCGAGTCGCCCGGCGGCCCGGTGTCCCCGCAGCCCGCCAGGGCCAACCATGCCACGGCGAGCCGAATCCTGCTCCGCTTCATGATCAGCGCCTCCGCCCGGTCGTGGATATGAGGCGCCGCAGCGCGGCGATATCGTCCTGGATCGACCGCTCGATTTCCTCGGCGCGACGGTCGGTGTCCAACTCCTCGATCTCCGCTTCCAGCGCTCTGACCCGTCCGTCCAGATCGTATTCCTCGATCCGGGCTTCGATGCCGCGGATCTTCCCGTCGAGGTCGTATCGCGCGATCCCGGCCTCGATGTCCCGGACCCTCCGGTCGAGATCGTATCTCGCGATCCGGGACTCGATGTTGCGGATCTTTCCGTCCAGGTCGTATCGCTCGATCCGGGCCTCGATGCCGCGGATCTTTCCAGCCAGATCGTATCGCTCGATCCTCCGTCCGATCTCGCGCACGTTGCGTTCCAGGCTTACCAACCTCGGGTCAGTGGATGCGAGTTGCCGGCGCATGCTCGCGATTTGCCGCTCGTGGGACCCGATCTGGCGGTGCAGACCCGCGACGTGCCGCTCGTGGGACCCGATCTGGCGGCGCAGTCCCGCGACGTGTCGTTCGAAAGACGCGATCTGGCGGCGCAGACCCGCGACGTGCCGTTCGTGGGATGCGGTCTGCCGGCCCAGACCCGCGACGTGCCGCTCGTGGGACCCGATCTGGCGGCGCAGGCTCGCGACATGCCGCTCGTGAGATCCGATCTGGCGGCGCAGGCTGGCCTCCCTGCCGCGCACTTCCCAGGCCTCACGGGTGCGCGCCAACACGGTCAGCATCAGGTCGCGCCAGGCCCGCGCTTCGTCGTCATGGGGTTGGGAGCGGCCATCGATGCTCCACTCGTACTCCAGGCCGTCCGGGCCGGAGGTGATCGCCATCCGGTGAAGCCGTTCGGCCCGCGACGCAAGAACCAGCCGGCTGCCGGGATCCATGCCCGCGACCGCCGTGCCATCTCCGGTCATCACGACGTCACCGCTGGTTTGCATGCAGAGCGACATCCCGTCGACGGATACCTGGATCGTCGTCGATTCAGGGTTCTTCACAATGCCCGTGAAGCTCCCCGGCTCGCACTCGACCTCCTGCCGACCCGGGGGTTCCGGCGCTGCCGGGGCAGCGGCGACCGGCCGCGTGGCAGAGGACTCGGCCGGCGGCCTGTTGGCCAGGAGCACGGGCGCCGGTGCCCGAATCGCTGTGGGTGCCGCGTTGTCGGCCGGAGGTGCCTGGGGACGTTCGGTCTCAGCCTGCCCTGCGGGGCTCGCCGGTGGATCCATGCGAACGGGTCTGGCACAGGCGGCGACCACGCCCGCCAGGACGACGACCACGAGCGCGGCATAGGTGCGGCGTCCGGAAAAACGCGGTCGATGCGGCTTGAGAATGGACATGATTCTGCTCTCCAGATGCGGGTGTTGTACCACGGGCAGCGAGAGGACGGCCGGGCCTGGAGCGAGTTCGCGCGCCAGTGAGTAGAGGTGGCGGGCGTAGGCGGAAGGGCGTACCCCAAGGGCAAGGACTTCCTCGTCGCACGAGCGCTCCCTCGCGGCGGCCGCGAGGCGCGATGCGAGCCAGGCCAGGGGATGGAACCAGTACAGCGCAACCACGGCACCGGCCACGAGCCGCCACAGCGCATCCCGCCGGCGCACATGCACCAGTTCATGCGACACGACCATCTCCCGCCGTCCCGACGTCCAGTTCTCCGCGGACTCCGGCAGCAGAATCACCGGCCTCAGCGGGCCGCCCGTCATGGGTGTGGAGACCCGGGCACTCGACAGGATGGGAGTGTGGCCGCGCACGCGCGCACGCTGCCGGAGCCTGACTGTCGACCGGACCCAGTCCGGATCACGAATCGGGGTCGCCCCCCGCACGAGCTTTCGGAAACGGCGGGCGGCCACCCCGAGGGAGACGAGCCCGATCCCGCAGCCGAGCACCCAGACGAGGAACACGCCTGCCACGGGAGTCAGCGGGGGCGAGCCGTCGGCCCGAGGGAAGGACGTCACGGGTCCAGTCGGAAACGGGGCCACAGGATCAGGCTGGCGACCTGCAACGGGAGGATCGACCGGATCAGCGGTCGCCGGCAGCTCGCTCGCCGCCTGGTCCGGGAGGCGGTGCTCGATTGCGCCGGTCCGGGCGGGAAGCACGGGAAGCACCCACGCGGGGGCCAGCAGGGTCATCGTCGGCAACGTGAGCAGTACCGCGAAGGTCGTCGTCCACAGCAGATGCAGAGTCCTGGCGGAACCACGCCTTGCAAACCATGCAAGGACAAGGGCGACGGACAGGACCAGCGTGGCCTTCGCAACCAGACCGATGGCTCCGGCGGCGGCAACGGGCAGGCCGGTCATCGTCCGTCCTCCTCGGCTTCATCGATCATCCTCTTGATGCGCTGGCGCTGGTCCGGAGTCAGGTCGCCTTCGCCGAGCTCGAGGAGCATGGCGACCGCACCCTCGACGCTGCCTGCGAAGAACGTCCGCAGGACGCGGTGCATTGCGGAGCGCCGCGCCCGCCCGACGGGCGTCGTCGGAGAATAGACGAAGCGGTGACCCTCCGGCCTCCGTTCCAGATGTCGCTTGCCGACGAGGATCCGCAGGATCGACCGGACGGCCGAATCGGTCGGCGGGTCGGCCAGGCGTTCCCTGATCTGGGCCGCTGTCCCGCTGCCCAACTCGTACAGGACATCCATCACATCGCGTTCGCGCCTGCTGAGTGGTGGAAGTTGGCTCACGAGTACGGTCCTCCATTCGGACATGCTCTCGTCCAGGTCCTCACGACTCGGACGCAGGGTCGAAATGGAATCGTAACACAAATGTGTTGAGAACTCAACACTTTGAGCTTTCTGGCGAGGTCAGCCAGGGCACCCAACCGAGAAGCGGTCAGCGCACCTCCACCGGGAGTCGCACCACCGTGATGACCGGGACATCCAGTTCGTCCGTTTCGATGAACGCGACCAGGCCATCGGGTCCGAAGGCGTGCGGCATTTCAAGGCTGCCCCGCGGAAAGGTGCCGATGTAGCGTCCGTCCGCCGAGATGACGTCGATGGCCCCCGGCTCGGACGCGTCCGGTTCCGTGCTCCTTCGGACCCAGAGCGTGCCATCCCATGTGGTGCGCAGCAACGCGATCACCGGAACTTCGGGAAAGAACCGCATGTTCTCGACCGCGGCCACCCGCGCCGCCGCAAGGGCGCTTGTCAACGCCTCCATCTCGGCAGTCGGCTCCCCCCCTCCGCTTGTGGTCGACGGGTTCCGTGCTTGCCAGTCGAGCCGACGGTCGCGCTCGGCCCGCCTGATCGCCTCGCTAGCGGGCAACGGCGGGATCGGCCTGCGCAGGATGCGCGTGACCACGCCTGAGCGATCGGTCAGCTTGACGGCGTAGGCCGTCGAATCCGCGAACGCAATCCCGCCCGACGGCAACACATCGAACAGAAGAGCCGGTTCGAACCCCCACACCTCGCCGACGAAATCCTCCAGAGTCGCGGGGGCTTCGCCACCCTCGTCCCCCTTCTGCGGCACCCACGCTTCCACGAGAGTCTGCTCGCGCACCTCGCCCGACGACACGTCGAAGCGAATGACGGCACGCCTGTTGTCGTCCTCACGACGCCACGACACGCCCACCACGGTGTTGGGGTCGACCGGGTCCGGGCGCAGGCCGGGGCCCACCCCGCCCCTCACCATGCGTTCGAAGTCGCCTTCCGGCCCGAACACGTGGGATCCCATGTGCAGGACGTCCTCGATGAGCGTGCTCCCGTCCGCCCAAACCACCATGCGCCGCGGCCACTGGAACTCCCCCGGCCCCTCGCCCTGGCGGCCGAAGTCCTTCACATGCCGGCCGGCAGGGTCCACGATGACCACGCGCGTCCCGGCCTCGGGCCCCGGGGCATCCAGAATGTAGAGGTTGCCCTCGCGGTCGAAGCCGATGTGCTGGACCGCGGTGAACTGCTCCCACTCGGACCGGGCCACGGCGGACCCGATTCGGTAAACCGGTTGGAGGTCCACGGCAAGCGGCAGATCCTCAGCCGGCAGATCGACCACCTCCTGGGCCTGGACACCGGCGGCTCCGGGCGCCGCCATGAGGCCCACGGCGGGCCATGCTCCGCAGACTGCATGTAATCGCGATTGCCAACGCATCCCGACACCTCCTCCATCGACGATGACTCCCGGGGTACCACGGACCGGCCATGCCGGCCCGGGCACCGTTCCCTTCTGGTAGTTGCATCGAGTCGGCAGATGGTTCGCATGTCCGGCCACACACCCGCTATTCTTCGACAGCTGCTCAACGTGCGCGGGCGGCTGCTCAACAGGCGCGGGCGGCCGACTGCGCCCCACCAGCCCACGAGGTCGACATGCCTTCCCCACGACGTTTCCTCATCGCCATGCTGCCGGTGACGGCAGCGGTCCTGGCGATCCCGTCCACCGCACCGGCTCAGCAGGATTGGGCCCTGACCGGCGACAGTCGCGGCCGCCACCCGTTGCGGGACGCCGAGGATCTCTGTACGACGTGCGTGCGGCTCGAGGAGCTGGCGGTACTCGGGGACAGGACGGGCGATGGATTCATCCAGTGGTCCCGCGTCGCGACGCGGGATGGCCTGGGGCGCTACTGGGTAGGGCAGGGACAATCGCTGAAGGTCTATGACTCCGACGGGCGGTTCCTGCGCGAAGTGGGCCGGGCGGGAGAGGGCCCGGAGGAGTTTGTGTTCATCGCTGTGGTGCGGACCGACTCGGACGGGCGTGTGAACGTCCTGGATCCGAGGAACACCCGCGAGAGTGTTTTCGACACGGACTTCGCGCTGGTGGAAGAGCGGAGGCTGCCGGGCCGGGCCACATCCCTCTTCAGTGCCGCGGAACTGGATGGAGGATATGTCGCAAACACCCCGGCCGAGGTAACCGGCTCGCCGTTCCTGCACATCATCCGCGGGGAGGAGATTCTGCACTCCTTCGGCGCGTCCGATGCGACCGGCCCCTACGACGTGTTCCGCTCACTCCGTATCGTTGCAGCCAGGCCGGACGGCGTTATTGCCACCGCACGGCGAGTCGAATACGCGGTCGAAATGTGGGACGCCAGCGGAACTCGATTGGTCGAACTCCATCGTGAGGTTCCGCTCAACGAGGTCGAGGTCAGGCAGGTTCCATACAATCTGACGGATCACCCCAAGCCGCATGAGGTGATCGCCGTCCGCCTCGACGATGCCGACAGATTGTGGGTCCTGTTCCGCATGATGCGCGACGGTTGGGAGCGACACTACGAGCCGCGGGTGTACCCCGACGGCCAGGTCGGCATCCGCCGGCTGCCTGACAGCACGGAGGACTCTATCCACGAATCAAGGCTCGATGTCATCGATCTGCAATCGGGCAGGGTCGTGGCCAGAGCAATGTTGCCAGGTCTCTTCGAGGCCTTCATGGGCGACGGACTGATGCTCGAGTACCGCGAGCTGCCCGATGCGGAGCAGTTGGCCGTCTGGCGCGTCACGATCGACGGCCGCTAGAGCAGGCGCAGGGTCCGCCGGGTGCCTGGCCTCAGGCGGAACGTCTGCGGCCGGCGGCACCGAGCAGCACTACGGTGCCCACGCCGGCCAGGAACAGGAGCGCCACCGCCACCACCTCCGGATCCCCGAGGGAGGGCAGCACAGGCACTTCCCTGCCCTCCTCCGAGTAGCGTGTGAAGGGCCAGAGCTTTCGCAGCGATCCCAGCATGAGACCCACCAGCACGGCCAACGTGCCGTCGTGCCACCTGGCGAACATCCTCTTGAGGACTCGCACGAAGGTCAGCAGCCCGGCCGCCATGGCCGCGATCAGCGCTCCAACAGTAAGGATGGCACCAGGGTTCTGGTGGTAGATCGCGACCGAAAGGGTGTAGAGGACGTAGTGGTAGAGACCCAGCAGCAGCAGCACGAACGCCCCCGAAATCCCGGGCAGGGCCATGGCGGAGATGGCCAGCACGCCTCCCAGCAGCAGGTACGGCAGCAATGGGTCCGCCCCGCCAGCGAGCGCGTCCGGCTGCGACACGCGCAGACCGGCCACCGGCCCCCCCACGTCGCGGATCGATCCGGCCGGCAAGTTTCCCGCATCCCCGGCCATACTCGCAATGACAGCGACTTCAATGCCTGCACTGCCGGCCGGCACGGTGGTTGGTGCGATCGGGCCGAAGACCAGCTCCGGGCGCGAAGCGTCCCCGGGCGCCCGCAGGGTCAGGTTCTGCGGCGTGAGGCGCACCTCGGCCGCGGTGGGCTCCGCGAATTCCAGGAGCACGGAGCCGGTGGCGCGCCTTGAGGCCGGTTCCGGGAGGCCGACGAACCAGGCCGTCGCCAGCGCGGCACCCAGGCCGAGCAGCCAGCGGGAGGGTCCCCCGCTCCGCATCGCCCGCAAGGGAACCGTGACCGAGGCCAGAACCAGACCCAGAAAGAGCCCGCGCATCTGTGCCGGGTACAGGCTCAGCAGGGGCGGAAGGATGCGCGCCCAGGCCACGATCGCAGGCAGGATGCCCGCAGCGAGGAAGGCGAGGAAGAGCACGCGGCCCGCGTCCTCGCCGGCACCACCGGCCCGCAGCCGCTCCGGATCCCTCGCCCCGGCGGCGAGCAGACGCCAGAACGAACGGGAACGGATCCGGCGGAGCAATCCCGTCCCCAGCCCCCCCACCGCATCGATCAGACGCGGATAGATCCCCAGGAGCAGCGCGATCGTCCCGCCCGACACCCCCGGGATGACATCGGCCGCGCCCATGCACACGCCGCGCAGCGTGTTTGCGAGCCAGCGCCTCACGGGTACTGCCCGCTCCCCGCGGCAGCCCTCAGAGGTGGAGATCCCATTCCCGCAGTTCGTCCAGCCGGCGGTAGCTGGTCAGGTCCAGATGCAGTGGCGTAACGGACACGTACCCGTCGCGAACGGCGCGGAAGTCGGAGTCGGGGCCGCCGTTCCAGTGCGTGACGCCGCCGCCGATCCAGTAGTATTCGCGCCCGGAGGGGTCGGGGGCCCGGGTGATGGATTCGCTGTACCGACGCCGCCCCAGGTTCGTCACGCGAACGCCGGCCACTTCCGAAGGCGGCAGCGGCGGAAGGTTCACGTTCAGCAGCTCGTTGGGCGGGATTCCCCTGGCGAGGAACTGCTTCAGGAGGCCGCTCACCACCGGCTGCCACCCCTCGAGCTCCTCCACCTCCCTGCCGATGTAGGAGAACGCCACCGCCGGGATGCCGAGGAGAGTCGCCTCCATGGCCGCCGCCACCGTTCCCGAATAGAGGACGTCTTCGCCCATGTTGGGGCCGTTGTTGATTCCGGAAACGCACAGGTCGGGGCGGGTCTCCAGAAGTTCGGTCACGGCCAGTATCACGCAGTCGGTGGGGGTTCCGTCGATGATCGTCGTGCCGTCGTGCGTCTTGCGCATGCGGAGCGGACGGTGGAGGGTCAGCGCGCTGCTCGACGCGCTCTGCTCGCGGTCGGGCGCAACCATGTCCACCGAACCGATCTCGTGCGCGGCCTCGGCCAGCACCCGGATCCCCGGCGACAGGTAGCCGTCGTCGTTGGTGCAGAGGATTCGCACTAGCAGCCCGCGGACGAGACCTGCACGGTATTCGAGCGGCGGGGCATCTAACCCTCCTCTTCCGGCAGGGTCAGCGTGTCGCGAAGCGTGTCCAGCCCTTCCCTGATGAGGCCCATCACGGCGGGTTCCGCGTTCAGCTTGCGGACCTCCGTGATCTTGCCGCCGGCCCGCATCTTGTGGAGCTCCCTTCGGGCCCCCTCGATCGTAAAGCACTTCTCGTAGAGCAGATGCTTCACCAGCAGGATCGTCTCGATCTCCCGCATCCGGTACACCCGCGTCCCCCCCCGGTTCTTGCTGGGCGACAGGACATCGAACTGGGTCTCCCAGTAGCGGAGCACGTGCGGCTTGAGCCCCGTCAGCGTGCTCACCTCTCCGATCGAGTAGTAGGTCTTGCGGGCGATCGGGTCCAACAGTCTCAACTCCTCGCGTGCGGGTGCTCGGGCTTCGGCTCCCGGGTCATCAGGCGGTGCAGCGCCTCCATGGGGTCGGCCCCTTCCGCCACTATACGATAAACCTCTTCGGACACCGGCATCTCGACTCCGAGCCTCCCGGCAAGTTCGTGCACGGCCACCACCGTCGCCACCCCTTCCGCAACCGTCCGCGTGCTCCCCGTGATCTCCTCCATCGATTCCCCGCGCCCCAGGCGCTCTCCGACCGTCCGGTTGCGGCTCAGCCCCCCCGTGCAGGTGAGTACCAGATCCCCCATCCCGGCCAGCCCCGCGAAGGTGGCCGGGTGGGCGCCCATCGCCACCCCAAGGCGGCTGATCTCAGCCAGCCCCCGCGTCATGAGCGCCGCCACCGCGTTGTGCCCCAGCTCCAGGCCCGCGGCCACGCCCGCCGCCACCGCGACCACATTCTTCAGCGCGCCCCCGAGCTCCACCCCGATCACGTCGGGGGTGGTGTAGACCCGGAAGCGATCCGTCCGGAAGAGCGACTGGATGCGCATGCAGGCGTCCCGGTCCCGGCTCGCCACCGCCACCGCGGTAGGAACCCCGGCACATACCTCCCGGGCGAAGCTCGGACCGGAGAGGACGCAGAACCGCCCGGCCTGTTCAGGGGGCAGTGCGTCGGCGAAGACCTCGTCCATGCGCCTGAGCGTCGCGATCTCGATCCCCTTCGACGCGCTCACGATCACCGCGTCCCCCGGGATGAAGGGGGCGGCGCCGGCCAGGAGCCCCGCCGAGTGCTGCACCGGACAGACCCAGACCACCACCTCCGCGCCCGCAAGCGCCTCCGAGAGCGAGTTCGTGACGGTGAGCCGCTCCCGGTTGAGAGACACGCCCTGAAGGAAGAGCTCGTTCTCTCCGTATTCATTAAAGGACCGTGCCACATCGGGTTCGCGCGCCCACAGGCGCACCCGGGCACCCGAGTTCGCGAGCAGGTTCGCCAGAGTCGTCCCCCAGGCCCCCGCCCCGATCACCGTGATGCTTCCGGCGGTCACCCTCCCCCGCCGCCTTCCCTCCGGCGATCGATGCGCGGCTCTTCCCCCGCCAGCAGCCGCCTGATGTTCGAGCGGTGCGCCCACACGACGAAGACGGCCATCAGCGCGAGGAAGATCATCACCGGCGGCTCGGGATCCAGGAAGAACCCCGCCACGGGCACCGCCACCGCCGCCGCCATCGAGGCGACCGACACCATCCGCGAGCCCAGCAGCGCGAGGAGCCAGGTCCCGAGCCCCACCGCGGCAGCCACGGGTGCCACCGCAACCAGGACGCCCGCGCTGGTTGCCACGCCCTTGCCGCCCCGGAAACGCACCCAGAAGGAGAAGACGTGGCCCACGATCGCCGCTCCCCCGTAGGCCACGGTCCACCAGGGTGCGGTCTGGTCGTCCAGCTGCGGGAACCACCAGACCGGCGCGAACCCCTTGAAGATGTCGAAGAGGCCGACCGGGATGGCCGCGCCCCACCCCAGAACGCGCTGCACGTTGGTGGCGCCCAGGTTGCAGCTGCCCAGCGTTCGCAGATCCTTGCCGTGGAGCTTGCCGGTCCAGAAGGCGGTGGGGATGGCACCCGCCGCATACGCCGCGAGGACCAGGAGGGGTGCGGAGATCATGGGGTTCAAGTATGCCTACCCCGCGCTCTTGCGCAACCTGAGCCTCAGCGGCACGCCCGGGAAGTCCCAGCGGTCCCGCATTCCGTTGACGATGAAGCGCCGGTAGTGGACGGGGATCTCGTCCGGGAAGTTGGAGAAGAGGATGAAGGTGGGAGGCTCCGTCTCGGCCTGCGTAGCGTACTTGATCCGGACCGGGCGGCCGCGCGAATGCGGTGGCGGCTGGCGCCGGACCAGCTCCTGAACAAGCTCGTTGACCTCGTGGGTGGGGATGCGATGCTGCCGCCGGCCGGCCACCGCGAGCACCAGGTCCAGTGTCTTGCGGACCCGCAGTCCGGTGAGTGCCGATGCGAAGAGGAAGGGGACGTGGCGGAGGAAGGGGGCGCGGCGGCCCGCGTCGCGCTGGAAATCGGGGGCGGTCCAGGTGTCCTTGGCGACCAGATCCCACTTGTTGCACACGGCAATCACCCCGCACCCTGCCTCCCAGGCCGTCTCCGCCACCTTGATGTCCTGCACGTGCAGCCCTTCGGCCGCATCGATGACCACGAGGCAGACCTCGGCGTCGCGCACGACCCGCGCGGTGCGCAGCGTGCTGTAGTACTCGACCGAGTCCTTGATGCGGGCGTGGCGCCGCAGCCCCGCCGTGTCTACGAAGGTGACCTCCCTGCCGTGGTAGGCCAGCGTGAGGTCGACGGGGTCGCGCGTGGTTCCGGGAACGTCCGACACCATCACCCGGTCCTCCCCGAAGAGCCGGTTGACGAGAGACGACTTCCCCGCATTCGGCTTCCCGATCACCGCGACCCGGACCTCGCCGGGCTTCGTCTCCCCGGTCTCCTCGGGGAGCAGCGGCAGCACCGCGTCCAGGAGGTCGCCGAACCCCCTGCCCGACACCGAGCTGACCGGGTGTGGCTCCCCCATCCCGAGTTCCCAGAAGTCGAGATGGGATCGCTCGATCGGCAGGTTGTCCACCTTGTTTACGGTGAGCAGCACCGGCTTCGACACCTTGCGCAGCACCTCCGAGAGCTTCTGGTCGAGCGGATGGACCCCTTCCTTCGAGTCGACCATGAACAGGACGACGTCAGCCTCCTCGACCGCGGTCATGGCCTGCTCCCGGATCAGGCGGTCGATCGTGCGGTCCGATCCCTCCACCACCCCGCCCGTGTCGACCACGAAGAAGTTGCGCCCGGTCCACTCGGCCCGCCCGAAGTTCCGGTCCCGGGTCACCCCCGGCTCATCGTCCACGATCGCCACGCGCCGCCCGATCGCCCGGTTGAAGAAGGTCGACTTGCCCACGTTCGGCCGCCCGACCACGGCGACGACGGGAAGGCTCACGGGGCCGCCTCGACGGCGCAGGCGTCGCCCAGCAGCGTTTCAACCACCTGGTACCCGGAGCGCACCCTGGCCGGCGAGAGTCGCGCGGCCAGTTCAGCGAAGGGTGTCCCGTCGATGAACACACGATCATCGTTGAGCGCCGTGCCGGGCAGAAGCACGAGGTCCCCTGTCCTGGTGCCCTCCCGCACGCTCTCCAGGATGTCCACTCCGGCGAGCAGCCCGGCCACGGTGACGGTCGGCCCGAAGTAGCGGTTCTCGACCGCGACCACCTCCACCGTGCACTCCATCGCAGCCGAGATCGCCGGGGCGAAGCCCTCGAGCCAGGGACGCATCGAGGTTCCCGTGACAAGTCGCACCCGCTCGACCCCCTCGACCGGCGCGAGCCGGTCCTTCCCGCGCTCGTACCCGTCCATCAGGCTCCTCAACGCCCCCACTCCGTTCTCCAGGAGCGGCCAGTCGTCGTAGTACGCGCGCCCCGGCACCTCCCGCCCCGCAATCAGGAAGAGCTCGTCGGCGGCGTAGCACCAGCGCTTCCCCCGCTCGGCCAGGGCCCGCCCCTGGACCGACTCGGTCTGTCTCAGCGCCGCCTCCGCCTCTTCCGCGCGCAGCAGGCGCACCGGGCGGTTCAGGTTGTAGCGCGTCAGCCCCACCGGCACCACGGAGAGCGAAAGGACCCCATCACTCAGCGCGTACAACTCCCGGATCGTGCGGTCCAGCTCGTCCCCGTCGTTCCACCCCGGACAGAGCACCGCCTGGGCATGCACCTCCAGACCGCCATCCAGCAGGAATCGCAACTGATCCATGATCATTCCCGCACGATCGTTCTTGAGGAGCCGAACGCGCGTTGCGGGGTTGGTTGCGTGCACGCTGACGTAGAGCGGGGACAGGCGCTGCTCGACCAGGCGCTGGAGTCCGCGCGGCCCCAGGTTCGTGAGCGTCACGTAGCTGCCGTAGGTGAACGAAAGGCGGAAATCGTCGTCGCGCAGCCAGAGCGGGTCGCGCGCCCCCGGTGGATTCCCGTCGATGAAGCAGAAGACGCATTCGTTCGCGCACTCGCGTATCTTGTCGGGCGCCGGAACGATGCCGAGGCTTTCGGAAGCGCCCCGCGAGATCTCGCAGACGAACGCGGTCCCGCCGGGGTCGATGACCTCGAGTTCGAGTTCCTCTTCGGCGGTCAGGAAAGCGAAGTCGATCCCGTCGCGCACGCGGGCGCCATTGACGGTCAGGATCCGGCTGCCGATGCGGAGCTCCAGCGCCTCCGCGATCGAGCCTTCACCGACTTCTGCGATTCGCACCACGATCCGGCGCCTCCCCCGTCGCCTGCCACCGGTTGGGAAGCCGCTGCCCCGGCGCCAGGCGGGCGGACAGCCAAAAGCGGGAGACGGGACTCGAACCCGCGACCCTCAGCTTGGGAAGCTGATGCTCTACCACCTGAGCTACTCCCGCGACCGTGCTCCCTCCCCGGTCCCTACCGGGGACCGAGCACTTCGACGTAGTACCCCACGACCACATCCCGGCTGACCAGGTCGGCATCGAAGGGCACCGTCACGCCCTGATCGGGGGCCGGGACCTGCACGTCGACCGTACCGACCTCGCTGCCATCTTCCCCGCTGAAATGCACCCGGACCCGCACCGTCGTGCCCGGTTCCAGCGAATTGTTGGTTAGCAGCACGGCCGCGACGGCGCCGCCTCCCGTGCGCGGCGTCAGCGAGGGCTGGGGATACCCGAGCGTGAAGTCCAGGCTGTCGCCCTGCGTGTACACCGTGATCGCCTCCTCCTGGGCGCCGGTACCATTGAGGGCGAGTGCGCGCAGCAGGTAGGTCTGCGGGTTATACGGATCCAGCTCTATCAGACGGTCGGTGACCGGCATCAGTTGTTCCCAGTCCTCGGCCTCGGCAAGCGATTGACCCATGTTGTAGACCGCGTCGCGGCTCTCCGGAGCGATGTCCGCCGCCATCCGGAATGCCCTGGCCGCCTGAGCGAAGATCGGCCTGGGATCGACGACCGCGGTGTCGACACTCTGG
Organism: Longimicrobiales bacterium; assembly: GCA_965116645.1. Classification (GTDB taxonomy): domain Bacteria; phylum Gemmatimonadota; class Gemmatimonadetes; order Longimicrobiales; family Gaopeijiaceae; genus Bin94. The sequence continues at coordinate 1,647,535 of OZ220702.1, read as the reverse complement.
GCCGACCTGTAGAGGCCCACGCCGATGTCCAGGTATTGCCTGACACCGAGGCCCGTCGCGTCCAGGAGACTGTTGTAGATGACTTGCGCCGAGTCCGCCTGGCCGCCGCTGGCCAACGCCCCCGCGAGACCCGAAAGAGCCTGCACGTCCCCCGGGACCGACTCCAGGTATTCGGCGTAGGTCGCGGCGGCCTCCGGGTAACGCTCGGCGAGGGTCAGGATGTTGGCCCGGTTGAAGGTGGCGTTCTGTTCACGGTCCCTCCAGCTCGCGGCGGTTGCACTGTCTACCTCCAAGATGCGACTGCGGATGACGTCCAGCACGCCCTGGTAGGCATCGATGGCCTCGTCGAAGCGTCCCGCGTTCCCGTAGGTGACACCCAGATTGTGCAGCGCTTCGGGCCGCATCCCCCTGAAGACGGCCTCGGCGGTTTCGAGCATCCGGATGCCCAGCTCCGTATCGCCTGCGTCCAGGGGATCCAGCGCGCCGTTGAAGAGGTTGATCCACGCATTCTCGCGGTCGATCACAGTCTCCTCGAGGTACGTCGGCCACAGTTCCTCCGCCGTGGTGAGCGCCTCGTCGAAGGCGAGGTAGGTGGTGATCATCGAGTCGGGAGGCTGCCCCTGGCCAAGCCCGAGGTAGGCGCGGGCCACCAGCAGGTGGGCGAGCGGATTGGAGGAATTCTCGTCGACGGCCCGGAGCGCGGCCTCCAGTGCGCTCCGGTACCTTTCGGCGGCGTCCTCGGCACCCTGGGCCTGCGCGAGCAGGAACGTCGCAGTGTTGGTGTTACCGGTGTCCCTGGGGCGCGAGGTCGACCCGCCCCCCCCTCCCCCCGCTCCCCCGGCAGCGGCACCGCCACCCATCCCCCCACCACCCCCACCACCACCGGCGCCGGCGGCGCAGCCCGCCAGCAGAACCGTGCCCGCCGCCAACATCACAAGTCCGAACCGAGATCTGACCACGACATTCCTCCTGAAGTGGAACCCTTGAGCGCCGCACCCTGCCCGGGCACGGCAGAACATTCCTGCCCAACAGAATTATACGGACCACCGGGAGGCGGGTCAAAGTCAGGCCGCTAGCGGCCCCCTTTCCCCAGCCAGGTCAGGATCTTCGCGCCCATCGCTTCGCTGAACCCCGGTATCCGGCCGATCTCGGCCGCCGAGGCTTCGCTGACCCCCCGAAGCGAGCCGAAGCGGGACAGCAGCGCCTGTTCCCGCCTGGGCCCCAGCCCCGGAATGTCGCGCAGCGCGGAGCGGACCGTACGCCGGGTTCGCAGCTTGCGGTTGTAGCTGACCGCAATTCGGTGCGCCTCGTCGCGGATCCGCTGGAGGAGGTGCAGCGGGCGGGCGGTTCTGGGGATCGAGACTCCCTCCCGCCTCCCCGGTAGGAACACCACCTCATCCCGCTTCGCCAGCGCGGCGAGAGGGATATCGCCCAGTCCGACCTCCCCGAGCGCTCGGCCGGCGGCGGCGAGCTGCCCCTTTCCTCCGTCGATGACGACCAGGTCGGGGAGCGGGCCCTCCCCGTCCTTCTCGCGCTTGAAGTACCTGGACACGGCCTCGGCCATCGAACGGTAGTCGTCGTTGGCCCACTCGCCCCGGATTCTCATGTGGCGATACCCCGGGCGCTTCGGCTCGGCGTTCAGGAACACGGCGACACCCGCGACCGTCTCGGCCCCCTGGGTGTGCGAGATGTCGAAGCAGGCGATCAGGCGCGGCACGACCTTCAGGCCCAGGAAGTCCTGAAGCTCGAAGAGGATGTCGTCCGGGCGCGGCTGCGCCGCCTGGCCCTTGCGCACCTGGTCGGCGAGGGCGTGGCGCGCGTTGGCGACGGCCAGCTCGACCAGCCGGACCTTCGCGCCGCGCCGGGGCACGTGCAGCGACACGCCGCGGGGGATCCGCTGGGCGAGCACCTCCGCGACGAGGGGAAGATCGGGGAAGGCGGACGGCAGCAGAATCTCGCGCGGGAGCTGTTCCAGGGGCGCCGTGCCGCTCGACAGATACGAGTACGTGACCGAGCGTGACAGCAATTCGTCGTCCGATGCTTCCTCGATGCCGGTCATGGTGTGGGTGTCGCGGCCGATCAGCACACCGCCCCGGATCCGTAGCGCCACCGCGACCGCCACCGGACCGTCACGGGCCACGCCCACCGCGTCCTGGTCGCCTCCCCCGACGGTCTGAACCCGCTGCTGCCGGGCGATCGCGGTCAGCCCGGCAAGGATGTCACGCAGTCTGGCGGCACGTTCGAAGTCCATGGCATCGGAAGCCTTATGCATGTCTTCTTCAACCTCTGCCTGAAGCATGGCTACCTCGCCCGCGAGGATCCGCATGACCGTGTCCACCATCTCCCGGTAGTCCTCCCGGGACTGAAGTCCCACGCAAGGGGCCGCACACCGGCCGATGTGGTGATCCAGGCACGGGCGCACGGGCGCCTCGCGCGGCAGGTCGTAGCGGCAGGAACGGATCCCGTGCAGGCGCTTGACGACTTCCAGCGCCCGGCGCACGCGTCCGACCGACACGAAGGGGCCGAAGTACCTCGACCCGTCCCTGCGCACCCGGCGAGTCACGAACACCCTGGGGAAGGGCTCCTTCACGGTCACCTTGATGTACGGGTACTTCTTGTCGTCGCGCAGCTGGATGTTGAAGCGCGGCTGGTGCTCCTTGATGAGGTTGGCCTCGAGGATGAGCGCCTCCGCCTCCGATCCCATCACCAGCGTTTCCACCAGCCGGGTCTGCCGCGCCAGTTCGCGGATGCGGACGGTGGTGCCGGTGCCCCGCGCGAGGTAGGAACGCACGCGGTGACGCAGCGATTTGGCCTTCCCCACGTAGAGCACCTCGCTCCGGGCACCGTGGAAGAGGTAGACCCCGGGCTCGGCGGGCAGCCCCGCAGTATGCGCCGGATCGAAGGGGATTCCGCGCTTCATGGCTATTCGGAGCCTCCCCTCCCCCCTCCGTCGCGGCCGCGGCCCCACAGCCGCCGGAGCGGTGCCGCCACCGTGGCCGGGGCCGCGCCGAGCCGGCTGGCGACAATGAGGTACACGATACCGAACGCGAGCAGCGTCGCACTGCCGGCGAGGACCGGGTGCAGCGGCGGCAGCAGCGTCGCGGGCACCAGCCCTGCCGCGATGGCCACCACCGCAGCCAGGATGCAGCCCCGCACCCTGCGGCCGCCAAGCGCGAGCCCCGGCAACCGCCCCGCCAGGCTCCTTCGCAGCAGGAGCAGCTCCAGCCACGCCCCCACCGACGCGCCGGCGGCGAGTCCCGCCGCTCCCATCCCGAGACCGCCGGCCGCGAGCCGGTCCAGGGGGAACATGACCGACGCCCCGATGGCCGCCGAGACCGCGATGCGCGCGTAGGCGATCCTTGCCGGAGTCCGGGTGTCGCCCAGGGCGTAGAATGTGGACGAGAGGACCCGGGAGGTGCCCGTGGCCGGCAGGCCCGCGGCGTACACGGCGAGGATGAGCCCGGTCGCCAACGCATCACCCTCGGTGAATTCGCCGGTCTGATATGCGATCCCCATGACTTCCGGACCGAAGACCACGTACCCGGCCGCCGACGGGACCAGCCAGAAGAGGACCGTGCCCACCGCCTGACCGGTGCGTGCCCGCACCTTGTCGATGGCAGCCGCGGCACGGTCCCGCGACAGCTCCGGAAGCTGCGCGGCGGCGATGGAAAGGCCGAAGAGGGAGATCGGAAGCAGATAGAAGGTCTGGGCGTAGGTCATGGCGCTCACCGCGCCGGCGGCAAGCAGCGAGGCCAGCCACAGATCGAGCAGCCCACTCAGGTTCGCGGCACCCCGGGCGAACATCACCGGAACGAAATTGCGAACGACAACTCCTGCGGCCGCGACCCGCCGTCCCAGCGACGGAACCATGCCCTTGAGGTACCCGGCCATGAACGGGAGCTGGAAGAGCAGCTGCAGCGCGCCTCCGGCCAGCGCGCCCCAGGCCAGGGCGACCAGCAGGTCCAGCTCCATCAGCCCCCGTCCGCCTGCAACGAGGAGCGTGACGATCATCGAGAGGTTCCAGAGTGCCGGCGCCACGTACGAGACGAAGAAGCGGCGGTGACTGTTGAGGATCCCCAGCGCCCACGCGGAGATGACCAGCACGCCGGTCATGGGAAAGAGCACGCGCAGCAGCGGGACCAGCAGATCGGCCCGTCCGTCGCTGGCGAAGCCCGGTGCGACGACGGACACGATCAGTGGTGCCGCCAGAACCCCCACGGCGGCAAGCGCGCCGGCGGCAAGCGCGAGAAGGCCCAGCACCGCTCCGGCCAACCGCCCGGCCTCCTCTTCACGGCCCTCCTCCAGGAGCCGGACGTACGCGGGGATGAACGAAGCGCTCAGACTCCCTTCGCCCAGGAGGTTCTGGAGGACGTTGGGGATCCTCAGCGCGGCCTTCCAGACATCGGCGAGGTCCCCGGCGCCGAAGTAGTGGGCAACGGCACGGTCTCGCACCAGCCCGAGCAGGCGGCTGACGAGGATCCCGGCGGCAACCCTGGGCGCCGCCATCCTACGGGGCCGGACGCGGACGGAAACCCGGACCGGCGCCCCTGGAGCGCGCCTTGCCGACCCGGCGCCTCACCGCCCTCGGTGCTACGCGGGGACTGTCCATGGAATGCTAGCCGGAGGAGGATCCGCGATCGGCCGCCCGGCTGGCGGCAGACAGGCCCGGTTTCCCCTGATCGCCGCCGGATTGATCGCCGGTCGGTCCATCAGCGCCGGGCCGACCGCCGGTGGCCGCGTCGGCGGGGGGAAGCCGACCGGACCCGGGCCCCTCGGCGAGCAGGTTCTGGAGGAACCGGCTCTCCTCTTCGAGGCGCTCCACATCCTTCCCCAGGCGGTCGAGTTCGCTCTCGAGGTAGACCAGCCGGTCGTGCACGTGCTCGCCCCCCTCACTGAGCCTGCCCCGTTCCAGTCGCCTGGCGATCGCCTTGCCGAGGTCGGAGTCGAGCACGATCGCCAGGATCGGGATCATGAGCACGATGAAGGCGATGAGGATTACTGCGGAAGGCATGCGGGAAAGCTACGCAGTTCCCCTGTCCAGTTCCACCCGGGCTTCCCGCAGGGCGGACCGTGTGAATTCCGGGCCGTAACGCATCAGGTATTGCAACGGCGCGAGCACTCGCTCCTGGGGCTTGCCGTCCGGCCAGAGATTCACGGCCGCCTTCATGATCTGGGCCGCGGTCGTCTCGCTGCGCCGCTTGACCGCGCGCACGATCTTCTTCTCCAGCGTCGCGAGGGCGGAGAGGCCCGCGTTGCGCGCCCTGGTGACCGACCCCGCCAGGCCCGCGTCGATCCCGGCCGAGATCCCCTCCAGCTCGTCCGCCACCGATTCCACGGCCTCGCGCCAGCGCCCCAGCGCCCGCTGCGCGTCCGCGGGGATCTGTTCCCGGGCAAACCGGCTCAACAATGCATCGCTGCGGCGCAGATCGCCGGCCTCCAGTTCGAACTTCGCCAGAACCTTGGACACCTTGGTCTCGACCGCCATCAGCGACGCCCGCGGAACCGCCACCGGCACACCGGTTCCGTGGCGCCGGAACAGCCCGGAGAGCTGCCCGAAGTAGGCGAGCTCACCCGGTCCGCCGACGTAGGCAAGCGTCGGGAAGACGAAGCTCTCGACGACGGGCCGCAGGAGGACATTGGGCGACACCTGGTCCGGAACATCCTCGATCAGCGACATCAGGCGGCGCTTCGAAATCGCTCTCCCGGAGCGCCGGCGGATGAAGCCGCCGCCCGACCGCTGCAGGCGGTCGCGTCCCTCCCCGAGATCGGTGAAGAGGTTGACCGCTCCGGGAATGACCGGTACTTGCAGCGCGTATCCGAGGCCGGTGAGCGCGTCGCAGCTCTCGCGGACGGCCTCCTCGGAGGCGACCGGATCCTCGGCTTCCGCGCGAAGTATGGGCCGTGAAGCCTCCTTCAGCGCGGGATGGGCGGCGTCGATGAGCCCGGCCGGCGTGTCCCGCAGAAGCTCCGCCATCAGATCGGAGAAGGCGGAGGCCATCGTCGCCCACGGATTGAAGGTGCCGCGAACGAGGTCCATGTACCCGGCGTGGTAGTCGTTGCGCGGAAAGCACCCCTCCAGCCGGTCCACGACATCCACGATACCCTCCCCCAGGCGGATCCGTCCCAACGGGCGCGGGACGGCACCGGGGTTGGACCCCAGCGTGAGGTGCCGGAGCCGGTTTGACTCGTCGATCACGTGCGCGTGGTTGGCTTCTTCCCAGTCGTGGTCCTCCGAGGCGACCCAGAAGAGCGGCATTACCGGCCGCTCCAGGGCCATGGTGAGGTCGTCCGCCAGCCTCACGGCCGTCAGCGCCTTGTAGAGGCTGTAGAGCGGCCCTCCGAGGAGCCCCGGCTGCTGGCCCGTGGTCACGAAGTACCCCTCCTGCCGAAGTACCTCCCGGAGGGCCTGCCGGGCGGCGGGACCCGCCGGCCGGACGATCTTCGCGGCCGCCTCGCGCATACCCGGACCCGTGGTCCGATCCAGCTCAGCCGCCTTCCGCCGGTAGGTAGCCGTTTCGAAGGGGGACCCGCGATAGAAGGGAACGGTCTGCGGCGCCCCGGCCAGGTAGTCCCGGACGAGCCGGGATCCGCCGGGCGGCATGGACAGCAGGCGCATCACCGGCGTGCCTCGGCCAGGATGATGCAGCGCGCCGACGAGCGCGAGAGGGGCATGCCGTCGTATCCGCCGAAGCGCGCCCCGGGAGCCAGCCCCGCGCGCGCCAGCAGCGCCTCCAGCTCCCCGGGTCGATACAGGCGAACCCGTTCGACGAATCTACGGCGGGCATGGCCCTCCCGGGCTCCGACCGTGATCCTCTTCTCGACGATCCTTCCTTCCGCCGCCAGTCTACGCTCCTGAACCACCTCCACACCCGAGACCGTGCGCCTGTCCTCGCCCCTCAGATTGGCGACCACGTGGTCCGCGTTCATGAAGTCAAGCAGGAACGTGCCTCCGGAAACCAGGACCCGGCGCACCTCGTGGAGCACCTGAAGATCCTCGTGCTCGCGGTCGAAATAGCCAAAGGAGGTGAAGTAGGACGTCACCACATCGAAGGAGCCGGAGACGAACGGCAGAAGCCGCATGTCCGCGCGCACCAGACCGCCTGCCCCGGCCACCTCCGCAGCGGCCTCCAGCATGCGCATCGACAGGTCCAGCCCGGTAGCGCGATACCCGATGTCCTCGAGCTCCACGAGGTGCCGGCCCGCGCCGCAACCGAGATCCAGGACCCGCGTTCCGGGTTCTCGACCGGTCTCCTGGCGCAGGAGGTCGACGGCCCGGCGGGCCTCGGCGCGGTCCCGGTGCGGATAGAGCGCCAGGTACTCGGCGCCGAACCAGTCCCGGAACCACGGTAGGGGGCCCTTCGTCATTCGGCTCCCTTGTGATAGGGTTCGTTTCTGAGGATCGTGCCCGCGCGGTACAGCTGCTCGGCGAGCACCAGCCGGGCAAGGTCGTGGGGAAGCGTGAACGGGGAAAGGGACAACCTGAGGTCGCACTCTTCCCGAAGCCCCGCTTCGAGCCCGAACGCTCCCCCGATGAGGAAGTGCACGCCCCGTGCCGGCCCCCAGGTGTGCCGCTCCAGCCACCTCGCCAGGGCGACCGACGGGAGGGAGTGCCCCTCCCGTGTCAGGGCCACCGTGACGTGGTCCGGCTGCAGACGGCCGCGAATGCTCCCCGCCTCGCTGGCGCGCACTTCCCGCGCCCCGCCCCGGCGCGCCTGCGGCACTTCGGCGACCTCCAGGCGCCAGTAGCGCTTCGCCCGCTCCTCGTAGTCCCGGATCGAGGGCGCCAGAGCGCCGGGCTTCCCCACCGCCACTACCGAGATGCGCATCCGCTCACCTCGGCCAGGGCGCTCAGAAGCGGCTCCCCGGGGTCGCCGGCGACACGGAAGCCGACGACCACGCAGTGGGGACGCATCTCCGCGAAGGACGCCAGCTTCACGGCGTCCTTCGCCGTGCACACTACGGTCCGGCCGCCGCGCCGGTCCAGGAGCGCGGCTACGTCCCGGGCGGTGTACGCATGGTGGTCGGCGAATGCGGCAAGTTCGGGCCGCACGTCGGGCAGGAGCGCCTCCAGTCCGGCAAGAAAGGTCCGCGGCCGAGCGATCGAGGAGACGGCCAGAACGTCGCCCTCCGGAGCTTCGGCAGGGGCGCCTTCCAGATCGCGCCACCCCCCCATATGGAGCTCGACGACCTGGTCCGGCACCCCCGGCGCGGCGCATCTCAGGCGCCCCCGCCAGGCCGCCACCACTTCCCGGGACCCGGTCCTGCGCGTGACCAGCAGGTGCGTTGCGCGCCGGGCCGACGCGAGCGGCTCCCGGTAGGGACCCCCGGGGAGCATCCGCACCGGCCACGGGTCTTCCGCCGCCACCAGGAGAAGGTCCAGTGTCCTGTGCAACCTGCGGTGCTGAAACCCATCGTCGAGGACCGCCAGCTGATGCCCCTGCCGGGCGGCGGCCGCGACCAGCGCGGTGCGGTCGCGCCCGACGAAGACGGCTTCGTCGCCGAACCAGCGCCGGTAGAGCGACACCTCATCGGCACCGTAGCCGCGCACGACGACCGCGGTGCGCAACCCCGCTTCGCGAAACCATTCCGCCAGCCAACGCACCACCGGAGTCTTCCCCGTCCCCCCGACCGTCAGGTTGCCGACCGACACCACAGGAATGCGCGCCGGTGCGGGTGGCCTCCGGTCGTAGCGGGCGTTTCTCGCAGCGACGGCAAGGCGGAAGGGAAGCCCGGCCGCGGCCAGCAGCGCGCGGACCATCCTCCCGGCGGCGCCAGGGTCGGCGGAGGACCAGAGATCGGCCAGCCCGCGCCGCAGCCGCTCCGGAGTCATGCCGGCGCCGCGCCGTCCCCGTTGGACGTCGTGCCTCCCTCGCCCGTGGCCGGGCGGCAGTCGCCGGCGCGCGGCACCAGGAGCTCCTCGACGAGGTCCGCCACCCGGACGGCCGCGCCGGGTGTGCCGAGCGCCACGCGCACCTCCGCAAGGCCGCGGAGGACCGTTCGGCGTTCGGGAGACGATTCGTCCAGGAGCGGCTCGATCGCATCCGCCAGCGCGTCCGGAACCACTTCGCGCTGAATGAACTCGGGGACCACCCGCCGTCCCGCCACCAGGTTGGCGAGAGCCACGTGGGGAACGCGCACCAGGCGCTTCGCCAGAAGGTGTGTAAGCGGGTGCGTGACGTATGCGACTGCGAACGGGGTGCCCGCCAGCGCCGCCTCGAGGGTGCTGGTGCCGGACTTCACCAGCGCCGCGGTCGCGAGTTCCCTCAAACCGGCCGCGTCGGATGTCCGCGGAAAGGGAAACGGCCGGTACGCTGAGTCGGGCAGGAACGGCACCTTGCTCACGACGACCTGCAGACCGGGGATGCGCCGTCCGAGTTCCAGGGCGGCCCCGGTGAACGGCTCCGCGTGCCGCTCGAGTTCCTGCAGGCGGGATCCCGGGAACAAGGCCAGCACGGGGCGCGACCGGTCGACGCCGAGGGAGTCGCCGAGCGCGACCGGGTCCGCCTCGGCCGTCTCGTCGAGGAGCGGGTGGCCCACGAACTCGGCCCGCCCGCCGTGCGCGTGGTAGAGGCGGGCCTCAAAGGGCAGAATCAGGGCGATCCGGTCCGCGATCCTGGCCAGCCGCCGCGCGCGTCCCGCCCTCCAGGCCCACACCTGCGGACCGATGTAGTAGAGCACGGGAATCCCCGCCCGGGCCGCATGCGCGGCGAGCCGCATGTTCAGACCCGGATGGTCGATCGGCAGGACGAGGTCGATCCCTCCCTCCGACAGGATCCCCTTCACCCGGCGCTCCAGCCGCTGGAAGGCGGGAAGCCGCCTCACCACCTCCGCGAATCCCATCCCCGACAGCTCGTCCAGTCCCGCCAGAATGTCCACGCCCGCCCGCGCCATCTCCTCTCCCCCCAGCCCCACCATCTCGGCGCCCGGCCACCGGCGCCCGATCTCGCGCGCCACCCCTGCCCCGTGCGCGTCCCCCGAAGCCTCCCCCGCGAGCATCATGACCCTGATGCGCCGGGGCGTACCGGTCGCGGCAGACGGAACCCGGGCCCCGGACGAGCCCTGCCCGGGGGACGAAGGCGGCGCCGGAGTGCGCGGTGCGGCTTCCGAAGCCACCGTGGTCAGAAGGTCCGCCCGAGATACCAGATGATGGCGATAACGAGCGCAAGCAGCACGAGGAGCGTTCCCGGGGATCGCCCCTTCTTGGCGTCGATCCACTCGCGCTTACGCTGTCTCCGCACGCGTATTAGCGACATGATCCTCGATCTGTTGTTCGATGGCCAGTGCAAGCTCCAGTGCCCTGCGTCCATCTTCGCCCGTGACCGGAGGTGGCGCCAGCCCGGCAATGGCATCGCGGAACGCGGACAACTCGGCGGCAAGCGGCTCGGTGCCGTCTCCCCGTATCGCGACCCGCTCCACAACCGACCCAAGGTCCGCAAGCGCCGGCACGCCCTCGGGCAGCGACACCCCGTCCAGCACCGAAACGCCGTTCTTCAGCCGGTAGAACTCGCCCTTCCCGACTGCCAGATCAAGCGAAAGATAGCCGGAAGGCTGCCACACGCGGAGCTTCCTCACCCTCGACAGCGAGACCCGGCTCGCAGTCAGATTGGCCACCGCGCCCCCCTCGAAGCTCACCCGCGCGTTGGCGATGTCCACGTGGCGCGACAGCACGGGAACGCCCGCCGCCGCCAGCCCGGTCACCGGTCTCCCCACGAGGCTGCAGAGAAGGTCCACATCGTGGATCATCAGGTCGAGGACTACCGCTACGTCAAGCGACCGTGGAGCGAAGGGCCCGAGCCGGTGCGACTCCACGAAGAGGGGGCGGTCGAGGTAGGGTCTCGCCGCCACCAGCGCGGGGTTGAACCGCTCCACGTGCCCGACCTGCACGAGAACGCCGTGTGCGCGGGCCTCCTCCAGGATGCGGTCGGCGCTCTCGATGTCGGGGGCGAGCGGCTTCTCGACGAACACGTGGACTCCGGCCCGGATCGCCGCCCGCGCGACCTCCTCGTGCGCAGTCGTGGGAACCGCCACCACCACCCCGTCGCTCGCAGCCAGGAGGTCGTCGAGCGAGCGCATGACCCGCACCCCAACCTCCCGCCCCACGGCTTCGGCCCGGTCGCGGTCCACATCCTGGATCCCCGAACAGGCCGCACCCGCCAGTCCCTGCGCCACGCGTGCATGGTGGCGACCGAACGCCCCGACACCCACCACGCCGATCCTCGGCCCCGGGGCGCCGCACGGGCGCTCAGAAGGTGATGCCGCGCTCGCTGTTCCTGATGAAGTCAAGGAAATAGCCCACCTCGGGTTGGGACAGAGCCGGATCGGATTCCACCCGATCGATCGCCTGGGAGATGTTCAGCCCCGACTGGAACAGGAGCCGGTAGGCGCGCTTCAGGGAGCGGCGGACCTCCGGAGAGAAGCCCCTCCGCTCGAGTCCCACCGTGTTGAGCCCGTACAGCTTGGGAGTGGGATTGCCGGACGCCCGGCAGAACGGTGGGATATCCTGCGTGATCCTCGATGCGCCGCCCACGAACGCATATGAGCCGATCCGGACGGACTGGTGAATCGCCACCAGGCCGCTGAGGATCACCCAGTCCTCGATCGTGACGTGGCCGGCCATGTTGGTGGCGTTCGCGACAACCACGTGGTTGCCGAGTTCACAGTCGTGCGCGATGTGCGTGTACGCCATCAGGAGACAGTCCGAGCCGACCACCGTCCGCCCGGACGCCGAGGTCCCGCGGTTGAGCGTGGCGAATTCCCGGATGACCGTACGGTCCCCGACGTGAAGAAACGTCTGTTCCCCCTCGTACTTGAGATCCTGGGGGTCCGTTCCCAGCACCGCTCCGTTGGCGATGCGGCAATCGCCTCCGATCGTGGTGTCCTTCTCGACAAAGACCCTGGGGCCGATGCGCGTGTTCGCCCCGATCGTCACGCCGCGGCCGATGATCGCGAAGGGCTCAATCTCGACGCCGTGATCCAGCGCGGCCGACGGATGCACGATTGCGGTCTCGTGAATCACGACCGGCGCCGCCACCTCGGCCACGCGCTTCACTTGTCGACGATCCTTGCGGTCATCTCGGCCTGGGCCACCACCTTGCCGTCCACCCGGCCCTTCCCCCTCATCTTCCAGGCCATGCGCCGAACGTTCACCACCTCCATTTCGAAGAGCACCTGGTCCCCGGGGGTTACCGGCCTCCTCCACTTCACGTTGTTCAGCGACATGAAGTACACGACCTTCCCCTCCGGGTCGTCCACGGAGTCCATCAGCAACAGCCCTCCCACCTGGGCCATCGCCTCGATCACCAGGACGCCGGGCATGACGGGGTGGTCGGGAAAGTGGCCCCTGAAGAAGGGCTCGTTGATCGTCACGTTCTTGAGCCCGACGATGCGCTTGAGCGGCTCGAACTCCAGGATCCGGTCCACCAGCAGCATCGGGTAGCGGTGCGGCAGGCAGTCCATGATCCGTCTCACATCGATCACGCTCCTGCGCTGCTCCCGGTCGTGCTGCTCGCGTATCTCGCGCGCCAGCGCCACGTTCCCCTTGTGGCTCGGACGTTCGGCCACCACATGGCCGCGGAGTCTTCCCCCAAGGAGCGACAGATCTCCGACCATGTCCCCGACCTTGTGGCGGAGGAATTCGTCGGGGTAGCGAAGCCGTTCGTTCATCACCTTCTCCTCGTCCAGCACGACCGTGTTTTCGAGGGAAGCGCCGTTCGCGAACCCGCGCTCGCGCAGCACGGGGGCGTCCTCCATGAAACCGAAGGTGCGCGCGCAGGAGATTTCCGCAAGGAAACCCTCGCCATCGAGCCGGAAATCCCCGTACTGGCGACCGATCGCCGCGTGTTCGAAATCAATCGTGGCCGAGATCCGCAGGCCATCGTGGGGGAGTGCCGTGTACGAGGCCTGACATCCGTCCTGCGTGGTGATAGCGTCGCGCACCGCGATCACGGTCGCCGCAGACGATTGGCGCTCTCGCCCGACCCCGCGCAGGGCCTCGAGCCAGGGGGCGAAGCTGCCGTCCAGGATGGGAACCTCCGCCCCGCTGACCTCCAGCACGGCGTTGTCCACCCGGAAGGCGAACAGCGCGGCGAGGACGTGCTCGACGGTGGCGACCCGGGCGTCCCCCACCCCGAGGCTCGTGCTGAGTTCGGTCCCGGTCACATGATCGAGCTGCGCCGGAACCGCCGGCGTTCCGGGCAGGTCCGTCCGCCTGAAGGAGATTCCGGCCCCCTCGGGCGCCGGCCTGGCTCTGAGGCTGGCAGCCTCCCCGCTGTGGATGCCGATCCCCGCAAGTTCGAACTCGCCGGCGATGGTGTGCTGGTAGTCGTTTGCCATTCGAGGGGGGGGCCGTGAACGCAGATATGGTCAGTGTAATGTAACCCAACCGTGCGGGACTGTTGCGTTTGCAGAGTGGAACCGTATCAATCGCCGGACTCCGACTTGTCGCCGGCCAATCTTCGTTCGATCCGCCGCACTCGCTTGAGAACACCCGGGAGCCGCATCAGGTTCGCCATCGCCTTGAGATAGGCCCGGTGGTCCCGCGCCGGATAGCCCGATACCTCCTGCCCCGGGGCGATGTCGGAGATCACCCCCGCCTGGGCTCCGATGCGCGCCCCGGCCCCGATACTCAGGTGTCCGGACACGCCGGCCTGGCCCCCCAGGACCACTCCTTCGCCGAGCCGCGTCGATCCCGCGATCCCCACCTGCGCCACCACCAGCGAACGTGGACCGATGACCACGTTGTGACCGATGTGCACCATGTTGTCGAGCTTGGAGCCGACACCGATGCGGGTCTTGCCGATCGAGCCGCGGTCGATGGTGCAGTTCGCGCCGATCTCGACATCGTCCTCTACCACGCACCCGCCCACCTGGGGCACCTTGACGTGCTCGTCCTCGACGAGAACGTAGCCGAACCCGTCCACCCCGATGCGCGCCCCCGCGTGCACAACCACCCGGTCACCGAGAACCGAGCCCGGGTAGACGGTCACATTCGGGAGCAGAACGCAATCCCGCCCGATCTCGACTCCGGCCCCGATCGTGCAATTCGCCCCCACCGCGCTTCGGCTCCCCACAACCGCTCCCGCGCCGATCACGGCTCCGGGCCCCACCGACGCCGTCGCGCACACTTCGGCATCCGCATGGACGACCGCGGCCGCGTCCACCCCCGGCTCCGGTGGAGGTACGGCGTACATCCTGGCCAGCAGGGTGACCATGGCACGGTGCGCGTCCGGTACCACGATCCGGTCGCGCGGCCCCCCGGGAAGGCCGCTCAGCGGGTCTGAAACCAGCAGCGCGCCTCCGCCGCAGTCCTCCAGACCACCCGCGTAGCGCCGGTCCGCCAGGAGCGCGAGGTCCCCCGGCCCTGCATCGTGAACCGGCGAGATGCGGCTGAAGGTGACCCGTGCGTCACCCAGTACCTTCCCCCCTGTCGCCTCCGCCGCCTCGGCCAGGGTCAGCGTCCTGGCCCCGCGCGAACTCACCTTCCGGCGCGCCGCCGGACCGTATCAGGCAAGGGGACCGGAACCGGCCTCATCGTCGCCGTCCGCCGCCCCCTTCTCCTCCAGCCGGTTGAGAACCTCCTGCGTGAGGTTCAGCGACTCGTCGGCGGCCAGGATCACATTGCCCGTGGCGTCCGCATCCAGGATGAATGCATAGCCCCCCTCCACCCGGATTTCCTCGATCACCGCGGTGATCTCGTCCATGACCGGCTGCAACACCTCGTCCTGGAGCTGTTGCAACTCGACCTCGATCTCGCTCTGCCGGGTCTGGACGGCCAGGATCCGCGAGTCGATCTCCTGCTCACGAGCCTGGCGCGCCTCCGGCGTAAGGTTCATCTGCTGCTGCTGATACTCGGCGATGAGCTGGTCCCGCTGGTTGATGAGGGTCTGTATTTCGGTGGTCCAGCGGCCGTTGGCTCCGTCCAGCCGGTCGAAGGCGGCCTGGGCGGGCGGGTACTGTACCATCACCTCCCGGACGTGGATGTACCCAATCCTGGTCGCCTGGGCGTCGAGCGATGCCGTGAAAAGGAGAGTCAGTACCACGGCCATGCCGAATCGAGAAACACTCATGCGTCCATTCCTCCGGTGCGATTTGATCGTGCCGCCTTCCGTCCCGGGGAAGCGGCGGTTGTGTAAGGTAAGGATAGCCTGACTAAAGATGGTGTATTCCGGACTGAACTAGAAGTTGGGCCCCATCTTGAAGTGAAGCTGCCAGCCCGGCGCGGGGCGGCCGGTAACCGGGTCCACCTTGTCGAAGCCGTACGCGTAGTCCAGCCCCAGCGGGCCGAACGGCGTGAGCAGCTGCAACCCCACGCCCGCGCCCCTGAACAGCCTGGACGTATTGAGATCGCCGGGACCCTGCCAGATGTTACCCGCGTCGTAGAACACGGAAAGCCCGATGTTGGAGCCGAAGACGGCGTTGTATTCGGCGGTCGCCGAAAGATACGCGTTGCCGGTACGGTCCACCTGCGCGATCCCCGCGTTCCGCTCGGGGAAGTAGCCGAACGGGGTGATCGTCGTCTCGTCATACCCTCTCAGGGGTTGCCCGAACTGCACCCCGCCAAGCCAGAAGGACTCGAAGGGGAACCTCGACGCGTCGCCGAACAGGGCACCGCCCCTGACGCTGAGTCCCAGTGCCAGCTGCGTGCCTCCGGAAATGCCCTCGCCCCCGCCGATCTGGCCGAGCGGAATCTTCCACTGTGCCTGTCCGGTATGCTTGACGAAGTCTCCCTGCCCCCCGAGCAGGCCGCCGTTCAGCTCCACGTTCCACGACTGCATGGACCCGGAGGTCGGGAACAGCGGGTGGTTCAGGGTGGTCCGCGTGATCCCCACCGAGAAGGTGCTGAGGATCCCCGGAGGCAGCCCGAAGAGCGTCCGGTCCTCGACGTTGCTGAACGCTTCGTACCTGGTGCGGGAGAGCGAGTATCCGAAGAAGACCCGGGTCTGCAGCGAGTTGAAGAAGGGTACGCCGAACTGGGTTGTGAATCCCGCCCGGCGCCGGCGTCCGGTGGCGAACTGGAAGAAGCGGTCGGTGGAGTTGTATACCGAGAACGAACCGCTGATGGTCGACTGGAAGAGCGCCGGATCGGTCAGGCTGAGGGTGAAGCTGTTGATGTAGCGGCCGAAGTCCCACCGTATGCTCCCGGACTTCCCCTGGCCCAGGAGGTTGGGCTGGTCGAACCCGATAAAGCCGGACAGGCCGACGCCACCCCCGACCGCCGTGCCGAAGGACATCGTTCCGGTCTGCTTCTCGACGACGGTGAAGATGATGTCCACGTCTCCGCTCACGGGATCCGGGCGGATGTCCGGCGCCGGCATCGGGGTCTCGAAGAAGCCCAGCGACTGGATGTTCTGGTAGGACTGGATGATGCGCGCCTGGCTGTATACGTCCCCTGGGAGCACGAAGATCTTCTCGCGGATCACCCGGTCGAAGGTGTAGTCGTTGCCCTGGATGATCACGTTGCGCACATACGCCTGCGGCCCCTCCTCGATCAGCAGCCGCGCGTGCACGGTGGGATACCCGTCCACCTCCTCGCCGGCCCTCTCGAAGAACGGTTCGACCTGGGCATACAAGTAGCCCTCGTTCGAATAGAGTTCGCGAACCCTCTGGGCGGCCTCCTGGAAATCGACGAGATCGAAGACCGGCCCGGCCGGGTGCTCCGCTTCGCCCCTCCCGACTCCCAGCGCCGAGAGGATGCCCCCCGACTCGTTCTCGAAGTACACCGCCAGCATCTCCTCGTCGAATGCATCGGCGCCCTCGATTTCGAGTTCGGACATCCGGTACCGGGCCCCCTCGTCCACCTGGATCTCCAGACGCGCCTTCCCGTTGACGGGATCGACGATCAGCGAGTCCCCGAGGACCTGGAAGTCCAGGTGCCCTGCCTGGAAGTAGAAGGCCGGAAGCGATTCGAGGAGGTCCAGCTCGAAGTCGATTTCGTCGTAGTTGCCGGTGCGGAACCAGAAGAACCCCTCCGGCTTCGTCCTCATCGCCCCGCGCAGCTCCTCGTCGGTGAAGCGCGCGTTCCCGGCGAAGGTCACCTCAGCGATGGTGACGCGCTGTCCCTCCTCGACCTCGATGACCACGTCCACCCGGCCCTCGTCGCCCGGCACCGGCTGCTCCCGCCGGCGGATGACCGCGAACGGCACCCCCTCGCGCCGCAGCTCCTCCCGGATGAAGGTCTCCGCCCTGATGACGTCGTTGCGCGACAGCGGCGCATTCTCCTGGAGTCCGGCCTCCTCGAACACCTTCCCCTGGGAGATGCTCTCCAGTCCGGTGATGCGTATGTAACGGGCCAGCGGCCTCTCGACGATATCGAGGATCAGGACGTTGCGCCCGCTGGACGAGTCCAGCCTGAAGGCGATGTCCTCGTAGAGCCCGGTCGCCCAGAGGTTCTTGATGGCCCGCTGGATGTCGATCCAGCTGTTGGTCGTCCCCGGCTGAATGCCCGCCGCCCCGATCACCGCATCCTGCGTCAGGCGCGCCATTCCGCGGGCGACCAGGGAGTCGATCCGCACCAGGGCGTCCTGACCGGTGGCCTGGCCGGCCAGATGCGCGGGCGGGGCCGCCGCCGCCAGGGCGACGATGGCGATCCATCGCAGCGCGATGCGAGGCGTGCGGGAATCCCTCATGTCTTTGTTGGAGTGGCAACCGCGATGGAGAGTTGCCTTCCGTCCTCCGAACGGTCGACCTCGATCTCGTCGCCCGCCGCGAATTCCGCCATGAGGATCCTCTCCGAGAGGGGATCCTCGAGGAAGCGCCGTATCGCGCGCTTGAGCGGTCGCGCTCCGTACCTCTCGTCGTATCCGTGGGTGACCAGGAGATCGATTGCGGCGTCGGTGAGCACCAGCGTCATTTCCCTTCGCGCCAGCCGTTCCCTGACGTCGCCGAGCAGGATGTGGACGATCTGCCCGATCTCGTCGCGGCTCAGGGGGTGGAAGACGATCGTGTCGTCCACGCGGTTGAGGAATTCGGGATTGAAGGCCCGGTGAATCTCGTCGTCCACCTTGTCACGGATGACCTGGTAGCTGGAGCCTGCGTCCCCGGCCTGGAAACCGAGTCCGCCCCTGGCGATGTTCCGCGCTCCCAGGTTCGAGGTCATGATGAGGACGGTGTTCTTGAAGTCGATCTTGCGCCCGTAGTTGTCGGTCAGGTGACCCTCGTCGAGGACCTGGAGCAGGATGTTGAAGACATCCGGGTGGGCCTTCTCGATCTCGTCGAGAAGGACGACCGAATAGGGCCGGCGGCGCACCGCCTTGGTGAGCGCTCCGGAGTCGTCGTAGCCCACGTAACCCGGGGGCGCTCCGATCAGGCGCGAGACGGAGAACCTCTCCATGTACTCGCTCATGTCCACCCGGATCAGCGCCTCGCGATCGGCGAAGAGGAACTCCGCCAGCGCGCGGGCCAGCTCGGTCTTGCCGACTCCGGTGGGGCCCGAGAAGATGAACGATCCGATCGGCCGGTGGGGGTCCTTCAGCCCCGCGCGGCTGCGCCGGATCGCGCGCGCGATCGCCGTGATGGCCTCGTCCTGGCCGACCACGCGCTTGTGGAGTTCGTCCTCCATGTGCACGAGACGCTGCGTCTCGGCTTCGCGGATCCGCGTCAGGGGGATGCCCGTCCACCGGCTCACGATGAATGCGATGTCCTCCACGCTGATCTCCGGCCGGAAGCGCCTGCGTTCCTCCTTCCAGGCGGCCCTTTCCTCGCGGATACGCTTCTGGATCTCCCGTTCCTCGTCCCTCAGCTGCGCCGCCCGCTCGAAGTCCTGGTCCCGGATCGCGTCCTCCTTGCGCTTGGCGACCTCGGCCAGCTCGGCCTTCAGGCCCTCCACCTCGGCCGGAGGCACCTGGCTCGCGAGGCGTGCACGGGCACCCGCCTCGTCAATCACATCGATCGCCTTGTCGGGCAGGAAGCGGTCGGTGATGTACCGGTCCGACAGCCGCGACGCGTGCGAGAGCGCGTCGTCGGGGATGGTGACCTTGTGATGGTCCTCGTAGTGCCCCCGGAGCCCGGCGAGGATCCGCACGGTCTCCTTGACGGTCGGCGGGTCGATCATCACCGGCTGGAAGCGGCGCTCGAGCGCCCCGTCCTTCTCGACGTACTTGCGGTACTCGTTCAGCGTCGAGGCGCCGATGCACCGCAGCTCTCCGCGGGCAAGCGCCGGCTTGAACATGTTCGACGCGTCAATCGCGCCCTCGGCCGCGCCGGCACCGACCAGCGTGTGCAGCTCATCGATGAAGAGGATGACGTTGCGATTGTTCTGGATCTCGTTCATCACGGCCTTGAGCCGCTCTTCGAACTGGCCGCGATACTTCGTACCGGCGATCACCGCCGCCATGTCGAGCGCCAGCAGACGATGGCTGGACAGGCTCTCGGTCACCTCGCCGCGGGCGACCAGCTGGGCCAGCCCCTCGACGATCGCGGTCTTGCCGACCCCGGGCTCGCCGATCAGCACGGGGTTGTTCTTCTTTCTGCGGCAAAGGATCTCGGTCACGCGCTCGATCTCCTGCTCGCGCCCGATCGTCGGGTCGAGCTCGCCGCGCCGGGCCAGGCCGGTGAGATCGCGGCAGAAGTGATCGAGCGCAGGTGTCCTGGACTTCTTGTCGCCCCTCGACGGGGCCGGGCCGGGCACGGGGTTGGCGCCGCCCGCCGGTCCGGCCGGGCTGCTCGAACTGACGTCCGAGCCCAGAACCTTCAAGGTCTCCGAGCGTGCCTCCTCTATGGAAACGCCCAGTGAATTGAGCACCTGTGCCGCGATGCCCTTGCTCTCCCGCAGGAGTCCCAGGAGAAGGTGCTCCGTTCCCACATAGGAATGGTTGAGTTCACGGGCCTCCGACATGGCGAACTCCAGGACCTTCTTCGCCGGCGAGGTGTACGGCAGCTCTCCGAGAGCGATGGTCGCCTTGCCCTGGCGAACCGATTCGGTCACCCGCTCGTGAATCTGGTCGAGGTCCACGCTGAGGTTGCCCAGGACGTGGGAGGCCACTCCCTCCCCCTCGCGGATCAGCCCGAGGAGGATGTGTTCCGTGCCCACGTAGTCGTGCTGCAGCCGGATCGCCTCCTGCCGCGCCATGGAAAGGACCTTCCGCACCCGCTCGGTGAAGTTGAAGTTGTAGTTCATTTCAGTCGGCCCCCCGAAGCTTCCGTTCGGCAAAACCCGTGCACGGTCCTGCACCAAATTTGGCCATCAGTCCCCCGGACCGGAAGTGGGCGCATCGCCTCCGGCCAGTACCCTGCGCACGTACTCGGCCCTGTGGGCTCGCCGCTCCGGAGAGGTGAGCGCACGACCCGCCGCCTCTTCGAGGTGGGCCGCCTGCGACAGAATCATGATCCTGTTGAGCGAATATACGCTCGGCGAAGGCAACAGTTCCAGGGACACTCCCAGCCGCACGCCCGACAGAAGATTCATCAGCTCCTCGTACTCGAGCGCCCTGGCGTGGCGGAGCAGACCGTAGGCCCTCCAGATCTTGTCCTCGGTCACCGGTCCGGCGTCTCGGAGCAGCACCTGCCGCGCCCGCCGCTCCTTCTCGAGCACGGTGGTGACGACCCGGGTCAGGTGCTCGACCAGATCCTCCTCGCTCTGGCCGAGTGTCGTCTGGTTTGAGATCTGGAAGAAGTTGCCGACCACCTCGGAGCCCTCGCCGTGGAGGCCGCGGAAGGTGAGGCCGACCTCGGAGATCCCCTGAAGCGCCCGGGCGATCTCCCTGGTGAGCACGAGCCCCGGCAGGTGCAGCAGAGCCGAGGCGCGCAGTCCGGTCCCCACATTCGTCGGACAGCAGGTCAGGTAGCCGAATTCGTGATGGTAGGCGAATTGCAGACCGCGCCCGAGCTCCTCGTCGAGCCTGTCCACCATGCCCCAGGCGTCGGCCACCCGCAGCCCCGCCACCAGGCTCTGCAACCGCAGGTGGTCCTCCTCGTTGATGAGGACGGAAACCGGGCTGTCGCCGGAGATCGCCACCGCCACCCCGCCGTCGGGACCGCTGCGAAGCCCGGCGATCTCCCGCGAGATGAGGCGCCGTTCCAGGAGCACCGTGCGTGCCCGCTCGGACATCTCGGTCATGCGCAGAAGGACCGCGCGCCCGTGCATCGACGTGTTCCCGAACGCCCTGGAGACCGTCCGGCAGATCACCTCCCGCTGTCCGTCGCTTGCCCTGGCAACGTACGGGTGGCCCTGCAGGTTCCTGGCCAGCCGGACCCGGGCGGAAAGCACGATGTCCGAATCCGGACCGTCCGCGTCCAGCCAGCCCAGGCCGAAATCGAAGATCGCCGCTGCGTCGTCCATCGCCTAGCCGCCCGGTTCGTGTTCGCGGATCTCGTCGCGAAGCAGGGCCGCACGCTCGAAGTCCTCCACCTCGATCGCCCGCCGCAGGCTCCTGCGCAGACCGTCGAGGCGCCGGTCGATGTCGGCCGCCGCGGGGTCGGGAGGAAGATAGACCTTGCCCACGTGCTGGCTGGAGCCGTGGATCCGCTTCAGGAGGCGGCGCATGCTCGCATCGAAGGTGGTGAAGCAGTGCGAGCAGCCGAGACGGCCGGTGTTGCGAAAGTCCTCGAAGGTCAGGCTGCAGAAGCTGCAGGCCTCCGAGGGCTCGGACGGGGCCCGGGACCCCTTCGGCTCGAGCTGTGCGAGAAAGTCGGAGACATCCAGGTCGGCCGGGGGCTCGGTACTGATCCCCTTTGCGGCGGCGCATTCCTTGCACAGGTACTGGGTCGACGACTCGTTGTTGACGACCTGGGTCCAGTGCACGACCGCCGGGTTGCCGCAGTCCGGGCCGTCGCACTCCCGCTGTGCTTCAGACATCTTCGAGCACGCCTCCAATCAGTCTCAGCACCCTCTCCGCCCTGGACGCCACCTCATGGTTGTGCGTCACGACCACCAACGCAACCCGGTGCCGGTCCCCCAGGCTGAAGAGCACGTCCTGTACCTCTTCGCTCAGGGTGGCGTCCAGGTTTCCGGTGGGCTCGTCGGCGAGGACCACGAGGGGACGGTTCACGAGCGCGCGCGCCACCGCCACCCGTTGCTGTTCGCCGCCCGACAGTTCGTTGGGCTTGTGGTCGAAGCGCTCGTCGAGCCCTACCTGGTGCAGGAGTTCGGCCGCCCTCGCGCTGGCCGACGCCGGGTCGTCGCCCCGGATCAGCGCCGGCATCATGGCGTTCTCGATCGCGGTGAAGTCGGACAACAGGTGGTGGAACTGGAAGACGAACCCGATGCGGTCGTTTCGCAGTGCGGCGGCTCCCTGCTCGTCCAGTTCGGCGATGTCGGTGCCGCCGACCCGCACCGATCCGGCGGTGGGCCGGTCGAGGGCGCCGAGGAGGTGCAGCAGGGTCGACTTGCCGGAGCCGCTCGCGCCGATGATCGCTACGGCCTCGCCGTCTTCGACCCGCAGGTCCAGCCCTCTGAGAATGTGCAGATCCTGGCCGGCCACGCTCCTGTACGACCGCTCCAGCGCGAGGGCCTCAACCGCCGCGTGACAGTTTCGTCCAGCCACCTCAGCCATTGCGGATCGCCTCCACCGGCTCCAGCGACGCCGCCTGGCGCGCCGGGTATACGGTCGCCGCGACCGGGACGATCAGGCTCAGCGAAGCGATCCACACGATGTCCCAGACGGACAGCGCCACCGGCAGGCGGTCGACGAAGTAGATGTCCGGCTCAATGGGGATGAGGCCGTAGCGCTCGATCAGAAAGGCGAGGGTGAGCCCCAGCGCCATCCCGGCCGCGGTTCCGACAAACCCGATCCAGAAGCCGTGGAACATGAACGCCTGCAGCGTATCCCTGCGCGTCAGCCCCATCGCCTTGAGAATCCCGATCTCCCGGGTGCGGTTGACCACGACCATCGCCAGCGTGCCCGCGATGTTGAGCGCGGCGACGAGGACGATCAGCGACAGGATCAGCGCCATCCCCAGCTTCTCCAGCCGCAGCGCGGCGAAGAGCTGCCGGTTGGTCTCGGTCCATGTGCGCACGACGTAGGGCCAACCCCCCAGCGCCTCCTCGATCGGGACGGAAACCGCCTCGGCTTCCCAGGGATCCTCCACCCGCACCCCGACGAACGACGCCGTCTCGTAATCCATCCGCAGGAGGCGCTGCAGGTCGTCCAGCGAGGCATATCCGTGGCTGATGTCGAAGTCGTACATCCCCGTCGAGACGATCCCGGACACCAGCCAGTGCTCCATGCGGGGCTGCAGCCAGCCATTCGGACCCATCCGGAATTCCTCCATCACGATCACCGTGACCGTGTCGCCCGGGAACACCCCCAGGCGGTTGGCGAGCACGCTCCCGATCGCAACCGCCGGCAGCTCTCCGCGCTCCTGGCCGAGTGGAAGGTGGCCCGCCTTGAGACTGTCCTCCATCGGGGTGACGGGCGGGCCTTCGCGCTCCAGATCGACGGCGTAGAGATCCATCTGCTGAACGAAATCGCTGTCGATTCTCTTCACTGCGACCCGGGTGGAGCCGATCGGCCCGGCGGCGACCACGCCGGGCACTCCCTCCACCAGGCCGACCACCTGGTCCCAGTCGCCGACCCGCAGAGAGGTCCCCTCCTCCTGGATCATGATGTGGGGGTAGGAACCCAGGATCTTGCTGCGCAGTTCGTTCTGCATCCCGGTCATCACCCCGATGACCACGATCAGGGCGGTGACCCCCAGCGCCACTCCTCCCAGCGCGATCCAGCTGATGAAGGACAGAAGCTGCCCGCGCTTGCGGGATGCCCTCAGCCGTCCGGCCAGGAACCAGGCGAAGCGCGTGCGCGACCGGGTCTGCGGATGGTCCACTATTCCACCTCCCGGAGCGTCGGGAAGAGTATCACGTCGCGGATGGAGGCCTGGTCGGTGAGAAGCATGACCACGCGGTCGATCCCCACGCCCACGCCTCCCGTGGGGGGCAGCCCGTACTCCAGCGCCCGGATGTAGTCCTCGTCCACCATCTGTGCCTCGGCGTCGCCGGCCGCACGGAGCTCCGCCTGATCCTCGAAGCGGGCGCGCTGGGCGAGCGGGTCGTTGAGTTCGCTGAAGGCGTTGGCCAGCTCTTCGCCCGCGACGTAGAGCTCGAACCGTTCCGCCAGGCCGGGAGCTCCGCGCTTCGGCTTGGCCAGGGGACTCAGTTCCCGCGGGTAGTCCAGCACGAAGGTGGGCTGCACCAGGGCGGGCTGCACCAGTTCCCCGAACAGCTTGTCCATCAGCTTGCCCCGCCCCGCCCCTTCAAGGTCGTCCGCCCCCAGTTCCTCGGCCCGGCTCCGCAGTTCCTCCGGCGGCGCCTCCGTCGGATCGGCGCCCAGCGCGCCGGCGAGCGCGTCCACGAAGGAGATGCGGGCAAAGGGCCGCGCGAAGCTGATCGCCTCGCCCTGGAAGATGCACTCCGTGTTTCCCTTGACGGCGTTGGCGAGCGCAACGAAGAGCCGTTCCACCACATCCATCATGTCCTCGTAGTCCGCGAACGCCTGGTAGAATTCAAGCATCGTGAACTCGGGGTTGTGGAAGCGGTCGATCCCCTCGTTGCGGAAGTCCTTGGATATCTCGTAGACCCGGTCCAGGCCGCCCACGATAAGGCGCTTCAGGTAGAGTTCGTCCGCGATGCGCAGGTACAGGGTGCGGTCCAGCGCGTTGTGACGGGTAACGAAGGGCCGGGCCGAGGCGCCGCCGTAGAGGGGCTGCAGCACGGGCGTCTCGACCTCCAGGAAGCCGAGGTCATCGAGGAAGCTCCGAGCTGTAGCGATGACGGCCGCCCGGGCCCGGAATACCTCGCGGACGCGGGGGTTGACCGCCAGGTCGGCGTAGCGCTGGCGGTAGCGGGTTTCGCGGTCGGCGAAGCCGGACCAGGTCCGCGTCCCCCCTGTCTCCGCGTCGACCTCCACCTTGCCCAGCGGGAGCGGGCGCAGCGACTTGGCAAGCAGTTCGATCGCCTCGGCGCGAACCGTCACCTGCCCCGCCCGGGTGCGGAAGAGGCAGCCCTCCACTCCGATCCAGTCGCCCAGGTCGAGGAGGTCCAGGAGTTCGTACGCATCCGCCCCGAGGACGTTGCGTTTCAGGTATACCTGGACGCGGCCGGTATGATCCTCGAGGTCGGCGAAGGCGCTCCGGCCGTGTGAGCGGAAAGCCACCAAGCGGCCTGCCCACCGCCCCTGCGGGGCCTGTCCGGCCTCTGCCGACCCGCCCGCTTCCACCTCCTTGAAAGCCGCCACGGAAGGGGCAGCCCGGAGCGTTACGTCGAACGAGTACGCAAACGGCTCGATCCCCTTGGCCTCCAGGGCCTCGAGCTTCTCCAACCGGGTCCGCATGACCCGGGACATCTCTTCCGCGGGACGGCGGCTCATCCCGCGCGCGCCCCGCCGAACTTCTTGAGCCAGGCCTCGATGAACGGATCCAGGGCGCCGTCCATCACTGCACCAACGTTGCCGGTCTTCGTCTCGGTGCGGTGGTCGTTCACCATCGTGTACGGGGCGAAGACGTAGCTGCGGATCTGGTTGCCCCATCCGATCTCGGTCTTGGAGGATTCCAATGCCTGCTTTTCCCTTTCCTTTTCGTCCGCAGCCCGCTGATAGAGCGCCGCCCTGAGCATCTTCATCGCGGTGGAGCGGTTCTTGTGCTGTGACCGCTCCTGCTGGCAGGAGACCACGATCCCCGTCGGCAGGTGCGTGATGCGGATCGCCGAGTCCGTCTTATTGACGTGCTGGCCCCCCGCTCCGGATGCCCGGAAGGTATCGACGCGGAGATCCGATTCGTCGATTTCGATCTCGATCTCCTCGTCCAGCACCGGGTACACGAAAACGGAGGCGAAGGAGGTGTGGCGCCGGGACTGGGAGTCGAAGGGAGAGATCCGCACGAGCCTGTGCACCCCCTTCTCCGCCTTGAGGTACCCGTAGGCGTGGTCCCCGCCGATCTCCAGCGTGACGCTCTTGATACCGGCCTCCTCGGCGGGCTGCAGGTCCAGCACCTTGAGCGAGAACCCGCGCCGTTCGGACCATCGCATGTACATGCGCGACAGCATTTCGGCCCAGTCCTGGGACTCGAGGCCTCCAGCGCCCGGGTGGATGGTGAGCATCGCCTCGCGGTGGTCGTCCTCGCCCTGCAGCATGGTGCGAAGCTCCAGCCGGCCGACACCCTCCTCGAGCACGGCGATCTCGGCCTCCCACTCCTGGTGCAGGTCCGCGTCGTCCTCATCGCTGAGGAGTTCACCCAGCTCCGCGAGCTCGCCGACCTTCTCGCGGAGCCCCCGCCACGGTTCGACCCACTCCTTCAGCCCATTGGCCTCGGCGATCACGCGGCGGGCCCGGTCCCGGTCGTCCCAGAACCCCTGGCTGGCCATCTCCTCGTCGAGGACCGCGATCCGCTCGCTGCGCCCGATGATGTCAAAGATACCCCCGGAGCTCCTCGATCCGCCGGCTGGCGGATTGGAGGCGCTGAAGCTGTTCGTGAAGCTGTGCCATGGGTCGGGGCTCGGGGTCGGGTCGGGTGCCGGTGGGCCTGGTGGCAGGTGCGGGATCGCGGTTCCCGCACCTCACGAAAAATAGGCAAGGACCCCGGCGAGGTGAACGCCCCGCCCCGGCTACGGCACAGGAAAAGTCACGACCAGCGCCGGAGCGCCTGTGTGCGCCGAGGCAGCCAGCCGCGCCGTGACGAAGCCGTCGATCGCGCTCAGGAGGTGGTTGGCCGTGACGATCCACAGCCCGAGGCGAGCGTCCCGCGCCCGCCTGTCGCTGTCCCTGATCAGGTCGCGGAACTCGTCCTGGTCATCGCTGCCCCCCTGCCATCCCCATAGCAGGGAGGGACCGTAGCCTCGTTCGCGGTAGTACTCCAGGGCCCCGGCATAGCCCGCCGACACCTCGGGATTCGATGGGTCGAGGTTGAAGATCTCTCCCGCGAGGGCCCAGATCGAGCCGTTGTAGGTAGCCCGGTCCGTCTCGGGCTGGAGACCGTCCCGCTGCGGATCGGCGTCCCAGGCACCGGACGCGGCCCATTTCGAAAGCCTCTCGTAGTACTCGAAGTCGCCGTCCCGGCGCGGCTGCTCACTGAATCCGAGCCGTGCCCTCGTCCAGGCAAAATCGCGGTACGCAGTCCTGAGTTCCCGGGTATCGGCGCGGGCGTCCAGGTAGAGCCCCGCAAAGAGCACCTCGACCCCCAGGTAGGCAATCCACCGGCGCTTGCCCTGCCGGTACTGGGAGAGTCCGGGAAGGAGCAGCGACGACAGGAAAGCCTCGCCCTGGCCGATCGGCCGGTCCGGCCCGGAGAAACCCGCACCCCTCGCGGCGGTGGAGTGGAATCCGCCCGGACCGTCAGCCGTCCGGCACACGGGCATCGCCGACCGAAAGCAGCGAAACTCCAGTCCACGGACTGCCGGGCCGCCCGCCTTCGTGAACGCTGCCGACACCGAACTCCCGCCCGTCTGCATGGACAGCGTGCCGGTTGGCGAAAGGGGCTGGCCCGCCCCCACAGGCCGCGTCCCCGGGCCGGCCACGGCCGCGAAAGCGACCAGCGGCACAAGAAGGCACCCGGGGAGCAGGGCGGACGGACCATCCGCGGCTTGCCCGGCGTTCCACAGATGAAACCCCGCGGG